>NZ_OY781365.1:3725987-6239474 GCF_963676815.1 uncultured Draconibacterium sp.
ATGGTCAAACTTGATACCGAAAAGACCAATCTGAATACCACTCAGAGTGATTTTGGTCCCGGTTTCGTAGGCGATGAACTTTGGTATTCAGCATATACCGATGAGGAGATTGAAAAACTAAATAGTGGTTCTGACAAGAAAATCTATTATAATTTGTATTCAACTCCAATCGATTCGAAAGGAAATGTAAAATCAGGTAAAACACCACAATTGGCAGCCGTAAGTGAAGGGTATCATGCGGGGCCTGTTTCGTATTGCGAAGCAACCGGCGAGTTGTTTGTTACACTAAGCAATTTTGAAAACCCGGAAGTGAGGAATAAGGTCTATCAAAAAGCCAATATTCGCCTGAAAATTATTATTGCAAAAAAGGTAAACGGTGAATGGCAAAAAACCGGTGAGTTGCCTTTTAACGATCCAACATATTCTGTTGGTCACCCAAGTATTACTGCATCGGGAGACACCTTGTATTTTGTGTCGGATATTCCTGAAAAAGGACTAGGCGGAACTGATATTTATATGTCGGTTCGCAGCAACGGAACCTGGGGAGAAATGCAAAATATGGGCGAGGCTGTGAATACCGAAGGAGATGAAATGTTTCCATTTATTCATAAAGGGAAATTGCTGATTTTTGCATCGAACGGAAGAGGTTCAGGTGATGATCTGGATATATATAATGTTGGGTTATTCGGCGATAATATTACCGGAGTTGCTGAGTTGACTGAGTTAAACTCTGATGGAGACGATTTTGGTTTTGTTATTCATCCTGATGAGGAAGTTGGTTATTTCTGCTCGAACAAAGACGGCGGAATGGGAAGCGACGACATTTATAAGGTGCTGATTGAACAGCTTGGTTCTTATGATCTTGAGTTGGTTGTTATGAACAAGAAAACAATGCAGCCAGTACGTGATGCTAAAATTACATTTGCCGGAGCGGTACAAATGATTACCGGCCTGCTGTTTAAACAGGAATTGGAGAAAGATAAAACCTACACTGTTGCAACCAATATTGACGGTTTTATGAACGATTCAAAAACTATTTCTACCGTTGGAAAACCATTTGGAGTTATACGCGATACTTTATGGGTTGAGAAAGTAGAAGTAGGACAAAAGTTTGTTATGGAGAATATTTACTACGACTTTGACAAATGGGATATTTTGCCCGCATCAGAAGTTGAGCTGGATAAGCTGGTAAAAGTAATGAAAGATAATCCTGACTGGAAAGTGGAACTGGGATCGCACACTGATAGCCGTGGTAGCGATGCGTATAATAAAACACTTAGTCAGAAACGCTCAGATTCTGCTGTGAGTTATATTGTTAGCAAAGGAATTGGTAAAGACAGAATTACTGCTATGGGATACGGCGAAACACAGTTGGTTAACAAATGTGACGATGGTGTGCAGTGCTCGGAAGAAGAACATCGCAAAAACCGTAGAACTGAGTTTAAGATACTCGAAATGAACGGAAATTAATATAAGGTTCTAAATACCAATCATCAAAAGGTTGTTCTTTTTTTAAGAACAGCCTTTTTTGTTTTTAGTGAAAAAGTATTTGTATGCTTTTATTGTGGATTGGGTTTTAAGAGTGCAAACGCTTAAATCTTTCTGACATCCAAAAAAGACCCACTTTCATATTCTTGTAAGCGCTCGATGGCTTTTGCATTAATTGCTGCAGCTTCTTCAATTGATGGCATTTGCCCTGATGAGCGAGCATCTTTAAGGCGTTTTATAGTTGGATAATCCAATTCGTTTGGAAAGTCAGAGATATATTCCTGCATACCTGTATTGATTAGCCCGGGAGCAAGCGCACAAAAATGTGTTTGTGCCTGTTCGTTGGCATATAAACTCATTAGCATATTTAATGTTGCTTTCGATAGCGAATAGGCGTTCCATCCACGTGCGCCACTTACCGAAGCACCCGAAGATATTGCAACAATTTGTTTGACATTTTCCAATACAGAGAACAGCAAATCGATAATGATTTTATTTGACCATACATTCACATCCATCACTTTTTTTATCTCATTCAGTTTGGTGTCTTTCATGTCTTTTATTTCGCTCAGCATTCCTGCATTTAGTATTACCAGATCGAGTGAGTTTGTGTCTTTCAAAAAAGCTGTAATGTTTTTTTTCGATTCATCGAAGTTTGAAAGATCCTGAGATAAAAAGTGATAGTGCTTAGATTGCTCAAGTTCAGTATTTGCCCGCCTGCTAATGCCAAATACTGTGTGGTTTTTTTGCAAATAATATTTAGCCAGTCCGAAGCCTAAACCCGAACTGGTTCCGGTAATTAATATCTTCATTTTTATATCGTTTTAAATCAATGTAAATGTCAGCAATCATTTTGATTTTGGAAAATATACCAGCGCCGGACTTTCAATTGAATTGATTAATTCCACGGTATCCGATACCGATAATTGATTGTTTGGACTATCGTTAATTGCCAACAACATATCCTGGTGGTTGCGGTTAAAATAGTTACTAATAGTGTGATTTATATCTTTTCCCTCTAAAATATTAATGTCTAGTGTTGTGTTTGGTAGGTAAAACCCCGAAACCGCATCTTTCCATGCAATCGATTTTAGCTCCATAGTTGCATAGTTTTCGTTGCCAACTACACCCACTGCGTCAATTGTTATTTTTAATCCATGAAATAGAAATTTGAGATTCGTTAATGACGAGAAATTATTTTGGTCAAGATTTAAAGGCATCAATGCATTTATATCTGCTTTAAATTTTTCGCCCGGTGGAACAACTAACGATGGAACACTCGCTTTTTTGATTAAACGCACAACCTCATCTGTTGTGTCCAGCATGTTCTGATCTACTTCGGCATTGACTAAAAACAGACAGTCCTGGTTTTTTGCAAACTGTTTGTCAAGTTCATCCTCGAGGCTGTTTTTAACAACAACGCGGTTAATTTTTAGCGGATAATTTAAGCGCGATCCTTCTGCACTTAACACCTTATCCAAATTCCTTTTTGCCCGGGTAAGTTCTTGCTGAATCGTTTCCTCGTGACTGAGTGTATCTCCCGGGCTTATGCTTTGTGAATCGGATACCGAACTGTAAGTTCCCTGATGGCTTCTGGGATCGATGACATGCAGAATATCAACTTCTGATTCCAATTCTCGTGCTAACCGCAATCCGTATGGGATAATGGATTTGGCCGAATTGTTAATGTCGCTTAAAATAATTGTTTTCATGATGTTTTAATTTTTTTTGATTTTACAAATGTGTGAGTCGTTCTTCGTCTTCATTCTTGACGAGGTATTCAAACGAGTCGAGTCATTCCTGGTTCTCAAATGCCCTAATTTTATTAATATTTTCAGTAGTCATTTGCAATTGTTTGATGATACCGGATAAATGGCAACAGCTGTTCCATAATAAACCGTAAGAGGTTTAAGTGTATCGACGCGCTCTGTTAGGCTTGCATAATGCAAGACGTGGTTTCCTGAAGTTTTTGAAAGTGGTTTTACTGCTGGGGAAATAGGAGGACACTTGAGGAGGATTCTCCCCAGAAAAACACCGCTTTATTATTGTAGAAAGGGACGTGATTATTTTTTTGAAAGAGATTTATACCACGAGCGGGCATTTTGATCAAATCAGTTATTTGTATGATTTGTTCATTTTGGTAAACGTGCCCGGGCTCGACCCGATGTGTTTTGTGAAAATCCTGGTGAAATAATACTGGTCGCTGTAACCAAGCCGATAAGCCACTTCTTTAATTTTTAATGATTGACTGATTAAAAGTCGGATTGCTTCCTGCATTTTCAGGTTGATAAAGTAGTCCATTGGAGAGGTGCCTGTTTTATTTCTGAAGATTTTGGTGAGATGTGATTCCGACAATTTTACATGGTTTGAGATATCTGATATTTTTATTGTTTTATTAATGTTTTGCTGCATAAAAATAATGGCCTGATCAACAGGGTTTGTTCCCCGGTGTCCTTTTACTGCTCTGTAAGTTTCTATGTAAAAGAATGATGCAAGTAAAGCATTAAGGCTTAAATTGGCATAATTTATATTTTCTCTTGAAAAACCGGATTCAAGTGCTGTTAAGCATTCGTCAAATTGTTTAATTCGGTCATCAATTCTTGATTTACTTGATTGTTTAATTTTGATAACTCTGCCATAATAATCCTTAAAGCCAGCACTTCGTTCTCCTTCGAAATGTAACCAGTAAATCGACCATGGATTAATTTTTGATGCCCAATAAGTGTGTGGCTTGTTAGAGTTAATGATGAAAAAACTGTTCGGTTCAAGATCATACTCCGTGTTATCAACCCGAATTGTCCCATTCCCATCAATGCAGTATATAAGTATGTTCTCTTGTATTCCTCGCTTTCTTCTTCTGTAGTGATGCTTCGCATGAGGATAAAATCCGATAGCGGTAATAAAAAGCTCATTAATTAATGGGTTTTCTTTAATGTTTTTCAAATGCTTTTTCGACAAAACAACACTTCTGTCTCCCGTAAAATTATCCGATTTGCCATCAATTGGTACTGTGGTAATATAGTCAGTTTCTTTGTTCATTAGAATTTAGATATTCGGTTTGATTGAATTAAAGTTCAAAATAATCAGATTGTCAGATTTGCTGATGTTAAAAAATGTTTAGAGTCTAAAGGTAATGCATTTTTCTCTTTTTATTGCTTTTTGTTATATTTTTGTCTTCAAAGTTATAGAAGCCACAAAATCAGTGATATAGTATTTTTAATTTTAGTTTAATATAATGTTTTATTCGTCAAATTTGTAATATGTAATCATTGGTGTTATTTTGTATTTTAGGGAATAAAAGGCAAAATATTTGAAATGAAAAATCGGATAGTACAAAAAAATGTAAAATTATCCATTTACCCCGCGAGCTTATCTCCGTAATTTTGTAGCTGTTATTTTGAATAAATAAAACTGAATAAAATCTAAAGCTTATGAAATTAACGAGCAGGAATAGCATCGGCAATTTGTGTCTTCGACCTGTTTGGATTTTTCTTATTCTTTTTATGGTTTTTGGTGCCTTTAGTGCAAATGCATCTGATTATAGTAAAAGAGATAAGAATAATGCTATTCAACAAAGTGTAAAAATTTCGGGAACTATCGTTGACGATACAGATTTCCCGCTTCCCGGAGTAAGTATCGTGGTTCAAGGTACAACTACGGGGACAGTAACAGATGTTAATGGTACTTTTAGCCTGGAGGTTCCTCTCAATTCGGTGGTTGTGGTATCGTACATCGGCTTCGGCTCTCAGGAATTCACCGTTTCAGGTGAGCAAACCGAATTCAATATCGTTTTATTAGAAGAAACCGAAAACCTTGAAGAGGTTGTTGTTGTGGGTTACGGAGTACAAAAGAAAGAAACCGTTACCGGTTCGTTATCTTCTGTATCTTCTGATGAACTGGTTGCACAGCCGGTTAGTAGTGTTTCTCAGGCTCTTGCCGGTCGGTTGCCGGGTTTGATTGCAAACCAATCGGGTGGACGTCCGGGTAAAGATGGAGCTACAATTAAAATTCGTGGTATCGGAACACTCGATTCAGGAGCCGGTTCAAATCCATTAATATTAATTGATGGTATTGAGCGAGATCAGAATGCGCTAAACTTTCTTGATCCGAACGAAATTGAAAATCTTTCTATATTAAAGGATGCATCATCAACTGCAGTTTTTGGTGTGAGGGGAGCAAACGGTGTAATTCTGGTTACGACAAAACGTGGAAAAACCGGTCCGGCAAAAATTAACTACAAAGGTTCGATGGCCGTTATGGCACCAAGTTTTAAAATCGATCCGATCGATAGTTATGCACAAACAGGATTGGTTAATGAATATATGGGATTTGCCGCAAACTCTACCGATCCAACAGCTCCTTATCCACAATCGATAAGAGACCGTTTTAAAGGTGTTGCTGATGGTAATCCGTTAAATCCTAGTGATCCGTATTTTTACCCAAGTACCAACTATGCTGATTTGATGCTTAAAGATTACGCTTTGCAACAACAGCATAATATTACTATTGGCGGAGGTACCGAGCGCTTAAAGTATTTTGCTTCGTTGGGTTATTTCAACCAGCAGGGGATGTTCGAAAACTTAAATCCGAATATCGATAAATCAACCAGTTATAAAAGGTATAACTACCGTACAAACATCGACGTGAATATTACTAAAACCACGTTGGCAAAAGTGAATATCGGTGGTAGTTTTAACGAAAATATTTCGCTGGGACAAGCCGGTAGAGAGCCTGCCGAAGGTTTTTACTGGAACATGCTGGTTCACTCATCGCCATGGGATGGTTATGTTAATGACGACAAGGTTGTTTTGCTTCAGGATAATGCCAACTCGGTGTTGCTGAACAGCGATATGCGTGGTTACACTGTAGAACTACAAAATACAGCAGATTACAGTATTGTACTCGATCAGAAACTTGATTTTATTACACAAGGTTTGTCGGTTAAAGGTACAGTATCGTTGGTAAGTTATTTCCAGAACTTTATTCGCAGAGACAAAGACGAGAAAAAACGTCCGTACTGGAGACCTTATTTAAATGAGGATCAGAGTGTGAGTCTTTACCAGGTGCAGGAAGATGTGTTGCCGTACAACTCAACTTCTCAGAGCAAAACCCGGAAAGAGTATTACGAATTAGCGCTGAATTATAACCGCAGTTTTAACGGAGGACACAATGTTACAGCATTAGCTTTGGTAAATGCCGATAAATCACACTTTACCGAGTCGTACTGGAACGAAATTCCAAGAGCATATTTAGGAGTTGTTGGTCGTTTAACCTACAATTACGCCAATAAATACATGCTGGAATACAACCTTGGATACAATGGTTCAGAGAACTTTGCCGAAGGTAAACGTTTTGGTTTCTTCCCTGCCGTATCAGCCGGTTGGACCTTTACAGAAGAAAACTGGCTGAAGAATATAATCGGAGAAGAAATATTGACTTACGGTAAATTAAGATTCTCGTATGGTTTGGTTGGTAACGACAGAATGAACCAGCGTTTTTTGTATCTGCCGGATAAATACGTAATGAATAACACCGCTTACTACGGCTGGCGCGATACAGGAATCAATTTCGGTTTACCGGGCTCGATGGTTAATTATCCGATGGCTTATCAGGGCGCTGCCGGAAACCCTAACGTTACCTGGGAAACTTCAACCAAAATCAACTATGGAGTTGACCTGAATTTCCTTGAAGGTAAACTTTCCGCCAAGTTCGATTATTTTACTGAAGACCGGAAAGATATTTTGATCAACCAGCAAGTGGTTCCAATCTATCAGCAAACCGGAGAACTGGCGCTTAACCTTGGACATGTAGAAAATTCGGGTTACGAAATTGAAGTGGGCTGGAACCAAATGATAAAAGACACAAAGTTCTGGGTGAACTTAAATTACTCATTTGCCCGAAACAAAATTCTTGAAATGGATGAACCACAGCAACCTTACGAGTACCGTATGCAAACCGGTCGCAGAGTAGGAGAGATGTGGGGATACCTGCAGGAAGATTTCTTTCAAACAGAAGCTGAAGCCAATGCTTATCGCGATGAGCTTTGGGCAACTTACAGCAGTTTAAATCCGGGTGCAGATAAAGATTCGTATCAGGCTTATCAAATCTTTACTGCCGGACATGATGTGTCGGCAGGAGACTTGAAGTTTATCGACCGAAATGGCGATGGATTGATCAATAACCTGGATGAAGGTTACCTTGATACACCAAGTTTCCCGGAGACCATGTTTGGTTTGAACACCGGTTTCGAACACAAAGGATTCTCTTTTTCTGTTCTGTTGCAGGGAGCTTCTAACTATTCAATCAATACAAGAACAAACTATAATCCAACGCCTAATAAAGGAACGATACTCGATTTTGTAATGGATCGGTACACGCCTGAAAAATATGCAGCCGGTGAAAGCATAAAATACCCGCGTTTGCTGAATACAAACGACAACTGGAAATACGCCGGAACCTACTGGATTAAAGATGCCACATATTTAAGACTTAAGAATGTGGAGCTTGGATATACATTTGATTCTGATGTGAAGCTTATTAAAGATTTAGGATTAAGCAGTTTGCGGATTTTTGCTAACGGAATGGATTTACTCACGTTCACAAAAATCGAAAACATTGATCCGGAAACGACTAACGGAGTATTGCGTTACCCAAGATCGCGAGTGTTTAACCTTGGTGTAAATGTGCAATTTTAATTGAAAACAGAATATCATGAAAAAGAATAGAATACATCAGATAATACAAGCTTGTTTAATAATATTGATTACGCTTTCTGTATTTTCTTGCCAGGAAGATTTTCTGGAAAAACCTGCAGGAGCCGATATTACATTAGACACTGTGTTTGCATCGACAAACAATGCGCAACAGCTCATATTTTCGCTTTATCACGACGAGTATTTTGGGGCAGATAACATTAACCAGAGTTGGTGGGACGGTTACCTCAGCTGGTCGGATATTGGTGAACAAATGTATGTTCCGAATATTAGCGATAACCAGTACATGAAATATGTAAACGGTACGTTGAGTTCGACTACAAGCCAGATTTATCCACTCGATAAATTATACCTGGCGGTAAGAAATTGTAATACATTTATTGAAAAAGCAGGCGGTATTCCTACCGGATCTTCAACCGAGCGCGAATATGTACAGCGTATGCTTGGAGAAGCACATTCACACATTGCTTACCAATATTTTAAAGGTTTTAAAGTTTGGGGTAGTTTGCCCTGGATCAGCACACGATTGGAAGGTGGAGAAGAACCAATTCCAAGAGCTGCTTTTAGCGATATGATTGATAGTATGGTTTATCACCTCGATATTGCGGCTAACTTGTTACCCGATCAGTGGGAAGACCGCTGGACCGGACGTTTTACAAGTGTTGCGGCCAAAGCATTAAAAGCAAAAATTCTGGTTTACGCAGCCAGCCCGCTTTACAACGGACCTACACCTGCCTATGCTGCCGGATACGAACATCCTGAAGTATTGGGTTACGGAAATTCTGATGATCAGCGCTGGCAACGAGCTGCTACAGCATGTAAAGAAGCAATTGACGCTGCGCACGCAGCAGGGCATGCACTTTATTCCGGTGGTGGTACAGAGCATAATATTTACGAGTTGGCCATTAATTTAACCGACGAGCATATCATTTACCAGCGGTTCGATCCGGGTAACTCCGAAGGTGGTTGGGAATATACGCACAACATGATGAACTGGCCATACGGAATTGGTTGGTACAACCGCGTTGACGTAACTTATCAGCCAACTTTTCAGCATGTTGACAGCTACCAGATGATTAATGGTAAATTCCCGATTTCAGGTTACGAAAACGGAGACGGAACTAAACCGATTATCTCGGCTGCCGGTATCGAAGCGGGTTATACTGATCAGGAATACTGGAAAGACAGAGACCCGCGTTTTGCCCAAAATGTAGTTTATCACGGTTCTGAATTTGGAACAAGTTATAATGACAAGCTGATCAATTTTGATATTGATCCATCGGTTCCGGACAGAACACATGGCGACTGGACCGAATTTAAAACCAGCTTTATGGTTCGCAAATTCGTAAACGAGGAACTGGGAGCAGGACCATCAGTGGTTTACGCACCGGTACACCCAATAATTCGTTTGGCAGATTTGTACCTGCTTTATGCAGAAGCATTAAGTGAAGCCAATAACGGACCTAACGCCGAAGCTATTCAGTATTTGAATGAAGTAAGATCGCGTTCGGGAATGCCTGGTTACGATGCGAATAACTATCCTGGTAATTCTGCCAGAGAGCAGTTCCATAATGCAATTAAGTACGAGCGTTCAGTAGAATTCTTCCTTGAAGGACAACGCTATTTCGACCTGCGGAGATGGAAAGAAGGAGATGAGCTGCAACTGGATATGGTTGGTGCTATCATTAACAATGGAGTTGTATCGAGAAGTAAGGTCAACTGGGTTGATTTCTTCGAGGATAAATACTACTTCCATCCATTGCATAACGATTGGGTTAATAATACTCCGGGACTATACCAAAATCCAAAGTACTAACCAGACTAATCAATGAATATTATGAGAAAATATATAAATAAAATAGTATTACTTGTTATCTCTGTGCTGGCATCGTTTTGCGTATGGGCTCAAAACGATTCGTTGGAGGTAACCGAAGTAAATCGAAATGCCGACGTAAATATTGCTTACGGTGTACAGGCGAAGCGTAATGTTTCTTCGTCTATGTCTACTGTTTCGGGCGAAGAGCTTTCGAAAGGTGCAATAAGTAACTTTGGCAACACCCTTTATGGTAAACTGGCCGGTTTATCGGTAATGCAGGGGTCAGGAGAGCCGGGGTATAATTTACCCACACTACGAATAAGAGGTGCCAGTGGCGATCCTTTAGTGATGATTGACGGCTTCGAGAGAGATTTAACTTATTTAAATCCCGAAGAAGTTGAATCAGTTTCTGTACTTAAAGATGCTGCTGCAGTGGCTTTGTATGGAATGAAAGCTGCTAACGGAGCAATTCTTATTACAACAAAAAGAGGAAAAGTAGAAAAGAACAGGATTGATATTAGTATTCAATCGGGTCTTCAAAGTCCGACCAATACAATTGATATTTTAGGATCGCGCGATTATATGAGCTTATATAATCAGGCAGCAATGAACGATGGACTGAGCGCAAAATATTCAGACGCCGATATCGCTGCTGCAGGAACATCACCATTGTATCCCGACGTGGATTGGTACGATCAGGTGGTGAAAAATTCATCGAATATTTCGAGAGCGAACGTTGGAATTGAAGGTGGTTCTGATTTTATCCAATATTTTGTAAATGTTGGTTTCTTGTACAACAACGGAATTTATAAGCCGGAAAACCCGGATATGAAAGCCAACGCCAACCTTACCCAATTGAATTTGCGTTCGAATATTGACATTAATATTTCAAGCAGTACAAAGTTTTCGATGGACTTATCGGGAATGATGAATAATAACACATTCCCTTCTTATTCGGCCAGCGAAATCTGGACAGCTTTGCTAACGCTTCCACCGAATGCATTTAATGTTACCAACCCTAACGGAAGTTACGGAGGTACATCTTTGTTGCTGAACAATCCGTATGCAATGATCGAGTACGGTGGACGTAACAGTTCGGTTAACAGCTTTTTGAATGCCGGTTTTACACTTACTCAAAAACTGGATTTTATCACCGAAGGACTAGCCGCTGGTATCAGCTACGTATTGGATAACGGATCGGTTAACAGCGATGGAAACTGGAGGTATTTCCCATATTCGCAAATTGCGTCGGGAAGTAATGGCGATTACAGTTACTACTCGTACCGCGAAGATTCTCCATACAATGTTTGGAGTAATGCAAGCAGTACACGAAATAACGTTTTCAGTGCAAATATCACCTACGATATGGTTACAGAAGGTGATAACGATTTGAGTGTGATCCTGCGTTACCAGGGCGATAAAGAATATCGCGAGAATACCGATTTGTCGCCATATCTAACTAATAATTACGCGGCACGGATACAATATGCGCATGCCAATAAATACCTGTTGGAAGCATCGGCCAGCTACTTTGGTTCCGATCAGTATGCCGATGGAGATAAGTACGGATTCTTTCCGTCAGTCTCTGCAGGTTGGGTTTTCTCAAACGAAGATTTTATTGGCGAGGACAGTAACATCAACTTTGGTAAATTAAGAGCATCTTACGGTATAACCGGTTTAAACCGCTACGTAAACGGAAGATATCCTTTCAGACAGTTTTATGTTGATGGCGGCTCGTTCCCAATTGGTACAGGCTGGGATATGATTTATGGTATTCAGCCGGGAATGTTAGCCAATTCCGATATTCAGTGGGAAATTTCAAAGAAACTAAATATTGGTATCGATCTGGAAATGTTTGATCATCTGACTTTTGGTTTCGATTACTTCCAGGATAAACGAACGGATGTGTTATACATCGATTACAACCACCCATCAGTAACCGGAGCAGATTTGCCTTACGAAAACATTGGTAAACTCACCAATTCAGGATTTGAATTTGAGTTAGGATACACTTCAAGAGAGAAGGAACTAAAATGGCACTCGAACCTGGTGTTCTCGTATTTTGATAATACCATTGATGAAATGGGAGAGTCGTTGAACGGAGGAGATTTAGAGCACTTAAACAAAACAGGAAATTCTGTTTCTACAGTTTATGGTTACCGGGTTGTGGGAACATTCGAGAGTGAAAGCGATATTCAGTCTTCACCAACGCAAACTTTTGGTACTCCTCGTGTAGGCGATTTGAAGTATGCTGATTTAAACAACGACCAGGTAATCGATTCGAGAGATATGACTGCCATTGGCGATAACATCGGGAATATTGATGTTGGTTTGAATCTGGGAGTTGAGTACAAAGGTTTCGATTTGGAAGCCATGCTGCAAGGACAGTTCAATCGCGATGTTGTGCTTTCAGACAGTGAGCTTTACCAACCGTTCTTAACCGGCAATGCTGCCACCGAAATTGTAAACGAAAGCGACTTTCCAACATTGTCGCTAACTAATACAAATAATTACCAGGCTTCTTCGTACTGGGTACGAAAAGGCGATTTTATCAAATTGCGTAACATCGAGCTTGGTTATTCGCTGTCGGAGAATATAACAAACCGTCTTGGAATGGAAAAAGTAAGGTTCTTCGTGCGCGGCGTAAATGTGCTGACACTTAGTGATTGGGACTACACAGATCCTGAATATATTGGAATCGGATACCCTCCGATGAAATCATATTTCCTGGGTTTAAATCTTAACTTTTAATAAAGAATAGATATGAAACGAGCAAAACAAAATATGCAACAAAGGAGCATCATTAATAGCGAGTTCCATGAGTTACCTTTGGAAGTAAACAATATTAAACGAATGAAACATTATATAAAAATCTCATCGATTCTGAGTGTCCTGATTCTTCTTTTTGCAGCGTGTCAGGAGCTCGACATGGAACAAGATACCGGTATCACCGACGATCTGATGTGGAACAATCCAACCTACATCGACCGTTACATCGTTGATCTGATCAGTGAAATGCCAAACGGATTTGCACCTGAAGGTTTTAGTGAAGGCGAATTGTTCGGAAGTGCAACTGATGAAGGCGAAAATGCCAATCCATCTGCATCCGTTCAAAGTATTAACTCGGGCAACTGGAATTCCGTTTCGCCGATAGCAAGTGATAATTGGAACAAATACTACAGTGCCATTTATAAGGTGAACCTGTTTTTGGAGGAAACACAATCGACTACTTACGAAACATTCGAACCTGGCAACCGACAGGTATTCTTGAATAATCTTGCTTCATACCAAAACGAGGCACGTTTTTTAAGAGCGCTGTTTTATTACGAGCTGGTAAAAAGATACGGCGGAGTAGTACTGGTAGGCGACAATGTGGTTCAAGATATGAGTGATTTGTCGAACAGTGCATTTAGCGAAGGAAGAGCTTCGTTTGAGGCATGTGCGAACTATATTATCGACGAGTGCGATTACCTGATCGATAATGAATTGTTGCCACTGCTTGACGAAGGTGCCGACCAGGGAAGACCGAACGGGACCGCTGTTAAAGCATTAAAATGTAAAACCTATTTGTTGCTGGCAAGTCCAACTTATAACAGCTCGGTTACCGAAGGTTCTGCAGCGCAAAATGTATACTGGAAAGAAGTACTGGATATTGCACAGGATATTGCTTTCGATCGTGTTTTCACATTTGGTCCGTATGACCAGTTTGACGGCAGCAGCCCTGAAATAATTCTGGGATACCGTCAGGCAGATATAAACTATATTGAGCAAGTGAACTTTCCGGTTGGATCGGAAGGAGTTATTACCACCGGAAGTACAAACCCAACTCAGAATTTGGTTGACGCTTATCGCATGTTGAATGGTAAAAAAATCGATGATCCTGATTCTGGTTACGATCCTGCCAATCCTTATGTAAATCGCGATGAACGATTGTTGCACACCGTAATTGTAAACGGTAGCAACTGGGACGAAAGAAATACAGAATCACGAATAATTGAAACCTTTAAAGGTGGCAGAGACGGAATGGATCGCGCTTACGGAACCAAGACCGGTTACTATTTGCGTAAGTTCATGGATCTAACGCTCGACCTTAGACAAGGACAGGCTTCAAACCGCGAATGGCCAATATTTAGGTTTGCTGATATGGTTTTGATTTGGGCCGAAGCAGCCAACGAATTATATGGTCCTTCAAATTTAGGTGAGTCGTACTTAACAGCTACAACACTGTTGAATCAGACAGTTGAGAGACATGGCGGACTACCGGAAATCATGCTCAACAGTATGAGCAAAGAAGAAATGAGAGAGCGAATTCGCGAAGAGCGTTTTATTGAATTCGCATTTGAAGATCAACGTGCCTGGGATGTACGCCGCTGGGGAATTGCAGCAGATGTATTAAGCCAGCCGGTTTACAAAATGGATATAACTAAAAATGCCGATGGTTCTTACAATTACCAGAAAATGGAACTGGAAGAACGCTATTTCGAAGAGCGCATGAATTTATATCCAATTCCGCAGCGAGATGTAAACAACGGTTTAACTCAGAACATGGGTTGGTAATGTAATTTGAACTTTAAAACAAGAAAAAATGAAGAGAATAACATATATAGTTGCATTATTAATCAGCTGGTGTTTTCTGGGAACTGTTCAGGCCCAGGAGCATTTTATGCCAAAAACAGACGGAACGAAATATTACCTGCAAATTTATGATGGAGCAGGAAACGAAAAGGTACTGAGTTTTCATCCTGAAGTAGCATCATGGTCTGACCAGGTTGGTTATTCCGAATACTTCGATGGATCGGGTGCTCAACTTTGGGTGTTCGATGAGATGGAGCAAAATCCCAGTTACATTAATGTTCGTAACCTGGATGAAGGTTTAAGTGATTTGCATTTTTTGAAATCGTGGAGTAACCTGGCCTACCTTGAGCCGCAGGATGCAGCCAATGGTCGCGAAGGAAATCAGGAACACGATAAGGAACTGGCATTTCGATTCACCAATATTTTTGACGATTGGTATGCTTTTGAAACCATTGATAAACCGGCCGATTTAAGTGGAATGAACTATTCGCCCGGCCCCAATGCCTTAAATTTTGATGCAAGTGGCATCGCAGCCTTTCGTCTAAAAACAGCAGATATCACTCAGGAAAATGCCATGAATTGTGTTTTTCGTTTGGTAGAATTCGATCCGATTGCACTGTTTGAAGCATCGATTGAAAAAGGAATGGAATTGTATGATGCACATCCTGAATTTCCTGAAGAAGTATTAGCCGATCTGTTTTATGTAATGGAAAAAGCGCGCGAAATCAGGGTGTTTGGAACTGATGGCGAGATGCTTAATTTTCAGCCTAATGTGGATGAGGCAATTTCAACTTTTAACAACTACATCGGTTTGTCAGAAGATGTGGAAAGCGCCAAAGCTTATATTGATACTTCAGCTGCTGATGAAGGTGTAGTAGCGTCATTTAATGCACTGATCGATAACCTTGAAGAGTTTCTTGCATCCGGCGATTCTGATTATACAACCATCGACAGTTTAAGAAACAATATTGCAGTTGCCCAGGATTTGGTTGATGCTATTCTTCAGGCAGAAGCTTATGCGGCGACTTTGGTTGATCTCGACGATTCTAGGTACCAGTCGGGAGTACTTTTATCAGTAGAATCGGCAAAAGCAATTTTGGCAGATCAAACAAGCGACGCAGCTGATTACAGCAGTGCCATTGCAGTAATGGAAAAAGTTCAGCTACTGATTGCTGAGGTATTTACAGCAAACGATTGGATTGCCAATACTCAGGAGTTTGAAGAAGCAAAACAAGAATTGAGCAATGCAATAGAAGATGCACTGGTACTAATAAATACCGAAGGAGTTACAGAGCAGCAACTGGATGAAGGAATTGTGGCAATGCAGGCTGCAATCGTAGCTTTCCAGAAAGCTTTGGAAGCCGGCGATACCAGTGTTGAGCTGATCAACCCGGGGTTTGAAAATGAATTTGAAAAATGGAATTCAACTTCTGATACGGATTGGTTACCATACACCGAAAATAAAGGTGTTGACGGATCGAAGAACATGACCATCTGGCAAGGATCTGATTATACATTTATTACTTATCAATCCATCTCAAATCTTCCGAACGGAACTTACGAAGTGAGCGTGATGTCGGTGGTAAGTAACGACAATACCATTGCCCTTTTTGCAAGAAGCGGCGATACCGAAGAAGTAAAACCACTTCCGTTTGAAGAATGGACAAATACAAAACGTTCATTACAAATTGAGGTTACCGATGGAACATTAGAATTCGGTATCAGAGGAGCAGGAGCCAATAATGGAATTCCTGCCAACAACTGGGGAACCTTTGATAATTTCGAAGTGAAATGGTTGTCGAGCATCGGATTGCTAAATCCTGGATTTGAAAATGAATTTGAAGGATGGGATTCAACATCTGATACAGACTGGTTGCCTTACACCGAAAATAAAGGTGTTGACGGATCAAAAAACATGACCATCTGGCAAGGTTCAGACTACACTTTTATTAATGGTCAGACGTTGGAAAATCTGCCAAACGGTAAATACCAGGTTTCAGTAATGTCGGTAGTTAGCAACGACAGTACAATCTTCTTGTATGCCGATGGTGGTGAGCTTGTTGAAGAGCCACTGGCTTTTGAAGAGTGGACAAATACAAAACGCAAACTGATCGTTAATGTAACTAATGGCAGCCTGACTTTTGGTATCAAAGGAGCAGGTACTGAAAATACAATTCCGGCAAATAACTGGGGAACTTTTGATAATTTCGAGGTGGTTCGTTTACCTGAAGTTGATCTCATAAATCCTGGTTTTGAAGAGGAGTTTCTGGGATGGGATCATGAATCGGATACCGATTGGTTGCCTTACACTGAAAATAAAGGTGTTGACGGCTCGAAAAATATGACCATCTGGCAAGGTTCTGATTATACCTTCATTTGCGGACAAACTGTGAGTGGTTTGCTGGATGGAAGCTACCAGGTTTCAGTAATGAGTGTGGTGAGCAACGACAGTACTATTTTCTTATACGCCGATGGTGGAGAGTTGACGGAAGAGCCACTTGCATTTGAGGAGTGGAGCAACACCAAACGTAACCTGACGGCCCCTGTAAGTGGAGGATCATTGACCTTTGGTATTAAAGGTGCAGGAACTGAGAATACAATTCCGGCCAACAACTGGGGAACGTTTGATAATTTCGAATTGAAATTACAGTCGATCATTCCTGATTACGAAATTGTAATTCCTCAGACCGTAGCAAATGTTGTTACCGATGTTGACATCTTTGAGTTTGAGAATGAAGTGATTTACTGGCAAAGTGGTCAGAAATTGAATATTCGATCTACAGATAATATGGTGAAATATACTGTTTACAGTATCACCGGAGCTCAGGTTGAACAAGGTGAAACGCGCAGTACTACTTTGTCGATTCCGATGAAACAAGGAATTTATGTTGTAAAAGTGTTAACCGAAAATGGATATGTAGACACCGAAAAAGTTTCTATAAGATAGATTAGTTAGATTATTAGAAAAAAGGAGATGTTCTTTTTTGAACATCTTCTTTTCTTCTCGTTGGATGCAGAAATTTAAACCGTATTTTTTTCAAGAAATTGCTATGAATGTTTTTAAGCTGCTTTTAGGATTGGTATTACTTTGTGTAAACAGTTTTGCTTTTGCACAAAGTAATATTCAACCTGTTGCAAACTACACTTTTAACAGTGGCGCGGCAGTTGACGAAACCGGAAATTCTGAGCTGTTTCTTTACAACAATACCTCGTTATTTACGGATAACGAGAGAGGCTCTGTTTTACAGTTTTCAGCGGCCGACAGAAGTTATGCAGCTTTCAATAAGAATTTATTGGATACCGATACTTTCACCTTCTCATTCTTTTTCTTTTGGGAAGATGAAAATGCCGGTTCATGGCATCAGCTTTTTGAAATTCACAATCAGCAAACAAACTCAAATTTATTTTTCACTCCACAAATTGGATGGGGAGATTACGGTTGCGCTTTAATTAGCGACAGCAAAGATTACGGTTTGTACGAAACGATTGAAACCGACGTTCTTCAGAAGAATAAATGGATGCATATTGCAATCACTTTCGAGGACAAACTGGCAAAGATTTATATCGATGGTGCGGAGATCTCAAGCGGATATCTTAATATTTCTCCGACCTTAATTCAGGGCGATTCTCTATATCTCGGAGGCAATCCACACCGGTCGGACAATTATTATATTTCAGCTCGTTTAGATGAAATTAAAGTTTTTGATCAGGCGCTTTCTGCCAATCAAATTCAGGCTGTAGCAAACGAGATTGAAATTCCTGATCCGGAAAACAAGACTACAAACTGGGAAACTTCCGGAGATCCGATCGACCTTACTATTGACATTGCATCTAAACAGCAAACCATTCAAAATTTTGGCTCGTCCGACGCCTGGAATACTGAACGGATTGGCAAATACTGGCCGGAAGCGAAAAAGGGAAAGCTGGCAGAATTGTTATTCAGTACTGAAAAAGATGCCGATGGAAATCCATTGGGAATCGGATTGTCGGCATGGCGTTTTAATATTGGTGCAGGAACGGCAGAGCAAGGTGACGCCAGTCGAATTAGCGAAGAATCGCGCCGAACAGAAGGCTTATTAAATGCTGACGGAAGTACCTATAATTGGGAAAAGCAGGAAGGGCAGCAATGGTTTTTGCAAAAAGCGAATCAGTACAACGTACATCATTTAATAGGATGGCAAAACAGCCCGCCGGTTGCTTATACCGAAAATAACCTTGGTTTCCGTGAATACGGAACTGAAATGGCAACCATTCTTAAACCGGAGTTTTTCGATGATTATGCCCGGTTTTTAGCTGATGTTAGCGAGCATTTTGACAATGAAGGAATTCATTTCGATTATATCAGTCCGTTAAACGAACCACAGTGGGGTTGGGCGCCGTCGTCAAGTGGCGGCACCGTAACACAGGAAGGTACACCATGGACTAACCAGGAAATTTTTGATGTGGTGACGGAAATCAATTCGGCGTTTTCAGATCGCAATATTTCAACAAAATTATTTGTAACAGAAGCAGCATCGATCAACAGTATGACTGGCGGAACAGGCCATGCTGACAATCAGCTGTATAAATTCTGGAACGCCAATTCCGGACTTTCATTACTCGATAAATCATCGTTTTCCGATATCGTTTCTTATCACAGTTATTTTACCGATTATGGTTCTCAACTGGTTGATACCCGAGAGGAAATGGTTCAAATGGCACAGGTGTTGAATCCGAAACCGCAACTGTGGCAAACCGAATATTCCTTGTTGGCTGATGGATATCGTTACGGTTATCCAGCGAATGTAAGGTTGACTGAGATGGAATGCGCACTTTCGCTTTCCAGAACGATTATGGCCGATCTGAATATTGCCAACGTTTCAGCATGGCAGTGGTGGACAACCTTTGAGCAGGGAAAACACAACGGGGAATCACGTTTTTGCCTGATTGAAGCCCTGACGAAAAACGATAACAGCGACGGCGTTTATCATTTAACCAAACTGTTTTATACGTTCGGGAATTTCTCGCATTTTATACGCCCTGATATGACTCGGGTGGATTATTCGCGTTCGGATAATCTAAGCACCAGCGAAACCTACGAGAACATTGTCTTTTCTGCTTTTACTGATGCTGAAGAAAGCAAAGTGGTGATTGTGGCAACAAACTTTACCAACGAGGCGCGGGGAGTAAACCTCGCATTTGAAAATACGAATGGAAAAACCCTGAAAAATCCATCACTCTTTTTAACCGATGAATTTGCAAACCTGGAAAAACAAGATATTGATCTTTCAAACGGGAATCTCATCGTCCCGGCAAATTCGGTGGTTACGTTTACTGCCGATCTGGAAGTTGGTACATCGATCGGAACAGAACTAAAAGAGCAGGATTTTAAGGCTTATTATAATGGCCGTGCTCAGCAAATAATTGCTGATTTACCATCCAATCATTCTTATAAGCAAATTAGACTGTACAATATTTCCGGGCAGTTACAGCTTACTATCCCGGTTGAAAAACAACAGCAAAGGATTGTGATTTCTTCTGCTGAATATAACAAAGGAA
Organism: uncultured Draconibacterium sp.; assembly: GCF_963676815.1. Classification (NCBI taxonomy): domain Bacteria; kingdom Pseudomonadati; phylum Bacteroidota; class Bacteroidia; order Marinilabiliales; family Prolixibacteraceae; genus Draconibacterium; species uncultured Draconibacterium sp. The sequence continues at coordinate 3,746,118 of NZ_OY781365.1, forward strand.
TTTATTTGGTTTCGGGAATTGCTGCCGGCAAACACGAAACAGTAAAAGTCATCATATTTTAAAGATGTAATAAAAGATGAAAGCCATTTTAGTCATATTATCAATGCTGTTATCAGCTCAGTTGTTTTCACAAAACAACAGGATAACAGTTCAGGTAAATCCGGAGAAAACCTATCAAAGTATCCAGAATTTTGGAGCGTCCGATTCGTGGCGCTGTCAATTCGTTGGTGAAAACTGGCCGGTGGCAAAACGTGAGAAAATTGCCGATCTGCTTTTTAGTCTGGATACAGATGAAAGCGGAAATCCCATTGGAATTGGCCTTTCAAACTGGCGCTTTTACATTGGTGCCGGTTCAATGGAGCAAGGCGATGCCTCTGATATTGTAAATGTTTGGCGACGTTCGGAGTGTTTCCTGGATGCCGATGGAAATTACGACTGGACGAAATACAAAGGTCAGCGTTGGTTTTTGCAGGCTGCAAAAAAACGTGGTGTACCGGAGTTTACGGCATACACCATTTCTCCACCGGTGTTTTATACTAAAAACGGACTGGCACATGCCACAAAAGGCGACCTGGGATTTAACCTGAAAGAAGACAAATACGATGCGTATTCAAAATTTCTGGTTGACGTTGTGGAACATTTCGAGAAAAACGAGAATATTCATTTTGCATACTTAAGTCCGTTTAACGAACCGCAGTGGGCGTGGGATGCCAGCAACCAGGAAGGTACGCCGGCTACCAATAAAGAGCTTTACAAGTACACCAAGATTTTATCGGAAGAACTAAGTTCACGAGGTTCAGATACCAAAATGATTTTTGGAGAAGCCGGAGATGTGGAATACCTGTACAAAGAGAAAGGCAATAATTCAAATGGCGACCAGATCAATGTATTTTTTAACCCGGAATCGGAGATGTACATTGGCGATCTGAAAAACCTGGAATACGCCATTACCTCGCACTCGTATTTTACCACCTGGCCAATAAAAGCACAAATTGAATACCGTCAAAAACTGGTGGAGCGTTTAAACGAAATAAATCCTGAACTGGATTTCTGGCAAACCGAATTCTGTATTCTGGAAAAGAATGATGAAACAACCGGCGGTTGGGGGCGCGATACCGGAATGCCAACGGCACTTTATGTAGCTCGTGTAATTCATTCTGACCTGACCATTGCCAATGCCCGCTCGTGGGATTGGTGGACCGCACTTTCACAATTCAATTACAAAGATGGCCTTGTTCATTTAGACGATGGAAAAGGACCGGGAGTGAATAACGATACCAGTCAGTTGAATTATGATCTCCGTTTCGATGGCGAAATTACTGAGACCAAATTGCTTTGGGCAATGGGTAACTATTCACGGTTTGTGCGTCCTGATATGGTAAGGATTGATGCAAAAATTAAAAATGATTTGTCGCTTGTTGAACAGGCAACAGATTTGCAGGTCGCAGCATTTAAAGATCTGTCATCAGGAAAATTTGTGTTTGTTTTTATGAACTATACCGAAGACGACAAACCGGTAAATCTGACAGGCAGTTTGCAAAATACTGAAAGTGCAGCTCTATATATAACGGACGAAACAAGAGATCTTGAAAAAAGCACCATCCAATTGGAAGAGCTTGTAATTCCCAAACGTTCAGTTTCAACTTTAGTGATCGAAAAATAAAAAATTAGATATCAACCATTTCAACTTAACAATGCAAAAATTAAACACAAGGTACATATTTACGATCTCAATGGTTTCGGCCATGGGAGGTCTCCTTTTCGGATATGATTGGGTAGTAATTGGCGGTGCCAAACCATTCTACGAGCAGTTTTTCCACATCAGCCAAAGTCCTTTTTTACAGGGCTGGGCCATGAGTTGCGCACTGCTTGGATGTTTGCTCGGAGCACTAACTTCAGGTGCTTTTAGCGACCGGTTAGGACGAAAAAAACTACTGATATTTTCAGCTTTTCTGTTTACGCTCTCCGCAATAGGTACCGGGGCCTCAAACAACTTTACTCCATTTATTATTTACCGTATTTTGGGTGGAATCGGCATCGGACTGGCTTCCAATTTATCGCCAATGTATATTGCAGAAGTATCGCCTGCTGCAATGCGCGGAAAGTTTGTATCACTAAACCAGCTGACCATTGTAATCGGGATTTTGGGAGCACAGATTGCCAACTGGCAAATAGCTCAACCTGTTCCGGAAGGAGCAATGGCTGCAGATATTCTGGCATCGTGGAACGGACAAATGGCATGGCGCTGGATGTTTTGGGCCGAGACTTTACCGGCAGGAGCATTTTTCCTGCTGATGTTTATTGTGCCTGAAAGTCCGAGGTGGCTGGCTAAAAATGGCAACGAGAATAAAGTACTGAGTATTCTCTCGAAAATTGGTGGCGAAGAGTACGCTAAAAAGGAATATAAAAGTATCCACGAAAACCTTGTACACGACGAAGGTCGGGTGAATTTAAAATTCCTGAATTCGCCGGGTATGCGAAAAATACTGTTGATCGGTATTGTTGTTGCCGCTTTTCAGCAGTGGTGCGGTATCAACGTTATCTTCAATTATGCACAAGAGGTTTTTGCAGCTGCCGGTTATGGTGTTTCCGATACGCTTTTCAATATTGTGGTAACAGGAAGTGTAAACCTCGTTTTCACCTTCGTTGCCATATATACGGTTGACAAATTAGGACGTCGGGCTTTGATGATTATTGGTTCAGCCGGACTGGCCGGAATTTATGCTTTAATGGGCGCCGGATATTATTTCCATGTAACAGGTTGGCCATTATTGCTGTTGGTAGTTTTAGGAATCGCATGTTACGCCATGTCATTGGCTCCGGTTACCTGGGTAGTACTTTCCGAAATATTCCCGAATCGTATTCGTGGTGCTGCCATGTCGTTTGCAACAGCATCGTTGTGGATTGCCAGTTTCCTTTTAACCTACACATTCCCGTTGCTAAATTCAGCATTTGGCGCCTCAGGTACATTCTGGTTATACGGAATTATCTGTGCTGCAGGACTGCTGTTTATATACAAACGATTGCCTGAAACTAAAGGTAAATCATTGGAAGAAATTGAAGAGGAAATATTGGGCTAATTGCTAGAAAGAAAGTGAAGAATTTTATATACATACTGCTGTTTTTGGTGCTGTGCTCATGTAGTTCTGAAACTACAAAAACCATTGATTTAAGTGGTGAGTGGCAGTTTCGTATGGATACGCTGAATACAGGAATCCATGAAAAATGGTTTTCTCAGGATTTTTCGGAGCATGTAAATCTTCCCGGTTCGATGGTTGAAAATGGAAAAGGTTTCGATATTACACTCGATACCAAATGGATCGGTGGAATTCAAAATCCGGAATGGTACAAAGATCCTAATTATGCACCCTATTTCGATCCTGATAATATCCGGTTTCCTTTTTGGCTGCAGCCTTTAAAAAAGTATACAGGAGCGGCATGGTACCAGAAAACGGTTACTGTTCCTGAAGAGTATGTTGGAAAGCCTCTTTTCCTGAATCTCGAACGTCCGCACTGGCAGTCGGCTGTTTGGATAAATGGTGAAGAAGTTGGAAATCAAAACAGTCTTGGCACGCCGCATGTGTATCAAATTGACAGCTTTGTTAAGGCGGGCGAGAATAAAATCAGTATTCAAATTGATAACCGGACGGATAAAATTGATGTCGGTATAAACTCGCACAGTATTTCAGATCATACTCAATCAAATTGGAATGGTATTGTTGGAGACCTAAAACTTCAGGTTCGAAACGATATATATTTCAGCCGGGTTGATGTGTTTTCTAACGTGGAATCACGAAGCATTGATGTAAAATGTACGCTTGTTAATTCTACCTCAGAAGAACAAGAAATTAGCATCCCGGTTTTTGCTCAACTGAAAAACAGTGAGGTAAAGACTGCCCAAGAAATATATAATTTTAAAGTTACTCCCGGCAATAATGATGTTGAAATGCAGTATTCGTTGGGAGATGACGCATTGTTGTGGGATGAATTTAATCCAAATGTTTATCAGCTTTCAGTTCAGCTAAAATCGACTTCGGGAACTGATGAAGTTTCAGAAGATTTTGGACTGCGTGATTTCAAAGCCGAAGGATCGCAGTTTTCGATAAATGGAAGGCCTGTATTTTTAAGAGGAACTCTGGATTGTGCAGCTTTCCCAAAAACTGGCTACCCGCCAACAGGACCCGACTACTGGAGGAAAATCTATAAACAAGTAAAGGAGCACGGTTTAAATCATGTACGTTTTCACTCGTGGTGCCCGCCTGAAGCCGCTTTTGAAGTGGCCGACGAAATGGGTGTTTATCTACAGGTTGAATGTGGATCATGGGCAAATCAAAGCACCGAGCTTGGTAGTGGATTTCCGGTTGATGAATACGTTTGGGAAGAAAGCAGGCGCATTGTAAAAGAATATGGCAACCATCCGTCGTTTGTGATGATGACTTACGGAAATGAGCCCGGTGGAGCGGGATACACTGCTTACCTAAGCAAATTTGTGAATTATTGGAAAAAGGAAGATACACGCAGACAATACACCAGCGCTGCCGGATGGCCGGTTATCGATGCCAATCAATATCATAATATCCCGGGGCCACGTGTGCAGGGATGGGCTGAAGAGCTTCGAAGTATTATAAATGCCGAAGCGCCGAAAACAGATTACGACTGGTTAAAGAAATTGCCCGGCGATGGCAAGCCTGTTGTAAGTCACGAGATTGGACAATGGTGTGTTTACCCGAATTTCAAAGAAATAGAAAAATATACAGGCGTACTAAAAGCGAAAAACTTTGAGTTATTCCGCGAGAGTTTAACCGCTCATCACATGGGAGAGCTGGCTGATAGCTTTTTAATGGCATCCGGAAAACTACAGGCGCTTTGTTACAAAGCTGATATTGAAGCTGCGTTGCGCACTCCCGGTTTTGCGGGATTTCAGTTGCTTGGTTTATACGATTTTCCGGGTCAGGGCACTGCGCTTGTTGGTGTGCTCGACGCGTTTTGGGAAGAGAAGGGCTACATTTCTCCGGAAGAGTTTAGTGCTTTCTGTAACACAACTGTTCCGTTGGCACGATTGGATAAACGTATTTTCACAGAAGGCGAGACTATGAACGCCAAAATTGAAGTAGCACACTTTGGTGAAGCTCCGTTAAAAGGCGTAAATCCTGCCTGGAAGATTGCTGAAAACAATGAAGTTGTGGCAGAAGGAGCGCTCGGTCAACGTGATATTGAAATCGGAAATGCCATTTCATTAGGTGAAGTTGATTACCAATTTCAACAAAAAAATACCCCTCGAAAACTGACTTTGTCCGTATCGATCGGCGAATTTACAAACGCCTGGGATATTTGGGTTTATCCTAAAAACAAGGAAATTATTAGTAATGAAGTTAAGGTGGTTGAAACCTTAAATAACAGCACCATTGAATACCTGCGAAATGGAGGCAAAGTATTGCTGAGTCTTGGAAAGGGAAAAGTTTCTCCGGAAATGGGGGGAACAGTTGGTGTAGGTTTCTCAAGTATCTTTTGGAATACAGCCTGGACCGATGGACAAAAACCTCATACGCTGGGAATTTTGTGTAATCCTGATCATCCGGCATTGAAGTATTTTCCAACTGAATACCATTCAAACTGGCAGTGGTGGGATGCAATGAGTCATGCCGATGCCGTGCAGCTTGATGCGTTTCAGGCAGAACTAAAACCCATTGTCCGCATTATCGACGATTGGGTGAGTAATCGCAGGCTGGCTTTGCTTTTCGAAGCAAAAGTGGGCGAGGGCAGTTTAATCATCAGTGGTGCTGATCTAATAAATAATATTGATAAAAGACCGGAAGCCGGTCAGCTAAAAAGGAGTGTAATCTCATATATGGAAAGCTCGGAGTTTCATCCAACGGAAGAGCTAAGTTTATCACAAGTTCAATCGATTTTAAAATAGAGAAAGATGAATGCTAAGGTAAAGGCAGAAATAAAGAAATTGATGATCCCGACCTACGAATTGGGAAAATCAGAAATTAACCCCGTATTCTTTGAAAAACGAGTTTACCAGGGATCATCGGGTAAAGTGTATCCGGTGCCGTTTATCGATAAGGTTTACGATCATAAGGTAGATCGGAATTACCAGGCAGCAACACTCGAAAACGAGTTTGTGAAACTGGTGATGTTACCGGAAATCGGCGGACGAATTTTCGAAGCGCAAGACAAAACAAATAACGATTATAACTTTTTCTACCAGCAAAAAGTGATTAAACCGGCATTGGTTGGTTTGGCCGGTCCCTGGATTAGCGGAGGTGTGGAGTTTAACTGGCCACAGCACCACCGTCCGGGAACATATCTGCCAACGGATGTATACATTGAAGAGGAAGCCGATGGTGCACGGACAATCTGGATGTCGGAATACGACCCGATGTACCGATTGAAAGGGATGCACGGAATTCGTATTCGTCCTAACAGTGCTTTGGTTGAATTGCGCGGACGTTTGTTTAACCGCACGCCGCTAACTCAAAACTTTTTGTGGTGGGCAAACGTGGCTGTTGAGGTGCACAAAGATTACCAAAGCTTTTTCCCGCCCGATGTGCATTATGTGGCCGACCACGCTGTGCGCGCACAAAGTAGTTTCCCGTTTGCCGAAAACGATTATTACGGCATTCCTTATCATGAAAGACCGGGCAGAAACGATTTGCGGAATTACAACAATATTCCTGTGCCAACCAGCTACATGGTTTGCGATACGAAATACGATTTCTTTGGAGGTTACGACTTTAAAGAAGACGGTGGTTTTATTCACGTGGCGAATCGTCATATTGCGCCGGGTAAAAAACAATGGACCTGGGGAAGTGAAGATTTTGGCCGTGCCTGGGATCGCGAACTGACCGATGAAGGCGGCCCGTATTTCGAGTTGATGGCTGGTGTTTACACCGATAATCAGCCCGATTTTACCTACTTGCTTCCTTATGAAACAAAAACATTCTCGCAATTCTGGTGGAGCTACAAAAAACTGGGTCCGGTACAGAATGCTAACAAAGATCTGGCGATCCGTTTTGAGATTCAGCAAGGAAATAAACTGGACTTGGGAGTGGCTTCAAGCCGTAAATTCGAGAATCTGAAGTTTATCCTGGTAATCGGAAACGAAAAGCAGGTATTTGAAAATAAAGCCGTTTCTCCTGAAAATCCATGGAAAGACAATACGATTCAATTTGAAGCCGGACAGGAGAATTCAATTTCGTTGATTGTTGTTGATGAGCAAGGAAAAGAGTTGATTGCTTACCATCATCGCGAAGTTCCGAAAGAACGCAACCGCAAGCTGGCATTTGAGCCAAAACAACCGGAGGAAATTGAAAGTGCCAACGAACTGGAATTGATTGGCGAACACCTGGAGTTGTATCGTCACCCGACCCGTTACCCGGAACCGTACTGGAAAGAAGCGATTAAAAAAGATCCGAAGAGCTACAAATCATACATCGCTTTAGGCCGCGTTGAGCTTAAAAACGGCAAGTTCGCCGAAGCTGAAAAGAACTTCAGAACTGCCATTGATATTATGACCACTTATCATCCAAACCCGGCATCGGGCGAGGCGCATTATTTCTGTGGTCTGGCTTGTTCTTTCCAGGGGCGAAAAGAAGAGGCGTATGCATTATTTTACAAATCAACCTGGAATTTTGAGTGGCGTTCAGCAGCCTATTATCAGCTGGCAACGCTCGATTGTCTGAAGGCTGACTACGAAACAGCTTTGGAACATTTGGAGGCATCGTTGGATACAAACCGTCAGAATAACAAAGCTTACATTTTAAAAGCTGTGATTCTGAAAAATCAGGGCGATAAAGACGCTGCAAAAACTGTGTTGGCAGAATTGTACAAAACCGATGCGCTTGATCAATGGGCAAAATTCGAATTGGCAACATTATCCGGAGATTACACTGATTTTATCGCGTCGTCAAGAAACGATGCACAAACCATAATAGACATTGCCTTTGATTATGCCGAAGCCGGTTTTTATCAGGAAGCAATTGCGGTAATCAAGCTGCATCATAAAAATGAAATTCCGGAATGTGCAGTGCCAAATCCAATGGCAAAAGCGGTGATGACAGAGTTCGTTTTGGCTTGGCTAAACGAATTAAATGGAAATAGTGCTGTTGCCGGCGAAATTCTGAACAAAACAAAATCAGCTTCCTGCGATTATGTATTCCCATCGCGCGTTTACGAGCAGTTGGTGCTGGAGTGGGCTTTAAAGATCGACAAAGAAAATACAGTGGCTGCCTTTGGTTTGGGTAACTATTATTTCAACCTGAAACGACACAAAGACGCCATTAACGTTTGGCAACAAGCTGCCGATGCAAAAAGCAATTACGGCACTTTATACCGTAATTTGGGAATTGCTTACTGGAACACTTTCGAAGACGGCGAAAAAGCCAGAAAAGCTTTCTTAAAAGCTGTTGAACTGGCGCCGGAAGATATGCGCGTTCGTTATGAATTTGATCAGTTACGTAAAAAATTGAACGATGATCCGAAAGAACGTTTAGAGGATTTACTGGCTATAAAAGATCAGATTATTACTCGCGATGATTTCTCTGTGGAACTGGCTGCCTTGTATAATTTTAACGGCGAATACAACTATGCCATGCATTTGCTGAAAAACAGAAATTTCCATCCGTGGGAAGGTGGCGAAGGTCAGGTTTTACGACAGTTCACTTATGCTTGTTTAAAATTAGGACAACAAGCGTTGAAAGACGGAGATGCTGAAACCGCTTTGGCCTGGTTCCAGAAATCGATGGATACGCCGGATAATCTTGGTGAGAAATACCATCCGTTACAGGCTGTTGCACACATCAATTACTGGAAAGGAATGGCACTAAAAGCGCTTGGTAAAACAGAAGAAGCAAACGAACATTTCCTTGCAAGTACCAACGAGGAAGGTGATTTTATAGATATGGCAGTAAGTGCTTATTCTGAGTTGTCGTACTATAAAGCATTGTCGCTAAACGAATTGGGGAAAACCAAAGAGGCTCAGCAATTATTAACCGAAATCGGGAAATTTGGAGAAGCCAAGCTGCAGGAAAAGGCTCAGATTGATTATTTTGCTACCTCATTGCCACTGTTGCTGGTATTTGAAGACGATATTCAAAAGCGAAATACAATTGATGCCAAATATTTAATTGCACTGGCACAAATTGGACTGGGAGATATGAAAAATGCAGAAACGAATCTGAAAGATGTATTGACGTTGAATTCGATGCATGTTGGAGCGAAAGACTTATTGGAGCAGATTTCTGCGAACGTTTTAGGTTAACGATTATAGAAAAGTAGGATTATGAAGTCGATATTGAATTATTTATTAATTGTTGCAATAGCAATTTTGGCAGCTTGTACAAAGCCTGAAGTTACGGAAATAGACCTGGCAGGAGAGTGGGCCGTAAAACTCGACTCCACAAATGTTGGAATGAGTGAAGGCTGGGCAGAACAAACGCTGGATGGCATGCCAGTTCAATTGCCCGGTACACTCGATGATGCCGGAATTGGAAAAACGAATACGCAGAAACCGGTAATGGACAATAGTGTAATGTGGGGACTAACTCGCAAACATCAGTACATTGGAAAGGCATGGTATCAGAAAGAAGTTACGATTCCATCAAACTGGGAAGGCAAAAACATTGAATTGGAACTGGAGCGTGTAATCTGGCAATCGCAGGTTTTTATTGATGGCAATCTGGTCGATAAACAAGAGAGTTTAATTGCATCGCATCGTCATAATTTAAGTTTGTCACTCACTCCGGGAAAACATGTGATAACAGTGCTTATCGACAATTCAGATATTTATCCTCTGATTAATGTCCAAAGCGACAAATACCCCGATCCGATTAATCAGGATCTCGCGCATGCATACACTAATCACACGCAAATTAAATGGAACGGTGTAATCGGCGATATTAAATTGACCGCATCTGCAACCGGTAAAATTGAGGATTTGCAGGTGTATTCAAACGTTGCAGAAGGAACGATAAAAGCTACTTTTAAGGATCTCACCAATGCTGAAAATCTGACTTATCAGATTCTGACAACAGCAGGAGAAGTTGTTGCCGAAGGCGTAATAGATAGAGGTGACGAAGCAATTACGCTGCAAAAACCGGAAGGTGTGGAACTTTGGGATGAATTCAATCCAAATTTATATGATTTTAAGGTGACTGCAGGAAGTTTAAATGCCACTGCACGATTTGGTTACAGCCAGGTTGCGAAAGATGGTGGAGTGCTTACATTAAATGGCAAGCGAATCTTTTTGCGCGGCAACCTCGAGTGTGTGATTTTTCCGTTAACCGGTCATCCGCCGATGGAAAAGGAGGATTGGGCCAAGCTGATTTCGCAGGCAAAAGCTTATGGTTTAAATCACCTGCGTTTTCACTCATGGTGTCCGCCCACTGCAGCATTTGAAGCTGCCGACGAAGCCGGATTTTATTACCAGGTGGAATTGCCTCATTGGAGCTTGAAGTTTGGAGAAGATAAAAAAACGACTCAGTTTTTATTAAACGAAGCCGACCGGATTTTGAGCGATTACGGAAATCATCCGTCGTTTGTTTTAATGGCTTTGGGCAACGAACTGGAAGGCGATGCCGATTTGCTGAATTCGACAGTAGCAGATTTGCGTGCAAAAGACAAGCGTCATTTATACATGACAACAACTTACTCGTTTCAGTACCCACTGGGAACAATTGCGCAGCCGGAAGATGACTTTTTTGTAACCCAGAAAACCGATGCCGGCTGGATTCGCGGACAAGGTATTTTTAACGAACAGTATCCAAATTTTAATGAAGACTATACCGCTACAAGCGAGCATGTGCCGGTGCCTTTAATTTCGCACGAAATCGGACAATATTCGGTTTATCCCGATATGTCGGAGATTGAGAAATACACAGGCGTTCTGAAGCCGCTCAACTTTATGGCAGTTCGAAGCGAACTGGAAAAAAACGGTTTATTGGAACTGGCTGATAAGTTTACATATGCATCCGGGAAACTGGCAGCAATTCTATATAAAGAAGAGATTGAACGTGCTTTAAAAACACCAGCATTTGATGGATTTCAGTTGTTGCAGTTGCAGGATTTTCCCGGACAGGGAACGGCTTTGGTTGGTTTACTGAATGCATTCTGGGAATCGAAAGGAGTGATTAGTGCCGAGGAATTCCGTCAGTTTAATGCTGAAGTGGTTCCACTCATTCGTTTTGAAAAAGCTGTTTATGAAGATGGTGAAACATTTAACGCATCGCTGGAGGTTGCCAACTTTTTTAAGGAAATGAATGGACAAACACTGGACTGGTCAATTGTTAACGAAGCAGGCGAAACGGTGCATTCGGGAACTCAAAACAATATCGATTTACTTTTGGGTAACAATGTCAATTTGGGTAATATTGAGTTCAAAGTTAACGCTGATAAAGCTGAAAAGTTAATGATCAATGTTGCTTTAAAAGGTACCGACTATAAAAACAGCTGGCCAATTTGGGTGTATCCGAAAGAGGTAAAAATTAGCTCTGACAAAGTAGTTATAACAACATCGTTACAGAAAGCAAAGCAAGAACTGGAGAAAGGAAATACAGTGTTGCTAAATCCGGATTATAAAAATCTAAAAGGTATTGCCGGTCGCTTTGTACCGGTGTTCTGGAGCCCTGTGCATTTCCCGAACCAACCGAGCTCAATGGGATTGTTAATGGATGAAAACCATGCCGCATTTAGCGATTTCCCAACCAGTGAATATACCGAATGGCAATGGTGGGATTTGTGTCTAAAATCAAAATCGCTGATTGTTGATGATTTGGATGTAACACCTATTGTACGTGTGATTGATAACTTTGTAACAAACCATCACCTGACCAATGTTTTTGAAACAAAAGTGGGAGAGGGTAAACTGGTGTATTCTTCCATCGATTTGATGAGTAATCTCGACGAACGCCCTGTCGCACGTCAGCTACGTTCGAGTTTATTGCAATACATGGAGAGTGCCGCTTTTAATCCCTCTGGTTCTGTTGCTATTGATGAGCTTGATTTTACAGATACCACAACTAAAAAACAATTTGAAGCTTCGGATATTTATAACGATTAGCTGAAAATAAAAAAGCAACAATCATTTATCTGATTGTTGCTTTTTTGTTAATACCCGAATAGAGCAGTTTATCGATTTTATACTATAGCTCCGAACATTTATTGCAAAATTTGACTTTAAAAAAATACTATCAATTATTTGATTTACAGGACTTCTGTTCTTTTTATATTTTGATTCCGGCGAGATGACTGGATTTACTGATTATGAATCCAAAATGGTTAAGGATGCACAAATAAAAAGCCTCTTCAAAATATTGAAGAAGCTTTAGTGAGTCGGGATGACAGGATTTGAATGTCATCCCGGTTATACCTTTGTATCAATGATTTACTTTGTTGTAAATTTTGCAGGTCACCGTATCGGTCACTTTTAAAGAACTTTTCTAACTGGTTTAAAAGTAGTAAATTTTGCGAGGAATATCAAGGTGTTTCAATTGCATAGTGTCAACTTTTAACTATCCTGTCATAATTGAAAAAGGGTCCAGCTATTTATATAGCTAACCCCTCGGTATTTTTAACTTGCACGCATTTTTAACAGTGTCAATTCGAATGCAAAACTCAATTACGTAAATTCTGGATAGCTGTTAGTAATTCATCCTTTTTGAATGGTTTAGTGATTATAGCATCAAAACCATGATTGAAAATTTTCTTTCTGTCTTCGTCAAAAGCTAAGGCTGTTAAAGCAATAATTTTAAGCTCAGAATCATGATCTTTTAGTATTGTTGTAGCTTGCATTCCATCCATAATTGGCATTCTTATGTCCATAAGAATTAATACCAAAGAATTTCGATATTGCTTGTATATATTAATTGCTTCCAAGCCATTTTGTGCTTCTAAAATGGTGGAAAATTTTCCATGAATAGCAGCTCTTAAATAAATCCTATTACTCAATTGATCATCTACAATCATTATAATTTTATCCTTAATTTCGTGTTCTTTTCTTAGTATATTTTTATATGAAATATTTCTCATTCCTAAAATTGGGTATACAAAAGAAATTCTGGTACCATTATTCTTTTCAGACACAATTTTAAGGGAACATCCCATTTGTTTCAATATGCTAACACATATACTTAGTCCAAGCCCTGCGCCTTGACTAAACTTGTCTATCTTGGTAAATTTTTCAGTTATGATTCCAATTTTATCTTCAGGTATTCCAATACCTGTATCTTGAACAAATAATTCGACTTTATTCTCATTCAAAATTTCAGCACCAAATGAGATTTTGCCGTTATGAGTAAACTTTAATGAGTTATTAAGCAAGTTAATAAGTACTTGATTTATTCTGTTAATATCTGTATTAATCAAAATTTCATCGTTTGGTTGTTTCAATATTAGATTCAGACTGTTAGGTGTTTTTCTTTTATAGATTGAGTACAAGTTTTTTAAAAGTGTGTTTAAACAAACTTCATCATAATTTAGTGTCAAAGTTCCAATTTCAATTTTTGAGTAATCAATAACATCGTCAATAAGTCTTAATAGCAGATCTGATTGTTCTTCAATAATTGCACAATATTTTTGTAAATCTTTATCTTTTTCGTTTTCGACTATAATATTTGCGAATCCAATTATTGAATTCAGGGGGGTTCGAATTTCATGACTTACAGAGGCAAGAAATTCAGATTTAAGTTTATCTGATTCTTGAGCTCTTTTTAAGGCTTCAGATAGCTGTTTAACAAGCTCTTCTTTTTCTGAATTTGATGCAAGGAGTAATTCATTCATTTTCTCTAACTCCTTTTGGGATTTTTCTATTTCCCGAAATGATTTTTTTGAGCATTCCGTATAATAATGATTTAAAAAAAGTATAATACTTCCCGCCGTTATTAGAATAGTAATTTTCAATATTAAATACATTTTAAAACTTACTCCGATTTGATCCAATAGAATCTTGCCTTCATTGAAGAACGCAAGTTGGTAAAATAAAACAGTGGAAACCGATATAAGTAGTGAAAAAATACCTCTTTTTGTTCCGTAGGCAACATCAACAAAAAGGATAAATATTAGAAAAATAACAAGGTAACTTCCCCAAGCTGAAAAGAAATGCATGCTGTATATACTTAGGATATACGAACAAAAAATGAACATTTTAAATCTAACTTGATTTAATATTCTTCTTTTCAAAACTAAAAGCAAACATCCTACAAATAGCAAAATTGTTGATGCTAGTAATACATTGTTTAGAATACCTCTCTGTTTTGATATTACTATTGAAAATATCAGTGCACAACCTCCGATAGTATTCAATAATGTAATTAGCAAAAAATGAAATCTTCTAATATCATCTTTTGTTTGATTATAATGAAGTTTGGGCCAAAATTGTCTACCAATTTTCGCTTTATAAATATTCATTGCATTTATATATTTGTTTTTATTCATTTGGGTTAGGGATGCCCCTCCGATTTTCACACGTACAGATTGTTGACTTCTGCAATTTCGAGCGATTTAGAATAGAGGGTGTACGCTTGTTGCCGATGCACTTATTTAAACTAAACAGAATGCTAAAGCCAATACGGACAATAAATTTAATTTTATCATGAATCCAAATTTTGTTTTCTAACTGTAATTGTTTGTGCTGTAAAAATGCACAAATAACATTTAAGGAACACGTCTAAGCCTTGCTCTAAAAAAATGGATTCAGTTGACAGGAAAATATAGCTTATTATAATTTAATACTATTGAGTGCGCATTATTTTCAATTCTTAATTTAAACACTTGTAGTTTGTAGATATTTAAATCAATATTCTATAAAATTTATTCGTCCTTCGTTCCTGGAAATTTTCAATTTTCGGTGAACGACAGATTTTATCGACAAATTTCTTATATCTTTTTGTGTTTTATTTACACCTATTAATCATAAATATTTCATGGTTCAAGAATGATGTTTTTTGCTAGCTCTTTCCATTGTTTTATTTCTTTATCTGAAATTGGCTTCAAATGTTTTACGAACCTTTTTAATACTGAAAAGAATAATTCTGGTTCATCAGAAAATATATTGTGACCAGAATGCTTGAACAAAACATATTGGGCATTGGGAAGATATTTTCGCATCAAATCTTTCTTGTTATCTTGCCATGTTAAATCCCATTTTCCCTCACAAAGTAAGGTTGGAATTGGACATTTGTCGAATGCGTGGCTTAAATCATATTCATCAAGACTTGCTGACATTGTACCGTTAAATCCTTTGTCGTTTACCCATTCGTAAAGTGATGCGCGAATAATTTCTTCATTTGTGGGTTTGTAATAATTCTGACGTTTCCAATCTCCGTTTATTTCTTTGTTGTACAAAAGTTGCAAAAATGTAATTTTTTGTTCTCGATATAAATTGTAGATTTCGTTTATCTTCTGCCTTTCCGCTTCGCTAATATGGTCATACTGTCTGGTACCATTTAATGAGTTATTTTTCATTAACGGTTTTGCACTAATATAAACTGTCGCCAGTGTGTTTTCTGGATGGACTACCGTGTAATATTGAGCAACAGCACCTCCGTATGAATAACCGCATACAATCCATTTATCGAAACCTAGTTGTTGTCGAAGTTTATCTAAATCGTCAATGGCTTGCTCAAAACAATATCCATTTTCTCCAGGATTAAAATCGGATTGACCACAACCTCTTTGGTCATAATAGATTACTTTACAATATTTTGCTGCTTTGGAAAACCAAGGATGAAAATAATGATGTGTTCCTCCAGGACCTCCGTTTATAACAACTAATGGAATTCCTTTACCTTCAGTTTCGCAATATAGTTTGCAATCGCCAATATTTGTAAGCTTCCCCAAAAAAAGGACAGTTTAAAAGTAGACAAATAAACGTTAATTTTGAACTGTTAGAAGATGAAGAAGAAAAGATTTACACCACAACAAATCTCCTCGATTTTGAAGGAGTACGAAAACGGCAAAAGCGTAGAAGAAATTGTTCGTGACCATAGTGTTAGCCGAGCTACATTTTACAAATGGCGGCAACGATATGGCGGCATGGAAGCCACAGAGTTGAAAAGGCTCAAGGAACTCGAAGAGGAGAACCGCAAATTAAAAATGATGTATGCCGAACAAGCTCTTGATTTAAAACTTGCCAAAGAGATTATCGAAAAAAAGCTTTAAAGCCTTGTGAAAAAAGAGAGATTGCAAAGGAAGTTTGCATCAATCCAACAGTTGGCATCCGCAGGGCGTGCCGTGTGTTAAATATGAGTCGTTCCGTTTATTACTACGAGTCGATAAAAGACGATGCTGAGGTAATTGATGCACTTACCATAAAAGCGAAAGACCACCCTACAGAAGGTTTTTGGAAGGCATATGGCCGATTACGCCTGGAAGGCAATGAGTGGAACCACAAGCGGGTGTATCGGGTTTATTGCATGATGAAACTGAATATGCGCAGGAAAGTAAAGAAAAGGCTCCCTGCCAGGGTAAAAGTTCCTTTGGTAATCCCCGAAAATATCAATAATTGTTGGTCGATTGATTTTATGCACGATGCTCTGGAGAATGGACGGAAGATAAAAAGTTTCAATATTATGGATGACTTTAACCGAGAAGCGCTCCATGTTGAACTTGACCATTCCATCCGAAGCAATAAAGTAGTTTATGTCCTGAATCACTTGATAAAACGCAGGGGCAAACCATCACAAATAAGGATGGATAACGGCCCCGAGTTTATTGCTGAGCTGTTAAAAGAATGGAGCAAATTTCAAGGAATTGAACTTTTATATACCCAGCCAGGCAAGCCAACACAGAATGCTTTTGTAGAGCGATTTAACGGAACCTACCGCAGGGCAGTATTGGATGCCTACCTGTTTCAATCGTTGGATGAAGCCAGAAATGAAACAGAAAGATGGATATTTGATTACAACAATAGAAGACCGCATGATTCATTGGGAGGAATGACTCCCATTGGTTATGCCAATAAAATGAAGAACCAAAAGCTGAACAGCAAAGAAAATGTGATTTACGAACCTGTCAAGGGTATATAAACGACTTCGCTAACTCAGTCGCCCTTGACAGAACCAAAAATCACATTGAAAAAGCTTTCAGAATTTGGTTATGAAAAAGAAAATAATCTATTTTTAGATAGTCCTAAAAAGGGGAAGCTTACATATTTACGTATTGTACGTTCAGTTTTAGCTCGTCACACAGACGTGGAAGACTATCTATTTTATAATGAATATTATCCTCAATATGTGATTTGTTATCGAGAACGATTTCCTGTTTTTTTTGAATCTTTATTGTTTGACAAGAACTGAAAATAACCAGTATTATTAATAATTTTAAATATTCTTTCATATCATTTAATAATTATATTTCATTCAAAGACTAACTTTTTACGGAATGTTACAATGTTATAATATAAGACATCAACGGTGTGCACATGGATCATAGCCAATTGTGCGGCATTTCTTGTTAGAAACAAGAAAGATGACGCGGACAACAGTTCTACATTATAATACTATTGCAGCTGTATTTTCATACTTTTTTAGCTTCTAGTAGTTTAATTTCTTAATTTGCCGAATATTCTTTTTCAAAAAAATCAATTAATATATGTGACAATTGTTGGGGACTTTCAATTGCAGGGCAATGCCCAACACCGGGAATGATATGTAATTCCTTTTTGATTTTAGGCAATCCCGTTAATGCATTGTAAATTAATTCAGCGTGTTCTGTCCCCACCACGTAGTCGTGTTCTCCTTGAATTACAACAGTTGGTATTTTTATTTGCTTCAAATCAGGTTCGATGTTGATGTTGTTGTACGATGGAGTATTTCGAAATGCGGAATTTACGATTTCTGCTTTTTCTCCAATTACAGCATATTCTTCTGCTGTATATTTCATTAAATTCATTAAGGCAGTATCCTGAACTACATCTTTAAATGAAATAATCTTGGAGGTATCTGCAAAATATGCATTAAAGCCCAGTTTTGAAGGTACTTCATGTTTCATCCAGTTTACATCGGTATGGAAGTGCTCAAAATTACTTTGTTTTATGCGTTCCAATTCTTCAACGATATGCTCCAATTCTGCTTTTTGTTCTTTAGGAATTTTAGTTTGAAGCATCTCTTGTGCTCTATTCATTTCAAAGTCGATGAGTGAGTGGTTTTGATAATGGCTATTCACTTTTCCATCGATACATGCATAAGCCTGCACTTTAGTCTGGTCTCTTAACAGGTAGAGAAAACCATACATTCCACCCCATGAGGTTCCCATTAGATTTACTTTTTCTTTCTGGTACCTACTGCGTAAGGTATCTATTACAATATCTAAATCTTCAACATACTGCTTTACCGAAAGTAAAGTTGTATCATTAAATTGCAACGATTTACCACATCCCCTCTGGTCTAAATATGCTACAAGAAATCTATCTTCAAGTCCCGGTCCCATCAATTTGATGTCAATCCCTGAATAACCGCCTGGGCCGCCATGCAAATTAATGAGTAATGGTTTTTCTGCATTTCCACGTATTCGGACATAAAGCTTTGATTCGGGGACATCAACCATTATTTCTTGGTCAACTATTTTGTCTTCTGATTTATTTTTCCATATACATGCTGTAAGTATGATTCCAGATATCAATGCAATAAAGAACACATTAATTTTCAACTTCATAATATTATTAGTTTATTGTGCGTTTATGTTGTATTTTATATCGGTAATTTCCATTTCAAGCCAAGTCCAGTCGCCAATATCGAGTTTCCATGTTGCCGTCATTTTAACCGGTATTTTTATGCCTTGTACCACGGCATGTTCTTTTACGTCAATAACCCATTCAAAACGCTTTGCTTCATGGGTATTGTCCTTGAACCGAAGTGCGCAATATCGAACAAAGTCACCATCTGAATTGAAATGAAATATTCCCGAACCTTTAGTTCCGTTATAATTTATTGTTGCTTTTGCCGAATAGGAATCAATGGCTTCCCAGGTTATATTTGGGTTTAATGCAGCTGATGGAAACCAAACAATTTCTCCTAAATAGCGTTGGATTGTTCCTTCATCAATTTTATTTCCTTTTTCATTAACTACATTTATAGCAGAAAACAATTTAATTTGCATTTCTCCTTTCCCCTCCGCAAATTTATCACGACCTGTAATTTGAATTAACGGCAACATATTCATCTTAACATTCCAAACAAAAGCCGGATTTTGAGTGGTGAAATATTGTTCAGCTTTAGCATGACTCCACTTTTTTTGTCCAGGTTTCATTTTTATTCGAGCTTCTTGTTTTAACCAAACGGTATGAATTTTTTCCTTGCCCACAACTCCCGATTTTTCTAACCATTGTTTTACAGGCGCAGGTAAATCAAAAATTTCATTATGTTTGAGTTTGTCTATTATAATTGTTTTTGCAGGCTCTATTATTTGCGAAATCTCTATGTCTGTTTTATGCTGAAACCGAATTGAGAATATAGATAAAACGGCGACGACCATAATTATAAAGTTGACAATCATTCCATATTTGGTGTTGCTCCATGTACTTGCAATAAGAAAACATGAAATAATAATTGCTGCAACAACAAAATACAACCAATAATCTTTGCCTAGAGCTAAAGCGGCAGCCGAGAACGCAAACAATAAGAACGAGATAAGCCAAAATATACGCGAAACGAATGAAATTTCGGCGTGCAGGTTTGGTATTTGTGCTATTTTAAACCCTTTTGCAAAGCCTAATAGATGAATCGCAGCGTGCAAAAACATAAGAAATGAAAAAAAGTATCTCATAATTTGCTCAATTTTCTTTTTTGTCTATTAATTTAAAGAATTCTTTGAGTTCTGCTTTTCTTTGCTCGCTTAAAGCATGCCATCTTATGCCTTGAATGGCGCCTTCAATTGCAAACAAAGCATTCAAACAGGTATCATTATCCATGGTTTTGAGCTTGATAAAAGCACGTTCAACACCAATTGATTTCAAATCTTTTGCATCCTTTATTCCTGCCTGAATTAACTGGTCGGATAATTTTTCTCCGATATTTAATAATTGAGTCAATTCATTTCGCTCTTGTATCATAAAATAATATTCTTTTCTAATTGCAAATTGGATTTAGTGAGACGCGAAGAAAAAACATTAAAAGAATGCTGCTAATCCGGTTTAATAATTCACCGCAATCTGATAATAGAACATCTCGTTTTGTGGTTTTTGAATAATGTCTTTTGCAATGAGAATATCAGCCGTTGCTGTATAAATCCAATGGTACCAAAAGATAAAAAACTCTTCAAAGGAAATTTCTTTATCAAAATTCAGTTCTCGGTATGTTGCTTCAAAATCTGGTTTGTTTCGGTTCAGGATATCGAGCAAGCATGGGAAAAACAAATCAGGCATTTTATTGGTTATTAACTGGGTATCATGTTCATCAAAGATGTGAATATTCTTGTCTTTGTAATTATCCCACCCCACATTTGACTTCATTCGATTATTACCATACACACAAATGCCTATGCTATCATTCCAAAGTAGTCCTCGGTTGCCGTAAATTCCGAAAGGTTCGGTTTTGTTGATAGGATTATCTTCAACAATCCCTAGGTAATACCGGCTTCCGTTTCTTAAAGGTCGCTTTTGATTCAAAAATTCTTTTTCTACCCGTTGGATCTGAAAATTATCGAGGATGACATTGCTCAAATAAAAGAGCGACAATTCACGAAAATCATAGTGCTTCGAAATGTTCATTTCGTCATGAATCTCATTTATTTCCGGTAGCCAATTGATTATACTGTCTGCAATTTCATTCGCTGCTATTTGGGCCTTTTTTTCTAATAAATTCCCCCGATCCAATGCAAATATCCCAAGATTTGGCTGAAAATAGTTTCCCTTTTTTGTAAGCAGTTTATTTTTAATAAGGGCATTGATATTCTTTTCAGTTGTTTCTGGGCTCCATTCCAATGCAGTTCCAATTTCAGAAAGCGGAATTTTGTAATGCAAGGCAGTCAGAAACTCAACAAGGCTATCTTTTTTGATATCGATTTTTGGCCCCTGGTATCCAGATATTTGATAAACCCTGAACGAGGAGTTCAGAATGTTATCCATGGTTCTGCTTTTTTTGGATGAACAGCTTGCCAATATAGTGACAGCTAATGCGGCAATTAATATCTTCAAAGTTCTCATACAATTATATTTTTAGAATTATCAGTAATCTTATAATCTTTCATTATATATACTAGTTATTTTATAGTGTTAAATTCGTTTGAAAAACAGTTCTTTATTTTTTATAATTAAATAAGCTGAAACAATTAGCAATAAACCGGTTTGTATCACTTTGCTCATGGGATGAGTAGCAAATATCTCATTGAAAAATCCGGCGGTGATATGAAATACTACAGGAAGCAAGATGTTTCTATTGGTTTTGTAATACAACCAATTCATAATAAGTACAAAGGGTATCATGCTAACTACAAAATTAAGCGAGTAAAGTAATCCCGATTCAACCAGGTTACTATGATAATAACCTTTAATAAACGATAGAGGGAAATGCCAAATTGCCCAATAAACAGCAAATATTATAGAGGCAGTAAACAAATTCAAATGAGAAACCAAACTGTCTGTCCCATAGGAATGCCAAGCCAGTTCTTCAAGCATTGGTGCTAAGATCAGCAAAAACCAAACTGGGAAAAGTGCAGATGTAAAAGTAAATGCACCTCTTAACTCAAATTGGCTCGTACTGTACCCAAAAAACAGAGATATTGTCTGAGCCACCAAAATGCTGAATAGCATTAGAAAAAACGCAATAAGAATGTATTCGCGCTTTATACTTTTGAAATTGAAAAAACGACCTAAAAAATCCTTTCTAAGTGCTTTGTTGGGTAACATAAAAAAAAGTGCGATGATTATTGGGACAAGTAATCCAACAAAACTGCAAATTCCGGTTGCCCATTCTAGCGTTCGGGTGTAAGGTGTTTGGTGACTAAACCAGGCACTTAAGAACCAAAAGGCCCAGGGAATAGAAATAGATAATAGATAAAAAGCAAATGGACTTTTGTACTTTTTAATGATTTGAATTTTTGGCATAATTGTATTCATGGCTAAAACTTTTTTGAGCAAAGTAATATCAAATGCAAATGGCAATCGCTCAAACATACAGGTATGGACTTTGAAGGAGTCTAAACCTATATGTCTGCACTTCTATTGTTCAATTTTTAGCGAATAAATTTTCATTATAATTATTTTTGATAAGAAATTAAAATACAACTACTAATTAGAAAACAATATTTGATATGATGTTAAGGTGGCTTGTTCTGTGTATTTTGTTATTTCATTGTTTAGGAATTTTTTCAAAGAATTTAGAAAGGAAGGCTTTTTTGGGAGTTGCTATGGCGGAGATTCCTGATTCGATTAAAACAACAAATCCATATGGGGTATATATCAATTATGTTTTCCCAAATTCCACCGCCGACCATGCCAATTTGTGTAAAGGAGTAATTTTAACTAAAATCAACAATGTTCCTATAAGAACAAAAACGGATGCTATAAAAATTATGGAGAATATTAGGGAAGGTAATTTCTTGAAAATTGATTATTTTCTTAATGGTTTGGAGAAGACTGAAACAGTAAAGGCGGTTGGCAAACCAATGGAAACCTCAGAATCAGCTGATATTTACTATGATAATATTGATTTTGAGGGATGCAAGTTGAGGACTATATTATATACGCCTAAAGGAAAAGTAAATTGTCCTGTTGTTTTCTTTCTTCAGGGATACTCTTGTTCAAGTGTAGAGAATCCATTCTACAAGAATAGCCCCTATTTAAAATTTTACGACGATTTGGTGAATTCGGGTTACGCAATATTTCGATTGGAAAAAGCTGGAGTTGGAGATAGTGAAAGTTGTTTTGAATGCATGCAAATGGGATTTAATTCGGAATGCTCAACATTTAAACAGGCATATCGATCTTTGATTAAAAACCCTTTAATAGATAGTACAAACATTTTTCTTTTTGGTCATTCTATTGGTGGTATTATTGCTCCAATTCTTGCGGAGGAGTATTCGCCTAAAGGAATAATTGCATATGGCACAGTCGCTAAATCTTGGTTTGAATATCTAATTGATGTGAAAAGAGAACAGGGTGCAATTTGGTCGAAATCAGCGATTCAAACATCTAAAAACCTACGCGGGTTTATTCCATTTTGGTACGATTTATTAATTGAGAAGAAAAATAATCAGGAAATGGTGAAAAACGAGAATCATAGAAATTTCCTGGCAGCACAAGGACTTTTGGGCGATATTATTAATGGATACTACCTGAATAGGTCTTTAGTATACTGGCAAGAACTAAATGAGATAAATGTTTGTAAAAAATGGTCAAATGCATCAACGCACGTCTTGTGTTTGCATGGAGAGTTAGACATCCAAGCTCTTAATGCAGAATGGGCACATACGATAACAGATATTGTATCTCTTAATTCGCCCAATAAAGCCGACTTAAATGTGTTACCGAATACAGATCATGGTTTTGTATACTTTAAAAATATGGATGAAAACACTAAGATTTTGGATTCAAATGGATATCATAATTATTCTATGAACAATTATAGTGGTATTGTTGCAGAAAATGCTATTAACTGGATGGATAGTACAAGAATGAATTAGAATTAATCACATTCAATAAAACAAAGAATACTAACGAACCAGCTTAGAATTAGATTTCAACCTAAAAAAATTGAAGGCTAATCTTGCCAAACAAGAAGGTTGTAACGGGTAGAGGAGCATACTATAGTTTCCATATTTCACAATAATTGTTTCGATAAGTACTTAGAAGGAGTGAGACCTTTATGTTTTTTGAAAATATTATTGAAAGACGATTTGGAATTGAAACCCGAATCAATTGCCAGGGCAAGTAAACTGTAATTTTTGTTTTCCCTAGCTTTCTTTATAAATTCTTCAACGCGATAGTTATTTACAAAATCATGAAAATTTACCTTTGCCTCCTGATTGATTATTTGCGAAAGCTGGTTTGGTGAAATTTCAATTAAATGGGCCAAATCAGTCAAACTTAGCTTAGGATCAAGATAAGGCTTTTGATCGGCCATGGTTTTTAGCAGTTTTAAATAAAGTGTTGTTACCATTTCGCTTTTCAATCCCGAGTTTTTATATTTTTCTTCAAATTTTGTTTCTTTCTTGCCAGGATTCTTCGGTTGGGGAATATTTGTAAAAATATTTTCTTGCTTTATGCCAAAATACCCGATGTAAAAAACAAATCCAATGATTACCAGGTAAATAATATACTCAGCATTGAATGAAAATTGAAAGCCCAAAGCGTCGCGTACTAAATAAATAATTGTTGCTGACAAAAACACCAATCCAATAGCTAAAATGCAGTTTCGCAGCCATTTTATGTTTATCCCTTCACTATACGAAAAATAGTTATCGATTTCTTTTTGGTGCCTTAAGGTTAACTGGTACGAAAGAATGGAGTAGCTTAATCCTGAAAGAAGAATTGCTATCAATAAAACAATAGAAAAAAAATGGTAATCGTCTATTTCGCCAACATCAACCCTTTTTTTTTCCTCGGCACTGTAAAAGAAAAAAAAGTTAAACATGTAAACATATGAAACTACTGCAGGTATAAAATGCAAATAATCGATGGTTCGAATTTTGTCGTCATTACGCAAGGAATAAAGGGTGTATAAAAAGAGCATTGGACCGTGAAGCAGCGGGAACGGGGCAGTAACACCAATCAGATGCGGATAGATTTCCCAATATCCTGTCTGATTATAATAGTAGCCTAAAAGATGAATTCCAATTATGGAAAGCCAGATGGCTAAAATTCTGTCGGTTAAACTCTTGTTTTTTTTTGTCAGGAGTAGAATGACAATAAAAACAGATAATGCTATACCACTTATTAAAATTACCTCCATTAATATGTTTTACTTAAATAAGAAACAAACAACGAACATAGAGAAACGTTACGTTAATGTAAATTTAGCATATATATTTATTAACATATTATGAGGAATTACTTTTTTTGCAAAAGCCTATAATAATTACCTGAAATTATTCTTTGGTAATTTGTACTTCTTTCCACTTCTACAATTATTTTTAACCTTATGATTTATATTTCAAAAGAAATGCAGTCATTTTATTTGGTTGATATTGAATCAGTTTGCTGTTTTGTTTTTCTTACCTCTTACCTAACTTTATACCAGTTAAAAGACCCTTTTCGAGGTAGGATAGCAAGATACTATTTTAAAAAGCAACAATTAATGAGCTTTTTTTTGCTTCAAAGTAGAAGCGGGCTGGATGGTATCTTGTGCGGGTAGTTATTAAGTGCGTAGGCATTGCAAGATACTATTTTAAAAAGCAACAATTAATGAGCTTTTTTTTGCTTCAAAGTAGAAGCGGGCTGGATGGTATCTTGTGCGGGTAGTTATTAAGTGCGTAGGCATTGCAAGATGTCAGTTTGTATATACAAACTGCTCTTGCCCGCTTCCGCTAAGTGATGACACCCAAATGGGGTCATAAAAGGAGTCTGGAATAATGAACAAGACCAAAAATATTATTCTCAGGTGCAGTGTTGGAGAAAAGAGAATCATACAGCAGCTGGCAAAGAAAAGCGGACTAACGCTTTCAGAGTATTGCCGCCGGCAAGCCATTCATGGTGAGGTAAAAGCCATACCCGCACTAACGCAGCAGGAGATTGAATACTTCCGAATGCTGAAGACTTACAGTACCCATTTCAACCGAATTAGCAGCCTGATACGCAAAAAAGACCCTGTATTGGTTGAAGAGATAAGGCAACTGGTAAGTGAGCTGACCCGGCTTCAGCAACGTATTGTCTAAGGAGAGCAGAAGGGATTAAAATGTTTTATAAAACCGTTATTACAGATGATAGCCAAAGCCAAAGCAATAGCGCATGGAAGCAGGGCGATAGAATATGCACTGCGGGAATCAAAGAAAGGTTCTTTGGTGGCATCCAACCTGGTTCAAAACGAAACGCCCGGAGCAATCTACAACGAGTTTCTGGAGCTGCAGGAATGTAATACGCGTTGCAGGAATAAGTTTATCCGGATCGAGATTGGTATTGCCCCCGGAGATGAGAAGAAACTTGGAGAGGAAGACCTTGCCGCTATCTGCAGGGAGTTTAGCAGTCGTTTTGGTTTTGAAAACCACCAGTGGATTGGATGTGTCCACCGGGATACGGAGCATTTACATATGCACATGATCGTTAACCGGATCGGGATAGACCAACGTGTTTATGATACCAGTTTTATCAGCAAACGGGCCGGAAAGATTGCAGAAAGCATCAGCCGGGAACTGGGACTGACCATTGCCAACCAGGTAAAACGTAAAAGCAAGTACCGGCCTGAAGTAATGGGCTTTGAACGGATACTGGCCAAAACACTGATATGCAAGGCTGCCGGAGAAGTGTTATCGGGGCATCCCACATCCCTGCAAGAATTTACAGCGATGATGAAAAAGCATGATATCGCTGTTCAGCAGGCGGTCAATAAAAAAGGAAACACCTATGGTTTGCGGTTTACCGGTCACAATCAGACCTTCAAAGCCTCTCAGATCGGCAAAGAGTTTGGTTACCGTACCCTGCTGAATACATTTAAGGAGAACAGAGAGATCCTCAGACAGGATTCCGGGCATCTAAACAAGCAGGAACAATCACAAGGTAAATCGGTCAGAAATGCAATTTTGTCGGGTATCGCTTATATATCCGGTCCGCGGCAATTACTTCGGGAAAATGATTCGGGGATAAGTGAAGAGGAAAGAAAGCGAAAACAAAACCTAAAAAAGAAACGAAGATATGGCCCGAAATTCTAATCCACGGACGCAGTCGGTCAAAGATGCGATGCTGGCAGAGATCATCGTAACGGAACTATCAAAGTTCAACACTTCGCATGAAGTAATCATGGAAAGCACAGAAAAGATTCTGAGTCGGTACAATGACATAGGGTTGCTGATTAAACGTATGCACCAGAGGGACCAGGCGATTGCCGGGAGTATCAAAGATTTACAGTTTTCGGCACAACAAAACCGTTACATGACGGATCTATCCATGCCTATAGTCCGTAAATTGAAAGAGATTGACGAACATGGCATCCGCATTGAACCCGGGGCACTGGATAAGATAACCAGTGCCGTAGAGCAAGGTAACAAACCACTTCTTACACAAATCAAATGGGTTAGTTATGGCTTGCTGGCCGGCTTTGTCATTCTGTTGATGATCCTATTGTTTTAATCGTTAAAATATTGTCAGGACGCAATTGTCCGGCTAAAGGTTATTAAAATCGTTTGTTACACCTTATCTTTGTACATAAGAGGTTATACCCTTTCTTCGGATCGGGTAGAGACCATCTACCGTAGCCCGCTTTGCCGGGCTACTTTTTTATACCGCTACCGGTTCCTGAGCGTCTTGCAGAACAATATCCTTTTGAGAGTTATTCGTGTGGCCTAAAACATAGTCCGTATTGTTTTTATAAAGCGTGTAAATAAGGATCAGCAGTTTACGTTCCAGGGCGATAACGCCAGTTTTACCGGGTTTTCCGTTCTCCTTCATCCGGTTGAAGTAAATACGCAGGGTTTGGTTGTGGATAATGGAACATACGGCCGCCATGTATAAGGCAGACCGTATATATGCGTTTCCCCTTTTGGATATACGTGGCCTCCATGCCAGTGTCCCTGATTCCCGGACCACCACATCCAGCCCGGCATAGCTGACCAGTTGCCTTCTGTTGCCAATATTAGAGAAGCCATCGGTTTCGGCAATAACCGTTGCCGCAGTTACAAAATTTATCCCGGGAATAGTAATTACATGTTTCATTTTTTCGCACAACACAGGCGATTCAGCAACCAGTTCCTGCATCTGTACTTCAATCTCAGCCAGTTGTTTTGTGGCTAATTTAACCCGTTGCTTCAGGCGTTTAATACTTTTGGCATAGGCTTTATGGGAATGATTTAGAGCATGCAACTGGTTGGTAAGGGCATTCCTGTCCCGGATGATACTGATCCGTTCCCGGCTCAACCGTTTAAGAATGCGCAGGTTTTCTGTTGGCCTGTTCCATAAAGGTAAATCTCTTTCCAGTCCCATGCGTGCCAGCATAATGGCATCTATGCGGTCTGTTTTATTCTTCTCATCCAGGCTTCTGGCATATTGCTTTCCTTTGGCAGGTTGGATAATACTCAGCTTAAAGCCCAGGTCACTCAAAAAATAAGCTGCCTCCTCATGGTAAACGCCGGTAGCTTCCATATTAACATGCAGGTAAACCGCCTTGTCACTTTTCTTTTCAATCCATTGCCTGAGTTTCAGCAGCCCTTTACCGTTGTTCTCAAACCTGCTTGTCGACACTACTTTTACCTGCAGATCCTGCGTATAAACAGCGAGACAACAGTCCACTTTTTTCATGGATACGTCAATACCCACACATTGCTTAAGAATCGTTTTTGTGTTCATAGAAATGTTTTTAATGGTTTGATTTTGATATCTAGAGAGCTATTATCCCACCGTCCATCCTCATGTACTACGCAGGCTCGAAGTTTATACCACGGCTTAAAATACTATCCGGACTCATGGATAAAGAATACAGCAGAGGCAGGTTCTTGCATAAGCATATTCCACAGCCCGTGGAACTGAAAGATGTGCATGTCGCTCTTCTGCTGTTTCTCTATATATCAATAGTTTAACTAATCTTCCTTCAAAAATACGAACAGGTAAAGGATAAGGCAGGTATAATCTTGCTATACATACACAAGCTTCTGTGTTGCAGTTTTATGTTCGATACTCTCCCTTAACTTTTATCATGACCATTAAGCAAGCGAGACAGCAGAGGCAGATTCTTGCAGATAAACATACTCCACTGCGGTGGAGCTAAAAGATGTGTTTGATGCTCTTCTGCTGTTTCTTGCTTTACGTTCTAAATACATGATTTTGTAAAAGTATGAGATGTGTTTTTATTACCATAAAAACCTCCGGTATCTTGTCTGGCAGGAGCCCCTGGTTTTGACCAAACCAACTTGCAGTCCCCTCCCCAAAAAAGCAAAAACGAAAGTAAAGTATGCGACCAAAATTACCGGAACACGAAAAACGAACCGAGATCATCCGGCTGCTTCTCACCAAGGAGGAAAAGCAGCGACTGGATAGTTTGGTGCGTACCGGGAAGTTTGGATGCCGGAGTGATTATATACGTTATTCCATATTTCGGAGATCTGTGAAGAAGGAAGTTCGCTTCGATCCGGAGACAAAAGATCAGCTGAACAATCTGGACTATGAATTAAATAGGATTGGTGTGAACCTGAACCAGCTCTCTAAAAAAATGAATTCATTTTCTGCATACAATGTTGGAGATAATGACCGGCGTCTACTAAAACAGGCTTTTCAGATGATGATGCAATGCCTGGCTTTTTTACAAAATCACCTGCGCTAAATTTTTTACTATGGTAATTGTAATCCATCAATCCGGCAATACTCAAAATGCTTTGTTTTACAACGAAAAGAAAGTAGAACAGAAAAAGGCACATTTCTATAAAAGTGGTAATACGCCAACCATTAATCCTTTTGCCGGAACAAAACACGATCGGCTGAATATCCTTAAAGAGATTGAGGAGAGAAACACACGGGTGAAGAAGAAAGGTTTACATATTTCTGTAAATCCAACAGTAACGGATTTGGTAAAACTGGGAGATAAGGGAATGCGAACTGAAATCGGAAACCTGATGGAGCATATGGGCTATGGGAATCAACCTTACTTTGTGTATAAGCATTCAGACATTGACCGGACACACTTTCATATTGTTTCCACCCGGATTGATTGCGAAACCGGGAAGAAGATAAAAGACAATTATGAGAAGGAGAAAACGCAACGTTTTATCAAATCCCTGGAGCAAAAGTATGATCTCTCCAAAGAACAAAATCAGGTACAATCCAATCTGAAATTTTCTGCAGGTAGCAGAAACCTGAAACAAAACCTGGAAAGTTTATTTTATCAGCTAAACCAAATTGAATCTATATCGACAAAACAGCTTTACGATAAATCGCTGGAGCTTTTTAATGTGGAGGTTCGTAGATCGGGAAGAGGACACGTGGTTTTTGTCACGGATGAAATCGGCAACCCGATTCGGTACCCAATCCGGCCTTCAGAGTTTGAAGAAAGGCCACGATTTTACCCTTCAAAACGTGTTGAAAAGGAACTTCAAACTACTACGCCGGTGATCGATCAGTTTCAATTGGCGCAATGGGCGAGGGATGTAAACCGGCTGATAGAGCGAAGTAACAGACGAAAGGAGGAACCAAATATGAAATATAAAGTAAAAAACAGAGGAAGGGGAATGAGTCGTTAACGCCTATATCTTTTGGGATATTAAGATTCTTTCAAAATATAGATTTATGAAATTCGATTCTCATTTTTCCAATTGAGCAAGAATTAGGCAAGACAGGTAGTTAACCCGCGAACCTGAAGAAGGTGATAGATTTTGCTTTATAATAAACCTTAATCTATCGGTATTATGGGATAATTCAGATTTATACGGTAAACGGATTTTCCAAAACTTTTGTTTCCTAAAGGAATTATCTATAATCGAGAAAAAGACCAATATCGAACCACAAAAATAAATAGATTCTTTTCCCTTATCCCAGAAATATCAAGGGATTCTTTTGTTTTTAACAAAATCCCCTATTGGGTGGGCCCACCTGGGCGAGGATCGAACTTTATTCATGAAGATTATGATGGTATTTTGAGTGATATGAAAAGAGAATGACAGAAAGAAATCCCGAAATTATAGTAGTTTGCTATATCGTATTGGCAAATTAGATGATCTGACTTTAGCCCAAAAATAAAAACTGTTTTATGCTCTCCAATATTTTGACCGGTAATTTAATCCTCCAGTCAGACCAGATAGAATTCTGAGGAGACCGTTAAAAAAATGCATTGGAGCAAATAAAGGTGGATTTGATTGTCGATGAGTTGAATTATATGAAACCCGAAACTCTGAAAAAGAAGTTTAAATTATAAATGATTTAGCGAATCTGTAAGTTCGATTTTAAGAGAATATAGTATGCTATAATTCTTGTTTGTCCTATTGTAATCAACTCCTTAATGTTCAGTTCTTAATAATAACGGCAAATAGATCAATATCGCTACCATCGAAAACAACAATCCGCCCATAGCACCAACGGCAAAGGCAAACCAGAATACTTCTTTTTGCCCGCCCCAGATAAACGGAATCAATCCTAAAACCGTAGAAAGGATTGTTAAGGCAATAGCCACAATTTTGTTGTTAAAAGCTTTCAGGTAAGTTACAATGCTATAGTTTTTGTTTTTTCCTCGTACCAGATTATTAAAATCGTTGATGATGTAAATGGCGGCATTCACCACCAGCCCACTTAATAGAATAAACGATGCAAATCCTCCCTGGTCGAAATTAAAATCGAAGAGGTAAAAAGTGAGGAAAACGCCGATAAACGAGATGGGAATCAGGCTGATTACTGCCAGTGGTTTTAATAACGATTCGAATAAAATGGCAGTTACAAAGTAGATGATCAGGATAATGAGCAATAACAACCAGTATTGTTTTTTATCATTTTTATCCCAGCTCCACCAGTTGCGCTCTGGTTTTTGAGCTTTATAACCAAGTGGCAATTGTTGGTTAATGGCTTCAATTTCGCGTTCCTGAACCATTTCGGCAAGCGGCCCGGGACCAATAAAATTGTAGTTCAGGTACATTTGATAAACCTGGTCTTTTTTGAAAATAGACTTTCCGCTCAAACGTTTTTCAATGTCTCCGGCTTGCGACAGTTTTTTCTGTCCCCAGCTGGTTTGAACCGGAATGTTATAAAAATCCCAGTTATTGTACTCGTTGTTTTTTGATGAGACTAAAACAACAGGTTGCAACTCGGTTTGGTTGTAAAAGGCATCAAGGTTACGCGAATGGAGCTGAGTAAACAACGACCCGGTATAATCAGAATAACGCAGGTTATAAGCGGCCAGCAATTCTTTATCCACATTCAGTTTGTATTCGTAACGTGCGTTTGATCCCCAACTGTCGGAACTGGTAATTTCCGTTTTCTCCACCCGCGGATTTTCAAGTAGTTTGGCCTCCAACTGTTCTGCATATTTATACAACTGGTCGTAGTTGTACCCGGTAAGTAAAATGTGGCTGTTTTTGTAATCCATATTCAGCGAATTGGAAAAACCTTTTCCTACACCGTAAACACTCCAATCCATTCCGCCCAGGGAAATTGCTTTCGATTCTATCTGACTTTTTAGCAAATATGGAAAAGAAGATCTTTCCGCTTCATCGGTAAACTGTATGGTAACCGACGAATTCTTGTAGCCAGTAATTCGTGTTTCAAACTGGGCCACTTCATCAAAACGGTTAATGTATTGTTCCATTTTCCGTACTGCATCATTTAACTGATGAATGGTGCAACCTTCCGGCATTTGTCCTCGCACGTACAACGTTGTTTTTCCGGGATCAGAATAAAAGCTTCCCTCAAAAACGTGCTCGGTAAACAGGCGTAAACTTCCACCCACTACTTTGCTCAAAACCGGTTTTATTTCTGATTTAAACAGGTCGCCTCCCAATGTTTTATTGTAGAATTCGGCTGATTTTTTTGTACTGTCTATTTCATCGGGTAATTTCCCAACCGGAATGCCAAAACCAAGTATGGCCAGTATAAAAAAGGCCCAGCGGAAACGTTTTTCGAACCGAATAAAACGGTGATAGAAGTGGTTTGACCGACTTATTCTTTTCAGTGTTTTTAAAGGTATCGGTTTGGGTTTTGTATGATAGACCTGCTCCATTAATGCCGGCACCAGGAACAAAGCAATAACCAGCGAAACACTCAGGTTGATAAGCATAACGTAAGTAAAATCAATAAGCATCAACTTCTGGTTCTCCTTCAGAAAGAATACCACTGATAAAGCTCCAAGTGTAGTAAGTGTTGCGGCTAGCAGGGAAATAAAAACACGCAGCCCTTTTTGTCGCTGCAAGTGACTTACCATGATAATGCTGTTGTCGATTATAATACCAAACGATACGGTGATTCCTGCCAGCGAATAAATATGAATCTCAACCTTGAAGAGATAATAAAAAACTGCTGCAATAAGCAGGTTGGCCGCCAAAGAAATGGATAATACCGCCAAAACGCGGAACGACCGACTGGCAACGAGAACAAAGAGTAAGAGAATGAGCAGCGAAAAAAGGGTACGGTAACCGATTTTCTCCAATTCTTCCTTAATGTATTCGGTAGAATCGGAAGCGATCAATACCGAATAACCCATCGGGAGTTTTTCTTGTATCTCAAAAAGCTGGTCTTTTATTTCGCCGGCCAGTTTTAGCTGGTTTTCTCCCTGTGCAGCATAAACCACCAGGTTAATGGTGTTTTTGCCATTTATGCGGTAGTAGGAGGTAGGTGGCTTTTCCTGAAGTTTAACCTTGGCAATGTCGGAGAGGCGGATAATGCGGCCATTTTTATTGGCCACCGGCAAATTGATCCAATGCGAAGGCTCGATAAATTGCGTGGAAGCCAAAACGGGAACCGAAACATTTGCCCCGTCGTTTTGATTTCCTAAAAAGTTTTGATCGCCCAAACGGTTGATTACCGTACTGATTTCCGCCGGTGTTATTCCATAGAGTTTTAGTAACTCCGGATCGTAACATATTTCCCATTGGTTAGGCGAGGCACCATAAAGCGAAATATCAGCAATGCCTTTAATTTTAAGCAGCTCGGGAATCACCAGCTGCTCGGCCTTGTTTTTTATGTAATAAGTCGATGAGTTGGCGTTAAGTGTAAGTACCATAAACGAAACCTGGTCGTCTTCATCAGCTGCATTCGTGGTAATTTCCGGGTAGCTCATTTCTGCTGGCAGATTACTGCGCAGTTGCCGGATTAGCGTTGATACCTCGTAACGTTTTTGGTTCAAATTAACTGATTTGTCGAACTCAATAACTACACGCCCCGAACCCACCGAAGAAGTGGATTCTATGGATTTAATCCGGCTGACTTTCCCCAGCACTCCTTCTATCTTTGAGGTTTCCTGCTCAATAACCTTTGGCGATGCATTGGGCCAGTAAAAACTAATATTTAATTGTGGCAAACTACGGCTGGGTTTAAACCTAATATCCAGCTGCGGGATAAAGGCCATTCCAATAATTATAAAGGCAAGAAACACCACTATTATGGAGAAAGATGAAAAGGCTTTTTGTATTGGTGTAGTTTGTTGCACGTGTTTGATTTTGTTCGTTGCAATTTAACAAAGAATGCGCAAATTATTTCAATTTAGTTCTTCAGTTTTACAAGCACTAAAAAAGAGTTATCATCTTCTTTGAGTGTTTGTTTTAATTGCTTTAATATTTCTTTCTGTTCAGGGAATTTTACTTCCCTGCTTTTAAACTTATCAGAATCAAGAAAGAGTTTCATATCCAGCGCCGAAACAGCCATTACAGCCAGCGTGTCGTTTGTGTTTATAGGTTTAAAATCGGGTCCACCATTAATGTCGTTTATAAAACCTCCCAATTGGGATTCTTTAACCGCTACTCCCTGTTTGGTTTTTTTATCATACAATACACAACCTTCTTCCTCTTTCATAACCTCGCGGGTTTGTATGTTGTAATGGTATCCGTACGGAATAAAAATGAAATTTTCAGTTTCATGAACACCTATCCAGCGGGCATCTTCGGGCATTGGCCGTGTCGACTTTCTTTCGTAAACCAAGTCATTAGGTATTTTATGGTTTTTTAAGTCGATAAAATATTTGGGTACGAGCTTGTTTGCGGCATCATAAGTGTAAACGGTATCGTTGTACCAAGATTTCATATGCAGTTTGTTATTCAGGCGGTAAAAACTATTTTGCCCCCAGAAACTAACCATTGAATGACTGGTTTCATCTCTGTCCCAAAACAAATGCTGCGCAATGGTTTGCAAGGTATCTCCCTGTTGGTTGTGTTCGATAAAAACAAAAGGATCGGAACCGGAATGCTGGTCGCTAAAACTGACCAGTAAACTATCTCTGCTCCAAACATTATACAAACGTTCAACGGCCTGATACTTGATGGTTTTAATGTATTCGCCGTCAAAATTGTAAACCAAAATTTTACGTGTCCAGTTGGTATGAATATAAATTCGCTGGTTTTTCTCATCGATCGAAAATAAACGGCAAAGGGCGTATTCTTTCGGGCCTCGTCCTAATGTTCCGATGTGCCGGATGTATTTCCCATCGCGCGAAAATTGAGTGATGAGCTTGTTACCCGAGTGTTTAACAAAAATATAATCGTTGGTAAGTTGAATATTCTGAACTCTTCCAAGCAAAGCTTTGGGGGAATTCTCAAACTGAATAATTTCGACTTCCGACGCAAATTCTGATAAGTTAACGTCGCGTTTGTTTTTTATGATTTCAGCAAAAGGAATGGTGTAAAAAGCATCTGCTTCAATGGTTTGCTCTACGGAAGTATCCTTGTTTGGATCGGTTTTAACTTTTGACTGACAGGCAAAACAAACAAGCAGACAGCAAATAGGTATAAAATGAGCGTAAAGAGAAAAGTTTTGGTTTCTCATAATTCAGATTTTGTAATGGAAAATCAACCAGCAAAAACTATACCTAAAAGTATAGTAGATTTTTTAACTAGCTGAAATACAGTAGAGTATATGCCGCGCATGCAGTACAATAAGAAAAGCCGTTATTTTAGTTTTACCAGTACAAAAAAGTGATTGTCGTTTTCGTTAAGTGTTTTATTTAGCTGAATTAATTTTTCCTTTTCCTCCGGGAATTTTACCGCTTTGTTTTTAAAGGCATCCGATTCGAGATATAACTTCATATCGAGCGCTGTTATCAGCATAATGGCAGAATTGCCATTTGTAGTAATCGGCCTGAAATCCGGTCCTCCGTATATATCGTCGATAAGTCCGCCTTGTTTTGTTTCTTTTATGGCCAGGCCTTCCTTTGTTTTTTTATTATACAAAACCAAACCTTGCTTTTCATTCCGCAACTCCGGTTTTTCAATATCGTAGTGGTAGCCATAAGGAATAAAAATATAATCGGAAGATTCGTGAACGCCCGTCCAAATCAAATTGTCAGGTACAGGTCGGGTTCGTTTGCGTTCATAAATTAAATCATCGGGGAGCTTGTAGTGGCCTAAATCGATATTATATTTCGGGACTAACTTATTACTGTCATTATACGTGTAGACGGTGTCGTTATATGCACCTTTTAAATGAGATTTACCATTAAAACGATAAGAAAAATTCTGTACCCCAAAAAATGGACTTATACTTCCGAATTCTCCTTTTGAATCCCAAAATATATGATTTGCAATGGTCTGTAACGTATCTCCTTTTGCATCGTGCTCAGTAAAAACAAAAGGTTCTGTTCCTCTCATCGGTTCAAAATAACTGATTAAACAACTATCACGACCCCATATCCAGAAATTCATAAAATTCTCTAATGCGGCATAATTATAGGTTTTCAGATAGTCTCCATAAAAATTAAAAACCTTCACGTTTAGCTCTCCGGTATGAATATAAACCTTCTCATTTTTTTCATCAATCGACAATTTCATACAAGTACCGTATTCTCCCGGGCCATTGCCTCTTTGTCCGATGTATCTGATATATTTTCCATCGTGGGAGAATTGTAAAACCGGATGTTGCCAGAATTTTACAAAAATGTAGTCTTTTGTAAGCTCAATGTCTTCAACTTCTCCCAACATTGCTTCTGGAATATTTTCAAACTGAATAATTTTAGCTTCAGATGCAAACTCCGATAATTTAACTTCTCGTTTGTTCTTTACAATCTGGTCGAAGGGAATGGTGTAAAAAGAACTGTTCTCTTCGGCATTTTGTGCCTTGTTTTTCTCCTGGCATGCGTTGCAAATAACCAGCACCATTAAAAGAACAATAAAGAATTGCAGCGGTTGATGTTTGATTTTCATTGTATGTTTTTTTGTTTGATATGGTTGAAGTTGTTTGAAATGGTTTGAATTGTTTACAGTAACCGGTCAGGGGCAGCTTATTTCTTTAATTTCACCAACACCAAAACCGGGTTATTATTTTCATCCATGCGATTTGCCAGTTCTTCCATCTCTTTTTTCTTTTCAGGATGGAGAGGGCTGGAGTTTCTAAAGGCTTCGGAATTAATATGAGTTTTTAACTCAAAAGCGTTAATCCATGAAATCAGGTATTCAGCGTCATCAATGGTTACTACGTTTTGGATTTTAAAGTTTGGTCCATTGTCCAAATCGTTAACAAGCCCCATTTCATTATCAATTAAATATTGAGTCGAATTCGATTTGTTTTGAATAAAACAGTCTTTTCTCTTATTGAAATCGTACTGATAAAAAAGATAATTTTCTGATTCAAAGAAGTTTTTGGGGATAATATATTGATTGAGTTCAGCTGCATTGCCTTTTTCCCTTACAGCGGTTGTATATTTCGCTTCGCCCTGTTTTAAAATGTATTTGGGATTAAAAGTGCCGTTATTAAAAGAAAAAATAGTATCGGAATTAAGTTCCTTACAGTGCAAAATTCCATCGTACTGATAAAATATACACTCAGGATTGATAATAACAGAACCTGTTGAAACATTAAATTTGTATTTGTTTTTATACTTATTTGTAATCCGACCGTTTTCGTCGATCAGAACAAAGCTATACTCGCTTTTGCCATGCCCATTATAGACAAATCCAAGTAGCTGATTGTTGGAATAAGCTAAGGAAGTCACCTCGTTATTTTCTATAGTTGTATTTTTTATCCAGGTTCCATCCAATGAGAATTCTTTGATTTCGCCAAGGGAAAAAATATCTACTGCATTGTTACTTTTATTGTACAAAAATTCTTCAATGAACCTGTATTCGGAAGGTCCGCCTCCCTGTTGACTTATCTGGCACATAAATTCTCCGGTTTTTGAGAACCGGTATAACGACCTTTTTGGCATCATTGGAGGTGGCGGTGGTGCGTTCTTATCGCGCACTACGTTGCTTGGATTTATTGAGCCAAGAATAAACCAGGATCCGCCTTCATAAATCAACTTATCAATTTGTGATATTAGAAAACTCGCATTTGTTTCGAATGGAATGTATCTTATTTCTGATCCCAATTCGGATAGATTGGTAACACCGGGTTCGGTAAGTTTTGTAAGATCAACAATATTATCTACACCTTTTTTGGGTGTGCAGGAAAATAAGACAGTAATAAGTGTTAGTAAAATGGAAAGGTTCTTCATTTGATTATTAATTAGGTTTCACAAACATAAAATCGGATTATCTAAATTTATAGTCATATGGTTTTTCATTCCTCAACATCGGCCAAAACACTAATACTGATTGGTACCGGTGAAAATTGCCAGTTCGCCTGGTTGGTAATTCTGAAATAGGTTAATCTCCGGGTTCCGGTGAAAAAATAAAGCTCTCCTTCGCCCAGGTCTTTCACATGTTCCAGGCTCACCAGAAAGTCGCCGTGCACAACAATATTATAAGGCTTTAAATTGATTGTGAGTTCGTTGCTTAAGGTATCTTTTGACATTTTTAAATAGATAGGTTCCCGAAGGATATTTTTAAATGTCATATCATCTTCAGCGCTATACACGTTTAAGCGGTAAAAAATGCTATCGTACGAGCAGGTGGAGATATTGATCTTAACCTGTTTTAAAAGGGCAGACTTTTGTATATCCAGCCGTATTCCGCATTCGTAGCCCTGGAGGTTATCTTTAAATCCGGCAATTACCTTGTTATTTCTATCGGTTACTCCTAATGTTTTTTCAGTAAAATTTCGCGGTTTTATCAATACTTCCGATATGTCGTAGGCTTTCTTTTTCAGGTAAATCTTGTTGCAGGGTTTATTTCTGAGATCGGCTATTCTTATCAACTGAGGTTCGTATCCTATAGCCGAAAATAAAAGTGTATCAGCATCCATTTCCGGATCCAAAAGAATATTGAATATGCCTTGTGTGTTGGAAACAGTACCAATATTTCTGTCAACAATTCCAATATTTACAAACTCAATAGCTTTCCGGCTGCCCGAATCCATAACAATCCCTCTTATTTCCTGGCAAAATGAAGTATTGCAGCAGCATAAGAGTATGATTGTATAGTATCTGATCATTTTATTTTTTAAGTTTGGTAATCATTGCCATTGAATTATCTCAACCACAGGATTATCATTAATCGTAATTTTCGAGGAGATGGTTTTAAGTTCACCTTTAAGTCTTCCCAGTTTATTTTTTTCTTTAAGAATTATCGCCGGCATAACGGAATATGCATGATTTAAGGGTGTGTCTGTTTTATGAACAGTGTATTTCCCCTTCTCTGAGTCTCTGTAGAACTCTCTGGTTTCCCGATCAAGAATATAGAGTTTAAAGGGTGGATTCCAGGTTTTCCCTGACTTCATCGTTTTTGTTGCGGCTGAAATATCATAATCAGCCACACATATTTGTAAATATTTGTCGGTAAACATGCCTACCGATACTGCTGTTGTATGCTCTGAGTGAACGGATGGAATTTGAGTAAACAATGGTTCTAATGATTTATCCGCTCGGAGAACATAGACGGTATCCATCGATTTGTTAGAAAGGATAAAATCATTTCCAAATTTGCAATTATCAGGAATTCCGGTGTATATAAATGAATATGATAGTGATTCGTTTTTGCTAATGCTTTCCATAAATTGAGTTGCATTTACTTTTTCTACAGTAATGTTTACATACCCAATAATTTCTCCACTGTTTTTAGAAATATAGAAATACGGTTTTGTTGCCTTTTCCGATCCAATCAGGTTTTCATCGAAAGCGAGTAAGGTGCTATCGTTAAAATTGTATATTTCAGCAATGAAGGTTTCCTTTGGTGTTTTGAAACTTCGCAATAATGCCCCTTTTTCAGAAAACACATAAATTTTTTTTCTAATACGATCAAGAATGAAAAGTTCATTTTTGCTTTCGTCGTATGCTATTGATGTTATGGATGTATATCCTAATCCTCCTTTCTGATTAAATTTCGAATATATTTTTCCATTTATATCGAAAATGAAAACATCTCCTCCATACTCATCGACAAACAATAACCGGTTATCAGATGCGTATTTCAATTTGCAATTTTCCCCTAATAATACTTCCCTGGAAGTTTCAAGTAATACATACTTATATTGAGCTTGAAATTCGAGTTCTTTTGAGGGATAGGATTTTGATTTGTCCAATACCGGAATTGGTTTATCGGACTGCGTATAGGTTTGCGCTAAACAATGTGTTGAAATAATTGTCAAGGCTAAATAAAATAGTATATGTATTGATTTTATTTCTACTAGTTTAGCGATACCTACTTTCATATTAGCTTTAGTTAAACTTAAATTTGATCTATTTACTTTTTCTTTTCTTCAACAAATAATACATCATCGGAATAAAGTATAAACTAACCAGTGTACCCAAAAGCATTCCGCCAATAATTGCCAGTGCCAGTGGTTGTTGCAATTCGGCGCCCATACCTTTCTGGAAAAGGAAAGGAAGCATAGCCAGAATGGTGGTTAAACTGGTCATAATAATGGGTTTTAAACGCCGATGTCCGGCCTCCATAACCGAGCGGATTAAAGAATAACCTGAGTCGTGTAACTTGTTCATGGTATCGATTTTCAGGATGGAATCGTTAATGATAATCCCAGCCATTACAATAATCCCGATGGCCGACATAATATTGATTCCGGCACCAAAAAGTTTAAGCGCCAGAAATGCGCCAAACAAGTCGATAGGCACTTCAAGCAATACAATTACCGGTAAAACAAACGACTCGAACTGAGCAGCCAGAATAAAGTAAAGCAAGAGTAAACTAACGCCTATAATCAGCAGTAATTCTGTTAGCATGGCACGGTTTGAAAGTATGGAGCCCCCAAACGAAAGATCGAAGGAGGAGTGATTTGCAGCGATCGTTTTTATATTCTCCGAAACCGTTTTAAAATCGCCCGGATTGACCTCAAACTCCACCGGGAAATATTCGTTTTCCTTGCCGGCAACAATAGATTTTAGCCCTGAGGCACTGTTTACTTTCACTAACCCCGACAAGGGAATTTCCTCATTGTTATGATTACGGACCTGGATATTTTGAATGATCTCATAAACCGATTGATAGGAGTTGCCTATGCTAACCGGAACAAACATATTATTGTTGTTAATGGTAAATACCGTATTTACGTTAAAAGCACTTTTTAATTCGCGGTAGAGTTCATCATTATCCACCTCGTAAAACATCAGTTTCTCCGGATCGGTTTCCAGCAAAATCAATTGTCGCGTTATCAGTTTCGATTGTAAACTGTTGGGATAGTTTTTATCCAGGTCGGCTAACAAGGCAGAAAGCTCATCGAGGTAATTTTTATTGCCCGGATTAAAGTGTGAAAAACGTGCAATTAGTGGTGCCTCCGATTTTCCGAAAGCAAGATTAAACAGGTTGTCTGCTTCAGTAAAACTATAATCTGCAGCTGGGAAATGATTGGCGAAATATGCGCTTAAAGTCTTAATCATTTTTAATAAACCGGCCGGCGATTCTGCTTTAATAATCAGTTTATTTTCTGTTGTTCCGGCATTTTCTCCGCTGTTTAACAGGTATTGTTGTTTGCCTGCCTCTTCAATAATATAAAGCGGTTCTGTATCCAACGAAGTCATTAGTTCGTTTACCCGCTTGTTGTTTTCCTCCAGGGTAAGTGGTTCGTTCCAGTCAACTTTTAAAACAATTTCATCCTGACTTACTTCAGGGAATCGCGAGGTCGTTAACATTCGACCTACTAGAGTTGCACCGGCTAATAACAAGATTACAAATACAATAGAGACAGCCTGGTTGCGCAATACAAACTTTAACCCGTGTTCGTACCAACGATAATAGACGGGATCTTTTTGGCGCTTTTGTTTTTCCTGCTTCGCTTTTGAATAAAACAGCCGGTAAAGGGTGGGGAGAAGGGTGATTGAAACCAGCAGCGAAATACTTAAGCCGATAGTTACTGCAATGGCCTGATCGAAAAACAGAGCACCGGCCATCCCTTTCATAAAGATTAAAGGAATAAAAACAGCACAGGTGGTCAATACCGAACTGATTAAGGGCCGGATAACTTCGTTTGTTCCCACTTCGCAAGCCCGTGACAAAGTAAAATGCCGGTCGCGGTACTGGGTAATATTGTCGATTACAATAATTGAATTATCGATCATCATTCCAACTCCAAGAATCAATCCTGAAAGCGAAATGATGTTAATGGAAAGTTTAAACAGGTAAAAGAAAAACAGGGCCAGCAACAACGAAACCGGAATGCTGATACCGATTAACCAAGGAGCTTTTCGTTCGCGCAGGAAAACGAATAGTATAAGAAAAGCAAGCAAACCGCCGATTAACAAACTTTGCCCCAGGTTGTTGATGGAGTACTCCAGTAGTTTCGACTGATCGCGGGTGATATTAAATACCAGTTCGGGGTAATCGTCTTTAAAATAACCGACCAACTCATCCAGCTCGTCTTTTAAATCAGCCATTTTGGCGTCGGATTGTTTAATTACCGCCAGGCTAATTGCACTTTTTGAGTTGATTTTTATATTTCCCTGTGGTTTTTGTGGCTGAAGACTTACATCGGCAATCTCTGAAAGAGGCACTACTTTTCCGTTCAGGTTTACCGGAATATCGGCAATCTCCGAAACATCGCGAAGCCGCGTGTTAAAACGAATGTTATACTGGTACTGGCCGTCGCGTATTAACAGGTTCCCCAGATCAATGTTGTTGTTATTTAATTCCTGCTCCAGTTGCGAAATGGTAAACGTTCCGTTTTGCAGGTAGGCAGCGTGTGGTGTAATTTTGATTTCGGGATATTGCAGACCGCTCATGTCGACCAGAGCCACCTCAGGAAGCTGTTCCAACCGTTTTCGTATTACCTGGCTGGTGAAATTGCTGAGTTGCAGAAATTCTTCTTTGTTGCCGGTTAAAAGCTCCGTTTTTTTATTCACCATCAGGTAAAAAACGGGGATATCTGAAGCGCTGGCTCTTATAACTTCAGGGCGACTCATATCGCGCGGAAGATAATTCATGGCCTTGTCCACTTTTTCATTCACTTCAATAGAAGCCAGATCGATGGAAGTTCCGTGTTTAAAGCGCAATTCGATCCAGGCTGTACCGTCTCGTGTCTCGCTTTTCATTTCCTCAATGTGGTTCACTTCTTTCAACACACTGCGGATTTGTTTTACCACTGAATTTTCCAGCTGGCGGGCCGGCATTTCGTTCGATGGTACGCGAATGGAAATAACCGGAATATCAATGTCAGGCATTAACGACACCGGAATTTGTACGGTGGTAGCAATTCCTATCAGAAGTAAAGCCAGAAATGCCATTGTAACTGCTATTGGTCGATGGATCAGGAATTTTACCATTTTCGGACGTTTTACTTAATTCGTAATTTCCACTTCCGATTCGTGTGCGAGGTTTAGATTGTTGGAAACAATAACTGTATCGCCGGCTGAAAGTGTTGCACCTTCTGCAGCCACCACTGCATATTCATTCTCGTTTTCGTTAAGTACGTTTATGTAGGTCCAGTAGGCAATGCCTTGGGTGTAGCGGAAAAGTACTTCGCGGTTTTGACGTAATACCACAGCTTCTTTCGGTACAATCAATTGATCGGATATCGCTTGTTTTATACTTACTTTTACATTCATTCCCTGAATGTATTCTCCGGGATTTTCAACTTCTGCTTTTAACCAGATCAGTCCGTTTTTATCGATTTTTGGATCAATCTCGCAAATTTTACCTGTAGTATTGCTGGCGCCGGAAATAGGAGAGATGGTTACATTTTGTCCTAATTTTACTTTTGATATTTCGGTTTCAAGCAATGGGAAATCAATGTAAAAACGACGATCATTAATTAGTGTACAAAATGGTTCTGACATATTCGCCTGCTCAAAGGGTTTTTGTTTAATACCTGATACTTTCCCGGTAAAAGGAGCTTTTAGCTCTGTTTTTTCCAGTTGCAGCCGGGCTTCTTCAAAAGTTACTTGTGCCTGGTTATATCCGGAACGGATATCGGCGATCGCCTCATGTTCTGCGGAATAAACCGTGTCGGTAGTGGAGTAGCCCATACCAATCAAAGCATCCAATTTGTCAATTTTTGCCTGTTCCATCGTAATGTCGGCCTTTTTCATATTAAGGCGATACGTTTCATTATCCAGACTGGCAATTACATCATTTTTATTTATGGTATTTCCATTCTGCACATTTATTGTTGCAATAGGACCGGAGACTTCGAAATAAAGTTCAGCTTGCTGCGAAGCCGATAATTTGCCATTGCT
Organism: uncultured Draconibacterium sp.; assembly: GCF_963676815.1. Classification (NCBI taxonomy): domain Bacteria; kingdom Pseudomonadati; phylum Bacteroidota; class Bacteroidia; order Marinilabiliales; family Prolixibacteraceae; genus Draconibacterium; species uncultured Draconibacterium sp. The sequence goes on from NZ_OY781365.1 coordinate 3,790,370, forward strand.
AACTATTACGAGGGTAAAGTCTTCGCGTTGTATTACCATCGCTTCGACACGATTTTTTTCTTCGTGCAAATCATCGTGTTCAGATGTAGCTACCTCTGGCTTACTATTTTCGCAAGAGAAAAACAACGATGTTGTTGCAATAAAAAAAATGGTGTATAATGCTTTTGAAATTGAGTTAGTTTGATTCATGAATGAAGTAAGGATTGTTTAGATATTCAATTATATCAAAAAATATGCCTATGTTATTCTTAATTAGGTTACTAAAGTTATTTAAAATCAATTTTTGTTTATGATAATTCCCATACATGTTAATGTCCAGATAGGTGATGTACCCATCAAGTAATATTTATTCTCTATTATTCATTTGAGATAAATCTCCTATCGTTTGACTTTTCCTTTATTTTTAGCCATTCTGAAACAATAGTAAAAATTTGATCGTAAGAAAAAGTCATTCCAATTTGGTAAATAATTGTATCCAATAATAAGCAAATTCCATTAACGGAACCATGATCTAACAAGATTTTATCCACACTATTGAGCCATCTTTTATATAAAAGGTCATTATTCTCAAAATAATCGTAATACGAATCTAAAACGCTCAGGTTATCAACTATTAACGAATCGTCATCTTTTGATTCTTCCTTTGAATAAAGGCCCGAAACAATTTCATGAAAATTATTATTTCTGCCAAAAACATTTGACTTTGAAAAATTAAGAAAAAGCACCAGTATCAATGCAAAATAGTCTATGGGGGCATCTAGCTCATCATCTATTAAATACGCAATTAGTAAAGAAGTTAAATCTCCAAATTTCAATATGTTTTTAGAGTTAATAAATATGGGAAGTTCAAATCTATTCCAAGTAATTGTGTTACAAGAATAATTCTTCCATAGTACTTTTCCGTATTCTGTTTGCTTTATCGGAGGTGAAGGAGAAGTTTCTAATATTTCTTTAAAAAATGTCTCTATTTCTTCTTTCAATTTTATTTTGTTTTGCCTATCTGAAAAAGCAAGAGCAAGGTTAATATGTTCTCCTAAATGATGTGAAAGAAAAAGAATATGGTGATCTGGCGAGTATATAGAACAAAAAGATGAAATCGCCGGCATCAATTTGTAATAATATTTTTCTGAGTAATAAATGGATAAACAGTACCAAGTATCTCCCTTGTAATCGAAAAATGAATCCATTATAATAGAGTTATGTGATTAGTATAGTCAAAATTTCTGAGTACAGTTCCTTGCCCATAACCTTGCCTGTTTATTGGTTTTTCATCCCTCGAACATTGAATCCAATAATTAATTGCTTCACCTAAAATCATTATAACCTTAGAATATAACGTATTATCAAGCTCATAAAAGTCTAGAGAATCTGACAAATGTAGTTCTCTTTTTATTTTAAGAAACAATTTTCTGTCATTAACAAAATCGATTGATTTTTCTGTTTTTTCCAAAACCCCTTCCGTTATGCCACTTTCCAAAACAATATGAGACCGTCTATCTACCAACCAATCATTTATTTCAATGCTCTCAGCATATGGTACGTTACATTCCAAATCTATATTATTCCTTAATATGCCAGATTTATACCTGAAGTTATTATATAACAACAGGAAGACAGATATGAACGGTTTTTGATAGGCAATATAAATTTTATGTAGATCTTTTGCCACCGGATCATAAATTATCCTTTCATCATTGGAGTGAGAAACATATTTATAAAACTGTGTTCCCTGAATATATTTCTGTGTCAGTCCGGTTCTTCTTAGCCGATTGTAGAAATCTAGATCCTCAAATCCATATGATTCAAATAATTCATCGTATCCTCTAACGTCTTCAAAATGGTCCTTGCTAGTACATACCTTGCCAACAGCACCTTGTGATAAATAATTAGATGAATAGAAAACTCTCTGTTCTTTCTTAAAAGCTTCAATTATATAAAAACAGAAGTCTTTCCCTAAAAAGTTGTCTGCATCCAAATTACATACTATTTCAGCATTTGATAATCGAATGGACATATTTCTGCTGTGCCCTCTCTTATACCATGAAGGAGTTGTTGTCCTATAATAAATTAAGATACCAATATCAATATAATATTGCAAGGTCTTTACCCATTCTTCCATTCCATCAGAAGAATTATAATCAAGAAGCACAAATTCAACTTCATTAGGATAAAAGTTGTCACGAATGTTTTTTTCTAATGTTTCTTTAATATGGTGAAGACGGTTCATGCAAGTAATGCAGAAACCGATTTTTTTCAACTTTGTTCCAACGCTTCTTTTAACAATGTTCGCCGTTGTAATATCTTTTTGAATCAAATTCATATTTAGTTATGTTAATAATGTATTCTCCCTTGAAAGTATCCTATCAGATAAACACAATCAATAAAAATCCTAAATTTTATAGATCGACCTGTTTTCCCCTGTTAAAGGAATAACAAAAATGCTGACGCACTTCAAGCTTTCAAATGAGCTATTTCTTCGATAATTCGATAACGTTTACATTTAATAAATCAATTTTTTGAACGATAGCTTTTCATCTTTGAATTAAAATAATGTCAATATTTGAATTTTCTGTTCTCAGTTCATAAATCCTTTTGTCGGATTGATAAAACGATATATCAATCTCATCTTTGAAGTTATTATCTCGGCTGTTCCATCCATTTCCTGAACAAGCCTTAGCTGTTCTTTATAACTCGACTCCATACCTTTATACAATGATATTTCCACAATATATCCATCATTTTCAGGAACAAGCGAAATCGATTGCACCCTGCCAATCAAAATTCCATGTTGCATATAAGGATAGCCAGAAAGTTTAATGTTGACCGCTTGTCCAATTTTTACTTTCCCAATTCCAGAAGAAGGAACCACTGCCCTGCATATAATGGAAGTGTTATTTGTCGGAACAATAGTTGCCAAACGATTACCTGAAGTTACAACATGATTTGCGCTCCAATAATTTGTAAATGTAACTTTTCCATTAATTGGACTAACAATTAAGTACGTTTCCTTCCATAGCTTGACGTTATCTTTAAAAGTTAGAATAGCTTCGAAAATATTAGATTCATATTGTGCGATCTCATTTCTGTGCTGTTCCTGCATTTCAATCAGAGAACGTTTTTGATTAAGAATGTTTATTTCAGAAGATTTTAAAGAAGACAAGAAATTGGTATACCCTCGTTTCTCCTGTATAAATTTGGAATGTGCTCTTTCAACCTCCGACTCGGATATTCCACCTCTATCCAGCATTTTTTTATGAGCGTTATAATCTTTTTGTGCAATTTCTAATTGCTGTTTAATCATTTTTTCTTCGTCAAGGCTTAGCTGATATTGTTGTTCCTGTTTTAACATTTGTTGTTTGAGCAGTTCGATTTTTTGTGGCAGAATGTTATCATTTAGATACCTTTGGTATTCTTTCATATATAAAAATATCTGAGAATAAGAATCATTAATATCTCCCAATTCAAGATTGTCAGGTAAATTCTGGTCAATCTGTTGACGTCCCAGTATCTCAATTTCATTTATTATCGAATCGGCAACTATAACGTCCGCCAAATTAGCCGAACTAAAAATCACGGCTATTTTATCACCCTTTTTAACCGGTTCGCCATCTGAAACAAACCATTGACTTATACGACCTGAGGTTTTAGTAATTAAAGGAGCTGGTGGGTTTGTAGTAGTAATAATAAGAGGTGCTGATACTACTTCGTTAAACGTAAAAAAATAGGTTCCTATTATTATAAAGAAAAATATCAGGAATATAGCTGTTAGTCCCCATCGAAGTACACTCCCTGGTATTTGTTGCATGATTTCTCTGACTTCTTCGTTATGAATTTCTATATTTTGTTTTTTTGCCAATTTTTCAATTTTAATCTGTCATTAATTTCACGATATCTGTTTATATTAATTATCAACTTTCAATATATTAATTTCCTAATTCCAACTGGTCTTTTACTAAGTTAAAATAAGCTCCTTTCTTCCCAACAAGTTCGCTATGTGTGCCTTTTTCAGCAATCTGTCCTTTTTCTAGGACTATGATTTGATCTGCTTTTTTTACAGTGCTTAACCTGTGAGCTACCACTACTACGGTGCGTCCTTGGAAGAAATTATCTAAATTTTCTATAATTACCCGTTCATTTTTTGAGTCTAATGCATTAGTGGCTTCATCAAAGAAGATGTAATCAGGATTCTTATATACCGCTCTGGCAATTAAAATTCGTTGCTTTTGACCTGTGCTTAATCCGTGTCCCTGACTTCCAATAATGGTATTATACCGTAATGGTAAAGAATCAATAAAATCCTGGATATTGGCTGTTTTAACTGCCTGTTCGATTTTTTCGGTATCAGGTAATTCATCCATTACTCCGATATTATTTACAATAGAGTCAGAAAATATATATCCTTCCTGCATCACAACGCCACATTTTTTCCGCCAATTCGATTCGCTATACATTTTTAAATCAACATCGTTCAAATTAATCTTTCCCTTTACCGGGGGATAAAATCCAAGCAGTAATTTTATGAGCGTACTTTTGCCACTTCCACTGGTACCAACTATAGCAGTAATTTTTCCTGCCGGTATTTTTAGATTTATTTTTTTTAATACTTTTTCGGATTGTGTCCCTTCATATTGGAACATTACATTCTTAATCTCAATATCGGCTTTGGGGGGTATTTCCTGTATTTTCCCATCCTCTGGTTTTTCTTCGTCTTCATTATCATGGACTTCTCCTAAACGCTCAAGGCTTATTTTAGCATCTTGTGCTTCTTGTGTAAAACCAATAAACTGTTGAATTGGAGAATTTAGTTGCCCAATAATGTACTGTACGGCCATCATCATTCCTAGAGTCATATCCCCAGTTATCACCGCTTTGGCTGAAAGGAATGATATGAACAAGTCTTTTGCCTGGTTAATAAATGTTGCCCCAATTTGCTGGTTTTGATTCAATGCGAGGCCTTTTATTCCCACTCTATAAAGCCTGGCCTGGATACTTTCCCACTCCCATCTTTTTTGTTTTTCGCAGGCATTAAGTTTGATCTCCTGCATCCCGTTTACTAATTGAACAATATTATTGCTGTTTGCTGATGATTGCTGAAATCGTTTGTAATCGATTTCACGTCTTTTTTTTAGAAATAACAATACCCAACCTATATAAATGATACTTCCAAGAATAAAAACAAACAGTATCCCTATATGATAAGATGCCATTATAAAAATGTATATAGTTAATGTTATTACGGCAAAAACAATATCGATCAGCGATTTTGTCAGAAACGATTGAATCCTATTGTGATCCTGAATTCGTTGCATTATGTCTCCTACCATCTTAATGTCGAAAAAAGCAATTGGCAGCTTCATTAATTTTATAAGAAAGTCAGTAATTAGCGATATGCTAATACGAGTGGTTACATGCAGCATTATCCAACTCCGTATAAGACCGTTAGCTGTTTGCCCAAAAGTCAAGATCATTTGAGCAACTAACACCATTATAATAAAGGAGAGATCACTGTTATTTATCCCATAGTCTACTATGGCTTGGGTGAGGAAGGGAAAAATCAAACTTATGATACTACCGGTAAGCATCCCAAAGCCTAATTGGATAATGTATTTTTGGTAAGGCCTTAAATAGTTTAGCAAATATATAAAATTCAGCTTCCCTTTTTCTTCATCTTCATGCTTATAAAAAGCCGGTGTAGGTTCTAGTAGTAAAGTAGCTCCTTCTTTTTCTCCTTCTGTTTTTGTACTTATCCAACAATTTAAAAATTCATCTTTATCATAAGTGAGTAGACCTTGTGCCGGATCTGCAATATACACTTTTTCACCAGCGGCCTTTCGGGAAGAAAGTGACAAGAAAGACTTCTGTTTTCTAATTGCATATACAACCACAAAATGTCGTTGTTTCCAATGTACGATACAAGGTAAAGGGACTTCGTCCCGTAACTCTTCCCAGTTAAGTCGATAACCTTTTGTACGAAAACCTATATTTTCCGCAGCTTCACTGATACCCAACATTGATACGCCTTCGCGAGAAATATACGAATGATTCCGCAAATACTGCAGACTATAGCTTTTTCCATAATATTTTGCAACCATGCGTAAACAAGTAGGTCCGCAGTCCATGGAATCGAGTTGTTTGTAATATTGGAATTTGGACATCTTTTATTCTTTCAGTTTCACCAGCATCAATACAGGGTTATCATTTTCATTCAGACTGTTTGCCAATTGCACTAATTCTTTTTTCTTTTCAGGATATTTTGGAGTGGCGTTTTTAAATTCGTTGGATGCAACATTCTTTTTCAGTTCAAAAGGTTGAATGAATGTTGTCAAATACTTTTCATTTCCTATCTCAAAATACTTTTCAGGAAGAAAGGGTAATCCGTTGTCGATATCATTTATAATACCATTTATTGAATCCGTGAGGTCTGTTACAGTTGCAGTACCACTTTCCTTATCAATAAGCGCCAATTTTTGTATTCTATTCAATTCGTATTGAAGAAGGATAGATTGATTTGTTTCCAGAACAGTATATAATATCATATAATTCGATGCATGCTTAAAAAACTCATCCGGCGGATTATATCCCTCTGTTGTCATTGGGAACTTATGTTTTCCTTTTAAGAGTACACATAGTGGAGAATAAGTAAAGTCGGGATGAATGTGAAAAACAGTGTCTTTAAAATTATCCCAGTACAGGATGTCTCCATTAAATTCTGATAGAGTTGACATGCCTCCCATCCTCCCATTAAATTCATGGTAAGGATTTAGCTTCCCGGTGATTCTGTTACCAATACTATCCAGAATCAGCCAATCATACTCACCACGCCCCATGTTAATATATTGAGCAAGAAATATTGAAGAGCTTAAAAATCCTATATCATCAAAACCAAAGCCGTCTTCATCTACTGGTAATTTAATGTCTTGAGTATATTCACCGTCCTTGTTATACACGTTGATATTATCCGTCTTCCGATCCAATACGTAAACACATCCATTTTGATGATCCACAGCAAATCTTGAATAAGACACATATTCACTAGGCCCTCTTCCAATTTTACCAAACTGAGAACTCGATTTCCCATTCTTTGAAAACCTCACAACGCCAACATCCTTAATGGCAGCGTAAATAAAATTGTTAGTTATTTTATAAGAATAAATAGTACCAATAGGAAACTGATTCTCAAAAGGAATGTATTTAATATCATTTCCAATTTCTGATAAAAGAATTTTGCCGGCTTGAAAATTTTCAAGGTTAATTGATACTATATCCTTCGCTTTTTGGGATTCATTGCAGGAGAACAACGCTATAATTGCTAGGAAGGAAATTAGTTTTTTCATATTGAATGGATTAATAAATTATTTAATTAGTACGTAACATTAGTTCTTTTAATCGGATTTGATAATTCAACAATAGTTTATTGGTTAACTGTTGCCCGTATTGATCTAAACACTCGAAAGTCAGCAACATGTGCTTATTTATTTTATTGTAACTGTTTCAAGATGAATTGCTAAGACAGGTGTCGTGCTTTAAGACATAAACTTTTGTCGAACAATTGTTGGGTTAAGACCTATTTCATTATATGAAATAGGTCTTTATTATTAATTAGCAACTCCAAGTACCAAAAGTTGAATCTAAATCATAACAATCATCGTTACATGTTGATGAACTTGATCCAGCAATAATTCGGCCGGTCCTCCAACAAGTACAACACCCAGTACCATAACCACCTTTTAGATTTACGAGTTCTTTATCGTTTATCAGTTTTTCGTTATTGATTGATAATTTTCCTAATTTTTTCATTTTTAGAATTTTTAATTGATTTTTAAAATTTATTATAGCCCTTTCTATCATTTCAAAGGCAAGGAATTCATTGCTCCTCCTGATTAGTTTTAAATGTTATCTTTGTCTCATCACCTCCTTTCTGGTTAAAGGAAAGGGCAGGCAGGAAGCGGCTAATGGCAATTGGCACAGGCTTCCTGCCTTTTTCTCTCCAGATTTATTGTTTTTATATCATCGATGAAAAATTCAATATCTTTATAATTAAACTGACTCGGAAATTTATTCCCCTGTATAAAAACTGTTGGTGTTTCGGATATTTTTAATTTATCAAACAATTCTATATTTGTTCTGCTAGTCACCTCTGCAATATCAAATCCTCCTGGTAATTCCTCTTCATATAATGATTTTCTAAGATTTTTATCTGAGGAATACCACTTTGAAAGATATTCAAAAGTAGCTTCTGAACCGTCATTATAATAATGGTAGTACACGTGGTTTATTAGCTTTAAAAATGCCTCGTCGCTGTAAGTAGATAAAATCATATTTATTTTTACATCGTTGCAGTTATCAACTAACATTCTTAATTCTTTAAATGCATCTGCACATGGGCTACAATACGGGCTTAAAAAGGCAGTAATGGTAACCGGAGCATTAGGGGGGCCTAATATTAAACTATCATTACTTTCCGGTATTTCAACATACCCATTTTGCTGTAATAAAAATTTAAATACTTCAGGATTTCGTTTAAAGCCAAGGAAAGAAAAATGTTCTTGTTTAAAATCAGCCGCTTTATGCAGATAAGATTTAAAAAACAACCAAATGGTTCCGGGAATTAACAAAAATGTTATCCAACGGATTATATCTAGTACGACAAAAACTCCAATTTTCAAAAATGGTAACAAAATCACAAATTCTGCGATAAGTGCCAATTGTACAGTCAGGCAAAACGGACACCATTTTTTTGCCTTAAAAGCTTGATAATAAATAGAAAATATAGGGTAGGGAAGCGCTAATAGACTTATAGTGGCAAGAAGCCAGAGGTTATCAGCACTTTTTGCTTCTAAAAGGAAAAGGATTGTTCCTGAAAAGTATATAAGCCCGGCATCGGCCCAATTGATCCATCCAAATAGCTGTGAGGCTTTAGATGTCAGTACAGTGTCACAATCCGTTTTAGAACTGAATGCACAAATTTTATCTGCCAGTGGTACGTGAACTTTAATTTCGTGTAATACAAGAAAAATAGAGGCTGTCAGTCCAATAACTTTGGTAAACAGTAGGCTATACAACAAGTAGTTCGGTTGTATATGTCTAGTTACGGAAAAAACAACATAAACACCCAAAGCAATCAACGTAATTATTCCAATTGGAAGTAAGCTTCTGTTTAATATTTCATCCTGATGTTTTTTTCGATATTCCACTTCTCCTGAATCCTTTGTCCCTTCCAAGACGACGACAGCTCTGGAAAGTTTTTTTGAGAATTTTTCAAAATCTTCGCGAATAACTTTTTTGCCTGATTCTAAGTAGGATGCTTTGCCATTTTTAATTTCTAAAACAAAGACCAACATTCCTCCCGAAGTTTTCAAGTGAGCAATAAAGGGCATCTCCAAATTTTGTATTTCTTCCAATTCAAGATTTAATGCATAATGTTCAACTTTCCATTTAGTCAAAGCATCGCACACACTTTTTAAGGATGGATAATAAGGGTGAGATAATAGAAATTCTTTTACACTTGTTTTTGTAACTCTGATTTTATAATACTCGATAGCTTGTTGTAATATAAATATTACGTTTTCTTCGTGTTGCATCTAGTTTTGCCTTTTATTAGTTAGTTTGATGTAATTTTCTGCCATAATCGATGATGAAAACATACTTTCTGCTCTTATTTTTGCATTTCGTGAAAGTTTTATCCGAAGAGGTTTGTCATTAATCAGTTGGAATATGAAGTGTTCCAATTTTATAATGTGAGGTGCTATTCCAAAGAAATTAGTTTTATCTGGAATCATATCCACAAGTAAAGCGTTCTCGTTGTGAATTAAGATTTCTTTAAGGCCACCAATATTTGACGCAACTATTGGTAATCCACAATGCATCATTTCTAGTGCAACATATCCGAAGGGCTCTTCTATTGAAGGAATTACGCCAACATTAGCAGTAGTATATAAAGAGATTACATCTTCAAAGGGAATATATCCAAGGTGCTTAACCTTATTTGGGAAATTGTCTGATAACATATCTAAAGTGCTATCTTTTCCATCGCCTGCTATCACTAAATAACAATTTGGCACAATCCTGATAAGGTTTTCCATCGCCTTACATAAATAAGAAAGTCCTTTAATAGGATCAATTCTTCCACTAAACACAATTATTTTATCCTTATTAGGAATATCATATTTTTCTCTGATATCTACTTTATTATTAACAGTGAAAGGACCTGATCCGTTGTAGATAATTTCAACCTTTTTGCTATTTATGTCGTTTTTTAATAAATCTATTTTGCTTTGTTCACTAATGGCTATAATGTGATCAGTGTCTTTGTATGTTTGAGATTCTATATCGAAATTATTTGTTTCTGAAATTTTGTTGTTTAGAAAAAGATGTTGTGTGAAAATTAATTTGCCATTTAATATATTTTTAAGGCTTATTGCAATGAAATACTGAAAAGTATAATTCATGTGAATTATATTTAGGCTTCTCTCGGGAATGTATTGTGAAACAATCCGTGATAGATTTTTTGCTAATTTTTCCTGATTGTTTTTTGTGTCAGTATTCTTCTTTTCATAAGGAAGAGGAATTTCTAAAATGGTAATTCCATTGCGTTTATATATGCCAAAAAATTTGGTTGTGACGGTTCCTATTTCTAAAATATAAACGTTAATATTATCCTTTTTAGTTAATCCGATAGAAAGTTGTTTAATAAAAGTCCCAACCCCATAGCACGTACCCCGGTCTTTACTCTTTAATATTATCCAATTAATTTTTTGCATGTTCGAATCTTACTAGTTGTGTCTTTAATAGGTTAGTGTAGAGATCATTATAGGGGCAGAGATACCGGTGGATATCCCAATGTTATTGTTGTTCATGTGGCATAATTTGTTTATCCCATCTGGGATACATTCCAGTGATTGGCGGAGAATACTTCGGCAATAGTCAACTTCCTCTTTAAAAGAGTTGCTTCCTTTTAAACATTGCAGCTGTTCAAATAATATGATAATACCACTAATTCCTGTTTGTAAAGACATGTTTTTTTGGGGAAGTTCTGCCTGTAACCGTGTAATATCGACTAGTGATATTATTTTATTGATGTTTTCAATACTTGTAATTTTATTAATATTGAAAAAAACCTTTTTAAGCCGGTATAATACAGTTAGGAGCAACAGCCTGTTTAACTGTGAGTTTGGTAAATTTGCTGGACTGAAGAGGGGTTCTATAAGTTGATAAATAATTTGTTCAACTTTATTAATCATAATATTTTTCTCTAATGCTTCTGCCAAAAACCATAGAAGAATAGTATAATCCCAGTCTAGACTGGAAACGCCAGTCAAATTGACCACCCCAGGCCAATTTAAATTGACCATCGACGCCGGAGCAAATTGACCACCGACCATTTTCAACAAAAAAGAGAACGTTTTTCTTCTGTCAGATTACAACAAATTTACTGTTTTTTTATTCACTATAAATGTTTCGTTTTTTTCTCATCGATTCCCCCATCAGCTCAATCCTGTGCGATTGATGGATCAACCGGTCAAGTATGGCATCGGCAATCGTTTTTTCCCCGATTATTTCATACCACTTACTAACGGGCAGTTGTGATGTAACAATCATTGAGCCACTATTGTGCCTGTCTTCAATTAACTCTAACAGAGCTATCCGGTTTTGGCTATCTAAGGGTTGCAGACCAAAATCATCGAGTATTATTAACTGATGCCTGGCCATTTTTGCAAGTTCTTTAAGATAAGATCCATCGGCTTTTGCCATTTTTAGTTTAGAAAACAGTTTTGTTGTATTAAAGTACAAAACCCTGTATCCCTCAATACAGGCCTGATACCCTAAGGCTGTCGCAATATAACTTTTGCCGGCACCGGTGCTGCCCGATATTAATACATTCTCGTTTTTATTAATAAAATCGCATTCAGCCAGTCTTAACAGTTTTGTCCGATCGATATTTCTTGCATGTTCGTACACCACGTTTTCAATGGTTGCTTTATAGTGGAACCTTGCATTTTTTATCAATCGCTCTATCTTTCGGTTGTTGCGATCGTCCCACTCGGCATCTGTTATCATCGATACAAACTGGTCGATGGTGTAATCATCGGTTTTACCCGTTTCGATAGCTGTTTTAAAAGCCCCATGCATACCATGGAGCTTCATCTGTTTCATTCGTGTTAATGTTACTTCGTTCATTGTTTTTTACTTTATCAGTTGTAATATTTTCCTCCCCTTATATTGTTATGAAAAGGAAGTTCAGGTTCGTCCGGTGTTTCATCGTCAAGTTTATCCAACCCTTTTTCCAGTATCTTTTGTATGATTTTGTAGTTGTAAACCTGATGTTCCAATGCACGTTTACACGCATTGGCAAGCCTTTCTTCTCCCACCTTTTTAGCAAAAGCCAATACGCCCATACAGCTTTTATAGGATTGTTCAGGGTGTTGTTTTCTTTCCAGCACATTGATTATAAATTCCTTTACACTTTCGTCAATTGAAGCTGCCCAGTTGATAAAACGCTGCGGTGTCCAGTCGGTAACAAACTGGTGTGTTGTTGCCAGGTGGTCTTTGTTTGTGGTGTAGAAGTATTTACGTCCATCTCTTTTGTGCAAAGCTATGCGGTTGTATTTATGGTATATTTCAACGGTTTTTGATGTAAACACCAGCTTTACCTTCTTCTTTAAATATTGGCAGGGAACACTGTAATAATGCTTGTCTTTGCTTAACAGCACGTGCCCGTTCATGGCTACGGTGGCTATTGCTATTTCTTTAATCTCGTATTTTTCTACAGGCAATGCGGTAAGCTTGTCTTTTTCGTCTTCAACGAATAATTGATACCGGGACGTTGGCCTGCCAGTCAGCTTTTTGTTGTTGTGTTTATCCAGCTCGTCCCAAATGGCATTATTTAGCTCGTCTAAACTATAAAAGCTTTTGCCGCGCAAGGCCGGATATATTCTTTGGTACAGTATCTTAACTGCCCCTTCTGCCAGAGACTTGTCCCGGGGACGGTAAGCCCGGGCCGGAAGAACTGTTGTGCCATAGTGTTCGGCAAAGTCCATAAACGTTTCGTTAATGGTAGGTTCAAACCGGCTGCTTTTGGTTACGGCAGACTTTAGGTTATCAGGGACAATAGCTGCAGGAACTCCCCCGTAAAAGTGCAGTGCATTTTCAACCGAAGCAACAAAGTCTTCTTTTTGTTGGCTCGGTGAGGCTTCTGCATAGGTGTATTGACTGGCCCCCAGTATGGCAACAAAAAACTGTACCTCTTCAATCTCGCCTGTTTCTTTATTGATAACTTCAAGGGTTTTGCCAGCGTAGTCAATAAACATCTTATCGCCTGCTTTATGCTCCATATGCATTACCGGGTTAACCTTTTTACTCCAACGCAGGTAGTGGGCTTTAAACTGGCTTAGTTTTAGCCCATCGGGATGTTTTGCATAATATTCTTCCCACATCAGCTGTTTGGTAACGCCGGTCTTTTTTAGTTCGCGCTCCATGTAGGGAAAGAAGTTATAAACCTTTTTTAGCTTGGGGGAAAGAACATCTTCGGTATCCCTGCTAAAGATCTTTTCCAGCTCGGAATCACTCTTTTTATCAATATCATCAATTGTAAGGTTTAATACCTTGTATAGAGCGATATACTTCTTAACGGTGTTACGTGAGAGGCCCAGGTACCTACTGATAAATTGTTTTGCTTTTCCCTGGTGGTGCAACTGAATGACTTTTCTTACTTTACTCATGTCGATTAATTTATTAGCCATGTTTTCATATTAATTTGTTTAAATCAGTATGAAATTATGGCTTCGACAGAAGTAAAATCAATCTCTTTTGATGGGTGGTCACTTTAGTCCGGCGCAGGTGGTCACTTTGCTCCGGCACGGGGTGGTCAGTTTAAACTGGCGAGGGTGGTCATTTTATTCCGGCCTTGGGTGGTCACTTTGACCGTTTTTTCCAGCAATGGTGGGGAACTTTGTATAAGGACTTTATAATCACCGGAATTGATGGTGTATGGAACGACATGAACGAACCTGCGGTGTTCAATGGCCGCGGGGGAACTATGCCGGAAGATAACTTTCATCGTGGTGGTGGTAAGTTACCTGCCGGACCCCATTTGCGGTATCATAATGTTTATGGATTGTTGATGGTAAAAGCTTCCCGAGATGGTATTATGAACGTAAATTCGGAGAAGAGACCATTTGTTTTGTCGCGGGCAAATTTTCTGGGAGGGCAAAAATATGCCGCTACATGGACAGGTGATAATGCATCAACCTGGGAGCATTTTAAAATGGCAACTCCTATGGTGTTGAATTTAGGTTTGTCTGGTCAGCCTTTTTCAGGTCCTGATTTAGGTGGTTATGGAGGTTCGCCTGATGCAGATTTGTTTGCTAACTGGATTGCTGTTGGGGCATTTTATCCTTTCTGCAGAAGCCATTCTGAAAAAGGCACTAACGATCAGGAACCATGGGCATTTGGCAAAGAAGTTGAAAATGTTTCACGAACTGCCTTACAACGTCGCTATCGTCTACTTCCATATTTGTACACTTTGTTTCATGAGGCTGCACAAACCGGATTGCCAGTTATGCGACCCGTATTTTTTGCTGATGTAACTGACAAATCCCTGAGAAAAGAAGATGAGGCTTTTATGTGGGGCAACGATTTGCTAATTGTACCGCAATGGTCAGAAGATCCTCAATTACCGGAAGGTATTTGGAATGATATTTCGCTGTTAGGTAATGACGTGGAGAATGATGGTTATCAGCCGAATCTGAAACAAAGGGGCGGATCGATTATTCCAGTTGGCTCTGTAATTCAGTCAACAGAAGAATTTAAGACCGATTCGTTGACTTTGCTGGTCTGTTTGGATGAGAACAACTCAGCTACAGGAACTTTATATGTCGATAAAGGTGAAGGATTTGATTACCGGGATGGTGAATTTGAAGTGGATATATTCAAGGCAGAGAAAACCGGAGAAAATACGATTACGGTTAAATGTGAAGTGGAAGGTAAGAAGCAAACGAAAAAACAAAGATTCTACCAAATAGGCTTGGTTACCAACTCGGGCGTTAATTATTCAGACTGGCAAAACAATAATACTGTTATTATAAGCACCAAAGGCAGTTTATAATAGGTGCGATTTTTTTAAGATGTTATTAGTAAAAAGGCGGCTTTTAATATTGTCAGAGGGCATTATTAAAAAAAGAATAATCCTCGGCCGCCTTTTTTATATGTAGATAAAGTTATCATTCGCCTCTTCTCTTATACAGATCAGTTATTTTTGGGGAAGTGTATAGCGCAGAAAATTTGGCATTTAATGCAGTTTATTTAATGTCGAATAGCTTTGTTTGAACGGTATTATACAATATACCAGGATTAGACCTTATGTATGATACCAGTTTTAATATTGCCTTGTTTCACAATGGAATAAAAACTTTTCAGAATTCCGTTCCTCATAATCAGTGAAGAAATAATGTATCTGACACGAACCGACTAGTTTCCTGTATTAGGTCTTATACCCTAGTGGCGATTAGAACTACGCTGGTATATTAAGGAAGTAAATAGGTCTTTTTCGTTGTAGACATTTTTATTTATATTATGTTCTATTAAAAAGGTGCAAACAAAAGATAGCTTAAAATTTCTGTAAAAACCTCTTGCTCTAATTTCTTAATTTTATTGGTAGCTGGATAGGATTGTAATCTGCACTATTATAAATGTTTGTGTGGGTTTGTCTTGTTTGTTTAATTAGGTAAATTCTTAATTTTAGAAGCTAGCTTAGAGTCCTAATGAATTTTTTTAAAACTTTTTTTTGATTTTGGATGGTACAATTAGATAACTCTTACATTTATAAGTCAAACTAAATTATTAGAACTTGGCTAAAACAGAAAGTGATATCCGTGTATGGCAAAATTTTAGGAAAGGACACAAAGTAGCTTTTCAAAAGATTTACTTCGATCATTATCGATTCTTATACAATTATTGCCGTAAGTTTACCTCTGATACTTCTCTTGTTGAAGACCTGATACAAGATTTATTTGTAAATATTTTGGTTCGGAAAGATCGGTTAAGCGATACCGATAATATACGTCTATATTTACTTTGTTCCATTCGCAGGAGGCTATTTAAAGCCTTAAACGAAAAAGTACATAAAGTAACCGATTTGTTCGATCCACTAAATCCCGACTTTAGTTTCGACGAAGGTATAGAACCTGCTTTTGGCGAAAATGAAGATGAGAATAAAACGCTAAAAGTGCTATTCAAATCGGTGAATACACTCGGAGCTCGCCAAAAGGAAATTATTTACATGAAATATTTTTCAGGCTTAAATAATAAGGAGATTGCTGAAGTACTAGGGTTATCATATCAAACAGTGCGAAATACCTTGTGTAACGCGCTAAAAAATATCCGAAAAGATTTTGATAATGAGCAGCCAAAAGGAAAAATGGTAGTGTTGTTACATTTATTTCGGAAAATGGAATAGTACATATATAGAGATTTATCATTCTTCAGATAAAGAAAGATTTTAATGCAGAAGAAATATATAGATATCGATGATTTTTTGAATAGTGAAAACTACAACGAGTTTATTATTCAAAAATCGGTAAAGCAGCAAAAAAGATGGGAAGCTTACTTTAAAGAATTTCCTGATACAAAATATGCTGCCGGTCAGGCTCAGAAAATTATACTCGGGCTAGGTTCAATGGAGGATCATACCTCGTTAATTGAAGTGCCGGATGTTAAACTGCATAACCAGTTTGAGGAAACCTGGAATAAATACCGTGGCGAGAAATCGAAAACTGTTATTTTAAAAACCTCCAAATTTATTTACCGGGGAGGAGTAGCTGCTGCTGCAGTTATTTTTCTAATGATCTCGTTTACGCTGGTTACAAACTATTTAAATAATTATACAAACCCTGAATATTTTTCGGTTTATGTTCCCACAGCAGAGCAAAGCCGGTTAACACTTCCCGACGGCACAAGGGTTTGGGTGAACTCAGAAACCGAAATAAAATACTCGAATCAGTTTAACACCAAAGAGCGCGATATTCTGCTTTTGGGAGAGGCTTATTTTGAGGTGGCCCATAACGAAGAGTTACCGTTTTATGTAACTGCTAATGGAGCTCGGATAAAAGTAACCGGAACAAAATTTAATGTAAAAGGATACTCAAATGACAGCAAAGTTGAAACCGTTTTGGTTGAAGGGAAAGTTGAATTGAGTAGGGTTGGTGACCGGTCGGGAAGCAGTATTGAATTATCTCCCGGCGATAAAGCAACTTTGAATTTGGAAGATAGCAGGGTGTCGATTTCGCGCGAGGATGTTATGGACGATTTAGCCTGGAAAGATGGTAGACTGGTGTTCCGGAATATTCCTTTGCAAGAGGTGTGTAAAACACTTGAGCGGCATTTTGATGCTGAAATAGTTTTGGCCGGAGACGCTGAGAATTTATACAATCATCCATTTACGTTTACAATTGAAAATGAAACATTACCCATGATATTGGAATATTTATGTAAAGCTGCGCCGCTAATGTATGATACAAAATACATTGATGATGATGGAGAACATGGCATTGAGAAAATAGAATACATTGTAAGTGCCAGATAGTAAATCAAAAAGAAATAAGCGAATATTTTATTAAACCATAAACGATGCTACTGCCGGTTTTTCGGTAATAACATCTAATAAACCATATTACGAACTAAAAGACTTGCCAATGAAATGACACCTAAAAAACGAAATGGAAAATGCTCCAACATTTTCCATCTCAGATCTGAATTTTTACGATAACAATAAGATTAAACTTGTCAAATTCAAACCATAACAAAATTATGCAAAAAAATCGAGAAATGGTTGGATCGGATGTTTTGTATCCCGGTCTAACAAAATTGATTAGAATTATGAAACTAACTAGCTTTTTGATATTTTTCGCTATAGCTCAGGTTTTTGCGATCGATTCTTATTCACAGACAACCCGTTTGTCGCTTGAAATGAAAGACGCTACAGTGAAAGATGTTCTCTTCGAAATTGAGGAAAGTAGCGAATTCTACTTTCTCTATTCAAACAAACTTATAGATGTAGAACGAAAAATTAATGTAAACATCGATAATAAAAAAATTGAAGATGTACTTGATGAAGTATTTCTGGGAGAAGATGTAAAATACTTTATTAACAATCGCCAGATTATTTTAAGTCCTGAAGATTTACAACTGAGCGATTCTGGCAATTTCTTCCAACAACCCAGAAAAATAACGGGTACTGTAAAATCTGAAACAGGAGAAACACTTCCCGGAGTAACTGTGTTTATAGAAGGTACTACAACTGGCACGGTTACCGATATGGATGGGAAATTTTCGCTGAATGTTGAAAATAGTTCTCAGGTTTTGGTATTCTCTTTTGTAGGAATGGCAACTCAGGAAGTTGAAGTTGGGAGCCAATCCGATCTTTCAATTGTTATGCAATCGGAAGCAATTGGAATTGAGGAGGTAATAGCCATTGGCTATGGTACCGTAAAAAAGAGCGATTTAACCGGTGCAGTTGGCGCAGTTAAAGGTTCAGTTGTGTCTGAGCGCCAAACTACTCAGGTTTCGCAAGCTTTACAAGGAGCCATGGCTGGTGTAATGGTTACACGTGATAATAGTGCTCCGGGGGCTAATTCAACCATTCGGATCAGAGGGATTACAACAATTGGCGAGAGCAGCCCGCTGGTGATTGTTGATGGAGTACCTGTTGGAAGTATAAATGATGTAAATCCAAATGATATTGAAAATATTTCGGTACTGAAAGATGCTGCTTCGGCATCAATTTATGGATCGAGAGCTGCTGCCGGTGTTATTTTGGTTACCACAAAACGTGCAAAATCAGGCGAGCTGTCGTTGGATTACAATTTTGAATACGGAATTGAGACACCAACAGAAATGGCAGATTATACCGATGCAGTTCGGTATATGCAAATGGTAAATGAGTTGCGTTGGAACGATAATGGAAATATTGAAGGTGGGGAATATCCAACCTATACGCAGGATTTGGTTGACAATTATGCTTCGCTTAATGCTGAGAATCCTGATCAGTATCCGGATACTGACTGGTCGGCCCTGATATTAAAAGATAATGCTCCACGCCAAAGCCATTCGATTGGCATAACTGCCGGATCGAAAGCGGTAAGAACTAAAGCCATTTTATCGTACGACAAAACAGATGGATTATATATGGGCCGCAGTTACGAAAGGTTAACAGCGCGCTTTAACAACGATGTTAAAATCAATGACTTTCTATCGGCTTCTATCGACTTTTATGCAAAGAGGTCTATTTCTGATAACCCAAGCAGAGATCCGATGTATAGTATGCGTATAGCAGCACCGGTGTATGCAGCTGTTTGGTCTAATGGGCTAATTGCCGAAGGAAAAGCAGGAGGTAATATTTACGGAGAAATAAAAGAGGGAGGTTATAAAACAAATTGGTATAACCAGGTTGGTGGTAAAATTGCTTTAGACTTTACTCCTATTGACGGACTAAAACTTTCAGCCGTTATCTCTCCACGGTTCAACTACAACAAAGGGAAAGATTTTCAGAAAAAAGTAGAATATACTAACTACGATGATCCCAATACTTTTGTTGGAACACTGGCTTATTCTACATCAACAAGCATAAATGAATCGCGCGATGATAGTTATCAGATAACCAAGCAGTTTATTGCAAATTATACAAAGTCTCTGAACGCGCATAACCTGAATCTGATGGCCGGATATGAGGATTATACCGCATTTTATGAAGAGTTGGGAGCATCAAGCGATCAGTTGGAGCTTTCATCATTCCCTTACCTTGATTTGGGAAATGAGAACTATTTAAACAATGAAGGGAATGCCTACGAGAATGCTTATCGTTCATATTTCGGTCGGGTAATGTATAACTACAATAATCGGTATTTCGTGCAGGGAAATATTCGTTACGATGGTTCGTCTCGTTTTGCCAGAGATTATCGTTGGGGAGCTTTCCCATCCTTCTCGGCAGGTTGGGTGATTTCCGAGGAATCATTTATGCAGGATATTTCCGCACTTTCTTTTTTAAAACTACGTGCATCGTGGGGTACTCTGGGTAACGAGCGTATAGGTAACTATCCTTATCAATCAACCATTGCATACGGAAGTGCATTGTTCTATCAGGGCATGAATGTAGTATCTTCTCAAACAGCTGCTCAGCGCTATTATGCAATAGAGGATATTTCGTGGGAAACAACTGAATCGATCGATTTTGGTTTCGATGCGGTTTTCTTCGATAACCGCTTTCATGTAACGGCCGATTATTATAAGAAGAAAACAAAAGACATGTTACTCGACCTGGAAATTCCGGATTACATCGGATTTGATAATCCTGAACAAAATACCGGAGAAATGAATACTACAGGTTGGGAATTGGAGCTAAGTTGGAACGATCGTATCGGTGATTTTTCCTATTCGGTATCAGCTAATTTATCCGATTTTACATCAGAAATGGGTGACCTTGGGGGGATTCAATTCCTTGGTAGCCAGGTAAAATTTAAGGGTAGTGAATTCAATGAATGGTATGGATACGTATCAGACGGGTTGTTCCAAACTCAGGAAGAGGTTGATAATTCAGCCGTTCTGAATTCGGTTGTAGCACCTGGCGATATCAAATACAAAGATATCAGTGGACCGGATGGAGTACCGGATGGTATTATTTCTTCAGATTACGACCGCGTGTTGCTTGGAGGTTCATTGCCTCGCTACATGTACGGAGGTAACATTCGTTTGGGGTACAAAAACTTCGATTTCTCAATGGTATTTCAGGGCGTAGGTAAACAAAACGTACGAATGAATAATATGATGGTGCAGCCATTACTCGACAACTGGGGCAATATGCAGAAAGAAATCGATGGAAACTACTGGAGTGTGTACAATACTGAAGCAGAAAATTTGAGCGTAAAATACCCCCGTTTAACCTACAATAATAGGAGCAATGACTATGCAATGTCGGATTACTGGTTGTTTAACGGAAGATATTTACGCTTAAAAAATGTGACATTGGGATACAACATCCCCCGGTCGATTTGCGAGAAGGTAAATATTAATAATATCCGTGTTTACGGAAGTGTTTCTGATATCCTGTCAATCAATAAATATCCAAAAGGTTGGGACCCAGAGGTGTCGGGAAGTGGATACCCAATTACTGCTTCTTATATTTTTGGTGTTTCTGTTAAATTTTAAATGCTAGCAATTATGAAAATTAAAGTAATATATACACTATTAATACTTCTGGTATTTACAGCTTGTGCAGACCTGGATTTAAATCCGCTGGCTGAAGGTTCAAGCGAAAACTGGTATTCAAATGAGACTGAGATAGAAATGGCTATCAACGATCTGTACCGGGAGGTGTTCTGGAAAGCAGATAATGATTTATGGACCGACGATATGCTAAATCGTGATGAAACTACCGCCATTACCGGAGGAACGTTGAGTGGAGAAGATGGTACGGTTTCAGAATGGTGGGCGCATCTTTATAAGGTAATAACACGGGCCAATACGCTGTTAAAAAATCTGGATGAAATTACAGATGAAGTTTCGGCTGATAACCTGAACAAGTATAAAGCTAATGCACGATTTAACAGAGCATCGCATTATTCAATTCTTATTACCCACTGGGGCGACGTAATTTTTTCAACAGAAGTAATTGGACTGGATGAATCGTTTACCAAGTCGAGAACAGATAAAGAAGTTATACTTCAGCAGATTTATGAAGATTATGACTTTGCTGCTAAGTACTTACCTGTAAGCTACGGTAGTTCCGAAAATCAACAGGCCACAAAAGGTGCAGCTTTAGCAATGAAAGCCAGAATTGCCCTGTATATGGGAGATTTTGATATTGCACGCGATGCCGCCAAAGCATGTATCGATTTGGGCCAGTATGTATTGGCAGACGATTATGGTAAAATGTTTTTAAGTTCAACAAAAAATTCGGAAGAATCTATTTTTGTAATTCCTCGCTCAGTGGAATTGGATGTTGCACCAACCTACTGTAAAGGTTTCGCTACACGTAACTCCGGAGGTTATGCAAGATACTCTCCTTCATATGAGTTATTCTCTTCATATCTTTGTACTGATGGTTTACCAATTGATGAATCACCACTTTACGATCCCCATAATCCGTTTAAAAACCGTGATCCCCGATGTGTTGAGACTGTTGTAGAATTTCAAACAAGGCACCTGGGATTTATGTATCAGCCACATCCCGACTCTTTAACGTGTTATAATTTTGGTTCAGGAACTTATGTGAAAAATAACGATTCGCGAAGCAATAACCAGTATGCTGCGTTTAACGGATTGGTCATTAAAAAAGGAGTTGATGAAGATTATACCGATGATTGGAAAACCGACCCGGATAGAATTGTAATGCGTTATGCAGATGTATTATTAATGTACGCCGAAGCAAAAATTGAGTTAAACGATATTGATGAATCGGTATTGAATGCAATTAACCAGGTGCGTGCACGTGCTTATAAAACGGATGTTGAAGATGTGGCTTCTTATCCTGCGGTAACAGCAACCGATCAGGCTGAATTGCGCACAATAGTTCGTAATGAACGCCGTGTAGAGCTTGCTTTTGAGGGGCTTCGTTACATGGATATTTTACGATGGAAATTAGCAGACAAAGTTTTAAACTTACCTATTTATGGTGTGCTGGATCCGGAAGAGGCAAGAGAAAAATTGGTTAATACGGGGTTGTGGTTTTTTGCCGATACTCCTGAAATTGATGAAGATGGTATTGCCGATTTTGCCCCAATGTATAACAACGGATATGTGAAACTTCTGGCATTGCGTGTATTCGATCCCGAAAAAAATTACTTATGGCCAATACCTTCAAAAGAGATTCTGATTAACGAAAATCTTGTTCAAAATGAAGGCTATTAATAGTTTAGTTTAGTTAGAAAGAAGCCTGCCTGTATTGGCAGGCTTTTTTTAATACCAATGGATTTGATTTTTCAGTGACTTTGTTTTAACTAACTTAGTGTAATTCCTAATAGAGCGATTGTAATAATAATTTATCTCTGATTTCTACAGAATGAAGAGGAAATTAAAACCAACTTTAACCATTTACAATGATAATTTCATTTACAAACCGTAAAACAACTTTTAGTGTTGTATTGATTTGCCTGTTGTCAATAAGTAGTTTCAGTATCGGTAACGCACAAACAAAAGCATACCTGAAAAACGACACATTAACACTATCAAATTCGTTAATAAAACGACAATTTCTTTGGAATAATGGAGAGTTAATAGCAACAGGTTTAATTGAGCGGCAAAGTGGTAAAGATCTACTAAAACCTGCAAAACAGCCGTCTTTTCGTATTGCTGAAAAGTTTTCGGTAAAGGAATCATTATTTAAAACGGAGCAGGTTGTAGCAAGTAATTTGCATTATGAACATTTAAAAGCAGAAGTTTTACTCGACTATGGAACTTTTAAGCTGAAGCGTGTATTCAGGATTTACGAGAGTGTGCCGGCAATTTCGTGCGAAAACTACCTGTGGATCGCTGAAGATTCGAACCTTGCAAAAGCTCAGGAATTTCTGCAACTGCCTGTTCAACTTGAGAATATTAATTCAGTAACTAAGTATCCACATTTAAAAGCAGTGGAGTTTTTTGACAGAACCGACCACAACAATAATTTGGTGAAAGTGCAGAAAGCTGTGGCTTTCACAAATGAGCTGGAATTAAAGGGAAATTTATTACAGGTATTTTCTGCAGAAGCTGGGCAACCGGGTATTTTTATTCTAAAGGAGGCGCCTTGTTCATTTGTGCAATTAAGTTATCCCGGTTATGATTTTAAGTCGGCCCGAAATTCGATAAGTGTTGTCGGTGCTGGTATTTCAAACCAAGAGCTAATTAAAGGCGAATGGGTAAAATTATATGGAACTGTGGTTGGAGTTTATGATGGAACAGAACTTGATTTTACGCGAGTATTGCATTCGTATCAAAAATCAATACGTCGAACGTTTGCCGAGCGTGATGAGATGATCATGATGAACACTTGGGGCGATAGGAACAAGGATGCAAGTATCAGCGAAGCGTTTTTAAAAGCTGAGCTGGATGCCTGCGAAAAACTGGGTGTTTCACATTTTCAGGTTGACGATGGCTGGCAACAGGGATTGTCGCAAAACTCTGCGCAGTCGGCCGGCGATAAATGGGATCTATGGTCGGAAGACGACTGGAAACCACATGGCGAACGTTTGCCAAACGGCTTTAAACCCATTGTAGAATATGCCCGAAAAAAGGATATTCAATTGGGGCTTTGGTTTCACCCCAGTAATTATAACAGCTACGAAAACTGGGAAACCGATGCTGAAATTATCCTCAACCTTTATAAAACTTTCGATATCCGATATTTTAAAATCGATGGAATTATGATACCCGGTAAGCTTGCAGATCATCGTTTGCAGGAGCTTTTTGATAAAGTTTCGACTGAATCTGGCGGGAATATTGTTATTAACCTCGATGCCACAGCCGGTAACAGAACCGGGTATAATTACATGAATTCTTATGGCAATATTTTCCTCGAAAACCGCTATACCGATTGGGGGAATTATTACCCGCACTGGACACTTCGAAATTTGTGGCAATTATCGGCTTACGTTCCCACCAAAAATTTCCAGATTGAGTTTTTGAATAAGTGGCGAAATAAAGCTGTTTACGGCGACAACGATGCTTTAGCACCGTATTTCATTCCATTTGAATACCAGTTTGCAGTAACAATTATGGCTCAGCCACTGGCCTGGTTTGAAGGCACCGGTTTGCCGGAAGAAGCCATGAAAATTGGAGATGTGATAAAAAAATACCGAAGCATTCAGGCCGATATTCATTCAGGAGATATTTTTCCAATTGGAGACGAACCCAGTGGTTATGGCTGGACCGGATTTCAATCGGTTAAAGACGCCGAAAGTGGTTATATACTTGTCTTTCGCGAGAAAAATATGGAAGCTTCGCGATTCATAAAAACACTGTTTCCGGTGAATAAAAACATTGTTTTAACCCCTGTTTTGGGCGAGGGAAAACGGTTTGAAGCCGTCACGAATTCGAATCATGAAGTTGAGTTTGAGTTGCCTAATGAGTTTTCGTACAGTTTGTATAAATATAAAGTTGAAGATTAAAATCCCTCAGTTTGTTAGTATGAAGAAAAAAGTATCATTATATGCTTCCTGTTTTTTAATTGTTGTTGTAATCTTCGGATTATTTGCATGTAATGTAAATAAACAAAAGGAACAGGAACTGAATCAAGCCAAACGAATAACTCTGCTCGGTTTGGGCGATTCAATTACCGAAGGAGGTAAAACATTTCATTCGTATTTATTCCCGTTGTGGGAGCGTTTATTTACCGCTGGCTATCCGATAGATTTTATTGGGCCGCGAAGTAGCAAATGTCGTATCGGACAGATTAATCATTGCGGATTTAGTGGGAAAAACGCTGAGTTTTTGGAAACCCAAATCGACAGTATCTACCGCTTATATCCGGCAGATGTGGTTTTGCTTCATTCGGGACACAACCATTTTAACACCGAAAATCCGGTTAATGGAATTATCAATGCTCAAAAATCAATAATTGAGAAAATCCTGACAATCAATCCTGAGGCAAAAGTTATGGTCGCAAAAGTTATTGAAAGTGGGAAACTGCCTAAATATTCTTACATCCCGGAGTTAAATAAGCAGATTGAAGAGATGGTTCAGAGTTTGAATCTGCCCAATGTGATTCTGGTAGATCAGTCGAAAAACTTCAATTGGGAAAAGCACAGTATCAGCGACAAAGTTCACCCTAATCCGGAAGGCGCAGAAGTTATGGCTGATGTTTGGTTTAAGGCTTTAACAAAAGTATTACCAAAACCTGAGATTTCTTTTTACCCGGAAATTAATAGGTATAAAACAACAAAACAAGGGAATTTAGACCTGCATATTTTTAAGCCCGAAAATTTCTCTGAAAAGGAAAAACATCCGGCAATTGTATACTTTTTTGCCGGCGGCTGGAACCTGGGAACACCGCTGCAGTTTTACCGCGAATGCGCTTATTACGCATCAAAAGGATTTGTTGCAATTTCTGCCGATTATCGTATTAATTACCTTAATCACACTTCACCATTCGAAAGTGTGGAAGATGCCAAAGATGCGATTAGATGGATTCGTGAACATGCTGATGAATTAGTAATCGATCCTCAGCGAATTGTGGCTGCCGGGGCTTCCGCGGGAGGACAGTTGGCCGCAGCCACCGGAACGCTAAAAGAGCAGGGAAGAATGGATTATAAACCCAATTTGTTGCTGTTGTATTACCCGGTAATCGATAACAGCGAGAACGGTTACGGCCCCGACACGATTAAAAGTAACTATCAGAAAATATCACCTCTGCATAATATTGATGCAAATACACCTCCTGCCCTTTTTATTCTGGGAACTGAAGACCCGTACATTCCGGTAGAAACTGCCAGGACATTTCAGGCACGTATGGAAGAAAACGGAGTGGAGTGCGAACTACATTTGATTGAAGGAGCCGGGCACCCGATTTTTTATTATTCGAAGCCTTTAATGCCTGAATTTTATGCCTTTAGAAAGTTTACAGATGAATATCTTTTGAAGTACGGTTATCTGACTAAAAATTCTATTGGGAAAGAATAATGGCTGGTACAAAAAGGGAAAATACGCATTATAAAAGTAAATAACTGAAAAACGGAATATACATGTTACAGGAAAAAATCAATAAAGCTATGAAATACACTTTTATAATCTCTTTTTTGCTTTGTTCACTTTTGCTCTCTGCACAAAAAAACGCTGTGCTGGTTGAAGCCGAAAGTTTCAGCGAGAAAGGAGGCTGGGTAGTCGATCAGCAATTTATGGACTTGATGGGATCGTCTTATCTGATGGCACACGGAATGGGTGTGCCGGTAGCTGATGCAAAAGCAACTATCAACGTTCCTTCAACGGGTAAATACAAGGTTTTTGTACGAACCTTCAACTGGACATCTCCGTGGTATAAAGGCGAAGGTCCGGGGCAATTTAACCTTCTAATCAATGGTAAGCCCGTTGGCGGTGTACTGGGAAATTCCGGTACCGAATGGATATGGCAACCTGCCGGAGAAGTAAATATTTCAACTAAAGAAGTAACGCTAAGCTTGCGCGACTTGACCGGTTTTAACGGACGTGTAGATGCAATTTATCTAACAAAAGATGATGATGTACCACCTTCAGATTTGGTTGCGCTGACTAAGTTTAGAAAGAAATTGCTCGATCTGCCAAAGAACCCAACAGATGCCGGTGAATTTGATTTGGTGGTAGTTGGCGGCGGAGTGGCCGGAACAGCAGCTGCAATATCTGGTGCCCGACTTGGAATAAAAGTGGCACTTATTCAGGATCGTCCTGTTTTGGGAGGTAATAACAGTTCTGAAGTTCGCGTACATTTAGGAGGAAGAGCTATGGTGGAGCCAAATCCTGCACTGGGGCAAATCGTTAACGAGATTGGTCCAACCAAAGGAGGAAATGCGCAGCCGGCTGCTTATTACGAAGACGATAAGAAAATGAGCATGGTATTGGCTGAAGAAAATATTACACTTTTTGCCAGTTGCCGGGCGTTTGCTGTAAAAATGAAAGGTTCGCGCATTACGCAGGTAATTGCTAAAAATATCGAAACCTCTGAAGAGTTGGCCTTTTCTGCTCCCTTGTTTGCCGATTGTACAGGCGACGGAACCATTGGTTATTTGGCCGGTGCCGACTTTGCAATGGGTCGTGAAGGCCGAAATGAATATGGCGAGCCAAGTGCGCCTGAAGTTGCTGATGATATGACAATGGGAGCTTCTGTTCAATGGTATTCGGTTGAAGGAGATAATGCTAGTTCTTTTCCCGAATTTGAATATGGAGTGGAATTTAATGAAGAAAATTCGCAGCAGGTAACAATGGGCGAATGGACCTGGGAAACCGGGATGAACTACGATCAGATTTCTGAATTCGAACGAATCAGAGATTATGGATTATTGGTGGTGTATTCCAATTGGTCATACCTAAAAAATCATAGTTTGGAGAAAGCGAAATATCAAAACCGGAAATTAGACTGGGTGGCTTACGTTGCTGGAAAACGCGAGTCGCGTAGGCTGATGGGTGATCTGATTTTGAAAGAGCAGGATCTTACCGATTACGTGGTTTATCCTGATGGTTCAGCACCAACTTCGTGGACTATTGATCTGCATTATCCCGATCCTGAAAACACAAAACATTTTCCGGAAAACGAGTTTAAATCGATAGCCGTTCATAAAAAAATTCATTTGTATCCAATTCCTTACCGCTGCTTCTATTCGCGAAATGTGGATAACCTTTTTATGGCAGGGCGAAACATTAGTGTAACGCATGTGGCGCTTGGAACTGTTCGTGTAATGCGTACAACCGGCATGATGGGAGAAGTGGTTGGAATGGCTGCATCAATTGCTACGGAACGCTATACCAATCCGCGCGGAGTTTACGAAAACTATTTGGGTGAGCTAAGAAATTTGATCGATACCGGAGTTGGTAAATATGATATGGAAAACGCACAGGATTATAATTTAGGAAGAACCTTGGGACCTAAAGAATAGCTTATTTGTAAATTAAAAAATGTGTTTGGGCGAACAATAATGATAAAACGTTTGTGGATTCAGGTTCTGATAGTTTCCGCCGGATTGATCTGTCTTTCCTATTTCGAGGTGGAAAGTTCACAGGAAATTTTTTTGGATTGGAAAGGAGAGCGCGTTTTACATTCGTTTAATGATACTACCGATGCATCTTCAGATCAGCAAATAGTCGAGCTGCAGGATGACAATGGAATGCCGCTATGGTTCGGCCGACATTTTTTTAAAGACGTATGTATTTCCGGTAAATGCAAAATGATCCGTCTGTGGCTTTTTTGGGATGGAGTCGGCAATTATCTTGGATTTCAGGTGCCTGAAAACGAGCCGTTGACAAAATCAGATCACACCATTTTCGAGCCACAGGATTACACTAAATTGGATGAAATTTTAAAAGATCGTTCGTCCATTCTAAAGGATCTTAAACAGGAGGATTTGGTGATTATTCCTGATTCGATAAAAAATCCGTACGAACTGGATGGCTACACAGCGGCTACTCAACCGGCTTTAGCAGAGGTGGTGGTAAAAGATGCGGTTTACTCGTGTCATACACTATGGCACACGGTTTACGGGCCCACACAACAGGAAATATTTCGTTTGCTGGAAGAACGGGCTGATGCTGAATTTTTAACGAAAATGTTTGGCTCGAAGAAGCCTAAAAAAATTATTTGGGCGATTGAAACCATAGAAAAACACCGGGAATATCACGAGGCGTTTTATACAGGGATTATAACTTTCATAAAATCGGATGATGAATTGCTGGCTAAAAAAGCGTTGAATTTTTTTCAGAAAGATGTGTTGAAAGATGAGCTGATTCAAAAGCAGCTGGTCGATGAAATGCCTTTCTTTTCGGCAAGAACAAATGTGGAACTGATTTGGCGATTGATAGAAATGGGTGGCGTTTCGGAAGAAATTTTTCAGCAACTTCTGCAGTTTGTACAAGAAGAAAAACTTCAGGTTACTGCCCTTAATCTGGTCTTTCAGCTTTATCAACCCAAGTTTCGTGAAAATAAAGAAATAGACGCACTGTTAAATGATTTTTTGAATGGTGACGATGCTTATGTGCGCACTTTAACGCAAAAGGTTTTGGAAACAAAATAGGAATTAAGATGATAACATTTATTATTTCGATAGCGGTATTGGTAGCAGGATATTTTATTTACGGAAGCTATGTCGACCGCAAATTTAAAAGTGATCCGACAAGGCCAACTCCTGCAATCGAAAAAAACGACGGAGTGGATTATGTGCCCCTGAAAACGAGCAAGATCTTTTTGATTCAGTTTTTGAATATTGCTGGCCTTGGACCAATTTTTGGTGCTATTGCCGGAGCAATGTGGGGGCCTGTTGCTTTTATCTGGATCGTGCTTGGTTCTGTTTTTGCCGGAGGAGTGCACGATTATTTTTCGGGCATGCTTTCGGTAAGGCACGAAGGAGAAAGTATCCCGGAAATTGTAGGAAAATACCTGGGAGTTGGAGTGAAGAATTTTATGCGCATTTTCGCTCTGGTTTTGCTTATTTTGGTTGGGGTGGTTTTTGTCAAAGGACCTGCGACAATTCTTGCCGGACTGTCAAGTGTAGACTCGTTTTATTGGGTTTTCATCATCTTTCTGTATTACATTCTGGCTACCATGATTCCCATTGATAAGTTAATAGGAAAAGTATACCCATTCTTTGGCGGTTCGTTACTCGTCATGGCATTGGGAATTTTTGTTGTATTACTTTTCGGAAAATATACTATTCCTGATCTTACACCTGCAACATTCTCTAATATGCATGCGAATCCCGGCAAATTTCCGGTATTTCCGATGTTGTTTATAACCATCGCTTGTGGGGCCATATCCGGTTTTCATTCGACGCAATCGCCATTAATGGCCCGCTGCCTTCCGAACGAAGCCGATGGTAAAAAGATATTTTTCGGAGCAATGATAACCGAAGGAATTGTTGCTTTGATTTGGGCTGCTGCCGCTATGGCTTTCTTTGGCGGTGTTCGCGAACTAGGCCAAACAATGGCTCAGCCGGGGCACAATGCAGCCTGGATGGTGAATCAGATTTGTGACACTATGCTGAGAAAAATCGGTGGATTGCTGGCCATCATCGGAGTGGTTGCTGCTCCAATTACATCGGGCGATACTGCATTTCGGAGTGCTCGTTTAACCATTGCCGATACATTCTGTTTCGAGCAGGGCAAACTGATGCAACGGCTTGTTATAACCATTCCAATTTTTGTTGTAGCAATTCTACTTACAACGATTAATTTCGACATTATTTGGCGATATTTTGGGTGGTCGAATCAAACACTTGCAACTATTGTATTATGGACTGCTGCAGTTTATATGCTTATGAGAGGTGAAAACTTTTGGATCGCACTTATCCCTGCAATCTTTATGACCGGAGTAGTAACAACCTATATTCTGGTAGCTCCCGAAGGTTTGATGTTAGCCTATTCGTTGTCTGTATTTATCGGGTGTATTGTAACCATCATTCTTACCGGTTACTTTTTCTTTTATCGGTCAAAAAAGGTAGTTCCCGGTCGCTTAAAAATGAGTTCAGTAAGAAGTAATTAAATCAAATTATAAGCAAACTAGTTAGTCTGCACAATCACAGGCGTCATAATTATGTCGGATGGTGGTTAATTTTTATAAATATGAAAAAAATACGTTTGTTTGTTTTATCTGCCTGTTTCTTGTGTAGCCAATTCTCAAATCTTTGGGCACAGAATGATTGGGAAAATTCAACAATCTTCGAAATCAATAAGGAGCCGGGGCGGGCTGAATTTGTCCCTTTAATAACCGAAGGAAAGATTACCGACTTTAGTAAGGGATCGAGTCCGTTGGTTAAATCCTTGAGCGGAACCTGGAATTTTCGTTGGAGTGCTAAACCAACCGATCGGCCAGTAGATTTTTACCGTTCGGATTATGATCTCACCAATTGGGATGAGATATTGGTTCCTTCAAACTGGCAATTGCATGGCTACGGAATCCCTATTTATACAAATACTGTTTATCCTTTTAAATCAAATCCTCCATACATTCAACACGATAATAACCCGGTTGGATCGTACAGAAGAAACTTTACTATTCCCAAAAATTGGGATAAAGATCAAAACATATTTCTTCATTTTGATGGTGTAAAAAGTGCTTTTTATGTTTGGGTGAATGGCGAAAAAGTAGGGTACAGCCAGGGTAGTATGACACCGGCTGAGTTTAATATCAGCAAATATTTAAAAGAAGGTGAAAACTCACTGGCAGTTGAAGTGTACCGTTGGAGCGATGGTAGTTATCTTGAAGATCAGGATATGTGGCGTTTTAGCGGTATTTACCGTGATGTGTATCTGTATACAGCGCCCAAAACTGCAATCAGCGATTTTTATGTGACAACTGACTTGGATGACCGGTTTAAGCATGCCGACCTGAAAATACGGTCAAAGGTCCAAAATTCCTCCAGCAAAGATTTGGCAGAGCTTGAACTGATAGCCCACTTGTTCCCCAAAGGCAGTTGGCTGGATGAACCGGTGGCAACTGTGAAGCAGAAAATCAATATTACAAGAAATGAAGAGCAGTTAGTTGAGCTCTCACAAAGAATTAAAAATCCAAAGCAATGGTCGGCAGAATTTCCAAACTTATATACATTGGTTTTAGAGTTAAACGATTCGGGTGGAAAAACACTGGAGCGCGTTTCTGCAGATATTGGATTTCGCGAAGTTGAGATTAGGGGGGGAGAGTTTTTTGTAAATGGTAAATCCATCTTGTTTAAGGGAGTGAACCGTCATGAACATGATCCCGATCGTGGACGCGCAATTACACGCGAAAGTATGATAAAGGATATTCTGATGATGAAACAAAACAACATCAATGCGGTTCGTTGTTCGCATTATCCGAACCAAGCCGAATGGTACCGGCTTTGTAACGAATACGGAATTTATCTGGTTGATGAGGCCAATGTTGAATCGCACGGAATATCATACGGAAAGGATATTTTACCGGGTAGCGATCCGAACTGGACAGCCGCTGTTTTGGCGCGTGCCGGACGAATGGTAATGCGTGACCGTAATCATCCAAGTGTCGTTTTATGGTCGTTGGGAAATGAAGCCGGTCATGGTGACAATTTCTTTAAAATGTCGGATCATATTCGCGAATTGGATTCAACACGACCCATTCAGTACCGACAAATGAATGAAGCGGCTGACATGGATAGCCAGACTTATCCTACACCGGATTGGATTATTCAGCGTGCAAAAGAAAAGCCGGATCGTCCGTTTTTGATGAACGAATACGCACATGCCATGGGAAATTCCATGGGAAATTTGCAGGAATATTGGGATGCAATTGAAGAATATCCTGCGCTGATAGGTGGTTTTATCTGGGATTGGGTAGACCAGGGATTACGCACAAAAACTGAAAATGGTATTGAATATTTTGCTTACGGTGGCGATTTTGGCGATAAACCAAATGACAATAACTTCTGTATCAATGGATTGGTTTCGCCCGATAGGAAGCCAAATCCTTCATTGTATGAAGTGAAGAAAGTGTACCAAAATGTTACTGTTAAATTGGTTAGTGCAGAGAATCTTACCGTTGACATTTTTAATAAGTATAATTTCACCAACCTTTCAGATTTTGATGTTAACTGGCAAATTCTCGAGAATGGCGAAGTTGTTGAAAATGGGAAACTTGAGTATTTAAATATAAATCCAGGAATGAAAAAGCAGGTTCGAATTCCTTCTGCTTATAGTCTGAATTTAGGAAAGGAATATTTTTTAAGTGTTCTTTTTTCGTTGAAAGAAAATTCCAATTGGGCGAAAAAAGGTCATGTCGTGGCTTGGGATCAGTTTCAACTATCGGCAAAGATTCCGAACTCGCAAGTCGAAATTAATCCAGATGCAGTACTTCAGCTCAACGAGTCATCCGATGATTATGAAATTATTGGAGATGTCTTTCATTTTCAAATATCAAAAAACAAAGGCGATGTTCGAAGTATAAAATATGATGGCGAAGAAGTTTTGAGTGCTCCAATTGTTCCCAATTTTTGGCGGATTCCTAACGACAACGACCGGGGAAGTAAATTTGAACAGACTTCGGCTTGCTGGCGCCGGGCTTCTGCTGACCGTAAAGTTGAAAAGGTAGAAGCTAAAGCGTTTGGAAATGACAGTATTAAAATAACCGTTTCGAGCAGATTACCTGTTTTCGGAACGGAGTATTTTGTGGTTTATACTATATTCAACAATGGAATATTGCAGGTGAATTGCCAAATGGAACTGGAAGATGGTGTACCGGAATTACCGCGTTTTGGTATGCAATTTCAAATTCCGGATAGCTATAGTCATATGCAGTGGTATGGCCGCGGTCCGCAGGAAACTTATCAGGACCGGAAAAGCGGCGCAGCAATTGGTATATATTCCGGAAAAGTAGATGAGCAAAGCTATTCTTACGTTTATCCACAGGAGAATGGAAATAAAACCGATGTTCGCTGGGTGAGTTTTGTAAATAGTGAAGGCCGTGGAATTAAAATCTCAGGAATACCTACGATAAATGTAAGTGCCTGGCCCTATTCGATGGAGGAATTGGAAAATGCAACGCATGCTTATCAAGTGCCCAATCGTTCGTTTTATTCCGTTCAGGTAGATTACAAACAGCGGGGCGTTGGCGGAAACAACAGCTGGGGCCAGAAACCATTGAATAAATACCGTATGCTGGATAAACAGTACAGTTATTCATACCGTATTGAACCTGTAAACAGGTAGAGATAACCAACAGAAAATAAATTTAGAGGTAACAAAAATAAAATTTCAAAAATGAAGAATTCAATAAAGCTAATATTACAAACATTCGTTGCTGTGCTATTTTTGATGAGTTGTGCCACTCAATCAAACAACGGAAAATGGAAACAACTTTTTAACGGGAATAACCTGGATAGTTGGAAAGTTTTAAACGGTACCGCCGAATACAACGTTGAAAATGGCGAGATAGTGGGAACATCCAAGACCGGAACACCTAATACATTTTTGGTAACCGAAAACAATTATGGAGATTTTATTTTGGAATACGAAATGAAAATGGATGAAGGATTGAATTCCGGCGTTCAGATTCGTAGTAACAGTCTATCTGACTATCAAAACGGTCGTGTACACGGATACCAAATTGAATGTGATGACTCGGACCGAGCCTGGTCAGCAGGTATTTATGATGAAGCCCGAAGAGGATGGTTATACCCGGTGGAATACAACAAATCAGCTAAAGGAGCTTTCAAAAAGGGGCAATGGAACAGTTATCGGGTGGAAGCCATTGGTAATTCTATCCAAACCTGGTTAAATGGAGTTCCTGTGGCAAATCTTGTTGACGATCTGACTGCTGAGGGATTTATTGGATTGCAGGTTCATTCAATTGGAAATAATACAGAACACGCCGGCAAAAAAATTCGATGGAAAAACATTCGTATAATGACGGATAACCTGGAAGAAAATCAAATGGAGATGCCAAAGGAAGTGGCCGAAGTTAGTTACTTGACTAATGAACTTACGCAACATGAGCAAAATGAAGGTTGGAAACTGCTTTGGGATGGAAAAACAACCAATGGCTGGCGTGGTGTAAAATTGGAAAACTTCCCCGAAAAAGGCTGGCATATAGAAGAAGGCAAACTGGTGGTTGAAAATGCCAGTGGTGCAGAATCGGGTAACGGTGGCGATATTGTAACTGTTGATCGTTATAAAAACTTTATTCTCGATGTGGATTTTAAACTTACTGAAGGAGCCAACAGTGGAATAAAATATTTTGTACAGGGGAA
This sequence comes from uncultured Draconibacterium sp., assembly GCF_963676815.1. Taxonomy (NCBI): domain Bacteria; kingdom Pseudomonadati; phylum Bacteroidota; class Bacteroidia; order Marinilabiliales; family Prolixibacteraceae; genus Draconibacterium; species uncultured Draconibacterium sp. The sequence goes on from NZ_OY781365.1 coordinate 3,825,763, forward strand.
CATCAATCAGGGGGGAGGCTCAGCTATAGGATGTGAGTTTCAGCTCCTGGACGATAAAAGGCACCCTGATGCAAAACTTGGTGTGTTGGGTAACCGCACACTTGGTTCTTTGTACGATCTGATTCCGGCGAACGGAAGCTATTTTGATCCAAACCTTCAGGTTAAGCGATTTAATGGAATTGGTTCGTGGAACAGGGCACGTATTGAAGTAAACGGCAATAAAGTGAGCCATTACCTGAATGGGATAAAAGTTGTAGAATATGAGCGAAACACTCAAATGTGGCAGGCATTAGTTGATTACAGCAAGTATCAGCAATGGGAAAATTTTGGTGATTTTGAAGACGGGCATATTCTCTTGCAGGATCATGGTAATGAGGCACAGTTTCGCAATATCAAAATAAAATCATTGGAATAGAATAATGCAGTAACCCGATGACTTTAATCGGTGGCTGGCCTGCTTTTCGTAGAATGTGATAGCTTGCTATCGATAGCAAATGCATTGATGATCACACATTTTAATTATGAAAAAATTACCTATTGAAAAATATACAGCGCGGATTTTTGGGATGCTGTTCATTTTGTTTCTAACCACAGTTGCAGGGTACTCCACTAATCTGCCGGGGGAAGAAAAGCCAACAGAAATTGCAGAAGGTCAACTATTATTCAAAAAGAGCAAGACGATACGCATTTTGGCTATCGGAAACAGCTTTTCGCAGGATGCGGTTGAACAATATTTGTATGAGTTGGCTGAGGCCGATGGCATTTCAGTAGTGATTGGGAATTTGTATATCGGTGGTTGTTCTTTAGCAACTCACTTGAAAAATGCAACAAATGACAGTCCTGCGTACGACTATCGGAAAATTGGAAACGGGACAAAAACAAACCGGCCGAAAACTAGGTTGGCAGAAGCCATTGCCGATGAAAACTGGGATTATATTAGTGTGCAACAGGTGAGCAGTAATTCCGGGCAGTATAATACTTTTGAAGAATCGTTGCCAGGATTGGTTGACTACGTTAAAGCACATGCTACTAACCGGAAAATGAAATTAATGTTGCACCAAACCTGGGCGTATGCGAAGAACTCAACACATACGGCTTTCCCGAATTACGATAACGACCAGGAGAAGATGTACGAGTGTCTGGTAGATGCAATAGACCGGGCTGCCGACTTGGTTGATATTGACATTATAATTCCTTCGGGAACGGCAATTCAAAATGGCCGCACCTCAGGTATTGGCGACAATTTTAACCGTGATGGTTACCATCTCGAAACAAGTTACGGCCGTTATACTGCAGCTTGTACCTGGTTCGAGAAGATATTTAAGAAAAACGTTACGCGAAATTCGTATTCTCCAGAAGGAGTGGATGCATATAAAGTTGAAATTGCACAACATGCTGCACATGCAGCAGTAAAAAATCCCGACGGAATAACAATTTTGAAAAAATATGAAGCAGAACCTGTTGAGGTAGGAATGCCGGAATAGTTAAAAAGTCATCGACCGTTTAAATTTTGCCTTGTTTCGGTGACGGAATAAAAACTTTTCAGAATTCCGTTCCTTGTAATCAGGGAAGAAGTAATGTATCTGATACATACGGACTATAAAGCTTCCTGTATCAAATTTGATACAGGAGGTGCGATAGGAAGTGATACAGGAAGTGCGATTATAATTGCGTCAGGAAGAGCGATGGTAAATAAGGAAGTATATCTTTCGCTCACGAAAAAAAGAGCTATTAATAGCTTTTTAGATTTCCTTATGCCACGGCATATCACACTCCCAGTCTTCAATCCACCTACATTCGTTCATACTACATGGAACCGGTGTTGTTTTGAATGTACATTTGAAAAGCCTTAGGCATCACACGGAAAGAACAGCTCCTTTGTTTCACTGCAGGACTGTACTTTCCTTTAGCCTGCTCGCCTTGCGTGTAATTGTAGCTATATAAATTTGAAAGATGGAAAAAAAAAGTAAGCCAAAGTTAGCCATCCTACCCACAATCCTACCCATATTTAAATACAAGGCTAAAGTAAATGCCCTGAATCCATCAATTGAAAGTTGAACCTAAGGACTATTAGTTTTCAGGGCAGCCTTGTATTTAATCCCGGATGGCAAGTCTGTGACTTTCTTTTCTTTTTTTTCTTTTTTTCTTCTCTTTTGGGGATATTTTATTTTACAAAATAAAATGAATAGAGGCTGTTCTCATATTCTTACCCACAAGACAATGATTTAGTAGGTGGGGGAGGGGTTGGCAAGATGTGATTTTGTTTCACAAAATCCCTTGTGCCTGTCCGGCAAGGACTTTTAATCTGGCGATTAAAAGCTTGATTAATTCTTCGAATTAAGGTCTTTGAGGAAATATGAAGATGATTTTAAAAAAACAATGTCCATTGCGATTTAGGCAACGGACATTGAAATGTTATTCATCAAATTGCTTTTTTCTTTTCACTAAGTCTTGTTTGAAGCAAATCCATATCTTCTGAGATTTTCTGATCCAGAACTTTTGCATAAATCTGGGTTGTTTTTAACGATGTGTGTCCAAGGATTTTCGAGACAGTTTCAATAGGAACTCCGTTTGCCAATGTTACAGAAGTTGCAAAAGTATGCCTGGCGATATGCATCGTAATGTCCTTATTTATGTTGCAGATATCACCCAGTTCTTTAAGGTAACTATTCATTTTCTGATTAGTTAAAACAGGAAGTAATTTTCCACTATTTTCATTTTTAGGATAGTTCGAATATTTATTCAGGATTCTTTTTGCTTCAGGTATTAGTGGAATCCGGCAACGATTGCTTGTCTTGGTCCGATCAATAATAATCCAGTCCTTTTTGTCGATTCCTTTATGCAGATGACTTTTGTTTAGTTTATAAATATCAGAATAAGAAAGTCCGGTGTAACAGGCAAAAACAAAAATATCGCGAACAACTGACATACGTTCAATCTGTATTTCCTTTTCCTCTAAACGTGTAAGTTCTTCAATCGTCAGAATTTCTCGATGCGTCGGCTCAAGTCCAACCTTATACTTATTGTATGGATTTTTTGAAATATGCTCCATAGAAATAGCCAGGTTTAGTATTCTTCTTAAATGTTTATGGTAGTTCCATGCCGTATTCTGATGGACTTTAAATTTTTGTTTGAGATAAACATCAAAAGCATCTAAAAATGCAAATTTTATTTTTTCTACAGGGAAGTCACTTTGTTTATACTTAAATCGGATAAAAGTAGCTAGTCTTTTTCTCGACGACTTATAGTGTTTGTAAGTCTCCATTGAGTATCCTTTATTTAATTTGGCAAGGATACTTTCAAGGTAATAATCAAAGATTTCTAATATCCCCTTTGAGTTAGTTACCTGCAATAAATAATCTTTGATCGTTTTTACCGAATAATCTTCTCCGCTTGATCTTAGCTGATTAAAATAGTCTTGAATTTCGGTTTTTAGTTTATCAAGTCTTTCATTGACAGTGTAAGCATTCGGAGCGCGGTCTTTAACTCTTCCTTTTGCTTCACTCCAATGTTTGGGTTGAATAAACAATCCGGTGGAAAGATCTACTCTTTTTGATTTAACCGTGAATCTAACATAGATGGGCAGTTGACCATCATCATTTAACCTCGATTTTCGAGGATAAAAATGGATAATAACTCTCATAATTACCTCCTTTTAAAATTGTTAATAAATGATTCCGGTTGATGCTTAAAACTACTGAATATTGAGTAAAATGAAAACAGTAAATAGCACCAAAAAGAATCAAATAAAATGTTAAAAATCAAATAATTATAGAGTTTCGAGGGACCATGATTTTGTGAAAACTGCTATGGTCCCTCTGTGGTCCCTCCAAATAAGGCTATATATGGCCTTTATTGGTATTTTACTAAAAAAGAAAAGCGCTTAAAATCAATGATTTAAGCGCTTTTGCTGTTTTTTAGTTTCTTAAAACGTGCCCAGAACAAGACGATTTTGTATTTTGTTTTGCGCTATAAATCAGATGTTTATAGATGTCAAAGAATTTTGTTCTCGATAAAGTCTCTCTTAAATTTCAACTAAATTATTTTCAATATCAAAGATATAAAAATAGAATAACAATCGAATTTTAGGTATACATGAATTCTAGTCTGTTGGTTTTACTGCTTTAATATGGAATCAATTGTTGCCAGTTAAAGTTACCAGTACCAGATCTGGTACTGCTAGTGGTACTGCTAGTGCGACACGTACTGATACCGAAAGTAATACAGGAAAAATTATAGTAAATGAATTATCGTTACAAATTATCTGTTTCTTCCTGCGCCGCAGCCATTTCCTCTGACCGGCTACAACGCTCCCTGATCCCGTTCGCTCACTCACGAAGAACGGTCGCTTCTTCCGCCGTTACAGTGAAAAACGCCTTCGGCACCGCATGTAAAAGAGCCATCCTTTCGTTTCACTGCAGTCCTGCACTTTTCTTTAGCCCGCCCACAAATAACGATTTTACAGGTTTTAAAACTTTTACAGGTGGAAAAACAAAAAAGAAATCCAAGATAGCCGGCCTCCCCACAAAGCCCACGCTTGGAAAAATGCAAGATCAAGATGAATGCCCCGGATTACTAATTTTGCATGTATTTCTAATATTCTTACTGGTATCCGTGGCAATCCTGCATTTTATCCTTGGCCGTCAACACCCCGGCTTTCTTTTCTTTTTTTCCCTTTTTTCGTTTCTTTTGAGGAATGTTTTATTTGTTCAAATAAAAAATCAATTCAGATTCTTTATTTCACAGAATTCTTTATTGGGGCGAGTAACAACACTCAAAAAGCAGACTCTTTTTATTACATTCAATTTACATTTGTTACCTTGCAATAGTTAGAAACACATATCATTAATTAGATTCAATAAAAACCACGGAATTACAGAAGTTTTAGTTCCAATTATAGTCAACTGATAAAAAGATATGCACTCCAAATATTTGGAAAATATCGTAATTTATTTATCCGTTTTACTGGGGTGTATCATATTAGGCATTCTTGCAAGAATGTTTGCCATAAGTGTTGGAGCAGATGAGTTCACTGCGAACATTGTTTTTGTCGCCGTTACTTTGTTTGGAATACTGGTTTATGGTTTGCTTTCAATTTTCATAAAAGACCTGTTCACTCTTATTAAGCAAAGGTTTTTCCCAAGGGAGAAACAAGTAACAGAGCCTGTCGAAAAATCAAATGATTCGGACAGGATCGATAAGATCAGGACCGAGCAAAAACAGCTGATCGCAGATCAGGAAAATAATAAGAAAGCAATCGCACTTCAATATTCACAAACCGTTTTTGCACCCTATACCTCCGATAAAGATTTAGACCTGCTTTCCCGGAACATAACATTCTATGCCGAAAAGAAGCCGATCAGTGAAATTCAATCGGTAGAAGTCAAAAAATTAAGCAGCCTTGACCTGTATCATTTTGGCTGGAATATCTGGAATCATTTCAGGATTGGTAATCAGCTGCAAATGGCAGCCTTTCTGAAAAGAGTCTTTCCCTCAATTCTAGGTAATGTGGAAACCGAAACCATCAAACGTCATTTAAAAGATGACGAACAGAGAGGTATTATTCAGATTCGGAAAAGCCTTTCCGAAGAATAAGCACAAATAAGAATCATCATCCTCTGTGTTTTTGAAGTGTTTCTTCTGTGTTTTTACGACACAGGAAAAACACTGGCTTTATTTGCTTCATAACGATTAAAAAACATAGTTATGGATGTCAATGAAATTTCTTTTGAAAACTTACCCAAAGCAGTAGCCCTCCTGGTTACCGAAGTGGCAGAATTAAAAGTTCTGGTTGAAAAAGGCCAAACACCGGTAGAAAAACAGAAACGTGTTCCGATCGGAATTGATCAGGCGTGTAAGATCATTAAAAAAGCCAAGCCAACCGTTTACACCCTTGTGCGCAAACGTATGATTCCCTGTTACAAAAACGGAAAACAACTCTACTTTTTCGAGGATGAATTACTGGAATGGATCACCAGTGGCAAAAAGAAAACACTGCAGGAGATCGAAAACGAAGCAAAAACAACATTTAACAAGCAGCCTAATGGTGTGAGGCAATGAATCTGTTTGAGTTGATAAACGATTTCTGGCGACTGGATGAACAGCTAAATTTTACCGGAAATGAAACCCGGTTGTATTTCTTTCTGCTTCATGTGGCCAACCGTTCACGATGGCCGGAATGGATCGAATATGCTGACAAACGATTGGCAGCCAATGCCAATATTTCGTTACAGGTTCTGAAATCAGCCCGGGGACAATTGAAGGAAGCAGGATTGTTAGACTATGTTCCCGGGGGTGGATTTAGGGTTAAAACTAAGTATCAGATTCTGACACCTAGGTCTGCACTTAGGTCTGACCTTAGACTCTCACCCTATAATATAAATACTAAAGACAAAAACATAAATACAAAAACGTATGGAAAAGGGAAAGGTTTTGTCCACAAAGGAAGTGATTTTGACTAGGCAAAAATTCTGTGATGTTTTGCTCAACGATGCCCAAAAGATAATTGCCGGTGAAAGAGAAAAAATGCGTCGGCGACGATTAATTTTTCCTTTGGAATATCCCGAATTTCAAAACCTGATAAAAGCATTCGGAAACACGTGCCTGGCTCAACGCAATCAGGACCGGAAATTTGTGATCGACAAGTACAACGAACCGGTGATAAAACAACTTTACTGGTACGTTACCGGTAATTCTTCTTTCACCGGGGATCTGGCAAAGGGATTGTTATTGCAGGGAAAATACGGGTGTGGTAAAACCGTTTTACTCGAAACTTACTCCATGCTTCACAACCATATCGTCAGAAAACTGAACCTGAACTATCCGGTACTTCGCTTTATCAAATCCGTTCAACTTCAGGAACAGATTAAAGAGCAATCCATGGAAATGTTTGTAAAAAGACCTTTGATCATCGATGAATTCGGAAGGGAATCAAAAACGGTCATGGATTACGGAAATATCAGTCGGCCAATTTCTGAATTATTAAGTCTCAGAAGTGATGTCGGAACCATAACCCATGCCACATCAAATTTTACGTTCAAGACTCTTTCTTCCGATGAATTTTACGGAGGAATGATCGGCGACCGGCTTAGAACGATGTTCAATTTTATCACGCTGCAGGGAGAAAGCAGAAGAAAATAATTCAATGAAAATGGACTTTTATGGAGGCGGGTTTGTAGTTCCCCGACCTGAAAAACCTCGAAAAGTCACTAAGAAATAACTACGGGGGGAGGGGACTGCAAGATACTATTTTAAAAAGCAACAAATAATGAGCTTTTTTTTGCTTCAAAATAGAAGCGGGCCGGATAGTATCTCATACTTCGAAAGAAGACTTGGCAGCAAAGTATTGGAAAAACACTTGCCAATTTGCTGGCCTCCAGCGCAATCTTTCAGTCCATTTATTCCGCCTTCTTTTGCCTAATGCCTGAATTGGAAAGAGCCGGTGTTTACGATTTGAGATTAAGGACAGCTTTGGAAAATTGATACAGATGTTTAAATGATTGATTAAGACAGCTGCTTTACTTTGCCTTTTTCGGATTCAGTTGAAATTTCTTTTTTGTCTTTGTTTCCAAGCTTTTCCTGAAGTGCTTCCATGTCTGTAGCTATCTTCTTTTCAACCACCTTGGCATAAATCTGGGTTGTTTTAAGGTTGGTATGCCCAAGCATTTTACTAACCGACTCAATGGGAACACCATTGGTAAGCGTTACCGTGGTTGCAAAAGTATGACGGGCAATATGAAAAGTCAGATTTTTATCTATCTCACACAAATCAGCAATTTCCTTTAGATAACTGTTTAGTTTTTGGTTGGAGATATTAGGGAAAACAGTGCCTTTGTTTTCCGAGCGTGGATGATCCTTGTATTGGTCAATAAGTAATTGGGCCTGTTTCAAAATCGGAATGCGGACCGGAGTGGAAGTCTTTTCTCGTTGTGTTATAATCCATGACATACCGTTTATCCCTTTCCTGATATTATTGGGAGCCAGGTTTGCCACATCGATATAAGATAATCCGGTGTAACAGGCAAACACAAAAAGATCACGAACATAGTTAAGCCGTTTCATCTTGAATTTTTTCTTTTCAATGGCAGCTAATTCTGTTTCGGTTAAAAATTCACGTTCTACTTTTTTGAAATGTAGTTTGTAAGCTGCAAAAGGATCTTTATCCAGCCATTCCATACGAACGGCCATGGATACCATTTTACGAAGTCGTTCCAGGTGTTTCATAACCGCATTATTACCCATTGGACGTTGATGATCGGTTGGTTTGTGTTTTCTGAGGTAAAACTCAAAATCAGTGATAAATCGGTAGTTTAGTTCGGATAAGAAAATATCCTCCCTGTTCATCTTTTTTTGCAGGAACAATTCAATATATTTTGCAGTAGTATGATAGTTTTTGAGCGTTCCCCACTTTAGGTTCAAATCCATGCTGACGTTGTGATATTCGATCAGTTCCTTAAGCGTTTTCCCGGTTTCTTCAATACCATAAAATTTGTCTCTGATAGCCTCAGGAGTTATTACAGCCTTCTCTACTACAAGTTCCTGGTAATAACCGGTTAGTTGTGAGCGGATCTGCTCAAGATAGGAGTTAAGCCGTGCAATTTCAGGAAACTTTCCTTTTGCCATACCTTGCCCTTTATTCCAGTTGGTAACAGGTATTCGCTTTTTTACAGAGATTTCACAGCGGTTGGAGTCAACCGTAATACGTGCGTAAATTGGTGCAGTTCCATGCCTGGTTTTGGCTCTTTTTAGCACAAAATGAATTCCGAAAGTACTTTTTGTTTTCATGTCAAATCATTTAATTTGGTTCAGGTTCCCAAAAAGGTCACCTTTTACTGCTGTTTTTTTGCTCCAAAGTGAACCAAACCGCACCATTTTGAATGAGAAAAAACCTCTGTAACTGTCATTCTTATAGCTTATTATGAGCTCCGCGGTGACCTCTAAGGTATGAAAATTTAGAGGTCACCGGATCGGACCCATTTACAATGGTTTTTTATGGTGTTTTTTGACCTTATAAAAAAAAGAAAGCCTGCAAATCATTTGATTTACAGGCTTTTGATGTTTTTTAGATTTTGAATCTGTCGGGATGACAGGATTTGAACCTGCGACCCCTGGTCCCCCAGACCAGTACGCTAACCGGACTGCGCCACATCCCGAATCAGGATTGCAAAAGTAACTTTAGAAATTATTATTACAAAACTTTTTTCTTTCTTTAATCTACATTTTAGAAGCAGTATAGATTTCAGTTATCATTGCTTCATTATTATCGATTGAATTTATAATCAACAATAAAAGATGTTTTGTACTTTTGAGCAACTAAAAATTTAAATGATGTTTAAACCACTTGATATTAACGATAACGAAGAAAATAAAACGGTTGAACCAACCGATGTAGAGAAAGTAAAATGTTTAATTGTAGGTTCCGGCCCGGCAGGTTATACTGCTGCCATTTACGCAGCGCGTGCCAATTTAAGTCCGGTGATGTACGAAGGATTACAACCGGGAGGTCAGTTAACAACTACAACCGAAGTTGAGAACTACCCGGGATATCCTGAAGGTGTTACTGGTCCGGTAATGATGGAAGACCTAAAAAAACAAGCACAACGTTTTGGTACCGACGTGCGCTGGGGAATGGCAACAAAAGTTGATTTCTCAGGCGAAATTCATAAAGTGTGGATTGATGACTCAAAATTGATTGAGGCCGAAACTGTGATTATTGCAACCGGAGCAACAGCAAAATATTTGGGGCTGGAAGATGAGAAAAAGTATGCTGGTGGAGGAGTTTCTGCCTGTGCAACCTGCGATGGATTTTTCTACAAAGGAAAAGATGTTGCTGTAGTTGGTGGTGGCGATACTGCGGCAGAAGAAGCTATGTATCTGGCCGGTTTGTGTAACAAAGTGTACATGATTGTTCGTCGCGATGTGCTACGTGCTTCGCGGGTTATGGCCGAGCGTGTGAAGAAAACACCAAATGTTGAAATACTTTGGAAACATCAGACAAAAGGTTTGATTGGAGATAATGGCGTAGTTGAAGGTGCAACACTGGTTAAAAACCTTGGAGAGGAAGGTGTAGAGGAAGTTAACATAAAGATTGACGGTTTCTTCCTGGCAATTGGACATAAACCAAATTCAGACATTTTTGCCGAATATGTGGATACCGACGATGTTGGCTATATTTTAACCACGCCGGGAACATCAAAAACAAAAACTCCGGGAGTTTTTGCTTGCGGCGATGTTCAGGATTCGCAATACCGTCAGGCAGTAACCGCTGCAGGTACAGGATGTATGGCAGCTATTGATGCTGAACGTTACCTTTCGGAAAAACATTCATAAACGAAATTTACGGGATAAAAAAAAGCAGGATGATTCATCCTGCTTTTTTTATGATTTATTTTAAGCGTTATTGCAGACTGTAAAATACCGAAAAGAAATGCATGATGCTACCCGCCAAAACAAAGAGGTGCCAAATTCCGTGACCATATTTTAACCCTCGCCATGCGTAAAATATTACTCCAATAGAATAGCATGCACCACCAATAAATAAAAAGGCAATGCTCGATGCCGGTAGGTTTCGTACAATTGGACCAATTGCCAGTAAAAACATCCAGCCCATGGCTAAGTATATTCCAACCATTAGCTTTCTAAATCGTGTTAAATAGATCGAACGAATAACCATTCCGGTTATGGCCAATCCCCATATAATTCCAAAAAGAGTCCAGCCCAGTGCTCCGCGAATGGTTGTTAAAACAAACGGTGTATAGGTTCCTGCTATAAGCAGAAAGATGGCTGCGTGATCAAAACGGACAAAGAGGTTTTTTAGCTTTTCACGTGTAAAACTGTGATATAGCGTTGACGAGAGGTAAAGTAAAACCAAACTGCTCCCAAAAATACTGAAACTCACCACATGCCACGCATTTCCTTTTATGGCTGCTACAACAACCAAAAGAACCAGTGCAGCAATACTTAAAAGCGTACCTATTCCGTGAGTAATACTGTTGAATATTTCTTCACCAATTGATAACGTTCTGTATCCGGCTTCAACTTTCTTTTTCATAAAAATTGCCTTTCGAATAAAACTAAATTCTGTTCGAAATTACAGAAAAAATAAATCGAATCGAATAGCTTAGCTGCATTCCAAATAGGCAATTGTAATAACGTTTTGTTAATGAGTTTGTTATTGATGTGGCTTTAACAATATTTAGAATATTTTATGAAGGCTACATTGGCCCAATCAGTTCGATAAACGTTCCGTCGGGATCTTGTACCAGTACGAAAAAGCTGTTCTCACCGTTTTGCGACGGTTTTCCGCTTAATACTTTTACATTGTGTTTTTCTATGCGGTCTAAAACCGGTTGCAGGTGTTTTACCATTAATGTGATGTACTGCATCCCGGTATCGTCGCTCATAAACTTTTGTTTTGGGTGCCTGGCTTTTGTGCCCAAACTCATCAGTTTCCATTCGCTGGCTTCTTCAGTATCTTCCAATTTCATTATGGTTACATCCAGCTGATAACTGTCGGTAAGTCCCAGTTCAGTGCATTTTTCCTGCGACACTGAGAACCCGCCGGTTTTTACCATTCCAATAACATTGGTATAAAAATCGATCGACTTTTCAAGGTCTTCAACCACAACGCCAACACCTATTGCCGATTTACTGAAATTGCTCTGTGCCATTGAAAAACACGCCAATAAAATTAGGGAAAGAGAAAACAGACTTTTTTTCATTGTATTAGATTTAATTGATTTTAGTACCCGTAAATTTAATAGAATTAAAGGAAAGGCAATAATTGATTTGGCGAGAAATAAAGTTCGTCTATCTTTATAAAAAGATCGCGTATGAAACTACCTGTTGTAAACAATACAAATCTGGAGACCTTAATGGATAAAGCTGAAATTGTTCAGCAAACAGCCGAGCAGATTATGAAAGATTTTGGAATGTTTGGTGTTGAAATCACCTTCTCCGGAGATATTGATAACGCCTATCACGAGCTGCATGAGCAACTTATTGATCAGATAACCGGGCTGGTAGAAACGAACTACGATTTATTAGTATCGGTGCTGTACCAGGTTGATATTACGAACCGCGAAATTCTTCAGGCCGAAAAAGATTTGCCGCATTATTCGAATATTGAAATTATTGCTCACCAGGTAATCGCCCGCGATTTGAAAAAAGTATTGCTGCGCCGGTATTTTAAAATGAAAGATCAGCAAAATGGGGGCGATGAGAAAAGCATTGATTTAAAATAGGAAAGATTGCTAAATGTTTCTTTGCTATAACGGTCTTGCAATCATTATTCCTGTAGCAGATTTTCGGTTTGCCAGGTAATCATAAAGTGTTTCTTCCGATAAAATTACTTTCTCCGCTTTTGATGAGGCATGCATAAAGTGAAGTTTATCGCCTTTAAAAAAAGCTATGCCAACATGCGTAATATCCAGCCCGTCAACGTTGGTTGTAATGCCAAAAATATCACCATTTTTAATTTTGTGTTTCAACGATTCAAGCTTTTCGGTAGGAATGTAGTAAAGTTCATTGTTGTTTAAATTGCTTTCTTGTTTGCTAATTGCCTCAATAAATACAGCATTGTTTTTTAGGGGTTTATAGCTGTCTGGATGATGACTCATAAAGTTTATGTTCTTCGTAAACTTTATATCGCTAATTGATTTGCTCAGCGATTTCACTGTTTGCTTTTTATCGTTATCCAAAATCCACTCGCTAAAATAGTGTAAACGCGATGGGTAACCGTCAATCACTCCATCTCGATACCGTATAAGTTGCAATTCGTTTGTAAAAATTTTGAATGATGGTTTTTTTGTTTTTGCAGTTCGTGCCAAAGCCAGGCAGTTCTCGGCAAAAGTAGTGCAGTCTAATTCTCGCAAATTTATAATAAGTTGTTCTGGTTGAGTTTCAAGTGTGTGTGCAACGTAGGGCGTATTCATCAACAATTCTCCCGCTTTAATAACCAGTTCTGCAGTCGTTTTGTCGGTGTTTGCCTGCAGTTCCGAAATTATTCGATCGTAAATAACTTTATCTTCTTTATTTTCGTGATCAGTTGCTGCGGCATTTAAAAAAGCAAAAAGTATGACTGCCACAATCCCAATAATTCTCGTTTTCATGTTTTACGATTTAGTGCTATAAAAATACTGATATGATCTGATATAAAAAGCCAGAAATGCAGAATTTGTTTAGTGGCTTTTCAGATTATTCCCAACAGGCGTAATCCAAACCACACCGTTAAAAAAAGTAGTGCCAATGTCAAAATCGAATATAAAATTATTCGCATTTTTCTGGTTGGCCTATTTCTTTTTTTGTCCATATTGTGAATATAAGGTTTTAATTATTAGGATGATATACGGAAAAAACGGGAATGGGTTCGGCATAGCCATTTTTTTAATGGTGAAGGTTGATTAAGACAAAAAAATAATACTTTTAGAAACATTAATATTTAACCGGTTTCATGAAAAGAGTGTTGCTTTTGTCTGTTTTTTTTAATTTTCTTGCATACCTATGTTGTGGGCAACTGTATTTGGCCGATGTTGAATTTGATAAAGTGGGATGTGTTCAGGTGGAACACTATGTTCAGGGACAGATAAAAAACAATACGGAAAAATTTACGGATGTTAAACCATCGTTAGAACCTACAGCGAGCACAGCCGGTTTTCGGTTTCATGAACGCGAATACTTTATAAAAGACAGTCTTTTAAATGTGTGGGGGCACTACGTTCATACTAATCCGTCGATTGCCTGGAATGCATCGCGATTCTCATTTGGCATGTTATTTTCAAAAAACAGTAATCAGTTAATTTATCCAAACGGTGATGTTGATGGTATTGATAGGGGACAGATAATTTATTTGAACCTGAATGTTTTAAAGATAAAAAAACTGGCTACCGCTTTTGAAATAACAACGGTTGACGATAAGAAAAAAGTAATTGAGTTTAGTTATGTTGAGGATAATATAACACACGGGAAACAGCAATTATCATTTAGTCAAACGCGAAAAGGTTTTACCAAAATTACACACCGCACCTATTTTAAAAGTCAATCGGCTTTGCGCGATCATTTTTTATACCCGTATTTTCATACGCGCTTAACCAATACTTACCACCGAAATATGAAACATCTTTTAAAAACGAAAGAAAACTAACGTTTCGTTAATTTAGCAGGTTTTTATAAATGGTGTAATTTTCTTCATCGAAAACACAAAAAATCAACTCCTCAATTTTATCATTCTGTTCAAGAAATTCTTTTACTGTTTGTGTTGCAATTTGCGCAGCCTCTTGCTTTGGGTAACCGTAAACTCCGGTGCTAATATTTGGGAACGCTATTGACTTTACATCGTTTTGTATTGCAATTTCAAGGCTTCGCCAATAGCAGGATTTTAGTTTTTGTGCTTCGTCGTATTTTCCGCCGTTGTACACCGGACCAACTGTATGAATCACAAACTTTGCCGCCAAATTGTAGCCTTTAGTAATTTTTGCATCGCCGGTTTCGCAACCATTCAGTTGCCTGCATTCTTCTAGAAGTTTGGGGCCGGCTGCCCGATGAATAGCTCCATCAACACCACCACCGCCCAACAAAGTTTTGTTGGCAGCATTCACAATGGCATCAACTTTTAGTTGTGTAATATCACCCCGATGTATTCGAATTTTACTCATAATTATAGCTTTTTTACAAGATACAAAGTTTTTCAAGTACAACGGGGCTGTGCTTTTAGTCTTCAACAAGCGATTCAATATCTTCGTCAGAATCAGGAATTGCAATTGCAGCTGAATTGGCCCGTACATCATCAAAGTTTAGTTTTTTGCGTGCAGCCTTAACAACCATGCCAATTACAAATTTTATGGCAAAGTGCTCGGCTACCTCCGGCAGGTAAGGAATATCAATTTTATCGTTTGCAAGACGGGTTAATCGACGCACCAAACGCCGGGCTTCCTTTTTCGAAATACCATGGTCGGTACTACGAACCATATCGTAAAATTCGTTGGGCAAATGATCGTACAAAAATGTATCGATCTTAAAAATCACTTTTACTAATATTTTTTCCTCGCCGGTTTCTTTAATAAATGGTACATCAATTTTTTCATTTAGTCGGATGGCAAGATCTTTAATTTCTGCTTCCGTCATTTTATTGCGTTTTTTTGGCTCTGCATAAAAATCGTCAAGCAGGGTCATAAATTCTTCTGTAGATAGTTCAGCTACTTTTGTTGTCATAATTATTAGGATTTAATGATGAGTATTTTTGTTTTCAGGCCTGAAATAATGATTCGAGCAAATCACGGGTTTCGCTATTATAAATGCCGTTAATTTCCAGATCGGGTAAACGGGTTTGCAATTCCTTTACGCCGTTTTCAGTTTTTGGACCAAAATCGCCGTCGGATGTGCCCACATTGATATTTAATAGTTTTAGTGCGTCTTGTAAGGCTACAACTGCAGTGCCTTTGCTTCCGTTTTGCAGCACGGGATCGGGAATAATAAGTTGCTGTTTTGCTGCCAAACGCTGATACGATAAAACCGTATTTATGCGGTAGGCCGATACTGATACCCGGTTTCCCTGGTTTCCGCCAAGGCAGTACACGCGCTTTTTATCGGTAGAAATGCCCAGAAAAAAGCCAACATGGCCTTTCCACGATTCCGGACTTTCGCGCCAGAATACGACAACATCGCCCGGTTCCGGGTTTATAGTTTTTACGCCAACGTTTAACCACGAGCGGGCATTGGGTTTCTTCGAGTATTCCAGCCCGGCTTTCATTGCCACCCAGTTTACAAAATTACTACACCAGGGAATTTCGTCGGTTGTTATGCCTGCAATACCCGTTTCCTGAGCATATTTTAAAACTTCCGGATTGTGTTCAGAACCAACAATTTCTTCGGTTCCCAACTCGGCAAAAGCTATTTTTAATAAATCTTCCATTTTTTGTTTTTTTAGAGGTTTAAGAACTTTTTGGGATTAATGCTGGCAATGGTTTCAAAATCGTCGCCAAACGCCAATTTGAAATCAGAGAAATACTGCTCCATACTTGGCCCAAAAAATTGGGTGAGGTAGTAGTCTGAACCGTAAAGTATTTTTGATTTTTCGTAGTCGGAAAGTTTGTCGAAAAAACTGTTTTTGAAAGTACTTAACGTCTCTCGAATGCTAAATATTAAGTCTTGACTATCGGGCGATTCAATAATTGTTCCTTCTGAGAAACACGACAAATCGGTGTAAGCATTCGGATATTTTGGATTTTTAATGATATCGAAAATGGCCTTTGCCCAGTTGTCGATAAACCCGGTGCGGTAAAGAGCATTCCAAACTTCGGCGCGCTCGGCAATTGTAAGGTCGTCGCGCAAAATTCTCTTCCTGCGTTTTAGTGTATAAGCTTTTCTGATTATGGCTTTGTTTTTATCCGACAGCGACATGATTGCGTCTTCAAATTCTTCTTCGTCAACACGTTTCTGTTCATCAGGAAAATTATAGTTGATGTAATCCATTATTTGAGTGCTTCCACCAAAATGTGCAAAGTTGATGGTCAGGTTAGGAAACTTCTTCATAACCAGTTCCCATAACTGCGGATGGTTTAATTTTTTTGCCCTTTCGGCAATGGCTTTGTGCACTTTTCGACTAAAAAAACGTTCGTCGAAAACAAGTGGCTTTTTAGGTTTCACAATGTTTCCGTTTAAAAGTACATCGCCACGTACTTTTAATACCGACGACAAACATGCAAATCCGCCATTTGAATTGTGCACTGTTATAGGGATGTTGTGTTCCTGGCACAAAGCATAAATGCCAGTTGAGTTGCTTGTACCCATCAATACCGGATCCGTAGGAGAGAAACCCGCGGGTGCGTACAACTTTACCCCTGTAAATTTGCCATCGTCGGCAACAATTTTCTCCTTAAGTTTATCAACAAGGTTAACGCTGCCTTTGTACTCGCGGCGCGGGTCGATACTAAAAAATGGTTTTATGGTTTCGTATTTTTCTGCCAGGTATTCCAGATCGGCAATTTGCTGGGCATAATTCGCATTGTCAAAAATCTCAACCTCTTCATCCGATTTTCGGTCGAAACTATCTTCAAACTTCTTTACATTATCTTTTATTTTGTCGAAAGCTTCCGCCAGTTCATCGCTTTTAATTTTGCGATTTACCCGGCGTTTTATAAAAGGTAATGCCACCGACAGCAACCAGAAAACACGTTTAATCCGCTTGCGATAGCGTTTGTTCTGGTTTTCATCATCATCGTTGTCATCGGCATAAGTTAAATCGAACATTAAAGGAGTGGTAACCACGTTTCCGCGGTAAACCTTGTCCAACGCTTCAAATACATCTTCGCTCGATTCCTGAGTAACTTCTTCCAGAGTTCGGTTAATTCCGTCAATTTTAAATTTCAGTTCAGCCGATGTTACATCTTTGTCTACCAAATCTTTAATGGCAAGTAACGATTGAACCACATTAACCAGTCTGCGTATAATCACATCTTTGTTGAAAATGTGGCAGTGGATGTCGTAATAAGTTGTCATAATTATGGATTTTGAAAATTATTTAGTGTTTTATTCGTCGGTACTATTTTTAATCCTCCGGTAAAAGGTGAAGTATGAAGTAATATTTTGTTGAATGTGAAAGCGTCATCTTTTTTTGTGTCTGAAAAAATTCCGGGTCACAACCATGTGGGTATGTAAATTCAGTATACAAGTTATGAAATGGAGTGGCAAAAAACAACTAAATGGTATTAATATATTTGAGGTGGCGCTTTGAAAGCAGAAAAGTCACTATCGTTTACTAATAGTGACTTTTATATACTGATAGCCTTGAGTTTGCTTTTAACAGAAACAAAACAATGCGGCAGCCAGAGCAGCTCCGGCAATAGGCCCTAAAATAGGTACCCATGAATATGCCCAGTCTGAATCTCCCTTGTTGGGTGCCTTTATCAGATAATGGATAATCCGTGGCCCCAAATCGCGGGCAGGATTTATTGCGTAACCTGTTGGGCCGCCAAGACTAAGTCCAATTGCGGTAACAAGCAGTGCAACAGGAAGTGCACCAATTGATCCTAATCCGACCTCGACGGACTGTATTTGCATTGTTTCAAATTTAAAATCGGTGATGTAGAAGATGACAAAAATTAGAACAAATGTACCAATGAGCTCGGTAATAAAATTCTTTTTGTAATTACGGATTGCGGGAGTGGTTGCAAATACGCCCAAAAATCCTTCTTTATCGGTATTGGCTTTAAAATGATCGTGGTAAGTAAACCAAACCAATATGGCACCAAGCATTGCACCTATTATTTCGCCGGCAATATATATTGGAACTTTTGCCCAGGGGAAAATGCCTCCCATTGCAAGGCCAAGTGTTACTGCCGGATTTAGATGCGCGCCGCTAATGGGGCCGGCAACTATTACAGCCATCATTACCGCCAGTCCCCAGCCCAACGAAATTACAATCCATCCGCCGTTGTGACCTTTAGTATCTTTTAATACAACATTAGCTACCACTCCATCTCCCAGGAGTATCAAAATCATTGTGGCAATGATTTCTGCTACAAATTCATTCATTTCATTTACAGGTTTATTTTTAGTTATATCGTTAGTTTAATCGCTTAAAGGTAGTATCCCTTTGCGAGTTCCGAAAATTCCTCAACTTGCTGAGTAATCCATGTGGCGTCTTTATCAAGTTCTACGGCCATAATTTTAGCCACTTTCGGAGCCATTTCTTCAGCTGCCCGCGCATCAAGATATAAAGCTCTTACCCGACGGGCAAGCACATCGTCGAGAGTCATAGCCATTTCTTTTTTGCAAGCCCAAACCACTTCGGCAACCGTAAAGTCCAGGCGTTCGTGCAGCTTTTCTCCTAATTTCGGATCATTTTCAATCAGTTCTTTAATGGCTTTAGCTTCCGAGCCGTATACATAAAAATGATCGTTCAAATCGATGTTTTTTGTGTATCCGTGAATGGCGAGATTCTCGGTTTGACAAGGACGTTCCGGCAATCCGGCAAGTATAACGGCATTGTTTATCGTGTCTTCACCCATTTTGCGGTAAGTAGTCCATTTGCCGCCTGTAATGGTAATTAATCCCGATAAACTTACAATTACTTTGTGGCTACGCGATATTTCTTTTGTTTTCTTGTCTTCTCCTTCAGGTGCGGCAAGCGGTCGTAATCCAGCAAAAATGCTTCTTACATCGCTTCTTTTTGGCGATCGGGTTAAGTAACGGCCGGCCGTATTTAGTATAAACTCAATTTCTTCTTCCAATGCCCTAGGTTCAAGACTGGCATTTTCAATAAGTGTATCGGTGGTTCCAACTACCACTTTACCGCGCCAAGGAACAGCAAAAAGTACGCGGCCATCATCGGTTTTAGGTATCATTATGGCGTGGTCTCCTCTCAAAAAATCATGATCGAGAACCAAGTGAATTCCCTGGCTGGGAACAACTTTTTTAGCTGCATTGGCATCATCCATTCGAAGTATTTCATCAGTAAAAACTCCGGTTGCATTAACTACTGCTTTTGCCTTTACTTCAAATATTTCTCCGTCAATCAAATCTTGCACTTGCACTCCGCAAATCATGCCGTCTTTGTCTTTCAACAATCCGATAACCTTGGTGTAATTTACCGCAACTCCATCGTAGTCAATTATTGTTTGGGTGAGATTTATTGAAAGCCGTGCATCATCAAACTGGCCATCGTGGTATATCACTCCGCCCGTTAAGCCTTCTTCTTTCAGGGTTGGTAAAGCTTCAAGTGTTTCTTGCTTTGTTAAATGTACCGATGGTCCCAGCCCCAGTTTACCGGCCATCATATCATAAACCTTTAAACCGATCGTGTAAAACGGGCCGCCCCACCATTCGTAGTTGGGAATAATAAACGACTGGTTTTTAACCAGGTGAGGGGCATTTTGTCGCATTAATCCGCGCTCGCGTAAGGCCTCTAGAACCAGCGAAATATCTCCTTGTGCCAGATAACGCACACCTCCGTGCACCAGTTTGGTACTTCGGCTCGATGTGCCTTTGGCAAAATCAGCACCTTCAAGAAGCAATGTTTTATATTTTCGGGTAGCCGATTCAAGTGCCACACCAAGTCCGGAGGCACCACCACCAATTACCACAATGTCCCATTCAACATCGGCTTTGGCTTTACGTAATTGCTTATATCTTTTCATGATTTTTTGTTTTGCAGCATACTGTTATTCGTCATCTTCATCAATCCATTCTTTGGCTTTTGACAAGGCTTTTTGCCATTTGCGAATCGATTTATCCATTACGTCTTTTGAAATTTCAGGAGTGAAAGTTTTATCCTTTTCCCATTGCGATTGAAGCTCGTTAATATCTTTCCAGTATCCAACAGCCAGGCCGGCAAGATATGCAGCTCCCAAAGCTGTGGTTTCAAGTTGCCGCGGACGAATTACCGGAGATTGCAGCGTTTCTGACTGAAACTGCAACAAAAGATTGTTGGCGGCAGCTCCACCATCAACACGCAGTTCTTTTATATCGATTCCCGAGTCGGCTTCCATGGCTTTTAGCACGTCCATCACCTGAAAAGCAATCCCTTCGATAGTGGCTCGGGCAAAGTGCCCGTTTGATGTGCCTCGCGTTATACCAACAACAATTCCACGCGCATACTGGTCCCAGTGTGGTGCTCCCAAACCGGTTAATGCAGGTACAAAATAAACGCCGCCATTATCTTCAACCGATAATGCCAGTTCTTCTATCTCAGGAGCATTGTTTATTAATCCCAGTTGATCGCGCATCCACTGCACCGCAGCACCTGCAATAAAAATACTCCCTTCAAGAGCATACGATACTTTTCCGTTGATTTTCCAGGCTATGGTAGTTACCAGGTTATTTTCTGATTGAATTGCTTTTTCTCCGGTGTTTAACAGCATAAAACACCCGGTACCGTAAGTGTTTTTTGCCATGCCCGGATGCAAACATTGCTGCCCAAACAATGCCGCCTGTTGATCGCCCGCAATGCCGGCAATTGGTATTTCATGCGCAAATATGGTTGTTTTTGTGTGTCCAACGACTTCGCTTGATGCACACACCTCGGGAAGCATACTTTCCGGAATTTCAAATAAATCAAGCAGTTCTTTGTCCCAGCAACAATCGTTTATATTGTAAAGCAATGTTCTACTGGCATTAGTAATATCTGTAACGTGTTTTTCGCCACGGGTAAGTTTCCAAATTAACCACGAATCTACAGTTCCGAATGCGAGTTTTCCTGCATTGGCTTTTTCCCTGGCTCCTTTTACGTTGTTAAGAATCCACTGCACTTTTGTTCCCGAGAAGTAGGCATCAATTACTAAGCCTGTTTTTCTTCGTATCAGTTCCTGGTGGCCTTTTTCTTTTAAGGCATCACAATATTTGGCTGTTCTGCGGTCTTGCCAAACAATTGCATTGTATACCGGATCGCCGGTTTCACGGTCCCAAACAATAGTTGTTTCGCGTTGGTTGGTTATGCCAATTGCCGCAATATATTTTCCGTTAATACCTATTTTAGTGATGGCCTCGGCTGCTACTGCTGCTTGCGACGACCAAATTTCGTTGGGGTCGTGTTCCACCCAACCCGGTTTCGGAAATATCTGTTCAAACTCTTTTTGTGCAAGCGATTTTATTGCTCCATGTTCATCGAAAACAATGGCACGCGAACTTGTTGTGCCCTGGTCAAAAGCAAGAATGTATTTGTTCATATAGTTTATGGTTTAAAGTTTTTTATTTGCAGCAATGAGCTGTCGATTAAATCGAAATAGGCATTCATTAATTCAATCTGTTCAGCTCCTTTGTTAGTTATGGTGTAATATTTTCTTGGAATTCCGGAATCTAGTTCTTGCCAGCGAAAAGTCAACATCCCATCTTTTTTAAGGCGGTTTAATAGCGGATACAATGTGCCTTCTGCAATTTCAATAGATGATAATTCGCGAATCATTTCAATGAGCTCGTAGCCGTAGTAAGTTTTCTTTTCAAGAAAAAGCAAAATCATATACTCAATCAGTCCTTTTTTTATTTGCGACTTCCAACGAATGTTAAAATCTTGCCCTGTTTTATTATTGGTCATAAACTTTGGTTTCAGAATATTTTCAACTAATGTATAAACAAATACATAGCATAACAAGGTAAGTAGTAAAATAGAATACTGTTTTATAGCATGTGCTGGATACTACTGAGGGGAAAAAGGGAATGTTCAGGTTTTATAACCTGATTTGGGAGCTTTATTTAAGTTAGTCTTCAAATAAAATTTGTCCGAAAAACTCCGGCCGATGATAATCCGGGTTCTCAGTATTAACCGGATTCCAGCTTACAAAGTGAGGGTCAGAAGTTGCGTCGCCACATTTATAGAAATTGGCCGTTGCTTTCAGACCGTTTAATTTTTCAATTTTATCAAAAGCAAAACATTGTGTTGGAATACAAATCATCATTTCCCACGAAAAATCTCCCGACTTTTCTTCGAATGGTTCGTTGCCAAGACTCGATTTAATGTCAATTTGTTTTAAAACTTCAGGTAAAATTGGGGTGCGATTTCCACGCCCCGGGCCATAGCCAACATGAGGTGTGCCAATACAATTAAATTCAAAATTGTAATAGTTTTTACCCTCAATTGAGATGAAGAACTCAACAGTGCTGTCTTTGTAAACATCGCCATTTATTTCGGTTTCCTGCGCCAAAATATTTTTTTCCTGAACGTAAAATTTCAACCAGATTTCGTTGCCCGTATGAGCAATTCTGAATTGTATTCCCGGCTTATAAGGAAAGGCTTTTTCCCAGTTTAAAACCTCAATCAATTCAATGCCAGTGTTTTTCTCTAAAAGTACTGCTGCCTCATCGATAGAAACTGGCGAGGTTGCAATTATTTTTTTTACACTCAGGTTCTTCATATCCTATTATTAACCTTGCAAAGATGTTATTTTTCTTTCAACTTTCCTGCTGAAATTTCTCATGAAAGTATAGAGCTTTTGTATATTTGAGGTTCTTTTATAACAAGCGGTACGCCCTTGAAATTCAATTTGCATCAAGCGTATCTTTTTTTTGAAGTTTTAAATGGACCAATTTGAATTTATAATAGCTTTAACCGAGCACCGTTATTTGGGGCTGGTTTTTCAGCCTTTTTTAATTGAAAAGAAAGAGCGGTTTTACACAGTAGTCCGACTTGTAAAACCACACGATTTGAATGACCCGGAATATACGTTTAAACCCTACGAGAAAGAACTGGTTCTGTTAATTGAAAAATACAGCGATGAGGTTTTAACCAGGAAATTTTCGCGTGCAGGTAGTGTGTCCGATTTTTTTGCGTCGTTACGACCCGGTTATTTCGAAAAACAAGTAACACCTTTTATCGAAAAATGTATGATGGAGGTGTGTTCCATATTAATGCTCAGTCCTGTGCGTTTATTCCGAAAAGAGGCAAAATATTCGAACCTTTACGATGAAGATGAACTAAAAGTTCCGCCGTTTTTTGCCCGGCCTGAATTTGAGTTTGAGCGCACCGAAAGCCAAACCCGATATAAACTACATATTTTTTTGGATGAAAATGAGATGCTTTTATCAGCGCGATCGGTTGAAGTGGTAACCAACGACCCGTGTTTGTTGATCTACCGCGACCAGTTGGTGGCATTTGAAAAGCTGAATGCCAAAAAACTGATGCCTTTTTTTGAGAAAGATTATGTTACGGTGCCCAATACAATTGAAGACAAGTATTACAATGGTTTTGTATTGAACACTGTTCGTGATTAC
This sequence comes from uncultured Draconibacterium sp., assembly GCF_963676815.1. Taxonomy (NCBI): domain Bacteria; kingdom Pseudomonadati; phylum Bacteroidota; class Bacteroidia; order Marinilabiliales; family Prolixibacteraceae; genus Draconibacterium; species uncultured Draconibacterium sp. Next base: position 3,849,460 of record NZ_OY781365.1, read on the forward strand.
GATGTGAAAGCGAAAGGGTTTGAGGTTGTTCAGGCTTCAACAGGGAAAAAGGCAGTGTTGTCGCTCGAAAATAATTTGCAGTACCGGCCGTGTTTAGTGCTGAATTTTGAATATGGAGATGAGAATTTTCTACCTGATTCGGCCCGCGAAATTGCAGTCAGTGTCAAAAAACAAAACAACTCGTTTATTTATTACAAAACAACGCGCGACTTTAAGTGGGAGAAAACGATTTTAAAAACCATTAAAAAGACCGGGTTGGTAGAAGATAACGGATCGTATACTTTAAAAGGAGTTTCGCTTCTGGAACCACAGAATGCCCTATACTTTTTTGTTAACCGGTTAAACGATAAAAAGCCTGACTTGGAAGAAAAGGGCATTGTGGTAAAGCAACAGCAACTGGAAAAGAAGTTTTATACCGGCAGCCAAAAACTGGAATTAAAAACGCAAACAAAAGGTGATTGGTTTGATGTTTATGCAGTAGTTAAGTTCGGCGAATTCAGCATCCCTTTTATTCAGCTAAAAAAATACATTTTAAACGACATTCGCGAGTTTGAGCTTCCAAATGGTGAAGTTGCTGTATTGCCCGAAGAATGGTTTGCCCGTTACAAGGGACTTTTGCCTTTTGGTAAACAACAGGGCGAACACATTAAATTTGAAAAACACCATTTTACCTTGCTGCAAAATTCCATTCAGGAAGTTGATAAGGAGGTAAAACAAAAATACGAGAAGCTGGTAAATGCCGAAAAAGAAAGCCCGGTGTTGCCTTCTAACTTAAAAGCTAAACTGCGAAATTACCAGGAAGAAGGTTTTAACTGGATGTATGGTTTGTACCGTAACGGTTTGGGCGGTTGCCTGGCCGACGATATGGGCTTAGGAAAAACCTTGCAGACTCTTACGCTTTTGTTGAAATTAAAACGTTTGAAACAGGAAATAAAAATTCACGATCCGGTTGATTCAAATGGGCAGCGCGATCTTTTTGCCGACGAAACAAAATCGGAAACGGTTGTACAACCGGCCAGTTTAATTGTTGTTCCAACATCGCTGGTGCACAACTGGAGTAATGAAATTAGGAAATTTACACCGGCACTAAAAGTGTATCAGCATGTGGGAACGCAGCGCAAAAAAGCTGAAGAACTGGGGAAAGTTGCCTCGTACTACGACATTATCATTACCACCTACGGAACGGTTCGTAACGATATTGACAAGTTGCGGGGCACTGAATTCTTTTACCTGATTTTGGATGAAAGCCAGTCGATAAAAAATTCCAGCTCGAAAACCTACAAAGCGGTAATGGATATTAAAGTGCGCTACAAACTGGTAATTACCGGAACGCCCATTGAAAATTCGCTGTCGGATTTGTGGTCGCAAATGAATTTCCTGAATCCCGGAATGTTGGGGAACCTGGCATTTTTCCGTCGTACATTTATTACACCCATTGAAAAGCATGCCAACGAGGAGCAAATGGACAAACTGCAACTGATGATTCGTCCGTTTGTTTTGCGCCGTAAAAAAGTGGAGGTAGCTAAAGATCTTCCTCCGCTGATGGAAGAAGTGCGTGTTTGCCCGATGGTTGGCGAGCAACAAAAACTATACGAGCAAGAGAAATCGGTAATCCGAAATACCATTTTATCAACCATTGAGAAGGAGGGACTAAAAAAATCGCAGTTTGTGGTTTTGCAGGGCCTCACCAAATTACGTCAGTTGGCTAATCATCCATCGTTGGTTGATGATGATGCGTCAGAACGATCGGGTAAATTCGATGAGATCTTCCGGATGTTAAGCAACCTTGTTGCCGAGAAACATAAAGTACTGGTGTTTTCTTCGTTTGTAACTCACCTTGAATTATTGGAAAGCAAAATCGAGGAAGAAAAGTGGAAATACAGCAAATTAACCGGGCAAACCACAAAACGCGAAAAAGTAATTAAAGCTTTTCAGGAAGATGAGGAGAACCGCATATTTCTGATTTCGTTAAAAGCCGGTGGAGTAGGGCTTAACCTTACCGAGGCCGACTATGTTTTTATTATTGATCCGTGGTGGAATCCGGCAGCCGAAAACCAGGCTATCAATCGTGCTCACCGCATTGGGCAAGATAAGCATGTTTTTGTGTATCGTTTTATTACCGAGAATTCGATTGAGGAGAAAATACAAAAACTGAAAGACCGAAAAAGCTCGCTGGCCGATAAGTTTATCAATTCCAACAACCCGTTTGAGCAGGTTACGCAGGAGGAAATTGTGGAGTTGTTTAATTAGTAGTAGGGCAAGAGTGAAAAGTAAAAAATCAAAAGGAATTGCAAAGGATTGAATAAGAGATTGATGCAGATTGAAAAACGCCCGCTACTTGCAGCTTGAAACCTATTTTTTAGATCAATCTATATCAACATTAAATTACCGCTTTTTATTCCGAACGTACATCAATTTGTATTTTCCCTGGCTTTCGCGCTGGTCAATTTCAAATTTTCCGGTGGAGTCAATCAGTGGGGTAAGTTTTTCGAAGCCGTAGTTTCTGGAGTCGAAATTAGGTTGTTTCTTTTGCAGCAAACTACCTACATCGCCTAAGAAAGCCCAGCCGTCTTCATCGGCCAGGTCCGATATTGTTTTCGATATTAAACGGATAACTTTTGGTGTAACCTTATCAACACCTCCTTTTTTACCCGTTTTTCCTGCAGTAGAACTTTCGTTTTCTTTCGAGCGGCTTTTTAAAATTTCTATATAAATAAAACGGTCGCACGAAACAATAAATGGTTCGGGAGTTTTTTTCTCGCCAATACCAATAACGTGCATTCCTGCTTCGCGTAAACGGGTGGCCAGGCGGGTAAAATCGCTGTCGCTCGACACCAAACAAAATCCATCTACCTTTTCGCTGTAAAGAATATCCATGGCATCAATAATCATGGCTGAATCGGTGGCGTTTTTGCCAATGGTGTATCCGTATTGCTGGATAGGATTAATGGCATTGTCGAGCAACAGATTCTTCCATTTATTTAAGCCGGGTCTGGTCCAGTCGCCATAAATGCGTTTAATGGTAGGATTACCGTATTTGGCAATTTCTTCCATCATCTCTTTTACGTATGCCGATGGAATATTATCGCCATCAATAAGTACCGCTAACTTTAAATCTTTTGCCATCCTGTAACTGTTTTGGTATTAAGTTACCCGGTTTTGTATAACAGGTTAATCCGACAGTTTTACATTCATTGCAGCCGGTCCTTTTGGTCCTTGACCCTCTTCGTAGGTTACGCGGTTGCCTTCTTTAATGGTGCCTTCTACTTCGTTTATATGAACAAAAATATTTTGGTTGTTCGCCAGATTGCGAATAAAACCATAACCTTTCTGGTCGTTGAAAAAGGTTACTACACCTTGTTTTTCTTTTGATTCTGCTTCGCCGTAACCACCTTTTGGCACACTAACATCAATATCTTCAACGTTAATTTCTTCTTTTTGTGTTTCGTCTGGCGGAGTATCGGTAATGTTACCAAATTCATCAACGTATGCAATCATATCATCCAATCCCGAATTGGTATCGGATTCTTTTCTTGCCTGTCTCCTGGCAGCTTTTTCTTTTCTCTTTTTTTCCTGTTTTTTTCGTACTTCTTTTTTACCAAATGTTTCTTTCGATCTTCCCATATATGTTTTTAATAGTGATTTTAGCTTACTGACCTCGAATTTAATAAATATTAGTAGCTATTTAAAAAGTTTTTAATGTTAAGAAATGAGATTTAAAGAAAAGTCAAATATCCTAAGGCGGGGAATAGGAGGTAGATCAATATTCTTAAACCTAAAATCTGAAGCAAAGGTACATTAATTTTAAATACTACATAAATTAGGTAAAACTGTTTGCCGGTAACCCTTATAATTTAATTTAAGTTTGGTTTTCTATTTCCTTCTTGTTTTACTGTGAAAGCAGACAAAAAGACCTTAAGTTCATAAAAATTTCAATGTGTAATTTTTACACAAAAATTCCTCCAAATCTAACCTTAATGTTAACTGCTTGATTTTTATGTTGTAAAGCAGGTGTAGCTTTCCGATTTTTTTTGACTGCCTATAACTTATTCATATTTAAATATTTGTATATGTAAAAAGAAATATTTCTTTATTTAAACTTTCATATTGATGGTGAAAGTCATAAAAAACTATCAAATCGTAAGCTAAACGAATTTCTATCTAATAATGAAATATATATTTGCAAGCTTTAAAAATCAATTTAAACAAAAAATACAAAGATGAACGAAGCTTTAAAATTAATGCTAACGGGCATGAGTACCGTATTTTTTATCCTCATCATGGTAGTGGTTTTAGGTAACCTCATCATCCGAATAACCAACCGTTTTGCAGTTGCAACAGTAGAAAGCCCAACAGCTGCAAAGCCTGTACAGAGCCAGATTAGCGCATCGAAGCTGGCTGCTATGGTTTCGGCTGTTGAAATTACTACTAAAGGAAAAGGCAGAATTACATCGGTAGAAAAAATGTGAGATTAGTTAACGGATATCAACTTCCGACCTTTTCCATGGAGGCGATTCGAGAGACTAAACAGAATAGTGCAAACGAAGGAAAAAAACGGCGACGAAGTAAAAGGTATCATTTTATCCAATAAACCAAAAATAAACAGAAATGAAGAAGGAGATCAAATTTAGCTTGCTGTATAGAGATATGTGGCAATCCTCAGGGAAATATGTTCCCAAAGTAGAACAACTGGAAAAAGTAGCACCCGCAATTATTGATATGGGATGTTTCGACAGGGTCGAGACTAACGGTGGTGGATTCGAGCAGATCAACCTTTTATTTGGCGAGAATCCAAACATTGCCAACCGCAGATGGACACAGCCATTTAACGATGCCGGTATTCAAACACACATGTTAGAGCGTGCTTTGAATGGTATTCGCATGAGCCCGGTGCCTGCCGACGTTCGTAAGCTGATGTTTAAAGTAAAGAAGCTACAAGGAACTGATATTGCACGTTCGTTCTGTGGATTGAACGATCCGCGCAACCTTGAAAACTCGATTAAGTTTGCCAAAGAAGGTGGAATGATTTCGCAGGCAGCGTTGAGTTTAACCATTTCGGAAGTGCACACGGTAGAATATTATACTAATCTGGCCAACACGCTAATTGAAATGGGTGCCGACGAGATTTGTGTAAAAGACATGGCCGGTATCGGTCGTCCAGCATTTATCGGAAAAATCATTAAGAACATAAAAACTGCACATCCTAAAACTACTGTTCAGTACCACGGTCACTCTGGTCCGGGTTTCTCAATGGCAAGTATTTTAGAGGCTGCACGCGCCGGAGTTGATTATGTTGATGTTGCTATGGAACCACTGTCGTGGGGTACAGGACACGCCGATGTACTGGCCGTTCAGGGTATGTTAAAAGATGCCGGTTATGCAGTAAAAGAGGTGAACATGAAAGCTTACATGGAAGTTCGCGCGATGACCCAGGAGTTTATCGACGATTTCCTGGGCTACTACATCAACCCTAAAAACCGTCACATGAACTCGTTGTTGATCGGTTCAGGTCTTCCGGGCGGAATGATGGGTAGTTTGATGGCCGACCTGGGGAACAACCTCGAGAGCCTGAACAAATGGCTTACAAAACGCAATAAACCAACCTTAACTCAGGACGATCTGTTGATTAAACTGTTTGAAGAGGTAGAATATATCTGGCCTAAATTAGGTTACCCACCGCTGGTAACTCCATTTAGTCAGTACGTTAAAAACCTGGCACTGATGAACGTGTTGCAGGTAATTAAAGGCCGCGAGCGCTGGAGTATGATCGCAGATAACATTTGGGATATGATCATCGGTAAATCAGGAAAACTTCCTGGAGAATTGGCTCCGGAAATTAAAGAGCTGGCCAAAGAAAAAGGAAAAGAATTCTTTACAGGTGTTCCGCAAGAGCAGTATCCTGATAACCTGGATGTTTACAAAAAAGAAATGGACGACAATGGTTGGGATTATGGTCAGGACGACGAAGAGTTGTTCGAGCTGGCTATGCACCCTGAGCAATACCGTGCTTACAAATCGGGTAAAGCAAAAGCCGATTTTGAAGCCGACCTTGCTGAGAAGAAAGCTGCTGCTGAGCCAAAACCTGAAGTAGTGGAAGTTCCTGCAGGCGCATTCGAGCCAAAATCGATGGTAATTGATGTAAACGGCGAGAAATTTAAAGTAGGCGTTAGTTACGACGGCGCTGAAGCTGCTCCGGTAGCTGCAAGTTCTGCTGCTCCGGCAAAAGAAGAAGCTGCACCGGCAGTTAACGGTAGCGTGGCATCGGAAGTTATTGCTCCTTTGGAAGGAAAATTCATGTTAACAAAAGATACATCGGAAACCGCGCTTAAAGTTGGCGACACCGTTAAAGAAGGCGATTTGGTTTGTTACATCGAATCGATGAAAACCTATAACGCTATTGTTGCTGAGAGCGATGGTACGGTAAGCGCCATTTTAAAAGCCAATGGCGACAGCGTGGATGAGGACGATGTTTTGATACAACTGTCATAAATCGGTTTTATGGATATTTTATCAGAACTGTTTAACATGACCGCGCTTGGCGAGATCACCTATCAGACACTGATCATGTGGGCGATTTCGTTTGTGCTGCTTTATCTTGGGATAAAGAAAGGGTATGAGCCGCTGTTGCTTATACCGATAGCATTTGGTGTGTTGCTGGCCAACTTTCCGGGGGGACAAATGGGAGTTGTAAACCCCGAGTTGATTGAGCTGGAAGGACACCGCTATATGAACCTGTTTGAAATTGCGCACGATTACGGGATTATGAATTACCTGTATTATTCGCTGATTAAAACCGGCTTGCTGCCTCCTGTAATTTTTATGGGGGTTGGCGTGCTTACCGATTTTGGTCCGATGTTGCGTAACCTGAAACTGGCATTGTTTGGCGCCGCTGCACAGATTGGTATTTTCGCCATCTTGCTGGGAGCCATTGCTGTTGGTTTTACGCCTAAAGAAGCTGCATCGCTGGGTATTATTGGTGGTGCCGATGGCCCAACCGCTATTTACACTACCATTAAACTGGCTCCGCACCTGCTTGGCCCTATTGCTATTGCTGCATATTCGTACATGGCCTTGGTACCTGTAATTATTCCACTTATAGCAAAGTTGTTTATCTCTAAAAAGGAGTTTACAATCAACATGAAACAAATGGAAAAACAGTACCCGTCTAAATATGAGATCAAGAACATGAAAGCTGCCAAAATTATTTTCCCTATTGCTTTGGGAACACTGGCTGCTGTTCTGGTTCCGTCGTCGGTGCCGCTGTTGGGAATGTTGTTGTTTGGTAACCTGATAAAGGAAGTTGGTTCGTCGACAAGCCGTTTGGCCGATGCCGCGCAAGGACCAATTATGAACACCGCAACCATTTTTCTTGGGCTTACTGTTGGAGCAACTATGACTGCTGAGGTTTTCCTTTCTGCAAAAACACTGGGTATTGTAGTAGGAGGTTTTGTGGCCTTCGCTATATCGATTGCCGGTGGTATTTTTGCGGTAAAACTGGTAAATACTTTCAGCAAGAAAAAGATCAATCCGCTTATTGGTGCAACCGGACTGAGTGCCGTGCCAATGGCATCGCGTGTGGCTAACGAGCTGGCACTGAAATACGACAAAAAGAACCACATTTTACAGTACTGTATGGCCAGTAACATTTCGGGTGTAATTGGCTCGGCAGTTGCTGCGGGTGTTCTTATTTCGTTCTTAATGTAGACTTTACCAATACATTAGTTATAATATAGAATTTGATATTAGGGGAGGCCGCAAGGTTTCCCCTTTTTTTGTGCGCATTCAGCAGGTGACTTTAAGTTGCCTACTGAATCTGTTTAATATTCAATTGCCTTTCGTATTAAATTTTTATTTTTAAGCAAAAGGAACGCATAACTAAATTTGATAGAAAAGGAGACATTATTTTATGAACAGCAAACTTATTGAAGCACTAAAACTGCAAATGCAACCGGTGGCCATACTATTGACTGACGATAAACCGGAAGACGGATTACATTTTAAAGAAGGAAATATGTTCGGTTGTGTTGCTTCGATGTTAGTAGCGTCGAGTAAAAAAAGCCGACCTGCCTATTTCGATCGAAAAACCTTTGGCTGTCCGGGTGGAGGTGTTGGCCTGGGATTTGGCAATGCCTACGGACAATTTCCAATCGAATGCCTTCTTTCTACCGGGAATAAGGAAATGGCAGCAATGATGGGAAGTAATGGCGGTATGATGGAAGAAGGTGAACGTTTTTACAAGAATCCGGAAAAGGCACAAAAATGGGTCGATTCGCTGCCGATTACCGAGGTGCCGACGAAATATGTGGTATTTAAACCCTGGGAAACGGTTACCGAAGAGGACGAGCCGGAGATGCTCGTGTTTTTTGTAAATGCCGATCAGTTATCTGCTCTGGTAGTTATGGCCGACTATAACCGCGGAACCAACCAAAGTGTAACAGCTCCTTTTGGTGCAGCCTGTCAATCCATACTTTTTGGGCTAGAAGAAGTGAAGAAAGAAAATCCACGCAGCATAATCGGTTTTTTTGATATTTCAAAACGTTCCATTGTCGAGAGAGAGACATTGACATTCACCGTTCCATTTGGCATGTTCAAAGAAATGGAAAGCCATGTAGACGGCAGTTTCCTGCAAATGCACATGTGGGAAAAAATTCAGGAGCGGCAGTAAGAAAAGAGTATAAAGTAAGGCTTGATAATATTTTTTACGAATGGAAAGGAAAAGTAAGAATTCGCTTATTCTTTCTTTCCATTTAAATGTTTGCTGATAACAGCCAGCAATGATTCTTTGCTAATGGGTTTGCCAACAAAATCGTCGCATCCCGCATCGTAAGCTTTAACTTTATCGTCGTCTGAAACATAGGCTGTTTGTGCAATTATCCTGATATGCGGAGAGCTGGCTTTTATTTGTTTCGTGGCTTCGTAGCCGCTAATGTCGGGAAGGCCAATATCCATAAGTATCAGTGCCGGAGATTTTGTTACGGCAATATCAACGGCTTCTTTCCCATATTCCGTGTGCAGAATATTTAACCCCGTTTCGGCAAGCATTTTTTGTATCAGGCGGGTGTTGGCACGGTTGTCTTCAACCAGTAAAATGGTTTGTTGTTGAAACAGGTAGTTATCGTTGTTTTTTGCCGGTTTTGTTTCGGACTCTTTTTCTTCGGCCTTTTGGTAAGATACCGTAAAATAAAATGTTGTTTTGCCGCTCTGCCCTTCATCGGGTTTTTCTACTACCGATTGTAACCTGATTTTACCGCCCAGTAATTCTACCAATCCTTTAACAATCGACAAGCCCAATCCGGTACCGCCGTGCAATTGTTTCTTTTTATTGTGCAGCTGCGTAAAACGTTCAAAAACGGAACTTTGTTTGTCGGTCGGAATTCCGGATCCGGTGTCGTGCACATAAAATTCTAAGGTGTTGTTGTCTATTGCTTTACACCCGCTTTCAATTTTGCCTTTATCGGTAAATTTATAGGCATTGCTCATCAGGTTGATTAAGATTTGTCGCAACTTGCCTTTGTCACTTATAATGTAATCAACTCCGTCGCATTCTTTTATTTCGAACTGCACATCTGGTTTATTGAGCTGGCGTTGGTATTCGAGAAATATTGTTTTTAGTTCGGCAAACAGATCGTTTAGGCTAAAGGTTTCGTGGTGCAATGGTAGTTGGCCCGATTCTATTTTAGCAATATCAAGAATATCGTCGATAATAGCCAACAGGTTATTTGAGCTCTGATTAATAATTTCAGAAAACTGTTTTAACTGTTCTTTGCTTTCAAACGAGTCGGCCATTAACGATGAAAAACCAATAATGGCGTTCATCGGTGTACGAATTTCGTGACTCATGTTCTGCAAAAAGGCTGTTTTAAGGCGGTTACTCTCTTCGGCTTGTTCTTTGGCTATTATTAATGCTTTTTCAGCTTTTTTGCGTTCGGTAATATCGTGTACAATCGAGTGGAGTTGGGTTTTATTCTCAATTTCTACTCTACTACTGTAAATTTCCACATCACGTATTTCACCGTTTTTTAAACGATGCTTAAATTCAAAACGGTTTTTCCCTTCCCGCAGAAGGTGTTCAACTTCTTTTTTTATTTCTTCAGTCGACAGGGTGTTAATCTGGTTTAAGTACATTTGTTTCAGCTGGTCGCGGCTCCAGCCGTAAAATTTGGCTGCCGAGTTGTTGGCATCCATTATTTTTGTTGTTTCCGGATCAACAAGCAATTTAACTGCGGCATGATACTCAAATAGTTTTCTGAATTTCTCCTCACTTTTTAATAAGGTTTCTTCAGCTTTTCTGCGTTTTGATGCTTCTTTTATCACACTTCGCACCTGCACAAGCGAATAGAAATAAAATGCAAGGGCGGCAAAAAGAAGAATGAAAGCAATAAAAGAGTTGTTTCGGAAACGGTTTAGGGCAGCAAAAATATCCGATTCGTGACAAGAGATAAGAATGGTCCAATAGGTATTTTGTAGTGGAGTGCGGTAAAACGTAATGTATTGTTCGTTAAAAACTGTTTCGCCGTGTAAGTCTTTTTCCTCATGAATGCCTTTTAAAGCACCACTGGTATTTTGCTTAATATTATTCATTAATTCAACGGCAAGCTCGTTGCTATGTGCATTTTCTATAAATGCTTTACCGGTGTGTGCATCATTTGAGCAGTAAATCTCCGTACCGTTTTCGCTAAGTAGCCATGCCTGGCCGGTACCTCGCGATTTAATATTGCCCAGGTAAAGCCCCCCAAGTTGTTTCATCGGGATGAGTATGGCAACGCTGCCTTTGAATTCGTTGTTGTCGAATACCGGAACGTGGTAGGCAATTGATAGGTAGCCTTGTACTGACATAAACACGTCGCTGATTACCGGTCGGTGTGATGTTAGTATTTGCTCAACATGTTTCTGGTTTGAAATGTTGCTACCAATTACCTCATCATTTTTTGGAAACGTTGCAGTAATCACCCCCTCGGAATTTACCTGTGATATAGCAGAGATAAAAGTGCGGTGATTTTCGTAATAGCTTTCTAAAATTGATTTTCCGGTATTGGTGTTATTAATAACATCATCCAGATTGGCAAGAAAGGTTAAATCAGATCTTGTATCACTAAAAAAAGAGGTAATTCCCTGCGATGCTGTTCGGGCAAGTATTAATTGTTCGTTGTTAAATTCGTTAATGGTCCGGGTTTTAATACTTCGGTAAAGCAGTAGGTAGGTTATTGAGAATATAATCAGCAATACCGGAATAAGCAGAAATCGGAGAAGCGATTTGAATGGTTTAAAAACAGATAATTGCATGGACGAGTATAAATAGCTACTTATAGTAAGATAAATAATGGGTTTTCTTCTCTTTAAAACTAACGAGAATTGTTCTATTATACAAGCTCTCTATTTTTTCGTTCCGTTTTCTTTTTTAATGAGCTAAAAGATGATAATTAAAAACACCATTTTTTGTCTTCTGATCTCAACTATTTGGCGGGCAGTAATCATGTTATTGCTTTCCTCTCATTTCAAATACAAGTTCGCCGCCTTCCATAATTTGTTGATGTGTGATGTAATTATTTTCTAAAATACGATCATTTAGTTTAACCGATTTTATATATACATTTTCAGGATTGTTGTTTTTGGCAGTAACAGTAAACGTTTTTCCGTTGGCCAGATTGATTATCGCTTTATCCAGCGAGGGACTGCCCAAATAGTAAACTCCGTTAGCCGGATTTACCGGATAAAATCCCATAGTTGCAAAAACATACCACGCCGACATTTGTCCGCAGTCTTCGTTGCCGCAATAACCATCGGGTTTGTTTGAGTATTGCGTGTCGATAATTTCGCGAACGTATTTTTGCCCTTTTTCCGGAGTGTTGGTAAAGTTGTACAGAAACGGAACATGGTGACTGGGTTCGTTGCCGTGTGCATATTGCCCGATCATTCCGGTACTGAAAATCGGCAATTCGTCGTCGGCAGCAGGGTAATAGGTAAACATACTGTCGAGTAATTCGGTAAAACGTTCTTTTTCCATCAAATCGCGAAAACCTTGAATATTATGCTGAGCCGCAAACAGATAATGCCAGGCATTGCTTTCGCAGTATACGTTGCTGTATTCTTTTGAAATGAAAGGTTTAAGAAAGTTCCCATCCGTATCTTTTGCCCGGAAGAAGTTGGTTTTTTCGTCGTACAGGTTTTTCCAGTTATCGGCTCGTTGCGTGAACAGCTTGTAATCCTGCTCTTTTCCCAAAGCTTCGGCAAATTGAGCAATGCACCAGTCATCGTAGGCATATTCCAGTGTTTTCGATACCGACCAGTTTTCGCCTTCTTCGTTAAACGGAACATAACCGTATTTTCGGTATAATTCCATTTCTTCAGTGTCGTTCATTCCCGAGGCAAGGCAAGCTTCGTAAGCTTTTTCTGCGTCCATTGGCAGGCCTTTAAAATACGCATCAACAATTACCGGAACCGCGTGGTAACCGATCATCATATTTGTTTCGTTCCCGGCCATCGACCAAACAGGCAACAAACCGGTTTCATCGTAATGCGCCAGCATCGATTGAGTCATATTCTGCACTTCATCGGGGCAAACAATCGTATAAAGCGGATGCGCTGCACGGTAAGTATCCCACAGCGAAAAAGTGTCGTAGCGTTTAAAACCTTCTGCAACTTGTGGCTTTTGGTTGGCACCTTTGTAAGCTCCATCAACATCGCTCAACAAACTTGGTGTTAGAAACAGGTGGTAGAAATTCGTGTAAAACACTTCCTTTTGGTAGTCACTTCCTTCAATCTCTATACTTGCCAGTTGTTCCTCCCACTTTTTATCAGCCTCAGCACGTACTGCATCAAAATCCCAATGATTGAGTTCGGCCTGCATATTTTTGCGTGCTCCTTCAACCGATGAGGATGATAAGGCAACTTTTACCAAAATCTGCTCACCGTCGATTGTGCTGAAAGTGGTTTCGAAACGAGCATTCTTCCCGCCTATTTCTGAATCATTTTGCAAATCTTCTTCAGGCGTTAGCACAACATTTTCAAAAGGTTTTGAGAATTCAGCAACAAAATATACATATTGCACCTTTGCCCAGCCGGTTGATTTTCGCACGCCCGAAATCGTGTGGTCGTTTTCGATTTTTATCGTTGTTTCAGTTGGTGCGTCCCAGTTTAGGGCGTAACCCAAATCAAGGATTATTTTACTTTCTGCATCTTCCGGAAAAGTGTAGCGGTGCATGCCAACACGCTCGGTTGTGGTCAGTTCCGCTTCAATACCCGAGCTTTCCAGCAATACTTTATAATAACCAGGTGAAGCTTCTTCATTCTCGTGACTGAATTTAGAGTACGGACGATAAGCTTTTTGATCGGGCCACAAATCGTCGTTAAAACGCGAGTTGGTTGGAAACAACAACAGGTCGTACATATCTCCGGCACCGGTACCACTTAAATGGGTGTGGCTAAAACCTGCAATGGTAGAATCTGGATAAAAGTAACCTGCAATTCGGTCCCAGCCGCCAAGACCGTTATCCGGACTTAGCTGTACCATTCCAAAGGGAACAACAGCTCCGGGGTAAGTATTTCCCGGCCCGTCGGTGCCCACAAATGTGTTAACATATTGCGTAAGTTTTTCAGCTTTTGGTGCTTCCTTTTTTGTGCAGGCAAATAGAGCAATTGCCAATAGTAGTATCGATAGTTGTTTCATTGTAATAAATCAGGTCTCGAGTTACGAGAATTGAGCAGAAAGTGTTTTCATTAATCCCTTCAATCGAATTCAATCTCCCTCAATCTTTTTAGAAATTGATCTCCAAAACTCCACCCTTAACCAAATCCGCATGGTTGATGAAGAATGTTTTTTGCTTTTTGTCGTTTAGCGAAATGCTTTTTATTTTATTGTCCGAGCCTGATTTTTTGATCACAAGAGATTCTCCCGGATAGAAATTTTGATCCAGCTGGATTTTAACTTCATCGAAAACAGGGGCGGCGATGGCATAATTCATATCGCCCGGCAAAACAGGGTAGATTCCCATCATTGAATAAACAATCCAGGTGGACATGGTTCCGGTGTCGTCATTGCCCGGTAATCCGTCAGGTGCATTTTTAAAGTAGGTTGCCATTAAACGGTTCAGTTCTTTTTGGGTGCGCCACTCTTCGCCTTTTACGTAGTTAAAAAGCCACGGATAATGAATATCCGGTTCGTTGGCCATATCAAAATGACCATCGTCGAAAATGGCCTGCAGTTTTTTTACAAATTCTTTTTTACCGCCGTTTAACACGATCATTCCATCCATGTCATGATGAACGCAGAATGTATATTGGTAGGCATTTCCTTCGTGGAATCCCGGGCTTGGCTCAAAATTTTCTCCCTGGCGCGGATTAAAATCAGGCATAAATTCACCATTCTCCAACTTCGGACGAATGATTCCAAATTCCTTGTCGTAATAGTTTTTATAACCTAACGATTGTTTTAAGAAGCGCTCGTAGTGGTCGTCTTTACCCAATTCTTTAGCTAGTTGTGCCAGGTTCCAGTCGGCAATGTAATATTCCAGTGCATGCGACACCGAATTGTCGTATTGCTCCATTAGCGGCACATAACCATGCGAAATATAGTGGTCGATATCGGGGCGGATTTTATTTTCAGCGCCGGGAGTGGTTGCCGATTTGTACATGGCCTCGTAAGCTTTTTCAATATCGAAATCGCGGATGCCACGAAACCAGGTATCAACAATTACAGGTAACGCCGGGTCGCCTTCCATAACATGTGTCTCGGTGCTGTTTAGCTCCCAGCGCGGCAACCAGCCACTTTCGTCGTACATTTCAATCATCGATTGTACCACATTCAACTGCTGTTGCGGAAAAGCGAGGCTCATAAACGGATGCAGGTTCCGGTAAGTATCCCACAGCGAAAATGTGGTGTAGCGCTCGCCGTTCGGGTGGGTTTTTATCTCGAATGATTCCATTGCCGGATACTGGCCGTTTACATCGCTTAAAATATTCGGGTGAATTTGAATATGATACAAACCGGTGTAGAAAACTGTTTTCTGGTCATCGGTTCCACCTTTCACCGTAATGGTCGACAGTGCTTCATTCCACTTTTCTTCGGCTAGTTTGCAGGTGGCTTCAAAATCAAAATTCTGCGATTCGAAATTCAGATTCAATCGTGCATTTTCAATACTCACGTATGAAATTCCAACTTCAACCAAAATTTCTTCGTTCGCTTTGGTGTTAAAAGTAAACCAGCTTCCAATGCTGTCACCGGCCATTTCGGCCTTGAAATTCTTGTAGTATTTTATTTTATCGCTGGTTGCCGACCACGCTGCTTCCGGCCCCATTTTTGGCATTTTTTTCCAAACGCCAAATTCTTCAGCAGCTTTGCTGAAACGTGCCACAAAATAGACAGGGCGCTCGGTGCCATCGTTGTAGCAGAAAGTGCCGGTCATACGCCAGCCTTCAATTTCCTGATTATTTACAATTTTTATTGATGCGCCGCTTTCGTTGGTCAATCCATTGCCAAGGTCGATGAGGATATTCGATTGCCCTGCCGGAAATGTAAAGCGGCTGATTCCTGTCCGTTCCGTTGCCGAAACTTCAGTATTAATATTGTATTTATTCAGGAAGGTAGAATAATATCCGGGGTGTGCCACCTGTCTGCTCATTTCCGATCCGTATTCGCGGTGATCGCCATTCACTTCGCCTGTTGTTGGCATCAAAAGAATAACTCCCAACTCGGGGCAGCCAACACCACTCAGGTTGACGTGCGAGTAGCCTGTAAAATATTTATTGTCCCACGAGTAGGGTGTCGACCACCAGCCATCGTCTTTGTCTCGAGCATTCAATGGCGAATTGCCGCTAACGTTAAAAGGCACCACCGATACCATTCCGCGGGGAACAACTGCTCCCGGATTGGTTGTTCCGTAGTTGGTTGTCCCGATAAAAGGATTTACCCAATGTGCCGGACTTTGCGCCGAAACTGTGAAGGCGCAAAATAAGAATGCGAACAAGTGAAGGGATATCTTTTTTAGATTATTCATTTCGGTGTCGTAGTTTTTAAATATTTTATAAAGTGCAAATATAAACATATCTTTATCCCAATATATCGAAAGCGTAAATTATCATGAATAAGTTAATTACATTTTTAATTGCCTGTTTGGTTTTTGTTTCCTGTCAATCACAAAAGTCAGTAGAAGAGGAGAACGCAAAGACGCCGCTCAATATTATGGCCTATTATGTGCCACGCGATGGTTACATGCCCGAGGAGTTGCCTTTGGAGCAGCTAACGCACATCATCTTTAGTTTTAGCAAAGTTATTGATGGTGAAATGAAGTTTAGAAATGAAGAATCGGATGCGATTTTGAGAAAACTGGTGGCGCAAAAAGAAAAGTACCCGCAGTTAAAAGTAATGATTGCCTGTGGTGGCTGGACCGCCGATGGCTTTTCGGATGCAGTGTATACTGAAGAAAGCCGTACAAAATTTATTACCAGTACTATTGACTTTATCGAAAATTATAAGTTGGATGGCGTAGATATCGACTGGGAATATCCGGCTATTCCGGCAGGAGGAACAAAAGCACGCCCCGAGGATAAAGAAAATTTTACTCTTTTAATGAAAGGATTGCGTGAAGCCCTGGACCAGCTCGACCGTCCGCAAACATTAACTTTTGCGTCGGCAGGGTGGAAGCGATACTATAAAAATGTGGAACTGTTAGAGGTAATGAAATACGTTGATTACATGAATGTAATGACCTACGACCAGGCAGGTGGCGCAACAAAGTTTGCAACACATCATACAGCATTGGGGCACCGCTCGCTGGCAGATATTTTAGAAACACCACTTGGTGCGGCTATGACACAACAAAATGCCGAACTAGTGGTAGGTGAAGATTTATGGGAACCACAGTCGGCCGAAGAGATTATTCGATTCTGCGTTGAAAAAGGTGTCGATCCAAAACAGATCGTTATTGGGGCAGCTTTTTACGGTCGCGGATGGAAAGGTGTTCCGCCCACAGATAATGGACTTTATCAACCCAATACGGGCCCAATAAGCGGAGGAACTGCCTACTCTGTTCTTTTAACCGATTTTACAGAAGCAAATGGTTTTTACAGGTATTGGGATCCGGTGGCCAAAGCTCCGTACCTGTATAATCCTGCCGATAGCATTTTTGTAACTTATGACGATCCTGAATCCATTAAGCTGAAAACGCAATATGCCAAAGAAAATAATCTGGGTGGAATTATGTTCTGGCAACTCAGCAGCGACAGCAAAGACGATGCAAGTTTGTTAAAAGCGATTTATACTGAGGCATCAAAAAAGTAGATTCAGGCATGGCGCATTGGTTTTGATTGCTAAATTTGTGGCAGAAGCGACAGCCACATGGAGGACTTTTCTGTACTATATTCATATTTCGAAAAAATAAGTAAGCGCGAGTTGACTGACGCCGAAAAAGACGAGATCGTTTCGGTTTTCAGAAAAGAAACGTTTGATAAGAAACAGCGAGTTTTTAATGCCGGTGAAGAAAATACACGCCATTATTACATTGAAAAAGGATTGCTTCGTATGTACATTATCGATCAGAGCGGAAAAGAGTTTAACCTGCTTTTTGGTAAGGAGAGGCAATGGCTGGGCGATTTAGGGACTCCGGCTAGTACCGCATACTATTTGGAGGCCGTAGAGAAAACTACTGCGTTTTCAATTTCAGAGGAGTCTTTCGTTACAATAATGGGCAGGTACACCGAACTTGGTACTAATATCCGGCGCTCCTACATCTTTCTGCAAAAGCGCTTTGTTTCCATTCTTTCAAAAACAGCTGAAGAGAATTACGAGCAGCTTTTAAAAAGCGATCCCGACCTCGTTCAGCGCCTTCCGCAATACCACATTTCCTCTTATCTGGGAGTTACTCCCGTGTTTTTAAGTAAGATAATTGCCAAAAAAGCAAGAAAAAGAGACTAAAAAGTATTTTTCTTAAACTAGTTTATTTTTTTCGTTTTCAATACCCCGTATGTTTGCAATGAAAATTATTAGTAAACATTAAACAAAGAATTGAAAACATGAAAAAATTAGCTACATTATTAGTACTTGCAATTACGATAACAACTGCGAGTTTTGCATCGAACGGAAATGGCGATAAAACAACTTATAGTGTTGATACCAAAGCCAGCAAAGTATATTGGACCGGTAAAAAAGTTACAGGCGAGCATACCGGTTATTTGAATCTTGCCGGAGGAGAAGTTTTTGTAGAAGGTAAAAAAGTTACAGGCGCAAACCTGAATTTAGACGTAACTTCGATTGAAGTAACTGATTTGGAAGGTGAGTGGAAAGATAAACTGGTAGGTCACCTTAAATCTGACGATTTCTTTTCGGCGGAAAAACATCCGGTAGCCAACTTTAAAATCACTTCATACAATGATGATAAAGTTACCGGAGATCTTACCATCAAAGGAATTACAAACGAAGTATCGTTTCCTGCAGAGGTAAAAGTTAACGGAGATGCTTTAACTGCATCGGGCACTGCTTCAATTGACCGTACAAAATGGGATATTAAATACGGATCAGGTAAATTTTTCAGCGACCTGGGCGACAACATGATCAAAGACGAATTTGAAATTAAATTCGAATTGAAAGCTACAGCTGCTGAAGGAATGACTTCGAGCAAGTAAGAATATATAAAAGCCAGACGAAAACAATTTTTCAATTAAGGTTCAGAGAAGGGGAATAAGTGATATTTAGTGATGGAGAGAACCTTTGCCGGTGTCTGAATTTGCTGAGAAGCAATACCGGGCACCGGCATTTTTTTACCCGCAATTCGTGTTTTCCCTAATAAACAGAGTAAGATAAAACAGAGAAGGAGCATTATGAAAACAATTATTTACAAAGCAGATTCAAGAGGATATGCCAACCACGGTTGGTTGGAGGCAAGACACAGTTTTAGTTTTGCGAATTATTTTGACAGAGAGCGAATGAATTTTGGTGTGCTGCGCGTGCTAAACGATGATGCCATTGCAGGTGGACAAGGTTTTGGAACGCACCCACACGATAACATGGAAATTATTACCATTCCGCTGGAAGGAGATTTGGAACACAAAGACAATATGGGCAACCAGGCTGTTATTCGCTCGGGCGATGTGCAGGTAATGAGTGCCGGAACAGGAGTATACCACAGCGAGTTCAACCATCATCCGGATAAAACACTAAAACTTTTCCAGATTTGGTTGTTTCCTAACAAACAAAATGTGCAGCCGCGTTACGATCAGATATCGATACGCGATGTGGAAGAAAAAAATAAGTTGTACCAGGTGCTTTCGCCTAACCCCGATGACCAGGGAGTGTGGATACACCAGGATGCATGGTTTTTTCTGGGGAATTACGAAGCCGGAAAAACAGACTCTCACACCCTTAAAAAACAGGGAAACGGTATTTTCGTTATGGTAATTGAAGGGGAAGTAAACATTTCAGGAAATGAATTGCAGAAACGCGATGCCATTGGGATTTGGGACACGGATGAGGTAGAAATTACAGCTGCAAGCGATGCACGGATTTTGTTGATGGACCTGCCAATGGAAGTAAAATAAACGGAAAACAACGAGAAGCATGGAATTAGAAACGAAATATAATATTCATCCGCTGTTGAAGAAAAGGTGGAGTCCCCGGGCATTCTCGCCGAAGCCGGTGACAGAAGAAGATGTAAATGAAATATTCAGCGGTGCATCGTGGGCGCCGAGTGCCATGAACGAGCAGCCCTGGCAATATGTATATGCCTTGCGCGGCACATCAGGTTTTGATGCGCTTTGGGATTGCCTGGCAACTGGTAATCAGCCCTGGACAAAAAATGCAGCCGTACTTTTTGTTGCCTTGCAACGAAATACTTACGAAAAAAATGGGAGATTAAATAAGTTGGCAATGCACGATGTTGGCATGGCTAACGCGCAACTTTTGCTTCAGGCGGGTGCCAAAGATATTTACGGGCACCTGATGGGTGGTTTTGAAAACGACAAGGTGATAGAGGTATTAAATCTGGATGAAAATGTTAGTCCGGTATGTATGGGAGCTCTCGGCTATTTGGGCAATGCCGACTCGTTGGAGGAACCTTACCGTTCGAGGGAAAAAGCACCGCGTACAAGAAAATCATTAGAAGAATTTGTGAGGAGGCTCTAAAATGAATCATGTGAAATTCCCGGTGGAGAAAATATATCTACTCAAAAAGTTTTAAGATTAAATTAGGCCACGAACTAGAAGAATGATGCTTTTGTCTTATCAGACCGATTTTACTATTTGGCTTAGCCCAAATAGTAAACACAAAACCCAAGGCTGCGCCCACTTCCCTCGGAAAAGCTACGCGATGCCGGCTAAAATTTCTGAACTTCCCGATGCTTCGATCGGGACAGGCAGTCGTACCTCCTCAAACATCAGTAATTTTTAACGCTGTCACCGCTTGTTTTCCGGCTCACCGGACGAGGCCAGGCTTCGATGTTGCTGACGTTGCATTAGTGGACGGCCTCTTTTGGTGGTTGCCCGGAGTTGAAGGACCAAAAGCAGCCTTGACTTTTTTGCTTCGTTTTTGTGGTAAGACAAAAATGAAGGCTTCCGGCAGGAAAAAGTAACAATTGCTTTGCTACAATTAAATTTTACTTCACCGGATTTTAAGACTGATCCTTTAAACCCGATCTTAGGTTAGCGCTTCATAAAAAATCCCGGCTTGAAACAAGCCGGGATTTATTTTGGTCTAAATTAAGCGTGTCTTTTTTATAATTTTCTGATTTTAATGTTTTGGAACCAAACGGTATATCCATGATCCTGCAAACCGATGAAACCTTCTTTTGAGATCCCTTCCTGAAAACCTTCAAAGTTTTTGAATTTGCTGTTTTCCACCAATTGGTCCCACTCATCGCTCCAGTGACTGTACGAAACTACTTCTGTTCCATTCATCGAAACGGTAACTTTCCCGTCTTTAACTTTAATTACGCAGGTATTCCATTCGCCTGCAGGATTTACGGTTGACGGATCGGCGGCAATCATATCGTACAATGAACCGGCCAGGTGGCTATCGATTTTATTGTCGGTAGCATCTTTATTGTCAAGTACCTGAATCTCCGGAGCTGCATAATAAATCGGTTTTCCATCTACCTCTCTAACATTGTAGAAAATTCCGGAGTTGGCCATTTTACCGGCTTTCCAGTCGATAGAGAATTCAAAATTCTTGAACTTTTCTTTGTGAAAAATAACATCGCCATTGGCTCCCTGTCCCGGCTCTTTACCTTCTCCGGTAAAAACTTTCATGGCGTTATCTTCTATCACCCAGTTGGCAGGCATGGCAGTTCCGTTGTACTGACGCCAGCCGTCGAAATTTTTGCCGTTAAACAAAAGAATCCAGCCTTCTTTTTTCTCTTGCGACGACAATTTGTTTTCTTTTTTCGAAAACGCAGGATTAGCAATCAACAAAGCTGCCATCACTGCGAAAATGTAAAAAATACTTTTTCTCATGATAAATTTATTGAAATTACGGTTTAATTGATATGCCATAAATATAGCAAAACAATTACTGCCTGCGATGAAGAACAGGCCTTTCTGTCAATAAATATTTTTTTCGGGGTGATCGTTGTGAAATAACAGGCAGAGTATCGGAAAGTTAGGAGTGCCCCTTTACAACAATCATCATTATTTTCAGATTCAGCCTGAAAAAGTTATAAAGCTGAACCGGTACAAATGTTCTCCAGAATCGTGTCCAGCGTGTTGGAAACGGTGGGTAAAATTCATCTTTATAAGCTGTGTTTAATCTATTTTGTTTTTCCATTTCTTTTAAGTTTCAATGTTTAAGTATAAAGTTAAAAGTAGAAAGGCAAAAGTGATAAATATCCAATACTCAATCTTTTTTCAATCTACATCAATCTCAATTCAATCTATTACCTACTCCGGCAACAACCACCAAAACGGATAACCTTTGGCTTTGTGCATAAACATGTAATGCAGGAATAGTTTTATCCAGTGGCCGGCTGTACCAATCTCGCCAACAGTTGAGTTAATGTTGCGACCCCATTCCGGGTATTTTTCCCAGTCGGGAACCACCGGCGAAACGGTCATTGTGGCGCCCAGTCCTTTGGTCATGCTGTAACCTGCCGAAACGATACAGGCAGCTCCCATACGCCCCATATTGGCGGTGTGTTTATGCTCAAACGTTCCTTTTTTAATTCCCTCAGAAATATTTTGTGCCACAATTTTTCCAATAACTCCCGATGGCATTCCGGTGCGCGGTGGTGCCGGGAAAATTGCCCGTCCGCTTGGGCTTTTCATTGGTTTTGAAATAGAGTGGGGTGGAGCAAAAGCAATTCCCGTTGCATACATATTTGCGTAGGCCGGACTCTGATAAGTTTGTGGCCAGTCCTTAATGCTCCATTCCTCAAATGGTTTTGGATTGTAATCGGCATCTACTTTCATAAAACCGTTGGGTGCGAAAACTTTTGCGGTAATGTCTTCACCCTGCTTGTCGAAAGCTTTAAACGGCTGCCCCGAGAAACCCGGAATTAGCATGGCAAAGTCGAACTCGGCAGTTTTCTCCTCACCATCGAGGGTTTCGTAATAGGCTTTTCCCGGATCAACTTTATAAACTCCGGCGCGTTTTATCCATTTTATATTGTTCTCGGCAAATACCGATTCGGTAAACACTTTGGTAGAGGTAACATAACCACCGCGTTTTACAAAAGCGCCACCCATTCCAAAATCGCCCACCTCGTATTCGTTCGATATCCAGGTGATTTCGGCCAGGTGCAATAGTTTGCGGCGTTTTAGTTCAAAAGCAATGTTCAGTGCGTACTCAAAAGCCGCTCCCTGGCAGGTGGCCATGGGATGGCCGGTTCCAATGAGGAAACGTTGCTTTTCGCCCTTCTTCATTTTCTCTATGCTTTTCTCCAGTTCTTCCCAGGCGTGGGCAGCATGATCGTAAGAACAAACCGAAACCGTGTTTTTCCCCGGCCCCAGACCCTCGGTGCCGCCAAAATTAAGTTTTGGCCCCGTGGCATTTACCAGGTAATCGTACTCTACTTTACCGGTTTCGCCGCGTTTATCTTCCGAGGTATATTCAATATCTACAAATGGCATTTCCGACGAGGTATCGCCCTCGGGATGAATGGCTGTTGCTTTGGCCTGGTGAAACTCGATGCCCCAGCGTTTATACACTTTTTGCAGTTTAAAACGCACCTGGTCTACACTCATTCGGCCAACGCCCACCCAAATATTCGATGGTATCCATTGGTAATACTGGCTTGGAGATACAACGATTACGTCGTGTTTTTTACCCAACTGTTTTTTCAGAAATGCTGCTGCGGTATGTCCGGAAATTCCCGCACCCAGAACGACTACTTTCATACTGTTTAAGTTTTTTTATTTTTTAGTGGTATCGAATGGAACGGACCGGTATTTATTGTTGATTTTAGAAATAAATACAAGCGCGATTCATAAGATCAGAATTTTTGAGTTTTGGTAAGATAAACAAAACTTTATAGATGAAGGTTTCAGTTGAGGATGTTGTAAAT
Source organism: uncultured Draconibacterium sp. (assembly GCF_963676815.1). Classification (NCBI taxonomy): domain Bacteria; kingdom Pseudomonadati; phylum Bacteroidota; class Bacteroidia; order Marinilabiliales; family Prolixibacteraceae; genus Draconibacterium; species uncultured Draconibacterium sp. The sequence goes on from NZ_OY781365.1 coordinate 3,872,941, forward strand.
TCATGTTGTTGAGCACATTGTGTGATCGGGGTCACTTTTCAGCTTACGCAGGTGGTAAACATTTGGTCTCTTTAAGCTTGCAAACAACGTGGTGTTTGTTTTCGCGGCAAATGCACAAAAGTCCTGAATTGTTAATCTTTTCAAGTGTTTTGGCGCGTGGCTGATGTCCGTCTTCAATAACGATTATTCCGTGATACATAACAATGCGTGCCAGTTCGCGAATCAGTTCGGTGGGTTGTTCTATCATATGAAACATGTCGAGGGCATAAACCACATCGGCAATGCGGTTAGGTATGGCGCAGGTATAACCGTCGGCCTGAATGGCTTCCACATTCGAAAGGCCATACTTATCTATTTTGCGCTTTACATTGCGAATGGCCATAGGATGAATATCAACGGCAAAAACCCTTCCGTTGGGGCCAACCGTTTCCGAGGCATCCTTAATGTAGCGTGCCGGCCCGCAGCCGTAGTCAACTACAATTTGCCCCTCTTTTACTGGCAGGCGGCTAAAATTGCGCTCCGACTGCCCGGCGAACAGATCGCTGAGCTTCATCAGAAAAGTCATCATTTTAAAAAACAGGTTTGGAATATTTTCGCGACCATGGCCGCTTATTCTGTTTCCGGTAGAAGTGTGTGAAGTTGTCATTTTTTGTTTTGTTAATTGTTTTGGCTGAAACAAAGGTAGCTAAGCGTATGAAAATGAGTTTACTTTTTTGCCGAATGGGGGAGATTTATCGGTGAATGAGTTGTGAGGAGCTATTTGTTTTGGGTGAGATAACTTTGGCTGTTCGGGACAAGCTATTTTCAAAAAGGAGGACGAGACTAAAGCCAGATTGCTTCAGTCGTTCCTACCTCGCAATGACGATGTAAGTTAGAAGAATAGGGCCGCGGACAATGAACGAATTCATTCAGGCACGATTCATAACTGTCCGCTGCCTTATACCAATAATAAATGTGTAATTGCGATACCGATGGGTGAATCGAATCGGGAGAAGCAATCAAATCCACCGTATTTAGTTTTGGCTTGTTATTTGTACATAAGAATACATTTAATTAGCTAAAAACTGAATCATTTAAATTGGACGCTGAAATAACCACATCAACCACATAGAAATTACCTTAATACCAATAAAACTCAATACACTACACTATGAAAAGATTTACATGGATTTTTATTTTACTACTGGCAATCAGTAGTTGCAGCAATTCAGATTGGGACGAGGACTACGAAGTGTTAAAGGTGCAGTACAATGGAAAATACGAACTGTTGTCGTCTTATTCCGACAAAGCTGTCGACCTGAATATGGATGGTGTTTATTCCACCTATCTGCCCGCGGAAAACCCGGAGATAGAAAGAGCTGCTTTAATAATTAAAATCATTCCGGATGATGGAACAACAGAATCCGGCAAACACCTGTTTGATGAAATGTGGCCGGATGCGCACGTTGCGCACAGAGGTGAAGAGGTGAGCGATACAGCCCGTCATCAGGATTCTTATTTTATCATGTATGCCATGAAACTGCATGGATGCAGATGTCAGTTTGCAGACAATAACACTACCATACTGCTGGATGAACCATATCTTGAGGAGTCAAGTGCATTAATCAGTTTCGAATCAGTTGATGTGGACGACAATTATATAATAACGCTGGTTACCCGGCGCAAGCTATACACCATTGATGGATGGGTTGAAACCCGTATTACCTCGAAATACAAACGCTATACAACTCATACATAAATCCGGCCTTAGTCATCTAAAGTTTCGGGAAACAATTTATGGCTATGGAAACTGTTTTTATGCAAAAACCAGAGGAAATAGTCGTTCTGACCAAGGAAACCATAGATATTTCCTATGAAATAGTGTCTCGGGATTAGGAAATATCTATCATGGACAAGGAAATCATGTTGCTCACCAAGGAAATAGCTTCTGTGGACAAGGAAACCATAGATATTTCCTATGAAATTACTTTGCTGTATTAGGAAATATCTATCATCACCAGGGAAATGATTGTTCTGACCAAGGAAATGGTTTCGCTGACCTGGGAAATTATTTCGCCGCCAATGCCCGGATTCCTTTACTGACGGGGGATTGGTGAGATTGCTTCGGTCGTTTACCACCCCACCGCTGTAAACGCGGTACCCCCCTCCTGACAGGAGGGGAAATTGGGCTTGTGGTTAATTGGTTTTGTCATTGAGAAATGAAGGGAGCACGAACGTTTCTCCTCCTCACGAGGAGGAGTACGCCCCGACGAGTCGGGGTGGGAGGTGGTGTCGGGTAGCGGACAATGAACGAATTCATTCCGGCACAATTCACTACTGTCCGCTGCTTTGTACCAATAATAAATGTGTCATTGCGATACCGACGAGTGAAGCGAATCGTGAGAAGCAATCTGATCCGCCGGATTTTGTTTGGTTTTGCTTTTTAAACATAAGATGGTTACATTTAAGCCACTAAATATTTAAACCGTTGAATTCACGCCCTGAAATAATAACAGAAAAATAGATTTATACAAAAAGTTGGGTTATACAACCAATTTGGGCGTATAACCCAACCTGATAATAGAGGAATAACCCAAGTTGTTGGGTTGCACATACGTTAGCATTCATTTTAAACTACAAACCACAAAATTATAAATATGGAGAAAACAAGTAAGGTAACTAAGATTTTGATAATTACATTTTTAGTTTTTGCATTGGCTATATTAGCTCTAATTCCAATCGTATTAGGCTATAAGTTTGGTTTACAGCCAACAATTACAGAGTTCTGGTTACAATATCTGGCAATATTCTTATCAGGAACATCCTTTATTGCCGTAATTTTCACATTATGGATTCAATATCGGGAAATAAAAATTCAACAAAATCAGATTACAAAAAATTTTGATTTTGCACAGCAAGAATATGACTCGCAATTATTGAATAAAATTGATGTTTTTATGGGTGAATCAATGAAAGACTGTAGAAATAGATGTTGGGTTTTGCGAGCACATTTAAAAACTGACAAAAACGCAAAAAAAGAACTTTTTGACCTCTTTACAAATAGTATAAAGAATAATTGGGGAAATAGAAAAAAAGCAGATTCTACTTTTTCAAGTGAGCGATTTAAGGACTATTCTGCTTTCATTAAATTAATTCGATATTTTGATGTATTGTCACACTATACCTATACGCCATTAACAATTCATGCAATACACTATTATTACATTTTTTATAGGTCTTTTTTCAAAGAAGTAATAGACATATATTTAAAAGCTTATTCTGAAATCGAAGATAATAGGAGAATCATCGAAACGAAGCACGGCTGGTCTGACTTAACTGAAAGAATGGATAAAATAGTATTGTCTTATAATATGCCCCTAAATTAAAATGAAAATATCTTATATCGTTTCCTCCAAAAACAATCCATTATATGATGGAGGTTTTTCAATAAACAACAGTTATAAAACATTTGGTCAACACAGTTTCATATATGATTTGGTACATGGATTTAGAAATAACAACCATGATGTTGTAATATATACAGATGAAGTTTTAGCTTTTCCACTTACCAACATTTTTCATACCCAAGATATTGAAGTATTTCAAATCGAAGAACATAGTGAAATATGTTCTGATATTATATTTCTTGATACTATTGAAGATGAAATCCTTTGTAGAAACGTTTTAGTTGGATTTAAAATTGCCATTATTCACAACTACTTAATAAAGCATAGTACGCTTTTATATGAGCTTTCGGACTGTATATTATGTATGACCGAAATGGCAAAAAAGAGACAGTCTTCACTATATAGTTCAAATAAATTTGTTGTTGTAAATCAAGCCGTTGATTCTGTACGTTTTAAACCTAAAGAAAAGTTAGAAAAAAATCAATTTAAGTCAGTTCTAATTTATTCAAGAATGGACAAATATAAAGGGAAAATTTACGAACCAATAATTGAATATTTAATTGAATCAAATTTTTCAACATCAATTATGGGAGATGGTTCGGTTTTCCAATATTTTAAAGAGAAGTTTAAAGGTTTAATAACTCCTTTAAATCATGTACCTTGCTATAATATCCATGATATTATAGAAGAACATGATATAATTATTTCAAATGGACGTGGAGTAATGGAAGGTTTAATGGCCAATAAACCCACAATCGCAGCAGGAATACGCTATTGTGGCTTAATTAATTCATCAAACATCACTTTTCACTTGCAAAGTAATTTTACAGGCTCACACCTAAAAACAAATGAAATCTTAATTGAAAAAGACATTGAAAAGATAAATGCAAAAAAACAAATTGAAAGTAGATATTTAAGCATGAAGTATTTTGATATTAATGACTTTGTAAACAAAATATTTAAACTTAGAGAAAAACATATAATAAAATACGCTAATGTTTTATTCCGATAAAAAAGGAGTTGGTCCCTCTCCAGAAAACATTTACCCTGTTAAAGGAAATAAATCAGTGATATTCTTAAAAAACATTATAACTAAACCTAGAATAAAAATAGGTGACTATACTACATTTGTTCCTTTAGATAGTGAAAAGTGGGATTTCGAGAAACATAATGTTTTGTATTATTCAAATGTTTTAAAGGATAATCTTATTATCGGGAAGTTTTGCAGAATCGCTTCTGATGCAAAATTTATGATGAATGCATCAAATCATACCTATTCGAACTTTACTGCTTATGGCTTTGGTTTTTTTGGTAATGGTTGGTGTAGCAATGCCTCTGACATTGGGATGAAAAATCTAGGTTATCCTCAAGACCATATTACAAAAAAAGATATTGTCATTGGGAATGATGTATGGATAGGTTATGACAGTTTAATTCTACCAGGTACTAAAATTGGGGACGGTGCAATTATTGGTGCTAAAGCAGTTGTTTCTAAGGATGTCCCTCCCTATACAATAGTTGCTGGCAATCCAGCAAAATTCATTAAAACTCGATTTTCTGAGGAAATAATAGCATTACTCTTAAAACTAAAATGGTGGAATTGGACAATTGACGAAATCACAGAGAATTTAGAAGTTATTAGTGGAAATAATTTTAATGCGTTGAAAGATTTATATAAAAAACGAAATGCTAACATTTTGTACAAGTAATGGCAGGTGAAGTAGCAAATATCGAGGTTTGTAGTCCGCTCAAACTGCGTTGCGGTTTGACAGGGAAGTACCACGCAATCTGCCACTACTCATACAATTTTCCGTTATGCAGCATTTTGAACAGAAAACAAAAGACACACTGACAAAAAAATATAAGAAGATATTTTAAAGAAATAACCAATTAATAAAAACCAAATGAAAAGAACCGGACTTGTTTTAATCGTTTTATTTCTTGCAATATGGAGTTACTCACAAGACAAGAATTTCATTGACCAACCATACCTGGAAACAGAAGCAGAAGTAGATTCACTTGTCATTCCAGACAAAATCTTTTTGACAATAATTTTAAATGAATCAGACAGTCGTGATAAAAAATCCACAGAAGAACTGGAAATTTTAATGCAACAGGTTTTAAGTTCTTTAAATATAGACACTGAAAATGATTTGTCGCTTTTGGATATCAGTAGTGATTTCAAAAAATATATTTTAAGCGACCAGAAAGTTCTGAAAACAAAAATGTATTCATTAATTGTTCATGACGCAAGGACTGCAGGAAAAGTATTAGCCGAACTTGAAAAGGTTGGGGTTTCAAATGTTTCTGTCGAAAAAACAGAATTTTCAGACTCAGAAAATTTGCAATTAAAATTAAAATCCTTGGCAGTATTAAAAGCAAAGAAAAATGCAGAAAGTATGCTAGCTCCTTTAAACCAAAAAATTGGAATGCCAATATTTATATCTGATTTAAATTCTATCTCTAATCAATTACAAGGAAAAGTTGCTGGTATTCGAATCAGAGGAGCATCAAGTATTTATGGAAGTCGTGCAAGTGAACCAATTGCAATTGATTTTGACAAAATTGAATTCTCTGTCAAAGTGAATGTTAAATTTAAAATAGAATAAAAAAGCATTGCATAACACGGTACATATTGCAGGGCGGGGTTCGGTGGTACGCCAACTGCGCCCCGAGGCTTCGGCTCTCGCATCGCAGTTCCGTGTCCTTCGGACAGGAACGCTCTCCGAAATCCGCCCCGACAACATGCACTTTATGTTGGCGGCAAGTTTGAATAAAAGACATCATACTTAATACTAAACATAAAAAGATGAATAAGAAACTGTTTAAAATTATTGGGATTATTGCAGCGATAGTTGTGATAATTGTTTTTCTTGATTTTGCTCTTGGTGGAATTATAGCAGGATGGAATAATCCGAAATAAACTATTCTCTCGCTGGTGCAAGACCAATTAAATAGTAAAAATTAAAACCATCTCACTTTACAAAACTATTAACCGTTAATAAAATTCAAACACTAAAAACAAATAAATGAATCTTAACCTAACCGGGCACAAATGCCCAACTTGTCAATCCGGAATTCGCCTGAATTTATATAGAAACCGAGAGGAAATTATTGAGTGCAAAAATTGCAAGAGTTTATTGGTGGAAACTCCTAAAAGCAGGTTGATTTCGAGTGCTGTATTGGTAATTGGAATTTTTATTGCAATTGGCGTTTCACTACTGGTTGATAATCTTTTAATCGGCTTTGTATCGTTATTGGTATCTATTTCCCTTTCGCAAATGCTAATAAAATTAAGGCTCGCAAAAGCGGAATTAAAAATCAGGGACAAAATTACTAATCGTGTGTCGTATATACAGAAATCGGACTGGGAGGATATTTTAAATAATTCAAGAAATGGGACGATAAATTATGAAATATTAGAGCGACTGGAGAAGTAAACTAGATAAACATCATAAAACAAAAAAAGCCGGCAAACCGGCTTTCTTTATATCTATTGTTGCAATTCTTAGCAATTTTCTGTTCCTTTTCCTTCAGCTTGTTCTTTAAACCAGCTAAGTGGGTGCGAAGTTGGACGCTCAATCGGCATACCGTAAATTCGGTCGTTTACCAACGATGCCAGTACACCTAATGCACGCGATACACCAAACATTACGGTATAGAAAGTGTATTCCTTAATTCCGTAGTGGTACAGCAACGATCCGCTGTAAGCATCAACGTTTGGCCATGGATTCTTAATTTTTCCAACAGAACCCAAAATTGGAGGAACTACGCGGTACAACTGGTTGGCCAGGTTAATCATTTTATCGTCTTTGATATACTTGTTGGCAAATTCCTGTTGTGCGGTAAAACGTGGGTCCGTTTTACGCAATACAGCGTGTCCGTAACCCGGAATTACACGACCGTTCTCCAGTGTTTGTTTACAGTATTCGGCCACCTGCTCGTCGGTAGGTGTGTCGGTATCCAGCTCTTCGATCATTTCAAAGATCCAGAAAATAACATCCTGGTTGGCCAGTCCGTGCAGTGGTCCGGCCAAACCGGTCATTGCTGCAGCATAGCAGTAGTATGGATTACTTAAAGCCGATCCTACCAGGTGCGCTGTGTGTGCCGATACGTTTCCACCTTCGTGGTCGGCGTGAATGATCATGTACAAACGGAACAAACGACGGATATCTTCCGAGTCGAATCCCATCATATGCGCCAGGTTACCGGCCCAGTCTAAACGTGGATTTGGCTCAATATGGTCGCCGTTGTGGAACTGTCGACGGTAAATGTAAGCTGCTATACGCGGTAAACGTGCAATCAGGTTCATTACGTCTTCGTAAGTAGCGTCCCAGAAATATTTTTTATTTACACCGGCGCGGTATGCTTTCTGGAAAGTCGACTCAGTAGCCATCGAAAGAATCGCAGCACTAAACTGTGTCATCGGTTTCGATGTTTTTGGCATCGCATCGATAACGTCGAAAGTATGCTGTGGCACGTGTGCACGTGTTGCCAGGTCTCTCGACAGGTTCAGTGCATCTTCCTGCGATGGTATCTCCCCGATCAGCATCAGGTAAAGTAGTCCTTCAGGAATTGGTTCTCCTTCCGGATTTATTTTAGGCAATTTTTCCTGTAATTCAGGAATAGTATAGCCTTTAAAACGGATTCCCTCTTCCGGGTCGAGTTTTGAAGTGTCGGTTACCAAAAGTGGTATACCTTTCATTCCTGTTAATACTTGCCCGAGTTTTACTTCACCGAGCACCACATCGGCATGATCTTTTTTGAGTCTCTGGAACTCCTTAGCGCACTTATTCGCTTTCTGATAAAATCTGTACTTAATGTATTCCATCTGTTATTGTTATTGATTTATTTAATTAATGCATATTTCGGATTATGGCATCGGCAAATTCAGAAGTCGTTAATAAGGTCGCTCCTTCCATTTGCGCATGCAGATCGCTAGTTACTTTACGTTTTGCAAACACGTGCTCCATGGCATCGTAAACGTGCTCTGCTGCTTCGTTCCATCCCATATATTCCAACATCATAACCGCCGACAGGATCAGTGATCCAGGATTGGCTTTTCCTGTTCCGGCAATATTTGGCGCCGTTCCGTGGGTAGCCTCAAAAATGGCGTAACCACTTTGGTAGTTAATATTCGCTCCCGGCGAAATTCCAATTCCACCCACCATTGCTGCCAGCTGATCCGACACGTAATCGCCGTTCAGGTTCATGGTAGCAATTACCGAATGATCCCATGGGTGCAACAACGACTCCTGTAAAAAGGCATCGGTGATACAGTCCTTTACGATCACTTTCCCGGCTTTTTTGGCGGCGTCTAACGCTTTGTTGGCGTCGAGCTCGCCTTTGTCCTTTTTCAGGGCTTCGTATTGTCGCCAGGTAAAAGTCTGTTCGCCAAATTCAGTTTCTGCCAAATCGTAGCTCCAGTTTTTAAATGCACCCTCGGTAAATTTCATAATGTTTCCTTTATGAACGATGGTAACCGATGGCAACTGGCGATCGATGGCATATTCAATAGCTGCACGTGTCAGGCGCTCCGATCCGTCTTTCGAGATGGGTTTTACTCCAAACGACGACGACTCGGGAAAACGAACCTGATCGACACCCATTTCGTTGATCAGGAAATCCCGGAATTTTTCCGTTTCTTTTTCGCCCATCATGTATTCGATACCGGCATAAATGTCTTCCGTATTCTCGCGGAAAATGTGCATATCCACCATCGACGGGTAACGAATAGGAGAGGGCACCCCTTTAAACCAGCGCACCGGGCGCACACAAACGTACAAATCGAGCGTTTGGCGCAAGGCCACGTTCAGCGAACGTATTCCGCCGCCAACGGGTGTTTGCAGCGGCCCTTTAATACCGATGAGGTATTCTTTAAAGGCTTCAATGGTTTCGTCGGGCAGGTAACTTCCGGTTTCGTGGTAGGCTTTTTCGCCGGCCAGCACTTCTTTCCACGCGATCTTTTTCGATTCGCCGTAAGCTTTGGCCACTGCAGCGTCGATCACACGTTGCGAAGGACCACTAATATCCTTTCCGATTCCATCGCCCTCGATAAAAGGTATGGTTGGATAGTTTGGCACTACCAGCTTCCCGTTAACTATTTTGGTTTTTTCTGTCATACTATTAGTATTTCTCGCAGATTAAAATTTTTGCACGCAGATTACGCGGATTACCGCAGATTTATAGGTTGTTAGCAACGCGTTGTATTGAACTTGAAATGTTTTCAGTGTTGAAATTCACCAAGATGCCTAACTTTTTGTTAGCCAATTTGAGATATGAATTTGTCTGTTTAAAATACAGTTTCTTCATGGTTTCAACCGATTTAACTTCAATTATTACTTTGTTTTCAACTAATATATCAATGCGATATCCCTTTTCAAGTTTGTTCCCTTTATACTTTATCGGGAGATCAACCTGACTATCTACATTGTAACCCATTTCTCGCAGTTCGTAAACTAAAGCAGATTCATAAACCGATTCCAAAAGTCCCGGTCCAAGCGCATTATAAACCTCAAATATTGCACCTCTGATGTCATAAGATATTTGATTTTCACTAATCTCCATTCTTATTGTTATTCCAGGTTCCGAAATATCTTCGGTTTTTATCTGCGTAAATCTGCGCAATCTGCGAGCAATTTCTTAATTCAGTTTTGCCTGTAAGTTTTCATCCAAGGCTTCCAGGAACTGTTCTGTAGTTAAATAATGAGCTTCTTCGAGTCCTTTTCCGTGAATGATCAATGCCAGGTCTTTTGTCATTTTACCTGATTGTACTGTTTCAATACAAACTTGTTCCAGTGCATGTGAAAAATCGATCAGCTCCTGGTTTTCGTCCAGTTTACCGCGGAATGCCAAACCTCGTGTCCATGCAAAAATCGATGCAATCGGATTTGTCGATGTTGGTTTTCCCTGCTGGTGCTGACGATAGTGGCGTGTTACTGTTCCGTGCGCAGCTTCGGCCTCCATAGTTAATCCGTCAGGCGTAACCAGTGTCGATGTCATTAATCCCAGCGAACCAAAACCTTGTGCTACGGTATCGCTTTGTACGTCGCCATCGTAGTTTTTGCAGGCCCAAACAAATCCGCCTTCCCACTTCAGGGCTGCGGCTACCATATCGTCAATCAAACGGTGCTCGTACCAAATTCCTGCAGCTTCAAATTTTTCGCGGTATTCGTCCTCGTAAACCTTCTGGAACAGGTCTTTAAAGCGACCATCATAAGCCTTTAAGATAGTATTTTTTGTGGACATGTACAGTGGCCATCCTTTATCGAGTGCCTGGTTCATGCACGATCGGGCAAAACCAATAATCGACTCATCGGTGTTATACATGGCCATTGCCAGTCCGTTGCCTTCAAAATCGAAAACTTCGTGCGAAATTGGTTCGCTGCCGTCTTCAGGCGTAAACGTGATGGTTAATTTTCCTTTTCCTTTTGTCAAGAAATCAGTGGCACGATACTGATCGCCAAATGCGTGACGACCGATACAAATTGGCTGTTTCCAACCCGGCACCAAACGCGGAATATTCGAAATCATGATCGGCTCGCGGAAAACGGTTCCACCTAAAATATTACGGATTGTTCCGTTTGGCGACTTCCACATTTTTTTCAAACCGAATTCTTCCACACGGGCTTCGTCGGGAGTAATGGTGGCACATTTTACACCTACTCCATATTTCTGTATGGCGTGGGCTGCGTCTATAGTAATTTGATCGTCGGTGGCATCGCGGCTTTCCATTCCTAAATCGTAATATTTCAAGTCAATATCAAGATAAGGAAGAATTAATTTTTGTTTGATGAAATCCCAAATTACCCGGGTCATTTCATCACCGTCGAGCTCGACAACCGGATTTTGTACTTTAATCTTTTGCATGGTCGTAATTAATTAATTTACTGGTTATAATTATTTTATGTTATGTTCTGCGTATGCGACGAATAGTTGGCCTGGCTCTTTATTGCACTGCACCGGATTCGCCTTTGTTTATGTTTTGTAATCAGCACCGGGCTTCAGCCCGGGGTTAATCATATTTTATACTCAATTGTGATGATCATTGAAATAGGAAAATTCAAGGCGTGAACTAATTTGAATACCGGAGTCCCGATAGAATCGGGATGAGGATTTCAAATTTGTGAAACAACGCTGAAGTTTACATTTCAATGCTTATCACGCGTTTTGTTTTTTGATAAGATTCAACGCTGATCCTGCCTTGAACCATTCAATCTGTTGAGAATTATACGTATGGTTCACTTTAATGGTATCTTTCGATCCATCTGCATGAACTACTTCAACAGTCAATGGTTTGTCAGGTGCAAAATCAACCAGGTCAACAAAGTTGAAGCTGTCGTCTTCCTGAATCAGATCGTAATCGTTTTCGTTATCGAAAGTCAATCCCAACATTCCCTGTTTTTTCAGGTTTGTTTCGTGGATACGTGCAAACGATTTAACAATTACAGCTTTTACACCTAAATGACGAGGTTCCATCGCAGCGTGCTCGCGCGACGATCCTTCACCGTAGTTATGATCGCCAACTACAACCGTTGGAATTCCTTCGGCTTTGTACTGTCGCTGAACAGCAGGAACGGCATCGTATTCGCCGGTAAGCTGATTCTTTACTTTGTTGGTTTCTTCGTTAAACGCGTTAACGGCACCAATCAGCATGTTATTCGAAATATTATCTAAGTGTCCACGGAAACGTAACCACGGTCCGGCCATTGAAATGTGGTCGGTGGTACATTTTCCCTGTGCTTTTATCAATAGTTTTGCGCCCGAAATATTTTTGCCGTCCCAGGCTTCAAACGGATACAACAGTTGCAGACGATTTGAGTCGTCAGCTACATTTACCTCAACGTTCGATCCATCTTTTGCAGGTGCCTGAAATCCCGGATCTTCAACAGCGAAACCTTTGCCTGGCAATTCCTCACCTGTTGGAAGGTCGAGTTTTACCTCTTCGCCGTTTTTGTTGGTCAGCGTGTCGGTGGCAGGATTAAAATCGAGTCGTCCTGCAATGGCCAGCGCTGTTACCAGCTCGGGCGATGTTACAAAAGCGTGGGTATTCGGGTTACCGTCGGCACGTTTCGAGAAGTTACGGTTGAACGAGTGTACAATCGTGTTTTTCTCTCCCTTTTCTGCTCCGGGGCGCGCCCACTGACCGATACATGGTCCACAGGCATTGGCAAATACTTTTCCGCCAATTTTCTCGAACGTATCGATAAATCCATCGCGTTCGATGGTGTAACGTACCTGCTCCGATCCCGGGGTAACGGTAAATTCCGATTTTGCAATCAAACCTTTTTCTTCGGCTTGTTTGGCAATCGATGCAGCCCGCGAAATATCTTCGTACGATGAGTTGGTACAACTACCGATCAATCCAACTGAAATATCCATTGGCCATCCGTTGGCTTCGGCTTCCTCTTTCATTTTCGAGATAGGCGTCGCACGGTCGGGAGTAAATGGTCCGTTTACGTGTGGCTCCAGTTCCGAAAGATTGATCTCGATCAGCTGGTCGTAATATTTTTCCGGATTTGCATATACTTCCGCATCGGCATCCAGGTATTCTTTTACACCGTTGGCAGCATCAGCCACTTCTGCACGACCTGTAGCGCGTAAATAACGCTCCATACTTTCGTCGTAAGCAAAAATACTTGTGGTAGCACCTACTTCGGCACCCATGTTGCAAATGGTTCCTTTTCCGGTTGCTGAAAGCGATTTTGCACCTTCACCAAAATATTCGATAATGGCACCTGTTCCACCTTTAACGGTAAGAATTCCGGCCACTTTAAGAATAACATCTTTAGGAGCCGCCCAGCCACTTAGTTTACCGGTGAGTTTTACCCCGATCATTTTTGGCATTTTCAACTCCCAGGCCATTCCTGCCATCACATCAACGGCGTCGGCACCACCAACTCCAATAGCAACCATTCCAAGGCCACCCGCGTTAACGGTGTGCGAGTCGGTTCCGATCATCATTCCACCCGGGAATGCATAATTTTCCAGAACCACCTGATGGATAATACCGGCTCCCGGTTTCCAGAAACCTATTCCGTATTTATTCGAAACGGATTCCAGGAAATCAAAAACTTCTTTATTGGCGTTTTTTGAAACTGACAAGTCGGTTTTTCCTTCAACCTGCGCCTGAATCAAGTGGTCGCAATGCACAGTTGACGGAACGGCTGTCCGCTTTTTCCCTGAGTTAATAAATTGAAGTAATGTCATCTGCGCAGTGGCGTCCTGCATGGCTACTCTGTCGGGAGCAAAATCAACATAATCTGCTCCGCGTTTAAAGGCAGCTAATTCCTGCGCTGCAAACAGGTGAGAATAAAGAATTTTTTCTGCGTACGTCATCGGTTTATTCAGAAGCCCTTTGGCTTGTTTTACCTTTTCGGGAAGTTCTGAATACACTTTTTTTACTAGGTCTAAATCAAACATAAGAAATTTAGTTTTTTTGAATATTGTCGGCGTATTATTTGTCGCTTTTACTAACAATAAATATCGTGAAAAGTTGACTGAATTCCTATAGAAATTTACTATTACAGTTCACTGATATCGATAAATACCGTACATAAATAAACCATAATATAAGTTTTCTATTTGTAATTTTAATCACACAACAGAGCCGGGGGGATTTGATATATATCAATGCGCCGAATTAACGAAGTAAATTAATTTTTACTTGTTGATATTCAGGGTTTTAATTTGTGGTTTTTATCTGTGTGACTAATTCCGGTTTTGTTATGTTATGAAACATGTTGCTGGATGCGCTTAAAAGCTAGCTTAGAGCTGATTATAGCCATCGGTATTCCGGCACCGGGAACGGTTGATGCACCAACATAGAAAACGTTTTTATATTTCTCGTCAATATTGCGTGGGCGCATGATGCCAATTTGGTTCATATTGTGCGAAAGTCCGAGTCCGGCTCCGCGATGTAAATTAAAGCGGTTTTGCCAAACCTGAGGCGTATAAATGGTTCGCGATACGATTTCGTTTGTTATGTCTTGTCCAATCCTTTCAGAGAAGTCTTCAATGATACTGTCTACGATCTGGTCTTTGTCCGACCAGTCTTGTTTGAAATAGAGGTTGGGCACGGGGCACACAAAAAACAGGCTTTCGCAACCTTCGGGAGCACAATCGTTATTATGCTTTGATAATACATTTACATAATAATAGGGCTTTTGCAAGGTTCCCGGATTCTTCATCACATTCTCGGCATAGTCTTTATAATTCGTTCCCAGGTAGTAGTTGTGATGATTTACCTGTGGCAGTTTGCATTTCAGCCCGATGTAAAAAGTCAGGTAGCCCATTGTCCAGCTCATTTTGTCGAGTTTGGCGGGAGCATAAGCAGGGCGATTAAAAATATTACCTCTGAACCACGCCGCATCCGAATTGATCAGGTAACTGTCGGCCGACCATGATTTACCATTTTGGTCAGTCAGCGATTTAAGTGCTCCGTTATCTTCTGTAAATCCTTTTATCTCGGTGTTGTAAAGTATTTTTACGTTTTCCTTATTGAGCACATCCACAAAACCTTCAACGATTTTATACATTCCGCCTTTTACGTTGTAGTAACCATCGTGTTTAAATTCGGTGTACGAAAGCAGGCTGTAAATCCCCATGGTATCGAAAGGAGTGCGGCCGAGGAAAAAGGCTACCAGCGATATAATTTGCTGTGCCTGCGATGAAGAAAAATACCTGGTAACGTGGTTCCAGAAGCTTTTAAACAATACGGGAATATGCACCGGGTTTACGCGCATTAAGGCCCAGACATAACCTGCCAGCGAATCGAAGTTTTGTTTGATAACAATGTCGACAGTGTCGTGGAAAAGCGCACCGGCTTTGTCCATGTAGCGTTCAAACTTTTCTTTAAAATCAGGTTCTATATCGGCAAATTGTCCGGCCAGTTTATCAATGTCTTTGTATAAGAAATAGGTTTTATCGTCGCCCCTGAAATTTACGGTGTACAGCGGATCCAGTTCCACGTATTCGAACGGAAGCTGAATGCCACATTCTTTGGCAAATTCTTCAAACTCGTACGACATGCTGAAAAAACTTGGACCGGTATCAAAAGTAAAACCATCTTTTTTAATCTGGTTTAGCCTTCCGCCGGCTTGTTCATTCTTTTCCAGAATCTCAACCTCGTAGCCGTTTTTTACCAATCGGATTGCTGTGGCCAGCCCGCCGATGCCGGCACCTACTATCAAAACCTTTTTCTTCATTCTTCTGTCAGTTTTGTTTTTAAGTCAGGATAAAGTTCGTCTTTAATCCATTTAAAATTGGGTTCAAATCTTAACGCTTTCTCGTATATAACCTGCGCTTTCTGCAATTCGTTAAATTCTACGTACGACTGCCCGGTTAAACTAAGCAAGCTCAGGTAATTCCAATCGTTTTTTATTTCTTCAGGTGAGGCCTCCATAAGTTCAATGGCCAGCAAAAAATGCTCGATGGCCACTTCTTTCGATCCGCCAAAAACTGCCGGCATATAAAAATAGGCGTTGCCGTATTGCACGTGTGCAAAAGGCAGTTTGTTGTTTTGTTCCAGCGACAGGTCGGCGTGTTTAATGCTGCGCCGTCCGTAAATTGGCGCTTTTATGGGCGACAGGCCAATTTTAAATCCCCAGAAAGCAGCTTTATAGGCATTAATAAGGGCCGGGTTAAAATTGTTTTCCTCCAGTGTCTCCAAATTTTGTTCGGCAAGGTCGAGGTAGTTTTTAGCTTCTTTTTCCTTGTCTGCTCCCAAACAATAACCAATGTAGCCATATTGGTAATTTACTAGCTCGCTGAGGTAGTCGACGTTCTCTGTTTTGTTTTGCTCCATACTATCGATCACGTTTTCCCACATATCCATGCGATTGCTGATGTATGCCTGGTAAATCTTTTCCTTGTTCGAAGCCAGTGAACTTCCTGAAAGAACAAAGAGCATAAAAAGTAGTGTTATGATACGATTCGTCCTTTCCATTGGTAGGCTTTTTTTGATTTGTTGAGAAATGCTGTTATGATGAAAATCCCCAGAACCACTTGCTGAGGAATGGCCAGTACGAGGTTTTTTAACGGGTTTTGATGACTTACAAGACTGATAAAAAAGCGGGTTAGTACCAACATTATAAAATAACTTATTATAAATTTCATTGGCAGTAGCATTGCAAGCGGAATAAATCCGAATGTTGTAATCAGCCAGAAAAGAACCGCCAAAAACCCGGAGTTTCCGAAGAACATAATTACATTTTTTGAGAAACCATTTACTGCTTCGGCAAAAGAACTGTACATCCGACAGGAGATAGAAGGATTGCCCGCTAAACATGCGATTCGAATTCCTTTTTGTTTAAAGGATTGCGCAATGGAGATGTCTTCTACTTTATTGTTTCGAAAAGTTTGGTGCGGTTGTGTTTCCCGATATGCTTTTGCATCGAAAAGCATAAACTGTCCGTTGGCTGCCGCCATGGATGAAAAGGGCAGCACGCGCACAAAAATCAGTGGTAATAAACTGAGCAAGATAAAATTCATATTCGGGACGGTCAGTAATTCGCCCCAACTGTGCATGTTTTGTTTCGGGAAAATGGAGAGTAAGCCAAGCTTGTGTTTTTGCACTTTGGCAACTGTTCCTGCAATTATCGAATCGGAAATATGAACATCGGCATCAAGGAAAAGGAAGTAATGCCCTTTTGCTTTTTGCGCTAAGGAGTAACAACCAAAGTTTTTCCCCAGCCAACCATCAGGAAGTCCTTTTGAATTAATGACATGAATACGCTGGTCGTTTTTAGAAAGGTCTTCTACGATTTGCGCGGTTTTATCAGTCGACTGATCATTAAAAACCAGCACTTCGAAATTTTGCCAGTCTTGTTTTTGAATAGCCTGGAGTAAACGGCCAATGTTTTGCTCTTCATTGCGCGCCGGAATAAGAATAGAAACAAGCGGATTAAAATCCTCAGGACAAGTTGGGAGTGGCTGCCTGAAAAAAGTATTCAGCAAAACAACAAGAAGTTGAATAGCTGTAAAAGCGAATATGATCCAGGCAATAATTATCATCCTTAAATTTCTTTTTTAGCTTGTGCTTCCATGCACTGTTTGTAAAATATATTGTAGGTAGTTTCCAGCTTTTTTAGTTCGTATGCACCGGTGTATTGCTGCAGGAAGAAAAAGGCATTGGGTTTGGCATCGGCAAAATAATCGATGAGATTGGCCTGAAAAATAATCTGGATTTCGTTTTTTGTTCGCTGCAGAATTTTTTCAATTCCCTTCTCAAACTCAAATTGGTTTTGGTAGATGCTTTTTATGTTTCCCTGCGGAAATAGCAAAACCAGGTTCTGTGCATCCGACAATAATTCAGCGGTGTAATCAAAGGTTTCAATAATTGACTTCGATCGTTTTTTGATGGAAAAGCCACCGGTATATTGAAAAAACCAGTTTTTACGAAGTTCCTTTTCCAACATCATAAAATGGTATTTCCGTTTAAACAATTGTTGATTGGTGTACAAAGTCCATATTCCGTCCCACCAACTCACGTGATTACAGATCAGTAGGATCGGTAATCCTTTGTCTTTCACGTCTCCATTAATTACAACGGACTTAAAGTGTCGTCTCATTTTCCAGAGTACATAATTTCTGAAAAACGGATCGAGAAGGAAATGATGTTTCGCTTTTATAATCAATGTTTTAGTTTAAAGTTAAAAGTAAGGCGGCAAAAAATAAAGCCTGAATGCCAAAAACCACCGGAGCGATCCGGTTTTTTGTATTTATTTTCAACAAATTGATAACCAGTGAAAAAAGCAATGCTAAAAGAAACCAAGCCACATAGTTTTGCACCGGAATTGCTGATTTGCTAAAGCTCCACATGGCTAATTGTGGTGCCACTTGTTCCAGCAACACATCGTAAATCAACAGTAAAAACGATGCTCCAAAAACCTTTACTACCGGGTTCCAGGTGGTTAGTTCTATTACCGAGTTCGACACATAAACAAGCAGCAGCCAGTTTAACCCAATAATAAGCGGCGTGTTAAATAGTTTTACGCCTAATCCGTGTCCGTAAGTGTAACTGCCAAAAATACTTCCGGTATTTACACCAATCAGTTCAATAATAAAACTTGCTGCGTAAATGAATATAAAGACCACTATTGTTTTAGCGGAAAATTTGCTGTGAAACAAACCAACGATCAAACTACTCAGTATTAATGCAAATGGCGTTAAATGCACAAAAAACGAGCGGGTAGCCGGAACTGAAAGTCCGGCAAATCCTACGGCATAGAAAATGATTAGAAACAGAACAAAGTATCTGTAATTTGCGTGGATTGTATTTGCTATGTTTTTTGTGCCAATCATTTTTTAGCGAATTTCTTTAACTGTTCAATTAGCAACATATTGTATAAAATCATGCTGAACGCGTAGGCAAAATCTTCAACGGGAATGGTAAAAATCCGTATTCCCAGGTTCTCGTTGTTGTTGTACCACACCACTTCTCCGTCGATATACGATCCGGTTAAAATTCCGTTTACAATTAAAAAGGGAATCAGAATTACTATGAACGTGATAAAGAATGAATGGGTTATTCTGCTTTTCAAAATCAGGGAAAGCAACAGGGCAACAGCAAGTTTTGCCGCAATGTAAAAAGTGTAGGTTTTATCGGTATTGAAAATGATCAGTAAAACACACAGGAAAATGAGCGAAAGAACCAGTGCGCGATTCCATTTGTCTTTTAGCTCCAGTTGCGGGAAATATTCGCGGATGGATTCATGTAAAAATATGCTGGCATAAGGAATTACTATAAAAAACAGGATTTCTTCGAGTGGCAATGTAAATAAATAGCTGCCCGATAAATATTCAGGATTGAATCCCCAAATTCCACGATTGGTAAAATTCACATCAAAAAGTATATACACCAGGGCAACCAAAAAAATGGAAGAAAAAACATATTTCCATTGTTTGTAGAACTGCAGTCGTTTATCGAAACTCAGCAGTAGAGGCACTGCGCCGGAAGCCGTAAGTAGTATAAAGTACAATGACATTTATTTCTTTAAAAAACGAAATTGAAAAATCAGTAATCCATAATTATCGAAATCACGAATGTTCTTTCCCCGATGGTGTGCCAGGTGTGCCTCGCGCACTGCTTTGAGGTATTTGTTTTTTGTATGGGTTAAAAACGGAATGTTCAGTCGTTGGTGTATCATTACATCGTGAATGGCAAAATAGGTGAGGCCGTATAAACTTATGCCAATTCCCAGTGCAATTAGCGCTGAAATATGAAAGAAGAAACCAACGATGAGGACAACGATTGCAGGAATGGCATAAACGAGAAAAAAATAGTCGTTTTTTTCAAAACCGGGTTTATACAACTCAGTTTGCGAGGCGTTCTTTTTGTGGTCGTTCACATGATGATCGCGGTGCCATTTCCACAAAAAACCATGCATAACAAATTTATGGTTCGACCAGGCTACGAACTCCATAAAACAAAAGGCTGCTATGGCAATTAGTATATTCACGTTTTTACGTTTAAATGTTCTTCAACGCGTTCGTATATCTTTTTAAACCAAACGGTGTAGTTCTCCGGATTGTTCTTTACGTCCTTTTTTAATTCTTCATAGTCGACATATTTCCAACTTAAAACCTCATTGGCATTTGGCTTTGGCAATTCATCGCTAAAACCAATAAAAACACGGTCGAGCTCGTGTTCGGTTAGCTGATTATCTAACTCTTCTTTGTAGGTAAAATCAAAAATTTCCTGTAACGAAGCTTGCATCCCCATTTCTTCCATCAACCGGCGGTTTGCCGCGTCGATACTGGCTTCTTCCGGATAAGGGTGACTGCAACAGGTGTTGGTCCACAACCCGTTTGAATGATACTTATTTAAAGCCCGCTGATGGATAAGCCATTCGCCTTTCGAATTAATGATGAACACAGAAATAGCGCGGTGCAGCAGGCCTTTCACGTGCGCCTCCAACTTTTCCATTTCGCCAAGTACATTGTCGTTTTGGTCAACCAGAATTACCTTTTCTATTTTGTTGTTGTTCTTCATACCAATCTAAGATTATAAAGTGTTTTTGCTTTTACCATGATCAGCATTTTTTTATAGTTGGGTACTCGTACGCGGTTTTGCATAATAACTGAAGCCGGCGTTCGCTTTAATTTGTTTAACAGTAAACGATAATAATTATAGGCCACTAACACGGCCAGTTTCGATTTTCCGGGTAGTTTTCTTATGCCTTCGTAGGCGGTTTCAAAATCGGCTTCAATATCTTTTATGATGCGTTTTTTTTCTTCATCGCAAAATTCTTTACTGTTCAGTTCCGCGAAATAATTCCGACCCAAAGTTTCTGTGTCTTCACGCAGGTCTCTCAAAAAGTTTACTTTCTGAAAAGCAGAACCGAGTTTCATGGCAGGTGTCACCAACTCGTCAAATTTTTTCTGATCACCATCACAAAATACTTTCAAACACATTAAACCAACCACATCGGCCGAACCGTAAATATACTGGTTGGCTTCCAGTTTTGTTTTGTATTCTTTTTTTTCCAGGTCGTATCGCATGCTGGTGAGAAAAGCATCAACATGATCAAGCGAGATATTATATTTTTTTACCGTGTATTGGAAAGCCTGAAGAACCGGATTTAGACTGATACCCCGTTTCATGGCATCTCTAAAATCTTCTTCGAATTTATTGAGCAGGTAGGCTTTATCGTTATCGTGAAATGTGTCGACAATTTCATCGGCTAAACGAACAAAACCGTAAATGCTGTAAATAGCATCGCGATGTTCTTTACTCAATAAACTCGTTGCATATGAAAAAGACGTGCTGTAATTTGATGTTACAACTTTCGAGATTTTTATTGAACAGGCGTTGTAAAGTCTCATACACATACTGGTTTCATGTTCACTACTACTGTGAATTACTAATAAAATCGAAATGCACTATAATTTCAACAGTCTGATAAATCAGGTACTTTATAAAAATAAATTATTTGCGTATTATTCGTAACTAAACAACGCAGAATAATGCTGTTTTGTTTACTCGAAGGTGAGTTAAAGTGGTGGGGGATAGGAAGAAAAACGAATGGTCTATATTCTGACAATACAAGAATCGGGCAGCCATCCCTGGTTACCGTCGGCCAGTTTTATTTCGGTCCAGCTGTCCAGCTGATCGGTAATTTCCAGTTTTAATCCTTCATAAATCAGAAACAGATCGGTACCGGTTTCGCTTGGCGAACTTTTTACCGTAACGCGCGGGCAGAAAACGATGGCGGTATTCCGGTTATTGATCCTGGCTTTTTGCTGTGCTGCGTGAGAAACCGCAAAACCTGACAGCAGAATGGCGAAAATACCAATCCAAAAAGAAAGGCGTTTTACGGCAACTGTTTTGCTAAAGAAAAAGCCGCCAAGCAGTAACAGGAACAATACAAACGACACAATGCTGATGTATGCCCAGGTATCGGCCGGGTATTTATTAATAATCGAATCTTTCCAGCGCAGGAAAAAGGGCTTTGGCAATTCTTCAATTTGAGTTACAACATACTGGTTCGCTACCTGAAGGTTGAATGCGATGTCTTCATCGTGCGGAGCCAGTACTTTGGCGCGCTCGTAATTTAAAATGGCGTTGTTGATGTCGCCGGTTTTAAAATAGGCATTTCCGAGGTTGAAATACACCTTTGCCGACTCTTCTCCTGTGGCTAAAATCTGCTCGTAAGCAGAAACAGCCTGCTGGTATTCTTCGGTGGTGTAATAAGCGTTGGCTTTTTCCCAAAGTTGCTCATTTGTTTCCTGTGCAAACACAAAAAACGGAGCTATAAGTAGTATGAATAATATAATCTTTTTCATCGTTTACTAGCGTTTAATTTGTTTTTCAAAACGGCTCATTGTCGTCTCAGCCTTCTTATACAAATCATGACGTGCTTCTGATCCTCCCACCGGAGCGTAGCGTGCAAATTCGCACTGGTCAACAACTTCTTCAAAGTCTTTAATTACTTCTTCGGCAACATTGCGGTCGGTGAGTTTTGCCACTGCATTTTCACGGTTCAGGTCCGCAACCGGAATTCCCAGTTTGTCGCTCAGGTAGCCCCAGAAAGCTTTTAGAATCGCTTCGTGGAATGCTTCGTTGTTGTTTTGTTTCATATAACCGGCAGCCGCTTTCAAACGTTTTACAGCAACGCGGTTGGCCTTTTTATTTCTTACCAGTGCAATGTTGGCATTTTCGCGGGCTTTTTTGCGGTACACGAAATACAGCACCACAAAGAGAACGGCACTAATCAGGTAGATCAAATAAAAGATGGTACTTCCGTAGAAGGTATGTCCTTTTACCTGCAACATTGGCTTACCTGATTTAATGAAGCGGATATCCTGTCCGATCAATTGCAAGTCTTCTTTACGTCGCGAACTGATCACAGTGGTTGATTGCTCTTCTGTACCTTTTTCAACATGCAGCGTGTAAGCATCGGTTGATTTGGTTACATATTTTCCTGTTGAAGGATTGAAGTAGGCAAACTTGATCGGCGGAATTTCATAGTCGCCTTCAAAACGTGGCTGAAACAGGTATTCAATAGTTTTATTCCCCGAAACGCCATTGTCGTTGGCTTGTACGTTATCGGTTGCACGCGGGTCGTAAACTTCAAAATCGCTAGGCAGATCCAGTTCCGGAGAACGCACCAAACGAATATTACCGTTACCCGAAATTTTCATGGTAAGCGTAACCGCATCGTTGGTGGTTACATTGGTACTGCTGATTTCTGACGATACATTAAAGTTACCCACGCCGCCCATAAAATTGGCCGGTTCGGTTGGAAGATCTTTTACATTCACCGAAACAGCATCGCTGGTAACGCGTGCTTTTACGGTTCGGTAATTGTCGAAAAAGTCATCGAAAAAACTACGTGCCTTTACCCGCTGGCGGATCAACAGTGCCATGCTGAATGGCTCGATTGTCAATCGTCCGTTTTGCTGCGGGAAAAGAATCGTCTTTTTCAGTATTCCAACCTGGTAAATTTTATCGTTGTATACCTCGCGGGTGAAATTTATCTGCTGCGGAATATCGATATCCTGGGTGTAAAAACCCTCGTACGTGGGCAGGTTTACCTCGTCAAAACCATGCACCGGAACATTCGGATTTACATACAATTTTACGGTGGCAATAATTTGCTCTCCACGGAAAACGTTTCGTTTGCTTAAATCAACGCGCACAAACAGGTTGTCTTTGTCGAGCTCTACATTTTGCGCTGTGCCTTGATCTTGTTGCGTTCCGCCTCCCTGCGACTGGTTGGGTTGCGCCTGTGCTTTCACCACCTGGATAGACAGGGAATTGGATTCAAAAACCTTTCCGTTTACTTCTATCGATCCCGGGCGGATTTCGAAAGTTCCTTCTGCTTTGGCCCGCAAAATATAGGTGTACGAATAAGTTACTTCCGAAGTCGTTTTCCCGTTAATGGTTTGAATACTGGTTGACTGCCCGGTACTCGGCCCCATTAATATTTGGAAATTATCGCTTAATCCCGGAGGAAGCTGCAAGTTTGTACCCCTGTCGTTCAATTGGAAGCTCAGCCTGAATTGTTGTCCCATTTCAACGGCGCTTGGTGCCGACATGGTAAAACGGGTTTGTTCGGCCCGGGCTGCAACCGCCGCGCAAATAAGAAAAATATATATTACCAGTTTCTTCATCATCGTTTCAAAGCCTACAAAATTATTGTTTTTGTTCAATTGCTTCTTTTTGTATCCGATTAATCCTTAATCTTTAATCGTTTATCATGCCAATTACCATTCTTTTTCCGAACGCGTACGTTTGGCTTTGGCAGCTTTCGCTTTTTTCACCTTATCCTGAATGTCGCGTTCGTCGTTTTGCAAAGCCTGCAACAGTTGCTCAGCATCCTGTTTCGAAATTTTATTTTGCTGAGGTTGTTGTTTTTGCTGCTGGTCTTTATTTTGGTCCTTGTTCTGATTTTGGTTCTGATCCTGCTTGTTTTGATCTTTATTCTGATCCTGCTGATCCTTGTTCTGATCTTTGTTTTGGTCCTGGTTATCCTTATTCTGATCGTTTTTATCCTTATTTTGATCTTTGTTCTGGTCCTTGTTGTCTTTATTCTGATCCTTGTTCTGATCTTTATTTTGCTGCTGTTGCTGTTCTTTTTTCTTTTTCAGCATTTGTGCATAGGCCAGATTGTATTTGGTTTCCAGATCATCAGGATTTTCACGCAGCGCTTTTTTGTACGACTCAATACTTTCATCCAGTTTCTCTTGCATCAGTTGCGTATTTCCCAGGTTGTGATTAACGCGGGCACGCTCAACCGGCTCTTCCATTTTCTCGGCTAGTTCGCTGAATTTAACCTCTGCATCTTCAAACTTTTGTTGTTTGTACAATGCATCGGCCAGGTTGTAGTTCCACTTCAAATCTTCAGGGCGTTTTTCCAGCGCCTTGCGGTATTCGGTTTCTGCATTACTGTATTTTACGGTGTCAACTTTCATAGTATCGCGCACGGCTTCCATGAAAAGTTTGTTCCCGTTACGTACAAATTTTCGTTCGTTTTGCCCGAAAACGGTTACCGAAATGACTATAAATAATGATAATATGATTGTCTTCTTCATGTCTCCTCCTTCTATCCAAACAATTTTATCCGCTTCAAATACTTGTTTTTGCGTTCAAGAATTACAAATTCCAGTAACAGCAAAAACAATCCCACTGCAAAGAAATACTGGAACTGGTCGTCGTACTCCGAATAAGTGCGCGTTTCCATTTCCTGTTTTTCCATTTTATTTATTTCGTCGAACAGGGCATTTAATCCCACCTGTGCATTGTTTGCACGTACATAAATTCCTCCACCGGTAGCAGCAATTTGCTCCAGCATTTGTTCATTCAACTTTGTTACCACCACATTCCCGTCGCGGTCTTTCAAATAATCGGTTTGTCCGTTGCGAAAAACCGGAATTGGCGAACCCGAAGGCAATCCCATTCCAATGGTATGTACAATAGCGCCTTCATCCAAAGCTGCTTTGGCTGATGCCAATGCGTCGTCTTCGTGGTTTTCACCGTCGGTAATAATTACAATCGCTTTGTTGGCTTCGCCGTTTGGAGTAAACGATTTTCGTGCCAAATCGATGGCTGCTCCGATTGCCGTTCCCTGCTTAGGAACGATTTGCGTGTTCACCGAATTCAAAAACAGTTTTGCCGAATTGTAATCGGTGGTAATTGGCAGCTGCGTGTAAGCATCGCCGGCAAAAACGATCAATCCGATCTTGTCGTCTTTCAAACGGTCTACCAGTCGTGAAATTGCTCTTTTCGCCCGTTCTAAACGGTTGGGCTGAATATCTTCGGCCATCATACTGTTCGACACGTCCAGCGCGATCATGAGCTCCACACCTTCGCGTTTTTCAGTTTTTAATTTCGATCCGAACTGGGGGCGGGCAATACCGACAACAAAGAATGCCAGTGCCAGCATCAGAATGATAAACTTAACAACGGGGCGGTTGCCTGAACTGTAGGGCATCAGTTGCCCAAGGATTTCCTGCTGACCAAACTTTTTTAATGCACGGCGGCGCGAGATTCGCGACCAGGCAAAAAACAGTGCCAGCAGCGGAATTAGTAACAATCCCCATAAGTATTCGATATTTGCAAACCTAAACATTTCCATCCTTCTATCTTTTTATGGGATACTTCTGAATATCGTTAAACGCAGGAATAAACTCACAATCAAAAACAGTGCCCCAAGCAGGGCAAAAGGCATAAATTCTTCCGACTTGCGGCTAAATTCGCGCACTTCTATTTTCGACTTTTCCAATGCGTCAATCTCTTTATAAATCTCTTCCAGCTTGGTATTGCTGGTTGCCCTGAAATAACGTCCGTCAGTAAGCGACGATATTTCCTGCAGGGTTTCTTCGTCAATCTTCACCGGCATATCGCGCAACTGAATGCCAAACTGTGTTTGAACGGGGTAGGGTGCCGTTCCAATGCTTCCCACTCCAACCGTATACACACGAATACCAAATGTTTTGGCAATTTCGGCGGCAGTTACCGGAGCAACTTCTCCGCGGTTGTTTTCACCGTCGGTAAGCAGAATAACCACGCGGCTGATGGCTTCGCTGTCTTTCAGGCGCGCAACCGAAGTGGCCAGTCCGTTTCCGATAGCTGTTCCATCTTCTATCATGCCACTTTCAATATCTTTAAACAGGTTGAGCAACACGGCGCGGTCGGTTGTAAGCGGACATTGCGTAAAAGCTTCGCCGGCAAAAACCACAAGTCCCATGCGGTCGTATTCACGCCCAGAGATGAATTCCATAGCTACATTTTTAGCAGCTTCCAAACGATCTGGGCTGAAATCCTGTGCCAGCATCGAACTCGAAATATCAAGCGCAATAACGATGTCGATACCTTCTGTTTCGCTTTGTTCCCAGTTTCTAGATGATTGTGGACGAGCCAGAACAACCACAAAAAAACTGATGGCGATTAGCAGGCATAAAAACACCAGGTGACGCAAATAATGCCTGATGGTTCTTGGGGCTTTTATTACCGAAGCAGTGGATGAAACCTGGATGCTTGCGGTATTTTTTTTCTGCCTGAAAATATACCACGCCACCATGGGAATCAATATCCACAGGATGTGAAATAGCTCAGGGTTTTTAAATGTCAATCCTTCAAACATCTCTTTCTATTTTATCTCAACTTCTTCAACGTTTTCATCATCATCTCCTTTTTCAGCGTCTTTGCTGTCAGCCTTTTTCTGTTCCTCTTTCTTCGTGTCGTTGACAAAGAAATAGGCATTTACCAGCGACAAGTTATCGTCGTCGGGCAGTGGCTGATATTTGGCAAATTTTACCAAATCGGCTAATTGTAGCAATTGCGACAGGTTCGAGAAATGTTTCTCGTTAATCAATCCTTTCTGTACTCTGAAACTTTCAATCGTTTCGTCTGTAGTTTGCTCCAACGCCCGAATGCCAAACCGGTCTTCAATATATTCCCGCAGTGTATCGGTCAGCTCGCTGTAATATTGTTTGGTCTTGCCTTTTTGCCACACTTTTTCAGTCTTGATACGATCCAACTCTCGTAACGCAACAATATGCGCCGGCTCTTTTGGTTTTGCCGGACGTGAAAATATAGGCTTGTTGTTTTTCTTCCGCTTAATCGAATATAAAAGGAAGAAAATGATGGCTCCGATAAGAATCACACCCAAAATATAAGGTGTAACTTCTTTTAAAGTCAGCGGAGCACCATAAGGCATTTTTATGTCGGTCGGCCCTTTGGTGGTATCGATTTGCATGGTGTAAACATTCAGTGTAACACCGTTGCTGGGAATGGAATCAATTGTTCCGTCCACATCGATTTTAAACCAGTAAGGCGGAATACGGTAACTTCCACTGTCGAAACTTGTAATGGTGTAGGCCTGAATTTGTTTCATCAGCGTTTCGTCATCCAGCTCAAAAGTGTCGACACCCGAACGGCTGATCACTTCAATCAGGCTGTTAATCGTATCCGGAACTGCCGGGAACTGTACGTTTACATCTTTTGGGTGATCAACTTCCAGGAAAAGTTTTACCTGGTCGCCGATCAGAATATTTGCAGAATCGAGGCTGGCAGTGGCTTTTATGCGCTGCGCCTGCGTTGTTCCTGCAATAAGAATTGATGTAAACAGAAATAATATTTTTAATTTCAATTGCATGCTTCTCTATTTTAATGCCCGTTTTTTAAACAAGGTCATTAACGATTTTACATAGTCTTCGTTGGTGTTTATCGATACATAATCAACACCGCTTTTTTTGAACATCACATCCAGCCGGCCCATGTGTTTTATCCACCAGTCGGCATAAAGTTTACGCGTTTTGCGAGAACTGCTGTCCACCCAAACGTAATTGCCTTTTTCAGCATCTTTCAGCTTTATCATTCCGATAGATGGCAGTTCTGTTTCGCGCTCGTCGTATATGTTCAGCGCCACCATGTCGTGCTTGTTGTTCGCTATAGAAAGAGCTATTTCCAGGTCTTTGTTATCGTCCATAAAGTCGGAAATAATAAAGGCTGTACAGCGCTTTTTAATGGCGTTTGTCATGTAACGAACAGCTTCGGTAATGTCGGTGCCGTTACTTTCGGGGTGAAAGTCGATCAACTCGCGAATGATTCGCAGGATGTGACTTTTTCCTTTTTTCGGCGGAATGAATTTCTCGATCTTATCCGAAAAGAATATCACCCCGATTTTGTCGTTGTTTTGAATCGCCGAAAACGAAAGCACAGCAGACAGTTCTGTAATTACATTTTTCTTCAGCTTTTCAAACGAACCAAATTCGCGCGATCCACTTACGTCGATCAGCAACATCACGGTGAGCTCGCGTTCCTCTTCAAATATTTTTACGTAGGGGTGACTGTAGCGGGCAGTAACATTCCAATCGATGTTACGAATGTCGTCGCCAAACTGGTATTCGCGCACTTCCGAGAAAGCCATACCGCGCCCTTTAAAAGCACTGTGGTACTCGCCGGCAAAAATATTGCGCGACAAACCACGTGTTTTTATCTCAATCTTCCGTACTTTTTTTAATAAATCAGTTGTCTCCATGAAATTTGTTTCATGTTCCACGTTGCAGGTTCAGCTATCTCGAACTTGAAACTTGCAACCTGTAACTTGTAACCGTTTAAGGTACTTCTACCTGGTTCAATATGTCGGTAATAATTTCTTCCTGTGTAATGTTGTTGGCCTCGGCTTCGTAGCTCAGTCCGATACGGTGACGCAATACATCAGGACAAACGGCACGAACGTCTTCAGGAATTACATAACCGCGGCGTTTAATAAAGGCAAAAGCTTTTGCTGCCTGAGCCAAACTGATTCCTGCCCTTGGCGAGGCTCCGTAAGCGATCATATCTGAATATTTTTCCAGTTTGTATTCTTCCGGTTCGCGTGTAGCAAAAACAATGTCAACAATGTATTTCTGTATTTTTTCATCCATGTAAACATCTTTCACCACGTTGCGGGCTTTAATAATGTCTTCCGGTTTCAGAATTGTTGTTGTTTCAGGGAACTGTGCCAGCAGGTTTTGATTGATGATCTGACGCTCTTCCTCCTTTTTCGGGTAGTTGATCACCACTTTCAGCATAAAACGGTCGACCTGCGCTTCTGGCAGCGGGTAAGTACCTTCCTGCTCAATCGGGTTTTGTGTAGCCATTACCAGGAATGGTTCGTCAAGTTTAAAGGTTTCGTCGCCAATAGTAATCTGGCGTTCCTGCATGGCTTCGAGCAGTGCCGATTGCACTTTTGCCGGTGCACGGTTGATCTCATCTGCCAATACAAAGTTGGCAAAGATCGGCCCTTTTTTAATGCTGAACTCTTCTCTCTTCTGGCTGTAGATCATTGTTCCCAGAA
This sequence comes from uncultured Draconibacterium sp., assembly GCF_963676815.1. Classification (NCBI taxonomy): domain Bacteria; kingdom Pseudomonadati; phylum Bacteroidota; class Bacteroidia; order Marinilabiliales; family Prolixibacteraceae; genus Draconibacterium; species uncultured Draconibacterium sp. The sequence continues at coordinate 3,902,615 of NZ_OY781365.1, forward strand.
CGTCGGCAGGCAGCAAGTCGGGAGTAAACTGAATACGTGAAAATTTAGCGCTGATTGTTTGCGACAAGGATTTAATGGCAAGTGTTTTCGCCAAGCCCGGAACACCTTCCAGCAAAATGTGACCATTAGAAAGTAAGCCGATCAGCAAACTTTCAACCAGGTGTTTTTGTCCAACAATCACCTTGTTCATTTCCATGGAAATCATATCCACAAACGAACTCTCTCTTTGAATTCTTTCGTTCAATTCTTTGATATCAACTGCTTGATTCATCTGTATCGTTATTTCTTTAAATTTTTAACAATTGTCCTTTATTCAATTTCTCTGGTTTAGTAAATTCGGTCGGAAGACAGAAGACGGAAAAGGTTTTCAGCATCCGAATATTCGAATTTACAGTGTGAAATTAGAATACCATTTCTAAAAAACAGTTCGTCTATTTTTTCGAAAGCACGAAAATAAAAGATTGCAGTCATAAAAAGGCTTTAATTGTGTTAAAAAATTTTAAGTAATTAAATGTCTATTGAGTAGATGAGGTAAAGTATTATGAAGAGATATTTCTGTTGTTATTTATAAAAGAATAATCAAAATTAATCAGATGTGTTGTTAAACTTCTTGTTGTAATCGTAATGTGCAGATTATTAGGTGTGTATATCGTCTGTTTAAAATAATGTTTCTATAGTAATATATTTGCCGATTATTTGTAACTTTATTTTGGGTCATTCAAAAACACAATTATGTCTGGTTTAATATATAAATACGATTACAGAGATCGTATTATGTTTAAATACTATTTTGGATTGATAACTGTTGAAAATGTTAAAGAATCATGGCGTGATGCCATTGAAAAAAAGCTGATTCCTGGAGATGTAATTGGTTTTGTGCTCGATTACCGTTCTGCACATTTCGATATTAAACCCGGCCGGCATATTGAAATTCCAGAATTTTATCAGCAGTATCCGCACGTATTTCATAAAAAGAGAGTTGCTATAGTTACTGAGAATCCGGAAGATATTGTTTACCCGATGTTGATTCAAACGCAGGATAAAGGGTATATGTCGGAACCCTTTAGTACCGTGGATGCCACAATTAGCTGGATCTGGAGTTTTGAATAATTGGGTATACTTAGCACTATTTCATAAAAAACGTCGTCCAAATCAATTGAACGACGTTTGTATAAATCATTAAGCAATTTTAATTTGTCTTTCAGGTTGTGGCTTCACTTCGTCGCGTTTTGGTAAAACAATGTGTAAAATTCCATTGTCGTACTTCGCTGAAATCTTTTCGCCAACAACCGCGTTATCTGCTACTGTAAATGAACGTTGGAATGATTGATAACTGAACTCACGACGAGTGTACTTGTCTTTTTTCTCTTCGTTCTCACTTTTCTTTTCCGAAGAAATGGTAAGTACATTGTTTTTAAAGTTCACATTAAAATCTTTTTTGTCCATTCCCGGAGCGGCAACTTCAATTACAAAATCATCGTCGGTTTCTTTTACATTGATTGCAGGCAACGAAGTATTTGTACTCGAAAAATTGTTGTAGTCCCAATCCATCAAATCATTGTTGAAAAACCTGTCAAAGAATGATGGATAATACGGTTCGTTTCTTTTTGCTAATTTCATGACTTAATCCTCCTTTAACTTTTTGGTTAAACAATTCATTGAACTTTTCTATCACTAATAAATCAAATGCTGTACCAGACGAATTTTTCTGAAAGAATTTCAGTGTTATCTGTCAGGTTGTCATGTGGTTTGGGTAAGTTTTATGAAAGTTGTTGGAATTCAGAATCTTGATTCATTGTAAAAATGTCAGCATAGATGTTTATTGTTAAGCAACATCTTTATATTGCTTGTTTTTAACGAATTAAAGTTTTATATTTATTTGATAAAAGTTGACTGACCCACTAGAGGGCCGCCAAATTAAAACAACCAATGAATGTATTGTAACTCCATAAATTAACGGAATTAAAGAAGAATCTGATATTTTATGGATTTAATATTTAGGCACAGAAATAAAAAGAAATGCATTTGAAAATCAAGGGATAAGGATTATAAAAGTGAATGAATTTTTCAAAAACTTTTGGCTTCGTTCTGAAGTCGCGTGTTTGGGGTTAACTGGGGCCGCCTCTCTGGAAAAGAGAGGCGGCTATTTTTTGCAGAAACTTATAGCGATTTTGGTACGGACGCTGTGGTCGGGATTTGGCTATGGCCGATTTTCAATTCGACCAGTATAGCTGATCTAAACTTTCAACTTTTTCTGTAATTTTGCACCCTGAAAAACGAGAACAATGCCACAACGCTATTTTTTGCAACTCAGTTACAAAGGAACCAATTACCACGGATGGCAGATTCAGCCTAACGCTGTTTCTGTTCAGGAGGTGATGGAAGACGCCTTGTCAAAAATTCTGCGAGAGAAAATAGCAGTGGTCGGTGCAGGACGAACAGATACCGGAGTGCATGCCTCGTTTTTTATCCTGCATTTTGACACCCAAAATGGTATTCCTGAAAATCTGGACATCGTTTATAAACTCAATAGCTTTTTACCCTCCGACATTGCTGTGCAAAAAGTGTGGCCGGTTGATGAGGAGGCACACGCCCGGTTTAGCGCTACTTCGCGTACGTATCATTATTTTATTTCCACCGAAAAAGATCCGTTTGCTACAGAAACAAGCCACAAATACCTGAAACCAATGGATGTGGAGAAAATGAACCAGGCAGCACAGAAACTTTTCAATTACACCGATTTTACCAGCTTTAGCCGCTTACACACCGATGTGAAAACCAACAACTGTAAAATTATGCAGGCCGAGTGGATCGTACACCAAAAGAAGTTACTGTTTATTGTAAAAGCCGATCGTTTTTTGCGCAACATGGTGCGTGCCATTGTGGGAACTTTGCTGGAAGTGGGGCAGGGTAAACTGAGTATTCAACAATTCTGCGATATTATTGAAAAGCAGAACCGTGGAGCTGCAGGAGCATCAGCGCCGGCGCAAGGTTTGTTTTTAGTGGATATTGAATATCCTGATTCGATTACACAGAGCCACCTTTAAACTTTTTCCGGTATTGTAAAGGCGATATTCCGTTAATACGTTTAAACTGACGATTAAAATACGAAATGCTGTTATAACCGCAGTCAATGGCGATATTGCCAAAACTCTCGTTACTTCCTGCTATTAATTTCCCCGCATATTCAATGCGCATATCGTTCAGAAATTCAGAATAAGCCTTGCCTGTTCGTTGTTTAAAATAACGACAAAACGAGTTGGGAGTCATATTTGCCACATCGGCAAGTTGCCCCAGATTTACTTCGTTACGGAAGTTTTTTGATAGAAAGTTAAAGATCACATTGATTCGTTCGTTATCCGACTCGCGTGTTGGCGTGGTGTAACTCACCGAAGAAAGTGTGCGTAAATCTTTAGAGTGTGCGAAAGTGTTTAGAATACTCATCAGCAGTTGAAAGCGCTTGAATCCATCCGCATCGGGGCATTGTTTTATCCATTCAATCAATATATTTTTATCCGGCCCGTCAATTTTTACTCCCATCGAAGCTTTATCAAGTAAGTGTTTTATGTGCAACATTTCCGGAATTTCGAAAAACTGGTTTCCAAACGTTTCATCTTTAAAAAACAAGGAAATGCTTAACACCTCCAGGTTGCTGTCGGGGTGGTAATAAGTTTCGTCGCATTTTGTAACGTGCGGCACATTTTTTCCAATTATAAAAACATCGCCCGGCTGAAAACGTTCCACATGATTTCCGATAAAACTGGTTCCTTCTCCTTTCACAATGTAAGTTATCTGATGCTCGGGATGATAATGTATTGTATCATAAAAGTGTGCCCCATCATCTATTTGTAGTCGGAATGAGTTACCTCCTGTCTTTGGAATTACAAAACGTACTGCCTTCATTTTTTATCGATCAGTAAATGTTCTCCTCTTGAAATTGTTCTCAATTACCATAATAATATACTCTAAAACTATAAGAGGGTAAAATAGTTCAAAAAATGGATAAAATAAGAAAATAAAAAGGTGTTTAACTCCTTTAAATTTGCTTTTGTAAATAGTCATCAAATAAATAATAAAATATGAGACCAACATGGACAGGGGTTTATCCCGCAGTAACAACAAAATTTAAGGAAAACGGCGAACTGGATATTCCGGCTTTTATCAAGAACATTGAATTCCAGATTGAATCAGGAGTGTCAGGAATTATTATCGGAGGTTCGCTGGGCGAATCAAGTACTTTAAGTAACGAAGAGAAAGTTGAGCTAGTAAAATCGCTTCAGCCTTACCGCGAACAGGTACCGGTAATTATGAACATTGCTGAGTCGAGCACAGTAAATGCTGTTGAGGCTGCAAAACAAGCCGAAGCAAATGGCGCCGATGGTTTGATGTTGCTTCCACCGCTGTTATACAAAGCTGATGCCGATGAAACTGTTGAGTATTTTAAAACTGTTGCTGAAGCTACTTCGTTACCCATTCTGTTGTACAATAATCCGGTTGATTACAAAATCGAGATTACAGTGCCGATGTTCGAGAAACTGAAAGGTGTACCAAATATCGAAGCAGTAAAAGAATCTACCCGCGACCTTACAAACATTACAAGATTAAAGAATGCTTTAGGTGATCGTTTTAAGATTCTTGGTGGTGTTGACACACTTTGTTTGGAGTCGTTGTTGTTGGGTGGCGACGGATTGGTTGCCGGTTTGGTTTGTGCTTTCCCTAAAGAAACAGTGGTATTGTACGAGTTGGCCAAAGCCGGAAAAATTGATGAAGCATTGGAATTGTATCGGTGGTTTATGCCGCTTTTCGAAATGGATATCCACGCGAAATTGGTACAGTACATCAAACTTTGCGAAGTGTACACCGGTATTGGAACAGAATATGTGCGCGCTCCAAGAAAAATGATCACGGGAGCAGAACGCGAATCGATCATTGCAACGATTGAAACTGCATTGGCAAACCGACCTAAATTTTAGAGTATGGCAGAATTAAACGACCAAATTAATGAGATAATGTTGAAGGCTGCTGAAGCCTTCAACGTGTATAAGAAAGTTTCTGCGGAAAAGCGTGCAACTTTTTTGCGGACGATCGGTGAGGAGATCATGAATATTGGCGACGAATTGGTGGAAACCGTAATGGCTGAATCCAATTTGCCGGAAGCCCGTGTTCGCGGAGAGCGTGGACGTACTGTTGGCCAGCTAAATAAGTTTGCCGACCTGATCGACGAAGGATCGTGGTGCGAAGCAACCATTGACGTTGGTGATCCGGGACGTGAGCCTCTGCCAAAACCTGATATCAGAAAGAAATTGGTGCCACTTGGGCCGGTTGTGGTTTTTGGCGCCGGAAATTTTCCGCTGGCATTTTCTGTTGCCGGTGGTGATACCGCTTCTGCTTTGGCCGGTGGAAACCCGGTGGTTGTAAAAGGTCATCCTGCACATCCAAAAACGGGGGCGTTGGTGGCAGCTGCTATTGAAGAAGCTGTCGAAAAATGCGAATTGCCTGCCGGAACTTTTGGTTTTATCGATGATGCAAGTTATGAATCAGGTCAGTTATTGGTGAAACATCCGGTTACAAAAGCTGTCGGATTTACAGGTTCGTATCAAGGGGGAATGGCACTGGTAAAACTGGCTGCTGATCGTGAAGAGCCAATTCCTGTTTTTGCAGAAATGGGAAGTATTAATCCGGTGGTTGTAATGGAAGAAGCACTGGCTAACGACCATGCTGCAATTGCATCAAAACTGGTTGCTTCGGTAAATCTTGGAGCTGGTCAGTTTTGTACCAATCCCGGATTGCTGATCACCACCAAAACAGATGGATACGAAGCATTTGTGGAAGAACTGGCAAAAGAAGTTGCCGCAACAACAGGTTCTCAAATGTTCAGCACTTCGGTGCTCCGAAATTACGAACTGAACAAGGACAAAATGTTCTCGCACTCAGAAGTGAAACTGCTTGGAAAAGGAATCGGAGAAGAAACAGGAAATGTTCCTCCTGCACTTGCTACAGTTTCTGGTGCTGATTTCATAAAAAATCCGCATTTGCACGAAGAGGTTTTTGGCCCCTTTAGTTTACTGGTGGTTTGCGAAAACAAGTCAGAACTACTGGATGTGGTGAACGGCTTAAAAGGCCAGTTAACGGCTACTGTTCATGCAATAGAAAGTGAGTTGCCCGACAACCAGGAAATTGTTGACGCCTTGCTCGAAAAATGTGGACGACTGTTGCTAAACGGAGTTCCGACCGGTGTGGAAGTTTGTGCCGCAATGCAGCACGGCGGACCTTTCCCGGCAGCAAGCGATTCGCGTTTTACATCGGTTGGTGTGAGTGCCATAAAGCGATTTGTACGTCCGGTGGCTTTCCAGGATTTCCCTGACAGTTTATTGCCTGCCGAATTGCAGAACAGCAACCCGCTAAACATTTGGAGAGTAGTTAACGACACGTGGACTAACGCCGCGGTTAAATAGTATAGTTATGATTTTATAGAATCTGACAATGACAAGAAGATCATTTTTTTGTATCGATGGACATACCTGCGGCAATCCGGTGCGGGTAGTGGCCGGTGGTGTTCCCCGCTTAAAGGGGAAAAGTATTTTTGAGAAACGCGAACACTTCCTTGAGGAATACGATTGGATTCGCACAGGTTTGATGTTCGAGCCGCGAGGCCACGAGCAAATGTCGGGGAGTTTTATATTTCCTCCGGAAAATCCGCACAACGACGCGGGAATTCTTTTCATCGAAACAAGTGGTTGTTTGCCCATGTGTGGGCACGGAACCATTGGCACGGTTACCATTGCTGTTGAGGAAGGTTTGATTGTGCCGCATACACCCGGAACAGTTCGTTTGGAAACGCCTGCCGGATTGGTTTTGGCTCATTATAAACAGAATGAAAAAGGCAAAGTAACGTCGGTAAAAATTATTAATGTTCCGTCGTTTTTGTATGCACGAGGTCTAACAGTTGAAAGTCCGCATTTGGGCGAGTTGACTGTTGATGTGTCTTATGGCGGAAACTTTTATGCTATTGTTGATGAGCAACCTAATTTCTCGGGATTGCACAATTTTACTGCTGATGAGTTGATCACTTTTAGTGGCGCGATTCGTAAAGGACTGAATGAGAAATACAGCTTTGTACATCCGCAAAACGAGAAGATATGTGGTTTGAGCCATGTACTCTGGACAGGAAATACAAAAAGCGAAGAAGCCGATGCGCGTAACGCTGTTTTTTATGGCGAAAAGGCGATCGATCGTTGCCCGTGCGGAACAGGTACTTCTGCCCGGATGGCGCAGTGGTTCTCAAACGGAAAACTTCAGTTGGGCTCTACATTTTTGCATGAGAGTGTAATTGGTAGCCAGTTTATCGGTACCGTTGAGCAGCAGCAAAAAGTGGGCGATTTCGACGCCATTGTTCCGGGGATTGAAGGCTGGGCAAAAGTTACCGGCTACAATCATATTATTATCGACGATGAGGACGATCCGTATGCACACGGATTTAGGGTGGTAGGAAAACTATAGCAGAAGATGAGCAAGAAAATTATTGTTATAGGAGCGGGAGTAATAGGTTTGCATTGTGCTTATTATTTGAATCAGGCCGGATTCGAGGTGGACGTGATTGAAGCCGGCAGTGAAAACAATGAAGAAGGTTGTTCATATGGAAATTGCGGACTGCTGGTGCCAAGTCATTTTGTGCCCTTGGCGTCACCTGAAATGTTGCGCTCCGGATTGAAAATGATGCTAGACCGAACCAGTCCCGTTTATCTTCCGCCGGGTAAAAATATTTCCTCGCTCCCGTGGTTTTTAAAGTTTATGAAAGATGCGAACAAAAAATCGGTTGCCCGCGCCATTCCAACTTTGTACAAACTGAATGATGAAAGCCGTAAGTTGTATGAAGCGTTGAGTGCTGAAAACAACAATCAAAGTGGTTTCACAAACAAAGGATTGTTGATGGCTGCGACGACCGAGAAAGGTTTGGAAGAGGAAGTTGTTTTGGCCGGAATTGCAAATGACCTTGGAATTGAAACGCAGCTGCTTAACCGACAGCATTTGAAAACAATTGAACCGGAAATTGATTTGCAGGTTGCCGGGGCTGTTCTGTACAAAAGTGATGGAAACGTTTCGCCGGAAGGACATCTGCGCTGGCTGAGAACTTCCTTAAAACAGAGTGGTGTTGGTTTTCGATACGATACATCTGTAAGTAGTTTTCAGGTTGAAAAAGGTAAAATAAAAGCAGTGGACACCAGTTTTGGGAAACTGAACGCGGATGAGTTTGTGTTGGCAACAGGTTCTTATTCAGCAAAACTTGCAGCTTCTGTTGGTGTTAAAGTTCCGGTAATTGCGGGTAAAGGTTACAGCTTCGATTTACAAAAAGACAACTTGAAGCTACAAACACCACTGATCTTAACAGAAGCCAAAGTGGCGCTGACGCCTTTTGAAAATACAGTGCGTTTGGGTAGCGGAATGGAGTTCAACGGAATCATCGGAGATATTTCATACAACCGTGTTCAGGCGATTATCAATCGTACACAAAAAGCTTTGCCAAACATGGAAAAACTGGATGCCAAAAAACTTGACATTTGGGAAGGTTTGCGGCCGGTTACACCAACCGGAGTTCCAATAATTGGCCGAACAAGCAAGTACAATAATTTGCTTGTAGCAGCCGGTCATGCCATGATGGGCGTTAGTCTTGGCCCGATAACAGGAAAAATTATCAGTCAGTTAGTAGCGGGCGAAAAACCCGGTTTCGACATGGAACTGATGAAAATATAATCCTCGTTTAGAGAATTGTTAACCCCCACTGCATTGCAATTCTCCTCCTCAAATACAGAAAACAAATCAGAAAACTTTCCGGCAGAAAAGATTCTGCTTATATTTGTCCGCGAGTTTGGTTCGATGGTTTATAGCACTATAAACACGATGAAAAGGGAATCCGGTGTAAATCCGGAACTGTACCCGCAGCTGTAAATCCTGAAACTGATCATTACTCACGCCACTGTCGGTTCAGCCAATGACGGGAAGGCAATGATCAAAGGGGATAAGTCAGAAGACCTGCCAACAATATGGATGAACGAACTTCGGGATCAAAGTTTCGGGAATCAATCTATTGATTTCTGCACCTGATTTCCTGTTAATTTGTAGACAGATGAAATGTAAAATTATCTTATTATTGCTGCTTGCCGGTTTTTCGGTGCTTGCACAGGACGTTAAGCGCGTAATTTCGCTGGCACCTTCGATTACCGAAAATATTTACCTGGTTGGCGGAAAAGATAAATTGGTTGGATGTACGAGTTATTGCGTACAGGCAGTGAACGATGGAATTGAGGAAATTGGCTCAACTGTAGATGTAAATGTGGAGAAGATTTTCGCATTGAAGCCTGATTTGGTGTTGACTATGAAATTGACCAAACCACAGGATATCGCTACTCTTGAAAAACTTGGAATACACGTTGAAGTGTTGGAAACGCCGCGGACATTTGAAGAAATTTGCGACCAAACCCTCGATATTGCAAAAATGATCGGTAACGAAGAGCAAGCAAAGACGGTTATAGCCGGTGCAAAAGCTAAAGTTGCTGAAATTCAGTCTAAGTCGAAACAATTACCACCTTCAAAAATATTCTTTCAGATCGGAGCAAATCCGGTTTTCACTGTGCTTGATAATACGTTTATGAACGATTTTATTTTGTACTGTAACGGAGAAAACATTGCGTCGGGTCTTGAGCATGGAACAATGACCCGCGAAAGTATCCTTTTGAAAAATCCTGATGTAATTATAATTGCCGAAATGGGCGGATTTGGCGAACAGGAACAGAAAGTTTGGAAAGCGTACGATGGTATGGCAGCAGTGAAAAATGATAAAGTATTTTTAATTGCATCGGAGACTTCGTGTAGTCCAACACCTGCAAATTTTGTAAGTGCCCTGGAAGATATATACCGTTTTGTAAACAAATAATATGGAGAAAGGATTGGTACATATTTACACCGGCGACGGGAAAGGAAAAACAACTGCTTCTGTTGGTTTGGCCATCAGAGCGCTAGGGCATGGGCATTCAGTTGTTTATGCATCGTTTTTTAAAAAGCCCGATTCATACGGTTACAACGAAATTCAGGTGTTAAAAAAGCAAGGGGCAACAGTTTTTACCTTTTCTGAAGGTATGCCAATGGCCAATCCGCAAATTACTCCCGAAGAATATCATGCTTCAACCGCTGAAGGACTAAAAATCCTGAAAGCCTTTATTGAAGAGAACAATACAAAAGTTTTGGTGCTCGATGAGATATTGATAGCCATTAAATACGGCTATATCAAAGAAAAGAAACTGTGTGATTTTATCGATAAAAAACCATATGGAACCGAGTTGATTCTAACAGGTAGAGGAGCCACCGAAAAAGTAAAGGAAAAAGCAGATTATGTTACGGTGCTTGAAAAAGAAAAACATCCTTACGATGAAGGTGTGCAGGCACGCGTGGGTATAGAATATTAGTTAAAAAGGTGTGTCATTTACTGATGATAGACCACAAAAAAAGATAAGTGAATAAGAAGTATATAAAATGGATTCTGTTTCTAGCAGCATTACTGTTGCTGCTGTTAGTCTCTGTGCTTATTTCACTGTCTTCGGGCGAAATAAAAGTTTCACTTTCGCAATTGCCCCAGATTCTGGCCGATAAAACAAGCATTGAATATACAGTATTATCAAAAATTCGAATTCCACGAATTTTGCTGGCCATTGGAATCGGAGGGGCGTTAAGTTTATCGGGTGCGGTGTTGCAAGGTATTTACCGCAATCCTTTGGTTGAACCTTATACTTTAGGAATCTCAGGGGGAGCAGCGCTTGGTGTTGCCGTAGCCATAGTTTTTGGTTTGAACTCTTTGAGCTTCCTGTCGTTACCTGCCTTTGGTTTTTTAGGCGCACTAATTACATTGGTTGTTGTTTACTTTCTGAGTATTAAACGTGGAGGATTAAGTATAAACAGCATGTTGCTGATTGGTGTAATGGTGAGTTTTGTGTCATCGTCGGCCATGATGTTTCTGATGTCGATATCCACCACCGAAAACCTGCATAACATCGTTTTTTGGGTAATGGGATCGCTGGATGAATCAAATAATTCGCTTATCGGCATTGCATTTTATTCGGCAGTGGCCGGACTGATTATAAGTTACCTTTTTGCTCCAACATTGAATGCGCTGCGTTTGGGAGAGGTTAAAGCACGGCATCTGGGAATTAACACCGGATTGGCTATAAAGCTGTTGTTTTTTGTTGCGTCGTTGCTAACTGGTATTGCTGTTTCAGTTGCAGGAGTAATTGGTTTTGTTGGTTTGGTAATTCCTCATGTAATCCGACTGATTATCGGAAACGATTACCGAATTCTTTTGGCAGGTTCGTTTTTGGGAGGAGCTATTTTTCTGATTCTTTCCGATACAATTGCACGAACCATAATTTCTCCAAACGAATTACCAATTGGCGTAATAACCGGTTTTGTGGGAGGATTGGTTTTTATTATTGTATTGAGTCGCTCAAAATCACATTTCAAACTGAATTAGCATGGATCGTTTTTTTCAAATAACAAATTTTTCGTGCGGATATCCGGGAAAGTTTATTCTTGAGGATATCAATTTTTCGGTGGCAAAAGGTGATTTCGTAGGAATTATCGGCCCAAATGGTTCTGGAAAAACGACGTTGTTCAGAGGAATTTCCGGAGAGCTTTCTCCATTAAAGGGGAAAATGGAATTAAACGGACTGGATACACAAAAAATGGGTTTGAAACGACGCGCCCAGAATATTGCCATTGTTACGCAAACCATTGAAATTGGTAGTATGACGGTGGAAGAATATGTATTGATGGGGCGGATTCCGTATCACAAACAATTCCAGTTTTTCGAGACCAAAGAAGATTTTGCCATTGCGGAAAAATACATGAAGCTAACCGGTGTTGACAGGCTCAAAGGAAAGTACATGAATGCTTTAAGTGGAGGAGAGCAACAATTGGCAGGAATTGCCCGTGCTTTAACTCAGGAGCCCGATCTGCTTTTGCTCGACGAGCCAACTTCGCATTTGGATATTACGCACCAGGTACAAACTTTGAATCTCATTCGTAGATTAAGTCGCGAACTTGGTCTAACTGTTTTAATGATCATTCACGACCTTAATCTGGCCGGCGAATATTGCGACTCGTTGATCATGATGCAAAACGGCAGTGTTCGTAAAAAAGGTTTGCCAACCGAAGTGCTCAACTATAAAGACATTGAAGCTGTTTACGAAACCGTTGTTGTTGTACGCACCAATCCCATATCTAATAAACCAGTGGTATTTTTGGTGTCGGAGGAAGTTATCGAGAAAAAAATATAGGTATCCCGGTAACTATCGCACTATCACTGGCTGGTATACGAGCATCGTTTGCAGCGATTCCAGTTCCAACGGTTCTTCCCGTTCAATTTCCCGTATAAAACGATTCATCAGGTTATTATACCTTATATTTAATTTGAATTCCTTGCGATTTCTTCTTTTTCGTCTACCTGTTTTCATACCATTTAAATTATTTGTTTTCAGCGTGTAAAAACAACTTTCGTGCAAGCCTCTTTCCTGTTTACTATTTTTTAGGATTTTTCAGATTTATTTAGTTCTTGATTGGAAGATCCAGGGAACTTTAGATCAAAATTAACGTTGAAATTAGTCGGTAAGAGAGTTTTGTAAATGTCAGTAATTTAGTGTGTTGTAGTGTTGTTAACGGGCTTGTTAATAAAACCTGATGTTTGTTATGTCATCTTTTTCAAATAAATCATGGTTGTTAAAAAATGTGACTATCTTTGTCAGTGAATTTAGGTTCTTAAAATTTCTGTTTCAGAAATAAGATGAAAAGGGAATCCGGTGCAAAACCGGAGCTGTACCCGCAGCTGTAAGTCCTATCCGTCGGTTGACGGATCGTGTTATTGAACCATAAGCCACTTTCTGAGGGATCGGGAGGGAAGGCATCAATAACCGGGATGAGCCAGAAGACCTGCCATAAATTCAACAGTTATAAATTAAGCTTCGGGATAAAAGCTTGAGAAATATCATCCGTATTTTTCACTGATTTATCCAAAGCTCCTTAAAAGTTGTGAATGAGGAGGTTTGTGTTCATATTTATTCTAATCCTAAGTAGAGGAGGTCTGTTTGCGCAGGAAGAAAGCGTAATGGATACAGTTATTTTAGAAGAAGTTTCTGCTTACGGCGATTACGTCAAATTTCAGACGGGTGCTAAAATCGAACAGATTAGCCCGAAACAATTGTCGGTTTCTCAGGAAGGCGGATTGGAGCAGGTACTAATGCGCTATACTCCAATTTATATAAGAACCGATGCTGGAGGCTTATCAACCATTCATATTCGTGGAACTGCAGCAGACCACACGAGTGTAATGTTCGGTGGGATTAACGTGAACTCCCTGACTTTAGGGCACTCCAATCTCTCAAACATTACAACGTTTTTATTTGATAAACTTGATCTTCAATATGGAAGTTCGGCCGCATTAAACGGATCGGGTGCTGTTGGTGGAGCAATCTATCTCGGTCAGCGGAATACATGGACCAATGGTCTGCGGGCAGATGCAAAGATTACTTACGGTTCGTTTGGAGAACGCATGTATGGCACTAAAGTATTTGTGGGAAACGGGAAATGGGAATCGGTTACCAAACTGTTGAGCTATTCAACTGACAATGATTTTACGTTTCAGAACCCTTACCACAATCATCAGGTTTCGAATCCCGGTCCGGTTGAGGATACGCAACATGGTGCTGCCATCGATAACAAAGGTATAATGCAGCAATTCAATTATTTGTTTGGTGCAAACGAATACTTCAAATCCATGTTTTGGTACGAAGACAGCTGGCACCAGGTACAGCCCAATATGCAGCAAAACTATACTTATACCAGTTCGGAAGAATTGAGTAATAAGAATTTCAGAGCGTGGGTTGAATACAAGAATGAGAACAAAAGACTAAAATATAACCTAGGTGCCGGATATGTGCACGATAAACAAGTGTATGATGCCGATGAAAGTCAGAAAATACAAACAGATCGCCTGGTTACCGACTTCAGCCTTAAATATCCATTGGGAAAGAAAATGGAGCTAAAATCGGGAATAAAGTTCAAGCACATTGTTCCAACAGTATATTCATACTCTGATTCAGTAATTGATTACGAACAGCATTTGGATTTTTATCTCGCATGGTATTATAAACCAACAAAGCGTTTAAAAGCTACTGTTAATTTTCGTCAGCAATTCGTAACTGACTATGAGGTTCCTTTTACACCTGCTTTAGGTTTGGAGTACCAGTTTTTATCGGCCGAAAAATCAAAACTGAAAGCTTTCGTTAATGCCTCGAAAAGTTATCGTGTGCCAACATTTAACGATCGTTTTTGGGGTAATCAGGGCGATCCTGATCTTGATCCGGAAGATGGTATGAGTTACGAAACTGGCTTTGAGTACAATTGGGACAGCGATCGGTTTTCTTCGAAGCTAAGAACCAATGCTTTTTATATGAACATTGAAAACTGGATTGAATGGCGAAGTAAGGGAGTGTGGGTACCTTTTAATCTCGAGAAAGTGGTAACAAAAGGTGTTGAAGTGATGTATAATTCACACTTCGATCTGGGGAAATTTGCCTTGGACTTTACTGCCAATTATACTTATAATCCTGCCATAAAAATGGAGCAGGATCGTCCTGATCAGCAATTGATCCACACTCCCAAAAATATGGCTAATGCCAGTTATATGTTGGAGTACAGTGCATTTACATTCTTCATCGATGGAAGTTATTACGGAAAGCGTTTTTACGATTATGCCATTAATGATGAACAACTTGCCAGTCGGGGTTCGCTGGATGCCTATTCGCTGGTTAATTGCGGACTGATTTATCAGCTAAATGTAAAAGATCAGCAGTTCGACTGCTCGTTTTCTGCCATTAATATCTTTAATAAAGATTATCAAAATCAACGCTATTATGCGATGCCGGGAATTAATTTCAGGCTAAGTATTGCTGCAAAAATCAATGTAATTAATAACAATAATTAAGATCTTCAACAATGAAAAAATTTTCACAACTACTGACCCTTCTAATTTTGTTCGCAGTCGCTTTTACTGCCTGCGACGACGATAATACCCCGTCTGAGGCTCCTGTTGCCAATGCCGGCGATAACCAGCAAGTTTACGAAGGCGCAGAAGTAACACTCGATGCCTCTTCTTCTCATGATGATGAAGGCTATGACATTTCTTATTCATGGACAGCTCCGGACGGAGTTACTTTGAGTGCTGCTGATGTGGCTCAGCCAACATTTACCGCACCGGAAGTGACCGAGGATACCGAGTTTGAATTTACCGTTACTGTTGACAACGGAGGTTTATCAACACAGGCAAGTGTTTCAGTAAATGTGTTGCAAAGTGAGGTTGCCTATGTTTTCAATTATGGAAGCTGGGGAAATGGTGGGGCAAGTATCGACCGCTTTAACCTTGAAACCGGTGTTATTTCTAACAAATATTACCAGGCGCAAAACAGTGAACTGTCGCTTGAATTAACTTCGAATATTCAATCGGCTTGTCAATATAACGGTAACTTTTACCTGATTGCCAACGAAAGCGACGGAATTATTGTGATTGACGATCAGCTCGTTCAATCAATTGATGCCATTGCATCTGACGATATTGTTACGCCGCGTTTTGCCGTTGCCAGTGGCGACTACCTATACATTTCGTGCTGGGGAAATGCGGATTACGATGTTATGGCCGATTCATACATCGCAAAATTCAACGTAACAACTAATGAGGTTGAAGAAACAATTTCAGTGCCTGGCGGACCTGAAGGTTTAGCAGTTGCAAACGGGAAATTGTATGCGGCTTTAAATTACAGCTACCAGGTTGCAGTTATCGATTTAGCTGATAATTCAGTTTCATACATTGAAACACCGGCTGTTACCTCGTATTTTGTAAAAGATAACAGCGATAATTTGTATGTTACGTTGGTAAGTACTTACAGCGATTATTCAGAAGCTCCGGGACTTGGATATATTAACACAACAACAAATACGCTTGATGAAACTTATTATCTGGATGGCGTTAATAGTGGATATAGTTCGATTTTATCAGCCAATTCTGATTTTTCAACTATTTATGTTTTAGCATCCGGTTGGGTGCAATTGGAAGATGAAAGCTGGGCAAACCTTGGTGGTGTTCAGAAATTTGATGTTGCTACAGGAACTTTTTCATCTTTTATTGGAGGACTTTCGGGTGTAAACGGAGTGTGTGTAAATCCTGAAAATGATAACCAGGTTATTGTATTCGGTGGCGGCAGCTCAACTGAAGGAGGTTTCTTTGATGTATATAATGTAAGCGGCACAATTCAGAGCCAAAATAACTGTGGTATTTCTCCATACTGGACTTTGGCACTTGATGTTGAATAGTCGATGAAAAAACTAAAAATATTTTGCCTTTATCTGCTGTTGGCCTGCTTTTTCGGATTCTCGGCTATTGCCAGCAATGGAGAAAAGGTTACTGTTGAAATAGATTTTGGATCGTTGAATCATCCAAAACTGAAAATCGAGACAAATTGGAAAGAAGGGCTTTCGGCTTTGGAAGCCCTCCAGTTTGTTGCGGAAGTAAAAACGCACCCTGTGGGGCAATATGTTTTTGTCGATGCAATTGATGGTATAAAAGGTGAGCCAAACAAAAGTGTCTGGTATTACGAGATTAATGGCGAGCCTGCCAAAAAAATTGCTATCGACCAGCCCATTAACAACGGTGATAAAATAACATGGATCTATAAACAAGATGTTTGCAGTCCGACTAAAGAATAAAAGCTGTAATTGTAACAGCTGTTTTTGCTCAATATTTAGCACTCAAAGCACATGATAATGATTCTTACCCCTGGTCGCGTACCGGGGGTTTGACTTTTTGAAAGCAGGGAGAAATAATTTTAAGAAATGGCACATATTACTTTTATAACAGGTGGTCAGCGCTCGGGGAAAAGCAGATTTGCACAAAAACGAGCAGAAGAAAATTCGGATGCACCGGTGTATCTGGCAACAGCACACATTTGGGACGAAGATTTCCATAACCGGGTAAAACGCCATCAGTCTGATCGGGGCGAACAATGGACGACTGTTGAAGAAGAAATTCAAATCAGTAGGCATGACTTATCCGGAAAAACTGTGATGCTCGATTGTATAACGCTGTGGCTGACCAATATTTTTTATCAGAACAACAATGATGTGGATGGTAGTCTGGAAATTGCCAAACAGGAATGGGAAAAATTTATCGATCAGGAAATGGAGCTTTTTGTAGTAAGCAATGAATTGGGAATGGGCGTTCATCCTGAAAACGAAATTGCCCGCAAGTTTGCCGATCTGCAAGGTTGGATGAACCAGTACATTGCTGCAACTGCAAACGAAGTTTTTCTGATGGTTTCCGGAATCCCTGTTCAAGTAAAAAGGCAAAAATAAAATGCCTTTGTGTCTTTGAGTCTTCGTGTTCAAAAAAAATCTGCGAAATCTGCGAGAAACAAAATAAAAACCAAAAATAATGACATTAAAAGATCAACTACAACATAAAATCGATAACAAAACCAAGCCACTCGGATCGCTTGGAATGCTTGAAGAAATCGCCCTGCAAATAGGGCTGGTACAGGATACGCTGTCTCCAAAAATTGAAAAACCGGCACATCTGGTTTTTGCCGCCGATCATGGTCTGGCCGACGAAGGTATTAGTCCGTACCCTAAAGATGTAACCTGGCAAATGGTAATGAACTTCTGTGCCGGTGGGGCATCTGTCAACGTTTTTTGCCGCCAGAGCGAAATGGAGCTTAAGGTTTACGATGTGGGTGTAGACTATACTTTCGCCGAAGAACTTCCCGTGATTAATGCAAAAGTTGCCAACGGAAGTCGTAATATGCGAAAAGAACCTGCCATGACCATTGAAGAATGTAAGGCAGCCTTGGAAGTCGGTGCTAAAGCTGTTCGCGAACAGGCTGCCAATGGTTGTAATACTATTGCATGTGGCGAAATGGGAATTGGAAATACTTCACCTTCGTCTTTGCTTATGCACAAATTTACCGGACTTTCGATGGAGGATTGTACAGGTCGCGGATCGGGTTTGGGCGCTGAGCAGGTAGATCGCAAAACAAGAATTTTAAAAGAAATTGCCGAAAAATATACTCCGGAAACTCCGGAAGAAATTTTGGCAACATTCGGAGGACTTGAAATAGCTGCCATGACAGGAGCTTATCTCGAAGCGAAAAAGCAAAATATGCTCATTCTTATCGATGGTTTTATTGCCACTGCGGCTGTTCTTACGGCAATGCAAATGGACCCGGATGTAAAAGAAAATTGTATTTTTTGCCACAGTTCCGATGAAAAAGGACATAAACTAATGTTGGAACACCTCGGTGTAAACCCGCTGCTTCAATTGGGAATGCGCTTAGGTGAGGGGGGAGGAGCCGTAATAGCTTTACCTCTGGTAAAATCAGCTGTTAATTTCCTCAACGAAATGTCCAGCTTTGATGACGCCGGTGTTAGTAATAAAGATTAATTACGTTTGAAGTGTGGTATTCAAAGTAAAGAGGCTTGCAGCTAGAGGCATATAGCTAGAAATTATGAGAAACGAAATAAAAATATTCCTCACCGCCCTGATGTTTTACACCCGTATTCCTGTGGGAAGAATTGAAGGCTGGTCGGAGAAAATGCTCAACAAATCAACACGCTACTTTCCAGTTGTCGGATGGATTGTTGGAGGAGTGGGGGCAGTGGTATTTTTACTGTTTGGAGCCGTCTTGCCCGTTACATTGGCAGTTGCTTTAAGCATTGTAGCCACAATTTTGTTAACCGGTGCTTTTCATGAGGATGGTTTTGCCGATTTCTGCGATGGTTTTGGTGGCGGTTATACGCCCGAACGTATCCTGGAAATAATGAAAGACAGCCGAATCGGTACTTATGGAACAGTTGGTTTGCTGTCGGTTCTGGCTATAAAATTTTTGGCTTTGTCGCACATTGATGCAATCAGAATTCCTTTTATTTTAATTACAGGTCATGCGCTAAGTCGTGTTTTTCCTGTGTTGCTGATCTACTCTTCTGTCTATGCTCGATTAGGTGCAACCAGCAAAACCAAACCTGTTGGCAAAGCTGATTCTTCATTTTCATTGCTGTTTGCTTTGGTTGCAGGAGGATTATCCTTGCTGTTTCTAAACTGGCACGAAATGGTTTTGGTCGTTGCCGTTTTACTCATCGTAACATTTTTCTTCCGAAACTATATCACACGCAAATTAGGCGGGTATACCGGCGATGTTTTGGGGGCACTGCAGCAGCTTTGCGAAGTGTTTTTTTATTTGTGTATTCTTGCTTATCAGAATATAGGATGAAGATTTATGCGATTCGACATACCAGCGTTGATGTAAAACCCGGCATTTGTTACGGGCAATCGGATGTTGATGTTGCCGCTTCGTTTTTTGATGAGCAGAAAATAACAGCAAAGGAAATTTCCGATGTAAAGTTTGATGAAATCTGGTCGAGTCCGCTTAAACGTTGCAAAAAACTGGCGCAAAGTCTTTTTAATGAAAGCAAAATTAACTACGATCATCGCTTGAGAGAATTAAATTTTGGCGATTGGGAAATGTTGACTTGGGATGAAATTTACGCTTCCCCGGAAGGAAAGATATGGATGGACAATTACCAGACCTTGCCAACAAAAAACGGCGAATCGTACCCGGAAATGGTAGAACGTATTTCGTCTTTTATTCGTGAAATTGAGAAACTAAACGTTGAGAATATTGCCGTTGTTGCCCATGCCGGAGTAATTCGCATTTTTAAAAGTGTGATAGAAAATGTAGCGATCTCCGAACTCTTTGAAAATTTTAAACCAGCTTACGCCAGTGTTGCCGTATTCGAAATAAATAAGCATGACTAAAACAAAAACATACCGACCGATAATGTTTGTAGGCACCGGCTCCGATGTGGGGAAAAGTGTTGTTAACGCAGGATTCTGCCGCATTTTTAAACAAGACGGCTTATCGCCGGCGCCTTTCAAAGCACAAAACATGTCGTTGAATAGTTTCCCAACCTCAGATGGTTTGGAGATTGGTCGGGCACAGGCTGTACAAGCTGAGGCATGTGGAATTGATTGCCGTGTTGAAATGAATCCGGTGTTGTTGAAACCGACCGGTTACATGGATTCACAGATTGTGTTAAATGGCAAACCATGGGCCAATAAATCGGCAAAAGCCTATTTTAACGAAACCGACCGCGATTTTCTGTTCAATGAGGCGATGAATGCTTTTTCGCGATTGGAAAAGGAGTTTAATCCAATTGTTGTGGAAGGTGCCGGAAGTATTTCGGAAGTGAACCTTTGGGAAAAAGACATTACAAATATGCGGGTGGCTGTTGAGAAAGATGCTGCAACTTATCTCATTGCAGATATCGACAAAGGCGGTGTTTTTGGAAGTGTTTACGGTACCATGTTACTCTTGCCTGAGCAGGAACGTAAACAGGTGAAAGGCATAATAATCAATAAATTCAGGGGCGATATTTCACTGTTTGAAGATGGTGCTAAAAAACTGGAAGAACTTTGTGGTGTTCCGGTAGTCGGCATCATTCCTCATTTCCGCGATATTTATATCGATGATGAGGACTCTGTGGTGGTCGACAAAAAGCAGTTTAAAGCTGTTGAGGGAAAAACAAATATTGCCGTGGTTTTGCTGCGGCACATGTCAAACTTCACCGATTTTAATTTTCTGGAACAACTACCTGAAGTAAATCTTTTTTATGCAGCAGCACCTGAAGATATTCAGGAAGCCGATATTGTGCTATTGCCCGGCTCGAAAAATACCATTTCTGATATGCTGTTTCTCCAAAAACAGGGAATGGCAAATGCTGTAAAAAAAGTACACGAACAGGGAAAAGCGGTTTATGGAATTTGCGGCGGCTTTCAAATGATGGGCGAGTGGATTGCAGATCCGAACCATGTGGAAGGCCAGATTGAAAAAGTTCCCGGTCTTGGAATTTTACCGGTAGAAACAATACTCACTGAAGAAAAAGTAACTGAACAGTGTACGTTTACTTTTCAAGACGAAGTGGAAGGAAAAGGCTACGAAATTCACATGGGGGAGACTGTTGCAAAAGAATCTCATCCTGCGTGTTTAATTAATGGCACAAAACACGATGGTTATTACCTAAATGAAAGAACCTGGGGAACATACATTCATGGTATTTTTGATAATATAAGTGTGGTTAACCGAATTTTAAAAGAATCAGGGAAGCAGGTTTCAACTCAACTGGATTTTCAGCAGTTTAAAGAGACGCAATACGACAAGCTGGCCCAACTGATCAGGGAGAATGTTGATATGGAATACATTTATAAAACGATGGAAATTGAGTGACCATCTTTATATTATTATCCCGCTTTTGACCGGTTTTGCACTCGACTGTCTTATTGGCGATCCTCATTTTCTTCCACACCCAATCCGTTTGTTTGGTAAAGCAATTTCTGTAGGTGAAGCAAAATTAAACCGTGGAAGAAATAGAAACTTAAAAGGAGCATTTCTTGCTTCTTGTCTGATTTTAAGCACGTACTTTATTTTAAAACTGGGATTCAGGGTTTTGTCCGCTTATCAAAATCTGTACTTCCTTATTTCGTCTGTTTTTGTTTTTTATGGATTAGCTAACCGCTCACTTATTCAGGAATCATTGCGAGTTATAATAAAATTAGAGAAGGAAGGATTGGAAGCGGGGCGCCAGCAATTATCGATGATTGTTGGGCGCGAAACAGCACAGTTAAATGAAAACCAGATAAGAACTGCGGTTTTGGAAACCCTGGCTGAAAACCTTAGTGATGGTGTAATTGCTCCGCTGTTTTTCTATTTCATAGGCGGTGTTCCCGTTATGTTTGCTTACAAAATGGCCAATACGCTCGATTCTATGATCGGTTATAAAAATGAGCGATACAAAGATTTTGGCTTTTTTGCTGCAAAATTGGATGACGTACTGAATTTTATTCCGGCGCGATTAACTGCAATTTTAATGGCTGTGGTAAGTTTTAATTTCCGGGCGGTAAAATACATCTTTAAATACGGACAAAAACATTCAAGTCCGAATGCCGGATATCCTGAAGCCGCTCTGGCCGGCATATTAAATTGTCGTTTCGGAGGTCCAAACCGTTATCACGGGGTATTAATTGAAAAGCCCTTTATTGGAGATAATCCGAGGCCGGTATCAACGAAAGATGTTCTCAAGACTTGTGTGATTAATGTGGCAGTAACACTGTTTTTTATCGGAGTTTTCATTTTGTGCTTAGTGTAAAATAAAAAAGGACGGGTCAACACCCATCCTTTTCGTCTAACTAAACCAATAAAACTAATCAAACCTAAACTTATGAACTAAAACTTATGTTACAAATGTAGAGTGTTTTGACGACATAAAGATTACGTAAATGTTAAGTCGAAGAAAATCTAATTGTAAATATTTATGGGCAATAGATGTTACTTATGTCTCTAGGGGTGCCACTTGGGTGTCAAAAAGAAAATAAACAATAGATAAAAGGTCAAAAAAGATATTGAAGTGTTAATGAGGAGATATAAAAAAAGGACGGGTCAACACCCATCCTTTTCACTAACTAAACCAATAAAACTAATCAAACCTAAACTTATGAACTAAACTTGTATGACAAATGTACGGTGAAAATCGGAGCCGGAGGTTATCTGAATGTTAAAATATGTGTTTTATAACATATTTATAATCTATTGGTACTTAGGGAAAATCTATTGTGAAATTTGTGATCGTGGCTGGATGTCTTTGTTTGTAAGTTGTTGCGTCTGTAAAATAAAAAAGGATAGGTCAACACCTATCCTTTTCACTAACTAAACCAATAAAACTAATCAAACCTAAACTTATGAACTAAAACTTATAGTACAAATGTAAGGGGTTTCTGCGAGATAAAAGTTAATCTAATGTTAAGTCCTGGAATATCGTATTGTTATTATTTATGGGATATAAAGGCAGTCTATTGCAAACGTTTGCGGATAAATATGTAAAAATGAATATATATATGTGTTTGTGTTGACAAAAAGATATTGGAGGGCTAATTCTAAGCGAAAAAAAAAGGACAGGTCAACACCCATCCTTTTCACTAACTAAACCAATAAAACTAATCAAACCTAAACTTATGAACTAAAACTTATGCCACAAAGATAGGGTACAAATGTGAATTCGAGGTTACCCGAATGTTAAAAAATGTGTTTTATAACATATTTTAAATCTATGAGGCGTTAAAGAAAATCTATCGTGTGAAAAAACAGAATTAAGGTAAGGAGAGGAGAAAGCACTGTTCAGTGTTAAGAATAAAAAAAGGACGAGTCAACACTCATCCTTTTCACTAACTAAACCAATAAAACTAATCAAACCTAAACTTATGAACTAAAACTTATGCTACAAAGATATGCTGAAAAACATGTTCTGGCATAGAAGCGGATAAAAAATCGCCTAAAAAGCTATATTTTTTAACAAACAGTTAAGCTTTGGAAAAAATTTTAGAAACAAATGCATTAAAAAAGCCTGCTACAAGTTGCAGCAGGCTTCTGTATTTTGTCGTTAATCTGTTTTATTGTTCGTCTGTTTTGCCTTTATCTTCACCAGCAATCGACTCGCGCATAGTGGTGTCGGCCATAATGTTTTTGTATTTCATGTAATCCATAACTCCAAGGTTTCCGGTACGGAAAGCCTCAGATATCGCCAATGGCACCTGAACTTCAGCTTCAATAACTTTTGCGCGTGCTTCCTGTGCTTTTGCAATCATTTCCTGCTCAAGTGCAATTGCCATGGCACGGCGTTCCTCTGCTTTCGCCTGTGCAATGTTTTTATCAGCCTCAGCCTGATCGATTTGCAAAACAGCTCCAATGTTTTTACCAATATCGATGTCGGCAATATCAATAGACAGAATTTCAAATGCAGTTCCGGCATCCAATCCTTTTTCCAGTACTACACGCGATATAAAATCCGGGTTTTCCAAAACGGCTTTGTGTGAGTGTGATGAACCAATAGAAGACACAATTCCTTCTCCAACACGTGCAAGAACCGTTTCTTCGCCGGCACCACCTACCAATTGTTTAATACTGGCACGTACTGTAACACGGGCTTTTGCAATAAGCTGAATACCATCTTTTGCAACGGCAGTAACCGGTGGTGTATTAATTACTTTTGGGTTTACCGACATTTGTACAGCCTCAAAAACATCGCGGCCGGCCAAATCTATGGCAGTGGCCATATTGAATGGCAATTCAATATTTGCTTTTGATGCCGAAACCAAGGCATGTACCACGTTTGCCACATGTCCACCGGCCAGATAGTGAGCTTCCAGTGCATCGCGGCTCAAGGCAACGTCGGCTTTGGTTCCTTCAATCATAGCACGCACAATAACCCCCGGAGGTACTTTACGGAAACGCATTAAGAACAATTGTAAGAGTGAAATTCGAACGCCGGATACAAGCGCTGAAAACCATAATCCTATAGGGATAAAATACAGAATTATAAATAGTAAAACGATTGCCCCAATGATTAATCCCCAGGCACCTACTGCTTCTATCATATTTTATTTATTTAAAGGTTCTACAATAATTTTATTGGATTCTATTTTTAAAACGCGAATTTCGGTATTGTGATCGATAAACGCGCCTGTTGATTGCGCCTCAACAGTTTCGCCATTAATTTTTACTTTACCCATTGGTGCCAGTCGTCCAATAGATTTTCCGGTATCGCCAACAACAATTTTTTCCCTGTTAATAAGGTCTACTTTTCCATCGATGTTTTTTTGCAGGATCATTTTTTTTCCTGTTCGTGATTTAAAAAAGTAGTAAACCATGGCAGGAGCCAAAATAAGAACAACGGCGAGTGTAATAAATCCGGTGAGAGTTCCATATTCGGCAAAAGCTACATAAACTGCACCTCCCAGAAGAAGAAAACCGCCAATTCCGGCAATGGTAACTCCGGGAATTACAGCAAACTCAATTAGCAGCAGTAAAAGCCCTAAGAGAATAAGCAAGATAATTGCAAGAATGCTCATATGTTTAGTCTATAGTTGCGTTCAATTCGCGTTCAATAAGTGCATCTTTCATTGGTTTTAGAGCATTAAATGCTCCCTTTTTAACATCGCATTTTCCTTTGTAGTGCACAAGCATTGTACACTGTGTAGCCTGCTCGTAACCGTGGTCGCAAATGTCTATCAAAGCATCAATTACATAATCGAAAGTATGCACATCATCGTTATGCAAAGTCAGGAAATTCTCTTCAACAACTCCTTCTTTTAAATCTCTTAATGGGATTTTTTTGGTCTCTTTCTGCGTCATTTGTCGTTTTCAATTTCTTTAGCTTCACTCAAAGTTATTCTTTTTCCGTTAAAATACGGCACAACATAAGCATCTTCTATACCTTCTCTTCTAACTTGTTCCTGCATTCTTAGTGCATCCTCAAAATTGGTAAGATTGCCGGTTGTATAAACTACAATTCCTTTTTCGTCGGTGTAGTTCTCAATTTTACGAATATAAGATAACTTGTCGAATAATCGTTTTACATATGCGGGGAGACCACGGCTGTAGGCGCCAATTTGTATTTTGTATATTAATTCATCCTCCGGTTCTTCGCTTTCGTGTGAAATTGTTCGCTGTACAGGAGCAACGGATGGTGTTACCAGAATTATTGTATCCGGTTTTTCGGGTGCCGACATGGCACTAACGGCATCTAAATAATCCTGAACTTCTTTTTTCAGTTCTTCTTTCTCGTTGAATGACGCATTTTGCCAATACCCGGCTTCTTCCTGTTGAGCTTTTAGCTGCAATTCTTCTGATATTTCGCGTAATTCGAAAATACTCGATTCTTTAGTTAAGATAACTTCTCCGAGCGATTGTCGTTCGCTGTACGAGTTTGCAGATGCATATTGTTTACGGAGTTTGTCGGTCTCGTTTATCGTTTGTTCCAGTTCGTTTTGTTTTGATTTTCCTTCATCATAAAATTTTAAGCCCATTGGGGTTTTAAAGAAGCTGGTGTCAGGATAAGTAATCTCCGGAGTTACAACAAAATTGATGGGATCATTCAAAATCCTTGCAGGCTCTTTCTCAAAAACCGGGTTTTCATCCTTTGATATTGTCGCTGACGAATCGGAATCAACAGAATCTATAACCGGAACAAATTCTGCTGAATCGGCAGTTTTGGTGGTTGTGGTTGTTTCATCAACTATAGGTTCAAATAGTTCTGTCTCCGCCTCTCGCGGAATGGGGGTTGGTAAAATATCGCTGTTTTGGGTTTCTGCTGTTGTGTTGTCATCATCAGCCGCAACAAATGGGTTGATGTGATCGCTGCACATCTGCATTTTTTTGGTAAGTTCTACCTCGGCTTGCGTACCATTGTCAGTTTTGTTCTTAAATAATGTATAATATTTAAGGGCTTCGTCCCAACGATTTTCGGCGTGGTATTGTACAGCTATATAATAATCCGTTTTCAGCGGCGCTTCACCCACACTGCCGTTCAAAAGGTAGATGATCTCATTTGTTCCATAGTGCCCATTTTCTGTTCTGCAGGCACCGTAGTAGTAGTTAACCATCAGATGGTCGGGTTTTTCATCCAATAGTTTTTTCAGAATAGGTTCGGCGTTTTCAAACTGGCCTTCGTCGAATAAACAAATGGCTTCAGACAACCTGTTATCCTGCTTGCTTCCAAAAATGTTGTTTGATGAAAACAAAAAAATAATGAATATTGTTAGTAGTGCTAAAAACTTTCTATAAATCATAGTATAAATACCTGTTCTTTTTCGTGCATGTAAATCTACAAAAAATGTATTTTTTTAGAGATTAAATTATACTGAAGTAGCAGCCAAGATAAACATTCGGGCTGAGATTTATCATTTATTAAACTATATTTGTAAAATTGAATAATTCGTAAGACATGGCAAATTTAAAAGTTGGAGATAAGGCACCGGATTTTGAAGGTGTAAATCAAAGTGGAGAGAAGATCGCCCTAAAAGATTTTGCTGGAAAAAAACTAATACTTTATTTCTACCCCAAAGACAATACTCCCGGTTGTACTGCCGAATCGTGTAATTTGAACGACAATTATGATGCATGGTTGGAAAAGGGTTTTGATGTTGTGGGAGTGAGCCCCGACAGTGAAAAATCGCATCAGAAATTTATTGAAAAATTTGGCTTTAAATTCAACCTTATTGCCGATACCGAAAAAGAAATTCTGGAGGCATACGGCGCCTGGGGATTGAAAAAAATGTACGGCAAAGAGTATATGGGAGTTTTACGAAAAACCTTTGTTATTGACGAAGAGGGCGTGATTGTAGAAATCTTCGAAAAAGTAAAAACAAAAGATCACACCAATCAAATTATTGAAACATTAAATTTATAACCTGACTGAACATGACAAAAGAGGAAAGAGCTCAAATGAATAAAGAAAAGCTGAAAGCGCTTCAGCTTACAATGGATAAAATTGAAAAGAGCTATGGAAAAGGCTCGATAATGCGCATGGGCGACCAGGGAGAGCAAGATATTCCGGCCATTTCTTCCGGATCGATTGCACTTGATGTTGCTTTGGGCGTTGGCGGATTTCCAAAAGGACGTGTAATAGAAATTTACGGTCCTGAATCGTCGGGTAAAACAACCCTGGCCATTCATGCCATTGCTGAGGCTCAAAAAGCCGGTGGTATTGCCGCAATTGTTGATGCTGAACATGCATTCGATCCGTATTATGCGCGCAAACTTGGTGTTGATACAGATGAGCTGTTGATCTCTCAACCCGATAATGGTGAGCAGGCTTTGGAAATTACCGATAACCTGATTCGTTCGGGAGCTTTGGATATTGTTGTAATCGACTCGGTTGCAGCGTTAACACCAAAAGCCGAATTGGAAGGTGAAATGGGAGACTCAAAAATGGGACTTCAGGCGCGTTTGATGTCGCAGGCATTGCGTAAACTTACCGCCAACATCAACAAAACAAAAACCTGCTGTATTTTCATTAACCAGTTACGCGAGAAAATTGGTGTAATGTTCGGTAATCCTGAAACTACAACCGGTGGTAATGCACTTAAATTTTATGCATCGGTGCGTTTGGATATTCGCCGAATTGGCCAGATTAAAGATGGCGACGAAGTGAATGGTAACCACGTTCGTGTAAAAGTGGTGAAAAACAAAGTGGCACCACCATTCCGCAAAGCCGAATTTGATATTATGTATGGCGAAGGAATTTCTAAATCAGGTGAGATTATTGATTTGGGTGTTCAATACAACATTATTAAAAAAAGCGGATCGTGGTTTAGTTATGGCGAAACAAAGTTGGGACAGGGACGTGAAACAGTACGTCAGTTGATTATCGACAATCCAGAGCTTGCTCAGGAATTGGAAACGAAAATTATTGAAGCCATTACCGGAACCACAACCACAGAATAGAGAATACTGATATAGACAGAATATACCGGGTGAATTGATTCTGTCGATTCATCCGGTTTTTTTATAAAACAGGCTTACTTTTTTATGGTAAGTAATACAAATATTAATTGAAAAAACATCTCGTATGAAAGTGTTAAAGTTTGGTGGAACATCCGTAGGTTCCGCCGCAAACATTAAACGTGTAAAAGACATTGTACTAAACCAGAATGACGACATCATTGTGGTAGTTTCAGCCCTTGGTGGCATAACCGATAAAATTCTTTCGGCAGCGCACAATGCTGCCTCAGGAACAGGCGACTTTCATACGGAACTTACGGAAATCAGGCAAAGACACGACGAAACACTTCAGGAACTTTTTAACGGGTCCGGATCGGTAAAAACCAAGGTTGATGAGTTACTTGATGAATTGGAAAAGTTACTCACCGGAATTACTTTGGTTGGCGAATTAACATCGAAAACCCTTGATCGTATTGCGGGGCTTGGCGAACGTATTTCGTCGCACATTGTAGCCGATTTTATTGGTTGTGCGCGAAAAGATTCTTCGGAATTTATTCAAACCGACAGCAACTTTGGAAGAGCAACTGTTGACTTCGGGCTTACCAATAAAAATATTAAAGATGCTTTTGCCGGTTTTAAAGGCGTGGCAGTTGCGCCCGGTTTTATTTCGAAAAATGCAAAAGGCGAATTTACTACGCTCGGGCGCGGAGGTTCCGATTTTACTGCAGCAATTTTTGCGGCAGCGCTCGATGTTGAAATTCTTGAGATTTGGACGGATGTAAATGGTTTTATGACGGCCGATCCGCGTGTGATCCGAAAAGCATACACCATTCCGGAAATTACTTATTCCGAAGCCATGGAACTTTCGCATTTTGGCGCCAAAGTAATTTATCCGCCTACCATTTTGCCGGTTTATCAAAAAGGAATTCCTATTCAGATTAAAAATACTTTTGATCCTGAAAATCCGGGAACCAAAATTGTGAAAGGCGTAAAAAATGGTTTTGATCGCCCGATTAAAGGTATTTCGTCCATTTCCGGAATTACCCTGGTTACATTGCAAGGAATTGGAATGGTTGGAGTAACCGGAATTTCAATGCGTTTATTTGCGGCACTCGCAAAAGTAAATGTTAACGTAATTCTTATTTCGCAGGCTTCATCCGAAAATTCAATTAGTGTTGCCATCGAAGAAAAAGCGTTGGATGTTGCCGAGGCGGCAATTCGCGAAGAATTTGAAAAAGAAATTTCTCTGGGGCAGGTAAATAAAATCGAGCTGGAGAGTGGCGTTTCGGTGGTGGCTATCGTTGGCGAGAACATGAAACACACAACCGGTATTGCCGGAAAGCTTTTCTCAACCATGGGAAAAAGTGGGGTGAACATTATTGCCATTGCACAGGGGGCTTCGGAGTTGAATATTTCGTGGGTGGTTAAAAACGAAGACCTGCGAAAAACACTGAACGTGGTACACGAATCGTTCTTCCTGTCGGAAAATGTGGAGTTGAATATTTTCCTGATGGGAATTGGTACTGTTGGTGGAAACCTGCTCGACCAGTTAAAACAACAACAGCAACGCTTGTTAAAAGAAAATCATTTGCGATTGAAACTGGCAGGAATTGCCAACTCAAAAAAGATGCTCTTTAATCGCGATGGAATAGAGATTGAAACCTTTAAAGAGCAGTTGGATGCGTCGGAGAAAACATCTTCGTTACAGGGGTTTGTTGATGAGATTAAGGAAATGAATATTTACAATTCGGTATTTGTAGATTGTACCGCTAACGATGCAGTTGCTGATTTGTATAAAGAAATATTAAGCTCGAACGTTTCTATTGTTACTGCTAATAAAGTGGCAGCATCGTCGGAATACGACAATTATGCCGAGCTGAAAAAGATCGCCAAAAAGAAAGGTGTTAAGTTTCTGTTCGAAACCAATGTTGGTGCCGGACTTCCCATTATAAATACCTTAAACGACCTGGTTAATTCAGGAGATAAAGTACTAAAAATTGAGGCTGTTCTTTCCGGTACACTCAACTACATTTTTAATACAATTTCGGCTGATATTCCATTGAGTAAAACCATTTTAATGGCAAAGGAAGAAGGGTATTCTGAACCCGATCCGCGTGTTGATTTAAGTGGTGTTGATGTGGCTCGTAAAATTCTGATTCTTGCACGCGAGTCGGGATACCGCATTGAAATGGATGACATTTCGATTAACCGTTTTGTACCCGAAGAACTTTTTGACGGAACTCTTGAAGAGTTTTGGGCAGGAGTACCGGAATTGGATGCCAAATTTGAAACCGAGCGTCAACGACTGGAAACTGAAAATAAAAAATGGCGATTTGTAGCGAAGTTCGAGAACGGAAAAGCTGAAGCCGGATTGCAGGAAGTTGATTCTACACATCCGTTCTACGACCTGGAAGGAAGTAATAACCTGGTGATGTACACAACCGAACGTTATCACGAATTCCCGATGCTGATTAAAGGATATGGCGCCGGAGCTTCGGTAACCGCAGCCGGTGTGTTTGCCGACATAATAAAAGTGTCGAATATTTAGAAACAAAATTGCTGCAAAAAACATTCATATAAAAAACAATAAAAAAACGTTGAAGGCCGATTGCCAACTGCTGTCACCGAATATCGGCCTTCTCCATATATTCTGAACAACATGAAACACATTATAATTTTGGGCGATGGCATGTCTGACGAGCCACTTGCTGAATACGGCGGAAAAACTCCGCTTCAAATGGCGAATAAACCACACATTGATTGGCTGGCAAAAAACGGTCAGTCAGGTCTCTTAAAAACCGTTCCGGAAAGTATGCATCCGGGAAGTGAAATTGCCAACATGGCCGTTATGGGCTACGATGTTGAAAAGGTTTTTGAAGGTAGGGGAGTGTTAGAAGCTGCCAGCATGGGAGTGGAACTGCAACCCGGTGATTTGGGTATGCGTTGCAACCTGATTTGCGTGGAAGATGAAAAGATCAAGAATCACTCGGCCGGACATATTTCAAATGAAGAAGCCGAAGAGTTAATCAATTTTTTGAATGAAAAACTAGGAACGGATAAAATCAAATTTTATTCGGGCGTATCGTATCGTCATTTGCTGGTAATTAAAGATGGTATAAAAGACTTTGCCTGCACGCCACCACACGATGTTCCGGGAACTCCGTATGCCGATTGTTTGCCAAAAACAAAAACTGATGTAGCAAAAGAAACTGCTGATTTGGTAACCGATTTGATTTTAAAATCGCAGGAACTATTGAAAGATCATCCGGTGAATTTGAAGCGAAAAGCGGCCGGAAAAGATCCGGGCAACAGTGTTTGGCCATGGTCGCCGGGTTATAAACCTGCAATGCCAACTTTAAAAGAAATGTTTGGAATCGGGAGTTCTGCGGTTATTTCTGCGGTCGATCTGATTCACGGAATTGGCGTATATGCCGGAATGAAAGTGATTCATGTTGAAGGCGCAACCGGTTTGTACGATACCAACTACGAAGGAAAAGCACAAGCAGCAATCGACGCGCTAAAAGAAAATGTTTTTGTGTATTTGCACATCGAAGCCAGCGACGAAGCCGGACACGAAGGTGATGTGGAGCTAAAAACAAAAACCATTGAATACCTCGATCAGCGTGTAGTAAAATACATTTTGGAAGAAACAGCAAAAATGGACGAGCCAGTGGCAATTGCTATTTTGCCTGATCATCCAACGCCGTGTGCGCTAAAAACACACACACGCGACGCAGTTCCGTTTTCTATTTACAAACCGGGCACCGAAGCCGATGATGTGGAAGTTTACGACGAATTCGATCCGCGGAACGGAGTGTTTGGTACTTTGGAAGGCGATGAATTTATTCGTGCTTTTTTGAAGTAAAAGCTGCTATTTTCGCTTTTAGCAGGTTAAATTTCTGATATATGTCATGTTATTAGGGTGGGCGGAGTGTAGTCTTCATCCCAAAATTCTATTTTTGTTGGTGAAATGAGATACTATAGTACAAATAAAAATACCCCCGATGTTTCTTTAAAAGAAGCCGTTGTAAAAGGGTTGGCTGCCGATAATGGTTTGTTTATGCCCGAACGGATTGAAAAATTCGAACCGGCTTTTTTTGATGGAATCCAAAATCTGTCGTTTCAGGAAATTGCTTTCGAAGTTGCGAAGAAATTTTTTGGCGAAGATATTGAAGAGGCAAAACTAAAAGAGATTGTTTACGATACATTGCAATTTGATTGTCCGGTTGTAAAAGTTACCGATTCTATCTATTCGCTGGAATTGTTTCATGGACCAACACTGGCATTTAAAGATGTGGGAGCGCGCTTTATGGCGCGTTTGCTCAATTATTTTCTGGGCAAACAAGAGCAGTTGGTAAACGTTTTGGTAGCCACATCGGGCGATACCGGAAGTGCAGTTGCCAACGGATTTCTCGGAGTCGAAGGCATTCATGTTTATGTGCTTTATCCAAAAGGCAAAGTGAGTGATATTCAGGAATCGCAGTTTACAACATTGGGGCAGAATATTACAGCCCTTGAGGTGGAAGGAACTTTTGATGATTGTCAGCATTTGGTAAAAACAGCTTTTCTGGATGAAGACCTGAATAAAAAATTAGTACTGACATCAGCAAACTCGATAAATGTAGCGCGTTTTCTTCCGCAGGCATTTTATTATTTTAATGCTTATGCCCGCCTGAAAGAAGCAGGCAAACTTGATGATAAGAAGTTCGTTGTTTCGGTGCCAAGCGGAAACTTTGGAAATCTTACAGCCGGCTTAATTGCAGCAGAAATGGGCTTACCGGTTGAACAATTTATTGCGGCAAATAACGAAAACGACGTAGTTTTTGAGTACCTCGAAAGTGGAGAATACAAACCACGACCGTCTGTTGAAACCATTGCCAATGCAATGGATGTTGGTGCGCCGAGTAATTTTGCCCGCATTTTGGATCTTTATCAGCACGATCATGCGATAATTTCAAATATGATAAAAGGTTATCGTTATTCTGATGAGCAAATCAGAGCGGTGATTCTAAAAGTTTATAACGAACAAAATTACCTTTGCGATCCGCACGGAGCTTGCGGTTACCAATCTTTATGTGAGTATTTAGCCGACGATGAAATTGGAATTTATTTAGAAACTGCCCATCCGGCAAAGTTTACCGAAACGGTAGAAAATGTGATTGGAAAAGGTAAAGTCGTTTTACCTGAGAAGCTTGCTGCCTTTATGAAAGGCGAAAAACAAAGTGAGCAAATGACCAAAGACTACGAAAATTTTAGAAGTTTTCTACTAAAAACCGTAGTTTAAATAACAGCACGAACATGAACTGTTAGCCTATTTTTGCGTTTTATGAGGTGATGATAAGTGTAATTGTAAGTTTTTTAAATTTAGAGTGTTACTTTTATCCCCAGAAAGTAATATTAATGTACAGGATATCATTTTCACAAAGAGAATTAATGTTAACAGATTAATATATGAGACAACTAAAAATTACCAAACAGGTAACTAACCGCGACACCCTCTCGCTGGACAAGTACCTGCATGAAATTGGCAAGGTTGAGTTGTTGTCTGCGGAAAAGGAAGTGGAGCTGGCCAAGCGCATCAAAAAAGGAGACCGTGAAGCTTTAGAAACACTGATAAAGGCGAATTTAAGATTTGTCGTTTCGGTGTCGAAACAATACCAAAACCAAGGACTTAGCTTACCCGATTTAATTAACGAAGGAAACCTGGGATTGATAAAAGCCGCAGAGCGATTTGACGAAACCCGTGGCTTTAAATTTATTTCGTATGCTGTTTGGTGGATTCGGCAGTCGATTTTGCAGGCTTTGGCCGAGCAATCGCGAATTGTACGCTTACCATTAAATAAGATTGGCTCAATAAATAAAATCAACAAAGCATTTAATAAGCTCGAGCAGGAATATCAGCGCGAACCCACGGTTGATGAAGTAGCCGAACTAATGGAATCGAAACCAGACCTGGTAGAAGATTCAATGAATTTTTCAAGTACGCATGTGTCAATGGATGCTCCTCTTCGGGAAGAAGAAGGAAACAGCCTGTATGATGTAATGCTGAATGAAGATTCGCCAAATCCTGACGGAGAATTGATGGATAACTCTTTGCGCAAGGAAATAGAGCGATCATTGTCGACCTTGGGAGAGCGTGAAGCTGAAATTTTACGTTACTACTTTGGTTTAAAAGGTTATCAGGCACACACGCTTGAAGAAATTGGCGATGTTTTTGGATTAACACGTGAACGTGTTCGACAGATTAAAGAAAAAGCAATAAAAAAACTAAAAAATCAATACCGCAACAGGTTACTAAAATCGTACCTGGGTAAATAAACGTAACTTATGAGAGCTTTGGTATCACCCTCAATACTATCAGCTGACTTTAACAATCTTGGAACCGACATTGAAATGATCAACAAAAGCGTTGCTGATTATATTCATTTTGATGTGATGGACGGTGTGTTTGTTCCAAATATTTCGTTTGGAATTCCGGTAATTAAACATGTAAAAAAAATTGCTCAAAAACCATTGGATGTGCATTTGATGATTGTTGAGCCTGATAAATTTATAGAACCATTTGTTGAGGCCGGGGCATCGATTATAACAGTGCACTATGAAGTATGCAGGCATTTACACCGTACAATTCAGTTGATAAAATCGTTTGGTGCAAAGGCAAGTGTATGTCTTAATCCTCACACTCCGGTAGCTGTTCTTGAAGATATTATTGGTGATTTGGATATGGTTTTATTGATGTCGGTAAATCCTGGTTTTGGAGGCCAGCAATTTATTGAAAACACATACAAGAAAGTCGCCCAATTACGCGCAATGATTGATAAAACAAACGCTGATTGTATCATTGAAGTTGATGGCGGAGTAAATTACGAAACCGGAAAAAAACTGCTTGATGTTGGTGCAAATGTGCTGGTAGCGGGTAGTTTTGTTTTTAGTGCTGATAATCCTTCAGAAATTATTTCAGGATTGAAATCATTGTGATGATGGTACGGCATTGTCGTGGCACTCATCAATATTTTTTTCAATAACCTTTCGTGGCAAATCCCTCAAAGCACAATCTCCTGCAGCGCAGTCGGAGCAATTGTGTACCATCGTTATTTTATCCTTTTTAAAATTGGTTGTTTTGGCTTTAGCCGGCTTAAAAAAACGACGATACACCTTTAATCCTGCCCAAAAAACAGCAGCAGCAATAATCAGATATGTCAGAATTTCCTGTACCATTTTATATGAATAACATTCCAATATTGTAAGTGACTAATGCTGCCACCCAAGCCAGCGATGTGGTGTATAAAACGGAAAACGCTGCCCATTTCCACGAGCCCGATTCATTTTTAATAGTAGCTACAACACCAATGCACGGGAAGTAGATAAGAATGAAAATAATAAAAGCCAAAGCTGCCGGAGTAGAAAATACCGGTTGGCCTTTTTTGTTCCCAACCTGGTGTACCTCATTTTTTAATTTTTCCTGCAGGTTAATGGTTGTTTCGCCATCCTGAGATTGGTACAAAACGCCCATGGTACTTACCACAATTTCTTTGGCTGGCAGTCCGGCTACAACTGCAATACTCATTTTCCAATCAAATCCAAGCGGACTCATTATTGGTTGAATAAGTTTCCCGGTTCGGCCAAGATAAGAGTTTATCAATCGGTCGGATTCCATTGCGTGATTCACTTCCGCAATACGTTCTTCTTTTTGTATTTCAGGAAGTTCCGAGTTTGCTATTTGCTCAATTTCAGTTTCAAAACCAGCCGTATTTTCTGTTTTTCTTGGAAAATATTCAAGTGCCCATATAATGATAACACCCAATAATATTATTGTTCCGATCTTTTTTAGGTAATGCTGGGTTTTATCCCACATATGGTAAACCACATTCCGAAATGTTGGCAAACGATAGGTGGGGAGCTCCATTACAAATGGTGTTTCTTTATTTTTGAAAACTGTTTTGTTGAGTACCTGCGCAGTAATAAAGGCAAACAATATTCCAACCGCGTAAATACCTATTAAAACCCAGGCTTCGTATTTTTGAAAAAAAGCTGAAATAATAAGAATATAAACCGGTAGCCGTGCACTGCACGACATAAACGGAATGATTAGCATTGTTAGAATACGATCGCCACGATTACGCATTGAGCGCGTTGCTAAAATTGCCGGAACGTTGCATCCAAAACCCATGATCATTGGGATGAACGAACGACCGTGCAAGCCAAAGCGGTGCATAATATTGTCCATTATAAAGGCAGCACGCGCCATGTATCCCGAGCCTTCGAGCAAGGATATAAAAAAGAACAAAATGAGGATATTGGGCAAAAATACCAGAACACTTCCGGCACCACCAATAATACCATCAACCAGCAAGTCATTTAACATCCCATCCGGAATTATATTACCTACAAAATTTCCAAGTGCTACAACGCCCATATCAATCCAGTCCATTGGGTAAGCACCTAGTTTAAAGGTAGTCCAGAATATAAAAAATAACAGTGCAGTAAATATTGGAAATCCCAGGTAGCGGTTGGTTAAAATGCTGTCAATTTTTTCCGAACGGGTTTTCTTCTCTTTATGTTTGTTGCTGTAAGTTTCGCGTAAAGCACCGGCAATAAAACTGTATTTGGCATTGGCAATAACCGTTTCGCTATCGTCATTTTCCAGCAGTTCTATTTTCTTTATCTCCTTCAGTGTAACTTCCTGTATCTCGTCGTAGTTTGAATACTTCGACAATAACTCGATTACCTGATTGTCTTTTTCGAGTAATTTAATTGCCAGAAAACGTGATGATATTTTGTCGGTTATTGGCTTGTCTTCTTTAATTTTTTTACGGATTGTACTAACCGACTCTTCAATTTGTTTTCCGTAATTTATATGAATGTGGCGCGATAAGGTATCTCGTCCTTCAAAAACTTCAATTACTTTTTCTACTAATGTATCAAGACCTTGTCCTTTAGAACTTACCGTTGGAATCAGCGGAATTCCAACCAGTTTCGATAGCTCTTCTTTGTCGAGTTTAAGTTTGTTCTTTTCCAACTCGTCGAACATGTTCAGGGCCATAATAACCCTCAAATCCATGTCGATTAATTGAGTGGTTAAAAACAGGCTCCTTTCAAGGTTGGTAGAATCAAGAACATTGATAACGATATCGGGCGTTTGTTCGTAAATAAATTTCCTTACAAATATTTCTTCCTTTGAATAGGCTGTTAAGCTGTAGGTTCCGGGCAGATCGTAAAAGTTAAATGTATAATCGCCGTTTTTAAATGTAGCTTTATGAACATCAACAGTAACACCACTGTAATTGCCAACTTTTTCTTTCGAGCCCGAAATAAAATTAAACAGGGTGGTTTTTCCGCAATTGGGATTACCAACCAAGGCAATATTAATTGTTTTTGTGCGTGCCGACTGATCGATAAGATCAATGTTTCGGTCGATGGTGCCCTTGTATTTATCTGTTGATGCTTTTTTAAACTCGGCGGCTGGAATTACTTCAATTTGATCGGCTTCCGATTTTCGTAAAGTAATGTTGTAATTAAGTATTTTGTATTCGCTGGGACCTTTGAATGGCGCATTTTTAATTGCCCTGACTTCATTTCCACGAATGAATCCCATTTCAGTAATTCTCTTCCGGAACGAACCATGACCTAAAACTTTGGTGATAACCACCGGTTCATTATTTCTTGCCTCGCTTAATTTCACTCTCTTCCCTGCTTTCTGAATTTAATTTAAATAAAAATAAGCGTACAAATATATTTAAATTCCTATGATAAAAAATAAAATATATTTGTTCTTTACATAGTGACAACAAGTGGTTATTTTTGTTCGAACGAAGGAGGCAATAAATGGAGGAAGACAAATTTTATAACAATATTCAGAAAGCATTGGATGATTTGCCCGAGAACTTCAGTATTCTTGAGGAACAGATTGATGTTGGTATTCAGATGAAATATTTTGAGTTTGCCAAATTGTTAAAGGGCAAAGAAATTTCGGAAGAATGTTTTGAGGCAAGAGAAGAACTTTTTGATGCTGAGGTAGATGAAGAGCGGAAAAAGGAAATTTTAACCGCGATTGCTGTTTACGATGATGTGAAAGCATATCGTACGCTGGAAAAGTTTGTAAAGGAAGCTGAAGGTGATTTAAAACAGTGGGGAACTCTTGCATTGCAGGAAAGCAGAATGTTAATGCACAGCTCGTTGCTTGATGAGCAGCAGGTATTTATTTCTACCGGACTTGGGGGAAAAGGACAAAAACTAAGGTACTTTGTCGTATTCCTTTCGGTAAATGAACACGAAATGTTAAGCAAAACTCAACAAAAACTTCTTAAAGATGAGTTAATATTCGAATTAAATCATCACGAAGGTGAATTTGAATCGATGGATTTTATGGAAGGTTTTTCGTCAGCACTGGTTATGTTGCCTATTACTGCCGAAATAAAAGATACATTTCAGAATGTAATTAATGAATGCAATCAGTACGGAGGCTTTTTGCGTGAAGATATGGTGATTACCAATGTTAAAATATTGTCTCGGGGTGAGATTATTCAATTAATACACCAAAAGAAAAATAAGCCCGGCGATGAGTTGGAAGATGAATAAGTTTGGGTGTGGTTAATGAAGTTAATATGGAAAAATACTCGTAATGATTTGGTTAGTTTGCGCTTGAATATTATCGTCGGAACGGTAGAAGAAAAGGAATTGTAATTAATTTCAAAAAAATCTTGCGCAGATTTGTATTTATACAAATAAGCGCTATATTTGCACCGCTTTTAAAGCAAACACGTTCTGGACCTGTAGCTTAATTGGATAGAGCACCTGACTACGGATCAGGAGGTTAGGGGTTCGAGTCCCTTCAGGTTCACCAGGAAACAAGGCGCTTACAGAAATGTAAGCGCCTTTTATTTTTAATGGGTACAACATAGGTACAACAAAATCACCCAATAAAAACCACTAAAAACTACCAGATACATATAGTCATTCTATGTTATTCAACATTTCGAAAGCCAAATACAGCCAAATGAGCGTAAAAGCTACGCCAACACGGATTTTCATTTGATTGCACCTGATAGATTATTTACTTTTAATCGGTTAATTATCAATGCTATTGAAAAAATAAAATAATGTTGATGATTACCGGAACCTGTTAACAGATGAGCCAATATGGAAACAATAATCAAGAAATCAGGAGTAATGATATTTCGATTCAACCGGAAACTCCGATGGATCTTCAATATTAGAATATTACGCAACCACAATACAACGATCCTTTTTATCCTGTTTGTTTGTCTTCTGATTTTGTTATTCGGACTCTGGGGCATGGGCTTTTCATTTATCCATGTTATCCTCTACTCTGCCATAAGCATAACAATACTTTTCTTGACTTTACTTTTTATCGGATCACTGAATGAAGCACGAAGATTATCCAAACAAGTACCTTCCGGTTGTTTCCTATTTTTGAAAAGTAATCTGAACGGAATCTATCTACCAGTCCTGGGATTCACGGAAAAGGATCGGGAAAATATAAACCTGGTATTAAATGGACTTGAAACAAAAAGCAAAATCAATTTTAAATTGGTTTCTGATAATCGGACTGCAGCTGATTATAAAAAGCTGCTTCGCATTCTTCACCTGCTTATTGATGGTGGAATCAGAGATTTCAAAAAAGAGCGTAAAGAGCAACTCTTTAAATTCATTGAATCAACCTTCACATTGAACGGCTCAGAAGTTAAAAGGACGAGTTTGAACTCGCGGTTTTCAGAGTTTGTGAATGAAAGTGAAACGGAATTTTCAGAAAATCTAAAGGAGTTCCAGAAAATACTTTTTCGATAGACGGTATTTCTCCCGTAATTAGCCCGTAACTCAAATTACCTTCTTGATTTACTGCCACATACAGTTACATATTTGCTGATGAAGTTTTCACGCATCTAGCGTCATTAATCATTAAAAATATGTCACCTATGGAAAATCAAGCATTTATTTCCAAACAAGTTCTAAATGAATTAAAACAAATCAAAACCCTACTGGCGGAGAACAAAACTGTTTTTAATGTTGAAGAACTGGCTCAGTACACAGGACTATCCAAAAGCAAAATTTACAAACTGCTTAGTAAAAAACTTATTCCCACCGGCACTAATGCCAACATCCGGCAAAAGTTCTTTTATAAAAAAGAAATAGATCTCTGGCTAATGGGTATTTCCAGAGAAGAACTGGAAGCGGAAGAAGAATTCAACAACTCATTATCAAGGAACAGAAAGGCATAACCACAAATACATTTTGCAATGAGCGATATGCCATATATCCGTGTTGGAACTTCCTATTTCAAAAAAGTTAAAGCTCCTACCATTTCGGGAGATTTTAACGAAATTCTTGTGCCATGGAACATCGATACCATAAAACAGGATTTTGGAAAAACTTATGTGGCGGATATTCCAAAGTATGATGGTTTTACCTGTATTCCCAATCATATCAATTTCAAACAAGTCTGCTCGGGTTTCTATAATAAGTATTCCCCATTGAGCAACAAACCAAAGAAAGGACCAATTGAGGTTTCAACACTTTTTGTAAAACACATTTTCGGGAATCAATACGAACTGGGATTGGATTATTTGCAGTTGCTTTATCAAAAGCCTGTACACATTCTTCCGATTCTTTGCCTTGTGTCAAAAGAAAGGTCAACCGGGAAAAGTACATTTCTGAAATGGCTCAAAGCAATTTTTGAAAACAACCTTACCTACCTGACAAACGATAGTTTTGGAAGTCAGTTTAATTCCGACTGGGCGAATAAACTTCTGATCTGTATCGATGAAGTTCTTTTTAATAAAGAAGAACTGACCGAGCGGATTAAATACCTCAGCACTACCAACCACAATAAAATGGAAGCCAAAGGGAAAGACAAAATCGAGGTAGAATTCTTTGGAAAGTTTATTCTATGCAGTAATAACGAAGATAATTTCATAAAAATTGATGCTGCCGAAGAACGTTTCTGGGTACGAAAGATTTCAAAGTTTGAAACCGAAGATACAGACCTATTAGATAAACTGGTTAAGGAGATTCCTGCCTTTCTTTTCTTTTTAGACAACAGGGAACTTTCATCTCCTCGAATTACCCGGATGTGGTTTACTCCTGCTCAAATCAGAACCCGTGCTTTACAAAACCTTATCCGGCATAACAGAAGCCGGGTAGAGAAAGAACTGGCCAGTATTTTATTTATGGTAATGGAGAAGTATGATTTGGATGAAGTTGAGTTTTGTCCCCAGGATGCCATGTTTGCCGTTAATCAAACAAGGGTAAAAACTGACCTCACACAAATCCGACACTTGCTGAAAAAAGAATGGAAGCTTACTCCAAAATCCAATTCGCTGACCTACGAAAAGTTTGCCATCTGGAACCGGGGAGAGATAACAAGGGAAACCGATACCGGTCGCTTTTACACGGTGAAAAAGGAATTTTTATTGGAAAATTTTGATGAATTGATGAATGAGTAAACTATGCTGTTGAAAATAAAAAGATTAACTGCTCATCAAAGTCTCATCAAACATTCATCAAAATAAAAAATGATGAGAACAGGAAAGAAATACAAAAAACAAAATGATGAAACGATGAGAAATTGATAAGACATAAGCAGCTGATTGAAAGACCGGTTAGCCATCCTCTCATCAATTCATCAAAAAAATTAGAGAAATACTACTGATGAAAAATAACAAACTACAATGCGATACAGCCCGTGAAATTCCGATTACAGAATTTCTGAAAAGATCCGGCCATTCACCGGTAAAAGAAAACCAACATTCAGCCTGGTACCTTAGCCCGATTAGAAAGGAAAATGAAGCCTCATTTAAGGTTTCCAAAGTTCTTAACCGCTGGTATGATCATGGAATTGGCAAGGGTGGAAATATTATTGACCTGGTAATCGAAATGAATAACAACTGCAGCATTAGTGATGCGCTGGCGATCTTGGCTAAAAACATACCATCTTTCTCTTTTCAACAGCAGAGAAATTTGGTTGCGCTAGCGTCTGAACCGGAAATCCGGATCGATAAGATCCTCCCCATTCGGCATCCGGCTTTAATCAAATATTTGTTGCAAAGAAAAATAGATGCAAAAACTGCAAGCCGTTTTGCCAGTCAGGTTCATTATTCGATTAATCAAAAACGATACTTCGTTTTAGGTTTGGAGAATGTTTCGGGAGGCTGGGAACTCCGAAATCCATATTTTAAAAATGCTGCAGCACCAAAAGACTTTTCCTATTTCACTACAGGTAAACAATTGTTGAGTGTTACAGAAGGCATGTTTGATTTTTTTAGTTTGCTAATGCTTTATCCCGGCTTACCACACCAATCAGATTTTTTGGTATTGAATTCTGTTTCGTTTATCAACCGCATCCATAAGATTGGCCAGATTTATCCCAAAGTTAGTCTCTATCTCGATAATGATTCAGCTGGTAAGAAAGCGACCAAACAGTTATTGGCCGATCTAACGAACAGTGTCGATATGTCGGCCATCTATAAAAACACAAAAGATCTGAATCAGCTGTTGATAGCCCGAAGCCAACGTCTGCAGAGGTCTCCGTGGTAAGCCATGTCGAGAGGTGCCCAGGTTGCACCATGGGCATCTCTCGCTTTGCTCCCAGGCTCGCAAAGGGGCGCACAGCGCAGGTTCTAAATATTAATTTAAAGGTTAAAGAAAATGAGAATTCGCACAAAATATATCTCGTTTAGAGTAAGCAATATTGAAAAAAGAGCCATCACAATGGCCGCCCAGGAATGTGGTTTAGGGACCAGTGAGTTTGCCCGACGGGCATCACTGAACATGAAAGTTACCTTACGGTTTTCGCCCGAGGAATTGGAGGTGTACAATAACCTGCACACCTACCATCGCAACTTTACGGCCATCGGTAATCTGGTAAGAAGCAAACATTTTAATAAAAATGAAACCATTCTCCGGGAACTGGAAGAAGTAATTAAGCTGATTAAAATTCACCTTGGAAAGTTTGAACAATGATCGGCAAGGCAAAAAGCATCTCACATACAGTTAATGCCGTCAATTACGCCATGAAAAAGCCAGGAGCCAAGGAGATCAGCCGGAATAAAGTTGCAGGCGAAACACCCAGGGAAATTGCAACGGAGTTCAGGATCTTTCAGAACCTGAATTCTAAATGCCAGAAGAATACCTTTTCCATGGTTTTAAGTCCATCCATTCCTGACGGTGATAAACTTAGTAACTCGGATTTTGCAAAACTGGCCGGAGACTTTCTGAAGCGAATGAAATTGGACGATCATCAGTTTGTTTCTTTTCTGCATACCGATGAGAAACACAAGCACCTGCACATTTTCGTCAACCGTATTGATTTTAACGGGAAAGCGTACAAGGACCACTTTATCAGCAAAAAGGCGCAGCGAATTGCTGAAAGTGTGGCTAAAGAATGGGGATTTACTACCGCCAAAGAAATTCAGCAGCAAAATGAGCAACGACTGGGCAACTACGTAAAAGAAGCCCACCAACGGGTATTGACCGTAATGCCCCGAGATATTAATGATTATGCCCAATTGATGGAAGAGTATGGAATCCAAACGCACAGGAGAATTGCCTCTGATGGAAAAGTTGTTGGATTGAAATTCCAGATTGGAGAGGAAACCATAAAAGGCAGTAGTGTTGGCCGGGAGTTTAGTGCTGCCAATCTGCAAAAACAGATTCTGCAAAATTATGAAATGATGTACCGTGTCGAACGAGAAAAACAAAGAAAACAAGAACAACAAAACCGTCCTTCAAGGGATTTTGGAATAAGCTTTTAATACCATGAGAAAAAATTTATCGCAACAAAAGTTACTGGAGATTTTAACCTCCGAAATTGAAACACTCAAACAAACCACTGAGAATATAAATGAGATTGCTCCTGAAATTGCCAGGCAATTACATGCTCTTAAAACAACAAAAGTTAAAATTGGTGTGGACACAGGCAAGCTAGAACAGCTCCTGGAGGATCATAAACAGAAATTGGAAAAGAGTGTGGTGATTCCAAGGTGGTTTTTGGTATTAATCGTAATAGTAATTGTTTGGCTAATCTTTGAAAATATCTTCAACTTATAACTACCTTTATTGTGTTAAAAATCAATCTTCAATCGATTCGATCTTCTTATAAACCAATTTCAAACT
Source organism: uncultured Draconibacterium sp. (assembly GCF_963676815.1). Taxonomy (NCBI): domain Bacteria; kingdom Pseudomonadati; phylum Bacteroidota; class Bacteroidia; order Marinilabiliales; family Prolixibacteraceae; genus Draconibacterium; species uncultured Draconibacterium sp. Next base: position 3,947,161 of record NZ_OY781365.1, read on the forward strand.
GTCCTAATAAAGTATTTATAGAAAGAATGTTGGATAGTTCTAACTAAAGCTTCCCACGGAATTCTTCACGTTTTTGTTGTTCGATAAGCATTTGATGTTACCTTCCAGTATCCACACATGTTAAAATACCATAAATGTCTTCCCTAATCAATATTATTTCATACCTTCACAGCCTTGACAATCAGTTTTTTATTGAAATCGTCTAAAGCAATGCCTTGTTTCGCTTCTCGTTAGCGAACCTTCTCATCGTCAATTCGACATCAAAATCAACTTTCTTGTTTAGATTAACAAGTCGCGAAGTGTGCACACAAATATCGTGACACACTTTAATATATATGATAAATTCATTTTTTTTAGGAAATAAAGAAATCAAACTCCCGGTTATACAAGGTGGCATGGGAGTAGGAATTTCACTTTCAGGATTAGCTTCAGCAGTTGCAAACGAAGGTGGAATTGGCGTAATATCATGCGCCGGTTTGGGATTGTTATACAAACAATCGCCCGCTGACTATTTAAAAGATAGTATTTGGGGTTTAAAAGAGGAATTACGAAAAACACGCGAATTAACCAAAGGCACTATCGGTGTAAACATAATGGTTGCCTTATCGAATTTTACAGATATGGTACGAACCTCCATTGCAGAAAAAGCAGATGTAATATTCTCTGGAGCAGGGTTACCGTTAGACTTGCCCTCTTATTTGACTGAAGGAAGCAAGACTTTACTCGTTCCTATCGTTTCGTCAGGCCGTGCTGCAAAAATTATCTGCCAAAAATGGTTATCTAACTATAATTACCTCCCTGATGCTCTTGTGGTAGAAGGGCCAAAAGCAGGGGGGCATCTTGGATTTAAAAGGGAGCAGATTGAAGATGAAAATTATACACTTGAAAGATTGATTCCGGAAGTAGTATCAATTGTATCAGCATACCATCACAAGAAAGTAATTCCTGTTATTGCAGCAGGAGGAATTACAACCGGCCAAGATGTATTGCGTTTTATGGAACTCGGAGCTTCCGGAGTACAAATTGGCAGTTTGTTCGTTCCTACTCTGGAATGCGATGCGTCGCCATTATTCAAGCAATCCTATATAAATGCATCGCAAAAAGATACAATGATCATCCAAAGTCCGGTTGGAATGCCCGGTCGCGCCCTGAATAGTGACTTTATCCGAAGTGTAAACGAAGGCAAAGAACGCCCAAAGAAATGCCCCTATCATTGCATCAAAACATGCGATTATACTAAAAGTCCTTACTGCATTATTATGGCTCTTTATAATGCAGCAAAAGGAAATATGAACAAAGGCTATTCATTTGCAGGGGCCAACGCTTACCTGGCAGAAAAAATCAGCAATGTTAAGGAAGTAGTGCAGCAACTTATGAAAGAGTTTGCAGATGCTCAAAAAGGTTTTTCAACAAAAAGGATATAGCTATATTCGTATTATACAGATAGCTAGACAGATACGCATTCTTCAATACCCCGACATACTTCACAAGAATTATTAATACAAAAACCGCTGTAAAAAAAACAGCAAATTAAAACATGACATTTAAAGAATTAAATATTTCGGAGCCGATACTTAAAGCTCTGACAAACAAAAAATACGATAACCCTACTCCTATTCAGGAAAAGGCCATTCCCACCGCATTACAAGGTGGCGATCTGCTTGGAATTGCTCAAACAGGTACTGGAAAAACAGCAGCTTTTGCCATTCCGATTATACAACAGTTGGATGAAGCTCCTTTTAGCGGTGGAAGAAGAGAGATAAAAGCCTTAATACTTACACCCACCAGGGAGTTGGCAATACAGATTGAAGAAAGTTTCCGGAATTACTCGCAATACACAAATCTTCGGCAGGCGGTTATTTTTGGAGGCGTAAACCAAAAACCACAGGTAGACAAACTAAGACGCGGAGTTGATATTTTGGTAGCTACTCCCGGACGGCTACTCGACCTGATCAATCAAAAGCATATTTCACTGGCTCACGTCCGGCATTTTGTGTTGGATGAAGCCGACCGTATGCTTGACATGGGGTTTATCCATGATATAAAACGATTGTTGCCAATGTTGCCAAAACAGAAACAAACACTGTTTTTCTCGGCTACAATGCCGTCGGCAATCAGTAAACTTTCGAGATCGATTTTGCAGAATCCGGTTACAGTAAGAATTGTTCCGATATCTTCTGCTACTGACATGATTGAGCAACATTTGTATTATGTGGAAAGACAGAAAAAGAACCAGTTGTTAATTTCGTTATTAAGACAAGATTTAAACAAATCGGTTTTAATTTTTTCGCGAACAAAACGCGGAGCTGACAAAATTGCAAGGATATTGAACAGTAGCAGGATTGAATGTGAAGCCATACATGGAAACAAATCGCAAGTTGCACGACAAAGAGCATTATCGAATTTTAAATCAGGACGAACAAGTGTGATTGTTGCAACTGATATTGCTGCCCGTGGGATTGACATTGCTAACCTGGAGCTAGTAATTAACTACGATTTACCTGATGTGGCAGAAACCTACGTACACAGAATTGGACGTACCGGACGGGCAGGACAATCAGGAACAGCGCTTTCATTCTATTCTCAGGACGAACACATGATGGTTCGGAATATACAACGGCTGACCGGGAAAAAATTAAATCCGGTATTGGCTTAAAAGAAAAATAGATTAAAGAAAATGGTAACGTTGAAAGGTCGCGTAGAGAATTTTAATAAAGACAAAAATTACGGCTTTATTAAAGACACCATCAATGGTGAAAAATACTTCTTCCATGTTACCGATGCTTTTCCCGAAATAAATGAAGGAATCATCGTTTCTTTCGAACTGGATAGTGGAGACCGCGGAACGATTGCTATAACAATTAGGCCGGTTCAATAATAGATTATTATTCACATAAAAATAAAAAAGATGAATATTTATGTTTCAAATCTAAGCTACAACACAACAAGTGAAAGCTTAAAAGAATTATTTGCAGGATCAGGTGAGGTAACATCCGCAAACGTTATCACAGACAAAATCACAGGTGATTCCCGTGGTTTCGGCTTTGTTGAAATGCCTGATAACGCGGAAGGACAAAAGGCCATCGACAACCTTAATGAAACCGATTTTGAAGGCAAAACGATTAATGTAAATATTGCCCGGCCCAGAACCGATAGAAACAGTGGTGGTCAGAACAATCGAGGTGGCGGAGGATTTAACAGAAGAGGTTATTAATTTTTTAAAAGAATAAAATGAATAAAGGAACAATTAAGTTTTTTAACGAAACAAAAGGATTTGGTTTTATCAAAGACTTAAATTCTGAAAATGAGTATTTTGTCCATTCATCAGGATTAGTTGATTTCGTGAAGGAAACGGACGAAGTAAGCTTTGAGCTGCAGCAAGGACAAAAAGGCTTAAATGCCGTAAACGTTAAAAGAGTCTAACTCAATAGATGTATAAATTCAAATCCCGTTTTATGCGGGATTTTTTTGCCTTCTCTAACTGTCTCGAGGTTGAATTGAAGACAGATTCTAGCCCCTTGGGGCATACTTACTTACACGTCAAACCTTTTTATGCCAGGTATCGATTTAAAAATAAATGAATTCAAAAACTATTACGATTCCAATCTGGAATTTTATAACTCAGCCTTAGCGCTTTTTATTAAGCTCATTGAGCCACTCACCAACATTGAATACGTTTCCGGCCGAATTAAAGACTACGATGAATGCCTGAGCAAATTTGAGCGGAAGTACTTGCCCGGAATTAAAACTTCTGACCGGGATTACAAGATATTTGATTATTTATCTGATTTTGTGGGGATTCGGATTATTTGTCCTTATCTGAAAGATATAAACACCGTCAGAAAAGAGTTGAAAAGATATTTCAGAGAAGTTTCCATAACCGATAAGACCATTCAGATTGAAAGCACCGATGATAAATTTGGCTACAAAAGTTTGCATCTGGATCTTAAACTGAATGGGAAATACGCAAAAAAAACAGAATATGTCCGCTATGCCGGTATCCAGTTTGAGCTTCAAATCAGGACTATCATCCAGGATGCATGGAGCGTGCTGGACCATAAAATCAAATACAAGAAAAGTATTCCGCAAAGCCTGAAAAGAAGAATAAACCGCTTGTCAGCATTATTTGAAATTGCCGATGATGAATTTTTGCGAATAAATGATGAAATTACTTCTGAAGAAAAAAGGATAAACAGACGATTAAAACAAGGACAAACTGTTGAGAAAAATAAACCATTGGATGTATTCCGCTTTTTATTTGTAGCATTAAGATACTTTCCCGAGTATAATTTTATTGAATTTAAAGTAGATGGATTTGTACAGGAAATTCTGAATATAAAAAGAAAATTTACTGAAAGTGAATTAAACGATGCACTGGAAAATTACCTGACATCGGTTAATCAGATAGCTGAAAATGAAAACAGGAAATTAAATCCATACACACAAATTCGTTATTGCCTGTACCTGTTCGACCGCAACTTGTTTTCAGGAATATTATCTGACTATCAAAAAAATACCGTCTTGCTAATTAAATGATGCCTATTTTTTCCCGGATAAATTCACTTTTATCATATCCGTAGTTGGCCCATTATATCCATTACCTTTAGAAAAGTTCAAATACAAGAAATAGATGCAGGTAACAGTAAACAGAAAGGACACTAAATTTTACCCCGATGCCTCCAGAAAAATTGCAAGGTTTCTATACACCGGAGACGAAAGAGCAATAAGTACTATCCGCTCGGTACTTGAGATGTCCGGGGATCTGGCATCACAAACATTAAGTGCGGTACTAAGAGATTACTCACTGCGGCATCGGAATATCTCTAAAATCTTTGAAAAGCATTTTAAATGGGTTGCTCATCTTTTAAAACAGCTGGAAATTGAACCCGACTCACTTGAGCTTTCACAAAAAATACTTATTGGATCCTATTTCACGATGGAATATTCCATCGAGGCAGCTGCTTTTTTTAATCCTTCAATTGTCGAACATCCCGACCAGTCGGAAACCGGAATGGAAGAAAAAAGAGTCATCCTGAGTTTCAGGGCTACCGGCGAAGGTCATATTTCATCCATTGTTTTCAGAACAGGGGTGATGGATAAAAACAATAATTTATCGCTTGAACCTGTTGGAAAGATGTTGGAAGAAGCAGAACACATCCGACGGCATGTGTATGATAAAAAATCATTTTGTTCCAAACTAAATGAAATGAAGGATATCCATGCCATAATTCCTTCGGGATTGATTTTGGACAAGTTAAACGATAAATTTACCTACGGCGAACTAAGAGATTGTATAAAGGAAGCCCGAAAATCATTGCACCTTACAGGCGAGAAAGACATTTTATTCAAGCAGATAACCTGGCTGGCTTCATCACATTATGAACTTGAATTTTCACTGGATACCAATATTTCCGAGCGTGTCATCTTTCCGGTGTCGGTTAATGAAAGAAATGGAATTGAAGATGCCCGTTTTGTTAGGTTTACTGACGACGATGGGTCGTCTGTATATTATGCAACTTACACGGCTTACGACGGTGCTACCGTACTACCGAAAATGCTTGAAACCAAAGATTTTTATCATTTTAGGATAATGCCTTTTCATGGCGAAATTGCACAAAACAAGGGAATGGCACTTTTCCCACGTAAAGTAAACGGGAAATATGCCATGCTTTGCAGGTTAGACGGCTATAACAATTATATTGCTTTCTCAGATAATATTTCAATCTGGCGTAAAGCCACATTATTACAACAACCTAAATTTCCCTGGGAATTTGTTCAAATTGGGAATTGCGGCTCACCCGTTGAAACACCCGAAGGCTGGTTGGTAATTACCCATGGCGTGGGGCCAATGCGTGAGTATGCCTTGGGAGCCTCGTTACTTGATCTTCAAAATCCGGAGAAAGAGCTTGGTAGATTAAAATCACCACTTTTAATGCCTAATGCCACTGAAAGAGAAGGATATGTGCCGAATGTGGTATACTCCTGCGGTTCGATGATTCATAATGACGATTTGATAATCCCTTACGCAATGTCAGATTATGCATCTACCTATGCAACTGTAAACCTAAAAGAACTGCTGAACGAATTAAAAAAACAAAGTATCCAGGCGCAATAAACAGGCCCGTTAAATTTCCCTGGTTATCATCCAAACAATACCCTCATAATGTGTGAATCATGTAACTCTTGTCCTTAATTGTGTAATACTTTTTAGAGCCGTTTCCTGTATATTTATGTAAATATTATCTGTAAAAGGATTTCAAAATTTTAATGTCATGAAATATTTAACATATATTATAGCAGCATTACTTCTGATTTTATGGAGCGTCATGGTTTATGGTTTTAATTCCCCTCCGCGAATTATTCATTTACTTATCCCGATAGCCGCAATTATAATACTGCTTCGAATTTTTTATTCTAAAAAATTATCGAAAAAGAATTTATAAAAGATGAATGCAAAATTTGATATAAATGAATGGCGAATAATAAAGGAAAAGCTTAGAAATAAATATCCTGAATTAACTGAGCTAGATGTAAATTGGGGACACACATCAAGAGATAATATGTTAGAAATTATTTCTACGAAAGTAGGTAAAACGAAACTTGAACTTATTAATGAAATTGAATCGCTCTAAAATTTGTTACGTAGGGGAAGTCAAACTATAAAAAATATGCAAAACACGCATACATATAATAATTAAAACAATGAACAAAGGAACAGTAAAATTTTATAATGATCTAAAAGGATTTGGATTCATTAAAGATGACGATTCATCAAAAGAATACTATGTAAACTCTTCAGGATTGAAAGAAAATATCCAGGAAAATGATAAAGTATCTTTTGATTTGGAATAAGGGAAAAAAGGTTTTAATGCTGTTAATGTTAAACTATCATAGCTTAAAATATATTCGCATTTTAAATTTAGTCCCGCGTAACGCGGGATTTTTTTATACCAGTTTTAAATCCGAACGGTGAAATTCTTCATAAGCCTGCAAAACGGTTAAATGCGAGATTAAATAAGCCAGTGAACTTTCTGCTCCCTGGTTTCGGTTTACCCCATAACTTTCAAATCCATCGCAACAACCTTTTGTTTCAAAATCATACAAACTCATTCGCAAATCATTTTCACCCAAAAACCATAAAAACGAAGTGTAAAGTTTATTGAGATAATCTTTGTCTTTTGTAACAAAATATGCCTGATGGTACATTAATACCATTGCCATTGCATCAATAGGCTGCTGGGCAAAAACAGAACGTTCCCCTTCTTTTTTGTACCACTTTTCATTTCCAATGATTGACAGGTAGTTATCCTTGAGGGTGTGGGCGGTCAGGAAGTTCATCGATTCAATAGCTATTTCTGTAATATGAGGATCATTCAGTATCGGAGCAGCATGTAAAAGCGACAAGGGCAAAATGCCGTTATCATAAGCCAGTAAAGCTTCAAACCAGTTCCAATCGTCAGTCTGGTTTTCTTTATAATGCCTGATTAACACATTTGCGAGATTTCTCAATCTCTCGGTCATGGAATCGTCTGACGGATTACTTTTCAGGTAATAACTAATTCCGATCATTGTATTGGCAATGCCACGGATGGATTGCAATTTTTCAAAATTGGCTGATGCATCAAAAAATACCAATTTGCCGGTTTGGTAGTACGCATCATTGGGAGCATTTCCCAGTAAGTATCCCAACGCCCAGATTGTTCTGCCAAATGAATCTTCTGAGCCGGTTTCGTCCAAGAAATTCCGGTTAAAACTTAAAAAATTTCGGAAAGTCCCGTTTGCGTTTTGCATATAATGGATGTAGCTTAAATAAATGGGCGATAATTCCAATGCCCGCATATTTTTCATTTGTTTGTAAGCCATTAAAACCATCAATAAAGCGCGCGAGTTATCATCCAGACAATAACCTTCTTTTAAATTGGGAATGCCAAACTTGGCATGCTGAATAATACCGGTGTCATCGGTCAGGCGATTGATATGAGCGAGCGAGAATGGGGGAAGAATGAGTAGATCGGGTTCTGTTTCTTTTTGAATAGTAACCGAATGCCCATCCTTCATTACTTCTTCTGCAAGTGCTACATACCTTTCGCCGGTTTTTGGCCAGGTTATTTTTTCCCCATATTCACCTGCTCTATTTTTTAATTCACTGAGTTCTTTCGGATGTTCAAGAAGTTCCGTTAACATTTCCGCAAGGCCATCCGAATCATTAAAATCAAATAATTTACCTTTCCCGTTTGACAGCAGTTCCGCAGCATGCCAGTATGGTGTTGACAGAACAGCTGCACCTACTCCCACAGCATACGAAAGTGTTCCACTGGTAATCTGGGCTTCATTCAAATAAGGAGTGATGTAAATGTCACAGGCATATAAATACTTGAACAGTTCCCGTTCATCAATAAATTCATTCAGGAATGTTACATGATTTTCAAGCTGAAGTTTCTTCACCTGGCGAAGCAGGAAAATCCGGTATTCTTCGCCGGAATGACGGAGCACATTCGGGTGGGTTTTTCCTAAAACGATATAAATAATCTCCGGGTGCTTTTTAACCACTTCCGGCAATGCTTTAATTACTGTCTCAATGCCCTTGCTTCGCCCAATAAAACCGAAGGTAAGCAGTACTTTCCTGTTTTCGAGTTTGAACTCTTTTTTCGATTTTTCAGGGTTAAAATGAATGTCGGGAACACCATGTTCAATCAGTGCAATTTTTTCTTTAGGCACCTCGTAAATACCGACCAGAAAATCAACAGCTTTGTGGCTCATCACTACAATTTTATGCGCCATTTTGCAGATTTCCTTCAAAACCGCTTTTTCGTTGTACGAAGGTGCTTTGAGAATGGTATGAAGCGTAACAATGAGAGGAATCTCCAGCCGATGAAGCAGGGGCAGAATATAAACCCCATTTTGGCCGCCAAATATTCCAAATTCGTGCTGAAGGATGCAAACGTCTGCTCCACTAAGATTTATATACTTTACTGCTTTCAAATAATCTTCCTGATGGTCTTGCCTGATGATGGCTTTTACTTCTTCAGGATATTTATAAGTGAGGTCGTTGTCGTTTAATGCAACCACAAAACCTTCATGGTTTTGTTCTTCCGGAGCCTTGTTGGTCAACATCGATTTGAACAAATTGTTCGTAAATGTTCCAATTCCACATTCCCGGGGTGGATAGGTAGCAATGTAAGCTATTTTCATTTTTTATATGGATTTATAGTTGAAGAAGAGTTTGTGATAACTCCGTCTTGTTATCCGTTCATCTTTAGAAGTGACCTTGAATTTATGTCAGTTCAAAGTGTTTTTTCAGTAATCTTTCAAATACATTTGCGGGAAAAGGCTTTGTAATAAAATCATCACATCCTGCATCAATAGCCTTTTCGCGTTCTACATCGAAAGCCATTGCAGTTTGTGCAACAATTATCACCTCTCTGTTAAAAAGCCGTATTTGTTTGGTAGCTTCATAGCCGTTCATTTCAGGCATGTAAATATCCATTATTATTAAATCAATATCCGGGTTATTTCTACAGGAGTTCACCGCTTCAATACCTGATTTTACAGAGATCATTTCCCATGCGAAGTTACCAAGCAGTTTCCGAATAAGTTTTTCAGATACTTCATCATCCTCTGCAATTAAAATTTTTAGATATCCGTTAGAAACAACCGGCTTTTGAAGTAAATTCTTTCGCTCTTTTTTGACAGAATCATAAGGAATAGTAAAATAGAAAGAAGAACCATGTCCCAACTCGCTTTTGACCCAAATTTTTCCTCCACATAATTCCACATAAGCTTTCGAAACTGATAGACCAAAACCACTTCCTGTATTGTCTATCATAAGCTTCGTGCCGATTCTTTCGAACCTTTCAAAAATGATATTTTTCTGTGTGCTATCAATTCCAATACCTGTATCTTTTACGAAAAATAGTAAAGATGCCCCTTCTCTCACATACCCAAATTTTATTGCACCGTGATCTGTATATTTTATTGCGTTTTTTAAAAGATTAATCAGTATCGCATTGACTTTATTCTGGTCTGCATAAACGATAGCTTCCTTTAACGGCAATCCGTGTTCACGGAGTAATTTTATCCCCTTTTCTTTAGCTTCTTGCTCAAAGGAAAAATAAATATATTCTAATACCTCATTTAAATTTGTCTCTGAAACTAATACCTTCATTTAGTGTTTTGTATTACTGGTGAATGGCATAATTTCACGTTCAAAATACACCAACTCTTTTCGATCGGGCTCATCGTGAATCTTGCAATAATAAATTCTATCGACATAACGCCGGATAATTAATTTCATTCCGGGATTTACTTTGGCACACACGATCTCTCCTTCTTTAAATTTGTTTTCCATAATCTACTTGTTTTCATCTGTCTCATTTAATCTTCCCTCTCAGGAATTCATATAAAACAAGTACACTTAAATTATACCTGACTCTCTCTTCCCAGCTTTTTTTGCTGCTTTTCAGCTCTTTTTTCTTTCAGGCTTTTTACAGCCTCCTTTTTAGTATTTTTTCTTTCTTTTCCTTCTTTAGCTTTTACCATACGATTTATTTTAAGATATTATTCATAGCGAACTTTCTTCATACCCGCTTTTTATTACAGTCGAAATCATTTTAAATCTTTTATTGGCTTTAATAATGTAGGCGGTATGAGCAGGTACTATAACCATTTCCCCTGTCTTTAACAGGATGGAATGTTTATTGATTAGCACTTCGGCAACTCCCTCTATAATTTGGACAAATATGTCGAATGGAGAAAAAGTTTCCGGAAGCATCATTCCGTTATCAAATGCAGTAACACTTATGCTTCCGGTTGTTTTCTTGTTAATCGTTTTGCTTGCAATCGCATTGGAAGTGTAATCAAGAATGTCAACTAAGATTTGTTTTTTCGATTTCTCTATCTCTGTTTCCTGCATGTGTTAAAGGTAAGCTAAGACAAGCGGTAACATATTACATGATTAAACTTTTAAGTTACATGATTCACACATTTGCTTTTCATCCATACTCTCCACCATACAAACGTTTTAATGATGAAGGTTGAATTCCAAGATGGTAAAGAAAAGTTTAATACTCAGCTTTCAAAAATTCATTATCTGAAATAATAAAACCAATCAGGGACACTGGTATTTGGGATTTGGAACAAGACAGGAAGGATTATAACAATACCTTAGTATTATTCTTCTTTCTGATGTTCAATAAAAAAAGGTATATAGAAATCAATCGGAGATTCTTTAACGCTCCTTTCATTTATATCATCAACAAACTCCTGGTAGAACCGGTTAAACCGTTCTAAATCGTCATGAGCCAATAAAAAGAGTAGTTTTTGTGTATTCTGAGAATTGAATTCTCCAACACTGGTGTAAATTGCTATCATTTCAAAATCATCAATTTTGTCATGTTTATGTAAATAAAAATTAATGAATTTGTTTTTGTTTCTAATTGGCGTTACTACAAAACAATATTTTCTGGATATATGATCCCATTCAAAAAAAATGATATAATCGGTTATTGAAAAATGAGGCTGAATAAATTTTTCAAAAATTTCCTGCAAATAATATTTCTCTTTGTTATTCATGAGCGCCCCTTCAAATTAATTTCCTTTTTACAAAATTTTACCTTTACCAAGTATTATTCAAACGTCTTCAAGTGTATCTCGCCTTTTGTTTTTTAATTTCTTGAAATGAGAAGGGGTTAGTCCTGTAAATTTTTTGAATTGATTTGACAGGTGAGCTACGCTGCTGTAATGCATTTTATAAGCTATTTCTGTAAGATTTAGTTCATCATAAACAATTAGTTCTTTCACCTTTTCAATCTTGTGAGTCAGGTAAAATTTTTCGATGGTAATGCCCTTCACTTCCGAAAAGAGATTGGCAAGGTAAGTATAATCGTAAGTAAGTTTTTCGCTCAGGTAATCAGAAAGGTTGACTTTAATCTGTTCCTCGGTGTAATGCACCAACTCGATAATTGCGCTTTTTACTTTCTCTACCAGGATGCTTTTTTTATCATCCATTAAAATCAGCCCTGATTTTTTTAATGCCAGGCCCAATTGCTTTAGCTGTTCACTCTCCACATTTCCTATAATGTCAGCTTCGCCTATTTTCACATAAGTATACGGTAGCCCAATTTTTTCCAATTCGGCTTTAACTACCATCTGGCAGCGAATACAAACCATATTTTTGATGTAGAGTTTCAACTAATTTATTTTGTTTCAGTAGTAGTAGTCCATGTAATCTTGTATTCCAAAATCTGTTATCAACTTTTAACAAAGACATATTATATCTCCTAAATTTACTGATATTAATTGGGTTTATTGGTTTAAACTGCCACAACTTTATGGCTTTTAGAAAGCTGGGCAGCTCGTTTAACTGAGCTACTGTACTCCCCAAGCAACTTAAGCATTTTAATGTGTTGCCATACCGCCTGTGCAAAACTTTTGTTTACGTGATACGGAAGGTTGTATTCTTTGGCTTTTGCCTGCACAATTTTCGAAATATCTTTGTAGTGTACATGGCTGATGTATGGAAACAAATGATGTTCCACCTGGTAATTCAAGCCTCCCACCAACCATGAAAAGATACTGCTTTTAGGGGAATAATCGCATGTAGTGTACAACTGATGTATCGTCCAGTTATTGCTAAGTTCACCTTCCTCATCAGGAACAGGATATTCCGAAGTTGGAACTACATGGGCAGTCTGAAAAATAGTGCTTAGTACCAGTCCGCTGGTAAAATGCATCAGCATAAATCCGCTTATAATCCAGTACCACGAAACAGGAATTGTAAATAATGGAAGTATAAGAAAAATACCGTAATAAAGTACTTTTGAGATGATTACATCAATCAGTAACCGGTTAAATTTCCGTTTGTTACTTAATTTGGCGCCCATTTCTTCGTACTTTTTTAATCGTTTGAAATCTTTGGCTACAATCCACGAAATGGTCATCAGGCAATAAAAGAACCAGGCATAAATGTGCTGATAACGATGCATCTTTTTTAAAGGACGGTGAGGCGAAAATCTTAAAACTCCGGGAGGAGCAATATCTTCGTCATGTCCTTCAATGTTGGTAAAACCATGGTGCAGTGTGTTGTGCTGATAACGCCAGTTCGCAGGAAAGCCCCCAAGCAGGTACAACGAATTGCCAAAAAACCGGTTCACCTTTTGATTTTTGGAAAAAGAACCATGATTGGCGTCGTGCATCGTCACCATTCCCAGTCCCGACATTCCCAGTCCCATAATAAGCCAGCATACCAATACCAGTGCGACTGAAGATACAAGTCCTGAGGTCATAAGAATAAAAGGAGCCAGATATAGAAAGGCCATAAAAATAGTTTTTACGTAAATCCTCCAATTTCCATTTGGCTGTATGTTATTTTTGCTGAAATATTCGTTTACCGAATTTCTTAAATCGGTCGTAAAATCGAGCTTTTGCTTTGAGTATCGAATGTTCTTCATTTCTATGAAATAATATTTTTTAATTGATGATTTAATGCTTGCGCCGGGTTTGGCGTAACCCATAAACAGTTCTAAAATGATAACCGTAAACTGAAAAAGTAATGGCATTTTCCAATAACTTTGGTTTGTTTATTATGGTCCAAAGCATAAATTTCCAATACTCAAATCTGCCCGTGTTCACCACGCCTAATACTAAAACAGATTTGAGGAATGCCAATAACCGGGCAAAATCAATGTTTCTTCTGCCATTTCTCACAGGGGTATAATTCTGAAATAATTCCCTGATACGTTTGTAATAGGGTTTTTCTTTATAAATATTGTTTATAATGTGCCGGTATCCTTGTTGCAATTTCCATTTATCCATTTTGGGAATGAAGTTCATTGTATAATCGGTGTTACTCCCTGTGGCATCCACGGTTAGCCTGTTTTCTTCCTGCATTTGTTTATACAGCTTTGTGTTTTTCGGGGCGTTGAGCAAGCCTACCATTGCCGAGACAATTCCGCTTTTCTGGATAAAATCGATTTGTCGCTGAAATACAGTGGATGTATCGCTATCGAAACCAACGATAAAACCACCGGAAACCTGAAGCCCTGCCTTCTGGATTTGTTTCACATTTTCCAGTAAATTCCGGTTTTCATTTTGAATTTTGTGACAACTTTGTAACGATTCTTCAACCGGAGTTTCAATGCCAATAAAAGTTGAGATAAATCCCGCTTCACGCATCAGTGTCAGCAATCTGTCGTCATCAGCCAGATTTATTGATGTTTGAGCATTAAAAGTAAACGGATGATGATGAATTTTCATCCATTCTGTAATTGACGGAAGTAACTCGTTTTTTATAATGTTTTTGTTCCCGATGAAATTATCGTCTACCACGGATACTGCCCCTCGCCAATTCAAGCGGTATAATGTTTCCAATTCGCTTATGATTTGTTCCTTATTTTTCATCCTCACTTTATGCCCGAGCAATGCCGTAATCTCACAAAAGTCGCATGAAAACGGGCACCCCCGTGAAACCTGGAGACTCATGGAAGCATATGCTTTTAATTTCAGCAAATGAAAGTCGGGAACAGGAGAAAGCGATAAATCGGCATACTCATCTGTCCGGTAAATTCTTTTAGGCGGAAAACCATTTTGCAAATCGGATAAAAACTGGGGTAGCGTAATTTCTGCCTCATTTAAAATGAAGTGGTCAATTTGGGGATAATTGTCATATTCCTGGGTAAACAGAGGCCCGCCGGCAATAACTTTTACGGAAAACTCTTTGCAACGGACTAAAATTTCCGACACAGATTCTTTTTGAACATACATACTGCTCAGAAAAACATAATCAGCCCATTCCAACGCTTCGTTTTTAAGCTCTTCAATATTTAAATCGACCAACTTTCTTTGCCAATTCTCCGGCAACATGGCTGAAACAGTTATTAATCCTAATGGAGGTACGGCAGCTTTCTTGAAAATAAACTTTAAAGCATGTTTAAAACTCCAGTAAGTATCGGGGTATTTTGGATATATCATCAGAATTTTCATGAAATTAATATTTAATCGATTTACAATTGAGGCACGCGAAAATCATTTCGCTTCTCCTAATTTTCTTAAAAAGAATAAATTAATGACATAAAAATACATCACGATTTTACCGTAAAAAAATGAAAGGGATAAGCAAAAGTTTTTTGGGATAAAATATGGATTGAAAAGACGAATACTAAAATACGCTGGTGAATACCATTCGCCCCTGCCCCCCTATAACAAGTCCTTTACAACCATTAAATACTGTCGGGAAACAGGAATTGTCTCTTTTGTATCAATAAGTGTCAACCAGTAGCTATTAAAGTTTTTATTCAACTTATCGATGTACTGGATATTGACAATACCGGAACGGTGTGTTCGTACAAAATTATTAAACTCCCTGAGTTGTTTTTCAATATTTTTCAGGGTATTTCGCACCATTTTCTTTCTAATCTCCCCGCCATCCCTAAAACCTATTTCAACATAATTGTCGGCTGATTTTACAAAAATAATCTCTGATACCTGTAGCCTGATATTATCGGCTTCATTCTCAGAAGTGAATTCGATAAACTTGTCTGCATAGCTTTCTGAGAATTGTCTTATTTTGTCCTGCATCTGCCTGTTTTCTTCTAAAAGCTTTTTGTACTTCTCGTGCATCGATAAAAGCATATCTTTTAAATATATAGTAACTGGTGCGCTCAGGCTAATAACCACAACGCGCAGAACAATGTTAAAGGTAATGCCGGTATTCCCAACGTAGCGGATATAAAATACAAACGCAACGCTTGTTAATGCGATCTGCGAAAAGTAAAACAGCGAATTCAGTAATGGATTATATTCTCCATCCATATTGTTGCGAAGAAGGTGGCGCTGAAAAACAATTTGAACAAGTATCTGAACGATAAAAATTATTGCACCATGACCTGCAATGAACAAATTCTTATTTTCAGATTCGAATTTAAGGGATGGAAAAGGCTGGAAAAACAGGATGAACAGGAAAACAGAAATGCTGATCCAAAAGTAAATTTTAAAATACTTTTTCGACAGTGAAATAAATTGATCTATAAAATTGTTCGACATTTCTTTTGTGAATTAAATCAGAATTAATTGAGTAACTGGTGGCATTTATAATCGCCAATAACTATTTTAACAAATCATTCTGATGCCTTTTCTGTTTATCTATGCTTCTTTACACCAACGCAATCTAAAAATAAGGAAATAACTAGTTTAAATTAAACAAATCGACCAAATTTTATCTGGATTCCATTTATTTGGTTATTAAATATCATTTATATAAATCACTATCTTAAATAAAATTCCGACTCCTGTTTCTAACCGCTTCAGTAGTATTGAACAACGGGGAAATGGACTTGTCAAATGGCAATTCCTGAAAACCGATATTTCGAAGCAAATAGAAGGGGCACTTAATTTTACAACCGTAGAGTCTATACAGTATAAAGAGTTATCCAGCTCTTCTACAAAGGACCAACATTCCCGAAAAACAAGCCCTCCGGGTTTTCAAAAGCTTTCGACATAAAGCCATTCATTCCAAAAACGGAAGAGTTAATTGCCGCCGGCACACAGAGCCAATTTCAAAAAGACTTAACCTCGTATACTTCGGCTAAAACTTTTTGAAATCCCACATCAACACTTGCTCCAATAGAAGAAGAGGAGATGAATAATTAAATATGATATACATTTATGTCGCAAATATTTGCTATATTTGCGACAATATATATGTGTTTATATGGTAGAAAGCACAGAAATACAGATACTAACAAAAATAAAAAAAGCGAGAGGGGGTGCGCTATTTTTTGTTGAGGATTTTTTGCGTTTTGGAAATTATAAAACCATTTCTAAAGCCTTGGAACGCCTTGTTGAGAAAGAAGAAATTTCAAGAGTTGCAAGGGGTATTTATGCCCGGTTGGAAAAGGATCCTATTTTAGGGCCGGTGAAGCCAGGAGCTGAAGCTATTGCAAAAGCTATTGCGAAAAAAGATAAGGCCCGAATTATTCCAACAGGAGCTTTAGCGTTAAATGCGTTTGGGTTGTCAACACAAGTTCCAATGAATATAATCTATCTAACAGATGGTGCTGCCCGTAAAATAAATGTTGGCAAACGTACAATCGTTTTCAAAAAGACCAGTCCTAAAAATCTGGCAGCAATTGGTAAAATTAGCGGTTTAGCTGTTCAGGCATTAAAAGAACTGGGAAAAGATAATGTTACTGAAAGCCAAAAACGGATTATATTGGAACACCTAAAAAAGGAGGATAGTTATCGTTTGGAGCATGACATAAAATTAGCACCCGAATGGATTAGGGTAATAATGCGAGATGCCCTCACAAAAACAACAAAGAATGACAAATAAATGGTACGAAATACCCACCCAGACAAAAGTAAATGCCTATACCCAAATTGCAGAAGAAAGGGGTATGACTCCTTATGCTGTGGAAAAAGATTGGTGGGTTGTACAAACCTTATCGGCCATCTTTCAAACGGAATTAGGAAAGTATTTGATTTTTAAAGGCGGTACATCTTTAAGTAAAGCCTGGGGCTTAATTGAACGATTCTCGGAAGACATAGACCTGGCTTTTGATAGAAGCTATCTTGGTTATGGAGGAGAGCTTTCCCGGACTCAAATAAAAAAGCTAAGGCAAAAAAACGGGAAATTTGTTGCCGATTCATTTGTGCCGGAGTTAGAGGTAAAACTTAAAGCAAATGGATTAAACGACGTAACTCTAAACTATCTTGAACCTGAAGCCAGTGACTCAGATCCGGCAAAGATTGAAGTTTTTTATCCGAATGTTATTGAATATCCGGGCTACATACAACCAAGAGTTCTTCTGGAAATTAGCAGCAGTTCATTAAAAGAACCAAATCAGGTGCAAGCTTTCAGTTCTTTAATTGATGAACATTATCCCGATGCTGAGTTCGCCGGAATACCTGTAAATATTCCAACGGCAATTCCGGAACGTACTTTTTTAGAGAAAATCTTTTTGTTACACGAAGAATTTCAACGCCCTCATGACAGAATCAGGGTGGATAGATTGAGTCGCCACCTTTACGATGTATTTCAATTAATTAGTCGTGGTTATGCAGAGAATGCGATAAAAGATAAAGAGCTTTATGAAACGATTGTAGCTCACCGCCGTTCTTTCTTTCGTGTTGGCGGAGTTAATTACAATCTCCATCAACCACAAACCATTAATCCAATACCAATCCCCAAATTTATCAAAGCATGGGAAGCAGATTACAAAACCATGCAGGAACAAATGATTTATGGTGATTCTCCATCATATGAGGAAATGATAAATGTGATTCAGGATTTCATTGCCAATGTAATCAATAAGCAGGAATGGAAGATGAAGGTTCAGTTTCCAAAGCCTTAAGTTCACAACCCCTTTGCAAAATAACTACATTTCCGAAAAACAAGCCCTCCGGGTTTTCAAAAGCTTCCGACATAAAGCCATTCATTCCAAAACCGGAAGAGTTAATTTCTGCCATCGCACTAGCTTAATATCAAAAAGACTTAACCTGCGTAAACTCCGGTTAAAACTTTTTGAAATCCCACATCAACACTTCCGCTTTTTCCATTCATTATTTATTTCTTTTCCTTTTGAAAATTTTCCGAAAATGTTGAAGGAAGTGTTTACGGGGGTGAATGGAAGTGTTCTGTTTTAAATTATAACAGAACTTCCATTGCATCATCGATTAATGAGGTGTCCAACTCTTTTAGATAGGCCTGGGTGATTGCCACATTTTGATGGCCCATTGACTCACTGATGATGTCAGTAGCTATTCCTTTTTGTTTAAGGCAATTGGCATAGCTGTGACGAGCAACATAACTTGTAAGAGGTTTTTCAATTTTGCATAATGACGCTATCTCTTTTAGACGCTGATTGTACCGTTTTAAAATCATTCGTTTTCGATTTTCAATTTGAGATGGAGTCATATTATCATGTAATAATATAGGAAAAACATAATCGGTTTCGTTTTTTCTCTGTTTGTAGTAGTTCAATACTTTTTGAACCGGTGGCAGGATTTTTATCTGAAAGGTTCGTTTCGTTTTTGAGCGAGTATAAAAAATACGATCAGCTCCAATTTGTGACCATGTTAACGTCATCATATCTGCAAAATTCATTCCTCTGGAATAGAAACTAAAAATGAAGTAATGGCGTGTATCGATCAAGGTAGGGTGGTCCGTCAGATCTAATTTTTCGATCTTATGAATATCTTCAAGGTTTAATGCCTTCTTTTGTCCATTAGATTTAAGTTTGGCTACTTTATATGCGTTGAAAGGGTATAATGTCGCTTTAATATGTCCTCGTTTTATTGCTGAATTAAAGATAGCCCGAATGCTACGCATCTTAACACCAATGCCTCCACTCGTGCCACCATTGGCCCTTAACCATCCCTCATATTTCTCTAGCAACTCAGGGGTAATATCTCTGAATGTGAGTTGGCGTTTTGTGCGAAAGTTTTTAAGCGATTTTAAAGTTTCATCGTGTACTCTGGCATTACCTGTTCTTTTTGCATTTGTTTGTTCTTCTATTATTTCTTCCCAGAATGAATATAAATTGGTGTTTTGAGGATTTGTTTCTTGCCTTAAAGCTTTTTCTACTTCCGGCAACGTGTAATAATTATTTTCTTGCTCAAGTTGTGTGATAACATTTGTAGCCCTGTCCTGAAACTTTAGCAATAGCCTGTTTTTATTGAGATAATCAGAAGCTTTATCATTGAATTTACCTTGTTTTACATCCCATTCCTGTCCTTCGCAAGCATATGGGGTACGGAAAAATATTGACCTTCTTTCCTTGGTTATTCTCAAAAATATAGGAAATTTACCATTTGATAGTTTTTTCTTTCTTAGAACTGTCTTGATACTAATCATTTAACTGGATTTTGGGTACAACATAGGTACAACAAATAGACAAATAAAAGTACATAAATATGATTTTTTATCAAAATGCGAAAACGTAAAGCATTGAAAAACAGATACATGGAAATTAATGAAATTTTATGAAACATAATTTTTCCTGACTACGGATCAGGAGGTTAGGGGTTCGAGTCCCTTCAGGTTCACCAGAAAAATAAAGGGTTTCAAACAATTCGAGTTTGAAACCCTTTTTATTTGATAAATACAATCCTTTTTATCATTTCAAACTGCAAGCACATGACGAAAATTTAATAGAATTTCGGCCAATCAACGATTTTTAGAAACAGAACAGCAACAGCCTTAGCTTCGTTTTTTAAGCGCAGTATTAGTTATTTATTATGTCGTTAAACTGTTCGAGTGGTAATATCCTTGGTTGATAATCAATCCCTCTTTTTCTTAAATCGTGAACAAAAGCCCTTAGATGATTCTCCGATCCGCTAAGCAGATTGTTGTACACCTGTATAATATTCGGAATATCAGTGGCATCCGCAAGAATAGCAATATCTTCAATATCTGTTTCTTCAATTAGAGCTCCCACCACTAAGGCTGAATCCAAATTATTATCTCCCAATAGCATAAGGTCATCGAAGAGTATAGTCAGCGATGGATCTACAAATTCTCCAATTACGTCAATAAATGGGTCATTCAGATTATAGTAGTTTAACAGGCCCAAAATAGCATCGGAATGAGTCTGCTCGCTTTTCGAAATATTATCGAAAATCTGGTGTTCATATTTGGAATACAAAACGAGGTAAGCATCGCGCGCCAGTTTTTCTTCTTCCCGCATAAAAATTAAGCCTAAACTATCAGTCTCGGTTAAAGGCGCAATCTGCAGTATTGTATTGTTTTTCAACAACTCTTCTTCCGTGTTTTCGGAAATTGATAGATCTTCATCCTTTTGATTATCAGAGCAGGCTGTGAAAAATAGCATGATAGTCAGGATGGCAATTCTGAATAATAATTGTTTTGTTTTCATGACATGTTTTTTAGTAATTAATGATTTTAACCTCTTTAGCCGGTGTTGGTTTCCGGCTGTTGGATATTCTTTCCTGTGCATTAACAACGCTACTTAAATTTTAACAGGTTAGAGTTTTAGTAAGCCTATTCGCGCCGTTCGCATATTTGTTTTTATATAAATAAAATACACTCCTGTTGTAAGAAACGATACATCAAAAAATGAAACTGTTGATGCCTGCTTATTCAATTGTATTTCCCCGGTAACGTCATAAATCAAAAGCTCATCAATAATTTCGTTCTGAATAAGTTTCACAGTAAATCCTTTATTTGTGGGATTTGGGTAAATAAAAATTCCGTCGGCTTTTTTTAACTCCGAAACTGCATTTAAATTTTCGACTGTAAGTAGCATGGTGTCTGAAGAAAAGCATAACGCTTCAGTTGAAACTTCTACCCAAACCGGATGAATGCCCAGGCCAAGTTCGCTTGCAACAAGTGTAAGATTGTTATCGGTTGTTCCATCGCACCAAATAACCGAACAGTTTAAGTATGGAATATGAAGCGATAAAGAATCTTCAATTCCAATTACCTGGTCAGGACCAAGGTCAATTTCTATTTTTTCATAAACGATTACCTGAAATTCTGTTTCTCCGATGCATTCGTTTTCAGTTACTATGTAAGTTAATGTGTGTGTGCCCGGCCCGGCAAGAGCGGGAGAGAAATAAAGTCCTGAAACGCCTGTTCCGGAAAGTACGCCTCCTTCGGGAATTGCTTCTATTAAAACAGGCGGCTGATCTTCGCAAAACGAAAGGTTTCCATTTAGAACCAGAGGATGAATCACCGAATCCACAATCACCTGAAATTCTGTTTCGCCAATGCATTCGTTTTCAGTTACTATGTAAGTTAATGTGTGTGTTCCCGGCCCGCTTACAGTCGGATCAAAATAAAGTCCTGAAACGCCTGTTCCTGAAAGTACGCCTCCTTCGGGAATTGCTTCGATTAAAACAGGCGGCTGATCTTCGCAAAACGAAAGATTGTTATTTAGAATTTGAGGATGGATCACCGAATCCACATTCACCTGAAATTCTGTTTCGTCAATGCATTCGTTTTCAGTTACTCTGTAAGTTAATGTGTGTGTTCCCGGCCCGCTCACAGTCGGATCAAAATAAAGTCCTGAAACACCTGCTCCGGAAAGTACGCCTCCTTCGGGAATTGCTTCTATTAAAACAGGCTGCTGATCTTCGCAAAACGAAAGATTGTTATTTAGAATTTGAGGATGGATCACCGAATCCACAATCACCTGAAATTCTATTTCGCCAACGCATTCGTTTTGAGTTACTGTGTAAGTTAGAGTGTGTATTCCCGGCCCGCTCACAGTCGGATCAAAATAAAGTCCTGAAACGCCTGCTCCGGAAAGTACGCCTCCTTCGGGAATTGCTTCTATTAAAACAGGCT
Organism: uncultured Draconibacterium sp.; assembly: GCF_963676815.1. Classification (NCBI taxonomy): domain Bacteria; kingdom Pseudomonadati; phylum Bacteroidota; class Bacteroidia; order Marinilabiliales; family Prolixibacteraceae; genus Draconibacterium; species uncultured Draconibacterium sp. Next base: position 3,969,464 of record NZ_OY781365.1, read on the forward strand.
GCTGATCTTCGCAAAACGAAAGGTTTTCATTTAGAATTTGAGGATGAATCACCGAATCCACAATCACCTGAAATTCTGTTTCGCCAATGCATTCGTTTTTAACTATGGTGTAAGTTAGTGTGTGTATTCCCGGCCCGCTCACAGTCGGATCAAAATATAATCCTGAAACGCCTGTTCCGGAAAGTACGCCTCCTTCGGGAATTGCTTCGATTAAAACAGGCTGCTGATCTTCGCAAAACGAAAGGTTTTCATTTAAAATTTCAGGATGGATCACCGAATCCACAATCACCTGAAATTCTGTTTCTCCAACGCATTCGTTTTCAGTTACTGTGTATGTTAGTGTATGTATTCCCACTCCGCTCACAGTCGGATCAAAATAAAGTCCAGAAACGCCTGTTCCGGAAAGTACGCCACCTTCGGGAATTGCTTCGATTAAAACAGGCTGCTGATCTTCGCAAAACGAAAGGTTTTCATTTAAAATTTGAGGATGAATCACCGAATCCACAATCACCTGAAATTCTATTTCGCCAATGCATTTGTTTTTAACTATGGTGTAAGTTAGTGTGTGTATTCCCGGCCCGCTCACAGTCGGATCAAAGTAAAGTCCTGCAACGCCTGTTCCGGAAAGTACGCCTCCTTCGGGAATTGCTTCGATTAAAACGGGCTGCTGATCTTCGCAAAACGAAAGATTGTTATTTAGAATTTGAGGATAAATCACCGAATCCACAATCACCTGAAATTCTGTTTCGCCAATGCATTCGTTTTCAGTCACTATGTAAGTTAATGTGTGTGTTCCCGGCCCGCTCACAGTCGGATCGAAGAAAATTCCAGAAACGCCTGTTCCGGAAAGTACGCCTCCTTCGGGAATTGCTTCGATTAAAACAGGTGGCTGATCTTCGCAAAACGAAAGATTGTCATTTAGAATTTGAGGATGAATCACCGAATCCACAATTACCTGGAATGTTGTTTCGCCGATGCAGTTATTCTCATCGCTTACGGTGTAGATTAAGGTGTGTGTGCCCGGCCCGGCAAGAGCGGGAGAGAAGTAAATTCCAGAAACGCCTGTTCCGGAAAGTACGCCGCCTTCGGGAATTGCTTCGATGAGAACCGGTGAGTCGTCTTCACAAAATGTGAGATCGGTTGTTACAATTATTGGTTGAGGGTTTTCATATATTTCGATGGTTTTTTCAAATGAATTATTGGTGCTGTTGTTGTCGAGTGCAGAAGTCAGTAGAAGTTCAAATGTATAGCTTTGTTCATCACTTAAATTCAGATGACTGTTCAATTCATAATTCAGTACTTCGTTGGCAAAAAGTGATGAAGTAAGCACCACTGTCTCTTCAATATTTTCGTTCGATGTACAGGCCATTTGAATTGTTATGCTATCGCCGGCTAAAGCCTGATCAGGGCCGAGATTTTTGATGGAAATCGATACCTTTTCATCGTCAGACAAAACGCATGATGATACCGGATAATTTAATGCCGTTAGCGTCAGGTCTGTAAAACGCTGTTCTTCTTCGCCCCAAACAGAAATGTTATCCAGTCCGGCACCCATTCCCCATTGATAGAGATCGTCGTAATAGAATCCCAATTGAGTACCGTTTACACAAATTTCAGAGGGCAGATCAATTGTTTTATTTGCCCATTCAATGGCCTTTTCCAGGTTAATGAATTCGTGCCACTCTGTTTCTTCCTGTTTTTTGTAAACCACATGCAATTCATCAATGGCATCGTAAATTTCTGTTTTTAATAAATAATCAAATGAAAGTGTAATATTTGAATAATTGGCAAGCAGTAGCGGGGGAGTGGCGGCTATGTCGGAAACATGCACCGCATCGCCTGCAGAGTAAGAATCTGTACCAATAAACTTCGTGTTATTGGTTGAAAAATCGAGGTAGTAACAGTTGAGTGATTCGCTATCTCCCAACTGCCATCCTGAAATATTGTCTTTAATCTGCACATCGTTCGTGCCGGTTTCGAAATCGACAATGTAAGGCAGCGACCGGGCTGTTCGGGGATAAATGATAACTTCATTGGTTCCAAGGCTTTCGGTTTCTGCGCTGTTGGTCGAATAAACCGCTGTTACATAATACGTGTATTCATTATCGAAAATAATTGAAGCATCGGAGTAGGCGGGCGTATTACTCTCGGCTAAAAATGAGTCATTTCGGTAGATTTTATATTTGTCAGGAACTCCGGAAGCGGGAGGAGTCCAGCTGAGCAAAATGGCGGATTCGCCAATGGAATAAGTTAAGTTTTGAGGAGGATAGATTTCCGGTTGTGTTTCAATTCCTGTTACAACCAAACTGAATAGTTGCGATCCTCCGGAAAGAGTTCCTGAGTGCGAAATTTTGATATTAAAATCATTCGCTCCCGGATTTGTAAAATAAACTTGTTCCACATTGTCAAAATGGTTTGTTCCGCGCGTAGCCGAAGTTGCCGGACTCTCAACATTGAGCACCCAGGGAAGAAAAGATTGCCCGGTAGTTGCATTTTGTATCGTTATATTAAGATCGTTTACGAGCTTGCTGCTTCGTTGGTTCAATGCCGGTGAAGAAGCTTGTCCGGCCGGATCTGTCCAACAAATTGTGGCTTTTAAAAATGGAGCATCGCCAGCCGTTTTTACCGGAATTGTTAGTATTTCTCCTTCATGCAGTACTTTCTCGTATATATTTTTACCCTGGTTGTTTGAGTTATTATAAAGAAGATCGGCTGCAGCTTTTATATTTATCAGTCCCCAACCAAAACTGTAATCAGGACCGGGATTACCCAAATCGGTTGCCGAATGCATTAAAACACTTTTTAATGTGGAGGACCGCAATTTTACTCCGGGTTGAATAATGTTTTGAAGCTGAAGCAAAAGAGCGACAGACCCCGTGGCAGCTGCTGTAGACATGGAGGTTCCTGTATAAGTTTCGTAGCTGGTGTTTGTTGACGAGATAGAGGAATAAACATCAACGCCATCTGAAACCAGGTCCGGTTTTATTCGTCCGTCATCAGTTGGTCCGAAGCCGCTAAAGGCGGTCATGTTTTTGGCATCATTAACTGCTCCAATGGTCAATATATTTTTAGCTACTGCTACCGGCGACAAACAATCGAAGCCATCTTCACCTCCGTCAGGTTCGCGTTCATCGTTAACCCAAATCCAGTCTTCGTCCCACACATAATGAGAGACTGCCGATTCGGGGCCGTCGTTTCTGTCGTTTCCGGCCGATTTTACAATGAGGTAATAGGGGGCAAGCTTTGCGATGTAATCCAGATCTGCACTTACATCGCTGTAAAAGCCAAACTCATAATCTTCGGTGGTCGAAATATTGGGATCTCCGTACCAGTACCAGTTTTCGTTTTGTGCATTGTAATACCAGCCGCATAATGGTCCGTACGAGTGATTTGAAAGGACTATTCCATCAGAAGCAGCGCTGGCCATTTCGGCAATATCATTATCTAGGTCCCATCCTTTAATGAGAGCTTGCCCGGCCATTCCTTTGGCTTCGGCTTTTTTTCCCATGGCGATCATCGTTCCCGAAATATGTGTTGAGTGGTCGGAAACAGGTAAATTTAAATCGCGCATTGTTATTCGTGATCCGTTGGTGCTTTGAAATTCCTGGTGCGTGGCTAAAACGGTTCCTCCATCCCACAGGTTAATTTCAACGCCTTCGCCCGAAAGTTCGGGGTAATCGTTATTGGCCGACCAAACCTGATCGACAGAAAGAGTTGCAGCAACACTTAAATTATCGGTGGCATAATAAACTGGTTTATTGTTTAGCCCAAGGCATTGCAGGCTAATCACACGGCCGGTTTTTTCAACATAAAAAACAGGGATGTTTAAATTAGCGGCAATCGAATCCGCAATGCTCTTTTGTGCAGTCCATCTGGCACTTCTTTGCCGGGCAAACTGAATTAATTTGGATTTATCGGATTGGGCTAGTCGGCTTTGCTGAGCAAGGGAATTGAGAGTAGAACCAATGAAAATGATAAAAAGTATACATTTTACCAGAAGAGAAGATATAGTACGAAGTGTAAACATGTGGCCGGAATTTAGAGAACCATCTGCCAGGGAAAGGCAGATGGCTACTCTTCAGATTACTACACGGGAAAAAGTTGAATAACCCCACAATTGTTGTAGTGTTTTATTATTCTTCAGGCTCGTAGTTAGGCAAGAAAATTATGTTTGAATCGCCATGTACATAATCCAGTACCTGTACTGCATCATCAACGGCTATTGCAAAACCTTGTACTTTTGTATGATCAAACTGGCTCCACCTGTAAGTAAACTGGGGCTGAGCTCCAATTCCTTTAAAATCAACCATGCCTTCAAAAATGTCGTAAATAGAGAATACCGGGCCATCAGAAACGCCGTTTTCATCTAAAGGATAATATACGTTGTCCCACACCAGAAACTGTATATAACGGTCTTCGTAAATTCCTCGGTTGTACTGAAATTGTGCCTCACCCAGTCTTGGCTCAGTGAAATTAAAGTAGTAATTGTTGTCGTGGTTAAAATCGTAATCATATTCATTTAAAATAGCATTCAGTCCAACACAATCCAGGAAACCATTAATGTATACTACTTCATCAATGTCAACAGTACCGGTTTTGTCCGAACCTGCAGAAAAACAACCTGCAGCAAGCAGTAGCGGATCGATTTGATAACCTGCTAAAAAAGCCATACGATTGGCGTAGTTATTTTCAGCAGTATTTTGATACATATAGGTCATTAAGTATTGGTACATAGCCATATTTTCGCGAGGGGAATCGATTGTTTTGGTTACTACCAGAACACCCATATCATCATAATTCCAAATGGATAAGCGACCACAGAAATCGAGCGAAAAATCATCGCCAGCTTCAATTACTTTCATGGCTTCTTCAAAGGCTTGATCTAAAACCGATTGAGGGGAGCGAACTATGTTTAATCGCCCAAAGTCAACCTCAATTGGATTGGCTGATTCCGGAACTTCGCCATACTGGTCAAGTTCAATTACAGTTCCGGTTATTGCGTCGATTGGCTGAACAAAGTGTTCATCGTCTCCAATTTCTCCATCCATATCCACATCTACAGTTGTCATTATGGGCACTCCATTGGCATCTCTGAGTAACACATATAAATCGCCGTAGTCACCACCACGCGTTGTTCCCGATTCATCGTTGCCTTTAATATGATCATTTGAATCGGTGTTTCCACCAGCCCATTCCGGCCGGTCTGAATCTTCATCTACAAAAGGGAAAACATCGCCTTTTTGGCAATTGCTAAGAAGGATAGTTAGGCAGCTCATTAAGAGCAAAAGAAATAAAAAGCGAGAATGACGGATAATTGTTTTCATGGTAATTAAGATTTTTGGTTAATAAATAAACCCTGGCTTTTTATCCGAATTGAGTATTGCGAGTAACAATTTAGTAAAATGGGAGAGGCCACACAATCCCTATATTGTTGGTTTTTTAATCGATTTTTAGCCAAGATCAAATCAACATTTTCCTTTGGTTAGTAGCCATTTATGTATCCTGTGTCAACAAATAATTTATACGAACTAAACAGATGCCTATATAATTTTTTTGTAACTTGTATATCTATTGTTTGCCTATTTGCCATGCTTGCTACTGAAACAATGAAAATATTGATTGCCTACGACCAACGATTGGTTGGTGACTGCCTTAAATCTTATCTTACAAATCATAGGCATTCTCAAATTGTAGGTATTGTGAGCAGTGATAATAATCTTCAAATTACAATTGAAGAGTTAACACCAGACTTAATAATTTTTGAATTTATGTTGTGGTCGATAAAGTATATCGATTATATGTCAAGGTTAAATAGAAAATTTCCACAATTAAAATACTTGTCATTTCTGAATTGATTTCGCACGAGCTTATGATGAAAATAATGCCGTATATTAATGGGTACATCGTTAAAACCTGTCCGGCAGAAAAAATTACTTTGGCGATTCAAGAAATAAAATCAGCCGGAAAATATTTGTGTCCTAAAGCGGTAGATAAATTTTTTAGTTGTTCGAATACCGACGAGAATAATTCAAAATTAACTAGCCGGGAGAAACAGATACTTGGGGCATGGATTACGGAAGAAACCTATAGCGAAGTGGCTGGATTATTAAATATTAGCGAATCGACGGTTCGCACACATTTGAAAAACATAAGAGAAAAACTCGGAGGTCTCAATAACTTGCAACTGATGATTTATGCCTGTCAACATAATTTAATAAGTAATAAACATAAACCTATTTGTCCGAACTGCCGGTTCTCGTTCAGCGTTTCATAATCGTTACTACCCGCAAAATCATAAACAATACTATTGAAATGAATGAAAGTGTCTGGTTTCATTTGCTAAAGGTTCGTCTTTGTAGATTGCAGAAAAAAGGACTTAAGAAGTAAAAGAATCGTCATCATCAAGAGAATTAAAACTAAAGCATCGCGTTGGTTGCGCAGATCGACTTGTTGTTAAAGATTTTGGCAAAGCATTTGATTCTTTTTCGAAATTAATGATTTGTCAAAGTAATGGGGAATTATTTTGAATTGATATCCTCGATTATCCATTGCAACATATTGTCTTCTCCCCGCGAAAAACTTTCCCATTTGTATTGTAAAGGAACGTCGGGTTGCACGCCTTCCGAAAATTCTTCCTGAATTCGGAAAAGACGTTTCGAGTAGCAAACAACTAGCTTTGTGTTGGGAAGCTCAAAAGTATCCATGTCTTGAAATCCGGTTGGATTAGACCCGGTTGGTTCGCCAACAATTTTTGCGTTTAACAACTCGCGAAATAAGGCAGTATTGCTTGCCGCTGCCGAGAATGTGACTTTATCAGCCAGCACATAAACACCCGATTGCCAGTCAACCGGATCGGCCAGATTTAAAGCATTCGCTAAAACCAGCCCCACATAAAGATCGCCGCCGCCATTATTTCGCAAATCGATAACCAATTTCCGGATATTATTTTCAAAAATGTAACCAACCATTTCTTCGGCAATTTGCATCATTTCTTCAAAAGCCGGGTAGCTTTCAAAGTGAATATAAAGACCGTCGGTACCAGAGATTTTTGCATACCAAAAACCAGCATTTGACGTTTCTGCCGGCTTTTTGATTTCAGGAACTGAGATGGTTATTTCTTCAAATTCATCATTATCAGCAACAGAAATAGTTTCTGTATAAACAGTACCCTCCGCATTTTTAAAAGTAAATATGGCTTTGTCTTTTTGGTTGATGAGCTTTAACTCAAAGAGGATTTCGCTAATTGGGAAATACTGGGCAGTTCGGATAGTTTTTGAGTGCGGATTTTCAACAAACTGTGCCACTTCACTAACTTTTTGGATTGCGATTTTAATGGGGTTGCCGTCAATTGCAATAAGTTGGGTACCTAAAAGATGCTTGTAAGGTTTGGAGATTTTAACAATACGCCAATCATTGCCAAATTGCTGAATATCAAGAGGAAAACTATGTGTCTCCAAATTGCTTAAGGAAATGGCCGTGTGGCCGTCGCCAATTTTTCGGGTTAAGCGCATCAAATCCATAACAACCTGAAAATCTGTCTTATTGTCGATTGAAGATTTGATCAAAGCCAATTCTGAATCAAAATCCTTTTCAGAAATTGTGTTGTAAAGGTTAATGTGTTTTTGCTCTAAACCGGTTTTATAGGCGTCCAAATCCTGCAGCCATAATTCGTCATCCATTTTCTGAGCGGAGAGCTGCAGGGTGGCACCTAAAAAGAGAGCAATTGTAAGTATGTTTTTCATATTGTTATTTCTTTTAAAGCAGAGGCATTTTACTGGACTGAAACGCTAAAGAAATCATTTAGTTTATGTGTGCCAAATTGGGGAGCAACCATGTCGAAATCCAAAGCAGTTAAGAAAAACTCAATGGGGCCGTAAGTTTTTTGTGAGAAAAAAGTACGAACAAATCCGATGCTTGCTTTTTGCAGAAAATTTGGGAGATGAACGATTTTAATCTTTTTGCCGCTTGCCCGCAGTGCCATTTCCGCAATTTCATTGTGTGACAAGATTTCAGGACCACCAACTTCAATCTCCTTATCGGTTGTATTTATAGCACTGAAACAAACTTTTGCAAGATCGGCTCCATGAATTGGATTCAGTTTTTTATTGCCATCACCAAAAAGGTACACTCTTCCGCCTTTTGCCATATCCAGAAAGTCTTTCATGTCAGAAAAGAATCCTGATGGCCGAATAATGGTATATTCAATCCCCGAATTTTTCAGCTCATCCACAAATCGTTCTTTCGCATCACAAATCTTTAGCTGACGCATGTTTTGCCCGTTCAATACCGATACGTAAATAAACTTTCTTACTCCGGCATTCCGGGCTTCAGTTAGCAAGTTTTTATTAGCCTGGTAGTCAACATCCATGTACGTAAGCCCATCTTTTTGCCGGGTTATTCCAACTGTTGAAATAACAGTGTCGACTCCGTTAAATATCCCTTTTAACGATTCTGGCTGAGTAAATTCCGCTTTTATCTTTTGCAAATTCTCGCTATTAAAAGCGGCCAATTTCCCGGTGTTGCGTGCCAGTGCTATTCCTTCAGTTTTTGATTCAATCAAATGCTCTACCAAAAACTTTCCCAAATATCCGGTAGAGCCGGCTATGGCTATTTTCTTCATTTTTGTTTGAGTTTTATTCTACAATTCATTTTTTACGATGGTTTCAATAATCGCGTTTCTGGTTGTGCCGCTGTCGTCTTGTTCATTACTCAAAGTTATTAAAACGCTGTTGCTTTCGGGCACAAATCCAATAAGCGAAGCAAATCCGTCAATGTCGCCACCGTGCCATAAAAAGGTTTTTCCATCTATTTTGCTTCTGAACCAGGCCAGTTCGAAAGCGGTAGTTTCTTCCGGAACATCATCTCCAAAAATCGCTTGCTTTTCGTCGGGAGAAAACCAGTTGTCGCTCATTGCGGCGCGGCACCATTTTTCAAGGTCAGTTACAGAGCTGGTCCAACATCCGGCGCCAAATGCTATTTGCATGGGGTATTCCGAAACATTTTCGTTGCCATTATAACCTTGGGCATAATTTTCTCCGCTAATTTCATCGTTTCCCATTTCTGTTTCGGTCATGTTTAGCGGCTCCAGCACATTTTCGGTAATGTAATTTTCGTACGAATCGCCGGAAAGTTCCTCGATTAGCAAGGCCAGAATTAAAAAGTTGGTGTTTGAATAAGCTACAGAACTTCCGGGCTCAAAGTTTAAACCGTTTTCTGAAACTTGATTTTTTACGATCTCCAGGATTGTCTCGGTTGTAAACGATTGACCACTTTTTGCATTTGGTTCAACCATCGGTACATAATCAGGAAGCCCGGATTGATGCGAAAGCAAGTGACGCAGTGTAATTTGATTTCCGTGTGGAAACGAATCGTCAAAGTCACTAAACGGCTGGTCGAAACTGTTGATCAGGCCATCACGTTTTAACTGAACAATTCCCATCCCGGTTAGCGTTTTACTAACCGATCCGATTCGAAACCGGGTGTTGATGGTATTTAGCTGCGCAGTACTTTTATTGGCCATGCCAAAACCTGTTCGCAAAATGTCGCTTCCATTTTTTGAGATCAGAACTGAGCCGGAGTAGTCTAACTCGTTAAAAAATGCAGTTGCATTGGTGTAATCATAAGTGTTTGCAATGGGTTCATCGTCGTTGCTACACGATATAAAGAAAAGTGTTACGATCGTTAAAATTGGTAAAAGGAGGAATTTTGTTTTCATGTTTCTTGTTTTAATTGTTACTGTTTTCATCTTTATTTTTTCTAACTGTTTCTGTAATAATTTTGAGTGTTGTTTGCCTAGTTTGGGTTGGTGCATCATTTAAAATGCGGTTTGTTTTTAGAGATGTAAAGATTTTATTTGCCTGTTTTTTTAGTCGCTTTGCAGAGAAGAACAAATCATTTTCAACAGCAAAAAGGTGTAATGGCGTTTTCATTTTTGATGCTTGACTTTTTGAAATTGTCGGGATTTGAAAAATGTTCGTTTTTCGATTTTCTTTTCGGTGTTTTTTAAACTGATTCAGTTGAAGCAGCCTTTTGAAAAGATACCTGACTCGTTGTGGTTTTACGATTCCGGCCGGAGTGACCAAAAAAGCTTTGGCAATCCGTTTTTCGTCGAACATTAATGCTTTTAATGCGACAAAACCACCGAACTCAATACCAATCAGAAATGCATTTTTTACGTTTAAACGTGATAAAATTTCGAACATCCATTTTCCATACGAGTCATCTTCAAACTTCAATTGAAATTCAGCATCCTGATGTGATCGGGGCAGAAAATCAATCCAATAAATCCGAAAATGATTTGCCAGTTCTACTATTATTTCAATTGTAAAAGGAATGACCGAACTAGTACCCGATGGAAGTACAAGAGCGGGCTTATTCTCTGACCCGGTTATGATAATTTTCGTATCGCCGTAAGTGGTTTCAATTTGCATTCGCTCAAAACTAAACGGTAGTTCGTCAAGCGTTTGCCTGTAGATTTTTGCTATTTCATTTTTTGCCTGCATGGTGCATTAAGATGCTTTCATTACTTGATTGTTTCGGAGAGATTCAACAGGGGAACCATGTTTCCGATGATTGTTTTCTGCATTTTACCTGCAGCAACCCCCGGAATGTTATGTCCCACATCTTCCATCCAGAAAAGCTGTTTTTCAGGAGCTTTCAGCTTGTGAAAATAGGCTTCCGTAATTTTGAAGTAAGTAGTGAGATCTTTTTTGCCAACAATAAAGTATACGGGACATTTAATGCTGCCTGCTGATCTTTCAAGGTCGTTTTTGTACAATTCACTATAAAGCGGAAACCACATTTTTTCCCAGTCTTGAAAATAGTGAAGTAGCTGGTCAAACTGTTCGTCAGACATTGCTTCACCGTTATACTCGGATTCCCAGCGGTACTGAATAAGCATTTCTTTTGCTCCGGAGTAAGGAATATTTACATCTGAAAGTTGTTGAATGGCTTTACTGTTTTCCTGTTTCTCAAAATAATGCTGCAAAAGTTCTAAAGTAGTTTGCTGACTTCTTAGGTTGCTTACCACCGGACTTACAGCAATTAATGCACGTATTTTTTCGGGGTAACGCTTTACCAAATGAAATGCCGGTAATGTTCCCCATGAATTTCCCAGAACGAATATTTTGTCGGTAGTAAAGCGATTGCATATAAAATTCAGTAATTCTTCAGCATCTTTTTTCATTTGATCAAAGGTTGGGGGAGCAGTTGTTTCATTCAGCTGCAATGTTTTTCCTGAACCGCGCTGATCCCAATGAACCACTGTGAAATACTTTTCCAGCTCTCCGGTAACAACATCTTTATGTGCCGATACCGCAGTTCCCGGGCCGCCATGCAAATAGAACAAAACGGGTTTGCCGGGAGCTTCTCCACTGATGGAAATATACTGCTTAATTCCTTCGATTTCAATAACCTGAGTGGTGTCGGTTTCTGTGGCAGAAGATTGGAGTCCTTCAAATACGAAACAGAGTATTGCAATGAGCATAATTGTTTTAGGGCGTGTATTTAAATGTTTTTGCATGGTGATAATTGATTATCTGATGTCTTCAATTAGCGAAAGCACTTTTACCATCAATACTACCGACTCTTTCACTTTATCGGTTTGATTGAGCGTGCCTGCCAGGTAAACATCCAGCTCGGGGCAATAAAACATAAACGAACCCGTGCTTCCCGAATGGCCGATTACAGTTAAATCAGGCAATGTTGGAAACAACTTTTTGAAAGTTACTTTACGCAAACCAAAACCATATTCCATTCCGCGTGTTTCAGGCACCCAGTTTTGCATTGTTTTAAGCGTTTCTGCCGAAATAATTTCGCCCGAAAAAAGTGCATGTTGGAATTTAATCAGATCGCTGCCGGTAGAAACCAATCCTCCGCCGGCCCAATCTGCACTGAGGCTGGTAAATGTGCTCACCTCAATATCTCCGACAAAAGTTTCCGACAGTTTTAAGGTTTTTTCAATTGGCTCCGATCGCAAATGCATGGAAGTATGTTTCATGTTCAGCGGCTTAAAAAAGTGCTCTTCAAAATATTGATGCAAACTCATGCCACTAATTTTTTCGATTATTAAACCAAGTAAAATATATTCCGTGTCGGTATAATTATAGCCGTTACCGGGAACAAACAGTGGTTGCATTTTTGTTTTGCTAAATTCTATGGTCTCAACCGGATTCCAGAATTTGTCGGGCTCGCTAAACAAGAGTTCCATTACGTTTTTACTACCATCTGTTGTTGTGCCTTCAAAGTAGTCGGGCAGCCCCGAAGTATGTTGCAGCAAATGTGCAATGGTAATTTGACGCGAATAATTTACACCATTAAAAATATGCAGGTGGTACATTAGCGAATCGGGCAAATACAAGCTGATAGGATCGTTAAACTTTAGATCTCCTTGCTCCGCCAAAATTGCAATGGCAGTGGCGGTAAATGTTTTACCGATGCTGGCGGTTATAAACGGATTTTCGAGATTTATTTGTTCGCCATTGGCAAATGCGCCACCTGCAAAACTCCAGTCAATAGATTGAGAAGGCGAGTACACACTTAAAAAGGCGTTGTGAACGTTGTTTTTTGTCAGCTCTTTCTCCAACAATTTCTCAGTTTTTTCCTTTAGATTGCTCGTGTTTTGTGTCGATGAACATTGCAGAAAAATTCCGAGCGCAATAAAAAGTACTAAAACTCCAAATTTCGACTTATTTACTATTGACAAGTACATGGTTTTTGAATTTTAATTAAAATGCGTATCCGATAGAGAACTCGCCTAAAAATCCATTCATAAAGGTGTAATCGTCGCGGAATACATCAATTGCATCTAAAGCTGCTTGACTCGAATTGTTCACTTTTAACTCGTCGTAAGCATAGCCGTAACCCAAGGCAAAGTTCAGTGAAAGTCCGTTTTTCCAAATCCAGCGTTTACCCGCGTTTAAGCCAATGGTACACTCCGGCAGTTTGAAATCAAAATCTCCGTTTTCCAGCGCACCGTCGCCTTTAATTTTACGGTAGCGGGCAAAAGCTCCTGCATAAAACGAATTCAATCCGCCGCCAATGTGGTAACGGTAGTTTAAAATTACTGCTTTTCCGCTTGATTCAATATTCGCATCGGAATACGTGTCGGGAATGGTTTCCAAATCGCCGCGCAACACCAATCCGTGATTCTCGCCAAATAAATGCTCAACGTTAGCCGAGTAAAACCCGAAAGCAACTCCTCCGGGACAAACATTTATCGCTGTGCGAGCCGGGCTAATCCATCGTTCGTTTTCTTTTTTGTTGTTTTCATAGCTTTGGGCACTTGCATTTTGCGCTAACAGAATGGTCAGCAGCATTAAAACCAAATAAGGAAGTCTTCTTAATTTTCTCATCGTTGTAGTTTTTCTAATTTGTGTTTTCATTTTGATTAAATTTTGTTTTCTGTTTTTTTGAATTGTTTCACGCTACAAAGATGAGGTAGAAAAAAGAGTCAATCGTCCGAAAATGTAATTCCGCACTCATTGGTGAGAATCCGTACTTTTGGGAGATTTCGAACTTCAGGTTGTTTTTCGAAAGACAGAATTTATGCTTTGCCGTTTTTCATCCAGCTGCCGGGAGTTGTTCCTTCCGCCTTTTTAAAGTAGGCATTAAATACGGTTTTAGAATTAAAGCCGCTTTCGTAAGCCATTCCTAAAATAGTGAGATGAGCATTTTTCGGATCATTGGCCAACTGTTTAAAATGCACCAACCTGAATTGATTAATAAACTCGTTAAAGTTCATTCCCGTTTTTTCGTTTATCAGGTACGAGAGTTTGTTGGGGTGAAGGTCGAGCATTTCGGCCAGTGATCGTAAACTCAATTGTGCATTTAGAAATGGTTGTTCTGTTTCGATAAAATGAACCAGTTTTTCCAGTTGGTTATCGTTTACCGGAATAGTTGTGCCAGTTACAATATTTGCTGAAACAGAACTGTCACTTTCATCTTCAAGTTTAAAGTTCGATACATGCAAGGAATGAAAAGCGTCGAATTTTTGCAGTGGTTGTAACGACGGATCTTGCCTGAAATTAATAAGTTGTCCGCGTTTTTGAGCCACGTATTTGCCCAATAGTTCCAATGCTTCCTGCTGATGTTCGGTATTGGCCAACGCAAAAAGTTCGTACGGAACCATTTGTTGCTTGTCCTCAACAATCGACTCCCAGCTTTTTAGTGTCTCGGGCGGGAGTGTATTCAGGCCTTTGTTGAGCACATTGTAATAAATTGTTTTTGCCTCCCGGTTTGGCGTTTCGGTAATGGCTTCCAGAAATTCATCCTCTTTATTCAGCCAGATAAAGCAAAGAATACGTAGTTCGCGCGCCAAAACAAAATCCGGATTAATTTGTAAAGCCTTTTCCACATATTGCAGAGCTGCATTAAATTTGCTTTGATAATAGTTAATATGCGAAAGTGTATAATAATGATTTGCCGAAAGCGGATCAACTTTCATCGCTTTCTGAATATACTCTTCGGCTTGTTTAAAATAGCCGTGCGACATTAATAACTCGGCCATTGCTTCCAGCCCGTCGGTATATTTCGGGTGCTGATTTAATGTTTCGAGCAGTTGTTTGTAGGTGGCTTTAAAATTCCACTCCATCCAAAAAGTGCGGCCAATAAACGATTGCCCGTATTCGGGAAGCGATTTGTCGAGATCGCTGGCAATCATAAAATTTTTGATAGCTATTTCAAAACCTTCTTCAGCCGGCATATAACCCCAGGCAGCCAGCAAACCGTAACTTTGCACCAACCCGTAATAAGCACGCGCAAATTTCGGATCGTGCTGTACCGAAGCCTCGTAATATTTTGTTGCTTCGGCTATCGAAACGGCATCCCATTTTAATTGATAAAAATGACCTTTCAGGAAAAGCTCATACGCTTTAATATTATTAGTTGATTGGCTTACCAGGTGTTCCTGAATATTGAAGTGCCCAAAGTTTTCGCGAATCTGGTTGGCAATAAGCAGGCTAATTTCATCCTGCAACGCAAAAATATCTTCCATCTCACGATCGAAGTTTTTCGACCAGAAATGTGTACCATCCCCGGCATTTATCAACTGAGCAGTAATTCGAACCCGGCTCTGAACTTTTCTCACACTGCCTTCCAGTACCGATGAAACATCCAGTTGCCGGGCAATTTCGCGAACGTCAACGTGCTTGCCTTTAAACGCAAACGACGAAGTGCGTGCAATAACTTTTAATCCATCAATTTTGGTTAATGCATTAATTATTTCTTCGGTTATACCATCGCTGAAATATTCGTTGTCCGGATCGGAACTCATGTTCACGAAAGGGAGAACAACAATGGATTTGTCAGTATGTTGATGGGAAGTTTCTTCACCCATTTTTGGTTGCTAGTTACTTGTATGATGTATCTAACAAAATAAATGATTCTTGGTTGAAAACAAACAGAAAATAATGTGTAAAAATTAAATGCTTAAAGCTTTCTCCTTTTTTACTGTTGCAACAGCTACATACATGAGCAACGAAGCTGCAATTCCGAAAATATTGGCATCAAGTTGCAGCGGAAGTTTTAGTCCTGAAAGAATAAGAAATAAAGTAATAGAACCTCCGGTTAACATCGATAATAAAGCTGCCAGCTTATTTGGCTGTTTTGAAAAAAGGGCCGCCAACACCGGAATAATCATGCCCGAAACCATAAATGAATAGGAGTGAAGCATTAAGTCAAGTACGCTGGTCATTTTTAACGCCAGTAACAATGCAATTGAGCCAATTATCAGTGTGAGTAACTGTGATAAAAGTAAACTCCTTTTTCCGCGGTGTAAGCGAAATACATCGGTTAATAAATTGCCCGAGGCGGCCATTAAACAACTATCGGCAGTTGACATAATTGCGGAAAAATAAGCAGATAATACAATGCCCAGAAAACCAACCGGGAGTATTGTTTTTAGTAAAACCGGAAGTCCCATCTCGGCATCGAGATTTGCTGCATTGTAACCCGGAAGTAATTGATTTTCCATAGCAACGCGCGCAAACATGCCTAATATTACTCCAATAAACGCCATTAACGGATACTCAAAAAGGCCGGCAATAAACCAGCCTCGTTGAGCCGTTTGCGTATTTTTTGCAGCATAAATGCGTTGGTAAAGTGTCATCCCGATAAACCAAATTGGAATAATGGTAAACATCCAGTTAACTATTTGCTGCCAGGTAACATTCCTGAGCGATAAAAATTCGGAAGGCAAGGTATTTGAAATGGCTTCGTAACCCCCAATTTTTACATAAGCAAAAGGTAATCCCACAAAAATTAGCCCGGCCATTAGTATAATCCATTGAATGGTATCAGTATAAATAACTGCCTTTAATCCTCCTAAAACCGTGTAAACAATGGCAATAGTTCCCATTATCAGCAAAGCCTTGTCAATAGAAAGGCCATCAAAAGTTGATGCTGCCAGTTTTGCTCCGGCCAATATTTGCGAGCTGGTAAATTCCAGGTATCCAATCGCTGAAATCAGTCCGGCAATAAGTGCAACTTTTTTATCGAAAATAAACTCCAGAAATTGAGGAAAGGACAGAAAACCTTTTCGGCGAGCCAGTCCGGCAACTTTTGGAATCAGCAAAACGCCGCTAAGCCAGGCTCCCAGCAGTCCGGTAAACAAAAGCCAGCTACCCGAAAGTCCCATGGTAAAACCAAGTCCTCCCAAACCGATTGAGAAGCCTCCTCCAACATCGGTAGCCACAACTGATAAACCAATATGAATACTGCTCAGCTTTCGGCCACCAACAAAATAGTCGTCGGTATTGGTGTTTTTACGTAAAAAGTAAACACCAACGCCAAGCATTGCAATAAGGTACAAGCAGAAAATGGAAAGATCAATCCAACTCATTATTTAATGTCGACATTAAGTTTGAGGTACGATGATTTATCGATGTGCTTTACAAAACCTTTGTTTATAAGAGAATATATTGATTCCTGGCCTTTCCGAGCCGATATTCTTAGCTCTTTAATAATGTCGCCGTAAACGCATTTTTCTTTTTCTTCCAATAGTTTTAAAATGTCTTTTTCAAACGGATTAGTGATGTTTTGAATGTCAATTGTTTTTTTGTTACTCATAAATCTTTCTGCTTTCTTTTTATTCTTCTTCTTTGGTTAATTTCTTGTACCGGTCGCAGTTTTTCCAACCCTTCATTCCTCGGTTACAAAACACGTTTCGGAAAAGAGGCAAAGGCATATCTTTTGTTTTTTCTTTTCCTTTATAAAGGGGGCAGGTTTTGGCAAAATGGCATCGGTATCCCAGGTTCATATCAAATGTGTTTATATAATACGTTCATACTTTCAATTTTTCCGGCTATGTGGGTGTTTTTTATCAGCGTTCCCGAATAGCAGTAATTCATTTTCAGAAATGTTTTGTTCATTCCAACTGAATTTAGCCGGGCAATGGTATAAAGAGTTGTAATTCCCTGTACTTTCATTGCTTTTTCTATCTCTCCCAACAGCAACACGGCCAAACTTCTCCCTCGGAATTGTGGTAGTGTTGCAAAGTCGGTCATTTCGGCATTTTTGCCTTTTTTGTCAATTTCTGCCGAGGCCAGGGCAACTAATTTTCCTTCAATTTCAGCACCGTAATATTGCGTTCCATCCTCTATACTTTTTAAAATGAATCCCGGATTGTAGATCGGAAAAGGATAGGTGACAAAAACCTCGCGGTATATTTCGGTAATTTGCTCGTAATCTGCTTTGTCAAGTCTGCGCAACGTTATTCCTTCGGTACTTGCGGATTTGGCTCCCGTACTCATCGATTTTTGCTCGTTAAGCAGCTTGCTGAGATCGCTTAACCGGTCGGTTTCAATTTCCAAAAGCCTGTCGGAACTTAAAAACTTTGACACAAAAAAGGCTGCTTCCTCACTATTATAAAACGCCGGTATTTGTGCTTCGGGCAAAAAGCCGTTGGCTAAAAACAACGGCGCAGCGCTGGCGGGAATTTTACAGAATATTTTGGTGTATTTATTTTCCCGGGCCAACTTGTTAATGTTTTGAATAATTGTTGATGGGCAATCCGTGCTATCCAATTTTATCAGATAAACACGTTTGTTTAATTGCCCATGTTGAATTATGCTTCCGTTGCCAATTTTCTCAATTTTATCTTGCATCTTCCTCCCTTCTTGTCATTCGCTCGTTGTCTTCAGGTATTAACGATATTGCATCGTCAGTGTCCGAAAGTAGTTTTTCAATTCCTATTGCATCTTCTTCAATTCCTTCTTCCGTTTTTAGGTCGAGGTTGCAATTCGCACAATCCCTGTCGCACATTTTTGGTTCGTATGAATCCGGCTCTTTGTAAGTTGTTATTACACCTTCGTAGTTGCGTAGTACCACTTTGTTGGTCGACCATGAAATAATATAATTTGGCATTACCGGAATTTTACCGCCACCACCTGGTGCATCAACCACATAAGTTGGGCGGGCAAAACCGCTGGTGTGGCCGATAAGGCTTTCCATAATTTCAATACCTTTTCCAATTGGCGTTCTAAAATGTGATAATCCTTCCGAAAGGTCGCACTGATATAAATAATAAGGACGTACCCTGTTTTCTACCAGTTTATGAAGTAGTGATTTCATAATCCGCGGGCAGTCGTTTACATCGGCCAGAAGTACCGACTGGTTGCCCAATGGAAAACCTCCATCGGCTAATTTCGCGAGTGCTTCTTTTGATGAGGCAGTAATTTCTTTCGGATGATTAAAGTGTGTGTTAATCCAAAGTGGCTGATATTTTTTTAATATAGAAACCAGTTTGTCGGTAATACGATAGGGAAGTACAACGGGCATCCGGGTTCCGATACGAACTATTTCAACATGTGGAATTTTGGTGATCTCTGATAGTAACCAGTCGATTTTTTCATCCGGAAGCATAAACGGATCGCCTCCTGATAGCAATACGTCGCGTACATGCGGATTACTTGAAATATAGTCGAGTCCTTTTTGCAGCTGTTCCTTCGAAGGAACGTAGTCAATGTCGCCAACTTTTCGCTTGCGCGTGCAGTGGCGGCAATACATTGAACAGATGTTGCTTACATGAAATAGGACACGGTCGGGGTAACGATGTGTTATTCCTTCAACCGGGCTGTCACTGTCTTCTGATAGCGGATCTTCGAGCTCTGATTTTAAGGTGATAAGTTCCTCTATTCCTCCAAACGATTGTTTAAAAACCGGATCATTTCTGAAATCCTGTTTGTTAATTAACGAGAGGTAATAAGGTGTAATCGACAAGGGGAATTTATCGAAAGTTATTTTTAGTTTTTCCCGTTCTTCATCTTCAAATCTAACACCCAATAATTCCTCAAACTTATCCAATGTTTTAATGGAGTGTCGAAGTTGCCATCTCCAATCTTTCCATTTCGAGAGTTGTGCTTCTGTTTCAATCTTGTGTGCAATTGTCTGCTGTCTGTTGTTATAAATCATAAATATTGTTTTACTCAAAATTTTTTTGAGCATGTTATGAACAAAGGTGTGGTAGTGTTTAATTTATAAAAGTCAGGCTAGTTTGGCACATACATCAGTTTTATGTTTCGTATGTCTTTTTCTGCAATAACTTTCTCGGCTGCGCTTAAGTTGGGCTCGGGTACTATAATGTACAATGTGCCATGCCGTTCCTTCGTATATCGGGCGAAAAAATTCCACCGCTCAGTATCTATTTTATTGTTTAACTGAATCTCGTAAATATTGGTTTCTCCATTTTCTTCGGTAGTAATAATGTCAGGAATAAAACCATTGTGCACCAAATGCGTTGTAATAGGTGAAGAAGGCATATAATTTTTAAGCAATCCGGTTTGAAGAGACATATTGTAGGCCTCTTCTTCCAGCTGGGGTACAATTGATTTTGCAACCTGCTTTTTTGTTAGCGAAGTAATATTCATTTTTAAATAGTTTCTATGCGAACAAAAATACAAAAAAAAGTCAGCATGCAAATTCAACCATGTGTTAAATTCATTGTTAATATTGAATTTACATACTTCTAATGTAAAATAGTTGGGATAATAATATATTTGTAAATTAGAATTAATTTCTATAGAAATAAAAATAATATGAGTAGATTAATAATAGCCTCAAACAGGTTGCCTGTGATGATAAACAGAGGTGAAGATGGTATGACAATAACTCCAAGTGCCGGAGGTTTGGCTACGGGATTAAAATCGTATCATAAGGATAATGATAGTATTTGGATTGGATGGCCAGGGGTTATGCCCGAAACAAAAAACGAAGAAAAGGAAGTTACCGGTTTGCTGGAGACCGAACAGTGCTTACCTGTGTTTTTAAATGAAGATTTGATAAGTAACTACTACGATGGATTTAGTAATGCAACACTTTGGCCACTGTTTCACTACTTTGCTGAGTTTACCGAATTTAACGAAACATACTGGGAAGCATATTGCAAGGTAAATGAATTATTTGCCGAAGCCATAATTGAAAACGCTGAAGAAGGCGATGTGGTTTGGGTGCACGATTATCAGTTGTTGCTTTTACCGAATATTCTTCGCGAAAAACGCCCCGACCTTACAATTGGTTTCTTTTTGCACATTCCTTTTCCATCATACGAATTGATACGGATACTTCCGTGGCGCGAACAGATTGTGAATGGATTGTTAGGTGCCGATTTAATTGGTTTTCATACCTACGATTATGCCCGACACTTTATTAGTTCGGTGAAGCGCTTATTAGGACATGATGTTGATTTTAACCAGATAAAGCTGGATAACCGTCACGTAATGATTGATGTTTTTCCAATGGGGATCGACTACGAAAAATTTGAATCTCATGCACTTGAAATTCAGAGCAAACCAATACAAGACCGCTCGAAAGAACACCAGGATATCGATCGTTTTTTGTTAAGTATGCCCAACCGAAAACTGGTACTTTCTATTGACAGGTTAGACTATACCAAAGGAATTCCGCAACGATTGCACGCTTTCCGCGAGTTTTTGGAGAAGCATCCCGATTATCGCGAAAAAGTTTCGTTGATAATGCTTACTGTTCCTTCACGAACGGATGTGGAACAATATCAAAACCTGAAAAACGAAATTGATATTCTGGTTGGTAATATTAATGGTGAATACGGTACTTTAAACTGGAACCCTGTAATTTATTTTTATCGTTCGGTACCGTTCGTAAACCTCATTGAGTTGTACAGTTCGGCAGATGTGGCCTTGTTGACACCTTTAAGAGATGGAATGAACCTGGTTGCGAAAGAATACATTGCATCAAAAGTAAATAAAAAGGGTGTGCTTATTTTAAGTGAAATGGCCGGTGCATCAAAAGAGCTGGGAGAAGCAATTTCTGTTAACCCAAATAATATTCCCGATACGGCTGATGCTATTTATAAAGCCTTAACCATGCCCGATAAGGAGATGGAAAAAGCTATAACTACTATGCAGCAGCGTATAAAACGTTACGATATTCATAAGTGGGCATCGGAGTTTATGAAAGCGCTGAACAACACCATCGAAAAACAATCAGAGCATCACGCACGAAAAATAACAACCAAAATAAAAAACAAGATCTTTTCGGATTACAGCGATAAAAAATCGAAAGTTTTGTTTTTGGATTACGATGGAACTTTACAACGTTTCTTCAGTAACCCGCAATCAGCAAAACCCGATGAAGAATTGTACAAATTGCTTGATAAACTGTCTGCCGAAAAAAATACAAAACTCGCACTTGTAAGTGGTCGCGACCGCGAAACATTTAACCGCTGGTTTGGTAACAAAAGTTACTCGCTGATTGCCGAGCACGGGGCATGGCTAAAAGAAGTTGGAAAAGGGTGGGTTGAGCGTAAACCCGTTCATACCGAATGGAAAGAAAATATTTTGCCGGTACTTGAGTCGTATGTCGACCGTACACCCGGAAGTTTAATCGAGGAAAAAACTTACTCGCTGGTTTGGCACTATCGCAAGGCCGATATTGAGTTGGGTGCATTGCGTGCGCTTGAGTTGGTTCATGATATTTCGAACCTGATATTTAACCAGGATCTGGAAATTCTTGAAGGCAAAAAAGTGGTTGAGGTAAAAGTTTCGGGAATTAATAAAGGAACAGCCGCAACTGAATTTTTACATGCCAATCCGGCCGATTTTGTGCTTGCGATGGGCGACGACTGGACCGATGAATTCTTATTTAAAGAATTGCCGGAACAAGCACACACCATAAAAGTTGGTACCGAAAATTCGGCAGCAAAATATTTCGTTAGTAATTATAAAGAAGTACGAAGTTTTTTGAACGAGCTTGTAAAATCATAGTTAAAAATACTTTCCTGAAAAGGCTTTCTGTTAATACTAATTCAAAAATAGCTAGGTTGCGGCCATGGATAATTTGAACTACTCGATAATAGGAAATTGCAAGAGTGCTGCATTAATTTCTGAAAAAGGATCGATTGACTGGTGTTGTTTACCTGATTTCAACTCCTCGTCGGTATTTGCAAAAATACTTGATGAGGAAAAAGGAGGAAGTCTGGAGTTTTTGGTTGACGACAGTTATGAGATTAAGCAAACATATATAAGAACTACGAATATTGTTTCTACATTTTTTAAAAATGAGGATTCCTGTTTCGAAGTGGTTGATTTTATGCCACGTTACAAAACCAATGAGTTTGGTTATTTTACTCCGCCCGATATTATTCGGTACATTAAATACAAATGGGGAAAACCTAAATTCCGAATCAGGTATAATCCAAAGGTTGAGTATGCGCGCTTTCATACAAAAACAGTTGCCGACGAGGACTATATAAAGTGTTACACAACCGAAGGAGATTACGATTCGCTGTATTTGTATACCGACCTGGATAAAGAGGACATTTTACAGGAGAATGAAATTACTTTAACAGATAATGCTTTTCTACTTGTTTCATACGATCAGAAATTGCTTAACCAAACTTTGGAAAGGCAATACCTGAAACTGCAAAAAACAAAAGTATATTGGTTGGAGTGGGCAAATAAACTAACATCGTTTACCAAATACAATAGCGAGATTGTGCGAAGTGCACTGGTGCTTAAGTTATTGAGCTACGATAAGTCGGGGGCGGTTTTGGCTGCAGCAACCACATCGTTGCCCGAAACCATTGGCGAAGAGCGAAACTGGGATTACCGTTTTTGCTGGATCCGCGATGCATCAATGGTTATTAAAGTAATGTCGGGACTGGGGCATTTGAACACCGTAAAACGCTTCATGAAATTTATTATCGACATTATTCCGGATAAGGACGAAAAAATCCAGATTATGTACGGAATAAATCGTGAAAAAGTGCTTAAAGAGGAGACATTGGATCATTTAAGCGGTTATAAAAACTCGTATCCGGTGCGTATTGGAAATGCTGCTTACGTTCAGAAACAGAACGACATTTACGGAATTCTGATGGACGTTATTTTTCAGCAGTTTACCGAGTTTAAAATATCGCTTGAAGATAGCGAATCGTTATGGACTATTGTAAGAAGTATTGTTAAAACGGTAGCTAGCAACTGGACCAAACCGGATAAAGGAATATGGGAAATTCGTACTGATGACCGGCACTTTACTTTTTCGAAAGTTCTTTGCTGGGTAGCTATTGACAGGGCCATAAAAATTGCCAAATTCATTTACAAAGAAAAATATGTTTCGGAGTGGCAGCCATTAGCCGACACCATTAAAGAAGATATTTTTAAAAATGCATGGAACGAAGAAGTTGGTGCATTTACGCAGTCTTACGGATCGAAAGATCTGGATGCAGCAACACTATTAATGGAATCGTACGGTTTTATTGACGGGAAAGATGAGCGATTTGTAAAAACCGTGTTGGCCACCGAAAAGGAACTTTGCGAAGACGGATTAATGTACCGTTATAAAAATGAAGATGATTTTGGTTTGCCAAGTTCGTCGTTTACCATTTGTACATTTTGGCTGATTAATTCGTTATATGCCATTGGGCAACGGAAAAGAGCAAAGAAATTATTCGACCAGTTGTTATCATACAGTAATCACGTGGGCCTTTTTAGCGAAGATATCGATTTTAAAACCAAACGTTTGCTGGGGAATTTTCCACAGGCATACTCGCATTTGGCGTTAATTGAAACGGCGATAAAATTTGCAAAAGGAGAAACCACCGAGGATGAACAAATCCTGGAAGCGATTCATTAAAAAATGAGCGGTATTTTACAGAGACTATAGCAATTGTTCGTCCAAATCAGAATCGAGAGTAATAAGTGGCGAAGCTTCAACTTTTTCTATATCGAGTATTTTAACCAGCGTATTT
This sequence comes from uncultured Draconibacterium sp., assembly GCF_963676815.1. Classification (NCBI taxonomy): domain Bacteria; kingdom Pseudomonadati; phylum Bacteroidota; class Bacteroidia; order Marinilabiliales; family Prolixibacteraceae; genus Draconibacterium; species uncultured Draconibacterium sp. Next base: position 3,993,684 of record NZ_OY781365.1, read on the forward strand.
AAACCGGCTTCAACAACCTCGAATTCCTCGTCGCTGAGCTGTAAAAGTTTCTCCGACAGTTGTTCGTGTAGCAACGATGGCATCGTGCTCAATAATTTGTCTCCGGCCGAGGTAAGGGCAATATTCACAACGCGCTTATCTCCGGTTTTTGGGAGACGGGCCAGGTAACCTTTCTTTTCCAAACGGTTAATAATACCACTAACAGTGCTCGGATTCAGGTTTAAAAATTTACGTAATTCCCCTTGCGTGGTTTGATAATTATCAGACTCTCTTAAAAAGTTTAAGCACAGAACCTGGGGAATACTTACACCATGCTCCTTTTGAATTTTTTTGGATTCTATGTCGACTGAACGAACGATTTTGCGGATTTTTATTAAAATATCTCTTGTTTCCATTACCTGTCGGTATCAAAAATTTTTGCTAATATATTAAGAAATAATTAGAGCCACCAAGCACAACATTGATGAATAAAAAATTAAACCATCAATTAATTCCTTGAGTTCACTATTTTCGTAACAATTCGGGAGTGATTAGAATGCAAGTAGCTAAAAACCGTAAAATAATACATGTTGATATGGACGCTTTTTTTGCGTCGGTAGAACAACTGGATGATCCCAGCCTGCGTGGAAAACCAATAGCTGTTGGTGGTACCAGCGACAGAGGTGTGGTTGCTGCTGCCAGTTACGAAGCCCGGAAATTCGGTGTGCGCTCGGCAATGTCGTCGAAAGTTGCCAAACGTAAATGTCCGCATCTCATTTTTGTAAAACATCGGTTTGATCGGTATAAAGAGATTTCATCGCAAATCAGAAGTATTTTTCTGGAGTATACCGATTTGGTTGAACCATTATCGCTCGATGAGGCGTATCTCGATGTTACATACGCCAAAAAGGGCTTACCGTCGGCTACCTTAATTGCCAAAGAAATTCGGCAGCGTATTTTTGAAGAAACCGGGCTAACAGCTTCGGCCGGAGTTTCTTATAATAAATTTTTGGCAAAGGTGGCTTCGGATGTAAATAAACCCAACGGGATGTTTGTGGTTACTCCTGCTAAGGCACAGCATTTTATTGATGAACTGGAGATTCGAAAGTTTTTTGGAATTGGGAAAGTAAGCGCCAAAAAGCTTAACGACATTGGCGTAAGGTATGGCCGCGATTTAAAGTTGGTTGACAGGCTTGAGCTTACCCGGATGTTTGGAAAAGCAGGTAATTACTATTACGATATTTGTAGAGGTATTGATAACCGCGAAGTGCAACCGTCGCGCGAAAGGAAATCGGTTGGAGCAGAGAATACTTTTTCGCATGATCTGTTTTTGGATGATGAACTGAAAAAGCAACTTTTAATAATTGCCGAAAAGGTTTGGGAGCGGGCAGATCGCTCAACAATTAAAGCCAAAACTGTAACGCTAAAATTTAAATATGCAGATTTTGAGCAACATACTCGCAGTAAAACCATTGAACCCTACATCAATTCAAAAGATAAATTTATTACCGAAAGCCTGAAGCTAATGAAATCGGAAGGTGGTTTTGTAAAAGGCATCCGGTTGTTGGGCTTAACACTGTCTAATTTTTTATTTAAAGAAGATGAAAATGATGCGGTGCAATTGGTAATTGAATTTTAATTACCGACACGCAAAAACTGTTTGTCGGATTCTATTATTTCCTTTAACTCTTGTATCTTTCCGTAAAATTATAATTATATGCAACATTCGTTGGGCGATTATGGACCTTCGATTTGCAGACTTCCTATTTTGTTATGAAACGAATAAAACGCTTTTTACTAATTGTAATCTTGTTGGCAATAATTGTCTATTTGTTGGGACCTAAACCACCTAAACCCGAGCTCAATAAAGATTTACCGTCACTATCGGCAAGTGTTGCCAATATCGAGACTTTTGTGGAACGTAAAGAAGCCGCTTTTTCAATTAAACCGGATAACGAATCGCGCATAATATGGGCTAATGATTCGGTGAAAGAACGTACAGATTACTGTGTGTTGTATCTGCACGGGTTTTCAGCATCGTGGTACGAAGGGCATCCTGCCCACGAAAGGTTTGCACAACATTTTGGCTACAACTTGTACATTCCGCGTTTGCACGATCACGGTTTGGTTACCGAAGACCCGTTAATAGATATGACTCCCGATAAATTATATAAATCGGCGAAAGAGGCACTAATGGTGGCGCGCAGTCTGGGACGGAAAGTGGTCATTATGAGTACTTCTACCGGTGGCACACTTGGGCTTAAATTAGCTGCCGATTTCCCGGAGTATGTGGATGGATTAATTATGTATTCGCCAAATATTAAGGTAAATAACAGTGCCATGTTTTTGTTATCGAAACCATGGGGACTGCAAATTGCCCGAAAAGTGATGGATGGAAAATACCGGGTAACCAACGATGATTTTGAATCGGAAGATTGTAAATACTGGAACTGCAAATACCGGGTTGAGGCCTTGGTGTATTTACAGCAATTGGTTGAGGCAAGCATGACAAAAGAAACTTTTAACAGGGTAACGGTGCCGGTTTTTCTTGGGTATTACTATAAGGATGAAGAGCACCAGGATGAAACAGTACGTGTTGATGCCATGATAGATATGTTTGACGAGTTAGGAACATTGCCAAACCAGAAAGTAAAAAAGGCATTTCCCAAAGCCGGCGATCACGTAATTGGATGCGAACTTACATCGGGAAGTGTTGATGAAGTTATAACAGAAACCATTCGTTTTGGAGAAGGAATTATGGGACTGGAACGCAGATAACGCCGGTTATTTGAATTCTCACAGGTAAAATTGATCTGTAGTTCTCCGTTAAATAAGTGTTCTCAGCATTTGGTTCTACTGAATTAGAGCCGCAGCCTCGTCGTCTAAAAACCAGGTTAAAGTGCCATTTGCAGGCGAAATGTAATAGGCTGGTAATAACTGTGCTGCATCGTTGTCATTCATAATTTCCGATACCCGCAAAGCTTTTTTCGACCCGGTGACCAGGAAAAAAACCTGGTTGGCATTATTTAGTACATTCCCTGTTATTGTTACGCGTTTTTGGCCGGTAAGCGGATGCACAGCTACCGCACAGTTTTGTTCATATTCAAAAAGCTCCAACTGATCAGGAAAAATAGAAGCAGTGTGTCCGTCATCGCCAAGTCCAAGAATAATCAAGTCGAAAACAGGATCCTTTCCCCTCGAATTTAAAGTTTTTTCCATTTCTTCTGAATAGCGTAATGCTTCCTGTTCCGGATCTTCTTCGCCTTTTATGCGGTGTATATTCGCTTCCGGAATTGAAATATTTGAAAGCAGGTAATCAACAGTCATTTTGTAGTTGCTTTGTTCGTCGGTTGGAGGAACACAACGTTCATCGCCCCACCATAAATGAATACGGTCCCATGGAATCTGATCGGCATATTTTTTACTGATCTTTTTAAAAAGCCCTTTCGGAGAGTTACCTCCTGAAAGTGCGATATCAAAAACTTCTTGTTTCGAGTTTTGTACCATCTTTATAATTTCCTTGGCGATGGCTTTGTATACATTTTTCGGTTTCGAAAAAATTTTAACCTCTGTAAAAGTTTCCATGTCAGTAAGTTTAAAGCTTAAGTTTTATACTATGCAATATGCAGATTAAAGTTCACAATACAAGCCATCGTTGCTTAAATTTTTGCAAGGATAGCGCCAATCTCCATTGGCAATCAGCTTGTCCGAATCTTCGGGTCCCCAACTTCCGGCCGGATAGCCATAAATCGGAATTTCCGGATTTGTTTCCCACGCATTTATAATGGGCTGAACAAATTCCCAGGCTGCTTCAACGGCATCGCCACGAGAATATAATGTAGCATCGCCCTGCATGCAATCGAGTAAAAGTCGCTCGTATGCCGCCGGTACTTTTTTATCGGCCAAATCAGAGTAGTGAAAGTCCATATTAACGGTTTGCACTTTAAATCCGGCTCCCGGCGTTTTCATACCAAACTTAAGCAGAATTCCCTCATCTGGCTGAATGCGTATAATAAGCTGGTTGTTACCTCCTGAATTTTCGTCGCCAAATAAATGGTGTGGTACTTTTCGGAAATGGATAACAATTTCGGTAACGCGCGTAGGTAGTTTTTTCCCGGTGCGTATGTAAAACGGTACTCCTGCCCAGCGCCAGTTGTCAATAAAGAATTTAAGTGCTACAAAGGTTTCAGTCCGCGAGAACTTCGCCACTCCGGGCTCTTCGCGGTATCCGGCTACTTTTTTACCTCCAATTGTTGAAGCGGTATATTGGCCGCGAATAACGTAACGCGACACCTCATTTTCTTTAATAGGGCGAATCGACTGAAAAACTTTCAATGTTTCATTTCTTATGGCGTCGGCCTCAACCACTACCGGAGGTTCCATTGCAACAAAACCAGCCACTTGTAGCAGGTGGTTTTGTAACATGTCGCGCATAGCTCCTGAATTGTCATAATATCCACCGCGGCCTTCTACTCCAAGGCTTTCGGCCGATGTTATTTCCACGCGCTCAATGTATCTCCGGTTCCACAGCGGTTCAAAAATACCGTTAGAAAAACGTGTTACCAGCATGTTCTGAACAGTCTCTTTTCCCAGGTAATGATCGATACGGTATATCTGTTCTTCCTCGAAATAATTTAGCAACTGTTGGTTTAATTCTTTTGCCGATTTTAAATCGGTTCCAAAAGGTTTTTCAACAATTAGCCGCCTGAAATTATTATCTGATTTTGACAGGCCATTAAGGCAAAGCAATTTTGGAATTACCGGATATAGCGATGGGGGAGTTGATAAATAGAATACGTAATTCTGCTCAATTTTCATTGAGCCGGAGAGTACATCAAGCCGTTCTTTTAACGGAATAAAATCGTTGGCTTCGTTGTTCTGAACCGGTTGGTAAAACAAAAGTTTTTTAAACTCCTCACGGTTTTTGTCGTCGGGAATAAATTCGTCGGCGCGATTTCTAAAATCATCGTCTGACAATTCTGAGCGGGAAGCTCCAAGCACTGCAAACTTTTCAGGCAACAAATCTTGCTTGTAAAGTTCGAAAAGTGCGGGAATTAATTTCCGTTTTGTCAGGTCGCCCGATGCGCCGAATATGATGAGTATTTGATCTTCTGCTTTCTTCATGGTTAAATTTTAATCTTGAACGCAATAAACAAGAATATTGTTTTTGATTAGGCGAAAAAACAGCTTGTAGTGAAATATTTGCAAGTTGTGATTCAAACTTCCACTGAAATGGTGTTGTGACTGGTAGTCAAATAGTCCGATATTAATTTGCTCATTAAACTGTATGCCTTGAATTCCGCAGCATTTGTAGATGGCTTCTTTTGCCGACCAAAGCAATATTTTTACCAATTGCGGATTCTTACTTTTTTCAATAAAATCTATTTCTGCACTATTTGCAAATCGCGGAACTACACGGTCAATATTACGGTTCTGTTGTTCAATGTCAATTCCAATTTTTTTGTGGGATAATATTATGGCTACCAGGTTGTCTGAATGCGTAATACTAATGTTTAAATCCGTAGCTTTTAACGATGGTTTTCCGTTGCATTTGTCATAGATAATCTCGGGATATTGAGGCAGCAGCTTTTGAAGTAATAAACGGCTTGCCATAAATTCTTTTCTACGTTTTTCGGCCGTAAAACCTGCTAATCGTGCAGTGTCGGTTGGGTTTAGCTGGCACACCTTTAATAAATCGTCTGCTGTTTCACTTAATTCCCACAAACCAATGGTGCCATCCGGGATAGTTATTTTTTCAATTAGTGGCATTATTTCCAGCTAGTGGTTTCAATCAGGTGGATAATATCCGGTTCAATAAAATTGATTACGGGACGCAGCGAGTCGATATCAGGAACCTCGCGAATGTAGAATGCTCCACGCAAAAAATGCCGGGTACTGTCGGTTAAAAAAAACTGCATGGGCGACGCAGCATTTCCTTCAATGGCATAAATGGTTCCGTACACTTTGTGCTTCGGATTTAGAAATAAACGTTCGTCAATTGCATCAGCTTTTATGGAGTGTTTATAAGCCAGGGTGCGCGTTTCTTCCATTAATTCTCCCAGTAGTTGATTATCGTCGTTCTGGCTGTTTAAGTCGTAATACGAAATATGAATTTCTACTTTATTCTCAGGCACCTCAACATTTATCCAATACGGTTCATCGCTGTTTCTGGTGTCTTTTTCAATTTTTGCATAATCAGGTATTTCAAAACTATACGGAAAAGAGCGATCAAGTTTTGAATAACTTTTTTCAGGAAAATCTATGCGGTAGTAACCTCTTGGTTTTGGCGTGTAATCTTCCTTGCAGGCAAATAAAAACAACAGGATTATTAATATATATGCGAATCTCATTCCCCTAAATTTTAGTTTCATTTACGCATTAATAACCACCTTTATTTGTTTTATCCGGCGGTTATCAACTTCTTCAATAGTAAATGTGAACTGTTTACATTTCACTTCTTCTTTTAACGAAGGAATTTCGCCTTTTATTTCAAGGATAAGGCCGGCCAGTGTATCAGCGTCGCCTTTTACCTCGTCAAAAACAGTATCGTCGCAATTTATAATTTTATAAAAATCGCCCAGTAAAACCTTGGCATCAAACACATAAGCATTTTCGGCCAATTGGGTGAAAAAGTTTTCTTCTTCATCAAATTCGTCGGTAATGTCGCCAACAATTTCTTCCAAAATATCTTCCAGCGTTACAATTCCCGAAGTTCCGCCATATTCGTCAACCACAATGGCAATGTGTACTTTGGTTTTCTGGAATTCCTCTAAAAGCGAACTAATCTTTTTGGTGTCGGGCACATAAAATGGTGGGCGTATCAATGTTTGCCATTTAAACGTTTTGTTTTTGTGGCTGTGTTGCAGTATATCTTTAATGTATAACAGGCCGCTGATTTCGTCAAACGAATCGATGAAAACGGGAATTCGCGAGTAGCCCGAATCGTTAATAACCTCCAGAACTTCGTCGAAATTTGCTTTTATATCAATGGAAACCACATCAACGCGCGGCGTCATAATTTCTTCCACACTTTTGTTCCCAAACTTAACAATGCCTTCCAGTATCTCTTTCTCGTCCGAAAGTTCCTGATCAGAGGTAAGTTCCAGCGCCTGCGAAATTTCATCCATCGAAATGTTCTTTTTGTGTTTCAGCAGTCGACGGTTTACAAAACTGGTCGATCCGATTAAAATGGCATTTACCGGGCGAAATAATTTTTCTAATGTTTGTAGCGGTAATGCCATAAAACGTGCAAAACGCAAAGCAAAGTGTGTGGCATAAACTTTTGGGAAAATCTCGCCAAAAAGCAGCAGGAAAAACGTGATTAGCACCACCTGGAATATGAATTGAAGGGTTGGCGCATTTACAAACGAAATTAGGTTGTTCGAGATGAAAGCCGTTAGAATAACAATGCCAATGTTTACAAAGTTATTGGTCACTAAAATTGTGGCCAACAACTTTTCCGGACTTTCCAGGTTGTGCAATACGCGCTCGTTGTTTTTGCCTTTGTGTCGTAACTTGTGTTTGTCGCTGGCCGACAACGAAAAGTAAGCCACTTCGGATCCGCTTATCAGTGCCGACGTAAATAGTAAAAACAATACGATAATAATTGAAATTATTATTCCAGTAGTAATAGGGTGTAGTTGAATTTGCCACGAGCCAAGAGCGGCTATACTTAAAAGCGGTTCTGTTTCCAAATTTAAACGTTTTGGTTAGAATGGAAGATCTTCGTCTCCCTCCGGTTCTTCAATGTCGGGTTGCGAAACCTGCGGAGTGGATATTGAGCCTGCGTTTTGTGTAGCTCCTCCTTGATCTGGTGATCCCTGATTGTCACCGCGGTTTCCGAGCATGGTCATTTGGTCGCCATAAATCTCAGTAATGTAACGTTTGTTGCCGTCTTTATCGTCGTACGAGCGGGTTCTTATTCTTCCCTCAATGTATAACTGTCGGCCTTTGGTAACGTATTTTTCAGCCACTTCGGCTAATCCTCGCCACAAAACAATATTGTGCCATTCGGTGGTTGTAACACGTTCTCCACTTTTCGAGTTATAGCTCTCAGAGGTTGCCAATGGAAAATTTGCAACTGCAACGCCCGAATCAAGATGACGTACTTCAGGATCTTTTCCTACATTTCCAACAAGAATTACTTTATTTACTGACATAATTTTAAATTTATATGGTTAACATTTTCAACTCGTTACTGCGCTGATGTTATGCACCGGTTTTTTATTTATTGTCCCAATCCTGTTTCTTGCAAAAACTGTTCAACCAATCGGGATACAGCAAATTTAGAAATATCTTTTTTATTTACCCGTATAAGCGGCGATGGATTATTAAAATTGGGCTGAACTTCAAGATATATCAACTTTGCGTGAATAATCTGGTGACTTAAAATGTGTTTTTTTTGCGCACTTATAGTTTTTATATTGATCTCCGACGATTTAAGCGGAGGATCTGCTTTTAGCAACTCCGAATCAGAAAGTGCTTTCTCGTGTTCAATAAGCGGTAATTGATAAAGGTTTTGCCATATATCGTTACCCGATCGTTTATCCAATAAAATGGAATCTCCCATATCGTATAAATAATAGTAAAAGTAGCGGTGTCGTTGTTTGGTCTTTTTATCTTTTACCGGAAGTTGGTTTATACCATTGTTTTTAAAAGCAAAACAAGAATCTACAACAGGGCAATTCTCGCATTTTGGCGATTTAGGAACGCATTGTAGCGCACCAAATTCCATAAGCGCCTGGTTATGCATGCCCGGATTCTGATTTTGTATGAGCTCTCCAGCCATTTCCTGAAATTCCTTTTTACCTTTAGAGGAATCAATTGGTGTATCAATTCCAAAATATCTGGACAGTACTCTATATATATTACCATCTACAACAGCGTAGGGCAAATTAAATGCAATGGATGCAACAGCAGCGGCGGTATATGGCCCAACACCTTTTAATGCCAAAATACTTTTATAATCGTTGGGAAACTCTCCGTTATGCTGCGATGCAATAATTTTTGCAGAAGCATGCAGGTTCCGGGCGCGTGAGTAGTACCCCAGTCCCTGCCAGAGTTTTAACACCTCGTCTTCCTGTGCAAGGGCCAACTCTTTTACTGTTGGATAGCTGTTAATGAAGCGGTTAAAGTAGTTTTTTCCTTGCTCAACACGTGTTTGTTGAAGAATGATTTCCGACAGCCATATTCTATATGGATCGCTGTCTTTTCGCCACGGTAAATCACGCTTATTTAGATTGTACCATTTGTAAATGTTTGTCAAAAAATTGTCCATTCTACGCTAAGTGGTTAAAAATCTTACAGAAAAACAAAAATAATTTATTTGAAATGCTTTCCGGTTTTATAATATTTTTTATTTTTGCATCCTCGAATAAAAACGATTAATATATTGAAAATTAAATATTTTAAGAGATGACTAAGGCAGATATTGTAAATGAAATTTCGAAAGAAACGGGAATTGAAAAGGTAACTGTACAGAAAACAGTTGAAGCTTTTATGGAAACAGTAAAAGATTCATTGGTTGATGGAAAAAATGTTTATTTAAGAGGTTTTGGTAGTTTTGTTGTTAAGAAAAGAGCAGAGAAAACTGCCCGTAATATTTCTAAAAACACAACCATTATCATTCCTGCACACAATATTCCTTCGTTTAAACCAGCGAAAACATTTGTATCAGAAGTTAAAAATCAAGTAAAATAATAGAGTTATGCCAAGCGGTAAAAAAAGAAAGAGACACAAGATGGCCACTCATAAGCGCAAAAAAAGATTGCGTAAAAACAGGCACAAAAAGAAAAAATAAGATTTTAGTGAATTAATTTCTTATAGTTAATGATTAAACCTAAAGCATTTTTATGCTTTAGGTTTAATCTGTTATAACGATTAGTATTAACCAAAAGAAGTAGATGATTTAAAGGTTGTGAGTAGCGATTTAATAATTGATGTAACTCCATCCGAAATTGTTATTGCCTTACAGGAAAAGAAGAAGCTTGCAGAACTATCAAGAGAGGGAAGCGGGGCAAAATTCGCTGTCGGAGATATATACCTCGGCAAAGTGAAAAAAATTATGCCCAGTTTAAATGCTGCTTTTATCGATGTAGGCTACAGTAAAGACGCTTTTTTACATTACCTCGACATGGGGCCACAATTCGCCACACTAAATAAATTCCTGCGAATTGCCTCATCACGAAAAAACAAAATTTCTTCCATCTCACGGATTCATTCAGAACCCGACATTAACAAAGAAGGTAAAGTAAACGAGCTGCTAAAAGTTGGTCAGAAAATTTTGGTTCAGGTAGCAAAAGAACCAATTAATACAAAAGGCCCGCGGTTAACATCCGAAATCTCCATTGCAGGAAGAAACTTGGTTTTAATGCCATTTAGCGACAAAATTTCAGTGTCGCAAAAAATCAGATCAACCGAAGAAAAAAACAGGTTGAAAAAGCTGATCCAGAGTATTAAACCTCGCAAATATGGAGTAATAATCCGCACTGTAGCAGAAGGAAAAAAAGTAGCAGAACTCGACAAAGAGCTTCGACGTTTGGTAGAAAAGTGGGAGACCACCTTTCAAAAGCTTCGCAGGGCACAGGCACCTTCGCTTATAATTGGCGAGATTGACCGAACAACAGCTCTGCTGCGCGATATTTATCATCCCGACTTCAACAGCATTATTGTAAACGACCAATCGGTAGCGTCAGAAATTGCCGATTACATAGGTAGCATTCAGGCCGACAAGAAAAAGATAGTAAAATACTACAAAGGACGTCAGCCAATTTTCGAACACTACGGCATTGATAAACAAATAAAAGCCTCGTTCGGGAAAACCGTATCATTTAAAGATGGTGCCTATTTAATCGTAGAACACACCGAAGCGTTTCATGTAATTGATGTAAACAGCGGGAATCGCGCAAGGGCCGGAAACGACCAGGAAAAAAATGCCCTGGAAGTAAACCTGGCTGCCTGCGACGAGATAGCAAGACAATTACGGTTGCGAGACATGGGAGGAATCATAGTAATTGATTTCATCGACATGCATGTTGCGGCCAATCGCCAGAAAGTGAATGATCACATGAAGGAGATTATGGCCGACGACCGGACCAAGCACAACATCCTTCCACTAAGCAAATTCTGTCTGATGCAAATTACCAGACAAAGAGTTCGCCCGGAAGAAAAAGTGGAGACAGCCGAGAGCTGTCCTACTTGTAAAGGAAGTGGAAAAGTTGTGCCTACTGTATTATTTGCCGACGATATCGACGGCAAAGTGAACTACGCTCTAAAGGAATTGAACAAGAAGAAATTGAATCTGAAAGTTCATCCTTATACAGCCGCTTACCTTACAAAAGGTTGGAAAAGCCGGCAAAACAAATGGTTTTTCAAATACCTGAAATGGGTAAACGTTGAAGCTGTAAATTCATATTCCTATCTGGAATATCATTTTTTTGATGAGAATGAGGAAGAAATTATTTTATAAAAGGAAAGCCGTTCATTATTGAGCGGCTTTTTTTATTTTCGCAATAAGCAAAATAATTCCGATGGCATTAAAAAAACTGGTTTATATTATTCTTTCACTTTTTATTGCAAGCTCTTCCAGTGCGCTGGAAATAAAAGGTACGATCGATTTATCAGATCAGTGGCAGCCAAAGGTTTTTCTGGCCCTGCTAAATACGCCTAACGATATTTTTGTAGCCTCGCCCGATTTTATTATTGCCGAAACATTTATAAATCCCAATGGTAGTTTCGAGATCAACACACAGTCTGTTCCCAACGACCAACGTTTTTACCGCCTTTATTTGGTGCAAGGCGACAATGCATCAGTAGAATTTAGTGCAACGCAAAACAAAAACTATTTTCACTTGCTGCTAAACCGGCAATCGCAAGTTGAGCTAAGTGCTACAACACAAAACAATTCGTTAGAGGTTGTTCAGCTAGATGGAAGCGATGATACAAAGGCAATTTTTGATTTTGATGAAAAGTTCAGGGAGCAAAACCGCGAATTAAGTGGCGAGCTTCCAAAAGCTCAAAGTACTTTCCTGTCTCAGGAGCTCGAAACTTTTATTCATTCAGTAGTTGCCGATGCCAGGAATCCTTATGTTGGACTTTATGCGATTTACCATATTGAGGATAAGGAAACTGATTTTTTACGGAACAGCGATTTCTACTTTAATTTTCAAAAGCGTTTGGAAGATGAGCTTCCGGTGACCCCATACACCGAAGCTTATTCTGAATTACTTGATGAACTTGTCGGATTTCGTGAGTTTGTTTGTGAAATGCCAGGTGTTCAACCAAAATGGAAAGACTGGTTAATGATTATAGAAGCAGTAATTATCCTAATTCTTCTTGTCATTTTGATTGGTTTCTATAAACAATTAAAAAAAATGCGAAAGCGGGAAAACGATTCGACAAATAATTTGAAACCGCTTTATGAAGGATTAACATTAAAACAACAAGAGATTTTGAGTCTTTTAGCGGCCGGAAAGACCAATAAAGAAATCGCACAGGAACTTTTCGTCGAATTAAGTACTGTGAAAACCCATATCAATAACATATACAGGCAGTTGGGAGTGTCGAATCGTAAAGAAGCTGTCGATTTTCATAATGCGGTAAAAACCTATATTTAGGGGGTCTAGACCCTATTTCAAACCCAGTCTATACTTCTTTTGTTAAACAGATTAAGGCATATTGTTGTTTTCCATCGTAAATTTGTGTCATTCGTAAAAAGCATGAGTTATTTAATCGACTCAAACGATTTACACAAACTGGAAATAGAATTGAAATTTATTCAAAAATCAAATAAAGAATGAGACGCATACTGTTTACTATCTTCTTATTTACTACAGCTTTGCTGGCTTCCTCGCAAATTGTTGAACCGGTAAAATGGAGCTTTTCTCAAAACAAAGTTTCCGCTGACGAGTTTGAATTGGTTTTTACTGCCACCATTGAAGAAGGTTGGCACATGTATTCTACTGACCTACCAGAAGGTGGTCCGATAAAAACCAGCTTTTATTTTGAGAATGTGGAAAATGCTGAATTGATTGGAGAACCAACTCCGAGTAAAGCAGTTATTGAAGAATTTGATAATTCATTTCAGATGGATTTACGTTGGTTTGAAGAGGAAGTAACATTTACGCAAAAAGTAAAAGTTTCGGGAACCGGAACAGTTAGCGGTTACGTTGAATTTATGAGTTGTGATGATGAAACCTGCACACCTCCTATGGAAGGCGAATTCTCGTTTGAATTGGAAGGTGGCGCCAAACAAGTTGCGGACAACACAACTAATGAAGACAGTAATAACAGAAATTACTGGAGTATTTTCTTTCTAGCATTTTTAGGCGGCTTTGCAGCGTTGCTAACACCTTGTGTTTTCCCGATGATACCAATGACCGTAAGTTTTTTTACCAAACAAAGTAAAACCAAAGCCAAAGGAATCCGCAACGGAATCTGGTATGGAATATCTATCATACTTATTTATGTGATATTAGGAACAGTGGTTACCGCCGTATTTGGCGCCGAGAGTCTCAATAGTCTTTCTACGAATCCGTGGTTTAATCTGTTTTTTGCACTACTGTTGTTTGTATTTGCCTTCTCGTTTATGGGGGCTTTCGAAATTGTATTGCCCAGCAGCTGGGTAAATGCAGTCGATAAAAAAGCCGACAAAGGCGGTTTGCTCGGAATTTTCTTTATGGCCTTTGCTTTGGCACTGGTTTCTTTCTCGTGTACCGGACCGATTGTTGGTGCCTTAATTGTTGAAGCAGCACGAAGTGGAGGTTTGGCTCCGGTAATCGGCATGTTAGGATTCTCACTGGCACTGGCCATTCCTTTTGCCTTGTTTGCGGCTTTCCCGGGGTGGTTGAACTCGTTGCCAAAATCAGGTGGCTGGTTGAATTCCGTGAAAGTAGTGTTAGGATTCCTAGAGTTCGCTTTTGCCTTCAAATTCCTATCAATAGCCGATATGGTTCTTGATTTACACATTTTAGAACGCGAAGTTTATATCGCTATTTGGATTGCCATTTTTATGGGATTGGCGCTGTACTTGTGGGGAAAGATAAAATTGCCGCACGACTCGCCAACAACACATTTGCCGGTATCGCGCTTTGTATTGGGAACCATGGTATTTGCCTTTGTAATTTATATGATTCCCGGATTGTGGGGAGCACCTGTGAAACTTATTAGTGGTTTTCCTCCGCCGGTTGATTACGCCGAATCGCCACTTGGCGTTGGTCGTACACAGCCTGCCGGAGCGGTTGCTACGGGGCATTCTTCTGGCACGATGACATCGGGAATGCATATTGGACCGCACGGAATTCCGTTGTTTGACGACTACGAAAAAGCTTTGGCACATGCTCGCGAAACCGGAAAACCTTTATTGATTGATTTTACCGGAAAAGGTTGTACTAACTGCCGGAAAATGGAAGACAATGTTTGGGTAAAACAGGAAGTGAAAAATCTGTTCCTGGAAGATTATGTGGTGGTTTCGTTATACGTTGATTTGAAAACAAAATTGCCGGAGGAGGAACAGTACGTTTCAGAAACAACCGGAAGGAAAGTGAGGTCGGTAGGTAATAAATGGACCGATTTCCAGATATCGAGATTTAACAGAAATACACAGCCATATTACGTTGTATTGGATGAGAACGAAAATCAGATAGGAGAGGGCTACAGTTATGATCCTGATCCTGATGATTTTATTGAGTGGCTAAATGAAGGATTAACAGAATTCAAAAAATAAAAACTGATGAAGAAGCTAATAATTGCATTGGGATTTGTTGCTGTGGCCATGTTTGCACAGGCACAAATGATGGAACCCGTAAAATGGGATGTTGAAATTAAACCGTTAAAAGGTGGTAATCAGTATGAGATTGTTGCTACGGCAAATATCGATATGGGTTTTAAACTTTATGGCGTAAATATGGAAGATGGTGGCCCGGTAAAAACCTCGTTTAATTTTGAGACGCTTGAGAACTGCAAGGATTTTGGAAAAGCTGTTGAGGTTACTCCGTCGCATACCATGCACGACAAAATTTTTGATATGGAGGTAACTTATTTTAAAGACAAGGCGGTTATTTCGCACAAAGTGTGGGTAAGTGAAAAGCCTGCTAAAGTTGCCGGTTATATTCAATGGATGAGTTGTAACGATGAAATGTGCACTCCTCCAACCGATGAAGAATTTGAGTTTGTGATCGAGTAAAATCGATCGCTATTCAGATATTTTTAAAAGTAAAAACTGCACTAAGGCCGGGAGCGAAAGTTTCCGGCCTTTACTTTTAAAGTATGTTAGGGGTGAAACTAAAATTAAAGCCCAGAAAGTTGTTCGCGTTTAAACAAAGGTTTAAGCCCCAACAAATGGTTTTCGCTTTAAACATTTAATCAGATTAGTTCTGCAAAAAAAAAAGTCCATGATTTAAAAACCATGGACTTTTTTTTATCGTTAATTTAACTTTTTTATTCTGCTTTTTTCGGTAGAAATACTACATCAACCACATCCGCATCGGTGTAAATTGCTTTTGTAAATTCTTGTATCTGATCAGTAGTTAAAGCATCCAGAATGTCATCGAAATTCTCGGCGGCATCAGTATTATATCCGTGGTAGTAATCGTTGTACAGCGCATTCATCCAATAATTGTTGTGCTCTTTGGCTTGCGCACGGTCTTTTTTCATATTCAGGATGGTCTTATCAAGATCTTCCTGGGTAGGACCTTCGTTAACAATCTTTTCAATTTCGCGGAATATAATTGATTTTAAGTAATCAGCTTTTTCCGGATCGGTATCAAAGTTTATCTGTAGTGTTTTGCGTTCATATGGATATTGGTTTGATGATGACCCAACACCAACGCCATATGTTCCACCTTCTTTTTCGCGAACTTCTTCGGTGTAACGTAAACGAAGAATTGCGTTTAGCACATCCAGTTCAACATTGCTTTGTGGAGTATAAGCCATTTCTTTGCGAATAAGAATATTTACGGTTCCTTTTTCGGTTTGCAAAGGCACCTCAATTTTCTTTTCGGTTGTTCCTTTTGGCATTCTTACTTTGTGGTCAACCCACTTTTCTTCACCCGGAAGATCTTTTAACGATCCAATGTATTTTTTTGCCATTTCTTTAGCCACATCTTCCTCAATATTTCCAACAATAAAGAATGTGAAGTCACCCGCATCTTTAAAACGGTCGGTGTATAGCTCTTCCATTTGTGCAAAATCAATTTCATCGAACATTGATGCCGACATCAGTTTGGTGCGCTCGCTGTAGTTCGTTGCAATTAACGAAAGCGAATCACTCATTATTTTTTGTGGATTGTTAGCCATATTTTGCAGAAATGCTACGTAGCGGCTTTTTAAGGCTTCATAAGCTTCCTGATCGAAACGAGGATCGCTGAACTGTAGGTAAAGCAATTGCATCATTGTTTCAAAATCTTTTGGCGTACTACTACCCGAGAATCCTTCAGTAAGTGTTCCGAGGCTGGTTGCTACCGAAGCAGTTCTTCCGGTTAAAACTTTGCGCAGTGCAATTGCATCGAATTCGCCAACACCAAACGATCCGATAAACTGAGGCAGCATACTTGCAGCTTGCAGTTCGTCAGCAGTCAACAACGAGTTTCCTCCCGGACTGTAGGCACGCAATGCAACTTCGTCTTTTTCGTAATTGGCATGTTTAAATACTACCGTTGCGTTATTGCTCAGTTTCCATTCTACGGCATCAAGATCATCCAGCTTTTTAGTTGAAACAACATCGGCGCCCGGCAATTCGCCTTCGATCAACGAAGCTGCTTCGGCTGTATCTTCGTACGGATCGATAGTTGAATTCTCAACATCTTCCATAATAGAAAAAGCTTCCTCTTTTGTAAGGTGCTTTACACCGCTATCGGGGCCGGTAATAACCATTGCACGATTTTTATCGACAAACATTTCGGTAGCCAGCTTATTAACATCGGCCAAGGTTATTGTTTCAAGTATTGCTTGTCCAAATTGCCAGTCGAATTCGGCGTCTGTAAGCGGTTCGCCTTCTAAAAAGTAGTTTTGAATTCCACTTATGTATTGGTCGTTACTGATTTTGTCGCGTTGTTTGTAGGCACTTTCCATCGAGGTAAGCAGGTTTACTTTTGCACGGTTTAATTCGCCCTCGGTAAAACCATGACGAACAATGCGCTGTGCTTCGGTGTAAATGGCCTTCAGGCTTTCGTCTTCTTTATTTGGGTTTGCTGTTGCTGTGATAAAAGCAGCATCGTAACCTCGTACAAAACCTCCAACCTGAACGCTTCCGTTAATAAACGGAGGATTACCTTTTTGAAGCAGTTCCGAAATACGCTCACGACTCATTTGGTTTAAAAGAGTTGCAATATAATCTTCGCGCAGGTAGCCAATATTTTTGTTTTCGCGTGGCGTGGCTTTGTGTTTAATGTAAATTGAAATGCTTGAGTTGGTGGCTTCTTCGTCAGTTGCCAAAACAAATTTAGTCTCATCATGCTCCGGAATTTCAAATACCGGACGTGGTTGTTCATTCTCAACAGCTGGTATTTTCGAGAACAGGTCTTTAACTTTTGCTTCCACCTGGTCAACATCAATATCTCCAACAATTGCAACGGCCTGTAAATCGGTTCGGTACCAATCGTGGTAGAAGTTACGCAAAGTTTCGTAATCAAAGTTTTTAATGATATCCAGGTCGCCAATTACATCGCGTTCGGCCCATTTCGATCCTTCAAAAACTACCGGAAACCACTGGCTGCGCATTCTGAAACCTGCATTTCTTCGTGTTCTCCATTCTTCGGAAATTACACCGCGTTCCAAATCAATTTCTTCTTCGGTAAGAAGCAGGTAGTTCGACCAGTCGTTTAAAACCAAAAGGCACGAATCGATTAGCCCTTCGCGGGTGGCAGGCACATCGCTCAGGTTATAAACTGTTTCGTTAAACGATGTGTAGGCATTGATATTACGACCGAAAGCCACACCGTTTTTTTCCAGATAATCCAAAAAACCTTTTCCAGGATAATGCTTGGTGCCATTAAAAGCCATGTGCTCCAGAAAGTGCGCCAACCCATTTTGATTATCGTTTTCGAGCAGGGCGCCAACATTTTGAATCATGTAAAAGCTAACTCGTTCTTTTGGCTCTTCGTTATGACGGATAAAATAAGTCATTCCGTTCTCTAACTTTCCGGTTCTAATGGCGGGATCAACCGGTACTGCCTGTTTGAGCATGTCTTGTGCTGACACAAAAATTGGGGCAATAACTAAAAATGCCAGCAGCGTAAAAACAAATTTTTTCATATTCTCTTTTTTGTAGTTCGTTATTGAACTGTGTTTGAATTTAAGTATTACTCTGTGAGTATAGTAATAACACCTGAAATTACAGAAAGGATGAAAATAGTAATTAATTTTTGCTTCTGTAATTTTAGAAGACAAGAAAAACCAATAATTTTAGAAGCGAAAACAGGGAATTTACCATTTATTGCATGCAATATTAAAACACAGGAGAAATGGAAAACAATAAACTTATATTTTGGAATGTCGACACGCAGGTAGATTTTGTAGAACCCCAGGGCAAATTGTATGTTCAGGGAGCTGAAAAAATTAAGCCATTGTGGCAGCAGATCACTGATTTTGCAAAGCAGAAAAATATACGAGTAGTAAACACTGCCGATTTTCATTATCCTGAATCGGAAGAACTTTCAGATGATCCGGATTTTATAAATACCTTTCCGCAGCATTGTATGGTCAATACTCCCGGGGCAGAATATATTGCCGAAACACAACCCGAGGATGCCGTTGAGTTTGACTGGGATAAAAACTATGATACTTTTGAAACGGTTAAATCGGCTCGAAACACAGTCATTCGGAAAGATGCTTTTGATGTATTTGCCGGAAATCCTCATACCGATACTATTTTGCAGATACTCTCACCAGAAATCGTGGTGGTTTATGGTGTAACAACCAATGTTTGTGTAAACGATGCAGTTATTGGTCTGTCGAAAAGGGTAAAGCGAGTAATTGTAATTCTGGATGCAATAAAAGAACTACCTAACATTTCTTTACCTTTTGATGAGTGGAAAAGGCTGGGTGTTGAAATGATGACGTTTGAGGAATTGGCATCTCAGATTTAAATTGTCATTTCGAAGGAGGTACGACTGAGAAATCTTTCGATTATAAATGCTACAGATTTCTCACTGCGTTCGAAATGACATAAAAAAGCCGCATCAAAAAAATGAAGCGGCTTTTCCAAACTGTGACTGATCACAGTTTTTATTTCTTACAGTCTTTGCATGCGTTGTAAATACCTTCAAACATTTCTTTTACATCGGCGGCGGCTACTGCCGAGAAGGCAACTCGTAATACGTTACCCAAGGCAATTAGCCCGATTCCGTACTTTTTAATCAATACCTGACGAACTTCTTCTCCAACCAGCCCTTCGGCCAGTTGAACACACATAAAATAACCAGAGTTGTATGGAATAGCCTCAAAGCATTCTTTGTACTTTTCTTCTGTTAAAGCTTCTTTTACCGCATCATAGCGTTTTTGCATAATATGGTATTTTGCTTCTTTTTGTTCTGCATATTCTTCACTTTCGAAAGCTGAAAGCAGCAACGATTGTGAAATATTGGCGGCGTTCGAAATGTTTCCACGGATGGCACCTGCAGTTTTGGCTTCCAATGCACTGTATAATTCGGCATCGCCACCTTTAATTCCGTAGGTGATAAAACCAACACGGAAACCCCAAACGTAATCTTCTTTTGTTGCTCCATCAACTTTTACAGCCAACACATTTTTGTGTAACTGGCAGAGCTGCGAGAAAATACTTTCGGTGGCAATTCCTTCTTCGTAAACCAATCCGAAGTATGCATCGTCGGTAATGGTAACAATTTTATTACCGGCCTCAGCAGCTTTTTTAATAATGGAAACAATGGCATCTTGCTCTTCTTCTGTTGGCGTATAACCCGATGGGTTATTAGGGAAATTCAGAATGACAATTTTTTTACCAACGCCGCCTTCGTTTAATTTGGCTTCAAACGATTCCAAATCAAAACCACCGTTCTTAAAAAGGTTGAATTTGCCCAGCGAACACCCGTAAGCATTTGTTAATGTTAGGTTGTAGTTTCCCCAGAAAAGGTCGGGAACAATAACCTCATCTTCAGTATCGGCAAACATATAACCCGCCATACTGATACCATGTGTAAGCGCGTTGGTAACTACCGGCAGACTTAGTTCCACATCATTTAACGATGGATTTTTTTCGTAGATCATGCTTTTCCATTTTGCCCTGATATCGGGGCGACCAAAACTTGGTGCATACGGAAATACCAGCGATGGATCCATATTGATCTTTGAAGCCACAGCTTCCAGTCGCATAGGTGTTCCGTCGTCCTCAATTGCGGCTCCAATGGTTGCATTAATCTTTGTTCCTTTAGCTTCAGCTGTTTGTCCCAGAATTCCTTTTTTAGGGAAGAAAATATTCTTTCCTCTTTCAGAAAGCAGTTCAAAAACTGGTGTGCTTTTTGCTTGAATTACGCTGTTAAGTTCAGCAGCCTGTGGATTCATAATCAATAAAATTTGTCTGTTATAATTTTTGTGCAAGATAGGAAAAGCCCTAATGAAAAACGAAGTTTTGTTAACAAGTTGATTTCATTTTTTATAAATAGCTAACATATTGAAAGTAGCTCTTAGGGAATAATTTGAATCTGCCGAAAAAATGCAAAAATATCTATACTGAACGAACTGCTCCAACTACAATAAAAAAGCCAAGCAAGGCCACCAACCCAGCAATAACTGTCAGTAATTTGTATTGTTTTTTATCCAGCCAATCCAAAACAAAAGCAGTTAGTGCCAAAACCGATGCTCCTATAAAACTTAAGTAGGCCGGTAAAAGTTGGGCTTCAATGGGCGCTTCATTAATAATTTCGTCGTTTAGCTCTTCGTGCATTATTTCTTCAGGAGTAAGAAATTGTCCGGGAGCCAGGAAATCGCCCAAAATTACATAAAGCGAGAATAATCCCAGCACGATAAATGCAGCGAGACCAATTAAACGGAGACTTTTTTTGTTTTCAACCCAACCGTAAACGATTCCAAATAATGCTGCAAAAACGATCCATTGGGGAAATGTATATAAAAATACGTCTGTCATTGAATATTAATTTACCGGAAACAAAGGTTAAAATTTTTCTTAAATGTAAAAAGCCTTTTCTGTTAGCTAGCGCTAAAAGCTTATTTTCGCGATCTATAAAATGAAAACATGCATAAATTAGAGATCCATCCGAAAGCAAAAGGTTTAATATTTGATTTAGACGGCACTTTAGCTGATACAATGCCAGTACATTTTGTTGCTTACCAGAATATTCTTGGAAAGTATGGAGTTGATTATTCGGCAAAGATGTTTTTAGAGTTGGCCGGCGTGCCAGCGGTAGAAACGATTAAACGAATAAATGAAGTTTATGGAACTGCGCTGAATGCCGAAGAAGTTGGCCATGAAAAGGAGGCTGAATACGAGCAAATGATGCACGAAATGAAACCCATTGATGCGGTAGTTGACCTGGTAAAACAATACCATGGGAAGTTACCAATTGCTGTTGGAACCGGCGGTTATACTCGTTTGGCTTGGAAAACACTGGAAATTATAGGGGTAAAAGACTATATTGAAATATTAGTGTCTGCCAATGATGTGCAGAATCCAAAACCACATCCCGAAACTTTTTTACGTTGTGCCGAACAAATGGGGGTTGCGCCCAAAGATTGTCAGGTATTTGAAGATGGCGAACCAGGAATGCAGGCAGCACGCTCGGCAGGTATGATGGCTACTCTCGTAACTGATTATTACGACGTTTTTAAGCCATAAAAAAAGGACTCAAAATATTTTCCGAATCCTTTTCGCTGTCAATTATATTGTTTTACCATCCCATATCATCGCAAATATTTTGTTCAAATTCGTGCTCAATTACAAATCTTGTTCTACCATCTTCCAATTCTTCTGTTTCAATTTTTGAGCCGGTTTTATTAATGTAATTTCCGTTAGCATCAAATTCTGTCGAGAAGTCTGATGATTCCCAATTATCTTCCCATAATAAGCGCAATTCATAAATTTCGCCGGGTTTGGCCAATACATCAACAATTCCACCTTCCATATCAATTCCTTGCCAGTCATCGTCGCTATTCTTAATTCGAATTTGGCCGCTGTAAGTTGGCGCTACAGCAATTGTAGGATTGTCGGGGCAAATTGCTTTTAAAACAATCTGGTACTCCTCGTATCCTTCGGCTGTTTCAACATCAACATCATAAGTGCCGCTACACAGATCGTTAACCGATAAATTGCCAATTGCGGCAAATGCCGGATTATTGTTTCTGAACACAAGTGTTGCTGCACCCGAAGGTACGTTTTCAAGGGTGAAAGATTCCGGGAATTTGCCTTTAAAGTTGGTACTTTTAATCATCTGCCCATTTGCATCATAAATGTCGGCATCAATAGAAAAACTTGACTGAGCATTTGATGAAAACTTTATGGTGGCTCCGGTGATGCACAGTGGGTCGAGTGATGCCTTAGCCACAACATATGAAAAGTCAGGCGAAGTATAATAATTGCTTAGCCCTGTAAAACTCCAGCTATCGGTATTAAAAGTTGTAAAACCAAATAAATCAGGCTCAGGAGAATTCGTGTATACGCATTTTGCCGAAATTCCTCCTTCCTTGAAATCGGCTACTAATCTCCCGTCAACTGATAACGATCCGAAGTCTCCTGTTTCAAGTTTTTGAAAAACTAACGATTTCTTTACGCCGTCAACATTAACACGATCAATAATTGCGTTATAATCTGTTTTTTTATTGTTGATGGTTAGCTGAATAAAATATTCTTTATTACTGTTGGCATAGGCCTCATCAAGTTCTGCAATGCTGTCAAACAAGGGGCGGTTGTAATAATCAGTAAATTGGATAAGGTCGGTTTTTGATATGCTAAATTTTACTTCGTATGGTTTTTCATCTACCATTGCCGATTTCTCAAAAAGATACGAGAACACGAATGAATCATCCTCCTCGGTTCCGGTCATTGTATCGTTTTCATTCGAGGCTTTAACCAGCATCAGTTCGTAGGTTTTTTTTCCTTCAGAAAGTACTTCAATACCTTGCGAAAAAGGTTGGTAGCCTTCAATTTCAACATTTACAGCATAAGTAAACGGCGTTGAACCCGAAGGCGTTATGTTCGGGTCGATACTGAGTTCAATCTGACCTTGTGGTGTAATGTACTCCTGGTTTTTCTCTCCGGCAAAATTAACAATGTCGTTTGCATTTTCGCCGGTAAACCAAATTTTTGCCGACTTGTTGATCAATGAGTTATCATTGGCATCAATAAGTCTGAAATCCATTCGGGTTGTAAAAAAGTTGAAATCAACAATCAACAGGTTTATATCTTCACCGGTATCTTTATCAATTGTTGGGTCATCAAGCATTTCGCCGCAGCCCCAAAATGCTGTTACAATAAACAGCCCCAGTATTATTTTATAGATGTGATTTAAATTGTTTCTCATGATGTTGTGTTTTTGATGTTAAAAAAGTTTTACCGCAAGTCCCAGTTTTATAACAGGATAAATTTTGTAGGCGTCAAACTGGTATTCCAAATATTCTGCTTGTCCGAAAGCCGGATCGGCAGTAGGCGCTAAAAGTCCTGTTGCTTCAATTTCAATATCAGGAGGGCCCATGTAATACAGGCCAGTTTCAAAGTTAAAAACAATTGCTTCGCGTTTGCCCCAAAATGCTCGATAGCCAACACTTCCGTAGGGCGCAACTTTTAATCCGGGTTTAGCATCAATAAAAAAATCACCAATATCTTCGGCCGGTATAACAATGTCGCCGTATTCAAAATCGTTGGCAGCATAACCGGTTACTTCGGCATTAAATGAGCTAAAAACGGCTCCGGCCGAGATGTAAAGGTTTTTTGCGTAGGCATAATCAAACAGGGCAAGTACCCCCCCGGTTTTAAAATCAATCTCAGCGTTATAGCTAATGTCGTTTTCGTCAAAGTCAAAATCGTAACTTAGCGAAAGGGTTTCATACCCGGTTCTGAAGGAAAATTTTTCACTAAATGCATAGCGCAAATTTCCGCCAAAGCCATTGGTAGATATTTGAGCACCAAGAAATAACCCTTTTGCTTCGGGCATGGAATTTCCCAGTGAGTTTGTTTCGTTTTGTGCCAATGTTAAGAAAGAAATTCCACTAAAAAGCACAATAAAACACAGGTGTTTTATACAATTCATATATAGTATGTTATGAAGTAATTTGCGTCCAATCAAATTACTGATTATTAATGGTTATGAGCAAAAATAGAAAAAAAAGTCACTGCAGGTCGTTATTTTAGGATTAAATTTGAAGTCAGAAATACTTAAAAGGCATAATGGAATTTAACATTGTATCAGATTATAAACCTACGGGAGATCAGCCCGAAGCTATCAGGCAACTTGCTGAAGGAGTGGAAAATGGAGAGAAATTTCAAACCTTGTTAGGCGTAACCGGCTCGGGTAAAACGTTTACCATGGCCAATGTTATTAAAGAGGTTCAGCGTCCCACATTATTGTTGAGCCATAACAAAACACTGGCTGCCCAGTTATACAGCGAAATGAAACAGTTTTTCCCGAATAACGCCGTGGAGTATTTTGTTTCGTATTATGACTATTACCAACCCGAAGCCTATTTGCCAACCACTGATACATACATTGAAAAGGACCTTTCAATAAATGAGGATATTGAAAAATTACGACTAAGTGCGACTTCGGCTTTGCTTTCCGGGCGACGCGATGTTGTAGTTGTTTCGTCGGTTTCGTGTTTATACGGAATTGGAAATCCCGAGGATTTTCACGCCAACGTAACAAAGGTTAAGGTTGGCGATGAAGTTTCGCGAAATGCCTTATTGTACAATTTTGTTGAAGCTTTATACAGCCGTAGCGAAGTAGAGTTTAAACGTGGTAATTTCAGGGTAAAAGGCGATACTGTTGATATTTATCCGGCTTATGCTGATGTTGCATACCGAATAACTTTTTGGGGCGATGAAATTGAAGAACTCTCGAGTTTCGATCCGGAAGACGGACTTACAATTGAAACAATGGATGAGATTGTTATCTATCCGGCCAATATTTTCGTTACCACAAAAGACCGCATGAAATCGGCTATTCATCAAATTCAGGATGATTTGGTAAAGCAGGTTGAGTTTTTTAAAGAAATAGGAAAGCCGCTGGAAGCAAAACGAATTTTAGAACGCACCGAATACGATATGGAAATGATGCGAGAACTGGGTTATTGCCCAGGAGTGGAGAACTATTCGCGCTATTTTGATGGGCGGGCTCCCGGAACGCGCCCGTTCTGTTTGATGGATTATTTTCCTGACGATTTTTTGGTGGTAATCGACGAAAGCCATGTTACTATTCCTCAAATACGGGCCATGTATGGCGGCGATAATTCAAGAAAAACAAACCTGGTGGAATATGGATTTCGTTTGCCTGCAGCAATTGATAACCGGCCGCTAAAATTTGAAGAATTTGAACAGCTGGTAAACCAGGTGGTGTATGTGAGTGCTACGCCTGCCGATTATGAACTGGCTAAATGCGAAGGAGTTGTGGTTGAGCAAATTATTAGGCCTACTGGATTGCTGGATCCGATAATCGATGTGCGACCAAGTACCAACCAGATTGATGATCTGCTACACGAAATCCATATCCGAATTGATAAAAACGAGCGGGTGTTGGTTACCACCTTAACCAAAAGAATGGCCGAAGAGCTTTCGAAATACCTGGTGAATATGGGAGTGAAAACCCGCTACATTCACTCTGATGTTGATACCATGGAACGTATTGAAATAATGGAGCAGCTGCGCAAAGGAGAGTTTGATGTGCTGGTGGGAATTAACCTGCTGCGTGAAGGACTGGATTTGCCCGAGGTGTCGTTGGTGGCCATTTTAGATGCCGATAAAGAAGGCTTTTTACGCTCGGAACGATCGCTGACTCAGACGGCCGGACGGGCGGCACGTAACCTTAACGGCATGGTAATTATGTATGCCGATAAAATTACCGACTCGATGCAAAGAACAATCGATTCGACCAATTATCGCCGCGAGAAGCAGCTGAAATACAATGAAGAGCATAACATTGTGCCAAAAGCTATTGTGAAACCAACGCGCGAAATTATTGGTTACGAATACCGGAGCGACAAAACTCAGGAATATGAAGGAGGAATGGGGCAACCCGATATTGCTGCCGACCCTGTAGTTCAATACATGAGTGTTGATGGACTGGAAAAAGCTGTTGAAAAAACGAAAAAACAAATGCAGGCAGCTGCTAAAGATCTTGATTTTATTGAAGCTGCACGATTACGCGATGAAATGTTTGCTTTGCAGGCGTTAATACAGGAACGTAAACAGGGAAATAAGAAATAGAGAACCTATAATAACATTAAAAAAAGCCGTTTAAGCAATATTAACGTATTGAAAAAGTGATCTGAACCCGCAGAAATAGTATGTTTTTTAAAAAAGTGTATTTTTGCGGCAAAATTGTGAGGGATGGAGTTTTCATTTTCAAAACTTATCGGAGAAGTTAAGCTAATTCTTATAAATCCTAAGGGGTTTTGGATAGAGAAAAAAGAGTCGGCTGAGAGTCAGCAACTCTGGATATATTATTTGTTGCCTATTGCTTTGGCCGGAGCACTGGCTGTATTTATCGGGGAGTTTTTTAAGCGCACCGATTTTTTTATTCAGTTTCCACTGTTAAAGGCATTTCGCGAGGTACTGTTATTTGTGTTGCAATACTTTATCAGCGTTTTCTTTACAAAAGAGTTAATGAAAACTTTTGGTGCAGAAAAAAATGTAGCACTTGCTCGAAAATTGGTTGTGTATTCAATGACACCAATGCTTTTAGTATCCATTATAACGGGCTTATTTCCATTTTTATACGTTGTTGATATACTTGGAATTTACAGTTTTTACCTGTTTTGGGTTGGTGCAAAAGAGTTACTCACCTTTCCCGAAAATAAAGAGCACAGCTATATTTTAATCACAATTGTGGTTAACTTTTTTATCTTTAGTTTTTTAAGTATTTTTTTATCGAAACTACTGCTTAGTTTCTAATTAATTTGCCGGAAATATGTCGCACAAGCCACAGCAGAATATTAGTATTAAAAACCGTAAAGCCTCGTTTAATTACGAGCTTATTGAGCGTTTTGTGGCCGGAATAAAATTGGTTGGTACCGAAATAAAGTCTATCCGAAACGGAAAGGTAAATCTAACCGATTCGTATTGTACGCTGATTAATGGCGAAATGTATGTGATAAATCTGCATATTGCCGAATACGAGATGGGTACCATTAATAATCACATTGCCAAACGCGACCGGAAGTTGCTGCTCAACAAAAAAGAAATTGAGAAACTAGATAAAAAGGTAAAAGAATCGGGGCTTACTATTGTGCCAACAAAATTGTTTGTAAACGATCGAGGATTGGCAAAACTCGAGATTGCTCTGGCGCGCGGTAAAAAAACATACGATAAACGCGAAACACTAAAAAGTAAAGATGCCAAACGAGACATTGACCGGGCAATGAAATTTTAGTGAATCATCAAAGCAAAAGTTAAAAGCCTTTGAGTATGTTTAAACGTTTCTAAATCTCCAAATCAATCCCTTAATTAAGTAAACTAAACACTCTCTAAGTTTTCAAATGGAATAATTTTATCGCCTTTGTATTTAAGCAGCAAGTTGGCAACGGCCATCGTATCTTTTTCGCAGTATTTCACAATGCGGTCGATATCGTTTTCTTCCCAGTAAACTTTTGCCACCTGGCTGCCGTCTATATCGTCTTTTGGTGTAGGAATGTTAAACAGTTCGCACAACAACGATAAAGATGTGTAATGCTTGTAATCGCCAAATTTCCAGAGCTGCAGAGTGTCTATCAAAATGTCTTTTACTTCCCAGGGTTTGGCGCCGGCAATGTCGAGCACTTTCGGCAAAGTAAGATTATTCACCAATGCTCTTCTCGAAATATACGGGAAATCAAACTCCTGCCCGTTGTGCGCACACAACCTGCGCTTACCAACTCGGGCAAATCCATCAAGCGCATTAAAGAAATTCTGGATCAGTTTTTTCTCGTCATCATCGTAAAACGATTTAACGCGGAAAAAAGGTTCTCCTTTTTTTTGTACAACATAACCGGCCGAAATGCATGCTATCTTTCCAAACTCAGCGTAAATACCTGCACGCTCATATAATTCATGCGGCAACTTGCCTTCATTTATCTGAAATTGCATTTTACGTTCCCAAAGCTGTTGCCACTTTTCGTTCAATTCAGTGTATTCCGGTGCAAGAGGTACAGTTTCAATATCAAGAAAAAGAATTTCTTCTATGTTCAAGTTTTTTAGCATCAGGTTTTGTTTAAAGTTTGTAGTATGTGGTTGGTTAATATCTGGATGGCAATTTTGTTTTTACCACCCTGCGGAACGATAATATCGGCATATCGTTTTGTTGGCTCGATAAATTGAATGTGGCTTGGCCGAACCGTTTTTTTATAACGTTTTAATACCTGCTCAACATCTCTGCCACGCTCTTGCATATCGCGTTGTATAACACGTGTTAATCGAACGTCCGAGTCACAATCAACATAAACTTTTATGTCCATTAAATCGCGCAACGTTTTATTGGTAAGGCATAATATTCCCTCAATAATTAACACTTGCTTTGGCTCAACAATATTTGTTTCTTTTTGCCTTGTGCAGCTAATAAACGAATAAACCGGCTCTTCAATTGGCAGGCCCTGTTTAAGCTTCTTTACATGGTCAATCATTAAGTCGAATTCAATTGAATCCGGATGATCGAAGTTTTTTTGTCTCCGTTCTTCTAACGAAAGATCACTGTTATCGTAGTAATACGAGTCGTGTGAAAGTATTGCTACCTCGTTGTCACAAAACTTTTCGCTAATTTTTTTTACAACCGTGGTTTTTCCCGAACCGGTGCCGCCTGCAATGCCAATTACCAGCATACTGTTCAATTTATTTGTTAAATGATAATTGAAGATTAAAATTAAACGCTAAGAAAACACTATTTTCGCAGCCATAAAAGCACAAGTTACAAAAAATAGACAGCAATGATTAATCACGTCGTTCTTTTTAAATTGAAGGATTATCCGGCCGAAGAAAAAACGGAAATAATTGCCGAACTAAAAGCAATGTTATTGGGTTTAAAACATAAAATTGCCGAACTGAAGCACATTGAAGTAGGTGAAAATTATGAGTTAGACTCTAAAAGTTACGATATGGCCTTGCTTTCGCATTTCGAGAGTGTTGAAGATTTGGACGTGTATCGTGTACATCCCGAGCACTTGAAAGTAGTAAAACGTATTGGCGAAACTACTGATGCACGTGCCGCTGTCGACTTTAATTTTTAATCCACGTTGCAAAACTTTTATCAATAATCCGTAGTAATTATGAGTAATCTTTATCCTATAAAATTTAAACCAATTTTTCACGAGAAAATCTGGGGTGGAAACCGAATGAAAACCATCCTGAATAAAGATTTTGGCGACATGCCCAATTGTGGCGAAAGCTGGGAACTTTCGGGAGTTAACGGAAATATTTCGGTGGTTAGCAATGGCTTTTTAGCCGGTAACGACCTGAATGAGCTGATTGAAATTTACATGGGCGATCTGGTAGGCGATAAAGTTTACGAAAAATTTGGTGTTGAATTTCCATTGCTGATAAAATTTATCGATGCTCAGGATGATCTGTCTATCCAGGTTCATCCAAACGATAAGCTGTCGAAAGAAAGACACAATGCCTACGGAAAAACAGAAATGTGGTATGTTGCCGGAGCCGAAAAAGGAGCGCTTATCAACTCCGGATTTAACCAGGAGGTTAATCGTGAAAAATACCTGGAGTATTTTAATGCAGGCAAACTAACCGATTTACTACATTACGATGAGGCACAGGTTGGCGATGTTTTCTTTATTCCCGCCGGTCGTGTTCATGCCATTGGTAAAGGCTGTTTGGTAGCCGAAATTCAGCAAACATCGGATGTTACTTACCGTATTTTCGATTACAACCGAAAAGACGATAAAGGTAACGAGCGCGAATTGCATACCGATTTGGCGTTAGATGCTATCGATTTTTCGTACTCGAGCCGGTATAAAACAGATTACAAAACCGAGGAAAATAAAGCTGTAGAAATTGTAAGCTGTCCGTATTTTACCACCAATATTATCGAATTTAATAAAGAGCAGGATAAAGATTACAATCAACTCGATTCGTTCGTTATTTACATGACAATGGAAGGCGATTTTGAAATTGTTACCGAAGGCGGATCAGAAACCGTGGCAATGGGAGAGACCGTTCTTTTACCGGCCAGCCTTGAATCGGTACAGTTGAAACCAAAAAGCGAATCGGTAAAAATCCTCGAGGTTTATATCAAATAGAAGAATATTTCTTACCTTAAGAAATCATTCAAAAAAAACGCAACTTTTATGGAGATAAAAGAAGCTCAGTTTGTGATGAGCAATACTGAAGTTGATAAATGTCCCGCACCTGATAGACCGGAATATGCTTTTATAGGCCGGTCGAATGTGGGCAAATCATCATTAATTAATATGCTCACCAACAAAAGATCGTTGGCAAAGATTTCAGGCAAACCCGGAAAAACGCGGTTGATCAATCATTTTCTGATTAACAAAGAGTGGTACCTGGTTGATTTACCGGGCTACGGTTACGCGCAGGTTCCCAAAGCCGAGCGGCTGAAGTGGGAGAAAATGCTAAAAAACTATATTCTTAAACGCGAAAATCTTTATTGCCTGTTTGTTTTAATCGACTCGCGACACGAAGCGCAAAAAGTTGATCTCGAATTTATGGAGTGGCTGGGCATTAGTGGAATTCCTTTCAATATAGTTTTTACCAAAACTGATAAATTGAAACCGGGGGAGCTTGAAAACAAGTTAAAAGCATACGAAGAAAAGTTGTTTGAAACCTGGGAAACAATGCCCGGATATTTTATATCTTCGGCAGAGAAGGGAATTGGAAAAGATGAGATTTTGGGCATGATTGCCGAAGTGAACAGCGGGAAATAGTTTTTCGTTGTACGAATAAAGTAAATGAGCTAACAATTATTTTAGATACTCGTAAAGTTGTTAACTTTGCAAAATATCAGAATTATTCAAATAAGCAGTATGGCGAAACGCAAAACAATGCTGAATTTTACTCCCGGATTATTGTTTAAACAGCCCGCCATGTATCCCCGCGCAATTTGTCGAAATAAAAATTACTAAATAAATGGAGATGAAAACTCACCCACTGAAAATTTTTACCGGACGAACAACCAGATATTTAACAGAAAAAATTTGTGATAGTCTGGACGTTGATTTGGGACATTCGTCGTGCCCGGTTTTTGCCGATGGCGAATTTGAACCGTGTTACGAAGAAACCATTCGGGGCTCGCATATTTTTATTGTGCAGTCTACACCTCCGTCGGCTGATAACCTGCTGGAGTTGTTGTTGATGGTTGATGCTGCAAAACGGGCAAGTGCCTACAAAGTTATCGCAGTGGTTCCTTATTTTGGTTATGCGCGTCAAGACCGCAAAGATAAACCGAGGGTTTCTATTGGGGCAAAACTTGTTGCCGACCTGCTTTCAGTTTCTGGAATTGACCGATTGATAACAATGGATTTGCATGCCGATCAAATTCAGGGATTTTTTAATGTACCGGTTGATCATCTTTATGCCTCAACACTGTTTGTTCCGTTTATTGAAAAAATGGGATTGGATAATGTAGTCATAGCATCGCCTGATGTGGGTGGAACAAAACGCGCCAATACTTATGCAAAAATGTTGAATACCGGTATCGTTATTTGCCACAAAACGCGCGCACGTCCTAACGAGGTTGGAAACATGACTGTTATTGGTGATGTTGAAAACAAAGACGTGATAATTGTTGACGACATGATCGATACTGCCGGAACAATTACAAAAGCTGCCAACCTGATGAAGAAAAAAGGTGCAAGAAGTGTTCGTGCTTTTGCTGCTCACGGAGTATTGTCCGGACCGGCATTGGAAAGAATTGAAAAATCGGAACTGGAAGAAGTATATTTTACTGATTCGATTAAGCCAAAAACTGGCTGCGATAAAATTAAATATATCTCAACAGCCGAAGCTTTCGGAGAAGCCATTCGCAGGGTTTATAAAAATCAGTCAATAAGTTCGTTATATTATAAATAATTTCTATTTTTGCACCGCTTTTTCCATAAGCAGAGCCATTAATAATGTGCATGCTGTTTGCCCGACCCAAAGGAAGGGAGGACTGAGTACCATAATTATTAACGTAAATTATTAAAAATGAAATCAGTAGTAATTAAAGGAGAGTTAAGAAAATCTCTCGGAAAAAAAGATTCTAAAAAACTGCGTGCCGAAGAGAAAGCACCAGCAGTATTGTATGGTGGCGACGAACCAATTCACTTTGCAGTTTCTTTTGCTGAGTTAAGACAATTAGTTTATACACCAAGCGTATACCTTATCGACCTTGACCTTGATGGTAAAGTGTATAAAGCAATTATGCAAGACATTCAGTGGCATCCGGTTGATGAAGTTGTACTTCACGTTGATTTTCTTGAAATTAAAGATGATAAAGCTGTAAAAATCAATATTCCGGTAAAAATCGGTGGTTTTGCTAAAGGTTTAAGAAAAGGTGGTAAGTTAAACACTACTCTTCGTCGCTTGAGCGTTAGAGCTTTGGCTGAGAATTTACCTGATACAATTGATATTGATGTAACAAAACTTGATATCGGCCAAAGTATTAAAGTAGCCGACCTTAATATTCCCGGAATCGAGTTGTTAGATCCTAAATCGAACGTTATTGTTGGTGTTGGTATTACCAGAGCTGCAAGATCGGCTGCCGGTGCTGATACTGATGATGATGAGGAGGAAGGAGAAGAGTCAGCTGAAGGAGCTGAAGCATCAGAATCTTCTGAAGAATAAATTATATTCAAGTGAAATGCGTCTTGTTTAGGCAAGGCGAATTTCATACGATACCCAAATTAAAAACAGAATCGTATGAAATACTTAATTGCCGGACTCGGTAATATAGGACCAGAATATAAAAATACTCGCCATAATATTGGCTTTCAAATATTGGACGCACTCGCTGAGGCGTCCAATATTAGTTTTAACGATAAACGTTACGGTTTTGTAGCCGAATATAAATTCAAAGGCCGAACGTTTATTTTATTAAAGCCAAGCACCTACATGAATCTTAGTGGAAGGGCGGTAAATTACTGGTTGCAGAAAGAAAAGATTGATATTAAAAATATGCTGGTACTGGTCGATGATCTGGCATTACCATTTGGTACACTGCGGGTTAGAGCAAAAGGTGGTGCCGGCGGTCACAACGGCCTCGAAAATATAAACCAGGTGCTGGGTCGTAACGATTATGCGCGTTTGCGTTTTGGCATTGGCGACGATTTCCACAAAGGTTTCCAGGTGAATTATGTGCTTGGAGAGTGGTCGAAAGAGGAACAAAAGGAACTACCATTCAAAATTGATGATGCAATTGATATCATTAAAAGTTTTGGAACACTTGGTGTCGACCGAACAATGAATTTTCATAACAAGCGGTAAATGGGGCAGGGAGTTCGCATAGATAAATGGCTGTGGGCTGTGCGCATTTTTAAAACGCGTAGTCAGGCTACCGAAGCATGCAAAAAAGGGCATATTACCATCGGCGATTCTATTGTGAAAGCCTCGCGAGAAGTTCAGGTAGGTGAGATTATTAAAGTGCGTAAATCACCCATTACTAAAAGTTTTAAAGTGCTTGCTTTATCTGGAAAAAGAATGGGCGCTAAGTTGGTGGACAACTTTATGGAAGATGTAACTCCACCTGAAGAAATAGAATTGCTTGAGATGCAAAAACACATGCGCTGGATCACCCGTGAAAAAGGAACCGGCCGGCCTACCAAAAAAGATCGGCGCGATCTGGACGATTTTTTTGAGTGGTAAGACGTAAGAGCTTAAGGATAGAAATACTGAATTGGAGGACGTGAAGAAGGTAAGTTTATTCTGAATCCTTGCATCTTTTGGCTCTCGATTTGTAGCCGGTAACTCGTAACTTGAGTCATCGAAACGAAAAACAATAATTATGCTTGTAGCAAAACAAAAACGAAAAGAGAATATTGCCGAATACATCTTGTATTTGTATCAGATTGAAGACATGATCAGAGCTTTTAAATTGGATATGGAGCTTATCGAGGAGCGATTGGTATCCAGTTATAAAGCCGATGATAGAACAAAAGCTGCTATTACCGACTGGTATGCCAACCTGGTATTAATGATGGATAAAGAACAAATCAGGGAAAAAGGGCATCTTCAGTTTCTTACAAACCTGGTTTTAGATGTGAATGATTTTCATTTAAAGCTGATGGAAACTTCAAAAGACGGTATGTATGTGCAAACATTTAAAACTGTTTCGGGGCTGATAACTGAATTGAAAGAGAAAAATCCGGAAGCTAAAAATGATGTAGACCTTGGAATTACTGCTGTTTATGGTTTTCTGCTGCTTAAAATGCAACAAAAAGAAATTTCGATTGATACTCTGGAAGCTATTAAGCGTATCAGTAAATGGTTGGGCGATTTGTCGAAATTGTACCGCGATTTCGAAAACGGTGACTTTAATTTCTAAAATCTACGACAAGTAGTTCTTTTCCCAAACCATTTGTAACGCCTGTTTGCAACAAAACGATACAAACTGTCGCGCCATATTTTTGGCAGGATTTTGAATGCTGTCAGCCAATTCCAAGGCGTCTTAAGATGTTTACAGATTTCAAGTGCCGCATCTGATTCGGAAAATACCTGGTTGTTTTTGATAAGAATTACGGTATTGATTTCAAGACTTAAATCAAACGTTTTCAAAATTTTCTGGCCTTCATCCGATTGCAGCGCAACAAGTTTAAAATTATTTTTCTGAGCTTTTTGAAGTATTAAATCTACCGCAGAGTTGCAGAGATTACAAACACCATCAAAGAGAATTATCATTTGTTTTTGCTTCACTCAAGCATAACAATTGGGGGTGTTTTAGGTTGAGTAAAAAAAGTGTGTTATTTATTAGTTTTGAAATCGGTTACTAACCCAAGCGTTAACCAGTTGGCTACAGCCTGACGATTACTGGGGATCACTAAACGTTGTACATCGCGTTGATGGTTCATGTTTCCCAATTCGATAAAAATGGCAGTTGGCCAGGTGTTGCGTACAACATATAAATTTCGGGGCGACACAGTTCCGGTGTAGCCCCTGTTGGGTTGATGTTCGCGGTATTTTGCTTCAATCGTATTTCTTAAAATTTCAGATGCTTTTTTACCTGTTTTACTGCGTTTGTCGTGATAGAAAAAAATATCGATATTTTCTCTTTTACTTCTTGAATCAATATGCAAAGCAATCATACGCTGAAAAGAGCCTTTATGCTTTTTGTATAGTTCGTTAACTGCATCAGTGCGTTGTCGTAACCTTTTTGTCTGATTAAGAGGAATTGTTCGGTTCGGATAGCATACTTCGTCTTTATCAGCTTTTAAACTATAGCTATCACGAATGCCATCATTTTTGTCTCGGGTGATGAGATAAACGGTGGCACCTTCCTCAATTAATCTTCGCGCTAAACGAAGTGTAACATCGTAAGCATATTCATCTTCGTAAACATGGTACCCGCCATGCATTCCAACAGCGCCCGGATCGGGACCTCCGTGACCACCAACCAGATAATAAACAGCACCTTTTAAATCGTTACTTTTAATCTCAACATCGGCATAGTTGCTGCCAAAAATATCGTAATGCACAACTCTGCCTGTTCCTTTTGATGGGGTGGCACATGAAGTAACAGATTTTGCCGAACTTGCCGAATCAGGAAGTTTGTATTTTACTCCGGCCAGCAAAGTATTGTTTTTACCCAGGTGGCTCTTGTTTAAGGCAATAAAATCTTCCATATATTCCGATGATGAGAGACCATATCGGGTAAGTAAACGGTAAATCCCATCACCTTTCAAGGCAACAACTTCTTTTGATTGCGACAAGCTGTTTAAGGGAATTAGAATTATTACTAAAAATAATATGAAAATTATTTTGGTAACTGATTTTATATGTAAGTTTGACACGAACATGTTTTCTACTATTTTGTTTCCATTGAACAACATTAATGCTAAAATAGAATTAACGAAAAAAACTATAATTTATTTATGCGACAATCTATCAGCCATCTGTTGTTAATAACTTGCGCGATTATCCTGTTTTCCTGTAAAACACAGTTTGTTCAGAAAAGTTATGAAATTGACAATATTTCTGTTTCTGAAGAAGTT
Organism: uncultured Draconibacterium sp.; assembly: GCF_963676815.1. Taxonomy (NCBI): domain Bacteria; kingdom Pseudomonadati; phylum Bacteroidota; class Bacteroidia; order Marinilabiliales; family Prolixibacteraceae; genus Draconibacterium; species uncultured Draconibacterium sp. The sequence continues at coordinate 4,029,960 of NZ_OY781365.1, forward strand.
GGCTCGATGGATAGTACCATTGTTGCGCTTTATTCGCCTTACAAAAATATACTTGAAAAAGATATGAACCGGGTTCTTGCAATTGCTGATAATGAGTTGGTAAAAGATAAACCAGAGAGCCTGTTAACCAATTTTTTAGGCGACTTGTTGTTAGAACAGGGAGCTAACATTGCCAAACAGCAGGATCTGAATCTGGTACCAGACGTATCGTTTTTTAATTATGGAGGCATACGGTCGTCGCTGCCAAAAGGAGAGATTACTGTAGGCAATATTTTCGAACTTATGCCTTTTGAAAATGAAATGGTTATGTTACAGCTAAATGGAGCACAGATGCAGGCGTTTCTGGATTATATTGCTGCACATGGTGGAGGAAGCGTTGGAGGTGTGAATATGTTGATTAACGACGACAAAGCTACCGATGTAAAAATAGGAGAACAAACACTGGATTACAATAAAAATTACTGGCTGGTAACCAACGATTATGTGGCTGCCGGTGGCGATGGTCTGGAAATGTTAGAAGAAAATCAGAAATACATTAACAGTGGTTATAAAATTCGGGATGCTATAATTGTTTACCTCGAAGAATTGAATAACAAAAACGAGCATGTTTCGCCAACACTAGATGGGAGGATAAGATATGAATAGAAGAAGGTTTATTAGAAATGTTGCCGCGGGAACTGCAGGAATTACACTTGGGGCTGTACCTTATGATTTGTTTGCACACGACGATTTTACAACAATCTCAATATTACATACCAACGATATTCATTGTCACATTGAGCCTTTTACGGGGGCAAACGAACGCTATGACAACAAGGGAGGTTTAGCCCGTATTGCACAGTTAGCAGCATTTGAGAGACAAAAAAATCCGAACACCCTGTTGCTCGATGCCGGCGATATGTTTCAGGGAACGCCATACTTTAATTACTTTAAAGGAGAACTGATGTTAAAAGTAATGAGTGAGGCAGGCTACGATGCCAGTACGATTGGAAACCACGAATTTGATAATGGTTTGCAAGGTATTAAAGATCCGTTGCCAAACGCTGAATTTCCGATAATTACTTCTAATTACGATTTCTCCGATACTATATTGTCTGGTAGTTTTCCAAGGTTTAAAATATTTAGACGTAACGGTATTAAAATTGGCATTTATGGTTTGGGTATTGAGTTGGCAAATCTTGTTGGTGAAAAAAACTATGGTAATACAGTTTACAATGATCCGTTGATGGTTGCCCAGGAAATGGAAAGTTTTTTGAAAAACGAAAAGAACTGTGATCTTGTAATTTGCCTTTCGCATTTAGGTTTGCGTTATCGCGACGAGAAAGTTAGCGATATGGATTTAGCAGCTGCCACTTCATATACCGATCTGATTATTGGTGGACACACCCACTCGTATTTGGAAAAACCACTGGAAGAAAAAAACAAACTTGGTCAACCGGTAATCGTTAATCAGGCCTGGTGGGGTGGACTTGTTGTTGGAAAGATCGATTTTGTTTTCGAAAAATCAAAAAGAAATAAAAAAGCAGTTTATTCCGACTTGCTCTAAATAATTACTTGCCTATGAAGCGGTTTCACAGGCTACTTTTTTCAGTCGCTTCCGGAGTTTTATTAGGTCTTCCGTGGTTAGGTTTTCCTGGGTGGATTTTGTTTTTTGCATTTCTACCATTACTTTTTATCGAGAATTACTTTTTCAAATTCAAAGACAATTTTCCTGTTGTTTCGTTGTGGGGGCATGTTTTTTTAGCGGCTATAATTTGGAATGTTTTGGCTTCGTGGTGGATGACCAAGGTTTCGCTTGTAGGTGTTGGTGCTGCTATGATTTTTAATGCATTCCTGATGTCGATGGTGTGGTGGAGTGCGCATTCGATTCGAAGAAACTTATCATCGCCATTAGGATACATCTCATTGGTTGTCTTTATAATTGCCCTCGAGTATCTGCAATTTAAGTGGGATATTGAATGGCCCTGTCTGCAATTAGGAAGTGTGCTGGCCAATAACGTAAAAATTATTCAGTGGTATGAATATACCGGGGCTTTTGGCGGAACGTTATGGATTCTGCTATTGAATCTTTTTCTATTCCAGCTTTTCCGCAATGTTTGGCTAAAAAGACCAATTCAAAAAGCCATAAGCGTTACAACAGTGTCGCTGTTATTGTTGCTTGTGCCTTTAATTATTTCTTTTCGGATGTATAATTCATACAAGGAAAATGAAGACCCGATAAAAATTGCAATTGTACAGCCCAATGTTGATCCGTATACTGAAAAGTTTGATTTAGAGTCGGAGTTACAAAAGCTTGAAAATTACATGCGCCTGGCGAGCAGTGTAACCGATGATGAAACTAATTTTATTGTGGGGCCGGAGACATTGTTTGAGCATCAAACGCTTTGGGATGAAGAAAAGTTTGCTTCAAATATATTTTTAACAGAACTGCAGGTTTTTCTTCAGCAATTTAACGATACAAAAATGGTTTTTGGTGTGTCGTCTTATAAAATATACGAAAATGAAGAGGCTATAACTTACTCAGCGCAAAGGAATAACGATATTATTTATGATCGGTTTAACACCGCAATGCTGCTCACTAAAAATGGAGAAACACAGGTTTACCACAAATCGAAACTGGTTGCAGGAGTTGAAAAAGTTCCTTTTCAAAAATACCTTTCTTTTCTCAGAAATAGCTATATCGATTTGGGAGGTGCCTCCGGTTCATTAGGTCAGCAAGCGGAAGTATCGAACTTGGTTGCAGACAATGTGGTGATAGCACCTGTTATATGTTTCGAGTCGGTGTTTGGTGAATACGTGGCAGAATACATTAAAAGGGGGGCCGAAGTGATTTTTGTGATTACAAACGATGGTTGGTGGAAAAATTCGAGAGGTTATAAACAACACCTGTTGTTTTCGCAATTAAGAGCCGTTGAAACCCGACGTAGCATTGCACGGTCGGCCAACACCGGAACTTCGTGTTTTATAAATCAGCGTGGCGATGTTTTACAAGCAACAAATTGGTGGCAGGAAGCGGCGATTGCGGGATCGATAAACAAAAATGACACACTGACATTTTATGTGACGCACGGCGATTATATTGCCCGAACAGCAGTTTTTATAAGCGTTTTAATGGTGTTGCTGGTGTTTGTGAGACGGTTCGCGTAAAGACAAAAAAAATCCGCACTAATCCATTGTGTAAAACCCCTGTATAACAGGATTTGAGCGCCCGGTTGATCAAACTTCCACCGGTCCGAAGACTCATCCCGATAAATCGGGACTACAAGGCCTGCTTTTACAACCATAAAGAGCTTACTCGGTTTAATTTTTTCTGTTGAGTTTACCAATTTATAGATCAATGCGGAAAATATTTTTCTCTCTCTCAATGAACTCGTTTTGTATAAGCCAAATGTAGCTGTAAGCTTTGGTATATGCAAATTTTAGGGCTTAATTTTGATTAAAATTAGGGTAATGTATTGTTGGATAGTTTATTAAATATCGACAAAAGTATTCGTGTTTTTGGATTTAGAGAAGAGTTGCTTTACCACGTAGTTTTTTATGATATGTATGTAGATTTTATTAAGGCTATTGAAAGTAGTCAGCTTATTATTTTTCAGTTTTGTAAAATATCTGGATTTCTATCCTTTGGCTCGAAAAGCATGCGTAAATGCTGATTTAAAATAAGGTATTTCTTAGCAGGATTAGGAAGTTTGGCAAGGAGATATTTTCTTTAAATGAATTAATTTAGATTGCTTAAGATTAATATGTTACTAATGTTAGAAAATAACCATTATCGTTGGACATTCTTCCATCTTTTGTGCAGATGTCCGTATGAAAGACCTACAAATTGTTGTCCGTTAAATGAAACACGAAAAGCAACCGTTTTAGATAATTACATTTATGCAACTAAAACGGCAAGCGATGAAGAAATTGACAAAGTTTTGGATTATCATAGTAATTGTATGAATAATCGAAGACGTGAAAATATTTGTGTTGAATAATTAGTAAAAGAGAGATCTTTAATAACGGTTTAGTACAGATGACTAACTGTTAACAAAAAGCCTGTAATGAATATTACAGGCTTTTTATTTTAAAACATATTAGATGTGATCCCACCGGGATAATTAAATTGCAATGCTTGATATCTTCTAAACACCTTGTGTTTTTGCCCGTTTTGTCAGCTTTAGTGCCTATTTGCAAAGGGTTGCGTAAGGCCTGAGTAATTGCAAACAATTTGAAATAATTTTATAAAATTGCGGATATCTCGTGCAAATAATATACATTTGCACGAGGGGATCACACTAAAATTTGCTCGATGGCAACCGTAACCGCATACATCCGAAAACCTACATCCAAGAAAACTAAAAAGGTGAATGTTAGATTTCGCGTAAGTGATGGAGCTACTCAACTTTACTACAGGAGTAAGATTGAAATTGAACCGGATGTGTGGGATCCACAAAAGCAGGAAATAAAATCAAGAGTACCCTACGATTCTGAAAAGCGTGTTGAATTTGATAACGCGGTCTCTGACCGTAAAAAACTAATCCGGTCTATTTACGATGCAAACCCGGGGTTAAATTCAAAGACCTTAAACTTAAAGATTAATGAGAAGTTGCACCCCGAGAAATATAAACTGGATAAACGGGCGCTGACATACTTTGAGATCTTCGATGAATTTTTGAATCAGCACAATGTTTCCGAGGGGCGAAAAGCTCACTTCAGGGTGTTGAAAAGGAGTCTGCAGAGATATGAGCTTTATAAAAGGGTGAAGCTTGATGTTGATACGATATGCAAGGACCAATTAAGCGACATAAAGAACTTTCTCCGGGATGAACCAAAGGTTTACGAAGAACGGCCGGAGATATACAAGATGGTACCTGAGAGCAAAAAGCCCAGGCCACGAGGTTACAATTACCTGGTGAGTATGATGAAACTTTACAGAACTTTCTGCTTATGGCTGATCAAACCATCAATTAAACTTACACAGAATAATCCTTTTGAAGATTATAGCATCGATGCAGAACGTTATGGAACTCCGATCTATATCACGATTAAAGAACGCAACCATTTATACAAGTTCGATTTATCTGCAAGGCCCGGATTGGCTATTCAGAGAGATATTTTCGTTTTTCATTGCTTGGTTGGTTGCCGAGTAGGAGATCTGTTTAGTTTGAAAAAGAACAGTGTTATTGATGGCGCAATTGAATATGTGGCACGAAAGACGAAAGGTGAAAGACCCGATACAATTCGGGTACCACTAAACACGATTGCACTTGAAATACTTGAAAAGTATAAAAACACTGAAGGCGACAAGCTACTCCCTTTTATTTCTGAGCAGAACTATAACCTGGATATAAAAGAGATGTTTGAAATTGCAGGATTAACGCGAATTGTAACCGTACTGAATACGCACACCCGGGAGGAGGAGAAACTACCATTAAACAAAGTAGCATCTTCTCACATGGCCAGGAGAACCTTTATCGGCAATTTGTATAAAAAGGTAAAAGACCCGAACTTGATAGGATCGATGTCTGGACACAAAGAAGGGAGCCGGGCCTTTGCCCGATACCGCGATATTGATGAAGATATGAAGCAGGACCTTGTTAAACTTTTGGAATAGAATATAAATGTATCAGGAAGAAATAGAAGCAGCAATTGCAAAATATAAAGACTGTCCACTTTTCGAGTTGAAGGCTTATAGAGCTATGGCAAAACGTTATCCGAGTGGAGAAAAATCCTTTTGGATCGAAAAAAGATTTAAACAAATTGAAAAAATAAAGAATGGCAGCTTTATGGGAATGAGATGGGTAAATGACGACTGTCTCGATTTATTGAATCTCCCTAATTATATAGAGGTAATTGATTATAACATATACGAGTCGTACCATTCAAAATATTTTGATCATTTAGATCAATCCGGGAAAAGAAAGGCGGCAATTAAAGATATCGACCATTTTATTAAACATTGGCTTGAATACAGGGCTATTGATGCAATTATTACGGATTTACAAGTGGATAATGAATCGAATCCAAATTTAGACGATGATTCAAATATAAAGAAATTCGACTTTAAACCTTTATTGAGCTTATTAAAACGACCTTACAATGATGAGCAGAAAATGAAGTTTGAAAAATGTTTCAATGATCTATTAGTTACTGATATGTTTATCAATTCGAGTGATCAGTGTTTTGCGGCTTTTGCCTCAATTGTATTTGATACTGGCTATTTTAAAAAGCCTTGGACAAAGTACCTTGAAACTTTTTCAAGTTGTTTTGAGCGGTCAATAAAAAGTAAAAACTGGAAACAATCACACAATCAGGTTATTGACGAGGTAAAATCACTGAAAAATAATCCTTTGTTACCCTTTTTAAGGGAAATCCCCAGAAGGGATAAGTCAATTTTCTGAAGAGAGAATTATTCCCTGCATATTCCTTTTTATATTCCCTTTTTGATGTTATTGTTTTGTTATTCATCATTTTAGTGATTGCGGAATATTCCCTTTTGTAATCGTTCCTCAATTTCTGGAAATCTTTGGTGTGTCAAACAACCGGATGCAGTAGCTACCATCCGAGGACAGGCAAAATCAAAGAAAACAGCAATGAGTTTAAATGTACTTGAGTTAGCGGAGAAGTATCCAAAAGTAAAATTCGAGTTGACTGGTGAGGATTTAATGAAGTTCTCTGAAGATTTCCACGCAAGAAAAAGAAGGGAACTTGAAGAGGCTATCACATCCGAGAAAACCGAAACCTATCCAAGCGCTCGCACCGTCTGCGAAATGCTTGACGTGAATCACTCTACACTTTGGCGTTGGGCGAAACGCGGCTACCTCGTACCTATTAACGTAGGTGACAAAAACCGGTACCGGATGAGTGATATTAAGAAGATCCTCGAAGGTGGAAGGAAAGCACTTCAAAATTCTTAGGTATGGCTAAAAGGTTTACCGATACCGAAAAGTACAAGAAGCCTTTTATTCGCTCTTTAAAAGGACCATATAAGCTCCTTTGGGATTATTTGTACCACGATTGCAATCATGCCGGAATATGGATAGTTGATTTCGAGATTGCCCAGGTTTATCTAGGATCAGATATGCCGGTAAGTAGTACTGAGGCTCTTAACGTATTTAACGATGATGAAATTCGAGTAATTGAGCTAAACGACGGCAAACAGTGGTTCATACCTTCTTTCATCGATTTCCAATACGGAATTTTAAATCCACAAAACAGAGCACACAATTCTGTTATTCAAATTCTAAATAAATATGGTTTATGGGAAGAGGGTAAGGGGCTAGTAAGGGGCTTACAAGCCCCTATGGATATGGTTAAAGAACAAGACATGGTTAAGGAACAAGACCAAGGAAAAAAGGCAAAGGAAATTCCTACACTTGAAGAATTCCTTGCATATGCCAAAGAAAAGGAGCCGGGAACATTTGAAGCCAAAAAGCACAATATCGAATTAAAGTATCAAGCATGGATGGTAAATGGCTGGAAAAATGGAAACGGTAGACCGATTAAAAACTGGAAATCTACACTGTTAAACACACTTCCACACATTAACACAAATAATTCAAATAAAAATGGAAAATCGACAGGAGTATTTACAGAACCTGCAACAGAGAGTCAACTCGATGGAGACCGAGTCTGACGAGTTCAAGGATAATATAATCGAATATCTGGTAAAAAATGGAAAAGTCTTTGGTGACCACCAAACTCAAGTTTATCTGCCATATGCTGGCAACAATGAGGAGCTAATGTATGACCTTCTTCAGCGCTATGTTAGAATCTATTGGCCTAAGTTTATTATAGATGATAACAATAGGCCCCTCATTAAATATTTGCTAAGCATAGCGGCAGGATCAGCCTCTAAAAAAGGTTTAATCATTCGTGGAACTGTAGGAGTCGGAAAGACTGCAACACTAAGAGTCATTCTTCAGTTTCGAAAAGATGTGCTGGCTTTTGACCCTGCAAGAAAGTTTGCAGAGTTAAATATTCAAGTTTTAGAACCAGCAACGCTTATCACGGATTTTAAGAAAAAGGAATATGAATTATTTGAAGACTGTACTTCTCAAGTACTATTCATTGATGACATTGGTCTTTCTACTGATTACAAGAATTATGGCACTCCTGTAAACATTATTGAACAAATGATTTATGCTCGATATGCTGCCTTTAAAGAGAATCCAACCCTTGAACTTTATGGAACAACGAATATCACATCTGCGAATCTTGAGAAGGTGATAGGAGAAAGGGCGATGAGTAGGCTCTTGGAGATGGTAGAGTGGAATAACGGTTTGCTTAAAGGTGATGATCGAAGAAAGAGCGAAAATCGTTTAATGCAATGGCCAACATTTAAAAGTTCGAATCCAACTTACAGGCCCGATAAATGGTAAGGTGATCCATAAGAGATCACGGAAGAAAAACATAAATACTTTAAGTAGAGATAAATAGAAAAATAGAATTCGTTTTTGCACATAAAATTGCACGAGAACTATGAAATACTACAACACAATCAACATTCAAGGTAAAGAGATCCGTTACAATTACGATAAAGAAGGCCGGGCGGTACCGATGAGCGGTGATATCCTTCGTCTGGTAGGTATTCCTGAGCTCATAGATGGAATTGACGAGCTGTATGGTTTTATGGAAAACTACGACAGTGAAGGTCTTTTAAAGTGGGCTTCATATCGCACAGATTTAAGGTGTCCTTTCGTGAAAAATCAATTGTACCGGTATTTTTTAATCGATATGGGGATTAGGATACATTGTGCAAATCAGCAAGACACAAAAAATGATGAGTGGCTTAGTGGTGTACATTGGATTCAAACCTTACTAGATGATTTTACAACTGAAAAAACAATTCAACGCGAAATGGAAAAAGAAGGATTCAACATACAATTAATAGAAGCATAAGGCATGAAAAAGAATTTGTTACACTTCAATGAGGCTGCAGCGTTAAAACAGCTTTCTGAGCTGGGCAAAGCCCGAGACGAGTTTCAAGAGATTGTTGACGAGTTTTACCAAATAGTAGGAAAAAATTGCACTCTGAAACTGGAAGAGTTAAAGTCGTTTGTTAGGTCCGGCCTTAATAGTGTTGAAGCGAATCTGAAAGAGATCAACACAATCCTTGCTAAAAAGCACATACCATCTGGAAAAATTGCTGGATTGCAAGTAGATTTTGAAAAGCTCGATCAATTCCTACAATTGCCAGATATTGGAGAGTTGGTAGGATTGATTGAAGTGATGTCGCTTTCATCGTTATCCTACCTGTCACCCGAGTACTTTAAACTTGAAAACAACACTCTGTCAATTCTTGAAGGCGTTGAAGATCAAATTATGGAGTCTCATAAACTCTACATCCAGAATGAGGCTGAAGCAGAACGTACATTATAAGACAATGAAGAAAATAACATTCCATGAGCGGCAACACATTAACCGCCTCCTACAGCAGCAGGGAAGTGTGAAGTATATTTTCGATGAGTTTGTGAAAAAAACCGGTTACTATTTGACTCAATTTGTGGAGCCAGGTAATATGAGTTTGTGGACCAGAAACAAACACATTGAAAAGATGTTGGATAGCGAGTTAAAGATCCTTCATGATAAGCTAGTACAAAATATTAGTGATTTTACAACCGATGCATGGAATCGAAGCCATGCCAATACTGATGAAATTATAGAGGCTTTTATTAAAGATCTTCCTATCAGTAAAATAGTTAAAGAAGGAATGTTTGCCCGAAATGCCGAAGGGTTACAAACATTTTTGAAACGCAAGGTTGATGGACTAACATTTTCAGAGCGTGTATGGAAGCTGGCAGATGGAGCCAAAGAGAATATCGAATTTTATTTAGAGTCTGGGCTTGCAACAGGAAGGAGGGCAGACTTGATTAGCCAGGATATCCGTCAGCTGCTCCAAAACCCTGACCGTCGTTTTCATCGCATCCGTAATAAAGATGGCAAGCTGGTACCATCGGCTCCAATGAAAGACTACAATCCCGGGCGCGGTGTTTACCGGAGCAGCTATAAAAATGCAATGCGACTGGCCGTAACCAATACCAATGCCATGTACCGGCAAACGGATTGTGAACGTTGGAGCCAATTGGATTTTATCAAAGGCATAAAAATACAGCGTTCCAGTTCAGCCAGTGAACCTTGTGTTATTTGCGATCCGTTGGCCGGCAAATATCCAAAAGATTATGTGTTCAAAGGCTGGCACCCCTGGTGCATCTGTTATGCCGTTCCGATATTAATGGATGAAGACGCTTTTATGGATGCGCTTAATAATGATGATTTTTCGGGTGTTGATTATATCAAAGATATTCCAACAGAAAGCCGTGTTTTCTTTCAAAAAGAGCTCGAAAAGAAGAGTGTAACACTTGATTCATACCTCTTTAAAGATAATCGTAAGTACTTCCAAAACCCCTTGAAATAAAAGCTTTTAGAGGATTCTGAATATATTTTAGATATAGCGAAACAAACAGTACAAATGAAACAACTGAAAGGCTATGAACGATAAAGAATGGTACGCGATAGGTATTGATACTTCAGACTTCTATAAACAGGCGAAACAAACTAAAAGAGAGTTTACAAGTATTGGCAATACGGCCTACAATGCCGGAATGAAAGTCGATCGTTCGTTTCAGATGATTGGTAAAGGAGCCTTGGCCTATTTGAGCGTTCGTCAACTTGCTCAGTATTCAAATGCTATTATTCAGATTCGCGGCGAATTCCAGCAACTAGGTATTGCCTTTGAAACCATGCTTGGCAGCAAGGCCCAGGCTGATAAGCTAATGGCCGAAACTGTTACCTTCGCACAGAAAACCCCGTTTACATTAACCGACGTAGCTTCTAACATAAAACAGCTGATGGCAATGGGAATTGCTACCGAAGATGTAATGGACACCATGAAAGCATTGGGTGATGTAGCTGCAGGTGTCTCGGTACCAATATCAAGGATAGCTGTAAATTACGGACAGGTAGCCACGCTGGGTAAATTGCAGAGTAGAGAATTAAAAGATTTTGCAATGGCCGGAATTCCGTTAGTTGACGAGCTGGCTAAAAACCTCGGAAAAACCAAAAACGAAATTCAGGACTTAATCTCAGCTGGACGGGTTGGATTCCCGGAAGTAGAAAAAGCATTCCAAACTATGGCTTCTGAAGGTGGTAAGTTCTACAACCTGATGGAGAAACAGAATGCTTCCGTAACCGGACAAATCAGTAACCTTCAGGATAAGATTGAGGTGATGATGAACCAGATCGGTGAATCGAATGAAGGGCTTATTTACAGCGGAATTGAAGGTGTTAGTTACCTGGTAGATAACTATGAGGAAATAGGAAAAGTACTGACCGGATTAGTTGTTACATATGGTACCTACAAAGCAGCATTAATGACTGTTGCTGCACTTGAAGGGGTTGTTGCTTCGAGTAAAACGGCATTGTTGTATCTGGAAATGTCGAGGGGATTGGGACAGGTAACTTTAGCGCACAGGGCAAGAGCTGTTGCTATGGGGATTGAAACAAAAGCACAGGCCGCATTAAATGCAGTAATGGCTGTGAATCCTTATGTATTACTAACCACGGTAGCTGTGGGAGCCGCTGCTGCTATTTGGGTGCTCCACGATAGCACAACCGCAGCCGAGAAAGCGCAGAAGAGATACAACGAAGAGCTTGAAAAAACGAAGGAGGCCAAAGAAAAACTAACTTCAAAAACGAACGCTTTAATATCCGCAATTAAAGACGAAACGAAAAGTAACTATGAACGGTTAAAATCGTACCGAGATCTTCAGCGTGAGTACCCTCGTTTATTTAAAGATATGGATGTTGCTGAATTCAAAGCAATACCAGATCAAGAATTGAAATTCAAAATAAATGTAGAACGCGACGATAAGGAGTTGAAGGAGCTTGAAAATGATTATAAAGCAACTCTTAATCGAATTAATGATTTGGAGGAGCAGTATAATTCAATGAGTTTAAAATCTGATAGGTATGGTACTTATTTGATTCGTTTACAACAGAAAATTACCCTTGAAAAAGAATATTTAAAAAAGCAGGAAAAGGAAATTGAGAATGCAAAGAAAATCAGAAAAGAAGCCGAGTTTGAAGCCAAGCCAACAAATGAAAAACTCGATTATTACAACAAAGAGCTGGAATCGCTGAAACAGCAACGTGCTGAGATTGAAAAAACACTGTTGAAATCGGAAGAAATTAACGGTCAGTGGGGCCAGTTTGGAGTACAAACGATAATTAACACCGGGAAGCTTGATGATATAAACACCAAAATTGAAGAAACAGCTGGCAAGATTGGAAAACTAACCGGGCAAGCTCCTGCAGTAGAAAATAAGGCTTATTGGGAAACCCAGAGAAAAGAGGCGAAAGAAGCATTGGAGGCGATGACCGCAGCACAGGAAGGTACCAAAGACTGGAACGAAAATATTGATAAACTGAACGAAGCGCAAAGCAAACTAAAACTTTATGATTTTACTCCTCAAGTAGAAAAATACGCTGAGCAGCTTCAAAAACAACTCCGGGAAGCACTGGCCAACAAACTGGGAATAACTATTGATGTTGAACCTACTTTACAAATCAAAAAAGACAAGTTAGAAGCTTTAAAGAATGAACTGTCTGCTTTAACCGATGAATCGAAAGACGGAAGCCCTAATCTTGAACGCAGACTTTATATAACAAAAGAAATCAGCAAACTTGAATCGGAAATAAATAATACAACAATTAAAGGGCGCAAGGCTAAAATTGATGTTACAAAAGTAACTCATAAGCAACTCAAGCCAATGAAGCAGCTTACTGAGGAGGAGATTAAAAGGCTTGAAGTACAAAGCCAGCAAATTGACTCATTACAATTGCAACAAGGAATATACCTTGATTTAGCAGAAGGGATTAATAAGAGCACGGAATTGCTTGGAGCATTTGGTTTTGCAGTTGGTGAGTTGGATAATGATTTGGGGCGTACAATTAATCAAATGGCTGATCTTGCTTTCAATGCTTCTGCCTTGTTTGGTAATTTAGGCACTGGCAATATGCTTGGTGCTGTTACCTCCGGATTGGGATTTTTGGGCAATGTATTTGCTCTATTTAAAGATGATGAAGACCATACGGTTACAGCCCTCGAAGCAATTAACAGAAGCCTTGAAACTCAATCTTCAATTCTTGCATCTTTAACCGGAGAAAGTTGGTTTAGCCTGATGAGCAAACAGGCAAGTGATTATAAAACAAAAATCGATGAATCAACTGATTCTCTTCGAAATCTTAATCTATTAACCAAAGAGGAAAATGATTTAATGCGCGAGGCCTGGAGGCAGCATCAAGAATCTTATCCTTATTGGACCGGTTCTGGGCCGATTAGTTGGAGCGATTTTAAAGACTTAAAAGGATATGTCTCTGAGACGTCAGGATGGGACATTGATCAATTCATTAAGGCCTGGGGAAATGGTGAAATTGCTTTGTCAGAAGAAGCGCAGGAGTATATTAACAATGCAGTTGAAGCTCAAAAAGGACTTGATAATTTGTATGCGGATTTAACTCTACTTACAGGTGAATCTATGGCAGATTCAATTATTCAAGGATTTAAAGAAGGGAAAACTGCGGCTGCGGACTTTGCAGATAATTTTGAAGATATGATGACTAATGCCATCCTAAATTCAATAAAGATGCAATTTCTAACCCCATTACTGCAAGCCTGGAACGAGGATCTTTATAATTACATGAATGACCAGGACGGGTTAACAGAGGATGAGATAAAGGCCCTACGACAAAAATACCAGAATATTATTGATACGGGATATGCACAGGTTGAGGCTCTTGAAAAGATTACCGGATTGGATTTAACAGGTAATACAGACACCGGAGGCTATTCAGAAGCCCAAGGTATCTCAAGAAGCTTGACAGAAGAAACAGGTTCCTTAATTGTTGGTCAATTCTACTCAATGCGGTTAAGCCTTAAAGAGATTGAGAAAAACACTGGCTACAATTATAAGCTTGAGTCAATTGATGAAAACACCCGACAGGCGACTGATTATTTAATGCAGAGTGTTGCGTTACAGCAGGAAATTGCTGACAATACAAGTCATAATGTAAGGATTAATGATTTGATAGATAAAGTTGAAGAGACTAATAAAATTCTTAAAGAAGGATTGACACAATGAATAAAAAGAAGAATCAAACACCCAGCAAGCAATTCGATGAATTGAAGGAAATTGCTAAAAAGGCTTACATGGTTCAGCAGCAGCTTTCTCTGTTAAATCAGGCCTATCAAACTTTTATTAAGGAAAAAGGATTGTCCGAAGAGTTTAAACAGTGGCATACTGACAAGTGTCTGGATCACATAATTGATATGAAAAAAAATTAAACCGTATCACGCATAATAAAGATTATAGGACAATTGGCGGTTTTGTAAGTGTTGTTAAATCAGTAGTTTAATGAGTTTTGTTGTAAAAATCTTGTGTCAAAAACTATAAATCGAGTCAATATGACAGCAAAAACCATAACGAAAAGTAAGAAAGTGGACATTGCAAGTCCACAACCTCAAAGCAATATCGAAGGTTATCAAGAGTATGTTGATGCCAGGCGCGAAAAGTGGCTGGCATATTCAAAATATTGTTGTTCAATGGAAGGAGCTGATGAGCTCGGACCGGTTGTTTTACAGAAGGTAATTACTGAAACATTCTCCATGGACAACCAGGAGATTGAAGAGCTTTATATTCAAAAATGTGGTCAGTTTACCATGTTGGACCTCACTATCCATCGATTTATCAAGTTCAGTTCTCAGGATTTGATTCATCCAAATGATTACATAAAAAAGCGGTACCCGATGTGGCTTGATCATGCTGAATATCATTGCAACCTGCAGGGGATCCATGATGAAGCCAATGATGTACTTAACGAAGTTCTTGTTTCCTTATTAAATAGGGGCGAAGCATGGTTGTTGCAAATGTGCAATACAAAAGCGAAATATGGTAAATTTCCGAACAGCGATCCTTACATGGAAATGGATATCTACGTTTTAAGGATGATTCAACTAAATATTAAATCTCCAACATCTCCTTACCAAAATAAATATAAAAGTTCGAATGATCGTTTGAAGATCAATACGGATATTGATTTTACAAGGCTAATTGTTGAAGATGAAATTATTGATACAAATGATGACCCGGCTGAAAGTTTGAAACGGCATAAGCTAATCATGTGGGTATTCAGAAGTTTAGACCTAACAGCATTTGAACGCAAGGTGTTTGAGCACCGGTTTGTTATGGAGGAACTGATGAGAACATGGCCCGGACCAGAAGGTAAAAAACAATGCTATGACGCTTATAATCGCGTTTCCGATGCAATTAAGATTATTCTATATCGACAGAATCATATACAGAAGCAACCAGTATTAAAGGCGTCGAATTTAACAGCTACGGGAAAATGGCATCGACGGCTTACCGAACTAGTTGACGGTTTTTTCCAAAACAGAATCATTCACCCAAAAAAATCAAAAACGAATAATAACCAGGGGAAACTCCCCACAAAACAAATAGCATGAATAGTGATATAATTAAAATTAAACCGGAATGGGAACACATTTACAAGAAGCACGACTCTAAAGTGAATGAAATTCAGCAAGTTGTAAATAATTTGATTGAGAATGGCCTTAAAGTAACTTTTGGCGATATTCAGAACTTAGTTAACAATGGAACAGCACTTTACGAGCAAGCAGAGCAAGCCGCGAAGTCGAACGCAAGTGTTTTCTCACTACCAGCGGCGAAAAGAAAGTTTATTGAAGAAAACACATTGATCCTAAATGATCGAATCTCAGAAGCCAAGAAAGAGCTGATTAAAATTTTGGCATTGGAAGGTGTAAATACTTTATCCATCGAAGCCTTTGAATTAACAAAGGGAATTGTCAGTATTTCTGAAACGTGGATCGAAGCACTTAAAGAATCGCACACCATAAGAACCTCTGAGAGACGCGAAAGAGCGTTGGAATTGATGAGCAACTTTGAAGTAGCCGCAAATGAGTTAAACGAGTTTGTAAAAGAGAATAAGTATTTCGGAGCTGGCATATCAACCGCTAGTGATACACGGCGCTGTTTGATGTGGATAGGAGAGAGGGGCGAAATCAACCGGGATATTGACAACCTGGAATTTATCAATTAAAAAGCGACTAAGATGAACGACGCAAGAAAAAAGATCGAAGAGTTTAAATCAAATAATCGTTTTCCTGGAATGGGAATAGCTCAGCTTGACATAGAGCTACCTGATGGGTATGAGTCAATGGATTATCATTCAAAAAATAAAACCTACGAGCAGGCACTTGACACAGCAATAGCCAAACATTTAAAGGTTGAATTGACCGATGAAAGTACTTGGATAGAAGAGCGAAATAAGTCAATGGCTGACGAATGGGCCAGGAGTTTACCAGATAAATAACCAGGGATTAATTTCTCTGGTTTTGAAAACAACAAAAAAATACAAAAATGGGACTGAGAAAAGGACAGACAAATAATCCGAACGGTAGACCTAAAGGAAAGCCTAACAGGGTTACAACAGATATGAGGGACGTTTTACAAACTGTTCTGAATAAGGAAATGACCCCGATTAAGTTGTCAAACCTTTTAAAGAAGCTGGGGCCAAAAGATAGGATGCATGCGTTAACAAAGATGTTAGAGTTTTCGATTCCAAAACTTCAAAGCATTTCCGTTCAGGCACAAATTGAAGCTGAATATGAGCAGCTTGAACGGTTGTTGCAAAGAGCCCCGGATGAAGCAATTGATAAGATATTTGACAGATTAGAAGCTTTAAAAAATGGACAGGAGAAAGAAGATTAACGCGATTTTAAGAGCCATAAAAGGGCAAGCTCAAATTGTTACCGATCCTTCAGAGGGATTTATTTTGATGCAACAAAATATTGCACTACGAAAATGTAAAAAGCCGATTATTACCTATGAGTTCGGCGGTGCTTTAAAGACAGCAATGGAAAGTTTGTTTAGGACCATAAAGGCAAAAAGAGATGAACCGAAAACAAAAGATTGACGCTATACTAAATCAGGTCCAAGGAGGTAAAAGAGGGAGTATACCGGTCCTTTTGTGGATTAAGGATCCAAAAAAAGTAATGAGTAAGATAAAGCTTAAAACACGTGTCCCGGATTGATCGACAAAGGAAAATAGACCTCATCCTTAAAACGCTGAATAACGAGGCGCAAATAACAACCGGGGGAATTATCACATTTGAGCCGGTTGTTATAACTGATCACGGAAAGTATTTCTCCAGGGATGGGAAAGAGATCAAAGATTTTGCAGCGTATTGTCAGCATCTCACCACAGAGGCGGTTATTGTTTTGCCCGATAACGGCCGGTAGATCAAATCCTATTTTTCACCTACAGTTAGCCTGGTTCCACAATTCGGACAGGTGAATTCATTTGATTGTGGTTGCTCGAAAAGATCAGTCACAGGAACAGCAAGTGCAGCTGCAATCTTTTCCAGGACCTCAACGCTTGGATTTCCGTTAATGTGCTTACTAAGGCCAACCCGGTTGATTCCCATAATCTCCGAGACGTCCTTAATCGATAGTCCTTTTTCCTTTATGATTTCTTTGATCCGTAGGCTGCTCATAAATTCAGTGATTTTTAAATATGCTTTAAAGATATGTAAATTCTATGACGTAATACAATCGTGCTACGAAAAAATATAAAACGAAGTGCAAAAAGTTACTTTTATATTTGGAAATGTATATTTATCGCACTACATTTGACAAGAAAATGTAATCAAAATGGATATCACCGAAAGAACAGCCAGAAAATTGAGACAGGATTTAATCAGAAGATCTGGCACCCAAGAGTACTTATCAAGCTTCGAAGATTACCTGATGGACCAGGAGCAGCTCAGCAAAGCCGAAAGGTTTGAGATTTACTACGAGGCCAGGCGCGGTGTTATCGATGAATTTGGAGAATAAAACACAGTAAGAATACGTAAAAATTAATGTTATGAGTGGAAATAAAAGTGAAGCTATTGTTCGAAAATTGAGACCGGTTATCAATGGTGATAAATTGGTGCTTGTAGGTGGGAGAGAGTTTGATTTGAATGTGATCGAAGATTTGTTGGAATGGTCTGAAACAATCCGTAATTCAATCGATAAGGTTTCATTGTGCTCAAATCAATTTGCCTCTTATGCTCTTTTTAATTCGGACAAGATTAATGTTGAAGATTCAGGATTTGTATTTCCAAATCAGGAAGATCTTTATTGGACTAATTTCCTACTTGAAAAATTAGCACGATTATCATGGGACAAAGACTTGGCCAAATAAATCCTACTTTACTCTCAGCCGGTGAGCAGGTATTCCTTTCCCGTATTACGGAGAAGCAGGGTAGAGGTGAGGAGCTAACAATCTCAGAAAGGCAGTTTATTACTGATATGGAGGCCCGATCAATGAAAACCACTAAAGTTATTTGTTATGTGTAGTCGTTGTAAAGAACTTGAAGAAACGATCAGGTTAAATGAATTCATTATTGAGAATCAGTTTACTATTATTGAATCTCAGGAGCAAAGTATCGAAACACTGCATGGCCTAATAAATGATTATAACCAACCTCTACAAAAGAGTCATGCCCCTCATTTGAGAATTGTACGTTAAAATGTAACTTAGTACTTTGAAATATTTTCAACTCGCTTATCTCGAGTTAAGCCTTCCAGAAATGGAGGGCTTTTTTGTAATACTATAATTTCGATTCATGCTCCTTTTTTCATAGTTTTGAAAGAAAACAAAACCAATGGAAGCAAAAGAATTAAGAATTGGGAACCTAGTAATTGAGAGCAATACAAAAACGCTATTGATGGTTGAAGGCATCCTTGAGTCAAATAATAAAGAATACAAAATCAGTACGTCAACAATCGAAGGTATTGTTGGAAGAAAAGGGAGCCTTCCGGTTTCTGCTCTTTCTGGTATAAAACTTGCCGAAGATTGGTTCAATAAATATGGGATTGAAGAAACAAATGGCCCAATTAATAGCAACGATCATTTTAGGACTTCAGAGACAAAATATTATAATTTTAAAGATGCTTGGATGGTTATTAGGGTAAATATCGATTCTATTTGGCTTTGTTTTGATTTTGAATTTGCAATTAAGCAGGTATGTAAGTTGGAATATGTCCATGAACTACAAAATTTATACTTTTCAATAACAGGCGAAGAGCTATAGATTATGCTCATTTCAAAAGTCAAAAAGACAGAATTCATATTTAGATTCTGTCTTTTTGTATAAATTCGGCAATAAGGCTAATTCTTGAGTGTTGATTATCAGTTGTTTGAGTTTGTGCTTAACACAATGTTGTTTATAGGACTAAGGTTGGTTTTGTAAAGTTTGCGGACAAAAGTTTGTTTTTGCTTATTGGGATTCTTACCTTAATACCTCCAAAAACATTAACCTTGTACTAATGAAAAAATTAATCTACCTGATCATTGCTATTTTCATATTCTCATGCTCGGATGATGAGGCATCGAAAGAACCAGGAAGCATTGAGGTTACTATTTCCTATTACTATAATAATTTTATCGGCTATCGCAATGATGTCGGCGCAAAAGTGTTTGTTTATGATTCTGATTTAAGTAACCAAATACACCGTGATTCGATGAATGTGGTTTTTGCCAGGCTTGGGATATTGGTTGATAAAGACGGTGAAATCATTGGTGGTGATTTTGAAACACCTAGTTTGTATGAAGAAGAGGCCAATGCAGATGGTGTAGCTTTTATTTCTGACGTTAAGCCTGGGGATTATTTTATAATGGTAGCCTCAGAAGGCAGATGGACTTACAGTGTAAAAGAGATTGAGGTATTACCGGGAGAGAACTTGATTCTCACAAAGAATTTTGGTTATCTTAATGAGTTTCTGCCACGGGGTGAATCTTGGTAAAACACAATAAAAATATTGGTCCTATTGGACTTTGTGAAGGAGGAATATCACGAGGAAAGGTCAGTCGGTTGGCTGGCCTTTTACAACTACCTACTAGTAGCTGCCTTTCTATTATATGATTGAATAATAACAACAATAATTTTAAACCAATAATTATGAGAGAAATGATCGGTATTTTTATGGAAGATCGAATAGAAGGAATGCGGCCTTTAACTGTCCTTAAAAAGATAGCAGACGTATCTTTGGATGATCTTCAGGCATATGAAGGAATGACGGAGGATGAGAAGATTGAGGCCTTTATAAAAGAGAATCAAATGATAATTAAAAACACTAAGTGTAAGATTGTCAAGTATAAAGAGTATGTTAAAACCAATTACAATTAATTATAATAACTACAAAATTATGCTTTCAGATTTTTTTAGAATTAACCTACCGTACGGATTGGCTAGAAATAAGAATGGAGAATGGATGGCTTTTAATCGAGAGTATATGCCCTTAGGATTTAATAGTAAGGATCACAGAACTGATTTTTTTCCAGAAAAGGAAATTCAAGGATCTCCAATTTATACGCGTTACAGAGGTTTAACAGAGAAGGTGCTTTTAAGTATTGCTGCAAGGGATGGCGAATCTGTAAGAAGAGATGAAAAAGGAGAGATATATGAAGTTTGGTTGTATCATGATGGAACAAATCCTATGAATCAATCCAGCAAGTCAAATCCATATTGGAAAGAGTATTGGGCCAAACTGGAAATCCTCTCAAAATTGCAAAGAAAATAATAGGGGATGATATATTAAGAAGCCTGGTAATTAATGCCGGGCTTTGTTATATCTTTGTATGTGGTTACGAAAAAAGAAACACCCCTGGTTCAGCAGGGATGTTTTCTCACCTAACTAAATTAGGATCTTCTATGAAAAAACTGAATACAAGACCTTTGTACTTGTATTTATTCGTTATACGAGCAAATTAGTAGGATTGTTTTAAATTGTCGTTATGATCTTCCACGGCGGCCAGAACATATTAAAAGCGATCCAGATTGAAACCGATTCCAAGGTGAATAAAGGTTTAACCTCAACATATAATCATTCATGAGGATGACGTGCCGGCGCTGGTTCGGGAGATGGTTGCAGCTGGCATGATGCCGAAAGGCGGCCTGACGGAAAAGATTGTGATAGGCAGCTCTCACGTGATCCGGACTCGGGATATTAGACAGGGGAGTGTTGCTGTTATGGAGAGTTAATTTATATCCAAATACAATATTTTGACAAAATTATATACAATTAATCTAAAAATTTATATATTTGTATTTGAAAAAATACTTCTGTTGGAGCAGAAGCATTTTGAATAATCGGTTGTAGCCGATAAAAATAAATTGAATGGAACAAAGTAAAGAAAAAAAAATTAAAAAGTCAATGGTCAAGAGACGATTAGCAACTGAAAAAGGTTGTTTACTTGATCTGAAAAAGGAGCTTCCGATGTTTTTTAGAGCATTTGAGGAAGCATGTGCTAACTACAATAGGGAAATAGTTCAGACTCTCCCTGAGGCTAGATGTAGAGGTTTTGAAGCCTCATTATTTAATTCGAAGTTAATTCAAAGTATACAGAAGTATTTCCCCGAGAATTGGAAATATGGGAAATACAAGAGATTTATTCTCAATGCAAAAGGGTATTTGGTTCTGTTTAAAAAGCTAAGTAGTAAAGGAATGCCCATGAATGTTAGGACCAAAATAGTTGAATCGATTAATTCTCAATTGATGTCATCATTGTTCGATGGACATGGTTATGTTGAGGATCCGATCTTATATTTCGGCTACAAAAAAGACAGGCTTGGTAATCTTGTTCATCCTCAGCTTGTTTATGTGGATGAAAATCAGATAAAATGGGCAATAACGGAGCATGAAGTGAGTAATTATAGCGAAGTTGCAATAGAAAAATCAGCTGAAACTAAGGCTGCTCCAAAATTGCGGATTTCAAAGAAAAAAGCTGTAAATGAATAATTAGAAATCAAGGCTACAACCGATTTTATTTACAGTTCGTATTTATAACATGAAAAAACTATCACCGTGGAAATTAATTTTAAGCAACTAACGTTTGCGAGAGAATATCGTGGATATTCTCAAACAGAACTTGCGAAGTCGGTATATGGTTTATCCCAATCCAATCTTTCCAAGTTTGAAAAAGGCATAAGTATTCTTTCCGATGATCTATTAGGTAGAATAATCAGCTTTCTTGAGTTTCCTATAGGTTTTTTCAATAAAAGCATTTATAATGCTGTAGAAAATCCTCATTATAGGAAAAGATCAACCATAACAAAAAAGGTTGCAACTGACATTGACTCACGTATTAAATTAATTGGCTACATAATTGATCAAATGACAGAGTCAATTGAATGGCCAGAATTTGATCTGGATACTTTGGACGTCGAAGATGGTTATTCTGTAGCGAATATTGCCCGGCATACTCGAAGATCATTGGGATTGAAACCAAGTGAGCCGGTAAGGGACATTTGTAGTCTGTTGGAGAGACATGGGATATTGATTGTCGAGCTTGATAATGTGACTGAAAAATTTGATGGCGCTTCCATAAGAACAGATGGAGGGACGCCTGTTATGATTATCAATAAGAGATTTTCAAATGATCGTAAACGATTTACAATTGCGCACGAACTTGGGCACATGATCATGCATGTTTTGGGGGGATTCCCAATTCCAGATTATAGAGATCACAAAGAAAGAGAAAGTGAAGCTGATCGATTCGCTTCTGAATTTTTGATGCCTGGAGATGAAATTAGAAGGTCATTATACGGGCTTAAGTTGTCTTCCTTGGCTGAGTTGAAAAGATTTTGGCTGACTTCGATGGCTTCAATATTGAGGCGAGCGTATGACTTGGGGTGTATTGATAAGCAAAGGTATACTTATTTGAATATTGAAATGAGCAGGTTAGGCTTGAAAAAGAATGAGAGAACAACTGTGTATATTGATACACCAACCCTGTTTGTTGAAGGCTGCAAAATGCATAAAAATGATTTGGAGTATTCAATTGAGGAGCTTTCACGCGCTTTTTGTTTACCTGTTGATGTATTGCAGGAATTTTGGAGAACCGATGATTTCAAAGGGAAACTGAGAATTTTAAAATAAAAGTGATACATTTAAATCAAAGGCCGGACTAAAATCCGGCTTTTTTTATGTCTCGTGCAAGTATCGTGCAAATTGAAAGAAAAAAGGATGTAACTATTTGGTTATTAGCAACATCCTTCTTGCTTTTGTGATCCCAAGCGGAGAGGTGTCGAACTTTTTGATTGAAGATTATGATGCTGTGTTTGAGTTTATGAGTGCCGATACACAAAAAAAACGGCTTAAATTATAATACAATCGCAGTTAATTTTTTTTTAAATTTTAAAGCCATAAATCTTTAGTTGATAAATGGAACTTAAAAAAAGAGTAAAACAATATAATTGGCAGTGTTGCCTATTGATCGTCTAAAACCGATAAACGGTAGTTAATTTTTTATTAAATGCCCCAATCCCGGATCGTTTTTAATCCTTTCCAATTCATCCACAACAATCTGCGCTGTTTCGCTTTTGATGCGTGAATAATTGAAATTAATTTCCTGTTGAAGCTGGCTTTTCCCTTCTTTATCGGTAAAATTTGTGATAACCGGGATCGGCTTATAGTTCTTTGTTTCTCTGGCAACTTTCTCGTTGTCAACTACAATTTCTGCATGGAAAATCTTTTGCTCAATACGTTCGTCAAAGTTATCCGAAACGGCACCTACAAAAGTTCCCTGTGTAAGGTTACTTATTTTCGAAGCTGGAATTAAGGTATCCATTTGAGTGTTAATAGAGGTGGATTTATCCTGCCGGTTAATGGTCATAGACTGGCGTTTTTGAAGGACTTTACCAAACCGTTCCGACAAGGTTTTGGCAGTCTCACCAACCACCTGGCCGCTAAAAATATTTCCCACGGTATTCATCACTACTTTAGCTTCCTTGTCGCCATAATCCCGGTTTAGCTGCGAAAAATCCTGAAATCCCAAACATACCGCAACTTTATTGCTTCTTGCTGTCGCAATTAGGTTGTCCAATCCACGGAAATAAATGGTTGGAAGCTCATCTATAATTACGGAACTTTTTAACTGTCCCTTTTTATTGATGAGTTTTACGATGCGGGAATTATATAATCCCAGTGCTGCAGAGTAAATGTTCTGGCGGTCCGGATTATTACCAACGCAAAGAATCTTTGGTTCTTTTGGATTATTAATATCTAAAGTAAAATCGTTGCCAGACATCACCCAGTAGAGTTGTGGTGAGATCATCCTCGATAATGGGATTTTAGCACTGGCAATCTGCCCCTGCAATTGGTCTTGTGCTCCGCCTTCCCAGGCATCCATAAAAGGCGAGAGGTAATTTTCCAACTCTGGATAAGAAGTCAGAATGGTAAAAATGTCAGCATACTTCTTATTCAAAAATTCCACTGCATGGGGAAAAGTGCAATACTTCCCGTTTTTATAAATCTTCAGGTACCAGATAATAGCAGCCAAAAGAATAATTGGCGATTCAACAAAGAA
The DNA here is from genome assembly GCF_963676815.1 of uncultured Draconibacterium sp. Classification (NCBI taxonomy): domain Bacteria; kingdom Pseudomonadati; phylum Bacteroidota; class Bacteroidia; order Marinilabiliales; family Prolixibacteraceae; genus Draconibacterium; species uncultured Draconibacterium sp. The sequence continues at coordinate 4,054,398 of NZ_OY781365.1, forward strand.
ATCCCCTTGTTTCTGAATCCAGGTTTTATTCAGGTTAAGCATTATTGTGTAAGCTGATTCATAAGCATCCGCAATATCAGTCATAAATTCAGGAGCAATGGGATTACAGCGGTGACTACGTTCCGGGTTATCAAAATTTATTACATAAAATTTCGGAGGTACGTCGTATCTGTTTATGTTTTTCAATAGTGTATTGTAAGCAATTACGCTCAGATCGTCAAACTTAAAATCGTAAATGTACATGCTAAAACCCTTTTGAATTTGCTGCCTGATGTAGTTATTTACAATAGCATAAGATTTACCGCTTCCCGGAGTACCCAAGACAATACTTGCCCGGAAAGGATTCACCACATTAATCCAGCCATCGTAGTTCGTCCCCTTATGTTTAAACCGTGTGGGGAGGTTTACTGAGTATTCGTTCTCCATTAATTGCATTTCCTGCATAAATGATTCGTTTTCGTCGTTAAAAACATCCTGCATCAGGTTATTTTTTAATAAGCGACTCATCCATAATCCCGATTTCAAAAGTAGGACATACCCAATTGACAACGATAAAATGTAAAGAATACTTTTAGCCAATAATGAAGTTTGAAGTTTCAGCATAAAACCATTTAAGAAATAGAAACCTAATCCGAAAACGAGAAATATCGTAATCTTGGTCCAGGTTACCTTCTCCGTTTTTACACCTCGTATGCCCAGACAGGAAATCGCTAATAAAACAAAACTTGCCAGCTTCGACCAGATTGGCATTGAAAAGATTTCGGTATATTTCTGAAAATTCAGCAGAATTTTATCGATGATGCCAACTGTTGCATGAAACTCAACTAGGATCTCGTAACAAAACCAGTAAATATGAAATATTGAAATGAGGATACTCACTGCCCTGATTAGCTCAATAATTTTGGCGAGGGCTCTTACATCATCTTCGTTTTGCATAGCTTAGCTTTTTCGTTTTTTTCTTTTCTTTCGTTTCATTCTTCTAATGAAAGCTTCCTCTTGGTAGTCTTCGCCAAGAGCCTCAATGCCGAACAATCCGGCCAGATTTTCGATGCTTGAGTCTTTGTTGTCTGGAAATTCTGAATGGCCCTGGTCTGGTGACTTGAATTGTGCATCCGTTTTGTTTTCTACGCCAAATCGTTCATTAAAAACATTGGCAGAAAATTCTTTACCCAGACGAGAACCGTTGAACACAAACTTTTGCTTGTGATCGATAAAAGTTGCTCCATAAATCCGCCCCGAATCATTCGCACGAAACAGCACAGAAATACCTTGTTTGAATAACTGGTTCTCGAAGTCTTTTCGATTCTCACTCTTATGAAATACCTTGGAAATAACTTCCCTGGGTCGATCTTTTAGTTTTTTATTTTTGATCTGTTCTTTTGATTTTTCAATTTGAGCAAGAAGAGCTTCATGCCCCGTGGATTTGCCAAATTTTGATGACTTGATTGGATTGCCAGCTACTTTACCGTTATTATCCAATGCCGCGTAAACAATTCCATGAAAAGCTTTCCCATTCTTTTCTCCTCTTACTTCGGTAGCATGAACATTATAGAATGAAAGCAAGGCCTTGTATTCATTAAACGATTGAAAGTTCAACGTTCTCGATACAGGACGAACTACATTGGCAATTTGCTGTTTTAGATTTCCCTTTTCGAATTCAACCGGCTTTAAGTTATAAACTCCTTTCTTTTCTTTTTCATCGGCGGGTGTTAATCCAAAATTCTGTTCCAGTTCCCGACAAATACGCATGGATAGCCGGTGTTGAAAATTGTCCCGAATCATTTTCCCTGTCTCGTCAATTTTTACTGAAACAATATGCAAATGATGGCGGTCAATGTCTTCATGCTTGTACACTATGTATGGTTGATTACCGTAGCCCAGTTTTGCCATGTATTGCTCAGCCATCCGTGAGAATTGTTCATCGTTTAGTTTATCCTTTGGATCAGGATTTAACGAAATATGAATAACCGGATTTTCGGTTCGTTTATTGGCGCTTAAATACGGTTCAAAAGAACTCGTGCATAAGCCAATAGAATACTCTCCATTGAGAGGTTCAATCATTTTGTTGACCATTAAAACAGAAGCAGCATCCTTTTTTAGCTTATCGTGATTGTACGCCAATGCACTATAAATCGAACTTCCTGAGCTTATTTTTGCAACCATCTTTTTTCAAATTCTTTGGTTAAATCCAATATCTTCTGGTTTATCGCAACCAATTGAAAAGTTGCTTTCTGTATTTGGGAAAGAAAAGCCAGTGCCTTTTTCTCCGAAAAGTTGTTTTTTATTGCTTTGGTAACCTGGTTGTAATTGACTCCAATCGCCCTGAATTGTGAATAAAATGAGGTCAGGCGCATATAATAATCCATCGATCCCTTATCGATTTTTACCACTTTAACAGGCTTGTCAAAAATGCAGGCAGTAATAAAATGTGCTTTAACTTCCATTCCCGATGCCTCGAAAAGAGCAAGAAATCGTGCATTGTCAACATCATTTAAGCTTATGGCATAACGATGTATACATGGATCTTTTTTTGGTTTACGTCCCCCTTTGTGTTTATTTTTTCTTTTTCCTACTCCCATTTTGTTGTTTTTAAAGCATTAATCATTACCAGAATTCTTATAAAAAATCACACGACTTCGGAGTGATGATTTTCCCCAACGGGGCAAGTGGTTTCGTGTAACACGAAACGTTTTGAGTTACTCAAAACACAACTTGCCGTGTGCCAGTGCACACCTTGTAGCGTTACAATAAAAGTTATAGGGCGTAGCCGTTTTATCGATCATATTTTTACTCTTGAAAATTGTTGGAAACAAAGGTAAAATGGGCGTTTTGAATTCTAATCATACAGAAATAAGCCAAATGCTGCCAGAGAAGGCCAAGTACTTCCTGCTCTTTAAAAAGCACGGTTTTAAAAGCTTTTTATTTGTTCATTTGATCGGGGAAATAATGGATTATTTAATGGTTGGTGTAAGCAGAGATATGTTAGTCGGAATAAATAAAATGGGAATGAAACATGTTGCAAACGAAATATTTAAAAACTGATTTTGGCAAAGAACTGAGTAGTTAAATTATACAACAACGAAGAGCTTAAGGATTTCAACGTTGAAACGATGCAACACTTCATTAATTAAACATTGCAACATAAACTGATTTACAGAGCTCATTAATCGAATAATGATTCAGATATTATTCTATTTGATTGAATAACTATAGAAATAATTTGCTCATCAAAAAAACAAAGGTCATGGAAAAAGAAACATTATTTATTGCGTTCAGCACACAAAAAGGAGGTGTTGGGAAAACAGCTTTTACCGTTTTAATGTCGAGTTACCTGCACTATGTAAAAGGCCTGGAAATTGCAGTGGTGGATTGTGATTATCCGCAGCACAGTATTGCTGAAATACGCCAGCGCGATATGGAACAGGTGATGAAAGATAACTATTACAAGCAATTGGCCTATAAACAATTTACCGCGCTTGAACGAAAGGCATACCAGGTTGAAAAAAGTATGCCCGAAGATGCCATTGATGTAGCGGAAAATCTGATCGACGGAGCAACAACTCAACCCGACATAATATTTTTCGATCTCCCTGGAACATTAAACAGCAGAGGTGTGGTAAAAACATTGGGCGGAATGGATTATATCTTTTCGCCGGTAAGTGCCGACCGTGTGGTTATGGAAAGCACGCTGAAATTTGCCACCATGTTGAATGAAAATCTGATTAGTGTAGGGAAAAGTGATATCAAAGGTTTGTACCTGATTTGGAATATGGTTGATGGTAGGGAGAAAAACGAACTGTATGATGTGTATGAAAATGTAATCGGCGAGTTAGGCTTAAATATTCTAAAAACATTTGTGCCCGATTCAAAACGTTTTCGCAGGGAACTGACTTCCGGCCACAAGCCTGTATTTCGCTCAACACTTTTTCCTGCTCACAACAGTCTTTTAAAAGGAAGCAACCTGATTGCGCTGGCTGATGAAATCCTAGAAACCATTAAGCAATAAACGACATGGCACGAAAAAAATACAATCCGGACGAAATCGATGAAGAATTTATCATTTCAACCATTCAGAATGAAAAACCGGAGGCCGGAAAGACAAAGGAGAAAAAGCCAGCAACAGTTACAAAATGGAAACAGGCAAATCAAGCTTATGATGAGCTTTTCCTTTCAGATTCCAAAACGAAAGCACGTTTTGGAAAGAATGTTCCCATCCGGCAGGAATACCACAAACGGATTCAGCAAATTATTCGAGTAATCGGTAAGGACGAGATCTCAATTTATAATTACATCGATAATGTGCTGACCCATCATTTTGACGAATTTCAGGAGGAAATTGTCAAGCGATATAACGAAAACAACGAAGACATTTTTTAACCCAAACCGGAAGTTATGATTGAATTTGTTGTAATCGTTGGGATAATTATTCTGCTAAGTATTTTCTTCCAATATTGGAGGCGTTTTTCTGCTCCTGTCGCCAATGGCGAAAGAAAAAGTAATTTATCGGATGAAAGTGGAATAATCGGAAAAAGCACCTTCGTTTTGAATACGGACAGAAAGAGTCAATCCCATTCAAATTCCACAGGTAAGCTAGATATTGAAGTTGCTCTGGATTATGAGGATGTTGAGCTCGATGAAGAATTGGAAGAACTTGGCATTGCCAACGGTTCTTCGGTAGATATAACTTTTGAAGAAATGATGGAGGTAGTTACCGAGGTTGAAAATGAGCACCCGGAAAGACCATCCCAAACGGGGAAACTGCTCTATGAAAATGAAAATACCGATTGGGTTGAACAATTGGCAGCAACCTCCGAAAGCTATCAAAAACGTATCTCCGGTTTAATTGATTTGCATTTGGGGAGTTTAGGACGAAATGATATTCTCATTTATGAGGATGGAATAAGTGGATTTGATATTGGGGAGTATATTACTTAAATTAAGTCGTTGCTCCCTAAAGTAAATTCTTTTGTGTTAATCTCAAAACCCCATGAACATAGACGTTTTTTTTTATATTACAGTTTTCATATTTGGAGGTATAAATTATTAATATGCATCTTTTAATTTGAAGTATATGTCTTTTGCATTATTCCAAAATTCTGATCTAAAATTTAAATCCTCATTATTTGATAATGTGGAGGGAAAGAAAGTTCCCTTTAAACCAGCCCAATTTCCATAAAGAGGTATGCTTACTTCAAATACTTTAGGATTGCCTTTAAATTCTGCTTTTACTTGAATGCTCGAATTTTCTTTTTTAGACCTAAATTCATATGTCATTGCCGTAAATCTATAACCTTCATTTTCTGAGTCTTTAACAAATTTGTTTTCTCTTAAATTTTTACCATCTAGGATTGCTTTACTGATGCCAGCAAGCTCCGCTTCATTAGCTTCACTATCAGGGTCTTCATCTGTCTCCTGATCCTTATCTTTTTTAAAGCTTAATTGAACTACATCAGAAAATTCCCAAATATTGGTATTCATTCCTTGTTTGGCTAGAGCATCGAAAAATAAAATTGTTTTTTCTGTTGTCAGCATATCCCTAATCTCTTCAATTTCGATCTTTCTTCTTAAATGCTTGCCCAGCAAATCCCTTATAATAGATGGATCCTTCGATCTTTTGCTGTCAACCTCAATTAACCATTCGTCATTTTTTTTCTTAATATAAAAATCGAATTCCGTATTCTCACTTTGCAAAAACTCCATTCTGCCAAGGCGTCTTCTATTATACGTAATACTAGACTTGTATATTTCTGGTTCATTTCTCTTAGAAATTAATCTAGGTGTGACTATTGTCATGTCTTTTGCAGCACCATCACTGATTAGGGCTTCAACTGAGTTTATAAGTTCAAAATCAGATTCTGTGTTATTCACAATAAATCCTGCTAATGTGTTTTTGTAATTTTTCTGATAAGCTTCATTATGTATTCGTGAAATGTCGTCTTTGTCAAAAAAGAAAAAAGATAACTCCTTAGCAAGAACTGCTTTCGGTGCATTAGGCATAAAAATACCTTTTTCTTTTGCGAAATTTCTTACAAAGGTTGTAGAAGAAAAGTTGGCGAAAACCTCTTCCAATTCGTATGGTTCGGGATGTTTGTATTTTTCCATATTATTCGAGATTATGATCGAGTATCCAGTCAGGTAGTCCTTTATTTAGTGACATTGACAAAAACTCAACATCTATTCGATCATTTTTGAATTCATTTATAATTGAGTCTTTTATTTTGCGGAACTCCTGTATGTTTCTGTGATAGTTATATATCGCAAGTTTATTGCCTGTTTGAGCAATATGTTGCAGCAAAGCATTTTTTAATAACTGCATACTCTTAAAATCAGTATTGCCAAAATAAAAAACTACTTGTTTATTTAATACCCGATTCTTATCACGAATTTCCGCATATATAAATTTAGAGAACATACTTTCCAAAGACAATATTTTAGTTGAGTTTGCTGCACCTTTACCTAAAAATGGATAGTGAAATTCAAAAATACAGGTAGGATCTTTTAGTCTAAATGAATGTATTTTATCGACAACCGAAGTTAGTCGTAAAATATCTTCATTAGACATTATAAAAATACGATTAGGTATCGTGACACCTCTTCCATTCTTTTGAAAATCGATGGACGTTAGGTCTTTTTTTAATTTCTCTGTAATAGTTGGATCTGTCTCATAATCTGAAAACCAAATAACAATTAATCCATTTCGAAGAATCGTATTCTCCATCTTCGGAAATAACTCATACAATTCGTCAGAGTTTCTAAGATTTACTATTTTATCATAAAGGTCACAAATCCATTTTTCTAATTTACTTCTTGAATAACTAGATAGTTTGTAATGCTTTGCTTCGAGAAGAATGCCTTGAAATCCATTGGTTGTTGGATTCTCATATTGAAAAAGAGCATCAACGCCTCTTTCTTTGTTTTCAATATCAGGAATATCAATATTTTTATCAGCAACTAATTCCCATCCTAATTTCCGAAGAAGAATTGTTGCTTCATTATTCCAAATATCTCCATTTACTCCTTGGTCTTCTGCCATTAGTTTTATGAATTTAAAAAGGATGTTTTAATAAATTGTAAATTTGAATCGAGTTTGTTCTCTTCACATTTTAATGTTAAGCCTCCAAAATCGCTTAGTGAAAATTCTGATTTCGAATGATCTTCAAAGTCAACTTCAAATGTAATTTTGTTTATATCAGTTTTATACTTGTTAATTAATTCTATTGCTCTTCGATTACTATTGAGTACAGTGTAAAAAGTACCTGAGACATTTTTATCGTATTGAAAATTAGAAATTTTCATTTTCGTTATTATTAAATGTCCGTGGCCTTTTTCCATGATAGGTACTATGTCAGATGCTTTAAATACATAATTATTAATACTGTACTCGGAACCTAGTATATTTCGGAGTACACTTCTCAATTTATTTGCATCCTTTTGTGAACTGATTATTTCAAGGGTTCCAAAATCGCAATCCAATAAAAATTCAGTTTCTGATATATGAACAATATTTTCTTTATAGACTTGATTACTGGATACATCATATCTATATAAATATGATGGGGTACGCTTTAATAGTTTTGCAACTAAATAAGAACTATTAATATCAATGTCTTTAAAACCAAAACCAAGTTCATCAGAATATGGAAATTGTTTTAGTACTCTATAAATTTTAGAAATATCTGCTTTACTAAAAGGTTTTATAGTACATAGTATGATCGAAGTCTTAATTTGCATAATATGCTATGTTTCTTGATTTATAAAGTCGGTGAGGATGAACATTTTATTATAATTATTATAAACTTTGACCTGCCTTAATTCATCAATTTCTCTTTAAAAATACTCAACTTATGTTAGTATGCAAATTGTAAATAGAATTTGCGAAAATCTTTGAAAAATATATCTTATAGAAATATTCCTGATAATCATAAGCAACGCCAAACACAGCCACAAACAACCACTTACATCCAACTTTATTTCCCCCAGCTTTTAAGCCCATACATTTGGTTCAAATGCAGCAAAACTGCTGTCTGAATACGAACTAAATGGTATGCTCATGAAAGAAAAAGATTACGGGTAGAATTTGATCAATCCCAGAGTGGAATTCACTACACATCATTCAAAAAATCAAAGTAAAACAGTCTCTGGTCCGGGGGACCGGGGAGCAAAATCAAAATGCTATGAAACAAATCAATTCATATAAAATATTCATCACCTTATTCTTCACCTTTCTGGCAACTGCCATCTTTGCCCAGGGCGATGGCTCGGCCGGAATCACCGAAGCCACCAATATGGTTACCTCTTATTTCGATCCGGCAACAAAACTGATTTATGCCATCGGTGCCATTGTGGGACTGATTGGTGGCGTAAAAGTGTATAGTAAATTTTCAAGTGGCGATCCCGATACCGGAAAAACTGCAGCCGCCTGGTTTGGTGCCTGTATTTTCCTGATTGTTGCCGCCACTATTTTACGTTCCTTCTTTCTGTAAACTATGGCGATATATTCCATTAATAAAGGGGTAAATAAACCCGCCGAGTTTAAAGGCCTGCAAAGCCAGTATCTGTTTGTTTTTGCAGGGGGACTGCTGGGGACGTTCGTGGTTTTCATTGTAATGTACCTGGCCGGTATCAACCAATGGGCCTGTATTTTTACAGGTCTTATTCTTGCATTTGTGGTTGTCTGGCTCACATTTTCTTTAAATAGAAAATTCGGGCGTTACGGATTAATGAAATTGCAGGCAAGGCATAATTTCCCACGCCGGATAATCAACCGCCGAAGTATTCCCCGTTTGTTCAAAACCAACAGAAAGGAGGCAGTATGAGAAACACATTTAAAGCTGCTACTTTGGAGAGTCGGTTCCCGTTACTTGCAGTGGAGCAGGGATGTATTATCAGCAAAGATGCCGATATAACCATTGCTTTTGAGGTAAAGCTCCCAGAGCTATTTACGGTTACAACGGAAGAATACGAAGCCATGCATTCAGTATGGAATAAGGCAATAAAGGTTTTACCCGACTATTCCATCGTGCATAAACAGGACTGGTACATCAAAGAGAACTACAAAACCGAAAAGCCTCAACAGGATTTAAGCTTTTTAAGTTCTTCGTTTGAACGGCACTTTAACGAGCGTCCGTATTTAAACCACACCTGTTATCTATATCTGACAAAGACAACAAAGGAACGCAGCAAACAACAAAGCACTTTTAGCACACTGGGCAGGGGATTTATCGTGCCCAAAGAGATAAAAAATAAGGAAACAGTTCTGCGTTTTGTGGAGGCCGCTAACCAGTTTGAGCAAATCGTTAACGACAGTGATTTTATAAAACTCAGGCGTTTAACAGCCGACCAGATTACCGGGACAGATGCCCATGAGGGAATAGTGGAAAAGTATTTTTCACTTTCCCATGGGCATAATAATACGCTGCAGGATCTTAGTTTAAATCCGGGAGAAATGAAAATCGGCGACAACTCGCTGATACTTCATACGCTTTCTGATTTGGATGATCTGCCGGCTAAAGTATCAACCGAAAGCCGTTATGAAAAACTTTCGACTGACCGGAGTTCCTGTTTACTATCCTATGCCGCTCCAATAGGATTGTTGTTGCCATGCAACCATATCTACAACCAGTACATTTTTATCGACGACCATACTGCCAATCTTGCCCGTTTTGAGAAAATGGCGCGTAATATGCTTTCGCTTTCCAGGTACAGCCGTGCCAACCAGATTAACAAACAATGGCTGGACGAATACCTGAACGAAGCACACAGCAAAGGTTTGGTTTCGGTACGAATGCATTGCAATGTAATGGCATGGAGCGACAGATCTGAAGAGCTACGCCAGATAAAAAATGATGTGGGCTCGCAAATTGCCCTGATGGAATGTAAACCACGGTACAATACCGTTGATGTTCCAACCCTGTATTGGGCAGGCATCCCCGGCAATGCAGCCGATTTTCCTGCTGAAGAGTCGTTTTACACGTTTACAGAGCAGGCGCTATGTTTTTTTACCGGCGAAACCAATTACCGAAGTTCACTTTCGCCGGTTGGAATAAAAATGGTCGACCGCTTGACCGGTAAACCTTTGCATCTTGACATTTCTGACCTGCCACTGAAAAAAGGAATAATCACCAACCGGAACAAGTTTATTCTTGGTCCTTCGGGCAGCGGGAAATCCTTTTTTACCAACCACATGGTACGGCAATATTACGAGCAGGGAACACATGTGCTCCTTGTAGATACCGGAAACAGCTACAAAGGTCTGTGCGATTTAATACATTACAAAACAAGGGGCGAAGACGGGGTTTACTTTACGTATACCGAGGATAATCCGATTGCATTTAATCCGTTTTACACCGACGATGGTGTGTTTGACATCGAAAAAAGGGAAAGCATAAAAACGCTGATCCTTACCCTCTGGAAAAGCGAGGATGAGGCACCCACACGTTCCGAAGAGGTGGCACTGTCAAATGCGGTTAGCCTGTATATCGAGATGTTAAAATCGGACGGTAAGGTGGCTCCGTCTTTTAATACCTTTTTTGAGTTTGTGCGCGATGAGTATACGGAGTTGCTTCAATCGAAAAAGGTGCGTGAAAAGGACTTTGATGTAGCCAATTTCCTGAATGTATTGGAACCGTATTACCGGGGTGGAGAATACGATTACCTGCTGAATTCAGACAAACAAATGGATCTGCTGAACAAACGTTTTATCGTTTTCGAGCTGGATAATATCAAGGATCATAAAGTGCTTTTCCCAATTGTAACGATCATCATCATGGAAGCCTTTATCAACAAAATGAGGCGATTGAAAGGCATCCGCAAGATGATATTAGTGGAAGAAGCCTGGAAAGCCATTGCCAAAGAAGGAATGGCGGAGTACATAAAATATTTGTTTAAAACCGTACGCAAATTCTTTGGTGAGGCAATTGTTGTAACACAGGAAGTAGATGATATTATCGCTTCGGAAATTGTAAAGGAAAGTATCATCAATAATTCCGATTGTAAGATACTGCTCGACCAGCGCAAATACATGAACAAGTTTGCCTCCATTCAGGAGTTGCTTGGATTAACAGAAAAAGAAAAATCACAGATTCTATCCATAAATCTGGCCAATCACCCGCAACGCTTATACAAAGAGGTATGGATTGGTTTGGGAGGTGTACAATCTGCGGTACCGAAGTCTCTTTGAAGGAATACTACACCTACACCACCGAAGAAACCGAAAAACTTGAACTTACCCGTTTAACCGAGCAATTAGACGGGAATATTGAGCTTGCTATAAAACAACTGGCAGCAAGCAAACGCAATTCTTAATCATTCAAATTAATAGAAACATGAAAACAAAATTAGTTATAGCAGTGCTTTTGATTATGCTTGGTTCGTTAAACCTGAAAGCCCAATGGGTGGTCAACGATCCTATTAATACGGCCACAAGTATTGCCAATACGGCCAAGGAGATTATCCAGACCTCCAATACCGTTTCCAATGTGATCAAAAACTTCCAGGAAGTGAAAAAGGTGTATGAACAGGGCAAAGCCTATTACGATGCACTAAAGGCTGTAAACAACCTGGTTAAAGATGCCCGAAAAGTGCAGCAAACCATTTTAATGGTTGGCGAGATTACCGATATCTATATAAATGCCTACCAGCGGATGTTGCAGGATGAAAACTATTCGTTGGAAGAGCTGGGGGCAATTGCCTTTGGCTATACTAAACTACTGGAAGAAAGTGCCTACCTGCTGAATGATCTGAAAGGCATTGTAAATGCCAGCACTCTTTTGCTGACCGACAAAGAGCGGATGGATGTGATAGACAATGTTTACGATTCGGTAAAACATTACAGGAATCTGGTAAGCTATTACACCAATAAGAACATCGCTGTTTCGTACCTGAGGGCGCAAAAGAAAGGCGATACCGAAAGGATGTTGGCATTGTATGGTGATTCAAGTGAAAGATACTGGTAATGGATTTTGATAATCTACATCAGATCTTACGCAGTCTCTATCTTGAGATGACGCCCTTGTGCAGCAGCATGGCAGGAGTGGCAAAAGGTATTGCCGGTTTGGGGGCATTGTTTTATGTGGCTTCGCGTGTGTGGCAGTCGCTGTCGCGCACCGAGCCCATCGATGTTTACCCGCTCCTACGTCCCTTTGCCATCGGTCTCTGTATCATGTTTTTCCCCGGTTTTGTTCTGGGAACCATCAATGTGGTGCTTAGCCCCATTGTTGTTGGCACCAATCAAATGTTGGAAGCTCAGACTTTTGATATGGAAAAGTACCGCGATTTAAAAGAGCAGCTGGAGGTAGAAGCCATGAAACGAAATCCGGAAACAGCATACCTGGTCAGTAACGAGGAATTTGACAAGCAGCTGGAAGAACTGGGCTGGAGTCCGTCAGATCTGGCAACTATGTCAGGGATGTATATCGAGCGCAGTTTGTACAACATGAAAAAAAATATCCGCGATTTCTTTCGGGAAATTCTGGAATTGCTGTTTCAGGCAGCCGCTTTGGTTATTGATACCATTCGCACCTTTTTTCTGATTGTACTTTCGATACTTGGTCCGATTGCCTTTGCCATCAGTATTTACGATGGCTTTCAGTCCACCATGACACAATGGTTCTCGCGGTATATCTCCGTGTACCTCTGGTTACCGGTTTCCGATCTGTTTAGTTCCATTCTTGCCCGTATCCAGGTGCTGATGCTGCAAGCCGATATTGATAAACTACAGGCCGATGCTACGTATTCAGTCGAAGCATCCAACGGCGTTTACATTGTATTTATGATTATCGGTATCATCGGGTATTTCACTATTCCAACAGTTGCCGGATGGATCATCATGGCCGGAGGTATGGGAAATTATGGAAAGAACGTGACATCGTCGGCAGGAAAAACGGCGTCAATGGCTGCAGGTGTTGCCGGTGCATCAGCCGGAAATATGACAGGAAAACTAATGAAAAATTAATCACAAAAGAATTATGGAATTTAAATCATTAAAAAATATCGAAACAAGCTTTAGGCAGATCCGTTTTTTCGGGATGGTATTTATCCTGCTCTGCGCAGGCATTACCGGATATTCAGTGTTTAGTGCCTACAGCTTTGCGGAAAAACAACGGCAAAAAATCTATGTTCTGGACAAGGGAAAATCCCTGATTCTTGCGCTTTCACAGGATCTGGCACAAAACCGTCCGGTAGAGGCGCGGGAACATATCCGGCGTTTCCACGAGTTGTTTTTTACGCTTTCACCCGATAAAAATGCCATTGAGTCGAACATCAACCGGGCCATGTTTCTGGCAGACAAAAGCGTGTATACCTATTACAAAGACCTGCTTGAAAAAGGTTATTTCAACCGGATTATTTCTGGTAATATCAACCAAACGCTGCAAGTAGATAGTGTGGTGGTTGATTTTATGAACTATCCGTATACGGCATCAACCTATGCTCGTCAGGTAATTATTCGCGAAAGCAATATCACGGAACGAAACCTGGTGACACGGTGCAGTCTTATCAACTCGGTTCGCAGCGATAATAACCCACATGGTTTTACGGTGGAGAACTTTGAGGTAGTACAGAACAATGATATTCAAACGGTAACAAGGTAGAGCCATGAAGAATAGATTTTCTGAGTTTAAACGACATAGCCGTGAAAAACTCAAAGGGAGTTGTGACAGAATTCCTGAGAAAAAACGAAGAATGGTGGTGTTGGGAATGTGTATTCTGTTTACACTTCTTTTTGCTCTTGTTCTATGGGATTCGTTTCGCGATCCGAAAGTAAAAGACCTGTTTCAGATTGAGCACATCACCACACTTGACTTACCACAAGACAGTATCATTAATCACTTAAAAGATTTAACAGATGGACAAAAACAATAAAACACTCCTAAAACCGGGGCAAAAGCAGATGCTGAAAAAGTACGCCGTATTTGCTTTGATGTTCCTTGTTTTTGGGGCAAGTCTGTGGCTGATATTTAAGCCATCGGACAAAGAGGAAAACAAAACAGTAATTGGATTAAATACCGAGATCCCACTACCGCAGGAAGAGGATCTGCTAAAGGATAAAATCAATGCCTTCGAGCAGGCAGCACTTTTTCAGCAAAGGCCGGTGCGCTCGCTGGATGATTTTTCGTCGCTGATTAAAAAGGATGAACCAGCCAAGTTCGACTTGCTTTCCTCTGCAAAAGCAGAAACTAGCTTGTCAGAAAAATATTCAGGAAGCGAGCACCCCAAACGGGCGATACAAAGTTCTGCTTCAGCATATAACAATATAAACAACACGCTGGGCAGTTTTTACGAAAAACCAAAGGCGAATCCTGAAAATGAGAAACTAAAGGCAGAGCTTGAAGCTTTGAAACAACAACTGGCTGAAAAGCAGGAAGACAGCAACATAGATGAACAACTGCTGTTGATGGAAAAATCATACCAGATGGCAGCCAAATATATGCCGAACAATGCTCTGGCACAACCAGTTACAACCGTTCAGACAACAGACCACTCTGCCAACCAGCAAGCAGATGAAGATGTAGCGAAGACAGTTCTGGTTTCAACAAAAAGTACAACAACGGCCTTGCAACAAAAGATTTCTGATTCGGTATTTCTTAAACAGGTCTCACAGCCCCGAAACTATTCATTTATTTCGGCAGATGGCGAGCAGGAAACCACAGAACGTAATACCATTAATGCCTGTGTAAACAGCACTCAAAAAGTGGTTAACGGGCAAAATGTGCAGTTACGTTTACTAGAAGCCATTGAAACCGGAGGACTCCACTTTCAAAAGAATGCCTTGATTACAGGTATCGCCCGGATCCAGGGAGAACGTTTACATATTATTATCAATTCGCTGGAACAAAACGGAAATATCATTCCGGTGCAACTCACAGCTTACGACACCGACGGACAGCCTGGACTGTTTATTCCCGGTTCGGTTGAGGTCAGTGCTTTAAAGGAAATTACAGCTACCATGGGACGCGATGCCGGGACAAGCATTAGCATCAATCAGGGTACAACTGCAGGCGAACAACTGGCAGCCGATGTGGGGCGAAGTTTTATCCAAGGGACATCGCAGTATGTTTCCAAAAAACTCAGGACCACAAAAGTTACCCTAAAAGCAGGGCACCGAATATTGCTGATGCCTGCCAAATAAAATACAATTCATTCATTTTAAATCATACGTCATGAAACAAATCTTATTCGCGATAATACTACTTAGCAACTTTTCACTTATTGCTCAAAACCAGTACACCAAAGTCATTTCCAAAGACAGGGTAATTTCATCCTACCACATTGAAGTAACCTACAATAAAACTGTCCATATTCTATTCCCGGCAGCTATAACCTATATTGATCTTGGTTCATCGAATATAATAGCAGGGAAAGCCGATGGTGCAGAAAATGTGGTCCGGGTAAAAGCTTCGGTTAAGGACTTTACGGAAGAAACCAACTTCTCGGTGATAACCGACGAGGGCAGTTTTTATTCGTTCATTGTCAACTACGCTGAAAATCCTGCAAAGTTGAATATCGAAATGAAAGACTTCCTGCATGAATACAAACTGGGGAACCAACAGGACAACACGGTAGAGATACAATTTGCTGAGCTTGGAAACAAAACACCTCAAAACATCCAATTGGCCATGGAGAAAATTTACGGGATCAGGAAGAAACAGTTCAAAAATATCAATAGCAAACAGTTTGGGATAGGGTTTGCGTTAACCGGCCTTTATAGCCAGAATGGTTTGATTTACTTTCGCACCGAGTTGGAAAATTGTTCTGAAATTCCATTTGAAATTGATTTTCTAACGTTTAAAGTCGTGGACAAGAAAGTCGCCAAAAGAACAGCCATTCAGGAGACGGTTATAACACCGGTTCGTGCTTTAAATAACCTGACGACTATTGAAGGCAATTCTCACGAAACAACTGTTTTTGTTTTCGAATCATTTTCGATACCAGACAAGAAAGAATTGGTAGTTGAGCTATTTGAGAAGAATGGGGGAAGGCACCAGCGTTTTATTGTAAAGAACAAGGATCTGGTAAAAGCCAAAAATGTAGGGAAAATGTAAGTCAGTAATAAAACACAAAAACAAGGGCTACTCAATGCGAGTAGCCCTTGTTTTCTATGAAATGGATTTATAATAATCCATTATCAGCAAAACTCAGATAGCTTTCATCAGTAACGATCAGATGGTCCAGAAGACTTAAATCGATAAGCTGACATGCGTTTTTAAGTTTTTCGGTAATTTTTACATCAGCCGCACTGGCGGTTAGGTTACCACTCGGGTGATTATGAGAAACAATCAATGAAGAAGCATTTGCTTTTAAAGCTAGTTGCAGAATTATTTTTACATCGACAACGGTCCCGGAAATTCCACCTTTAGAAATACAGGATACACCAAGAACTTTGTTGCCACGATTTAACAGCATTACATAAAACTCTTCATGGTGCTGAATACAGTCTTTAAAAATGTGTTTGAAAATATGAGCTGCATCTTTTGATGCGCCAATTTGAGGTCTTTCTGATGCTTTTACTTTGTCAGTATAAGACACTTTAATCTCGGAAACTTTGAAATAATCAATTTTCATAACAGTAAGCTTTAAATTGTTAAACAATAATTTTATTGCTTACTATTCACAGGATAGCAGGGACTTCAGGCAAGGTTTTGATTCGAAATACACTTTTCGTTTTATGGACTAAAAGGAAGATTCTGAATCAAATCCAGCGGATTTAACCTTGTTGTTTGTCCATGGTACTCCTGTATTTTTGCGATTAAAATTAAGGGATCAATCATTATCATGAGAATCTTATTAAGAAGGTTTTTTGCTTCTTTTTAACCGCGCAGGCTCATGAAAAAAGAAGCAGGGAGATTTTACCCTGCATTATTGTAGCTTTATAAACTGATCTATTGAAAGTTAAAGCGCTATCAATCCAAAAAGCATGGCAAGAGTTACAGCAACAACTATGGCAATACCAAGGATAACAACAATCATATTTTTGGCAAATTCAATCAGAAATAAAATTGCGATATAGGCCAGTAAACAATACCAGAAACTTAATCCGGTAATATAAGAAGCCAGTACAATAACAATGATTCTGAAAATCCATCGAAACGGTAATTTGTTAACTTTTTCTCTCATTTGGGCAGTTTTAAAAGGTTGCTAATTGTGATGTTATGAGCATTACAAAAACAATTCCAAACTCACCTATGCGGATTCCGGAGGAGAGTGAGTTTTGTTTTTTTTTACAACCATTTTCAAAATATTTATTTCTATTCTTCTTTTCCATATTTCATTCGTTTAAGATTATGCGTCTTTCTATCGGGTCGGTCGTTGTTGTTTTGTGGCTCGGTTAAAAAAGGAGTGTTGGACCTGCAAGTTTTTTGCAGAAAATACTATTCGACGTCAGGAGGTTGGAGATTTTCTGCAAAACTGCAGGCCTGAACTTGCAGGCTCCAAAAACACGGGCTTTATTTTGCCAAAAGAACAATAAGGGCCGGACGGAAAGCACATTCTTAAATTGGAATGCGGGAAAGAAGAATCTATAGATTGATAAAAATGATTATTGTACTTTTTCAAAAAGTCTGTAAGCTACAACTCTAAAAAAAGGTGAGGCAAAAACAAGTGTAAGGCTTGAATGTACAGAAATGAGGTCTGTGAGAACAGGGTGAATGAAAGGAAATAAAAGCCTTACTCTTGTGTGCGGTGCCTGAGGCTACTGAATGCAGGGAGTGTTTTGAACAAGGTCGGAAGAACTTCCCGGAATGAAGAGACCGGAGGCACAGGAACAGTAATCTGAATTTTATCGAGGCGGGCAAAGTGCAAATGTATCCCTGAAATAATATGCAAGGGATTCTTTTGCAGTGCGATGCCAAAGGCTTTTCGATTGAACAGTTTCAATCCACCGGGAAACTGCGAATCATGAGCAGCGGTGTGGATGAAAATGCGATTTGAGGAATGCCTGTGCATGGGAGATGAAATGTGTTAATTTTTCACTCCGTCACTTTCCAGTATCCACCCTTTGCCGGACCAATCCTTGACAAAAATCCATCTTTCTTCAGGTTTTCAATGTTTCTTTCAATCGAACGTTCTGATACTCCGATGATTTCAGCCATTTCAGGAATAGAAATGTATTTGTTCTCCTTGACAAGCTCCAGAATTTTCCCCGACGTTTTCCCCGACATTTTCCCCGACGTTTTCCCCGACACTTGTTCAACACGCTCATCTGCCTCCATTTTAAAATCGACAACAACCGAATCAAATTCAATCTGATAATCCGGTACTGTGGAATTGTATGCTTTCCAGTTCGTATCAATTTTATCCAATCCAAAACCTATATTCTCGGCCAGTTTCACCATGCGAAAAAGCTTGGCCATGATTGGATTTCGGGGGAGAGAAATATCTTTCCCTTTCAGTTCTTCAAAGGGTTTTGGGAGCCCACCCGGATTATAAAATTCAATGCGATTTGTGAAAATGCGTACACGAGGACAAGCAGGCGAAAAGTAGTCGGTGTGCATAAGCATATTGACCAGAGCCTCACGGATACTTTCCAGACCCGGAGATAATTCCTGACCAAATCCTTCCGTTGTCAATGAAAACTTGACGTCAACTTTTTGTTTTAAGCGATGAAAACATTCAAAGTAATATTCCCAAAGGTTCTCTTGTTCTTCCACTCGAAAAGTATAAGTATGTTTGGCATCAGTGTATGAGGTCCCCGGGATTTCAACTAAATCGATGCGGAAATCAGGAAAATGTTTTTCTATTGCCTCACGTCTGCCAAACATTAGCAATCCGGCAAAGGTACATTTGCCATTTTCCATAATTCGAAGCTTATTCAAGAACTCATCTTCGTCAAAACGGGTGTAGCTTGCATTTGGATTAAATCGTGCCATATAATCGCGATACCTGTTTAATGAGGTATTACTCAAACTGTCGCGATTTGTTTCCGGTGCTGTTTCTGCTGTTTTTGATCCAAAGGCCCTGTCGCGTAACATGCTGTCTATTTCTTCCTGCGATGCTCTTTGATCGGCACTTCCACGGCGGATAAAGGTATTGCCCTGATGATTAAAATAGACGGGTTTGTTTTTGTGAACAGGTACATAAAATGCCAAAACTATTTTATCATCGAATTGGTATAACTCCTGTTTTGTGCTTATAAAAACATTGAACTTGGTTCCTCGCAGCGTATTAATAAAATCCTGCTCCAGTTTTTCTCCATTTTTAACGCCGGTAATTTCAAAGCTATTGCCTTTTTCTTTTACGCCTAAAACAATCCAACCGCCACTGGTATTTGAAAATGCCGATACCGTTTCCCAAATAGATTTTGGTAATTCACTTTTGGCGGCTTTCACCTCAAAATCTTCCCATTCCAGGGAAGCAAGTTGTTCAATTAATTCATCTTTGGTCATAACAGTTCAAAGATAAGTTTTTCCTCACCTCACACAAGGACGTAGTATGGCTATCCTGTAATTTTCAAGATAGAATTTTGAGCAATAACGCCACCTCAACCCAATCAAAGCCAAATACTGCCAGCCTTTTAATTAACTGCCCAATCAACGATACATTCGCTTTTAAATCATTAAAAGAAATGTATCATGGAACAAAAAAACAATGACCAGGAAGTATTACTGGTTAAAGAAAAAAACGAAAACAAACTAAAAGCCGTAAGTGGTTTTGATGAAAAAGGGAAACTAAAAATAGAGGCTCCCAAACAAGCCAATGCAGGTAGTTTCCTGAAAATCGACCGGCACAGCAATCCGCTGGAGAACTTCTTCACCAATTTCAATCGTCAGTATAAAAATCCCTCCGATTTTCAGTTTTTCAAAGTGCCGGCCAACCTGGTGGAGAAAACAGCAACCGTTCTGGAAAAGCTATTAAAGAATCCGGAAACACCGTCGAACAAAGAAATGCTGGAAAAACATGAGGTAAAACCCGGTGATTTTTCAAAAGAACAAACACAGGAAAAACGGCCCAATCTGATTGATGAGAACAAAGTTGACTGGTCGCAATTGGAAATGCTGGGAGTATCGAAAGATTTTCTGAAAAATACCAAGAACCTGGAGCCCATGTTAAACTACCAGAAGTCTCCTGGTTTGATTCCGATTACCATTAAAACCGATAACCTGAACATCCGAACCGATGCACGTTTGGCCTTGCGTCAGGACGAAAATGGTGATTTTAAACTGGCTGTTCATGCTGTTCGCAACAATCCCGAACTCGACCGTCCATATTTTGGCGTCACCTTAACTGACGAGGATAAACAAAATCTGCTGAAAACCGGAAATGCCGGACGGATTATCCATCCGCAGTACAAAGAGGGAGAGGCCACCCCTGTATTTTTATCCATCGATAAACTCACCAACGAACTTGTTGCCGCGCGAGCTGATAAAATAAAAATCCCCGATGAAATTAAAGGCGTCAAGCTTGATGACAATCAAAAGAAAGAGCTGGGTGAAGGACGGTCGATTTATGTGGAAGGAATGACTGCCCGAAGCGGGAAGGAGTTTAATGCCCACCTGCAAATTGATGCCGATAAACGTGGTATAGGTTTCCGGTTTGATAATCAGCAGCAGCAAGGGCAAAACAAAAACGAACAAAAACAAGTGCGTATTCCCAATTCCCTTTTGGGAAAGGAACTTACCGAAGACCAGCAACAAAAACTGGAAAAGCGGGAAACCATATATGTTGCAGGAATGAAAGACAAAAAGGGTGAGGAATTTAACGCTTACATAAAGGTCAACGACGAAAAAGGTAAGCTGGATTTTTACAAATGGAATCCTGATAAAGACCAAACCAAAGGTGCAGAAGTCATTCCTGACAACAAAAGCAAAACCCAGGTAGCGGTTAACTCGGAAGGAAAAACCAATGAGGCGACCAAGGATGTAAAGGAGCCGCTGAAAAAGGACCAGGTAAATCCGTCGGAACGTCAACAAACAACAAAACGAAACCGGGCGAAATCTCACTCGATGTAAAACTCAATTCATTTCAAAGCGTTCGGGAAATTCCGGGCGCTTGTTTTTCCCACTTCACGTCTTCACTATTTTAAAATTCAAATATCAAAGTCATGAAAACAACACCAACAGAACTCTCGTGGTTTAAGTTGTCTTTACTTCACTTTTTATACGAAAGTCATCCCGAGTTAACTGATGATAACGACATTCTGAATACCCGAAGCGATCTTGCTGCAGAATGCTATTCGCAGGCCATTAAAAATGGACACAGTCATCATGAAGCCGAGGAACTGGCACACAAAGAATTGTACAAAGGGCTTCACTTTTCAAAACACGACACTCTTGTAACGATTATCTGGAATGAATTTCAGGGAATTATCCCATTGGAAGAGGCTAAAGAATTTGCCATTCGATTTCTGCCAAATGCAGTACCGGTTTTTGAGAAATACAAGATGGACGATGAGTTCGCTTTTAGTTCCGAGTTCAACGATTTGTACACCGAGCTAACAGGAGCTATCGAAATCTGGCTGGAAGAACATGAGCTTTAATAAAGAACAGCACCTGCGTGCAAATATTGAAGCCATTAAGCTTTGCTTTCGATTGGAGAAAGAAAACCGAAATCGAACGGCATAAAAATCATTGGATTTGGGGATATGGAAAGCAGGTATGATAACTATTTTGATATGACTACCTCAAATATATCCTTTGGGAAGGTGCCCTTGTTTGAAATCACCTGTATGAAAAGTCATGATAGGGTTAAACAATAGGAAAGCTGAAGTATTTATAACTGCTTTATTTTGAATGGAGTTTATGGCTTCTGAAATATGCAAGAGTTCTGGCTTTTATTACATGTCAGGGAATATTCAGCTAACCCAAGAACGAACCGATTCGCAGACTCTTAATCGAGAATACCCAACTGATTTAATAAAAAATAGAACCTGTTTGATACTTCCGGGACAGTAAATGGAACCGTAAAAATGATAAAATCCCATGCTGGCAAAGGAAAGAAATTATTCTTAAGAGGTACGGGCACATTATAAAAATGATTTGTTGGTAAAAGACAATAATCAGCTAGGTTTCCAGAAGGAATGGAACGAAAATGGGGGAACTTTTAAAAGTCTGCATTTATGCCTTTAGTAGGAAGCAAAAGCATATATTAGTATTAAGGTAAGGAATAGCTATCGTAAGCTTTCCCAAAATAAATTCGACACACAGCAGGAAGATGTGGCAATCGGCAACGGACTAATACGAATTGCTATGAGCTTGATAGCTGATATCCGGATGATGAGTTTATAGACTGGTGTAGTTATTATTTTTTTGCATGGAGAAGAAGCACAACCGATGTTTGACTTTGCGCGCGATCATAATAAACCCGTTTTCATTGCAGAAGCAACTCCAATGTTCGAGGTGAGTATGGCAATATGCTCGGGTGCGACCTTGATAACCCGGAGCAGGGAAAAAAGCATGGGATGAGTGGTTTCCCTTGCTTATTAAAAGCATTAATATAAATCTAATATCATTCTGTTAAGTACATAAATGTATACTGACATATACAGGATAGTTGGCAAAATCCTCCATTTAGTATGTGCGATTCACGAATGCAAATAAGCGACTACGTAAGCAGGAATTGGCAAAAAGAAACATCTAAGGAGAAATATTTGAAAGCATCCCCTGAACTGTGGAGATATTTAAGTAGAGAGTAGTTTCTGGATATTTCTATCGAGAAGATGTAGTGTTTCGTAAGGACGCTGCTTATACTCAGAGAACGAGTAATCGAATAATTCACCTTATAATAAATATGTCCATTTTTATTTTATTAATTTCGAATAAAATTAATTCGAATGGCGGACAGACGCTTTCATTTAAATACATTTCTCAACAGCGATAAAGAAGCATTTCATATCGCTAGGACAACTATAAACTCGCACGATGGGTTGCAGTTGCATAAGCATGGTTTTGCCGAGGTATTTTGGATTAAGGCTGGTAAAGGGATTCATTTGATCAACAACTGTGAAGTCCCATTGGAAAAAGGATCGCTTTATATGATACGTCCTGAAGACAAGCACACTTTTAAGTTAGATAATTATCACGAAAATCTTGTTATTACCAATATTGCATTTTACGAAGAAAGTCTGAATTATTATAAAGAACGCTATTTCCCAAAAAGTGATTCCTATTTTTGGTCAAATGAAAAACTGCCCTTCTCTATTCGGCTGAATGCTAATCAGTTAAACGAGCTTTCAGCTTTGGCCGACAGACTAATTAGTCAGCCACGAGACTTTATCCATCTTGATTATATAATGATTCATATTTTTCGATTGGTTTGTTCGATAGAAAGCGATTTTTTACACATTCCACACTGGCTAGCTTTTGCTTTAGAAAACTACAACTCACCTGAAAATTTTAAAATTGGCATACAAGGTTTTGTGCAATTAACCAATCGCTCGATAGACCATGTAAACCGGGTGTTACAAAAACACCTAAAACAAACACTTACCGAAACGGTTATTAAAGCACGTTTACAATATGCCAGCCAGCAGCTAATAATGACAAATTCTTCCATCAAATCAATTTGTTTTGATTGTGGTTTTGATTCGGTTTCCTATTTCTATCGCTTGTTTAAAAAATACATTGGTCAAACTCCTGCTGATTACCGGAAGAAAAATCGCAAAGTTTTTTAAGAAAAAATAACCATGTATTTCTAACTAAGACGTCAAAAAATCGTCAGAAGAATAAATATCGCCATAGGGCAATTTATGTGCTTTCCCACACAAATCTAAATTTTCCAAGGGATTTTGTTTGATTGTAACTTTGTCTCAGAAAACTAATCAAACAAAATGGGACTGATTACCACAATACAACGTATGTCGATTCACGATGGTCCGGGGATTCGTTCTACTATTTTTCTGAAAGGATGTAACTTACGATGTAAGTGGTGTCATAATCCCGAGACATTCTCTTTCAAGCCGGAATTAGAATGGATTGCGGACAAATGTATTAACTGCGGTGAATGTGTTTTGGTTTGCCAAACTGGGGCAGTGAATGGCAATGCGGGAATAATTCAATTCAATAAAAAAAAATGTATAGCATGTTTCGATTGTATTGATGTTTGTTTTCCGCAAGCTTTAATTAAAGTTGGTCGTGAAATTACACCTGAAGCCCTTCTTAGAGAAATTGAACAGGATTTCCCTTACTTTTCTGAATCTCGGGGGGGGATAACAATTTCAGGGGGCGAACCTATGATGCAATTAGAATTTGTTTTGGATACACTGAAACTATTCAAAAAAGCAAATATTCATACTGCAATCGAAACCAACCTTACTGCATCGTGGGATAGATATGAAACTATTCTGCCTTTCACTGATTTGGTGATTGCCGATTTAAAACACATCGACAGCAATTTGCACAAAGAATGGACAGGACATGAAAATTCACGAATATTGAAAAACATCAAAAAACTGGATGAATCCCAAAAGCCCTTTTGGTTACGTACGCCTGTTGTTCCTGGTGCAAATCATTCCGAAGAACAGATTGAGGCAATCCTTTCATTTGTTTCGGCACTAAAAAATATCGAAAATTTTGAACTGTTGCCATTTCACTCTTTAGCTAATTCTAAATATAAAAATCTTGGAATAGCTAATTCGTTTGAAAATGAAAAAGCCGTTTCAAATAAGGAGATGGAAGCCTATAACTCGATTTTACAAAAGTATAAAATAGCACAAAATGGAACCATTAAAGAAATTTAGATATCAGAAGAGGATTGATGCTTTAAGAACAAAAAAGCTCGCCCAAACTCAAGAAAAAATAAAAATTGAGGGTTTATTGGATGAAGACGATTATGGTAGAATAGTACCGCCCGAAAAAGTTTGGAAAAGCATACCCAATCACCCTGATGGATCATTTTATGGACTGGATGGCTGGACCAACAACTTCTGTGATTTGATGGAACATCATTCGGTATATGTTGATCCGAATGATGCTTTTGCCGGGCGCTGGATGTATTTTATGTCGCGGATGCGTGCCAATAAATGGAATCCGGATTACCCCTACGACCACCTACAGCCCAATATTGATAAATACAATCTCATTTGCGGTATTGGCGACGACGCCCACTTTGCGCCTGATTATAAACTGGGCATAAGGTTAGGATGGCAGGGTTTACTCGATAAAATTGAGAAATACCGAAAAATAAACACCTCAGAAGAACAGCAACAGTTTTACGATGCCCACGAGCGTGTCATAAAAAGCATTCAGGTTTGGATAAAAAACCACATCGAGGCTATTCGTAAAATGATTCTAAACGAAACAAATCCGGAGCTGGCTGACAACCTGAAAGAAATGCTGGAGGTGAATGAAAATATTATTTCTGCAGCCCCAAAAACTTTGCGGGAAGCATGTCAGTGGATTATTTGGTATCACCTGGCATCGCGCACCTATAACCGCGATGGCGCCGGCGGACAAATCGACACCTTGCTTCAGCCATTCTATGAAAAAGATTTGGCAGCGGGACGAATCGATCACGGCAAAACCGTGTATTATCTTGCTTGTTTCCTGATTAACGATCCCATTTACTGGCAACTGGGTGGTCCGGATAAGGATGGTAATGAACAGGCTTCTGATATTTCGTACCTGATTTTGGAGGCTGGCGATAAGATCAACACCTCGTTAAACATCACGGTTCGTGTGCACGATGGGATGGATGAAGAACTGTTTAAACGCTCGGTGTATTATTTGATTAAAAACAAAAATGCCTGGCCAAGGTTCTCGGGTGATAAAGCACTGGTTGAGGGCTTTATGAAAAATGGGTTCGATGCAGCAACAGCACGTCAACGTATTGCCGTTGGTTGTAATTGGATGTCTCTTCCAGGGATGGAATATACCATGAACGATTTGGTAAAAGTAAATATGGCCAAGGTTTTCGAGGTGGCTTATTTTGAAATGATGGCTGATAAAAGTTCAGAAAACTCAACTTCCAATTTATGGGAACGGTTTTCTGCACGCCTTGCAGTAGCCGTAAAAACTGCTGCAGATGGAGTTCGTCATCACCTTAAATATCAAAAATACAATGAGCCCGAGTTAATTTTAAATCTATTGAGCCACGGGCCACTGGAAAAAGGACGGGACGTGGTTGATGGCGGTGCACAATATTACAACCTTTCTATTGATGGTGCAGGTTTGGCTGTTGTTGCCGATTCGTTGGCCGCCTTGGAGCAACGAATTGAGAACGAACAGAAAATTAGTTGGGAAGAAATTCTTTACCACGTTGAATCGAATTTTGAAGAAGCCGAGGGCGAACGCATTCGTCTGTTAATGAAAAACAGCGAGCGTTACGCCCAGGGAAATTCATTGGCCGATAAATGGGCTGATAATATTAATGAGCTTTTTACCGGGTTGGTTCGAAAAGAATCTGACGAAAAAAAAGGGCATTTGTTTATTCCCGGTTTTTTCTCCTGGGCAAACACCGTTGGTTTCGGGAAAGCAGTTGGTGCCACGCCTAACGGAAGAAAAAGCCAAACTCCAATTTCGCATGGAGCAAATCCCAATCCGGGCTTTACTGCCGATGCTGCTTCGCTGGCTATGGCAAGTGCAATTGCTCGCATTCAACCGGGGTATGGCAATACCGCCCCCATGCAGTGGGAACTCGACCCCAGCCTGGCAAAAGAGGAACATGCTGAATTGATTGGGTCGATTATTAAAACGCATTTTAACATGGGCGGTACACTTATCAATGTAAATATCATGGATAAAGAAAAGGTACTTGAAGCACATAAAGATCCAACTAAATACTCAGAGCTGGTGGTTCGGATTACAGGATTTACAGCCTACTTTTCAATGCTTACTCCCGAGTTCAGACAACTGGTTGTTGACAGAATATTAGAAAGTTAAAAAAATGACGATAATAGATACGTACAAACATAAAAACGAAGGCTACAATCCGTTTCTGATTACTCCAAAATGGCAAGTAGCGCAATTAAACCATGCGCCCGAAGAAGAGTTGGAAGTTATTGAACGATTGGATATTCATTATAAAACGGATGAGGTATTTTTTCTGATTGATGGACAGGCGGTTCTCATTGCTGCCAAAATTAATGACAATACGATTGATTACGATTTACAAATCATGCAACCGGGCATTACCTACAATATCAGAAAAAATGTGTGGCATAATATCGCTATGTATCCCGGATGTAAAGTACTGATTGTGGAAGATGCCAACACGCATTTGCCTTTACCCGATGGCGATTATGAGTTTCATTACCTCAGCGAAGAACAAAAACAGGATTTACAAAATCAGGTCAATCAACTTTTAACCGATAACAAATAACATGGAAACCAATAATGCAGCCGGGATGCTGCTTGTAATAATTGCCGGTAGTTTTTCAGGCACTTTTGCTATTCCGTTTAAATTCAATACAAAATGGCAGTGGGAAAACAACTGGGCAGTTTGGAGTGTTTTTGCACTTTTAATCACACCCTGGATTGTTTCGCTGGTAACCGTACCAAAACTATTCGAGATTTATTCCGAGTCAATCGATAATGTTTTGCTGGTAGCTTTATTCGGAACCATTTGGGGTATTGGCGCCATTCTTTTTGGTCGCGGCATTCATTACCTCGGCGTTTCGCTAAGTTTACCAATAATGTTAGGGCTGATAAACTCGGTTGGAACCATAATGCCAATTGTTTATAAGAATCCGGCCGATTTGTTTACTCAGCAAGGCGTTCAAATACTATTGGGTGTTGCAATCCTTTTAGTCGGGATTGTAATCGTTTCAATTGCCGGAAGTAAAAATGATTCTGAAAATGAAGACGAAACAGGTAGAACGAAAAAAGCATTTACGATTGGTTTAATTGTTTGCATTTTGGCAGGAATATTTGGTCCTATGGTAAACTTTGCCTTTGTGTTTGGGGAACCGATGCAGCTAAAAGCTATTGAGCTGGGCACATCAACAACCTTTGCCTCGAATACGGTTTGGAGCATTGCCCTTACTTGTGGATTTGTTACCAATTTCGGATATTGTATTTACCTGTTAAAGAAAAACGGTACAGATAAACAGTTTAACAATGCCGGTATAAAACACTGGATTTTTGCTGCGTTATCCGGACTAATTTGGTATGGCAGCGTAATGTTTTACGGAGTGGGTAGCAATAAACTCGGCGAAATGGGAGCTTCGGTGGGCTGGGTGCTCATGCAAAGCCTGGCAATCATTGCCGGAAATGTTTCAGGCATATTGGCCGGTGAATGGAAAAATGCAAATCACAGAGCCATGCGATTAATGACTGCCGGAATGGTTGTTTTAGTACTAGGTGTTTTAATAATAGCATATGTATAAATTTAAAATAAACAGAATGAGATCTTTCAACAAAAATAATCTTGTGTTAATTGTTTTGATTTTTATAGGCATGGGTTGCGCATACAATTCAGCCACGAAAATCTCAACATTAAAATACGTAGATACACGTATTGGTACAGCGGCCAGTATCGCTGATATAACCGTTACCGAAGTAGAGGAACCCATGGGTTATGTTTCGCCAATTGTCGGTTACCCATCGGCGTTAACACACTGGACACCTCAAACAGCAACATGGACTGAACGTATTCTAACAGTTCCAGTACCCTATTGGTACAATCAGGAAAAGATTCAAGGCTTTAGGGGAACACGTTATCCCAATGGAGCTGTTGTTAGTGACTGGGGGCCAATGTGTGTAATGCCAATGACTGGTAAAGTTATCACCAATCCTGAAGCACGTGCATCTAAATACAGTCACAATACCGAAATTGCAAAACCTCACTATTACTCGGTTCTACTGGAGGACTACAACATTAAAGCAGAATTAACCGCGGCAGCAAAAACCGGATTTTTTCAATTTACTTTCCCTGAGTCAGAAAATTCATCTATTCTATTTGATGGAGTATTCGTACCGGGTGAATACAAGGTGTTACCGGAGAGTCAGGAAATTGAAGGCACTTCAATTATCAGCGGAAACTTTAAGAACCACTTTGTGGCAAAGTTCGACAAACCATTTACGGGATACGCACTTGATTTAAGCAATGCAAAAATTATTGACAGCGGATTAATTCCTGACGATCTAAAGGGAGAATACTTCAACAATATTGAATTAAAGGGTAAACCGGCCGTTGTGGTTACTGAAACGCAACTTAATTACTCCTGGCCAGAATCACCTTACGACGGTGTTGTTCCAGATGGTTTCTCAGCACGTTACACAGGTCAACTGGTTGCCCGCTACCCCGGAGAACATCGTCTGGAGCTAACCACTGACGATGGATGCCGCTTATTTATCAAAAATGAACTGGTAATCGATTCCTGGGTACCTCGCGGCGCAACAACCGATACCTATAGTCTGAATCTGGAGAAAGGCGAAGTTTGTGATATCCGAATAGAGTATTTTGATGGGGGCGCATCTGCTTCTATCGAATTCAGGTGTTTGGAACCTGTGGAACTGGAGCACGAACTTGCCAATCAATTGGCTGTTGCGGGGGCTGAAGCAAATGCTGTTTCTGTATCCTTTAAAACAAAAGAGGGAGAAAAAGTAAAAGTAAAAATTGGGACTTCGCTAATTAATATCGAACAAGCCCGCGCGAACATGAATGAAGAGTTTTCTGATTTCGACTTTGATAAGGCTGTTGCAAAAGGAGCCAAAGTTTGGGAGGATGAGTTGAATATGATTCAGGTAGAAGGAACCGAAGATGATAAAGCTATTTTCTATACAGCCTTAACCAAATGTTTTGTAAATCCGCGGAATTTAAATGAAGGTGGAAGGTATTTTAGCCCATTCGATCTTCAGGTTCATAAAGGCGAAATGTACACTGACTTATCACTGTGGGATACCTTTCGTTCGCTACATCCTTTATGGGTGATTCTGAAGCCACAGGAAACAACAAATGTCATCAATGGAATGCTAAATGCATACCAGGAGGGAGGTTGGTTACCCAAGTGGCCAAATCCCTGGTATCGTAGTATAATGATGGGTACGCATGCCGATGCAGTTATTGCTGATGCATACGTAAAAGGTATTAGAGGATTTGATACTGAAATAGCTTTTGAGGCAATGTTGAAAGATGCTACTCAAAAAGGAGATAGCCGTTTTTCTGGTCGAGTTGGAATAGAGCAGTTTAATGAACTTGGTTATGTGCCGGCTGATACCGTTTTTGGTGAACCTGTGGCAAGAACGTTAGAGTTTTCATACGACGATTATTGCATTGCTAAAATGGCAAAAGCTTTGGGAAAGGACGATTACTACGATGAGTTTTTGAAACGCTCGAAAAGATACATTAATGTATTGGATAAGGAAACCGGTTTAGTTCGTGGTAAAAAAGGAAACGGTGAATGGTTATCTCCTTATGACAAAAGCATAAGTGTTTGGGCGCAAGGAACCGACCATGATACAGAGGCATATTATAAGAATCACACTTTATTGGTACCACACGATGTGGCAGGACTAGCAGATTTTATGGGAGGAAATGACAAGCTTGAAGACTATCTTGATGATTTTTTTGCTCGGGATTTATATTATGTCGGTGATGAGTTCTCGATGCATGCACCATACATGTATAACTCCATTGGGACACCGTGGAAAACACAGAAAGTAGTTCGCGAAATGTTAGCTAAATATTTCTTCAACGATGTTGGTGGTCTTCCAGGGAATGATGACTGTGGACAGGTTTCTTCATGGTATGTTTTTGGTGCCATGGGATTTTATCCGGCATGCCCTGGCGATCACATCTACCAATTGTGCAGTCCGGTAATGAATAAAGTGGTCATTAACGTTGGAGAAGGAGAAACATTTACTGTGATTGCTAATAACAACTCAAAAGAAAACATGTACATTCAGTCGGCCACCCTAAATGGAAAACCATATAACAAAAGCTGGCTGCATCATGATGATTTGATGAATGGCGGAAAGCTGGTTTTCGTGTTGGGCCCGACGCCCAATGAAGAATGGGGATTAGAAAAATAGAAGTGCGTACAAGAGTAATTGGAGAATAACAAGTTTAACAACAATACTCATTTGATGGATTGTTCTAGGAGACAAATTTATAGCTAAGACGCAGCTAGGATTTTTTAAAATCAATAGTTATAAATTGAAAAGGATGAACATTCTGGGTTCATCCTTTTTTTAGACAGGAAATAACATTATTTTTTTTTAATATCCGCAATTACTCATAATTTGGATTAAATTATTATCTTTAAGCCAGTTAAAGAAAAGGCAATGAATATTTTTAGTTTCACAACACATTTTTCCAGCGAAGAGGCTTGTCGAGAGCACTTTAAGTCAGAGCGCGACAAAATTGGAGTTGTTTGTCACAAATGTGGACATACCAAGCATTATTGGATAAAAAGCAGATGGAGTTATGAATGCAAAAATTGCAGAAGCCGGACATCTCTAAGGAGTGGCACGATAATGCAAGGTTCCAACTTGTCATTTTTAATATGGTATAAAACGATTTTTCTTTTATCCGCCACCAAAAAAGGTTTCTCTAGCAAAGAGATTCAGAAGCAACTGGGTATGAAAAGATATGAACCTGTTTGGGCTATGGTCCACAAGTTGCGTAAGGCAATGGGCAACCGGGATGCAAGATATTCCCTTGAAGGAATGATTGAAATGGATGAAGGATATTTTACTATCGAATCTTCCGAAATAGAAAAAGCCAATGGAGGTCGCGGCCGTGGAGCTGCAGGAAAATCCAACGTTGCAATTATGGCGGAATCGACACAGCTTGAGGATGTTGAGATAGGTAAAAAGTCAAGTCAGTGTAGATATTTTAAAGCAAAAGTTTTAGACAGTCATGAAGCTGGTGAAATAAACGAAACTATCCAGGAGGCATTTGATGAGACTAGTATTGTGTTTACTGATGACAGCACCTCATATGTTGACATATCGGATTACGTTGAATTACACATCTCTGAAAAATCCTCAGAAGAACTAACAAAAGAAACGCTTCGCTGGGTGCATATTACAATCAGTAATGCAAAACGTAATTTTCTTGGTAATTACCACAAAATCAAAGGCAAATATCTGCAATTATACCTTAATGAATTTGTGTATAAGTTAAATCGCAGGTATTTTGGTGAAAAACTTTTTGACAGGCTTGTGATAGCAAGCATTACAGGGTTATGACAGAATGCGGATATTCAATTTATTTTTTTATAATAATTCATATCTCAGATATAAAATTCAATAATAGTAAAGATTCGTTTTTCTAAAGAACCTTAAAACAGTTGGCAAGGTGATACGAAATTTCCATTTATTTCACATTAACTTGTTTTTAAAAATAATTACTAGCTATGAACCAAAAAGCTTATATACTTTTTCTATGGCTTATGTGCCTTGCTGGTAGGAACTTTGCACAACTTCAGCATTTTGATAAAATACCCACCGAAGATGGAGATGTTAATTTAAGTGTGCGCAAGGTTATTCAGGATAATAATGGAATTTTATGGCTGGCTACTTTTAGTGGATTGTACCGTTACCAAGGAGATGAGTTTATTATTGAACATCAATTTCGAGATAACGAGATAATCAATTCGGACATTAATACCATTTTACAAGACGAGCAGAACAATATTTGGATTGGAACAAATGATGGGCTTGCTCGTTATAACCCCGAAAAAGAAGAACTTAAGGTATATAGGACCGAGGACAATGACATTGGCTCGATTAGTAGTAATAAAATCCGAAGTCTTGCATTAAGTAAAGATGGACATATTTGGGTGGGGACAAGTGATACCGGACTAAACTTTTATAACAAAGAAACGGATTCTTTTACTCCAATTGATTTTAAGGCGCAAACTGAACTACCACCGACCTACATAAAAACCATTTTAAGAACAAAAGATGGAAGAATTTGGTTGGGGACGCTAGGGCAGGGGCTCTATTGTTTTAATTACCAAAATTCAGAAGTTAGCTCGTTGCGTCATTATACGGTGGAAAAAGATTCTTCTAAAATTTCTCATAATTCTATTTACGATATTTTTGAAGATGTTGATGGAACAATAGTAGTTGCAACAAGGCAAGGATTAAACTTGTTTAACCAACAAACAGAACAATTCGATGATTTTTCATCGTCTAATTTTGTAGCCGGAGGCATGCGCAATTTCTTTCGAAGTATTAATCGCGATAGAAATGGAAAACTTTGGCTGGGAAGCTGGGGAGGCTTGATTTCGTGTAATACTTTTGATGAGTTAAAAACGGGTAATTTTGAACTGTCCCTGCATAATAGAAATATCGGTAATTCGATTTCTCACAATCAGGTTATGGATATTTATGAAGATAAGTCCGGTGTTATTTGGGTTTCTACCGAAAATGGGCTAAATCGGTACGACCCATATTTAAATCAATTAAAACCTCTTTATGGTAGGGTAGTTCAACAATTAAGTGAACAAACAGCAACTAGTTTTTCCGAATATGTTAATGACCAAGTATTAATTCTTACGCTTTCTGATGGAGTGATACTTAATTCAACAAATGCAATTACATCATTTGCTCAGGAAGAGAGTCCAGAGTTTGAAAATGAAAAATTTTATTCATTATTTGTTGACGAACAAAATAATGTTTGGGCTGGAAGCTATAGTGGACTGTTGGTGCGAAAAGATGCAATTACAGGCAAAATCAGGACTTTTAGGCATTCCAGTAATGACATCCCTATTTTTTCAATTTGCAGGGTTCAGCAAAATATGTTGGCGGTTGGCACCTATGGACAAGGGGTAAAATATTTTAATACACTTACTCAAAGGTTTGTTAGCAGTGTGGGGAGGTTTGAGAATATGCAGGTTAACGATATTCTTATTGATAAAAAGGAACGAATGTGGGTGGCAACTCAATTAGGAATATTTAGAAAAGAGACTGCAAGTTCTGATTTTGAATTTTACTTGCCAGATAATCCGGATTCTGTTTTAAAGCCCAATATAATGTTTGATATATGTGAATCTGAGTCGGGTGAAATATTAGTTGGGGGACGAAATGGATTGTACATTTTTGATGAAAAGACGCAAACTTTTGATATTAAAAAATTTGAGAATCCGGTACGTTTATGGGTAACCAATTTGCAGTTCGACTCGGAGCAGAACTTATGGTTGAACCTGAATTTTAATAAAATTGCTAAATGGAATAGAAGCAATTGTAAGTTAATTACCTTTAATGTAAACAACGGTATTAGAAGTAGTTCGTATAATCGCCGGGGTTTTTTTATTGATAAAAACGACAGGATTTACATTAGTGGCTTGGACCAGATTTATGAGTTTGATGCAAAAAATTTATTACTGAACACATATTCACCCATACCTCGGTTTACCAAACTAACGATTAATAACTCCGATATTAAGGCAGGAGATGTATTGAATAACCAGAAGATTCTCGATAAAGGTATTGGGTTTTCAGATGTACTTGTTTTGGATAATCAAAATAAAGACTTTTCTCTAGCTTTTACATCCAGTTCGTATTTGAACACAAAAGCAAATCAGTTCCGGTATATCCTCCACGGTTACGACAAGGATTGGCGCATAAGTAATCAGCGTTCTGCTAATTATACAAACCTAAGTTCCGGGAAATACACATTTGAAGTTTATGCTGCCAATAACGATGGAGTTTGGAGCGCTGAGTCTGCCAAACTTCAAATTAAAATAAAACCCAAACCCCTGTTAAGCTTTGGGGCATTTTTTGTTTATACGCTTCTGTTGATTGTTCTGGGGTATTTTTCACGCCGCATTATTCTTGCGCGTATTCACTTACGCCGCGAGTTACTAATTGAAAAAGTAAAGCGTGATAAAGAAGAAAAATTTAACAAGGAACGCTTACGATTTTATACCAATATTTCTCACGAGTTACGTACTCCGCTTACCTTGATAATGGGACCAACCAAAGAGTTGATTTCCGGCGATAAGCCTAATTCGACCAATTCAAAATTACACCAATTAATACTAAATAACTCACAACGCCTGCTTTCTCTGGTTAATCAATTGCTCGATTACCGTAAATCATTGCATCAGGGCATGAAATTGAAAGTAACACAAACCAACCTGGTTGAAGTTATTGAATCCAACATTGCTGCCTTTGCCTACATGGCAGATGAAAAGCACATAAAGGTTGATTTTAAGAGCTCGGAAGGAAAATTGAAAGGCTGGTACGACCTGGAAAAACTGGATATTATTCTTTTTAATATTTTATCGAATGCCTTTAAGTATACACCCGAATATGGTTTTGTTTCGTTGGAATTGAATATCTTGGAAGCCAACAAAAATTTGCAAATACAACATGTTGAAATAAAAATTTCGAACACTGGCAAAGGCATTCCAAAACATTTGCAGGAAAAGGTTTTTGAACGTTTTTACCAGGTAGAGGAAAATAAAAGTGAAACCAACATAAATACCGGAACAGGTATTGGTTTGGCTTTGGTGAAAAATATGGTTGAACTTCACCACGGAATTATTAACGCCAAAAGTGAACCTGGGAAATCAACAACATTTTCAGTTTTCTTGCCAATAAATAAAGAGGATTACCAGGAAGAAGAAATTTTCGACTTTAGCCGCGATGCCGATAGAAGAACCAAGGAGCTGATAAAACCCGTAGATGCACGAAACGAAGACTCGGTGTACGAGAAAAAAGATGCAGAGCGCAAAAAGATATTGATTGTAGAAGATAACCTGGAACTACGAGATTACCTGGCTGGATTTTTAAGCATGGAGTATAAAATTTACACCGCAAGCGATGGGCAGGAGGGACTTGAACGTTGCAAGGAAAAGAACCCCGACCTGGTTATTTCCGATGTTATGATGGATAATATGGATGGTTTGCAGTTTTGTAAGGCTTTAAAATCCGATTCAGAGATTAGCCATATTCCTGTAATTCTAATGACCGCCCTTGCAAGCGTTGAAAATAAACTGGAGGGCTATAAAACGGGTGCTGACGATTATATTACCAAACCATTCGAGCCGGAATTACTAAGAATTCGAGTGAAAGCGATTTTAGAGAATCGCTCAAAAATTAAAGCCGATTTTGGGCAGAATGAAAAAGTGAGCAGTAAAGAACTAACCATCTCTAAAATTGACGAGCAGTTTATGAATAAGGTAATCGACCTGATTAACGAAAACCTTGATAATGCCAACTTCGATATCGATAGTTTTTCAAAAAGCCTAAACGTTAGTTCATCGCAACTGTACAGAAAAATAAAAGGAATTGCCGGTGTATCGCCCAACGAATTTATTCGCACCTACCGTCTCCGCGAAGCTGCCAAAATGATTAACGAAACTACCCTCACCATGTCGGAAATTGCCTACAAAGTTGGTTTTAACGATTCACGATATTTCAGTAAATGTTTTAAAAAACAGTTTGGAGTGGTACCAACTAAGTACTTAGGCTAAACATCTTTTCTGGAAATACTCTTTTTGCAATTATCTCTGGTTGGTGAGTACATCCTTTTTAACTAAAATTACTTAATGTCGAATTCTTTTTTGAAAAACACTTGCGAGACATGTCTTGTAATAAATTATAGCCCAGCGCGTTGTCGATTTGTCTACATTGCTGAATGATATTTCCACATTCTTTTTTTAACACTCGTTTACATTTGGTTTTGAAATGAGAGTGGATGAGTCTCGATTCATCTGCGAACATCACAGACTAAATTATTCTAAATTCAAATGTTTATGAAACATCTAATCAAATTAATGAGCCTTGCGCTTTTCCTCGTAATAAGTAGTTACGGTTGGGCGCAACAAAAAGCAGTTACAGGAACGGTAACCGACCCTGATGGTGTTGGTTTGCCTGGAGCTACAGTTGTTGAAAAAGGAACAACTAACGGAACAGTTACCGACATTGATGGTAAGTTTACTTTAAACGTATCGGAAAGTGCCGAAGCATTAAGCATTTCGTTTGTAGGTATGAAAACGCAGGAAGTTGCTTTAACAGGAGCTTCAAATTACAGCGTAAGTTTAGAATCGTCAACCATTGGATTAGACGAGGTTGTAGCCGTTGGTTACGGTACCGTAAAACGTAGCGACATTACCGGTTCTGTTGGTTCAATGGAAAGCGAAGCAATTGTGGAATCGCGCAGCACAAGTTCTGTAGGGGCTTTACAAGGTAAAGTTGCCGGTGTTGATATTGTTCGTACAAGCAACAAACCTGGTGGTGGTTTTAATATCAATGTTCGTGGTATTAATACTTATCGTTCAAACACCAACCCTCTTTATGTTGTTGACGGAATTACAGTTGATAATATCGACGACATCAATCCTGAAGACATCGAAAAAATCGACATTTTGAAGGATGCGTCTTCGGCTGCTATTTATGGTTCGCGTGGTGCTAACGGAGTTGTAATTGTTACTACAAAAGGTGGTAAAGAAGGGAAAATGTCTATTGAATACAACGGTTATGTTGGTTTAAAAGAAGCTTATAACCTTCCTGAAATCATGAATGCCGATGCATGGGTACAATTTGCCTTGGATGCTGAGGTTGGAAAAGGAAACTTGAATCCTCAGCTTTCCGATTTCCTGAGTCAGGAAGAAATTGATATGTACAATAGTGGAGCCGATGTAAACTGGCCCGACGAAATGTTGCGTACAGCTATGGTTACCAACCATGCTTTAACCATTTCTGGTGGACAAAACGGACACATTTATTCATATGGTGGTAGCGTTACTTCCGATGAGGGGGTTGTGGGTAACGAAAAATACGAACGTATGACATTTCGTTCGAACAACGAGAAACAATTCAACGATTACCTGAAAATAGGTTTACGTAACAATATGTCGTACTCAGTTCGTGACGAAGGTTCGAAAGAAGCTTTCCGTAGTTCTTACCGTTTGCGGCCAATTGGCGAAATGTACGATGAAAATGGCGACCTGAAATTATGGCCATCACCAAGGGAAACTCAAATTTCAAACCCATTGGTTGATATGAATGAAGTAACACGCGAAACACGTACTTTGCATTATTTCGCGAACTTCTTCCTTGAGATAAAACCAACCGATTGGATGACGTTTACTACAACTTTTTCGCCAGATATTGAATACGACCGTTATGGTGAATACCGCGGATTAAATACCAAGTCGGCTAAAGGTCAGGCTAAAAACCGTAGGTCATATTACAATACCTACAACTACTGGCGTTACACCTGGGATAATATCCTTAATGTGGAAAAAAGCATTAACGAGCATAACCTGAAAGGGACTTTTGTTTCGTCGATTTACAAGCACCGTCAGGACGGTAGCAGTACGCAAGTTCGTAACTTCTCTACCGACGATTATTTATTCTACAACATGGGGGCAGGTTCCGATATTCGGGACCTTAAAACCTATTACAATATGGAATCTTTGGCATCGTTCTTAGGACGTTTGTCATGGGATTACAAAGGAAAATATTACGTAACTGCTAACGGTCGTTACGATGGTAGCTCGCGTTTGGCACCCGGTAATAAGTGGAAATTTTTCCCATCGGCTGCCGCTGCATGGCGAATTAGCGAAGAAAGTTTTATGGAAAGTGCTGAAAATATATCGAACCTGAAAGTTCGCTTAAGCTACGGTAAAACCGGTAGTGCATCGGTTGACCGTTACCAGTCGCAAATGAATATGAATAGTGGTTTTTACGATTTCGGAAACGAGGGTGTTTCAGCAATTACTGTTGGAGGTTTAGCAAACTACGGTCTAACCTGGGAAGAAACAGCTGAATTTAACCTGGGTATCGACTTTGGTTTCTACAATAGCCGCATTTCAGGTTCATTGGAATTGTACAATAGGGAATCGGAAAACATGCTTTACAGCCGCGAAATTCCTACCATTACAGGTTTTTCAAGCATTTGGGACAATGTAGGATCTTTACAAAATCAGGGACTCGAATTAAGTTTGAATACCATAAACGTAACTGCAGGTGATTTTGAGTGGAGTACAAACCTTACATTCTCAACCAATAAAAATGAAATTGTTGACATCGATGGAACAAAACAAGATAACCCCGGAAACGGATGGTTTATTGGTGAAGATGTAACAACTCACTGGCAATACCAACAAAACGGTTACTGGGGATTAGAAGAAGCAGACGAAGCTGCAGTTTATTCGCAAGACCCTGGCGAGGTGAAAGTTGTTGACCAAAACAACGATGATAAGATTGATACTGAAGACCGTGTTTTCATAGGAAAAGAAACTCCTGATTGGTACGGAAGTATGACGAATACTTTCAAGTACAAAAACTTCGATATGGCAGTATTCTTAACAACGCGTCAGGGGCAAATGCTTTACAGTGCATTCCACGATAAGTTTGCCTGGGACCAGGACGGTCGTTTTAACGGCTTAAAAACCGATTATTGGACCCCTGAAAACCAGGATGGAAGTTGGCATCAGCCGGGTAACGCAGGTCCTCATAGAAAAATTGAAAACTACATGGAAACCTCGTACTGGAAAGTGGGCTATATAAACCTTGGCTACACTTTAAACAAAGGAACTGTTGAACGTTTCGGGATAGATAAAGTAAGGCTCTATGTATCGTGCCAAAATCCATTCGTTTTCACCGATTACGAAGGATGGGACCCCGAGAATGCTGGCCAGAATACCTGGGGATATGCATTTATGACACGCAGCGTATTGTTCGGATTAAACGTTAAATTCTAAAATCAAACAGAAAATGAAGACTTTATATAAATTCAAATACATTATCCTGGGAGCTGCATTGATGTTCGGAGCAACATCATGCGAAGAATTCCTTGAAGAAGAGAACCTGTCAAGCGTTTCAGACCAAACTTACCTGGTAAATGAAGATGCCTTTGAAGAATTGGTAAATGGTGCCTATGCAACTTTACGTTCGTACAGCAAATCACACGACCTTGATTTTTATGGAGTGGATATTTACAGCCGTAAAGGAAAAATAGAGGGCGACAAACCATTAAATGATTACACAAATATTACTTCGTATTTGGGAGCCTCGGAAAGCAATTGGAAACGTAGTTATACCGCAATTTCGAAATGCAACACAGTTATTACCCGCGCCGAAGAAATTGGTGAATTGAGTGAAAGTACCAAAAATCTTCGCCTGGCAGAGGTGAAAGTTATTCGTGCCCTAAATTATTTTTATCTGGTGCAGCAATTTGGAGGAGTACCTCTTCAGTTGGAAGAAGTACGAGGAGTAGTAACAGATTTTACACGGAACACAGAAGCAGAGGTTTATGCTCAGATAATAAAAGATTTAGATGAGGCTATTCCTGCTTTACCAACTTCTGTTAGTCAGTACGGACGAGTTTCAAAAGGAGCAGCACAGCATTTATTGGCAAAAGTATATCTTACCTTGGGTTATACTTCTTCCGGAACAGCTGCCGATTTTACAACTGCTGCTCAATTGGCTGAAACGGTTATAAGTTCGGGCGAATACAATCTTTTAAATTCATTTGCTGAAGTATTTGATATTGATAACCAAGAAAATGATGAGATTATCTGGTCGGCACAATTTTCAACAGATAATCTGTTTAACGGTGATGGAAATGACCAGTACCAATTGTTTAAATTTAGTTACGAATCGTACCCCGGAATGAACCGCACCAGCGACTATGGACGAGGAAACAAACCATGGCAGCCAACCGCTTTCTTCTTCAACTTATTTGTTGATGGCGATAGCCGCGAAGCTGTTACCCTGGACCGTACTATTTATGCGGTAGAAGATGCTGATGGCATTCTTACAGGCGACACAGTTGTTCATTTTCCGAAAGTTGCATGGACACAGGAACAAAAAGATGCGGTAAGCTACATTGTTTATAACGATGATGAGTACCGTGTTAATACCGATTTTGGAAGTAGTCAGTACCCAATGTTTAAGAAGTTTGCCGACCCATTGGCTCCTTATGGTGATAATGGTGGTACACGCGATGCAAACATCTTCCGTTTGGCAGAAACCTACTTAATTGCTGCAGAAGCACAATTGCAGGCAGGAAATTCAGGTGCTGCATTGGCTCATGTAAATACAATTCGTAACCGTGCTGCCGATGGTGTTGATTTAAGCCTTACATCAGTTACTATTGATGATATTCTAAATGAACGAGCATTGGAACTGGCAGGCGAAACAAGCCGCTGGATTGACCTTAAACGTACCGGAACACTTTCTGACAGGGTTTTGGCACATAATCCACATGTTCAGTTGCACCATACTTCGGCAATCGATGCACATTACCTGTTGCGTCCGATTCCTGAAAACGAAATTTTATTGACCAACGGGACTTTAGAACAGAACCCTGGTTACTAAAAAAAGATTGACAATACAGTTTTTGACTATTTCATAGATTTTAGATTTGGTTAGATGGAGAAACCGGGCGGGTTAATTTGTCCTGCCCGGGAGCTCCAACCAAAACTAAATCAAAAGCATTTTAAATACTGCAAATGAACTACTAAATAGCCACTTGGTTGTTCATCTCTACCTGCCAGCCGGCAGGCTGGAATCCCCTGCAGGGGGCTTTTATCCTTCTTCTTTGGGGGAGGTTTGAGGGGTAAAGATGAGATGCAGATATTGTAAAAAATATTCATTACATCAATGAAGCCAACACAAAATATCATATTAATTGCCTCGTTTCTACTGGTTCTTTTCGGTTTTAATTCGTGCAAAACAAACGATGGAGTTTTCATTATAGTTGGCGAAGATGCTTCTGTAACTGAAAAATTAACTGCTGAACAATTAAAAACCGATTTACAAAAAGTTACTAGCAAGAATATTCAAGTTATTTCTGAAGCTGAAGATTACTCTGAAGCAAAGAAAATCATTCTACTTGGCACATCAAGTTCTAATTCACTCATCACTGATTTAATCCAGAGTAAATCCATTATTGTATCGGAAGATTTTCCAGGAAAACGTGGCGGTATCTGGGCAAAAGCCACGTTTACCAATAAAGGCAAAGCCATTGTTTTTGCCGGTTCCGATGTACAAGGAACGCAATACGCAGTTTACGAATACTGCAAAGAAATTTTAGATGTTGACCCATTCGAATACTGGAGTGGTAAAACTCCAAATCCCACGCATGATGTTTTTGACATTCCCAATAAAGTTATCGCCCCTCCCGAAATCCCCATACTCTGTTATTTTGAAAACGATGTAGATGAACTGGCAAACATTAAGAAGCCAATGTTGGAATACGATTGGGAAAACTACACCCAATTGATTAATTCTCTGGTTCGTATAAAATATAACGCCATTCAACTGTTTGATATGCTGGGGCGTCCCGAATTTTTTCTACGTCCTGAATACCAGGCAATCCGTCCCGATTATGACATCCGACTTTCATATA
Source organism: uncultured Draconibacterium sp. (assembly GCF_963676815.1). NCBI lineage: Bacteria > Pseudomonadati > Bacteroidota > Bacteroidia > Marinilabiliales > Prolixibacteraceae > Draconibacterium > uncultured Draconibacterium sp. Next base: position 4,096,584 of record NZ_OY781365.1, read on the forward strand.
TCGACAGCATGATTACCTATGCGCAAGATATGGGCATGCAGGCGCAGATTGACATGGCACTGGGTTATAAAATAAAACCCATGGAGCAAGACAAAGCTGATTGTTGGGCAAAAAATAAACAAGTCTGGATAGATACTTGGCGATACTATTTTGAAGAAACGCCAATTGGGAAAGCCGATATTTTTGCTCTGCGCCCACGTAACCAGGTGTGGGACTGGGAATACAAAAGTTCGTGTGGCGAAGACAAAGTGGATGTGTTTAATGAGGTTTATGCTGAGCTTGGTGATATTGTTGACGAATACAAACCGGAAGCCACAAAAGTGTTGCTTTGCTACCACGATGGAATGGAAATGTTCAACAATGGTTTTAATCCGCCCAAAGACTGGATTATTGCTTGGAGTGATGACGGTTGGGTAGATTTTGATTACCTGCCGCTTGATACAAAAGGGTACAATTTTGGAACATACATGCACGCCGGGTTCTGGTTAAACCATACCGTTCACGACCCATGCCCTGTAAAAATCGATACCATAATGAAAATGATGGTGAAGGATTACGGAGCCAACAAATATTGCATGGTAAACGGGCAGCAGTTCCGTCCGTTTCTTCTGAATTTGGAAGCCTTTTCAAAAATGGCTGATGCACCGAATGCTTTTAACGGAGAAGAGTTTTATAAAGACTGGGTAAGCTACTACCTTGGCGAAAAGACAGGCAAATTTGCCATAGCTTCAATGACGAAATTACACGAAGCTCAGTTCGATGGTGTTGGTTATGTGCAGCATCTTTGGGAAATACGCGAAGCAATTTCATACCTAAGTAATGCACCCATTGAACGACCTGGGAAAACACCTGTTCCACATGAGTACCGCCGTGTTGAAAATGATTACAAACATGTTGTTAAACGGGTTGAATTTTTAAAAGAATCGTTAAACGAAGCAAAAAAAGGCTACGAAATTGCAGGAGAGAATGATATTTTTTACCATGATTATATTTTGTTACCAGTACAAATTTATTCCGACTTGTTGGTATTTGAGGGTGAATTGCACCAAATGGCAAAACTGAAAAAACAATTTGAAGATACCGGAAATGAGGCATTGCGACAAAAGGCAATCGCTCAAATAGAGCATGCCCGTTCAGCACTCAAAATGGTTTATCAACGCCGTTTAACAGGTGATAAAAATCCAACATGGAAAGGATGGTACCACCCCGCAAACCGCCGACCCAATAATGGCTTCCCAACCCAGGAAATGTTGAATAGGGTAGAGAAAAATCTAAAAACCCTTAGTCCCTCTTAATTTTCCGTCAATTGACGGAGAGAAATTCCTCCTCCAGGAAAGGAGAGCCAGTCCCGGCATTTCGGGAAGTACGCGACAACGGAGGGGGAGGTGGTTGAATTCAGAATCATGATTACAAGATGAAAACAAAACTAACAGCAATCGTGCTGATAATCCTTTCAGCCTGCACAACAAAACAGGAAGCTGAAAAACAACAGGCCAATAACGCCCAATACATCGACCCGTTTATTTGCACAGCCGACGACCACGGACAAACCGATGTGGCAGCAGCCATTCCATTTGGCATGGTAAAACCTTGTCCCGATACTTACCCAATCGGGCATTCGGGTTATGATTATAATTCAAAAGAAATTACAGGTTTTTCGCACACACGTTTTTCAGGTGTTGGTTGTCGCGGAACAGGTGGGAATATCCGTGTTCTACCTTTTGTAAATTCCGATACAATTCCCGAAAAGTTAGGATATGATAAAGCCTCGGAAGTTGCAGTGCCCGGTTATTATTCGGTAAAACTGGATGGAAGTATTGAAACGGAACTAACAGCTACAAACAATGTGGCATTTCACAATTATACCTTTCCTGCATCAAATAAAAGTAGCTTGACTGTTGATTTGGCAAGTGCCTTTGTTGCACATATTTCCGAAGAACACAGCATTGATGATGAGGGAGTATTAAGCGGCAAGGTTGAATCGGTAAATGTTTGCAAGGAGGGGAAGTATTCATTTTACTACGCCTTTTTACTTGATAAAAGAGATGTACAAATTGAAGACAACGGTTCCAAGGTAACTTATCGTTTTAAAACAACAGAGGGCGAAGACATAAAAGCTTGGTGTGCATTGTCTTCGGTTAGCGAAGCAAATGCAAAAGCTACTTTGAAAAGTCAAATACATCTCCAATTTGATGATGTAAAATCGGAAGCTTACAAAAAATGGAACGACCTGGTAAATGTAGTGGATGTAGAAACTGAAGATGACAGTGCCAAACGTTTATTTTATACGCATTTGTACCACGCCACGCAATCGCCATTTTTAATTAACGAAGAAGATGGAACTTATCGCGGAAGTGATGGAAAGGTGTACAAAAATACCTTGAAAAAATATTACCATGGCTGGTCAATCTGGGATACGTTCCGTAGCAAGCTGCCTATGCTTTCGTTCCTGTATCCGGAAAAGTACAAGGACATGTTAGCTTCAATTGGTGAGTTGTATAAACAGGGCAAACCTGACTGGGCAACCGAAACCGAACCTTTTATTACCATCCGCACCGAGCATTCAATAGCGGTACTTTTAGATGCCCATCGTAAAGGAATGTTACCTTATTCATTGGATGAAATTTATCCGCAGCTAAAAGCAGAAGCCGATAGTTTACCCTTTAAATCGCCCGATAATGTACTGGAATCGAGCTACGATTTATGGGCACTTTCTGAAATTGCCAAAGACTTGGGCTACGAAGAGGATGCCAAAAAATATTTTTCTCAAGCCATGAATTATCAACCCCTTTGGCAAGAAAAGTTCCTGCACATGGGCGAAAAAGCAGATGTTATGCATGGCGACGGACTATACGAAGGAACACTATGGCAATACCGCTGGTTTGTGCCCTTCGATATGGATGGAATTCAAGAGTTAGTTGGAGGCAAGGACGTATTTGAGCAACAGCTTGATTACTTTTTCGAAAATGAATTGTTCAACATTGGCAACCAGCCTGATATCCAAGTACCGTATTTGTATGCCTATACCAACTCGCCATGGAAAACACAAAAAGTGGTGAACAGTTTGCTAAACGAAGAAACCAACAATTGGTACGGGACACATAAAAAATGGAAGAAATCACTTACCCGAAGAATTTTCCAGGATTCGCCAAAAGGTTACATCAAAGAAATGGATGACGATGCCGGAACCATGTCGGCATGGTATGTATGGTCGGCAATGGGCTTTTATCCTGTTTTTCCGGGATCAACTGATATGGTTATCAGCACACCTCAGTTCGACAAAATTACATTAGCTCTGCCAGGAGGAACATTGGAAATCGAAACTAAAAAACAAACACCGAACTCAATCTATATTCAAAAAGTTGAAGTTGATGGGAAAGTATATGATTCATGTTTTATTGATTTTAGGAGATTAGCAGAAGGAGGAAGAATTACTATTGAACTTGGGGAAATACCTAATAATAAATGGGGGGTGGAAAATAGATCATGAAAGAAGTGTATTTGTTTTTATGCATTGTACTATTGGTGGATTTTGATAGCAATGCACAACAGGGAATTTTGCAATATGTAAATCCTCTAATAGGAACCGATACGTGGCAAAGTGATATTAGTGTTGCAGGCCACGAAGACCCATCTGGATATACTTACCCCGGAGTAACTGAACCATTCGGAAAAACAGAGTGGACTGCCCATACAATAGGCAGAAAAGAACCAGACCAGCGTCATCATCGTGTCCCTTACTGGTATAGCCATAAATACATTTCGGGTTTTTTAGGCACTCATTATCCAAGTGGTGCTGTAATGTTTGATTATGGAGCAGTTGAACTCATGCCAGTTGTAGGCCAGCTTAAAACTAAACCCGAAGAACGCAGCTCCTCTTATTCGCATGATACGGAATTGTCACGTGCTAACTATTATGAAGTATTTCTGGATGACTACAATGTTAAGATCCAAATGTCAGCTACAAAAAATGCTTCCATTCATAATTATACATTTCCTGCATCCGATTCTTCCTATGTATTAGTCGATGCCATGCCCTCTGTTTTTACAGCTGCAAGCAAGGCCTCAATAAGAATTGATCCTGAAAAGCGGGAAGTTTCTGGCAGAAGCGCCTTAACGGCAAGGGGTTATCGCGAGACAGGTTATTTTGTGGTTCAGTTCGATAAGGATTTTGATGGCTTCGGAACCTCTAATCATAACAAGCAATACCCCGAAGTTATTGAGTCGGAATACCTTTTTGTCGAAAAGAATGGCAAGTTGCAAAATGGTTTATTGGGAACTTATAAACAAGAGGACCATGTGGTGCAACGCATTGATTCGGTGGTAGATTTTAATTGGAATTGGTATAAACCAGCGAACGATTTTTCTTTTATTGACTATACAGTTGAATGGAAAGCCAAGCTCAAAGCACCGGAAACTGGTATGTATAAGATTGGTGTGCAAACCACTGGTGATGCTAAGGTTTTTATTGATGAAAAAGCGGTGATTGACAGAATCGAATCGACTGTGTTTGACGCTATGCCAACTCAGAACGAAATTGAACTTGAAAAGGATAAGGTGTATAACCTTCGGGTTGTGTATAACCAGCTTGGAGGTGAGTCGAAAGTTAAATTGAGCTGGGTAAAGCCTGGTAAAAAAGTCGCAAAAGTTCTTTTACCTGATAATAAAGAGCTTCAGTTGTCTACTAAGATTGGTGCATATTTAAAATTTAAAACCTTAGATGGTGAAATTATCAGAGCTAAAATCGGTACATCTTTTATTAGTGAAGAACAAGCCAGACTCAATATCGAAAAGGAAATTCCATCCTGGGATATTGAAACGGTTAAAGAACAAACAGGAAAAAAATGGGAAGAGGAGCTTAGTGTAATAGAACTGAAAGGTTGTGACGATTGCACCAAACAAATCTTTTACACCGCACTATATCATTCATTGCTTCTACCCCGAAATATTTCAGAGCAGGGCAAGTACCGCAGTCCGTTCGATGGGAAAGTTTACGAAGGAGAGAGTTACACCGATTATTCAATTTGGGATACGTACAGGGCTACACATCCGTTGTTGGTTTTGCTAAAACCTCAGCGGGTACCTGGTTTAATTAAAGGTTTGCTAAATGCTTACGACGAAGGTGGCTGGATGCCCAAATGGCCCAATCCCGGTTACACCAATTGTATGTACGGCACACACGGCGATGCGGTTATTGCCGATGCCTATGTAAAAGGAGTAAGAGGCTTTGATGTGGAAAAGGCTGAAGAGGCGATGATGAAAAATGCCTACGAAAAAGGTGATTACATTTATTGGGGACGCTGGGGAGTTGAAGATTACAATACTTTGGGCTATGTTCCAATCGATGTTTGTCTTGAATCGGTTGCCCGAACCATGGAGTTTTCTTTTGATGATTATTGCATCGCCCAGTTTCTTAAGGAAAAAGGAAATAGTGAAAAGGCGGATGTTTTCTACAAAAGAAGCGAGCGTTTTAAAAATGTGCTGGATGACGAAACAAAACTGGTAAGAGCAAAAAACAGGGACGGTTCGTGGTGTCATCCTGATGATGGACAAATAAGTTTGTGGTCGGGATATTCACCCAAAGAAGTTTATAATTATAAGAAAAACTATACGCTGGCAGCCCCCCATAATGTTCCAGCTCTTATCGATTTTCTGGGAAGTAACGATAATATGACTCGTTTTCTGGATGAGCTTTTTGAAGAGGACATTTATTACGTTGGAGACGAATTTTCGATGCATGCGCCATACATGTACAACTTTGCCGATATGCCATGGAGAACTCAGGAAAGGGTGAGCAATATTGTTGCAAATTACTATCTACCTGTTTCTGGTGGTTTACCTGGGAACGACGATTGCGGGCAGTTGAGTTCCTGGTATATATTTTCAGCCATGGGCTTTTATCCGCTTTGCCCAGGTTCTGCCGATTATCAAATTGGTACACCTTGTTTGCCCGATGTTGCCATTAACCTAAACAACGGGATTAAATTTAGGATTAAAGCCAATAATATTAGTCCGAAAAATATCTATATCCAGTCAGCAACGCTGAATGGCGAAGTATATTCAAAAACAGTATTGAACCATTACGATATTTTAAAAGGTGGAGAACTGGTTTTTGAGATGGGAGATAAGCCATCTTCGTGGGGAACTGACGAGGAGGTTTTTAAAGAAAATCTGAAAAAATTCAATCATCCCTATAAATGTAGTACGCCTTATTTAATTAATCCTGAAAAACGTTTTCATAAAGAAGCGGAAATACAGTTGGCTGTAAAAGAGAAAGAAGCTACAATCTACTATACTTTAGATGGAACTGATCCCGATGAGCATTCCATAAAATATGAAGCACCAATTACAATTGATAAATCGGTAAGCTTAAAGGCAATAGCAATTAAACATGGAAGTAAGCCAAGTAGTGTCTATTCTGCACGTTTGTTCTCCTCGATTTTAGTACAGTTGGATGACGGATATCCCAAAATCACTTTTGATAATGTGCCTAAAAAATATGGTGCTACCGATGGAAGTCAATTGGTTGATTTGGAGTTTGGTTCAACAGTTTTTAAGGATGGGAAATGGACAGGGGTGAATGAAAAGGATTTAATAATAAATGTTGATTTAGGTAAAGAAATTGAAATCCGCGAAGTAGAATTAAACACCTTAAGTTCTACACAGGTATGGAGGTTTCCGCCATACAGTATTTCAATCTTGGCAATGGATAATAAAGGTGAATTAAAATTAATTGCTTCTAAGAAGTGTGGAACGATAAAAGAACATTTGAATCAAATAAACTCACATCTTTTAAAATTTGAAGAGCAAAAGGTTCAAAAGCTAAAAATCAAAGTTAAGAATTATGGGAAATTACCAAACTGGCACCCCGGAGCAGGAAAAAGACCATGGATTTTTGTGGATGAAATAAATATTAACTAGAAAAATTATGAAGAAATTTGTAAGCTCTTTATTCTTATCTGTTAGTGTTCTTGGACTATTACTTAATAGTTGTACACAGAAATGGAAATTAAAAATCCTTACGAAAATGTTGATTGGAAAAATTACAATAGGTATAAAGCAAATCTGCATACACATACCACCTGCAGCGATGGAAAATTGAGTCCTCAACAAGTTGTAGATAAGTATCATGAGTTGGGATATCAAATTTTGGCCATTACAGACCATAATGAAGTAACTTATCCATGGGATTCTTTTTCTCAACTCTCTTTTAGTTCAAAGTCTCAGGAAAGGCTTCAAGTCGGAATAATCGATTCAGGTGCGGTAATTTTTGAGGATCGCAATCCTGATAAGTTACAGATGTTTGCCATTCAGGGCAATGAAGTTTCTTCTCCTCACCATATTGGAAGTCTATTTAGCAATTATCGAAAAGGTTCTGGGGAGGAGTATCAGATAATTGAAGAAATTGGAAAAAAGAATGGACTTGTTATAATAAATCATCCGGGAAGATACACCTCCCGAAACCCAGAAAAATATAATGCGGATTGGTATATGAGATTATTTCAACATTTTGATTTTGTAACGGGCATAGAAATCTATAATCAGGGAGATCGTTATCCAACCGACAGGATTTTGTGGGATTCAGTTTTGGTGAAGACAATGCCGGAAAGACCTGTTTGGGGATACTCCAACGATGATTTTCATGAGGGGATGGAAAATCTAGGACGAAATTGGAACCTGTTTATTTTGCCCGAGTTAAACGAAGAATGTATTAGGCAGGCAATGCACAATGGTCAGTTTTTTCATATTTATGCCCCTAAGGGGCATAATGGACCTAAACTCCCGGTAATTGAGTCAATAGAAGTGAGTTCAAAAAAAGGAATAATTAAGATTAATTCAATAGGACATGATTCTATTCAATGGATTTCTGGAGGAAAAATCGTAAGTACAGGAAATAGTATTTATTTATCAAAGTTTACGGACATAAACGGATATATCAGGGCAGAAATTTTTGGACAAGGTTCGGTTATCGGCACACAACCATTTGGGATTGTACTCAAATGATTCAAGATTTATCAACCGTTAAATGATTGTTTCATACAGTGGTATGGAGTATACTTTATTTTGAGCAAGAGGAAAAAGTTAGGGATGTATTTGTGATACGATAACCATCAAATTATGGAATTCAAGCACAAAGCCAAAGTTAAATGGGTTAAAACGAAATAGTAAAATACGAAATAGTAAAATATTATGAAGAAAATAGTAATAATTCAGCTCTTTTTATTAGTCTCGGTTTGGGGATTTGCTGAAATCAAACAATACAATGTGACTAATTGGGGGATTATTGGTGATAGTAAAACTCTCAATACGGAAGCACTTCAGGCAATTATTGATAAAGTAAGTTTTGAAAAAGGTGGCCAAGTCGTTTTCCCAAAGGGGATATATCTAACCGGTAGTTTAAGGTTAAAATCGAATGTTCACTTGTATTTCGAGAAAGAAGCGGTTTTGTTGGGTAGCACAAATCTTTATGACTATGAAGAGGTTCAAATGCCAGGTAGACCTACCCAGGGAGACCGCGATGATAATTCGCAAATGGCATTATTGGTAGCTTATAAAGCCAAAAACTTTTCCATTTCAGGTAAAGGTAGAATTGATGGACAGGGCAGAGCTTTGGCATTAAACATTGATAGCCTGCACCACATTGGCGAACAAATCGACCCAAAATACAATGTGAAGCGAATGCGTCCGCACGAAACGGCGCGCCCAAAATTATTCCGTTTTTCCATGTGTGAAAATATTATGATTACAGGTTTGGAACTACAAAACAGCGCATGCTGGGGGCTTTCGTTCGAGCTTTGCCATAATTTAAAAATTGACCATATAAAAGTGCTGAACCGGGCTTATTGGAACAACGATGGCATGGATATTACCGATTGCCAAAATGTAAGCGTTACCAACTGCAATGTAAATTCTGCCGACGATGGAATTTGTTTGAAATCGTATTATCCCGATTTTGCCAACGATAGTATTTACATCGCTAATTGTACCATCCGCACCAGTGCCAGCGCCGTTAAATTTGGAACAGCATCATACGGTGGTTTCAAAAATGTAAAAATCGAAAATGTTAAGGTTTACGATACCTTTCGCTCTGCCATTGCCATCGAATCGGTTGATGGAGGCGATATTGAGAATATTGAGGTTTCAAACGTAATAGCTGAAAACACCGGAAATCCAATTTTTATTCGCCTTGGGCACCGTGCGGGCGAAAAGCCCGGAACAATAAAAAATATCTACATCCACGATATGAAATGCCAGGTACCATTTGGCAGACCCGATACCGATTACGACATGCGTGGCCCGGCAGTTAGCTTTTTTCATAACCCTCTGCCATCGCCAATTGCTGGTATTCCGGGACACAATATCGAAAACGTTCGCATTGAAAACGTAGAAATAAGTTATCCGGGGCGTGCTTCAAAAGGAATGGCTTATGTACCGCTAAGCCGTTTGGAGCAGGTGCCTGAGAAAATAAGGGACTATCCCGAGTTTTCCATGTTTTACGAGCTGCCATCGTGGGCATTTTATGTGCGCCATGTAAAAAACATCAGCTTTAAAAATGTTACGCTAAAACTAGACGATTCCGATTTCCGCCCTGCATTTGTTTTTGATGAAGTAGAGGGGATTGAGATGAATGAGGTCAATCTGCCTGCAGAAATGAAGGGTCAATTGGTTTTTAAAAATGCTGAAGATAGAAAGTTGGATTCGCAACTTGATAAACAAGAATTAGAAATAAATTAGTGGTATTAACCAAAAGAGTAACGAATGAAACGCTTAAATAATCAAAACATACTAGCCTTAATTATTGTGATAGCATTAGTTGCTTTTACAGCATGCAATCAAAAAACAGAAAAGAATCAAAAAGATACAATTCAGCCATTAGAACTCGTATACAACCAACTGGATACTGAAAACTCGCGCTGGTTTTTGTTTTCATCGGCTTGCCGCCCCTTTGGAATGGTAAACTTAAGCCCTGACACCCAAATTGGAGGTGCATGGGGAAGTGGTTACCGTTACCTAACCGACACGGTAAAAGGTTTTAGCCACATTCACGCATGGCAATTGTCTGGTTTGTCGGTTATGCCAGTCAGTTTAACGAAAGAAAACAAGGAAACTATCTTTACTAATTTCTATTCGCACTTTAGCCACGATACCGAAAAGGTTTCTCCCGGTTATCATTATTTGAATTTAGACAGATACAACATTGATGCAGAAATTACCAGCACCACACGCGTTGGTTTTCATAAATATACTTATAGAGGCAATGGCAAGCCTGCATTGTTGCTAAATCTGAATACACTGCTTGGTCCATGTGAAAATATGGATGGTGTTTTGCATAAAACGGGTCAGAATTTCGTTTCAGGAGAAGTAACAAATGCTCCAACCCGCCGCCGTCCAAAAACAACCAAGGTATTTTTTAAGATTGAATCGGATGTGAAAATTGTTGATGTTACGAGAGATAAAGAAACGGGAAATTACCTTTTAAGCTTTGAGCAAACAGTCAAACAGATTCAACTAAAAGCAGGAATATCTTACACTTCAATAGAAAACGCTGCAACCAATATTCAAACAGAACTGGCTGGCTGGGATTTTGAAAGCGTAGTGGCTGAATCGAAAAATGAATGGAACGAGCTTTTAAATCGTATTCAAATTAAAGGTGGAACGGAAACCCAACAAAAACGTTTTTACACCGATTTGTGGCATGGTTTGCAAGGTCGTCGCATTATTAGTGATGCCAATGGTGCTTATCCCGATTATACCGGCGATGGATTGAGAGTTGGTCAAATTCAGCTTGGAGAAAATGGCAAACCTAAATTCAACCATTATAATTCAGATGCTTTTTGGGGCGCACAATGGACAATTAATACCCTTTGGGGCTTGGTTTATCCCGAGGTTTACAAGGAATTTGTACAATCTTTAATGTTGTATTACAAAGACGGAGGTATGGTGCCACGTGGCCCATCGGGTGGAAATTACACCTATGTAATGACCGGAGCTTCGGCAACGCCATTTGTGGTTAGCGCCATTCAGAAAGGAATTGTAACCGATGATTTGGAAGAGATTTACCAGGCTTTGAAAAAAGGCCATATGCCCGGTGGGATTATGGCAAAAGCCGGTTACGAACACGAAACTGAACTTGGTGGTGGTTTAGATTATTACATCAATAACGGTTGGGTGCCACATCCAATTCCAGAGGGGAAATTTGGTTATCATCAGGATGGTGCAAGTTTAACCATGGAATATGCCTATCAGGACTGGACTTTGGCACAACTGGCAAAGAAATTGGGGCATAGCAAGGATTACGAATACTTTATGAAGCGTTCGGAAAACTACAAGAATATTTACGATAAAGAAACGACCTGGATGCGCCCACGTGATGTAAATGGCAAATGGCTGGAAGATTTCGATCCCTACAATTACGAGCATGGGTTTAACGAATCAAATGGAGCACAATCAACCTGGTTTGTACCACACGACTTAATTGGCTTGGCAGAACTAATGGGAGGCAAAGAAAAGGCCGTTGAAAAACTAAATCAGCAATTCGAAACTGCCGAAGAAATAAACTTTACCTCTGGTACCTCGCACGATAAAGAACTACATCCTGAGTACAAACGCATTCCGATAAACTACGGTAACCAACCATCCATTCAAACCGCATTTATTTTTAATAAGCTTGGGCGTCCCGACCTGTCGCAATATTGGGCACGCAAAGTGGTTGATAAAGCCTTTTCAGGCTTTTCACCTGCAAGTGGTTACAACGGCGACGAAGACCAGGGATTAATGGGAAGCTTAGCCGTATTAATGAAAATTGGTCTGTTTCAAATGACGGGAGGAACAGAAGACAATCCGGAATACCAGATTGGCAGCACTGTTTTTGATGAGGTGAAAATTAATCTTTCAAATGGGAATACTTTATTGATTAAAACCGAAAATAATTCTGCAGAAAGCTACAAGGTTAATTCCGCAATTTTTAATGGTAACAAACTCGAAAGTTTGGTATTGAAACATGAAGATTTTCTAGAGGGTGGAGAGTTGGTGTTACTGATGGAGAATTTATAAAAACTGTGAGGTTTATATTAAAGTATAGAGATGATGAAAACACTTAATAGACGAAATTTCATAAAGACTACCTCAATGTTGTCGCTTGCACCACATTTTTTGTTGGGGCTACAACATCAGGGAATAAGTTATGCAACAACAAAAATTATTCCGTTGGCAGAATCGCTTTTAAGGAAATGGTGTCGAGCTCTTTTAGAGCATCAAATAAATAATCCAAACGATTTAACCTTGCATGGCGGTATTTATAGCTCTGGTGACAAAGGAATACCAGGACGTTGTGCTGATGCTGTATATCCATTTTTATGGATGGCTAAATATTCTGGAAATTCGAAATATATAGAGGCTGCCAAGAATGTTTATAATTGGGAGCAGCACAATTGTTCGCATGAAAGTGGAGCTTGGTGTAATGATCCCGGTGCACCCAAAAGCTGGAAAGGGATTACGGTTTTTGGAGCCATCACTAAAATGGAGACCATTAATCATTATTCCGATTTATTAGGTGAAAAAACGGTTAGTCAATGGAAAAACAGAACGCAAAAGGCAGCTGAATGGATATTCGAAAATATAGATATTAATTTCGGAAATATTAATTATCCTGCAACTACGCCTTATGCAATGCATTTGGCTGGTGAAATGTTTAACAAAAAGAAGTACACTGTAAAAGCCAAAAAAATGGCAAATGAGATGATGTGCTTCTTTACCACCGACAACTTGTTGTATGGTGAGGGCGGAAAAGAAAAAAACGAGTATGGTTTACATGCAATAGACTTGGGCTACAACGTGGAAGAAAGCCTTCAGGCAATGGCTCTCTATGCACATGCAACTGAAAATGATGAGATGTTGGGAAAGGTTATAAAATCGTTAAAGACACACCTGGAATTTATGCTACCGAACGGAATATGGGACAACAGCTGGGGAACTCGTAATTTTAAATGGACAGTGTGGGGTAGCCGTACCTCTGACGGCTGCCATCCCGCTTATTATTTGTTTGCAGATAAAGAACCTGTATTTGCAAAGGCTGTGTATCAAAATCTGTGTTGTTTAGAGAAATCGACCCATGATAATGTTCTTTCGAGTGGCTTTCACGAACAGTTGGCTCAGGTTAAATCATCTATTCATCATACTTTTGAACACGCCAAATCGTTGACGACCATTTTAAATATGTCACAGCCTAAAATTGAAAATGTTTATGAGCTTCTTCCGCGAGAAAGAGAATATGGCATTAAAAAATTTGAAAGTATTAAAACTACCTTATTTTCAAAGGGAAACTGGCGCGGAACAGTTACTGGCTATAATTACGATTATAAATTACGATACGTTAATACACATTGCAGTGGTGGTGCTTTGTCGTGTTTCTATCACACAAAACTAGGTTTAATTACAGCCGCCAGTATGACGGAATACCAGCGAATTGAAGGACATAATATGTTGGATGCAGATGAGGTAAAACATTTTATGAATCTTACTCCACGGGTGGAATTAAAAAGGAACAATGGCAAGGTTTTTCGAAATATAAGTTACCATAATGCCAAAATAGAATCATTCGAAAGAGAAGATGCTGTAGTAATTAAAACAGAATCGAAATTGGTAGACAGCCAACAAAATACATCAGGATTGGATTCACCAAATGTCAACTGCGAATATAAAATACAAGGAGATACTTTTTTTATTTCAATAAAAACCGATAAGAGCATCAAACAAGGAGAGCTAAAATTTTATTTACCAATTGTAAGTTCTTCTGATGAAAAGATTGAAATGAAAGACCGGGAAATAGTTATAAAAAGAGTAAACGGGAATGTTAGAGTAAAAGCCAGTCAATTAATAAAATATGATACTTTATTGTCTGAACGGGTTTATAATTTTATTCCAGGGGTACAGGCTTTCTCTCTCCAATTTATATGCAATCAATTACATTTAAAACCATTAGAAATTCAGTTTTGCATGAACGAATAATATAGTGGTTGAGGACTTTTCATAAAAAATTATATAAACAATATTCTTAGAACTATGAAATTCAAATTATTAGGATTATTATTAATTGCGATTTTCGGGGGCTGCAAGCAAGAATCTGATGTGTTGTTTTTCGCATCGTTTCGAGGGAATGGTGAAGATGGTTTACATTTAGCGTATAGCGAGGATGGTTATAAATGGACTGTATTAAACAAAGATTCAACTTTTTTGATTCCAAAAGTAGGAGAGAGTGTTTTAATGCGAGACCCGTGTGTGATAACTGGTCCTGACAAAAAATTTCATATGGTATGGACTACCGGTTGGAATGAACACGGAATTGGTTATGCTAATTCAGAAGACTTGGTAAACTGGTCGGAGCAAATTTACATTCCGGTGATGGAGCACGAAGAAAAAGCATTAAACTGCTGGGCACCCGAAATTGTTTATGATGATATTAAGGAACAATACATGATTTATTGGTCAACGACTATCCCTGGGCGATTTCCTGAAACCAAAGGCTCGGGAGGCAATAAATACAACCACCGAATGTATTATGTAACCACCAAAGACTTTCAGAAATTTAGCGAAACAAAGCTTTTCTACGAATATGGTTTTAATGTTATCGACGGCACCATTTTGAAACTAAAAAAGAATGAGTTTGTAATGTTTCTGAAAGATGAAACGAAGGTGCCAAATGTCGAGAAAAACATCCGTTGGACAACTGCATCAAATATCGAGGGGCCATATTCCAAACCATCGGCACCAATTACAGGCGATTACTGGGCAGAAGGTCCTACTTGTGCAAAAGTAGGAGATAAGTACATTGTGTATTTCGACAAATATGAAGTAGGAAAAATGGGAGCTGTAGAATCAACAAACTTAAAAGATTGGAAAGATATCTCTGATAAAGTTTCCTTTCCTCAGGGCACCCGGCATGGAACAGTGTTTAAAGTGCCTGCAAAGATTGCAAAAAATATTATTTCAGCATATAAATAGAAGACCGTGTTCCTGACAAGAGCTTTTTGTTAGCTAAAGAAAGGCTCTTGTCTTTATTATTTTCTAAGGATTTTCTTTAACTCCACCATTCCTCTCGGCAATATAATCAGAAGCCGACTTACCATTAGCCTTTTTGAACAAGGTGTTGAAATGGGAGTAACTACTGATTCCTACTGCATCCATTGCTTCGTTTATGCGGTCGCAACCTTCGTCGAATAATTTAGTGGCGTGAAGTATTTTAATGTGGTTTATAAAGCCTGTGGTTGTTTGCCCTACCAGGGTTTTTAACTTCCTATGCAGTTGCATTCTACTTAATCCAATTTCCATGGCAAAATCTTCTACCGAGAAATTGGGCTCACTAATTCTTTCTTCCACAATCTTGGTTGCCCGGGTAATTAGTTTTTGGTCGAAAGGCGTGTAATGTTTTTTTACTTCAACGGTAATATCCTGAGATATTAAATAATCCTTGAATTTGTTTCTGGTTTCCAGGATGTTTTCAATCTTCATTGTAAGCGCCTGGGTGTTGAACGGTTTGGAAATATAATCCCAGGCACCAGCTTCAAGACCCTCTTTTTGCTGCTCCTCGGCGGTTTTGGCAGTTACCATTAAAATAGGAATATGTGATGTTTCACTATTCTTTTTTAATTCTTTACACATTTCAATCCCATCCATTTCCGGCATCATCACATCAGAAATTATAATGTCGGGGAGTTTATTTGTAGCCACCTTTAGTCCTTTTATTCCATTTGTAGCTTCTAAAACAGAGTATTGGTTCTGTAAAATATTTTTAAGATAAGCCCGTAAATCGTGGTCGTCTTCAACTATTAATATACGTTCTTTTTCACCTGTGCTTTCTTCATGTGGCATTTCCTGCGGAGTCCGAATTTCATCAGTGATAGTTTTCAATTCTCCTGATTCGAAAAATTCATGTTGCTCATAATTGTTCTCTGCAACGGGGATTGAAACAATAAATTCAGTTCCCCCAAAGCGGCTGTCTGCAACATTTATTTCGCCTTTGTGTGCCTTTATCAGGTTGTTGCTTAAATGAAGTCCAATACCCGAAGAAAGGCGGTCTTTGCCATGAAAATAGCGTTCGAAAATTTTATTCTTTTGTTCATCAGGAATGCCTTTACCGCTATCGCGAATAATAATATCTGCAACCTGTTGGTCTTGCTTCCAAATTGGTTTTACTTCAATTTCAACAATCCCGTTTTCAGGTGTGTATTTAAATGCATTTGAAAGTAAATTGTAGGTAACTTTTTCAATTATATCTCTATCGAAAAAACATTTGAACGATGTTGGGGCGATTATTCTAAAGTCGATGCCCTCGTTTTTTGCCTGCCATAAAAATGCTTTTACGGTCTGGTTAAGAAATTCAGCAAGGTTGCTTTGGGTAACTTTTAAGATATTTTTATTGGCATTTATTTTTCTGAAATCCAGTAATTGGTTTACCAGAAACATCATGCGTTTTGTGTTGCGCGATACTATTTTGTAGCAAAAATCGCGATGTTCGGGGCTTAATTTATTTTCAATTAAATCGTTTAATGGACCAATAATCAACGAAAGGGGTGTTTTAAACTCGTGGGCAATATCGGTAAAGAAAATTAATTTTAATTCGTTAATCTCTTTGTCTTTTTTATGCTGAACATGTTCGAGCTCCATTTGGTGCTGCATGCGTTGCCTGTTAATAACGAAATAAAGAATAACAGAAGCAATACCTCCGAATAAAACAAAATAAATAATGTAAGCCCAAATTGAAAGCCACGGGGGAGGAAGTATTTCAATTTCGATTTGCTTTGGAGTGTTGCTCCAGAAACCATCGTGATTAGCTGCATTTACGTTAAAAGTATAGGTGCCTTGTTTTAAATTGGAATAAGTCGCAAATCGGTATTTACTTGTGGTGTTTATCCAATTATCATCGTAACCGTCCAATTTATATTTGAAAGTATTTTCAGATGAATTGGCATAATTGGTTCCGGCAAATTCAAAGAAGAAATTATTTTGTTTATGATTTAATGTAACTTTTTTTGTGAGATTTATAGACTCATTCAGGACTTTTCGACCAAAATAGTTTTGTCCTGGAACAATACTGATATTATGAATTCTAAAATCGGATATGGCAATATTGGCCGGGTAGGGATTGTCTTTTATTTCCGATGGATTGAAAAAGTTAACCCCGTTTATCCCTCCAAAAAACAGAATTCCGTCGTCGGTTTTTCCAACAGCTTCGGTTAAGGTATTTGTATTTAGTCCGTCGTTGTAGTTATAGGCCCTTGTTTCATTTTTTATTGGATTAAAGAATATTAACCCCCGCGAGTTGGCTAACCAAAAATTGCCGGCAGCATCTTCTTCAATACCCATTATTTTTCTATCCTTTATTCCTTTCTTCTCTATTTGAGTGAAGTTTTCCCGGTTGTGTGCTCTCATAAACAGCCCGGCATCGGTTCCAATCCACAGGTTGTTATTCGGGTCTTTATAAAAACACCAAATTGTATTATTCGATATGTGATAATTACCTTGCAACGACTTGTTAAATACTTCTAACGAAAGGAAATCACCTTTGTCGGTAAGGTTCATTTTATACAAACCATGCGATATGGTTCCCATCCAAACACAATTGTCCAATTTGTCGTAATACAAACTCCAAATCCGAAGCTCTTTTAAAATATCGGCTTGTTTAAATTTGTTGTGGGCTCTAAATACATTGTCTTTTGTTTCAACAACAAGTCCGTTGGTAGTGCCATAATAAATGGTTGCATTTGCATCCTGACACATCGAATAAGTCTGTCCCAACACAAAACGACCATTATCATTCCTAAACTTCTTTTTTGTAAATGAATAATCGGAGCCACTACTGACAAAGACTCCATTGTTGCCACCAATATGAATTTTACCATTGAATTTATTAAAACAATGTGCGTCATTGTTTTTTGCATCTAATAGCTTTTTGTACTGCTGCGTTTTTTGGGAATATAGAATACTTCCTTGTGTTAAACTGCTAATATAAATGTTGTCGCCATCGATAAATAAATTACGAACATGGGGGCGAGGCGATATATTTTCAAGGTTTATTAAAGGAATCGATTCAAATTTCTTTTGGGTTAAATTGGCATAACAAGTTCCTTTTCGGTTACCAACCCACAGGGTGTTCGAATTGTCAAGAAAAAGAGCCATAACTGTGTTGCTCATCAAGCTTCTTGACTGGAAAAAACTAGCAGTGAATTTATTTTTTATTTTATAGTTTAGGGCGTCAATTTCAACCAATCCGCTATTCATTGTTCCTAACCAAATACTACTGTTTTTTGAACTACACAGTGTGCGGATATTTATGTTTTCTAATAAGTTTGGCTTTTGAATAAGCTGTTTTGTGCGAGGTTCAAAAATTAGTAATCTGTAGTCTCCTGTAGCCCAAATGTTATCGTTAACATCTTTAGCAAAGTGTCGAAAAATACTATTTCCAAATTCAGTTAACTGTTTGCAATTATTACCTTTCATTTGCCAAATTCCATGGTCGGTGGCAAAGAAAGTTCCGTTTTCGTTTGTGTTCAGAATATGGTTTACAGTTATTCCGGTAAGAGGTAGCTGCAAAATTTCAAGTGCGGGTTGGTCGGCATCTGTTAGTTTGAGGATGCCATTACCGGTGGCAACAAAAATTTCGCCTTTATCGTTTTCAGCAATGTGTTTTATAATGTTGAAACGCTCTGGAGTTTCAATCCGAACAAACTTTTCGGTGGTTAAAGAATAATAATTTAATCCGCTTCCATCTGTTCCAATCCAAATTCGTTTTTTCGAATCCTCGAATAAACATAAAATTCGGTTACTCGATAAACTCTCAGGGTTATCAGTTTCACTAACAAAGTTCTTAACCTTTAAGCCGTCAAAACGGTTTAACCCATCGTAGGTGCCAATCCATATAAATCCCTGGCTGTCTTGAAATATACAACTAACATCGTGCTGAGTTAAGCCATCGTTTACGGTTAAGGTTTTAAAACGCAATTCCTGAGCATTACTATTCATCGAGAATACCAACAAGCTCAGGAAAAGCAAAAATCTTATGGGAGATGTTATTTTTAGTTGTTTCAACTGCATAAGATTTGAGTATTTATTCAGCGAGTATTATCAAGCACTAAAATAACATAAAAGATTTTGATGGTTGTTATTCTGTTAGTTAATTACCGCTTCTATTCTAAAATACCCAAGGCTCTCTATATTCTCGCGTGGACAGTGCAAGTGCTTCTGGGCTTGCATTTACAAGTTCCTGTTTTATCGGATTCCAGTGAATGGTTTCTCCGGTAAGGTAAGCAATCTCTCCCAGCAAACCGGCTGTAATTGAACGGAAACCTGCGTCAACAGGAGCAACCGTTTTTTCTCTTGATTTTACACAGTCGATAAAGTTTTTATAATGATTGCCCGATTCGTAAAGATGAATGCCATTTTCAGGAATAACTTCTTTCAGTATATTTTCGTTGCTGGCTTTTAGCCCCTCTTTTCTGCTGGCGTATAACCAGCCATTTTCACCGTACCAGCAAACTCCATGTTTGTGTGGTGTAAACGATTCGCTGCACAAACGAACAGGAACTTCATTTGACATATTCATTTGAATATCGAAAGAGTACGGAACATCAAAAATTGTATTTTCGCGGAAAGTAGCATCTCCTGTAATTTCTACCGGTTCTGCATTATTGGCTTCCATCGACCATAAAGCAATATCCATGTGGTGTCCAACCCAATCGGTTAGTTGTCCGCCAGAGTAGTTTCTTAACCAGCGCCAATGTCCGTGTAAAACACCCCTGTATTCCAGATATTCAGCCGGACCAACCCAGAAATTATAATCAATTTCTTTGGGCGGTTCTTGTATCGGAGGTATTCCTATTTCTTTTGTCATATTTGGTATGCCAACTTCAATGCGTTCAATTTTACCAAGTACACCATTGGCAACCAGCTCGCAGGCGTGCCTAAAGTGTTTCATGCTCCTCTGCTGGCTTCCGGTTTGAAAAACAATGTCGTTGTCTTCAATTGTTTTAACTAGTTTCTTTCCCTCTTCAATTTTTCGAACCAAAGGCTTTTCTCCATAAATGTCAATTTTTTTATTGGCAAAAGCATTATACAGCAACATGTGCCAATGGTCTGGTACCGAAATCACAGCTGTGTCAACCGATTCTTTTTCCAGGAGTTCGCGGTAGTCTGTATATGCTCTACAATCTTTATTCTCATATATTGACCAAATTGCATTCTGCATTTTCGTTAAAAAGTGCGTGTCTAAATCGCAGGCTACAACTACCTGAACTCCCTTTTGTTTTAATAAACCTGTTAAGTTGGTATTTCCTCTGCCGCGTACACCTACTGCTGCAAGTGTAATCCTGTCGCTGGGGGCTGTATGACCGTTTTTCCCGCGCGAGCAAGCCGGGATTATTGTTGGTGCCAATATCGTTCCGGAAGCCAGTAATGCGTTGTTCTTTAGGAAGTTGCGTCTGCTTGTATTGTTCATTGTTTTTGGTATTATCGGTTTAATACTGAACTTTTAAGGAAGCTCATAAGTTCCGTTGAGTTTTATCTTTTCCACAAACTCATTTTTCCTAAACTCCCAGTCTTTTTCTGTTTCTATCTTTTTCCCAAGAAATTCCAGGTTGTCAAGATAAACATCCTCAATATTCCCTTTTTCGCTGAATCCTTTAAAAATAACGGGTTGTTCTTTTCCGCTTAAATATTTTATGTTTGAAAAATGAACATCGCGAATTATTCCAAGGTCTTTGTTAACTGTCCACGCTGTTAGTTTTTGTTCCAGTTTAATTAACGGTTTTAGGGAACGTTCAATGGTTATGTTTTCGAAGTTTACGTTGGTAACCCTGCTCGAATCGGCAACTAAAATACCAATAACTCCTTGTCCTTCCACAGCATGTGTTGCATGAATAATATCGCAGTTTCGGAATGTGATATTGTGTACGGGCATTCGTGTTTCGTACGTTACTCCCAGTGCATAACCCCAATCACTCCAAATAACACAATCTTCAACAGTGACATTCGATGTTGTAGTTTGTGGCTGTGGAATTTCCGTAATAAAAGCATCCATATTTCCGGTGTCCATCGATTTCATAATAATACCATCGTCGCGTTGGCGCATAAAACAGTTCTTAATATGAACATCCTGACTTAAAACAATATTAATCCCGTCGGTATTAAATCCCCAGGCAATTTCTTTCAGGTTATCGATTACAACATTTTTCGACCGGTAAATGGTTGCGTGCCAGCAATTGGCTCCCCTTAAAATTACTCCTTCAATTTCCACATTCTCGCAGTTGTTTATGTGAATTGGATTTTTTCTTCCATACTTTTCTGCAACTCTGGTAAAATCGATTATTCCCCGACCTTTAATTTTTATGTTTTTTGCTTTTATGGCTTCAATACCGTGGTCGTATCGTTTAAGTTGAATCGTTTCCTCTTCTCTTCCTTCGTAACGATAAATTGAATCGTTTTCAAAAACATCGAAATAAAGAACTGCTCCACCATCGACAAAAAGTGTTTGATTGCTTTTTAGTTTAATGGTATTTAAAACATGCTCACCCGGGCCATAGTAAATAATGTTTTCATCATTGGTGTTGGGCTTTTCCATCATTGGATTAGCAAACAGGTGTAAAACCCGTTCCTCGCTGCCGTCGGGTTCAATGGTAAGTGCTCCCGGTTCATCAATATAAAATTCAATGGTATTGTTTTTAACCACAGGTTTTATGTTTCTCGAAAGTGGTCGCACAACAGCTGTATTTATGTTGTGGTTTACTTTTATACTCACCTTTACTTTCCCCGAAAAGTCGAAGTAACCAAACGATACGGTGGAGTAGGGTATTCCGGTTTCTCCAAAGTGTTTGCCTTCTGTAAAACGGGTATCATAAACCTGTGCATCGTAACAAAATACTTCGTTATTGTTTGCCCAAACTTTGTAGTCGTTTGACGCCTTTTCGTTGGGAGGAGCGTCGTATACTTTTATTGACGTTTCGTTGCCACAAGAGCCTAAAAAAGCTAAGCTGAGTAGTAACGCTGCTGTTAATGTAATTGATAGATATTTCTTCATCTGTTTTGTTTTATGTAGCCTTTTCATGGGTGAGATAAAAGTTCTGTCATATTCTGACGCTGCTCAGTATTATATCTCAGCCATTGGCTGTTATTGGTTTTGGTAATCCGAATTATTTACCCAATGCAGTGTTGGCGTTTCTTCTCCATTGGTATATCTTTCGTAGTAATTCATCAGTTTTGGTGGATATACTTTGTAACTGTCAAACACATCGCCATTGCCTAAAATTCGTGGGTCTTCCTGTTCTGTCAGTTCATTTATCATTTGTTCTGACATTTGAGCTTTTATGGCGGCATATTTTTCCTCTTCTGCTAAATTTTTCATGCAGAATGGGTCTTCGCTAACATTGTAAAGTTCTTCATCTGTTCGTTTATTAAAATTCAGTTGCCAGATGTAATCCATTTTTGTTCCCTTGGTTTCAAGGCAAACTGTTTTTGTAGGACTTCCATCGCAGTTTAAATAGCCTGTTTCGGGATTTCCAACGGGCCAGCGGTCGGTTTTAAAGTTGCGCAAATACAAAAAGTCTCCTTTTCTGATGCCGCGGATGGGATAGCCCTGGTTGTTTGGGCGACCAATATCATGACGTTCTTTACCAATCAGAACATGGTCGCGTTCAGGATTTACCTTGCCCGATTTGTTAGAAAGGATAATATCTGTAAGGCTCATCCCATAGAATGGTTTCATTCCTGATTCTTCGTTTGTAATTCCGCATAACTCAAGTAGGGTAGGCGCTATGTCGGTAAACTTCACAAAGTCATCAACGCTTCTGCCAACATGTTTAATTCCATCTTTCCACATAATGGTCAGGGGCAAATGGTTCGACATTTCATACTCCTGTCCTTTTATCCGTGGGAAAGGCATTCCGTTATCGGCAGTAACAATAACAATGGTATTGTCGAGCATATCCTTTTCTTCAAGAGTTGTAAGAATTTTCTGAAGCTGTTTGTCGAAATATTCTAACTCAAAAGCATAGTCGAGCATATCGGTTCTTACCGAATCGTTATCGGGCCAGAAATCGAATACTTTATCAATCTCTGCCAGTTTTTTTCCGTATTTTAAACCCGATGCATATTCATAGGCACGATGTGGTTCCCAGCCGCCGTACCAAAAGAAAAATGGTTTATTCTCTTTGTTATCAGACAAGAATGATTTGAAGTTTTCGGAGTAATCGTCAACACTAATTTCCGTTGTTGGAGGTGTGGTTTTAATTTTACGATAAGCGTTGACCAACAAGTCTCTTTTCGAACCATCTTCGTGGTATGCAACTCCGGGTACCCAGCCTTTGCCGGTATATCCTACGTGGTAGCCATTGTCGGCAAGTGCTTCAGGAAAACTTTTAAACTTGATTGGAAAATAAGGCATGTGGTTGCATGCTTCTTCCAATTGCCACGAGTTACGTCCGGTAAGTATACAAGCCCGCGACGGAGCACATTTGGCGTTTGGCGTGTAGGCATTGTTGAATAATACCCCTTGTTCGGCTATTTTATCGAAAGCCGGAGTGCTAACCCACGAGCATCCGTAAGCTCCCATGTGCGGGTACGAAACGTCGTCGGCAATGGCAAGCAAAATGTTTGGTTTTGGTGCTTCTTTTTCTGTGTTCGAAGTGCAGCCAGTGGCAAAAACAAACATCAGGACGAAATAAACCAGTGTTATGTAATTCTTCATTTTATAATAGTTTTATTTAATTGAAACAAAAGGTTTTAATTGAATTTTTGGGTCTTCAATATCTTTAAGGTGTTTGCGCAGCGCATTGTGTAATACTTTTAATCGAGGCGTTTGGACAATATCAGAAATCGGTTCGTTTGGACTAAGAATAAGCGGATTCATCTGAAATGGGTCTTCTTGTAAATTATAATAGGTGAATTGATATTCTTTTTTGCTTAGTTTTTCGGCAATGTAAATGTCGTTTGCTGTACGCACCGCTCTCCAGTTTCTTAATTCGAGGAATGCATAAGGGCTGTTGTTGTTCTTTTTGTTAAAGAACAATGCGCTGTTGTCAACACCGTCAACAGCTTCGCTAAATTTATATCCAAGCATTCCCAATAATGATGGAGCAACATGTACTGAATTGAATACTTCAGATTGTTCGCTACCGGCAGGCACATGTTCGGGCCAGCGAATTATAAAAGGTACTGCAATCGATTCTTCCATGGGAATTCCCTTGGTCATGCGCCCTTGCGAGCCCATCATTTCGCCATGGTCGGCAGTAATTATAACAATGGTTGTTTCCTTTAATTTTTTATTCGGATAGCGTGGGTCGGGAGTATTGGCAAGGTATTCATCCAGTTGTCCAAAACAGTAGTCAACCGAGTTAACTGCACCATAATAACCTGGTAGGCACTTTGTGCGCGAATAATGGTCTTTGGGAACGTTCGGGCGTTTCCGTAATCCTGCTTTTACTGCATCCGAATGGTTTGCTCCATCGCGGTATTCTTTTTCGAATTCCATAGGTGCCCTGTAACTCATGTTTTCAGGCCCAGGAGAGCGTTTGCCATGGTATTCATCCCCTTCTTTTTTCCCCGCGATATGCCACGAGCCTTGGTTGCCTTCAACTGGTTTTGGGCCGTGAATAGTGTGAGGAGGGTTGTACGATATATACAGTGCAAATGGTTTTTTGTTGTCACGCACTTCATAACTGTTTTCCAAATAATCAAGTGCTTTTCGGGTTAGGTGGTTCGGGTTCCAGCATTCCTCTTTGCTTATCTCTTTATCGGCATAATCTTTCGATGGGAAAAACGGATTGGGCAGTACTTTCCCGCCCGGAGTGTATTCGCCCCTTCCATCAATTTCATCTTTTGCATGATAAAGCCTTGTGTCGAAATGCTGATGATTGTGCCCTGGTGAGCCGTACCAATAATCAAAACCTCGTTTTTCCGATTCGTAATATTTACCGTCGTCAAGCCAGTGGTTTTCATCCATTGCCATGTGCCATTTACCAATGTGGGCAGTTTCGTATCCATTCTCTTTCAGTACATGAGCAATCGTTTCATTGTTGAACTTAAAATTCTCGTAGTTAGAATTTGCAATCAAACCATGAGTTGTCGGATATTGTCCTGTTATTAAACTTGCCCGGTTTGGCGAACAAATTGGCGAACATGCAACGGCATTATGAAAAATCATACCTTCCACCGCACATCGGTCAATATGCGGTGTGTGAACAGGGTCTCCCTGGTTGTAAGTATTGTCAAATCGCGGGTCGCTATAATAGCTCATAGCCATGCGTCGCCATTGGTCGGCGTATACGTAAAGAATATTTGGCTTAATCTCTTCTATGCTTTGTTTCTTTTTTGTGAAACTATAAATACTGAACACAGAGGCTAATGATGCCAGTACGAGTATGATACTTAGTGTCTTATTTTTGAAGTTCATTTTATAATATTTTCTATTTTCTCACTTTGATAATTGCAGCCATATACTTTTCAGGAAAAGCAACTGTAAATACACCGGTTCCGTTTTTTATTTTTATTCCCAGGTCAACCGGGTAAAGGATTTCCGCTTTTCCATTGTTCTTTTGGTTAATTTGAACAACATCATTTCCTGACAGGCGCCAAACGGCATAATAGTCATATTCCTGGTTTTCTAATCCTACAGCAACCGGAGTGATTTTGTCCTCTATACTTGGCATTCCCAGAGGAAAGAATGGTGTCGATTGTGGGATTAAGGGAGCCATTTCTTCTTTGTAGATTTTAATGCCATTCTGTACCTGTGCAAAACTTTCTTCAGGCAATTCAGCTAAATGTCCGCTTTGGTGAATTCTTCCCATCATAGCGTTAACCATGTTGAATGAAGCTTCGTATTTATCGCCGTCTCGCATGGGGTACGACCATACAGCCAATTGTTCGGGTAGTACGGCAGCCATTGTTCCTACAATTATTGATGGGTACTTTTTATAATCGGTTTGGTCGCTCGACGATTGTATTTGATGTTGCGAAAGCATGGCATAATCCATACGGCAACCACCACTTCCACAATTCTCAATTACTAAATTTTCGTTCTTTTTGTAAACGCCTTTCATCCAATCCAGATAAGCACGTTGATGTTCCAATAAGCCTTGTCCCATGCTGCTGGCATCGGTTTCTGTTCCCATCAATGAATTTACATTGTAGTCCATTTTTATGTAACCGGCACCGTAAGTATCTACAACCCGGTTAACAACTTCGTTGGCATGATTTATAACTTTAGGGTTTCTAAAGTCGAGCATATAACTATCGTTGTCGATTACACGCTTTCCGTGGCGCATTAAAAACCAGTCGTCAGGTTTCGTTTTTAAAGGTGAATTAATTCCGGCTCTTTCAATTTCCAGCCATAAACCAGGTGTCATTTCATTATCTCGAATATTACTGAGTAACTTCTCTATGCCTCCAGGGAATCTGCTTTCACCGGGTTGCCATAATCCAACGGCATCCCACCATTTTTCATTTTGCTCGGCATACCAACCTGCGTCAATTACATAATAATCGCACCCGGCTTTTGCTGCTGCATCAATTAATGGAAGCTCTTTTTCGGTTGTTGGGTCGCCAAACAGGCAGTTCATGTAATCGTTAAAAATTACCGGACATTCAACATTGTCGGGGTGGGGGCTTAAACATGCTGCACGGCGGTATTTTGTTAAAGCAGCCACGCCTTCGTCAAATCCGCCAGTAACACAACCAATAGCAACGGGTACGGTTTGGTATTCTTCACCCGGTTCTAGCGATTTCCATGCCTGATGGTGTTCTTCATCCGGTCCGCCTAAATAAATATAAGTTGGAGTACTTTCTGTTTGTCGTTGTTCGCCACTTGCTCTAACATTCGAAAACTCCCAGTGCCATGAGCCATTGTGTTCAATTTGCCAAAACCAGGTTAATCCTACAGCTGTATTTTCAACCATTGCCATGGGAAGTTCTTTTATGGTAGACCATGAGCCCAGATTGTTGTGAAATATACCCGACAATTGGAAAATGCCATTGGCTCCCCATCCGCTTTCTGATGGTTTTTGATTGTGCCATTGCCCTTCTGCTTTCCAGCTGTTATGTGCCCAATGGATAAGCAATTTGTCATCAATGCTTCCTTGTCCTAGGTTGCCAATGTTATTAATCATTGCCGAGCTTAGGTGGTTAATTCCAACGCTTTCTTTGCTATTGTTACGAACCTTGGTATATCGACGACAGGTGTTGGTTCCCTTGTAGAAATCGTAATAAGAAATTACATCCAGCTGAAGTGCAGCATCTTTTTGATAGATGATATACCTGGTTCCCCAAGGCATTTCCATTTCTTCTTTTTTATCGAATTGAAGTCGTAACCCGGGCATGCCGCCACATAACTTTACGCCGTGGTGCGAGGCTCTGTTTTCCCCGGTACAATGCAGTGAAACTTCAAGGTCCGATTCGGCTATGGTTGATGGCAATTCAGTATTCCCATTGTAATCGGTGGGTAGAATTAAGCGTTGTTTTAGCTGGTTATTCGAATTGATTTCAAACAGAACCTCCAGCTTGTTATCTCCAAGTTTGAACTTATTTTCCTGTGCAAAAAGTTGTGTTGTGCACAGAAACAGGATTAGTAAAAGGATTGAGTTTTTTGTGTTCATCTTATGTTGTCTATTTTTTGATTTTTTCTAGAAACAAGCCATCCAAAGGAGGTAGGGTTACAGTAGCCGAAACGCGTTTACCATTATTAACTTTACTGTCTTGTTTGGATGTTGCTGTAAGTCTTTTCAGTTTTGTATTTGGGAAAAGTGTTTCAAGGTTAAACTTGTACGGTAAGGTTGATGGATTAACAAGTACAATTCCATTTTCAAATTCACGCGCTAAGGCTTGTGTATCGTTTAGCAGCATGAAGTTTTGAATGTCGATACTGCCACTTCCTTCAATTTCAATTTCTATATCAACAGTTTGCGAATCCATTTCTCTGAAGTAGAAATTGCATGGTGAATATTCTGTGCATCCAATGTAGTTCAATACTTTCTCCGCATTGTGCTTATTGGGTTTTACACCAAGTATTTTTGCTGAAATATGGCGGGGAATAATGTCTTTAAACCCGGGCAAGGCTGTTTCCGATTTCGCGTCGAAACTGATAATAACATCGCCATCAGGAAGAATTACATTTTTCAGCAACAGTTTCATATTACCGTGTTGGTTGGGTTGGGCGGTTATTTTTAAGCCGTTATTATTAAGCTGTACCTGGCAGTTAAATGGCTTAATATGTGTGTTCTTAAGCGAAAAGTTGCTTGTTGGCTCTTTTAGCTTTGATAGTTCAATCAAATCTCCTTTGGGAGAACCAAGCCAGTAGGATTTATTTTCCATTCCTTTTACCAATTCATCGGCAATTCCTTTTCGGTAGCCATTTTCTGGTTTGGTGTGCCGAAAAGTATTTGCTGCAATACCCAAACATTGTGCGGTGGCAAGGACCATACGTTCCCGTTTTAATTTTTGAGCATCGTTGCCCTCCATTTTATCTTTATGGGTGACATAAGAAAAGTGAGGATTGATTCCATGTTCTAGCCAATAAGTGAAAAAACTAATTGGTTTTGAAAATTCAGTATAAACATCGCCCCAGTCACATAATCCTTCGGCTTCCATGCCGTTAGCCACATCAACAGCACGCATGGCGTAATCAACTCCGCCATCGCCTAAAAGCAACTTGTCCTTTCCAAGGGCGTTTCTCAATAATTCATAAAAATGATAGGTGCCAATGCCGAATACATTTTCATTGTTTAGGTAGCCTTTATCTGCGATGCCGTCCGTGTCAATGTCAACGTAGCGTCCATAGGCAGATTTGTCCATTGTCCACGAAGCAATGTCGAACTGAATGCCGTTAAACGCGAAAAGTTCTCCGTCGTTGGCAAACCACGAACCTATTTCTTCGGCAAAAATATCAGCGCATTGTTTTCCATTCTTATCGGTAGGGCAAGTAGATGAAAGGTTGTAGTACCACATCAGATTATTTGTTGGTGGGCCCCACGGACCTTCCACAACATGTGGTGCAATGTAGGTTGTTTTAGCTGTGAAGTTTTTGGCTGAAGTTCCGTACCTGCCTCTAATAACCTTTATTGCTCCTTTCCCTTTCGAAACAAGCGTAACCTGCTCGGCTTCGTCCCACAGTTTTTCTCCATTTTCATCAAGAGGAACAATAACAATATCATCGTTTTTCTTCGCGTTTCTGCCAAAGCCTAGTTTGAAAAGCGAAACATCCGAAACTTGTAATACAGAGTCATTTGCCGAAATATTTTTTTCAAGTAAACAACCGGGATGGTAGATCCAGTGTCCCGCAGAATAAGCCTCGCTGCGCCAGTTTGGGTCTCTCGAACGCCCATTGAAGTGCAAAAGAACTAGTTTCTTAGGATTGTTGATGGCAAAGCGGTTCATGTAGTGCTGTGTTTGAACTTCGGTCATGCCAAAAAGCTCTTCGCACATTGCTTTATTGCAGATGCCGCCCAGACGTATATATTCCTTTTCCCATTGTTCGTAGGTAAAACCTGCAACATTCTCAGGTCTTCTAAAAAAGAATGCCTTAGGGAAGTTTGCATTAAACAATTCTTTCGAACTGAGAGGAGTGTCGAAGTATAGATTTACTTTATCTATAATTGTTTGAACTTTATTTTTTTTACTAAAAACTTTCTTTAATTCGGTTTCGTTTTTAACCTGAAACTCGGCATCAATCATAAATGCATAAGCGCGTATTAAATTAGGTCTTATATTTTGAATTTTTTCTTCTTCAAGAAACTCTACCGATACGATTGAGCTTTTATTTTTTTGAAATTTTGTTTCAGTAATAATAGCCTGGTCGGGATTATACTGTGCATTTAAAAAGGAGTTTTTATTTTGTGCACCGGCATTAAAACAGGATACAAAAGCTACTATTAATAACAGTAGGTTTAATCCATTTCTGTTTTGCCCTTTTCTGAATAATGTGTTCCGATATTTTTCTGTCAATTTTTCCATTTCTGACTGTAATCTTTTGCGATAAATGAGCTGTTTTTTTTCGCTTTCAATTCAATAAAAACTTCGTTGTTTTAAGTTTTCAATCCACAATCTAATAAGAAAAAAGAGAGATTGGCAACTGTATTATTTCAAAATTTTCTGCATTTGCCCAAATGTTACAATTCGTGCAAAATCTGTTACAAATGCGAAGATGAAAGGCGCCGTATCGCTTATTATACCTCCGCTGTGCGATTGGATTTGTTACAATACTATCGGAGAATGTTACAATTGATGATGTGGGTTTGGAAGCTCTGTCTCTATTTTTGAAGTGTTGATTTTTACTTTAAAATTGAGCGTAGATTTCAATTCGGAAAATCAAAATTAGAAGTAAATAATTCAATCAATAAACTATTAAAAAACAAACTATGAAGAAAAGTATTTTTTTGCTATTAATTGTTTTGTGTACGTCCATTGTCGGGATGGCGCAAAAGAGCATTAGTGGTATTGTTACCGATAGTAATAAGGAGCCAATGCCTGGTGTTACTGTTGTAGTTAAAAATACAACAACGGGAACAGTAACAGGCATGGATGGGAGCTATAGTATAAATGTTCCTGGTGATGCCAGCATTTTGGTTTTTTCATTTATAGGAATGGAAACCAAAGACGTTGAAATTAATGGACAATCTGTCGTTAATGTACAACTTGAATCGGCTGTGACTGAATTGGATGAGGTAGTAGCTATCGGATATGGAACAGTGAAAAAAAGTGATTTGACTGGTTCTGTAGCAAGTGTGAAGGCGGCTGAATTAGTGCAGGCAAGCCCAACATCTGCCATTGATGCTTTACAAGGGCGTGTGGCTGGTGTTCAGGTGAAAACACAGTCGGGAGAGCCTGGTGGGGCTGTACGTGTTAATATTCGGGGAGTTAATTCTATTACTGGAGGTTCAACTCCATTATATGTAATTGATGGTATACAGATTGATGCTAACGAGGCTGACGTAGCTACTTCCAGTATTGACAATTCTAATTCATTTAATCCTCTGGCAGGATTGAACCCTGAAGATATTGAAAGTATGGAATTTTTAAAAGATGCCTCTGCAACAGCTATTTATGGCTCCCGTGGAGCCAATGGTGTAATTCTTATTACAACAAAGACTGGTAAAGGTGGTAAGGCGACTTTCAATTATAGTGCAAATGCAGGATTTTCGAATGCCACCAATAAAATAGTGATGTTGGATGCAGATGAATATATAGATTATGGCTTAGAATATGGGTATGAGAATTTTTTTGATGAGGAAGGTAATCCAAAAGATTTGTCTAATGCTAAAAAGTATAACTGGGAAGACGAAGCCTACAGAACAGCTTTTTCTCAATCACATACTATATCATTGTCAGGAGGTACGAAAGTAACTAACTATTCTGCGAGTGTAGGATATTTGGATGAAGAAGGGATTTTGATTAATAATAGTTTTAATCGTCTTACCGGTAGAATGAATTTAAGCCATAAGTTTTCAGATAAGTTTAAGGTAGATCTCAGAATGACCTCGGCTGATACTGAAACTATTGGTTTGACAAGCGGAGGAGGTTACGGAGGAGTTGCCAGATCTGTATTAACCAGTAGTCCGGTTATAATTCCAGACCCAGCTGATGATTCTGAAACTTTCAGCTCCCCTATAGATGATATTACGTATTCAGATGTAAATTCTAAGCTATCAAGATATTTACTATCTCTCGGATTAACGTATGATTTTTCTAAGAATTTTTCCTATAAAGTTTCAGGAAATAGTAACAAATCAAAATCAAAAGGAAAGGAATTTTATACTATAGAAACAAGACGAGGAAGATATGACAATGGACGTGCTGTATTAAAAGAAATTAATACCGATAATTATACACTAACCAATCAATTAGATTATAAAGGCAACATCAATAAAGTTCATCGTTTTTCTTCCTTTATAGCCTATGAAATTAGTGAAAATTCGAGAGAGGGATTTGCGGTGGACGTGGTTGATTTTCCATATGAAACTACAGGATACAATGATATAAAAATTGCTTCGGCTGCAAAAGGATATACATCTTTTAAAGAAACATATCATAGAGTATCTTATTTGGGAAGAGTAAATTACAACTATAAAGGAAAGTACTTTGTTACAGGTTCGTTACGTAGAGATGGCTCAGATCGCGTAAGTGAAAATAATAGATTTAAAAATTTCCCTTCGGCTGCCCTGGCATGGACAGTAAGTAACGAGAATTTTCTGAAAAATTCAGATAAGATTACGAACCTTAAGTTAAGGCTTAGTTATGGCGAAACCGGTAATGAGCGTATTGCTACAGGAGCCTCTTTTTCACGATTTTCAGATGCGTATGTATCCATCAATGAATCGGAAGTATTTGGATTAATTCCATCAAGAGTGACGAATCCTGATTTAGATTGGGAAACGACTAAGCAATTTAATGGTGGTTTTGATTTGAGCATGTTAAATAGCAGAGTGAATTTGACTTTTGATGCGTACCAAAAAGAAACCGTAGATATGCTATTGGATAAACCATTATCAACTCAGGCGGGATCACCTTCAAGGATTGAGAATATTGGGAGTCTTGAGAATAAGGGGTTTGAAATATCTTTGGTAACGCATAATATCTCAAAACAAAAATTCTCATGGAAAACAGATATTTCGGTTTCACACAATAAAAATGAGGTGACAGCACTTGGAAGTGAAGGAGAAATTATTCCGGTGTCTATTGGACGAGCTGTAATTCAAACCATTTCACAGATAGAGGTCGGGCAGCCTATTGGCTCTTTTTATGGTTATGAATGGGATGGAATTTATCAATTAGATGATTATGAGGATGTAGATGCACGTATCCTTAAGCCTGGTGTTATTAGTGGTCCTAAAACTACTACCAGGGCAGGGAGCTTAAAGTTTAAAGACCAATTAACGGTTGATACTGATGGTGATGGGGTGCCAGATGCAGGTGATGGCATTATTAATGACGATGATTTAAAGTACCTGGGAAATAGTAACCCAGATTTTTTTGGAGGGATTAACAATACATTTAATTATGGGAATTTTGATTTTAACTTTTTTCTTGAATGGCAGTATG
Organism: uncultured Draconibacterium sp.; assembly: GCF_963676815.1. Taxonomy (NCBI): domain Bacteria; kingdom Pseudomonadati; phylum Bacteroidota; class Bacteroidia; order Marinilabiliales; family Prolixibacteraceae; genus Draconibacterium; species uncultured Draconibacterium sp. The sequence continues at coordinate 4,129,653 of NZ_OY781365.1, forward strand.
GGAATGAAGTGTTTAATCAATCAAAGTATAATTTAGAAGGACAAAATCAGTTTAATATCACTCAAGAATTTTATGATAATAAATGGACTGAAGATAATCCTACCAACAAATATCCTGGTTTGACCAGAGATAATGATAATGCAAATCTGGTTTCAAGTTATTTTGTGGAAGACGGTTCTTATTTAAGACTGGCAAATGCCACATTAGGTTATAGTTTACCTGAGAACCTAATAGGTAGAATAGGTTTTAGCAATGTAAGGTTTTATCTTACGGGTACAAACCTGGCAATATGGACAAAGTACACGGGGTATGATCCGGATCTTAGCTCGGGCAATAAACTCTTACGCGGAGTAGACAGAGCTTCGTACCCAAGGAACAGAAAAATTATTTTTGGTTTAAACGTAACATTCTAATTGAAAAACAATGAAAAGATTATATAAAATAAGTTACATTTTTATCATCGCATTGACTTTGTTTGCTTGTGATGATATGCTGGATGGAAGTCCGGAATCATTTATAACAACTGAAACGTTTTATAATACAATAGAGGAGGCCGATATAGCACTTTCGGGAGCATATTCTGTTATTAATGCAAATAACGTGGCAGGAAAAGGTAATAGAAATACTTTTGCCAATGGGTTGCTGTATATGTTAAACGGGGGTACCGATGAGATGATTCTTAGAAATGGGAATGATCAGGTAAGACCTTTTGGTGTTGCGTCTTATAATGGAGAAGAGTCACATTTAATTTACAATTGGTATTATTGGTATGCCGGAATTAACGCTGTTAATATTCTTTTGGACAGAATAGAACTTATGGATGTAGCTGAGGCTGATGAAAATAGAAAAAATGAAATGATTGCTGAAGCGCGTTTTTTACGAGGTATTTACCATATGTATCTGGCACAACTGTTCGGCGGAATCCCCGTTAATACTACCGCAATTGCAGATCCAATGCAAGAAAGGCAGTCGTTAGAGGTGGTGTATACTCAGGTGACAGAGGATTTATTATATGCTTATAACAATTTAAATAATAGGGCTACACATTTAGGAAGAGCCGATAAATGGATTGCAGGAGCTTATTTGGCAAAAACATATTGTTATTTGGGTAGCTGTAAAACGAACAATGTAAGTGAGAATTTGAATTTCCCTTTGAATAGCTTTCAGTGGGTTGATGCAAATGAAATGTACTCAAAAGCATTGCCGATTCTAAATAGTATCGAAACGGATGGCGGCTATGTTTTAATTAATGAGTACGACAGATTGTTTAGGGCAACAACTTCCGAAGATCAAAGAAAAGAATGCCTGTTTATGGCCGAAGCAAATGATAATCTTACCACAAGATCGACTAACAACTGGTATCGTATTTTGCTTGGAAGAGGAAACTATAGGCAAGGAGGAGGCCCTACCGATTTTCTACCTACTGTTGAATTGTATAAAATTTACGATGCAGCAGATATTCGGAGAGATCATAACCTCACCGATGGTTTGCAGAGAAATCCTGTTCCGGTAGATATTGATGGATATACTTATTACACTCCATTTTTGGTGAAAGATATTGATAAAGCTGGTAGGAATTATAGTCAGAGTAAATTTAGGGTTCAGGGAATAGAATCAAGAACTTTTACCGATAAATTTAATACGGAAGGTAATTTCCCTTTAATAAGATTAGCTGATGTTTTGCTATTAAAAGCCGAAGCTCAATACTATACCGGGGACGAGCCTGGTGCAAGAAATACAATATCGAAAGTGCGGTTAAGAGCAGCAGGTAACGATACCTCTGTTAGAGATGCTTTGGATATAGCCTATAATAAATCAGATTTTGCAGAGGAGTTGTTGGAAGAACGGTCAAGGGAACTATGTTTTGAATGTCAAAGAAGATTTGACTTAATAAGATTTGGTAAACATATGGAAGCAGTGGAGAATCTTGGTCCGGGATCCGGCCAATGGAATAGTGAACAACAGATTGATGCACTTAAGGCTAATTGGAGTGGTCATGAATTTAAAATATGGTATCCTATACCCAAAGACCAGGTTACTATTAATACCAATCTGGTACAGAATCCCGGGTATTAAACGATAGAACCGTATAAATATTTTAATTAAACCGGTGGTAAATATTGTTTATCCTGATTTTCCACCGGTATAACTTTTTCGATCTTAATTGTGGCAGGTTTTGTTACAAAGTGTTATTGTTATGTCTCGTAATTGTTACAAAAAAGCAATAATGTTAAAATGGCTGAAAAGTTTATGGAGGGCTTCCTATTTTATCTATGGCCTTGGGAATAAGACTGAAAAAATCAAAATAAAATTTAAATAATTTAATTAATAAACTAATTAAAAATCAAACTATGAAGAGAAGTATTTTATTGCTCTTAATTGTTTTGTGCACCTCGGTAGTGGGATTTGCACAAAAGAGCATTAGTGGTATTGTTACGGATAGTAATAAGGAGCCAATGCCTGGTGTTACTGTTGTGTTTAAAAATACAACAACCGGAACAGTAACAGGTATGGATGGGGATTATAAACTTAATGTTCCCGATAACGCCAGTGTTTTAGTTTTTTCATTTATAGGAATGGAAACTAAAGAAGTTGGAATTAATGGGCAAACTGTCCTTAATGTTCAACTTGAATCGGCTGTTACTGAACTGGATGAAGTAATTGCCATTGGATATGGTACAGTAAGAAAGAGGGATTTAACAGGTTCCGTTTCCAATATTCGATCGGAAGAGATTACTCAATCTCAATCGGTAAATGTTATGAATGCTATGCAAGGGCGAATGTCGGGTGTGCAGATTAGTTCTGAGTCAGGAGAACCTGGTAGTGGTATCAATATTCGTATTCGTGGTGCCAATTCCATTGTCGGAGGCTCGACACCTTTGTTTGTTATCGATGGTGTGCAAATAGATGTAAACAAAGATGAAGTCGCCTCTTCCGGTTCCACAACTGGAACAATGGATCCACTTTCTTCTTTAAATCCTGCCGATATTGAATCGATTGATGTTTTGAAAGATGCTTCAGCAACAGCCATTTATGGTTCACGTGGCGCCAATGGTGTAGTAATTGTTACAACTAAATCGGGGAAAGATGGGAAATCATCTTTAGAATATAATGGTACTTTTGCTTTATCAGAAGCTTCAAAGAAACTGGATGTATTAAGTGCAGATGATTACTATGATTATCAGGTACTAAGAGAGAATGAATCATTTTACATGATGGATACCAATGATGATGGAGAGTATGATACACCTCGCGACTTCTCAACCATTCAATCGCACAATTGGCAGGATGAGGCCTTGCGCACAGCCCAGTCGCAGCAACACATGATTTCAGCTTCGGGTGGAAATAAAAAGTCGAATTATTCGGCAAGCGTGAGTTATCTTTCGCAAGAGGGACTTTTAAAAGAAAATGATTTTGACCGTTATAATTTTCGTATAAAGCTGAATCATATACAGTCAGAAAAGTTAAAACTTGGCTTTAATCTCAATAATGCTTTTTCAGAACTTACAGGTGCTGCTAATAATGGTGGACCAAACGCCTATCAGGGACCCGTCCAATTCATAGTTCTGGGGAATCCCTGGGAGATTATCGATGAAGATATTGAAGATGCTGGACAGGCGTACATCTCTCCTTTGGCACTTCTAGAAAGAGCTGATAAAACCACTCGTTTATTTAGAAGTTTGGGAAGTTTAGACTTGGAGTATGAGATAACCAAAGGTTTAACCTATAAAGGTATGTTTGGTGGAACTTATTCAAAATCGAAACTAAAAGAATATTATGGCACTAATACAAACTGGGGTGTTGTTTGGGGTGGTAGAGCTGCTATTACGGAAGTTGGAACCTATTCTGCTAATCATTCATCTCAGTTAAATTATGTAAAAACCTTTAACGAGAAGCATCAATTTAACGCTATGGCTGCTTTTGAGGTAAACCATTATAATTATGAACATTTTAGAAATCAAGTTGCAAGTTTTGCAGATGAGTCTACAGGTGTTAATGATATTAGTAAAGGAGCAGTAAATCTAGAGTACAGTTCAAGTAGATGGAGTACTAATCGACTTTCGTATTTAGGTCGTGTAAACTATACCTTTAATGATAAATACCTGTTAACTGCAAGTTTACGTGCCGATGGGTCTGATAAGTTTGGAGCAAATAATCGTTGGGGATATTTCCCGTCAGGCGCTTTTGCGTGGAGAATGAGTGAAGAAAGCTTTATAAAAGATGTTGAGAAGATAAGCAATTTGAAACTACGTTTAAGTTATGGTAAAACGGGTAACGAACGTATTCCTGCATATAGCTATTTTGCCCAAATGGCTAATGCCTATTATGCCAGCGATGATAACTTAATGTTTGGTATGGCACCTGCTACTTTGGAGAGTCCTGATTTGAAGTGGGAGACCACCACACAGTATAATGCAGGTATGGACTTTGGCTTTTTTAAGAACAGGCTAAATATCAATGTTGACTATTACCTGAAACAAACCAGAGATATGCTATTGAATGCTCCAATTGCAGCACAAAGTGGATTTAAAAATCAATGGTTAAATATTGGAAGTCTTGATAATTCCGGGTGGGAATTTAATATTTCATCTGTAAATATTCAAACAAAGAATTTTACCTGGGAAAGTAACTTTAATATTAGTTTCAACAAAAACGAAGTACTGGATATCGGTGGAGCCGAATTTATTCCTGTAACCATTTCTAATGGTTGGATAACTAATCCAGGTCGGGTAATTGTTGGTGAACCAATTGGAACCATGTATGGATATGAGTCTGATGGTATTTATCAAATTGACGAGTTCAATTGGCAGAACAATAGTGACCCATCAATTGCTCATGAAGATAGGACATATACTTTAAAGGAAGGGGGATTACCTTTTACAAGTGGTACTGCAGTGCCAGGAGCGCAGAAATACAAAGATTTAAGTGGCCCTGATGGGGTTCCTGATGGAGTGGTTGACGATACCTACGATAGAACAATAATTGGTAATAGCGCACCAAAACACATGGGGGGGCTTAATAACTCATTTACTTATAAAAATTTCGACTTAGGCGTTTTCTTTCAATGGAGTTATGGAAATGAGATTTATAATGCGGCAAAATATCGTGAAGCTGGTACGCAATCATGGATGAATATCAGGCAGGATTATTATGAAAATTATTGGTCAGAATCTAACCCATCAAATGAATATCCGGGACTTGGTCAAATCAGTTCTGCAATTTCTTCTTATTACGTTGAAGATGGCTCATATTTACGATTAAAAACAGTGAGTTTGGGGTACACCCTACCTAATGATTTATTGACAGGTACAGGGATTTCATATGTGAAATTCTTTGTTACTGGTCAAAACTTGATTACATGGACAAATTATTCTGGTTTTGATCCTGAAGTAAACTCTAATAATCCACTTTTGCCTGGGTTTGAAAGATTCTCATATCCACGTCCAAGAACTGTAACCTTTGGTGTTAATGTTAAATTCTAAAGAAATATTAAGATGAACAAATTTAAATATATAGCAATCATTTTTGTACTGACAGTTATGTCTTCGTGCGAAGATTATTTAGAAACAGTACCATACTCTTTCACTTCTCCGGAAAACTTTTACACCAATGCCAAAGAAGCAGAGATGGCATTAAGTGGAGTTTACAATATATTGTCAGGAGGAGGTTCTTCTATATCAACTTATTCGCGAGAATTGATGTTTGTTTTGAATGGTGCAACAGACGAGCTGATTGTAAGACAAGGTTTTAATAATGGAACCATTGCACCATGGGGTAATGCTGGTTTTTCGAGCGATAGTAAATATATTGATACCAATTGGGCTTATTTCTATGCCGGTATTAACAGGGCAAACTATTTAATCGAAAACCTTGAAAATATTGATGACTTTGCAGGAAATAGAAAGGTTGAGCTTGAGGCTGAAGCTAAATTGTTAAGAGGTTTCTACCATATGATAATGGCTATGATGCATGGAGGCGTGCCGGTTTATACTACTTCAGTTCAAGATCCTCATGCTAAACGTCAGTCCTTGGAGGTTGTATATACTCAGGTTATCTCAGATTTTGAGTTTGCCTATGAGAACTTACCGAATAGAGCTTCTGTTTCAAGTCATGTTGATAAATGGACAGCTGCTGGTTTATTGGCAAAAGTGCATACCTATTTAGCCAGTGCTAAAAACTCTGGTTTGCAAGATTTTGGTTTGGCACTAAATAGTTTCGACTGGGTGGATGCCAATAGTCATTACCAGGAAGCGCTTAAGGTTACTACAGATGCTTTTAACAACAGTTCTTATGAGTTAATAGATAATTATGGGTATTTGTTTAAAGAAACAACTAAGAGTCATCAATACAAAGAATGTTTGTTAACAGCTGAGGCAAGTAGTAACTCCAATATGTATGTTATAAACAGTATACTTAATACTTTTATCCCAAAAGGGAATAAAGCAACAAGAGGAGGTGGTTTTGGTTGGTATCGACCTTTAGGGGAATTATGGAATAAATATAGTGAATTGGATGCACGCCGCCACAATAACTTAACTGGAAGTATAGCAGATAGCAATACACCTTTTGAGGTTATTGATAACGTTAAGTATTACTTACCTGCACCAGTGGAAAGTGCAGCTGATGCCAATTATTGTGTTGGGAAATACCGTTATAAAGATCCTGCACAAAAAACATCGGCCAACTGGTCATCTGAAATTAGTTTACCACTTTTAAGGTATGCGGATGTGTTGCTACTTCATGCTGAAGCACAGTTCTTTACTGGCGATGAAAGCGGAGCAAGAAATACACTGACAATAGTGCGAGAAAGAGCAGTGGTAGATACTGCAACCGTTGACGATTTAAATACAGCTTATTACAAAAGTGATTTTTTAGAAGAGCTTTTGGATGAAAGAAGCCGTGAACTTTGTTATGAGAACTGGCGACGCTTTGATTTAGCCCGTTTTAATAAATACGATGAGGCAGTTGCTTCATTATCAGTCGATGCTGGATATTACAACTCAACTGTTCCAGCCTTACAGCAAAATTGGAAACCCGAAAAAGTTTGGTTCCCAATTCCTCTTCCACAAATTGATTTGAATTCGAACCTGGTGCAAAATCCGGGTTACTAGTTTAATAGTTTGGTTTTGGTAGATCTGGTATAGCGCTCTTTGGGGCGCTATACTTTTTTCTATTAGTATGTAATATTTTTTCTTAAGAATGGTTATGATGAATTTTAGTTTTAAAAATATATCGTGTGTGATATTTGCAATAATCTCACTCTGTTATTGTGGTACAAAAACAAAAACATTTGAGCCTGAGGTGAAACCAAAACCAAACATTATTTTCTTTTTGGTAGACGATTTGGGTTGGTCTGATTTGGGATTTAGAGATAAAACATTTGAAACACCAAATATTGATAAGCTGGCAACGGCCGGAATAAACTTTACACAATTTTATATTGCCAGCCCAACCTGTAGTCCGAGCAGGAGTTCTATTCTAACGGGGAAACATCCGGCACGTTTAAAAATTGTCAGGCATATTCCAACAGGTACTAAATACGGTTTTGATGAGTTTGGGAGAACCACAGAAGAGTTTAATTATTTAGATAGAGACCCTGCACAGTTTCCATGTCGTAACTGGTTGCCATTGGAGCATTCAACTTATGCCGAATTCTTAAAAGAACAAGGCTATTACAATTTATTTATTGGGAAATGGCATTTGGGGCACGAGGAATATCACCCAACACAGCAAGGTTTCGATAAACAAATAGGAACCGCTAATGCCGGTCATCCCAGTTCATACTATCCTCCGTACTTTAAAGATTCAACTCTTTTTCCTGATGCAAACAATCGGTACTTAACAGATAAGTTAACCGATGAAGCCGTTGATTTTATCGAGAATTACGACAAAGACCAGCCCTTTAATCTTTCGTTTTGGTATTACTCTGTTCATCATCCGCACGAAGGAAGAACAGATTTACTGGAACATTTCAAATCGAGAGGATTGGAGGGGCGATATGCCAATTATGCCGCAATGGTAAAAACTGCCGATGAGTCGATTGGAAGAGTGCTGGAAGCCATTAAAAATAAGGGAATTGAAAAAGAGACGATTGTTATTTTCATGTCGGACCAGGGAGGATATTTCGAGAATAAACCCTTCAGAGGAGGAAAATTAACTGAAACATTGTGTGAGGGAGGAGCTAGGGTTCCTTTCTTTTTCTACTGGCCGGGCGTTACTAAAGCAAGTACCGAGAATAATTCAATCGTTCAGTCGGTAGATTTATTCCCAACCTTGGTTGATTTACTCGGCGGAGATATTTCAAATTATAAAGACATTGACGGTGTTTCTCTTCTTCCATCAATTACAGAAAATAAACAAGTTGAAAGGGATGCGATATACGGGTATAGGGCTTACGAAGATTTATATGCTTCGGTTCGCTCGGGCGACTGGAAACTACTGGCTTATCGTAGTGGAAAATTGGAGCTTTACAACATCACAAATGATATTAAAGAAGAGCGGGACCTGGTAGATAAAAAACCGGAAAAACGTAATGAGTTGGTAGAAAAACTACGTAATTGGGAAAAAGAAATGGAAGTTGAAGAATATTCAGGTGTCCAATAAATATATTCAGGTCGGAAAAACAATTTCGTTTTGCAGTTAGAGAAGAACACAAGGACCGGATATTTATTAAGTATCTAACAAAAACGCCAGATGTTACATACGTTTAGTTTTTTGCTACAATAGCGAAACTCCAATTCTTAATAAGCTATCATCTTTGATGCTAATATTGTTAATTTAATAATCACTAAATTTTTTATAGAATGATAAAAGTATTTACAATTTGTTTTGTGTTAATTACGAGTGTAATATGTGTGCAAGCACAAAAATGCGATTATAATCCAACGTATCCTAAGAGTAAAGATGGACGTTACATTTTAACTCCCGATGAAAAACCAACTCCCAAAATTAATGGGCCATCTGTTTTTGGAGTGCGCCCCGGTTCTCCATTTTTATATACTATTCCGGCTTCGGGTATTCGACCTATGGAATTTTCAGTAAGCGGTTTACCCAGCGGACTTACTGTGGATAGTAAAACAGGTATTATTACCGGAGAAATAACCAATAAAACGCATAAAGACTATACTGTTACACTTAAAGCCCAAAATGCTAAGGGCGAGGATGCTAAACAATTCACCATAAAAGTGGGAGATGAGATTTGTTTAACACCTCCGCTGGGTTGGAACAGTTGGAATTGCTGGGAAAACTATGTAACACAAGAAAAAGTGTTGATGTCAGCCAGAGCTATGGTTGAAAAAGGATTGATTAATTATGGATATTCGTATGTGAATGTGGATTGTGCCTGGCAAGGATACAGAGGCGAAAATATGGCCATACAGTCCAATCCAAGAATATTTCCGGATATGAAAGCTATGTTTGATGAGATCCATGACTTAGGCTTAAAAGGCGGTATCTATTCATCACCTTGGGTCACTTCTTATGGAGGATTTGTTGGTGGTGGTAGCGATACCAAAGACGGACATTGGGATATCACAATGCAAGATCCTAAGCGAACACCTGTAAATGTGGCTAAATATAAGCACGTTGGGAAATACTGTTTCGAAAAACAAGACGTACAGCAATGGGTAGATTGGGGCGTGGATTATTTAAAATACGACTGGGCACCTAACGATTCTTTAAGTACTGTTAATATGGCTATTGCACTCAAAGAATCGGGTAGAGATATTGTTTACTCCATTTCAAACACCACACCTTTAAGTCTTGCCGATGTTTGTGAAGAACATGTACACGTATGGCGTACTGGTGGTGATTTGAAAGACCGCTGGGTAGGCAAAGGCAGAGGCTGGAGCCTTACGAGAGTTTGGGATGGTCAGCGCAAATGGATTGAAGAAGGCTTTGAAGGGAAAGCAGGACGTTATCTGGATCCTGATATGTTGGTTGTTGGAAACCTCTCTACCGGAACTGATGGTATTTATATTGAACCAAGTTTGTTAACAGCTGATGAACAGTATACGCATATATCACTTTGGGCACTTTGGGCCTCTCCAATGCTTATAGGTTCTTCTGTCGTAGAGATGGATGATTTTACATTGAATCTGTTAACCAACACGGAAGTATTGGATATTAACCAGGATCCTACTGCAACAGCCGGAAGAACGGTTTATAATAAAGATGATATTGAAATTATTGTTCGAGAACTGGCAGATGGTTCTAAAGCTATTGGGTTATTCAATAGAAAAGAAACAGAGCAAGTGGTAACAATGAATTGGGAAACGGTAGGACTCTCCGGCGAAAAGATTGTACGCGATGTATGGAGAAACAAAGATATTGGCGAGTTTTCAGATAGCTTTTCGGCCAAAGTCCGTCCCCACGGAACAATACTGGTACATGTTAAATAAATTAATGCTCAAGAAAAAAGAATGACTAAATATATTTTTAACTTTTTACTGTTGCTTTTAGTCTCCTCTTTGCAGGCACAGGAAAAGAGTGAGGTTTATAACCCAGCTTACCCTTCAAGTGCTAAAAATGATGGACTATACATATTAACTCCACTTGCAAAAGCAGAGCCACAGATTAACGGTGCATCTGTGTTTGGTGTTCGTCCGGGTTCTCCTTTTCTATATACCATTCCTGCCACAGGGATTCGTCCTATGACCTATGATGTAGAGAATTTGCCCGCAGGGCTTTCTGTAGATTCCGAAACAGGAATGATTTCGGGTAAAATACAGGATTTATCGAAAAAGGATTATACGCTTACTCTAGTGGCTAAAAATAAGAAAGGTAAGGATGAAAAGAGCTTTGTGGTAAAAGTGGGTAATACTATTTGCCTGACGCCTCCATTAGGTTGGAATGCCTGGAATTGCCAAGCCAGAGAATCCTCACAGGATAAAGTCCTGAAGTCAGCTCGCGCAATGGTGTCAAAAGGCTTAATCAACTATGGTTGGACTTATGTCAATCTTGATGGGTATTGGCAAGGCGATACACGCGGAGGTAAGTATAATGCTCTGGAACCTGACTTCGAAAGATTTCCTGATATAAAAGGGATGTTTGATGAGATTCATTCGCTTGGACTCAAGTGCGGGATGTATTCTACACCTTGGATTACCTCTTATGCCAAAGGTATTGGTGGTTCTAGCGACAACAAAGAGGGAAAGTGGGATGATTCTATGCTTGACCCCAAAGGCACACAGTTGAGAGATTCAAAATGGCGTCGTGTAGGAAAATACAGTTTTGCCGAAAATGATGTGAAACAGTGGGTTGAATGGGGAATTGACTATCTGAAGTACGACTGGCAACCCATCGATTCGGCCAGCTTGGTAGAAATGGCTGATGCCTTAGATACTTGTGGTAGAGATATCGTGTATTCTATTTCAAATAATACCACTTTCAAAGTCGTTGATCTGGTAAAAACCCGTGTAAACTGTTTCCGTACAGGAGTGGATTTGAAAGACCGATGGGATACTGACGGACAAGGATGGAATATTATTCAGGAATGGGAAAAGCAAAATAAATGGCTAGAAGTTTACAGGGGTGAACCCGGGCACTTTACCGATCCCGACATGTTAGTGGTTGGTAAGCAGATTCACAACAGAAAGCTTGTGCCTACAACGCTAACGGCCGATGAACAATATTCTCACATTACCTTATGGACTCTGTGGGCTTCTCCTATGCTGATAGGTTGCCCGATAGATCAAATGGATGATTTTACGTTAAATTTGTTTACCAATGCTGAAGTTATCGACATCCATCAGGATGCTACTGCTGTTGGTGGTATCCCGGTATATCAAAAAGACGGTATCGAGATTGTAGTAAAAGATTTAGAAAATGGAGAAAAAGCCATTGGATTGTTTAATAAAAACGAAAGTGAGCAAGTCGTAACAATGGACTGGGAAACAGTAGGACTTGAAGGAAAGAAAAAACTACGTGATGTGTGGCGAAATAAAGATATTGGGGCCTATGAAGATAGCTTTTCTGCCTCTGTTCGTTCACATGGAGTCGTATTGCTTCGTGTAGAATAATCAAATTATAAATAATCAGTTATTATGAAAATCAAAAAAATAATAAAATTTAGTAGTGTTCTTTATTTGTTGTTCGCCTTGTCATTTACCGCTTACTCAAAAGGAAAGCAACCCAACGTTGTCATCTTTTTGATAGACGATATGGGGTGGAAAGATTTAGGTTGTTACGGTGCGAGGCTCTACGAAACTCCAAATATTGACAAACTTTGTACAGGGGGAGTAAGATTCACAAATGCTTACACTTCAGCACCTGTGTGCGCACCTGCTCGTGCAGCTATGCTATCGGGAATACATAATCTAAAACTTGGGATGTGGAGTGCCGCTCACTATATTCCAAAAGACACGAAATTGCTATCGCAATACTTAAAAGAAGATGGTTATGAAACCTGGCATGTAGGTAAATGGCACATGGGAAATCAGGATGACAGAACATTCCCTGAAGACATGGGATTTGATGTAAATATAGGTGGATTTACTTCATATGGTCCAGGCCATCATTTTTGGCCTTATGGGGTTACCCTTGATGAAAATGGAAAGAAGCAATTCAATTATCGTAACTCTGTCCCAAATCTATATGAAGGTGGGAAAGAAGGGGAATATTTAGCAGATCGATTAACAGATGAATCGATTAAATTACTTGAAAATAGAGATAGGTCAAAACCATTCTATTTGAATTTCTGGCATTATGCAGTACACTCTGTACATGAATCAAAAGAAGAGCTGAGAATCAAATATCAGAATAAGATTGATAGTTTAGGGACTAAATTAGAGAAAAATAGAGTTGACCCTGTTACGGGGTTTCATTTTGTTACTTCTGAAGCACATGCAATATATGCAGGTATGATTCAGAGTGTAGACGAATCAGTAGGTAAAGTTGTAGCAAAACTAAAAGAGCAAGGAGAATATGAAAATACAATTTTTGTTTTTTATTCTGACAATGGACCATTAACTGACAGAGTGCCTTGTGTGCCTTTAATGGGAGGGAAGAATTCGACTTATGAAGCAGGAGTACGAGTGCCTGCATTTATTACCTGGCCAGGAAAACTTCCAGCACATGAAGTTTCTGAAGAGCCAATAGTTATTATGGATGTGATGCCAACAGTGTTAGATGCTGTAGGGGCTTCAGTTTCTAGAGTTAAAGAGATAGATGGAGTTTCTTTAATGCCTTTGTTTAAAGAAGGAGAAATAGAAGCACGTGATTTTTATTGGTATTTTCCTGCCAATCGTTACAATTGGGGAGGGCGTAGTTCTGCAGCTGTTTTATCTAAAACAGGTTACAAATATATTTTATTCTTTGAAGGTAGTGAGCCTGAGTTGTATAACATTAATGAAGATTTGGCTGAAGAAAATAATATCATCAAGGAGAATCCCGAAATAGCCCAAGAGTTACATGATAACCTTGTTGCTTATTTAAAGAAAGAGTTTCATAAATTTCCGGTATCACGTGCTACGAAAGTTGATCCTAATGATATGTATGGTAAGAATGGAATAGGAAAAATGTCATCTGACTCAAAAACAATCGCTAAATATCTTGGGATAACAGATTAATTCTATGGAATGTCTGTTTGAAATAGAGATATCCTAACTGCCAATTATAGATAGACATCTATTATTGTAATATACACTGCTTTTGAAAGACTCAGAAAACAATTGAAGATACAGTGTTTAATAAACTGAATCATTATGAAGATTAAAATCTTATCAAGCATCATTTTACTACTAACCACGTTTTTAGTTCGGGCTCAAAAAGCAGATTATATACCTGAATATCCTAAATCAGGGAATGGGTTTTATATGTTATCACCTGAAGAGAATCCAAGGCCAAGAATTAATGGGCCACGTGTTTTTGGAGTAAGACAAGGTAAGGTATTCTTATATACAATACCAGCCACAGGTATCAGGCCAATGGAGTTTTCGGCCAAAGGTTTACCTAAAGGTTTATTGTTAGATACAAAAACTGGAATCATCACTGGAAAAATTGAAAACAAAAAGCATCAGGACTATGTGGTGACTTTTAAAGCTAAAAATAGTATGGGTGAAGCTTCTAAGAAGTTTACCATTAAAGTGGGAAGTGAAATCTGTTTGACGCCACCTTTGGGTTGGAATAGTTGGAACTCGTGGGCTAGAAGAAACAGTCAAGAACGTATGCTAAATTCGGCAAGAGCTATGGTTTATAAAGGATTGGCAAATTATGGCTTTTCATACATTAACCTGGATGGTAATTGGCAGGGAAATACCCGTGGCGGTAAATATAACGCTTTGGAAGCAGATCCTGCACGCTTTACAGATATGAAAGCTATGTTCGATGAGATTCATGCTCTGGGATTAAAAGGTGGAATGTATGCAACGCCCTGGGTTACCTCCTTTGCAGGAGGTATTGGTGGTAGTGCTGATAGCAAAGACCAGGTTTGGAACAAATCAATGGTAGATACTAAAGGTACTAAGCTGTCAAATACAATATGGCGACGTGTAGGAGAACATTCTTATGCTGAAAACGATGTGAAACAATGGATGGAATGGGGAATTGACTACTTAAAGTACGATTGGAACCCACACGACACTAAAAGTGTTGTGGAAATGGCTGATCTTCTTGAGAATTCAGAAAGAGATGTAATCTATTCTATATCTAATACATTAGAGTTGTCGCAAGTGGAGTTAGCTAAGACTCGTATGAACCTTTGGCGTTCGGGTGGTGATATCAAGGATCACTGGATACATCCTACACGTGCAAGAGGTGGTAGCTTGATAGCTGCTTGGATCAATCAAAAAGAATGGCAGGAAAAAGGGTTCAGAGGTGGCCCCGGACACTTCCCCGATCCGGATATGTTAATTGTTGGTGATGTGAATTGTAGTAGCAAAGGTCCTCGTTTAGAGCCTACATTGCTTACTCCGGATGAACAATATACACACATCACACTATGGACACTTTGGGCTGCACCAATGCTTATTGGTTGTCCTATTGAGAATATGAACGCCTTTACGCTAAATCTGTTCAAAAATTATGAGCTAATCGATATTCACCAAGATGCTAAAGCAATACCGGGTATTACTGTTTATGAAAAAGATGGTTTAGAAATTGTTGTTCGTGATTTGGAGAATGGTGATAAGGCTATCGGTCTATTTAACAAGAACGAAACAGAACAAGTCGTTACAATGGATTGGGAAACTATTGGACTTTCATGTACAAAAAATATCCGTGATGTATGGAGAAATAAGGACATTGGCGCATTCAACAATCGCTTTTCGGCATCCGTTCGTCCACATGGCGTCATCCTTATTCGTGTTAACTAATAATAGAATATTTAATATTAAAAATTATAAAAATGAATAAATCGTTATTATGCTTTATACTCTTGTTAATTTTTACAAGTAGTCAGGCGCAAGAAAACCGTCAAGTTTACAAACCTGCTTATCCTTCAATGGCAGAAAATAGTAAATACTATATACTTACTCCACCAGCAAAGGCGCAGCCTCAAATCAATGGCGCTTCGGTATTTGGAGTGCGTCCTGGATCACCATTTATATATACTATCCCAGCAACGGGTAGTCGTCCCATGGAGTTTTCGGTAAAGCATTTACCAGAGGGACTTACTGTAGATTCACAGACGGGTAGAATTTCAGGAAAAATAAAGGATACTACAGAAAAAGATTATACGGTAAAACTGATGGCTAAGAATGAAAAAGGTAAAGACACTAAGGAATTTACCATTAAGGTAGGACAGACCATCTGTTTAACGCCTCCTTTAGGGTGGAATAGTTTTAACTGCTGGGCACGTCGTGATGTAACACAGGAAAGAGTACTGGAATCAGCACGAGCAATGGTTGACAAAGGCTTAATTAACTATGGATTTTCTTATATGAATATTGATGTGGGCTGGCCAAACAGTCGAGGTGGAAAATTTAATGCAATACAACCAAACGAAAAGTTCCCTGATATAAAAGCGATGTTTGATGAAATTCATGCTTTAGGTTTAAAAGGAGGTATTTATTCTTCACCATGGATTACTACTTACGGTGCTGGTGCTGGTGGTAGTAGTGATAATAAAGATGGTCATTGGGAGAAATCTATGATAGATCCCAGGTATACCAAATTGAAAGATACGCAATGGAGACGTGTTGGAAAATATAAGTTTCATTCCAACGACGTAAAACAATGGGTAGATTGGGGAGTGGATTATCTTAAATATGACTGGTCTCCCATCGATTCTGTCAGTTTAGTACTTATGGCAGATGAGTTAGAGTCTTGTGGAAGAGACATTGTTTACTCAATCTCTAACAATACAAAATTTAACATGGCAAACCTTGTTAAGACTCGTGTAAATTGTTTTCGTTCTGGTGGTGACTTAAAAGACAGATGGGATACCGATGGAAAAGCATGGAATATGCTACAGGCGTGGGAAATGCAAAATAAGTGGTTGGAAGTCTACAGAGGAGAACCTGGTCACTTTCTCGACCCTGATATGATGGTTGTGGGTAAACAGATGATGCAAAGCAAAGAGCTTGTTCCGTCGCGATTAACTGCCGATGAGCAATATACTCACATTACACTATGGACACTTTGGGCTTCACCTATGTTGATGGGGTGCCCCGTAGATCAGATGGACGATTTTACGTTCAATCTGTTTTCTAACTCAGAGGTATTAGATATTCATCAAGATGCTACTGCTGTAGGTGGAATACCTGTATTTCAAAAAGATGGTATCGAGATTGTTGTGAAAGATCTTGAAAACGGGGAGAAAGCCATTGGTTTGTTCAATAAAAATGCAACGGAGCAAGTCGTAACAATGGACTGGGAGACTGTAGGACTTGAAGGAAAGAAAAAACTACGCGATGTATGGAGAAATAAAGATATCGGAACTTTTAAAGATAGCTTTTCTGCATCTGTTCGCTCACACGGAACAATACTAATACGAGTTAAATAGTTAAAAATTTGAAGAAATGAAACGAGCATGCAAAACATATATACCCAAGAGGGTTATCAAGACACATGCGAGTTCCATACTATACCTTTTAAATAATCAATATTAATAGTATGAAAAAGCTAATTTTAAGTTGTTTGTCCCTGTTGCTTTTTACTTTTTGTCAGGCACAAGAAGATGCGGATGTTTACTATCCTGCTTATCCGTCGAGTGCTAATAATGGAGGACACTATATTTTAACTCCACCCGTAAAAGTAGCACCGCAAATAAATGGAGCCACTGTTTTTGGAGTTAGACCAGGCTCTCCATTTATATATACTATACCTGCCACAGGAAATCGTCCAATGGAATTCTCAGCAGAGGGTTTACCCAAGGGACTAATGGTAGATGTAACAACAGGAAAAATCTTTGGAAAAATTCAGGATTTAACAGAAAAGGACTACCAGGTAACCTTGGTCGCCAAGAATAAGAAAGGAAAAGACACTAAAGAGTTTACCATTAAGGTGGGGCAAACCATCTGTTTAACACCTCCTTTAGGATGGAACAGTTTTAATTGTTGGGCACGACTCGACGTTACTCAGGAGCGAGTTTTAGAGTCAGCGCGGGCAATGGTAGACAAAGGCCTAATAAACTATGGATTTTCTTATGTAAATATTGATGTGGGTTGGCAAGACAAGAGAGGTGGAAAATACAATGCTGTTCAACCCAATGAAAAATTTCCTGACATAAAAGCAATGTATGATGAAATTCATTCTCTAGGTCTAAAAGGAGGTATTTACTCTTCGCCATGGATTACTACGTACGGTGCTGGTGTTGGTGGAAGTAGCGATAATAAGGATGGGGAATGGGAGCCTTCCATGGTAGATCCGAAAGGAACACATTTGAAAAATACGCTTTGGAGGCGTCATGGAAAATATAAGTTTGATTCAAACGACGTAAAACAATGGGTAGATTGGGGAGTAGACTACCTAAAGTACGACTGGCAACCCATCGATTCGGCAAGCTTAGTAAGAATGGCTGACGAGTTAGAGTCTTGTGGAAGAGATATTGTATATTCTATATCGAATAATACAACCTTTAAGGTGGCAGACCTTGTAAAAACACGTGTAAATTGTTTCCGTACAGGAGTTGATTTAAAAGACAGATGGGATACTGATGGAAAAGCCTGGAATTTGATTCAAGAGTGGGAAAAGCAAAATAAATGGCTGGAAATATTTAGGGGAGAACCCGGGCACTTTACCGACCCTGACATGTTGGTTGTAGGATTACAAATGCACAACAAAAAGCTTATCCCGTCAGCATTAACAGCCGATGAGCAATATACTCACATTACCTTATGGACACTCTGGGCTTCACCTATGTTAATGGGATGCCCTGTAGATCAAATGGATGACTTTACATTGAATTTATTTACCAATGCCGAAGTGTTAGATATTCATCAGGATGCCACAGCAGTGGGAGGTATTCCGGTATATCAAAAGGATGGTGTCGAGATTGTTGTAAAAGATCTTGCAGGTGGCTCCAAAGCCATTGGTCTATTCAATAAGAATGAAAAAGAACAAGTCATAACAATGGATTGGGAAACTGTAGGGCTTAAGGGCGAGAAAAAGATACGTGACGTCTGGAGAAATAAAGACATTGGTACATTTAACGATAGCTTTTCTGCATCGGTTCGTTCACATGGAACAGTTTTAATTCGCGTAAAATAGTTGACATATATTATGTATTTGATTTAAAAATGATAAATAACAAAATACAAGGTTGATATGGAATTTAAACTAATAAAATTACTAGGCGCATTT
The DNA here is from genome assembly GCF_963676815.1 of uncultured Draconibacterium sp. NCBI lineage: Bacteria > Pseudomonadati > Bacteroidota > Bacteroidia > Marinilabiliales > Prolixibacteraceae > Draconibacterium > uncultured Draconibacterium sp. Next base: position 4,148,394 of record NZ_OY781365.1, read on the forward strand.
TTATTATTGGGAGTAGCGACTTCTTTTGCCGGTACTAATAAAGAAGTAGAATCTTCCAATGAGAATTCTACAGAAAAACGACCACCAAACGTTATCGTAATACTTACAGATGATCAAGGTTATGCTGACTTGGGTTTTCATGATAAAAAGGAATTTCCAGCTTCACAAGATGTACTAACCCCAAATCTTGATGCTTTGGCATCTAGTGGTATTTTCTTTCGGAATGGCTATGTGGCAAATGCTACTTGTGGACCATCCAGATCTTCTCTTTTAACAGGACGTGCTTGTAGTCGATTTGGTATGGAAGAAAACAATAATTGGGAAAATGGAGATACCGGACCGTTAAATACAGAAATATTCTTACCAAAAGTGATTAAAGAAAAGGGATATGTTTCCGGAGCTTTTGGTAAATGGCATATGGGGTCTATTACTCCAGATGTGAGACCTATTGGACGTGGATTTGATTATTTCTGGGGAAATGATGACTACGCTCTAGAAGAAGATATTGCACATGGATATTATAAAGATTATACCATGAAAAGAAGTGGCTTGGATTTGCCGCCGTGTTGGAAGAATGGAGAATACAAGGTGCCAGCTTATGGAAAATATTTAACAGATGCCGTGACTGATGAAGCATTGTCTTTTATTAAACGGAATAAGGATAATCCTTTTTTCGCCTATGTTGCGTATCATGCACCGCACAGCCCTTTTACTGCAAAGGAAGCGACAATAAAGCGTATAGTTAAGCACCAACCTAAATTTCAATCTGTTTACAATCGTTTAAAAACGAAAACGGATATGTGGTACAAGTCGGGTAACGATAGAACCTTTGATCACAAAGCCTACAGAAAAGTGGATGACACTCCTCAGGCAAAACAAGAGTTAACAGAAGAACTACGGTTAATTTACCTGGCTATGCTACTTACTGTTGATGATGGAGTAGGTAAAATCGTAAGTCTTCTCGAAGATGAAGAATTATTAGAAAATACACTTGTTTTTTATTTGAGCGATAATGGTGGAGCCTTAGCTAGACCGGTAGATTTTGGTTGTGTGAATCTTCCGCTTAGGTCAGGAAAAGGGACAGTATATGATGGAGGAGTAAGGGTGCCTTATGTGATGTCTTGGAAAGGAAAATTGCCAGCAGGTGAGATTTCAGATTTAGTAGTATCATCCATGGATATTTTTACAACTACAGTGGAACTGGCAGGAGCAAAAGTACCAACGGATCGTGTTATTGATGGAGTGAATCTTTTACCTTACTTAATTGGTAATAAAAAGGGGGAAGTTGCTCATGACTACCTGTTTTTTAGAAGGTATAAACGGAATATCTATTCAATTAGGGTTGGAGACTTGAAATTAGTAAGGAATATTACTGAAACAGAAAAGAACAATAGAGGGACGAATCCAAAATTACATCCTATTGGAGGGAGTTTATACGATATCCAAAATGATATAACTGAATTAAATGATATCTCCTCAAGTCAAACGGAACAAAAAGCAGTAATACAGAAAATTTATGATCAAGATGTGAAGATATTGCCAGTTCCTGGTTTATTAAAAAAATGAACATAAAGGAAGTTAAGCGGACTTTTATAATAATTGTTAAAATATTAATATGAATGTATTTAGGGCAATATTAGCTACCATAATTATTGGCTCACTTATACAGTATAAATCAGCAGCACAAATTCAACAACCAGCAAGTGCAATAGACATGTTGCAAGGTGATGTTCTATCCAATTTTGAGCCGGTTAAAGGATGGAAAATGGTGAAATCTGTTGAGGCTATACCTAATAAAACAGAGTTTATGGTTACTCCAGCCACTCAAAATGGCGGGCAAATTCTTAATAATGGCGCCATTAAGGCAAAGCATTCTTTCCTTGTTACTAAAGGAGAATTTAAAGACATTAAAATCGATTTGGAATTTATGGTGCCTAAAAACTCCAATGCTGGAGTGTATGTAATGGGACGCTACGAAATACAGATATTTGGGAGTTATGGAGTAACAGAACCTACTTTCAGTGATTTAGGAGGCATATACCAAAGTTGGGATCCTGAAAAAGAAGGGGATCTTAGAGGCTCAGGTGGTGTTGCTCCTATGGTGAATGCTGTAAAAGCTCCGGGAGAATGGCAAACACTTAGTATTGTGTTTAGAGCTCCTCGATTTAACAAAGAGGGAATAAAGGTTGAAAATGCCCGATTTATTTCTGTTAAAGTGAATGATATATTGGTGCAAGATAACGTGGAGGTGCCAGGACCAACAAGGCAGGGAGGTGATCGATTCAAGCAGGAAGCACTTATGGGACCAATTTCTATTCAGGGTAACCATGGGCCTGTTGCAATCAAGAAATATGAAGTTACACCATTAGAAAAAGATCCTATTTTGGATATTGAGGAAAAATGGACGACTCTATTTAATGGAAAAGATTTGAAGGGATGGACTGCTTATAATGGATGGACTGCCGGAGATAGAGGGAGTGAAAATGCGATAAAAGGAGAGGAAATCTTTAAAGTTAATAATGGTGTTATACATGTTTATAATGGTGCTGAGCCAGGCTCAAACCAAAGCAATGCGAATCTAGTATCAGAACAATCATTTTCAATTTTTCATCTGCAGGTTGAATATCGTTGGTTGAAAAATAAATTCCAACCTCGCACTGAGGCAAACCGCGATGCCGGGATTCTTTTTCACATTCATACAAATCCAAAAAATGTTTGGCCCGCCTCCATTGAAATGCAGTTGGGAGATGGAAAGTCTGGAGATAAATACGTTACCGGTGATATTTTTGTGATTCACAATAGCAGGGCAGAAATTCCTGTTGAAAACGAAAAGTATAAGCCAGGAGCTCCACTAAGTCTACGTGGAATGTTAGATGATGGAAAAGTGGGCAGAGGAATGACTTCTGTTTATGCCGAAAAAGAGCTTGGGGAGTGGAATTTGGCCGAGATTATTGTGCATGGAAGTGACAAAGCTGAGTATTACCTAAATGGAAAGTTGATTAACGAAGTTAACAATATGAAGTTCGAAGATAAAAATGGAGTATGGAAGCCTCTTGATTCAGGACAAATATCCTTACAAGCTGAGTGGGCAGAGCTGGAATACAGAAATATCCGTGTGAAGAAATTAAATTGATATGTTAATGTTCAATGCCTTGCATATATAGTTGTAAGCCTTTTTGATGTTTTTTGCAGTGAAAATTGCTATAGTAGCAAAAATACTTTATATTTGTATTGGAATGTATGACGTGAATTGTATTTACTTAAGAGAATAAATAGAGATTCAAACTCCCTTCAAATCCCCTTGGTTTTTTTATTTTATGATAAGTTTATTTTTGATATAGTGCAAAAATAAAAAAAACTAAAGATGGATATAACTAGTCGAGATTGGCGAAGAATTCTAACTATTCAAAACGATACCCTCACTCAAGTTGTATCTCAACGATCGTTGAAAGCTATTCTCAATGATCTTACTAATAGCCTTGATAGTTTGGGAGCGGAACACGCTGTAACAATTTTATTAAACACAAAGCATGGTTTAAGACCTATTGCTGGTAGCAGAATCCCAAAGGAGTGGAGAGTCCTAATTGATCCTTTACCACTGGGAAAGAATGTTGGTTCTTGTGGAACTGCGGGTTATTTTAAAAAAAGGATTATTGTTTCAAACTTAATGAAGAGTCCATTATGGAAAGACTATAGAGTGCATCAGTCGAAGCATGGGTTTATGGCTTGTTGGTCACAACCTATTATAGAGGTTAACACAAATAAATTACTTGGTACTTTTGCCATTTACTTTAAAAATCCTCGAAAACCAAGCCCGTTTGAAGTAGAGCTTATTAAATCCTTGGCTATAACTGTTGGGGTTGTTATCGAGAGAAGACAACATGATAAAATCCTTAACAGGATTAATCATAAACTAGATAAGAAAGTAAAGATTAGAACTGAGGCATTGATTAAGGCCAAGGAAAAGGCTATGGAAAGTGATCGCTTAAAAACAGCATTTTTAGCGAATATTAGTCATGAAATAAGAACCCCAATGAATGGAATTCTCGGATTTGCCGAATTATTGCTAGAGGCAGAATTAGATGGAGAGTCTCAAAAGAAATATATTAACATTATCAGAAAATCAAGTAATCGAATGCTTAAAATCATTAATAATGTTATTAGTATTTCAAAAATTGAAGCTGGAGCTACAGAACTTGCAATAACAAGCTTTAGTATAAATAGTGTGATGGAAGATATCTACACGTTTTATAAATATAAGGTTGAAAAAAGGGGAATTGAATTTGAACTTAGAGATTCTATCCCGGAACGATTAAGCTTTATAAATAGTGATAAAGAGAAATTGACGTCAGTTTTATCAAATCTTGTACAGAATGCAATTAAGTACACAAGTGTCGGCTCTATCAAAATGATTTGCGTAAGAAATGAATCTTATTTCGAATTCCGTATTGAAGATACCGGAATCGGTATTAAAAGTGAAAGACAGGAAGCTATTTTTGACCGGTTTGTTCAAGCTGATATCTTGGATAAAGATGCCTATCAAGGGGCTGGATTGGGACTTTCTATTTCAAAAGCTTATGTTAATTTCCTGGGGGGGGATATTGGGGTCAATAGTAAAGAAGGACAAGGTTCAATCTTCTATTTTAACATTCCGATTGAATACTTTGAGAAGGAAAGAGAGGAGCTGCAAATAAATGAATTAGTCGACGGGAAATCTAAAGATTGGAAGACGAAATTGAAAATCTTGATTGCAGATGATGATTATCCCTCGTATTACTACCTGAGTTTATTACTAAAAGGTAAATGTCGTGAAGTGCTATATGCACAAACTGGGAGTGAAGCAGTGCAGCTTTGTAAAACTATTCCTGATATTGATGTAATATTAATGGATATAAAGATGCCTGATGTTAATGGATATGAGGCTGCGGAGAGCATACGTCGTTTTAATTCAAAGGTTCGAATAATTGGCCAAACGGCTTACGGCTATGATGAGGATAAAGAAAAGGCAAAGAATGCAGATTTCGATGATTATATCTCTAAACCCATTAGAAAAGAATCGTTATTTTCTTTAATTAGAAGGACTATGCAAGTTTATTGATTTTTATTGTCACCAACTTATAGTACACTCTTAGTTCCCGTAAAATTACTTCGAAACTCACTTGGAGTACATCCTTGTTTCTTTTTGAATGTTCGATTAAAATTGGAAATATTGTTGAATCCGCATTCGAAACAAATTTCTGAAATACTTTTATTAGACTCTATTAACCAACGAGTAGCATAGCCCAGTCGAATTTCGTTAACGAAATCAACGAATGATTTGCCGGTTCTTTGTTTTATTAATCTGCTAAATGAGATAATCGACATATTTACCATGTTAGCAGCATCTTCGAGCATTAATTTTTCTCCAAAGTTTTTCTTTACATACTTATATACTTTTTCAATGCGTTCGCTGTTATGAAAATCATTTTTGCTTTGGAATGATATGTTTGTAAGTAATTGTTGATCTGTAGAAATTGCCAATTCGTATAAAAGTGATTGGAATATGAGGTAACCTTCAAATCCTTTCTTCTGACTGAGGCTGTATATTTTAGGTTCAAGCGTTTTAATGGTTTCTTGTGAAAATTTTATTCCACGATTGGCGTTGTTAAAAAGTTTATGTATTGGTTTTAACAAATTTAGGTTGATTAAATGATCGGCAAAAAGCTCTCTCGGAAACTGAAGTGTAATCTCATGCAAAAGTTCTTGAGTCGAATTTTTATCATTTTCCCAACCGTGATAAAGGTTCGGTCCTACCATAATTAATTCTCTTCTTCCAATATTTTCAACATGGTCACCAACAACGCGTTTGGCACCCTCTGCATTGTAAATATAATTTATTTCAAATTCAGGATGAAAATGTATTGGAAAGGTAAATCCTTTACGCTCACGGTCAAAAATCAAGAAGCAATCATTCTCTTTTAACGGAGTTATTTCCCTGTGAATTTGTTCATCCATCTCTTTTGCTTTGTACAAATGTACTTAAAACTGATAAAATAGTACTATATGTGTGAAAGAAATGTATACGAAAATATTGATAATATAGCAATTAGTGGAATAATTTATTGTGATTTTTGAATTAGGAGAAGTAGGTGTGATAGGCAGGTATACTCAGTGGAAGTCCTGTGTGTGCTGGTTTCTTATTTTATTGTAACCCGTGTTTTACTTCGGCTTTATTCTTATTGTTGAAAATACATTAATATATGATTGTCAAAATTGTACCATTAAACGATGTTTTTTCATTTGAATCTGACTTTTTCCTCTGATAAGTTTGTATCGTGAATAATTTCACAAAACAGATAGAGATAAATTAATCAATAACTATTCAAATTTAAACAGAGATTGTATGAAGAAAAATCTTAGCTTTTTTCTAACGTTGCTGTTCTTATCCATTAGCTGGATAAGTTTTGGGCAGCAAAAAACAATTACAGGACGGGTAGTTGACTCAGCGAATGAGCCATTGCCAGGCGTAACTGTTGTTTTAAAAGGTACCTCTCAAGGTACAGTTACTAATTTCGATGGGAATTTTACCCTTCCCAATGTTGCAGAAGATGCTATTGTTGTTTTTTCGTTCGTAGGAATGAAATCGCAGGAGTTACCGGTTGCAGGAACCACAACTTTCAACATTACATTGGAAAATGATGCCATTGGAATTGAAGAAGTGGTTGCAGTGGGTTATGGTTCAATGCGGAAAAGTGACTTAACGGGGGCTGTTGCCCGTGTTGGTGGAGAAGATTTGCAAAAAGTGGCTACTGCTGATGTTGTTTCAACACTTCAAGGTAAAGTAGCTGGTGTTGATGTTGTTTCTAATTCCGGTGAACCAGGTGCAGGTGTAAAAATCCGTATTCGAGGTGTTGGGTCATGGCGTAATAGTAATCCTATTTACGTTGTAGATGGTTTTCCAACTGATGATATCAGTAATGTTGACCCATCAAACATTGAAAGCATTGAGGTATTAAAAGATGCTTCGGCAACGGCAATTTATGGCTCGCGTGGTGCTAATGGTGTCGTTTTAGTTACTACAAAATCGGGCTCAAAGGATAATAGTAAAATTGAAGTGAATGCTTATGCAGGTGTACAGTATACCAACGAAAGAATTCCTTTAACAAATGCCACAGAGTTTTCGATGCTACGTAAGGAAGCATTTGCTAACGCAGGGCGTGTACTTCCTGTCGATGAGCTTGAAATTCTTGATTATGTAATTGCAAATAATTATAAAGGTACCGATTGGCAAGACGAAATGCTGGGAGTAGCACCTATTCAGAATTATAGTATTAAAGCTTTGGGTGGAACCGACAAAATCTCATATAACGTTGGTGCAACTTTGTTTATGCAAGAGGGGATTGTTGATAATAGTGGAATGGACAAGCTTTTTGTGTGGGCTAACAACGACTATGAACTTTCAGAAAAAGTTACTTTGAGTACAAATATCTCGTATTCAACTTATAAAAAGAATAACCATAATGATGGTGCCTATTCAGGAGCTTTACCGGTTGCAATTCGCCTGGATCCAATTACCGCAGCATGGGATGATTATACCAATAACTATGGAGCACGCTTTTTAAGTGGTGTTTCTGTTAATAATCCTGCAATTGCTGTTGATGAGGCAGAGTATCAAACAAGGGGTGAGCATAAATTGGTTGGAAATTTTACCTTGAATATTGATGACTTATTTACAAAAGGTTTGTCGTTTAAAACTATGTATGCAGCTGATTTGAAGTTTGCAAATACAAAAAATTACTATCCACAGTTTTATGTTGCACCTGACCAAAAAAGAGATGAGAGTCAACTTTATCAGCAAAAAGCAACTGGTGTAAGTTGGGCTTGGAATGGTTTCTTTAACTATGTAAAAACTATTGACGAGCATCATATTAATGCAATGGTTGGAGCAGAGGCCCAGGAATTTATTTGGGATGATATTTGGGCTCAAGGATTTGATGTGCCAGCCGATGAAGACTTGATGTTTTTAGGATTGGCTCGTAACCAGGAACAAAAGGACCTTGGTGGTGGAAAATCACGTCATACTTTGGCTTCGTACTTTGCAAGAGCAAATTACAGTTTTGGAAATAAGTATTTGTTTACAGCTACCATGCGTGCTGATGGTTCTTCAAAATTCAAAGGAAGCAATAAATGGGGGTATTTTCCTTCATTTTCTGCAGGTTGGAATGTAAAGGAAGAAGGTTTTATGGACGATGCTGACTGGCTAGACCGCTTAAAACTACGAGCAGGTTGGGGACAGGTTGGTAATGAAGGCTCTATTGGAAACTATGATTATGTAACTACAATGGTAACGGGTTATACTTACGTTGTAGGTGGTGGTATAGTTGATGGGGCTGTTGCTAAAAAGACAGCAAACCCTGATATTAAATGGGAAACATCGGAGCAGTTAAACGTTGGTGCCGATTTTAGTTTCTTAAGCCAGCGTTTAGATTTATCGGTTGATTACTTTAACCGTAAAACACGCGACCTTTTATTAGATAAACCAATTCCTTTCTATGTTGGAGCACAGCGCCCAAGCGTAAATGCCGGAACTATGGAAAACAATGGTTTTGACGTTTCATTGAACTGGCATGAGGATAAAAATTCTGGGTTCTCATACTCGGTAGGAGTAAATATAAGTAAAGTCTCGAACAAAGTAACCGACCTTGCAGGTGGCGAACCATTTGCAGGAGGAAGTGTACCCAAATTAGGTAGTGTAACTAGAACAGAAGCAGGTGAAGAACTGGCTTATTTTTATGGTTTACAAACCGATGGTATAATTAACGACCAGACAGAATTGGATGCTTACTTAAATGATGTTACCAGTTCGGTTGCAGAATTGGGTGATGTAAAGTTTATTGACCAAAACGGAGATGGCAAGATTGATGATTTGGATAAAATAAAGCTAGGAAGTGCATTTCCTGATTTTACTGCTGGTATGAATTTGGATATGAGCTACAAAGGATTTGACTTTAAGGCTTTTATTTATGCCTCAGTAGGTAACGAAATTGTAAATGGTCATGCCTACTGGATTCAAACCTCCGGTATTCTTTCTAATTACTCAACCGACCGTTTAGACCGTTGGACAGCTGACAACCCATCGGCTAACGAACCGCGTATGGTTAGCAACGACCCAAATCAAAACTGGCGTTTTTCTGACCGTTATGTTGAAGATGGAACTTACGTACGTTTGCGTAATGTTCAGTTAGGATACACGCTTCCTAAAGATTTTGTGGAGAAAATGAAATTGTCGAACATGAGGATTTATGTTTCGGCTGATAACCTGTTAACTTTTACTGACTACTCAGGATGGAATCCTGAAATTGCAAGTTATGGCGGAGCCCTTGGTGGTGGTGTGGATTACGCTACTTACCCGGTCCCGGTTATAATCAATGGTGGTGTTAACTTAACATTCTAACAAAAAAAGAAAATTAAAATGAAAAAGTTAATTTATATATTTTTCGCATTCGGATTGATACTTGCAAGTTGTGATGACTTTCTGGAAGTAGACCCGATTGCACAAGAAACAGAGGAGAGTTTCTTTAATACTCCGGAGAATGCTATTTATGCAGTAAATGCTTGTTATGATATTATAGGAATGACAGAAGGCCCTGGTCCTGATTTTCAATGGTTGGCACATAATTATGAATTTTTCTTTGGTGATTTTTTGAGTGATGACGCCGAGAAAGGGAGTAAGGAGGCTGATTTTCAAGAGTTACAAGAAATGGTTGAATGGCGGGTCACTCCAGGTAGTGGAGTGCTTGAAGGCTTGTGGATTAAGTGTTATGATGGTATTTATCGTTGTAACTCTGTATTGAAACAACTGGCAAACAGCAAATTGGACGAAGCTTTAAAAACACGTTTAGAAGGGGAAGCTCTTTTTGTTCGTGGATACTTTTATGCATACCTGGTTAAAGTTTATGGTGGAGCACCGGTTTTTACCGAACCATTAACACCAGACCAATTCGGTACTATAGAAAGAGCTAGCTATCATGAAACCTTTGAGCAGGCGATTGCTGACTTTAAGATGGCTGTTGATAGGTTACCTGAAAAAAGTGGTTACGATGCATCTGATTTGGGACGCGCCACAAAAGGAGCTGCCCGAGCTTATTTAGCACGAACATTAATGTATCAAATTGGAATGGATGCTGAGTCGAGCACAAGCTGGGATGATGTGTATGCACAAACTTCAGCTATTATAAACAGCGGTGAATACCAGTTGGCATCAAACTTTGCAACTATCTTCGAAATGGATGGAGAAAATAATAGCGGATCTATTTTCGAATTACAGTTTGTTGAGGGAACAACTCCGAACGCACCTGAAAAGACGGGTACTAACTTTCACCAGTTTCAGGGTAACCGTACCGATTGGGGATGGGGCTTTAATAATCCATCGGTAAATCTTTTTGAGACTTTTGAAGATAACGACCCTCGCTTAGGATGTACCGTATATGGAGAATCGTTTAACGGAGGTGTTGTACACGGAGTTAAACGCGATTATGATTTAACCGCACAAATGACTCCTTATATGAACCGTAAAGCAGCATTGGAACCAGCCTATCGTCCTGCAATTGGAAAAAGTAGTGCTGGTAATGTTCGCAAGTTACGATATGCAGAGGTGTTACTTACACATGCCGAAGCGGCCTTTCACACTTCCAAAGAAGGCGAAGCTAAACAAATGCTAAATATGATTCGCGAGCGTGCCAGAAACAGTACCTACGCTAAAGGATGGGTTGAAGGAACAGTAGATTATACTCCTACCGGTTTTAGCGGAAACCTTCCTGAGATTACTTCTTCAGGGCAAGAATTATTGGAAGCAATTTGGAAGGAGCGTCGTGTAGAGTTAGCGATGGAAGCACAACGTTTCTGGGACTTGGTAAGAACGGGTAGATATCTGGAAGCTCTTGACCTTAAAAAGGAAACGTTTAAAACTTCTGATGGTGAAACATTACGTTACGAGAATGTCGATTTACGTGGAAATTGTTTGGCGCGCAGTATTGATGGGCCTAATGGACATAAAGTGCCACTAATGCCAATACCCTTACGTGAAGTTGAAGATTGGGGGCTTACTCAAAATGTTGGATACTAAAAAAGAATACTACAATGAAAAAGAATATATTTAAAATACTAAGCAGTATGGTTTTTGCAGCTGTGGTACTCTTTTTTACCGCTTGCGAAGACAAAGAATGGTCGGAAGATTACGATATTAACTGGCCTGTTCCAGAGATAACGAGTTTAAGTACCACTGAAGCTTTTATTGATGAAGTAATAACCGTTAGTGGGGCAAACCTAGAGAAAACCACTGCAATTAAACTTGCAGGTCAAGAATGTGAAATTGTTGAAGGTTCAGTTTCTGCTTCTTCTGTTCAGTTTAAAGTAGCCCGCCGTGCACAAACAGGATTGATTTCGGTAAAGAACGTTTACAGGAGAGAAACCTTAACAACTGAAGTGCTAAAAGTAAACTATCCTGAAGTTACAATTACTGGATGGCCAACTAAATTGGTCCCAAACGAAGCATTTTCCATCGAAGGAGAAAATGTTGACTTAATTACAGAAGTTAGTATAAACGGACAGGCTGTAAAGATTTCAAATGCTGCCTCAACCGATAAAATTGCAGTACCTACTGCAGGAATGGTTCTAATTCCTGGCGAGACTGCAACGGTTAAAGTAAAGTCTTTGGGAGCGATTGAAATTGACGAAGTTTCAGGCATACCAATTGAAGAACCAAGCGATTTATTTGATGCGGTTGAGCCAATTGTGCTTTGGGACTTTGAGGATGGTGCCCCGGATGCTGTTGACATGGAAAATGCTCCGGCAGAATATGGATTAAATCTTGGCGGTGTTGCAAAAGCACGTGGTAACAACTACTATTCTGTGCTAAACCCTGGAGAAGATTCAGGTTGGAAAACATACTTCTATATTCGTTATACTGAATCAATAGATTTATCGGCTTTCCATAAACCATATATCACTTTCCTTGTAAATACAAATGGAAAACGAGGATATATTAATCCGTTTATGACACAAGATGGAACTGCAAAAGATAACCATTTAAATAATGGTAATGCCGATGAAAACCTGAAATACGGGGATGACTATGCGGTACAAACCGAGGGATGGGAATGGCGTTCGTACCCAATTGAAAAATTGTTTGGCGATTTCGACCCATTAGGAGTATTTGATGAAGTAGCTATGCGTTTCATTACTGGTAACGTAGGTAACGGCGATGGTGTAGTTGAAGATTTTGAAATCCATGTAGACCAGATTATGATTACCGATGGGCCTCAAAATCCTATTGCAAAAGTCTTCGATTTTGAAGATGGAAACGACCCATGGGAAGATAACGGTTTTGATGCAAATCATGCAATAAAATCAGATGCGCCGCTTGGTGGTGGTGAAAATTATTATTCGGTTTGGCTTACTTCAGGTGGAACTTGGAACTGGACTGGTGCGATAGGAAATTACAATGCGGTAGACTTGAGCACAGCGGTTGACCCACACTTAAGCTTCATCTTCAACACCAACGGCAAAAAAGGTATGGTTCAGGTTGAAATTTACCAGAACGAAACCAAATGGGGTGGAAGCGTTGATGTAAGCGACTACTTTATTCAGTCTGACGGCTGGGTGGCACACTCAATTCGTTTGGCAGATTATGTTGGAAACTGGGGTGGTGATGCCACTGAGTTTGACCCAACTGCACCAATCGACTATGTTAAGCTTGGCTTTACGACAGGTAACGTTGATACTGGTGAGGAATACGAGATAAACATTGACGATGTATACATTACCGACGGTAAAATGTGGTAATTAATAAATAGAGAAAAGGAAAGTTGCCCCGGTTCTCGGGGCAACTTCTTTTTATCTTGATATTTTTTCTTAAACTTTTAGAATTACAAATCATGAAACGCTGGATTGGATTAGGTTTATTGGTTTTTGTGAGTTTTTTTGCTCATTCTCAAACCTGGGTAATTGATGATTTTAATAGTAACACACTGGATTCGGCGTGGAATGTTACAGGCAATACCTTTGCTATCGCCCTTGAGGATAGTTTGCTTAAAGTTGATTATAACCGTGCTTCCGGTGGTGCTTGGGATCAATTTCAATGGAAAGCCAACCAGAATATTACCATTGCTTCTTATAAAATCCAGTTTAAGTTAAAATCAGATGTAGCTTTCAAATTAAACATAAAGCCTGTTTATACAAATAGTACTAATGATTGGTTAGAAGAAGAAATCTCCTCGTCATCAAGTTTTAACAATCTCGAATTTCAGGTTCAGAAAGACAATTCTGTAACTATTGAAACCATCTATTTTTATTTTGATGGTGGCTCGTCGACAGACAAATCTGGAATAGCTTTTTTAGATGATATTATCATTAGTGGAACAATTGTAATAGAAAAGTTGGATGAGCTTATTACAAGTGCTGAGACTTTTATTTCAAATGTTGAATCATCTGATTACCCATCTTCAAATATAACTGCATTTCAAACTGCTATTGATGCTGCAAAATCTGTATCGACATCACCCGAAAATCAAATACAGGTTGAAAATGCTACAGAAGATTTATATTTAGAATTTTCAAAAATAGAATCCTCTTACATCGTACCCAACGAATTAGAAGAAATTAAACTGGCAGCTTCAACTGCCACAAAACAAACCCTAATTTTGTATCACAACTTAAAAGAACTTTCGGGCGAACAGTTCTTGTTCGGACATCAGGATGCCACGGGTTATGGCATCGGTTGGAATAATGATAACGACCGATCGGATGTGAAAAGCGTATGTGGTTCGTATCCGGCGTTGGCTGGTTGGGGACTAAGTTGGATTGCACAAGGTAATACCGATGAAAGCGCAACTTACAGAGCTGAAAAATTTTATAACATGGGTGCCGTAAATGCTTTTGAATGGCATATGGATAATCCTTACGGTGGTGATTTCTACTGGGAGAACCGCCAAACCGATGATTTGCCAGTCCCTGCATTAATCCCGGGAGGTGAGAAACATGAATTTTATAAAACACAACTTCAAAATATTGCAAAATTCTTTAGAGACTTGCGCGGACAAAACGGAGAATCGGTTCCTGTAATTTTTCGCCCTTTTCATGAGCACACCGGCGACTGGTTTTGGTGGGGTGATGCACATTGTACAGTAGAAGATTATAAGGAGCTTTGGCAATTTACGGTGGAGTATATGCGCGATAGTTTGCATTTACACAATGTTATTTATGCTTATTCTCCCGACCGATTTAGTTACGCAGCTGAGTATCTTGAAAAGTATCCGGGAGATGATTACGTAGATATCTTAGGTTTTGATGATTATTGGAACCTAAGAAATTCATCGGGAAAAAATAGTTTTATTAATGAATTGGAGATTGTAGGAGAATTGGCAGAAGAGAAGGGAAAGATTTGCGCACTTACAGAAACCGGTTTGGAAACAATAACCAACAATACCTGGTTTACCGATATTTTACTTGACCCGATTTTGACCAACGAGAAAACAAAACGTATTGCTTTTGCCATGGTGTGGCGAAATGCCAATACCTCGCATTTTTATGCTCCTTATCCGGGGCATGCGAGTTCCGCCGATTTTATCAATTTCTATAATAATCCGACAACACTTTTTGTAAACGATAAACTTCCGAAGCTTTATGAACTGGATTTCGGGACTTCAAATTCGGTAATAGAATTGGATACACATGAAATTAATATTTACCCCAATCCTGCACAAAGTAAAATATATATTGATGTTGAGCCCGGCTCTGTTATCACATTATACAACCTGTCAGGACAAGCTGTTAAACAGATAAATTTGACGGGTAATTTTATTGATATCTCAGATGTTAATCCCGGGCTACACATAATTAGAGTGGCTAAAAAGAATCAGTCAACTTCTATAAAAAAGGTATTAGTTCAGTAAAAAGCAAAAAATAAAATCTACTATAATGAACAAGCTATTTAAAACCAGAATGGAAAAAGTAAAAACGGGGTACAATACTTTGATCGAAAAGAAAAACGAAGAACTTTTTTCTTCAAACGGAATTTACAACCGATATAAAAATCCAATTGTGACACGCGAGCACATTCCATTGCACTGGCGTTTCGATTTAAATGCCAAAACCAATCCGAGTTTTATGGAGCGCATTGGATTTAACGCGACCATGAATTCTGGAGCCATTAAAATAAGTGATAAATACCTAATTGTTGTTCGTGTTGAAGGTAACGACCGTAAGTCGTTTTTTGCCATTGCTGAAAGTCCCAATGGTATTGATAATTTCAAGTTCTGGGACAAGCCAATAACAATTCCACAAAACGACAGGTTGGATACCAATGTATACGATATGCGCCTGACCCAGCATGACGATGGATGGATTTACGGTGTATTTTGTGCAGAGCGAAAAGACCCAAGTGCTCCAGAGGGTGACACATCAACTGCAATGGCAGAAGCCGGCATTGCCCGTACAAAAGATTTAATAAACTGGGAACGTTTACCCGATTTAGTTTCTACTACTGGTCAGCAACGAAATGTGGTACTTTTTCCGCATTTAATAGATGGCAAATATGCATTTTATACTCGTCCGCAAGATGGTTTTATTGATACAGGAAAAGGTGGAGGTATCGGTTTCGGATTATCGGAAACCATCGAAAACCCGGAAGTAAAAGAGGAGGTAATTGTTGATGCAAAAACCTACCATACCATTTACGAAGTAAAAAATGGTTTAGGACCTGCCCCAATCCGTACCAAACACGGCTGGTTGCAGCTGGCTCATGGTGTAAGAAATACTGCAGCAGGTTTGCGCTATACTTTGTACATGTTTATGACCGACCTTGAAAAACCATGGATTGTAACACACAAACCTCATGGACATTTTATTGCGCCACTGGCAGAAGAAAGAGTTGGTGATGTTTCAAACGTGGTTTTCTCCAATGGTTGGATTGAAGATGAAGACGGTACTGTTTTTATCTACTATGCTTCATCTGATACGCGAATGCATGTAGCAACATCAACTGTAGATAAGTTGGTGGATTATTGTATGAATTCGCCACAAGATAAATTGTATTCGCACCTGTCGGTTAAAACCATTAATAAACTGGTTGATGCCAACAAAGACTTCATGCATTTACTAAGCTAAAATGAATAGAATCTATTTGATAGTAATCTTGTTTTTTTTGCTTGGCATTGTGGCGAGAGGGCAACAATATTCTAAACAACCAGAGAAGCATTTGCCTAATAATTATGCCAAAACAGTAGAGAGTCTGTTTGGTTTTTTTGATGAGCATGCATTTGATTCAACCAGTATGGTTTATTATTCGGAAGTGGACAATAATGGAAGCGTTGTATCCGATAAAATCTATACCGTTGCTTTAAGCCGAATGATTTACGGGTTATCGTATACCTCGAAATTTTACCCTGATAATTTGATAAAAGCTAAAAAAAGTATTGAATTCCAATTGAATAATTTGATTGGAACAGATTCGATAGGAGCGTATTCAATTTCATATGTTGATAAGGGGAAAGCTTCCGAAGCAATCCAGTTGGATATTTGGCAACAAGCGTACGGGCTTTGTGGACTTACCGAATTTTACAGGAATAATCCAGACGATGATTTGCTTTCTACGATTCATAAATTGCATGATGCCTTTGTCACTCGTTTTTACGACATAAGAAGTGGAGGCTTTTATGGAGCCTATGATTTGAAAGTAGGTCAGGTATCAGGCAGTAAATCTTTACAATCACTAGTGTACCCCATAACTGCATACATGGCAAACTTGTGGGGTGTCGATAGTTTACATCGTGAAAAGTATGAACCTATGCTTGCTGAGTGCCTTGAAATACTACATAAGGCTGGTTGGAATAAACAGACCAACTGGGTGAATTTGAAATTTGATGATTTGTGGAATGTATTAGAGTCTGCGGATGACGATAATTCTAATGTTCCCGTTTTTCCTGGACATAACTTTCAGTTAGCTTCTTTGTTTCTAAGAACAAAATCCTGGGACTTTTTATCAAATGATAGAAAAGAAGAGTATGCTAACATGGCACATCAAATATTGGATGCAACTTTTCAGAAAAGTATTTTTGAAAAGGGTAAGGTGAGAAATGGGATTTACAGCCAAGTAGACTCGGAAACAGATGAAGTATTAGATACCCGAAAGACCTGGTGGCAACACTGTGAGGCCGTTTTGGCACTTTCACTGTGTGAGGATAACTATCAGGAGGAAAAGAAACAGCTGGAAGAATTCTTTTTTAGTTCTTTCCCCGATTTTGAAAATGGCGGCGAGTATTTCTACCTCGACAAAAATGATAAGCCAATTACCAACGAATTAAAAGGAAGTATTGGAAAGTCGGCTTACCATACAATTGAGATGATTCGCTTTTTAATGCAAGAGTAATATGGACAAACAATCAATATTAGAAAATATATCAGATGAAATGACCCTGGAATTGAAAAACATTCTCGAATTCTGGAGCAGTCGGGCCGTGGATAACCAGTTTGGTGGTTTTGTAGGTCAAATTCATCATAATGGGGTGACTAACACAAAAGCCTCTAAAGGAGCAGTGCTAAATGCCCGAATACTTTGGACCTTTTCAGCTGCATATAAACTAATTGGTTCTGAAAAGCTAAAGAAAATGGCAGATAGGGCCTACAAGTACCTGGTTAATAATTTCTGGGATGCCGAAAATGGTGGTTTAATTTGGGAAGTTGATTACAATGGAAAACCACTAAATACCCGAAAACAGGCGTATGCACAAGGATTTGGCATTTATGCGTTTTCGGAATATTACCGTGCCTCTGGAAATACTGAAAGTTTAGATTTTGCACAAAAACTTTATTACTTATTAGAAGATAATTTTCAGGATAAAGAACACCGAGGGTACGTTGAAGCGTTGGATGCAGAGTGGAAACCAATGGCAGATATGCGTTTGAGTGAGAAGGATGCAAATTATCCCAAAACGATGAATACGCATTTACATATTCTTGAACCTTATACAAACCTTTATCGCGTTTATCCTGACGAAGACTTGAAATGGAGTATTCTGGATCTGCTCGATATTTTTCAAACCAAGATTATTGATGAGAAAACCGGTCATTTCAATCTATTTTGTGAGATGGACTGGACGTGTCAAAGCCATATTGTTTCATTTGGTCACGACATTGAGGGAGCTTGGCTATTGCACGAAGCTGCTCAGGAAATAAACGAACCCCAAATTACAAAGGGAATACAAAGAGCAGCCTTGAATTTGGTTGACATTACCTTAAAAGAGGGTATTGATATTGATGCGTCTGTATTTAATGAACGTGAGGGTGATTACATAGATACCGATAAACATTGGTGGCCTCAAGCAGAAGCAATGGTCGGCTTAATGGATGCCTATGAAATTTCTGGTAATAAAACGTACATCATCGAAGTTGAGCGAGTTTGGAAGTTCATAAAAGATAATATAATTGATTATGAAAACGGAGAATGGTATTGGAGGGTTAATAAAAGTAACGAACCAATAACAAATGAAGATAAAGCTGGATTCTGGAAATGCCCTTACCATAACAGCCGCGCACTAATGGAAATGATTACAAGAATTGATAAACAATTAAATAGGGAATAGACAATTGACGGATACTTCGGTTTTCTCTCTCCGGTCTTCCGACTTTTTATTATGAACGAACAACTAAAAATAAAAGAAAAAATAGGCTACGGATTTGGTGATTTGGCTTCCTCCATGTTTTGGAAAATTTTTGCCATGTACCTAACCTTCTTCTATACTGATGTTGTGGAGCTTTCTCCTGAATCAGTCGCATTAATGTTTATAATGGTTCGGCTTTGGGACGGACTTAATGATCCTCTTATGGGAATTATTGCGGATCGCACAAATACATCAAAGGGAAAATATCGTCCTTACTTGTTATGGATTGCGATACCTTTTGGATTAATTGGTGTATTAGCTTTTTCTGTCCCCGATTTTGGACCATCGGGTAAATTGGTATATGCATACATCACCTATACATTAATGATGATGGTATATACCGCTATTAACGTTCCTTATGGTTCTTTAATGGCTGTGATGACAAACAGTCCGAAGGAAAGAACAGCATTGGCATCCTTTCGATACATTGGCGCTTACTCGGGTGGAATTGCCATGACCGCTTCGGCACCCTATATTCTTGATTTTTTTAAAAATGCCGGTGCCAATGATGCCAAAAGCTATCAATATATGGTTATTATTTATGCCATTGTAGCTGCGTTCTTTTTTGTTATGACTTACCTGTGGACAAAAGAAAGGGTAAAGGCTTTAAAAGAAAAAAGTTCTGTTTGGAACGATTTGAAAGATTTAGGAAAAAATACGCAATGGTATATTGCCTTGGGAGCTAATATTCTGATGTTGGTTTTTCTTACTTTTAGAGAAGCAAGTATCATGTATTATTTTAAATATTTTGTACAAGATCAAACAGTTCCATTGTTTGGAGAGGTTGCATGGGGAAAACTGTCAGGAGCTTATATGACAATATGGTTGGCTGCAAATATGTTAGGAGCTTTTCTCGCAATTCCAATTTCATCTCTACTTGGCAAAAAGTTTGCTTTTATTGTTTCAATGTTTTTATCAGCGGTTTTCAGTGTACTTCTTTATTGGTTGAATCCACAGGAAGTTACTTTAATTTTTGTGCTAAACGTTCTTACAGGTATTAGTGCTGGAGTGGTCTTACCGTTAATTTTATCAATGTATGCTGATATTGCTGACTATTCAGAATGGAAAACAGATAGACGGGCTGTGGGATTACTTTTTTCATCTTCTTCCATGTCACAAAAACTGGGGCTGATGGCGGGAGGAGCTTTGCCGCTTTATATTCTGGCTACTTATGGTTTTCAGGCTAATGCAGAACAAACAGAACATTCACTAAAGGGAATTAGGTTAATGATTAGCATTTATCCTGGTATTACAGCAGCTATATCCGGGGCCTTACTCCTTTTATATAAACTTACGGACAACAAAATGGTAAGGATTACCAAAGAACTTGCTGAAAAAAGGGCGCAGGTTGAAGAACCCGAAAAGTAGACTCTACAATGATTCGGATAATTTTAAATATTGTTTTTTTGCTGTTTGTTTATCGCGCGAGTACGCAGCAGCAATGGATTGAGGGTAAGGTTTTCGAAGACCTGAACCATAATGGTGTTTTCGATTCGAATGAGTCGGGTATAAAAGGAGTTGTTGTTTCTAATCAACACGATGTTGTTTTAACAGATACTGACGGAAATTACAAGATAGAGATAAACGACCCCGGGATGGTATTTGTGGTAAAACCATCGGGTTATCGATTTCAAGGCGGAGAGAATAACTTTCCACAATTTTACTATAACCATAATACAGCAGGAGCACCCGAATATCTGAAATATCCCGGAGTGCAGCCGACAGGAGCTTTGCCAAAAAATGTTGATTTTGCCATGGTGAAATCAGATGAAAGCAAAACCTACAAAGCTCTTATTATTGGTGACCCGCAGGTGGCTGACGACGAACGTTTGTCGAATTACAGGGATGGAAGTATAGGTGATATGCTTCGTCATAACGCTGATTTTTACATTGTATTGGGCGATATTGCCGACGATTACCTGGATATTTATCCACGGGAAAACGAAATAATGGGGGCATTAAACATTCCCGGCTACCACGTGCCCGGAAACCATGATGTAAATTATTTATCGCAAGGGCAGGAGCATCAAATGGAAACATTTAAGAAGTATTTTGGTCCCGAATACTATTCATTCAATTATGCCAAAACACATTTCGTTGTTTTGAATAATATCAACTATTTTGGCTGGAATAAAGAGGAGAATAAAAAAGGTTCTTACTTCGGTGGATTAGATGAAAAGCAATTAACCTGGCTTAAGAACGACCTTGAACAAGTTCCCGAGGATTACTTGGTGGTTATTAATTCGCACATTCCTTTTGAAGAAAAATATACCGATAAAGAGGATATTCAAAAACTGTTTGGTTTACTGAATGGGAGACAAAAATTATTAAGTCTTGCCGGTCATTTACACGCCATAAAAGCCCAGTGGTATAACAAAGATACTTATTGGGAAAGTGATGCACCTTTTGAGGAGTTGATAGCTGGTGCAGCTTGTGGGTCATGGTGGACAGCACCACTTGATGAGGAAGGTGTGCCACTGGCAACATGCATGGATGGCTCGCCTAAAGGATACTTTATTCTTGAATTAACAGGGAATAATTACCAATACAAATTTATACCGGCAAATCGCCCCGATGATTATCAAATGCGAATTTCGTTCCCTATGGGCGATGTTACAAGGGAGGATATTGATACCAATAAACTAGTTGTGAATTGGTTTACAGGCAAAAGTTCTCATGAAGTGGAGGCGACAATAGATGGGGGTAAACCTATTATTTTGGAAAATGTAAACGCTACTGACCCATTTATTGAACGCACCATAGATTTACGTTTTAATAAAGACAACTGGACTCCGGGTATTGCCAAAAGCAACCACATTTGGGAAGCCAGATTACCAATAGGGCTTTCACCAGGCATTCATCGGATTGATGTAAAGGCCTATGGCGATAACTCAAAAGTCGTAAAAGCTTACCAGGTTTTTGAAATTGTAGAATAGTTAAAACAGATTCAGATAAATTAACTAAAATAGATATTTCAGAATGACATAACGTTTGTCTTTCTTCTTTACAACCAACTAATTATGATGAGATTAATATTTTTTGCCAGTTTGCTGGTTTGCAGCCTTAGTGCCTTTTCGCAAGAATCAGGCTTCGAAAACTTTATAACACGCGATGGTAAATATTTGAAAGATGGCGATATAACCTATCGCTTTATTTCAATGAATATTCCAAACCTTAATTATGTGGAAGACGAAATGGGATTTACTTTGGAACACCCGTATCGTTACCCCAACGAATTTGAAATTAGAGATGCTTTTGAAACCGTAAAACAAATGGGTGGCAAAGTGATTCGAATTTATACTATTCCGGTAAAACGTTTTGATGAACCCGAGAGTGTTCCCACTTTTGTAACCGGTCCCGGAGAATTTGTGGAAGAAGCATTTGTGGTAAACGACCTGATGCTAAAAATTGCAAACGAAACCGGCGTGCGTATTATTTTCTCGTTTCTGAATAACTGGAAATGGATGGGAGGAGCGCCGCAATACGCTGAATTCAGAGGCAAAACCTTTGATGATTTTTGGCACGACCAACAATTGATTGATGACTTTAAAAAGACCATTGAATTTACCATCAATCGTACCAATACTCTTACTGGAATTCCTTATAAAGAAGACAAAGCTATTATGTGTTGGGAGACTGGAAATGAGCTTCAGTCTCCATACAGCTGGGTAAAAGAAATTGCTGCCTATGTAAAATCACTGGATAAAAATCACTTGTTGATGGATGGGTTTTATGCAATCGACCACTATCGCTATGTGCATCCTGAATCGGTAGAAGACCCGAATATAGATATTCTGTCTTCGCATCATTACGAGCAAAATCCATTTCAGCAATTCGAAAACATCCAAAAAAATCGGGACATTATAAAGGGACAAAAACCATATATTTTAGGAGAGTTGGGTTTTGAAAGTACAAGTGCACACGAACGTATTTACGATTATATCATTTCAAACGAAGATATTGCCGGAACCTTAAACTGGAGCATTCGTTCGCACCGTCGCGAGGGTGGTTTTTACTGGCATTCGGAACCGGTAGGTCATAATTTGTACAAAGCATACCACTGGCCCGGTTTCGCAAGTGGTTATCAGTACGATGAGATTGGCTTGCTAAAATTAATGTATGAAAAGGCTTTTGAAATTGACGGGGGAAAAGCGCCTACACTACCAGTTCCCAAAGCTCCAAATTTGTTGCCAATAGAAAATGTGTATGCCATTTCGTGGCAAGGTTCAGTAGGAGCGTCGGGTTATAATATAGAGCGCTCTGAAAACGAAAACGGTCCCTGGACACAAATTGCCTACGATATTTCCGATGCAGCAGTTCAATATTTCCCTCTGTATAATGATAAAAGTGCAGAAATTGGCAAAACATATTTTTACAGAATAGAGGCGTTAAATGCTTCGGGTTTATCTCCTAAGTCGAATGTGGTTGGACCGGTTAAGGTGAAAGAGAAAGCTTTGGTAGATGAAATGGGGAATTTAATGACGGTGTACATGGCGAAAGATGTAAGGTTTGACTCCGAGCTTGACCGAAAGTTCAAAGAAGACAATGAAAGAATGTTTGGAGAGAATGGCAGTGAGGCTATTTATTTTGTTTCTGGAAAGATTACAGCACTGAATATTTATTCATTTGAACAGAGCAAGGAAACGGCATTAACTTTTTATGTTTCAAACGACGGTGTTTCTTATCAAAATATAAATGCTGAAATTTTTGGAAATAGAACCGGTGCAGGTGATTACGACTATTGGGATGCCATTCTGTATAAAATAGAAAAACTGGATAAGGATTATTCATTTCTGAAAATTGAGTTTAAAGATGAAGCCCAGGTAGGTAGGGTTGAGATAATGTATAATTAAACAGGAATGATGGTAAACTTTCAATATAAAATTTTTGTGTGGGTATTTTGTTGCATTTTGTGCCTGTTTGCATCTTGTAACCCGAAATTGCAACAAATCGATTCGATAAAACCAAATGTATTATTAATAATTACCGATGACCAGGCATATGGTGATTTATCCCTTACTGGAAATCCTTATATCGAAACACCTGCAATTGATAAATTAGCAGATGAAGGCATATTTGCTAAACGATTTTACGTGAGTCCGGTTTGTGCTCCAACACGTGCCAGCTTGCTTACTGGAAGATATCATCAACGAACGGGCGTTTCGGGAGTTACGCGAGGTAGGGAGGATATGCGCCTAAATGAAGTAACCATAGCTGATATCTTAAAAAATGAAGGTTATTCTACAGGAGCCTTTGGCAAATGGCATAACGGAGCACATTATCCCTATCATCCACTAGGCAGGGGCTTCGATGAGTTTATTGGTTTTACTTCAGGACACTGGAGCAATTATATTAACACCACGATTGAGAAAAATGGAGCTACCTTCAAAACTACAGGTTATTTGCCAGATGTATTGACTACTGAAGCTATTCAATTTATGCGGAATTGTTCAGAACAGCAAAAACCATTTTTCTGTTATGTTCCTTATCAAACCCCACATACGCCTTTGCAGGTTCCCGATGCTTATTTCGATAAATACAAAGAAAAAGGACTCGATGATTTTAATGCCACTATTTATGGTATGTGCGAGAATATAGACGATAACCTGCAACGACTACTTTCTGAGTTGGAGGAGTTAGAAATTCGGGAAAATACGATTGTTATTTACTTGTCAGATAACGGCCCCCTGAATTTTAGGTACAATGCTGGCCTAAAAGGCAGAAAAGGAATGGTTGACGAGGGGGGGGTAAAAGTACCGTTTATCATCAATTGGACAGGAACGTTGGAGGGCGGTAAAAGAATAAAACAGCCTTTGGCACATATCGATATTTTACCAACCTTAATTGATCTACTTCAATTGGATTATAAATCTGCACTTCCGATTGATGGCAGAAGTTTCGCAGGTTTATTAAAAGGTGAGAATAATTGGGCAGATAGAAGTTTATACTCTGAATGGTCGGGTAAAAAACGTGTTCTTGCTGGCGACTTTTTAATGATAAATGATGCGCTATATAATTTGGCAGTAGACTCGTGCCAAACTAAAAATATTCGTAAAGAATTTCCCTTGGTTTATGACTCGTTGAATGTAAAATACAATGAATGGTACTCCGAGGTTGTCCAAAATGGTTTTGAACAGAAGGCAATCCCTGTAGGGTATGCCGATTATACCGTAACCACGTTGCCAGCTCACGAAGCAACATTATTTCCTCCTTTTGAAGCAAGAAAAGATAGAAGACATACGGGTATTGCCTATCACAGTTTATATGGCTGGGCACACGATTGGATTGACTTCTGGACTAGCACGGGGGCTTATGCACAATGGGAAATTGACGTGGTTGAGGAGGGAGAATATGAAATTGAAATAAGCTATGCCCTGGCTCCCGAGGATGTTGATGTAAAAATGAACATTGAGGTCGGTGATAAAAATCTCCCATTCACAATTAAAAAATCTTTTGTACACAGGAAATTTGAAAATCACGACCGTGTACTCCGTGAACAAGAAGCTCCTGAAACGGATTGGGGAAACATGAAAATTGGCAAGATAGAATTGTCAGAAGGAACCTACAAGCTGAGACTTGGCACAACTAAAATTCCTGGAACTAAATCGGCTGAAGTAAAAAGTGTAAAACTTTCATTGATGTAAAACAAAAAATATAGGTAATGGTAAAAAGAATATTAATACTCCAAATTATGGTAATCCTATTTTCTTCTGTTTGGAAAAACGGAAATGCACAAGTAATTAATAGAGATAAAATTTATGCGTGGTGTATTGTTCCTTACGATAGCGAGCAAAGAACACCTGTAGAACGTATTGAAATGCTCAAATCGTTGGGAATTACAAAGTATGCCTACGATTGGAGGAGTGACGATTTATCCTCGATGGCAAAAGAATTAAAAATAGCAAAGCAAAACGATGTTGATGTTATAGCTGTTTGGGTGTGGATTGATGCTAATTGGGATTCTGTGGATAAACTAAACGATTCCAATGAAAAGGTTTTTTCAGTTGTAGAAAAAGTTGGGTACACAGGACAAATCTGGGTTAGTTTTAATGCAAACTATTTTGAAAATTTATCGGATGCCGATGCTATAAGTAAGGGAGCCGATATGATTTCATATTTGAGTAAAAGAGCAAATGCGCTGGGGTGTAAACTTGCTCTATATAACCATGGCGACTGGTTTGGTGAACCTAAAAACCAGGTTGAAATAATAAAAGCTTTGCCAAATGAAGATCTAGGTTTGGTCTATAATTTCCATCATGCACATAAGCAACTTGGAGAGTTCCCGGAAATGGTAAAAACAATGATGCCTTATTTATGGTATGTAAACCTAAATGGTATACGCGAAGGTGGACCCAAAATTCTTACACTTGGCAAAGGAGATTACGAACGGGAAATGATACAGCAGTTGTTAGATGCTGGCTATAAAGGTGATTTTGGGATTCTTGGGCACATAGAAGACCAGGATGTTGAGAAGGTTTTGAAAGCCAATATGGCAGGATTCGAGGAAATGGGATTGTAGAATAAGTATTTAAGACAAGAGAAAATGAGAAAGGTGAAGTTAATATTTATATACATGATAATTTCATTATCGACCTTGAGTTCATGTTTACAAGAAATTAAAATCAGCAATATGAAAAAGCGTGAAATTAACTCAAATTGGAAGTACGCACAGGCAAAAGGAGGCTATGAAGGATTAGCAACAGTTCCCGGAACCATTCATACAGATTTACTAACCAATAAGCAAATTGAAGACCCTTTTTACCGTACCAACGAAAAAGACCAGCAATGGATTGACAAGGAGGATTGGGTATACTCAACTTCAGTTATTATTTCCGAAGAAGAATTATCTCACGATAACCTAGTCCTTAATTTTCAAGGATTAGACACCTATGCCGATGTGTTTTTTAATGGAGAACGAATATTAGAAGCTGACAATATGTTTCGTCAGTGGGAGCTTGATATCAAACCCATCGCAAAAGAAGGCGAAAATCATCTAAAAATATATTTTCATTCGCCCATTAAAAAAGGTTTGGAGTTACTGGAAGCATCGGCATATGCTTACCCAGCAGTAAACGACCAATCAGAAAATGGAGGTTTAGGTGATAAAAAAGTTTCTGTTTTTACACGCAAAGCCGGTTATCATTACGGTTGGGACTGGGGTCCACGTTTTGTAACATCGGGAATTTGGCGTCCAATTACCCTTAAAATGTGGAACGAGCTCCGGATTAAGGATGTATTTATTAAGCAGCCATCGGTAACCAAGGAAATGGCAAAGTTAGAGGCAGAATTGAATCTGGAATTAAATAATGATGCCGAAGTAACGGTGGTTATTCTTAATAAAAATGACAACAAAGTTGTTGTAGAGCAAACACATTCTTTGGCAAAAGGCGATGAGCTTGTTTCCATCCCTTTCGAAATTACAAATCCTAAGCTTTGGTGGTCGAATGGACTTGGAGATGCAAACATGTATGCTTTTGAAGTAAAAGTAATGCAGGGCAAAAATGTTTTGGCATCATCAAAAATAAATACCGGTTTAAGAAGTGTGAAATTGGTGCGTGAAAAAGATGAAGCAGGAGAATCTTTTGTGTTTGAACTAAATGGCGTGAAGGTATTTGCAAAAGGAGCTAATTATATTCCAAATGATAATTTCTTACCTCGTGTTACGAAAGAAGATTATGAAAAGGTAGTAGCTGATGCAGTTAATGCCAATATGAATATGTTGCGAGTTTGGGGTGGAGGAATCTACGAAAATGATTATTTCTACGAACTGTGCGATAAAAATGGAATCATGGTATGGCAGGACTTTATGTTTGCTTGTAGCATGTATCCAGGTAACGAAAAAATGTTGAACTCAATTAGAGAAGAGGCTATCGATAATGTAGTCCGATTGCGTAACCATCCCTCGATAGCAGTGTGGTGTGGTAACAATGAGATGAACGCGGCCTGGAGTTATTTCTCGGAATTTGGTTGGGGCTGGAAAGAGCTTTATACCGAAGAACAGCGTGAAGAAATTCAAAAAGCTTATATGGCTATCTTTCACAATATTTTACCAGAAGTGGTTAGCAATTATTCCGATGGAGATGATTACTGGCCCTCTTCGCCACAAGCTGGTTTCGAAGTGGAAAAACATGCCTATTACGATAATACCAGTGGCGATATGCACTATTGGGGCGTGTGGCACGGTAAACACCCATTCGAGGATTTTGATAAATACAAAGCTCGTTTTATGAGTGAATACGGTTTTCAGTCGTTCCCCGATTTTGAAACGGTAAAAAAGTATACCATTCCCGAGGATTACGATATTGAATCGAAAGTAATGGCAGCACATCAACGTAGTGGAATTGGCAATCTTCGCATAAAAGAATACATGAGTTGGGATTATAAAGTTCCGACCGATTTTGAGGACTTTTTGTACATGAGCCATGTGTTACAGGCTCGAGGAATTAAAATGGCCATTGAGGCGCACCGTCGCGCAATGCCCTACTGTATGGGGACTTTGTACTGGCAAATAAATGATTGCTGGCCTGTGGCGAGTTGGAGCAGTACCGATTATTACCACAAATGGAAAGCTTTACACTATGCAGCCAAAAGAGCCTACGAACCATTAATAATTAGTTCATTCTTGAATGATGATGAGTTAGATTTATATGTAGTTTCAGATTTATTAGAAGGATTTGATGGAGAATTGCAGTTATCAGTACTCGATTTTGAGGGCAAAGTAGTTAATGAACAATCTTTAAAAGTGACAGTAGGAGCAAATACCAGTACTTTTGTGAAGTCCCTAAACATTTCATCAATGGTTGGCTCAGTTTCCAAAAACAATGTAGTGGTTAATGTAAAATTGCTTAAAGTCGAAGAAGTGCTTACCACAAATAATTTCTATCTCTCTAAACCTAAAGAACAATCCTTACCAGAAATCAAACTTACAACTTCGGTAGTTAACATAGATGGGAAACAAATGTTGGAAATCTCAACAGATAAGTTAGCCAGAGATATTTATTTGAATATTCCCGACCAGGAAGTTTTCTTTTCCGACAATTACTTCGACTTATTGCCAAGTGAGAAGCGTCAGGTTGAAATGTCAGGTTCGGGAGAATTTGATATAGAAAAATTACAGATTATGCATTTGAAGCAAGTTCAGAAATAGGTTTTATCAATATTCATTAATCATTATGAAAACATATTTATATATGGCTGCCCTTTTTGTTTTAATATTTGGGTGTAAAGAAGTTGATACAACAACGGAATTTGTTCAAATTAAAAACACTTCGTTTATAGTAAACAACCAGTCTTATCATTTTAAAGGTGCAAATTACTGGCAAGGGATGAATTTGGGGGCTCCTGAATCGGGTGACAGAGAAAGGTTGCTTCGTGAACTTGAGCAATTGAAAGAAATGGGTGTAACTAACCTTCGTGTTTTGGCGTCGAGTGAAGCCGACTCAGAGATGCGTTTTGCAATTCATCCAGCACTGCAAAAGGCGCCCGGGGTGTATAATGAAGATATCTGGCAAGGGCTCGATTTTTTATTAAATGAGATGGCTAAGCGAGATATGAAAGCAGTTATGGTGCTTGGTAATTTTTGGACTTGGAGTGGAGGATTCCCGCAGTATTTAAACTGGGCTGATGGAACAGCAATCCCTTATCCTCAGGATAAAGCATATTCCTGGGATGATTTTCAACGCTTTTCAGCCGGTTTCTATTCAAACGAAAAGGCGCAGGAGTTGATGAATAATCACATTGAAAAAGTGATTAACCGAACCAACTCAATTTCTGGCATCTCTTATAAAAACGACCCAACCATAATGGCATGGCAGTTGGCAAATGAGCCCAGAGGCTATCACGTTCCTGAGGAATTTAGGGCTTGGACTAGAAAAACATCAGCTTTCATTAAATTACTTGATGAGAATCATCTTGTTTGTTTAGGAACGGAGGGTAATACGTCTGGTAATGCAGCAGGAGTAAATGTATTGCTGGATAACGATGACCCAAATGTTGATTATATAACCATGCATATATGGGCACAAAACTGGGGCTGGTTTAAACCGGGCGATGGAGAAGAGGTATTTGAACAAACATTAAAAAAAGTGGATGCATACTGGGATGACCATGTTCAAGTAGCAAAACAACTTAATAAACCAATTGTGCTTGAAGAGTTTGGTATTGCGCGAGATAGCTCCTCCTATAATCCGGAAGCCTCCACATATTGGCGTGATAAATATTTCAGTTACCTCTTTAAAAAAGTAAAAAAGTCGGTGGAGAACAATGAGCCGGTTAAAGGATTCAACTTTTGGAGTTACTCGGGCGAAGGACGACCACATCGACCTGGAGAATATTGGGAAAAAGGAGATACATTTTTAGGCGACCCTCCGCATGAATTGCAAGGTTGGTATGGGGTGTATAATACCGATATTTCAACTATTAATCAAATACAGAAATTGGAATTATAAAATCGAGAGAGTTCAAATCACATTTGGAATTGTGTGAAAGCAGGTAGCTTTACGATATATATTCTTCAACAATTAGTTTATGAAATTAAAATTGGTTTTTGTTGGCTTAATCGGAGTTCTGGTATTTTTTATAGGATTGTTCCTGGGAAATAATATTATGTCGGGAATTGCCCTGATTACAGCGCTTTTATTCTTTGCTGCACATACAATTAGCATACCAGCATATAAGAGTTATGCATTTACCATATTGATTTTTGCAATTATTGCAGCTGCAATGTATTTCCCGGCATTTTTTATTTCATATAAAGAATTTGAGTTTAAAGAGATGATAGTACCTCTCTTAATGTTGGTTATGTTTGGTATGGGGTGCAACTTATCGGCTAATGATTTTTTGTTGGTGCTAAAGGAGCCCAAAGGCGTTATTGTGGGGCTGGTTTGTATGTATAGCGTTATGCCTGTTATGGGATTTAGCTTGGCTCATTTTTCAACGCTTCCTCCAGAAATTGCTGCCGGAATAATCCTTGTTGGTTGTTCTCCAAGTGGGCTTGCTTCGAATATTATGGCATATATTTCCAAGGCAAATCTAGCTTTGTCCTTAACTTTAACAGCAATATCTACTTTACTAGCACCTTTGTTCACACCAGTATTAATGCAGAAGTTGGCTGGCGCATACTTAGACATCAATATCCTTGATATGTTTTGGAGTATCTCTAAGATTGTTATTATTCCAATTGTAGCAGGTGTAATTTTCAATAAAATAGTTAAGGATGGCGGAAGTCTGGTGAAAAGAATAATGCCCATAATTTCAAAAGGAGGTATTATTATCCTGATAGCTATTACCACCTCTCTAGGTCGGGAATCTTTGCTTTCGGTAGGTTTGATATTAATTGCAGTGGTTATTGTTCACAATTTATTTGGTTATACGCTTGGATATTACCTTGCTCGCTTAATGAAACTTGAAAAGAACTCAGCCAGAACTATTGCCTTTGAGGTTGGTATGCAAAATACTGGCTTAGCTTCGGGTTTAGCTGTTGAAATGGGAAAAGTAGCTACTACTGGTTTAGCTCCTGCCTTGTTTGGCCCATTTATGAATATTACCGGGTCAGCGCTGGCTTCCTACTGGGAAAAGAAAGAAACCAAGTAACATTGGGTTGGTCTGAGAAAGACTGTAGTTAATTACGAATTTTATGATATAAAATATATAGAAATGAAAAAAGCAATCGTATTAATAGGTGTTATCTTTATAGTATTAGGAGGTAAACTGTATGGTCAAGGCTTCGAAAACTTTATAAGCGTTGATGGAAATAAGCTAATGGACGGTAGTAACGAATATCGTTTTATCTCTTTTAATGTACCTACGCTTAATTTTCAGGAAGATGAAATGGCTTACAAGGAAACAAATCCTTACGCCTTACCAACAGAATACGAAATGCGAGACGTGTTTGCAACGGTTAAAGAAATGGGTGGGCAGGTCATCCGTATTTATACTATCCCAGTGCGTAATACTAACTTTCCACATAATGCCCCAACTTATGTTGAGGGCCCCGGAGAGTTTAATGAAGAAGCCTTTAAAGTTACCGACAAAATGCTGCAATTGGCAAATGAGTATAATGTCCGCATCATTTTCTCTTTATTAAACAACCGGCAATGGATGGGAGGGCGACCAAATTACGCTGCCTTTCGTGGTAAAACCGAGGATGAATTCTGGACAGACCCACAACTGATTGAGGACTTCAAAAAGACCCTTGAGTTTGTAATTAATAGAAAAAACACCTATACAGGTATTAGGTATAAGGATGATAAATCTATCCTTTGTTGGGAAACTGGGAATGAACTTACGAGCCCTATCGAATGGACTATAAATATTACTAGATACATAAAGAGTCTGGATAAAAACCACCTTGTTATGGATGGCTGGTATAGCGATGACCTTGATTATCCTTTTGTGCGCGAAGCCTCGCTTAATGAGTGGTCTATCGATATGGTTTCATCTCATCATTATGAGCGCAATGCCATTGATGTTCCAAAGAATATTCAAAAAAACATAGAGATAATAAAGAAGCGAAAACCTTATTTGGTTGGTGAATTTGGTTTTATCAGCACATCGGGAACTGAATCGGTGTTGGATTATGTTATCGATAACAATGATGTTTGTGGTGCATTGATATGGAGCTTAAGGCATCATAGAAAAGATGGAGGTTTTTACTGGCATTCTGAACCCTTGGGTGCAGGAGTTTTTAAAGCATACCATTGGCCAGGTTTTGTTTCTGGCGAGAAATATGATGAGGCAAACCTGATGAATATGTACAGGAACAAAGCATATGAGATTCAAGAGAAAGAAATTCCACCAGTTTCTGTGCCACTTACACCGGAATTATTACCTATAAAAAATGTTCATTCCATTAGTTGGAGAGGAGCAATGGGCGCTACTGGATATAATGTATACCGTTCAGTTTACAAAACTGGTCCTTGGGAAATCGTTGGGTATAATATCTCTGATGCAGATGTGCCGTACTTTCCATTATTTCATGATAAAACAGCTGAATTAGGAAAGTCATATTATTATAGTGTGAGTGCTATAAACCGCTCAGGAAGTTCTGAAAAATCAAATGTTGTTGGTCCGGTAAAAGTCGATGTTTTAGCTAAAATCGACTTAATGAAAAACCTGGGTAATGTAGAGGATAGTAAGGCCGTTGTGCCAATAACAGGAGGAGATAGGAGCTTTAAAGAGATACGAAATCGTTTGTATGGAGATTATGGCTCGGAGCTAATTTACAAGATACCGGAAAAACTTGATGGGTTTAAGCTATATGCTTTCGAGAAAAAACGTTTTAGATATTTAGCCATACTTGGGTCGTTAGATGGGGAAACATGGACAGACTTGGATATTTTCCCAGAAAGTTTTACGAATAATGAATCCAATTATGGGTATTGGAGACCAAAGATTTATAGATATTCAGGAGGAGCAAATTATAAATACATTAAGATTCAGTTTAAAGGAGGAATAGCTCAATTGGCACGTGTGGAAATCACATACAGATAGGGATTGCAGGTTCAGGAGAATTTGATATTCAAAGATTACAAATTATGCACTTATAACAAACGCAATAATTTTTATTAACGGTATGGAAAAATTAAATATAAAAAGTACAGTAGAACTGGCAAATGGTGTGCAGATGCCACGCATTGGTTTGGGCGTATTTCAATCGGCTGATGGAAACGAGGTAATAAATGCAATTAAGTATGCCGTAGAAGCCGGATATGGTTTGATTGATACCGCTGCAATTTATAATAATGAGGCAGGAGTTGGCGAAGCGATTAAATCACTTGCTATTCCTCGCGAGCAGCTTTTTATAACCTCAAAAGTGTGGAACAGCGACCAGGGTTATGAATCTACGCTCAAAGCTTTTGATGTTAGCATGGAAAAGCTTGGCTTAGATGTATTGGACATGTACCTGATTCATTGGCCGGTAAAAGGAAAATACAATGAAACCTGGCGTGCAATGGAAAAATTATATGCAAATGGTAAAGTGCGTGCAATTGGAGTAAGTAATTTCTTACAGCATCAATTGGAAGATTTAATCAGTAATGCGAATATAGTTCCCATGCTGAATCAGGTAGAGTACCACCCTTATCTAACACAACCAGGGCTTGCAAACTATTGTAAACAAAATAAGATTTTACTGCAGGCCTGGGCACCACTTATGCAAGGTAAAATATTTGAAGTGGATGAAATTAAGTTGTTAGCTGAAAAGCATGGTAAATCGCCTGCCCATATTGTTATTCGATGGAACTTACAAAAGGGCATATTAACCATACCAAAGTCAGTTAAAAAACATCGTATAGAAGATAATGTAAATGTTTTTGATTTTGAGTTGACGGAAGAGGATATGGCAATAATTGATAATCTAAACAGGAGTGAGCGATTGGGACCAGACCCTGATAACTTTGATTTCTAACTTTGATAAATAAGGAAATATTCATGAATAACATATTGTTCCGAATTGCATGTTTTTTGATGGTGATTTTATTTTCATCATGCTCAAATAATGTTGAAAAAGAAAGACCAAATATCCTGATTATACAGGCGGACGATTTGGGCTATGATGACATTCGCCTGTACGGAAATAATATAATTGAAACTCCATCACTGGATAAGCTTGGCGAACAATCCATTCAGTTCGACCAGTTTTATCTTTCATCGGTTTGTGCACCAACACGTGCAGCTTTATTAACCGGGCGGAACTTCTTGCGAACAGGTGTTTCAGGGGTACATGCGGGTAGGGATTATGTCAATTTAGATGAAACCATTATCGCGGAAGTTTTCAAAGATGCAGGTTACACAACCGGTATGTGGGGCAAGTGGCACAGTGGAAAAACGGATGGCTATTTCCCGTGGGACAGAGGTTTTGATGAAGCTTACTATGCCTGTCTTTACAATTATTTCGACAATACCGGATTGCTGAACGGAGAGCCTGTCCAAACCAAAGGTTTTACAACGGATGCCATTACGGATATGGCAATTTCGTTTGTGAAGAAAAATAAGGACAAGCCATTTTTTGCGTACATGTCGCATTTGGCACCTCATAATCCATGGCGTGCACCTGAATCGTATATCAAAAAGTACCTGAATAAAGGGCTTTCGGAACCAATGGCTACCCTTTACGGAATGATTGATAATTTAGATTTTAACATTGGCAGGTTATTACAAACTGTTGAAGACGAGGGCTTGGCAGAAAATACCATTATTGTGTTTTTAAGCGATAATGGCCCGTGGATTAGAAGCTATCGATTTGGATTAACAGACGAAGAATGGCAAGAGCGTAATGTAAACGGAAAGCGCGGAATGAAAGGCACCAACTGGGAAAATGGAATTCATTCGCCATTGTTTATTCGCTGGACGAATAAGTTTGCACCAAAGCATATTAATGAGCCTGTGAAAGTGGAAGATTTATACCCAACCTTGTGCAATTTGGTTGGTATTACTATTCCCGATAGCATTCAATTAAGTGGACAAAGCTTGTTAAATACAAGTGGAAGTTTTATTGCAAGTGAGGCACCCATTTATGTTGCAGCTCATAACCCGGTGGGGGATGAAGATTACCGTTCAGAGAAAGATGAGTATGGTCAGGCCATTCCTTTTTCAGAAGAGTATATCCAATCCTTTAAATTCGAAAAGCAAAACCTGGCTATCAGAAAAGGGGCGTATAAATATGTGCAGGATGGCGAGGCCGGTAAACTTTTTGATATCATTACAAATCCTACTGAAAACGAATCAGCTCTTTCTGAAAACAAGGAGCAATTCGAAAGTCTTCAGACGCAATTGGGAGAGTGGTTTGAAGAGGTGAAAACACAAGAGAATTCGTTTACCATGCCTGTTTTTCAAATCGGATATAAGCAAAATACCACTTCGTATATGTATGCCTGTGCACCTCAAAGCATTTCAAAAGGATTAATAAATAAGGAACACTTTTTAGCCAATTGGGGAAAAGTGGGCGATGAAGTTACCTACAATATTAAAGTTCATACAAAAGGGAAGTATGAAGTATTTCTTGTTCATAAAATTAAGGATTATGAAAAGATATGTTTTCAGGTAAGTTCTTCAACTTCAGTCACAAAATCGTGGCTAAACGATACCGGCGACAGAAACTTCGGAACCTTGATTGAGGGCGAGAGTGCCTATTGGGAGAATTTTGACTTAAAAGAGACCTTTAAAAAAGACATCATAAAATCGAAGTTGGGAACAATTCAACTTCACGATGATGACTCGGAATTGAAGTTGGAATTACTGGAGAAAAAAGGTAGTTGTGAGCATGAATGGGAAAATCAGCTTATTTCAATCGAATTAAGGAAAATCTAATTGAAGTTATTGGGTTTAGATGAAAAACAAATTTATTGAACATATCAGCAACTCTGCTCTCTTGCTACTTTTCTTTATGGCAGCAGTGTCGTATAACGGGAAGCTGTTTGGTCGCAAGCCCGAAAAATTATTATCGGTAAAGACAGATGTGATTGAGATTTTACCACCTACCCATGCACAATTGAAGGCTTTGGGCTTGTCTAGCCTTAGCTTGGAAGAAGAAGCCAGAGGAATATGGAAAGTTGGGACTGACGCTGAAAATGAAAAGCTTATTAATACACTGGCATTCAGCAAAGGTATTTATGGTTTTGGAGGGCAGGTAGGTGTTTTCTTGTATATTGATAAAAACAATAATATAAAACAGCTTGTTTTTGCCGAAAATAATGAGTCACCCGAATTTTTCGAATCGGTTCAGGAAAAAGGAATTGTAGCTCAATGGTTGGGCAAGGATTATGAAAAGATGTCAAAAGCTAAGCCCAATGTTCTGTCTGGTGCAACAATGACATCTAATGCGATTAATCGTTCAATATTAAAAAGTTTACAAGCTCTTGAAAATAATAGTAGTAGCACGAATTGGCTAAGGGTGCTGGATTTTAAAACAGTAGCAGCTCTTTTGGTAATTGTTCTTGGAGTACTTATTTCTTATATTAAAACCAAACGAAAAAAACAACTAAGAACCATTTTGTTGGTCTTAAATACCTGTGTTTTGGGAATTTGGTGCGGAAAATTCATCTCAATAAATATTCTGTTGGGCTGGGTTTCAAACGGAATGAATTTAGTAAGTAGTGGAGTGGTGTTTTTAATGCTTTTACTTTCGGTTATCTTGCCTTTGTTTTTCAATAAAAAATCGTACTACTGTAACTGGGTATGCCCATTTGGTTCTGCACAAGAACTAGCCGGGCGAATAAGTAAAAAGAAAATAAGCTTAAAACCTAAGTTGGTGCTAATATTAAGTCCTTCAAGAGAAGTTATTACCCTTGGCGTATTTGTTTGCATGTGGTTGGGTTTGGCTTCCGATATTGCAGACTATGAACCTTTTTCCGCTTTCATTTTTCAACATGCATCAATAGCAGTATTGTTAATTGCAGCGTTCGGAATTGTATCAGCCGTGTTTATTTCCCGACCATGGTGTCGTTTTGTATGTCCAACAGGGCAAGTATTAAATTGGATTTGTAAAATGGACTAAAAATGAACATTCAAAAAACCATAAACATTATTTTGGCGCTATGCCTTTTATTATTGATTATTAAAATGAACCCTTTAGATAAAAATGATATGAATGATAATGGCAGTTCTACGCTGGAGATTATTCACCAACGAAAAAGTGTCCGGAACTATACCGAAAAAAAGGTGAGTAAAGAGCAATTGGAAACACTTGTTAAGGCTGCAATGGCAGCACCAACTGCGGTTAACAAACAACCCTGGGCTTTTATTGCAATTAACGACAGGGCTACATTGGACCATTTGGGTTATAAGTTGCCTTATGCAAAAATGACGAAAACCGCCAGTGCTGCCATTATAGTTTGTGGCGATTTAAGTAAAGCTTTGGAGGGGTGGGAGCAAGCATTCTGGATTCAGGATTGTTCTGCTGCAAGCCAAAATATCCTTTTAGCAGCCGAAGCAATGGGGCTGGGTGCCGTGTGGACAGCCGCATATCCGGCTGAAGATAGAATGGCTATTGTTAGAGATATTTTAAACTTACCTGAAAATATTATTCCCCTTAATGTAATTCCAGTGGGTTATCCAAAAGGAATTGAGAAACCAAAGGACAAATGGAAACCTGAGAATTTGCATTGGGATAAGTGGTAAATGTGATAATTAAAACTATCGAAATGGGCAGTATTCAAAATAGTATTTTAGTTCTTGTAGTGCTCTTTACAGTATTGAGTTGTACAAGCAAAAAAGGAGCTGATAAGGTAAACCTGAGCGTAATTGCTTCTTCCGATAAAGACTGGACTGGTATTGCAATTAGCCGCGAAAGTAGAATGTTTGTAAACTACCCTAAATGGTCAGATAATGTGCCGGTTAGTGTGGCAGAAATAGTGGGCGGAAAGCCTGTTGCATATCCAAATTTAAAGTGGAACAGTCGCAAGGAGGAAGAAGCCTTTGTTGCAGTGCAATCGGTAGTGATTGATGATAAAAACCGTCTTTGGATATTGGATACCCGGAATCCACAATTCAGAGGGGTAAACAAGGGTGGTCCTAAGCTTTTTCAGTTTAATCTTGAAACCGATAGCAAAGAGAATGTATATAGTTTCCCTCAAGGTGTTTTTCAGCCAGATTCTTATTTTAATGATGTACGGATTGACACCGAATACGAAATAGCTTATATAACGGATTCTGGTAATGGTGCACTGGTTGTTTTGGATTTAAAAACGGGCAATTCACGCAGGTTACTCGACCAGCATATTTCAACTCAAAGCGAAGTAGACTATCTTGTTTGTGATGGTATTAAATGGGAAAATACAGTCCATTCTGATGGAATTGCCCTTACACCTGATAAACAATTTCTGTATTATATAGCACTTACCGGGCATACCTTATACCGGGTTTCAACTAAGGCTTTGAATAATGATACCTTAAAAGATAATGAGCTTGCCCCAAAAGTTGAGAAAGTCTGCACCATACCCGCTACAGACGGGATGATGTTCGATAAGGAAGGAAATCTTTGGCTGGGAGGATTGGAAGACAACTCAATAAATCTTTTGAAAAAAGATGGAACATTGGAAAAAGTAGTCAAAGATGATATAATTCGGTGGGCAGATTCATTTGCTTTTGATAAAGAAGGCAATGTTTATTTTACCACATCGCAAATTCATTTGCCAATAAATCAGAGGAAAGAATATCAAGTAATTAAGTTGTCAAGGTAACTCCCGGGACACTATTCATTTATAATTAAATTTAGAAATCAATTAAATAAAGCAGTATGAGATTAGTAATTTTAATGGCATTTGCCGCAAGTTTATTTGCTTGTGGTAATAAACCTTTGCCGAGCGATGTAAAAGCTACAAAAGAAACGGTTAAACTGTATCAGAATCTTCATAAGTTAAAAGCAAAGGGAATGATGTACGGACATCAGGATGCTTTGGCTTACGGAAAGAATTGGTATGGAGAAGAAGGACGCTCGGATGTAAAAGATGTTTGTGGTGATTATCCGGCTGTTTATGGCTGGGAAATTGGGCACCTGGAATTGGGAGACGAGTATAGTCTCGATTCGGTTTATTTCGATGACATCAAAAAATGGATTAAAACTGTTTACGAGCGTGGCGGGATAAATACAATTAGCTGGCATCTTAGAAATCCTTTAACCGGAGGTTCTTCATGGGACACTTCGTCGAAAGCGGTTGTGAAATCAATCTTACCAAATGGAGAGAAACACGAATTTTTTAAAACTTATTTGGATGAATTAGCTGAATTTTTACTGGATTTAAAAACAGACGACGGAATTTATATCCCGGTTATGTTTCGCCCTTTTCACGAACATACTGGAAGTTGGTTCTGGTGGGGGAGAGACTTGTGTTCTGTGGAAGATTACAAAGCGCTTTGGCATTTTACCGTTGATTACCTGCAAAACGAAAAAGGCATCCATCATATACTTTATGTTTATTCAACCGACCGTTTCGAAACTAAGGATCAATATCTTGAACGTTATCCCAGCGATGATATAGTTGATGTACTTGGTTTTGATTTGTACGACCGCGATAAAGATTATCCACGGCTGCTAGATTATTGTGCCAAAACCGTCACTCAACTCGCAGCAGAAAAAGGAAAGATTGCGGTAGTAAGTGAAACAGGAGGTCCGTTAGCTACAAATACAGAGTGGTGGACACAGGTTTTGGACATCCTTAAACCATACGAGTTGGCTTATGTTTTAACATGGCGAAATCCGTTTGATTCGGCCGACCACGGAAATTATGGCCCATCAAAAGGTAGCCCCGATTCTGAAAATTTCATTCAGTTTTATAACGATTCTGAAACGATTTTCCAGAAAGAACTTACACCGAAAAAGATTTATGATTAGATAGTTATTAGTTTTATTTACGGAGAGCTGTAAATTTAGTTTGGTTAGTTAGTTAAGCCCGGTGATAGCACCGGGCTTTTTTTATTTCGAATTGTTTGGCTAAGAGCTCTTTTACGATATAATACTTTTAAAAGACATTAGGTACTCCTCCTTATATATACTAAAATAATGTTTCTTAAAGTTCTCGTAGTTTTCCAGTGCCAGACTGTGTTTCCCTTGATTAACAAGTACCTTACATCTTGTTTTTAGAGCATATTCATTAACTAAATCGTATAAGAAAATGATCTGAGTAATTTCAAGTAGCAGAAGAGAGTCAAGTCTGTCTTTTAGTGATAGTTTATCACTCTGCTCCTCAAGAAAATTAATAATACGGTTCGTCATATCTTCTCTTTTTTGGTCGAACCATTCGCTTTCTGTATTAAATAGAAATTTCCCTTTTTTAAGGATTGGTAATATTCTGTATAAATTATTTCTGAAATCTTCAGAATCTTCGTCTTGCAGAATATGGGTAACTGTTTTGTACTCGCAGGTTATTTCTTTTCCCAGGTTTATTAGCCAATAATGGCCATCGTATATAAGTTGAATTTTTTCTAAATCGTCGAGTATTCCTCTTAATCTATTAATGTTAACACCTCTGTTATTTTTAGCTTTTTCATGAGATTTATCGGGCCAAATATACTCTTGGATATCCTTTGATGAGATTCCTTTTTTGTGGTCAATTCCTGAAATTAATATAATAAGAAATAACTCTTTGAGAGTTGAACTAAAACGATAGGTTATATCTTGGCCTGTCTTGTTAAAGACCTTAAATCCTCCCCAAATATTTATATTAAAAGATTGCTCTATCATCAAACTTTCGATATTTATTTTTTCATCATCATTTGTTGTAGAATGTTGGTAATTTCGTTTTATGAATAATATTGAAAGGAAAAATAAAACACTTCCGACTGCAATAAATAAGTAAACTTTTTTGGTCGAAGTTTTTTCGTAAGAGATGTAATTTGATGGCGGAAAATTCAATGAAAAAAGATTAACCTCGTATTTTCCTCTTTCAGTTAAATGAGACGTTAATGCTATAAACTGAAAATTTGATTTCCAGAAATATAAATCGGAGAAGCTGCTAATGTCAGAGAATAGATAAGGAATACTATCTGCAACAAATTCTATTGAGGGCGAATTAAGTGAACCTTTTAGCAATTTTAGGTGAGTGTTATTGCTTAAGTGCGAGTGAACCAGGGTATAAAAAGAAGACTCCTCCTCATTAACAATTAGGCTGTTGCAAGGTGTGAAATTAAGAGTGTTGGGAGTTTTCATTTTCCAAATTTTTTCAATTGTATTTTTTTTGAAATTAATTTTGTTCAAATCATATAAAAAGTTTTCACCTAAGATTTGTTTTGATTGCTTATTTCCTATGCCTCCAAATAAATAATATTCGTTTTTATTTACCGTACTTTTTCCCAAAGATGAAAGATATCTGGGGATTAAAGAGTCTCCGCGGAATGTCAATTTTTCCCACATCTTACTGTTCTCATTATAACTCAGTAGTTTGTTGTTGTAGGTGTAAAAACCATATCCGCAAACAGTAGTAATTCTTTTATTTATTGGATGAAGCAGTTTGTTGTGGTGCCAGTATTTCGGTAAATGTGGTTTAAAAAAGGACGAGCTAGGCCATTCATGGGTAGCATCGTTATATTCTGATAATTGGTTATACTGAAAACTGTATGTTGTAATGCTATTTTTTGAATTAAGTATTACCTGCTGTGCATCTTCATAAATAGGAAATCCTTTCTTTATTTCGTGGGAGGTTACTCGGTTCTTGTTTAAGTTGTAAACCAGGATGTCATTATTTCTGGATATAAAATTTATCTCTTCTG
This sequence comes from uncultured Draconibacterium sp., assembly GCF_963676815.1. Classification (NCBI taxonomy): domain Bacteria; kingdom Pseudomonadati; phylum Bacteroidota; class Bacteroidia; order Marinilabiliales; family Prolixibacteraceae; genus Draconibacterium; species uncultured Draconibacterium sp. The sequence goes on from NZ_OY781365.1 coordinate 4,190,291, forward strand.
TTGAGTCGTTATATAAAATCTGGGGACACTCTTCAAATTCAAAGCGTTTAAAATGTTTCCAAAATGCATGGCGTGTTACATTCCAGTGGGGGTGAATTAACTGAGCTTTTCTTTTTTGAATAGAGTCTACAGTATATTCATTATTAGTTTTAGAAAGGGGCCAAAAGTAGTTATTGTTGTTGCCTCCATTGAATGCAATATTTTTTACTGATATAGGAGCGGTCTCGTTTACCTGGAAAAAATTATTTTTTACAGCTCCAAATACCATACGCAATTTCGAAGAGGATGTTAATTTCAAGGTATCACATCCTTTATAGTGGCCATACCTTAAACAAACAATACCTGATGACGAATTGACTGTGATAGAAACGTGATTCCATCTATTGAACTGTTTTTTATCTTCTGAGTTCAGCGAGATACTGGCATCCGATTCCGTTTTGTTATGTAGTAATATTATATTGGGCGTATCTGTATCAATTTTTAATATCATTGAAATTTCATCGCCGCTAATTGCATCTTGAATTTTGAAAACAGAACCATATATATTGACAGCGTTTCTTACCGATAGGTCAAATTCAAGCGTAAATTCATTGTGGTAGTTTAATACATCATCATAAGTAAAATCTATTCCTGTCTGCTTTTCAATATCTGCATCTTTAGCACTAAAAAATAAACCCTTTTCATTTGAAAAAACTTTCGAAAAAAATAGAAATAGAAGGAAGGTTATAAATAGTTTTTTTAGAATTAGAAGTGCCCCAGTTAGTTTCATGTATGCAAAAATAAGAATTATATCAGAAAACAATAGATATAAAGAAAATGGTATCTGATTTAGTATTTTCTGAATGAAAACTGTTTTAAAGATACCTATTAAAGATTGGTATTTCAAAATCATTAATTCATAACTTATTATAATTGGTATTTGTATGTTTCACTATATGAGTTGTTTGTGGTGTGGTTAATAGGTTTATCGACTGATTAATTCAGAATTAATCGGTATTTAACCACCCTGGTTGTAGTCTTGCCTTCAATTCAAATCAATATTAATTAAAAAACCAAATGGATGAAAAAAGACTACGCAAATAGTTTGTTTTTCTTTTTAACAAAAAGAAGAATGGCTAAATTTAAAAGTTACTTTCTTTTTACTTTAATGGTATTAGGAAGTTGTTATCTCCAAACAAATCATTTGTATGCACAAGTACAAACAGGTAAACAACAAATTACCGGAGTTGTAGTTGACGACCAAGGGTTGCCCTTGCCGAGTGTAACTGTATTGTTAAAAGGAATTGGCAATGGCACAATTACAGATACTGAAGGGAATTATGCCATTGAAGCTGAAAAAGGCCAAACACTTTCTTTTAGCTTTATTGGTTTTAAAACGCAGGTAATAATTGTATCGGATGCTTCGGTAATTAACGTTACTATGCAACCCGATGATATTCTTTTTGATGAGGTGGTTGTAACTGCCCTGGGGATAAAACGTGAAAAAAAGGCCCTGGGCTATGCTGTGCAGGATGTAAAAGCCGATGATTTAACTTCAACAGGCGATAATAATATTTCAACAGCATTGCAGGGAAAAGTTGCTGGTGTTGAAATTGCACAATCAGGTGGTGGAGCTGGAAGTTCAACCAGAATTGATATTAGGGGGGCAAGTTCTCTTTCTGATAACAATTCACCGCTGTGGGTTATCGATGGTGTTCCATTCAACGATGGAAGAGATGGAAGTGCATCGGAGTTTGGAGGGACAGAAAGAGCAGGAGCTTCTTATGATATAAATCCCGAGGATATTGAATCTATCTCAGTTCTAAAAGGTGCAAACGCAGCTGCGTTGTATGGTTCTCGTGCGGGTAATGGTGTTATTCTGGTAACAACAAAATCGGGGAAAAGAAGCAAAGGGCTGGGTATCACATATTCTGGTAACGTTAGTTTTGCCGAAGCTGCATATTTATTAGATATGCAAAATACTTACGGACAGGGAACCGAGGGGATTTATTCTCCAAACTCATCTATGTCGTGGGGGCCGGCAATGGAAGGCCAGATGCTGGATTCGTGGACTGGTGAGACTTTGCCATATACAGCACAAGCCACACAGTTTGAAGATTTTGTACGTGTTGCTGTTAGCCACAACCATAATTTAGCCTTTTCAGGAGGTGGTGCGAATGGTGCATATCGTGCTTCAATAGGCAGAAGCGATGAGAACGGAATTTATGATGGCAATGAGGTTAGTAAAACAAATTTCGATTTTAAAGGGGATTACGATGTGAACTCTTGGTTAAATGTTGACACCAAGTTTTCTTATATTAAAACGAAAGGGGAGAATCGCCCAGAAATGGGGTACTACAGTATAAGTAACTACTTTTATCGGATGCCTCGGAATATTCGGAACCAGGATTTGGCTCCAGGGTATATTTTGAATGCACAGGGAGAACATATTGAAAAGTTGTATGAAACTCCCGGGCCGGATAATAGAAATCCATATTTCTTACAAGCACAGATTCAAAACAATGATAGTCGTTCGCGTACTTTTGGATATTTTGCCGCCAATATTAAGTTTTCTGATTATTTAAAATTAAAACTTAAATATGGTTTAGATTATTACCATGAAGATGCGCAGGCACGTCGTTTATATGCTGATAACGTGTCAGACCAGAACCCAAGTTATAGCACATCCTCTCGTTTTTTCCAAGAAGAGAATTATGAGTTTTTATTATCGTTTAATAAAGATTTAAACCAAAATTTTACTTTAGGAGCAAATATGGGAGGGAATTTGATGAAGAATGGAATTCACAACCTTTCTTCCTTCTCTGGTCGCTTAGCTGATGAAAAAGCCAGCTTTCTTGAATATGGTACAAACATTACATCTTCAGAATATTTTATTGATGAAGAAGTGCAGTCACTTTATGGTTTTGCTCAGCTGGCGTATAAAAATTATTTATTTTTAGATGTTACAGCTCGTAACGATTGGTCTTCAACCTTACCTAAAGATAACAACTCCTATTTTTACCCATCGCTTAGTTTAAGTGGTGTTATTTCCGACATTGTAAGTTTACCAAAAGCTATTAATTACTTTAAGGTGAGGAGTTCTTGGGCCCAGGTTGGTAAAGGAACTAGTCCGCAGCAATTAAACTCTGCCTATTCCGTTGGTACATGGAATTTTAATTTGCTTAATGCCAACCCTCAAAACGTAAAGATAAATGAGGATTTGAAACCAGAAAAATCCACCTCTTACGAATTTGGTTTTGATGCCCGTTTGTTTCAAAACAGGATTGGTGTAGACCTTACATATTATAACGAAGATACCAAAAACCAAATATTGAAGGTAGGATTAGACCAGTCGGCAGGGTATGAGAGTAAATTAATTAATGCGGGTAAAATCAGAAACAGGGGTGTTGAATTGATGCTATCAACAACTCCGGTAAAAACGAAAGATTTTAGGTTTGATGTAAATTTCAATTTTGCCAAAAACAAAACTACGGTTGAAGAACTTGATGAGGATTTAAAAGAGTTTGAACTTGGTAAACTAAATTATGGTGGACGAATTGTAGCAACAGAAGGAAATATGTTGGGTGACCTAATGGGGAGAACATACAAAACAACCGAAAGCGGCGAGTTGATTATTGATGCAAGTGGTTTGCCGGTAAGAACCGACGAAGAGGTTGTGTTGGGGAATTTCCAGGCCGATTGGACGGGGGCTGTTTCTTTAAGGACCGATTACAAAGGAGCTTTTATCTCCGCATTGATTTCTGTGCGCGAAGGTGGCGAAATTTATTCATCAACAGAACGCGAAGCAATCTTGTATGGTACGGCAGAACGTACAGCTGATATGGGGCGAATATCCAGAATTGTTGAAGGTGTGCATGAAAATGGTGAAATAAACAAAGAGTTGGTTACGGCTCAACAATATTGGACAAGATTAGGCTCTATAGAAGAGGAGTTTGTTTATGATGCATCTTTTATGAAAATGAAGGAGCTGGCGATTGGCTATAGCCTCCCAAAATCGGTTTTAAATAAGATTGCGAACAATCCGCTTCAAAATGTCCGAATATCTGTAGTAGGGCGTAACCTGTTTTATTTTTATAAACATACGCCAGGTACAGCTCCCGATGCCAGTGCTTATAGTTCTGCATTAAGTGCACAGGGATTTGACTTTGCTCCCGTACCTTCTACTCGTACTATCGGTTTTTCTCTTAACCTAGGTTTTTAACCTTTAACAAAAGTAATTATCATGAATAAGTATATATTGATATTAATATTGGGAGTTCTGGCATTCAACTATAGTTGCACCGATGATTTTGAAGAACTCAATACCCCTTCAAATGTAGTAACAGAACCTAATGCAGCATATTTGTTTTCAAATACAGTACAATCTGTTTTTGCTAATTATCAACGAAACTGGAACCTATATGCTGATATGTATGGCCAGTATATGGCAAATACACGTACCTCTTTCCCCTCGCCACGATACGAATATAGAAATGACTGGGTTGGTAATTTTTGGAGAGAGTCGTATACACAGCATTTACGAAAAACTAAAGCGATTCAGGATTTATACGGAGACAATCCTGCCTACACAAATGCAATTGCGCAAAAAGAAATCTGGGAGTGCTATTGGTGGTCAAGACTGACTGATTATTATGGAGACATTCCATATTTTGGTGCAGCAGAAGGTAAAACTGTAACATATAACTCGCAGCAAGAGGTTTATTATGATTTGTTAGCACGAATTACAAAAGCAGTAAACGACTTAAATGAAGATAATACCCAATTTAATTATGGTGAGTATGATTTAATTTTTAGAGGTAATGTAAGCAAATGGAAGAGGTTTGGAAACTCTTTGCGTATGCGTTTAGCAATGCGTATGTCGAATGTCGATCCGTCAAAAGCTAAGGAGGAGTTTGTTGCAGCTTTTAACGATGGAGGAATGACTACGAACGACGATGTTGCGCAGGTACCAATGTGGAAAGATGGCTGGTATGATTACCTGCATCAGATGGGCTGGAATTGGGACCGGAATGTAATCTCAAAAACCATGGCTGATCGTTTTTACGATCAGTCAACAGCAGGGGAAGATCCAAGAGCCGAACAGTGGTTAGCATACCAGGTTACGGAGAATGGAGTGAAAGTTGCGAAATCAAAAGAAGAAGTTGGAAAAGATAAATACTTTGGATTGGAAAACGGTCGTCAGGAATCAGTACCGGCAGGTGTGCATCAAAATTATGCAAGGCTTAACCTTTCCGGTTCTTATGTAGGTTTTTCAGGTAATGGTGGCGAAGTTAGTATGTACTGCCCTGTTATGTTTTATTCCGAAACGCTTTTCTTAAATGCAGAAGCAGCCCTAAGGGGATGGATCTCGGGAGAACCAAATACCCTTTATAAACAAGCGGTATTAGCATCAATGGATTTTGTGGGAGTTGAACAAGCCAAGGCAAACGCCTGGGTAGATGGCTTATTAAACCTGGAAGGTTCGAATGAAGCAAAACTAAAACAGTTGATTACACAAAAATGGGTATCTAATTTCCCTAATGGTGTTGAAGCTTGGGCAGATTTTAGAAGAACAGATTACCCCGATTTTACTTTGCCTTACGACGGTATTAGTGGAAATGCGACTGTTTCGGAAGGTACCTATGTAAAAAGAATCAGATATCCCGATAATCAGCATCAGGTAAACGAATTATCAATGCCTGAATCGTTAAATACTTTGGATAAAGATAGGATGGATGTGCGTTTGTGGTGGGATGTTGCCGATACCAAGACTAAAACAAATGGCTTGATGTCGAGCAATTTTTAAATCATTGGGTATTAATCTATAAAGAAATGTAAGATGAAGAAATATTATAAATTGAAAAGCAGGTTTTATACTGCATTGATCACCATATTGTTTGCGGGCTTTTTTGCAGCTTGCGAAAAAGACGAAATCGGTACATTTAATTCAGTAAATCTCGATAGTGTTCTTGCCGAAGCCGAAAATTTAGTTACATCAAGTCAGGAGGGAACAAATCCTGGAGATTATAAGCCCGGTTCTATTAATAATTTGCAACAAGCCATTGATTGGGTGTATTGGCAAATAGAAAATGGCGAAAATCAAAAGCAGGTTGATGATGCGGCTGTAAAATTACAGTATCATATTGATTTGTTTAAAAATCAGATTGTTGTTAATGCTAATCCCTGGATTCATCAGGTAGCAGGCTCGTATATTATGCTCGGAGATAATTTGGGGGAAGGTGCAGCTGGAACGGCAGGGCAGGTAAAGCAGATTACCAAAAAAGCTTTTACTGTTGAGGCAAAATTATGGATTGTAGGTTTGCAACAAAAAGGATGGAGTAATGTGGTTTTTGCAAACGTTATGGGACTTGGAGGTTCTAACGACAGAGGTTTTGGAGTACGCTATTTTGGCGATGGAAAGATTGAATTTATTGTTGGTGGATTAGATTATGGTTGGGCAGGAGCAAGTGCTCCGGCCGGAACATTAAAAGCAAATCAGTGGGTTCATATTGCATTTGTAAATAACATCAATAACCAAAAATTATATGTCGATGGAGTTGAGGTGGCAAGTTTAGATGTCGTATATGCCGACTCTGACGATGAATATCCATTAACCATTGGAGCTCCTTACCCCTGGAACGATAGAGTTGTAAACTCGATGGTTAAAGATTTCCGCTTTTGGACAGAAGCAAAAACTACCGGAGAAATTGCCAGTTTATCAACATCAGAAATTACAGGCAACGAGACAGGTTTAGAAATTAATCTTCCGCTAAATGCCGACCTTGGGACTGATTTTGCAGATGCTACAAAAAGATATCGTGCAACATTGGTTGGAAATATCGAGTGGGTTCCTGATGGCGATATTAGTAACATTCCGGTCGACTATTTGGCTCTGCAAACTTTGATATCCGAAGCGAATACTATTATAGATAATGGAGTATTTGGTACAGAGGATGGCAATTACCCTGTTGATGCCAAAGAATATCTTGAGATTTGGATTGGAAAAGCACAAGCATTGATTGACGATAAAGCTTATCAACTATTGGTCGATGAATTTGTAGAACCTCTTACCATTGCTATACAGGGTGTTAAGGGTAATTTAGTAGCTGATGCCGATGGAATTTACATTCCTTTAGAACGAGGAGCCCGGGTAACATTCGGAAAAGCGAGTGGATTCTTTCCAGCTAGTTATACGGTTGAGCTTAAGGTAAAACTAGATGACCTTAATAAACTTGGAGGTTGGGGATATTTAGCCAGTGCTCAGGGCGCTGGTGGATGGGGACTGCGTTATAGAGGAATTACTCCAACCAGTAACCAAGATGAAATTGATGCAGCCGGGAAGTTACAATTTTTTATGGATTCAAACGGTGGCTGGGCATTTACCGAAACAGAGGTGCCTGTATTAATTGCAGGAGAATGGATTAATGTAGCTGCTTCGTATGATGAAAATACTGGTTTACAAACGCTTTATATTAACGGCGAAATTGTCGCTCAGGGTACAGATGTGCAGCCATTAAGAGATTTTACCGGAGATATTGAAGTTGCATTAGGAATTGCTACCTCTGATTATAGCAGAGTTATGCATGGAGCTCTTAAAGATTTCAGATTTTGGAGCACTGCCCGTTCTCAGGCTGATTTACATACAAGTATTTCTGGTACTGAGAGTGATTTGGAATGTTATTACCCGTTTGATAAAGTTGCTGGTGTTTGGGTTACCGATGTGACTGGAAAACATAAAGCTGAGTTTGTTGGCGCAGATTGGAATAAATAGTTCAAATAATAAAATGGTACAAAAGTACCTTGTGTTAAGTTAAGTTAATAAGAGTCTCTGGGAGTAAGGAATACTCCCGGAGTACTCTTTAATCGTAGTACGAGTTAATGCTAGTTTGCATGGCTCTGATTCAGAATGAAACTAGATAAATTAGCTCAGAATTTATTTCGAAATTTATATGCCCAATTCTTTTAACATGACTATTATGAAAATGTTTTTTGTGGGATTACTGCTATTAATTGGTCTTTCTCGAGGATTTACTCAAAATACAAATCAACCTTATACATCGGTTTGGTTTCCTAATGATTTATTGGTGTGGAAACCTTCCAAAGACCCCGATGCTACCTTTAATAAAAGCGGTGTTTCTTTACAACTACGCCCGGATAAAGAAATGTATAAGGTTAATAGTAATGCCAGAATTGGACAGGGAAAAATTAATTCACTATCTACATTTGGAGAAACAAGTTTTAATCCTTCGCAGGGAAGCTTAAATATTAATTATAATGCTTTCAACTATTGGCAATATGTTGATGTCATGGTGTTTTGGGGTGGTTCCGCTACAGAGGGTATTATTTTAGCTCCAAATCATGGAATAATTGACGCTGCTCACAGAAATGGAGTAAGAATATTAGGAACAGTATTTTTCCCACCAAACCATCATGGTGGCAAATTGGAATGGGTAAAAGATTTTTTGATTAAATCTGATGAAAAATTCTTAATTGCAGATAAACTAATAGAAGTTGCCAATTATTATGGTTTTGATGGCTGGTTTATAAACCAGGAGACCTATGGAGGAGATAGGGATTTAGCCAAAAACATGATAGAATTTATTAAGTATTATCAGGAAAATTCAGATTTAGAACTGGAGTGGTATGATGCTATGATAGAGGATGGGAGAGTTATCTGGCAAGATGAACTTAATTCTAAAAATGATGGATATTTTCAATTTAACGATAAAATATTGGCCAATCACATGTTTATTGACTTTGGATGGAGTCGAAATAAATTACTGAAAACCAGGGAGTATGCAAAAAGTGTAGGGAGAAGTGAATATGATTTATATGCGGCTGTAAACTTCCAGGATGTTGGTTATTACAATAAGGAGGATATTGAATCTATTTTCCCGGAAGGAGAAGACCATGTGATGTCTATGGGACTATATGTTCCGTCTTGGGTATATAATTCTGCAAATAGTATTCATGATTTTTATAACAAGGCTAATCTTTTTTGGGTTGGAGAAAATAAGGATCCGTCTACAACTGAAAATGCTTCTGTATGGAATGGTATTGCACACTATATACCAGCGAAAACTTCAATTACAGAAATTCCATTTTCAACAAATTTTTGTGTCGGACAGGGTTGTGAATTTTATAAAGAAGGAACTGTTGTTTCTCCTAAATCGTGGGAAAGCAGGGGATGGAATAACATGTCGTTGCAAGATGTACTGCCCACCTGGCGATGGCTTATAGAAAGTGAAGGTAAAAGATTAGAGGCACAGATTGATTTTACAGATGCTTATTACGGAGGAAATTGTATTTCTGTTTCGGGGCAATTAACAGCTGATAATTTACTGAGGATTTATAAAACAAAGGTCAATATAGAGCTTGGTACAAAACTGGAACTAGCTTTAAAATATAGGAAAACAGGTAATACAAATGCCCGGATTGCCTTAAAATTTGCCGATAATATGAATGAGTATGTATTAAGACCAATACCTAATATTAGTGATGGTAATTGGAATGTGCTGTCTTTTAATCTTTCCAGATATGTTGACCGACAATTGGTTGAGATCGCTATAAAATTTGATGATGCAAGTTTGTTAGACTATGAGTTAAAATTAGGCAGGATTTCTATTGCGAATAAGGAACTGGGAGAGGTACTGCCAGTATCAAAAATTAAATTATTGAGACAGGTAAAAACTTCTGGGAATAAATATTCTTTAAGGTTAACATGGAATAAGTCGAAATCAGAAGTACGATATTACAATATATATAAGCGTAAAATTGATGGGACTTTAATTTATTTAGGAGGTACATCAAATAACTCTTTTTTTATACCTGAAGTAGAAAGGGAAATTGATGAGTTAGATTTTGAAGTTGCAATAGAGGCCGTGTCTGAAATATTTACACACTCTGAATTATCGGTAGAAAAATTTGATTGGGTAAGATAGTAAGTATAGAATTTTTTTAGTATAAATTGAAATAAGATTTCATTGGCGGGCACTTAAAACCCGCTGATTATTAATTGTTTATTTTTTAGTTCTTTGACATTTTTGTAATCGTATTTCGTAAGCACGTCTCTTATAGGAGTTTTGTCGAGTAGAGATATGCTAAGGATTTGTAGGATTTCGTAGATTGAGCGGTCAACTTTCAATCTGTTACCAATTATGGCAACAAGACAGTATGCGATGATCGCACAATACATTTGGATTTTTACAGCATTGAGGGTTGTTCCCCAAAAGGATTTTATCTTCAGATGCTGTTTCATCCACTTGAAAAACAGTTCTACTTCCCAACGCTTCTTATACAGATAAGCTATTTCGGTAGGTTTAAGTTCCATATTGTTAGTAAGGAAAATTAATTCCTTATCTGATTCACAATCATAGTATTTTACTCTCCGAAGCTTTTCGGGATAATCTCTACTTGGGTAGTAAGTTTCCAGCTTGCCGATTTGATCATATTTAACTCCGGTTGCTTTGTCAACTGGGTTTGAATACATCCGTTTAAATCGCATGTTATCTTTTGCCCGTGTAACAAAGAAAGCCCGCTGCGGGTGAAGACGATACAGTCTTTTAAAATCAATGTAAGCTTTGTCGATCACATAAAAGCTTCCGGGCTCATATGAGATTAAATCAAGTGCATTGACATCGTGCATTTTGGCATTTGAGATGTATAGAAACGCAGGTATTGATGTTTTAACATCATACAAAGTGTGCAGTTTTATGCCACCTTTTGTTTTCCGAAACTCAGCCCACCAAAATACGCTAAGACAAAGATCTATTGTTGATGAATCAAATGCATAAACATTGCCGTCAACGTTGACTTCAAAGTCCGACCTGTAGCAGCTTTTGCGTGCTTCCTTTATGAGAACATAAGCAAAATCTTCAAAGATTTTATAGCTACGTTTTTCATTGGCTTTGCCAAGGTTTCTCCGGGTTACTGTTGAACTAAATCCGAGATGATAATATTTGGATTTATGAGCTTCGAGACTTAAGAGTAAATCTCTCATACTGTCTCTTGAAGTTAGCTGTCCAAATACCATACATAGCATTTGATTCCAACATGTAAAAGTTCTTACATACTTATTCCCGCTGTGTTTACTGACAATTCTATCGAATACACGTCTGGGTAAAAAATCTGTAAGTTGTGCGAAGATATATTTGCCTTGGTTCATGGATAATTGCTTGTTTACATGCAAAAATCCATATTTTCAATTCAAATCGTCACGCTACTAAAAATCGCTACAAGTACGACTAACAAAGAATTTCAAAGAACATTTTTTTATTTTTAGTACCCACTAGTGATAAGATTTATGATTAAATAGTTATTAGTTTATTTACAGAGAGCTGTAAATTTAGTTTGGTTAGTTAGTTAAGCCCGGTGATTGCATCGGGCTTTTTATAATACAAAGCCCTCAATTTTGTCATATTATCAAAGATCAAGGGGGACACCATTTCACGCCCTTTTGTTTTATTTTACCATTAAATGTAAAAATAGTGTTGTCCGCTTGATATTTTCCACGAGGATCAAGGATATATAGATTTTGACTCAGTTAAAAGAACACTATTATTGCAGAAAAAGATAATAGATATAGAATTAGGTGGTTGCTTCAAAATCAACGTTCTATTTCATATTTTATTTTTTGCTGATTGATATTGAATAATTTACCTCCAAAATATTAGAAGGACTGAATTTATCCTTTCATCTATAGAAGAGAAAAATCTTAATTCTAATTTATTTTTAACACCTACTGAAAGCTTTTCAAAGAATACCAAGATAATATTTTTGTAAATAGCCAGCTTGAAAATATGTTTTTTAAGATAAGTTTATTTTCTTTGGAAGTATTCATATTATGATTAGGTTGGAGAGTGATAAAGATATAAAAGAACTATTAAAGAGTATTGCGTTAAAGGGGGATGAACGGGCTTTCAAATTGCTTTTTGACAAATATTCTACTAGTCTTTATCAATTTTCATTTTCGTTTTTAAAAAATAAATCGTTGACCGAAGAGGTAGTCTCTGATGTGTTTTTTAGGGTTTGGTTAAACCGAAGTGAGTTGATAAATATCTTAAATCTAAAGTCGTATCTTTTTAAAGCAACATACAATACATCTATAAGTTACCTTACTCAACAAAATAAAAAAAGTGCCATCTCACTTGAAGAGGTAGAAGTTGAATTAGGCGTTGATTTGATCTGTCCAGAGACTGAATTGATTAATAAAGAACTAAAAGAACTGATAAGTGAGGCTATCGAGAATTTACCGCCGCGTTGCAAAATAATTTATAAAATGGCAAAGGTTGAGCAAATGAAGTATAAGGAAATTGCTGAACTTCTTGATATATCCGTAAAAACGATTAACCATCAACTTTCAATTGCATTAAAAAGAATCGGAGAGGTTATAAAAAAGTATCTTCAGGATCAAGGGGACAATGGCGAATTTATGATTCTGTTCCAGCTTTTTCTTCCTAAAAGATAGAAAATCAATTTTTTTTTAACTTTTACTTTAGGAGATTTTAAAATTACTTGTGTCTTAATAGATATAGGTTGATAATTTTTTATGAAAAGCTACAAGTTTTGGGAGAGCGTAAGCAGAAAAATTGCCGGAGAAGCAACCGGAAAGGATCATGCTAATGTACAGGAATGGATGGAGGAGGAATACAATGAGAATGTTTATGAAAGACTGGTGCAAATTTGGAAATTTAACCCGATACAGACTCAAGATACTTCCAATATTTATAGAAAAGTACAATATCGAAAAAAGCAATACGGAAACAACAATGTTGTAAGCCTTTTTAAATATTATGGATTGCGTATTTCTGCCATTTTAATTTTCTTGGTTTTTTCGACTTTTGTAGTACACTATTTTTATGCAACCTCAAATAATTCGGTAATATATCAGGAGATCTCAGTTTCAAAAGGTAGTCGTTCCTATTTTAATTTATCAGATGGAACTAAGGTATGGTTATCTAATAATTCGACCATTAGATTCCCATCATCATTTACAGGGAAGACACGTGAACTGGAAATAGAAGGAGAAGCTTATTTTGAAGTGGCTCATAATCGACAAAAACCGTTTATTGTAAATCTTGGAGAAAACAGAATAAAAGTTCTGGGAACAAAGTTTTCGGTAATTGCCTACCCAAATGATAAAATTGTTAGGACTGATCTAATTGAGGGGGAAATTCAATTCGATATTGCTAAAGTGAGTGGCGATTTTGAATCATTTATATTGAAACCATCACATAGTTTGATTTTTGATAAAACTTCAGGTAAATTATATGAAGATAAGGTCCCCGATGGTTTTTACGATTATTGGCAGAAAGGAATTTACGAGTTTAGAAATGAAACACTGGAAGATTTGGCTGTAAAAATCGACCGTATTTACAATACCCAAATAGTCTTTGAAGATGAAAGTCTCAAAAAGAAGCGCTTCAGTGGAACGATAAGCATCGACGACAATATTTTTACTTTCATTGAAGCGGTGAAAAGTATTTCTATTGATCCCATTACATATCGTTACACAGAAAATAAACTATATATAAACACTAAAGAATAAACTTGCCTATGAAGAAAGATTGAACGTTAACGAAAAAAGCGGAAAATGCGTCAACATTTTCCGCCACTCAAAAGAAACTTATGTTTCATTATTTATCAATAACAGATAGCCGTGCAGGGCTATAAGTCCATTAACTAAACAGTACAAATGTATGAAAAAAATAAGATTTTCAGGGGATATATATGCATTCTCCCCAACAAAAAAAATATTGCTTATGGCAAAGCTAACTACTTTATTTCTCCTAATCAGTTTTATGCAAATTTCTGCGAAGGTATATTCTCAGTCAGGAAAACTTGATTTGGAAATAAAGAATGCAACTATTAGAGAAGTATTTGAAGAAATAGAAGACAATAGCAAGTACCGTTTCTTTTACGATGACGATCAGACAGACCTAAACCGTGAAGTAACCGTTAAGGTAAAGAACAACGAAATTTCTAAAGTTTTAACAATAGTGTTGGATGAAACTAATTTAACTTGGGAGGTAAAAGATAATTTAATTCTCATTCAATCAAAAGATGGTGTTATTAGAAATGAAACCGATGTTCAACAAAAAGTTATTACGGGGAAGGTTTCTGATGACAATGGTGAGCCTCTACCTGGTGTTACTGTAATGGTGAAAGGGACATCAAAAGGTACAGTAAGCTCATTTGATGGTACCTTTAGCTTAGCTAGCGTGTTGGATGGTGATGTATTAGTGTTTTCATTTATTGGAATGCGCACCCAGGAAATTAGATATGCAAATCAAATGTCATTCGATGTTGTGATGTTGGTTGATGCCATTGGGCTTGAGGAAGTAGTCGCAATTGGTTACGGTACACAGAAAAAAGCAAACCTAACTGGTTCTACATCAATTGTAGAGTCGGAAGATTTAATTAAAAGACCTGTTGTAAGAGGTGAATCTTTATTACAGGGGCGCGTAGCTGGTTTAAATATTGAGCAAAATTCAGGCCAGCCGGGTGACGAAGGATTTACCGTGCGATTACGCGGTATTGGAAGTTTTGGTAACTCATCACCTTTTGTTCTAGTTGATGGTATTGAAAGTAGTTTAAGTCAGATAAATCCCGCAGATATTGAAAATATTACCGTTCTAAAAGATGCTGCGTCTGCTGCTATTTATGGTTCAAGGGCTGCAAATGGGGTAATCTTGGTTACTACAAAAAGAGGAAGAAAGGAGCAGGCAATAACTGAAGCCACTGTTGAAATTGGCGTTCAGAATGCGACCAGGTTACCAGATTATATCTATAATTCGGTAGAATACATGCAAATGTGGAATAAAGGTGCAGAGCACTCTGATATTTCAACGCGTTATCCTCAGGAGATGATTGATGCCTATCGGAATGCCGCTCCTGGTGATCCTCGCTATCCCAATTATAATTGGTTAGATAAAATGTATAATCCGGCATTACGCCAAAATTATCAGTTGTCGTTTAGCGGAGGTGGTAAAAAAAATACCTATTTCGTAAATCTTGGTTATGTAAATCAGGATGGGATTATTGATGGCTACGGTTTAAAACAATATTCCGGACGATTTAATCTTGACATTGAGTTAAACGATTACATAAATGTTGGGACAAATACTGGAATAATTTATAAAGATACAGAGGAACCTTATGCAGAGTCGCAAACTGAAATGATATTGTATATCAATACCATGCCTCCAACAATGAGTCCTTATTTATCGGATGGCACAGGTAGGTTCCCTTCTCGGGATATACCCGAAATTTGGCGTAACCGTAATCCACAAATGGTATTGGATAATGCTGGCGGAACAAATTACGACCAATACATTATTACACCACAGGCCTATATAAACATTGAACCTTTTAAAGGACTTTCCTGGAAAACAACGGGTGCATGGCGCTACGACCTTACACGTAAACTACATACGATGTATCCAACTGATGGGTATGTGTTTACAACAAACAAATTCTATAGTGAATTTGAAACCTATACAGAAGGAGTATATCGTAACAACTGGTGGAGTTCAAATTTATACCTTAATTCTGTTATAAATTACGAAACAACTATCGGAGAGTCTCACAATTTAAGTGCTGTTTTAGGGTATGAACAACAAACCATGAATTATGAGACCATGTACATTCATCGTCCTGAATATTCTAGTGTAACAACAACAGATATTGACGCAGGTAACTCAGAAGACCAATCGGTTTCAGGATTTACTTCACAGTGGGCTTTACAATCTTATTTCGGTAGAATAGCCTACGATTATAAAGGGAAATATTTGGTAGAAGGTAATATTCGTTATGATGGAACTTCTAAAATTGCTGCGGCGAACCGGTGGGATTTATTTCCAAGTATGTCTTTGGGATGGAGAATTTCCGATGAATCCTTTATGGAATCTTTAGGGTGGATTGATAATTTGAAAATGAGGGCATCAGCAGGTCAGCTTGGAAATCAGAACAGTCTTAGTGATTATCCTTATCAAAGAACTCTTTCCTATGTAAATTATCCAATTAATGGTTCATTGCAATCGGGAGTAGTTGGCAACGATATGGGGAATGATAACCTTGTATGGGAAGTATTAACAAGCTACAACGTAGGTTTGGATTACTCAATGCAAAAAGGATTGTTTGGTTTCGAATTGGATGTATACAAACGTATTACTGAGAATGGCATTAGTACAGCCCAAATTCCTGCTAGTGTTGGTAAGAATGCTCCACAAGATAATTACAAGGAGATGGAGAACACGGGTATTGAAATCATGCTAAAACATTCCAACAAAATTGGAGAGTTTAGATACGACGTATCGGCAATTTTCGACAAGTATAATAATAAGATTACAAAAATTCGTGATGATTACTGGGGATTACGAAGCGAAGTTGAAGGACATCCTCTGGGAGAATGGTGGTTGCTCGACTGGACTGGAATATACCAGAATCAGAGTGAAATTGATAATCTTCCAATGTACGAACCATTTCGCTCACAAACAAAACCAGGTGATTTAATATTCAGGGACACAAATGGTGATGGAGAGATTACGGTGGAACCTGAAACTGGTGATAAAGTGTTTATGGCGGGAAGGCACCCAAAATTCTCATATTCTTTTAACCTGAATATGGAATGGAAAAACTTTGACATGAGTGCCTTTTTCCAGGGAATTGCCGGAAAGAAAATATGGTCGCGTTATTATGGCTGGGATCCGTTTGCACAAGGAGGGCCTCCAACAACTATGTGGCGTAATGCCTGGGACGGAGAAGGTTCCACCAACTCAATGCCTGCATTGTATAACTGGAGTGGTTATAGTTATAAGCCAATTGATGGACAAACAAATGATTTCTTTTTACACGATGCGTCATATTTCAGGTTAAAAAACTTGCAAATTGGTTACAACCTGCCAGCTGCTGTTTGTAAAAAGATAGGGATAAGCAGGCTTCGAACCTATATTAGTGGGGATAATCTCTTTACGATATCAGAATATGAAGGCGATCCTGAAAGGGGAACATCTAGCTCTCATTATTCGGTTTATCCACAACTTAAAACATATTCTTTAGGACTTAACCTCACCTTTTAATCTTTGAATTATGAAAAATAGATATATATATAGTTTATTATTCCTACTAATAATCATCAGTTCATGTGATGATATATTAGAAAAAGCTCCTAATTATAAGCCTACAGCTGAAGGCTATTTTGTTTCGGAAGACGCTGCCCAGGAAGCAAGAATAGGATTGTATAGTACAAATGCAAACCAGGCTTACTTTAAAGACTACGTTTTTATGTGGGATGGTATGACAGATCAATTGTATGACCAATACAATTGGGGACAAGAGTTGTCAGTAGCAAGGGGCGCTTTTGATGCTTCTATTGGAGGTATTGTAAGTGGCTTCTATAATGATGCATATCGCGTAATTGCGACAATAAATGATTTAATTGCAAATGTTGAGGGAATGGATGAAGGTCTGTTTGTGAATCTTCCTAAAGAACAATACATCGCTGAGGCCCGTTTCTTCAAAGCTTACTACTATTTCTATTTAACAGAAATTTATGGAGGTGTTCCACTATATAAAACAGCTTTAACTTCAGTAGAAGATTCGAAGGTTGAACAAACATCAAAAAGCGAGATTGTTGATTATATTCTTGATGAATTAGACCTTGCAATTAAAAGCTTGCCTGTTGGGCAATACGATGGATATGTGAAAAAAGGAGCTGCACAAATGTTGAAAGTGAAAATTTTATTGCATAATCAACAATGGCAAGAAGCGGCGCAAGTTGCCGGTGAGGTTATCGCTTCCGGTATATACGATTTACATCCAGATTATACAGAAATCTTTATAAAAAAGGGACAAGTTGGAAACAGGGAGATAATGTTTGCTTCCGAATTTCAATATCCTGACTTTTCACATAGTCTGTCGAGATATCTTGTACATTCTGCAGCTGCAGTTCCAAGAGTTGAGTTCGTAAACTCATATTTAATGAAAGATGGACATACAGTTGCTGAATCACCACTGGAGTCTTCTGATTACCAAAACAGGGATCCTCGATTATACATGACTGTTCGTTTACCTGATGATGTTTGGCATTATGATAATGGTTCAGAGGTTGCCTTTGAACCTACATTATCTGGATTTTATACCAAGAAGTTCTTAGACGAAGACATAAATGACAATAATTCTCTACACCAAGGAGGAACCAGCGAACAAAGTATAGTTCACCTTCGCTATGCTGATTTGCTTTTGATGTATGCTGAAGCAAAATATCGTTTGGGAGAACTTGACCAAAGTATCGTTGATGAAACGATAAA
This sequence comes from uncultured Draconibacterium sp., assembly GCF_963676815.1. Lineage (NCBI taxonomy): Bacteria > Pseudomonadati > Bacteroidota > Bacteroidia > Marinilabiliales > Prolixibacteraceae > Draconibacterium > uncultured Draconibacterium sp. Next base: position 4,208,578 of record NZ_OY781365.1, read on the forward strand.
TAAAATAAGAGAACGTTGTGGTATGGCTTCAACCGATATTACTTCTTTTTCTGATTCCGAGAAATTTGATCTAATCAAGTACGAAAGAAGCGTAGAGTTAGCATTTGAGAGACACCATTATTTTGATCTTAAAAGATGGGGCATACTTGGAGAAACGCTTGTTAATCTCAACGATCCAAATGGCTTGTCCATGAATTGGGAAGAGCATTTTAGTTTATGGCCATTTTCAACTTCAGAGTTAATCTTAAATCCAAACCTGGTTCAAAACCCTGGTTATAATTAATCGTTTTCTGAAAATTAAATAAAAAAGAAATGAAACTAAAATATTATATAATAGCATTACTTCTTTTAGGCTTTAGTTGGTCTTGTTCGGAAGATGATGATACCTATGCGCCTGAAAAACCAACTACAGGAACAGTATTTACGGTTGCAGTTGGAGTAGATAGTGAAACTGTTACAGCTCTGGGCGGCGAAGATGCAGTAAGAGCTATGTTGTACACAAATTATGATTTGCTAAGTGATTATTTTGGGAAATCGGGCGATTTTAACGAAATGCACTTTTATATGGATGACTTTTATGTGTTTGATGGAAGTTCTAAAGAACAAGTCGAACAGGCGCATCCTAATCAGGATATTTCGTTTATAATCAATGGAAATATTAAAGATGACGATATCGCCGATGGTTTTTATCGTTCAAATAACGCAGTTCATTTATCTACCCAAACTTGCAGCATGAGTAGCTTATTTGCTCAATCAGGCTTAAGTTATTTTGCATATGCAATGGCGTTAGGACGTGGAGCTATTGATTTGTCAGCTGCCGATGTGCCTATTACAAATAATCCAATTGCAGGTAGGGAATATGTTGCAGCTGCATCTGCAATGAATATTGCAAATACGACCGGGAGTTGGGATGATTTATCTGTGAAATTAATTAATCGTTCCGGCACAGGGCAGGCAGTTGATTTAGCGAGTATTCTTCCAACAAATGTTGATTTAACCATAAAGAACCTTGCCGGAGTAATTATCCCGGATGTAAATATCAGTGTTTATCCAATTCGTTGGGGAAGTGGCACAGTTATGTCTGAGCCAATTTTTGAAGGAATAACGGATAGTAACGGAAAAGTTTCCCTTGATAATCCATATTCTGTTCCTTCTTCAATAAAGAATGAAAACGAAGATTATTTCTCAAACCTTTTTGTTAAGATAGAGAAATTCAATGTAGAGAACTATTTCTTTATCCCAATTTCGGATGCCTTGTTGAATGGGTTGGACGATGGCGGAATGGTTTATGACTTGGATTACATGTTTGATCTTACTACACTTGAAGATATGCGTGTAACACGTTTTACATTTGATGATGAAAGTGATTTGATGTCAAATGGAGCCGAGATTGGAGTAACATCAAATGTTGTATATACTAGTGATGCTAAAATTGGTAGCGGTGCAGTACAGTTTGATGGGGCACAACATCTTATACTTGATAAGATGACAGAAGTTAATGGAGGTAAAGATTATTCTGTTTCGTATTGGTTTAAAACCAGTACAAATAACGATTCTGAAAATGCATTTTGGACAATGAGCCGCTGGACAGGCGATATTACAAACGACCCATGGTTACCGGGAGGTTTAACTTTCAGGTTTACTACCAGCGATGTAAATTATGATGTTGGCTGGGAAGGTGGCTCTTGGGGAGATGCTTTGGTTACTGACGGTATATGGCATCATTTAGTTACAACTGTAGAGTATACTTCAGAAGACCACGCTGATATTAGCATGTTTATTGATGGATTGAAAGTGGCAACTGGAAATAACAGCATTATTAAACCTACTTGGGGGCAATACTGGGAGGAATGGACTGGACAAGCGCCTGTAGATGACTTTGTAATCAAAATTGGATATAGCAATACCAACGATGATGCAGCTCTTCCTTTTAACGGAGTTATTGACGATGTTCAGGTGTTTAATCAGGCATTAGATAATAACTGGGTTTTCGAATTATATAATCAACAATAGTTATTTTCATAGAAGTACTTCCGGTTTCCGTTATCCTAATACGGGAGCTGGAAGTTTCTACGCAAAACAAATAGAACAATGTCGAAATATATCAATATATTAAATGGGGTCATGGCTCTTTGCTTCATGTTCCTTTGGACTTCCTGCTCCGAAGGAGATGGTGAGCCATCAGAAGAACCGAAAGCAAGATCGATTAATATTGTTACAAAATACGACGAACTCTATGTGGGCGATGAAGTTGTGGTTACAGCAGAGATTCTTGATCAAAATGATGTGCAACTCAATGGTTCCGTTAATTGGAGCGTCTCAGGTCCGGGGGAAATCTCAGTTACATTTTCTTCCACAACAAAATTGAAGGTTACAGATAGTGGGACTATAGAATTAAAAGCTGAATTAGATGGAATAACAGCTACAAAGTCTTTTAATATATCAACGGATAATGTTTCTACATATTCTTATTTATTTCCATCTCAGTTGGAAAATCCCAAAATAGTTTTCACATGGTTGGTTTTAATTTATGAAAAGATAGCTATTCCAGCCAATACGGCCAGAGGACATGACAGGCTGGAAAAGACATTACCTGAAAATGTTGTTGATGCGTATGTTGAACAAATGAAAAACTGGGAGGCATTTACTGCCGAATACACAGGTGGGGAGATTGGCTTTAACATTGCTGTAGCTGTTATTGATGATAGATTTCCATTAACAGACTCTTATTGGAGCAGTGAGAACAAAAGGTACGAGTGGGTAGAAGGAAATGATTTAACACGCGAAATGGATTTGTATGTGGGAAATGAGACTGGCTGGTTCGACCACATCCATGTATTTTATCCCTTTATTGAAAACTGGGGGCCAAGTGCATCGTATGGAGGTGGAGCTTATATGAGGGATAATATTACCAGATCTCAATATACATATTTTACCGACGATAAGCATGATTGGAGAGTAGGTGTTTGGCATGAAGCAATCCATGGTCTGGAATCGCAATATTGGTGGGATAGTAAAAGAAGTGCATCATGTAAGAGGGGAAAAGCTCCTGATGGAACAGACATTGAACTGCATGGCCAACCCTCATTCGGTTATGTTGGTAATTATGGGGCTAACAGGTCGGAATCAGAAAACTACTTTCATTGGATGGCTGATTTAACTACTGGTAATATTCGAGACTTGACAAAAGTTGGATGGGAAAAATATGAAGATGGTCCTAATACTGGTTTGGGATTTGGCAAGAATGGTATGTATAAATGGGGGCCAGTAAGGTATGAATACGAGTTTAAACCTGGTGGACCTTTTCCTCAAAATTAGACTTTGAATTAATACTTTTAGGAGAACGAATTTGAGACGATGAGTTGAGAAAAGTATTGTGATTTAATACTGCTTAATCCCATGTTGTGTAAACAATTTTGTGAAACATTTATTAAGAAAAAATGGAAAAAATCGCTAGTTGTATTTTGGGAACAATTCTATTTACCTGTTTATTGTTATCATGTAATACCAGTCCTGATAAAAAAATGAAGTCCCAGATATGTAATGTAACGCAAGATGATGTCGATACGACATTGTTGAGGCAAACTTTTAATGAATTATCGGAGCGATTCGATAATTTACGCCCACAAGTTATCAAAGATCCCAATGGATACTTGAAGCACCCTTATTTAATTCCTGCAGGCTTTTATAACCAGCTTTGGGATTGGGATGCCTTTTTTATGGCAAATCATTTTATTAGTCGTGGAAAACCTGAGTATATGAAATACTGGGCATTGACCTTTATAGAAAATATTGATGAAGAGGGATATGTGTCTGGAGGAATGACCACAAAAGGACAGCGAAAAGTATTTGGGAAATTTGCAATGAAACCTTTTTTATCGCAAGGCATTTACCATTACTCCGAATCAGTTGGTGACTATTCATGGGTTGAGCCTTATTATGAAAAGATCGTTAGTATACTGGAGTATCGGAAGAAAACTCAGTATAACAAAGAGTTTGGATTATATTTCTGGGAAATTGCCATGCAAAGTGGAGCAGACAATAATCCTGCAATGAATTATTTTAAGGAAGATAGCCGCTCCTTTGTATGTGCAGACGCCAGTGCTTTTCAGTATGGGGAATTGTTAGCTCAGTCTGTTATTGCCAGAGAATTAGGGAAAATAGAAGATGCTGAGATTTTTAAAAAAGCTGCTGAAGAGCTAAAGTCTAATATCAATAAATTCCTATGGAACAATGAAGACAAGGTTTATTACAATTTAGACAGCGACAGCAAACGCCAATATAGAAGAGTTAGCTATTCGAGTTTTGTTCCTTTAATGTATAATATTGCCCCTTTGGAACAAGGGAGTGAAACCATTGATAACCATTTAATTAACACTGATTGTATGAAAGCTCAATATGGTTTCCGTTCGCTGTCAGCAAAGGATGTAGATTATAATAATAAAAATATAATCGTTCCATTTTCTAACTGGCAAGGACCTGTATGGCCAATTGCCAACTATATCTATTCAATTGCCTTAAAAAATTACGGTTACGATAAAGAGGTTGTTTGGTTAGCTCAAACATTGGGTAATTTACTAGTAGACGACATAAAAGAATGGGGAATAATGCATGAAAATTATCATGCTGATACCGGTCTCCCATTGGCTCCTTCGTCTGAGCACGTTGATGAAAACGGAAAGTTTATTGGTTTCATTAGTTGGAATCTTTGTATCCAAAATGTAATGGAAGGGGTTTTGGAGGATAAGTGGATGCTTTTGGAAATAAGGGAATAGTAAAATCAAAATAATACAGTTTGGAAAATAAGGTTACAATGAAAATCATATATTTATTATTCATCGTAATGTTCCTGGGAGCATGCTCGTTAAATCCCAAGGAAAGTACAGATTCGTTAAAATTGTGGTATAAACAACCTGCCGAACTTTGGACCGATGCTCTTCCCTTAGGAAATGGAAGATTAGGAGCCATGGTTTACGGAGGAGTTCCACAGGAGCATATCCAGTTTAACGAAGAAACCCTTTGGACTGGAGAACCGCAAAGTTATGCCAACAAAGGTGCGTCAAAATATCTTTCTAAAATACAACAATTATTATTCGAAGGGAGACAAGATGAAGCTCAGAAATTGGCACAAGACCATTTTATGAGTACGCCACTTCAGCAAAGAGCATATCAACCTTTTGGTGATTTGTATATTGATTTTGAAGGACATGACAATTTTAGTAATTACAAAAGGGAATTGAACCTGAATAACGCCGTGCAAAAAATCACTTACAAAGTAGGTGATACGACTTACGAAAGAGAAATGCTAATGAGTAAGCCTGATGAAATAATGGCAATGAAATTGAGTTGCGATAAGGGCAAAGCTCTTGAATTCTCTTTTTGGATGGATGCTGAGCATGAAGATAAATCAATTAAAATTGAAGGTTCAAGCCTTTCGCTTAATGTTTCTGTTTCCGATGGTTTAAGCAATTGGTTTAACAATCCTTATAAAAGTGTATTGTTTGGGAATGCCAAAGTAAGTATCAAAACGGATGGAATATTGACTAAAGCAGATGGGCGATTAAAAGTAAGTGAAGCCAATGAAGCTATACTGTACCTAAGCGCCGCTACCAATTACAAAAATTATAACGACGTATCCAACACGCCTGTCTCAATAGTTGATGACATCTTTTCAAAAAATAACGGTAAAACTTTCGAACAAATAAAAGAAGCCCATATTACAGACTATAAGAAATTGTTCGATAGGTTTGAAATAGACTTAACTGAAAACCAAAAACAAGAACTTCCAACTGATAAAAGATTGGAACTGTTTAACGATTCCATTGGGGATCCCGGGTTACTGGCTCTATATGTTCAATACGGTCGTTATCTAATGTTAGCATCTAGCCGGGAGGGAACGAATCCTGCAAACCTGCAAGGAATATGGAACGATAAGTTAAGACCTCCCTGGGACAGTAAATATACCACCAATATTAATTGTGAAATGAATTATTGGTTGGCTGAAGTTGCAAATTTGCCGGAGTGCCACGAGCCAATGTTTAAGTTGGTAGAAGAAGTTGCTGAATCAGGAAGCATTACTGCTAAAGAACATTATGGTGCCAATGGGTGGATTGTTCACCATAATACTGATATTTGGCGTGGTACTGCTCCTATTTACAGTTCTACTCATGGAATTTTTCTTGGAGGGGGAGGGTGGTTAGCTCATCATTTATGGGAACATTTTCTGTTTAGTCAAGATGAAGAATTTTTAAGGAATAGGGCTTATCCCTTAATGAAAGGTGCTGCACAGTTTTATTTTGATCTTCTTATAAAAGATCCAAAAACAGGATGGTTAGTAAGCAGTCCTTCTAATTCTCCTGAAACAGGAGGTTTGGTATATGGACCTGCAATGGATCATCAAATTATAAGGTCACTATTTAAAGCCTGTATTAAAGCCTGTGAAATTTTGGAAGAAGATACCGCCTTTGCTAAGGAATTAGGAATTAAGTTAAGCCAAATTGCACCTGACCAAATAGGGCAACATGGGCAGTTGCAGGAATGGGAAGAAGATAAAGATGATATCAAAAGTAATCACCGCCATGTTTCTCACCTCTGGGGGGTGCATCCTGGAAAAGAAATCAACTGGTCTGATAATCCAGAGTTTATGAATGCGGCTATTCAATCGTTAAAGTACCGTGGTGATGATGGAACCGGTTGGAGTTTAGCCTGGAAAATTAATTTTTGGGCACGCTTCCTTGATGGTGATCATGCATACGAGTTGATTAAAATGATTTTTCGTCCCGTTGTTACGGATGAAACAACCTATGGGGCAGGAGGAGGTTCTTATTCAAACTTGTTCGATGCACATCCTCCGTTTCAAATTGATGGAAATTTTGGTGCACCAGCCGGAATACTAGAAATGCTTTTACAATCACACATGGGGCAGCTTGAAATTCTACCAGCTCTACCCAAAGTACTTCCTGAAGGCGATATAAAAGGTATTTGTGCCAGAGGTGGTTTCGAGCTTTCATTTAGTTGGCAAGAAGGAAAACTGAAAACGCTTAAAATCCTTTCAAAAGCTGGGACAACCTGCAAAGTTGTTTGTCAGGGAAAGCTTATTGAATTTGATACGAAGAAAGGAGTTACCTATAAATTGGATGGAGAATTAAACTTGTTGTAACTATTAGAAGACTTTAGTGTCTTGTCCCAGATTATTTCAAGATATAGCTGTATTTAGCCAAATTAGAAGAATTTACAAACAATGAGAATTATAAAAATATTTTTATTACCAGCCATAATTATTTCGATTAGTCATCTAATATCAGCTCAGAATAAGTATTCGCCCAATGCAGAATCATTGGTAAATTATGCAGTTCCCGAATGGTATCAGGATGCTAAACTTGGTTATTGGGTGCATTGGGGACTATATTCCATTCCAGCCTATGCAGGCGATCATGCAGCTGAATGGTATGGCCGTTGGATGTACGCAGTTGATGATGGCTCGGGAAATGAAAGTGGTGAAGGTTTTGAAAAACGGGGATTAAAAACCGCTGCCTACCACCGCGAAAGATACGGAGTTCCTGGTGAATTTGGTTACAAGGATTTTATTCCCATGTTCAAGGCTAACAAATTTGACGCTGATGAGTGGGCAAATCTTTTTGCAGATGGAGGAGCAAAATTCTTCACTATGATGGGTATGCACCACGATAATTATTGTTTATGGGATTCGGAGAATAATCCCATGAATTCTGTTAAAACTGGGCCCAAAAGAGATTTTGTTCGAGAGATGGAAAGAGCTGTCCGAAAAAAGGGATTGAAATTTGGAGTTTCTAACCATTCAGCCTGGAATGAAGCCTTCTTTGATTTTAACCATGTAAATAATTTCGATGCAAAAAATCCGGACACACATGCTTTATATGGAAAAGGGAAGAATGATTTTGGAAGAGTAAAACGTTGGTGGGCCAGAACCATTGAATTAGCCGATAAATATCAGCCTGATTTATATTGGTTCGATTGGGGATGGAATCTGGAACCATTTACTATTCAAGACAGGATGGATTTTTGTGCCTGGTATTATAATAGAGCTATTGAGTGGGGAAGAGGAAAGTATTCGGCACCAGGTGTTGTTGTTAACTATAAAAATCGTGGTATCCTACCTGATGGTTCTGCTGTTTTGGATATGGAACGCGGAGGAATGAAAAAAATTAGAAAGCAAACATGGCAGAATGATACATCACTAGGATTAAAAAGCTGGTCATACGCACCCGGCGAAGAATACAGGTCGGCTAACCAGGTAATTGATATGTTGGTGGATATTGTTAGCAAGAATGGTGTATTGTTGTTGAATATTGGTCCCAAAGCTGATGGTTCTATTCCTGAAGTTGCAAAAAAAACAATTTTAGAAATAGGGCAGTGGCTAAAAATATATGGAGAGGCCATTTATGCTACACGTCCGTGGGAAATTTATGGAGAAGGGCCTACACAACCCGGGAGTAACATGCATGGCGACCAGGTGGAATATACATCCCGTGATATTCGTTTTACCAGGAATAAAAATAATACATTCCTCTATATAACTGTTTTGGGAGTACCTGGCGAAAAACTAATTGTAAAATCATTAAAAAAAGGACAATTTGATACCGGTTCGATTACCTCAGTAAAATTATTGGGGCATAATAAGGAATTGCCGTGGACACAAACAATAAATGGTTTTGAAATGGAAATTCCTTCACAAGGTTTGAATGAAAAAGCAATTTCAATAAAATTATCATTTACAGGGAAAATTCCGGAAACTCAAATTGAATCCAGTAAATGATCTGATGTAAGATATTGTTTTAGAAAAAATATAATTAAATGAACGGATAGGTGTTATTAGTTTAATTTACAGTTCGCTGTAAATTTAGTTTAGTTAGTTAAGCCCGGTCATTGCACCGGGCTTTTTAATCTATTTCCTGAAGAAAATTAATTCAGACTACTTGTATTTTGAACAGAAATACAGTTTGTTTTTTGAGAAAAAGACATTTTTTTAGTGAGAATTATTTGTTTTAAGAGTTAGTATTAAAGATATTTTTAAACTTCAAGTTCTAAAATCGCTGATGAAACAGTTTTCAATATACTGCTTTATATTTTTCTTTTTTATTGCTTCTAATACAAGAGCAATAGAAAAACGTTATGTATTCAATAAATTAAGTAATGAAAATGGGTTAACTTATAATACAGTAAAAGATATTGCTCAGGAAGAGTCCGGGATTATCTGGTTTGCCACTAAACAAGGACTTAACAAGTACGATAGTTACAATATTGAATCTTATTATAAAGAAGACAATGTAGGGATTCCTTCGAATTTTTTTACCTGTCTATTAATAACAAAGGATAACCACTTGTTTGCGGGGACCAATAAGGGACTGATTAAGTATAACCGTCGATTCAATAATTTTGAACCGCTTCTATTTAAAGGTAGCCCCATCAGAAAGATAAATTCACTCACGGAATCAAACTCAGGAACAATTCTAATAGGAACTAATCGAGGAATATTTTGTTATTATCCAAATGAAGAAATGATTGTGAAGTTTGTCTCTCTTAAGGACAAACATATTACATCCATTGCTGAATACAACTTGGATGAATTCATTGTAACTTCAAATTCAGGTTTATATTTTATTAATTCTGATGGAGTTTTGCTTGAGTATTACGATAAAAACAATACTCGTGATTTACCAACTCATCATTTTATGAAAGCTTATATTGATAGTAAAAAAGATTGTTGGCTGGGTACCTATAACGATGGTTTGTATAAGTTTAATAGAAAAGAAAAAACATTTCAAAAAGAACTGCTTGCTGAAATTGATCAAGCTGAAACCAAAGTTGTACGAGATATTGAAGAAGATTTAGATGGGAATTTATGGGTTTGTAGCGAGTTAGGTATTTTTATTCTTAACCTGGAAACAAATGAATCTGTTAATATTCAACATTCTCTCGAAAAATCGGAATATCACCTAAACGATAATGCAACCTATTGCCTGTTTCATAGCCATGAAGATATTATGTGGATTGGGACATATTTTGGAGGGGTAAATTATACTAACCTTAATAATTCAAAGGGCTTCTATAATATTTATCCAGGCGACAATGAAAATGAACTTCATGGAAAAGCTGTGAACAAACTGTATAAAGATTCAAAAGGAATTTTATGGATTGCAACTGAAGATGGTGGTGTATGTATGGAAAATCCGCTTAAACTGACCACCCTTCTACGATTTAGAGAATGTAAATTAAACTCTGTCTATAAGTTTAAAACATTTAATATTGCAACTTATGACAGACAAGAAGAAAGAATCACCTGAATATATTGCGATGCGTGACTTAGCTTTAAGTCAATTACGCAGCGGAAAGTCATTAACAGGCGAAGGAGGTGTTTTTGCCCCCATTATCAAAGAGTTTTTAGAAAGTGCTTTATCGGCAGAGATGGAGAGTCATCTTGATGAAAAAGAACGAAGTACTGGCAACAAGCGCAATGGGAAAGGTTCCAAGACGTTAAAAACCTCTTCAGGGGAAATTAGCATTGAAACACCTCAGGACAGGCACAGCAATTTCGAACCTCAGATAGTTAAGAAGCGAGAAACCATATTAGCCGACAATATTGCCCCACAGATAATTGGGCTTTATGGAAGAGGTATGAGTTTACGAGATATCTCGGTTCATATTGAGGAAATATATGATGTAGAAGTATCGGCAGCCACTTTAAGTGAAATTACAGACAGGGTGATTCCACAGGTTAAGGAATGGCAAAACAGGCCCCTGGACGAAGTTTATCCGATTGTTTGGCTCGATGCAATGCATTACAAAGTAAGAGATGGGGGAAAAGTAGTTTCCCGTGCCGTTTATAATATTCTTGCCATTAACAAAGAAGGCCGCAAAGAGCTAATTGGCATGTACATCTCCGAAAGCGAAGGAGCCAACTTTTGGTTGTCGGTTTTAACCGATTTAAAGAACCGCGGGGTTAATGATGTCTTGATTGCCTGTACCGATAACCTGAAAGGGTTTTCAGAGGCTATTTTAAGTATCTTTCCTGAAACAGAGATTCAGAAATGTGTGATTCATCAAATCCGTAACTCATTGAAGTATGTGGCTTCAAAAGACCAGAAGCCGTTTATGAAAGATTTGAAAAAGGTTTATCAGTCACCAACCAAAAGCCAGGCCGAAACAGAACTGATAAATCTTGAGGAAATATGGGGCAAAAAATATCCAATAGTAATACGTTCGTGGAATGAAAACTGGGATGAACTGACTACTTACTTTGATTATGACACCCACATTAGAAAACTAATTTACACGACTAACGCCGTTGAAGGTTTTCACCGTCAGGTAAGAAAAGTAACCAAAACAAAGGGTGCTTTCCCAACTGATATGGCTTTATTGAAACTGATTTATCTGGCTACAGAAAATATCTCAAAAAAATGGACGCAACCGCTTCAGAATTGGGGGTTAACTATTCAACAGCTTTGTATAAAATTTGGAGACAGGATAAAACTTGAATTGTAATTATCCAACTCAATAAAAACAAAAAAAGGCAGATTGCAGAACCTGTCAAGGGTTTATAAACGGCTTCGTTCCTTGCCGCCCTTGACAGAACCTGAAATCTACCTCAAAAAGTTTTTACAAATTGGATGTGACTGAAAAAATAATTTAATTTGAAAAAGAGAAATCAATCAGACAGAGTTACATTTACATATCCACGATTTAAGTTGACCACCTGCGCCGGAGTAAATTGACCACCCCCGATTTTCCCAAAACGAAAAGAACATTTTCAGTGTTATTTTGAATCAAATTTAACAAAAATAATTACTCTTCTTTTTTACGTTTTCTTCTCATTGATTCACCTCTTAGTTCTATCCTGTTGGATTGATGGATTAACCGGTCGAGTATAGCATCGGCAATGGTTTTTTCTCCGATAACAGAATACCAGCCAGCAATAGGTATTTGTGAGGTTACAATCAAAGAACCTATATTTTGCCTGTCTTCAATAATCTCAAGCAAAGCAAGCCGGTTGGGGTTATCAAGCGGTTGCAGCCCAAAATCGTCGATAATAACCAGGTGTTGGCGCTCTATTTTAGCCAGTTCTTTCAGGTAAGAACCATCGGCTTTCGCCATTTTTAGTTTCGCAAACATTTTATTGGCATTAAAATACATCACCCTGTACCCCTCGATACAAGCCTGGTAGCCCAAAGCTGTTGCCAGGTAGCTTTTCCCTACACCGGTGCTTCCTGTAATCAGTATATTTTCACATTTTTCGATATAATCGCATTCTGCCAGCCGTAGAATACTGTTCCGGTCAATGTTCCTCATTTCATCGTAAATAATGTTTTCGATTGATGCTTTGTAATGGAACCGGGCGTTTTTAATCCCCCTTTCAATCTTGCGGTTCTGTCGGTCGTCCCATTCGGCATCAACCAGCATCGATACAAACTGATCTAAAGTGTAATCGTTTGTTTTGCCTGTTTCAATAGCAGTACGAAAAGCTCCATGCATTCCATAGAGCTTTATCTGCTTCATTTTCGTTAAAGTAGTTTCATTCATATTAACCTGTTTTTAGTTGTAGTAATGTTTTCCCCTGATGTTTTGATGCTCGGGAAGTATTTGCTCATTTTGCTCTTCTTCAATTGAATCCAGGCCGTTTTCGAGTATTCGCTGGATTATCCGGTAATTTGATATATCGTATTCGAGGGCACGCTTACAGGCATTGATAAGCCGCTGTTTTCCTACTTTCTTTACAAAAGAAAGTACGCCCATACAGCTTTTGTAAGCCTGTTCGGGATGTTGTTTTTGTTCCAGTATCCTGCAAATCAGTTCTTCAACACTTGGGTCGATGGAAGTTGCCCAGTCGATAAAACGTTGTGGTGTCCAGTCGGTAACAAACTGGTGGGTGCTTGCCAGGTGCTGTTTTTCAGTTGTGTAGTGATAAGGCTTCAGGTTTCTTCGGTGAGATGCAATCCGGTTGTATTTGTAATAGATCTCAACACTGCTGCTTGTAAACAACAGCTTTACTTTTTTACGGATATACTGAAACGGGACACTGTAGTAATGTTTGTCTTTGCCCAAAAGCACATGCCCGTTCATCATTACTGTTGCAAAAGATTGTTGTTTTATCTCGAAACGGGTAACGGGAAGGGATGATAGTTTTTCCTGCTCATCTTCTTTAAACGACTGGTAACGCGAGTATGGCCGCCCGGTGAGTTTCTTGTTGTTGTGCTGCTTTAACAGTTCCCAAACACGGCAGTTCATGCTTTTAATGCTGGTAAACTCTTCTTGTTTTATAACGGGGTAAATACGTTGATAAAGTATTTTAACAGCTCCTTCGGCCAATGATTTATCGCGGGGTTTATAGGCCCTTGCCGGAAGTATGGTCGTTTCATAATGTTCGGCAAAATCCAGCAGTGTTTCATTTATGGTGGGCTCGTAACGACTGCTTTTGGTTACTGCCGAACGCAGGTTGTCGGGTACTATGGCGGCAGGAACTCCCCGGAAGTAGTGCAGCGCATTTTCTATTGATGCGATAAAATCTTCTTTTTTCTGACTTGGCGATACCTCGGCGTAAGTATATTGGCTGGCTCCGAGTATGGCCACAAAAAATTGTAGTTCTTGCACTTCTCCTGTTTCGGGGTCAACGATTTCCAATGTCTTGCCGGCATAGTCCACAAACATCTTGTCGCCTGCCTTGTGTGTCATGTGCATCACCGGGTTAACCTTTTTACCCCAGCGTTTGTAATACTCGCAAAACTGCGAGCTTTTATACCCATCGGGATGTTTGGCAATGTACTGTTGCCACATTGTAAGCTTGGTTACCCCAACCTTTTTCAACTCACGTTCCATGTGCGGAAAGAACGCATACAGATCTTTCAGCTTGGGCGACAACTCGGGTTCTTTATTGCTGATAAACAGTGTTTCCAGTTCAACATCGCTTTTCTGCTTTATAGCCTCGGGTGACAGGTTTAGCATTTGGTACAACGCAATGTATTTTTTTACCGTATTGCGCGACAACGAAAGGTAGTTGCTGATAAATAACTTGCTTTTTCCCTGGCAGTGCAGTTGGATTACTTTTCTTACTTTACTCATGTTTATTAGTTTATTTGCCATATCTCGTGCATTTATTTGTACACGAAATTAGGCCTTCAAAAACATGAAAAAGTCTCTACGTTTCAGGTGGTCAATTTGCCCCGGAGAGGGGTGGTCAATTTCAATCGGAATGAGGTGGTCAGTTTGCTCCGGAAAAGGCGGTCACTTTAGCCCGGAATCAGGTGGTCAGTTTGGCCGGTTTTTCCAATTTATGCGCAGAAAATATTTTGTACAAATATAATTGCAAATTGCTATAAAAGCAATAAAAACATATATTTGTTGCTATTATAGAGATGATTGAAGATTTTATAACTTAATTCATAAAGTTTGTAACAATGAAAGGAATATTTGTATTTATTTTCTTAGGGTTGGTAATTAACCAATCTGGTTTTGCTTTGCCGTTGGGAACCATAAAAGGAGAAACGAGTGATAAACATCCAAATGTCGTCTTCTTTCTTGTAGACGATCTTGGATGGAAAGATGTCAGGGCGTATGGTAGTGATTATTATCAAACCCCAAATGTTGATGGCCTAGTTACTGATGGTGTAATGTTTGTAAATGCGTATTCATCATGTACAGTTTGTTCGCCATCAAGGGCTAGTATTATGACCGGGAAGTATCCGGCTAAATTACACTGTACTGATTGGATAGAGGGCTGGAAATATCCCCATGCTAAGCTTAAAATTCCTGATTGGACCATGTATTTGGCTCCTGAAGAAGTTACAATGGCAGAAGCATTTAAAAAATCTGGATACGTAACTGGACATTTCGGTAAATGGCATTTAGGAGAGGATGAAAAATACTGGCCTGAGAATCATGGTTTTGATATAAACGTGGGGGGATGGGCAAAAGGCTCTCCAAACAAAAGTAGAGATTTAGGTTCAAATGGCTATTTTCCCCCGTACGGTAATCCACGTCTATCTGATCCAGGGAAAGAAGAATACCTTACACAAAGACTCGCAAATGAAGCGTGTGAGTTTATTGATGCACATAAGGATAGCCCCTTTTTTCTGAACTTCTGGTTTTATAATGTACACACACCACTACAAGCTGAAGATGATAAGATCGAAAAGTATCAGGAATTAGTTGATTCTGCAAATTACCAAAAAAATCCTGTATATGCTGCTATGGTGGAACATATGGATGATGCAGTTGGGCAGGTAGTGCATAAGTTGAAAAATTTAGGATTATATGATAATACAATTATAATCTTTACTTCTGATAATGGTGGATTAGTTGGAAATGGGAAGAAGAAGGTGACTAACAATTATCCCTTAAGGTCGGGTAAAGGGGACATTTATGAAGGAGGAGTCAGGGTTCCATTAATAATCCGTAGTCCGGGGATAACCCATGCTGGAGCGGTTGATTCGAATCTGGTTATCTCCACTGATTTTCTGCCTACTTTGATAGATTTAGCGCATTTGTCTAGTACAAAGGAGGTAATAGCAGCTCTGGATGGAGTCTCTCTTCTGCCTATATTACAGAAGTCAGGTAAGAAACTTTCAAGGGATGAAATCTTTTGGCATTACCCTCATTATCACATTGAAGGAGCAACTCCTTATAGTGCAGTTCGCAAAGGAGATTGGAAGTTGATCCATATAATGGAATCAGATAATTATGAACTTTACAATTTGAAAGAAGACTTTGGTGAGGCCAATGATTTATCTAATCAGTATCCGGGAATACTTGAGAACTTGAAGCTGGACTTGATTAGGTGGAAAGTCAAAATGAAAGCACAAATGCCAATGCCAAACCCGGATTATGATCCAACAAAGCGTAAATAGTTTGATTCTATCGGCTTTCTAAACAGATTTCTCATAAATAATCCTGTTAATTATATCTGCTCGCTTTATAGAAAAAACCGAAAGTTTCAAGAGTAACTGTTGTGGAATATCTAGATGTATTGTATGAAAGTTAACATGGCGAAAGGAGAGGATAATGTTACTATCTGATGTTGAAAACGAGGGGAAGTAGGAAAATACTCTTTTGGCTAGGATGGAATCCGAGTCTTACGGATGAGTGTTAGGAATCAGTTCTTGCTTTCTATCGGAAATTTGATTCACGGAATAAGTGTGATGTAATATGGTATTGATTGAAGAAGGATAGTTCTACAGAAAAACAGTTTAATAGGACTCAAATGTTTTTATTGCGTATAAAGAAGTGCTGTAAGAAAAAAGATGTTACACAACATGAGATTGCTATAATAGCAATTAAAAGCATATATTTGTTGCTGTTATAGCAATAAAAAATGTTTATACTAAATTCTAATTAAATTAATCTACTATGCAAATGAAAAAATTATTTGTATTTCTACTTGGTTTACTGATGAGTACAGCAGTATTTGCTCAGCAGAAAACCATTACAGGAACGGTTTCCGATGCATCGGGGCCACTACCTGGAGCAAATGTTATTGTAAAAGGAACCACCGTTGGGATTGTTACCACTCCTGATGGTAAATTTTCGTTAGAGGTTCCTGGCGATGCAAGCACACTGGTTATTTCATTTATTGGGTATGTTGCTCAAGAGATTGACATCACAGAAACTACTAATGTTGATGTTATGCTGTTACCGGATGCAATAGGTATTGAGGAAGTTGTTGCCATTGGTTATGGTACAGCTAAAAAGTCTGATTTAACAGGAGCTGTTGCCTCTGTGCAAGGTGAAGCTATTGCCGAGCGCCAAACTACGCAAATCTCTCAGGCGCTACAAGGTGCTGTTTCTGGTGTAATGGTTACACGCGACAATAGTGGACCTGGCTCTGGAGCTACAATTCGTATACGTGGTATAACTACTATTGGAGACAATGAACCATTGATTATTGTTGACGGTGTCCCTGTTGACAATATTAACGATGTAAACCCCAATGACATTCAGGATATGTCTGTACTTAAAGATGCAGCCTCTGCGTCGATTTATGGTTCACGTGCAGCGGCAGGTGTAATTCTTATTACAACAAAACGTGCAAAAGCCGGCGATTTAAAACTTTCATATACTGGTGAATATGGGATTGAAAAACCAACTACTTGGCCTAAAGGTGTAGATGTTATTCGGTATATGCAAATGGATAACGAAATGCGTTGGAACGATAATGGTAACCAGGAAGGTAGTGAGTATTCAACCTATTCGCAAGATCAGATTGAAAATTACTGGCAGTACAATGCTGAAAATCCTAACATTTATCCTTTTGCCAATACCGATTGGCACGATTTGGTATTGAAAGAAAGCGCCCCTCGCCAGAGTCATAATCTTTCGATTACAGCTGGGAGTAAAACCATTCGTACAAAAGTAAGTCTGAATTACGATAATATTGAGGGCTTATACAAACACAAAGAATATGAACGATGGACTGCTCGTGCAAACAACAGCATTACCATCAATAAATTTATTTCTACTTCGGTTGACATGTACTGGAAACGTTCTATTTCATACGATGCTGCTACTTCGCCTTGGGGGAATCTACACTTAGCACCTCCTGTTTATCCGGCCATTTTCGACGATGGACGTATTGCAAATGGAAAGGCAGGTGCAAATGTTTATGGAGTAATTGAAGAAGGTGGGACAGATACAAATTGGTATAATACCATCGGAGGTAAGGCGCAAATAGATTTTAAGCCACTTGATGGCTTAACAATTTCAGGTGTTGTTGCTCCTGAGTTTGGCTTTACAAAAGGGAAAGAGTTCCAGATAGAAGTGCCTACTACTATTTACGAAGACCCGACAGTTTACGAAGGCAGTCTATATAATACGTCTTCTACCAAACTTACTGAAAAACGAAATGATAACAATAAGGTTACTTCACAAATTTTGGCTACCTATATTAAATCCTTTGGCAATCACAATTTGAATGTGTTTGCAGGATACGAGAATTATTCAGCTTTTTATGAGAATTTAGGAGCTTCACGAGACAAGTACTTACTGACTTCATTTCCATATTTAAACCTGGGACCTCTTGAATTGAGAGACAATAGTGGTAATGCATACGAGAATGCATACCGGTCTTATATCGGTCGTATAATGTATAATTATAATAATCGTTATTTTTTACAGGCCAATGTGCGTCACGATGGCTCATCTCGATTTCATGAAGATTATCGCTGGGGAACGTTTCCATCAGTTTCCGGAGGTTGGATTATATCAGAAGAAAACTTCATGGATGGTAGCAAGTCGGTTCTGTCGTTCTTAAAACTTCGTGCATCGTGGGGACAATTGGGTAACGAACGTATTGGTAATTATCCTTATCAAGCCACAATATCGTTTAACGATGCATTGTTTTACCAGGGCAATGAAGTTGTTTCTCAACAAACGGCAGCTCAAACACAGTATGCTATTCGGGATATTTCGTGGGAAACTACAGAATCAACTGACATCGGTTTCGATGCCTATTTGTTTGATAGCCGTTTCCGATTAACAGCAGATTATTATATGAAGGAAACCAAGGATATGCTTTTGGCACTTGAGATTCCTGATTTTATTGGCTTTGACAACCCTGACCAAAATACTGGTAAAATGGAAACTAAAGGTTATGAGTTTGAAATGGGTTGGAACGATAATGTTGGAGATCTAAAATATTCAGTTTCTTTTAATTTATCAGATTCGAAAACTAAAATGGGAGACCTTGGAGGTACCGAATTTCTTGGTGACAAAATTAAAAAAGAAGGAAGTGAGTTTAACGAGTGGTATGGGTATGTGTCCGATGGTCTTTTCCAAACCCAGGAGGAAATTGATAATTCACCAAAATTATCCAATTCGGTTAAACCCGGCGATGTTAAGTATGTTGACATAAGTGGACCGGACGGAGAACCGGATGGGATCATTTCTCCTGAATATGATAGAAAGTTACTAGGAGGTTCACTACCTCGTTATTTGTATGGTGGAAATATTAAGCTTGATTATAAAGGTTTTGACTTCTCTCTTGTTGTTCAAGGTGTTGGAAAGCAAACTTCACGTCTAACAACAACCATGGTACAGCCATTACGTCAGAATTGGGGAAATGCGCCTGAATTCTTAGATGGTGATTACTGGAGTGTTTACAATACACCTGAGCAAAATCTACAGGTTCAGTATCCGCGCTTATCATGGTCAAGTCGCGGTAATAACTATGCGATGTCTGATTATTGGCTGTTTGATGGTTCTTACTTCCGCTTAAAAAACATCACTTTAGGTTATACGCTTCCAAAAGCATTGACTCAGAAAGTGGGAATGAGCAAAGTTCGTGTTTATGCCAGTGGTTCCGATTTATTGACCATCGACAACTATCCTAAAGGATGGGACCCTGAAGTGGGTGCTGGTTATCCTATTACGCAATCGTATGTGTTTGGTGTAAATGTTAACTTTTAAAAGAAAGCAATCATGAAGAATAAAATTATAGCATTAACCTTAATTGTATTTACCGCTTTAACAGCGTGTACTGATTTAGATTTAGCGCCACTTTCAGAAGGTTCGAGCGAGAACTGGTATTCAAACGAAACTGAAATTGAAATGGCTGTAAACGACCTTTACCGTGCATTTAGCTGGCACTCGGATGGTGATAGCTGGACCGATGACTGGACTTCGAGAAATAGTTTAACCACCATTACCGAAGGAAACGTAAATGGGGAATGGGGAACTTCGCGTGACCTATGGAAAAACTCTTACAAAAATATAGCCAGGGCCAATACCATTTTGGCAAATTTGGAAGAATCGAAAGGTAAAATTGCAGATGATATTTTAAATCGTTTTGAGGCAGAAGCAAAGTTTTCGCGTGCAAGTATGTATGCGCAATTGGTAGCTCGTTTTGGAGATGTAGTTTTTTATACCGAAACAATGGATTTGGAAGAAGCTTTCCAAACAGGTAGAACAGACAAAGCAACCGTTTTACAAACGATTTATGCCGATTACGATTTTGCAGCACAGAATCTGCCTACCGATTGGGGTAACGATATAAAACGTGCAACAAAAGGAGCTGCTTTAGGAATGAAAGCACGTATTGCTTTATATCAGGGCGATTGGGCTACTGCACGCGCAGCAGCGCAGGAATGTATGACCTTGGGCTATTCGCTTTATCCAAGTTATCGTGATTTGTTCCTGACAAAAACAAAAAATCCTGAAGAAGTATTGTTTTCAATGCCGCGCTCAGTAGAGCTCGATGTTGCATTGGGCTCAGCCTATCCAATACAAGCCACAATTCCGCGAAATGCTGGTGGTTGGGGAGCCTACAACCCATCTTGGGATTTGTTGGCTTCTTATTTGTGTACTGATGGTTTACCAATTGATGAATCACCACTTTTTAATCCGCAAGAACCATTTGAAAATCGTGACCCTCGCTGTAATGCTACCATCGTTCCGTTTCAAACTGAACATTGTGGTTACATGTATCAGCCACACCCCGATTCGATGCAGGTACTAAATTTTACTTCTGGTAAATACCAGTTTAATAACGATACAAGGTCAAACAAACAATATGCTGCTTACAATGCATTATTATGGAAAAAATGGGTAGATGAAGATTGGTCGGATGACAAAAAAGCCGATAACGACCGTTTTATTTTGCGCTACGCCGATGTGTTGTTAATGTATGCAGAGGCAAGCATCGAGTTAAATCAAATTGATGATTCGGTGCTGGGAGCCATTAACGAGGTGCGCGAAAGAGCATATAATGGTAGTGGTATTGATTATCCTGCAGTAACTACTACTGACCAGACCGAACTTCGCAAGATTGTTCGTATGGAACGTCGTATGGAATTTCCATGGGAGGGTTTACGTTACATGGATTTGGTACGCTGGCGTTTAGCTGAAAAAGCACTTACCACAAATATTTATGGAATGTTGGATGTCAGCAAAAAAGGAGGTGTTGCAACCGGCCCACTAATTGATAAAATTGTTAGCCAGGGATTATGGTTCTGGCCTGAAACTCCACAGATTGACGAAGACGGCTTGCCAGATTTTACTGCTTTGGACAATGCCGGTTTTGTTAAAATACTAGCAGTTAGAGCCTGGGATAACAAACAATACCTTTGGCCAATCCCAACAAAAGAAATTTTAATTAATGATAACCTATCGCAAAATGATGGGTACTAATAGTTTGGTTAGTTAGAGTTCGGGAACCCGCTTTTGTGGGCGGGTTCCTTTATTCTTAAAATCAATTCAGTTTGAAATAAATTTTAAAAGTTTACTACGAGAGTAAAGCATTTTAGTATTTTTGAAGCTATAATAGCAATTAATTGAAATCATGGTTTTACCATCGCAACCCATACTAGGACTTATTGACGGAATGGAAGTACTTCAGCTTTTGGCATCAACCGGAAGAGAAATGTCAGGTGTTGAAATTTCCAAAGAGTTAAATATTGAAAAAACCAAAGTGAATAGAATTTTAAAGACTTTGGCTTACCTGGGATTTGCAATGGTCTCCTCAAATCGAAAATACTCATTAGGGCCTGCAATTCATGTGTTATCTGCGCAAATATTATATGGCTCCGGCTTAATTAGAAATGCTTTCAAATATCTTGTAGAACTGACTGAATTAGAGGTGGTAGTAGCTATGGGGGTGTTATGGCGAGATAAAGTTGCATACACCTATCACTGGCACCCCGGCATTTTACCAACTGATGGTTTGGGGAGAACAGAACTTTTCCCGGCAACTCAATCGAGTATTGGTATTGCACTATTAGCAGAAAAGGAAGATGAGCAAATTGCATCAATTATCAATTTTGAAAAGCCAATTCCTGGCTTTGAAACCAAAAATGATTTTTTAGAGGCGATTGAAGAAGCAAGAACAAACGGTTATGGGAAAGCAGTTTTCGAGAAACATTCGAGTATTGCCTTTAAACTTGGCAACCCAGCCTATGCCGCGGTAGCATTGGCACACATCGAAAACAAAAAGCCCATGTCGGATTATTTGAAAATATTACAGGAAAAGGCCGCTCTTATAGAAGCTGTAGGGCCTTCCTATTAATTTGACTAAAAATGGTTCTGCCATAAAACAAATTTTGTTTGCGAGAACTTTTTATCTGAAACCATGACTTTAAAAGATTTAATTGTATTTCTACTATACATAGTAGGTAATGTTGGCGTAAGCGTATATCTGGGTAAAAAAATCAAAGATTCTGACGATTTTTTTGCTGCAGGACGACAATCATCGTGGTGGCTAAGTGGCCTGTCTGCTTTTATGACCATGTTCTCAGCTGGAACATTTGTGGTTTGGGGCGGAATTGCATTTAAAGCGGGATTTGTTGCGGTTACCATCTCCATGTGTTTAGGGATTGCAGCCATGTTTGTGGGCTATTACCTTGCCGGACGTTGGCGTCGTTTAGGAGTTTCTTCTGCCGCTGAGTTTATTACTATACGTTATGGGAAATGGGCTCTTAACCTTTATACTTGGTTTAACATCTTGTATCGATTACTAGGAATGGCAGTTGCCTTATATTCTTTGGCTGTTGTTCTTCAGGCAATTCTTCCTGAAAGTGTTAACGCTTTTTTTATCAATTTTATTGGTATCAGTGCTGTAAATGCCATCATAATCTTTTGTGGGGTTATTATAGTAGCCTATGCCATATTCGGTGGTTTGTGGGCCGTTTTGCTAACCGATGTTCTACAATTTGTAATCTTGATGGTGGCTGTGATAGCTGTCATCCCTCTTGGATTTATGAAAATGGGGGGAGTTTCAACCTTTTTAGAGGAAGCTCCAGATAATTTTTTCCGTCCCGTTACGCAAGAATTTACGTGGGTGTTTATGGCTGCCTGGATTGTTATTCACATGTTTAAAATTGGTGGAGAATGGGCTTTTGTACAAAGATTTATTTGTGTTCCGAAAACTAAAGATGCCCGAAAGGCCACTTATCTTTTTGGTGTACTTTATTTAATCAGTCCGTTAATTTGGATGTTGCCACCAATGATGTACCGCATAGTTGATTCATCGGCAAATTTTGAACAAGCCTATGTGTTGGCTTGTAAATATGCATTGCCTGACGGATTGTTGGGATTAATGATTGCCTCGATGTTTGCAGCAACGGTAAGTATGATAGACTCGGAACTAAATGTATTTGCGGGAGTGCTAACTAAAGACTTTTACAAGCAAATGTGGAAAAATGCCACAGAAAAGTCACAGATTTTTGTAGGGCGGGTATTAACACTCTTACTTGGAGCACTTGTTACCTGGCTAGCTATTATGGTACCAGCTATGGGAGGTGCGGAAGATATTATATTATCAATTACGGCCCTCGTAGCCGGTCTTACAGTGCTTCCTGTCATATGGGGAATGTTCTCAAAAAAAATTACACAACAGGGAATATTTGCTGCAATCTTAATAAGTAGTGCCATTATAGTAGCTATTAAATATGGTTTGCTTACAAGTGATGGTTGGTTTATCTCAGATTCACCCAATACGTTACAGGCCTGGATACTTTCTTATGCCAGAACCATTGAAGCTGTTAGTGGGGTGATTGTTCCTGTTGCGGTCCTATGTATTATTGAACTTTCATTAAAGCATGAAAGCTCACATTATATTGAAATCGACCAACACGAGGAAGATGCAGGTGAAGAAGAGATGCAGTCTTCATTATTCCCGGCAAAAATTATGTCGGTTGCTATTGCCTTGCTTGCAACAATAATAGCGCTTTTAGCTGCTACCGATGGTGAAGAAGCAGGCCCTCAATGGGTGCTTAGCGGAAGCTTATTTCTTATTGCCGGTATAATCTGGCTTTCGGTTAAACGAATGGAAAGACAGCGTCAATTACAAAAATAGAATTCAATCGATTCACAATATAAAGAGATCTCCAGGTGAAGAATCACTGGGTAATACTGAAATCTCAAATTTTAAAAAGATGAAACAGAAAAAAGAAATATACGAAGTTGTAGTTTGCGGAGGAGGAATGGCTGGATTTTCAGCAGCAGTAGCCTCGGCAAGGATGGGAAGAAAAACCTGTTTAATTCAAAACCGCCCCGTATTTGGAGGAAATTGTTCTTCCGAAATTGGTGTTACAATTCACGGCGCGGCGGCTTTTCATGCTTATGCTCGCGAAACCGGTATTATTTCGGAATTACTTATTGAAGAACGCTCCGTTAATCATGCAGAGATATACGAGAATGGCTGGATAAACAGTGTTTGGGATATGGTAATGTATGACTTGGCGGTTAAAGAAAAGGACCTTACTTTTTATTTAAATACCGACGTGGTGGATGTTAAAATGACCTCAGATAAAAAGTTGAAAGCCGTTATTGCTCAAATTCAAAACGCAGAGACCGAACTTACAGTTGAAGGTGAAATATTTATCGATTGTACAGGCGATGGCGTAGTTGCCGACCGTGCTGGATGTGAATGGAGAATGGGTTCAGAGGGCCGCGATGAGTTTAACGAACCACATGCCCCGGAGAAAGCGTGCAATGATACCATGGGTAATTCGATCCACTTCAGAGCTAAAGACATGGGACGACCAGTTCCATTTAAAGCTCCTGATTGGGCGATAAAACATGATGACCCTGCCTATTTTTACGAGCAAGGACGCATTCCAAAAGATAAGCGAGGTGGTTTTTGGTGGCTCGAGATAGGGGTGCCTTACCATACTATTTACGATAATGAAGATATTCGCCACGAACTTACCCGACATACATTAGGCGTTTGGGACTGGATGAAAAACCACGACCCAATTATGAAAGAAGAATGCAAAAATTATGCGCTTGACTGGATTGGGCAGGTACCTGGTAAACGCGAAAGCCGACGTATTATGGGTGAATATTTGGTGACAGAACATGATATACAAGATAAAACCGTTTTCCCTGATGAAGTTGGTTTTGGTGGCTGGTTTGTTGACCTGCATACTCCTGGTGGTTTACTTGCTGAACACGCAGAAGCATCGGCAGCAACAGAAGGCGATGAGTACAATACTTTCGATGAGTACATGGTAAAATCATACTGTGGTCCTTACGGTTTTCCGCTACGGGCATTAATTGCCAAAGATGTTGATAACCTAATGATGGCTGGTAGAAACATTAGTACCACACACGCTGCTCTAGGAACTTTACGTGTTATGGGGACAACTGCAATAATGGGGCAGGCGACAGGCATTGCAGCAGCAATTGCGTTGGAAAATCGTGTAGAAATTAAAAGTGTTCCAAACAATTTTATAAATGAAGTTCAACAGCAGTTGCTTAAGGATGGATGCTTTTTACTTAATTCAAAAAATACAGACGTAAAGGATTTGGCATTAAAAGCAAAGATTACAGCCAGTAGCCAAGAATTATTATATGGTGCAGGTCCTGAGACAAAAGGAGCACATGCCGGTCTAACTATTTGGAAAGACCAACCTCAATATCAGAATGAGTTTTTGGAAACACAGAAAGGACAAATTATCGGCGTTGGGTCTGATCGTTTGGATTCAGTCTCTGTTTGCCTGTCAAATGAATCAGGTGAAGTACAGGAAGTAAAAGCTATTCTTTATTCTGTCGACGATATTTGGGATTATCGTGTAGCTCCGAGTGATGCATTGGCCGAAACAACACTTGAAGTACCTATTGGTAAAAACATGTGGGTAGATTGGGAGGTGAATCTCAATGGCAATAATGGACTACCTCTTAACAGTTACATTCGTGTCGACCTATGCGCAAACACAAATGTAAGTTGGCCCGAAGCCGGTTGTATTCTTCCCGGACATACAGCCATGTACCAGATTGGCGAAAACAAAATGCGTCGCTACTACAACGGTTCAACATTAAGTTTTAAAGTTTCTCCTGGGCAGGATTGCTACAAACCAGAAAATGTAACTTCCGGTGTAACACGCCCACATAAATATACAAATGTATGGATTTCAGATAGCAACTTACCACTTGACCAGTGGTTAAAGTTGAGTTGGGATGAACCTCAAAAAGTGTCGCAGGTAGAATTAACTTTTCCGGGACATTTGTTACGCGAATACCATGCTTATGCACCTTTTTACCGTGACCCGCAATGTCCAAAAGATTATGTGGTAAAAGGACTTGAAAACGGTGAGTGGATAACTCTTGCAAATGTTGAGGATAATTATCAACGTCAAAATAAATTGAAGTTGCTAAGGACTTACGATTTAACAGAGTTGAAAGTAGTGGTGAAATCAACAAATGGTGAAGAATCGGCGCAGGTTTATGAAATACGGATATACTAAACACATTTGTATCTAAGAAATGAAAATTCTACAATTAATAAGCTTTTTCTTTTTTATGATTCCGTTTACGGCATTTTCAACAAAAAGGGAGCAAGCACCAAATGTGATCATCTTTTTGGCCGATGATGCAGGTTATGCTGATTTTGGATTTATGGGATCTAAGGATTTAAAAACTCCAAATATTGATAGAATCGCAGAACAAGGTGTACATTTTACCGACTTTCATGTAACTGGTTCTGTTTGTGCACCATCGCGGGCAGGATTAATGACGGGACGTTATCAGCACCGTTTTGGAGCGGAATTCAATTACAGTTCAAAAGAAGAGGGGGTTCCAACAAGCGAGATAATGTTGTCTGAATTTCTAAAGGAACATGGTTATAAAACGGCAGCTTATGGGAAATGGCATTTGGGCGAAATTCCAGAGTATCATCCCAACAAACGTGGCTTCGACGAGTTTTATGGATTCCTTGGTGGACACCGTAAATATTTTGCCGATGAGAAAGATGATAATCCAGAGAGAAATACAGCTATGCAGCACAATGGCGAGTACATTACTTTTGATGGCTACCTAACCGATGAGCTTGGCAACAGTGCAAGTGATTTTATAACAGCCAATAAAGAAAATCCATTTTTTATCTACCTCGCCTACAATGCGGTTCATACACCAATGCAGGCAACCGAGGAAGATATGGCTTTATTCGAAGGACATCCGAGACAAATACTTGCAGCCATGACTTGGGCGCTTGACAGGTCGATTGGTAATGTAATGCAAACGCTAAAAGATGAAGGGATTGATGATAATACAATCGTTATCTT
This sequence comes from uncultured Draconibacterium sp., assembly GCF_963676815.1. Taxonomy (NCBI): domain Bacteria; kingdom Pseudomonadati; phylum Bacteroidota; class Bacteroidia; order Marinilabiliales; family Prolixibacteraceae; genus Draconibacterium; species uncultured Draconibacterium sp. The sequence goes on from NZ_OY781365.1 coordinate 4,235,595, forward strand.
TTTAAGCGATAATGGTGGTCCAACCGGACAAAATATGTCATCGAACTTACCACTTAAAGGTACAAAAGGAACTGAATTTGAAGGAGGGCACCGGGTTGCTTGTGCCATGCGGTGGAATGGAAAAATAGAAGCAGGTTCAAAATTTGAGAAGCTTACTTCTGCATTCGATTTGTTCCCTACTATTGCTGAGGCTGCCGGAATTAACACTGAGCCTAAAAATAAGCTTGATGGAGTTGCTCTACAACCTTATTTATCGGGAGAAAATACTTCGGCTCCACACGATAAATTGTTTTGGAGAATAACACCGTGGGCAGCTGCACGTTTTGGCGAAATGAAAGTGGTTCGCGCTGATACTTTTGGCATTGGCTTGTACAATCTTCGAAAAGATATTGGTGAAGTTGAAAACCTGGCAACAGAGAAACCAGAGGAGCTTGCAAAAATTAAGAGTGAGCTGGTGAATTGGGAGAATCAAATGGCAGAACCATTCGGGAAAAGAAGCCCGGATTGGGAAGAAGTGAAAGGATATATGTATAGCGACTATTTAAATAACGATACAATTCGTTTCTATACGCCATACCAGTTAAAAGCATATCGAAAAACTTTATTGAATAAGAAATAATATTTAGGGTACTCACCCTGAGGGAGAGTCGGATTAATTTGATTATAAATATTAAACACGTTTAGGTTCACATGAAAACATTATCGCTACTTGTAAGTTTACTTTTACTCTTTCCTGTTTTTCTAAAAGCAGAGAAAAAGGAACAGCCCAATATTATATTTATCTACACCGACGACCAACGCCGTGATGCGCTTGGAGCAACTGGAAACGATGTTATTATTACGCCGCAAATTGACAAGCTGGCAAAACAAGGCTTACAATTCAATAAAGCCAATGTAGTCTTTGCTCTTTGTAGTCCGAGCCGTGCCGCTTTGTTAACCGGACGTTACAACAGTGCCAATGGTGTTATGGATTTGGGGAGTGACCTAAACCAAGGAGAAGTATCGCTGGCAAATTATCTTAAAGAAGCCGGCTATAGTACTGCGGTTTCAGGGAAATGGCATGTAGGGCAAAGTCCTGAAAAACTGGGCTTCGATTTTCATGTAATTTTTCATGCCAATGGCACTTATTATGGCAGACAAATTGACGATATGGGGGAAAAGAAAAAGGTAGAGAAACATTGCGATGAATATTGTGTTGACCGCTCTATCGATTTCCTGAAAGAAGCCGCAAAAAGTGATAAACCGTTTTTCCTGTATCATAATACTCAGCTTCCGCACATGAATGGAGTGCTGATATGGGATGCAAAAGAAGAAACATTAGCAAAATACAATGTGGATGACATGCCTGTAACTTCATCTAATCGCGATGATTTATCGGGTAAGCCTGAATATTTGAAAAAAGTTCGCAATCTGAAACAGGCTAAAAAATATGGTTACCCCGATGAAAAGGCCATTCAGCAACACACTAAAGAATATTATTCGGTAATTACTGAAATGGATGATGCTTTGGGGCGTCTTTTTGCAACAATTGAAGAACTGGGATTGCGTGAAAATACTTACATTTTTTTTATGAGTGACAATGGCTGGATGTTGGGCGAACACGGTTTTACCAGTAAAGTACTTCCTTATAAACCAGCAACAGAAGTTCCGTTTTTTGTGGTTGGGCCCGGCATAAAAGAAGGAACAAATAAAAGCATTGTGTTGAATATTGATATGGCTCCTACAATTCTCGACCTTGCCGGAATTGACACACCTGAAAACATGCATGGAGCTAGTTTTTCTCCAATGCTAAAAGGCAAAAAAGTGAAAGACTGGCGTAAAGCCTTTGTGTATGAAGGACTGGGATTGTATGGAGGTGCAAAGCCAAATTTAACCGTAGTTTCCGATGACTACAGGTATATTGAAACCTACGACGATAAGGAACTAAATGCCCCTATTTTTAAAGAACTTTACAATCAGAAAGAAGATGCTGAAGAAGTAACTAATCTGGCAAAAACAAAAAAGGCAGAAAAAACCATTCAGCAACTTTCTGAAATAATTGAACAGCATAAATCAACGGTACTTAAAACGGAATAAAAATGGACAAAAAGAGACTGGTATTATTGGGTGTGCTTGTTCTAATTATAAGTTCCTTAGGTGGAGGAGATCAAATCTTTGCATCTGAAAAAAAGTCAGAAAAGCCCAATATCATCATTATTTACACCGATCAGCAACGATACAATACCATTCATTCTTTAGGAAATGAATTTATAAAAACTCCGAACCTTGATAAACTGGTAAAAAGTGGAACAGCTTTTACCCATACTTTTGTTACTGCGCCAGTGTGTGTGGCATCGCGTTGGAGTTTGCATACCGGAATGTATACTACTTCTCACCAAACTTATTCGAACCATCATAAATCGAAAGTAAAACCCAAAACTTCGCTTCCTGCAGAGTTAAAGAAAAACGGTTACCAGACTGTTTTGTTGGGCAAGAATCACTGTTTTTTAAGCAGTGAAGAAATGGACATTATTGAAGGCGTTCATGCCAATAAGAATCTTGCAGAGGACAAGCGCAGTGCTGAAAAGGCAATGCCTTGGAACGTGGAAGAGGATGATACCCACCTGTTAACAAATAAAGCGATTGATGTATTTAAAACAAAAGGGGAAAAACCTGTTTTTATGTGGCTGTCATACCTGTATCCGCATACTCCGTTTCTATGTCCCGAACCTTATTTTTCGATGTATAATGATGTGGATATTCCGGCTCCGAAAGTAGAGAAAGATGGCTTAAAGGCTGCAGGGAAACCATTTCGTCAGCAATTTCATCAAACAAATACGAATAAATTGTTGCCCTACGATGAAGCCAAAACTATGCGTATGAAACGTACCTACTACGGTATGATATCGATGATTGATGCAGAAATAGGTCGTTTACTACAGTTCTTAGATAATAATAATTTGCGAGATAATACCATCATTGTTTTTACATCCGACCATGGTGATTACCAGGGAGACCATGGGATGTACACAAAAAGCCCTGCAATGTACGATTGCCTTACACGAGTTCCTTTTATTTGTAGTTGGAAAGGGCAAATTCAGGCTGATAAAATAAATCATTCTCTGGTTTCTTCAACCGATATAATGCCTACAATCTTGGATTTAATTCAAGTTGAGATCCCAGCCCAAGTTCAGGGAAAAAGTCTTGTGGCGGTTTTAAACGGAGAAAAAGAAGATATAGGGTGTGAGTATGTTTTTTCGGAATACGGAATTCCCGGGAAACCAATTTTAAAAACTGAATTGGAAGAGCGTGTACCAGGTTATAACGAAAATCCTATTGATTTTGCAACAGGAATCCCCTGGGAGGGAAATCCTGTTGCATTGTCAGGAAGGTTTAGGATGATTCGCTCAAAAGATTATAAGCTGGTTGAGGAGATTGGTGGAACAAATGAATTTTACGATTTAAAGAACGACCCGGATGAATTGGTGAATCTTTTTGGTAAAAAAGAATATGAAGCTATTCAAAATAAAATGTTTGATGCCTTGCACCTATGGAAAAATACATTGCCTGGTATTGAAAAAGATTTCGATAAAATGGGAGAACGGAATTTTGTAAAGTATATTCAAAAAAGAAAAAAACAATAAAAAAATAGAAATTATGAAACTAATAAAACTAACTTCAATACTTGTCTTGTTTGCAATGGTAAGTTGCAATCAATATGTGAAAAGAAAAGACATTCCTATAGATGGAGAAGTAACAATTCATACTGATAGATACAAACAAACAGTTTGGGGGATCGGTTTCGAAATTCAAAGTGATGCAATTGGCTCGGGTAACACCGGTTTACCAACCGATAAACATGCGGTTCCGCATGATTTAACACCAAGCGAACGCGAGCGTTTTGCCAAAGAAATGTTGGCTGGTTTCCGTTACTGCCGCTTAGCCGGAGGTTTGTATTGGCGCGGATTAGACCCGGAACAAAAATACATGCAACCTCGCTGGGATACCCAGTTAGAAGAAATTCGTCAGATGATGGATTGGGCTGGTGTGGAAGGAGTTTCATTAGAGTATTGGTCGCCGGCACCTTATTGGAAGGCTAATGAAAGTTATATCGGCAAAGGAAGAAACGACCGTTATAATGTATTAAAATGTTTTGGACCTGATTTTGCCAATGATCCAATTTATAAAGGCGATACGGTAAAATTCTTAAAAGATTTTGGGGAAGCTTGTGCAAAAGATGTGCAAACCTTAAAAGAAGCGGGTATAAAAACCTCACAATGGGGAATGAGTAACGAACCCTGGACTTCGAATACATCCTATTCAAGTTGTAAATGGTTTACTGCAGAAGATTATGTCCGTAGTTATTACTATTCGGCAAAAGCAATTCGCGAAGCCGACCCAAATATCCTTTTAATTAGCGATACAGAATATGGTTTCCCACGGAAAATCGCGACAGGCATGCACCGCCCCGAAGTGGCTGATTTGGTCGACGCGTATGTCGTTCATACCATTGGCTGGGATTCGGAAAGAGTGAAAGATGTTCATAAACGTATTACTGAAGAATTACCTAAGCGTCCCTGGTTTCAAAACGAATACGAGTACCTTAGTGGAGGAGCAACTCCTGAACGTTGCTTAAACACAGCACAGCACATAATGAACTCTTTCCAATTGGGGGAAAATCCAACATGGTACTGGATTCATGCCTTAAAACCCTTTAAAAATTCTGAAGCCAGTGGTTATTCCTTAGGTTTTTGGAAATCACTTATGGAAAAATACCATGCCCAAAACATTGGGAAATATGAGCGTTGGGTAAAAGGCCCTATTATTGACAAAATGCCAGATGGATTTGAAAAGATGGAGTTTATAAATGCCATCCGCCCGGGAAAAACGAAAAAGCCAGGATTAGGTTATACATTTAGTATCAATCAAAATGCAACAGCGTATTTGGTGGTGGAAGAGAAAGGCGGTTTTGCTCCAGAGGGATGGGAAAAAAAAGACTTGGTAGTAGTTCATGAAAATGGAACAGATGCAATTTATACTAAACAACTACAAAAGGGGAAAATCCAGATTAGTAAAAACGATGGCAAAGAGGGGGATGTTTATGGAGCACCACATGCCTTATTTTTGGAAGGTGAAGACATGGAGACTTTTAAGGTAGAAGTTGGTGTTAACAGCCCAATGAAAATACGTTCAGAAGCCATGGTTCTGGAAAAAGCAGCTATGGAAATGGAACCGGGCACATGGATTTACAATGACTTTAACTGGAATGCTGTTGGAAGCTTTGTAAAACACATGCCTTGGGATTGTAAAGTGCTTGACATTACTGAAGCTAATTACAATAAAGACGCACGTGTGTTTGCCTATGAAAAACCAGACGGGAAACGTGTATTTGTTGTCTCTAACCGAACAGGTAAAGAATACTCATTCAAACTAAATACTGGTGTAAATAGTAAATGGCAGAGTTATCGCTATACTCCATGGGAACGTGGTGAAAACACAATGGGAGTACCAACTGAAAAACAAAAAGGAAATGAGATAATTACTGTCCTGCCTCATTTAAGCTGGGAGTTTTGGGAGGAGATATAAATACTAAAACATGAACAAACTGCTGACTCTTTTATTTGTATTATTGATTGTCCCAGGGGGTAATACCAAGCAAGATAGTTTGTCTGAGTTGCGTAGAGTAAGCGGCGTATATCCCCACCTTTCCATGTATAATAACGAAGGAGAATGTGGAACAGGAGCAGTAGTTCCATGGGCCGGTCGTTTGTGGGTGATAACTTATGGTCCCCATCTTCCGTTTGGATCGTCGGATAAACTGTATGAGATTACACCCAACTTTGAACAGATAGTCAGAGAAGAAAGTATTGGCGGAACCCCTGCCAATCGAATGATTCATAAAGAAAGTAATCAGCTTTTTATTGGCCCTTATGCCATTGATGCCGAACGAAATGTTAGGGTTATTCCATACGATGAAATGCCTGGCCGACATACCGGGAATGCCCGTCACCTTTCCGATCCGGCCAATAAGATTTATTACGGTACAATGGAGGAGGGTTTTTACGAAGTGGATGTAAATACGTTGAATGTAAAAACTTTATATGAAGACGGGAATGTGAACCGGAAACCGGGGGAGATGGCACAAGAGGCCGAATTATTGCCGGGAGCGCATGGTAAAGGATTGTATTCTGGACAAGGAGTTTTGGTGTATTCCAATAACGGGGAAGCAACAGAAGAAGCCAATCGCCAGTTTGATGTAGAATCAGGAATTCTGGCTGAATGGGATAGCAAAGACTGGAAAGAGGTTCGCCGTAATCAATTTGTAGAGCTTACTGGTCCCGGAGGAATTTATGGAAATCCAAATCCGGCAACCGACCCGATTTGGGCAACCGGATGGGATCATAAGTCTATTCTGTTGGGAGTTCGGAATGCGGAAACAGGATGGGATTTTTATCGCCTGCCCAAAGCAAGTCATAGTTACGACGGCGCGCATGGCTGGAATACCGAATGGCCCAGAATCAGAAACGTAGGAACTGAAGGTAATCCCGATTACCTGATGACGATGCATGGAATGTTCTGGCGTTTCCCAGGTGATTTTTCTGCAAAACATTCGGCAGGAATTCGTCCGCGAAGTGCTTACTTAAAAGTAATTGGAGACTTTGCCCGTTGGAACGATCAGCTGGTTTTTGGTTGCGATGATTCGGCGCAAAAAGAATTTCTCAACAAAAGAAAGCAAAAAGGTAATATCGAAGGCCCGGGGCAATCGAATTCAAACCTGTGGTTTACCTCGCCTGAAAAGCCCGATCAGTTGGGACCGGCAACAGCTTCAGGTGCAGTGTGGCTTAACGATGAAGTAAATGCCGGAGAATATTCAGAACCGTTCTTGTTCTCGGGTTGGGATAAGCGATGTGCATGGATTAAAAACGGAGGGAGAAAGACTGCGGAATTTGGCTTTGAAGTGGATAAAGACGGATCCGGAAATTTCATCACTTTGAGATCTGTTAAAGTGGCTCCCGGAAGTTCAGAGTTTGTGGAATTCGCTGAAAATGAAATAGGAGAGTGGATTCGTGTTTCATCTAATAGCACAACCATTGCAACGGTTAATTTTAATTATACGGATACTGACGAAAGAAAGTCAGCACCGGCAAGTATGTTTGCCGGGCTCTCAACGATTGATAAAAATGAAAGCACCGGCGGATTACTTTATGGACTGGGCGACAACAGAAGAGCTTTAGGTATCTCAGCAGTTAATATTAACAATGGAATTTTTTCAGAAACGGGTTACTACGAATTGGATGAGAACTTAAACCTGGTTCGTAAAGACGATGCAAAGACCAATAGTTTTATTAAAGAGAAGTTTGCAATTCCTGAGAATGTGGTTGAGTTCGATAATTCATCGGTATTGATAATTGATGATTCCGGTCGAAGGTGGAGATTACCATTGGGAAATGAGGCTTATCAGCAACTAACGAATACGGCCCAATTACGCATCTGCCGCGAAGTGGCAACCGAGCGTGACTTATTGAATTGCGCCGGAACATTTTATGAATTGCCGGCCGAAAATGCGGATGGTTTTGCCAAAATAAGACCAGTAGCATCGCATGATTTCAGAATTCACGATTATGCATCGTATCGTGGTCTATTGGTAATGACAGGCCTTGATCCCGATGTGAAAGAAGGTGAGCATATTGTTGTTTCGCAAGATGGAAATGCTGCTGTTTGGGTTGGTGCCATTGATGATTTATGGAAAATGGGAAAACCTTCAGGACATGGCGGTCCATGGAAAAATACCGATGTAAAAGCGAATATTCCTTCCGATCCGTATTTAATCGGATTTTACGATAAACGCAGTCTGGAGATTTCGCACGACAAAGATCATGTAGTTAATTTCAATATCGAAGTGGAACCTGTTGGCCATGGCCCGTGGATGCTGTATAAAACAGTAGCTGTTGAACCGGGTAAAACTTTTAAATACGAATTTCCGGAAAGTTTTCAGGCACGCTGGATTCGCTTTTCAGCTGACGAAGATTGTGAGGCAACAACCTGGTTGGAGTATAAGTAATATAAATCTCAGTATAGAATATAGACCCTTTAAAGGGATAATAAAATAAGTAAGATATTCGATAATTGTAAATTCAATAAAATCATGAAATACACATTTTTAATCACGTTTCTATTTTGTTCATATTTGCTTTCAGCGCAGAAAAATTCAGTGTTTGTTGAAGCCGAAAGTTTCAGCGAGAAAGGAGGCTGGGTGGTCGATCAGCAATTTATGGATTTGATGGGGTCGGCTTATCTAATGGCACATGGAATGGGCGTTCCGGTAGACGATGCAAAAGCAACGATCAACGTTCCTTCAACGGGTAAATACAAGGTTTTTGTACGAACCTTCAACTGGACATCTCCGTGGTATAAAGGCGAAGGTCCGGGGCAATTTAAGCTTATTGTCAATGGTAATCCGGTTGGTGATGTACTGGGGAATTCCGGGACTGAATGGATGTGGCAAAAAGCCGGAGAGGTGAACATCACGAATAAAGAGGTAGCACTAAGTTTGCACGACCTAACCGGTTTTAACGGGCGTATTGATGCAATTTATCTAACAAAAGATGATGACGTGCCTCCGTCAGATTTAAAGGCACTGACAAAGTTCAGAAAGAAAATGCTCGATTTGCCTAAAAAGCCAAAAGCTGCCGGTGAATTTGATTTGGTGGTAGTTGGTGGTGGAGTGGCCGGAGTGGCTGCTGCAATATCCGGTGCCCGACTTGGAATAAAAGTGGCATTAATTCAGGATCGTCCTGTTTTGGGGGGTAATAACAGTTCGGAAGTTCGGGTGCATCTGGGCGGAAGAGCAATGGTGGAACCGAATCCTGCATTGGGGAAAATTGTAAATGAAATTGGACCGACAAAAGGCGGAAATGCGCAGCCTGCTGAATATTACGAAGACGATAAGAAAATGAGCATGGTATTGGCTGAAGAAAATATTACACTTTTTGCCAGTTGCCGGGCGTTTGCTGTAAAAATGAAAGGTTCGCGAATTACGCAGGTAATTGCTAAAAATATCGAAACCTCTGAAGAATTGGCTTTTTCTGCTCCCTTGTTTGCCGATTGTACCGGCGACGGAACCATTGGTTATTTGGCCGGAGCCGATTTTGCAATGGGCCGCGAAGGCCGAAATGAATATGGGGAGCCAAGTGCGCCTGAAGTTGCTGATGATATGACAATGGGAGCTTCTGTTCAATGGTATTCTGTTGAAGGAGATGAGGCTAGTTCGTTTCCTGAATTTGAATATGGAGTGGAATTTAATGAAGAAAATTCGCAGCAGGTAACAATGGGCGAATGGACCTGGGAAACCGGGATGAACTACGATCAGATTTCTGAATTCGAACGAATCAGAGATTATGGATTATTGGTGGTGTATTCAAACTGGTCATACTTAAAAAATCATAGTCCGGAGAAAGAGAAATACCAGAACCGGAAATTAGACTGGGTGGCTTATGTTGCTGGAAAACGCGAGTCGCGTAGGCTGATGGGTGATCTGATTTTAAAAGAGCAGGATCTTACCGATTACGTGGTTTATCCTGATGGTTCAGCACCAACTTCGTGGACGATTGATCTGCATTATCCCGATCCTGAAAACACAAAACATTTTCCGGAAAACGAGTTTAAATCGATTGCGGTCCATAAAAAAATTCATTTGTATCCAATTCCTTACCGCTGCTTCTATTCGCGAAATGTGGATAACCTTTTTATGGCAGGGCGAAACATTAGTGTAACGCATGTGGCGCTTGGAACTGTTCGTGTAATGCGTACAACCGGCATGATGGGGGAAGTGGTTGGAATGGCTGCTTCAATTGCGACAGAACACGATGCTGATCCGCGCGGTGTTTACGAAAACTATTTGGGTGAGTTAAGAAATTTGATCGACACCGGAGTTGGTAAATACGATATGGAAAACGCACAGGATTATAATTTAGGAAGAACCCTGGGACCTAAAGAATAGCTTATTTGTAAATCAAAAAATGTGTTTGGGCGAACAATAATGATAAAACGCTTGTGGTTTTTGGTAGTGATAATTTCCGCCGGATTGATCTGTCTTTCCTATTTCGAGGTGGAAAGTACACAGGAAAACTTTTTGGCTTGGAAAGGAGAGCGCGTTTTACATTCGTTTAATGACACTACCGATGCATCTTCAGATCAGCAAATTGTCGAGCTGCAGGATGACAACGGAATGCCGCTATGGTTCGGCCGAAATTTTTTTAAAGACGTATGTATTTCCGGTAAATGCAAAATGATCCGACTGTGGCTTTTTTGGGATGGAGCCGGTAATTATCTCGGATTTCAGGTGCCTGAAAACGAGCCGTTGACAAAATCAGATCACACCATTTTCGAGCCACAGGATTACACTAAATTGGATGAAATTTTAAAAGATCGTTCGTCCATTCTAAAGGATCTGAAACAGGAGGATTTGGTGATTATTCCTGATTCGATAAAAAATCCGTATGAGCTGGATGGCTACACTGCGGCTACTCAGCCGGCTTTGGCAGAGGTGGTGGTAAAAGATGCGGTTTACTCGTGTCATACGCTCTGGCACACGGTTTACGGCCCCACACAACAGGAAATATTTCGTTTGCTGGATGAACGGGCTGATGCTGATTTTTTAACGAAAATGTTTGACTCGAGAAAGCCTGAAAAAATTATTTGGGCGATTGAAACAATAGAAAAACACCGGGAGTATCACGAGGCGTTTTATCCAAGGATAATAACTTTCATAAAATCAGATGATGAGTTGCTGGCCGAAAAAGCATTGGATTATTTTCAGAAAGATGTGTTGAAAGATGAGCTAATTCAAAAGCAGCTGGTCGATGAAATGCCTTTCTTTTCGGCAAGAACAAATGTGGAACTGATTTGGCGACTGATAGAAATGGGCGGCGTTTCGGAGGAAATTTTCCAGCAACTTCTCCAGTTTGTACAAGAAGAAAAACTTCAGGTTACTGCCCTTAATCTGATCTTTCAGCTTTATCAACCCAATTTTCGTGAAAATAAAGAAATAGACGCACTGTTAAATGACTTTTTGAATGGTGACGATGCTTATGTGCGCACTTTAACGCAAAAGGTTTTGGAAACAAAATATGATTTAAGATGATAACAATTATTATTTCGATAGCGGTATTGGTAGCAGGATATTTTATTTACGGAAGCTATGTCGACCGCAAATTTAAAAGTGATCCGACAAGGCCAACTCCTGCAATCGAAAAAAACGACGGAGTGGATTCTGTGCCCCTGAAAACGAGCAAGATCTTTTTGATTCAGTTTTTGAATATTGCTGGCCTTGGACCAATTTTTGGTGCTATTTCCGGAGCAATGTGGGGGCCTGTTGCTTTTATCTGGATCGTGCTTGGTTCTGTTATGAAGTATTGATTTTTTTGAAATTAAGTTGTAAACCAAATATTGAGAATATGAATAGAGTTAGTATCGTTTTTTGTTTTGTATTATTATTGAACTTTGTTTCGTGTAACAGTTACACAGACTACTCGAACGTACCCTTCGAGGAGCCCATCCCGAAACCCTGGGAAGACCCTGAAATTTACCAGATAAACAAAGCCGAACCGCACGCGCATTTTATTCCATTTGCATCGGCTAAACAAGCCCGAACCGAAGACAAATGGCAATCGCCACTGCTAAAATCACTGAACGGGACATGGCAGTTTCACCTGGCGCAAAATCCGTCGGAGCGCCCGTTCTGGTTTTTCAAAAACGATTTTGATACCCGCGAGTGGGACGAAATTCAGGTGCCCGCCAACTGGGAAGTTGTTGGCTTTGATTACCCGATTTACACCAACGTAAAATACCCGCACGACAGAACTCCACCACTGATCCAGAAAGATTACAACCCGGTTGGATCGTATAAACGTACTTTCGAAGTCCCTGCAGAATGGAATGGTAGCGAAATCATCGCTCATTTTGGCGCCGTTTCGTCGAATATGAACCTTTGGGTGAACGAACAATACGTGGGTTACAGCGAAGACAGCAAAACACCTGCGGAATTTAATATCACCGAATATTTGGTGCCGGGAGAAAATACCATGGCCGTTGAGATTTTCCGTTGGAGCGATGCATCTTATCTGGAAGATCAGGATTTCTGGCGCTTAAGCGGAATTACACGCGATGCCTACCTAATTGCACGTGGCGAGCAAGCCATAAAAGATTTCCGCGTTGGTTCTAATCTTGACGATTCATATACAAATGGTTTGTTTTCTCTGGACCTTGAACTGGCAAACAGCGGTAACTTAACCGTTGAAGCTGTTCTTTCGGATAACGGAAATGTGGTAAAAGAATTCTCAGAAACCACCGACGGAACTGCTGTGAGTTTTGACGCTGAAATTCCGAACGTAAAACAATGGTCTGCCGAAATTCCAAATCTTTACGAACTGGTAATCACCCTAAAAAACGGAGAAGATGTTGTTGAAGTCATTCGCCAGGATGTTGGCTTCCGCCGAATTGAAATCATAGATGCAACACTTCGCGTAAACGGAAAATACGTTTACATAAAGGGTGCCAACCTGCACGAGCACAACGACAAAACCGGCCACGTTCAGGATAAAGAGACGATGCTGCTGGATATTAAAACGATGAAGGAAAACAACCTGAATGCTGTTCGTACTTCGCATTATCCGCAACCTGAATTGTGGTATGAGTTGTGTAATAAATACGGTTTGTACATTGTTGACGAAGCCAATATTGAATCGCACGGAATGGGTTACGGAGACGAATCGCTGGCCAAAAACGAAGACTGGAAAGCGGCCCATTTGTATCGCACAAAAAATATGTTTGAGCGCGACAAAAACCAACCTTGCGTAGTAATCTGGAGTTTGGGTAACGAAGCCGGAAACGGTGTAAACTTTATGGCAACATACAACTTCCTGAAATCAGTAGACGACACACGCCCTGTACAATACGAACAGGCTCACGGTGGCGAGAATACCGATATCAACTGCCCGATGTATATGCGCATAGAAGGCATGGAGCGTTTTGCCCAGGAAAAAGCCGACAAGCCTTTAATTCAATGCGAGTACGCGCATGCTATGGGCAACAGCGTTGGCAACTTACAAGATTACTGGGATGTAATTGAAAAATATGACGTTCTGCAAGGTGGATTTATCTGGGACTGGGTTGACCAGGGACTGTGGACTACCGATGAAAATGGCGAAGGATTCTGGGCGTACGGTGGCGACTTTGGCCCCGATACAGTTCCTTCTGATGGCAACTTCTGTAACAACGGTTTGGTTGATCCCGACCGCGCTGTAAAACCGCACCTGTTAGAAGTGAAAAAAGTGTACCAGCACATTGGGTTCAATGCAGTTGATTTGAAAAAAGGAATTATCTCGATCGAGAACAAATATGTATTTATGGATCTTTCGGCTTTTGACTTTGTTTGGGAAGTTACTGCCGATGGAAAAGTAGTTGACAGCGGCGACCTGGGAACTATCGATTTAGCTCCGGGCGAAAGCAAAAAGGTTACCATCGGTTTTGATGTAACGCCGGAAGCAGATGTTGAATATTTCCTGAATGTTCATGCAAAACTAAAAGAAGACTGGAGCCTTGTTAAAGCCGGATGGATTTTGGCTGAAGAGCAATTTGAAATTCCGTTCGTTGTTCCTGTGACGCTGGAATATACTTTCCCACAAATGCCTGATGTAAACCTGGAGGAATCAGATGAGACAGCAACCGTAACAGGAGACGGATTCTTGGTAACTTTCGATAAGAAAGCCGGTGTAATCTCTAGCCTTAAAAAAGGTGAAACAGAAATGCTGATCACTGGTCCTATCCCTAATTTCTGGCGTGCACCAATCGATAACGACTTTGGCAACAACCTGCACAAACGAAGCCGCGTTTGGCGCAAAGCAGGCGAGATCCGAAAACTTACCAATGTTTCAGTTAAAGAATTAAGAGAAAATACCGTTGAAGTAGTTTTTGATTTTGATCTTGTAAACGAGGAAAAAGAAAAAATTGCTTCATACAAATCTGTTTACACAGTCTACGGTTCGGGAGATGTTGTGGTTGAAAACAACTTTAAAATGGCAAAAGACGATCTTCCTGAAATCGTTCGCATGGGAATGAACCTTGTAATGCCACGCAAATTCGACCAGATGAGTTGGTTTGGCCGTGGTCCTCAGGAATCGTACTGGGACAGAAAAACCGGTGCTTTTGTTGGCTTGTACAGCGGCAGCGTTGCCGATCAGTACTGGGCATATCTTCGTCCGCAGGAAAACGGAAACAAAACCGATGTACGCTGGGTGACCATCACCGACGAAGCCGGAAACGGACTGCTATTCTCCGGCATGCCAATACTGGAAGTTAGCGCACACCACAACATCATGAAAGATTTCGAGAGTATGGAACGTACTGATGGCCGCCAGGTACCTGGAGTAGAAGTGATCAACCGCCATATTAACGATGTAAAACCACGCGACCTTACTTCGGTTAACATCGATTACAAACAAATGGGTGTTGGAGGCGATAACAGCTGGGGCGCAAAGACACATGAAAAATATCGGCTAACAGAAAAGAAGTATGCTTATTCGTTTAGAATCTCTGTAATATCAGGGAATGATAATCTATTGAAATTAACTAAGAGAAAATTTTAAAAAAGATTCTAGTTCATTGTATGTTATTCGTATGTAAGTACCTCTAGGTGTTAGTCGTGTAAACTAAATATTGATTGATTAATCTGGATTTGTTTACATGTTTATGTCAATGCAAAACATTACAAAATATTTTAGGGAAAGGGATGAGAAAGTACATTATAATCTTCTTTTGTTGGGTAATTCTTTTTATCAGTTCTTGCGATAGAATTGATGAACAATCGAAGATGGAACCAGAACAACCTGAGCAAATAACTCTAAAAGGACCAAGACATACAAAAAAGGGAATATGTTTAGTCACGAAATATTCAGGTTGGGAAAGCAAAATCGAAAAGATTAATTCAAGTTGGAGTTACAGTTGGGGACATAGATTACAAAGTTCACAACCCGATGGAGTGGAATTTGTTCCAATGATTTGGGGAGCTTGGTCTGACACTATTTCGGTCCAGAAAAAGTTAGATGAAATAGAAACATGGGTAGAAGAAGGGAAGGTGACCTCTCTTCTTGGATTTAATGAACCAGATAGTAAGAATCAGGCTAATATGTCTGTTGAAAGCGCTATCGCATATTGGCCACATTTAATGGAAGTCAATATCCCAATTGGCAGCCCTGGGTGTGTGCATGCCGATAGTAATTGGATGAAGGATTTTATGCAGGAGGTTGAAAAAAGAAATTATCGCGTTGATTTTATTTGTGTGCATTGGTATGGTGGAGCAAACCCTCAATCCCTTGTAAATTATTTGAAAAAAGTTTACGAGCTTTATAAAATACCAATTTGGATTACTGAATTTGCCCCTGCTGACTGGGGGGCTAAAACAATAGAGGAAAGCAAGATTTCAGAAGAAAAAGCCTTAATCTTTATGAAAGCAATTTTACCAGAATTGGATAAATTGGATTTTGTTCATCGTTATGCATGGTTTTCAGCCAATTCGTCAAATCCTGCTTTAGGAAATTCAGCTTTGTTTGATTCAAATGGAAATCTGACCGCACTTGGGGAGTATTACTGTAATTACGAGAACGAAAATTAATAACCATTAAACAATCATTTTGAAAATGAGAAACTTTTTCAGAATACTAATTATTTACATCGTGGCTTTTACGGCAATGGCCTGTAAAAACGAGCAAAAACCTAATATTATAATATTACTGGCTGATGATGCCGGATATGCAGACTTTGGTTTTATGGGATGTAAAGACTTGGATACACCCAGATTAGATGAAATTGCTTATGATGGAGTTGTATTTACAGATGCACATGTAAGTGCTACTGTTTGTGCTCCTTCAAGAGCAGGTTTGTTAACCGGGAAATATCAACAACGTTTTGGTTTTGAATGTAATTTGCCACCTAAAGGCATTGGTATTGACGTAAAAGAACGAACAATTGCAAATCAATTAAAAAACCAGGGATACAATACAATTGCATTGGGGAAATGGCATGTTGGGGAAACAGAACAGTTTCATCCTAATCAGCGAGGTTTTGATGAATTTTATGGTTTTCTTGGTGGAAGCCGCCCGTACTGGTTTGATAAAAATACGGATGTAGATGGGAACCATAATGCACTTTTGCATAATTATTCCAGAGTTGATTTTGATGGTTATCTTACAGATGTGCTTGGAGATAAGGCTGTTGAGTTTATTGAAAACTGCAAAGGTCCATTTTTTATGTATTGGGCGCCTAATGCGGTTCATACACCAATGCATGCAAAAAGAGATCATCTTGAGAAGTATACAGGCCATAAACGTCAGAAACTGGCTGCTATGACTTGGAGTTTGGATGAAAATATTGGAAAAATTACGGACAAATTAAAAGAAAAAGGAATATATGATAATACCTTAATATTCTTTTTAAGCGATAATGGTGGTGCGGCTAATAATAGTTCTAACAATGCTCCGTTAAAAGGCTGGAAAGGCAATAAGTATGAGGGAGGACACCGAGTACCTTTTGTGGTATCTTGGCCTGAGAAGATCTCGGGAGGAAAAAACTTTAATGGATTAACTTCTGTTTTTGATATTTTTCAGACATCCTTAAAAGCTTCAGGAATAAACGAAGATCTGAGTTCTGACGGTGTTAATCTACTTCCATTTCTAACTAATGAGAAAAATGGGAATCCACATGAGTTGCTTTTCTGGAGAAAGGATCAAATGGCAGGTGCTCGTCATAACGATTTTAAGTTGATACGATTGGACGATTATGGCTATCGGATGTACAATCTGGGAAATGACCTTGGTGAGAGTATTGATATAAGAGAAAACCATCCTGAAGAGTTCGATTTTCTCAAAAAGCAGTTGATAGAATGGGAAAAGGAAATGGCAGAACCTTTGTGGAAAGAAGAGCATGACTGGAATAAAGTTACATATGAAATCCATGAAGCATTAATGGAAAACAGAGATGCAAATTATTTAAGCCCATATGAAATGAATCAATTTATAGAAGACAAAGAGAAAAGTACAAAATAACTGAATAGTTTATCTTTTTTTTGCACTAACTCATAAACCGTGTAGGTCGGAATACCGGGGGGAACCCCTGGTATTTTTTTGCTTAATTTTAAACTATACACAGTAATGAAATCTATATTATTTGGAATAAGGAAAGTAAATAAAAATGGTCGATATCCATACATAATTGGAGCATTATCCTGATTTAGTCTTTGTCATATTTGAAAAAAGGGTCGGATATGTAAATGTAACTCTGTCTGATTGATTTCTCTTTTTCAAATTAAATTATTTTTTCAGTCACATCCAATTTGTAAAAACTTTTTGAGGTAGATTTCAGGTTCTGTCAAGGGCGGCAAGGAACGAAGCCGTTTATAAACCCTTGACAGGTTCTGCAATCTGCCTTTTTTTGTTTTTATTGAGTTGGATAATTACAATTCAAGTTTTATCCTGTCTCCAAATTTTATACAAAGCTGTTGAATAGTTAACCCCCAATTCTGAAGCGGTTGCGTCCATTTTTTTGAGATATTTTCTGTAGCCAGATAAATCAGTTTCAATAAAGCCATATCAGTTGGGAAAGCACCCTTTGTTTTGGTTACTTTTCTTACCTGACGGTGAAAACCTTCAACGGCGTTAGTCGTGTAAATTAGTTTTCTAATGTGGGTGTCATAATCAAAGTAAGTAGTCAGTTCATCCCAGTTTTCATTCCACGAACGTATTACTATTGGATATTTTTTGCCCCATATTTCCTCAAGATTTATCAGTTCTGTTTCGGCCTGGCTTTTGGTTGGTGACTGATAAACCTTTTTCAAATCTTTCATAAACGGCTTCTGGTCTTTTGAAGCCACATACTTCAATGAGTTACGGATTTGATGAATCACACATTTCTGAATCTCTGTTTCAGGAAAGATACTTAAAATAGCCTCTGAAAACCCTTTCAGGTTATCGGTACAGGCAATCAAGACATCATTAACCCCGCGGTTCTTTAAATCGGTTAAAACCGACAACCAAAAGTTGGCTCCTTCGCTTTCGGAGATGTACATGCCAATTAGCTCTTTGCGGCCTTCTTTGTTAATGGCAAGAATATTATAAACGGCACGGGAAACTACTTTTCCCCCATCTCTTACTTTGTAATGCATTGCATCGAGCCAAACAATCGGATAAACTTCGTCCAGGGGCCTGTTTTGCCATTCCTTAACCTGTGGAATCACCCTGTCTGTAATTTCACTTAAAGTGGCTGCCGATACTTCTACATCATATATTTCCTCAATATGAACCGAGATATCTCGTAAACTCATACCTCTTCCATAAAGCCCAATTATCTGTGGGGCAATATTGTCGGCTAATATGGTTTCTCGCTTCTTAACTATCTGAGGTTCGAAATTGCTGTGCCTGTCCTGAGGTGTTTCAATGCTAATTTCCCCTGAAGAGGTTTTTAACGTCTTGGAACCTTTCCCATTGCGCTTGTTGCCAGTACTTCGTTCTTTTTCATCAAGATGACTCTCCATCTCTGCCGATAAAGCACTTTCTAAAAACTCTTTGATAATGGGGGCAAAAACACCTCCTTCGCCTGTTAATGACTTTCCGCTGCGTAATTGACTTAAAGCTAAGTCACGCATCGCAATATATTCAGGTGATTCTTTCTTCTTGTCTGTCATAAGTTGCAATATTAAATGTTTTAAACTTATAGACAGAGTTTAATTTACATTCTCAAAGGGTCCAGCTAAAAATAGCTAAACCCTCCGTATTTTTTACTTTCATAATTTGTGAAACAGTGTTCTGATTATTGTGAGGCGTATTTAATCAGCCAAAGTCAAAATAGTCCTACCTTTTAACTTACCTTGTAGCATTAATTCAATTTTTTCTTGTATATCCTCTAACTTAATTTCATAACATGTAGATTCTAGTTGCTCTGGTTTCCATTCTTGAGCCAATTTATTCCACACAACTTCCCTGTATTTCATAGGATAGTTTTGAGAATCTATACCAATAAGAGTAACTCCTCTCAGAATGAAGGGGAAAACTGTCAAATCAAGTTTTGCAGATGCAACGTTCCCACAACAAGTTACAACTCCTATTGGGGCAGTCGACTTAATTATATTTTCAAGTATTACACCACCAACAGTATCAATAGCGCCCGCAAATAAAGGTTTTAACAATGGTTTTTTGCTGAAATTTTCAACTTCACTACGTAATAGTACTTCAACTGCTCCAAGATTAATTAAATAATCCCGTTCAGTAGCCTTACCTGTTATTGCAACTACTGAATAACCCAGTTTACTTAAAATAGAAACACTTAATGCTCCAACGCCCCCGGTAGCACCAGAAACCACTATTTTTCCATAATCTGGTTTGATCAATTCTGTAAGTCTTAAAACAGACATTCCTGCTGTTAATCCTGCAGTGCCATATACCATTGCCTCTTTCATAGTCATTTTTTCAGGCAATCTAACAACCCATTCATACGGAATTTGAATATACTCAGCAAATCCCCCATCAGTATTCATGCCTAAATCGTAGCTTGTCACGATTACTTTCTCTCCAATCGTAAATAAATCATTGTTTGATTTTTCTATTGTTCCTACTGCGTCAATTCCAGGTGTGTGCGGATAATTTCTCGTTACTCCTTTATTCCCCGAAGCAGATAATGCATCCTTATAATTCAATGAACTGTAGTGTACTTTTACTAAAACCTCATTGCTTTTTAATGCCTCAAATTCCATCTGTTTAATCGAACTGGAGTAATTTCCATCTTGCTCATCAACTCGAAATGCCTTAAATGTTGTATTATTCTGTTTCATATTCTGTCTACTAATTTTGTTTACTATTATACAAAAATCAGGATAAATATTTAGTTTTTCAAGAGCTTACAATTTGTATTCCTACGAACATATATTTCTGGTTTTAATGTTTTTAATACTTTGACGAAGAAAAAAAATGAAAAAAAGTTATTGTCCGATTGATACATTTATAAATGTGGTTAAGGGTAAACGAAAAGGAACTATCATTCTGCACCTTTTTCAAGGAGATAAGAGGTATAGCGAATTAGTTAGCTTATTAACGGATATTAGTGAAAGAATGCTTACGAAACAACTCCGAGAATTAGAATCTGATGGATTAATAAATCGAACTGTGTTTGCTGAAGTTCCTCCACGAGTTGAATATAGCCTAACAGAACTTGGTAAAAGAATCCATCCTGTCCTAAAAGAAATGTATAAAGGCGGAGCTCTTTTTGAAGAATCGATAGATGACTCTCAGCATTAGTAAAAAGTGCTAATTCGTCCGTTATTATTTGCAGGAAAACCATTGTGAATAAAATTAGTAACATCCGATTCCAGATAGTAAACTTTTCTATCAATTAAACGATATGGTTGTTTCCCGGAAGTACGGAATCGTTGTAAGGTTCTTTGGCTTACATTTAGTAAAAGACCTAAATCTTGATTATCGAGCAAGAGTTTATGGAATCCTAGAAGAGAATATTGATAATAACGATTTTCCCATCAACCATATTTGTTGGGAAATGAGTATTGGACGTACCAATTTGTAGAAGAAAATACGTCCATTAACGGGGCAATCTATGGGCGAATTTATTCGTGGATTAAGATTAAAGAAAGCGGCAAAAATCCTAATTTTCGAAGATGTTTCTATTTTCGAAGTACTGTATAGGGTAGGAATTAACAGCAATTCGTATTTTGCAAAATCTTTTAAAGCCCAATTTGGAATGACTCCTACCGAGTTTATTCAGCAGAATGTGGGGCGGTGTAATTAGACTAATTTGAACCTTTTTACTAACTTATTGAACAGTATTGCTAATTGCCATGAACTTTTCTGATTAGTTTTGTTCTGTGAAATCATAGCTAATCGTAATCTTAAGAATAAACGAATATCAAAATATTCACATTTGGGAAGATGAGTAAAACACAGCAGATTTCTGCACTAGGCATTTTAAATATACAATCTTAATCATATGAAAGTTATTAATATTTCAATTTTGGCATTGGTTATCTCAGCGTTTCTGGGATACAATCAAAAATCACAGACCAAGCAAAGTATAAATCTCATGGCATCAAAACCTAATATAGTAGTTATTTATCTCGATGATTTGGGTTATGGAGATGTAAGCGCTTACGGAGCTACCGAAATTCAAACGCCGAACATCGACCGTTTGGCAAACGGAGGGGTAATGTTTACTGATGGACATGCATCGTCGGCAACTTGTACACCCAGTCGTTACGCATTGTTAACTGGTGTTTATCCATGGCGGAATAAGGATGCAAAGATTTTACCGGGAACCGCGCCGTTGATTATTGATACGATGCAGGTAACAATTCCCAAAATGATGAAAGAACAAGGGTATTACACCGGAGTTGTAGGGAAGTGGCACCTGGGATTGGGAACCGGCCATGTAAACTGGAACGAGCACGTATCGCCGGGGCCAAACGAAGTAGGTTTTGACTATTCCTATATTATGGCAGCTACGCAAGATCGGGTTCCTACAGTTTATCTTGAAAATGGTTTGGTTGAAGGACTTGATCCAAATGATCCAATCGAAATAGATTACGAGAATAACTTCGAAGGTCAACCAACAGGAATGGATAATCCTGAATTATTGACTATGAAATGGCACCATGGACATAACAATTCGATAGTGAATGGTATTCCGCGTATTGGTTTTATGAAAGGTGGTGAAAAAGCGAAATGGAGCGATGTGGATATGGCTGACCATTTTCTGGGAAAAGCACAGGATTATGTGAAGAAACACAAAGACAAGCCTTTCTTTTTGTACTATGCATTGCAACAACCTCATGTTCCGCGTACACCAAATCCACGGTTTGTTGGGACAACCGATCTTGGCCCGCGTGGCGATGTGATTGTGGAGGCTGATTGGTGTATTGGCGAATTTATGAAAACTTTGGAAGAAGAAGGTATTCTTGAAAATACTCTGATCATATTCTCCAGCGACAATGGTCCTGTGCTTAATGATGGTTATTATGATGACGCTGTTGAACGAATTGGTAATCATGATCAAAATGGTGGATTAAGAGGAGGCAAATACAGCTTATTTGAAGCCGGTACGCGTGTTCCGTTTATCACATATTGGAAAGGCAAAATCGAGCCTAAACTATCGGATGCTTTAGTTTGTCAGCTTGATATACTGGCCTCATTGGCTAAATTAACCGGAGCAGAGGTGAAAGCTACCGACAGTGAGGAATTGTTGGATGTTTTTTTTGGAAAATCGGATGAAGGAAGAGATGAACTGATTTTGGAGGCATCTACCCGCACAGCATTGCGAAAAGACAATTGGTTAATGATTCCGCCTTACAAAGGACCGGCAATTGCAGGTCAGGTCAATATAGAATTAGGAAACTCTGGAGAGTTTCAGCTTTATGATTTGAGTAGCGATCTTGAGCAGCAACAAAACCTTGCAAAAACAAATCCTAATCAACTTGATGTAATGATCGGGCGATATAAATCTGTTGTTGGAGAATTCAAGTCCGAAGTGGAAGCTTTGGAACTGAAATGATAAGTGTATTCTGGTATATTATTATAGAATAACCACTGATAATAAAAGCATCATTACTTTAAAAGTATACTATTTTTGTTAGACCTGATGTTATACACAGAGCGGTATTTTCAAATAATAGATGATGTGGATGTTTTGAAGTGAAACTTCATGATTAATGAAAGCATTCAACTATTTATGGATATTTGAGATTGGGAAATACCAAAAACAAAACAAGTGGGATATATTTAACTGATTAGGAAAGTTTGCTAGTCTAAAGAAAAAATGAATAATTTGTTATCGATAATTTGAGAATAGTGAATTAAAAAAATCAACTTAAAAATGAAAAAATTAGGGATTGCAGTAGTAATGATGTTTTTGGGGCTTCTCTTATTTTCCTGTGGGACAAAAACCAAAGACAATAATGAGGAGGAGAAATTACCTGCTGAGACGGGTTCAAATAAAACTGAAAAAGCACAATTAGACACGACATTGATTTTTCAAGCTTCACTTGAAGGGAATGTGCAAACGGTACTAAATGCTCTAGACGACGGATTTAAGCCCAATACTATTGATGAAAATGGAAGAACAGTTTTAATGCTAGCGGCTTATAATGGAAACACTGAGATTGTAAAACTTCTTATTGATCGAGGGGCGGACGTTAATTCTTCGGACGAGGTTGAGAGAACCGCATTAATGTATGCGTCAACTGGCCCATTTGTAAACACTGTTTTAGCCTTATTAAAGGCTGGAGCAGAGCCGAATTTGATAGAAAAAGAGGAAAGTTGGACTGCAGCTATGATGGCAGCGGCAGAAGGACAGCTGGAAGTTTTAAAAACACTTGTTGCATATGGTGCCGATCTCGACATGGTAGACATCGATGGAGAATCTTCATTGGATTTTGCCAAATCAAACGGACATTCGGCTGTTGTTGAGTATCTTAAATCGAATCAATGAGAAGTCGGATTATTCTGCGAGTAAAAGCATAAGCTGAAACAAACCCGGAAGAGTTTCCAATTGTTATTCAAAAATTCTTGTTCGTTGAATTATTAAGCTTTGCTGTTTGGGGATAACAACGAAAAATAATAATTCACAGAAATTGTGCGAAATTTGACGGAACAAAGAAATTAGATCGTATTGTATTTGTTTGTGTGTTAAAAATTTGTTGAATTAGAAGTATTTATCCCCAATCAAACGTTGTTTTGTTTGTTCTTTTCGTTGATTAAAAGTGAATGAAGCCCCGATTTCTACAATTTGCCCTTCATAATCGTACACCCAGTCGCGCTGAAATACTGCCATGCCATTGGCAGTAGCCCCGGTATATCCACCTGCCTGGTTCGTTCCAATTACATCCAGCATTTTGGCATAAAAATTCAACCCCTGAAGTTTTTCAGGCGTAAAGTTCAGCGCTGCGTTCATCATCTGAAATTTCAGATCCTCGCCCTGAGGCGTAACACTTCCAGATTTGTAGGAATAATCGAGTGTAAACTTCAGTGGTTTGATGATCGTCCAGTTGAGGTTCGTTTTTGCATCCCAGTTTACGCTGTTGCTGCTGCTCTGATCGCCAAAAAGTGATTCATTCGATTCTACCGAAAACTGGTAGACTGAACCTCCCACAAATAGTTTTACTTTGCTCATAATATCGAAATTAAATCCCAACTCACCACCTGTGGCTAACTGAGTTCCGACATTGGTAAAACTGCGCAACAATACACCTCCCTGATTGTCGAGGCTATAATCCAGACGGTTAACCCGGTAAATGGCATTGCTTGTTGAACGAACAAAACCGGTAAGCGAAAAATTGTGTTTGCCAAACAGGTGGTTGTAAGTGAGGTCGGCATTCCAGCTATATTCCGGTTCCAACAGCGGATCGCCCATTTCAAAAATTTCCTGATGACGCCGGTATAAAAATGGTGCCATATCTTTTGCCGGAGGGCGGTTAATCCGATGGCTGGCAGCTAAAGAAAGGACATTAGCATCGTTTAGCTGGTAACTTAAATGTAGCGACGGAAAAAGATCCAGCTTGTTCTGTTCGAATTCTTTCTCATTAAAATCGCGGCCAATTTCCCCAAACACATCGTAAACCTCCTCAAAATACCGGGTACTGCTTACACTCATATTCTGATTAAGGTATTCAATACGCAGGCCTAAAATGTATTTTAACTTATTTGCCGATCCTGAAAATTCGGCAAAGGCCGCGTAGATATCCCGGTTTAGGCCAATGGTGTTGTTAAAATAATCATAACCCGCAAAATCTCCGGTGTTTACATTAACTGTGTCATATTCATAAATACCGTCTAAACGCACCAATTCCGAAACTGCTCCCAGGTTTAGGGAACTTTCGTTATCAAAATCTTTCTGATAATTTATTTCGAAACGATAGGCATCAAGTGGTGTTTCATCGAGCTGGTAGGAATGAAACACCGGATTTCCATGCTCGTTGGAATTGTAGTCGTAATAAAGTCTGTCGTTGTCGTAAGTAAATTCTTTGTTATCGATGGTTTGATCCAGGTTCGAGTTTTCATAGAGGAAAGAGATGTTCAGCGCTGAATTGTTAGTGCTCTCCCAGAAATAGTCTAAGGTTACATTCTGAAAGTGTCCTTTACGGTGAATTTCATTTGGGTTGTACAATTCATAGAGTGTTCCGTCAATGGGCGCTCCATTTGTGCTGTTGCTAAAATACGTGTTATATTTATAATGTGCGGTTCGGCCAGTGTGTCTTCTGGAATACTGGTAGTTGGCTGACAGTTGAGAATTATCTCCGGGCTTAAAATCCACACCCAAATTGGTGTAAAAATTTTCATCCCATTTAGGGCGTGCACCCATACCATCCAAAATGTAGTAGGTACCTGAATTGGGTTGTGTTTCGTCCTGGTAGATATAGGTGTAAATATCGCCAATTCCCTTGTTGTGGCGGTTGGTGTAATTTACAGCACCGAGAAGACTTACCCGGTTCATGTTGTAATTCAGGTTGAGGCCGCCATTTATTCTGTTATTGTCACGTTCCTGGTTACTGAATACGTCGGTTTCATTTTTCCATGGCGTTCCTCCCAGCATACCTGTTGCTACTACGGTAAGTCCGCTGGTGGTATTTCTCTTGGTAGTAATGTTTATAATCCCTCCTTTTCCCTGCGCATCGTACCTCGATGAAGGAACGGTAATAATGTCGATGTTTTGAATATTTTCACTAGGAATTTGCCCAAGTAGTAACGATGCACTGGTATTGGTTGGTTTTCCATTCAAATAAACCACAAAATCAGACGATCCGCGCACTGAAATATCGTTGTCGCTGCTAACAGAAACCGATGGAAGTTTGCTCAGTACATCAATGGCTGTTCCTCCTTTTGCCGTTTCAAAATCAGCAGCCTGATAGGTTTTTCGGTCTATTTTGTTTGACGAAGTTCTTGAAGCAGCAACCACTTCAACCGTTTCAATTCCAATAACATCAGGCTCAAGAGCAATTTTTCCCAGATCAATATTCTTGTTGTCTGATGAAAGGTTTATACCCGTTAATTCATGAGACTGATAACCAATAAAAGAAACCGACATGGTGTAGGACCCGTATGGAATATCTTCAATACTAAAATTTCCGTTTTCAGTTGATACGCTTCCTGCATATGCAGTCTCATCACCAGCCTTCAGTAGGGCCACCGTGGCATATGGTATTGATTCATTTGTTGTTTTATCGACTATTATTCCTTTTACCGCAGCCTTCTGCCCAAATCCTGTTAAGGCGCCAAACATAAATATACAGGCAATTATTACAATTTTTCTCATAGTTGACTATGTGAATTAAAGATGTTATTATCTTTTAATGGCGACAAAAATAGTTAAATTATTGTTGTTGCAAAGGTTAATTATATCGTTTATGTGGGGAGGAGGCTTCATATTGACGTAAACGATAAATTGGTTGAAAGCAGAATAATTATAATTAGTCTGATTCCTCTACTTTTGCATGCGTCGGATAATGGGCGGAGGTCAATTCTATTTTGCAGATTATTTTGAGAAATAAATTTGGGCCGATAATCTATTTCTGCTTTGGAAGTCCGTTGTGAATAAAATTAGTAACATCAGATTCCAGATAGTAAACCTTTCTACCAATTAATCGATAAGGAAGTTTGCCGGAAGTACGGAATCGTTGTAAGGTTCGTTGGCTTACTTTTAATAGGAGACAGAGGTCTTGATTATCGAGTAAGATTTCATCATCGATTTTTGGAGTGATTGTATTATCCTGCCGGTCAATTTTGCGACCAATTTTCTCCAGTTGACTTGTTAGCCGGTTCATCCACGAATCAAAATATTTTTGGTCGATATACATTTCAGTAACTTTTAAAATTACTGTAAACTTAAGGGGAAGGAGTATTAATGATCAGGAAGTCGGTATCATTTTTCTTTTAGCGTTTGGTGTAAGGTGCAGATAAACCGTGTTTGGAGTGTTGTGCTTTTAATAAGTTTGCTTTAGTTACTATGAATACTTACTCGGTATAATTATTCAGATTTACGTCCCATTCGTTTTAACAGGGAATTTTTTAAACTGTCAAGGAATGGGGTAGGGACATTTCTGATCTTCATATCACTAAATGAACGCGACAGGTTTTTGTCAAGTTGTATGTTGAATACTTTCTGAATATAATCGGATAACTGCGTTAGTGGTACATCACCAAAAGAATTATCACTATCCCATGAGTAAAGCTGTTCCATCAGCTCTGTTTTTGTTCCTTTCCATGTGAGTTTGGTAGCAGGGAAGCCAAAATGAAGTGGCGTTAGGCCGTGGGTATTTAACAGCTCTATTTCATGCATCAGGTATGCTGATAACATATCGTTTGATAATATTTTTGCAACCTTAAAATCGCAGTTAGTTGAAAAATTTGGATCCAGTTCAAAATAGAAGGTTTCCAGGTACTGTTCGGTATCCATCTTACCTCGTAAAAAATATAACGAATCCAGATGAGAAGCTCCCGAACGGTAATAGCGTATAAAATCAAGCCGTTTGATGTTATATTTATTGATCTCGTTCAATTGTTCGGAGAGGTACTCCTTTTGTTTGTTGGCTCCTGCAGGGCGGTTCATTTCGATGTTATAGATTTTCCGGTAATAAATTAAACGGTAACAAAATTTCGGTTTAATCTCTTTAAAAAAGGTAATCTCTTCCATTTCGTCCCGGAATTTATAAGAAAGAATAAATTGTTTTAGTTTATCAAACGATTCCGCAAGCACTCGCGATGCTTCGAGCGATTTTTTTAAGACATTATTGTTCGATGACTCTATACTCTCTATTAGTTCATCGGTCTGTTTACGCAGGTTAGTAATGTATTCAAGCATAAATTATAGTTTTTGATTGGTGAGTAAATATCTGAATGGGGTAGAGGCTTAAGATCTTATTCGAAAAAATGGTGCATATAATCAGCACTCGTAATGAATCTAACTATTCATGTGGCACAACTCCAACCGAAATAAATTCATCAGTAACTTCCCCAAATCATGAAGAAGAATTTCCAACTTCATCAGGAAGATTTTCAGAAAAGAACAAGACGATTTTCGGAAAAGACTTTGATGAGTTTCGAGCGGTAAAAGCAACCTCCCAACAAACTGTTGGGAGGTTGTGAAAATAAAGAAAATACAGATTTCCTTTATTTTACTCCTCTGTCATCCGTCACCTGACGGATGACATCTCCCCTGAAACTCAAGGGAGATAATAAGGAAACCTCGCGGAAAACCACGAGGAAGTATTAGATTAAAACAGAAAGCAGCCACTAACGGGCCACAAAGGTTGCTTTCGACAGCGCTTCTTTCATCTGTTTGCCGGGGCGGAAACGGATGTTGACCGATGTAATTTTATCGGCCGTGCATTCTGCTTCGGTATCTGTGCCGGTACAGTTGAACGTTAGCTGAAACGAACCCCAGTCGCCCATTTGCACAGAGTAGCCATCGAGCAGGGCATTCTGGATCACCGCCTGCAGCTCATCCACTACCAGGGTTGCTTCACCACGGCTTAAGGTGGTATTTTTACTCAATGCTTCGGCAATCTCCTTTTCTGTTTTTTGTTCCACGCGGTTGGGCACCAGGTATCATTTACGGTCGGCTTGTGGGTTGCGTGGATTCACCCGTTGAATTTTTGAATATAATATCGACATAATTTGTTGTTTTTAAATTGGTATAAATCTCCACGTACCGCCGGGCCACCTCAAAAATCAAGGCAATACCTCCCCTGCTCTATTCGAAACCAAACAGTATGAAGAGGAAAAAGCAGTATACTGTAAATTGATGGGGTAAAGCCGCAAATGCGGCAGCGTGGAGTAAAAATTGAATTAAAAAATAATTGACTACCCCTTGGGCAGGACTTCTCCCGGCAAGGGCCTGGCCGCAGGTTCTCCGCTTGTAACAAACAGATACCTCGGAAGCACCTGCCAAAACTGTTGCAAGCGGAAATTGGGTTTAAAAAAATAATGCATGGAAATAGGGTTTTTAGTCCGGTTGGATTAGCGGAACAATTATGATTATTTGATGGTTTACATACAAAAGTGTGTCTACAGAAGGGTGAACATACCTGAACCGGCAAGAAATAAAATTGTCATCCAGCAAAACCTTAAAAAACTATTGAACGGACAATTACTATCTATAATTTGCAATTCGCGAATCGCAAATATTTTATTACAAAGCAAAGTGTAGTGAAATACGCCCCTGAATTGGCATAGTCCCGCTAGGATGTTGAAGGCATGAGGTATCTATCTTGAAATTTGTTATTCCATTTCTACAGCCTCCTGTTATTGGGGAACAGCTGGAAAAGAACGTGTTCAATCCGGCCTAGTCGCGCATCGATCTGCGATCGTTGCTAGCGGAGGATGGCTTACTTTTTCTTCTTATTTTCGTCTATTAGCTTTTTCATCTCCCTGTCAAAGTCAGAGATGTATTTCTTATCCTCCGTCTCTCTATATTTCTTGTATTCTTCATTTGCTTTTTCAATTGCTTGCTTATGGCTTACAGTTCCTGCATTTTTCAATAACTCTTTCTCACTAATTTTTAAGAAGTCATCCAATTTTTGAATCCAATCATTCATTTTCATTAAACGTCCATTAGTTGCTTGCAATTCTGCAAAGTCAAGATATAATGTGACGATTAAGTTCAATTGTTTAAGCTCGTCCTCCGAAAGATAGTTTTTCGCTATCCCAACATCTTTTTGTGTGATATAACTTCCGTTGAAGTTTGTTAAGCCGAGAAATGGTTTAGATGCATCAACTCTGTTTTTAATCATTTCGGCAGCGGTCAACCCGTGAACAGCATAGTGCATTTTATTTTGAACGGTTGCAAAAAATAGTTTAGTTTGTTCATCATCCTTTTTATAGTCAATACTTGTGGCATATATATCAGTTACCTTCTGGTAGAAATTTCTTTCACTACTTCGAATATCTCTAATGCGTTGTAAAAGTTCCTCGAAGTATCGAGAACGAGCACCGTGTTGTTTCAGGCGTTCATCGTCCATAGTAAAACCCTTTACAATGTACTCGTGTATGCGCTTTGTTGCCCAAATACGAAATTGAGTGCCTTGCGGAGATTTTACCCGATAGCCAACAGAAATAATAACATCAAGATTATAATGAATTGGTGCTTTTTGCTGAAATTCGGAAATTCCGAATTTCTGTGAAACTTCACTTTCTATAAGTTCTCCTTCTTTGAAAACATTTTTTATATGCTCGTTTATTGTCGATTTGGCTTTACCGAAAAGATTTGCAATTTGCTCTTGTGTTAGCCAAACAGTCTCGTTTTCCAATCGAACATCAATTTTTGTTAGTCCATCAGAAGTTTGATATATAACTATTTGAGATTTATTTCCTTCCATATTCTTAATTCATTAATCTTCAATGTATTTTTTTGTAGGATCATCAATTGTCATGATATTTTTTTAATCGACGATTAACTGTTTTTTGAGACAGCCTAATTTACATCATATTTTTTACTCTCCAGAGCTTCCAACAGTAAAAACGACTTCGATTTCTCTCCCAAAACGTGATTATTGAAAGAATCTACTACTGCTCTACAGGAGCGTGAACATACATGGACCGGCAAGAAATAAAATCGTCATCCGGCATTCTTCTAAAGTATTATATCGCGATTTTTCGTTCATTATGCATTTGCAATTTACTACCAATTTCGTAGTTAAACGCAAATTGATACAATTAATTATTAATACAAAAAAATCAAAAGCGGAACCCGCGCAAAGCCCTGGTAATTATATAGATTAACCGCAAATGCGAATTGGTGTTCAACATCAAATCCCAAAAAAGGTATTCCTACATAAAATCACTTAATAATTAACTACCCCCTGCGCAGGAATTCTCCCGGCAAGGGCCTGGCCGCAGGTTCTCCGCTTGTAACAAACAGGTACCGTGGAAGCACCCGCCAAAACTGTTGCAAGCGGAAATTGGGTTTAAAAAAATAATACATGAAAAAAGTATTTTAATCCGGTTGGATTACCGGAACTATAAGACTTTTAAGTATTTTGCTACTGTCAGTTTTAGTAAAATTTCGAGAAAAGCAGCTAATTTCGATGATATTCTCAAACTATTACTAAAATTTCTATCACCAATAAAAACGCTTTACAAATTGGTTAAATGGGGTTAGCCATGACACACGCCATTAATATGCAGTAATTATCCTGAAATCTGTTTATTCCTACGGTCTCCTATTATGGGGGAACAGGTGGAAAAGAACGGATTCAATTCTATCAAATTGGACACGATCGCAGATCGGCGAGCGTAGAAATCGAGAATAACAATTTCAAAAATTATAAATTACCAGAAAGTCCTGTCGAAAAAAACGATTCCAAAACTATCCGATAATTTTCATGTTTCACAGGCAGCCTTTAACCGACCTTATAAACTTAGAAACAAGATTAACAGTCAATTTCTCAATACCAATTTTATGAATACTAAAAAGGATTTTGGAGTTTCATTAGAAGCATAATCAGAAATCCACTGAAAGGGAGCTGATTTACTTTTCTATTTTTGGAATATCAAGATTCAAGTTCTCGAAGTCATGAATATCCTTGGTCAAATAAATTAGGACAATACAATTTCAAGTAAATCTCAGTCAACGATTCTGCCACATTCACTAATGAATCAATTTCTGCCTTTTTTAAAGGTGTTAAATTGGTTCCAACACTGTTGGCAATTTCAAACTCTTCATCCGTCGGAAAATTTTGCGATAAATTGTCAAATCCAATTTTTTCTTTTATTATCACTTCAAGTTCCTTACTCGATTTTGTCGAAATCGCTTCTCTCGTCAACTCATGAGCTGCAATAAGTGAATCAACAGCCAGTTCGTCCTTCAAAAAGCGCACAAAATAGCGGATGGCTTCTTCTGGTTTAAACCACAATGAAAAATAGGCTACTTGTCGGTTATCCAGATACCGATTTTTTACTTGATGCTGGATATACTGTATATTTTTTATGCGATTCATAAATAAATCACTTGTTTTTATCAGCAATGAAACGAGGTTATTTTTCAGCCAAGGTTTATATCCTGTCCCGGCATCGCTCACGATAATGATGTCTTCGCAATAATAAGATGAATTCTCCTGTGTTAATTTGTGTATGCCCTGGTTATCATACACGCCGCCGTCAATCAACAGCGGTTTTATTCTTCCATGGCTGTTTTTTTGTTCTTTGATGTATTTCTTAGGAATTTTTATCGGTGTAAATGCAAATGGTACGCAGGTAGAGGCCATCACTGCTTTACTTACAGGAAAATTTTCATGTATAAAAGATACTGGTGGCAAACCATTTTCAGGATGAGAATACCAGGAATCACTCATTTTCCTCCTTGAAAAGGAAAATTGACGGCTACTCTCAATATTAGTGCTATTAATTACAACGGTAGTTTTTGAGGTTAAGTTTTTCAATGTGCTTTTACCAAAAAACAACTTTCGGTATCGTTTTTCAACAAACGAACTGGTCGGAAGAATGGTAAATTGATATTTTGCCACAATAAATATTACAATGGCTAACCATACAACACTCTGCCAGTTGGCGCCGAAGAATAAAAAGGGAAGAATAATTAGGGGTAAAATCACCAAAAAAAGATAAAGCTTAACCGTCAGTAAAGAACTTTTCCCTAAAGCTTGTCTCAAACCTTGTTCAAAATCTTCAAAATTTTCATCATGCAACGCATAATATGCACTGGTAATCGAACCACCCGATATGGAGGATATAACATCAACCTTATCCAGCAAACCAAGTTCTTTCATTTTTCGGAATGTACCTAAATGAAAGGCAGTGGCTCTGTAGCCACCGCCTGACAATGCTAATCCAACTTTATTTTTC
Organism: uncultured Draconibacterium sp.; assembly: GCF_963676815.1. Classification (NCBI taxonomy): domain Bacteria; kingdom Pseudomonadati; phylum Bacteroidota; class Bacteroidia; order Marinilabiliales; family Prolixibacteraceae; genus Draconibacterium; species uncultured Draconibacterium sp. Next base: position 4,268,471 of record NZ_OY781365.1, read on the forward strand.
ATCACTATTGGTTTTTACATGATCAATTTCGGGTCCCGGCCATTTTCCTGCTTTTTGCCATTCTTCGAAATAGACGATCCATAGATATGTCCAACCAATTACCTTTTCAATTATGTCCGGGCTTTGAGTCCAGTCAAACTCTCTCGGGTCGTACAAGCATAACCGATCATCGTCCCAAACATGATACAGATCTTTAATAATAGGTGCCCATATGTACAGTTTTGGTCCTTTCCCTTTATCTACAAGCATCTTAAACCAGTATTTTTCAAAATTATTGGTTACCTGAATTCCTTCAATAATTTTTACATTTTTAAGCCGGAAAAAGAAACCGGGTAAATTGGGATGCCGGTCAAGAACCTGAAAACATCCCAATTTATCCAACCTGCCCATATCATATTCCCATTCATTGTACAAATCACTTACTTCCATAATAGCGTGTTTGGGGTGCAGATAACCCAGGCAGAATTCCCAAAGCACCCTTTTTATGCATTTGTCCCAAGCGCTTGGCGCTGCTTTCTTGTTCTTCTTCCAGTTCCTCATCCACATAGTCGTTCACTATGCTCCACTCGTTGTTTTCGTACTTGTACTGGATATTTCCGTTACAGGTATAATGCCAGCTATCAGGATGCTGGTCATTTTCACCTACTCCTCTATTATCCCGAAACCATTTGTGGTACCATTTGTAGGCTGCGTAATGCGGTGGATCATCACGTTTTTTATCACGTGTAGGAAATTCCATCCCTGCAGAAATGATCAGTTCTTTCGGCTCTATATAATCCATTGCTTCATAATTGTCCGGTTCGGGGTCAGCATCGCGAACTGTTTCACGGTCTTTTCCAAAAAAACTGTACGATCCGTGATGCGAAACCAGACAGTGATCCGATTTTGCAGCTTCTGAATTATCCTGAAGACATTCAGGAATGACTTTATCCTGCCAGTATTTGCTGCTCGAATCTCCGCAAAACAACATTCCGTTCAAATCTTCAAAATCCAGTCTAAATACCAGAGAAAGGTCATTCACATCATATTCAGTTGTTTCGTCATCACCCTCAAACGGACTCAGTTGGAATAAATTTAAATTGTCAGGATAATCAACACCATCCAGGATTACATCTTCTTCATCGCCGTTCTTTGGTGCATACACCAAATCTCCAAATTCAGCGTCTGACAGTGCCTCTCTTCGATCAATTTCTTCCTGAAATTTTTCGTAATCGTCCGAGTATGTCGAATCACAGTCCTTTGTGCTCTTTGTGCGATCATAACCCTGGTGAATAATTTTCCCGATAACCAAATCACCTGAGTCCATTTTCTCCTTGAAAGTTGAAAAACCACCACAGTGGTCCTTATCGTTATGGGTAACTACCAAAATATCAATACAGTCCTTTCCGTCTTTCTCTCTGAAATGTGGAGATACAATTTCATAAGATTCTTTCTCCTCTGTTGATGCAATGTCAATTGCCATTACAAAATCGTCATCCTTTAAAACACAACAATTGCCTTTTCCCACATTAAAATGAATAATTTCTTTCATTTCGTTACAACTTTTTAAAATTAAAAACCCGCCTTATCTTCCCTAAGGCACTATTTTTATCACTTTGAACAAAAAGGCTTGAAATGCGTACTTAGAATAAAATACTATATTTGGCAATTCAAGCCAAAGAATAAAGAGGAGGGCAACCTCCCGAATTTTGCGATGCAATACAAAAAATTCTACGGTATTTTAATCAGTCGTTCTCGACCAACGACTGATTTTTTTTACCTAAACAAATTTAATCCACCCTGGCTAATCTTTCTTTTTTTTCATTTTCAAATTTCTCAATCCCTTCATGCACTCTCGTAAAAGGAAAGTGCCTTCCAACATCGTCAGTTTCTTTCTGACGCAAAACATTGCGAGCATTGGTTATGGCTTTTTCAAGCTGGCCATTACCGCTCAAGTCCTCTACCCATTTTCGGTTCTCCAGAAAATCTTTCGATTTCGAAAAATCCGGAATATATTTCTTCAGCAATTCTGCTGCTTCATCTGCATTCTTAAATTCTCTTGTCGTTAGTTGATAATGAAGCAGAAACCAAAACTCAATACTAGGCATGCTTTCACAAATCAAAACTTCATCATTTTTTTCATACTTTTTTACCAGGTCATTAAACGTTTTTTGTTTAACTTGGCTAACTACAGTATCATAGTCGGTAATGTATACAATGAGGTCACATCCGCCCGACAACAATTCATCTATCTTTTTCTCAGCTGTATCATGTGTAATATTGTCAAACAGCGAAGGATAAACGGAATATCTATAGTCCCGTATTGCTTTTAAGTGTTTGAGGTAAGCTTGCTCTGTTCTTCCATCCCCCAAAACTGCAAAACTAGTTCGTAATCGTATGTTTTTCTTTTTTCTCGCCATATTACATTATTCGTCAATGACCGGAATCGCTCCAAATTTTCCCTGCTTGTAGGCATTATAAAACGATAACTCTTTCCTGAAATTAAAATCTGCCATGGAATATAAATCTGATGACCCATTACTTTTTTTCTCCATAAACCAGATTGCATCCTTACGTAATATATCTTTCTCCATCAACAAAGAAAGGTTGTGCGTTGTGAAAAGCAATTGTGCTTGGTTCGAGTGTTTTAAAAACTCACGTAAGAAGTGCATTACCAACAGCGGATGCAAGGCAGAGCCTATTTCATCAATGGGTAAAAATCCTTTTTTTTCTATCGTATTATAAAAAGGTGCAGTTAATCCATAATAACGCATTGTCCCCTGTGATTGCAGTTTCTCAGGTAAAATGTAAATTTCTTTTTTATCTCCATCGACAATAGTATGCTCGAATACAGTGGTTTGAATATGAATATTCTTTTCATTTGATATCCTGATTTTTTCTTCTTCTGGAATAGGTGATTTTTTGAAAAGTTCAATTAAATCATCCGGAATCTTTTTTATTTCTTCTTCGAAGAGAATATCAGATATATTAAAATCAGCTTTTTTTATAAATTCGATAGCCCATTTTTTTAATTGGTCATTTCCTTCAATGTGCCTGTCGGAATAGCCCGTTAGCTCTGTATATGGATCGATAACATCCATATACTGGTTATCAAACCACAGTTTAACTGCTTCCAATTCCGGAAAAACCAGATTAAGCTGGGCAAAGGCAGCAAACACAGATGTGTTAGTTAATGTTTTTAGTAGTATTTGTTCTTTTGCTGTACTTGATATTTTAACCCTAGATCCAAAATTGATTTTAGAAGTCTGAGTTTTGTTATGGAGATAGCGGTCAAATACCACAGCAGGTTGTGTTCCTGGATAAAAATGAAGGGTCTCCTGCAATACCTTATCTTCATTTAACAAAAGGTAATATCGATATTTTTTAGAATCGATATAAAATGTCAATTCAAAACTACCTGAATCTTCAGTACCGTTATTGAATTTAAACGGGATAAAATTAGTACTCTCATCTTTTTGCGATGGTAGATTATTGATAAAGTCTTTTATAAAATTGAACGCTTTAAGAAGATTACTTTTCCCTGAAGCATTAGCACCGTAAACCATCGCCATTTTTAATAATCGTACACCAGGTGCAACTTCGGTAACATAATAATCTTCCAGTGTATCATCAGCAGTCGCTTCGAAGCTGAAAACAACCTCATCTTTAAACGACAAATAATTTTGTATTTTCAATTCAAGTATCATCTCTATTTGAATTAATTGAATATTTTCTACAAAAATACAAAATAAAAAAGACTACCACAATCTCTTTTTGATAATAATGTAATTAATGTGCAATATTTACACACAGAAATAAAGACTCGCAATTTGTGTTCTTCCAAAATGCCCTCGATGCTATACAACTTTCAAAAATATTTTAAAGAGGATAAGTTTAAAACGGCAAATTGGATTATACATTACCTTGCACCAAAACGATATAGAAATAGCTATTCTTTTTCTAGCTAATGTTGCCCACAACAACACTTGCTAAAGACTTACACAATTTCTTTCGTGTTGCCTCTCATTCTCACTTAACAACTAAGCAGAAGCATTTCATGTTATTAGGCGGAGAATTTTATTTGCTGTTTATCCTTTCTCACAAAATTGGAGTATCCGGCCAAAAGTCCTTAGGAGAACAAGCAAAAACTTTGGCGATTTCATTCAGATGGTTAATATTATATTTGGCCCTTCGTTTTGAAGATTCTACATGAGATACAAAGCTACTACTCATGCCTATTTTTTGAGATAAGGCCATCTGTGACAGACCACTACTGATCCTCATTTCCCGAATCTTATCAATTATATATTTTTCAATCTCAGTTGCCAAGGACGATATTATTTTATCTACAAATTGGGAGATTTTTTATTTTTTTATCAACGGTACATGTACCATTAAAAAATTTTTATTAATTTAGCCTCGTAATCATAATTTTGCGATACTTTGTAAATAAAATATAGAAGCTATTGCTTAGAATCTCGACTTGAAAACTGGTAATTTTACGGAACGAGATAATAAGTCAAGAGGCTCACGACCTAGGCGTGGGTTCTCTTATCGTTCCAAGGTATACCAGTACCTCAAGTCGGTAAGTTGAGTCCGCGCCCTTTTTTAAACCCAGGCGTTTTACAATTCGACCCAGCTTTCCGGCTTACATCATGCTTACCTGTTAGTGTGATGCTACGTAAATATGTTTTCATTATAAACATCAACTGCCTATGGCAAAATAAACAGAGAACAATGTTAAGCCCGCTACAACAGTTTGGCGACGTGTAGCAGGCTTGGATGTTAATTAATTCGATAATCATCAACTAACGTCGAAATTTATGAAAAACTTTCCACACAAGGAAAATTATATTGCTGTGTGTCTGATTTTCCGGAAATGCTTTGAGCTTTTTGCGATTCCTCAAATAGCAATTAACAAGCCAGGGAAACGGCAAAAACTATTCAGTTTTGCATCTACACTTTTCTACATGCGTTTGGTATTTTTCTTTAGCCGGCACCATAGCCTGTACCAAAACAAAATTAAATCACCCGAGTGAGGAATGACTTCCTATAAATCGTGAAACACCAAACCTTCACGATCCACATACCCATCCTGGCATCTTAGGATTTAACCTTATTACCCAATATTAAAATAAATTTTATGCAAAATTTTAAAAGCTATTCCTCTGCATTATTACGTCCTGTGTCGCAAATACTAAACGGCATGGACAGAACGCTTAAGCTATTATTTATCTTTTGTATTCCCATTTTATTGTTCTCCGGCCACGCCTACGCGCAAAACATTAACGTTAGTGGTCGTGTAACTGATCAGAATAAACAGCCACTCCCCGGAGTAAACGTAGTATTAAAAGAATCACCGTCAATTGGTACGATTACCGAAGCCAACGGGCGTTATTTCCTTGAAAACGTGCCTTCAGGCGCAATACTCTCCTTTTCCTTTATCGGGTTCAAAACCTTAGAAATTCCTGTAAACGAACGTTCATTGGTGGATGTTCAGCTGCAGGAAGATATCACCACACTTTCGGAAGTAACTGTAAATGCAGGCTATTACACCGTAAAAGATCAGGAGCGCACCGGAAGTATTGCCCGGGTACGATCAAAAGAACTGGAAAACCAGCCCGTAAGCAATGCATTATCTTCTGTACAGGGTCGGATGGCCGGTGTCAACATTACACAAAGCAGCGGAGTTCCCGGAGGCGGTTATAACATCCAAATCCGCGGCACGAACAGTCTTCGCCGCGATGGTAATTACCCTCTGTATATTATCGATGGAGTACCGGCTACCCTTCAATCACCTTCAGCGCTTGGTGGCACCATTATTCCTTATGGAGAGATTGATCCGCTCAATGCAATCAATCCCAACGACATTGAAAGCATAGAGATTTTAAAAGATGCCGATGCAACTGCTATTTATGGTTCACGTGGTGCCAACGGAGTAATTCTGGTTACCACCAAAAAAGGGAAAACGGGCAGTAGAACCGCCTTAAGTATAAACAGCAGTTACGGAGTCAGCCAGATAGCACGAAAGATGAAATTAATGGACACTCCTCAATACCTGGAAATGCGTCGTCAGGCTTATGCCAACGACGGTACTACAGACTATCCGGCCAATGCCTACGACATAAACGGTACCTGGGATGAAAACCGATATACCGACTTTCAGGAAGAGCTGATTGGCAACACTGCCACCAACTCTATGTTACAGTTTTCGTTAAATGGAGGCGGTAACAACAGTCGGTTTCTTATCAGTGGTAGTCACAATGAACAAACTTCTGTTTTCTCAGATGACTTCAAGTATAAAACTGATAATATTTCCGGGAATTTTAGCCACCATTCAAGCGATAACCGGTTTATGCTGAATGCTTCCGGTTTATTCTCAAACCAAAGCAACAACCTTATACAAACTGAAATCACCAGTCAGGCGTTACGACTGAGTCCTAATGCCCCGGCTTTATACCAGGAAGATGGCAGTTTGAACTGGGAGAACAATACCTTTAACAATCCTCTGGCAGCTTACGAAAGTACCTACTCCTATAAAAGCAAGACCTTTAATTCCGACTTAAACCTTCAGTATGAAGTGCTGCCCTCACTTTACATTAAAGCAAACGGAGGAATAAGCTACACCTCATTTGAAGAAATAATGCTGCGCCCCAATACCATGTATAATCCGGCTTACGGACTTACTCCCGATTTTTCTCAGGCTTTTAAAAACCTGAATCAAAATTTTTCATGGATTGTGGAGCCCCAGTTGAATTACCGGCATACATTTAATAACCATGATATAGATGTACTAGTGGGTGGAACGCTGCAACAAACACAGCGAACCAGTTTAAACATTATGGGCTATGGTTTTGAAAGTAATGCGTTGATCACCAACCTGGCAGCGGCTGCCAATGTTATGGTAACAGGCGATGATAAAACGGAATACCGTTATGCTGCGCTATTCGGACGTATTAACTACAAGTATAAAGAACGATATATTTTAAACTTAACCGGTCGCAGGGATGGCTCCAGCCGTTTTGGTCCCGATCAGCGATTTGCCAGTTTTGGCGCCATCGGTGGTGCCTGGATCTTCTCCAAAGAATATTTCCTCGCCTCCAGTGGCTGGTTAAGTTTTGGAAAACTACGTGCCAGCTATGGAATTACCGGTAGCGACCTGATCGGAGACTATCAATTTCTGGATACCTACACCGTTAGTAATACGCTTTATGGAGGCAAGACCAGCCTCTATCCTTCCCGGCTCAATAATCCATACTTTAGCTGGGAAAAAACCACCAAGCTTGAAGCTGCCATCGAATTAGGATTTCTAAAAGATCGCATACAATTCAGTACTGCCTGGTACCGTAACCGCTCCGGCAATCAACTGGTTGGAATTCCTTTACCCGGCACCACAGGATTCAGCACTATACAAGCTAACCTGCCCGCTAAAGTAGAAAACAAAGGACTCGAATTTGAACTAAACACTACACCGGTTCAGACCGAGCATTTTAACTGGAATAGTAGTTTTAATATCAGCTTCCCCGACAATAAGCTGATTTCGTTCCCCGGACTGGAAGGCTCAACATACTCCAACCAGTATGTAATTGGTTACCCGACATCGATAATTAAAGTATATAATTATGAAGGGATTGATCCTGAAACAGGGCTATACCAATTTACGGACTACAATGATGATGGGAACATCACTTCTCCCGATGACAACCAGGTTATTGAAGACATTGCAGTTAAGTATTTTGGTGGATGGTCAAACCAAATCTCCTACCGGCAATGGGAGTTCTCCTTTTTGTTCCAGTTTGTCAATCAGCGGCAAAAAAACTATATCAGCATGATGCCACGTCCGGGTAGCATGTACAACCAGCCGGTTGAAGTTCTGGATGTCTGGTCGGAAGAAAATCCCGATGGAAAGTACATGCCTTATTCCTCTGGAACCAACTCTCAAATCAATCGCCTCCATGGCTATTTAAGTAACAGTAATGCAGCAGTGAGTGACGCTTCATTTATCCGACTAAAAAACATTCAACTTGCCTATCAGCTGCAGATTAATAAGTATTTGCAGAGTGCCCGGTTTTATGTACAGGGGCAAAACCTGTTAACCATCAGCGACTATTTTGGTCTGGATCCGGAATTCTCTTTATCCGGCTATTTGCCTCCATTAAAAACATGGTCATTCGGAATTCAGCTTAACTTTTAAAAACGTATCCAATGAAAAAAATATCATTCCTTTTTTGTCTGGGAGTATTACTCCTCATTTCCTGCGAAGAACTGGTTGAAGTAGATAATCCTACCAATCAACTGGGAACTGAACAGGTATTTGAAACTATTCAGACTGCAAATGCAGCAATGGCAGGTCTCTATGCCGATTTGCGCGATCGGTCACTAATTTCCGGGGCCGGATATTATTCGGTCAGCACACTTACTGCATCATACGCCGATGACCTGGATTGCTACAACAATGACCAGAACGGTAATATGGATATCTACCACAACCAACAACAGGTAAGCAACAGGATTATTGCAAGCCTGTGGAATACAACTTATACGCAGGTTTATTATACTAATTCCATCATTCACGGAGCTGAACTTTCCACATCCCTTTCCACAGAAGATAAAAATCAACTAAAAGGAGAAGCTTTACTGATACGCTCCCTGCTTTATTTTTACCTGCACAGGCTATTTGGAGCTATTCCATATACAAGCAGTATTGATTATGAATATAACAGAAGTCTGACAAAAACTGAATCAGCCGTTCTGCTTGAACAACTGGAATCGGACCTGAACGAAGCCATTTCACTGTTGAATGACAATTACCGCAATACACAACGTATCTATCCCAATCGTAAAGTTGCGGAATTGGTATTGGCCAATGTATACCTAACGGAACAAAAGTATCAGCTGGCCGAGCAAATGGCCTCCGGAATATTGCAATCGTCCTTATACGCTTTCCAGCCAGACCTGAACGAAGTGTTTCATAACACAGGTAGCCATATTCTATGGCAACTCAGCCCGCAAAATAGTGGCGATGCCACAAAAGAAGCATCATTCTATTATTTCTCTGATGCAGCACCGCATGCTTATGCGTTATCCGATGACCTTGTCGGCAGTTTTGCAGAAAATGATTTGCGTAAACAGAGCTGGATGACACAGGTCAGTTTTAACGATGATTCCTGGTACAGACCTTACAAATACAAAAATTTATCCGGTACCAATAACAATGAATATTCCGTTGTTTTCCGGCTGGAAGAGGTTTATTTTATACTCGCAGAGGCACTGGCTAAACAAAACCGGCAGGATGAAGCCTTGCCCTACCTAAATGCCACGCGAGAACGAGCCGGACTGGACGCGCTTACCAATCTATCCCCAGAAGAATTTATAACAGAACTGCTGGCCGAAAAAAGACGAGAGTTCTTTACCGAATTCGGACACCGTTTCTTTGATCTGAAACGCCTGGAACGCCTGGATGAATTAAACAGTACAAAACCCAACTGGGAAGACTTTAAAGCCCGGTGGCCTTTGCCCCAGAGTGAGTTATTGCTCAACGCCAATTTATATCCACAAAATGAAGGTTATTAGTTATGAAGCGCCTATATCCTTTATTGTTACTATTCCTGTTCCTGCTGCTTGCGGCAGGGCAGGAATTAACAGCACAAGGTCATTCAGATCTAAAGAATGAACTTAGTAGCTATTTCCGATTGCTCTCCCTAAAAATGAGCGAAAATGGCAGATGGTTAACTGCGTGGAAAGCATACGACCAAAACAGAGATACGCTGCTAATATTTGACAGTACTGAGCCGGGAAAACCGGTGGAGCACCGGATAAAAGTTAAAAGTGCTGCCTTTGTGGGTACGAACCTTTTACTTACAACCAGGTTGGGCCAGGCAGAACTACTGGAGCTACCCGAATTTAAAAGCACCCACTATGCCGGCGTAAAGAATGCGCAAGTATTAGAAAACAAGAAACAGTTTTTGCTACACTATAATAAACAAGAACAGAACAAACTTGAACTGCGCCAAAGTGATGGCCACCTTTTGAATGTTGTTAACCGGGTGGTCCGGTTCTTTGTCACAAAAGAGAATCATATTTATGCCTTTGCTGAAAATCCGGATCAAGGTTACGATGTTTTTCGCATCATGGAAAATACCATCAAAAAGGTATATTATACAAGTAACAAGATTTCATATCTGGATGTTGCCAAAGACGGACAGGAGCTTATAATTCATGAACAAAACCAGCAAGATTCTGTGTCAAATCTCGTTTTTCTGGATGTCCAGGCTAAAAAAAGCTATCCTTTGAATGAAATTCTGCCAACAACTTTCCAACGGGCATTTACGGATGAAATCGGGGATGGTGTTCATTTTTTAAAACTGATAATACCCAAAAAACTACAGCAGAATGAAATGGTAGACATCTGGCGGGGTAATGATAAAAGATTGGTAGAAAAGTTTTATCCTCCAATTACAGTCATGACTTACATTTGGAAACCCCGTGAACATTTTATCCGAAGAGCAGGGACAGATAAGCAGCCAAAAGCGCTTAATATAAGGAACAAAAGATACTTTTTATGCATTGATCCATGGAAGCTACAGGACTACCTGTCGGATCAACCACCTATACAATTGTTTTTATATGATCTGAAAGATGACAATTATGAAGTGTTAGACACCATTGCTCCTGAATATTATCTCTCCGGAAATGGGAATTATGCCCTTTCTCCCGTTGAAAATGGATGGAAGCTCTATCATCTTCCTTCGAAAGGCACAAAGGTTATTGAAGGAAAACATTTAAGTATGCCATGGTTTTCAACCGATGGTAAGTTCATTATTTTTCAAGGAGAAGGCGCAATATGGCAATGGGACATAAAAACAGAAACTCTTACCTGTCTGGCAAAATTTGATGAATACATTACCAAAATTGCAAACTACGAGCGTGAGGACGTCTCTTCTACTTATGGTCAATTTTTCATACAACAGGTAAATCTGTCTAAACCCCTGTTAATTGAATTATACGATCCTGAAACCAACCAGACCGGGTACAGCATTTGGAATAAAGGGAAAACAGAAATTATTATCCCTCCAACATCCCATTACATCAGTTCTCTGACTTACAATCAATCACTAAACTGCTTCTCCTGGTTGGAAGAAAATTACAATCAACCTTCTCGGCTGGTTTGTAAAAAAACTGATAAAAATCCGGTTACTGTTTTTCAAAGCAACCAAAAGAATAAAACCATTTTTTCTCTTAAACAAGAAATAATCAGCTATACTAACAGTCAAGGAACTCCGCTAAAAGGAATTTTGTATTACCCATTCAAATACAAGTCGTCTCTGAAATATCCAATGGTCGTACATATTTATGAAAAGCAATACCGGCTTGCAAACCGATGTCCTTTCCCCTCTTTATACGAAGGTATAGGTTTTAATATCAGGTTGCTTCTCGAACAGGGATATTTTGTGTATTTACCCGACATTGAAATCTCCGGTAAAAATGGACCTGGTATAGATGCACTGGATTGTGTTAATCATGCACTCGATGCATTGGCATATAATCCAACGATTAACAAAGAAAAAACAGGACTGATTGGACACTCTTTTGGAGGATATGAAACCGATTATATTTCAACCCGATCAGATCGTTTTGCCACTTTTGTTTCCGGTTCCGGTCATAGCGACATCGTTTGGGATAGCCATTCTTTTAATTACGGTTTTCAGATACCTGATTATGTCAGGATTGAAGCTAATATGTATAAGTTGGGTGTACCTTTTTCTGCCGACAAAGGTCTCTACTTTAAAAACAACCCTGCCTATCACGCGGAAAAAGTGAATGCACCGGTATTACTTTGGACAGGCACAGAGGATAAAAATGTGACGCCGGATCACACCATGGCATTCTACAACGCCTTATGCAGAAATAAAAAAGATGTCATTGCTCTGTTTTATAAAAATGAAGGACATGTATTGTTTCAACAACAAACACAAAATGACCTGACAAGCCGAATTATGGATTGGTTTAATTACTTTTTACAGGACAGTGTTGAATGTGAATGGATAAGTGAGGGGATGAGCAAAAAGGATGCTCAGTAGAGCATCCTTTCTTTTTGCTACTGTTTGTACAATGGGACACCGCACATTGTTTCACCTTCACGGCTCAGGTTGTGCGTAATATTACTCTCATCCGTCCAGGTACAGGCCTGTCCAGGGATGGTACTACAATCGACACCTGCGGATACACACTGACTGGTTGAGCTATCAAAATAATAGCCGGGTTCTGATGAATCCAAACTTTTTGCCGCATGACTGGCAAGTGCTGCACCAACTGCAAAAAGTACAATCGCAACTGGCAGAAACATTCTTTTTAACTTTTTCATGTTTACAGAATTTAAATTTACTGCCTACTCTCTTCATGGTTTTCGGCTTCCCCCATTTGATAATTGAGTGTCACAGCCTGCGCAAAACTGTAACGCACTATTTCATTGCCGGACAAAATGAATAAGTATTTGTCCGTTGCAAATAGCCGGGACATTCTTTCTTCTCCCCTGTTATAGACATAAAAGCTGCCCAGGTATCCCTGAACACTTGTTTTGTACATATCGACAACCACTGCTTGTTTCCACTGCTCTCTGGATTCAAATTTTCCCCTGAGCATAGAAACATTAAACAGCAATTTCCCATGAACCACGGATCTCTTATTGACAAGCATTGGCACCGAATTCATTTTGTGTTGTCCGTTGGAAAGCAAACGCACCTGCACCTTTGCCCTAAATGTTGTATCAATCGTGTTTAACTCCCGCAGCAGATTTAATTTCTGGTCTATCACCAGGTACTGATTACGATAGGAATAAATATAGATGAGTTCCTTACCCGCATCATCCCAAAGCAATTGTCCGTCGGTGTCGAATATCCCGTCAACCTGCTTTTTGAGTAAGCTATGATTGAGTTGTATTCTGGGACTATCCTGGAGATTCAGCGTGCCAAGCACCCACGATTTTGTCTGGCTGCTTTGCGCCCGAAAGGCAAACCGAACAGAATCAATTACCTGTAGCTGTGAAAAATAACAATCATCAGCACTGATGGTATAAGCCAGCGAATCGCCCAGTTGTCCCCGATAGATTACCGGAACAGTACCATCAAAAAGATAGAAATGAGGAGGCTTAACCTCTACCTGAATGAAACGAAATGGGTGCTTATCATCATCCAGTTCTATTTTTAAGGTCTCCATTCTTGTAAGAGCAGTATCTATGGTGGTAAGCACTAAAGGTGCGGTTATATTTCCCAGGTAAATTTTCCCTTCGGCTATGCCGGCAAAATAGTAGGAGTTTACCCCCAGATCAAATGCCTTTTCATCACGGATCGGGTGCAGACCAAACCGGCGAATAAAATTGTTTTCCTTTTTTATGATATGCTCAGATGATAAAAAAAGCCCCACTACAACTCCAACCGCAAGCAATGACGGAAATAACAGTTTTAGAAGCACAATTCGTTTTTTAGTAAGCTTCTCTTTTTCTGAAAATACAATTGCAAGAAGTGCCAATAACGCAAAGGCTATATTAAAAATCAGATGTTGGGTCCAGTTCATTTTCTCAATGAATCCTCCACAGGAACAGGGAATAAAATCACTGTAATTCAGAATCAGGTAGATATAGACCGTGAAGGCAATCATTAGAAAAAAAGAGCCGTACAGGCCCATAAGTCGGGAGTTCTTTTGAACCAACAAGAGAGACAATACCAGTTCTATTACTATTACAGCAGGGCCAATTATACCGGCATAGGCACTGAGTAACGGAGACTGAGCAAGCTGCACAGTAAACGTCTCATAGTCCAGCAATTTACTGAATCCTGAATACACAAAGAGCAGGACGTACAGATACGAGCTTAAAGGAATAAGAACTGAGAAACGTACTGTCTGGAGCTTTTTCATAGCAGAAAATTTGTTTGTTTTAAAGGTCAGTCTGATGGAGAACATTATCCGCAAAGCAGTTGACTAATTTGTTGCGAATGCATTCTTGCTTTTACAGTAAATAGTAAGGGCCACTTTGGGCATGAACACATTTTCAAAGGTACGTGTGTGCCGGGTCAATCCTCTAAACCTAAATTAAGAATTGGAAGAATCCAGGTGAAGAAAATTCTTAAGGCTACGATAAGTAACCATTGTAAAAAACAGAGTATGAAAAGAGAATTATTGCAGTTGATGATCCTATTACATGAAATTAAAACTACCTAACAATCAAGGATGGCCTTTCTCCCGAAGCATTTTACTAAGCGTCTGAGGGGCTATGTTCAAATAAGAAGCTATGATTTCTTTTGACACTTTTAACTCGATACCCGGATGTGATGTCAATAAATGCAGGTATCTCTCCCAGGGCGAGTTCATGGCTAATTGCCGGGATCTCTGCGCAAAATAATACACATATTGCAACGAAACACAACGTTCAAAAACACTCGCTTCCGGGAAAGCCTTATAAATTTCCTGAAGTTGGCGGTAGGAAATGGAAAGTAACAAACTTCCTGACATCACTTCAATATTAACATCTGAAGTCTTGCGCTGGAAGAAACTCACAGGATCACACACTATACTATGCTCCTTCCAAAGTATCGAGGTCAGGTCTCTGCCGGAACGATCATCAAAATAGAAACAACGGGCAAGCCCTTTTTCCACAAAATACATATAATCTGATGGGTGCCCGACATTAAGCAACAATGATCGGTACCTGTGCTCGGTTATAGTCAGCTGCTCGTTAATTGCGGCAATAAGTGCATCCACATAAGACCGCTCTGTAAGCTTTTTAGGCAAGGGCCTCATTTTAAAAATAACGTCATATAAACTGTGTTTTTCCATAGTTAACGATTTAGGAGTTCGGTTAAAATAATAAGGTATAAGTGTCTCCTCTAAAAGGAGAAATTGCATTTTTTTTGAATATAACGAGATCGCTCGAGTAAGACTATTCAAATTTTTGATGTGACGCTTATCAAAGTTTTTCAAGATCTGACTGGCATATGTCGATAAATACGGAGTGACTGATCGCTTTCAGGTGAATACCAAACCGGCTTTTATTACGTCGTTTTACCAGAATTCCTTCATGTCCTTTTAACGGACCGGAAACAATACGTACATGTTCTCCACCGGAGAATTGATTTTCTACTGTAATCACATTCCCCATTTCCAGCATTTTCCGTATTCCATCTACCTCCTTTTCTGTTATTGTGGATGGTTTACCGGCAAAAGAAACGAAGTTTACCACCTGAGATATTCTTCGAATGGTATATATTTCATGGTGATAAGTAAATACAAATAAATAATTGGGGAATAGTGGGTCCCAGATCTTTTTTCGTTGTCTGTTTTTCCACAGTTTTGTTTTGGGAATTGAAGGACAGAAAACTTCATATCCATGACTAGCGAGTATCTGTGTCGCAATTCTTTCATTGCGTGAGCGAAGATAAAAAACATGCCAGGCTCTTTTCACAAAAGAACGATGTCCTTCCTTATTAATAATTTTGTTTGTCATTGCCAGGTGCTCTATGGTTAATATTACTACATCTCTCTCTGGTATAATCATTACAAGCAAGGAGAAAACGCCCTTTAATCTCGTCCTCTAATTGAAGTCCCTTTGTTATTATTTAAAAGGTATGCTACACTCAGGTTGACTATTTTTTACATTCTACAGGTCTTTCTTTACTAAATGATTGGTCTGCGAATGTCGGGAAACATCAAATTTATTATAAGGCTATCTATAGTTAAGGTGCATGCCAAAGGCAGGTCACTTAGCACGAATAAAACGGGCAAAACGTCCACTTTTATACCTACCATACGGTATGTAAATATATAGAAAAATTATACAAACAAAAAAATGAGTATCTCCAACGATGATAATTTATACCATAAAAGATGATTGTTTTGCTAGATTTATCAACCTTTTTAAGTAAGTTTGTTAGTAATAGATCATCAATATCATGACAACTAAAGAACGAATCACTGAAGAGGCTTTTAAATTATTTCTGAATAACAATTATGAAAAAGTAAGTATTTCCGACATAGAGGCAGCGGTTGGTAAAACAAGAGGGGCAATATTCTATTTTTTTAAGAATAAAGAAGAAATATTTAACGAGGTGATAGAGACCTACATGATCAAAACACAAGATCCTTCGGTGAAATTCGAATTCGACGACAACACCTCTCTTGAGCAGTTTATAAAGTTATATATCAGCGGAATAAACACTACCATGTCCAAAATGTTATCCATCTCTGTTGTCAATATTTACAAGCAGTATTTTTCCCTATACCTCCAGGCGTCTAAAATTTATCCCAACTTTTCCGAGATCATGACACGTAACTCAATTGAGGAGATAAACCTGTGGGAAAAAGTGATATCCGGGGCAATAAAGAATAAAGAAATAAAAGCTGTAGATACCAAGCATTATGCAACACTTTTTCGAAGTTGTTTTCTGGGGCTTGCATTCGACAGATGCCTTTTGTACGGGCTAAATACAGAGGAATTGTTCACACTTTATCAAACCATTTACCAGCAAATAAAATTAAAATCCTAAGTCATTCATAACAATTGTATGTAATTTTTTACTTACTTTTACATACCAACCATTATATTTTATTGTTATGAATAAAAATGTTTACATCTCATCCATCAGCAAATTTTTGCCCAATTCACCCGTCGAAAACGAAGATATGGAACAATATCTTGGTTTGATCAATTCAAAACCGTCAAGAGTAAGGCGTATAGTATTAAAACAAAACGGAATAAAATCCAGGTACTATGCTTTGGATAAAAAGCAAAAAATTACCCATACCAATGCAGAGCTGGCATTCCGTTCCATACAGAAATTATTCCCGGATGAAAAAATTCCGGAAGATATTGATGTATTGGCATGTGCCACAGGTAATCCTGATCAGTTATTGCCTTCCCATGCATCAATGGTTCACGGACTAATGAAAAACAAACCTATGGAACTGTATTCCGCTTCGGGAGTATGCCTTACCTGCTTGCAAGCTTTTAAGACGGCTTACCTATCTGTTTTGTCCGGTGTTTCATCAAAAGCAATTTGTTCTACTTCAGAACTCGCCTCTCCTACGCTTCTATCAAAAAACTACGAAGAAGAGTATGAGCATTGCTCGCAAGTGGGAAAAGATCCATATATGGCTTTTGAGAAGGATTTTCTGCGCTTTATGCTGAGTGATGGCGCCAGCTCGGTATTACTCTCTGATAAAAAGAGCGAGAATGGAATCTCATTTAAAGTTGAATGGGTGGAAATGACCTCATATGCCAATGAGCTGCCCACCTGCATGTTTATGGGAGCTGAACTTCGTGAAGATGGTGAACTCACCAGCTGGAAAGAATTTGAAAGCCGGGAGCTTATCAACCGTTCAGTACTAACCGTCAAGCAGGATATTCGTTTGCTAAAACCAAACATTATCCGTTATTGGGTTGACCACCTGGAATATTGTCTTGAAAAGTACGATCTAAATCCAGCAGATGTTGACTATGTGATCCCTCATGTCTCATCTATGTTCTTTTACGGAAAGCTTGCTGAGGGGATCGAAGCAAGAGGTTTAGACCTTGGGACGAACAAGTGGTTCACCAATCTTACTGAAATTGGAAATATAGCTTCTGCTTCAATTTTTGCTGCGCTGGATGATTTATGCAAAACAGAGATGTTAAAAGTAGATGATAAGGTTTTACTACTAGTACCTGAAAGTGGACGTTTTTCTTATGGAACGGTTTTATTGACCGTAAAATAATTGCGAAATATAAAAGACGAACATTATTTGTAATTAAAGTTAGAAACACAAAAACATTAATAGTTTTATTCAATAGTTGTTTTCCATAAGTTCCTGTAAAAAACATATTGAAGTAAAAGTGGCACAATTTAATTTTTAGAACAATTAAAGACACATAAGGCCTCAGACGGACATAAAAGCACAGCTCTTTTAAGACTTGTGCGAAATTATATACGTTTGATATGACTCGATAACCATGATGTTAAATGGTCATATTAAACTATGCAGGAAAACGAAAATAGAAGTATTGAAGAAGCCACAGAAAGAGTTAAAAAGAGACTCTCATTGGAGAAAATACGTTCTATTCCTAAATACAGAGATTTGACATTTTCCGATTATGAAAAGCTTATTAAAGATTCGGAAACGATGGCATTGCTAATACTGAAAGCCTTTATGTTGAAAAAATAACTGCATCAGTATTGGGTATTTTCGTAATTTCAAAGGATTATCATCCCGGTCCTATAAAATTCTTCAAGCCATGAATGATTTAAGCCTGTTCAAACAATTTGCTCCACAAATTCCTGAGAAATTTCAGGAGGGAAACAACGCCGTAATTTACACACGAGTTTCATCAGCTGACCAAGAGGATAATACCAGCCTTGCCTCACAAAAAAGATATTGCGAGATGTACGCGAGCAAACGAGGTTTAAATGTGGTTGGTTATTTTGGTGGTACGTACGAATCGGCAAAAACGGATGACAGGAAAGAATTTAATCGGATGCTAACTTTTGTAAAGAGGTCTAAGAATGTCAGTTATGTAATTGTTTATTCCTATGAAAGATTCTCTCGTTCAGGAATTAATGGGGCATCAATTGCTGATGAACTACTAAAAAAATACGGAGTAATAACTTTAGCTACAACTCAGGAGCTTGATCCAACAACACCATCTGGTTCTTTCCAGCAAAAAATACTTTTCCTTTTTGGGCAAATGGATAATGAGCTCAGGCGTGATAAAGTTGTAACAGGAATGAAGGAGTTATTGATGAAAGGCTACTGGTTATGGGCTGTGCCGCGTGGATATGAGGATTTGAACAAGGGGAGGGCGATCGAAAGAAAACTTGTTATAAGTGGAGAAGGAAAGATTCTTAAGAAAGCCTTCGAATGGAAAGCATATACGGAAATGACGAATGTCGAGATTACAAAACGTGTGAACCAGATGGGGGTTAGTATCTCAGAAAAACGTTTATGTAGCATGTTTTCGAATCCATTTTATTGTGGACTTATTGTTAGTAAAATGATTCCGGGGCAAGTTATAAAAGGACATCATCAGCCTTTAATCTCACAGGATTTATTTCTCGCAATTCATGATATTAGAGGTGAAAGTACGAGGTACGGTTTTGTACACGATAAAAACAATGAAAATCTTCCGTTGAAAGTGTTTACTAAATGTGAAAAATGTGGTTTGGCAATGACTGGATATTTGGTTCATAAAAAGGGTTTGTACTATTATAAGTGCCGAACAAAAGGATGTAAAGTTAACCGGAGTGCAAAGTCCATACATGAATTATTTAGGAACACTCTAGAAATCTTCCAAATTGGGAGAGAGGAGCTTGGGATAATTAAAGTTCAGTTGGAGGAACAGATGGCTGGTTTTTTTAAAACGGAGCTGCAGGATGCAAAAAACTTGAAAGTGAAGCTAAGTGAAACTAGAAATAAGCTTGAAACGATAGAGGAGCGTTTTGTTATTGGAGAAATTAATAGACAGTTATATGACAAATTTAGATCAAAATATGAAAAAGAATGTTTTGAAATTGAAATAGAATTGAGCAAAGTTGGTGGCTATAGTTCGAACCTCCAAAAAGTTATAAACTATGCTGTCGATTTATGTCAAAATCCCTTGAAAATATGGGATTCTAGTGATTTAACCGGGAAACGGGCCTTTCAGAAGTTGTTATTTCCCGAGGGGATTTATTATAACCGAGAATTGGACATAGTTCGAACCACAAGAATAAATTCGTTTTTTTCTCCAATCCCTGGAATGGCGCAGGTTTTAGGAGGGAATAAAAAAAGGGATTCCCTCAAAACTGAAGAAATCCCCGCTTTGGTGATCCCACCGGGATTCGAACCCAGATCGCAAGAACCGGAATCTTGTATTCTATCCATTGAACTATGGGACCGGTATTGGCAGCAAAAGTAACAAAATTCCCGAATGTGTGTAAGCGAATTGCAAGTTAGCTTTGCAATAAATGTTGATAAATTGGACCATTTCATTTATCGCACATTTTTTTATATCGCTACATTTGTCGACATAAAGCTATGAATATGGAGGAGAGAATTGGACTGGCAATTAAGGAGTTTAACAATTATGTTGATTCTTTTACAGGACTTAGCGACGATCAGGTTAAAAACTTTGAAATAAAGAAAAATCATTCATTTCGTGTTGCCGATCTTGCATTAATGTTGGCAAAAAACATGGAGCTTAACGAAACAGAAGCGCAACTGGCTTATTTGATCGGATTATTTCATGATGTTGGAAGGTTTAAGCAACTAAAAGAATACAACACCTTTAATGATGCAAAATCAGTAGATCACGCTGAACTAGGAATTGAAGTAATTCGGGAAAATAAATTTTTTAATGACCTGGAGAATGCTCAGGTTGAACTGATTTTATTGGCCATTAAGCAGCACAATAAATTGGGGTTGGAAAAATCGTTGACCGATAAGGAGCGACTGTTTGCCAAACTTATCAGAGATGCGGACAAACTGGATATTTTGCGTGTTATAACCGATTATTATGCCAATCCTAAAGCCGAGGCAAATCATACATTAACATGGGAAATGCCCAAAGGAGGGAAGGTGTCGAACGATGTTTCAAAGCAAATTTTAAAAGGAGCATTGGTGTCGAAAGAAAGTATAACAAACGAACTAGATATAAAGGTGATGCAGCTTTCATGGGTTTACGACTTTAATTACCGTTCTTCATTCGAGTTAATGATGGAAAAACGTTACCTTGAAAAGATTTATAATTCAATGCCTAAAAGCGATGTGGTTATTGAAATCTACCGAAAAGTAAAAGTATTTGTTGAAAATAAACTGATTGCCTGATGCAGCAAATCATAACAGTATCTACACCAAATCATAATATTTTAGTTGATATTACTCGTAACGTTGAGCAAGTTGTAATGCAAGCTAAAATAAAGTGTGGTATTGTTAATGTATATGTGCAGGGAGCAACTGCCGGAATTATGATTCAGGAGAATTGGGATGACTCGGTGCAAAACGATGTGATTAGCCTGATGAAAAAATTAATTCCAGCCGGAGTTTGGGAGCACGATGCACAGGATAACAATGGCGACTCGCACCTAAAAGCCGGAATTGTAGGACCAAGTGAAACCATCCCTATTATTAATGGAAAAATGGGCCTTTCTACCTGGCAAAATATTTTTTTATGCGAATTTGATGGTCCAAGAGACGAGAGAAATATCGTGGTAACTCTAATTAATTCTGAGATATAATGGCAAACAGATTGGTATGTATGTGCAATTTTGTAGATGAAACGGAAATAAAAAAGCTGTTAGAAAAAGGCGCCGATTCTACTTCTCAGATTCAATCCTTAACGCGTGCCGGAACATCATGTGGCCGATGTTTACCAGTTATCGATGATTTAGTAGAGAGGTATTTAAAAACAAAACCCAAGCCCCAGCAAGGAAAGCTGCGACTCGGGTTCTAAACACAACATAAAAATATTTTTTTTAGAAGTATCTTGGCGATACCACTCTTTCTTTTTTAAACTTGAGTTCGTAAGATATCATTACCTCGTGGGTACCATTGTTGTAGTTCTGCAGGTTTGTAGTAGAAAAATCGATGGCATATCCCAAACGAAGTTTCTCGGCAAACAAGAACTGCGCAATAAAGCCGTAAGAGTCACCCGATCGCCACATTGCTCCCAGCCACAGTTTTTCTTTAATCAGGAAGTTACCGGATAAATCGAACTGTACTGGCGTACCTGTTTCTGAAGTAAACGAGGCTTTTGTTAAAGCGGTAGGTTTAAACTTCACATTTTCCCCCAGGTCGAACACGGCCCCGGCCGTTAAGAAGTAGTGACGCATTTGCGCTTCTACCGAAAAGTTATCGTAATCACTATCGAACGTACTGTTCACTATTCTTGGTATCGAGAACCCGAGGTAAGCCCTTTTTGTGTATAAAAATGCCCCAACGCCAAAGTTTGGTTTTAGTTTCGAGTCAATTTCGCCAAGAAAGGAAGGATCCCCCGGATCGAGAATGTTGTGCAGCGCCAGGTTGTGTGAGTAATTTGTAAATCCACCTTTTAGTCCCAGTCTCAGGTTCAGTGTTTCGCTAAGCGGCACGAGATAGGAATAATCGGCATACATATACAAGCGTTTAACGTATTGCACTTTATCGCTGATCAAGTTGAGTCCCAGAGCCACTCTTTCGTTTTTTAGTGGCGCCTGGAATGAAAAAGAATAGGTTTCGGGTGCCCCGTCGAACCCGGTCCACTGGTGTCGTCCGAGTAACATAAACCCTACGGATTCCCATGTACCGGCATAAGCCGGGTTAATGGTTTGTGTATTAAACATGTATTGTGTATACATGGGGTCCTGCTGAGCATTTGAAGTAAATGCAGCTACTACTATTGCCAGAATCCCTAAACCTTTGATTATATTTAATTTTGCTTTCATCATTTTAATTTTTTTCAGATTTAACATTCATTAATTATTAATCAATTAATTATTTAGGAATATAGTTCCGGTAATAGCTTCCTGTCCGTTATTGAGATAAAGGATATAGAAGTAGGTAGCAGCGGGCAGTTTGTCGTTACCAATCTGCATGTCGTGCATCGAAGTTCCGTCCCACCATGCATCTGTGCTTCCCCAGCGTGACACATTACCATAGTTTTCCTGTTCATATATCAGGTTCCCCCAACGGTTAAATATCTCGATTTTCGCGTCCGGATAAACATCTTCAAATAGTTGTTCCCCGGTATCGCAGGTAAACCTCATTTCAAAGAAATCGTTGTAACCATCCTGGTTTGGCGAGAATCCGTCAGGAATGTTGAGCTCACAACCTTCGGCCTGCTGAGGTCCCGGATCAACCGGAGGTTCGATAACATCTCTCCAGTCGCGGATATTATTAGCTGTGTCAGCAGCCATATCCTGAAGCGGAGCA
Source organism: uncultured Draconibacterium sp. (assembly GCF_963676815.1). NCBI lineage: Bacteria > Pseudomonadati > Bacteroidota > Bacteroidia > Marinilabiliales > Prolixibacteraceae > Draconibacterium > uncultured Draconibacterium sp. The sequence continues at coordinate 4,291,361 of NZ_OY781365.1, forward strand.
TACGAACCAATGGCATTTAATCCGTGTAACCATTCCTGGCTGGTATCATACGAATCGTAGGCATCATCAAGTCCATCACCGTCCGAATCGGTATATACAATGTCCGTGTCAGCAATTGTATCGTGTGGCATAGCATCCCAACCTTCTATCCAGTCTTCAATACCATCACCGTCCGAATCGGTATCCAGGTAGTCAGGTGTTGCGTCGCCATCCATATCAACAGGTTCGTAGTAAATTCCGTCTCTGTCGTAACGATCGTCCCAACCATCACCGTTTTCATCGGTACCAAGTGGTGGGAAGTAGTCGTATCCCATATCGGTACCGTAAGCATACGAACCATATTGAATACCTTCTTCAATGTTTTGCTGCCACTCGATGTTATCAGGAATACCGTCATTGTCCGAATCAATATCCAGTCGGTCAACAATTCCGTCACCATCAGAATCCAGTGTTTGCTGGTTCAGGCTGTAGGCCTCTTCATCAACATCAAGAATACCGTCGTCGTCGTCGTCAATATCAATTGCATCGTGTATTCCATCGCAATCAGTATCGATAAGAACATTTATTGTAACCAGTGCTTCAGAGCAGTCGTTTGTATAAACATCGTGACAAACGGTGTAAGTAAACTGAATAGTTGTTTCAGTAATCTGCTGGCTGTAATAAGTAAGCTCACCGGTAGTTAAATCAAGCTGAACACCCTGAGGCAGGTTGTTGGCAGTGATTGTAAAGCCAGCGCCTGCCAGGTTGTCGTTATCCAGAATATTCATTGTGCCGGAAACTTCTCTTCCGTTACAAACTACGATGTCAAGAACATCAGGAGTAGTTTGAATGCTTCCGCAGTTTGCTTCACCCGATTCAACAGTAACTGTTGCTGTGCATGTAGAAGTGTTTCCGCAGTTGTCAACCACTGTTAATGTTACCTGGTTTGTTCCCAGCTCGTCGCAAGTGAAATTGTATTGGCTGATAAATATTGTGTCGATACCACAGTTATCAGTCGATCCACCGTTAATATCTTCTGCATTTATTGTTGCCAGTCCACTTTCGTCCAGCTGAATTGTAATATCGCTGCAAACAGCTGTTGGTGCGATTGTATCCATTACAGTAATAAGCTGTACCTGAGGTTCAGCCTGGTTTCCACATTGGTCAGCCAATGTCCATGTGCGTGTAATAATCCATTCTCCGGCACATGCTCCCTGTTCAACAAGGTCGGTGTACTCAGCATTCAGATCATCGCAGCAGTCATCAGCTTTGTTGGTAACATCACCGGTAGCTTCAACACTAATGTCGTAATTACATTCTGCATCGGAGTAGATTGTAATATCTTCAGGTGCAGTAAATACAGGTGCAGTAGTATCGATAATGGTAAATGTTGCGGTTGTAGAAACGCTGTTTCCGCAATCGTCGGTTGCCGTAAAGGTAACGGTGGCAGAACCGGTGTTACAACATCCCGGAGTAAGTGCTTCGAAATTGTTGCTCCAGCTAACGCTGCCAAAGCCAGCTTGTGCACTTCCTGTTGTACCATTAGTGGCCAGCCAGTTTTCAAGTGCATCGGTATTGCCGTTTCCGTCGCATGCAACAGTTAAGTCGCTAGCTTCGTTGGTTAACTCAATAATATCTTCTCTAACGGTTAAGTTAAGAATGATAGTACTGTCGCAACCGACATCATTAGTAGTATACTGGCGGTAGGTTCCTGATTCGGTATAAGTTCTTCCATTGAGCGTATATGAATCGCAAACTACCTGGTTAATCACTTCCTGGGTGCTTTCAAGGATGGTGAGATTTACAGTAATTGTACCGGTACATCCTTCTTCGCTTTCAACTACCTGTGTGTATGTACCACTTTGTGTATAAACCGAATCGTTGAGCTGGTACTCATCGCAGGTTGTTACATCAATTGTATCTTCCGGACTATCCAGAACAATCAGGTTGATTGTCAGCGTGCTGTCGCAACCGTTTACATTGGTTAAATTCTGTATGTATGTTCCTGACTCGGTATATGTTGAGTCGTTAATGGTTACCTGGTCGCATACTGTTCTGCTTATTGTTTCGAAAGTACTTTCGATAACGGTCAGCGTTACCGTTACGATGGAGTCGCAACCGTTGATGGTTGAGAACACCACGTCTTTTGTACCTGCAGCAGTAAAAGTGCTGTCGCCGTAAGTATAAGGCAGTTCGCTGTCGCAGATGGTAACGTCATCTTTGTCAGTATAATCAGGATCAACAAAGATTGTAAATGTCGCTGAAACAGTATCTGAAGAACAAGAATTCCCAACACCAAATACAACCGTAACCGTACCACCTTCACATAATATTGGTGTTTCGTAGTCTAAGCTAGATGGTGTTATATTACAATCATTTGAAAGTACATTAAAGCTATCGAGCCACATCGCAAAAGCATGGTTAAGTGCAGCTTGATCACCAAATTCACTATTTATTGCCGAGAAGTCTTGAGGACCTTCCACGTCAAGCGGATCGGCAGCATTAATTGTAAATGCGGCTCTTACCGTATCGTTTGTGCAGTTGTTGCCGATACCGAAAGTCACGTTAACGGTACCACCTTCACAAAGATCAGGAGCAGTAAGGTTGCTGATATCTGTAGCCGAAGCACCGCAAGCATTTGTAACTACGTTGAAAGAATCAACCCATGTTTGGAATGCAGCATCCAGAGCCGCCTGGTCATCGAAGTCACACGAACTAGCCGAGAAGTCTTGAGGACCTTCTACGTCAAGCGGATCGGCAGCATTAATTGTAAATGCGGCTCTTACCGTATCGTTTGTGCAGTTGTTGCCGATACCGAAAGTCACGTTAACGGTACCACCTTCACAAAGATCAGGAGCAGTAAGGTTGCTGATATCTGTAGCCGAAGCACCGCAAGCATTTGTAACTACGTTGAAAGAATCAACCCATGTTTGGAATGCAGCATCCAGAGCCGCCTGGTCATCGAAGTCACACGAACTAGCCGAGAAGTCTTGAGGACCTTCCACGTCAAGCGGATCGGCAGCATTAATTGTAAATGCGGCTCTTACCGTATCGTTTGTGCAGTTGTTGCCGATACCGAAAGTCACGTTAACGGTACCACCTTCACAAAGATCAGGAGCAGTAAGGTTGCTGATATCTGTAGCCGAAGCACCGCAAGCATTTGTAACTACGTTGAAAGAATCAACCCATGTTTGGAATGCAGCATCCAGAGCCGCCTGGTCATCGAAGTCACACGAACTAGCCGAGAAGTCTTGAGGACCTTCCACGTCAAGCGGATCGGCAGCATTAATTGTAAATGCGGCTCTTACCGTATCGTTTGTGCAGTTGTTGCCGATACCGAAAGTCACGTTAACGGTACCACCTTCACAAAGATCAGGAGCAGTAAGGTTGCTGATATCTGTAGCCGAAGCACCGCAAGCATTTGTAACTACGTTGAAAGAATCAACCCATGTTTGGAATGCAGCATCCAGAGCCGCCTGGTCATCGAAGTCACACGAACTAGCCGAGAAGTCTTGAGGACCTTCCACGTCAAGCGGATCGGCAGCATTAATTGTAAATGCGGCTCTTACCGTATCGTTTGTGCAGTTGTTGCCGATACCGAAAGTCACGTTAACGGTACCACCTTCACAAAGATCAGGAGCAGTAAGGTTGCTGATATCTGTAGCCGAAGCACCGCAAGCATTTGTAACTACGTTGAAAGAATCAACCCATGTTTGGAATGCAGCATCCAGTGCCGCCTGGTCATCGAAGTCACACGAACTAGCCGAGAAGTCTTGAGGACCTTCCACGTCAAGCGGATCGGCAGCATTAATTGTAAATGCGGCTCTTACCGTATCGTTTGTGCAGTTGTTGCCGATACCGAAAGTCACGTTAACGGTACCACCTTCACAAAGATCAGGAGCAGTAAGGTTGCTGATATCTGTAGCCGAAGCACCGCAAGCATTTGTAACTACGTTGAAAGAATCAACCCATGTTTGGAATGCAGCATCCAGAGCCGCCTGGTCATCGAAGTCACACGAACTAGCCGAGAAGTCTTGAGGACCTTCTACGTCAAGCGGATCGGCAGCATTAATTGTAAATGCGGCTCTTACCGTATCGTTTGTGCAGTTGTTGCCGATACCGAAAGTCACGTTAACGGTACCACCTTCACAAAGATCAGGAGCAGTAAGGTTGCTGATATCTGTAGCCGAAGCACCGCAAGCATTTGTAACTACGTTGAAAGAATCAACCCATGTTTGGAATGCAGCATCCAGAGCCGCCTGGTCATCGAAGTCACACGAACTAGCCGAGAAGTCTTGAGGACCTTCCACGTCAAGCTGGATGGCATCAGGTACTGTGAAAGTTGCAGTATCTTTAACGTCTTCCGGGCATTCACTTGTTGCTGTCCAAATTACATCTATTGATCCTCCACAAGCATCTGGTGCTCCAGTGTTGTTGTTTGTTACTAATAAATTTTTACCACCACTGGCTTGTACTCTGGACAACCAAAAATTAAATTCGGTGTTAACCTCTTGTTGGCTCAAGCAAGTGCTTACAGTAGTATCTTTTGGTGCAATTAATACAATTTCAGAAGGTTCGTTTATGGTTACATTACAAGAAGTCTCAGCACCATTTTCATCAGTCACTGTTACTGTATGTATGCCAGCTCTTAATGTATCTGCTGTTGCTCTTGTGTCGCCATTGTCCCAAAGGAAAATGTAACTACCAACACCTCCATTTGCAGAGACTGTTGCTGAGCCATTGGCTTCACCGAAGCAGTCCACATCAAAATTTAAGTCCACATCGCAGGTTAATTCTCCTGGCTGTCCAATGGTAATACCGCAAGTGGTTTCGCAGCTATTGGCATCGGTTACAGTCACTTCGTGATAACCTGCACTCAATGTGTCCGCAGTTGCTCTTTCGTCACCATTATCCCACAGGTAGGTATAAGGACCGGTACCTCCCATTGGTGTTACAGTGGCAACGCCATCTTTGTGTCCGAAAATTGTTACTTGAGAAACCTGATTGGCGTCACAGGTAAGCAGAGTCGGCTCGCTGACATCTAAAGTACCTGAATCTTCGCAGTCGTTTTCATCGGTTACAGACCAGTTGTAATCCGTTCCGGCATAAATGCCAGAGAATACCCCTGTAGCATTTGATACCCCGTTGAAGTAATAAGTATAGTTACCGGTACCACCCTGTGCCGTTACAGTTACTGTTGCGGTTTCTCCGTTACAGTCGATAGCAGTAGTAACACTTGCGTCACCGTCGAGCAGAGTCGGCTCGCTGACATCTAAAGTACCTGAATCTTCGCAGTCGTTTTCATCGGTTACAGACCAGTTGTAATCCGTTCCGGCATAAATGCCAGAGAATACCCCTGTAGCATTAGATACCCCGTTGAAGTAATAAGTATAGTTACCGGTACCACCCTGTGCCGTTACAGTTACTGTTGCGGTTTCTCCGTTACAGTCGATAGCAGTAGTAACACTTGCGTCACCGTCGAGCAGAGTCGGCTCGCTGACATCTAAAGTACCTGAATCTTCGCAGTCGTTTTCATCGGTTACAGACCAGTTGTAATCCGTTCCGGCATAAATGCCAGAGAATACCCCTGTAGCATTTGATACCCCGTTGAAGTAATAAGTATAGTTACCGGTACCACCCTGTGCCGTTACAGTTACTGTTGCGGTTTCTCCGTTACAGTCGATAGCAGTAGTAACACTTGCGTCACCGTCGAGCAGAGTCGGCTCGCTGACATCTAAAGTACCTGAATCTTCGCAGTCGTTTTCATCGGTTACAGACCAGTTGTAATCCGTTCCGGCATAAATGCCAGAGAATACCCCTGTAGCATTTGATACCCCGTTGAAGTAATAAGTATAGTTACCGGTACCACCCTGTGCCGTTACAGTTACTGTTGCGGTTTCTCCGTTACAGTCGATAGCAGTAGTAACACTTGCGTCACCGTCGAGCAGAGTCGGCTCGCTGACATCTAAAGTACCTGAATCTTCGCAGTCGTTTTCATCGGTTACAGACCAGTTGTAATCCGTTCCGGCATAAATGCCAGAGAATACCCCTGTAGCATTTGATACCCCGTTGAAGTAATAAGTATAGTTACCGGTACCACCCTGTGCCGTTACAGTTACTGTTGCGGTTTCTCCGTTACAGTCGATAGCAGTAGTAACACTTGCGTCACCGTCGAGCAGAGTCGGCTCGCTGACATCTAAAGTACCTGAATCTTCGCAGTCGTTTTCATCGGTTACAGACCAGTTGTAATCCGTTCCGGCATAAATGCCAGAGAATACCCCTGTAGCATTTGATACCCCGTTGAAGTAATAAGTATAGTTACCGGTACCACCCTGTGCCGTTACAGTTACTGTTGCGGTTTCTCCGTTACAGTCGATAGCAGTAGTAACACTTGCGTCACCGTCGAGCAGAGTCGGCTCGCTGACATTTAAAGTACCTGAATCTTCGCAGTCGTTTTCATCGGTTACAGACCAGTTGTAATCCGTTCCGGCATAAATGCCAGAGAATACCCCTGTAGCATTTGATACCCCGTTGAAGTAATAAGTATAGTTACCGGTACCACCCTGTGCCGTTACAGTTACTGTTGCAGTTTCTCCGTTACAGTCGATAGCAGTAGTAACACTTGCGTCACCGTCGAGCAGAGTCGGCTCGCTGACATCTAAAGTACCTGAATCTTCGCAGTCGTTTTCATCGGTTACAGACCAGTTGTAATCCGTTCCGGCATAAATGCCAGAGAATACCCCTGTAGCATTTGATACCCCGTTGAAGTAATAAGTATAGTTACCGGTACCACCCTGTGCCGTTACAGTTACTGTTGCGGTTTCTCCGTTACAGTCGATAGCAGTAGTAACACTTGCGTCACCGTCGAGCAGAGTCGGCTCGCTGACATCTAAAGTACCTGAATCTTCGCAGTCGTTTTCATCGGTTACAGACCAGTTGTAATCCGTTCCGGCATAAATGCCAGAGAATACCCCTGTAGCATTTGATACCCCGTTGAAGTAATAAGTATAGTTACCGGTACCACCCTGTGCCGTTACAGTTACTGTTGCGGTTTCTCCGTTACAGTCGATAGCAGTAGTAACACTTGCGTCACCGTCGAGCAGAGTCGGCTCGCTGACATCTAAAGTACCTGAATCTTCGCAGTCGTTTTCATCGGTTACAGACCAGTTGTAATCCGTTCCGGCATAAATGCCAGAGAATACCCCTGTAGCATTAGATACCCCGTTGAAGTAATAAGTATAGTTACCGGTACCACCCTGTGCCGTTACAGTTACTGTTGCGGTTTCTCCGTTACAGTCGATAGCAGTAGTAACACTTGCGTCACCGTCGAGCAGAGTCGGCTCGCTGACATCTAAAGTACCTGAATCTTCGCAGTCGTTTTCATCGGTTACAGACCAGTTGTAATCCGTTCCGGCATAAATGCCAGAGAATACCCCTGTAGCATTTGATACCCCGTTGAAGTAATAAGTATAGTTACCGGTACCACCCTGTGCCGTTACAGTTACTGTTGCGGTTTCTCCGTTACAGTCGATAGCAGTAGTAACACTTGCGTCACCGTCGAGCAGAGTCGGCTCGCTGACATCTAAAGTACCTGAATCTTCGCAGTCGTTTTCATCGGTTACAGACCAGTTGTAATCCGTTCCGGCATAAATGCCAGAGAATACCCCTGTAGCATTTGATACCCCGTTGAAGTAATAAGTATAGTTACCGGTACCACCCTGTGCCGTTACAGTTACTGTTGCGGTTTCTCCGTTACAGTCGATAGCAGTAGTAACACTTGCGTCACCGTCGAGCAGAGTCGGCTCGCTGACATCTAAAGTACCTGAATCTTCGCAGTCGTTTTCATCGGTTACAGACCAGTTGTAATCCGTTCCGGCATAAATGCCAGAGAATACCCCTGTAGCATTAGATACCCCGTTGAAGTAATAAGTATAGTTACCGGTACCACCCTGTGCCGTTACAGTTACTGTTGCGGTTTCTCCGTTACAGTCGATAGCAGTAGTAACACTTGCGTCACCGTCGAGCAGAGTCGGCTCGCTGACATCTAAAGTACCTGAATCTTCGCAGTCGTTTTCATCGGTTACAGACCAGTTGTAATCCGTTCCGGCATAAATGCCAGAGAATACCCCTGTAGCATTTGATACCCCGTTGAAGTAATAAGTATAGTTACCGGTACCACCCTGTGCCGTTACAGTTACTGTTGCGGTTTCTCCGTTACAGTCGATAGCAGTAGTAACACTTGCGTCACCGTCGAGCAGAGTCGGCTCGCTGACATCTAAAGTACCTGAATCTTCGCAGTCGTTTTCATCGGTTACAGACCAGTTGTAATCCGTTCCGGCATAAATGCCAGAGAATACCCCTGTAGCATTTGATACCCCGTTGAAGTAATAAGTATAGTTACCGGTACCACCCTGTGCCGTTACAGTTACTGTTGCGGTTTCTCCGTTACAGTCGATAGCAGTAGTAACACTTGCGTCACCGTCGAGCAGAGTCGGCTCGCTGACATCTAAAGTACCTGAATCTTCGCAGTCGTTTTCATCGGTTACAGACCAGTTGTAATCCGTTCCGGCATAAATGCCAGAGAATACCCCTGTAGCATTAGATACCCCGTTGAAGTAATAAGTATAGTTACCGGTACCACCCTGTGCCGTTACAGTTACTGTTGCGGTTTCTCCGTTACAGTCGATAGCAGTAGTAACACTTGCGTCACCGTCGAGCAGAGTCGGCTCGCTGACATCTAAAGTACCTGAATCTTCGCAGTCGTTTTCATCGGTTACAGACCAGTTGTAATCCGTTCCGGCATAAATGCCAGAGAATACCCCTGTAGCATTTGATACCCCGTTGAAGTAATAAGTATAGTTACCGGTACCACCCTGTGCCGTTACAGTTACTGTTGCGGTTTCTCCGTTACAGTCGATAGCAGTAGTAACACTTGCGTCACCGTCGAGCAGAGTCGGCTCGCTGACATCTAAAGTACCTGAATCTTCGCAGTCGTTTTCATCGGTTACAGACCAGTTGTAATCCGTTCCGGCATAAATGCCAGAGAATACCCCTGTAGCATTAGATACCCCGTTGAAGTAATAAGTATAGTTACCGGTACCACCCTGTGCCGTTACAGTTACTGTTGCGGTTTCTCCGTTACAGTCGATAGCAGTAGTAACACTTGCGTCACCGTCGAGCAGAGTCGGCTCGCTGACATCTAAAGTACCTGAATCTTCGCAGTCGTTTTCATCGGTTACAGACCAGTTGTAATCCGTTCCGGCATAAATGCCAGAGAATACCCCTGTAGCATTTGATACCCCGTTGAAGTAATAAGTATAGTTACCGGTACCACCCTGTGCCGTTACAGTTACTGTTGCGGTTTCTCCGTTACAGTCGATAGCAGTAGTAACACTTGCGTCACCGTCGAGCAGAGTCGGCTCGCTGACATTTAAAGTACCTGAATCTTCGCAGTCGTTTTCATCGGTTACAGACCAGTTGTAATCCGTTCCGGCATAAATGCCAGAGAATACCCCTGTAGCATTTGATACCCCGTTGAAGTAATAAGTATAGTTACCGGTACCACCCTGTGCCGTTACAGTTACTGTTGCGGTTTCTCCGTTACAGTCGATAGCAGTAGTAACACTTGCGTCACCGTCGAGCAGAGTCGGCTCGCTGACATCTAAAGTACCTGAATCTTCGCAGTCGTTTTCATCGGTTACAGACCAGTTGTAATCCGTTCCGGCATAAATGCCAGAGAATACCCCTGTAGCATTTGATACCCCGTTGAAGTAATAAGTATAGTTACCGGTACCACCCTGTGCCGTTACAGTTACTGTTGCGGTTTCTCCGTTACAGTCGATAGCAGTAGTAACACTTGCGTCACCGTCGAGCAGAGTCAGCTCGCTGACATCTAAAGTACCTGAATCTTCGCAGTCGTTTTCATCGGTTACAGACCAGTTGTAATCCGTTCCGGCATAAATGCCAGAGAATACCCCTGTAGCATTAGATACCCCGTTGAAGTAATAAGTATAGTTACCGGTACCACCCTGTGCCGTTACAGTTACTGTTGCGGTTTCTCCGTTACAGTCGATAGCAGTAGTAACACTTGCGTCACCGTCGAGCAGAGTCGGCTCGCTGACATCTAAAGTACCTGAATCTTCGCAGTCGTTTTCATCGGTTACAGACCAGTTGTAATCCGTTCCGGCATAAATGCCAGAGAATACCCCTGTAGCATTTGATACCCCGTTGAAGTAATAAGTATAGTTACCGGTACCACCCTGTGCCGTTACAGTTACTGTTGCGGTTTCTCCGTTACAGTCGATAGCAGTAGTAACACTTGCGTCACCGTCGAGCAGAGTCGGCTCGCTGACATCTAAAGTACCTGAATCTTCGCAGTCGTTTTCATCGGTTACAGACCAGTTGTAATCCGTTCCGGCATAAATGCCAGAGAATACCCCTGTAGCATTAGATACCCCGTTGAAGTAATAAGTATAGTTACCGGTACCACCCTGTGCCGTTACAGTTACTGTTGCGGTTTCTCCGTTACAGTCGATAGCAGTAGTAACACTTGCGTCACCGTCGAGCAGAGTCGGCTCGCTGACGGTAACTGTTCCACTTATCGGGCTACAACCACTACCTGTTTCTTCAATACTCCAGTTATATATCCCTGCAGGTATATCAGTAAATATGCCGTCATTTGTTTGAGTGCCATACCCTTCTAGCGTATAATACAAAGGAGTATTGCCACCAGTAGCGCTAATGGTAACTGTGGTTAAATCTCCGTTACATGTAATGGGGACAGAATTGGCTTCACCATCAGTTAGAGTACAACATACTTCTATTACAACGGTGATCATCATTCGCTGATCGCTTTCGCAACCATCAACTGTTTGTGTTGCATAATATGTTTCTCCATTTACCAATGGTTCTGTTTCATCTAAAGGCGATCTGTCAGATTCGTTTGCATACCATTTTATATTTTCACCAACCACTACTAAATCAGCAATAGTTACAATATCTCCGACACAGAATTTTTGAGTTGATTCTCCACTTGGTTTACCTGGATCAGATATAGTCACATCCACTTGGAAGCGACTTGAACTTTCGCACCCGTCTATGGTTTGTGTGGCATAATAATCTTCACCATCGACCAATGCCAGTGAGCCATCCAGGGCTTGACCTCCTGAAGCGTCATTATACCATTGGATATTATTTCCTGACGCTGTTAAACTCGATATAGTTGGGGCATCAATTGAACAAAAATTTTGAGTAGAGCTACCTGTCGGTACAGGAGTATCATTTACTACTACATTGAATGAACAATTATCGGCGAGTATAAAACCTCCGGGCTGAGTAAGTGTCGCTGTATAAGTAACTTCTGTAGTTCCAACAGGGAACTCATCACCCGGATCATAATTTGATGTTACAACAAAATTAATTCCTTCGGTACACCCATCAATATCTGATAAGATTGCGTTATAATTTAAATAGTCAACCTCAAGTTTATTATTACCATCTCCTTCGAATTCAAATTTGAGTTTATAAACTCCGCTTCCATTTGGAAGATCATTTGCAGGAATAGTTATTGTCCATGGAGTTTCAGAAGGGTTTTGATTACTTCCGGCTGCTAAAATTTTGGTATCAGAATATGAATTTTCTACTGAATAAGTAGTTCCATTTGCATCGGCCTTAAGAACTGAGAGGGTCCATGTAATGGTGCGCGCATTTGTATTCGAATTCAATAATTGTAAGTTGACTGGAATATCTACAGAGTTGTCAAAATATTGAAATGGTGGAACAAAAAAGACATCGTCTGCAAGTCCATCATATAAAGATGGATCAACAGCGGTAGTAGATTGCCACAATCTCATATTATCACTTCCAATACGTTGTGTCTTATTATAAATCCAACATGAATTTTGACTTTCAGGAATATTAAACTGAACGTCGAATGAAGAGCCTTCTCCATCTCCACTGGCACAACAACTGTAACTAAATTGAGGAATAGACCAGAATACAGGAGTTCCTCCTTCACCATCATAGCAAACTTCAGTTAAGTCAAAAGGTGGGCAATTGTCTTTTGTAATTCCACAAGTACTGGCATCGGGCTCAATTATTTCAATTAAAGCCGGACTTTGTGAAACACAATCATTCGCATCTTTAGAATAAGCCGTATAAGTTCCCGCAGCTAAACCACCGAAAATACCTGTTGAGTTTGAATAATCTGAATTATCAAGGCTATAACTATATGGAGGAGTTCCTCCGTTTGCTTCAACTTTAAATGAACCATCGGTACCACCAATGCAAATAGGGTCGTTATGGTAATTACTTAATTCGGTAACAATTACATTATAAACTGTTGCTGTTACTGGTTGAATGTCATAACATCCTGAAGAAGAGTCAAATCCTTTTATGTAATAGGTTGCGGCCGTTGCAGTAGTAGGCGTTGTATATGGAATTGTTGCAGCTTCATCTTCCCAATACGAGAAAGTTAATCCAGGTGAACTACCAGAAGTTATGGCAGTAGCTGTTAAGTCTACTGTATTAGGGTAGCACACCGGAGCGGGCTGGTTGATATTAACATTTGTTGTGGTAAAACTGTTAGCTTCCAGAAAAACTCCTGCATCCCATTTTTGATCACTAATATCAGCAATAGCTAATTTAATATGGTAAGTTTCTCCTGCTTGCACCTGGTGTGTAGCAGTTAGTACAACTGTCATACCATCAAATTGTGTCGCTGGCGAATTATTTGTGTAATCTTTTCCGCTTCCATTATCAATGTAAAAAGCTTCATTTGAAGCAGGGCAGGGGTATGATCCCATTTCGTTCCATGCATAATATGAAGCATCAGTATCTGTAAACGGTCCATGAATATTATTGATAGTTACTTCAGTTCCGTTTGCGAGTTTGGCAAGATTTACTTTACCACTAATACCGGGGCCACTTAAAAAGAACCCAAATGCATCGTTAAACTGAGAGCAAGACCATTCTCTGTATTCTTCTGATGCAAAAATATATTTGAATTCAAGAGTATTTCCAGCTGGAACAAAATCAAACTCCAAAACTGCTGCATCATAGGAACGATAACTGCCTGAAATATTTTCCAGATCAGGATCTCCCGCATTGTTCTCAATTTCATCTGTTTTACTAGCCAGGTTATTGGGGCCTTTTGCTGAACGAATTTTTCCTGTTGAAAGAATAAGGCCTTCACTTAATGGAAAATCGGAATTTCCTTTATTGAAATATCCTAACTGTCTGTCTCCGGCAATTGAAGACCAAGAATGATTCTTCCAGCCGTTCCAGCTATGTGAATATCTTTCGTAATAACCGAATTTAACATTTTGTGCTGTCAAACAACCAGAAATAAGAACGTTATTCACCAAGTCTTGAGGTGAATAACTATTGTAGGTTGCATTTTCTGCAACCTCGATTGAACCGGAGTTTGTAACTACGGATTTCAATATAGGTGCTGATTTGGTTGTACTCTGTTGTTCTTCCTCCGGAATTCGGAGAGGTACTTCTTGTGCGAAGAGCGAACCAGTTGATGAAATAAATGAAAATGAAAGCAAAACCCATGTAAGAATATTGATTAATCCTTTTTGTGGTTTTTGTTTTGCTGCATTCAGAATCATCCTTAGGGAGTAGAATTTTTTCATATCGTTTGTGTTATAATCATTAACAATTATCTGTAAAGCGGCCAAAATAAATTGACGCACTCAGTAGCTGTGGAGAGTAAATACAATATGAATTGCATTTATTGTCCGTTTGGTTATTAAAAAGTTTGATATGAAATTGTCCGGAAAGTATGAATAACCCCTTATTTTTTACCTTCTTTAAATTTCAGAATCAATAAATTACTTATGCAAATTATGACTTAATCTCAAAATATCCAAATAATATTTGATGGTTGAATTTGTCCATATTACCATATTGTATTGTTTAGTACGTTTGCGTTACTACTTACAATAGTTGTGCCATTTGATTTTAATGGATTGATAATAAGAGTGATATGGGTTTTGGGTGAGTGCTTATTGAGTTTCAAAATGGGACAATATTCTGAAACTGATAATATTAATTAAATTATGTTCTGTTAAGATATTGATAAGGGGGTAAGACGTAATTTTTATTTTGAGTTGTTTACCGGTTATCGATGATTTAGTAGAGAGGTATTTAAAAACAAAACCCAAGCCCCAGCAAGGAAAGCTGCGACTCGGGTTCTAAACACAACATAAAAATATTTTTTTTAGAAGTATCTTGGCGATACCACTCTTTCTTTTTTAAACTTGAGTTCGTAAGATATCATTACCTCGTGGGTACCATTGTTGTAGTTCTGCAGGTTTGTAGTAGAAAAATCGATGGCATATCCCAAACGAAGTTTCTCGGCAAACAAGAACTGCGCAATAAAGCCGTAAGAGTCACCCGATCGCCACATTGCTCCCAGCCACAGTTTTTCTTTAATCAGGAAGTTACCGGATAAATCGAACTGTACTGGCGTACCTGTTTCTGAAGTAAACGAGGCTTTTGTTAAAGCGGTAGGTTTAAACTTCACATTTTCCCCCAGGTCGAACACGGCCCCGGCCGTTAAGAAGTAGTGACGCATTTGCGCTTCTACCGAAAAGTTATCGTAATCACTATCGAACGTACTGTTCACTATTCTTGGTATCGAGAACCCGAGGTAAGCCCTTTTTGTGTATAAAAATGCCCCAACGCCAAAGTTTGGTTTTAGTTTCGAGTCAATTTCGCCAAGAAAGGAAGGATCCCCCGGATCGAGAATGTTGTGCAGCGCCAGGTTGTGTGAGTAATTTGTAAATCCACCTTTTAGTCCCAGTCTCAGGTTCAGTGTTTCGCTAAGCGGCACGAGATAGGAATAATCGGCATACATATACAAGCGTTTAACGTATTGCACTTTATCGCTGATCAAGTTGAGTCCCAGAGCCACTCTTTCGTTTTTTAGTGGCGCCTGGAATGAAAAAGAATAGGTTTCGGGTGCCCCGTCGAACCCGGTCCACTGGTGTCGTCCGAGTAACATAAACCCTACGGATTCCCATGTACCGGCATAAGCCGGGTTAATGGTTTGTGTATTAAACATGTATTGTGTATACATGGGGTCCTGCTGAGCATTTGAAGTAAATGCAGCTACTACTATTGCCAGAATCCCTAAACCTTTGATTATATTTAATTTTGCTTTCATCATTTTAATTTTTTTCAGATTTAACATTCATTAATTATTAATCAATTAATTATTTAGGAATATAGTTCCGGTAATAGCTTCCTGTCCGTTATTGAGATAAAGGATATAGAAGTAGGTAGCAGCGGGCAGTTTGTCGTTACCAATCTGCATGTCGTGCATCGAAGTTCCGTCCCACCATGCATCTGTGCTTCCCCAGCGTGACACATTA
Source organism: uncultured Draconibacterium sp. (assembly GCF_963676815.1). Classification (NCBI taxonomy): domain Bacteria; kingdom Pseudomonadati; phylum Bacteroidota; class Bacteroidia; order Marinilabiliales; family Prolixibacteraceae; genus Draconibacterium; species uncultured Draconibacterium sp. The sequence continues at coordinate 4,306,720 of NZ_OY781365.1, forward strand.
CCATAGTTTTCCTGTTCATATATCAGGTTCCCCCAACGGTTAAATATCTCGATTTTCGCGTCCGGATAAACATCTTCAAATAGTTGTTCCCCGGTATCGCAGGTAAACCTCATTTCAAAGAAATCGTTGTAACCATCCTGGTTTGGCGAGAATCCGTCAGGAATGTTGAGCTCACAACCTTCGGCCTGCTGAGGTCCCGGATCAACCGGAGGTTCGATAACATCTCTCCAGTCGCGGATATTATTAGCTGTGTCAGCAGCCATATCCTGAAGCGGAGCATACGAACCAATGGCATTTAATCCGTGTAACCATTCCTGGCTGGTATCATACGAATCGTAGGCATCATCAAGTCCATCACCGTCCGAATCGGTATATACAATGTCCGTGTCAGCAATTGTATCGTGTGGCATAGCATCCCAACCTTCTATCCAGTCTTCAATACCATCACCGTCCGAATCGGTATCCAGGTAGTCAGGTGTTGCGTCGCCATCCATATCAACAGGTTCGTAGTAAATTCCGTCTCTGTCGTAACGATCGTCCCAACCATCACCGTTTTCATCGGTACCAAGTGGTGGGAAGTAGTCGTATCCCATATCGGTACCGTAAGCATACGAACCATATTGAATACCTTCTTCAATGTTTTGCTGCCACTCGATGTTATCAGGAATACCGTCATTGTCCGAATCAATATCCAGTCGGTCAACAATTCCGTCTCCATCAGAATCCAGTGTTTGCTGGTTCAGGCTGTAGGCCTCTTCATCAACATCAAGAATACCGTCGTCGTCGTCGTCAATATCAATTGCATCGTGTATTCCATCGCAATCAGTATCGATAAGAACATTTATTGTAACCAGTGCTTCAGAGCAGTCGTTTGTATAAACATCGTGACAAACGGTATAAGTAAACTGAATCGTTGTTTCGGTAATCTGCTGGCTGTAATAAGTAAGCTCACCGGTAGTTAAATCAAGCTGAACACCCTGAGGCAGGTTGTTGGCAGTGATTGTAAAGCCAGCGCCTGCCAGGTTGTCGTTATCCAGAATATTCATTGTGCCGGAAACTTCTCTTCCGTTACAAACTACGATGTCAAGAACATCAGGAGTAGTTTGAATGCTTCCGCAGTTTGCTTCACCCGATTCAACAGTAACTGTTGCTGTGCATGTAGAAGTGTTTCCGCAGTTGTCAACCACTGTTAATGTTACCTGGTTTGTTCCCAGCTCGTCGCAAGTGAAATTGTATTGGCTGATAAATATTGTGTCGATACCACAGTTATCAGTCGATCCACCGTTAATATCTTCTGCATTTATTGTTGCCAGTCCACTTTCGTCCAGCTGAATTGTAATATCGCTGCAAACAGCTGTTGGTGCGATTGTATCCATTACAGTAATAAGCTGTACCTGAGGTTCAGCCTGGTTTCCACATTGGTCAGCCAATGTCCATGTGCGTGTAATAATCCATTCTCCGGCACATGCTCCCTGTTCAACAAGGTCGGTGTACTCAGCATTCAGATCATCGCAGCAGTCATCAGCTTTGTTGGTAACATCACCGGTAGCTTCAACACTAATGTCGTAATTACATTCTGCATCGGAGTAGATTGTAATATCTTCAGGTGCAGTAAATACAGGTGCAGTAGTATCGATAATGGTAAATGTTGCGGTTGTAGAAACGCTGTTTCCGCAATCGTCGGTTGCCGTAAAGGTAACGGTGGCAGAACCGGTGTTACAACATCCCGGAGTAAGTGCTTCGAAATTGTTGCTCCAGCTAACGCTGCCAAAGCCAGCTTGTGCACTTCCTGTTGTACCATTAGTGGCCAGCCAGTTTTCAAGTGCATCGGTATTGCCGTTTCCGTCGCATGCAACAGTTAAGTCGCTAGCTTCGTTGGTTAACTCAATAATATCTTCTCTAACGGTTAAGTTAAGAATGATAGTACTGTCGCAACCGACATCATTAGTAGTATACTGGCGGTAGGTTCCTGATTCGGTATAAGTTCTTCCATTGAGCGTATATGAATCGCAAACTACCTGGTTAATCACTTCCTGGGTGCTTTCAAGGATGGTGAGATTTACAGTAATTGTACCGGTACATCCTTCTTCGCTTTCAACTACCTGTGTGTATGTACCACTTTGTGTATAAACCGAATCGTTGAGCTGGTACTCATCGCAGGTTGTTACATCAATTGTATCTTCCGGACTATCCAGAACAATCAGGTTGATTGTCAGCGTGCTGTCGCAACCGTTTACATTGGTTAAATTCTGTATGTATGTTCCTGACTCGGTATATGTTGAGTCGTTAATGGTTACCTGGTCGCATACTGTTCTGCTTATTGTTTCGAAAGTACTTTCGATAACGGTCAGCGTTACCGTTACGATGGAGTCGCAACCGTTGATGGTTGAGAACACCACATCTTTTGTACCTGCAGCAGTAAAAGTGCTGTCGCCGTAAGTATAAGGCAGTTCGCTGTCGCAGATCACATCACTGTCTGTCCCTGTGTAAGTCGGGTTCACATCCAGTGTGAAAGTAATAATGCTGTCGCAACCGTTGATGGTTGAGAACACCACATCTTTTGTACCTGCAGCAGTAAATGTGCTGTCGCCGTAAGTATAAGGCAGTTCGCTGTCGCAGATCACATCACTGTCTGTCCCTGTGTAAGTCGGGTTCACATCCAGTGTGAAAGTAATAATGCTGTCGCAACCGTTGATGGTTGAGAACACCACGTCTTTTGTACCTGCAGCAGTAAATGTGCTGTCGCCGTAAGTATAAGGCAGTTCGCTGTCGCAGATCACATCACTGTCTGTCCCTGTGTAAGTCGGGTTCACATCCAGTGTGAAAGTAATAATGCTGTCGCAACCGTTGATGGTTGAGAACACCACATCTTTTGTACCTGCAGCAGTAAATGTGCTGTCGCCGTAAGTATAAGGCAGTTCGCTGTCGCAGATCACATCACTGTCTGTCCCTGTGTAAGTCGGGTTCACATCCAGTGTGAAAGTAATAATGCTGTCGCAACCGTTGATGGTTGAGAACACCACGTCTTTTGTACCTGCAGCAGTAAATGTGCTGTCGCCGTAAGTATATGGCAGTTCGCTGTCGCAGATCACATCACGTCTGTCCCTGTGTAAGTCGGGTTCACATCCAGTGTGAAAGTAATAATGCTGTCGCAACCGTTGATGGTTGAGAACACCACATCTTTTGTACCTGCAGCAGTAAATGTGCTGTCGCCGTAAGTATAAGGCAGTTCGCTGTCGCAGATCACATCACTGTCTGTCCCTGTGTAAGTCGGGTTCACATCCAGTGTGAAAGTAATAATGCTGTCGCAACCGTTGATGGTTGAGAACACCACGTCTTTTGTACCTGCAGCAGTAAATGTGCTGTCGCCGTAAGTATAAGGCAGTTCGCTGTCGCAGATCACATCACTGTCTGTCCCTGTGTAAGTCGGGTTCACATCCAGTGTGAAAGTAATAATGCTGTCGCAACCGTTGATGGTTGAGAACACCACATCTTTTGTACCTGCAGCCGTAAAAGTGCTGTCGCCGTAAGTATATGGCAGTTCGCTGTCGCAGATCACATCACTGTCTGTCCCTGTGTAAGTCGGGTTCACATCCAGTGTGAAAGTAATAATGCTGTCGCAACCGTTGATGGTTGAGAACACCACATCTTTTGTACCTGCAGCCGTAAATGTGCTGTCGCCGTAAGTATAAGGCAGTTCGCTGTCGCAGATCACATCACTGTCTGTCCCTGTGTAAGTCGGGTTCACATCCAGTGTGAAAGTAATAATGCTGTCGCAACCGTTGATGGTTGAGAACACCACATCTTTTGTACCTGCAGCAGTAAATGTGCTGTCGCCGTAAGTATAAGGCAGTTCGCTGTCGCAGATCACATCACTGTCTGTCCCTGTGTAAGTCGGGTTCACATCCAGTGTGAAAGTAATAATGCTGTCGCAACCGTTGATGGTTGAGAACACCACATCTTTTGTACCTGCAGCCGTAAAAGTGCTGTCGCCGTAAGTATATGGCAGTTCGCTGTCGCAGATCACATCACTGTCTGTCCCTGTGTAAGTCGGGTTCACATCCAGCGTGAAAGTAATAATGCTGTCGCAACCGTTGATGGTTGAGAACACCACATCTTTTGTACCTGCAGCCGTAAATGTGCTGTCGCCGTATGTATAAGGCAGTTCGCTGTCGCAGATCACATCACTGTCTGTCCCTGTGTAAGTCGGGTTCACATCCAGCGTGAAAGTAATAATGCTGTCGCAACCGTTGATGGTTGAGAACACCACATCTTTTGTACCTGCAGCCGTAAATGTGCTGTCGCCGTATGTATAAGGCAGTTCGCTGTCGCAGATCACATCACTGTCTGTCCCTGTGTAAGTCGGGTTCACATCCAGTGTGAAAGTAATAATGCTGTCGCAACCGTTGATGGTTGAGAACACCACGTCTTTTGTACCTGCAGCCGTAAAAGTGCTGTCGCCGTAAGTATATGGCAGTTCGCTGTCGCAGATCACATCACTGTCTGTCCCTGTATAAGCAGGAAGAACGATCACCGCAACAGTGTCAAAAGAAATACAATCAGTACCATAATCAACTGTAACGATATATTCTCCGCTGTAATCAGTTGATGAAGCTATAAAAGCTGTGTCGATAGAACTTGATGTAAAACCATTTGGTCCTACCCAGGTTGCAGATGCGAAGTTTAGATTATCAGAGAATGTTGCATCGAGCGATATCATTCCGTTTTCACAAACTTCAAAATCATCTCCAGCTATGACCGTTTCGGTACAGCATTCTTCGACTGTTATTTTAGCTATTGTAGATTTAAGTTCCACATTTTCACTTCCGTCATTGCATAGACCATTATTTGTTGCTAATACTCTTACTTGAAACCAAGTATCTTGTGTTAAGTTTTCTGCAGTATAAAAGTTATTAGTGTGTCCTAAAGGATCCCAGGTAGTTCCTGAGTCCGTGCTAAAATACCAATTGTCAATTACGCCTTTTTCGCCTGTTAAAGTTAAGGTTGTACTATTCTCACCTGAGCAGACCGTGGTATCAGGATTTAGTTGACCTCCAAGGCCAATATTAAAATCAAGTGTACTCCAACCACAAACAGACGAATTACCTCCACCACTAAAAGCAATGTAGGTTGATAAGTTTATGTTTCCGTTATCGTCTGGGTTACATATGCTTGGAAAATATCCAATAGGAATGGCAATTTCCAGAAATTTACCATCATTTAATTCATAATCTCCTTGTAATCCGATTATTTCAGAATTTGTTTCAGCTACAAAATCAGTCCCATCGTAAGTGTAAGAAGTGAAAGAATTAGAAGCCGCATAAATCTCGAGCATTCTATCTGCATCATTAACTGGATATGAGACTTTTTTGTAGATATAGCTATCGGTTCCAAAATTCTCTTCAGAGTCTAAAAAGAAGCGAAAGATTGCTTCTCCGTTGTTTCCATTATGGATGCCAAGAACAAGATAATCATTGCCGTCACTATGTGTAACAATTGCAGCATAAATATCACCTACTTCACATGTGGCACTTACAGTCCCTAGGTTGATAAATTGCTCATTTAGATAATCTGTTTCAAAGTTACCATCAATTTCTATCTGGGCACTACTATCGAATGAACTAAAAACGTTTAATAGTATTCCTAGAATCAAAATATAACTTAATTTAAGCTTGGGTAAAATCTTCTTCATATCGGTAGATTTAATTTGTTATTACATCAATTACCGCATAGGAAGATTCATCAAACAATAAAGCAGAGCTTTATCATATTGCGTGTTGTGTTTCAATTAAAAAAGTTTGATGTGAAATTTTTGGAAAGTGTCGATAACCCCTTATTTTCTACCTTCTTTAAATTTCAGTATCAATAAATTACTTATGCAAATTATGACTTAATGCAATAAAAAGCAAATTTTAATTTGTGATTTGTGTTGTCCATATCTCTATTTAATAATGTTTAGTACGTTTGGCCTAAGACAATGCAAATGGCATGCCTTTGTTGTTAAGTATCATTAAATGAGTGATATGTGGGATTGGTGAGATTGTGAAGTTTGTCCCCCGGTGGGACAGGACTCCCATTCGGATAAAATACGTACTTGTAAGTATTTTTATTTTAAATTTCTGTTGGAGGTGGGATTTTGACAACAGTTTTGCAGTAATCTCCGTTTAGCGATGGAAATCTGATAGGTCATTTAATACGGGTTACCGTAAATGAAGTTGAAAATGTAATATTATGTTGGTATTTTTCAGTAGAAACAAGTATTTTTCATTCTTTCTGAATGGATGATAATCTAGTTAAAAAAATCATTATATATTTACGAAGTTCGTAAAAAAATTAAAATCTAAAATCGATGACCAGCAGATTATTTTGGCTATTTGTGTTGTTAATTACTGCCTCATGCAGTGATGTTACTCCTCCGGAACCTGTATTGCCAGTGCCTTCTGAACGGCAATTGGCATGGAACGACATGGAGTATTATGCGTTTGTTCATTTTAATATGAATACCTTTTCAAATATGGAGTGGGGATTTGGCGACGAAGATCCCGATTTATTTAATCCAACCGAGTTGGATTGTCGCCAGTGGGCACGGATTTGTAAAGAGGCCGGAATGAAAGGAATTATTCTGACGGCCAAACATCACGATGGATTTTGTTTATGGCCAACCGCATCAACGGATCATTCGGTAAAAAGCTCCTCTTGGAAAAACGGTGAAGGCGATGTGGTACGCGAACTGGCCGATGCCTGCGAAGAATATGGATTAAAATTAGGACTTTATCTTTCGCCATGGGATCGCAATAATCCGGAATATGGAAACGACAAGTACATTGAAATATTCAGAACGCAGCTGCGTGAATTGATGAGTAATTATGGCGAAGTTTTTGAAGTTTGGTTTGACGGTGCTAATGGTGGGACCGGTTATTACGGAGGTGCAAACGAAGAACGACGCATTGATCGTAAAACCTATTACGATTGGGAAAACACCAGGCAGATTGTTCGCGACATTCAACCAATGGCGTGTTTATTCAGCGACGCCGGTCCTGATGTGCGCTGGATTGGTAACGAAGAAGGTTGGGCGCCGGAAACTAACTGGTCGCCACTTCGAAGAGACGAGTTTTACCCCGGTTCGCCAAATTATCTCGAGCTGCGTAACGGGCACGAAGATGGAGATTATTGGGTGCCTGCCGAGGTGAATGTTTCCATTCGTCCGGGCTGGTATTATCACCCTTACGAAGATCACAAAGTGAAAACTTTGCCGCAGCTGCTCGACATATATTATAATAGTATTGGTAGAAATGGATCGTTGCTTATTAATTTTCCGGTTGACACGCGCGGACTTATTCATGAAAAAGACGAGGAACAGATATTGAAGTTGGCCAAAGCTGTAAAAGCCGATTTTGCCAATGATCTTGCTGCCTGGAAAAATGCCGAAGCTACAAGTGTTCGTGGTAATTCAAAAAAGTATAAAGCAGTCAATGTAACCGATGATGATCCGGATACGTATTGGGCAACCGACGATGGAGTTGTTCAGGCATCAGTGACTATTGATTTGGGCGAAGAAACTATCTTTAACCGTTTTCTCGTTCAGGAAGACATTCGTTTGGGACAGCGTGTAACGGAATTTTCGGTAGATGCATATATTAATAATGAGTGGGAGGAGATCGATTCGCAAACCACAATCGGTAGAAAACGTATTTTGCGATTACCGGAAACAACCGCCTCGAAAGTGCGATTTACGGTTAAGGACTCGAAAGCATCCCCGGTCATTACAAAAATTGGTATCTATCACGCACCGAAAGTTATCATCGAGCCAAAAATCACAAGAACAAAAGATGGTATTATTAATATAGAAGCTTTCGATGGCGGACTCGATATATATTATACCATTGACGGAAGCAAACCCGATATTAATTCATCAAAATATAAAGATCCGTTCGAGTTGGCTCAAAAAGCAATTGTAAAAGCGATTGTTGTTGATCCGAATGAAAACAAAACGAGCACAGTTTCTGTGGCCGAGTTTGATGTTCCAAAAACGAAATGGAAAGTAGTTGGCAAGTATAAAGACGCAGAGAAAGCGAACTTGATTTTCGATGGAAATGAAAATACAGCGTTTACGGTTGGAGAATCGGTGCCGGTTGATTTTGTTTTCGACCTGGGAGAAAATCTAACCATTACAGGTTTTAAATACCTGCCCGATCAACAACGTTTTGATCCCGGTATTATATTTAATTACAAGTTGTATTTAAGTAACGATGGTAAAAACTGGAAACAACCGGTTTCTGATGGTGAGTTTTCGAATATCCGGAATAGCCCTGTTTGGCAAACAAATAGTTTCGCTCCGGCAAACGCCCGCTACATTAAATTCACTGCTTTGTCGCCAGCCGAAGAAAATGGAAAAGTTGGAATCGCGGAATTCGATATTATTACACAATAATATAAATACCTAAACCAAAGAAAATGAAAAGAGCGATTACATTGATAATGCTGATATTGGTTGTAAACCAATTGGCATTCTCGCAAAAGAAAATTTGGGACGAAACACAGGAGGAAAAAACGGAGCGCATGAAGTGGTGGACCGATGCACGCTTTGGGATGTTTATTCATTGGGGTTTATATGCGCAGGCGGCACGGCATGAATGGGTGAAGAAGAACGAGCGAATTTCGGATGAAGATTACCAGAAATACTTCGAGATTTTTAATCCCGATCTTTTTGATCCTACAGAATGGGCAAAAAAGGCCAAAGCTGCCGGAATGAAATATGCAGTAATTACTACAAAGCATCACGAAGGCTTTAATATGTTTGCATCAGATTACACCGACTATAATGTAATGAACACGCCTTACGGGGAAGATATAATAAAACAATGGGTGGATGCATTTCGTGCCGAAGGTCTTGGTGTTGGATTTTATTATTCGTTAATCGACTGGCACCATCAGGAGTATACCATCGATCGGGTGCACCCTCAAAGTGCAACATCAAAAGAAGAATACGATGAGCTGAATAAAGGTCATGATATGGATATATATCGTGAATACTTGAAAAACCAGGTTCGCGAGATATTAACTAATTACGGAAAGATCGATATCCTTTGGCTGGATTATTCATTTCCCGGAGAGTTTGGAAAAGGACGAGACGATTGGGGATCGGTGGAACTGATGAAAATGGTTCGTGAGTTACAGCCAGGTATAATTGTAAACGATCGTGCCGACCTGAAAGATTATTGGGGTGGCTGGGATTTTACAACACCCGAACAGTTTAAGGTGGATAAATGGCCCGAAGAGAATGGTGTGCGAATTCCGTGGGAAACCTGTCAGACTTTCTCCGGCTCGTGGGGCTATTATCGCGACGAAAATACCTGGAAAGACAATAAGCAATTGCTGGTATTATTAATAGAGTCGGTAAGTAAAGGCGGTAACCTTTTATTAAATGTAGGTCCAACTGCACGCGGCACTTTTGATTATCGGGCTGATAATGCACTTGCAAAAATGGGAGAGTGGATGAAATACAACAGCCGATCGATATATAATTGTACGCAGGCGCCCGACGAATTTGAAGCTCCGGATAACACATTGTTAACATACAATCCGGAAACAAATCGGCTGTATGTCCACTTGTTGGATTATCCATTGCAGAATTTCCTGATGCCAGGATATGGCGATAAAGTAAAATATGCCCAGTTCTTGCACGATGCATCCGAAATTAAAATTGGGAAACCACATGGATATTGGATAGAGCAAGAACATGCAGAAAATGATATTAATTTGCTGTTGCCCGTTAACAAACCAAATGTTGAGATTCCCGTAATCGAACTTTTCCTGAAATAGCAGTAGTAATAGCGACTAATATACAAGCCCCAGAATTGATTTTCGGGGCTTTTGTTTTGTTGGGTAAATCATAATTAGATCTCAATTTTTTTACGCCAGAAGTGTAACCATGTTCTGTTCTTCTCGTAATAATCAATCCGTCTGCTTTTTTTTGAAAATAGATGATATCTGGCTTTCAGTTGATTAGGAAAAATAGCGAAAAAAAGATATCTAAAAAGCGCGTAAAAGTTTGGAAGTATAAAAACCTTGATTACTTTTGCAGCCGCTTTGAGAGAAGCGAAGTTCATAGAAACAATGGGATATAGAACGGCAAAGGCAGAGCCGGTAGTTGGGGCGAAGATTTCTATCTTAAGATCAGCGAAACGGTTCGAAAAAAAAGTTTCGAAAAAACTTTAAAAAGTATTTGGCAGAAACAAAATTAGATTTACCTTTGCAGCCGCTTTGGAAACGAAGCAGCGTTCAAGCGACATGATGAGAGTAAAAACGAGTGAACAAAAGAGCCACTAAAATGGTTTTTTAATTCACATCAAATCCGCGAGATTTCGGAGGCAAAATTTTCGAAAAAACTTTAAAAAAGTTTTGGGAGTTTTGAAAAAGTAATTACCTTTGTCGCCCCGTTAAAAGGGAAACGAGTTCTGGCTGAGACGAGAGATTTAAGGAGGAGAGAGGTCAGAGAAAAAATACAAGAAGTAGATGACCGGCATTAATAGGTAAGATAGAGGTGCTGGTTTTTTTACGCGAGTTCTTTAAAATTTTGAAGCACAAAAAAGCAAGGTTATTTTAAAACAACTTTGTTGATTTCTGAGAGACAAGTAAACCTGGAGCGAAAGATATTAAACTTTTTATATTTACAACGGAGAGTTTGATCCTGGCTCAGGATGAACGCTAGCGGGAGGCCTAACACATGCAAGTCGAGGGGCAGCATTACTTTCGGGTAGATGGCGACCGGCGCACGGGTGCGTAACGCGTATGCAACCTTCCTTGTACAGAGGGATAGCCCATGGAAACGTGGATTAATATCTCATAGTATCACAATTTCGCATGTTATTGTGATTAAAGTTTCGGCGGTACAAGATGGGCATGCGTAAGATTAGGTAGTTGGTGAGGTAACAGCTCACCAAGCCGACGATCTTTAGGGGTTCTGAGAGGATTATCCCCCACACTGGTACTGAGACACGGACCAGACTCCTACGGGAGGCAGCAGTGAGGAATATTGGTCAATGGGCGCAAGCCTGAACCAGCCATCCCGCGTGCAGGATGACGGCCCTATGGGTTGTAAACTGCTTTTGTTTGCCAAGAATGTTACCTACGTGTAGGTATTTGACGGTAGCAAATGAATAAGGACCGGCTAACTCCGTGCCAGCAGCCGCGGTAATACGGAGGGTCCAAGCGTTATCCGGATTTATTGGGTTTAAAGGGTGCGCAGGCGGAACTTTAAGTCAGTGGTGAAATCTTGCCGCTTAACGGTAAAATTGCCATTGATACTGAAGTTCTTGAATGTAGTTGAGGTAGGCGGAATGTGTTGTGTAGCGGTGAAATGCATAGATATGACACAGAACGCCAATTGCGAAGGCAGCTTACTAAGCTACGATTGACGCTGAGGCACGAAAGCGTGGGGAGCGAACAGGATTAGATACCCTGGTAGTCCACGCCGTAAACGATGATCACTCGCTGTTTGCGATACACAGTAAGCGGCTGAGCGAAAGCATTAAGTGATCCACCTGGGGAGTACGATCGCAAGGTTGAAACTCAAAGGAATTGACGGGGGCCCGCACAAGCGGAGGAACATGTGGTTTAATTCGATGATACGCGAGGAACCTTACCTGGGCTTAAATGTATACTGCATAAAGTGGAAACACTTTTTCTCTTCGGAGCTGTTTACAAGGTGCTGCATGGTTGTCGTCAGCTCGTGCCGTGAGGTGTCGGGTTAAGTCCCATAACGAGCGCAACCCCTATCGTTAGTTGCTAGCAGGTAATGCTGAGGACTCTAGCGAGACTGCCACCGTAAGGTGAGAGGAAGGTGGGGATGACGTCAAATCAGCACGGCCCTTATGTCCAGGGCTACACACGTGTTACAATGGTCGGTACAAAGGGCAGCTACCAGGCAACTGGATGCCAATCCCTAAAGCCGATCCCAGTTCGGATTGGAGTCTGCAACCCGACTCCATGAAGTTGGATTCGCTAGTAATCGCGCATCAGCCATGGCGCGGTGAATACGTTCCCGGGCCTTGTACACACCGCCCGTCAAACCATGGAAGCTGGGGGTACCTGAAGTATGTGACCGCAAGGAGCGTCCTAGGGTAAAACTGGTAACTGGGGTTAAGTCGTAACAAGGTAGCCGTACCGGAAGGTGTGGCTGGAACACCTCCTTTCTGGAGCACAGGTTTAAGGAGTTTCTGTGACGAGATTGACAAAAGTTGTCCTTGCTTTTTTTATAATATTACACAATGAGTTGCAAAGCGGGAGCTGCGCTAAAAGCCAAAGCTCAGAAGCTTGGCGCTTAAAAAAACAGTCCCGTAGCTCAGCTGGTTAGAGTACTACACTGATAATGTAGGGGTCCCCAGTTCAAGTCTGGGCGGGACTACTGTTTCGGGGGATTAGCTCAGTTGGCTAGAGCGCTAGATTTGCATTCTAGAGGTCAAGGGTTCGACTCCCTTATTCTCCACGAGAGGCTGAAAAGTCGGAAAAAGACCACAAAACAGTGGCGCGTTCATCGTAATAGTGAACAAGAGATAATGCTGGTGCACGATTTAAGGTTCGATTCCTTAATTATCTACACAAGTTGAAACAGGCAACTGTTTCTGTGCTTTAAAGTTCTTTGGCATGTTGGGAAAAAATTTTGATAATTACGAAAGTGATTATCGAGAGTCAAATCACAAGATAGAGACGACAATTTTACAAGAGATACAAAAGAATCAATACGAGGATTCTCTAAAAAGAAAGTTACTAAGGGCGTACGGAGGATGCCTAGGCTCTCAGAGGCGAAGAAGGACGTGACAAGCTGCGATAAGCTTCGGGGATTAGCAAATATGAATCGATCCGAAGATTTCCGAATGGGGCAACCCACCCGCAAGGGTATCCGCAAGGAGGCTAACCCGGGGAACTGAAACATCTAAGTACCCGGAGGAAAAGAAAATAATAATGATTCCCATAGTAGTGGCGAGCGAACTGGGAACAGCCTAAACTGGTATTGTTTCGGCAATGCCAGGGTTGTAGGGCTGCGACATGGAGACATATTTAAAACTGGAAAGGTTTTGGAAAAGCCTACCACAGACGGTGACAGTCCGGTACAGGTAATAAATACAATCCTAGCAGTACCCTGAGTAGGGCGGAACACGAGAAATTCTGTCTGAATCTGCCAGGACCATCTGGTAAGGCTAAATACTCCTGAGAGACCGATAGCGAACAAGTACCGTGAGGGAAAGGTGAAAAGCACTCCGAACAGGAGAGTGAAATAGTACCTGAAACCGTACGCTTACAAGCGGTAGGAGTCCTGATTTATCAGGATGACTGCGTGCCTTTTGCATAATGAGCCTACGAGTTAGTCGTCACTAGCGAGGCTAAGTCTTTAAGAGACGTACCCGAAGCGAAAGCGAGTCTGAATAGGGCGTAAAGTTAGTGGCGCTAGACGCGAAACCCTGTGATCTACCCATGGGCAGGTTGAAGTGTTGGTAACACAACATGGAGGACCGAACCAGGAAACGTTGAAAAGTTTTTGGATGACCTGTGGGTGGGGGTGAAAGGCCAATCAAACTGGGAAATAGCTCGTACTCCCCGAAATGCATTTAGGTGCAGCCTTGTGATAGTTTAGCAGAGGTAGAGCTACTGATTGGATGCGAGGGCTTCGCCGCCTATCAAATCCAGACAAACTCCGAATGCTGCTAAATGTTTCACAGGAGTGAGGGCATGGGTGCTAAGGTCCGTGTCCGAAAGGGAAAGAACCCGGACCATCAGCTAAGGTCCCCAAGTGTATACTAAGTTGAACAAACGAGGTCTGATTGCTTAGACAGCTAGGATGTTGGCTTGGAAGCAGCCATTCATTTAAAGAGTGCGTAACAGCTCACTAGTCGAGCGATCGGGCATGGATGATAATCGGGCATAAGTATACCACCGAAGCTATGGATTCTGTCTTAGGACAGTCTGGTAGGGGAGCATTCCAAACTGCGTTGAAGGTAAAGCGTGAGCTTTGCTGGAGTGTTTGGAAAAGCAAATGTAGGCATAAGTAACGATAAAGCGGGTGAGAAACCCGCTCGCCGATAGACTAAGGTTTCCTGATCAACGCTAATCGGATCAGGGTAAGCCGGGACCTAAGGTGTACCCGAAAGGGGAAGCCGATGGCAAGCAGGTTAATATTCCTGCGCCACCTATACAATAAAAGTGACGGAGCGATGTAGCTGCTAGGTACTGACGGAATAGTACGTTGAGCCTAGCCTTCGGGCGAAGCGAAGCAGTGAAGTTACTTCCAAGAAAAGCGAGTATAGGGCCCGTACCGTAAACCGACACAGGTAGTCAAGGAGAGAATCCTGAGGCGCTCGAGTGATTCGCGGCTAAGGAACTAGGCAAAATGACCCCGTAACTTCGGGAGAAGGGGAGCCTACCTCGGTAGGCCGCAGAGAAATGGCGCATGCGACTGTTTATCAAAAACACAGGGCTCTGCTAAATCGAAAGATGACGTATAGGGCCTGACACCTGCCCGGTGCCGGAAGGTTAAGTGGGGATGTTATCGTAAGAGAAGCATTGAAATGAAGCCCCGGTAAACGGCGGCCGTAACTATAACGGTCCTAAGGTAGCGAAATTCCTTGTCGGGTAAGTTCCGACCTGCACGAATGGTGTAACGATGTGCGCACTGTCTCGGCCGCGAGCTCGGTGAAATTGTAGTAACGGTGAAGATGCCGTTTACCCGCAACGGGACGGAAAGACCCCGTGAACCTTTACTGCAGCTTCGCATTGACTCTGGGTAAGTGATGTGTAGGATAGGACGGAGGCTATGAACCGGTTTCGCCAGGAATCGGGGAGCCATCCTTGAAATACGTCCCTTTACTTACTTGGAGCCTAACCCTGTACAACCAGGGGACATTGCGTGGTGGGTAGTTTGACTGGGGTGGTCGCCTCCAAAAGAGTAACGGAGGCTTCTAAAGGTGCGCTCATGACGATTGGTAACCGTCAGTAGAGCATAATGGTATAAGCGCGCTTGACTGTGAGACCGACGGGTCGATCAGGTAGGAAACTAGAGCATAGTGATCCGGTGGTTCCGCATGGAAGGGCCATCGCTCAAAGGATAAAAGGTACTCCGGGGATAACAGGCTGATCGCTCCCAAGAGCTCATATCGACGGAGCGGTTTGGCACCTCGATGTCGGCTCGTCACATCCTGGGGCTGGAGAAGGTCCCAAGGGTTGGGCTGTTCGCCCATTAAAGTGGCACGCGAGCTGGGTTCAGAACGTCGTGAGACAGTTCGGTCCCTATCTGTTGTGGGCGTAGGAAATTTGAGAGGACCTGACACTAGTACGAGAGGACCGCGTTGGACATACCGCTAGTGTACCTGTTGTGGCGCCAGCTGCATTGCAGGGTAGCTATGTGTGGATGAGATAAGCGCTGAAAGCATCTAAGCGCGAAGCTCACCTCAAGATGAGATTTCCATTGAGGGCCGTAAGAGACTATTACGTTGATAGGCTGCAGGTGTAAAGATGGTGACATCAAAGCCGAGCAGTACTAATTGCCCGAAGACTTTCTACAATTAGTTTGTCCTTGTATTGAGAATTTGTACTCTCTTCCCAACTGCTAAAATATTTTATTGGTATTTTCTAACGAGAGTTAAGAAAGTAAGCCATGAAGTTTTGTTCTCCTTGTAGAGAATCGAACGAAAGATTTTAGGTGGCTATAGCGACGGGGTACCACCTCTTCCCATTCCGAACAGAGAAGTTAAGCCCGTCAGCGCCGATGGTACTGCGTAAAAGTGGGAGAGTAGGTCGCTGCCAATTTAAACCAAAGCCCGTGTTCTTCTGAGCACGGGCTTTTTTATATATAATAATATCGTATTTTAAACGTTTAATTATGCGAATAAAACCTCTTCTGTAAATGAAGAATTACTTTACCGAGCTGATAAACTCAAATTTATTTTTTTTATCGCTAATTCTTTTTGTACTCGTACTTCCGCTTTCTGTAGCATTAATTTCGGTTGTTGGGGCATTGGTGTTGCTTACAGCTGTTTTAGAAGATACGCGAAAAGAAAAATGGGAGCGAATAAAGCAACGGAAGATAATTCTTTTAATACCGCTAATTTTTTTACTGTACTTAATAAGTACCTTTTTTACTTTACAATACAATAAGTCGTTCTACGATGTTCAAAAAACACTTTTTTACCTGGTGTTTCCTTTGGCATTTAGTATGGGAAAAACTATCAATTCGAGACAAAAACGTTTCGTTTTGTATACATTGACCGTGTCAAGCCTGGTGGCTATAGTTATTGCTGTTTTCCGATGGAAATTTATTGTTCTTGGTGATGAAAGCCTTACAGTGCGCGATATAACTTTGGTTTCTCATATCCGGTTCGGCTTTCAAATCATTTTAGTCATCTGGTTTTGGGCACTATTTCTGGTATCAAACAGAAAGGAGTTAAACAAGGCAAAATCACTGCTTATTCTTTTATTGATTACCATTTTTACAGGTTTCCTATTGTTCCAGCAATCTTTAACAGGAATAATAGCATTAGTAACAAGTAGTGTTCTTTTTCTTTATTACCTTACTACAAGAATAGCTTCGAAACAGAAAATTACAATAGCTATTGTTTTTGTAGGTTTAATGTTGGCACCTCTTATTTATTTATATAGTGTTGTCAATAAATTTTATGATATTGAAAAGGTCGATCCAACAAACATTGAAGAGTTTACAACAAACGGAAATTCATATACACATGATTTTTCGAAAAAGCTGGTAGAAAACGGTCACTATGTAAACTTATACATCAGCAAAAAAGAATTAAAAGAAGAGTGGAATAAAGTAGCAGAAGTTAAATACGATTCGATAGGTATAAATGGTTATCCGATTAAAGCAACGCTGATTCGTTATTTAACATCGAAAGGATTACGAAAAGACGCTGAAGGAGTGAAAGCGCTGACGGCAAAAGATATTGAAAATATTGAAAGTGGAATGGCCAATGTAATCTATCAGAAGAAATACTCTTTATATCCGCGCATTTATCAAACAGTATGGGAATACTATGTTTACTCGCAAACCGGTTATGCCAATAATCAGTCTTTATCGCAACGAATTGAATTTGCAAAAGCAGCCATTACGATAATTAAAGAGAATTGGTTGTTTGGAGTTGGAACAGGCCAATGGAAAACGGCTTTTGCTGAAGCATTTAAAAAGAATGGGGCAAAAATTGAGGAGAGTAATTATGCATCCTCGCACAATCAGTACTTAAATTACATGGTTAAATTTGGTGTTTTTGGTTTCCTTTTTATCATGTTTATTCTCATTTATCCGGTAGTAAAAACAAAACGTTATCACGATGAGTTATTGATGCTATTTTTAACTTTTATGTTTTTTGCCAACTTTGCCGATTCAAATCTCGAAACACATATAGGTAGTTCATTCTTCTTCTTTTTTTATTGTTTCTTTTTAACTGGGCCCAAAAGTTACCTGCTTAACACTACTTCCAGCGAGAAATAAATTCTATTATTGATAATTAAAATTTATCAAACTTTCTTTTGTGATAGATGTTTGTTTAATAAACAAATTAAAGTATCATGGAAAGAAGGAAATTTATATATGCTGTTGGGACAGCTGCTCTGGCAGCACCACTTGCAAGTAGTTTGGTAGCATGTGCCAGCGAATCTGAAAATTTTGAAGGACATACGTTCCCAGAGCTCGCGTACGCTTATGACGCGTTGGAGCCATACATTGACGCTGAAACAATGGAGCTTCATTACTCTAAACATCACAAAGGCTATTTTACTAAATTCATGTCTGCTGCAGAGGGAACAGACTTGTTAAATACTCCAATGGAAAAGATTTTTGCCGGAATAAGTAAACAACCCGAAGGCATAAGAAACAATGGAGGTGGCTATTATAATCACGCATTATTTTGGGAAAATATGACTCCGCAACAAAGTGAAATTCCAGCAGATTTAAAAACCGCAATTGAAAATAAATTTGGAACTTTTGAAGACTTCAAGGGAGAATTTTCGACTGCAGCCAAAACACGTTTTGGTAGTGGTTGGGCATGGTTACTTGTTGATGAAAACGGAACTTTAAAGGTAAGTTCAACACCAAATCAGGATAATCCGTTAATGGATATTGCAGAAGTTAAAGGTACCCCACTATTAGCTCTTGATGTTTGGGAGCATGCTTATTATCTTAATTATCAGAATAAACGTGGCGACTACATTAACAATTTCTGGAAGGTAGTAAACTGGGAAGTTGTTAATAATCGTTTCAAGAAAGCAACGGTTTAATAAAACCAGTTTGTGATATAACGTAAGGCTCATTATTTTTACACAAATTTTAAAAATAATGAGCCTTAAATTATGTTTTATCGGCGCCGGAAATCTTGCTACTCGTTTAGCAATAACTTTTTCCAAAGTAGGATTTGAAATCGTGCAGGTATACAGTCGTACGGAAGATTCTGCAAAATCGCTTGCCAAAAAGCTGCAAACAGAATACACCACACAAACATCGTTCTTGGTAAAAGATGCCGATATTTATGTTGTTGCATTAAAAGATTCGGCGGTTGATAAAGTGTTGCGCCAGATTAACATTGGTAATAAATTGTTGGTACATTGTTCCGGAAGTTTACCAATGAATGTTTTGAGTGCTTATACTGAAAATTATGGCGTTTTCTATCCCATGCAAACATTTACAAAAAAACGCGAGGTTGATTTTAAAAGTATCCCAATTTTTATTGAAGCAAGTTCATCGGGTAATCTACAGGTATTAAATAATCTTGCACACGAAATTTCGGAGTCGGTAACTGTTTTAGATTCCGAAAAACGAAAGAGTCTGCACATCGCTGCCGTATTTGCATGCAATTTTGCCAACCACTGTTATGCTATGGCTGCCAAATATATAGAAAGCAAGGAATTACCGTTTGAAATTCTTCGGCCACTTATTCTGGAAACAGCTCAAAAGGTGCAAGAGCTACATCCTAAAGACGCCCAAACTGGTCCTGCAATTCGATTTGATGAAAACATCATAAATTCCCATTTAAAGCAATTGGAAGAAATGCCCGGCATGCAAGAATTGTACAATTCAATTTCAAAGAGTATTTTTGAGCATCACCAGGAAAAAGAATAAAAATGTCGTTTTTTAAAGAAGAACTTACCCGGGTAAAAGCCTTTATATTTGATGTTGACGGAGTATTGTCGAAAGATGTATCACCGATCAATGAAGATGGCGATCCGATTAGAACAGCGAATGTAAAAGATGGTTTTGCCATACGGAGTGCTATTAAAGCCGGTTATCCTATAGCCATTATCACCGGCGGTTATATCGAGCGCGTTCGTTTGCGTTATGAAAAACTGGGTGTTGAGCACTTTTACGATAAAGCCAGAGATAAAGTAGCTTGCCTCAATGATTTTCTGGACAAAGTGAAAATAACACCTGAAGATGTACTGTTTATGGGCGACGATTTGGTAGATTATCGAGTAATGAAAACTGTTGGGCTACCAACTTGCCCGAAAGATGCAGTAAGCGATATAAAAGAGATATCGAAATACATTTCGGATAAAAATGGTGGCGAGGGTTGTGTTCGCGATGTAATTGAACAGGCTTTAAAAGCACAGCACAAGTGGTTTACGTCTGAAATGCTAAACTCAAGGGCGTTTTAAAAATGGACTGGATACCCGATTATAAATATATACTGGCATCGAAATCACCCCGTCGGCAAGAGCTCCTAAAATCATTAGGAATCGATTTTGAAGTGAAAACCAAAGAGGTTGACGAGTCGTATCCGATGGATTTATCGCCTAATAAAATTCCGGAATACCTGGCAGAGAAAAAGGCAGGTGCTTTTTCCGATGAATTGAAAGCATTCGAATTGTTGATAACCGCCGACACTATCGTAATTTTAAATGATCAGGTACTTGAAAAGCCTACAGATTACGACCATGCATTTACCATGCTGAAAGCGTTAAGCGGCAAAATGCACCAGGTAATAACAGGTGTTTGTTTGAGTTCAGTAAAAAAATCAGTCGCATTTTCATCGCTTACCAATGTGCTTTTCAAAGAATTAACCGAAATGGAAATTGAATACTACATCAAAAACTTCAAACCATTCGATAAGGCCGGTGCATATGGTATTCAGGAGTGGATTGGATCGATCGGTATAACGCATATCGAGGGATCATTTTACAACGTAATGGGACTGCCACTTCAAAAATTATACGAGGAAATTCAAAAATTTTAAATTGCTTTCTTAAAAGGTTTCATTATTTCTAATGTTTAAAAACAACCAATTAAAACAATTTTAAGGGTTAACCTATCACCTGATAATTCGTAAATTGAATAGAAACTTAATTAAATTCAATAATATGAATTACAGGATAACATTACTCATTTTAATTTTTCTTACCGGTTTATTCTTTACAGGATGTGATCAAAAGGACGATGCTGTTGAAGTTGGATTCCTGATTCATGCATTTGATAAAGAACGGTGGGAAAACGACCGGGACTACTTCGTAGAGAATGTTGAGGAGCTCGGAGGAACCGTAAAAGTTATGGATGCCCAAAATGATGCCGATAAACAATTGGCTCAGGCAAAAGAACTGCTCGCCAACGGTGTTGACGTGTTAGTGGTTGTACCTGTTGATCAGTTTGCAGCGGGCGCTATTGTTGAAGCTGCACATGCTCAGGGAGTAAAAGTAATTTCGTACGACCGCTTAATAAAAAATTGTAAGCTCGATTTTTATGTGTCCACTGATAATGTTGAGGTCGGAGCTTTACAGGCCAGCTATTTAGCAACCATACAACCTAAGGGGAAATACGCATTAATTGGTGGCGCAATGAGCGACAACAATAGTCAGTTGCTCTATCTTGGCCAACGAAATGTGTTACAACCACTGGTTGAACGAGGTGATATTGAAATAGTGTACAATGAGTTTACCGAAGCGTGGAACGAAGATGAAGGCTACCAGCAATGTAAGACTCTGCTGAAAGCGCATCCCGATGTTGACGCAATTATTGCAGGTAATGATGAACTGGCAATGGGAGTAATACGAGCGATTCATGAGGCCGGAAAGGATGGAGATATTTTGGTAGCCGGAATGGATGCCGATTTACGAAACCTTCGCGAAATTGTTGCCGGCCATCAAACCTGTACGGTATATAAACCATACGAAAAACTTGCTGCCACCGCTGCCGACCTGGCGATGAAATTGGCGCGTGGAGAAAATGGGGAAAGAACATATCAAACAGTTAGTAACGGGGAACTTTTGGTACCTACAGTTTTTCATACCGGAATGATTGTTAATAAAGAAAACCTCGAGTTAACAGTTATTTCAGAAGGTTACCAACGAGAGGAAGAGGTTTTTAATTAGTGTGAACAGAGGTTGATTGAAGGGATTCTGGAAGAAGGATCCCTTTTTTTTGCGTCTATACATTTTAGGAAAGAAGAATGTAAAACGCTAAAACCTTGAAGATTTGCCAATTATTTATACTTTTGCACCGATTTATTTAGAACAGGTCTTAATAATTGAAGAAACATAAAGTAACACAGGTCAGGCATTTAACCGATTCAACATTTGTAATCAGGTTCGAGCGAAATGGTATGGAATTCCAAACCGGGCAATTTGTTTTGCTTGGAACAAAAGGTGCGGTAGATCGACGCGAATACTCCATATATAGTGGAGAACACGACGATTACCTGGAAGTTTTGATTCGCGAAGTAGATGGAGGAAAGGTTTCATCGAAATTAAAAAAACTAAAAGCCGGCGAATTGGTTGATGTGGATGGACCGTTTGGATTTTTTAAGTTCGATCCGCAAAGTTTTCAGGTGCAAAAATTTTTGTTCATAGCAACCGGAACAGGAATTAGCCCGTTTCATAGTTTTGTGAAAACCCATCCGCAATTGAATTATAAAATGGTACACGGCGTGCGAAAAACAGAAGAAGCTTACGATCATAACGATTTTAAAGAAGAAAGGGTAACTTTGTGCGCTTCGGGAGAAAAGGGTGGCGACTTTAGCGGAAGGGTAACCGAATTTTTAAAGACCGAAACAATAGATGAAAATACAAACTGTTTTCTTTGCGGGAACAGCGAAATGATTTATGAAGTATTCGATATTTTGTCGGAAAAAGGAATTCCAACATCGAACATTTATACCGAAGTATACTTTTAAATATATAAACCTGTTAAAAACAGGAAACGGAAATCACCCCTCTTTTAGTTCTTCCGTCAGCTGACGGAGAGGTGGCAAAAGAACAAAGCCAGAAGTGGGAAACAGAAGCAAAATTTAGGAATAGAATGAAATATCATGTAGTAACCTTAGGGTGTCAGATGAATATGTCGGATAGCGAGCGGGTAATCTCGGTGCTTGACAAAGCCGGATACGAGTGGACCGACAACGAGGAGGAGGCAGGAGTGATTGGTATTCTGGCGTGCTCAGTACGTCAAAAAGCCATCGATAAAGTTTATTCACGAATTCATAAATGGAATAAGTGGAAAAACAACAAAAACCTGGTTACGTTTATTTCGGGTTGTATTTTACCCGACGATCATGAAAAGTTCTTGAAACTTTTTGATATTACTTTTCAGATGAAGGATTTGCCCGAACTGCCCAAAATGATCAGCAGTTACGGCATTACAACACCAACGCATTTGAATGTGGGTATCGATCCTCATAACGAGAATATCGAAGACTTCTGGAACGTGCAACCACATTACCAGTCGAATTTCGAGGCGTTTATTCCAATCCAAAACGGATGTGATAAATTCTGTACATACTGCGCAGTGCCTTATACACGTGGTCGTGAAGTTTCGCGCCCATCAAAAGATATTATTGCCGAAGTAGCATTATTGGTAGCGCAAGGTTATAAATCGATAACATTACTGGGGCAAAACGTAAATTCATACGGTCTGGATAAAAAAGGAGAGGAGCTGACTTTTCCTCAATTGTTACGCGAGATTGGAGAACTGGGAAAACGCCTTAATAAAGAATTCTGGTTGTACTTTACTTCACCGCACCCGCGCGATATGACGGACGAAGTGATTGAGGTAATTGCCGAGTATCCGGTTTTGGGAAAACAGATACACCTGCCCATGCAAAGTGGCGACGATAAGGTGTTGATGCGTATGAACCGCAAACACAACATGGAAAAGTACCGCCATATTGTAGAAACAATTCGTCGTATTATTCCACAAGCAACATTGTTTACGGATGTGATTGTAGGATTTACTGGCGAAACAGAAGAACAGTTTGAAAATACACGTAAGGCATTCGACGAATTTAAATTCAATATGTCGTATACCGCCATTTATTCTCCACGTCCGGGAGCTACAAGTCACCGTTGGGTTGATGATGTGCCGCTTGAGGAGAAAAAGCGTCGTTTGCATCAACTAACCGAGGATTTGCGAAAGCACAATTTGCCGTATAACGAAAGTTTAATCGGGCAAACAGTTCGTGTTTTGGTGCGTGGCGAGGACCGCAAGGAAGGATTCCTTACATCGTATACCGAAGGTAAATTGACAATACGCTTTGCCTGTGCCGACAAATCAATGATTGGGCAGTTTGCCGATATTAAAATTACATCAGCATCCGACTTTTCGCTTGAAGGCGAACTGGTGGAAGTTGCAGCTAGCTGTTAGACAAATCAATATTTATCAATTATAAAGATTCCATCTTGTTGAAAGGTGGAATCTTTTTTTGATATATAACTTCGGTTTTTACAACGCTCCGTTCTCCATTTCAAGAAACCACAGTATGGATGCCAATCCGGCCGGAAAAATTCCCCCGGTATGGTCGAGTCCTTCAAGTGGAACATAAAGAACCTGGGAAGGTGATGCTCCTCCAGAAATAAATTCAGTATATTTCTCTTCGGCAACAATTGGCGGAACATAAGTGTCGGCGGTTCCGTGCATTAGCATAGTTGGCACTTGTGGCACAAAGTTGGGAACACTATTTTCTTCAAGCATCAAACGTACTTCAGCATATTCGGTATCTGTGTTCCATCCACTTAAATATTCGGGCGTAAACAAATCAGCAATAGTGGTAGTTAACTCTGCATTTAGGCCGGATCCTGAAGTTTGACCATCAAACATTGTTAAAATTTTGTCGGCATAAGGCTCTTGAAAAACGGTATTTATAGGTGTTGTAAGTCCCAGTTGGATGTAGCTGTTAAAAATATAAGCCAGAAAATAAGGCTGTTGATATTCATTTTGATCTACAACATACTCGTTAAGTGTTTCTAAATTGTATGGGCCGGCACTGCAAGCACTTGCTTTCAGGTTCAATGGAAAAGAGGCATCTGCTTCAATAGCTTGCTGAACCTGCATGGTAGCCCAACCTCCTTGCGAGTACCCTGCCAGGTATAAATCGTTGCTTAACGAAATTCCATCTTCGCCGTCAATAAACTCACGCACCGCTTTTAGCATATCGGTAACACTTTGTACTGTTGACTCGCGATGCAAATACGGGTGAAACATATCATCAGATTCTCCAAATCCGAGGTAATCGGGTAATGAAATAATGAATCCTGTTGATCCCATCATTTCCAAAATCCTGAATAACTCATTATCCGAATCAACGCTTGGAGCATTGCTGTGTTCAGTGTTGGTACCGTTTTGGTAACTTAAAATCGGATATTCTCCATCAACATCAGGTATTGCCACCACTCCCGAGGCCGTTACCGGATTATCATCAAAAGTAGTTTTGTAGGTGATTTTATAAACTTCAATTCCCGATTGCACAAGATTACCTATTTCAGATAACTCAGGATATTCAAGGCTTCCTGCCGCTATCGTAAAATCAATTACGGCTTTTGGAATTGTAAACTGCAAATCTGCTTCAATAAAATATTCATTTCCGCTTACCGGAGTTGGCACATCTTCCATTTCGTCGCACGAAACAAAAACGAATGCGATGAATGAAAAGTAAAATAGAATTTGAAATAGTTTCTTGTTCATGGTAATGTGTTTTCTGAATTGATACAATCAAAAATAGGCTATTTTTTATACCTGTAAAATTTATATCGGCTAATTATTCAATTTAAGGTGTTTATAGCTTTATTATATAAATGCAAATGTTTCAATTGATTTGCTTATTTTAGAATGTGACAATTGGTTAAATGTATTACCTGAAAAAAACGATATGATAAAATCCGTGCTTCTAACTATTATCTGCTCCTTTGCAATTGGGGTATTGGCGCAACCTGTTAAAGTAATGTTGGTAACCGGAGGACATAGCTACGATACGCTTCAGTTTTCTCAACTATTTGATGGAATGACAGAAATTGAGTATGAACATATTGAACAACCTGAAGCGAATAATAAAATTGCCAACGGTGGTGCCGATGAATTTGATGTGCTCGTTTTTTACGACATGTGGAATACAATATCACCGGAGCAAAAGGCAGCATATATTCGTTTAACGAAGCAGGGAAAACCGTTCTTGTTTTTGCATCACGCACTTGCTTCTTACCAAAACTGGAAAGCGTATGAAGAGTTGCTTGGTGGGCGTTATGTTGAGCAAAATAAGAATATTAATGAAGAAGAATGGTCGGAATATGAGCATGATGTTTGGGTGTATTGCACGGTTGAAAACTTTACTCCTGTTACAGCCGGATTTCGTGAATTACGTTTTTTCGACGAGGTTTACTCAAACATCAGGATTTCGGACAAGGTGAAACCTTTGTTGCGGACAAGGCATCCAAAAAGTACCGATTTTGTCGCTTGGGAAAATAAATTCAATGCTTCAACAATTGTATATATTCAGGCAGGGCACGATAAGCGTACTTACGAAAACGAAGAATACCAAAAGCTGTTATCGCAGGCTATTCAATATCTGAATACTTTCAATAATTAGGAAGCAGTAGTTTTAACGGCATTATACGTTACCGTTTTATAGTTCTCCAAACATTTCTCTCTCCAATTTTTTTGGGCTTGTGCGTTATTTTGAAACAGTAAAAATCATTCAAAATCGATATAATTTGCCGTAAAGCTTAGGTTTTCAGTTACATTTTATACTATATTTGCCTCAAACTGTAAAAAATACAATAAGTAACTTTTATTTCATCTAATGCAAAAACTAATTATTTCTTTACTACTAATGAGTGTTATCGCAGTGGCTTGCCAGAAAGGTGACCATACCAAAACTTCACAAAAAGATTCTGCCGTTGATACAAAAGTTGAGGCATTAATTTCCAAAATGACTTTAATTGAAAAAATCGGTCAGTTAAACCAGTATTCATCACGTTGGGAGATGACCGGACCTGCACCGGAAAGTGTTGATTCAATGTCGCTTTACAATATGGTAAAAGAGGGTAAAGTTGGATCGATGTTAAATATTACAGGGGCAGTTGCTACCCGTAAAATTCAAACCTGGGCAGTCGACAGCAGTCGTTTGGGAATTCCGCTGATACTGGCTTATGATGTAATTCATGGTTACGAAACCATGTTCCCGATACCATTAGCCGAAGCTGCAAGTTGGGAGCCGGAACTGGCAAAAAAGTCATCACGCATTGCTGCCATTGAAGCATCGGCAGTTGGTTTGCACTGGACTTTTGCTCCAATGGTTGATATAGCACGCGACGCCCGCTGGGGACGTTTCATGGAAGGAGCCGGTGAAGATCCGTACCTCGGGGCAAAAATGGCTTATGCCCGCGTAAAAGGTTTTCAAGGCGATGATCTATCGGACGAAACCACAATTGCCGCCTGTGCAAAACACTTTGCCGCCTACGGTTTTATAGAGTCGGGCCGCGATTATAATGTGGTACAAATTGGCGATCCAACATTACACAATATTGTTTTCCCACCATTTAAAGCTTGTGTTGATGCAGGAGTTGCAACCTTTATGAATGCGTTTAATACCATTAACGAGACACCGGCCACTGCCAGCTCTTATTTACAACGTGATATTTTGAAAGGCGAGTGGGGATTCGATGGTTTTGTGGTTTCCGACTGGAACTCGATTGGTGAATTGTTGCCACACGGAGTTGCTGCCGACAAAAAGGAAGCAGCATTTAAAGCAATTACCGCCGGTTCGGATATGGATATGGAAGGTAACGCATACATAAATAACCTCGAAGAACTGGTAAACGAAGGAAAAGTTGACGAGGCTTTGATTGATGACGCCGTTCGCCGTATTTTAAAAATAAAATTCAAACTGGGATTATTTGATGACCCCTATAAATATTGTAATCCTGAACGTGAGAAAAGCGTAATGCGTTGCGACGAGCATTTGGCTGCAGCGAAAGAGGCGGCAAAAAGAAGCATTGTTCTTCTGAAAAATGATAACAAGTTGTTGCCACTGAAAAAAGACGGATTAAAAATTGCCGTTATTGG
Source organism: uncultured Draconibacterium sp. (assembly GCF_963676815.1). Taxonomy (NCBI): domain Bacteria; kingdom Pseudomonadati; phylum Bacteroidota; class Bacteroidia; order Marinilabiliales; family Prolixibacteraceae; genus Draconibacterium; species uncultured Draconibacterium sp. Next base: position 4,334,036 of record NZ_OY781365.1, read on the forward strand.
CGAATTAGCCGGGAGCAAAGATGTTCCCCTGGGAAGTTGGAGAGCTAAAGCGATTACAAATTCGGCTGTTTCGCTGTTGGAAGGAATGAAAAACACAACAGGAAGTTCGGTTATTGAATTTGTAAAAGGACCGGCTTATACTGAAGGACTGCGTTCGTTTACAACCGAGTTGAAAATAAACACAACAGATAAAAGTGGAATGGGAGCAGCAAAGTTGCTGGCTGCCAAATCTGATGTTGTTGTTATAGCGTTGGGAGAAGATTGCTGGCAAACGGGTGAAGGTCGTAGCCAGACTGATATCTCGATGAAAGGTTTCCAGCAGGAATTGCTTGAGGAAGTTTATAAGGTAAACAAAAATGTTGTAGTTGTACTAATGAACGGACGCCCGATTGAAATAAACTGGATGGCCGAAAATGTACCGGCTATTGTAGAATGCTGGCATTTAGGTTCTGAAGCAGGAAATGGTATTGCCGAAGTACTGTTTGGCGATTATAATCCGGCCGGTAAATTACCGGTATCATTTCCCCGTGCAGTTGGGCAGCAGCCATTGTATTACAATCATTTCAATACCGGTCGTCCAACAAATGGCGAAGGAAACGTATTCTGGTCGCATTATACCGACGAAAGTAAAACACCTCTTTTCCCATTTGGCTATGGTTTAAGTTATACAAGCTTTAGTTATTCGGACTTAAAACTTTCATCAAATGAATTATCATCAGGAGATAAGATTTTGGCGAAAGCTAGTGTTACTAATACAGGCGATGTTGCTGGTGAAGAAATTGTACAGCTTTATATTCGCGATTTGGTGGGCAGCATTTCCCGGCCGGTGAAAGAACTTAAAGGATTCGAAAAAATTAGACTGGAACCCAAAGAGACCAAAGTGGTTACTTTTGAAATTACTACAAAAGATCTTGAGTTTTATGGTGCTTCAGGCAAGTGGACCGCGGAACCAGGAGAATTTAACTTATGGGTTGGACCAAATTCTGCTGAAGGAATGGAAGCAAATTTTGTTTTAAAATAGAGCCACTAAGCAGGGAATAAATAATGGCGACTTTGGTAGATTACCGGAGTCGCCTTTTTTGTATAGTGCTTTAATCTCTCAATTAATATTTAATATAACATATTTTAACATTTTGATAAAATGATGGATATTAAATGGCTAATTTTTTCATTAACTTAGCATCCGATAAAACCATTTTAACTTGCATAATATGAAATCTTTAAGCAAGTTAATCCACAAATCCAGCATAACATTTCTGCCAACCCATTATCCGGTACATTTTTATGGCTTGCCCGACGGGAAAATCTATTTATGTTTTGCCCGATTTTACAAGGAAGGCTTTAATAATACGGATTTAGAATTTGTATTTGCGCGCCATAATGATTTTGAATACAATTATAGTAAAGAGATATTAATTCCGAGAGCTGAATTCAGGGCGCCGGTTTATAATGAAATGGTTGATAATCCCGACCCTGATATTACTATTCTGGAAGTACGACGTGACATTCAGTCGTATACCGAGGCAATTTCATATATTAATACACTTCATTTAAACCAACTAATATTAAAAACCGGAGTTAAAAGTTCCGATCGATTATCAGAGGAACTTCAAATGGGAGTGTAGTCCTTGCATGATGAAATTATTCTCGATGTAATTTCCTCTAATTCGTTTATTGTCTAGCTAATAGTTTTTAAGATGGACTTTCTGAAACCTCGTTCAAATCTTTTTTGAGTAAAATTCGTATGTGTATGTGTTTTTCTTTCGAATGCACAAATAACTATTAAAATTTTACAATTAACGAATTAGTGCATTGTTCAGAAAACTTAAAAATACGCATGTAACACTTGAATCAGAGTTTGTAAGCGACCTACGCAGAATAGTAGTACGCAAGCTAGCTGAAGATAGTTTTGGCGTAAATGCATTGGCAAAAGAAGCCAGATTAAGCCGATCGCAATTACACCGCAAACTAAAGATGCTTACCGGAAAATCTGCAAGTTGTTTTATTCGCGAAATACGTTTACACCGGGCAACTCAACTATTGCGCGATAATAATAGTACAATGGCTGAAATTGCGTATAAAGTGGGATTTAGTAGTCCGAGTTACTTTAACAAATGTTTTCACGATTATTTCGGGTATTCTCCCGGTGAATATAAAAAGCACGCCAAAGCATCTGCATTTTTGAAAAAAACTAAGATAACTGCAAGAGGTGCTATATTAAATTACCTGATATTGCTAACCCTTGTGTTGCTGATTGCATTTATTTTAATTGTACTTTATTTTTATCTACAAAAACACTAACCCTAAATTGGCTCAAACCATCTCTCTATTTCTTCAATTAATCCAATTTATTGGTTGAGATAAAAATCAACAAAAAGTATCAGTGGCTATCATCTACACTACTGGTAAATGCAAAATATCTCTTAAATAAGACATAGTTTAAATCGTCGCTCATAATTTAAAAGATTTGGAAAAATGTGTAATAAATACAACATAGTTGTAAGCCTGAGGCAGAGCAATTGGCGTAACTTGTATACTAAAAGTTTCTGATTATGAAAGGAGGAAAATGAAGAAACAAACAGTTGAATTAATGTTAATTAAAGACCAAAAAGCCATGAAAATCTTATTATTTACAATGCTGGCAATATTTATATGCTTGCTGGCACCAGGTCAAAATGAAACCCCATTCGTTCCTATTGATGAAGTTGAGATTTCGCCACCTGCCTTTACCGGAATTAGTAATTATGCTGATTTTGCTATTATTGATGCTAATTATTTACAACGTTATCTTACATCGCATATACATTACCCGAGCGGTGCTGCAAATTGCGGACGTGAAGGACGAGAAGTAATTAAATTTAACGTTAATGCACTTGGACAAGTAACTAACATTAATATTGTAAATGGTGTATGTCCGGAGATTGATAATGAACTAATTCGGGTTCTGGAATCGACAAATGGTATGTGGAAGCCTGGAAGAAAAGACGGTATTCCGGTTACAATGGAACAAGAAGTCTCCGTTGTGTTTTCATTATCGGCAGACCCGGAAAAAACAAACGACAAGTTTTTTGAGATTGCTACCCAGTGTTTCAAAAAAGGCGCAGAAACTTTTTTTGAAGAAGGGAAATCAAAAAAAGCTGAACGCCTGTTTACTCGTGGCATAAACTACATGCCTCATGATCAGAGTCTGCTGTTAATGCGTGGCCTTTGTCGTTACGAACGAGGAAATCAGGAAGGCGCACGGGAAGACTGGACCAGGTTATTCGAACTTGGAACACTTGATATGAATACTAAATATCTTGCAGAGGCAAAAACTTTGGAGGCATATGAAGCCTTTGTGACAATGTTAGAAGAAAAATAGGTTTTTATCAAAATTCATCAATATAGTAAAGCGATAAGCCCGGGTTAATATTCCGGGTTTTTTTATTGCAATATTTTGATAAATGGCCATGCAATATTTAAACTATGTAATAGATACTGATTGATGAATAAGGTAATTACTGAAAATATATAAAAATGTAGATGTTTCCTTGTATAAATAAAAAAGAATTATTTAATTTGCTAGTGATAGGTCGTTCAGACCTATTGTGTGTTTGGGGGTTAACATTAATAAGGGCAGTTGTTGAACTGCCCTTTCTTTTTGCATAAGATTTTACAAAACACAAATCTGGAATCCTAGGTACTCAAGGCGCACTGAAATCATATTTATTTTGTACATGAATGCTTTCTTAATCCATATTCATAAATACTGATAGACAAATAGGCAGATTGCTGAAAATGGCTTAAATAGCCGTTTGTAGCGTGTTTTTTTATTTCGATTTTGTATTTTTGATAATGTTATTTGGAAGGAGGTATAAAGCCGGGCATCATTAAAGATAAATGCTTTATTGTAAAACTGAGTACCAAATACATTAAATAAATTAGGCACAATTCTTTTACATCTTACAAGGACGTAAGAAAATATATAAAGGCAACTGTTGAGTTGCCTTTTGTTTTTCCAATCATTCATCAAAGAAATATATAGCAGCAACATTTATAGGTTTCCTAATTCAAATGGAGGAGAGTATGTTGAAGTGAATTGAATTGATTAATTCGATCAACAAATTACACCTTTTTTATTCAAGTTACATCTTGTTCAAGTCTTCTTAATTAACCTGTTTTGGGTTCTATTTGAGAAAAATGTCCCAAAATGAAACCGGCTAAAATTGGCATGGCATGACTAAGTGTCACATATTCAGTGCGTAAGTATTTTGGCCTGGTGATTGTATCACTTATAACAAATTAGGAAAATAAAAATATAGGGTTTGTATAACAGGGTAGAACGACTTCTAATTTGATTGGTTCTGTAATAAAGGGGTTTGTAAATTATCAATCATCATTAAAAAGCGTCCTTAAGTTCTACCCTTTCTTTTTGCATTATTTAAAACAATATGATAAATAGAGAAAATGAAAATTCTCTCATTTGAGGTAAAAAGGAGAGTAAGAAGAAAAAAAAAACCGTTCATCAACATGAACGGTTTTATGTTTACAAACCACTTCAAAAAGCGTACTGAAAAAGTAGAACCATATTAAATATGGATCACCAACAGTATTTTAAATATTTTTGATATCGCGTCCTGATGTAAATGTACAACAATATTATAGAAACTTATGCTGCTTAGAGTCGATTCCGATTATTTTTAGGGTGTATTCAGATTTAGTGAAGTTGAATCTAGGCAATTAATACTTTTCTATCCTTAATTTGGAGTTTAGGTCAATGTTTAATTGATTTTCGGACGTTTTTTTCAGGAAAATATTTTTGCCCAAAACATCTTCTGAAAACGAATTATTTAAAATGTTTACTGATTTGCACTGCTCAAAACTTAAGGAATATTGGCGGTTGTGAAACGGAGCAAAGTCTAATGAACGTTCTACAGTATTCCTGTTGAAGGATAAGCCATCAACGAATTGAGCAAACAGAAGCGGATAATCGAATACAGAGAACTGGTTCCCCTCAATTCGAATATTTTGATGATAGAAGATTGGTTGTTCGTTTGCTGGTGTGCTATTTCCTTTAATTGTTATAATTGCCTCATTGTTTGAATAAATACCGGAATTACAAATGGGAAAGAAAATATTGTCTTGGATTAAAACTTCCGATGTTGCTGATGATCGATGTGTCGATTCTAAGTTGCTGGTAATTAGTATGGCACTTCCGCTGCTCTCAAAACTATTGTTTTCAATTATAACTTTTCCTGTAGTAGCTATCCGAATTCCGCTTCCCGGGCTATTTTTAAAAGCACTGTTTCGTATGGTTAATTGAGTTGCTAAATCGAGGATTTCAGCGTCATTCTCAGAAGTAATCTCATCAATAAATGCATTTATGTTTTCACTACTGACAGCTTCATTGGCAAGTCCCTGAAAAGTGCAATTATTTACCGAAACATTTCCACTGCAGTTGACAATGTTCAGACCATTTCCATTCGAGGCGAAATAACGGTTTCTAGAACGATTTGGGATTGCCTGAAATACATTAAAAGTAAGATCTTTACTGCGTTGGGCTAAAACGCCGTGACCGGGAGAGTGGTACAATCGGAGATTCTGAATTGTAAGATTCTTAGATTTAGTAATAAAAACTCCTGCCGATGCCGGTTCAGAATGTTGTAGAATTAAATAATTCCCAATTTGGGGCTTGCGTTCGAAACTAAAGTGTAGCCTAACAATTCCGGGCATGGTAGGTTCGGCATGGTAGGCGTCCCAGTGCTCTCCCAGGCAAGGTGTATCACCGGTTTGCGGTACAATAAACCGCCCTTTTCTATCAAATTCAAGTGTGCTGTTCCACTCGTTTTGCTGGCCATTTCCTATCTCGAAAAATATTTTGCCATCAACAAGGCGATAGGGAGATTCTCTTGGATCAAGACCAATATCCATATAGTGTTCAGTTACGCGTAACACTTCGGCCTGTGCTATGAATGGTTGCTCCCAATCGATAGTCATATTTTTCAGCGTAATATTCTGGCAATTGTCGAAAGTAAATGGTTGCATTTCCTGGTGAAAAATCAAATGGCTACCTCTTCCGTCGATCACCAGGTTTTTAATATTCTCAAAATAAAAGGCACAAACCTTCGGATTTTCATTGGTAGAACCTGCCTCGTAATACACTTTTGTTTTGCCTCCATCCGGATAAAAATGGTAGGTGCCGGTTGAGAATACCAATATTTTTGGTTGATCTGTTTTTAAGTCATCAAGCGCTTTGTAGAAGTGTTTTATGGCATTCTTCTTCCTGGTTTTGTATAAACCGTAATCTTTCAGAAAAATGTAGGTCGTGTCGGTTGGTGAATTTAATTCGGTGGCTTGTGCAGAAAAAATAAACAGTCCTAAAAAAAGTATAATGAATATTCCCGTTTTCATTCTATTACGATTTTCTGCAAGATACTATTTTGTGGTTTTACCTTCATACATCGATTGGAAAACTTCATCAACCGGTTCCCAAAGTTCTATTTTGTTATTATCAGGATCGAGGATGTGCACGAATTTACCATATTCATAGGATTCAATTTCATCGCAAATTGTTACTCCTGCTTCTTTCAGTTCGGCAACCAACTTTTCAATATTTTCAACCCTGTAGTTCACCATAAATTCTTTGTCCGAGGGTTGAAAATAGTCAGTGTCCTCTTTAAACGGACTCCAAACCGAGTAAGCTTTTTCAGCCGGTGTGTCCGATTTCCTGAATTCAAATACCGACCCATATTCGTTTGTTACCAGCCCCAGATTTTTGTTGTACCACTCTTTCATTTTCTCCGGATCCCTCGTTTTAAAGAAGATCCCGCCGATGCCTGTTACTTTTTTCATATGTTGTTTTTTAGTTGCCAAAAGAGAAATGTTATTGATAACCACTTTACAATAAAAGCATGGAGAAAGAAAAAAGTTTATGTTGAAGGCTATTATTTGCTATCCGGATTCTGGAATGAATAAGATTGATTAAAAAAGCTTGCAAACTTCTTTTATGCTATTCAGTTTAATCCAGTTCGGATGTTCTTCCTCTTTTTTGGATTTTTCGTGAATCCAGGTAGTGTGGAACGGAATGTGAATGCCAAAACCACCTAATTCGAGTACCGGTTCAATGTCTGATTTATAGGAATTCCCGATCATCAAAAATTCTTCCGGAGCTATTTCCAGGTGCTTTATGAGCTTTTTGTAATCGGCTGTATTTTTATTACTCATTACCTCCACGTGATGAAAATATTTTTCCAGTTTCGATTTTTGCAGTTTTCTCTCCTGGTCGAGTAAATCGCCTTTGGTGGCAACAATTAATTTGTAGCCTTTTTCTTTCAGGTACTCCAGGGATTCAACAACGCCGTCAAGCAATTCCACCGGCTGATTGATCTGTTTTTTGCCCAATTCAATAATCTGCTCCAGTGTTTGCTGTGGTACCTTATTTCCGGTGATTTTTAGCGCTGTTTCAATCATCGAAAGCACAAATCCTTTGGTGCCGTAACCGTATTCTTCAAGGTTTTGCATTTCGGTGGCAAAAAGCACCTCCATGGTTTCATCCGATGTGCTGAATTCAGATAACAAAGCACAAAACTTTTCTTCTGTCTCGCGAAAAAATGTTTCGTTAACCCACAGTGTGTCGTCGGCATCGAAGGCAATTACTTTAAAGTTGGTTTTCATATTTTTATCTCTCGCAGATTTTGCTTAAAACGCTGATTGTAACTCAGATGTGTTTTTTATAGCGCTAAATTCACCACCGTAATTCCGGCGCCGCCAAAGTCAACATGCTCGTCTTTGTAGCTTCGCACCATTGGTTCCGAGCGGAGGTAGTCGCGTATGCTTTGTTTTAAAATTCCGTGTCCTTTACCGTGCAGAATGCGTAGCTGGCCCGCCTCAAACATAATGGCCTCGTCGATAAATTCCGTAATTTTTGCAATCGCTTCTTCAACACGCTGTCCACGAATATCTATTTCCGGTTTAAAGTTCAGGCGACGTTCCGAAAAGCTTTCCGTTAAAACCGATGCTCTTACGCCACGGTTTTTATCCAGTTTTTTTGCCTCGTTATTACTAATGCGCTCCAGGTTTTTGCTTGGCATCGTGGTCATCAGTTGACCAAAAGCAACCACTGCATTTTTCTCGTTAATTTCAATGAGATCGCCAATGGTATCCTGCCCCTTAATACGCACTTTATCACCGGGTCGCATTTCTATACTTTTCTCCAGCTTTTCTTTTGAAATTGGCTTTTTCGCTTCCTCAGGACGGTGTTTATTCCGGTTGTCCTCGCGTCGGCGTAGTTTCTCCATTTTTTTAGAGATCAGCGAATCGTTGCCGGTTATTTTACGGTCGATATCTTTTTTCAGATCACCCAGTTTAGAGCGTGCTTCTTTTGTTTTTTCCTTATCGGCCTGTGCTTTTTTTATTTCCTGAATGGTATTCTCAATCCTTTTGTTAACGCCTTTTAGCAATGCATCGGCTTCTTCTTTGGCCTTTTTCAGAATTTCTTTTCGCTGCTTCTGAATTTCCTGTAATTCCAACTCGTAGGTTTCCGCAGTGTCGTCAAGAATTTTTTCCACCTTGCGGATTTTCATTCGCTTGGTTTCCCAGTAGCGTTTATCGCGGTTAATCTTGCGCAGGTTGCGGTCGAAATCAATATGGTCTTTTCCCACTTTTTCAGTGGCTTGTTCCAGAATATCTTCCGGTAATCCAATTTTTCGGGCAATCTCGAAAGCAAACGAACTACCCGGTTTACCAATATCCAGTTTGAAAAGCGGATTCATGTGCTGCGAATCGTAAAGCATCGCACCGTTAATAATTCCCTCGGCCGAAGATGCAAAATGTTTCAGGTTGGTGTAGTGCGTGGTAATTACGCCAAAGGTGCGAAGCTGTGTTAGTTTATCCAGAATAGATTCAGCGATAGCGCCACCCAACATCGGCTCGGTTCCTGTTCCAAATTCGTCGATTAAAATAAGTGTGTTTTCGTTGCAGTTGCGCACAAAATGTTTCATGTTCATCAGGTGCGAACTGTAAGTACTCAGGTCGTTTTCCATCGACTGCTCGTCGCCGATATCGATAAAAAGCTGCTCGAAAATACCTGTTTTACTGGCTTCGTTAACCGGAATCAGCAAACCACATTGTAACATATATTGCAGCAGCCCGGTTGTTTTTAGGCACACCGATTTACCACCGGCGTTTGGCCCCGAAATCAATAGGATATGTTTTTCGTCGGTGAGTTTTATATCGAGCGGAACAATTTTGCGGTTCTCCTTCTTTAATGTTTTTAAAAGTAACGGATGAATGGCGTGGTACCATTCAATTATCGGTTCTTCTTTAAATTCCGGTCTGATGGCTTCAAATTCAACCGCCAGCAAAGCTTTTGCCCGGATGAAATCCATTTCGCCCAGGAATTCGTATGAGTAGGCTAGTTCTTCCAGATAAGGGCGGATATCGTTGGCAAAATTGGTAAGTATTTTAATGATCTCGCGGCGTTCGGCATATTCCAGTTCACGAATCTCATTGTTCATCTCAACAATTTCGTTAGGCTCAACATACGACGTTTTTCCGGTAGCCGATTCGTCGTAAACAATTCCTTTTAGCTTGCGTTTGTTGGCGGCAGCAACAGGAATTACTGCTCGTCCGTCGCGGATTGAAACTGATGCATCATCTTCCACCCAACCATCTTTTTGTGCCTGTTTTAAAATGGCATGCAAACGTTTCGACATGTTCGACTGCATGTTTAAAATACTGCGGCGGGTTTGTGCCAGCTCGGGCGATGCATTGTCTCTGATCTTTCCAAATTTATTGATGATCACATCAATGCGGTCGTAGATATATGGGAACACCTGAACACGCGATGTTTTCTGTTTCAGAATAGGGAAGACTTCATCTTCCTGTTTCGAAAAGAAATTAACGATGGCGCGCACCGACTCCAGCGAACGTTTCAAATCAAACAATTCTTCAGGTTCCAGGAAACGACCTTCCAAACGAATTTTTTGTAAAGCCTCGCGCAAATCGTAAAAATGCGTAGCTGGGAAGCTGTCGAATTCGCGGATGATTCGGCAAAACTCATTCACCTCATTTAGTTGTAACAAAATGGTATCGTACGACGTTTGAAAATGCATTTCCTGCACCCACTCGTCGCCCATGGTGCTGATGCACTTGTTGGTGAGCATTTCGCGAATGCGGTCGAAACCAATTTTTGCCTCGAAATTATTTGGATAAATGTTTTGCATAGCTGTTTCTTAATCAGCTGCAAAAATAGTGTTAGGAGTTCATGTTTCAAAGTTTTTCACCAGCAGACTTTTTATCGGCGGTTAAGTAAGTATATGTTTCTAGTTTTCAGTACTTAAAACAACATGTTTAATCTGTCTGCGGTTGTAAGTGTAAGTGATGTGAATTAATCCATCAGTTGTTTGGATTATACACGGATAGCTAAATTCGCCTTCCGGCTCATCTTCCAAATGCATGATGGTTTGCCACAATTTTCCATCGGTAGAATAATAAAGATCGAGTTTGTTTCGTCCGGCTTCCCACGAATCGCCACTTGGCAGAGGATTGTTAACCAGTAATTTTGCGCCCGATTGCAGCGTGATGGCATCAATTCCGGAATTGGGATGAGGAATGTTTGTCGGCTGAACTTCGGACCATGTTTTTCCTTCGTTGTGCGACCAACTTTCCATAACTACATTTTGGTTGCTGCGCAAAAGCGCCTGGATACTTTCATTGGGATAAACCAGTAAAGTGGGTTGAATAACTTTTACCGAATCGGGTGATGGAATATCAATTTTTGTCCAGGTTTGCCCACCGTCTGTTGATTGTTCAATGTGCGATTTCCATAACTCATGACTTTCTTCGGTACTCGACGGGCTGAGGATGACACCCGATTTTAGTAGGATCGGTTTATTTCGTATCGGGCCAAGAATTCCGTTTGGCAGTTGTTCTGCTGCCGACCATGTTTTTCCTTCATCACCAGAGTGCATTACCATTCCCCACCAATCGTTCGGGCTCGGGCCAACTTTGTAGAAAAGATCGATTTTGTTGTTTGCGTTTCGGAATAGAACCGGGTTCCATGTTGGTAGCGAGGTTGTGTCAGCTTTGCCATCAGCAACTTTAAGTGGTTTTTGCCATTGGCCGTTTGTAAAGGCAGCCGTGTAAATACTCACTTCCGGGTGACGTTCGTAAGGGCCGCCAAAAAACGACAGCAAAAGCCCTTCGTCCGTTTCTATAATCGATGAAGCGTGGCACTGAGCGTATTGCACTGTGTCGGAAATATAACTTTCGGAAACAACCTGAAAGTTTGTGCTTTTGTTTTGTTGGCAACTTGTAATTAATAACAAGGCAAAGCATATTAAGAAGAGTGAGTTTTTCATTAATCAAATGTCGTAAATTTCATTTTATTGAAAAAGGATGTCATCTTATTAATTGGATGACATCCTTTTCCGTTTATAAAATCCAGGTTGTTTTTATTGAAAATTATCCCTTTGGAACTTTCTCTCCAGGGAATCGTTTGGCATATTCCCCCCAGAAAAGTTTCACTTCGCTTTTCATTTCTTTTGAAAGCGAAAGTATACCGATAAGGTTCGGAATTGTCATTAAGGCAATGGTAATTCCCGAAAGTGTCCAGATAATTGTGGTGTCGGTAAACGATGCCAGGAAGAATCCGATAACATAAACAATGCGGTACCACACTTCGCCTTTTACGCCAAACAAATAGGTTACCGCCCGGCCGCCGTAATACGACCAGCTAATGGCCGTTGAAAACGCAAACATCAGCAGACCGATAGAAACAATGTATTTTCCGTAATCGCCAAACCAGCTGCGGGTAAATGCAATGGTGGTGAGTGGCGCACTGTGCATCAACGATTTTCCTTCCAGAGCCAGACTTGCCGGATTAGGGCTATCAGGGCTTCTGTCGATTTTACCGTTTGTAATTTTTATCTCGCCGCTGTAAGGTTGATCGCCGTCTAAAACTTTAATGTCTTCGGCTACCGAACGGGCGTGCAAAATAGTTGGCTGGTTAATAATTTCGCCATTTTGTACTTGCAGGCTATTGTTGAACATCGGTAAATCCGCTTGTCCAACCAGGTAATTGTGCAGTTGTTCTACATCGGCTTCCGAAGTTTCAGAATAAGTGTCGGCAAGAACAACAATGTCAGTTTCCTGGAACAGATTTTCGTGTTTCTCTGTCCAAACTCCCGACGATAACAGCACCAGTCCGGTTAAAGTACATATGATAATGGTATCGATAAACGGTTCTAATAAAGCAACCAACCCTTCAGAAACCGGTTCGTGAGCACGCGCCGCAGCGTGGGCAATTGGTGCCGATCCTTGACCGGCTTCGTTCGAGAATAAGCCACGGTTAACACCACGGTTAAAGGCAAAAGCGATACTTCCGCCGAGGAATCCGCCAACAGCTGCCGAGCCGGAGAAAACATCACCAAAAATGGCCGCAATAGATGGAATAATATTTTCGTAATTGTAAGTAATAACAGCCAGTGCTCCAATAAAATAAACGATTGCCATTAAAGGCACCAGGCGCGATGTAACATTGGCAATACGTTTAATCCCACCAACAATTACCAAACCTAAAAGTATGGCTAGTACTCCGCCACTTATCATGTGATTGATACCAAAGGTTTCGAACAGAGAGTTGGAGATACTGTTAATTTGTGGCAGGTTTCCGGTGCCAAACGACGAGAGGATTGTTGCAACGGCAAAAAGGCCCCCAAGGAAAGTTCCGGTTTTTAATACCTTGTTGTTTTTTAACGGAATGTTCAAGCGTTTTTTCATGAAATACATCGGACCCCCGGCAATCGATCCGTCGGCAGCTTTATCGCGGTATTTGTGCGACAGGGTAACTTCCACAAATTTGGTGGTCATACCCAGTGCCGCGGTTACAAGCATCCAGAAAAGTGCAGCCGGACCACCCAGGTGAATAGCCAAGGCGACACCGGCAATGTTTCCGGTTCCTACTGTTCCCGACAAAGCAGTTGTTAAAGCCTGAAAGTGAGAAGTGTCTCCTTCGTCGCCCTCTTTGTCGAATTTACCCCTTACAATTCGTAAAGAATGTTTCAGGTAGCGGAACTGTGGAAATTTCAGGTAAATGGTAAAAAAGATACCGGTTCCGAGTAATAAAAATACAAACCATTGCGAGCCTCCAATATGCCCGTCGATGGTAGAAAGAATTTCATTGAGTTTGTTCATTATGTGCAGTTTTTTTTATCGTTGAATTCTTTATTCATCAGGTAACTCATGATCTCGCATGGCCGAATATTTTTATTATTGAATGGAGGTAATGACGCATGCTCATTTCATAAATCGAGCTAAAAATAACAATCCTGCTCAATATGTTAAAAAATGCCGCTTTTTATTTTTAAAATGTTATTAATTCTTGAGAAAAGTCATCTTTTGTGATCGGCAATCGTAGGATTGTATTGAACTTAACATTGTTTATTATTTTTTCAATTTCCTATTAAGAAATGTGGAAACCGATTGGTTTTTGTCGTAATTTCGCATTAGCAACTTAAAACAATTAATCATGCTACCAAAATTTTTATTAGCCGACAATTCACTGGAAACTCCGGATACTATTTTTGTGGTTCACACCGAAACACCACGTTTTATTGTGGAAGCCGATATTGATGATTTCTGGAATAACCAGGAAATTCACTGGTTAGATGGAGAACCCGGAGATGAAAAGTTTATTACCGAGTTGGTTGAAGCAGCCGAAGAGTTTTTGGAAAAAGAATTTGAAAATGAAGAGTTGTTGGCTGAAGACGACGATGAAGAGTAGGGAATTTATGCAGATTCGCTTATAGTCGTTTTTGTTAACATTCCGGAACAAGAGAATTATGACATCAAAACGTTTATATCGCTCGAACAACAAAGTGTTGGGAGGAGTATTGGCAGGATTTGCCGAATATTTTTCGGTTGACGTGGTTTTGGTACGCGTAATTTATGTGCTTTTATCGCTTTTTTCTGCCGGTTTTCCGGGATTGCTGGTTTACATCATATTTTGGGCAGTAACACCCGAAAAACCTTTCGATCCTCTTAATCCTGATATTAATTCGTAAGCTCTTCAAACGAAAGGTCCATTAGCGGAAATTTTTCCCACCCGTTAAAATCGTAATGCCACCATTCTGTACTAATCACTGAAAAGCCAAAATGAGACATAACGCCAATAAGAATGGCGCGATTTTGTAATGCCGGTTCAGGCAGGTCAATATAAGTAGAATGGGCTTTTTCTGAGAAATCATCAAATGCTGTGGGCATTACAAGCTCTTGTTTTGTGGCTAAATTCACCAGCGAAACATCAACAGCACAACCCCGGTTATGACGCGAACCCTTTTTCGGATCAGCAACAAAATCAGTGTCCGGATATACTTCGTAAAATCGAACAGTGGCGGCATACGGACGATAAGCATCGTAAACTTTCAACCCGAGATTCAGACCAGCCAACGAATCCTGAACAAGTTGTAAGGCCGCTGCAACAGGTTTTCGGGCGTAAGCTTTTGGCGACTGGTAAATCACCTCGCCGGTAAAATTATTTGCGGTGGCGTAGCGGATGTCTAAAACAACGTTGTCGATTACTTTTTCCAGATCAACCAGTTCCATTGTTGCATCCTTGTTAACCTGTTTTTTGTATTCTTTTACTGAATTTACCAGCGACAGGTTATACGGATTTTTGTGTTCGGTTTTGTTTTTTGTTGTACACGAAAACAATAGCACCGCAACTAGTAAAAATAGTAGTGTTTTTGTCGTTTTCATCGTTTATTCCTGTTCTACACCTTTTAATGATAACTGAATACGTTTGCGCGGAATGTCGAGATCTTTTATCCGCACTTTTACATGTTGGTGAAGTTTTACAATTTCGTTTGGATCGGAGATAAAACGATCAGCCATTTCTGAAACATGTATTAGTCCTGATTCTTTAATTCCCACATCAACAAAAGCCCCAAACTTGGTAATGTTGTTTACAATTCCGGGCAGTACCATGCCAACCTGCAAATCGGTGATGTTAAAAATGCCATCAGCAAATTCAAATACTTTAATCGGTTTTCGCGGATCACGGCCCGGTTTCAGCAATTCATTTTTTATATCGTTTAGTGTAGGGAGGCCAACTTCGGCAGTTACATAATTTTTAAAATCTATTTTCGAAATCAGCTCTTCATTTCGAACCAGGTCTTTTACTTCGCACTTTAAATCTTTGGCAATTTTCGATACAATTTTGTACGATTCAGGATGTACACCTGAGTTATCCAGTGGATTTTTTGCATCGGGAATACGCAGGAAACCCGCCGCCTGTTCAAATGCTTTTGGTCCCATTCGTGGCACTTTTTTCAATACGTCGCGCGATTCGAACAATCCGTTTTCTTTCCGGTAAGTAGTAATATTCTCGGCCAACTGCGGACCCAAACCAGAAATGTAGGTTAGCAAGTGTTTGCTGGCGGTATTTAAATTAACGCCAACAGCATTTACACTTAGCTCGACTACAGAATCGAGACTGCTTTTCAATTGTTTTTGATCAACATCGTGCTGATACTGTCCAACGCCGATACTTTTCGGGTCGATTTTTACCAGTTCGGCTAATGGATCCATTAATCGGCGGCCAATAGAAATGGCACCACGCACGGTAACATCGTATTGCGGAAATTCCTGGCGTGCCACCGACGAAGCGGAATAAACCGATGCTCCATCTTCGCTTACCACATAAACACGCACTTCGCGGTTGTAGCGTAGTTTTTTTATAAAAGCTTCAGTTTCGCGACTGGCCGTTCCGTTTCCAATAGCAATGGCATCAATCTGGTACATTTCCACCATCGACGTAACTTTTTTAGCTGCCATTTTACGCTGTTCCTGCGGTTTATGAGGGTATATATTTTCGTTGTGCAAAAGGTTTCCCTGTTCATCGAGGCAAACCACTTTACAACCGGTGCGGTAACCCGGATCGATGGCCAATGTTCGTTTTTGCCCTAGCGGAGGTGCCAGCAACAATTGTTTCAGGTTTTCGGTAAACACATTTATGGCTTCGGCATCGGCTTTCTCTTTCGATAAATTGGCTAATTCAGTTTCAATTGATGGTTGGATGAGGCGTTTCAAACTGTCTTTCACCGCAAGTGCCACTTGTTCTGAACTGTCGTTGTTGCCTTTTACAAAAAAACGTTCCAGGTTTTCCAGCACCCGCTCTTCATTTGGAGAAATAGAAACGCGCAGGAATCCTTCGTTCTCGCCACGGCGCATGGCAAGCAAGCGGTGCGATGGGCATTTTTTCAGCGGTTCGCTCCAATCAAAATAGTCACGGTATTTCGCGGCTTCTTCTTCTTTGCCTTTTATAATTTTAGAAGTGATATAAGCACCAAGATCAAAACCTTTCCTGACAATATTCCTTGCACGTTCGTTTTCGCTTACCCATTCAGCAATAATATCGCGGGCACCTGCAAGTGCATCCTCAACCGAAGACACTTCGTCGTTTAAAAACTGGTTGGCTCTGAACTCCGGATCGCGTTCCAGTTGTTTCATAACAATTTTTGCCAGTGGTTCCAGTCCTTTTTCGCGGGCAATGGTTGCTTTGGTGCGGCGTTTTGGTTTGTAGGGCAGGTAAATATCCTCCAGTTCAACCGAATCAAAACAGTCTTCGATTCTCGATTTCAAATCGGGTGTTAACTGTCCCTGTTCGTTGATGGTTTTTAGTATTGTTTCTTTGCGTTTGGCTAGTTCGGCATATTTATCGTTTTGCTCTTTAATTTGCAGCACCTGCACTTCATCGAGACTGCCGGTGCGTTCTTTTCGGTAGCGCGAAATAAACGGAACAGTGGCACCTTCATTCAGTAAATTTATGGTGTTTAAAACCTGCGTGGTGTTCAACCCTAAATTGCGGGCAATAAGATCTATGGTAACGTTTTGCATATTTCCTTTTCTAAAATGGCAAAGGTAGGCAAGATGTTTTCAATTCAAAAGGAGTTGGTCAAACAAAAAAAGACTGCCGGCTAAACTAAACGGGCAGTCTCTTTTCAGTTAAAATTATAGGTATTTAAATTTTAGAAACTCATACCAATTGTGAAATTCATGCACGGGAGTTTTGATTTGTTATCGTTGCCGTTAGAATTGTTAAACTCAGCATCAACAAGGTATTGCCAGTAAATATCCGGATCATCATCGTATTCTAACTCGGGACTAATCGTATTAAACTCAATTCCAAGCATTAAAAATCCGTATCGAATGTTTAACCCGGTTGAGAATCCAAAATCAGCCTTGCTTAAGAAAAAATCTTCGGCATCATCGATCATATCGTCATAGTAGGTAACAAGGCCGGTGCCCCATGCGAAGTCTAATTTAGCGTAAATATCAAACTCCAGTTTGTCAACAGGGCTGTAGGTAAATGAAGGACCGACTTTTGATCCGGCACGGAAAACACCGATGTTTATATCGTATTCATTGTCGAAATTATGGAATGTGGCATAAAGGTAGTCGGCATTTATTCCAAAAGCCATATCGTCGCGATTAAGAATGCTTTTGATTAGAAAAATGGAGCCCAGTTCAAAATTAACTCCGGCTTTTGATTCAAATCCTAGATCGTTCCAATCTTGCTCTTCAAGGCCAAAATGCTTCCACGAAGGACTGGAGTATCCAACCCGGAAATAAAACTGATTGTCGAGTTGTTGCGCAAATCCTAAAAAGGAGGTGAAAATTAGTAGTAAGAAGATTGTTGCTTTTTTCATGATTGTAAATAAAATATATGGTTAAGTAAAATTGCTTTTGATAGGATGTCTTTATGTTTTTTTGTACAAGTTATGATAATCTGAATAAAAAAGAAAACAGCAATTGGCATCAAATGTTTTTGGTGGTTTAAAGGGGTTATAAAAAGCTTTTTCTTTTTGCTTGTAAATCCTTTCATCTTTTCTGTTGTTTTTGCTATTTTTGCACCTCATTTTCAAAAAGAAGTAAAAGCATGTTTGAGAATTTAAGTGACAGGCTGGAGAAGTCCTTTAAGCTTCTTAAGGGACAAGGAAAAATCACCGAGATCAATGTAGCGGAAACGCTGAAAGATATTCGTCGTGCATTATTGGATGCCGACGTGAACTTTAAAATTGCCAAAAAATTTACCGACGACGTAAAAGTTAAAGCTTTGGGGCAGGATGTACTTTCTGCTGTTAAGCCGGGGCAAATGATGGTGAAAATCGTAAAAGACGAGCTGGCTCAGTTAATGGGCGGTACTTTTACCGATATTGAACTAAAAAGTAAACCGGCAGTAATTTTAATGTCGGGGCTGCAGGGATCTGGTAAAACAACTTTCTCCGGAAAGCTTGCCAACATGCTGAAAAGTAAAAAAGGCCGTCATCCGCTTTTGGTTGCAGGCGACGTTTATCGTCCGGCTGCGATTGACCAGTTGAAAGTATTGGGCGAGCAAATTAATGTACCGGTTTATACCGAAGAGGGTAATATGGATCCGGTAAAAATTGCTCAGGCTGCAATTAAGCAGGCCAAAGCTAATGGCAACGATGTGGTTATTGTGGATACCGCCGGTCGTTTGGCCGTTGACGAGCAGATGATGAACGAGATTGCTGCCATTAAAAAAGCGATTGATCCGGACGAAATCCTGTTTGTGGTTGACTCGATGACTGGTCAGGATGCTGTTAATACAGCCAAAGAATTTAACGATCGACTGGATTTTGATGGTGTTGTTCTTACTAAATTAGATGGTGATACCCGTGGTGGTGCTGCATTGTCGATTCGCTCGGTAGTTGAAAAGCCAATCAAATTTGTTGGTACCGGCGAAAAAGTTGATGCACTCGACGTTTTCCACCCCGATCGTATGGCCGACCGTATTTTGGGAATGGGTGATATTGTTTCGCTGGTTGAAAAAGCCCAGGAACAATTTGACGAAGAAGAAGCCAAACGACTGCAGAAAAAGCTGCAAAAAAATACATTCAACTTTAACGATTTCCTGAAGCAGATAAACCAAATTAAGAAAATGGGTAATCTGAAAGATGTAATGGGGATGATTCCAGGAATGGGGAAAGCGTTGAAAGGAATGGATATCGATGATGATGCGTTTAAACACATTGAAGCTATCATTTTTTCGATGACACCTGAGGAACGTGAAAACCCATCGGTTATTAATGGAGGTCGCAGAAAACGTATTGCTGCAGGTTCAGGAACAGATATTCAGGAGGTGAATCGCTTGTTGAAACAATTTAGCGAAACCCGAAAAATGATGCGCATGGTATCGCAGGGAAAGAATGTGCAGCGTATGATGGCCGGAATGCAGGGACAGGGACGGAAATTTTAGTTCAATTAAATCGTTAGGCAAACATAATTTTAAACAGAAATGAATCTTATCGACGGTAAAAAAATAGCTGCTGAAATCAAAGCGGAAATAGCAGAAGAGGTTAAAAAACTAATCGACAACGGAGGAAAACAACCTCATTTGGCAGCTATTCTGGTTGGTCATGATGGCGGTAGCGAAACCTATGTTGCCTATAAAATTAAAGACTGCGAGGCGGTTGGTTTTAAGTCGTCGCTTATCCGTTATGAAGATGATGTAACTGAAGAAGAATTACTTGCCAAAGTTGAGGAATTGAATAACGACGATGATTTGGATGGTTTTATTGTTCAGTTGCCACTGCCAAAACACATCTCGGAGCAAAAAGTTATTGAAGCCATCGATCCGAAAAAGGATGTTGATGGATTTCATCCAATAAATGTTGGACGTATGGTAATTGGTTTGCCATCGTTTGTTTCGGCAACTCCATATGGAATTGTAGAATTGTTAAAGCGCTACAACATTGAAACCAGCGGTAAAAACTGCGTGGTTTTAGGGCGCAGTAACATTGTTGGCCGCCCAATGAGTGTATTGATGTCACAAAAGGCAATCAATGCAACAGTAACTGTAGCACACAGCCGCACAGCCAATCTGAAAGAGGTTTGTGCCAATGCCGATATTTTAATCGTAGCAATGGGCGTTCCTGAGTTTGTAACTGCCGATATGGTAAAAGAAGGAGCTGTAGTTATCGATGTAGGAACCACTCGTGTTAAATCGGACAAAACAAAATCGGGTTTTAAACTAAAAGGTGATGTTTTGTATGATGAGGTTGCACCAAAATGTTCGTACATAACCCCGGTGCCGGGTGGAGTAGGACCGATGACTCGTACATCATTGCTTTTAAATACGCTGCTGTCGGCAAAAAAAGAAATCTATAATTAGACACGATATTTTTTACAAAAAAGGGGACATAATTATGTCCCCTTTTTTATGCTGCCTACCAAATAGTTACATCTGGATTTATGTTTGTAGAACCAATATAAATAGCATTTTTTGCCACAGAATAAATCTGCTACGTGACACATTATGAATATTTGTCAAATATTTTTCTATTTTTGAAATCTAACTAAGTCCAAAAACCAAAATATTGAAGAATGGAAAGTGGTGATACCAAGGAGGGAGCTAAGTTTAAAGACAGTAAATTCAAACAAGAGATTCATTCAAAAGTTATCCGTGCAGGAAAAAGAACTTATTTTTTCGATGTAAAAAGCACCCGAAATGATGAGTACTATCTAACCATCACCGAAAGCAAAAAACGTTTTGGTGAAAATGGTAAATTCTCTTACGAAAAACACAAAATCTTTTTATACCGGGAAGACTTCACCAAGTTTCTTGAAAGTTTACAGGAAGTTGTTGATTTCATACACGATAAACAACCTGAAGAGGTGCGTGAAGAAGCTGCGCCAGTAGATGAGACAGAGGAAGAAGTTGCTGCCGAAGAAGAAAAGACTCCTATTAAAGACTACACCAGCGTAGAGTTCGAGGATATCTAATCTTTCTGTTATTTATCCCAGCTCACTTAATTCAAGCCAGCGTAGCTCTTTTTCGTCGAGCATTGTTTTAACTTTTTCCAGCTCAAGCGATTTTTCATAGAGTTGATCGTGGGGGAGTTCGCCTGAACTCATAAGGTTTTCCAATTCTTCTTTTTGAAGTTCCAGTTCCGGAATTTCGATTTCCAGTTGCTCGAATTCCCGTTTCTCATTATACGATAATTTCTTTTTCGTTTGTGCCGGAGCAGATTTTTCTGTAGCCTCTGCCTGTGCTTTCGTTTCGGCTTTTATTTTTGCTTCAACTCTGGCTTTTTGTTGTTCCTCCTCTTCAACTTTGTTTCGGTAAACGGTGTAATTACCCGGGAAATCAGTGATCTTTCCTTCTCCTTCAAAAACAAAAAGATGATCCACAATTTTGTCCATAAAAAACCGATCGTGAGAAACAACCAATACACATCCGGCAAACGACTGCAGATATTCTTCCAGCACATTCAACGTCATAATATCCAGGTCGTTGGTGGGCTCATCCAAAATCAAAAAATTCGGATTTTGCATTAATACAGTGCAAAGGTATAAGCGGCGTTGTTCGCCACCACTCAGTTTTTCAATATAGTTATATTGCGTTTCGGGTGGAAAAAGAAAGTGCGTCAACATTTGCGTGGCACTCATTTTTGTCCCATCCTCAAAATGAATGTACTCGGCAATTTTCTGTACGGCTTCAATTACTTTTTCTTGCGGATCAAAAGCAATACCATCTTGGCGATAGTAGCCAAATTTTATAGTTTGTCCAATTTCAATTGTACCTGAATCGGGAGTTAATGCTTGGGTTAACAGGTTGAGAAAAGTTGATTTGCCGGTTCCGTTTTTCCCAACAATACCCACTTTCTCGAAACGTTGAAATTTGTAGGAGAAATCTTCAATCAGTTTTACACCGGGGAATGATTTGGAAACATGTTCCAACTCCACAATTTTTTTACCCAAACGTGCCGATTTTACATTCATCTCTACCTTGTCTTCGCGAATATTTTGCGAGGCCTTATCTTTTAGGTCCAGAAATGCATCGACACGATACTTTGCTTTGTGGCTTCTGGCTTTTGGCATCCGGCGCATCCATTCAATTTCGGTACGCATCAGGTTTTTGGCCTTGGTAATACTGGCCTGTTGCATGGCAATGCGTTCGTCGCGTTTCTCCAAAAAATACGAGTAATTTCCCTGGTAACGATAAACCTGGTTGTCCTCCATTTCAATGATTTCGTTGCAAACACGATCAAGGAAATAGCGGTCGTGTGTAACCATTAGCAATGTTGCTTTTGTTTTTTCCAGGTAAGCTTCCAGCCATTCAATCATTTCCAAATCGAGGTGGTTGGTTGGCTCATCCAAAATCAGGAGGTCGGGTTGATTGATAAGAACTTTTGCCAGTGCCAGGCGTTTTTGCTGCCCTCCGGAAAGCTCTTCAACTTTTTGCTCCAGGAAATTGATCTTCAGCTCTGTCAGGATTTGTTTAATCTCAACTTCAATTGCCCAGGCATTAAGCTCATCCATTTTTGCAGAAATTGCAGCAATTTCATCCTGTTTGTTTTGGGCCACTGCCAGCTCGAAAGCCTTTACCGTTTTTATCTTTTCATTGTCGCTTTCAAAAATTTCCTCAATAACCGTATTGTTGGGATTCAAATCCGGAATCTGCTCAAAATACCCCACTTTAACATCGTTGGTAAGAGTAATAATTCCTTCATCAGGCGAATCTTTACCAGCTAACAGATTTAGTAATGTTGACTTTCCGGTGCCGTTTTTGGCAATCAGTGCAACTTTTGCACCTTCAAATACAGTAAAGGAAATATCTTCGAACAGCATTAATTCGCCCCATCGTTTCGAGAGGTTTTCTGCTTGCAAATATGGCTTCATGATTTACGATTTGTTTTCAGGAGAATCTTCATTCTCTTGTTCTTCCAGGGCTATTTTGTCTTTGTAATCGAACAACATGTTTAAGAATTCCGGTATGTTTTTCGCCGTAGCACTGTTGGGCGAGTTACTCAATATAGCAATGCCAATGTCTTCTTGATCGCACAATGCAATTTCGGCTTTATAACCCAAAACATAACCACCGTGGTACGCAATTTCGCGTCCTTTATAATCGATAATACGCCATCCGATTGAATAACGTTTATCTTTTACATCGCGACCCCAACTTCTGAAATATGTACGTTTTAACGGCGAATTCACCTGCGGAGTAAAAACTGCCTCACGGGCTTTATAATCAAAAACTTCAGAGTCATCGTCGGTTAATGTACACAAAAAGTGACCAAGGTCTGAAATACTTGCATTTACTCCGGCTGCCGGCGCAGTTGTGTAGTAGCGGTCGTTCAACCGCATTGGGCTGTAACGGTTGTGTCCCCGGTTGTAATGCGGATAAGCTTTATTATCGTTGTTCTTAAAATCTTCAAAATTTACTGATGCATCGGCCATTCCGAAAGGCTGAAAAACTTTCTCCTTCATCACGGACTCGAAAGATTTATGTGTTTTTGCCTTGGTTACCGGATCATAAATACTGTAAACTACATTTTGGTAACCATAAAGCTGGCCCGGGGCAGCGGTTATATCCACCTGATCTAAACGGTCAATTATTTTTTCTAACGGTACTTTGTCTTCAACCATCAGGTCGTATGCATGCGGAATTAAACCGGAAGTGTGACTTAGCAAGTGACGCACAGTAAGCTGGTTGGTGTATTCTTGGTTTTTAAGTTTGAAGTTGGGCAGATAGTCAACAATTTTATCGTCAAGTTTCACAATGTTTTCTTCATCAAGAATTCCAGCTAAAACACCGGTAACCGTTTTTGATACCGAGGCCAGGCGAAAGACTGTGTTTTCGTTCACCGGATTTTTTTCTCCGGCTTTTCGAACGCCATAACATTTTACCAGCGCAATTTTTCCTTTGTAAGTTATTACGGCAGCTGCTCCAACAGTTCCCGATTCTTTTAAATTTAGTTCCAGTAAACTATCAAAACGTGTAACTGTATTCTCAATTTCAACAACAGGATTATATTCGGGTTCAGTAAATACTTCCTCGGGTACTGCCTGTTCTTTAGCCTTTTCTGAGCCAACAAACGATTGTAATTTGAAAGCCAGAATTGCTAAACCAACAACCAAAATAACTACGTAAATTCTTCTCTTCAAAACGATTCCTCCTTCACAATTTCAAACAAAAATAAAATTTATCTGCTTGATTTTTAGGTGAAGCAGCAATTTATGAAGAATTTTTATTCACGATTTGATATTAATAACCCGGGAAAGGAAAAAAGCCGGTGGGAGCCGGCTTTTTATTTTGCTGTTTAATTATTACTTAAAACCATTTCATGTTATAGGAGAGAAATGATGCTTAAGCATTTGTAGTATATGACTGTGTTTTATCAATTCTGTTACACCTTTTGAGAAAAAAAATCGATTATTTTTGAAAAAAATTGAAAAAATGAGAAAGAAAGAACTCTTTGCATATATTATAGATTATTTTGAAAAAGCGATGCCAATTGCTGAAACAGAGCTGGATTACGGGAATCCGTTTGAGTTGATTGTTGCTGTGATTCTATCGGCTCAATGTACTGATAAACGCGTAAATCAAATTACTCCGGAATTGCTGAAGCGTTTTCCTACACCATATAAAATGGCCGAAGTTGAACCGGCTGAAGTTTTTGACTACATCAGAAGCTGTTCATATCCGAATAACAAAGCGAAACACCTGGTTGGGATGGCACAAAAGCTTATCGAATTATTTGATGGAGAAGTTCCGAGTGATGTTGACGATTTGCAAAAACTACCCGGCGTCGGAAGAAAAACGGCGAATGTTATTGCTTCGGTAGTTTATAACAAACCGGCGCTGGCGGTTGATACACACGTTTTCAGGGTTGCAGCTCGTATTGGATTAAGTACGAATGCCAAAACACCATTGGCAACCGAGCAGCAGTTAATGAAGTACATTCCTGAAGATTTGGTGCCTAAAGCACATCATTGGCTTATTTTGCACGGGCGTTACACTTGCCTGGCCCGCAAACCAAAGTGCGAAAAATGCGGGTTAACCGAGGTGTGTAAGTTTTATCAAAAAGAGGTAAAAAAGAAACTTCAGTAAATATTTCAAAGTTTATTCGTTAGATTCCAGCTCTTTTGCCGTATCCTGAATTATTTTCCAGGCATTTTTTACATGTTTTTCTTCAATGTGTGTTTGCCCAATATTCATCCGCAGCACAATTTGCCCGTTTAATTTGGTGTGAGTAAAAAAGATTTTGCCGGCTTCGTTGATGGTATTCATTAGTTTCAGGTTAAACGCATCGTCTGATTTGTGGCGGAAGCAAACCAGGTTCATTGTTGTCGGAACAACCACTTCGAAATCTTCTGAATCATTAATCCAGCTTTCAAATGTTGCCGCCAGACGAACGTGTTCGCGAATTAGCTGCTGAAGTCCATCAACGCCATAATGGCGAATTACAAACCAAAGTTTTAAGGCTCTGAAACGACGTCCCAACTGAATATGCCAGTCGCGGTAATCAAACACTTCGCCAGATTCGGTGGCTTTGTTTCGTAAATACTCAGGCAGAATTGAAAAAGTATTGATAAGTTCGTTTCGGTTAGCTACCCAAAAAACGTTGCAGTCAAAATTCGTGAACATCCATTTGTGTGGGTTAAAACTGTAACTGTCGGCCAGTTCAACACCATTAGCTAAATGCCTGAATTCCGGACAAAGCATAGCTGTTCCCAATGACGCTGCATCGATATGAAACCAACATTTTTCCTGTTTGCAAATTTTTCCGA
Source organism: uncultured Draconibacterium sp. (assembly GCF_963676815.1). Classification (NCBI taxonomy): domain Bacteria; kingdom Pseudomonadati; phylum Bacteroidota; class Bacteroidia; order Marinilabiliales; family Prolixibacteraceae; genus Draconibacterium; species uncultured Draconibacterium sp. The sequence goes on from NZ_OY781365.1 coordinate 4,359,614, forward strand.
TTTCGGGTAGTGGATCGATGGCAGTTGATGAGGTAGTACCAATAGTTCCGCAAACAAAAAATGGAATTAATCCGTTGGCGCGGTCTTGTTGTATTTGTTGTTCAAGAAGATCGGTTCGCATCGAACAGTTTTCATCTACATCAATCAACCGCAAATTAGCCCGCCCGATTCCAGCAATCTTAATTCCTTTTTCTACTGAAGAATGCGTTTGAGAAGAGACATACGCCACCAACTTTTTATCCAGTCCGTTCTCGTTGGTCTTGAACTCTGTAATTCGTTCGCGTGCTGCTATAATTGCTGTTAAAGCCGCCGTTGATGCCGTATCCTGAATCACGCCTCCGCCTGATGATGTTGACCGGAATTGTTTGGGCATCTTCATCATATCGGCCAGCCAGTCTAGTACACGGGTTTCAACTTCGGTAGCCGCCGGACTGGTAGCCCATAACATTCCCTGCACGCCAAGTCCTGATGAAACCAGATCACCTAAAATTGACGGGAAAGAAGTGTTGGCATTAAAATAGGCAAAGAAGTTGGGCGATTGCCAGTGTGTAATTCCCGGCATAATTTTTTCATCAAGGTCTTTAATCATCTCGTCGATGCTTTCGCCTTTCTGAGGCGCTGCATTCGGTAATGAGTTGATAATATCGCCGGGTTTTACCTGTGATAGAACAGGATAATCTTCGATCTGTTCGTAATAATCAGCAATCCAGTCAATTATTTTTTTACCTTCTTTCCGGAATTGTTCCGGCGTCATATGAATGTTTCTCTTTTCCAATTTTGTGTGGTTTAGATTTTTAGAATTGAGTTCTGTAACGAGAGTGAGGCCTAATACCTGACTTCAAAGTTGGTATAGGTTTCAATAGGCTGAAGCTCGGCAGCATGAACACTTTTTACGAGCGAAAGGGGAGGACCTACCCAAAGGTAGTCAACCAGCGTTTTAACAGCCGGCTCGTTACCTTGTGCCATAACCATCAAGCCGCCATCAACGGTATTTCGCACCCAGCCGGTAACATTCAGTAATTTGGCCTGTTGCTGCACGTAGTAGCGAAACCCTACTCCCTGAACTCTTCCGGTAACTCTTATTTCGTACTGAATCATATTTTTACATTCAAGCGAACGTAAAAGTAATAAAATTGATGTTTACGCCTGTACCAAATAGTCGGTCAATTCTTTTTTGGTTGTTTTATATTTCGTGGTTAACGATGAGTCGGCTGATTGAAGTTGATCGACAATTTGGGAAACCTGGTTTAAAACATCTACACATCCATCGTATGAGTGGTTAATTTTACTTTGTACAACCCAATCCATAATCAGGTTGTCAAAAAAGTAATCGGCAAATGTTGTTAGTCCGTCCAATTGTAAATTCATACTTTCAACCTGGTTAACTTGCACATCGTTTAGTTCGCGATTAAACTTTCGCAGCCAGTATTGCACATCATGTATTAAGGATTTTGCTTCATCCATTTGCGAATGTTTTACGGCTGTTACCAATAGGCCACCTCCAACCATATCAAATGCTCCCCAGTTTTGCGCTTTTCGCAATGATTCTATAGCCAGTTTCAATCCTTTTATGGCCATTTTCCCGGCTTCGATTGCCTCTTTTACTTCTTTCTTTTGCGAATAGTAGTGGCCAAGTTGTTCTTCATATTTCTGAAGCGTACCATCGTTTGCGACTTTTAATTGTTGCTCTTTTGCCGACAAAAGCGCTTTGTAATCGTGTTCCGGATTTCCGCATTGCTGTAGTTCGCGGGTCAAACGTTCAAGCTCTTGTTTCAGGTTATCAATCTGTTTTTGGCAATTCTCATATTTTAGTTTGGCGGCCAGGTATTCCTGTCGTTCTTTGTCAAGCTTTTTTTCTTTTGTTCCCAGCAGCTCATGGAAAAGGTTTGTTAGCCCTCCTTCTTCCAGTCGCTTTACATCTTCAAATTCTTTTTGTAGTTCTTTTTTTAGTTGAACTAGTTTGTTCTGTTCTTGTGTGAGTTCGTTTTGAGTACTGTTTAAAAGTTTTTCAATGCGGCTTTTTTCTTCCGTACGTTCTTTTAGTTGAATGAGGTTCATATTTTAATTATTGTTTTTTGTAAAATAAATAAAGATTTTCTCTGAATTAATTTTTAAAAGCTTCTACATTTTCAGGTTGTACCAGCGCCCAAATTGAATAAACACCGATGCCGGTTCCGATTGGGAAACTAAACAGATTCAGTACCGAAATGATAAGTGTTAGGATGCGTGCCCATTCTTTTCGTTTGAATAAACCAATTCCGGCAAGAATTCCCGGCAGGCTCACGATAAATGCAATAATCATAATGACGTTAGCGATGATTGAAAGTACAAATTCGGCCTCTTGATCATCGGCAAAATTACCGATAACATGAAACAAAATAAAAATGGTTGTAGCAATGATAAGCCCAAAAATGCTGTAGATAATTTGTAGTGTAGCAACCACATTAATGTGTTTTTCCATGATTTGTTGTTTTTTGTTTTCATGAATTTACGAAATACTCGAGTGAATTGGTGAAACTTTTAGATAAACAGCAACAATTTGCCGTTAAATTAGTTATTTAGATGGGGTTAGTTATTTAGAAAACTGTAATTTTGCAGCGGAAATTTTGAAAAAATTAGGATATGGAAATTTTGAAAGTTGTTTTATTAGCAGTGGCCTTGCTTGGAGTCGGAATGTTGGGGATGGCAGTAAGGATTGTGTTTCTTAAAGGCGGAAAATTTCCGAATACACACGTTGGCGGAAACTCGCATTTAAAGAAAAACGGTGTTTACTGTGCAACTACGCAAGATAAAATTGCCCAGCGCGACGCCCGAAAAGAACTTCAATTCAAAAAATTGAATTTGATAACAGATACAGAAGCCGGTAAATAACCGGCTTTTTTATTTCCTAAGCATTTCTTCAAACCCTTCCGACATATAAACCTGGTTTTCACCATTCTCGTCGACATAAATAAAATAGATCTCCATTCCCGGCACCTGATGCGCAATTTCAATACCTACATCTTTACCAAGTACCATAAACGCAGTGGCAAACGCATCGGCGGTCATACAGTCGTTGGCAACTACCGAAGCGCTTAACAAACTGTGCTGAACCGGGTACCCGGAAATCGGGTCGATGGTGTGCGCATATTTTTTACCATCTTCCTCATAAAAGTTCAGGTAATTACCCGATGTTGCCATAGCGCGGTTATCAAGCATTAATGCTGCGCTTAGCTCATTTTCAAAAGGATTTTCTATAGGTTCGCGAATCCCGATTGTCCACACCTTGCTTTTGTCGTTTACACCTTTTGCAACAACTTCGCCGCCAATATCAACCATATAGTTCAGGCAGCCTTTTTTTTGCAGGAATTCTCCAATCAGGTCGCAGGTATAACCTTTGGCAATGGCGCTCATATTAATAGTCATGTGCGGATTTTCCTTTATGACTTTGCCATCTTCAAGACGGATTTTCTCATACCCACAAATTTGCTTTAACGAATCAACTTTTTCATCAGTCATTTTTTGACGGTCTTCAGGGCCAAAACCCCAGGCGTTAATCAGCGGAGCGGCAGTAATATCAAAAGCGCCGTTTGTAATTTTTGCAATTTCTTCAGCCCGCAAAAAACAGGTAACAAATTCTGATTCAAGCTCAACCGGAGTGTTGTTATTTACCTTTGTAATTGTAGCTTCCTTGTCGTAATGCGAAAAAATGTGCGATAAGCGCTGCAATTCTTCATCAATATCAGATTGCAGATCTTCGCCGTTAGGACTCTCGTATTTAATGTTGTAGTACGTGCCGTAAATGTTCCCGTTATTTGCAATATATTTCGAAGTGCCGGTATTACAAGCCTGAAAAATTAGTAACAAGCCAATAAGCAGAAGTATTCGCTGATTCATTCTTAGGTATTTGAATTTGCTGCGAATTTAGGAAATTTATGCGCAAGGGACTATGCTGTTGGCCGGAAATGCTAAAGAAGTTTTTTGTGTAACTCAATTATCGCTCAGTCATGGAATCTATGAGTCGGTTGAGTTTTTCCCGAAGATCGATCAGTTCTTCAACCGAGATTTTGTCGGTGTCGAGTTGGGCAACAAGTTTTGCCGGAATTTCTGCTGCCTGGATTTGTAACTGCTGCCCTTTTTCTGATAGGGTAACCGTTACTTTTCGTTCATCTTCTTCGGATCGGGTGCGTTTTACAATTCCCTGTACTTCCATTCTTTTTAGAAGGGGAGTGATGGTATTGGTATTCAGTATTAGCTTTTTGGCAATTGTATTTACCGGCATGGAATCGTGTTCCCAAAGCACCATTAAAACCAGGTATTGCGGGTAAGTAATTCCCAGTTCGTCGAGCATTGGCTGATAAGTACGAGTTATCAGGCGCGAGGCTGCATAAATGGGGAAACAAAGCTGATTTCCTAGTTTTAACTGTTCGAATTCCATGGTATATATTTTTTTAGCAAAGATAAAATGAAGTTGCTGAAGCGCAGCAACAGCAGCTTCATTTATTATTGGACTAATTTTGTAACCATTCTTTCAGCATCATAATTTCACTCATCACGTTGGGTGGTAGTGTGCCGATTAGTTGTCCGTTTTCATCGATCAGAAACTTCTGGAAATTCCACTGAATTTTTGTATCAGCAACACCGTTAAGTTCCTTTTTGGTGAGCCAATCGTAAATTGGATCGGTGCTTACTTTTTCGGCTTTGTTTTCATCGGGCGGATAAGCCGTGTAAATATAATCGCACACCGAAACTTTTTCCATCATCGGAAATGTTACACCATAGTTTTCTGTGCAGAATTCCAGAATCTCTTCATTGGAACCCGGATCTTGTTTTAAAAAGTTATTGGCAGGAAATCCAATGATCTCAAATTTTTCCTTGTCCAGCGATTCGTATAAATCTTGGAGTTGCTCGAATTGTGGTGTATAGCCACATTTGCTGGCCGTGTTCACCACCAAAACTTTTTTGCCTTTGAATTGGGCAAGATCGAAATCGTTGCCATTAATGTCTTTTACAACAAAATCGTGAAATGTTTTTTGTGCAGGCTTGTCTTCTTTTAATTCTGCAGAAAACGAAGGTGTTGCCTGAAATACAAGCAAGGTAACGACGGTGAAAAATGCAATTAATTGTTTCATTTTATAAGTCTTTTGTTGATTACTAATTTCTTTAAAAATTCAAACTCTTTGTTAACCATTTAATTCTGCAAAAGTTTTACGATGTGGCTTTCCAGTTTCTCCGGTTTGGTAGTTGGCGCAAATCGTTTTACCGGATTACCTTCCGCATCGATCAGAAATTTTGTAAAATTCCATTTAATCTTACTGCCTAAAGTTCCGCCTAATTCTTTTTTCAGGTATTTGTAAATGGGGTGGGCATTTTCGCCGTTTACATCTATTTTTGAGAACATGGGGAATGTTACGCCATAATTTAACAGGCAGCCTTCAGCAATCGATTTTTCATCGCCTGGTTCCTGGTTGGCAAACTGGTTACACGGAAATCCGAGAATCACCAATCCTTTGTCTTTGTAATCTTTGTACAGTTTTTCCAACCCTTCAAATTGTGGGGTTAGTTCACATTTACTGGCCGTGTTTACTACCAAAACTGTTTTCCCTTTGTAGCTGTCCATCGCAACTTCTTTGCCTTGCAAGCTCGTTGCTTTAAATTGATAAAAGTTGTTTTCCATTGTTTAATTGTTTTTATATGTTTTCTTAAATATGTCGTACACGACACAAATGTAGAAATTATTTTATATGTCGCAAGCGATATAAATAAATAATTAATAAAAGAGGATGATAAATTCATATTTCGAAAAACTGTTCGTACTTTTGCGAACAACGAACAATGTTAATTACATGGAAGTACAAATTATTTCAGATCAGCAACAGAAAATTGCCCGCTATGCAAAAGCGCTCGGACATCCGGTGCGCGTGTATGTATTGCAATTATTGGGTAAGCAGAGTTGTTGTTACAGTGGCGATTTAAGTGATGAGTTGCCAATTGCAAAGTCAACTTTATCGCAACATTTAAAAGAATTAAAGGATGCAGGATTGATTCAGGGAGAGATTGAAGCTCCGCGAATTAAATATTGTGTGAATAAAGAGAACTGGGCAGAAGCACAGAAATTATTTAGAGATTTTCTGAAAATAGACTAAAAAATTTATAAAAATAGTTCGTGTTTTTGCGAACAATAAATCAAAAAACCAAAAGTAAAGATGGAGATAAAAGTTTTAGGAACCGGCTGTGCAAAGTGCAAAAAGCTGGAAGAAAGAACAAGAAACGCCGTGAGTGAATTGGGCGTTGAAGCATCGATCGAAAAAGTGGAAGACATATATAAGATCATGCAGTTTGGTGTAATGAATACGCCGGCTCTTGTGGTTGACGGAAAAGTCGTGCTAAGCGGAAAGCTTCCGGGAGATAAAGAATTGAAAGAATTATTGTCGTAGTAATTAGTGTCGCGTCATGCCTGCTCTAACGGCCCAAGTTTTGTTTTTTATCGATTTTACTCATCATAAAAAGATTCACGTAGCTAAAAACTATGCTCACTTTTTCTGATCTCGTAAAATTCAAAAAATAACTACAACTTAACCGTCATTTCAAACATGAAACGACACAAACGACAAAACCGATTTAGTAATAAAATATCAACAACCTTTAACAGAAATGTTATGAAGAAATTAATCAGTATTTTAAGTATTGTACTTTTTGTGGGAGCAATTTCAGCAAGTGCTCAATGTTCGGGTGCGGCCCAGGGCGGTCCGAATGCATCGTGCGACGGATGTACTGTAGCTCCGCAATCAAGTGAAGTAAAAGCCTACTATTTTCATGCAACAAACCGCTGTGTTACTTGCCAGGCCGTTGAAAAAGTAGCCAAGGAAACGATCGAGGAGAACTACAAAGGAAAAGTAACTTTCGAGTCGATTAATCGTGAAGAGGATAAAGATAATCCTTTGGTGAAAAAGTATAAAATCAGCGGACAAACGCTATTGCTGGTAAAAGGCGACGAAATGGTTGATCTTACCAGTTCTGCATTTATGAATGCGCGCACCAAACCCGAAAAATTTGAACAGCGGTTAAAGTCTGAAATCGACGAGTTGCTTTAATAACGATGGAGGTATTACAAACAATTTTTGAGAACTCAGAAATTCCGATATTGTCGGCGTTTATGCTGGGGCTTATGACTGCCATAAGCCCTTGCCCGCTGGCAACCAACATAACAGCAATCGGCTACATCAGTAAAGATATTACCAGCCAGAAAAGAGTATTTCTGAATGGTTTGGTTTATACTTTAGGACGTGCCTTTTCGTATACTGCCATCGGTTTGCTGTTCTTTCTTGGTGCCAGCCAGTTCGAGTTCTCCTCCTTTTTTCAAACCTGGGGTGAGAAAATTTTAGGTCCGTTACTTATAATAATTGGCCTTTTTATGTTAGGCGTTTTGAAACTCTCCATTCCGGGAATTGGTTCACTAACTGAAAAAATGCAAAACCGCTCGAACAGCGGATTTTGGGGCGTGTTGTTGCTCGGAATTGTTTTTGCACTGGCTTTTTGTCCGTATAGCGGCGTTCTTTATTTTGGCATACTCATTCCGATGACTATTAGTAGTGCCAGCGGCTTATACCTGCCAATCGTTTTTGCAGTGGCCACCGGAATTCCGGTTATCATTTTTGCCTGGTTAATTGCCTTTAGCGTTGGCTCTATCGGTAACCTGTACAACAAAATGAAAACATTTGAAATCTGGTTTCGCCGCGTAATTGCCGTGTTGTTTATTGGTGTGGGGATTTATTATATGCTTATCATGTTTATTCTACCGTGGTTACGGTAAGAATCGATAGTAAAAAATTTTAAAGGAATAGTTCGTAAAAATACGAATGGAAGAGAAATGAGAGAGAAAGTAATTGCATTAAACCGAAAAACAAACGGTTGGTTATTCCCATTATTTATGTTGCCCGTTTGGCTACTGCTGTACATGAATCTGCAAAACATTGCCGATCTAATTATCGACGATGTGGTAGGAATGACAGCCGGTAAACATTTAACCGAAACATTGCGCTTTTTTATTTTCGAAGTGCCAAAGGTAATGCTGCTGCTGGTGCTGATAATTTTCGGAGTCGGAATTATTCGCAGCTATTTTTCTACCGAGAAGACCCGTAAATTGTTGCAGGGTAAATCGCTGTTTACCGGAAATGTAATGTCGGCATTATTGGGTATTGTAACTCCTTTTTGCTCGTGCTCGGCAATTCCGCTGTTTTTGGGATTTGTTGAAGCCGGCATTCCCATTGGCGTTACTTTTTCGTTTTTAATTGCAGCACCTATGGTAAACGAGGTTGCACTTGTTTTGCTCGTAGGTTTGTTTGGCTGGAAAGTAGCCCTAATATACGTGGCCACCGGTTTAACGATTGCTATTATTTCGGGCTGGCTAATCGGGAAATTAAAAATGGAAAAATATGTTGCCGATTGGGTGTATAGTGTAAAAGCAAATGCTGAGGGCATCGAAGAAGAAAAACTTTCGTTTAGCGATCGTATTCAAAAAGGTTTTGATTCGGTTCGCGAAATTGTCGGCAAAATCTGGATTTATATCATTATCGGTATTGCCGTTGGAGCAGGAGCACATGGTTATGTTCCCGAAGATTTTCTTGGCTCACTTCTCGGAAAAGAAAACTGGTACGGTGTACCACTGGCTATTTTAATGGGAGTTCCTATGTATTCCAATGCTGCGGGAATTATCCCCATTGTCAGTGTACTCATCGAAAAAGGAGTATCGCTGGGCACCGCACTGGCATTTATGATGTCGGTTATCGCCTTGTCACTCCCCGAAATCATCATCCTGAAAAAGGTGTTAAAGTGGCAACTAATTGCTGCGTTTGTGGGGATTGTTGCTGCAGGAATTGTAATTGTAGGTTTCATTTTTAATTATGTGATGTGAGAATTTTTCAACTAACAATAAAACTCAAAAAATGAAAACAAAAACCATTGGATTTATTGGTGGTGGAAGGATCACAAAGATCTTTCTGAAGGCGTTTCAAAACAAAAAAGTTGCTTTTGAGAACGTAAAAGTATTCGAACCAAACAGCGATACGCTGAGTGCTCTTGAAGATTTATTTCCTGAGATTGAAGCTGCCGAATCGGTAGAAGATGCCGCAAAACAACAACTGGTAGTTTTGGCAGTTCATCCGCCGGTAATGGCCGAAACGCTTGTTGCTATTAAAGAAGTTGTTCCAGAAGATACACAGGTGCTTTCGCTGGCTCCAAAAGTTACTATCGCAAAGATTGCCGAAGCTTTGGGAACTGCAAAAGTTATCCGGATGATTCCTAACGCTACTTCCTTTATTAACAAAGGATATAATCCGGTAGCTTTTCATCCGGAAACTGGCAAAAAGGTCAAAAAGAGCTTTATGAAACTGGTGAAAGCATTGGGCAAAAACTTCGAGGTAAAAGAAAATAAACTGGAAGGATACGCTATTGTTTCAGCCATGTTACCTACCTATTTCTGGTTCCAATGGGAAGAAATGTTGAAAGTTGCCGAAGCTACCGGACTAGATGAGAAAGAGGCTAAAAAGGCAGTGGAGGCTAGTTTGAAAAAATCGCTATCTATTTTCTTTAAATCAGGCATGTCGGCCGATGAGGTAAAAGATTTGATTCCGGTAAAACCAATTGGCGAGGCCGAAGAGCAAATTAAAGAGATTTACCAGACAAAATTGCTGGGCTTATACGATAAGATTAAAGCTTGAAAGCAGACCGTAAAGATAAAAAGCAAAAGAGGGTAGTCATTGTGACTTACCCTCTTTTTAATGAACTCATTATGGTTACAAAAACAAAAACTCTCTTATTAATCTGCCATTCCTAAAACAATTTTCAGGTAAAGGGCTTCTGGAAGTACAGCCGATTTTATCATGTAAAAATCATCGCCCGGTAGTAAAAACGAGATATGATGAAATCGTACATAGGTATGATAAAAAAAGCTGGCCCATGCATGCTCCGGTGTACGATCGGGGTAATCGGCCCGAACAAATTCTTCCAGTGTTAATGTAAGCCGGTCTCCCGAAATTTTTATATTTCGTGGCGTGCGAATAAACAAAGGCGATTGAAGCACAAGCTCCAGGTTACTATCCGGATTATAGTTTACTTCTGCTATTTCTACCTGGTTTGAACTGTCGTTAACTTTTTCAAGATGAATGGCTTGATTTTGTGGGTATTCATTAAAATTTAGTATTGTTCTCATGATCGTGTTTTTTAGTGTGAATAATTTTTCCCTGCACGGGAGAAGTGCATAAACCCGTTGAACGGAACAGGTTAAGATGCTAAATACTTGTTTTGGATCACACTAATGAGGGTGGGGGAAGGTCAATCAACCAGGCAGCTAAAAGATAAGAATATGTTTCAGGCGTATACTGAACAATACCGGTTTGTATTTCTGAAAAATAGGTGGTTGAATTATTTGATGATAACAGTGCTGATCCCAACGAAAAACCTTCGGAATCGAGATCTTCCGATACAAACACTGTTGGTGTGCTAACATAACTATTTTGAATATTCGCTGCAAATGTTACGCTTTGGTTGTTTAGCTGAGATGAAACGGAAGTCTCACTCGCGGAGTTGATTCCGAGAAGCAAAAAACATACGATGTAAAATATCCATTTCATTTCTGTGCTCTGTTATTACGGGATTAAAGGTAGCGCTTTGCATGTATAGTTGAACAGAATAAAAGTTAATTAGCGTTAACATTTCTTATCGAGTTGTTAATGACTTGGGTTGTGGAGGGTATTAAGAGTTCATTAACATATTTTTTAAAACAAAAGCCGGGTTTTGGCCGTTTAAAATTACCTTTGCAAGCGAATTCAAAAAAAAAACGAAAATTAATATGGACGAAGGCCCGTATCATAGAGAATTAAAAAATAACTCTTACCGCTAGGAGCCACATTGCCTCCTGCCGGTAAAAAACAGAGGAGGTAATACCATGTTGAAAATTTTCAAAACCTTTGGTGGATACAACGAAATTGAAAAGCCGGAAAGCGGTTGCTGGATTAACGTTACGCAACCTACCGCCAACGAAATAGAATTACTTACTAAAGATTTTAACGTACCGCAAGATGTTGTGCGTGATATTCTTGATGCCGACGAACGGTCGAGGATTGAGCACGACGATGACTGGTCGCTGATCATTATTCGTATTCCGGTACCCGACAAGGATAACGGAGTTCCGTATTTTACCGTGCCGCTTGGTATTTTTATGACCGATAGTTTTACCATCACCATTTGTCAGGTTGAGAACGAGGTGTTGCCTTACGATAGTCCGTCGCTGTACCGCGATAATGTTAGGCCGGTGAAAGACGTGCTGAATTTTGCATTGAAACTATTCCTGCGCACCGCCAATACTTATTTGCGTTACCTTAAATATATTAATCAGCAAACCGCCATTATTGAGCAGGATTTAGAAAAATCGATCAGAAATAAGGAGCTGAACCATTTGTTGAAAATGGAAAAGTGCCTGGTGTTCTTTATTACCTCAATAAAAGCCAACGAACTGGTTTTGGCCAAGCTAAAAAATGGAAACCGGCGGTCAATCAGCGAGATCAACGAAGATTTATTGGAAGATGCTATTATCGAAAACAAACAGGCGTTGGACATGGCACAAATCTATTCCGATATTCAAAGTGGAATGATGGATGCGTTTGCTTCGGTAATTTCGAATAACCTGAACGTGGTAATGAAACAGTTGGCTTCCATTTCCATTATTTTAATGATTCCGACACTTGTGGCTAGTTTTTACGGAATGAATGTGCCAAACAATTTGGAGACACATCGTTGGGCATTTTTTCTTATCCTTGGCATTTCGGTAGTTCTGGCACTTATCGGTATTCTTATTTTCCGAAAACGCGAGTGGTTCTAATCCAACTTATTTCCTGTTAAAACAGAGTTTACGTTTAATTAATGATTTGTTTAGATGTATATATACGTCTGAATTTATTTTGACGTATATTTGCGTCAAAATAAACAGCAATGGTACAATCAAAGACCGATTTATTTGAAGAGGAGCTGAAAACGCAGGCTGCCTGGTTTAAGGTGTTGGCGCATCCGGCACGTTTAAAGATTTTGCAGTACTTGGCGGAAGCGAACAGTTGTATTACCGGCGATCTTTCGGAAAAATTACCATTGGGAAGAACCACCGTAAATCAGCATATTAAAGAGCTAAAAGAAGCCGGATTGATACAGGGCCATATCGAAGGCGTTCGTACAAAGTATTGTTTGAATCCGGAGAAGATTACGGAAGTGAAAGCTGTGATCGAACAATTCTTAAACGGGCTGAACATCGGTGATTATGAATGTAAATCAGAGTAAAATTTAAATAATAGAATAAAATGAAAGTATTAATTCTTTGTACAGGAAATAGCTGCCGCAGTCAAATGGCACACGGTTTTTTACAATCTTTCGATGAGCGTATTCAGGTGGAATCAGGAGGAACAGAAGCTTCAGGAAAACTGAACCGAAAAGCTGTAAAAGCAATGGCCGAAATTGGTATCGATATAAGTGGGCATACTTCCGATTCGGTTCAGAAATTTTTGAATGATAAATGGGATTATGTAATTACTGTTTGTGGTGGAGCCAACGAAAATTGCCCTGCTTTTTTCGGCGAGGTGAAACACCGACTACACATAGGTTTCGACGATCCATCGCACGCTACCGGCACCGATGAGTTTATCTGGAGCGAGTTTATCCGTGTTCGCGACGAAATTAAGGAGCGTTTTTTCAAACTATACGAGGAAGATATTAAACCGCAATTGTAAATGTGGTCTTTTGTGTAACGGTGCAGACTACAAAAAATGAGTAACAGTAAAAAGCAAATTGGCTTTTTTGAAAAATACCTGAGCCTTTGGGTGGCAATCTGTATTGTTGTGGGCATTGGCATTGGCCACTTTGCAGGAGACGGCATTCAGGCACTGAGCAACATGGAAATCTACAAAGTAAACATTCCGGTTGCTATTTTAATCTGGATGATGATTTACCCCATGATGCTACAAGTGGACTTTTCGAGCATCAAGAATGTTGGAAAACGCCCAAAAGGTTTAATCCTGACTTTAGTTGTAAACTGGCTGATAAAGCCTTTTACCATGGCATTTTTTGCCTGGATTTTTTTCTCAAAGATTTATTCAGCCTTAATTTCGCCAGAACAGGCCGGTGAATACATTGCCGGAGCGATTCTACTTGGAGCAGCGCCATGTACAGCAATGGTTTTTGTGTGGAGTTATTTGACCAACGGAGACCCGAACTACACATTGGTACAGGTGTCGGTAAACGATCTGATTATCCTGGTTGCGTTTATCCCGATTGTTGGGTTTCTTTTGGGAATAACAAATATTACAATTCCTTACGATACGTTGGTGGCCAGTATTGTTGTGTTTGTGGTAGTACCGTTACTGGCGGGGTACATCACGCACAAAATGCTGGTTAAACGAAAAGGAGAGGAGTGGTTTAAGAAGGTGTTTCTGCCAAAATTTAAACCGGTTTCAATAATTGCCTTGTTGCTTACATTGGTTTTGTTGTTTGCCTTTCAGGGAAATATTATCGTTAAAAACCCGCTTATCATTGTTCTGGTTGCGATCCCGTTGATCATTCAAACCTACTTTATCTTTTTTATAGCCTGGTTTGGCGGCCGGAAATTAAACTTACCACATGCCGTTTGTTCGCCAGCTGCAATGATTGGTGCCAGTAACTTTTTCGAGTTGGCAGTGGCCGTGGCAATTGCTTTGTTCGGATTACAATCGCCGGCTGCAATGGTTACAGTGGTAGGTGTTTTGGTTGAGGTGCCGGTAATGTTATCGCTGGTGAGACTCGCCAATAAATGGAAATACTAATTCTGTAAGAATGAGTTAGAAACTCTGTTTTCTATAAAATGAAGAACAGGTAATTATTAGCCGATGAGCTCAATGTTACCTGTTTTTTGTTTTATCCCTTTGGAGAAAACTCAAAAAGCGTGTTCTCAACGCAACTGCTATCTTTGCAGCACCAAAAACAACAACCAAAATGATCGATTTTAAAATAGATAAGGAGAAATGTACACAATGTGGTTTGTGTGCCGCCGATTGTCCAACATTGGTAATCAACCCCAAAAGCGAGTATCCTGAAATAAAAGAAGGCAAAGAAGCGCAGTGCATAAAATGTCAGCATTGTTTGGCAATTTGTCCAACGGCAGCGCTTTCAATATGGGGAAAGAAACCGGAAGACAGTATTCCGGTTAAAAAGAATATTGTTGAACCCGAAGCATTGGCGCAGTTGGTGAAAACGCGTCGCTCAACCCGTAAATTTAAAGCTGATGAATTAGAACCGGAATTTATCCGCGAATTGCTGGAAACAGCTGCTTATGCACCAACCGGCCACAATAAAAACCAGGTTTTATTCTCGGTAACCGAAACAAAAAGTGAGTTGGATAAATTGCGAAATGCGGTTTATAACGCGATTAAAGATGCAAATGCAGCAGGTAAACTACCCGAACGCATGGCGTTTTTAAATGATCTGCAGCGTTTGTGGGAAAGCAAACAAATCGACGTTCTTTTTCGCGATGCACCGCATGTATTAATTACCTCAGCTCCAAAAAATGTGGCGTCGCCCGATGCCGATTGTCATATTGCATTGAGTTATTTCGAGTTGCTTGCCAATACCCACGAAATTGGAACTTTGTGGAATGGCTTTATAAAAATGGTAATGAAAATTCTGGCTCCGGATTTAGGAACCCGGATTGGTATTCCTGAAGATCATGAGCTGGGATATATAATGCTTTTCGGAAAACCGGCAGTAAAATATGCCCGATCAGTTCAAAACGAAGAGCTGCATCTCAATCGGATTAAGCTGAATTAAAACTGAAATTGGGGGACGTTTAAATTTCATCTTTTAAATAAGTAGTTATATTTGTCTCCGGATCATAACTGCTTTGAAAGTTGTGATATATTAAACTGAAACTAAATTATTTCAAGCCGGGCATACCCGATACGGAGCGATGCCGTTTTATTATGGAAAAACGACGAGTTGTAATAACCGGTCTTGGGGCACTAACTCCAATCGGCAATAACATTAACGAATTTTGGGAAAATGCAGTGAGTGGAAAAAGTGGAGCTGCAGAAATCACAAAATTCGACACCTCCAATTTTAAAACAAAATTTGCCTGCGAGCTAAAAGATTTCAATGCAAAAGAGCATCTCGATCGGTCGGATATTAAATGTTCCGATCTGTTCTCGCAATATGCGCTGGTAACTACCGGAGAAGCTTTGCAGGATAGTGGTCTTGATCTGCAAAGCATCGATCCGTACGACATTGGCGTAATTTGGGGATCGGGCCAGGGCGGAATGGATTGTTATGAAAAGGAAGTAAAAATTTATGCCAAAACCGGAATTCCTCGTTTTAGTCCTATGTTGGGGCCTAAAATGCTGATTAATATGGCGGCCGGAATGATTTCGTTAAAGTACGGGCTGAAAGGAATGAGCTACACCACGTCGTCGGCTTGTGCCACCTCGAATACGGCCATTATGGATGCCTACAATTACATAAAACTGGGAAAGGCTAAGGTTTTTGTTACCGGAGGGTCGGAAGCCGGAATCATTGAAATGGGAATTGGCGGTTTTAATTCCATGCGTGCTTTGTCGGTAAATAACGAACATCCCGAGTTAGCATCGCGACCTTTTGATGTAAACCGCGATGGATTTGTGTTGGGAGAGGGCGCCGGAACACTGATTATGGAAGATTACGAGCACGCTAAAAAACGTGGTGCAAAAATATATGCCGAGATTGTTGGTGCTGCCATGACATCGGATGCGTACCATGTGGCAGCATCGCATCCCGATGGCGAAGGTGCTTCAAAAGCGATGGAGTTCGCCTTGAAAGAAGCTGAAGTAAAACCCGATGAGGTGGATTACCTGAATGCTCACGCTACATCAACCCCCATTGGCGACATTAGTGAAATAAATGCTGTACGCCGACTGTTTGGTGAAAATCCTCAGAACCTGAAAATTGGTTCATCAAAATCGATGACAGGTCATTTGTTGGGTGCAGCCGGCGCGGTGGAATCGATTCTTTGTATTAAAGCCATCGAAAAAGGAATAGTCACTCCTACTATAAATACCACCGATATTGATCCGCTAATTCCGGATTCAATAAATATTGTAACCGGAAAAAGTGTGCATACAAACGTTAATGTTGCCATTACCAACAGCTTTGGTTTTGGCGGGCACAATGCTACTTTGGTGTTTAAAAAGTGGGAAGATTAATTGCACGCAGATTTCGCGGATTTTCGCAGATGAATAAAAATAATCGGCGTTATCAGCGAGAAACTATTTCTGCGCTTCCTGTAAACGGAAAATATCATATTGCTTTTGGTCGTATGGATAATCCCAGCATCCCATTCGGTGGTACAGATCGCCGCCAAATCCTTTTTTGTAAATATGTACACCGTGCAATGGGTGACTGCGGTCTAAATTCGGTGCCGAGCCAAACATATCGTACTCGGTGCAACCCCATTCTTTCGAAATTCGAATCGACTCCCATTGCAGAGCGTAGCTGGCCATTAAATTATCTTTACACGACGTAGAGGCTCCATATAAATAGGTGCCGCGTTTCCGCGACAGAACCAAAAACATCGACGAGAGAAAACGTCCGTCAATATCGGCCATTAACATTTTTACTGTCACTCCGTTTTTGCTGTTATCCTGGTTTTTCAGAATAGATGAAAAGTACTCCTGGCTTTGCAAAGCCATATTATGCCTAATCGCTGTATAGTAATACAATTTATACCACTCTCCAATGTGTTCCAGACCGTATTCGCGCACCCGTATTCCTTTGTTATTTGCTTTTCGCACATTGTAACGGGTGTTGTAGCGCATATTGTACATTAAATTCTGTTCCTCCAAAGTCAGGTCGAGAAAGAAAGTATTTTTAGGCAGGTTATCTTCGATACTCTTTTTTACATTTCCCTTAACGGTATTAAAATTTACACGATATTCCTGCGTATGGTCGGGTGGCGGGCCAATCCAGTTTCCCTGCTCATCGAAATAATCATCCTCCACTGCCCACTGGTTTTCCCAGGTCAGGTCGTAACGAATAAAAATACAGTTAGCCGGCAGGTGTGGTCGTATCGATTCGGATAACTGCTCTAAAAGCAGCCCCTGGTTTTCGAATGTTGGCTCCATTTTTGGACCATAAGGTACATAGGCAAAACAAGCGTTAGCATTTACATACTTGATGAGTACCAGTAAATCTTCCCCTTTTTTCTCGAGCGAATTGGCGGTTGTTACCAATAAATCGCGCGAAATGGTGAGCTCAAAACCTTTCGGGATAAAGCCCTGGTTTCGTTTTATGCGGCCCCAAAAAGTGGTTTGCGGTAATACGTTGGTGGTCTGTAGTTCTTCAATGTCTTTCGTTGCCAGTTCGCAGATCATACTTCCCTGATTGTTATTTCTATTTGGGCCGCGAAACTATACAAATCATTAGCGAATGAAAATTGTGAAGGGGTGATTTTGAATAAGTTAAACTTCAGATAATATGAAGGTTAAATACCTGCTTATTCGATTATTTAAGAATTAATTTCTTTCATGAGAATTTTAGAACTCGATGCCCTTTCGTGCTTTTACTCCGTTTTGGTAATAATGTTTTATTTCTTTCATTTCGGTAACCAGATCGGCCAGATCGATTATTTTGTGGGGGGCATAACGACCGGTAAGAACCAGTTCAAGCTTGTCTGGTTTGTTTTTTATCAACTCAATTACCGCTTCAACAGAAATGAGTTTATAGTGAAGCGCAATAAAAATTTCATCGAGGATGACCAAGTCATTGTCTCCCGATTTTACCAACTCCTTAATTTCTCTCAGGCCTTGCTGTGCCACTTCAATATCGGCTTTGGCAGGCTTTTTATTAATAAAATATCCGTTACCGTATTGTTTGATTTCGGTCTGGGGCAGGTAGTTTCGAATGGCATTAATCTCCGAGTATGCCTTTCCTTTTACAAACTGTGCGATAAATACCTTTTTATCTGCTCCGCATGCCCGCAAAGCCAATCCAAAAGCTGCTGTAGTTTTTCCTTTGCCGTTGCCTGTATAAACGTGTACATAACCTTTCATGGTGAAATTCGTTTTTTGTGCAAAGGTATCGCCTTTTTATTCTTACAACGGCTAGCCGTTCAAAAAAAGCCGGGGCTGTATGTATTAAACGATACAGCCCCGGGCTTAATTCTTATAAATTGCTATTGTTAATCAACAACAAACTTCAGCCCAAACGAAAACATCGATGCGGTAAACGCTGAATCGCGGTCGTATTTATGGTATTTCAAATCAATACTTTTTAAGCCGAGTTTCCAAATGTGGCCTTTGGTAAACACATCGGTGTAGCTAACACCAAAACCATAGTTATTAGCGTTAAATTCCGATAGGTCGTAGTCTGAGGTGTAATATTTTTCGGTAGACAAATGCTCGTTGTATGGCGCAAAATAGTCGGCTGCCGTTTGGTTGTAAAAACGGTACGAGGGGTATAGCGTAAATTTATCCGTAATTTTTATCGGGATTTCTATACTTGCCGTGTGTGACGTAATCCCCCAGTCGTCGGTGTAATAACGGTAAAAGGTACGCAGTGTTACGCGGTGGTTTACAAAATAGTTGAGTCGGGCACCCAGTGCAATTTTAAATCGCGAGTTGGGCAGCTGCTCAATATCATCGGCTAAATGGAAGTTTTCGAAAAAGTAGTCTGTCTTATCGGCAAAATAAATACGGTGAAAAGGAGTCGACAATAAACCATCCTGCAAAATAAAATCGGCCGAAACATATCCTGTCATTCTGCTCGACAAGATTTGCGATAGACCAATACCCGCCGAGTATGAGTTTCTTCCTTTGCTTGTATGCTCGTTAAACGACGGATTGTAGCCAGGAACAATCTCCTGAAATGAACCACCCGAAAAACCATGTTCTCCTCCCTGATTAGTGCGCAGTTCGATGGGGTAGATCAGGCTCCAGGTATCAAGGTATATATTTCCGTTCAACGATAACTCGGTATTTTTCTCATTGAATAACCAGGTTCGGCCGGCGCCAAAACCAAATGAGGTGTAGTCAAATTCGGCCGAAACCGATAAGTTAGCATTCCACAGCCGGTTCCGGTCGTCGGAACTATGGCTGTAACTTCCAACCACATTCCCCCATAAATCCGATTTTGATGCACCACTACTTGCCACAAACGGATCGGCCGGTTGTTTGCCGTCAAAAGGATTAATGTTACTCGACGAGGCCGAAGTGTAGGCCGAAATATTGGCGTTAATGGTCAGCACATCGTCGTCGTTCAACGGAACCGCCACAACAATTGTTGGCGAAAGATCTTGCAAATCTTCGGTTCCACGGCCCCCTGTTACGGCAGCATTTTCTCCATCCTGCTGGTAATAATTTACCAGGAAATCTATCTCGGTATGCTCCAGCACGCGTTTTTTGTATTCGCCCGAGGTGTTGTCATCCTGGGCGCTTGCTACAAGCACTGAAGCAATCAATAATAAACTAAATAAGTACTTCATGTTTTAAATTGGATTTAATTGCAGCCACATCCGCCACCGGTTTTACCTCCGTTTGCTCCCGATGCAGCTTCTCTGTACGATTGAAAAGTAGTTTGGAATTTGTCGATCTTGCGGTCGGCCAGCGCCATATCCGGATCGTTTATATTTACCTTTTCGTACTCCTTAAGCACTGTGCACGAACTGAAAAGCATAATGCCAAGTCCGGCCAGTAAAATGATTTTTTTCTTCATTTGTGTTAGTCTGTTTTAATTTCAATATTATCCGATTGATGGATATTTCCTTCATCATCAACGATGATACATTCTATTTGAGGCAACTGGTTAATGCGGTCGAGTCCCACATCAATTCCCATTACGAAAACTGATGTTGCCAGCGCATCGGCCAGTTCTGCCTTTGGCGCAAATACGGTCGCACTGATAATTCCGTGTGCCGGATAACCGGTTCGCGGATCGATGATGTGGGCGTAACGAATTCCGTTAAACTTTACATATTTTTCGTAGTCGCCCGAAGTTACAACCGCACCGTTTTTAATAGGTAAAAGAGCAAAAGCCTTGTCTTTGTTCATTGGGTTGGTTATCGCAACTTTCCAGTACGAGCCGTCGGGTTGTTTGCCCCAGGTATTCATATCGCCCGATGCGTTGATTATTCCGGCACTCACTCCTTTGCTCATTAGCAATGCTTTTGCCTTATCGGCTGCATAACCTTTGCCAACAGCGCCAAAACCGATCTTCATTCCTTCCTTTTTCAGAAAAACTGTTGACACCTCTTTGTCCAGCACAATGTTTTGGTATCCGACCTTTGCCACCGAGGCTGCAATGGTTGCTTCCGAGGGCATAGCTGTCATACTTCCATCGAATTGCCAGATGCGGTCCATCGAAGCATAACTGATATCGAAAGCTCCGTCGGTCAACTCTGAAATACGAATGGCCCGTTCGATCAATGCAAAAAGTTCGGGCGATACTTTTACAGGCTGTATTCCTGCGTTTTTGTTAATCGCTGAAGTTTCTGAATTGGCATCCCACGATGAGATCAGCTTTTCGATGCGCTGAATCTCTTCAACCGCCATATCAATATAGCCGTTTCCTTCCTGCTCGCTGTTGGCAACAACGGTAATATCGAAACGGCTTCCCATAAGTTTTAGCGTTCGTTTGTAAGGTTGCTGGCTAAAAACCGGCAGCCCCAGTGTTACTAAAACCAATAGTATTGCTATTTGGCGAACCATTAGTTCACAAAGGTTTCAAGATGTTTGATGTATTCGTCGGGCGAGAGTTTTTTGTAGCCCGTTTCGCCCAGCACTTTGCCGTTTTCATCCAGCACTACCACCAGAGGAAAGAAGCCTTTCTGGTTGTACTTTTCGGCCAGTTCTTTGTTCGCTTTTACCTGCTCGGTGTCGGGCTGGTTCTTTTTCTTACGCGGAAAATCGGCTTTGTAAAGCACAAAATGCCCGGCCGAATAATTTTTAAATTCATCTGAACTCCAGATCTCGTTTTCCAATTTCATACAAGGTGCGCACCAATCCGATCCTGAAAATACCAGGATGATGGGTTTGTCTTCTGCTTTTGCAGTTTGTAATGATTTCTGAAAATCGGTTTGCCAGTTTTGACCAAACGCGATACCCGAAAAAATCAGGGTAAGTAGAAAAGTCAATGAGGCAGTTTTGAAAACGGTTTTTTTGCTCATTGTTCTATATTGTTAAGATTATCGAATCATGTGGATTTTTCGATATGTATAACTTAATAGGAGGCAAAATGTTTTAGCATATTGTAAATTTAACAGAATTTAAATGTAGAAGACCAGTGGGTTAGTCCTCAAAAGGGATGTTATTTTGATCGTTTACAACAAGTTGGAACCCCAGTTGTTCGGCCTTATCTAAATCTTTTTCGTTAATTCGGATTACGATTAAATTACCGGTAGAACAAAAGCAGGCCAAACAAAACGGCCCTGTGTCGTTAGTAACTTTGTTTATGGAATAAACTGCAATGTTATTGTCTTCGAGATAGGCTATTACAGCGTGTTTGTAATCGCTGGTACCTTCGTAATAGTCGTCCCAACCATTTGCACATCCTGTTTCAACAATATCCATTTCAATGCCTTTTTCGTCGTTACAGGCAGCAACAACAAGCAGAAGTAGCGAAAGAAAAAAGGTTATACGTTTCATTTTAGCAGTTTGGGGTAAGATGTTTTTACATGATTAAAGGTTGCGTTGCTGTGCTTCTGTTACTTCGCCCGCTTTGTAAAAACGTGTTGTCGGATAAGCGAATTGAATATCAGTTTCTTTATTGAAAGCGGTAAGAATATCTTGCCAGATTATATTTTCTGATCCTCGCCGTTGCCGCGGATTACAAAGATAACGAATGGTTAAACACACACCAAAGTCAATCACCTTGGTATACACAATTGGCGTGAGGTGTTTGTAATAGATCATATAGTTTTTGCTGGCTTCCTGAATTTCTTTTTGTGCTTTTATGTGGATGTCTTTTGAATAATCGTGAATGATGTTATCCAGAATGTCTTTGGCTTTTTGCCAGTTGCTTTCAAAGGTGACGTTTACTTTTAGTTCGTTCCAGATGTATTCAAAACCAGTACTGAAATTGGCCTGTGGTTCAAGAAAAACCTTGCCGTTGGGCAGATGAATAATGCGGCCCGTACTTTGATCGGCATCTACCCAGTTACCGATTTCGAGAATGGTAAACTGAAAAAGCCTGATATCAATAACATCGCCGGTGTGTGGGCCAACCTGCACACGATCGCCAACATGAAACGGTTTGCGTACAACGATGAAAAACCACCCGGCCAGGTTGGTCAGTGGATCTTTTAAGGCAATAGCAATACCGGCGGTAAATAGTCCCAAAAATGTTCCAAATTCTTCAAACGCATGAATCCAAACCGCACTGATCAATATTAGGCCGGTAAAAGGAATGATAAACGAGAGGGAGCGTTTCCACGAGTAGCGGATTTTTACGTTTTCGGTTTGCCGCCAAACAATACGCAGCACCAGCAAGCGGATAATGGAAAGAAAGATCAGGATTAAAATCGAGATAATTATTTTATGCTGGGTGGCAGCACTTAATCCTGTTTGGTTGGTAATAAATTCATTTATCTCCCTCATTAAAATCCGGATTAGCGTTTAGCGGAAGTTACGAAATATTTTGTTTTGTTCAGCAATACAGCCAAAATGTGCTACTCAATTGCTTTCTGCTCTTTCGAATGGACGAACAAAATTGTCCCCAGATCATCGTAACCCGCAAAAGTGTTTTCTTTTTCGTGTTTTACCATTTCTTCGCGCAGGCCAACCAAAATTAATCCGGCATCTTTCGATGTTTTATTGATGATTGCCCGCGTAGAAATTTCATCGGTGCGCTGAATGATCTTAATATTTTTTTCGGTAATCGGCATTCTGCCCGACAATACCAGTTTTTTCATCTCATCTTTTGATTGTTTCACTTCGTCTTCGTGGCAAACCACAAAAATCTCGATGCTTGTCTTTTTCAGATCAGGATGCCCAAGGATAATAAAACTAAGCAAAATCATCAGGTTGGCATTCTCCGTATCAAAAGAATTGATCCAGATGTGGATACCATTCTGAATTTTCATCTTTTTGGGCGACGATGCCAGTACGCAAATATCAAAATCGCCACTGTTTACCAGCGAGAAATTCTCGATAATTCTCCCCAGGTTATCAGGCTTTTCTTTGTTGTACTCAAAAATCACCATGTTATTTTCCATTCCTGCAACACCCGGTATTTGAATGGCTTGTGCAATGGCCGAAGTATACGATGGCGAAATAATAGTATCGATGTAAACGTAATTTTCTTCATCGGCTTCATCAAGCATTAGGTTGAGCATGTCATCGGCCTTCTCCACTGTTTTTGATGAGTAATAACCTTCGATAAGGTACAGGAAAGTTCCAAATCCGTATTTGTGCGAAATCCAGCTTAACAGTTGAAAAGCGCGGTTATTGTGTGTGGTTTTATCTGAAATACAAATGGCACTGGGGCGCCACTCATTTTGTTTTACCATTTTTTTGCGCTTCTGTAGATGTACCTGCAACTTTCGGTTCAACTGAAAAAGCGAGTTGGCAAACAGCGAAGCAAAGTCTTTTCTGTTTTTATGGTAATAATTAATGTACAGATAAATCAATGTCATTGCTCCGGCAGACAATAAAGCGTATGAAGTGCTGATTTTAAACATCACCCAGATAGACACCAGAAATCCAACCAGCGAAAGGTACCAGCGCGAGCGAAAAGTTGGGCGGTATGATGGCGATGCGCCAAAATGATTCAGAAAAGAAATAAGGCACAGCGAACCGTAAGTAACCATAAAAAACATTGAAATGATGGAAGCCACAGCATTTACGTCGCCTAGCGCTACAAAAACAAAGGCGATGGCTACGGTAACTATCGATGCATTTTGTGGCTCATTGTCGGCAGCATTAGCCTTGGATAGCCAGCGGTTGATTCGTTTCGACGGAAAAGCATTATCGAGAGCCAGCGCCTGCAAAGTACGTGGAGCCACCATTACCGAACCCAATGCCGAAGAAATGGTTGACGCAGCCAGCCCAAGAGGTACGATTACCGATCCGGCGATTGCAATTTTACCCATTATCAGCTGGTGTTCCGTTAAATCTTCGATGGAGGCTGACATGGTGAGTTTATATACAATAAAAACGTAAAGTATCATTCCTGAAATGGTTGCCAGCACTGTTCCGAGTGGAATGGATTTCGACGGATTTTTTAAATCACCTGATAATCCAACGCCGGCTGTCATTCCTGTAAACGCCGGGAAAATAATGGCAAACACAACAAAGAAATTCTCAAAGTTCCGAAACTGATCTTTTGAAAAAGGCAGGCTTGCCGATTGCGAGAACTCTGTTGATCCGAGAAAGAACATAATGATGGATACAAACAAAATGGCCACCACAAAATAAAGGGCTTTAACGCCCAGGTTGGCACCTTTTTTTATGATCAGAAAAGCCAGCCCGGCCATAACGGGCAAACTGATTGCCTGCCGCGGCAAAAGAAAATCGTATTTGTCGGCCAGTAAATTGAAAAAGAATTCGAATGCCTCGGTAAATGCAATAACATAAAACGCCACACTAATGGCCTGCGAAAAGAATAGCGCAATGCCAATTGTGGCTCCAATATTTAACCCAAACGAGCGCGAGATAATAAAATACTCGCCACCGCCTTCAACACGTTTGTTGGTTGCAATCTCGGAAATGGCAAGCGCCGTTGGAATAGTTACCAGGTGCCCCAGGAAAATTATGAGGATTACGCCCCAAAATCCCAGCGTGCCCACTGCATAACCAAAACGAAGAAATAAAATTGCGCCTAAAATTGTTGAAATAGCCGTAAGAAATACCGGGGCTGTTCCAAATTTGTTACTCTGTGTAGTCATAAATGTACTTTACAAATCTGCGATCAAAAGATAGAATGTTTTTTTGTTAATCAAGCAAATCAGAATCAGTATTCTGCATAAACTGCATAACCTTTTTCTACCAGTTCGTCGTTAAGTGATTGTTGGTTGTCGGCCAATCTTATAATTCCAATGTAGCGGCCAAACTTTCCTACCTCTTTATCGGTTTCAACAATCACTTCGTTGTCATTGTTCGATATCCGTTCAATAACAAATGCTTTTGCTTTCATGCCATTTTTATACTCTTCCGAATCCTTTTTAACGTTGTAAGTTTCGGGTGTATTTATGCCACGAAGACGGATACGCTGAAAAGTGGTGATTTTAAATCCGAGGTCGATAACCAGGTCGATGGTGTCGCCATCAACCACACGATCTACTGTTGCTTTGTATGTGTACATATTCATGTGTTTTGTTCCATTCAAGATACGGATTTGAAGCTTAATAAAGTAGTTTATTTGCGGCTTTTTTAAAATTAGGAGTTTATTGTGGGGCCTGTTTTTATTCACTCACATTTGCTTTGTTCTGATAGTTGCTTTTTGTATAAGTCGTTGTGTTGTACTAAATTCGGAAAACGAATAAAACTAAAATGCCTAAATTAATACAATCGAAACCGACCGGAGTGCGGCAGTGGGCTTTAATTCTTGCGCCGCTAATTAGTCTTTTGGTTATTCTTTTCGCCGATCTCGACCCGCAAAACAGAAATGTAACCTATTGCTTTGCTATAGCTTTATTGATGGCCATTTGGTGGATAACAGAAGCCATTCCGCTAGCAGTAACAGCATTGTTACCGGTTGCCCTGTTTCCGTTGTTTGGAGTGGTTGATGGCAAAACGATTTCGGCCATGTATTTTAACCACCTGATTTTTCTTTTTATTGGTGGGTTTTTAATGGCTTTTGCAATGGAACGCTGGAACTTGCACCGGAGAATAGCATTGCGGATTTTACTGGTTGTTGGCATCAGCCCCGGGCGGATTTTGCTAGGATTTATGTTGGCTACTTCTTTTCTGTCGATGTGGATGTCGAATACCGCAACTGCCATGATGATGGTTCCAATTGCCCTTTCAATAATTCTGAAACTGGAGGAAAGTATTGGACAAAAGAAAATGGGAAAATACGCGATCGGCCTGTTGCTGGGTATTGCTTATTCGGCATCTATTGGCGGTGTTGCAACTTTGGTAGGTACTCCACCCAATTTGTCGTTTGCACGAATTGTAAGCATAATTTTTCCTGAAATGACCGAAATCTCTTTTGCCGACTGGTTTATTTTTGCACTTCCGGTTACCGTGCTGTTGTTTATATTGGCGTGGCTTTTATTGTATATCATGTATAAACCCCAAAAAAGCTGGAAAAAGATTCATATCGATCAGTTTCGCGAAGAATACAATGCTTTGGGAAAGGCAAAACCGGAGGAGAAGATAGTACTGATTTTATTCGTAATTCTGGCATTTTTATGGATATTCCGTTCTGGTTTTACCATTCAGTCTTTTGATGTACCGGGGTGGTCGAGATTATTTAAAAATCCGTCGTACATAAACGATGGTACAGTGGCTATTTTTATTGCTGTCATCCTTTTTATACTGCCTTCGAAATCAGAAAAGGGGGAGCGAATAATGAATTGGGAAACAGCGCGAAAAATACCCTGGAACATTGTGCTTTTGTTTGGTGGCGGTTTTGCTCTGGCACAGGGGTTTGTTGATTCGGGATTGTCGGTATGGTTTGGCGAACAAATGGCCGGACTTGCCAATGTAAAACCAATTGTACTCACTTTTGCTAATGTAACCATGATGTCGTTTTTAACCGAACTAACATCAAACACCGCAACTACCGAAATGATTTTGCCTATTCTTTCGGGACTTTCAACCACTATAGAAGTTAATCCGTTGTTGTTAATGATTCCGGCAACTTTAGCGGCATCGCTGGCTTTTATGTTACCGGTTGCTACACCGCCGAACGCCATCATTTTTGGTACTAACCGTATCCGGGTAAAAGACATGGTTAAAACCGGAATACTGCTCAACCTGGCCGGAATAATTGTTGCTACCCTGGTGATGTATTTCTGGGGAGTTTTGGTATTTGATATCGATGTTTCTGTATTTCCTGATTGGGCGGCAGCAACAGTAGGATAAGAATTTTACTTTATTATCAGCACTTAATGGAGGGAAGTACACATTTATCTGCAGACAAAAAAAAGCACCCAACCCAAAGGCAGGATGCTTTTATTCTCCACAAATCAAATCCATATGTATTTCTTAGCTCGGAGCCGTAGGAGGCGGTGTCTCGTCCTCTGGCTCACTATCAGAGCGTCCCTGGCGTGCGGCCAGCTCATTTTCGTAATCGTTAATCTGGTTGTTTGTTAACTGAATAAAATTATCAATCTCTGGTGTCGACATTTCCAGCTCAACCAAGGCGTTAATGCGCGATACAATTTTTTCGTAAGCAGTATCAACAGCCTCGCGCAACAGTTTGTATTCTTCATTGTCCTGGTCTACGGTTTCCTGCCTGCGTTGTTCCGTAAGGTTTTGCACTGTCAGGTTTTCAGTTTTTAAGGCTTCAACCCAATTGGTAATACCAACGGTTGTACAATAGCCACTGTAAATGCGGCTCTCAAGGTCTTGAATAAGATTGGTAAGCGCTGCCGACTCTCCTTTTAATGGCATGGTGCGTACGTTGCCGTGTAAATCGAATAGTGCTTTAAGTTTTTCGGCAGCCTCAACTTCAGCCTCGTCAGGTCCCATCATTGTAGCCCTCAAACGCATAAAAATAGCACTCCAGTAACTATCGCGCTTTACATCGGCACCACCTATTAGCGGCGTAAAATCGCTGCTGTTACTCTTTTTATACACCGTATCCATAGCCGCATAAGCCGCATTAAATTCGGGCATTTTGCTCTCGATGTTTAACGTGGCCGGCGTGGCCGTGTTAATTCGGGTTAGAAACTCAGTTATAAACTGATAATGGTCGTTATTGCGGAAACGACTAAAAACCACTCTAATAATTTTTCTCATAATGAATTTGTGAGTTGATTTAAAAATGTTTGTTGATTGTTAAACTATTGGATTGAATTTGCGAATTTTATATGCATTTGGTATTAATTATTGAATAAAAGTAAAGCATATGTTTAGCCAAGTCAAGTGCTGGCAATATGTTTTGCAGCAAACTTTTGTTTAAAACAGGCGACAATAAGTGCCTCTGAATCTATTTTATTGCATCAATAGCAATATAGTGCTTGTTTAAAACGTCGTATTTTATGTGCTCAGGTGGCTAATGCCCCTGCAAAATGCATTTTGCACCAGCAATTATGTGCTGTGCATAAGCAAAAATACGTTTGAACCCCACTTCGTTTATCTGGCGGCGTGCGAAAATGCGTTTGAAACCGGTTTCTGTTAGCTGGGGGCTTGAAAAAACGTGTTTGAAACCAACTTCTGTCACCTGAGGGAGCTTTAAAACACGTTTGAAAGCTTCCCCAGCTGCTGAGGACGAAAAAAAATGCGTTTGAAACCGGTTTCTGTTAGCTGGGGGCGTAAAAAAACGCGTTCGAAATCAACTTCTGTCACCTGAGGGGGCTTTAAAATCAGTCAGTTACGTGTTTTTGTGTTTTGGGCGATTATTGGAAAGCCGCGTGTAGCGGGGCATGGGGCTGTAGAGACGCCCAATTGGGCGTCTCTACAGCCCAAATGGGCGTATTTACCACATTGCATAAACATAATACCGAATTCCCCATTTTTTGCTAAATTGGGCATTCGTAAAAAAACAGAACCCATAAATATGACTGTCTCCGAATATTTAGCCGTACTAAACAACCGTTTTCAATCGGGCATATCAAGCGAACACACCTATCGTGGCGATTTGGAAAGCCTTATCCGCACATTGGTTGCCGAAGTGGAAATTACCAACGAACCATCGAAAGTTACCGATTGCGGAAACCCCGACTATGTAATTACAAAAGGGAAAATACCTGTTGGCTACATCGAGGCCAAAGACATTGGCAAAGACCTGAACGGCAAACAATACAAGGAGCAGTTTACCCGCTACAAAAATGCGCTCGATAACCTGATAATTACCGATTACCTCTGGTTTCAGTTTTTTAAAGAGGGCGAACTGGTACACGAAATACGCATTGGCGAAATTGACGGAAACAGTATTAACCCGCTGACCGAAAATTTTACGAACTTCGAAAACCTGGTGCGCGATTTTTGTACCTACGTGGGGCAAACCATACGCTCGGGTAAAAAGCTGGCCGGAATGATGGCCGCCAAAGCACGCCTGCTGCAAAATATTGTTGAACGCGCACTTACCGCCGACAACGAAAACGACGAAAACTCAACGCTAAACGATCAGTACGAATCGTTTAAAAACATACTTATACACGACCTCACGCCAAAAGGTTTTGCCGACATTTATGCACAAACGCTGGCCTACGGAATGTTTGCTGCACGTTACCACGACCAGACACCCGAAGACTTTAGCCGTTACGAGGCTGCCGAGTTGATACCCAAAACCAATCCTTTTCTGAAAAAACTGTTTACCTACATTGCCGGACCCGACATTGACGAACGGATAAAACGCACGGTTGATAACCTCGCGCTGGTTTTTAGGGCGGTAAACCTCGATGCCCTGCTGCATAACTTTGGCCGAAAAAGTACGGACAGGTCGCGACCTGTCCCAACAGAGCGACCTGCCCCTCCAACAGGATACGACCCCATTATTCATTTTTACGAAACCTTTTTGGCCGAGTACGATGCCAAACTACGTAAAGCGCGTGGTGTGTGGTACACGCCCGAGCCGGTGGTGAATTTTATTGTGCGCGCCGTAGACGATATATTAAAATCCGAGTTCGATTTGCCGCAGGGATTGGCCGATACCGCCAAAACAAAAATAAAAGTGCCCGTGCAGGGCAGCAAAAAAATGCAGGAGCTTGAGGTGCACAAAGTACAGGTGCTCGACCCCGCCACAGGAACAGGTACTTTTTTGGCCGAAGTGGTAAAACACATTTACCACAACAAGTTTAAAAGCATGCAGGGGGCCTGGAGTGCTTATGTAGAGGAGCATCTTATTCCGCGCCTTAATGGTTTCGAGCTGCTAATGGCTTCTTATTCAATGGCCCACCTTAAACTCGATATGCTACTTTCGGAAACAGGGTATAAACCTATAAAAAACCAGCGTTTTAACATTTACCTCACCAACAGCCTCGAAGAACACCACCCCGACACCGGCACCCTTTGGGCCAACTGGCTAAGCACCGAAGCCAACGAAGCCAACCACATAAAACGCGATACACCCGTTATGTGCGTTATTGGTAATCCGCCGTATTCGGTTAGCAGCACCAATAAATCGGAATGGATTGAAAAGCTGATGAAGGATTACAAAAAGAACCTGAATGAACGGAATATTCAGCCTTTGTCCGACGATTACATAAAGTTTATTCGCTACGGCCAATATTATGTCGAGAAAAATGGCGAAGGCATATTGGCGTATATCTCCAACAATAGTTTTATCGATGGTTTAATACACCGCCAGATGCGGAAAAGCCTGATGGAAACCTTTGATAAAATTTATATTCTCGATTTACACGGCAACAGCAAGAAAAAAGAAACAACACCCGATGGCCAGCCCGATAAAAATGTGTTTGACATTATGCAGGGTGTTAGCATTAATATTTTTGTAAAAAAACGGAATGAGGGAACGAAAACGAAATAGGAAAAAGGGATACGATTACACAACCCCGGCCATTTATTTTTTAACCCTGTGTTGCCAAAACCGAATCCATTATCTTGGCACCATAACTGATAATAAAATGCATTTAAACCAAAACGGAAATATTGTTAACGAACAAATAATTTGGATGGAAAAACAATATCCGTATTTTAAAATTCATCAATACGTGGTAATGCCCAACCACGTACATATATTATGCGAAATCGACGATGTACCCGTAGGGACAGGTCGCGATGTAGGGACAGGTCGCGACCTGTCCCTACGGGGAACCAAAATAAAATCCATATCCGAATTAATGGGGGCATTAAAAACCACATCGTCGAAAAAAATACACCTGAACGGATGCCCCGATTTTCAATGGCAGCGTTCGTTTCACGACCACATTGTACGAAACCAACAATCGTATGATCGCATAGAACAATACATTATTAACAATCCCGAACGCTGGGAAACAGATCAATTAAATCAACCCGATTATGAATAAAAAGAAACAAGCGCAGGTATTCCATTTCGACCTGTTTGGCTCACGAAACGATAAATACGATTTCCTGAATAACAATTCTATCGGTTCTATTGCATGGAACAATTTGGAGATGAAAGCACCTAATTTGTTTTTTACCAAAAAGGATTTTCAGGCCGCGGAAGATTATGAGAAAGGATTTAAGGTTGATGAGTTGTATTTGTTTAATGGTGCAGGTGTTCAGACAAAGCGAGACAATGTATTTGTTGGGTTTGATGAGAGTTCACTGACTGATCGTATGTGTAGACTATTGGCAAATGAATTTTCAGAGAACGAACTAAAAGAGTTTAATATAAAAAACTCATCGTCATATCGTTTGTTAGAAAAGATTGAAAAATCTGAATTTGAAAATAATTTCATTCGCGATTATAATTATCGAGTTTTTGATAATAGGAAATTGTACTACGACAATAATTTATTAGGAAGAGCATTTTACAAAATAATGCAACATATGCTTGTTCCGAATATTGGATTGATATTGTGTAAACAGCAAAGTTCATTTGATTTTCAACACTGTTTTATTACAAAGGATATAACAGACCATAATTCAATATCCTTACAAACTAAAGAAGCTTCCTACTTTTTTCCTTTATATCTAAACCCTGTAATCAACGATCAGCAAACCATAGACCAACAGCAAGAGCGCGTACCCAACCTAAACTTAAAAATAGTACAGCAACTAGCCAAAGCCACCGGCCTAACGTTTACCCCTGAAGTTGAAGACGGCGAGTTTACCTTTGCACCCATCGAAATACTCGATTATATTTATGCGGTGCTGCATTCGCCTGCCTACCGCGCCAAATACAAAGAGTTTTTAAAAATTGATTTTCCGCGGGTACCATACCCCAAAAACAAACAGCACTTTTGGCACCTGGTTGAGCTGGGCGGGCAATTGCGTGAAATACATTTACTCGAAAGCCGATTGGTAGAGCAGCACATTACCACTTACCCCGAAGCCGGAACAAATGAGGTAGAAAAGCCCGTATTTAAAATGTATGATTACGATTGCACGCCTCCGGGCGAAGAACACCCCGATTATTTAGGCGATGTGTATATTAACAGCACGCAGTATTTTGCAAAAGTGCCGCAAAGCGCCTGGGAATTTTACATTGGCGGCTACCAACCCGCCCAAAAATGGCTAAAAGACCGCAAAGGCCGCACACTAACATTTCATGATATTGAACACTACCAAAAAATAATTGTCGCCCTCACCGAAACCGGTCGGTTGATGAAAGACATTGATTTGGTGGGGGTGGAATAAACAGAACACATGCAAAACAACAATTTTCACTACCGAATGATAAAAGCCCGTGTGGCAGAAACCATTATAAAAGAACTGTTTCAGTATTGCGGTTATAATGTGTACGAGCATGGTATGGAACGCAGCATGCCTACCATTGCGGGTAAACTAAATTACGATACCTCGGATACTGCCATGCAAATACGCAAAATGCCCGATTTTGTGGTGCAGGCACCGCCACCCATAAATAAACTTCACTATGTTGAGGTAAAATACCGAAAGGCCTGCGATTTTCCTGTTTCGAGCGACCTGATAAAAGATTATCCCTATACAAATGCGTGGTTTATTATTGTTTCGAAAAAAGATATCCGGTGTATTTCGTGTCAACAAATTCTGGCAGGCGAAGATTTGCGTTGTAACGACTCTTACCTGTTGGAAAATGTGCTTGAATTTGGGTTAGATAAAAAATTGGTAAAGCAGTTTACAAATTACGCTGTTCGGTTTTTCGAGGGGGTAGAATAATGGCAACAACACCACAAAAATATTGGACACCCAGTGCCGCATTGGTTAAAAACATGCAAAAGCTTAAAGACTTTGTCGATTTTGTAGCCACGCTCGACGAACTTTCGGATGCCGACCGGGCTAAAGTGAACGAAGTTAAATACCTGATAGAAAACATAGGGAATCCTGAAACATATAAAAACTGGTGGGTGTGTATTGATGTTTTTGATCATGACATACAGTACGATGTTTCTATTACAGAAGGTATTTACTGGCGCAAATGGTGGGTTGTTTTCGAAGATGGAATATTTGAGGTTAGCAGCGAAGCGCGTAACAAGAATTATGATGAGGAAAGTTATTTCGATTGTTGTGTTACGTTCAGAAACGATTTTAAAGGTGAACGAATTTTTGGGGAAGTTAATTTTGATGCGTTCGTAGCAGAAGCATTAAATTTTAGAAGCTGCTTAACCAAAACCCTGAATAATGTAGAGGTCGAAATAGATATTTGGTAAAACCAGTATACCCCTGTTAATGTGCAATTCTATTATGTTTCTCTCTCATCTGTTACAATTTCTTTTTCAGCACAGACCGAATGGTATCTGCAATCTCTGCATTCCCGGCATACAAAACGCCGCGATGATTCATAAAGGTTGAATCGCATCGGTTCAGGTCGAGGGGAGTACCATCAAAACTACTTGCCGGAGCACCGATTTCGTTAAAAATACATGCTGTTGCTGCAAAATCCCAAATGCTTCCTCCTCCGGGTGTTGGTTTTGGCAATTTGAAATAACAGCCCGGTGCCTGATCGAGAGACCAAATGGCGTTTAATACCGCACCGGCCTTTTTTTGTAATTGCAACTTGTTGAAATTTAGCTCCTGCAATTTTTCCTCCAGTGCGAAAATAAATTCATCGAAAGGTTCGTATCTGAGGAAAGTACGGTCAATGTGCAGGGTAAATGTCCTTTTGCCTTCCAGCTGCAAATCCGGTTGCCAGCTTTTGTTGTTTTTAAAAGCTCCCTGATTTTTTATTGCATGATAGAGCTGTTGTGTTGTAGGATCGAAAACTACGCCAACAACCGGTTCTCCTGATTTTGATACCAGAGCAATGGAAACAGCATAACCGGGTGTCTTTTCTGTAAAAGCCAATGTTCCGTCCATTGGGTCGATACACCAGAAATAGTCTTTGGCGAAACGGCTTTTATCGTCAACGCT
This sequence comes from uncultured Draconibacterium sp., assembly GCF_963676815.1. Lineage (NCBI taxonomy): Bacteria > Pseudomonadati > Bacteroidota > Bacteroidia > Marinilabiliales > Prolixibacteraceae > Draconibacterium > uncultured Draconibacterium sp. The sequence continues at coordinate 4,393,714 of NZ_OY781365.1, forward strand.
TTCTTCAGTAAGCAAAGCCAGATCGTATTCTGAAATGGAGGGAGAAAGTACTTCAAGAATTGTGTTTTGTGCTTTTACATCAACCTCGGTAACTACCTGCGAGGCCAAACTGTCGGCAGCTTCTTTGTTGTTTACCGCTACATCCTTTGTAGAATATTCGCTGATTAAAGAACCTGCTTTTTGGGCAGCTTCAATGGCCAATTGTGAGAGTGCAAGCAAGTTGTTCGATGTTAAACGCATACGCAGGATTGATCGGTAAATAAAACATTATTGATTCACTGGAGTCACCAACAGGTATGAAAGTGAAACAATATTTGACAAACTCTCCCTCGCTCCCTCTCTTCTCGAAGAGAGGGACGATTGTGTCGAAGGCACAATCAGGGTGAGTTTATAAACTTTGAAATATATTTTGCTATTAATTTTCACTTGATCTTCCCAAAAAATGGAGGGTTAAAGGTACAAAAGATGTGTTACAACGAAAGTTTTTCAATGACTTCGCGCGAAACACGTTCGCTGTACGAGTTGATTTTCCAATGGCCGGGGTGCCAGCCTTTTAAAAAACGGTGAAAATCGGCCCAGGCAACATGGTATAAATTACGCCAGTCGGTTTCAAGTGCATTGAAATCAATGGTTGTATTTTTCTTTTGAAGTGCTTCTCGCAGATGTGAAAAATAGATGTCGAGCAATTTGTCTTCGTATTTTTCGCAGTCGTTCTCGCTCATACAACTGCCAATAAAATAGGCCAAATCTTTCATCCCGCATCCGCTACCAACATATTGAAAATCCACTGCAGCTACATTTTTGCCATCGGCAGAAAAACAGAAGTTGGCCAGTTTGGCATCGCCGTGTACCAACGTTTGAAAAGGACTGGCTTTTAGTTTTTCATCAATAGCTAATGCTACATTTTTTAGAGGAAGATCATCCATTGCTTCCAATTCCTCGGGGCGGGTTTCAAGGTGCCAGTATGTGCCGGTTTCCCACAGGCCTTCTGGTTTTGTTCCCATAAAAGTTGCATGAAAGTTAGCCAGCCAATGCAAACAGGCATTTATGTTGTCCCAGTTAACCACCGAACTTAAACGTTCAGCGAAACCGGTGCTGTCTAGGTCTTCAAAAACCATTAAAACTTCGTTGCCCTTTGTTTCAAGCGCATAACACTGTGGCGTTTTACAGTCGTTGTTACATTTTGCATTAAACGATTTATACCACTCTGTTTCAACTTTATATGATTTCAGTTTTCGCTGATGCGAGAGATCGGTGTTCCAACCTCGCGGATGCGATCCGCCTTCCGGCAGATTTACATGTTTTACTACAACACTTTCAAGCTCACAACCTTCAAGTCCAAACCGAACTATTTCGCCATAACCACTCCAAAGGCTTTGAATAACTTCAATACGAAAAAGACTCTTGGCACCAGTTGATTTTAAAATGATATCCTGAAAGTGTTGATTCATGTTTTCCTTTTCTTGTCATTTCGAAAGAGGTACGACTGAGAATTGAAAATCAGCGAAGCTAAATCTGTTTCAATTAACAGCAGATTTCTCACGATGTTCGAAATGACAGCTATTTTAGGTTGGTATTAAACAGTTTACGGTTACCGGCCATTTCTCCCAACGATGCAGGGCCGTTAATACAACCACCCTCGCAAACCATCACTTCAATGAAGTTGGCCGGTGCTTTTCCACGGGCGTAAGCTTTCATCATTCCAACAGCTTTTTTGTCAACACCATTAATTACAAGTTCTTTAATGTTGGCTTCGGGGCGTTCAGCTTTTACGGCTGCAGCAACACCTCCTGAAAGCGCAAATCCACGGTCGAGCGTTTTTTCGTTGTTACGGTTTTCGTTATCCGGTAATGTTCCCAAATCAATATCGAGCCCAACAATAAGTGCATTCAATTCTTCAAACGACATAACATGATCAACCTTTTCGTTGCGACGGGCTTCTTTACGTTTTCCGATACAAGGGCCGATGAAAACTACTTTTGTTCGCGGATTTTTTTCGCGTGCCATGTCGGCAGCATACATCATTGGCGATGGCGTATCAGAAACAAATGGTTTTAAACCTTTTACGTGCTTTTCAACGGTTTCCACATAACTTGGGCAACAACTGGTTGTCATAAACGGTGCTCCATCGTCAAGGCGTTCAAGAAATTCAGCTGATTCATGTTCCACTGTTTTGCGAGCACCGTCGGCAACCTCCACAACATCGTTAAATCCAATCTCTTTTAATAAACTTTCAATCTGGCCGGTTGACAGGTTAAACTGCCCGTGAATGGCCGGAGCAAAAATAGCGGTGGTGTGCTCTTCTTTTCGGATACACATTAGTATGTCAATAAGTTGGCTGACTTCGAATATACTGCCAAACGGACAGGCCACCATACATTTTCCGCAGTAGATACATTTATCATCGTCAATGTGTTCAACACCGTATTCGTCTTTCGAAATGGCACCAACCGGACATGCCGCTTCGCACGGAATAGGTACATGGATAATGGCATGGTACTGACACTGTTTCTGGCAAATTCCGCAGTTGATACATTTTTCGGTATTAATTTGTGCCTGACCGTTAACCATGCTAATGGCATCTTTCGGGCAGTTCATCATACAAGGGCGGGCCACACATCCGCGGCAAAGATTACTTACTACGTACTGGGCTTTTACACAGCTGGTACAGGCTTCGTCAACCACCGTCATTATTTCCTGTTTTACCTGTGTGCGGTTTTGTGCATTTTCAGCATAAAAACTTAAAGGTGTAAGCTCATCTTTTTCATCGTCAACGGTGTACCCCAACAACGGGAAAAGCTTGTATTTAATAACTGCACGTTCTTTATGAATACAGCACCGGTGCTGTGCTTCACGACGTTTAGGAGCCATTTGAATTGGAATCCGGTCGATTTCTTCAACCAATTTACCATCAGCAAACAGCCTGACGATATGTTTTAATAAATCTCTCCTGATAATCAGCGTGTTACTTGTGTATCCCATCTTGCCTTATTTTTTTGACGCCGCAAAAGTACTGCCTTTTTTATGTTCCGCAACATATTTATTGTGATTACTTGATTCTTGTTAATCTTGGCTTAAACCGGAGGCCAATTCACTTGATTTACAACAGTTAAAATACCTCGATTTCAATGCTTTTTATCATAAATTTGTTCGATTATGGCTTTTTACGAATAGCTTTTTTATAAATTTGGAGATATGTGGCAATGTTCGATCTGCCATTTATTAGAAATAAACTAACATTAAATAACAATCTTATGAAGTCGTTTAAAGCTTATTTCCCGTTTTTGTTTGTGCTCTTTCTGGTTTTTACCGCATGTAGTTCAAATCAAAAAGAAAAGAATACAAATTCAGTTGCGATTGCGGACTCGCTGGCTATGGCAGAAAATCTTATTCAGCAATATATTGATGAAGGAGAATTGGCCGGTTTTTCGGCGTTGATAATTAAAGATGGTGAGGAGGTTATGCGAATGACCAAAGGTTATGCCGACCGTGAAAATGAAAAGCCAATTGAAAAGAATACGATTTATCGAATTTTTTCGATGAGCAAACCTGTTACGGCAGTTGCCTTAATGACTTTGTATGATGAGGGAAAATTTGATTTGGATGATAAGGTTTCGGATTATATTCCAAAATATGCCGAAAGTAAAGTTTACTCACCAAATGAGAATGGTTTTACTTTGGAGGCTCAACAAAACGAAATGACAATTCGCCATTTGCTTACGCACACTTCAGGAATATCGTATGGTTGGAACCCCGGTTATGTTGACTCACTTTATCGGGTAAATAATGCAAGTAGCTGGGATAAAAAGCTGGAGGACAAAATGCTTGCACTGGCCGATATGCCGCTTAACTTTCAACCCGGAACTCAATGGATGTATGGACTTTCGATTGATGTGGCCGGTTATTTGGTAGAAGTGATTTCAGGAAAACCATTTGATGAATACCTTCAGGAAAACGTTTTTGGACCGCTAAAAATGGACGATACCGGATTTTACGTACCGGAAGAAAAATATGACCGTTTAAGTAGTCTATATAATCAGGGAGAGGACAAAATGCTGGCACCCTCGCAAGAGTTATTTGCCGATATATTTAAACAGCCCGCAATACATTTTTCGGGTGGAGGAGGATTGGTTTCAACTATTGATGACTATGCCCGTTTTTGTAGAATGTTGTTGAATAAAGGCGAACTTGATGGCGCAAGAATATTGGAACCGGAGACCGTAGAAATGATAATGAGTAACCAGCTGCCTGAAACAGCAAGCTACGAAAATGGCAGTATGGGATTTGGCCTTGCGGGTGCAGTTGATTTTGAAACAGGTGAATATAGCTGGGCCGGAGCAGCTACAACTAACTTTTGGATCAATCCTACCGACCAGCTTATTATCATTACTGCAACGCAAATAATGCCGAGTAATTACAAATACGCAAACGAATTCAAATCAATAATCGACAATACTTTAACAAAAGAGTAATTAAATACTGGAAATGAGAAATTTAATCATACTAATTCTGTTCACTTGTATTTTGTGCTCCTGCAGTTCAACAACAGAGTGGGAATCGTTAATGGATACCGATCTATCGAAATGGGATCGCTATTTAAGTTACAAACACAAGTTGGGTTACAACGGCGATCAGCCAACAGATGAAAATGGTAATTTAGTTGCACCAATTGGGCTGAATAAAGATGGTTATGGTGTTTTTACCGTGTCGGATGAAGAAGGCGAAGAAGTATTGAAGATTAGTGGTGAAATATATGGCTGCCTGATAAGCAAAAAGGAATATGACAATTACCATTTAAGGTTAAAAATGAAGTGGGGTGATAAAAAGTTCGAACCCCGCAAAAAGCTACTGAAAGATTCGGGAATTTTATACCACTCGATTGGAGAACCCGGCGCAGAATATTGGAGAACGTGGATGCTTTCGCAGGAGTTTCAGGTAATGGAAGGCCATTTGGGCGACTACTGGAGTCAGATAACTTCGGCAATCGACATCAGGGCTTATCTTCCTGAATATATTATGAACCCGGTTGCCGATGCTGGTCAGCCATTTTTGCCGATGGGACAAAATGAAGAAATTCAGGGATTTTGCCTGCGAAGTGGAAATTATGAGAAAGCTCCCGGAGAATGGAATACACTGGAATTGATTTGTTACGATGGCAACAGTTTACACATCGTAAATGGGCAGGTGGTTATGGTTCTGCGCAATTCGCGATACATAAACGATGGTGAAACATTGCCGTTAGATAAAGGAAAAATACAGATACAAAGCGAAGCTGCCGAGGTTTACTATAAGGATATTGAAATTAAGAAACTATCAAGTATGCCTGAAGATTTTGCTCAATATTTTAATTAGAAAAATAGTGTCAGACCAGTTTCCCTTTAGTTGACTTTGCGTTTAGTTTCTGATGCTCGGCGGTAAACTCCCAGCCAACCGATTCAATTAGTTGCCGAACAATTCCGATTGTGTCGTTGGCTTGGTTTTTTGCAATTTGTACGAGGTGACTCTGTTCAACTTTTTCACGAATAAATTCTTTCGACCGCTTATTCATGTTGGTTAAATCAGTGGCGTTTATTTTATTAATTATACCTTTTTGTATATCGTAATATTCCAGGTCGCTATCGATGCTAAGTATTTCGGGCTCAGGAAAACGTGACAGATGAACCAGTTTTTTCTGAGGATTTAAATCGAAATTAATTTTAGTCAGATCGAAACCAATCATTACTTTCGCTTTTACAATAAGCAACGCTTTTTTCTCGGTTTGAAAAAGTTTGAAAAACAGTTGCTTTTCATCGCGGTGCGTGTAAAGTTCCGAAAATTCTCCTTCAACAGTGATTAATTTACAAACCTGTTTAATTTTATCAAGCAGAATTACCGACTGATCGTGTAACTGCTTTTCAGTGCGGTTTTTATAGTAATATAACGTTCCGGTAATTCCGGCTGCCAGCCCAATAATAAGTCCTAAAAAAATTAGGGTTTCCATAAAAAGTGTTGTTTAGAACAATCTAAAATAAAACTTTTTATAAAAACCCAGCATGTTGGAATTGTTGAAACAAGATTTTATTTCTTGGTTTCTTCCGGTTTCAGAATGAAAAAATCGGCTATTTCAAAAAGAGGAGAATTAGCCCGTTCTTGTGTTAAGTTCGATGTATAGGCAATAACCAGTTCTTCTTCGGGATAAATAAGCATTGCCGAACTTCCGCCACGCACAAAGCCCTCGCGGCCGTATGCAGTTTTACCCTGGCGGTTGTGAAGAATGATCCAGCCGTTTGCAAATTGCGATGGCTGGTTGTTATTCAGAATAGCTGGTTCAAAAATATGAGCTCGTGTGCTGTCATTCAGATAGTCCGAGTTTAAATAAATATTGCCAAGTTTCACCAAATCTTCGGCACTCGATAAAAGCCCGTCGGAAGGTGCGCGCCAACGCATATCAATAGAAATGGCATTAACCACTTGGGCAATTACGTTATGGTCGAAAAAATCAGTTCGGCCTTTAATCGAAGTAAATGCATTATCGGGGCAGGTATTTTCAAAATGCAAGGTATCGGTTACGTATTGTTCTAACAGTTCGTAAAAATTTTTCCCCGATGCTTCCTCCATAACAGCACCAAGCAAATTAAAATTTAAGCGGCTTTCTTTTTGAAATGCTCCCGGGGGTGCCATCAATTCATCGTCCTGAAAAATTTCAAGCCCTTTCTTCAGGGTTACATTTAATCCTTGCCATCCACTTTCGCGGCTGTTCATCTCTCGTATTCCCGAGGTGTGATCCTTTAAATTTTTAACCGTTACCGGAAGCTTTTTCTTCGGAAATTCAGGAAGGTAGAGCTGAATCGTTGAATCGGGGATTAGCGTGCCGTCTTCCACCATTTTTAAGTAAATCAATGTGGTGTAAAGTTCGGATAGTGAGCCGATACGAAATTTTGTGTCGCGTGTGGTTTTTACCTCCAAATCTTTCGAAGCAAGCCCCATTCCTTCGGAATAAATCATTTTCCCGTTTTTCGAGATTGCAATTTGTGCTCCCGGAATAAAATTATTCCGCATGTAAAACGAGAGTTCTTTTCTTACTTCTTTAATTTCGTCGATGTACTTTTTATCGTACACAATGTCGGTTTCTGATTTTTTACAATTTGTTAGCGTTATTACAACAAAAAACAAAATAAAAACTTGAATTGCTCGCATCATTTTTACTGGGTTTTTAACCTGGTTTTAACTCTAAAAATCAGGTGCAAAAATAGAAAAATTGAAAGAGTCCGAACGTGAAATTTTGTTAAAAGGTGTACTGTTGACGGGTTGTTCAGATAAAATTCTTTTTCTGAAGCAGGTTTTGAAAAGCAATTTTGTAAGTGCTGCTAACCGGAATAAGTTTGTCTTTAATTTTTATGGTATTGTTCTCGATGTAGTCGATTTTGTCGATTGAAATAATATAGGATTTGTGTACTCGAATAAATTTCTGATCGTCAAGCAATTCCTGCATCTTTTTGAAATTCAGCAAGGTCATAATCCGGTTTTCTTCGGTATGTATTTGCAGGTAATCGCGTTGTCCTTCAACGTATAAAATCTTATCGAAGTAAACTTTTACGGTTTTATTACCCGATTTGATGAAAGTGTACTCGGGATGATCGTTTTGTTCGGCAGGCTGTTGATGTATTTGAACCGGAGCCTGGTTATTCTGATCTTTTAAAAAGCGGGCATAAACTTTTTCGGTAGCTTTTACAAATCGCTCGAATGGGATCGGTTTTAAAAGATAATCTACCACATCTAACTCGTAAGCTTTTAATGCATATTCGTCGAATGCAGTGGTTAAAATAACGTATGGCGGATCTTTTATTGTTTCAAGCAATTGAATGCCGGTAAACTCATCCATTTGAATATCGAGAAAAATAAGGTCGACTTTGTTTTCGCGTAAAAAAGAAAAAGTTGAAAGAGCATTATCAAAAGTGCCTACAAGGTTTAAGTAGTCTATTTTATCAGCAAAACGTTCAATCTTTTTCAGTGCAAGAAGTTCGTCGTCAACAGCTATGCAGTTCATTTTCATAATTCCGATTTCTTTATTGTTTACACCGGCACTTTAATGTGTACATCAAATTTATCCATATCCTTGTTAATATCAAAAGTGTAATTACTGCCGTAAAGTAATTTTAGCCGCTTTTCAACATTTTTTAGGCCGGTTCCGGTGCCGCTGTCGGGAAGTTTAAAATCGTTGCGTTTTACAAAATTCGAGGTTTGTAATTCAATACAGTCTGCTTCAATGTTAAAGTTAATGATTACACCAGGCAACTCCGACTGCTTATTACAATGTTTCACCGCATTTTCAATAATTGGAATAAACAATAACGGGGGAACCATTTGCGAATTTGGCAGCCCTTTTTGTTCAAATTTCAGAAACTCGGGATTTGCAAAACTGAGTTTGGCCAGCTCAAGGTAATCTTGTATGTAGCTTAGTTCTTTGTCGAGTTTAACTTTTTCGTGGGTCGACTCCTGTAGCATGTAACGCATAATCTTCGACAACAGAACAATGGCATTCGATGCTTTTTCTTTGTCTTCAAAAATAAGCGCATCGATATTGTTTAATACATTAAAAAGAAAATGCGGATTTACCTGCGAGCGAAGTATCCCAAGTTCCGATTGAACAGTTTTTCGTTCCAGTTCCGACTGCGACAATTGAATGCTGTATGAATGCCGAAAGAGTTTAAAAGCTGTGGCAGTACCAATAATCATAAAATTATTCAGTAAGGCCGAAAATATTTCGGTACTAAACGGACGGCGAACCACCCAAAAACCCAGCATGGGTTGTATATTCAGTTTTATAAACTGCGAAATAGCAATGTTGCCGGCAATGATTACAGCCGTTCCGAAAATGAAAATACCAAAGTTCCGTTTCTTGAAAACAAAACGCGGAATGAGATATTCAATAACAATGTAAACACCAATAATATCAACAGGAATATAAATGATATTTATGAACGCTTCCAGCACAAATCCATACGATAGTAGGTAGGGGACAGTGTAGAAAGTGAATATAAATATCCAAAAAAGGATATGGTTGAGTAAACGGTATTTAAAGACTTTCATTTTACGGTAAAATGCAATTTTCAGTACAATGGTAAGTCATTTAATTTTAATAATCAATTGATTTTCTGCCAATAAACCGATATTTTCGTCTACGCTGATTATTTCGTTTGTAGTTCTGTTTGGTAGATTGAAAACACATTTTTGCAGAATTCAATGATTCTTTTGCAGAGTATCGTAAGGGAAAAATTCGCTTTTAAGTTACATAGCAACTGCAGTTTCTTCATTTTCCGACCGGGCAACGGTTACAGCACCACAGCTATCGCTCCAAACATTAACCGATGTTCGTAACATATCCAATGGTCTGTCAACAGCCAGAATAAGTCCGATTCCTTCAAGAGGAAGCCCCACTGCGGAAAGTACAACGGTAATCATTACCAGTCCCGCCATTGGAATTCCGGCCGCTCCGATTGAAGCCAGTAGTGCAGTTACTACCACGAAAGCTTGCTGGGTAATCGACAGATCGACACCATAAGCCTGTGCAATAAACATGGCAGCCATACATTCGTAAAGTGCTGTTCCATCCATATTTATGGTAGCTCCAAGTGGCAATGTAAAACTTGTAATCTTATTTGATACACCGCTTTTGTGCTCCAGTGCTTCCATGGTAAGCGGAAGCGTGGCACTCGACGACGATGTAGAAAAGGCTGTAAGCAGGGGAGTGGCCATGTTTTTAAAATGGGTAAATGGTTTAGCTTTTCCCACAAAACGCACAATTAAAGGTAGAATTACAAAAGCATGTAGCAGCAATCCTGCAATTACACAAAGGCTGTAAACGGCCAAACTTCCGGCAATGCTTCCTAGCTGGCTGGCGTTTCGTGCTACCTCGCCGGCCACAATTCCAAAAATGCCCAGTGGAGTGAATCGAATGATGAACAGCGTAACTTTCATCATTACCTCAAAAATGGCATCGAAAAATGTTTTTAGCGAGTTTTTATAAGGATCTTCAACCTTTGTTATAAAATACCCAAAAATGATGGCAAAAAAGATGACTGAAAGGATTGTGCCCTGAGCCATAGCATCAACAATATTATCGGGAATTAAGCGGTACAATATTTCTTTAACCGATCCTGCTTTTTCTGCAAGTCCTTCAACTGATTGGCTGAACCCAAGTTCAACGCCAATACCAGGTTTAACCAGATTCACAATAAATAAACCGGTTAATATAGCCAGCGTGCTGGTTGACAAATAGTACAACAACGTTTTCAATCCGAGTCTTCCAAGGTTACTGCCTTCACCCATACTGGTAACTCCACTAATAATTGAGCTAAGAATAAGCGGAATGATGACCATTTTTAAGGCACGAAGAAATATATCTCCCATCCACGAAGTATATTTTGTGGCTTCAGGTGCCAAATAACCAAATAATACAGACAGTACTAAAGCAATAAGGATTTGCCAGTGTAATTTTATCTTCAGAATTTTCATACGTTTTCTTGCCAATTTTTAGGAAAAAGCTTTATCTCATTTTGACAGAGTAGCTCAAATTTAGTGACAGTTTATTTTTTTTTTCTCGGTTTAAATTAGGAGCCGCTAATTTATCCTTTTTCGATGATGTTGCAAATAAATCTTGTCAATTCCTGTAATTGAAAGAAAAAAATATGTTTTCATTAAGATTTTGCAGCAAATTGATCAAGTCAGAAACTGAAAAAGATCAGGTTTTTCATTCAGGTATTCGAAAATGAAACCGTTTTCTTCCATTCGTTTAACCAAACCATTAAAATCTTCCGGCTTTTGAACTTCAATACCAATTACCGCTGGACCTTTTTCGCGATTGGTCTTTTTTGAGTACTCAAAATGGGTAACATCATCAGTTGGACCAAGCACAATATTTACAAATGTTTGCAGTGCGCCGGCACGTTGCGGAAAACGTACAATAAAATAATGTTTCAACCCTTCGTAAAGTAACGATCTTTCTTTAATCTCTTCAGTTCGGGTAATGTCGTTATTGCTGCCGCTAACAATACAAACCACGTTTTTACCTTTTATCTGCTCACGATAAAAATCAAGAGCGGCAATCGACAATGCTCCGGCAGGCTCAATAACAATTGCATCGCGGTTGTACAACTCCAGTATTTTGGTACATATCTTACCTTCAGGAACCGATTGATATGCGCTAATTACCTTTTTGCATATTTTAAAAGTTGTTTCGCCAACGCGCTGAACTGCAGCGCCATCAACAAATTTGTCGATTTTTTCCAGTGTAAGTACTTCGTTGGCTTCCAGCGATTTTTGCATCGATGGTGCTCCGGCCGGTTCTACACCAATTATTTTTGTTTTCGGACTAATCTGGTTAAAATATGCACCAACACCTGCCGCCAATCCGCCGCCGCCGATTGGCACAAATAGATAATCGATGGTTTCTTTTGCATCCTGCAGGATTTCAATACCAACGGTTGCCTGACCTTCTATAATTTGAGGATCGTCGAAAGGGTGGATAAAAGCCATGCCTGTTTTCTGGCAATCTTCAAGTGCAGCACGGTGTGCATCGTCGTAAGTGTCGCCGGTAATTATCACTTCAACATCTGTTTTTCCAAACATTTTTACCTGCTTAATTTTCTGTTTGGGTGTTGTTGACGGCATGTAAATTTTGCCCTCAATTCCGAGAAGACGACACGAGTAGGCGACTCCCTGTGCATGGTTTCCGGCACTGGCACAAACTACCCCTTTTTTTCGTTCGGCATCCGAAAGTTGTGCAATTTTATTGTAAGCTCCCCGTATCTTGTACGAACGCACAATCTGAAGGTCTTCACGTTTTAAAAACACGTTTGCCTGAAATTCTTCCGATAGGTTCAGGTTTTTTTGAAGCGGGGTTTGAAGCACAATTTCACTAAGGTTATGCTTCGCTCTGATAATATCTTGTAGTTGAGGAAAATATTTTGAGTCGTTCATCTTGCAATTTTTTGCAAAGATATATTGGACGCTGCTAAAAGCAAGCCCGTTGAAAGATTTTATGACTTTTCGCAGAATATAATTATACCAATAATTGCCGCCATTGCAGAAATAATTAATACCGCAGCGGCAGAAATATCTTTTATGATTTTGATGTTCTTATTTTTCTCTTTGCAGACAAAATCACAAATACACTCAATAGCAGAATTAAAAGCTTCGGCACCAAACACACTGCCAATACAAACGATTATTAATAACCATTCAGTTTGGGAGATATCGGTAATCCAGGCCAGAGCCAGAACAATAAAACTTGCCAGCAGGTGAATTCGAAAATTTGTCTCATTCTTTAGTAAATGTCTTATTCCGTTTAAGGCGAATTTAAAGCTGAAAATCCTTTGTGTAAAAAAGTTATTTTCCATGACTAACAATTTGAAAAATCCCTCCCGGCTTTAACCGGGAGGATATAATCTTAGATATTAATTTTTGTACCAGTTAATTTTTCGGGTGGCATACATTAGTGCTGCAAGCAATACAAATAAACCGATGCTGCCGGCAAGCAAGGCAAACGACTCAAGCTGTAACAGAATGAAAATAAACAGATAACATACTACTAAGCCTAAACTTGTAAGGAGTTGGTTTTTAAGTTTTGGCATAAAACTTCGGGTGTAAAAGAATACCAGTAAAATGACTGCAAGCGTGGCAATGGAGTAGGCCATATTAAAACCAAGGTGCTCGGAAATTGAAAGCAATAGTAAATAGAAAATACTGATTGCTGAACCAACCATAATATACTGAAACGGATGGATACGTTGTTCTGAAATTACCTCGAACATAAAAAACACCACAAAAGTGATAATAATGATGAGAATGGCATATTTGGCACTTCGCATATTTTTTTGGTAGTGATCGGCCAACGAAACCATTTCAACACCAAACTTCGAGTTTTCAATGTCGTTTTGATTTTCGGCAATGTTGCTGCTTATCCATTGTTGCGGATAATTCCGGTTAAAATGCAGTACGTTCCAATCGGCCTGAAAACCTTTTTCATCCACATTCCGGTCGGCGGGTAAGTAATTGCCGGTAAATCCCGGATCGTTCCACGTCGATTGTAAATGAACCGTTGTATTTTCACCCAATGGCGTGAACACGAGGCTTTGACTGCCTTTTAACTGCAGATCAATTTTGAAATCACCGTTTAAATCCTCCGAAACAATGTTTTTTAACGGAACAGAAACGCCGCTGTGTCCGATGGACGATGAGTTTTTACCCGGCGAGAAAGTATAATCTTTATTGTTCCATTTTAGCTCCAGTCCTTTATTTATACCTCGCAAATCGCTTATTGATAGCTGAAGTTGTGCATCGTCCCAAATTATATCGGCAATTTCTATATCCGATTTGGCCAGGTCAATGTCTTCAAAACTTCCGTTAATGATTAATTCTGTTTCGTAAACATCAACATTGTAAATGCTTCTTGTCAACTGTTTTGGCTGTAACTCGCCGTTAATCGAAAGTTTTTTGGGCAGAAAAGTAGCATAACGTGTAATCTCGTTATACTTTTTATCTTCCTCGTTGTAAATTCTCTTTTTGAAAGGCACAAAAAGTACCGGACCACTAATCACCTGTTCGTTCGACCACTTGCTCATCACCTCGTTTACCACCTGTCTTGAATTTATCTGGCGTTCGCTAATCAGGCCTTGTATCATTACTTTTGGAATCAACAGAATAATGATGAGCATACCGATTACCAAAAGTTTAAACGATAAAGTCCGGTGAAAGCTTATTCCCAGGCGGTCTAAAATGTTTTCTTGTTTTTCCATGATTTCTTGTTTTAAAAGTACTTTGAAATACAAAGCAAGATGGTAAAAAAATTATTTATTCGTTATATTTTGATTGTTGATTAAATCTTCCAGTGCTTTTAAATGCAGCTCAAAAGCCTTACTTCCGCTTGATGTAACCGCGTAAGTTGTGTTGGGTTTTTTACCAATAAAGGTTTTATTAACCGAAATAAACTTTTCCTTCTCCAACGCTTTTATGTGGCTGGCCAGGTTGCCATCGGTCAGTTCGAGCAAGTCTTTCAGTTCGTTAAAACTCAAGCGCGAATTCACCATTAAGGCAGCCATAACGCCTAATCTCACTTTATTTTCAAAGGCTTTATTCAGATTTTGAATCGGATTCTTCACGCTTCTGAATTTTTGTGTTCACGATTTAAGAACATGAATCCGTAAATAATATGAACAATACCAAAACCAATAGCCCAGAAATAAAGGCCGAAACCCGGAAAAATTGCGGCTAGTAATCCTAAGGCGATTTCAACCAGGCCAAGACTCAATATCTCGGGGCGTGTATATTTTGCAGCATTTACCAAAGCCAGTCCATAAAAAATAAGGAAGCACGGACTAATAACACCGTAGTAGCCACGCAAAGCAAGAACAGTGGTTAGTATTCCACCGGTTGCCAACGGAATCAGTAGATTGATCAGTAACAGTTTTGAGCCCGGTCCCCAAATCGGTTTTTGCTCTTTTTTAGCTTGTTTTACGGTTAAAATGTATATGGTAAAAAGCGATAGAATAAGTACCGTAATACCAATTATAAAAATGGAGGTAAGTAATTCATTTAAATTTTCCTGAGGTATGGAATAGGGGAACTGGTGTATAATTCGATTGGCAAAAAATGCACCTATCAAGGCGTACAAACCTACCAAAATGCCGGATAGTCCGCTTAATGACAGGAAACGGCTTGAGCGTTCCATGATGTTGCGGATGTCTTTTAGTTCGCTTAACAGCTTTTCTGATTCATTCATTTTAAAAGTACTTTGAAGTACAAAGTAAGTGAATATTTATTAGAAATAAAATAGAGAAGCATTTTTTAGCATTTTATTTCGATTCACTGAAGTGGAATATTGGTTGATAGGGAATAGCAATTTTTGAATATAAACTTAAGCTTGGGTGTTTAACAAAATGGTTTAACTTCGCTGACACTTTAAACCTTCAAAAAAAATAAAGAGAAATGAAACACTTAACGCGAGCTTTTGATGGCCAGAATGAATGGTGGAAATATTTGGTAGTCATTATGGTAGCCCTTGTTGTTGGGCAAATTGTTGGTGCCATTCCATTAATTATTGTCATGGGTGTGTCAATGGCTATGAATGGTGGACAAATGGCGACACCGGAAAACGCAATGGATTTAACGGCATACGGAATAGATCCAAATCTTGGGCTTGTTCTTATTGTTGTTCCGTTTATTGTAACATTAGTTTTGGCCATTGTTTTGATAAAAGCTTTACATCAGCGTAAAACCACAGATGTAGTAAATGGGGGAGCTCCTTTCAGGTGGAAACGATTTTGGCTGGGTGTTGGTGTTTGGGGAGTGATTATGCTGGTGCTGTTTTTTGTGCAGTTGCTAATTAGTCCCGAACAATTGGAGTTTCGGTTTGATCCGGCATCATTTATTCCACTGGTTTTTGTGGCTATTATTTTTATTCCCATTCAATCGGGTACTGAAGAATTTATTTTCAGGGGATACCTGGCACAGGGCGTTGCCGGATGGACAAAGCGAGTTTGGGCGGCAATTCTGATTCCATCGCTTTTGTTTGCCTTAATGCATGCTGCCAATCCCGAAGTAAAAGAACACGGTTTCTGGATGATGATGCCATCGTATTTTATTTTTGGTTTGGCTTTCGCTATAACAGCAGTACTCGACGATGGTATTGAGCTGGCCATTGGAATACACGCCATTAATAATACGCTATTATCAATATTGGTGACCAGCAAAGAATCAGCTTTACAAACACCGGCATTATTCTTTCAGCGAGAGACAGATCCGATAAGTGAATCGATAACTTTAGTCATTTCTTCGGTGATTATGTTGATAATCTTTAAACTGATACTAAAATGGGATTTTTCTATCATTTGGAAGAAGATAGAACCGCCCACAAGTATAGATGAGGCTTAATCATATAAAAAAAACCTTCAGGAAAACTCCTGAAGGTTTTTTTTATATCGTAATGTATATTTTCCTGGTTCTTTTCAATCCAGTGAGCGATCCAGTCGCCAACTGCTGATGTACTTTGTGCAGGTCCTTCAGTAATGTTTATGGTAACAAAAACTTTCTTGTCAAAAGGAGTAATAGTTACTTCTATTGTGATTTACTGCAACTTACATTCTATTAGATTTAATCAATATTCTTGTTGACAGTAAAATAATTGTTAAAATAGTTGACAATAAAAAAAATGTTAAAATAGAAAATATGAAAAAATGGGCACACCCAAAAACAAAAACAGGCGATGCGGTAACAGGAGATTATTATTTGCGTCGTCCAAAATTAAATGATCAGTTTTGGTCTATAATTGAGAAAGGTTCTGATGTTCTTTTTGTTGCACCAAGAAGAGTGGGTAAGACCTCAATAATGAAAGACCTGGAAGCCAATGCTCCTGAAAATGTTTACTGTATTTATCGTAACGTAGAAGGAGCTACAAGTAAGCAGCTTTTCTATAAAAGAATTTTCGAAATGTTGTTAATCAGGCTAAGTAGAACGCAAAAGGCTACGAAGCTATTTGGTGTTTGGGCAAAAAAGTATGGCATTGGGAAGATTGGATTTGATGGTTTCGAAATTGCACGAATTCCAAACGATTATTACGTCGACGTGGTTGAGTTGTTAAAACAAGTTTCAGAGGAAGATATTACAATAATCTTGTTCATCGATGAATTTGTTGAGGTTATCCTAAATCTTACCGCATGAGAAAAACAAAATGATGCAATCGATATTCTACATGAATTACGTGAAATAAGGCACAATGCAGATTTGGGTAACATCATCTTTGTTTACGCAGGATCAATTGGATTGCACAGTGTTGTTAAGGAGATTGGGCGGCCGAAACTTATAAATGATATTGAGTCTCTACTTGTTGGACCATTGATTGGTAAAGAACCATCAATATTAATAAGAAAACTCACACTCGGTGCAACTTTGCAGTATAGCGATGAAAATATAGATTATTTACTAGCCAAAATAGAATATCACCTTCCATATTTTATTCAATTAATGATCGCTGAAATTGATCAAATAGCCTATATGGAAGATAATGAACAGGTGAGCACTGACTTGATCGATCGAGCCTTTGATAATGTGATAAAAAATACCGCAAGTTTTGATGATTGGGTGAAGCGATTAAAAGAATACCAAAAAGGAAATTATCCTTTGGTAAATTCTATTTTGACACATTGTGCACATAAAGGAAAAATAAGTATTCAGGAAGTACATAATCTTGCAGAAGAGATGGGGTTAGTCGAAATCTTTAAAGATAAAGTTGATGAACTTGTTCAAGATGGATACTTGATTGAAGAGAAGGGGAGTTATAGCTTTTTGTCCCCATTTTTAAAACATTATTGGTTACATAAAAATCCGATTCTAAAATGATTACTACTAATACAACAACATTTCAGTATTTTCAATCAGCGAATACGAGTTTTGAAGAGATAAAACAAAATTTTGTAGTTCGCCTTAAAGAGTTTGAATTACTTCGCTCAGACCTCCTTGATGATGAAATGAAGGGCTCTGTTCAGCATTTTCTGATTTTGGGAAGACGCGGGAGTGGAAAATCAACATTATTAAGAAGGATTGAATGCGAGGTAAATGAAAATGAGTTGTTAAATGAGAAATACATTACAATCAATTTTGCAGAAGAGCAGGCAAGTATTCATCGACTGTTTGATCTATTCGAGGAAATCATAAAAACTTTAAAGTGTAATTTCGGATATGAAAATTTACCAGATACAGATACTTTGGATATTCCAGACGACTATTCCGAATATTCCAGAGATCTTTATCGTCACATTCAAAAAGCACTTCATGGGCGGTCTCATAAACTTTTGTTACTGATTGATAATATTGATAAAATATTTTTGGGCATAAAAGAAGATGCTCAAGTTTTAAGGGAAATATTACTAAACTTTGATGATATAAAGGTGATTGGTGGCAGCACTTTGATGAGTGAGCATTTTTGGCAATATGATTTGCCATTTTATCAGTTTTTTAGAGTTCTTCGTCTTGAAGCTTTGAGCTCCGATGAAATTAAAAATCTTATGTTGAGTTGGTCGGAGAGATTAAAAGTTGAGGCGTTGGAAAAGTTTGTGAAAACTAAGCCAGGCCAACTAGAAGCAATAAGGATATTGACTGATGGTATGCCTAGAACCTTACAATTTTTTGTTGATCTATTAATTAATCGCCCTCAGCAAAATGGCTATGCTTATATTCAAAAAATAATGGACCTGGTTACCCCTTTGTATCAGGAGCGTCTGAATAATTTGCCTCCCATTGAACAAAAAATTGTTTTGAAGTTGGCTTTTATGTGGGAAGCAGCCAGTATACGTGATTTGGTGAAGCCTACAAAAATTCAAAGCAAAGTATTGTCTGCAAATCTTAAAACACTATCAGATAAAAGAATTGTAGATAAAATTGCAACTGGAAAGAAGAATCATTTATACCGTCTTACTGAGCGTTTTTTTAATATGTGGTTGATCGTAACACAAGGTAGTCCGATGGAAAAGCGTAAAGCACGGTGGTTAACCATATTTCTTGAGAATTTTTATGACCAGAAAGAGATAAAACAAATTGTAGAGCGTCATTTAGATGATTTGAAATCTTGTAAGATGAAAGAAGATCATTTGACATTGATGACTAAGGCTTTATCTCAGTCAAAGTATACAAGTTTTGAAGAAAGAGATATGTTGATAGAACAAAATTTGTCAATTCCGACTCTTGATGAAAATTTGAAATCTACACTTCCTTCAACATCTAAAGAGATAATTAAAAGAATTCATGAATTGGTTGGTAATAAAAATTATGTTGGGGCAATACGAGAGGCAATAAATATTCCAAACGAATGTGATGGATATAAGGAAATGTTTCTAGGAAATATATATGCAGAGTGGAATAAATATGAAAAGGCGTTTAAGAATTATTTATCGTCAATAAATAAGGGGAATATAATTGCTTATAGGTATTTGGCTCTAGCCTATAAGAATAATGAAAGATATAATCTCGCTGAAGAATATTTTAAAAAGGCCATTAATGAGGGGATTGAAACTGCCTTATTTGATTTGGCACTTTTATATGAAGATCAAGGGGATTTTAATTTAGCTGAAGAGTATTATGTAAAAGCAATTGAAAAAGATAATGAGAATGCGTTTAATAATTTAGCTCTTTTATATGAAGATCAAGGGAAAATTGACTTAGCCGAAGAGTATTATTTAAAAGCAGTTGATAAGGGAGTTGTTGGAGCATTTAATAATTTGGCAATTTTGTATAAGAATAAAGAAGAACAAGATCTTGCCGAAAAATATTATTTAAAAGCAGTTGATAAAGGAGATGTTAGTGCAATTTTCAATTTAGGACTTTTATATGATGATCAAGGAAAGGTCGAATTAGCTCAGAAATATTATACTCAAGCTATTGACTGCGGTAATGTAAGGGCATTTAATAATTTAGGACTATTGTACGAAAATCAAGGAGAAATAGCTTTAGCCGAAGAATTTTTTCTTAGAGCTATTGATGAAGGGAATGAAACAGCAAGCTTTAATCTAGCGATGATGTATCAAGATCAGAAAAAAGAAGGCTTAGCTGAAGAATATTATCTAAAGGCAATTGAACTAGGAAGTGTTAGTGCAATTAATAATCTAGCAATATTATACGATACCCAAAAGAAAAACGCTTTGGCTGAAGAATATTTTTTAGAGGCGATTGAGAAAGGGAATGTTAATGCCATTAACAATTTGGCCTTTTTGTATAGTAACCGAGGGGAAAATGAGTTAGCAGAAAAGTATTATCTGAAAGCGATTGAAAAAGGAAATTCTATTGCGTTACAAAATATATTTGTTTTATATTACATGGTATTGAAAGATAAGAAGAAAGTTGAAACTTATATAAATATAGGAAAGAAGAATTCTTTCCTTCGTAATCAGCATCGCATTTTAAGTCAATTATATGTGGGTCAAGTAAGTGGTATTCGAGATGAGGTTTTTAGTCTTGCGGATGAAGAGGATGGATTAGATGAAATGTTTCTAACTCATTTACTTGTACATTTTCAAAAAAATTTGGTGTGGAAGCTGTTTAATAATGAAGAATTTGGTCAAAATTTGAAAAATAAATTTACTCCAATTTATTATGTCACTTCAAAATTGATCAATGACAAAGAGACGAAATTGAATCTTTTGAAAATTCCGCCAGAAATTGAAGAAACGGTTCATGAAATAATGGATAATATTGAGAAGCTTAGAAAAGAATATTATCCTGAGGCATAAAACAAAAAAAACATTCTCTATTAATAGAGAATGTTTTTTTTTGAACAAGGCGGTTTTAAACCGCACATCTCTAGTTCTTTTCAATCCAGTGAGCGATCCAGTCCCCAACTGCCGATGTACTTTGAGCTTGTCCTTCAGCAATGTCTTCAGTAACAAATCCTTCAGCCATTGACGCAGCAACAGCATCGCGAATAATTTTGCCTTCTTCTTTCAGGTCGAAAGCATATTCAAACATCATTGCAGCCGAAAGGATGGTAGCAATCGGGTTGGCAATGTTTTTACCTGCAGCCTGCGGATACGATCCGTGAATTGGCTCAAAAACCGAAGTATGGATACCAACTGATGCTGATGGCAGCAAACCAAGCGATCCGGTGATAACACTGGCCTCGTCGGTAAGGATATCGCCGAACATGTTTTCGGTAACCATAACATCAAAATTCTTTGGCCACTGAATAATCTGCATCGCAGCATTATCAACAAACATATATTCTGTTTGAATTTCAGGATAATTAGGTGCCATTTCTTGTGCAACTTCGCGCCACAAACGAGAGCTTTCCAATACGTTGGCTTTGTCAACCACGGTAAGTTTCTTGTTACGTTTTGCAGCAAATTCGTAACCCAGTTTAAGAATGCGTTCTACTTCTTCGCGCGTATAAATACAAGTATCAAAAGCCGTATTTCCTTCGTCTTTGCGACCTTTGTCGCCAAAATACATTCCTCCGGTCAATTCGCGGATACAAACGAAATCAGCACCTTCAACCAATTCACGGCGAAGTGGCGATTTGTGCAACAACGATTCAAAAGTTTCTACCGGACGGATGTTGGCATACAATCCCAGTTTTTTACGCATGGCCAGCAATCCCTGCTCAGGACGTACTGGTGCTTTGGGGTTATTGTCGAATTTCGGGTCGCCAATAGCGCCAAAAAGTACAGCATCCGATTTCATACACAATTCGTGTGTTTCTTCCGGATAAGGATCGCCAACTGCGTCGATGGCACAAGCGCCGGTTAGAGCTTGTTCGTATTCTAATTCGTGATTAAATTTTTTAGCAACAGCTTTCACTGCTTTCATAGCCTGATCAATAATTTCAGGTCCA
Source organism: uncultured Draconibacterium sp. (assembly GCF_963676815.1). Classification (NCBI taxonomy): domain Bacteria; kingdom Pseudomonadati; phylum Bacteroidota; class Bacteroidia; order Marinilabiliales; family Prolixibacteraceae; genus Draconibacterium; species uncultured Draconibacterium sp. Next base: position 4,415,066 of record NZ_OY781365.1, read on the forward strand.
ATCCCGTCGCCGGGCAATAATGCAATGTTCAGTTTCATTTTTTTAGAAATTTTCGGACTCACAAATCTGTAGGTCCGAGGTCGTTTTTTATTTTTCGTTTTTTAATTCTTCCAATTTTGTGGTGTTAAACTCGTTTTCAATCACGTTTAACATTCTTGTAGTTGCCAGAATTGCGGCAGCATTCTGATCGGGGTGCAGACCTTTGGTCTTAAATTCGTGATCGTTACGCCAGGTAATAACCGTTTCAACAAGTGCATTGGTGTTTCCTCCCGGAGGAATGGTTACCACATAGTCGATCAGTTTTGGGAATACTTTGTCGAGGCGCTCATAAATTTTGCGTAAGGCTTTTACAAAAGCATCATACTGTCCATCTCCATCACTGTATTCCTCGTAAATTTTTCCATCAATCTCAAGCGAAACGTTGGCCATCGGACGCAATCCCATGGTGTAACTTATCGAGTAGTTGACAACTTTTACGTGCTGCTCAAAAAGGTCATTTTCCAATACATCGGCAACAATGTATGGAAGTTCGTCGCTGGTAATGGTTTCTTTATGATCGGCCAGCTCAATAACTTTATCTGTAACTTTTTTAAGCGAATCTTTGTCCAGTTCAATGCCAAGATCTTTTAGGTTCTTCTTGATGTTGGCTTTCCCCGAAGTTTTTCCCAAAGCGTACTGACGTGTGCGACCAAAACGTTCAGGTAGCAAATCGTTGAAATAAAGGTTGTTTTTGCTGTCGCCATCGGCATGAATTCCGCTACATTGTGTAAATACAAATTCCCCAATCAATGGTTTGTTGGTTGGTATACGAATGCCGGAAAATGATTCAACCAGTTTTGAAACCTTATTTAGTTGGGCTTCGTTCACGCCGGTTTTCATTTTCAGGTGATCTTTTATGGTGGCAATAACACTCGATAGGGGAGCATTACCGGCACGTTCGCCAAGTCCGTTAACTGTAGTATGTACACAACGAATTCCAGCTTTCATTGCATGAAAAACGTTGGCAATGGCCAGGTCGTAGTCATTGTGTGCATGAAAATCGAATTCAACGTCAGGAAAATTTTTGATCATTTCGTGACAGAAATCGTAAGTCTCGTCCGGATCAAGGATGCCCAGCGTATCGGGAAGCATAAAACGCTCTACCTTTTCGTCTTTCAGGCTCGAAATCATAAAGTGAACGTAGTCTTTCGAACTGCGCATACCGTTCGACCAGTCTTCAAGGTAAATGTTTACCTTAATTCCCATTTCATGGGCATAGTTTATCACTTTCTTGATATCGTCGATGTGTTGTTCCGGCGTTTTACGCAATTGCTCGGTTACGTGTTTATACGATCCTTTGCACAAAAGATTAATCACTTTTCCTCCGGCTTTGGCAATCCATTCCAGCGAAATTCTTCCATCAACAAACCCAAGTACCTCAACTTTGTCGAGGTGACCTTTCTGAGCCGCCCATTGCATTACTTTCTGAGTACCTTTGAATTCTCCTTCTGATACCCTTGCCGAGGCAATTTCAATGCGGTCCACTTTCACATCCTCAAGCAAAACCTTGGCCACACTTAGTTTTTCCCCGTCGCTGAACGAAACCCCTGAAGTTTGTTCACCATCGCGCAGGGTAGTGTCCATTATGGTAAGGCGTTTGCCTGAAATTTCTACTGCTTTGCCTGTCATTTTTGTCTGTCTGTTATGTAGAGAGGGCTTCACGATCGGTGAAACCCTCCTTATAATTAAGCTTGTTCAAATTCTGCAATCTGCTCCTTCATTTCAACCAGGTAGTCGATATCGTCTAGTCCGTTTTGCAAACAGTGTTTTTTGTACGGATTGATTTCGAATTCAGACGATTCACCTGTAGCTGTTATAGTGAATTTCTGATTTGGAAGATCGACTTCGAAAGTTGAATCCGCATCTTTTTCAATCTGAGCAAAGATTTTCTCAAGGAACTCTGGTGAAACAACAACCGGCAACAGTCCGTTGTTCAAAGCATTTCCTTTAAAAATGTCGGCAAAAAAGCTTGATACCACTACACGGAAACCATAATCGTAGATGGCCCATGCGGCGTGCTCGCGGCTCGATCCGCTACCAAAGTTTTTACCTCCAACAAGGATTTTACCAGTGTATTTTTCGTTGTTCAATGGGAAATCAGCTTTCGGACTTCCATCGTTTTCGTACCGCCAGTCGCGGAAAAGGTTGTCGCCAAATCCTTTACGTTCCACTGCTTTCAGGAAACGTGCAGGAATGATCTGGTCGGTATCTACATTTTCGAATGGCAGAGGTACTGCCGAAGTATTTATTACTGAAAATTTATCGTATGCCATTTTGTTAATTTTTGCATGGTGCCAAGAGCATAGTGCATAGCGTTTGTTCTTCGCTGTGCTCTTTGCGCTTCGCGCTTTGCTGTTCTACATCATTTCTCTCGGATCGCTAATTACTCCATTTACCGCTGCTGCTGCTGCAGTTAGCGGGCTGGCAAGCAATGTGCGTGCACCCGGTCCCTGGCGGCCTTCAAAGTTCCTGTTCGACGTTGAAACAGAATATTTACCCATTGGAATTTTATCGTCGTTCATTGCCAAACATGCCGAACATCCCGGTTGACGCAACTCAAAACCTGCTTCTTCCAAAATCGGCACAAGTCCTTCTGCTTCAATTTGGTTTTGTACCTGTTTTGATCCGGGCACCAACCATGCGGTAACGTTGTCGGCTTTTTTCTTGCCTTTTACAAAAGCTGCAAATTCGCGGAAGTCCTCGATACGACCGTTGGTACAACTGCCAAGGAAAACAAAATCAACCGGCTTGCCTTTCATGGCATCACCTTCGTTGTATCCCATGTATTGCAACGATTTTTGGTACGTTGTTTTATCCGTTCCCGACAAACCTTCAGAAGTTGGAATTGTCTGCGAAACACCGATTCCCATTCCCGGGTTTGTTCCGTATGTTATCATCGGCTCAATATCAGCAGCATCAAAAGTATATTCCGTATCGAAAACGGCATCTTCGTCTGATTTTAACTCAGCCCATTTTTCCATGGCTTTGTCCCAATCTTCACCTTTTGGTGCAAACTGACGACCTTTTACGTAGTTGAAAGTTGTTTCATCCGGAGCGATCATACCACCACGTGCACCACTTTCAATACTCAGGTTACAAAGTGTCATACGACCTTCCATCGACAGACTGGTAATTGCCGATCCTGCATATTCGATAAAGTGACCGGTACCACCACTGGTAGAAATTTTAGATATGATGTACAATGCGATATCTTTTGCAGTTACCCCTTTATCCAGAGTTCCGTTAACGGTGATGCGCATTTTCTTTGGTTTAGGCTGCATAATACACTGGCTGGCCAAAACCATTTCCACCTCGCTGGTTCCAATACCAAAAGCAATGGCTCCAAAAGCTCCGTGGGTAGAAGTGTGGCTGTCGCCACAAACGATGGTCATTCCCGGCTGGGTTAATCCCATTTCAGGACCAATAATGTGCACCACGCCGTGTCCTTCAGTTCCTAAACCGTGATAAACGATTCCGTTCTCATCACAGTTCTTTTTTAACATGTCAACCTGGTTGCGCGAAAGCTCGTCTTTAATAGACATGTGCTGGTTGATAGTAGGAACGTTATGGTCGGGAGTTGCTGTGGTTTGATCCGGACGATATACTTTCAATCCGCGGTTTTTCAATCCCAAAAAGGCAACCGGACTCGTTACTTCGTGAATAAAGTGACGGTCGATATACAATACATTTGGGCCACCTTCGACCTGTTTCACCACGTGTGCATCCCAAATCTTATCAAATAATGTTTTTGCTGTCATGATTTCTTAACCTTCTTTTTCAGAAGTTCTTTTATCTATTGTCTTACTATTCTTTCTCCAAATTATACCGCAGCCGGCAATTTATTAATGGCATCCAAAAAGGCCTCAACCGAAGCAGTAATAATGTCGGTATGTGCACCAAATCCGTGGTATATCGAGTCTTGATATTCCACCTGCATGTGAACTTTACCAATATCATCGCTTCCGCGGGTAATCGCCTGAACAAGGAATTCTTCGATAACAACCTGGCGGTGAATGATCTTTTTAACGGCTTTAATCGCTGCGTCAACAGGACCGTTTCCATCTGAAGTGGCATCGAATTTCTCACCCGAAATATTCAAAATAACGGTAGCCATTGGTTTTAAGCTCTTGCCGGTAACCACTTGCAGGTATTCCAGTTTAATGCGGTGCTCTTTGCGTGTTGCATCGCCAACCAACAATGCGATATCGTCGTCGCGGATGTCTTTTTTCTTGTCGGCCAATTTTAAGAATTCTTCGTAAACTTCGTCCAGTTTTTCTTTATCCAACTCGAAGCCCAACAACTCCAAACGGTGTTTCAATGCGGCGCGACCACTGCGGGCGGTCAATAAAATTGCCGATTCGTTGATACCCACTTCTACAGGATCCATGATCTCGTAGTTCTCGCGGTTTTTCAACACGCCATCCTGGTGAATACCCGACGAATGTGCGAAAGCATTACGTCCAACAACTGCTTTGTTCGGCTGAACAGGCATATTCATTAATGTTGAAACCAAACGGCTTGTTCCGAAGATTTTCTTGGTATTTACGCCGGTTTCAATTCCCAGTGCTTTGTAGTGCGTTTTCAATGTCATTACCACTTCTTCAAGTGACGTGTTACCGGCGCGTTCGCCAATTCCGTTAATGGTAACCTCAGCCTGACGCGCACCGTTCAGAATTCCTGAAACCGTGTTGGCAGTTGCCATTCCCAAATCGTTATGACAGTGCGTTGAGATAATCGCTTTATGAATGTTTGGCACGTTGTCCATCAGGTATTTGATTTTTGCACCAAATTCGTGTGGCAAAGTGTAACCGGTAGTATCCGGAATATTTACAACCGTTGCACCGGCTTTAATCACTGCCTCTATAACGCGAGCCAGGTACTCGTTTTCAGTACGGCCTGCATCTTCAGCATAAAACTCTACATCTTCAACGTATTTTTTTGCGTATTTCACCGCCTCAACACCACGCTCGATAATCGCATCGGGATTTGAGTTGAGTTTGTGATAAATATGAAAGTCAGATGTTCCGATTCCGGTGTGAATACGACCTTTTTTGGCGTACTTGAGTGATTCGGCTGCAACATCAATATCTTTTTGTACTGCGCGGGTTAAGGCTGTAATTGTTGGCCATGTAACCGCTTTCGAAATCTCTACTACCGATTCAAAATCGCCTGGGCTCGAAATAGGGAATCCTGCTTCAATTACATCAACTCCCAATTCTTGCAATGCTTTGGCAACTTCAATCTTTTCTACCGTGTTCAACTGACAACCGGGGACTTGTTCACCGTCTCTCAAAGTTGTGTCGAAAATGTAAAGTCTGTCGCTCATGATCTATTGTTTTTCAATTCTTATTTTGCTGTCTTATTAATTTCTCTTCAATCATATTTTCGCTGCCAAAAGTCTGTTTTTGGCTTCGGCTTTGTTGTACTAAAAAAGCCATCCTCAATTTGAGAATGGCTTCTTTATTCCAATATCGTTAATCAACACACCATTCTCATTTCTTTCTTGTTAGAAGAAGAATACCAATAATGAGGTTAAGAATAGAAATGTTGATATTTTTTGTCATTTGCTTATGATTTCCTGCAAATATGAAAATATTATTTTAAAATGAAAATGAAATGGGGGTTTTTTATTAAAAAAAGAAGAATAATACCGAAATGTCTGTTTTGCGTTAACATTGAAGTAACTTTGTTTGAGGTTAAAAAAAGAAAGTTAAGAATCAAAAGTTGAGAAGAGTAAGGTTAGACAAAGTTCTGACTTAATCGCCAGTATATACAATATTATATCCGAAACCTATTTGCCTACTGTTCCGAGACCACATCTTCGTTAGTAGTAGCTTCTTTCTTCTCGGGTTGCCAGAAAATGTCATTTTTAGAGAGTGGACGAAGTTTTATTTTCCATTCGAAACCGGGGAGTGTCTTTTCACTTTCTTCCAGTTTAAGAATTGGTTTTAGCTGTCCTTCGGGTTGTTTCTGGAACGCAATAGTATGTATTTTTCCCTCCTTAAAACGTATTGAAATATTACTGCTTTCAGCTCTGTTCAAGCCAATAACGGCTTCTTCATCGCGGGCGTAATACAGGGTTTGTCCGTTTCCATCCACATCAATGTGGTTGAGTTTGCCATTAATGATATAGCCCAGCATATCTTTTCCTTTAATCTGGTCGAAACGGCCTGAGTCTTGTTTCGAAATAATGAAACTATTTTTTGTGAGGTGCATTTCGTTTGGAGCGTTAGAATGCTGCACCATTTCTATATAGTCGGCACTAAGTTGATGTTGTTCGCTCCAGATTACCGGATTACGGTGTAATTGTACCAACGAGTCTTTGGTAAAATACATCAGCGAGTCGCACACGCCCTGTACATCGTTTCTGAAAAAGCGCACTCCATAATAGGCCATTACCAGGTTTTCGCCATCAATGGTGTCGGGAATACTTTTTAAAGTATCGGCATGCAAAAAGAGGCTGTCGGTTTCGTTATAGGAAATAAATACAGCTGAATCGGTGGCAATAGCCGTTTCTTTTTCATCGTTGTAAACTACCTTATTCCCTTGGATTATGGTTCGGTTTTCGTAGTCTTCAATATGCACGTTTCCTTCAGCATAACCATCTCCATCCTCTTTGTTGTAGCTTATTTGTTTTGCTTTTATCGATTGGGTGTCGTTATACACCATTGGATGCAGGTTTAAATCCGCTTCGCCACTTTGAGTATTATACCAACCATCTTCAGCGTAAAGTGTATTTACCGAGTCGCGGATAGTAGTTGGCCCCTTAAAATTGATAACTTCAGTTTTTGTATTGTAACGTAAATCTTCGCTATCGATGGTGTACTTGTCGGAGTATCCAACCACGCTGTCGGTAAAATGCGCCTCATTGTTGTCGAGGTAATACTTTCCAACTTTACTGGTAAGGGTGTTGGTGCTGTCAACAATCTTACCAAAACAATCGTAATAGCCAACATTTAGGTTCATGTCGTAATCCAGCGTGTCGGTGTATAGTGTTACATCGGTATTTACCAGTTTCACATCGTTAATGGCCTGTGCAAAACTGCGGTCGCCATCGTAAAAAACTTTTCGTGCATAAAGGTGCAGCGTGTCGCCCTGGTTAATGTGTACGTTGCCAAAAGCATCTACCCGGTTGGTCCCTTCGTAGGTGTATGCACTGTCGCAGTACATTAATATATCTTCATGACGGATGATAACGTCGTTTATCAGGCGCTGGACATTGGCCAGATTTTCTGATTGAACCAGGTCTCCTGCCTGCAAAATTTCCACACGTTTCTTTTCCTGTGCAAACCCTTTTGCTGAAACAAACAAAAGAAGCAGAAAGAAAATTGTAGGAGTAAATTTGCGCCAAGTGGCGCTGCTATAAAAACGGTAAAAAGACATTAAAGCAATTTGTCGATGATTTCGTCGATTGAAATATTTTCAGCTTCGGCTTTGTAGTTTTTAATAATTCGGTGCCTCAGAATGGATGGAGCAACGGCTTTTACATCCTCAATGTCGGGCGAATATTTTCCACGCAAAGCAGCATGTGTTTTCGCTCCCAGCACCAGGTACTGCGATGCACGAGGGCCGGCACCCCATTTCAGGTACTGGTTACTTATCTCTGCTGCATTTTCACTTTCAGGGCGGGTTTTTGCCGCCAATGTAACTGCATAACGCAACACATTGTCGTTTACCGGAATTTTACGAATCAGATCCTGGTAGTACAGAATTTCTTTTCCGGAAATAACAGGTTTTAACTCGGTGTTTTGTATGGTAGTTGTATTTTTTACAATGGTAATTTCGTCTTCCAGTTTTGGGTAGTCGAGCCACACCGAAAACATAAAACGGTCGAGCTGCGCTTCGGGCAGGGGATAGGTTCCTTCCTGCTCGATTGGGTTTTGCGTTGCCAGAACAAAAAATGGTTTATCGAGTTCGAAATGCTGCCCGGCAGCAGTTACCGATTGTTCCTGCATGGCTTCCAACAGGGCCGATTGCGTTTTTGGCGGCGTACGGTTAATCTCGTCGGCCAGAATAATGTTGGCAAACAATGGCCCGCGAATGAATTTAAAATTACGTTCGTTGTCAAGAATTTCGGTACCGATAATGTCTGATGGCATCAAATCGGGCGTAAACTGTATACGATTGTAGTTTAGCCCCAGTATTTTTGCAATTGTGGTAACCAGCAAAGTTTTTGCCAAACCGGGTACACCGATCAGCAAAACATGGCCACGGCTAAAAAGCGAGATCAGTACTTGCTCTATAATTTCATCCTGTCCATAAATTACAGTTGTAATTTCTTTCTTCAGGTCATTAAATTTGGCCTGAAGTGCATCCAAGGCTTCAACGTCGTTTTTAAAATTCATACACAAAAATTCGTGGGTTATTTTATCCAGTTATCGAAATTAAAGTTACAATTGGCGTAAGTTCGGTCGATACGAATGTATGTTTGCGACTGGCGTTCTGCAATCCATTCTTCCAAAACCTGCTCTTTCTTTTTTGCCAGGTACATTTCGGAAAGTGTTTGGTAATCGTCTTGCAGGTTGGCCTTGTGGGCATCTGTTTTTTTAACCAGTTTAATAATTTTATATACTTCCTGCTGGTTTTCCATATCAATGGTTTCAAACGGATCTGAAATCTCGTTTAAATTCATTTTAGTTACGATTTTACTTACGTCAGCATCAAGTTCTTCAACCGCAAATTTCGACGACATAGTATTTTGATTAATGGCAATACCGCCGTTGTTACGTGTGTTTTTATCGTACGAGAACATTTGTGCTGCCTGGTCGAAAGCAATTTCGTCTTTGCGAATAAGGTTCGCAAGACTGTCCAGTCGGTTGTAGGCTTCTTCTTTTGCTTCAACCGAGATTTTGGGTTTCATTAAAATATGGCGGGTTTGAATTTTATTACCTTGTTTATCTACCAGTTGAATAATGTGGTAGCCGAAAGCGCTTTTTACCACGTTTGATACTTTGTCGCCTTTTAGGTTAAAAGCAGCCGAGGCATAAGCAGGATCTAATTGTGCACGTCCTGAGTAGTTAATAAGCCCACCATCTTTTGCCGATGGTCCTTCGGAGTAAATAACGGCCATGGCTGCAAAGCTCGAACCATTCTCAATACGTTTTTTAATTTCGCGTAATTTGGCTTTTACACGGTTTTCTTCCTCAAGGTCGACCTGCGGCTGAACTGTAATTTGCGCATATTCGTATTGAGTTGGGATTGTTGGAATTTCATCATTGCTAAGGTTGCGGTAGTTGTAACGTACTTCTGATGGTGTAACGGTTACATTTTCCACAATCTTCGAGCGCATTTGCTGGCTCAATAATTGTTCGCGAATGGCTTCCTGCATGTCGGCTTTAATACTGGCAATTGGCTTGTTGAAATAGGCTTCAACAGCACTTTCGGTACCAAAGTGTTGCAGGTACATTTGCAGCTGACCATCCATTTGCTGGTTTACCTGGCTGGGCGTAACCGAAATTAAGGTGTCCAGTTCAGCTTCGGCAACCAATAGTTTATTAATCAGAAAATCTTCCAGTATTTCGCACTTCATATCACCATCGGAGGTAATTCCCTGTGCCTGCTGGTTAATGTTCATGTTTTCAATGTCCGATTTCAAAATAATGTTACCACCAACTACGGCTACAATTTGGTCGATAACTTTATCTTGTGCATTGGCTCCGGTAAGTACCGCTAGCATTAGCATCATTGTTACAAAAATTCTAGTCATCTTATTTTCGCTAATTTGTTTTCGTGTCATATATTCTGAATTTCTTTTTTCTTACACCTTCTGTGTAAATGTTTTCTTCAATTTCTTTTAAGAACTTAATCTTGCGCTGATTCAATATCAGGTTCTTTATATTGTTCCGAACAAATTCAATCGGAGCTAAATCGTTTGTTAGCTTGTAATCATGAATGCTGACAATATAGTAATAATTTGAATCATTCATTTCATACAGCTTTTGTTGCGTCAGAAAGGTTTCGTCGTCTTCCACTTTATTCGGGAAGTTCTTTTCAAGCATCTGAAAACTTATCCATTCATCAGCCGATATGTTTACTCTTTTGGCGTATTGTCCGCAATAGTCGCGCAATTCGTCAAGTCCTTCCGGTGATGTGTCGGCAACAAGCGATTTTACCAGGTCGGGGTCGGCCAAATCACCGGGTATCATTACAAACGTTGCTTTTACAATGCTGTAGTTAAGATTAAAGTTTGATGGATTATTGTTGTAAAATTCCTCAATTTGCTGATTGGTAACAATCGTATCCATTCGTTGTTTTATCAGCTCGTTTTTGTATTTATAAATGATCAACGAATTGCGGTATTCTTCCAGCTCTTCTCGAAGATCTTTTTGGTCGATACTGAGGTTTTCATCGGCTTTCTGAATAAGTAACTCTTGCTTTATCCATTTATCGATGTAGTTATTACTCATCGAGATGCTGTCTTCCGCACTAATTCCTTTGGGAAGAATTTCATCTACTTTTGATCGGTAAAGCACTTTCTCTCCAACGCTGGCAAGTGGTTCGTCAGTATTCTCTGTCGAACATCCGGCAAAAATAATTGCCATTGCAACGATGAAGCTATATGTGATTTTCCCTTTATACACCCTCAATAGTTTTTAACAATTTTTTGTTAACCTTAACTTTGTACTTGCGGCGTAATTCTTTTATCCACTCTTGCTCCAAATAATCCTGGTAATCGGAAATAAACAGGCCACGAGCTTCATCCAGTGTTTTCGGTTGCGGTTCAATTTTATCGCCACGAACGAAAGTGGTGGCACTATCAAAATCTTCCGGGTCTTTGCCATTCCAAACGTAATAATCTACAATCGGATTTTGTGCTTCTTCCCACGCTCCGGTCTCAATCGAAATTAAATCTTTATCGTTACCGTTTATGTGTGTCAACACTTCATCGGCATTCATTCCCGCGCCAAAAAGGTTTTCAGCTTCTTCGCGAACCGAAACGTTTTTACAGGTAATTATGTGTCCTTTGAAGCGATCACCCCACATATGTTTATCCTTATCTTTTTCGTAAAATCTTTCAAGTCCGGCTGTGTCTTGTGCTGCAAAATTCCAGATTTTTTCCTGCGAAATATTAAACAGCAGAATTCCATCGTGGTATTCGTTCATCAGGTAGCGGAACTCCGGGTATTTCTCTTCCAGTTTCGAGTCTTCCAGCTTTGTGATCTCATCAGCTACCCAATTGTCATAAACTGAAAGGTACGACCCGTTTTGTATCTTTTTGTCTCTGGTATATTTCTGCAATGCTTTGCTGCCAAAGTCCTTGTTGTTTAGGCTGAACAAAGTCATTTCGGGCAATTCTGGAGTGTCTGAAATATTAAAATCAGCCAGTTGTTGTTTGGCACTTGCATTTTCGCTGAAACCGTATTCTTTTTTTAGTTTCTCGATAAACACTTTTTTCCCTGATGCTAAGCGCGTGGCATCTTTTTTAATCTGGCTTTCAATTGATGCACGAGCTTCTTCAAACGGCGGAACCTGACGTGCATGTAATCGTTTAATGATGTGATATCCAAAAGGCGTCTCAACAGGTTTTGAAATGTCGCCATCGTTTTTTAGGGCAAATGCCGGGTCTGAAAATTCCTGAACAATCCGGCCTGCAGCAAACCAAGGCATTTCTCCTCCACGAACGGCAGAACGTCGGTCTTGCGATTCGTTTTTTGCCATCTCGGCAAAGTCGGCACCATCAAGCAGCAATTGGTATATCGAATCGATGGCAGCTTTGGCTTGTGCTTTTTCTTCCGGACTTGCCGTTTTAGCAACATTTTTCATGATGTGTGCCACCTGAATTTCACCTTTGTTGGGGCGCGTGTCATGCACTTGTATCAGGTGGTAACCAAAGTTGGTTCGCACCGGCTCCGAAATTGCATCAACGGGTGTGTTAAAAGCGGCGTCCTCAAAAGGAGCAACCATTGTGAATGCTGAAAAATAGCCCAAATGTCCTTTGTTGCTTTGTGCCGACGGATCTTCCGAGTATTCAACTGCAGCTTCGTCAAAAGGTTTTCCTGCAATTATTTCGTTTCGAATATCTGTAATTTTGTCCAGCACTTGCTGCTCTTGTTTGGCCGATGCATTTTCATCAACACGCAGTAATATATGACTGGCATCAACTTCCAGTTTCATGCGCCGGTAAAGCTCCTTTACCTGGTTTTCGTTAAACTCAATATCGGTGAGGTAGGGAGCTGCAATTTCTTTCCTGTAGCCTGCCAGTTCATTAATAAAAGCTGCACTGGTATCCATTTTCAGGCTTTCGGCTTCGGCAACTTTTAGCTTAAAATTGATGAACAGTTCGAGGTACTCTTTGGGCGATTTTCTGTCGGCATCAGAATACAGGTTGCTGTTATTTTTGCGGTAAATGTGTTCAAATTCATCTTTACTGATCTTATGATCGGCAACCTGTAACAACACTTGTTCAGGTTGAGCCGCCGCCTGAAAAATAACAACAACAAAAAGAACTAACGAAAAGAAAATCCTGTTCATTTTAACCCCATCGTTTTAGATTTGAGCAACTCTGTTTGTACAGATTAGAATTGTTTTACCCTACTTCGGTAAAAGCAAACCGCGCTTACTGGCGGCTGCTGTAGTTTGGTGCTTCACGGGTAATACTTACATCGTGCGGATGGCTTTCCTGAACTCCGGCATTCGAAATGCGGGTAAATTTAGCCTCTTGCAACACTCTTATATTTCGTGCTCCGCAATATCCCATACCGGCACGTAAACCACCGATAAGTTGGTAAAGTACTTCATATAACGATCCCTTATAAGGAACACGCGCTGCAATTCCTTCCGGAACCAGTTTCTTAATATCTTCTTCCATATCCTGGAAATAGCGGTCTTTCGAACCTTTTTGCATGGCCTCAACCGATCCCATTCCACGGTATGCTTTAAATTTTCGTCCCTGGTAAAGAATGGTTTCGCCCGGCGACTCTTCAACCCCGGCAAACAATCCACCGGCCATCATCGAGTCGGCACCGGCAGCCAATCCTTTAACAATATCACCTGAATAGCGAATACCACCGTCGCCAATTACCGGAACTCCAGAATCTTTAATAGCTTTTGAAACATTGTAAATGGCAGAAAGCTGCGGCACACCAACACCGGCAATAACGCGGGTGGTACAAATCGATCCCGGACCAATTCCAACTTTTACCGCATCGGCACCGGCGCTAACAAGCAGTTTTGCAGCTTCGGCAGTGGCAATGTTTCCGGCAACAACATCTTTCTCAGGGTATTTTGCTTTTACTCGTTTTAGCATTTCAACCACTCCTTTGGTATGTCCATGTGCTGTGTCGATAACCAGTGCATCAACCTGTGCTTTTACCAGTTCGTCAACACGTTCCATAGTATCTCCGGCAATACCAACTCCGGCAGCTACACGCAAACGGCCTTTTTCGTCTTTACAAGCCAGTGGTTTATCTTTTGCTTTGGTAATATCTTTATAAGTTACCAGCCCGATAAGTTTATTGTACTTGTCGACAACCGGTAGTTTTTCAATTTTATGTTTCTGAAGAATTTCGGCAGCTTTGTGCAAGTCGGTCGATTCGGTAGTAGATACCAGGTTTTCGCTGGTCATAACTTCCGAGATAGGGCGGCGCATGTTCAATTCAAAACGAAGGTCGCGGTTGGTAACAATACCTACCAAATGACCGTGTTCGTCAACAACAGGAATACCACCAATTTTATACTTGGCCATAAAATCCAGTGCATCTTTCACTTTCTTTTCAGGAGTAATGGTAATCGGGTCGTAGATCATACCATTTTCAGCACGTTTTACAGAGGTTACCTGGTGCGCCTGTTCCTCAATAGTCATATTTTTGTGAATAACACCAATACCGCCTTCGCGTGCAATGGCAATTGCCATTTTACTCTCGGTAACCGTATCCATTGCCGCCGATAAAATTGGCGTATTTATAACAATGTTTCGGGTGAACTTTGAAGATAGATCAACTTCGCGTGGTAATAACTCTGAATATGAGGGAATTAAAAGTACATCATCGAAGGTTAATCCTTCAAACTGTATTTTGTCTTCTAGAAACGACATGCCTAACTATTTTAATGTTTTTATTAAAGCGCAAAACTACAAAAAAATAGTGGACCAGAACTGATTTATTTCGGCTGTAGCTACTTTTGAAGAATAAAAATTGTTAAAGGTTAAAATGATTTCTTAATTTGTATTAATGGAAGACTTCAGGCAGATACTTACACGTTATTGGGGCTACCCCGATTTCAGACCGCTGCAGCTAGAAATTATCGAATCGGTGGCAGCTGGGAAAGATACGCTTGGACTAATGCCAACCGGAGGCGGAAAATCCATTACTTTTCAGGTTTATTCGTTGGCGAACGAAGGCATTTGTGTGGTTGTTACACCGTTGATTGCGTTAATGAAAGACCAGGTGGAAAGCCTGAACCAAAAGGGAATAAAAGCACTGGCTGTGCATAGTGGAATGTCGGCACGCGAAATCAAACTTACACTCGATAACGCTGTTTGGGGCAATTACAAATTTCTGTATGTTTCTCCCGAACGTCTGAATTCACAACGTTTCCTGGAACGTTTAGAGCAAATGAAAGTAAACCTGTTAACCGTTGATGAGGCACATTGTATTTCGCAATGGGGTTACGATTTTAGGCCTAGCTATCTGAGCATTGTAAAAGTGAGGGAGTTAATGCCCAAAGTGAAGATTCTGGCACTAACAGCAACGGCAACCACAAAGGTAGCCGATGATATTCAGGATAAACTTGGTTTCAAAGAGAAGAATTTGTTAAAAATGTCTTTTCATCGCGAAAACCTAAGCTACCTGGTGCGTCATGTCGAGAATAAAACGGGTTACCTGCTTGATACTTTGCAAAAAGTTAAAGGCTCGGGAGTGGTTTATGTGCGAAGCCGTAAAGCAACTCGCGATATTGCTGACGAGTTAAAGCAAAATGGTATTTCGGCCAGTTATTACCATGCGGGATTAGGAAACATTGTTCGCAGTTCGCGGCAGGATGACTGGCTGACCGGAAGAACACGTGTTATTGTGGCTACCAATGCTTTCGGAATGGGAATCGACAAAGCCAATGTTCGCTTTGTTATTCATATTGATGCGCCCGATTCGCTGGAAGCTTATTACCAGGAAGCGGGAAGGGCAGGCCGCGATGGGAAAAAGTCGGCAGCAGTTCTGTTATATAACAATGCCGATACTACAAAGCTTAAAAAGCATATTTCCACGTCGTTTCCTGAAACCGATAATATAAAACGAATTTACGATTCGCTTTGTAACTATTTCCAGATTGCGGTGGGCCACGGAAAAGGGCAGGTGCACGAATTTAGTTTGCAGGGATTTGCACAAGCCTACAAGTTTCAGCAGGCGATGGTTTATAACAGTCTGAAAATCTTGCAACGTCAGGAATATCTTGAGTTTACAGAGCAGGTTGACAGTCCGTCGCGGATTTATTTTCCGATTTCGCGTGATGAGTTGTACAAATTTCAGGTTGCCAATGCAAAACTCGACGATTTTATAAAACTGCTGTTACGCTCGTACACCGGTTTGTTTAGCGGTTACGTATCGGTTGACGAGGAGTTGTTATCGAAACGTTCGGGGCTCAACCGCGAACAGGTGTATAACTATTTGAAACATTTGCGGCAGTCGAAGGTGATCGATTACGTTCCGAAAAGTCAAACACCATTTATATACTTTACAAAAGAACGGGTGCACATCGACCGCCTGAAAATCTCAAAAGAGAACTACGATCTGCGGAAAAAGGATTATACCAAAAAAATTGAGTCGGTAATTCATTATGCTACCGATTCGGCGACTTGCCGCAGCCAGATTCTTTTGAGCTATTTTGGCGAAACAGATGCAGCACCGTGTGGTACCTGCGATATTTGTAAAGAAAAGCAAAGACTGGCCCTGAGCGACTATGAGTTTGGGGCGCTTAGTAAACGGGTAAAAAGCTTTTTGGAAGCACCTTGCACTTACGAAAATCTGTTGTTCAAACTAAAAGGCGATCAACAAAAAATGCGCGAAGTAATCAAGTGGCTACTCGATAACAAAAAAATAATTTATCGCGTGGATAATTTGCTGGAGTGGAAGGAGTAGGGATTTGCCAGTCAGGGGCTGCTAGCTTCAAGCCACAAGCTTGAAGTTTACATATTAACTTATTCACTTTTTAGTCTCTCAATTCTCCTTTAATTCATGTCGCTGTAGACCTGTAGATAATTATGTCATTCGATAATTAACTATGTTTCAGAGCATAAAAGAATAAATGATTGCAGAGATGTCGTTGAATTTCTTATTTTTAACATAAATTAAAATTCAACATATTGAGCGTTATTCTTTGATTTACCATCAACAGATTTCACAAAATGTTTTGTTTATAACTGTAACAGTTAGTCTAAACCATGAATAAGAATTTTATCCTTCTTGTATCAACATTCTTTTTGTTTATTCAAGTCCATGCACAGTCACAAAAATTAAACATTAATTCTCCTTCATTGTCCTGGTCTCAGTTTAAGAGTGCTAATGTTTCTCAAGACTTTGAAAAATCAATAATTCAAGCCCGGCCATTTATATTAAATCCAAAGTTGACAAATTCAGAGGAACTTGTTCTTGGAGATACTCTTATGTTGGATTTGTTTTCAGATAAACACTACACCTCAGTAATACGAGAAAAATATACTATCGCCGATCATAATACAACATTTGTTGCAAAATTAGAGGGATTTGATTTTGCCTATTGTTTCCTTACTATATCAGAAACCAACTGTTTGTTAAATATCAACATACCCGAATTGCAAGAAAAATATAGAACCCACTTGGATTTAAAAGATCACACTCAGTACCTGACTCAGATTGATGAAAAACTAGGTGACATCTTACCAGGTGGGTATCTCGATTCAAGATTACGTGAAGTCTCGAAGAGTGGTTTGCAGAATGAAAATTTGAAAGGTCTTAAATTTGATAACAAACAAGACATCAGTTTAGAGTCAGATGCTATTAGAACTGCAGCAGATGATTCAGTTCAAATTGATATTTTATCTCTTTATACTCCGGCAGCAAAAGAATGGGCTGAGAATAACGGTAAAAATATTGATTTGCTTATTTCTCAAATATTTGCTTCGTGTAATATAGCATCTGAAAATAGTAAGCTAGGTATACATTTTAATAATGTTTATTCTACTCAGGTAGATTACACTGAATCGGGGAGTTCAGAAACAGATGCATATAACCTTCAAGACGGCCAAATTCCAGATGTTTATGAATTAAGGGATGTTACAAAAGCTGATTTGGTATTACTATTGGAAAAAATCGATGATTTTGGTGGTATGTCTACGTCATTATCCAACAGAAATGGTGATGATACTGAAGTGTTCTCGATTGTTCGTGTTCAGCAGGCAGATGATTTAAATATCGGGATTCATGAAATCGGACATCTGCTTGGAGCAGGGCATCATAAAATGCAAGAACCTAACCCCGGACCAACCTGGTGGAACAATACCTGGTTTGAAAACACTTGGTCGGCAGGTTGGAATTGGACCAGTGAATCAGGTGATTTTTGTAGTATAATGACTTACAGTGATGGTTTGTTTTTTTCAACTGGTAAAATCTTTAGTAATGTACTTAATTTTTCCGATCCCAATATTTTACATGATGTGCAACCAACAGGTGACTCATTGAACGCAGATAATGCACGGACCATTCGTGAGGTAAAAAGCAATGTTGCAAAATACCGGGAGAAAGAAAATTATGATTTGCCAGTTGTTTTTACGAAAAATGTATCAGAGCAAACAAAAAATGGTGTTGTTACAGGAGGTATTATCATTAGTGAAGGAAAATCGGAACTCTCTGCAAAAGGAATGGTTTGGAGCACAGAACGTATGCCAACTTTAGAGGATAACGTCATCAACGAAAGTTCCGGTTTGGACAATTTCGAAAGTGAGATTGATGGTCTTGTGCCAGGTTCAATGTATTATATTCGGGCTTACGCAACCAACGAATCCGGAACGGAATATGGGAACCAGGTGGTAGTACTATTCAATGGAGGAGAAGAGCGAGATTTTATTACGCTGTGGAAGATTCCTGAAGGACAAAATAAATTAGAATTCTTACTTGGTAGAGATGATACTGTTGCCTATAAATGGGAAACTGTGCCTGCTCAGGATAGTGGAAGTGGTGTTTTTTCTGAAGGTTTTGGATTGGTAGAGATTTCTGATTTACCTGCAGGAGATACCGTACGTTTACGTATTTCTTCAGAGAATTTAACTCGCTTTTGCAATTTTAATGAAAATTGTCCGGAAGATATGATAGCACCAGACCGGGAGAATCTTCTGAATGTAGAACAGTGGGGAACGGCGATGTGGAAAAGTATGCATGGAGCTTTTTGGGAGTGCACGAATCTTGACATAACAGCAACTGATATTCCCGATCTTCAAAATACTTTTAGCATGTATCGAATGTTTTCTTTTTGTGAGTCGCTAAATGCACCTGAAAACATAAATCTATGGAATGTGTCTTCCATACGCGACATGTCCTATGCTTTTTATTTTGCAGAGTCGTTTAATCAAAATATTGGTGATTGGGATGTTAGCCATGTGGAAAAAATGAAATTAATGTTTAATAATGCAAAAAGTTTTAACCAGGATATAGGTGGTTGGAATGTATCAAAGGTTAAAAATATGTGGGATATGTTTCAACATGCTGAAAATTTTAACCAGTATATAGGCAACTGGGATGTCTCAAATGTTACTGATATGGGACAGATGTTTGCAGGTGCATCAAAATTTAATCAGCCAATTGGCGATTGGGATGTATCCTCTGTAAGTAATATGTATGGCATGTTTAAAGAGGCAAGTACCTTTAACCACGAAATCGGTAATTGGGATGTTTCTAATTTAGTTAATATGGGGCTCATGTTTGATGGCGCAAATCAGTTCAATCAATATATTGGCGATTGGGATGTTGCTAACGTTGTGAACATGGAAGGAATGTTTTCCGGTGCACACGATTTTAATCAAGACATTGGTAGTTGGAACGTGTTGAAAGTGACCAATATGGGCATAATGTTTCAAGGTGCTTCTTCTTTTAATGCAGACATTAGTGCATGGGATGTCTCAAGTGTAACGAATATGGAAAATATGTTTTTCAACGCGTCTTCATTTAATTACGATTTGGGGGAGTGGGATGTTTCACATGTTACCAATATGAGAGCCATGTTTAAATCAGCTTTAAATTTTAATCAGGATTTAAGTAGTTGGAATGTTTCTAACGTCACTAATATGTTTTGGATGTTTAAATGGGCAAGAGATTTTAATCAAAATCTTGGGAAGTGGGATTTAACAGGAGTATCTAATTTGGAAGGGATGTTGGATGAATGTGGTTTAGATTGTGTTAATTATTCAAAAACATTAAAAGGGTGGTTTGAAAATGAGAACACACCTGACAGCATTACCTTAGGGGCTAAAAATTTACACTACAGTATAAATGTAAACAATGAAAGAGAAGGGCTAATTGTATACAAGGATTGGACAATTACAGAAGATACTGTTTCTGAAGATTGTGATTTTGATCCATCAGATATAACAAGTAGTGATGAAAAGACCATATTGAAGTCTGATATTGAGGTCTATCCAAATCCATCCTCAGATGAGTTGATTGTTAAGTACTTTGAAAATTCAACGGATATTAAATATGAAATTGTTTCATCATTGGGCAGCACTTTATTAGCAGGGAAGTTGACTGCTGAGTTGACTGAAATTCAGACAACACAATTACTTCCTGGGATCTATATAATCAGATTCGTAAATAACTCCTTTAGTAAAACAGAAAAAATAATCAAAAAATAAGTTTGAGGGTATAAGAGAATAGGAACATCTGGTATGCAATCGTGTACTAATTTCTCAGGCGATACGTATCTCAAGTAGAATTAATACCTCAGCTATTTTTTCAATGTAATCAGTGACTGTTTATCCAAAAATAATCTTAAACATCTTTCTATTGGTAAGACTCATTTCAATGTTTCTTCTTATTTTCTTAGTCTTATTTAATTTCTTCCAAATCGCAAAGCCGTTAAATATTTTTTATTTCGAAATTGTTAAAAAGAGAGCTTTAATGACAATTCTTTTGTCTCTCATTTTCAATATCTATTGACCTTTAATTTCCCTCCTTCCGGTTCCTTACTCCTGTCTTAAAAATCTTTACTACTTTTGCTGCAGTTTTTTTATTGAGTAAATTTAGATGTGAGTATGGATCAGATCGTATATTCAAAAAATGTAGTTGAATTTGTAACAGTGGCTAACGAGTACTGTTCTACCATCGAGAATGTTTCGCATCTCACTGCACAAGAGAATCTTGCAAAGTTGCAGAAATTGCTGCCATTGCTCTATTTGAAGGCTTCGGTTGTTGAGAAGATTGAAATGGAGATGGACGAAGAACTGGAGAAATTTGTAAGCGAACTCGACTATAATATGTTGCATCAGAAATGGTTGCAACTGCTGGGCGAAAACGATGGATTTTACGAGGTTTTCGATCCCAATATTCAGTTTGGAGAAGAAACGGTACGGGCGAGTGTTTCCGAAAATCTGTTGGATATTTACCAGGATTTGAAAGATTGTATCACGAATTACAGCATTGGTAACGAAGAAGTAATGAACGATGCTATTTCGGAGTGTATTTATCATTTCGAGGAGTTTTGGGGGCAGCAGTTGGTAAATGTTATGCGCGCTGTGCACATGCTGGTGTACAGTGGTGCCGATTTTTCGGAAAAGAGTAGTAATGAAGATGTGGTTCCGGGAAAAGGGAATCCGGAGTGGCTGGATAAATTCTGGGGAACCGATCAAGAAGAGGAATAGATGTTTAAAGAAAGTATTTCAAACGAAGAATTGACTGATTTGCCTTTAAAACGTTTTGAAGGCCAGATCATTTTAGTCGATTCGCTGCAAAAGGTAAAATACGCTCTTGAGGAGCTAAACGGAGCCAGCATTATTGGCTTTGATACCGAGACAAAACCTTCGTTTAAAAAAGGTGTGGTTAACAAAGTGGCTTTGCTGCAGTTGTCTACCAAAAACAAAGCTTTTTTGTTCCGGATTAACCGCATTGGTTTGCCGCGCGAAATTGTGGAATTACTGGCCAACGAAAACGTTATAAAACCGGGTGTTGCAATCCGCGATGACATTAAAGGACTACAGGAATTTGTACCTTTTAAACCGGGTGGTTTTGTTGAGTTGCAGGACGAGGCCAAAGAAATGGGCATTCAGAATTTCAGCCTGAAAAAACTAACGGCTATTGCCTGTGGTTTCCGCATTTCAAAAGGGCAGCAGTTAACCAACTGGGAGGCCAGCGAATTAACCGAAGCACAACAATATTATGCAGCTACCGACGCGTGGGCTGCATTGGAAATTTTCGAGAACTTTTCAAAAAATTAAAGATGGCAAAAGAGTTTGTCAAAGTTGTATTAAAGTCGGGTAAAGACCAGTCAGTACTGCGTTTTCACCCATGGGTATTCTCCGGAGCCATTAAAAAAATGTATGGAACGCCTGCCGAGGGCGACCTGGTAAAAGTGTATTCCAACAAAGATCAGTTTTTGGGAATTGGCCACTACCAGGTGGGATCAATTGCCATTCGAATTGTTTCGTTCGAAGAAGTTGAACCGGATTACGATTTCTGGAGAAGTAAAATAGAAAGTGCGTGGAACCTGCGTAAAATGACAGGATTTGATTACAATCCCGAAACCAATGTTTTTCGTTTGATCCATGCTGAAGGCGATGGAATGCCGGGACTGATCGTTGATTTTTATAACGGAACAGCGGTGATGCAAATGCACAGTATTGGCATGTACCTCATTCGCGAAGAACTGGTGAAAGCCTTGCAGGAAGTGATGGGCGACAAGTTAAAAGCCGTTTACAATAAAAGTGAAAAAACATTGCCGTTTAAAGCTGATGTAAAATCGGAAGACGGTTATTTGTTTGGTTCGGAATCAGAAACAGAGGTACAGGAATATGGGCTGCGTTTTAAAGTAGATTGGGAAAAAGGGCAGAAAACCGGATTCTTTGTCGACCAGCGCGAAAACCGAAAACTGGTGCAAGACTACTCAAAAGGCCGCGATGTCCTGAACATGTTCTGCTACACCGGTGGTTTTTCGTTTTATGCCATGCAGGGCGATGCAAAATCGGTACACTCGGTTGATGCATCGGCAAAAGCAATCGACCTTACCGATGAAAATGTGGAGCTGAACTTTCCGGGCGATGAGCGACATAAATCAACAGTGATCGATGGTTTTGAATACCTGAAAGATATTCAGGATAAATACGATCTGATTATCCTTGATCCGCCGGCATTTGCAAAGCACCGCAAAACATTGCCACAGGCGTTAAAAGGTTATAAACGTATAAACACCCGCGCTTTCGAGCAAATTCGTAGAGGCGGAATCCTGTTTACTTTCTCCTGTTCGCAGGTGGTATCGAAAGAGAAATTCAGGGAAGCCGTATTTTCCGCAGCAGCCATTGCCGGACGAAATGTTCGAATTCTGCACCAGATGAGCCAGCCTGTTGATCACCCGGTGAATATTTACCACCCTGAAAGTGAATACCTGAAGGGACTGGTTTTATATGTTGAATAGATGATTATTTTTATCATCTGAAAAATAAACAGAATAAGAGCCAAGAGCTCGCAGCTAATTAAGATATGAGCAAACAACAATTTACCGACAAGTACAACACCCAGCTGGAGGGAAAATCGATTGTTGAAAAATTGCAATTCCTGGTGGAACAACACCCGGGGAAAGTGGTTTTTACTACCAGCTTTGGATACGAAGACCAGGTAATTACCGATATTATTTTTAAAAACGACCTGCCCATAAAAGTAGTTACTTTAGACACAGGCCGTTTATTCCCTGAAACGTATAAAGTATACCGCAGCACACTTGAAAAATACAACAAGCCGATTAAAGCGTATTTTCCACCAACAGAAGAAGTTGAAAAACTATTGGATGAAAAGGGACCTTTCAGTTTTTACGAGTCGTTGGAGAATCGCAAAGAGTGTTGTTACATACGTAAGGTAATTCCATTAAAACGTGCTTTAATAGGAAACGAAATATGGATTACCGGTTTGCGTGCATCGCAAAGTGATAACCGAAGTGACATGAAATTTTTTGAGTACGATGAAGGAAACGACATTGTAAAATTCAATCCGTTAATGGAATGGAGCCTGGAAGAAACTATCGACTGGGTGAAAAAATACAATGTACCCTACAATGTGCTGCACGACAAAGGTTTTGTAAGCATTGGCTGCCAGCCATGTACACGCGCCATTCAACCCGACGAAGATTTCCGTGCCGGACGTTGGTGGTGGGAGCAGGGCTCAGGAAAAGAATGCGGTCTGCATTCTGTGAAAAAATAAATTTCAGATCAAAATACTGAAAGAAGGCACGGACGTTTCCGTGCCTTTTTTGTTTCCGAATATTTTGCACAGTATGGGTAGTGAATGACTGCGCCAAATTACAACGCAACTTTAAACCAAGAGGAAATTGCGGTTGATGATGCTGTTCCGCCCGGCCGTTGCGACATTCCTTTCATCTGTCCGCCACGACCTCCACCGCCGCCTGACATTCCTCCCATTCTGCCACCTGAGCCTTTTCCTTGTCCCGAGCTGCTCAAGCCTGACATAGAACCGCTTACGCGCATTGGAGATGATGGGGAATTACCGGTTTCCAAACCGGCAGAGAATGTTTGATCATCAGCAACCGGAATTTCTTTTAATGGCATCTGTAATTCCAAAACCAGTTCATTGTAATCGTTGGTGGTAAAATTAACCTCTATGGAATACAGGTGTGGACTGCGGTAAAAAGTAAATGCTTCGCCGTTGGTATTCCACGTCACTTTTTTTAGCACGTTGTTTATGGCTGCTGCCACATTTCCCTGCATTGCCAGATCCGGAGTTTGAATACCCTGAAAGCTTTGTCGATTCAATTGATCGGTTGAACGTTCAATTTTAAGTGCATATTTTTTCCCTTTTTTCCCTTGCGGATCGAAATACAGGTTCAGTCCGCTGCGCATAACTCGCTGATAACTGCTTCGGTCACTCAATGTTGCTGTAAAAAAGAAGTTGGTATCGTTAACCGCCACACCATAACGAATACTATTTTTTTTATCAAAATGGATGGTTGGAATGGCTGAAAATTCAGGGGATGGTTTCCCTGAAAGATCCTGACTTTGATAAACCGGAAGTTTGGCACACGACAACGAAAATAGGGCAAGTAAAATGTAGCCGATCATCTTTCCTGATCGCTTGTTAAGTAGATTCATGAATTGCAATCTTGTTTAATAAAACCTATGTTTTCAGAGTTAGACACAGACCTGAATCTAAACTTGCGGAACAGATTGCATTTGATTTGAATTTTTTAACTCAGGTGCTTCAATCCCTGAAATAAAAAGATCCCGATCGATAATGGCATTCTATCAATCGGGACTAAAATGTATGTAATGTTTAACTTTTACAATTGTAGCTTTTTCAAAAGTGCCGTTTTGTTTTCTACATCGGCAGTGATGGCATAAACCGAAATGGTGGCACCTGAAATGGCATCGATGTTTTTATCTACTTTCAACGAGTCGGAGCCATTAAATCCGATAAACTGTTTTAACCAGCCTTTGGCAGTAATTTCGTAACCGTGCGTTGCCTGGTAATTGAATACATTAACGGCCTTTACGGTTTTGTGCTCGTCAAATAAAATGTAATAATCAAAGTATTCCGAATCTAATGTTTCCACAGATTCGTGCTCAACCGAGCAACCTCCGGCGCGGCAGCTGTTTACCCGCCCAATGTAAATATAACGGTACGCGTTTTCGTTTTTTTTGGTAACCAGGAAGTATTTACCTTTTGAAGTACAGGTATCGTCGGGAAGCGTTAGTTCTTCAACACCCGATAGTTCTTCGATACCCGATTTTTCAAGCGTTTTTACCAATGCTTTTGGCTGAAAATTCACCTCGCTTTGGGCAAAAGCGAAACAAGTACTCAATAAAATGGCAATTAATACTATTCCTGATTTAATCTTCATTTTGCTTTGGTTTAAAACATTACGCCAATTCCGGCACTAAACGTTTTTGCGTAAGTATCGGTGGCGGCATTCTTCACAAACTGAATGTCGGTTTTTACAACCGCACCTTTTGTTAGTGTCAGCGTAAGTCCTGTGGTAATGGCTGTTTTTTCGTAAGCCGCATTTTTAGCAATATTGTTTTCTACCGAACTGTGTGTATTTAAAAATTCGTAACGTACAAACGGTGTAAGTTGCAATTCGGTATCAACTGTACGGAATACATTGTAAGCTGCCTCGGCATAATATCCGATCATTGCACTTCCCACATCGTTCAGGCTTCCATCGGTGGCAGTAAATGTATTGTATTCGTCCGTATTCGATAAGCTGGCATAATACAACTGACCACGCAGCTGAAGTCCGCTTATCGAATAACGGGCATCCAGCCCCAGCATTGAAATACCAACTACCGATGAATCAGCCATTGCTACAGCAGCGTCATCATCCTTGTCGATTCCGTTGTACAATTTGCTCTGTGTTTTTCCGAGGTAAGCCGATACGCCCAGGTTTAATCCTCTGATTCCGAAATATTCGATCTTACCCGCAAAATTTGGTGAACTAACAAACGATTCAGCTCCTTTTTGGCGGCCACTGCGCATTCCTTTTGCTCCACTAAGTTTGGCCGAACCATCGTAACCGTTAAAACCATTCATCACATAAGCCTGGTATTTTAAAGAGGCCGGCAGAATAGTTCCGGAAATTCCAAAACCAATTTCGCGCCAGGTGGTTGGCGTAATGGTATTATCGATTAACGGGCGTTCAACACCATTAAAAGTCGTAGGCTCGTGGTACTCGTTAATAATTCCCATTGGTACCAGCATTAATCCGCCTCTGAAATTAATGGCGTTGTTCAGTTTATATTGCAAAAAGGCCTGCTCCACATAAACTTCTTTTACATGCTCGTATTCAATTTCGCTGATAAATTGTGTTTTTTCGTTGAAATTGTAACCCAGCAACATCACCACACGGTGTACATCAAGTTTACCATTGTTGTAGGTGTCGCCCGATAAAGGTTGATTGTAGTGTACCTCGCCGTAACCGCCCACCAGCAGTTTGCTGTTTTGAGTTAACAGGTTATCGGCCGAGTTGGTATATTGATTGGGGGAGTTGTCGTTGTTTTGTGCCATGGCGCAAAGTCCGCCAACCAGCAACAAAAGAATAATTGATAGTTTCTTCATGATTTTCTGATAACAGTTTGATACAAATTCATGCTGCAAAACTACAATGGAGGGATGAGGTGTGAAATCCCAAATAGTTGGGATTTTATGAAAGGGTAACTACTATTTGTTGTGATGGGAGAGATTACGTTGCTGCGCTCGAAATAGTTAGGGGTAACTACCGAAGCAATCTAAGCAATCAGGCGAAAGGATTCCCATGGGTATGGAGCATTACATGCCACCAAATTTCCTCGAGTGTGTAATTTTTGTTTTACGAAATTCGCTGAGATCAATACAATACATGTTTTTTGTGGCCGATTCCGAGAAGTTTTCCTTTACCGATCCACCAACGATATACAGTTTTCCGCTGTAGTAAAAGAGCTCGGCATTGTGCAGATTCAATTTGATGTTGTATTCGTTAAGTACTTTTGTTTCGGTATTATAGGTGAGTATTTTATCGTTATTATAAATGTAAATCATTTTGTTTAACGTGGTTAGCGCCGGTTTTCTGATTCCTTCAAAAAGGGTTCCTTCGGTTTGCCAGATTCCGGTGGTCAGGTTATAGCAGTCGATTTCGTCCAGTGCTATTTCGTTTTCTCCCCCAATCAGGTATATCGTATTACCAATCCGAACTCCTTTAGTTTCTTTGGCCGTTGGCATGTCGGTAAGTTCATACCAGTAGCCACTGCTCAGGTCGTACAAATGAGCTTTGTTAGTGTACTTCTTAAATCCGTTGCTTTGTAACTTCACCGATCCACCCATGACGATAATGCTGTTTTTGTATTCAAATAGTTGAAAATTAATGGCTTGGTGCGGATTGGTTTCGTCGATTGTAATTGTTTGTTTTTCCACATCGAATACTTCAATTTTATTTTCAAGGTATTCAAAATACCTATTCGTAGATATGGTTTTGCCTCCCAGTACATAGATTTTTCCGTTACAATAACAACAGGAGTGGTATGCGCGTGGTATAAATTCTATATCGGGGGTGGTCCAGACATTCTTTTCAATATCGTAGCACTGCAATTTGCCGGTAAAATGCTCCCATGTAAAGTTCTGCTTAAAGTCCACTATACTTGCTTGTTGCTTAAGATTCATTAGCTCAAGCGCCTTTATTTCTGGATCTTCTCTATACGATTCATCTCCTGCAATGATGTAAATTTTGCCGTCGGCCAATACTGATCCAAACGAATAAACCTCGAAAGGCAAGGGGGCAGTTTACGATATGGTATAAAGTCGTTTAACAGGCGTTTCGAACTAACTTTCACTTCTCCAATTTGCTCTATTTTTTCCGAGAGGCTTACAGAAAAATTATGTTTTACCAGCTCGGAGTAAGTGTAGCTTTCAGTTTGAAAACCCACCATCGAAAACACGATGGTGTCGTTGGCTTGCGGCGCTACTTTTAATTTTAAGCGGAATGCCCCATCATCATTTGTTATTGTTCCATAATTCTCTTTCGGAAAAGAGACATTTACGTATAATAGTGGCTCTTTCGTGTTTGCGTTAGTAACTTTTCCTTCAATAGTTTGTGCGAATAAGGGAGAGGTTGCAAGAAGCAAGATTAGCATAAGTGATAATTTCTTGCTTTTTACAAATTTTGGTTCAGGGTTAAAACGTTTGCCCGTGTTTGCAGCATCCCTTACCAAAGCATTATATTCTTCGTGTGCGGCAATTTCTTGTTTTGCTTGTGCATCTTCTTTAAAATGCGGACAGCTTTCATCAAAATCGGCAGCTGTGCCGTTTATGTTGCAAATAAGTCCTTCCTGCAAACTCATTCGTTTGTTTTCACAAACCTTACAAAATTTCGGGCGTTCTTCTCTGGTCATGGTTTATGGATATTCGGTTTATTGTATGGTTCTGATTTTCTTTTGTCGGATGCGAAGCATAAAACCTAAAATATTCAGGGTAAATCCCAAAACAGTTAATCCGCCGGCTATCACTTGCATTCTATCCGAATCAGGATTTTCAACAGCTAATATTATTCCTGCAATAAGCGCTACAAGGCTGATGATGTAAATTGAAATGTTTGTTTTCATTCTTGATCGGTTAATTCGTTGAAACATTTATAATTGTTATATTTTTTGGATTGCATCAGTTCGTTAATAACTTTTCAATTTTCTTAATAGTTTCGGTATTCATTGGGCGCAAATAGCTTCCGGCCTCAATAATATTCCCTTTTTTATCAACCAGCATGTAATGTGGTACTCCATCAATATCAAAACTTTGGCGAATACTTTTGCTTTGTTCCCGGTTGCAGTAATAATGTTTGCCGTCAAGCTTCATTTGAGAAATGGTTAATTCCCATTGTTGCTCAGTTGAATTCAGACAGATGTAAACAAACTCCACGTCTTTGCCGACCATCATTTTCTTTAGTTTTTTTGAATTTGGCATTTCTGCTTTGCATGGGGCACACCATGTTGCCCAAAAATCGATGTAAATCACTTTTCCCCGGTTGGTTGCCCAAATCGAATCGATTAATGATTTTCCCGCTTTGCCATTTAGTTTTGCCAGTGTTGCATCAGAATTGATCTCAGGATGAGCCAACTGTTTTTGCAGTTTATTATAATAACTGATCAACGGATCTTTTAACGATGATTCGTGTATGTTTTTATCCAGTAGGTCTTTGTGTTTATCGAAAGAATTCACATCATTGGTATTGAGGAATTGATAAAAACAGTTTCCAAGAAGTACTTGTTTGAAATAGCTTTCTTCATGTTTGTCGATTAATTCATTCAGTACCTGCAAAATAGTACTGTCGCGCGAAAGGGTTGTATCCGTTATCGTACTGCGGGTAAAATTGCCGGTATAAACATTAGCTAACGTATAGAGATTTGTGTTGATAACCGATTCCGAAAATTTTGTTTCAATACCATCAAGAAAACGATAATAACTATCGGGAACCGATATGTCGTAATAACTGTCCAGACCTCTTACGTAAGCGTAATAGAAAGGAAAATCAAGAAGCGATTGTATGTAGCTTAGTTCAATATAATCTTTTGTCCAGTTGTCAACGTCTGTGGTTGGATTAACTTCTTGTACAAATTCATGTTGCTTTTCATCAGCTATTAATTTTACACTATCGCAGAATGTTTTGTATGCAATAAAACTCATCGTATTTTTTTCGCGATTACTAAAGCTGAAGATGCAATAATTACCGTTAAGGTATTTATATAAATCCATATTCGACTGCTGTGCATCACCGGAAAAACGAACATGGCCTATATCGGCGAAATCGATATTCAGATGAATGGAATCACCGGGGTGAGCAATTATTTTTCCAACAATTGGATCGATGCTTAGGTCTTGCGCTTTGTAAAGGTCAAACGTAGAACTAAAGGTACCGTCGCTATTTATCGAGTCGCAAATGATTGTTTTCTTTCCTCTGAAATCAGTAATATTCAGGGTAAACGTTTTGGTGTCGGGATAAACATTCGGGTTACTAACTTTACCCGTAATAACTGTTGTGGTTGGTTCGTTATTTATAGCCGTTTTTTTGTGACAAGCACTAAAAATAATTGCGATTAAAAGAAATGGGATTGCATTTTTCATTGTGGGTTGCTGTTGGGATTATTTTTTGTTATTTTTTAAAGGAGCCACCTGGCTAAGTACCAGCATTATCATGGCCATAATTACCATATAGTTGCCCATGTTTTTTGAGCTAAACAAACTGTTATAATCGATAATAAACAATTCTGCAATTATGATTATCGCTGCCGCGATGATTAATCCAATTTTTAATTTTTTCATTCTGGTTCCAACAGGCTTTTGTGTTATGACGTTGCAGTTTAAAAGTACCTTTTAGAAAACTCTATAGAGTATTAAGTAACCAAATGTTTGTAGCATGAGTTTTTTCCTAAACAGCTCGTCTAAAATCTTTCAAGGGCCTTTCCAACGCTAATTAATCTTCTCTGTGACCGGGTATTGAAGCACTAAAGTAACAAAGGTTTACATAAAATAAAATTTCTTTCACAAAAATTAACTGCAACCACGTTCAATAATCCGAAATGTTTAAGCCCGGTAATTAAGGCGGGATTATAGTTGTAGTAGGGTTGCTTAACCTTTTCAGTAACATGGTTTAATTATTCTTGCGAAAGGACTCGCAAGGGAGCAGACGATTTCATTTTTACTCCGAAAAGAGGTTGTAGAAGAGGTACTCTTCTGATTACAAATTCATAAAAAATGAATGATATTCCATAGGTCCCGATAATCATAAGCAACATCTTAAGTAAATAATGTATTGCTGCATCTTTTATCAGGTAACCCAGCAAAAGGGTGATGGTAAAGTGTAATATATAAAACGGATATACTGCGGCATTTCTATAGCTCAGTAAGGCGCTTTTTCGGTTTAAATATTTCGAGCTAAATCCAAAAATAGCAAGAATCCAGCTCCATACATTTAGCGGTTTTAATAGCTGAAGCCATAAGGGATTTTCTCCTTTGGCTATCATTAGAAGTACCGGTATAGATGCCACAATGCCAAATGCCAAAGCGAAATGCCTAATTTGCACAAAGGTGTTCCATATCGTTTTTTCCAGATTGGCAAGGATAAATCCAGCTAAAAAGCAAATAAAATAATAGCTGAAAGCGTACCAGTCGTTTGTTAAAGCCATGGTTAACGGAAACCGCTTTTGCAGGCTTATTTCAATTAATAGCAGTGGCAGGCAAAACACGTACAAGTAGAATGGCGATTTGTGAATTAACTGGCTAAGCAAACGAAATAAACGGCTTCCCTTGCTGCGCAAATAAAGAAACAGTGGAAGTGCTGCTACCGACATAATCAGCAGATAAGCAACAAACCACAAATGCCCCCAGCTAAAGTTGCCCTCAGGGTAAACCCCTTGAAATGTAGAAGGATAATACTGAAAAAATGAAATACTAACGGAGCTTTGCGCAAGGCGCTCGATATAAACCTGAGGTGGAACAACAATGAAGATGGCGGTTAATAGGGGAATAAACAAACGGATAAAACGCTCTTTCAGATAGGTGCCTCCAGATTTTGAAGATAAGGAAAAGCAGGTACCTATGCCCGAAATCAGAAAGAGGATAGATAACCTCCATTGCCTGATAAACATCATTGGCCAGAATAGCCAGGTAAGCTGCACATTATTTTTCAAGGGTAAATCCCATTCAACCTGGTTTTCCCAGGCCACAAAAAACAGTCCTACATGCCAAAATATAAGAATATCGAAAACGATTACCCTTATCCAATCAATATCATATCTTCTTTCGCTCATCTTTTTTTATGAGCAATGATAAAGAAAGTAGCTACTGGAAAGATAAATATGTGGTGTACAGGAAAGAATTGTGATGAACAGGAATGTGCCGGTACAAGCGAGAAGTCACCGGTGGTAAAAAGGCTGGAATTAATTACTCCGCTTAAGTTTATTTCGAGGGAAAGATCTGGAAAGGGGAACACTAAAATCCAACCCTTCAAGTTGAATAAGAATTGAACGGGCATTTCCCTGGTACGAGATTACTTTGTTTAAATTAATTATGTATGATTTATGGCATCTCACAAGTGCATCTGTCGTATTTGTATTTTCCATAAAACCAGTTAATGTCATTCTTATCAACTCGGTTTTTGTGCTGTTTTTTTCATACCAATATACCGATACATAATTTCCTCCTTCGGCTTTCACACATATCAAATCGGCAGAATTAATTGTTAGCGTTATATCCTTATTCGATTTTAATTGAATTTGTTTGCCCAACTTATCCTGATGGGGCTTCGAGGTTTCTTTATTGAGGTTTTCTGCGCGACTGGAGTTTCTCCAGAAAAACCGTTTTTCGATATAATAAAGTGCAAAAATTACAGGTATTATTCCCACAGAGAAAGTCATTGTAACCCACTTTGAAAAGCTGATGCTGCTATGGTTTTCAAAATTTGCCGGATATATCTTATCGATCATAAAATTGCTGTAAAAATAATTGACGAACGATATATTTAAGAGAATCCAAAGGATAATCAGCAAATTTTTTCCGGTTGTAAAACTGGTACTTTTCAGGAAATGCGGAACGAGAAGAGGTAATAGAAACAGGTTTATTGCTGTGATTATAAAATCGATAACACCAAAACCAGCTAAAAAGAAAAATATGCCATTGTAAGATTCTATTCCAAAAGGTTTGATTAGGATTAGAATACACACCACCACCACACCTGATCCCAAAGAAATAAGTACCTTATCGTTGGTCGATTCAACAAGTGGAAATGGTTTTCGAAACCATTTTGTTATGCTATTTTCTTTTGTTGTATTCAAATTTTGAAAACAAATATGGTTTAAATTTCAAAATAAGCCAACCGTTAATTTTCCCGAAAAATCAGGTTTTGTGAATATTATCGTGCACTACCTTTAGTTACCTTGCTCAGTTTATTGTTCTTTGCTGTCAGTAAGTCTTCAATTTTGCGCTTACCACAATGTTAAAATATGTTAGGGAACTGATTGGATAATAAGGAGAGCATTTTTCCATTCCCTATCTTCGTGTTATAAAAGCCACATGATGAGAATAAAAATATCAGTGCTTATACTTGCTTTGGTGTTGGCTGTTTCCGCAACAGAGGCACAGGAGCTGTATGGCGGAGCTGAAAAAACACTGGCCGACCATTGGGGACTGGGTGATAACGAAAGCGGCAACGACTTGTTTGTAATTCACACCTATAAGCCGGTGTATCTGTTGCTGGGGAAAGTGTCTAACAATGTAAACCGTATGCCGCATAGTTCCAACCCCGAGCGCAGTTTGTCGGAAACGATTCCATTAAATAAAACGGAGCAAATGTTTCAGTTAAGCCTGAAAACAAAGGTGGCAAACGATTTCTTTGGCGGTGCCATTTGGGTAGGTTATACACAGGTTTCGTTTTGGCAGGTGTTTAATACCGATTTCTCGCGGCCTTTTCGCGAGACGAATTATGAACCTGAGGCGATGTTGATTTTTCCGTTAAAATACAGGCTTTTGGGTATGGAGGGCGTGTTTGTAGGAGTTGGTTTTAATCATCAAAGCAACGGTCGTACCAACCCTCTGTCGCGCAGCTGGAACCGGATTATTGCACAGGTGGCCTTGCAGGGTAAAAATACATCGGTGGTTTTTAAACCGTGGTGGCGCTTGCCCGAAGCTGCTTCCGACGACGATAACCCGGGGATTGAAAATTATATGGGACGCAGCGAGCTGTTGTTAACCTGGCAAAAAGGCGTTCATAATGTAAGCTGTACTGCACATCATAGTTTGCGCTTTGGCGATGATAACCGCGGAAATGTGCAGGTGGCTTATGCTGTTCAGGTATTGGATAACCTGAAAATCCGTGCACAGGTATTTTCGGGCTACGGCGAAAGTATGATCGATTTTAACCACCGGCAAACGGTTGTTGGTGTTGGTTTGTCGTTGGTGGAGTGGTAGTGAAGCAAGGCAAAAGTTGAAAGCTAAAAGGCAAAAGTTAACATTCTCAGTGTTCAGTCTCAAATGACTGCAGGCAATTAAATGATAGGCAAATCTTAATGATCAGTGCGTCTTAGAATTTCTGCATTTACACAATCCTTCAGTCCATCAAACCTTCATTCCTTACTCACCAGTCGTGGCAAAGCGATGTTAAAACGAATGGCCAGAATACGAATAGCAATAATTGAAGTTACGGTTGCTGTTTCGCAAATAAGTTCAGAAACGCCAAGGTGGCTCAATAAAAGATATACAAGTGCTCCGGCAATACAGGCAGTGGCATAAATTTCGCGGTGAAAAATCAAGGGTACTTCGTTACACAGAATATCGCGAATAACGCCTCCTACTACTGCCGACGACAGTCCCATCAATACAGCCATCGACGGATCGATATTAAAAAGCAGGGCTTTTTTCAGGCCGAGCAAAGTAAATGTGGCAATTCCGATAGTATCGAAAAGAAAGAGGGTACGTTTTAGTTTCATTACATGTTTGCGAAAAATGATGGTTACCACAACGGCAGCAATAATCATCCAGAAATAATTGTTGGTTCGCATCCAGGCAACGGGAGTGTCGCCCAATAAAAGGTCGCGCATAGTACCTCCGCCAATAGCCGTAACAAAACCAATTACGGTAGCACCAAAAAAGTCGAGGCGTTTGTCGGCAGCCGTCAAGGTGCCGCTAATGGCAAATACAAATGTCCCGATATAATCAAACCAAAGTAGTAGATCCATAGTGCAAAACAACAAAAATTTGCTTAATCTACCTTAATGCGGTATTTGCCAAGCAGGCCGGGAAGCATATCAAGCGAAAAATGAGCCCCGGACAGTTGGTTTTGCTCTGGGTCGAGCACCAGGTTTATGCTGTTACGCAGGTCTGCTTTTTGCAGGTTGGCGCGGCTGAAAATAGCTCCGGCCAAATCGCATTCCGAGAATACAGCTTTTGTAAGGTCGGTTTCGCTAAAATCAACTTCGTGAATGGTGCAGCGATTAAAGCGTGTGTTTTTAATTTTTAATTGATAAAACGAGGCATAATTTAATGAGCAGCCGTCAAAACTAAATTCGAGCAAAAAAGGATTGCATTCATCAAATTGTAAGCCAATGAGTTTGCAGTTTTTGAATCTCACGTTTTTAAACGCGGCATTGGTAATTTTTGTGTTACTAAAATCGCAGTTTTCAAACGAGCAATCTTCAAAATTGTAGCTGCTTAGGTTGGCGCCCGAGAATATACAATCGGAGAAATTACAGTTTTCGTAGTCGGCCAGATCCAGTGCTTTTACTGAAAAATCCTTGTTTTTAATGTTTTTGTCCGTTATGTATGTCATTTTATTTTTTTTCAAATTCAATTAATTCAATGGGCGCTCCGTTGTGTTCTACCATTGCCACCCGAATACCTTCCGTCGGTGGATTGGGTGGAGTAATTATTTTTAAGTTTCGTGTGTTTAGCTCGTAATCCAGGTCTTCCACTTCAAAGGCAAGATGAGGTACTTGCTGAATCAGTGGGTGAATCGGGCTGTCTTTATCAAAGCGCATCCATTCAACACCAAAAGGGCTTGTAGGAAACCCTGAATGATAAAACTTAAACTGAGGCAGATATTTTTCGTCGGGCATTTTTTTGTTGGTTGGAATGCCCAGATGGTGGTATTTCCAACCCCACTCAACAAGTGCCTGTGGCAGTTCGTGTTCTAGTCTGATCTTGCTCATTTTAATGGCGAGTAAATCGGTCAAATACTTCAATTACAGCTTGTACATTTCCTTCTGCATCAAAGAATGTGCGATAGCCAAAACCTTTGTTTTCCACGGCAGGTTCCCACCAGAAAACGCCGGTACCCAGACCATTGGGAACATTAAGTACCACGCGGTTAACTTCTTCCAAAAACTGGCGCTGTCCTTCGGGCGACTCTGCAAAAGGCGCCGGTTTACCAATGTATTCTGCCGGTGCAAAGTTATAGGCGGCTTCTACCACTATAATTTCTTTTTTGTAGGTACGCGCCATAAAATTTAATGTATTTCGCAAATCGAGAATTGAGCCGTGCCACCACGGATAATAGGATTGTCCCATTACATCGAAATCAATTCCGTACGACAGCAGTTTATCATACCAGTATTTTGTAAATTCCTTATCACCGCCTTTATCGATGTGGATCATAATTTTCGGGCACGGATTGTTGCCACAACTAGCGAAAACACCATTTATACCAGCTTGAATCAGTTCAGCCAAATTGTCCCAGTTGTCGGGTAATTTACCATCGGGCCAAAGCATACCGTTACTTATTTCGTTACCAACCTGCACCATATCGGGGTAAACGCCGGCGTCGCGAAAAGCAATCATTGTTTCACGCGTGTATTCGTAAACTGAATCTATGAGTGTTTCGTGTGAAAGTGCTTCCCATGCTTTTGGGATAAATTGTTTTGCAGGATCGGCCCAGGTATCGGAATAATGGTAGTCGAGTAAAAATTTAAAACCGTGTTCTTTTGCCATTTGCGCTGTGGAAATGGTGTATTCAAGGTTGTTGGGAAGTTGTGTGGGCGAGTGAAATAATCTTAATCGTATCCAGTTGTATCCGTGATCTTTAAATATCTCGATGCCTTTTTTTACTTCTCCGTTTTCTTTAAACTCAAAACCATTGTCTTCAGCTTCTTTTAAAAACGAAAGATCAGCTCCAACAGCGTATTCCTGTGCCCTTGTTGAGAAAGAACAAAAATTAAGGAGCAGAAATAAAAACAGGACAGACTTAAAAAAATGTGATTTATTTTTTTGCATGGCAAGTTTTTTTATGGATTTGGAAGTTTAAAGGTAATTGAAATTTTGAATTGATAAGGGGTGTTTCTCTGCCAAATTTTGTTTAAACTATTTCTACAATTTCAATGATTTTTCCCATGAAACTTATCTTATCACCCACACATTTGTTGTGGAGCGCTTTGCCAATAGGAGAGGCCAGCGAAATGCAAAAACAACTTTTGCCATCCACGTCGATTTTGCCTAGTGCCGTTGAAATAAAATACATGATTTTCCCATCGGAAACCAGGCTGCCAAACTCAACTTTGTTAAATTTTTTCCTGAGGTCGATGTTTTCCAACTCGGTTTTTATTTTTTCGGCTTTGTGCAGTTGAATTCGGTTTTTTTCAACTTCCTGTTGCATTAGTGTGCGTCCGGTTTCGTATTTGTCGCCAACACTGCTTTTTGTTTCACTATCACGCGATTCTTTAGCCGAAGCAATAGCTAATTGCGCCGATGCGATTCTTTCATCAATCAGCGTCATTATTTTGTTATATAGCTTTTCTTTGGTCATTTTGTTAAAAACAACCAAAGATAAAAAGCTCAACTATTATAGAAAGTTTTTGTGAGTAACTATTTAGGAAGTTGAATATAAAAAGTTGTTCCGTTTTCTTTTGTGCTGGTAAAACCAACTTTACCATTCAGGTATTTTTCGCCCAAAAGTTTCATGCTGTATGTTCCCAGTCCACGACCTTTTCCTTTTGTAGAGTAAAAGCGTTTAAAAAGTTGGTTTTGAACATGCTGCGGAATGTAACTTTTGTTGTGTACCGAAAACTCAACTGCATTTTCAGTTGGAGTACAATGAAGCGTAATCAAGTCGCCCGGAACATTTATTTCAATGGCATTTTTAATCATGTTGCCCATTATGCGTTTTAGCTGAACACGGTCGGTGGCAACAGAACAATTTTTTGAGTTGTATCCAATGGCAATCGGTTTTCCAAAGTTCAACTCGTGTTTGGCATACGCTTTTTGCAGTTCAATTAAAACAGGTGCACTGTCAATTTCCGTAATCTGAGGTTGGAGTTCTCCTCTTTCGGCAGCTCCCAGTTCGCGCTGTGCCTGAATTTCTTCGATTAAACTTCTTGAGGCGTCTTCAATTGTTTTAGCCAGGTCTCGAATTTCGTTTATATCTTCCATTTCAGAAATAATCGAAGATAATCCTGAAATTGCTCCGGCACTATTAAGTATGTCGTGAATGAAAACGCGCTCCAACGATTTCCTCCTGTTCTCGGCACTAATATCATTTATTGAGAATATCGTAAAATGAGTATCTTCCAAAACAAAAGGAGTGGCCGTTACTGCCAAATCAAGTGCATCATTAGAAGTAGTTAAAATCTGGCATTGTTTAGTTGAACGTTTTCCCTTTTGCGAATCAAGAATCGCATTTACAGCACCACATGTTTTACAGGCATCGGAAGTACCACAACCTGAAGCTGATTTAAAAGCATTTGCACAATTAAATGTTTCTCCCGGTCTTTTTCCAAGAATAGGATCGTGATTTAATTGCTTAACAAAACTTCTGTAACTATTATTTGAATAAACCACCTGACGGTGACTATTCAGAATGAGTACCATTTGAGAAATAGACTCAACAAAACTAATTAATTGCTTATTGTCAAGAATAATTCTGGATTGGTTTTCAAGCTGCCCATTGGTATAGCGCATAGCCGGGGCATAGCTTGTTAGGGTGTAGTTTTCAATCATGGGTACGTCCTATAATGGTTTGCAGACGCAATGTACTACACTTCTTCGTAATCACCGCTCAGTTAAAGGCTGATTTTGGGGTTAATAATTCTGATTTTGAATTCAGTATGTAGAAAAAGAAAGGGCTAAGCATTTGTCGCTAAGCCCTTTTTATATCGCAGGTTTAATCGTTATTCAGCCTTTTTTGCCCAGGCAGTTCCAAGAGGGAGAACAGTTTTTCCGGCAAGATCGTTTATGATAATCGCAGCCATCATATACCATGCTGATAAAGCACAAAAAATGAGTTCGAAACCGGCTACAACATTCATTTTGGGAAATCCAAAATGACCAACAATTAGCAGGATAAAACCAATTTCCAGCAGAATAAATGTAATGGCCATAGCCTTGTGTACATAAAACGATGCAAATAATAAAATACAGGTGTAAAGTGCCCATGCCACAAGGTACCAACCCACGTCGGTGTGCGAGGCGGCATAGATGTTAAAATGATTCAGTAACCAGATAATCCCCAAACCGATCCAGAATGAACCATAAGCAACAAAGGCACTGAACCCAAAATTGTTCCCAACTTTTTGTTCCATGAATCCAGCAATCATTTGTGCCAAACCTCCAAAAATCAATCCCATTGAAAGGACCGGGCCGATGCCCAAAAGTCCGATGTTATGAATTTGCAGTAAAAGGGTAGTTAATCCGAAACCGGCCAGACCAACAACTGCCGGGTTCCCAATTTTTTGAGTACTCATTTGAATTTGTTTAAATAGTTGAAATTTGAGCCTGCGAAAATAGAATTTAGCGAGTAATAAACTGTTTGCAGCAAAGGAATGCAGTGCTGTTTAATAATTTAATGCGTATCGAAACTGGGCTTGTAAATCACAAAACTCAATTGCCTGTAAAAAAAGTTTCAAGGTCTGAGATACGTATTGACTCAATGTTGTGTTCTCTGCAAAGCTTAAATGTTTCTTCCAGGTATTCGGGACTTACCGAATAATTTGTCAGGCTTGAATCAACGCGATGTGCATGAAGAATGAGCACCTCGTTATTTGCTTTCGCACGAAGTATTCCGGTTTCGAAATTTTGTAATGAAATCTTGTAATTTGTATCGATGCCCATTGAGTTGGTGATTTGATAGTTGTTTTTGGTGGCAAAAATATCGTCGTAATAATCAATGGTTGTGTCTTTTATATTGTAGGTTGCTTTTCGCAGGTACTGAAATTGGCTGAGTAACAGCGTATCAATTTCTGGCAACGATTTTCCGAAAGGATGGGCAAACGAACAGATTTCGAATCCGTAATCTGCAAGAATTTTTATAGCCGGTTTTATCTCTGAGTTAATCAGTACATCCAGCGAATCTTTAAAATCAACCACGTTTCGGTGATTCAGTCCATGGCAACCAATTTCGTGCCCATCAGCCTCCAGTTGTTTCAATTTCTCTAGCTGCTCTGAGCTCAGGTTTTGTGGACGGTTTATAAAGAAAGTAGCTTTTATATTGTACTGATTGAAAAGATCGCGCTGCTTGTACCATTCATCAATGTATTGGTCGTCGAACGAATATACGACCGCACCTTGTTGTTTTGATTTTTGGCAGGCCAACAATGCTGAGCATCCAATTAAAACAAGAACCAACTTTTGAAGTACTCTTCCTACTACACTTTTACGCTTCATCTTTTCCTTTTATCCGATATAAAGAAAACAAAAAATGCCACCTCTTCAAAAAAAAGAGGTGGCATTCATTTTTATATAACTGTAGTTATTACATGCTCTTAATTTCGTTAACCAGGCTGGTAATCGATTTTTTAGCATCGCCAAACAACATACGTGTTTTGTCGTTAAAGAACAGGAAGTTCTCGATACCAGCATAACCTTTACCCATACCACGTTTCATGATGATGATGTTCTTGGCAAGGTGTGCATCGATGATTGGCATTCCATAGATTGGGCTTCCCGGATCGTCGTAAGCTGCAGGGTTTACTACGTCGTTGGCTCCCACAACGATAGCCACGTCAACATTTGGCATATCCGGATTAATGTCATCCATTTCTACCAATTGTTCGTAAGGTACATCGGCTTCTGCCAACAGAACATTCATGTGTCCTGGCATACGACCGGCAACCGGGTGAATCGCATATTTTACTTCAACGCCTTTGCTCTCCAGTAACGAATCCAGTTCGTGAGCAATGTGCTGTGCCTGTGCAACAGCCAATCCATAACCAGGAATTATAACCACTTTTTGCGAGTAGCTCAACAAAACAGCGGCGTCACTCAATGTAATTTCCTTGATACTTCCCTGAACATCAGCATGGCTTGCACCACCGCCACCAAATGCTCCAATTATCACGTTGATCAGAGACCGGTTCATTGCTTTACACATTTGCAGCGTAAGAATGGTTCCGGCGGCTCCTACGAGTATACCTCCAAGAATCATTGCCTCGTTCTGATAGATAAAACCGGCCATGGCAGCTGCGATACCTGTTAGTGAGTTCAGTAATGAAATAACAACAGGCATATCTGCACCACCAATTGGCATTACAAAACTAACACCGTAAACGATGCTTAATACCAACAGTCCATAAACAAGGTAAGAAACAGTTGACTGATCGAATCCGCCAAATAGTACCAGCAGAATGATAACAACGATCAACAGCATAAAGAAGAGGTTCAGATAGGTCATAAATTTGGCAAAAATATCACCTACTTTTCCGTCCAGTTTACCATAGGCAACCATACTACCACTAAAGGCAATACTACCCACAACCAATCCAAGCAATGTAACCAGAAGTGCCTGGTTCGGATTTTTTGTAAACTCGATTAAAGCCACAGCCGCTGATGCAGCACCTCCGGTTGCATTGAAGAATGATACCATTTGAGGCATGGCCGTCATTTTTACTTTTCGGGCCATTACGGTTCCAACAATCGCACCGGCAGCAATAATCAGGATTACTGCACCTGCATTGGCCAAAGATATTCCTTCGCCGGCAGCGTCTTTATTCAATAGTAAGGTTGTGATCATGGGAAGGATCATACCTGAGGCAGCCCAGAAATTCCCTTTTCGGGCGGTGGCAGGATTACTTTCCAGTTTCAGCCCGATGACGAACATAATGGCTGAAAGAAGATAACTGTATTCCAGAACAACTTGTCCCGGCATTAATGTATTTAGTAATATCATAGCGTTCATCGTTATTTTTTCTTCTTTTTAAACATTTCGAGCATGCGGTCTGTAACAACAAATCCTCCGGCCACGTTGAGTGTAGCCATAAACAGGGCAATTGCACCCAATATCCACTCGAAAGTAGATGACGCGTGACCAACAAGGATAATTCCTCCGATAATAATTACACCGCTGATTGCATTGGCTCCCGACATAAGGGGCGTGTGCAATACCGATGGAACGTTGGAAATAACCTCGAATCCAAGAAATATCGATAACACTATAATGAATATCGCATCTTTATTTTCGGTTAAAAAAGTTAATATACTTTCCATAATTTATTCATTTATTTGGTTTCGATAACTGATTTAACTCGTTCGTTGTAAATCTCTTTTGCATGGGTAATGCAGGTCCCTTTTACAATGTCGTCTTCAAAATTCAGGTTGAGTTCGCCTTCTTCGCCAATCATCAACTTCATGAAGTTTAATACGTTTTTACCGAACATGCGACTGGCATCAATCGGTTTTTGTGCCGGGTAGTTTGATTGTCCGATAATGGAAACACCTTTGTAATCCACAACCTCGTCGTTTTTGGTAAGTTCGCAGTTACCGCCTGTTGAAGCAGCCAGGTCGATTATTACCGAACCCGGTTTCATGGCATCAACAGCTTCTTTCGGAATCAGAAGCGGTGCTTTGCGTCCCGGAATCTGCGCAGTGCAAATTACTACATTCGATTTGGCCGCCACTTCATTAATTTTATCCTGTTGTTTCTTTTTATATTCTTCGGTTTGTTCAACGGCATATCCTCCGGCTGCTTTGTCTTCGGTTGCCCCTTCAACTTCAACAAATTTACCACCAAGACTCATTACCTCTTCTTTTACCGCCGAGCGTACATCAAAAACCTGTACTTGCGCACCCAGTTTACGCGAGGTTGCAATGGCTTGTAATCCTGCAACACCGGCCCCCAGAATAAGCACGTTGGCCGGACGAATGGTACCGGCGGCTGTCATAAACATGGGGAAGAAAGTAGGCAGTTTTGCCGCAGCTTCCAACACTGCCATGTAGCCCGAAACCGTTGCCATCGATGATAAAATGTCCATGGCCTGCGCACGTGTTGTACGCGGAATAAGGTCGAGACTAAATGTTGTGATACCCTTGTCGAGGAAAGTTTTTACCAGCGCCGTATCCCAAAGCGGGTTGAAAGCGCTAATCCAAACCTGAGAATCTTTAATTCTTCCAGTGTCTCCTTCAGCGGGTGGCTGAATTTGCAGCAGAACTTCGGCTTTGGCAAACACATCGTCCCGCGAAACTGTTTTTGCTCCAACTGCTTCGTAGTCGGTGTCGGAAGCAAATGCTTTTTCACCGGCTCCCTGTTCAACCAATACCTCAACTTTCAGGTCGGTAAAAGCTTTCACAGTTTCCGGAAGTAAAGCGACACGTGTTTCTTTACCGTGTTCCTTTAATAATCCAAGAATCATAAATTTTTATTTAGATAGTTATTCTGTAAATCTATAAAATATATTTGACCGTGTTCGGACACGGAAACGCTTAATATTATGATCTATAACAGCTTTTCGTGTAACACAGTTCACATAACTTTCTAGATTATAAAACTATTTAACAGGCCAGTACCAACATAAACGGCTGAATGGTCTTCTATAACCGCATTTCAGCAAAGTCAAATAAAATTACATGAAGGGAAAGTGCACTTCGCTATGAATTTAACCCAAACAGGTCGAACGGCGGTTTTATAAATTGCTCGTTAAACAAAAAGTAGGTGAGAACGATAAAAGCGGCAAATCCTAAAACGATTATTAAATGCGACCAGTTTGTTTTCTGAATATCGTGACGTGATTTGATATCACAAACTTCGCCCGGACAATACTGAACCTTTTCCTTAAAAAGCAAAGGATAAAATTTGCATCCGAGACAAATGCCAAACACGGCTTCGAAAAACAAAAACACCAAACAAATCATACAAATAATTCCGGTTATCGGGCTGTATGAGTTTACAATTACGGCTAAAATTAACATGGTAGTAGCCAATGCAAGTCCAATTTTCCAGGCAAATTTCTTTTGGCGTGCTCCAACATATTCGGGTGTTTGATTTCTCACGATCCAACGTCCGAGAATAAGTGTTGGTGAATATTTGGGATTGATTAATACGCGGATTAACATATCAGTCAGGAAAATGACAATCGCATATTTTAAAGGTGTAAAATTACCTTGCGTAGCCTGCTGAATGGAAATAAACATCAGCATGAAAAGCATACCGGCAGCTGCACGGATCTCTCTTTCGTTTAAAACCGGGATGGTGTAACCCTGAACGTTTTCGCCAAATTGAACGATCTTACTCATTTTGTTAAAATTAATTAGTTAATAGTTGTCTTCTTTTTTTTGCAAGAACGGCAATATAACAAAAGGACTGTGAATAGGTTTAAAGTATTAAGACCATTAACATCGTGTTCACCTCGTCAACTCTGGAATATTTCTTTTCTTTGCAGCCTCAAAATTATTTACGATGAAGATAAGTCTGATCTCTGTTTTTTTATTTACCCTTTTAGGATTGGTTAGTTGTTCACCGAAAACGCCGGTAAAAATCAATCTCGTTCCCAAGCCTGTAGAGTTGGTTGAAAAGAATGGGACTTTTGTGTTATCAGCAAAAAGCACCGTTGAAACAGGAGAGAACGAGAAGTTACAGCAGCTTGAAGACTATGCACAATCAATGATTGAGGAAAGAACCGGATTTAAATTGGCAGAAGGTGAAGGAACCGGGCTGAAATTTGAATTGATTGAGGATGAAGAGTT
This sequence comes from uncultured Draconibacterium sp., assembly GCF_963676815.1. NCBI lineage: Bacteria > Pseudomonadati > Bacteroidota > Bacteroidia > Marinilabiliales > Prolixibacteraceae > Draconibacterium > uncultured Draconibacterium sp. The sequence continues at coordinate 4,459,171 of NZ_OY781365.1, forward strand.
AGGAGAAGAAGGCTATCTTTTATCGGTTAACAAAAATGGAATTTTGATAGCGGCGAATACGCCGGCTGGGCTTTTTTACGGACTACAAACTTTCAGACAATTATTGCCTACCGAACCTGCTGACGAAGTTGTGTTGCCCTATCTCGAAATAAAAGATTATCCGCGGCTGGCGTGGCGGGGTTTGCATCTCGATGTTGGTCGTCACTTTTTTTCTGTTGACGATGTGAAGCGTTATATCGATTTAATGTCGATGTATAAAATCAACACTTTTCACTGGCATCTTACGGAAGACCAGGGATGGCGGATTGAGATAAAAAAATATCCGCGCCTGACAGAAGTGGGAAGCTATCGGAAGAAAATAGGATTTGAAGCGAATCAGGAAAAAGGTTTGAATGTAGATGACGGCAAACCATACGGAGGATTTTATATGCAGGAAGAGGTGAAAGATATTGTTGAATATGCGCGATTGCGGAATGTTACCATTGTGCCCGAAATTGAAATGCCGGGGCACTCGATGGCAGCAATGGTAGCTTATCCCGAGTTATATTGTTTCCCTGATGAGAAGCTGGAAGTACGAACAGAAGGTGGAGTATCAAATGGCGTGTATTGTGCCGGGAAGGAAGAAACTTTTGATTTTCTGGAAGATGTTTTGGATGAGGTGATGTCATTATTCCCTTCTGAAATTATTCACATTGGAGGCGATGAAGCGCCAAAAACAAACTGGGAAAAGTGCCCGCTTTGTCAGAAACGAATCAAAGATGAAAGTCTTCAGGATGAACATGAATTGCAGAGTTATTTTATAAAACGAATTGAAAAGTACCTGAATTCAAAAGGCCGCCGTTTGGTGGGCTGGGATGAAATAATGGAAGGTGGACTTTCGGGAACTGCAACAGTGATGGCGTGGCGCGGAGTAACACCGGGAATTGAGGCTGCCGAGTTGGGTAACGATGTGATAATGACTCCCGGGACTCCGTTTTATCTTAATCGTCCGCAGTCGATAAATAAGGTGACGAAACACGAGGGATCGGTGAATACCATGCGCGATATTTATGAATTTAATCCGGTTCCGGCTGAACTTTCACCCAAAGCACGTAAACATATTATTGGCGTACAGGCGTGTCAATGGAGCGAAGGTACGCCCAACAGAAAGATTCTGGAATACAAAGTTTATCCACGTGCACTTGCTGTAGCCGAAATGGGATGGACTCCGCAAGAACAAAGAGTTTGGGACGATTTTTATAACCGTGTGGAAGAGCATTTACCACAGCTTTCGTTTTATGGAGTGGACTACGGACAGCGTTCATACGACGTTAAAATAAACGTAGTTCCAGGTAGGGATCATAAAGCCATTTTTGCTGATTTTATTACAGAAGTTCGGGAGTATGTATATTACACTGTCGATGGAAGTGAACCCACCCCAAATAGTCCGGTTTATGATGGAACGCTTGAGATAAAAGAAACCGGGACATTAAAAGCCCGAATGTTCAGGCCTGATGGTTCTGCCGGTCGTCTGTCCACTCAGGAAGTCAACTTTCATAAAGCGCTTGGGAAAGTGGTTACTTACAATATTCCCTATTCATCGAAACACGATGGAGGAGGTGATTATGCCATGACCAACGGATTGAAAAACAAATGGCAGGGCTTTGAAAAACGAAATGTTGATTTTGTTATTGACCTGGGAGAAATGACGGAATTTAGCAAAATAGAAACCAATTGGTATTACGATATAAACGATTGGGTTTTCAGGCCAATGGAAGTGAAATATGAACTATCAGACGACGGTGAAAACTTTGAAACTGTTTACGAATCAACCCATGTAAATGCAAAAAATGTTTACGATAAGGGGACATTAAGTCTCAGCAAAGAGATTGAAAACGGTAAGGCCCGTTACATTCGGGTAACAGCTAAAAATCCAATGGTAAATCCGGCATGGCATAGTAGTGCGGGTGGAGCAACCTGGCTGTTTATCGATGAAGTGATTGTGGATTAATTATTTCGTTACCGTTTCAACATAAAGTTTTTCCACCTTCTCGCGCGCCCAGGGAGTTTTGCGTAAAAATTTAAGGCTCGACTTTAAGCTGGGATTATTCCGGAAAGAGTTAATGTGGATGATATCTCCCAATTCCTCCCAGCCATAGTAACTTACGAGGTACACTAAAATTGCTTCAAGCGTTTTTCCGTGAAGCGGATTATTAGGTTGTTTTTGAGGCTCTTTATGCGCGTTTTTTTCCATTTAAACCACTGAAATTAGTTGTTCCTGTTTTTCCGTTAATTGCCCGAACGGCAATGTGTGAATATTGAATTTCGCCAAACAAGCTTGCACTTCCGAAAGTGCTTCGGGCTCAACAGCCAGCAACAAACCACCGCTGGTTTGCGGATCGCACAGAATGTTTTTGTAGCTGTCCTCTTTCATCGAAACATGATGCCCGTAGCTGTCCCAGTTACGCAGCGTGCCGCCCGGAACACAGTTCTGCTCCAGGTAAGGTTGAAGCATTGGCAGCGTTGGTATTTTATCGTGTTCAATTTGTGCCGATAAATTACTGCCTTCGCACATCTCAGTAAGATGCCCCAGCAATCCAAAACCGGTAACGTCGGTCATGGCTTTTACGCCTTCTATTTTTGCCAGCTCAAAACCCGGAGTATTTAACTGGCACATTAATTCAGGTGCCGTTTGTTCGTGTTCTTTTGCCAAAACACCTTTTTTCTGTGCGGTGGTTAAAATGCCAACTCCCAAAGGTTTGGTTAAAAGCAATTGACAACCTTTTGTTGCGGTGTCGTTTTGTTTTATGTTTTTCAGATCAACTTGTCCGGTAACCGCCAAACCGAAAATAGGCTCGGGACTGTCGATGCTGTGACCGCCGGCCAGGCTAATTCCAACTTCTTTACAAACCTGACGACCTCCTTCAACCACTTCGCGGGCAATTTCGGGTGCCAGTTTATTTATTGGCCAACCCAAAATAGCAATGGCCAGAATCGGTTTTCCGCCCATGGCAAATACATCGCTGATGGCATTGGTTGCAGCAATACGTCCAAACGTAAACGGATCGTCGACAATGGGCATAAAAAAGTCGGTGGTGCTGATAATTGCCGTGCCGTTTCCCAAATCCAAAACGGCAGCATCGTCACGGCTGTCGTTACCTACCAACAGGTTTGGTTGGATTCCCATGTCAAGTTTTGTTTCAAGAATAGTGCTTAAAACTTTGGGCGATATTTTGCAGCCGCATCCGGCTCCGTGACTATACTGTGTGAGCTTTATATTTTTTATTTCTGATGGATTCATAAAATTCAATAATTGCTTTACTAATAACATTCGGAGAAATGGAGTCCCACATCAGGGTAAAAATCTCCTGGTGATCCCTGTTGCGCAACCCTCTCAGGTAATATTTGTCGTAATACAAAAGGCAGATTGTTGCCACTTCGTATAATTCGTTTCTTTCAAGGTGTTCCAGCGCATTTTTGGTATTTAATCCTCCCAGTCGTTTTTTTATTCTAAGAATGGAATCTTTGAGCATACCTTTATCAGCATCCGAATAATCACGAACTAAAAACTGTGCTCTTTCTTCCAGCGCAATATCAAGGAAAATCACCGGATGAGTCCGCATGTTTTCAAAAAAGTTCATGGGGATATTTACCAAACCAATACGATGACTTTCGTCTTCAATCCAAATGTTTTTGCTGTAATCCAGGTCTTTCCACTCCCAAAACAGGTTATTTTCAAACTGCTCTATAGTTGGCTGACTTCCATCTCCCAAACGTCCGAAAGCCGATCCTTTGTGGTTGGCCAGTCCTTCCAAATCGATAATTTGTTCGCCCTGTTCTTTCAGCGCATATAAAATATGTGTTTTCCCGCTGCCGGTATAACCTCCCAGAATACAAATATTGGCTTCGGTTTTATACGATTCCAAAGCATGATTTCTGAAGGCTTTGTAACCACCGGTAATCACGTAAACTTTCGAAAAACCGTTGTCAGAAAGGTGCTGGGCAAACGATCTCGAGCGCATTCCGCCACGCCAGCAATGCACCGCAATTACACCGTCGGGAGCCAGCTTTCGCGATTCTGTAATAAACCATTCCAACTTCGGTGTTACGTATTTGTAGCCCAGCTCAATGGCCTTCTCTTTTGACTGCTGAACATACACGGTTCCCACAGCTGCCCGCTCGTCGTTCGAGAACAAATGAATACTATATGCACCCGGTATGTGTCCTTTTTTGTATTCGCCCGGCGAGCGAACATCAACAAGCGAAACCGATTCGGCCAGTTCTAAATATTCAGAAACACTGATCTCCTGTAACATGAGGACAAAGTTATTTATTCGGGCAACATTTCGGGAATAGAATGCGCATAATGTTAAAAAGTAGTTAGTAAGTATTGATTTCGCAGGTATAACCCAAAAGTTAAATTAACGTAATGATGGTATAATTACAAAGCTAAACCATTATGAATGAAACGTTAAAAGAGAAGATCAAACAATTTGTTTTACAAGATGTAAATGAAACGAAAGTGAGTGCGGTTACAGATCCCTTTTGGCAGGGATTAAAAAACACGGGTACCGAACTTTGGCTCGACACAGGCGATATGGAAGAAGCCGAAAAAAACTGGTCGGCCGAAATGACGGCTTTAACCACCAACAATACGCTGGTAAACAAAGAAATTCAGAAGGGAATTTATGATGATTTTGTTGAGCAGGCCGTTGAAATTGTGAAAGACTTGCCAATAGAGGAGCAAATTGTAGAGATCGCTTTTATCTTGAATGCGCGACACGGTATTCGATTGGCCAAAAAGTTTGGTGGCTTTGTAAGTGTGGAGTTGCACACCAATACAGCATATGATTTTGATGCCATTATAGATTATGGATTGCGCTATTTTTCCATTTGCCCCGATCAGTTTATAGTGAAGGTTCCGTACACGGCAACCGGTTTGTTGGGAGCTCGCAGACTACGCAAGCTAGGCGTGAAGATTAATTTTACGCTTGAGTTTTCTGCCCGTCAAAATGCAATGGTTGCAGCAATTACAAAGCCCAATTACTGCAATGTGTTTCTGGGCCGGATTGGCGCCTATATAAAGGATAATGAGTTGGGAAGCGGAAGTGGGGCAGGCGAACGAACAGTAATTTCAACACAACATATTGTTACCGAGCTTACCAAAAATAATGAAACACCAACAAAATTAATCGCAGCCAGTTTGCGTAACTATTCGCAGCTGGATTCGCTTGCCGGAACTGATGTTTATACCATGCCAACAAAAGTGGCTGCCGACGGGAAAATAAATATGGACGGTAATTTTCAATCGAAACTGAACGAGGTTTATCCGGTAGATTTAACCGACGATGCTGCCAGCTATTTCCCTGAAAAATTATGGGAGGTGAGCGAAAAGGAACTGGAGTTGGCAAAAAGTCTGGATGCCAATCTTCCTAAAAACGAAAATGAATTCATCGACCGGGTGCATGAAGCGGGTTGTGGTGATTTGTTTCCGTACCTCAGCGAAAAAGATTATAAACTGATTGCTGAAGATGGAAAAATTCCAAATCATCAGCGTTGGGCACAACGAATTGCAAATGGAGAGCTGGCAATTGATACCTTGCTCAATCTGGCCGGACTGGCAAGTTTTACTGCCGATCAGGCTGCTCTTGACGATCGTATCCGAAGAATAATTGGTGGCTAATTAGTGTTTGCCAGAAAACTCAGCTATTTCTTTGTCTTTGATAAGAACGCGTCAAAGGCAAGGCTTTCGAAGGTTTGGAAATCAGGGAGTTTACTTTCGTAATCGACCGTTTTCAAACCGAGAGTAACGCAGCATTTGGCGTTTTCTTGCAAAGAATAATTACAGCTTTAGTTCTTCCAGCAATTCAATGTAGCGTTCAATCCCCGCAATAATTTCGCTTTTGTGGATGTATTCATCAGCAGTATGCGAACGCGCCGAATCGCCAGGTCCCATTTTTACAGATAAGAATGGAATTATGGCCTGGTCGGAAGTAGTTGGTGAACCGTAAATATTAATGCCTTTTTCTTTTACCAGCTTTGCAAACGGATGATGTGTAGAAATACCGGATGAGTTTAAACGAACCGAACGTGGTTTAACTTCCGATTCAATGTGTTGACCGATAATTTCAGCGGCTTCTTTGTTGGTGTAATGTTCGTTGGTACGCACATCAACTACAAAATGGCAATTGTCGGGAACAACGTTGTGCTGTGTGCCGGCCTCTATCTGAGTAACCGAAAGTTTGACTTTTCCGAGAACGTCAGAAACTTTTTCGAACTCAAAATTGCGCAGTTTTTCAATATCATCAATGGCTTTGTACAATGCATTTTCGCCTTCCTCGCGGGCGGCGTGTCCCGATTTTCCGTGGGCATAACAATCCAAAACCAACAGACCTTTCTCTGCAATGGCCAGTTCCATCTTTGTGGGCTCGCCAATTATGGCAAAATCGATAGGTGATATCTCAGGTATTACGATTTCCATTCCTCGTCGTCCCGAAATTTCTTCTTCGGCAGTTGCAGCATAAACCAGGTTATAGGGCAAATCTTCGCGGTTGTAAAAATGGACGAAAGTTGCCAGAAGCGAAACCAGTGGACCTCCGGCATCGTTGCTTCCTAAACCATATAAAATATCTCCTTCTTCGATGGGCGAAAACGGGTCTTTGGTATAGCCCTTAGCCGGACGAACTGTATCGATATGCGAGTCGAGCAAAATGGTTGGCTTTTCTTCCGAATAATATTTATTGTAGGCCCAGGTATTGTTGTCTTTCGTTTTATACGAGATACCTTCTTTTTCAAGAAAAGCTCGCATAACAGCAGCAGCATTTTCTTCTTCTTTACTAAACGACTGTGTAGCGATCAGCGTTTTTAACAGTTCGATGTATTTCTCCATAGTTTACTTGTTGCAACGCTGCAAAAGTGGTAAAAAAAATAATATACGGGAGAAAAGTGATCTAATTTTGTACTGCTTTTTTCAAACAAAAAGTTGGTGTCTGGCCTGCAATTCATGAGAAAAACAAATAGTTGTTTACTCAATAAATAGGAAAAAAAGAGAATAAAACCTTTTAAAAGTATATAATTTGCCTTAAATTGGCTGTAACCGTGTGATATTAACCTGAATTATATAATATGAAAATTAATCGTTCTATGAATTCCAAATTGTTGTATTCTCAGCAATTATTCAAACAAAAATTAAAAAATGAATCGTATTCTAATCCAACTGGAAAAGGTTTGAAACTATTTTTCCTGGTTGTCTTTTCCATGGTTTTGTTTCAAAATCAATTGTATGCACAAGTTCCAAATCCAAACGAAGCAGAATGGATAGGTGATGGATATGCATTAAAGAAAATTGTGAGTAACACAGCCATTGCCAGTGGTGTAAATTTTAGTTATACCATTATGTTTTCGGCACCGGCCGGAGCAACAACTGTAACTATTGCCGATCAAATTCCGACTAGTGTTCAAGTGGTTAACGTACCAACACCTGCTGATGTTAATGGTGTAACACCCACAGTTTCGGTTACCGGAACACCTGGTGTGAACGAGGAAGTTACCTATTCGCTTACCGGGTTGCCCGGAGGTTCGGCTTCTTCCGGATCATTTACTATTGTTGTTAAATTTCCGGAAGGTGTTACCTGCGACGGCACAACAGTTAGAAACCGTGCCGGCATTTTAGTGGGCGATGAATGGAACTACACGCCGTATGTTAGTACAACAGCATCAGCAGTAGACCCGTGGAAAGTTGCCAAAACAATTGTCGGCGGAGCTGTAGTAAATCCGTCAGGAGGAAGTTGTGGTTATATGATTGCACCTGACGGAACAGTAACATACCGTTTATATGTAATGAAAAACAGTCCGTATTACGGAAATGTGAGCGGCCAAATGAATATGACCGGTGCTACAGTTACTGACGTCTTGCCGCCGGGCGCAGTAGTTACATCAAGTACATGTAGTGGTATTCCGGTAGGTTCATCCGGAACTTTAACGTGGAATGTTAACTCAGGAAACCTTGATGCTACAACGCCTTATGCCTACTACTATTGCGAAATTGAAGTTCAGTATCCGGTGGGTAGTTTTCCGGCCGGGTCGATTATGAACAACGAGCTTACACTGGAAGGCGAAATTTGTAATCAACCGGTTTCGCACACTAGTAATCAAACTTGTGTTGAGGTGGTAGATTATACTCCAAATCCGAATGCAAATTTCCGAAAATATATTTCGTTGGCCAATCGTGTTCCGGGATGTACCGGAATGTACCAGATCATTTTTTGTAACAACGGAAATGTTCCGCTTTCAGCATTTAATATTGATGATGTAGTTCCGGCAGGAGTCAGTGTTGATAAAATCAATATTTACAATGCTAATGCCACTACAACGGTTGATTTAAATATTAATAGTTCTTCTTATGCTACGGGTATTAACAGTACCTATTCAACCGGAACGTTGGGGACGACCGTTAATGATATTCAGTTGCAAATGACTGGTAGTTTGCCGGTTGGCGATTGCATTTATATGTATGTATATTTCACGGTAAATCCAAATCCAACCGGAACAGTTGTTACCAATTGTGCATCGTTTGATGGCTTGGCAAATTCGCTGAGTTTACCGGATGCATGTGTGAGTTTTACGGTTGAAGAGGGAGAGCCGCGTCCTTGTATTGTTAAGGATATTTGCTCGCCTCAAACTGATTATGAACCCGGTGATATTGTTCGTTTTCGCTTGAGAGTTCAGAATATTGGTAGTGCCGATTTAATGGGAGCAACCATTCAGGATATATTGAATAGTAATTTTACTTACGTAGGTAACGAAACGTATTATGTGGCCAGTGCTTACAGCCCGCCGTGTTCTTCGGGGGGCGGAATTCCTTCCGGAGCATCGGCATGGACAGGAGTAAATCCTACACATTCAGGAAACAACCTGAGTTGGGTTATTCCCGATGTTCCGGCCGATTGCCAGTTGTTTTACTCCTCGTATTGCGGAACCTACGGAACGTATTCTCTGCCTTATTATTTTATCGAGTTTGATGTGCAGGTAGATGATTATGCGCTACCAGGTATTACCGTAAATAATTTCGATATCAGCGGAGGAAATTTAACATCAACAGTAAGCTCCAACGATGTGAATGTGTTGGTAGTTGCCTCGTTAGGGCAGGAGGTTGAAAAAGAAGTTTCGACTGATGGCGGTACTACTTTTGCATCATCCGGAACAGTAAGTCCGGGTGGAACAGCTCGATATCGTTTGAATTATACCAACACTTCCAATGTGCAGGTGTCATCTGTTAATCTTGTCGATCTTTTGCCGCTTGATGCAGCTAGTCCCGATGACTGGTTGATTCTTGACAGAAATACGCCACGGGGAAGTACTTTTGGTGTTGATTACGCGAATAATCACGCTTCGGAACTAGTTCCGGGAGGTGCGTTTGCGGGACCAACTCCAACCTATTCAAACGATTTAAATGTTTGTTTGCCTATGTTCGGGTATTCGCCTGCAGGCTGTAATGGGCCAACGTTCGGAAGTACTCCTGAGCGCAACATTTTTATCGATTACACCAGTTTATTGCTGGCACCAACAGTTGTTTTACAGGAAGAGTTTGATGTAACGATACCTTTGGGGGCAACGCCGCAGCAAACAGCCTGTAACGATTTTGCAGCCATATCGAGCACCGAATTTTTACTTGATGGTACGCCACAATTTGTAACATTAACACCAATTGCGGCACCTCCGGTTTGTATTACTATCGATACCGCAGCACAATCATCATGTTGCGATAGTGTTCGAATTGAGCCGGTTTCAACTCCTGCAACAGGCGAAGATTGTTGTGTACGAATAACTGCAGCATGCCCCGTAAAATCAGTAGAGCTAAGTGTAGAAAACGGAACAATAAGTTCGGCAACTTCAACGTGTAGTACTTTACCAACCGGTTATGCCGGGCAGAGTAATTTTACTTTCCTGGGAAATGGTTGTGAAATTGATATGACACATTGTTTTACACCCGATCAGGCCGGAGCGATTACCGTAAATTATGTAATTACTTTTGATAACGGCGAAACCTGCACCGACAGTATTACGGTGGATTGTGGCGACGTTTCTGTAAACTGTTGCGACAGTATTACTTTGGAATCGTATCAGGATCCTGATCTGGAAGAATGTTGCGTTCGTGTAACTGCCGACTGCGAAGTTGATTCGGTATTGGTTACAGTTGGCAATGGTGTTTTTAGTTCGAATAGCTGGAACTGTTCAACGCCAATTCCGAGCGATGCCATCGGACAAAACAGCTACACTTTTAACTCGGCTTCGTGCGTGCTGAATATGGTTAATTGTTTTACTGTTGATCAGGCAGGAGTACTTACCGTAACTTATGTATTTTTTATGGCCAATGGCGAAAAGTGTGAAAAACAAGTGCAGTTGGATTGCGCTTATGTAGCTGAGCAATGTTGCGAAAATATAGAATTACTGGCCTATCAGGATGCTGATTTAGGAGAATGTTGTGCACAGTTTGTTTCCAAGTGCGAAACCGATTCGATAACAGTAATGATAAACAACGGAACTTTTGCCAATGCAACTTTAAATGGCATTTCTGTTTCAACAGGAGTTAGTGGCCAAAGCAGCTACACTTTTAATGCAAGTGCATCAGCAGCCGATTTAATAACATGCGTAACGCCTGATTCAACAGGAGTTGTTGTACTGAATTATGTAGCTTATTTTGCGAATGGCGAAGTTTGCGAAAAACGTATAGAATTGGATTGCAAAGCTCCGGAACCAACTTCAGATTGTTGTCCGGTTGTCGAATTCAAATTACGCCGATCATGGCCTTTCTTTAACAAATATGTGGGAACTTTCGAAATCTTTAATCCCGACCCATCTAACCCAATTTGTTCCGTTCAGATAAGTTCTTCTCCGGGCGGAAGTTTTAACACCGGGACATTAATTATTGATGGAACACCTTCGGGACAAAGTTGGAATTCAACTTCAATTCCTGCCTCGGGAACACTTAGTCCGCAGGCTGTGGATGATATGTTGTTTACATTAACCGCATTTAATTACAATGGCGTAGTTACAGTTTGTGTAACCAAATGCGACGGATCGGAATGTTGTTACGATTTTAACTGGAATGGAAAACCAATTGTGGTAACACCTTGGGAGCCCGCGCAAATGGGCGGCGGAGGCAAACTGGTAGCCGTTTCGGTTAGTACCGAAATAAGCGAAGAGATTGACGAAAGTATTAAGTACGTTTCGTTTGGTTTTGCCGATGAACAGGAAATTGAAGGCGATGCTGAATTTTTCGCTGTAGGAGCTACCGGCGATTGCGATGATGGCAATGAAAGTCCAACTCCAGGCAGTGTTGATCCGGATTCTGACGACGATGGAATTTCGGACGGAACAGAAAGTTACATGTCGAAACACAATGCCTTTTTTGAGCTAACATGTCCGTACATACCCGGTTCGGGAAGACAGGCTCCGGTTTTTAATCTGGTGTTAAAAGGCGACCTTCCTAAAATTGGAATGGCATTGATTAGCGAAGAAGGAAATGTGGTATTTGATGGTGAAATAGATTTGGCTAATCCCGACTCTGTCATTTCTGCGGTTGGTGATTTGGGCGATGTATCGGGAAAAATGTTTGAATTTATAAACCTTTACCCTAATCCTTCTGATGGAGATTTTACCATAAAATATGCCACTGGTGAAGCCATGGATGTTGATATTCTGATTGTAAATCAGCTCGGACAAATTGTTGACATCCAAAATCAGGGACGTGTTTCAATGGGCGTACACAATACAACAATCAGTGCCGCCGGACTTCCGGCAGGAGTTTACAAAGCAATACTGAAATCGGGTGATAAAATGTTATCCAAATCGGCAGTGCTTAAATAAGTTTACTGAAAAATAATTGTCAAAAAGGCTGTTCTTCTGTTATGGAGGATAGCCTTTTTTTATTTGGTATGGTTAAGAACAGCAGTTGATTATCTTTGCGGCCATAACCGAAGAAAAAGTTAAATGCATACAATTTTATTTTGGATTATAATTGCGATTCTGGTACTCGATTTTTTATTTGAGAAATATCTCGAATACCTCAATACAACCACAATGAGCGACACCATTCCCGAGCAAGTAAAGGGGATTTACGACGAAGAGAAATACAAAAAGCAACAAGCCTACCAGCGCGAAAATCATCGCTTTGGAATTTTAACCAGCAGTTTTAGTATGATCATTACTTTAGCTATGTTTTTGTTTTATGGCTTCGCTCTTGTCGATGGCTGGGCGTGGAGTTTTTCCGGCAATGCGATTTTGGCAGCGCTAATATTTTTTGGAATTATCATGTTCGCTTCCGATATTATAAATATCCCTTTCGAAATTTACGACACTTTTAAAATTGAAGAGAAATACGGTTTTAATAAAACCACACCAAAAACATTTGTTTTTGATAAGGTAAAAAGCTGGCTGGTAAGTGCACTTATTGGTGGCGGTTTGCTGGCGCTGGTTATCTTTATTTATCAGCTCACCGGAAGCATGTTCTGGATTTATGCGTGGCTTGTGGTTTCAGCGTTTTCCATTTTTATGGCCATGTTTTATTCCAACCTGATTGTGCCGCTGTTTAATAAACAAACGCCGTTGGAAGAAGGCGAATTACGTGATGCCATTAGTGCTTTTGCGCAGAAAGTAGGCTTTAAACTGGATAACATTTTTGTGATCGACGGCTCGAAACGATCGACAAAAGCCAATGCTTATTTTACAGGTTTGGGAGCTAAAAAACGTATCGTACTTTACGATACTTTAATAAACGACTTGAATACCGATGAGCTGGTAGCTGTTTTGGCTCACGAAATTGGTCACAATAAAAAGAAACATGTGGTGCAGGGACTATTGATTGGTTTGGTACAAACAGCAATTGTTTTGTTTGTTTTTGGTTTGCTTATCGATAGTCCGGTTTTAAGTGCTGCGCTTGGGGTTGAAGAACCAAACTTTCATATTGGCATGGTGGCTTTTGGTGTGTTGTATTCACCCATTTCGTTTTTTACCGGTATTTTTATGAATATCCTTTCGCGGAAAAATGAATATCAGGCCGACCGATTTGCTGCTGAAAACTACAAGCCGGAAGCACTTGCATCGGCATTAAAAAAGTTGACGATCAATAACCTGAGTAATTTAACACCACACAAAACTTTTGTATTCTTTCATTACTCGCACCCGACTTTATTGCAGCGTTTGGCATTTTTAAAGTCTTTTGAGAAGTAAGAAAAAAGATTCTAGCAGAGGCGCTAAGACGCAAGGATTAGTTACAAGATTCAAGTTGCAGGTTACAAGTTTTATAAGAAGTGTAATGGTCAACTAATTAAAGCATTGCAGCATTAAAGCATTCATGCATTCAATCCTTCAATCCCTCAGTCCCTCAACAACTCAATCTTGCATCAATCTTTCCAACTCAATCTTGCATCAATCTATAGGTTAACAACCTTCTCCGCAACTTTCTGGAAATGCATAATGTCGACCATTGTTCCTGGAATGCCAACTTCAACTTTATCCAGGATTTTAAAATGATTTAGACAAGTTTTGCAGGCCACTAATTTTACTCCTTTTTCAGCGAGTTGATGTAATGGTTCGAGAGCTATAGAACCGGTGCAAATGAGTTTTACTCCCTCGTTGTAGAATGTGATGACTTTTGGTAATATCGCCTCTTCACAAAGCAATGTCAGGTAGTTTTTTACCAATAGTTGACCAAGTTCTTTGTTTCCCGATCCCATTCCGTTGTGTGTAATTTGAATGAGTGTATTTTTGAAAGAATCCATTTCTGTTTCGTTTTGTTTGCACAAAAGTAATTGAAATTATGTTCGGCTTTTTTGCGAAGAAGAAAAACTTAAAAAATGAATCTATCAGGCATAGTTAAAAGCGATTTCAAATTTGAGCAAACAGTAATTGTCTCCCGATTTATAATGTTAATTTTGCTATTCTGAAAACAAAACACAACTTAGGCGGTGCACTTATAATTAAAAAAGATGAAAGCAGAAATAATTACCATTGGCGATGAAATATTAATCGGACAAATTGTTGATACCAACTCGGCCTGGATGGGCGAACAGTTTAACCTGAATGGCATTGAGATTTACCAGATTACTTCGGTTCACGATGATCACGACCATATTATCCGTGCCATAAAAAGTGCTGAGGAGAATGCAGACCTGGTAGTTATAACCGGCGGATTAGGCCCAACAAAAGACGATATAACCAAACATACGCTTTGTGAATATTTCGATACCAAACTGGTTTTTCACGAACCCACTTTAAAAACCATTTACGAGCGATTCAAACACCGCGGAATCGAAATGAACAAGTTGAATCGCGATCAGGCAATGTTACCCGAATCGTGCACCATTTTACCTAATAAAATGGGAACAGCTCCGGGAATGTGGTTCGAAAAAAACGACACTATTTTTGTGTCGATGCCGGGTGTGCCATTTGAAATGAAATATTTGGTAGAGTTTGAGTTGTTACCACGACTGCGAAAAACCGGACGTACAAAAGCAATTTTTCATAAAACAGTTTTAACACAGGGAGTTCCGGAATCGATGCTGGCCGAACGAATATCTGATTGGGAAGATGCTTTACCAACTCATATTAAACTGGCTTATTTACCAAATCCAATGGCGGTGAGATTGCGACTTTCAGCCATTGGAGAGGATGTTGAAGTGTTAAAAAACGATGTGGAAAGCGAAATTGAAAAGCTGCAAAAAATAATTCCGGAGGCTATTTTTGGATACGACACTGAAACCATGTCGGAAGTAATTGGCCGGGAGTTGGTGAAGCAGAACAAAAAACTGGCAGTAGCCGAAAGTTGTACCGGCGGATATATTTCGCACCTAATCACTTCTGTTTCCGGAAGTTCGGAATACTATAATGGTTCGGTTACGTCGTATTCAAATGAAATGAAAGAGCAGTTGCTGGGCGTTAGTCGTGAGAATCTGGAAAAGTATGGAGCGGTTAGCGAACAGGTAGCACGCGAAATGGTAGAAGGCGTGAAACGTGTAATGAAGGCCGATTATGCGGTGGCAACCACCGGGATTGCAGGCCCAACCGGTGGAACAGAAGAAAAGCCGGTTGGAACGGTGTGGATCGCTGTTTCTGGGCCGGAGAAAACAGTGGTGAAAAAGTTCACTTTTGTTGGCGATCAGCGTGATCGGAATATTGTTCGTGCAGGACAAACGGCGCTGCAATTACTGCGAAGAATGGTGCTTGGTGAACTATAACTTTGGGCTTCAAACTTCCGTCTTCCGACTTCGGATTCCGGACTTTTTCTTCCAACTTTTTAACAACTTCTAACGTTCTTAAACGTTCTAATAATGTATTTTTGAATCAGAAAACAGAATAATATGAAGCGAATTATTGTAATTATACTCATCGTGATTGCCGTGCTTTTAGGAGCAGTATTGGCAATTCCGGTGTTCTTTAAACAAACAATTATCGATGTGGCAAAAAGTACCCTCAACAAGCAAGTAAATGCCGAGGTAGAATTTGCCGATCTGAAACTGTCATTATTCAAAAATTTCCCTAAGGTAACTGTCGATCTGCAGGATCTAATGATTAAAGGGAAAGGTGAGTTTGCACAGGATACATTGCTGAATGTGCCACGATTTGCAGCAACAATGAATATGTCATCACTTTTTAGTTCCAATCGTAGTATCGAGGAAGTGATTCTTGAAAATCCGTCGCTTAACCTGGTGGTTGCCGAGTCCGGAAATGTAAACTGGGATGTTGCACCGGCATCGGGAATGGCAGAAAAGAAAAGTGCAGCAGAGGCTGATTCCGAAGAATTTCAATTGGCACTGGAAAACATTGAAGTGAACGATGCGCGTCTGATTTACAACGATAAATTGGCAAAAATGCGTGCTGATCTGGAAGACATTAACCTGGATATTTCGGGCGAAATGTTTGGCAATACCACGCAACTGAACATTGGGGGAGTCGTTCGCGATCTCACTTATTCGATGGAAGGAGTTACGTATGTTTCAAACACATCGCTGGATTTGAAAACCTTGCTCGATGTTGATTTTGAATCGATGCTATTTACCATTATGGAAAGCGAGCTGCTGGTAAATCGCCTGCCACTTGAATTAAGTGGCGATTTCAGCGTGCCAAGCGACACTACATTTCTCAACCTTCAGTTAAATACAAAAGCTTCGGATTTCGAGAACTTTTTGGCGCTGGTACCCAAAGATTATGAAGAGTATTTAAAAGACATTACAACCACAGGCTCAGCAACAATTTCAGGAGGAGTCTCGGGCTATTATATTGATGAGGATTACCCGAAAGTAGACTTTCAGGTTAAAGTAGAAAATGGCAATTTTAAATACGCCGAAATGCCGGAGCAAATACAAAATATCAGTGCCGAAATGCTGATGGGGAAACCACAGGGCGATCTTGATCTGCTGAAAATAAATATCAATGAAGCGCATGCCGAAATTCGTAATAACCCGGTTGATTTGACCTTTAAAATTTCGAATCCGGTAAGCGATCCACTTTTTGATGGTGCATTTGTTGGAAAAGTAAATCTTGATCATTTAAAAGATGCTTTGCCGATTGACAGCGTAAATATGTCAGGAATAATTGATGCCAATTTGTTTGTAAATGGCCGATACTCTGATGTGGAAGCTGAAGCGTATGATAAAATTAAATCAGATGGAGTTGTGTTGTTAAATAACTTTATTTACGACTCGCCGGAACTCACACAACAGGTAGTTATTCCATCGGGTAAAATGGATTTTTCGCCGGCCAGTATCAATCTCAGCGATTTGAATATGCGGGTTGGTCAGAGTGATTTTCATTTGTCGGGCAAAATTGGCAATTACTTAAATTATGTGCTTAAAGATGGTGTGTTGAATGGAACGATGCAGCTTAATTCGAACTTTGTAAATTTAAACGAGTTGCTGAGTTTACAGGTAGCACCAACTGCTGAAAATACGACTGAAACAGCAAGTGAGGAGGAGGCAGTGCTGGCTTTTGATGTTCCTGAAAATATTGATTTTACTTTTCGTTCATCAATAAAAAGGGCGGTTTTGAACCGGATTCCGATTACCGATATAAAAGGCGAGGTTAAAGCTGTGGATAAAAAACTGATCCTCGATGGTCTGGACATGAATATGCTGGATGGTAAAATGACAATGAATGGCTCGTATGAAAACACCACACAAAATCAGCCACTTTTTGATTTTGGTTTTGACATTGCCGGGTTCGATATTCCGGCGTTGTACCAAACAGTAGCCGGTTTTCGCAAGCTTATTCCGGGAGCCGGTAACAGCACCGGACGACTTAGCACCAGCTTGGGGCTGAAAGGTAGACTTAGCCCACAGTTAAAACTTATTCCTGCGTCGGCTAATGGAACAGGGAAATTCAGTACCAATAACGTTGAAATTAAAAATTCTCAATTGTTCAATCAGTTGAGTGGAATTATTCAAAAGGAAAAACTGCGCGATGTTACTATTGGCGATTTTACGGCTAATTTAACGGTTGAAGATGGCGGAATAAATTTGCGTCCGTTCACAACAAAAGTAATTGGCCAGGAGACCACGGTTAGCGGAACGCTGAATGCTCAGAGTTTGTTGGATATGCGACTCGATTTTAATGTTGAGCGTGAAATGTTTGGCCCTGATATTCAGAAAATATTAAAAGTACTTCCCGGAAACGAAAAAATTACCATGCTGCCTGCCGGAGTGTTAATTAAAGGTCCGGTTGGAGAACCAAAAGTTAACCTTGATTTAAGTGCTACGCAAAAAGCGGTTACCGATGCCACAAAAGATGATTTGAAAAATTCGTTGAATAAGTTAGGAGACGGACTCAAAAAGCTCTTTAAATAAAGTTTTCAATATCGTAGTAGTAAAGTTAATTGTTTCATGAAATTTTCAGAATACATTTTTATTTGTTCTGTAGTATTTTGTTGTGTAATATTGCACATTCCACCGAATAAAAACAGAAAAATGCGTATTTTGCCAACGCAAATTAGCTGGGGCACCAGACAGCATTATCAACAGAATATTAAATGACAGACAAAGTAGTTGTAATTACCGGAGCTTCGTCAGGAATTGGAAAAGCATTAGCCGAAAAGTATGCCGCAGAGGGTTTTAACCTCGTTTTAGCTGCGCGCAGGATTGAGCGTTTAGAGGCGCTTAAAGAAAAACTCTCCAATGTTGAAGTTTTGCCCGTAAAAACTGATGTCTCGAACGAAGAAGATTGTAAGCATTTGATTGATAAAACAATTGAACGTTTCGGAAAAATAAATATTCTGATTAACAATGCCGGAATTTCGATGCGCGCATTACTCGAAGACGTTGAAACCGAAGTATTGCGAAAAGTGATGGACGTGAACTATTGGGGAACTGTCTATTGTACAAAATATGCGCTTCCGTATTTGTTGGAGCAAAAAGGTTCTGTTGCAGGCGTAATATCAACTGGAGGTTATATCGGATTGCCAGGTCGTACCGGTTACTCTTCATCGAAGTTTGCAGTTCGTGGATTTTTGGATACACTGCGTGTTGAATACCTGCGCGCCGGATTACATGTTTTAGTAGTGGCTCCCGGATTTACAGCTTCCGAAATTCGTGAAACAGCGCTGGTTGCCGATGGAAGTCAGCAAGGGAAAACACCACGTAACGAAAATAAAATGATGTCGGCCGAGCGTTGTGCATCCATTATGTACCGTGCCATTAAAAACCGCCGTCGTAAAATGATCGTTTCTTTCTGGGATGGAAAAGTAATTGTGCTTGTCGCCAAACTTTGGGCCTGGGTGGTTGATCAGATTCTTTACGCCGTTTTCAAAAACGAACCGGATTCTCCGTTGAAATAGAAGCTAGTTACTAGCTACGAGCATTCAGAAATCAATATCCAAAGCATTCACTTCGTTGGATATTTATCATTGAATATTGAAAATTCTACATTTTGACAAGCCTCTCGTTTCCTATATCCAGTTTGTAGCAAAAAAAATCCCAACGAATCGCCGGGATAAATTAAAAACGAAAAATGTATAACTATTAATTATCAGTTGTTAATTCTGAACCAGTTTATTTTTAATCTTGTCTTCAAAGGCTGAGAGAGCAGCTTTCGATCCTTCGCCCATCGCAATTACAATTTGTTTGTACGGAACCACCGAAACATCTCCGGCAGCGTAAACACCCGCTTGTTTTGTGCGGCAATGAGCATCAATTTCTATTTCTCCCATCCGGTTGGTTTCAACCATTTCGGAGAATACTTTACTGTTGGCTTGCAATCCTATTTGAACAAATACACCATCTGTAACTATTGTTTCTGTTTTTTCTGTTTCTCTGTTTTTAAATTCCAGTGCTGTTACCTTGTTTCCGTCGCCAATAACGGCTGTTGTTTGCGCATTGGTGTGGATGGTAACATTTGCTAATGTTTTTAGTTTGTCTTGCAGTACCTGGTCGCCTTTTAGCTCGTCCATAAACTCAAGAACGGTAACTTCCGATGCAATTGACGATAGGTCGATGGCTGCTTCCAAACCTGAATTTCCACCACCAACAACAACTACTTTTTTGCCTTTGTAAAATGGGCCGTCGCAGTGAGTACAGAATGCTACTCCTGATCCGATGTATTCATTTTCGCCGGGAACACCCAAACGTCTCCAGCTCGCACCGGTTGCAATTATTAATGCAGGAGTTTTAAATGTTTCATTCAATGATGTTTGCACTTCTTTAATCCCGTCTTTGACGTTAACATTTTCAACGCGACGGTTTTCAAGCACATCAATCGGATAATCATTCAGGTGGCTCATTAAATCGGCCGAAAGTTTTGTTCCGGTAGTTTGCGGTATCGAAATCATATTCTCAATAGAAACGGTTTCATTTAGTTGGCCACCTACTTTTTCGGCAACCAAGGCAACCGAAAATCCTTTTCGTGCTGAATAAACTGCAGCAGAAACTCCGGCTGGTCCTCCACCTACTACAACAACATCATATTTCTTTTCAACCGGTGCTGTTTCAATTGGTTCCGATCCTACTTTTTCTTCCAATTTAGCAAGCAATTCACCAATCGAAGAGCGTCCAACATGCAATTGTTCTCCATTGGTGTAAACGGTTGGAACAGCTTGTATTCCCAGTGCTTCAACTTCTTCTTTGTTAATTTGTCCGTCAATAATTTCGTGACGAATATTTGGATTTATTAATGTTAACACATTTAATGCCTGAACTACTTCGGGGCAGTTGGTACAGGTTAGCGAAATGTAACTTTTTAGTACAATATCGCCTTTCAGTCCTTTAATTTGGTTGGCAACTGCTTCGTCGGGCAGGTTTTTGCCTATGCCGTCAAGATTTAAAATTGCAGTTAGCAACGATGGAAATTCGTGTCCGGTTGGCACAGCACGAAAAATGATGTTTGATGGCTCATTATTCTTTAGAATGGTAAATTCCAGCCCGTTTCCTGTTTTTACTGAAACACTGATTTTTTCAGATGTAGCTGCTACATCCTCCAACAAACCTGTTAACTGGGCTTTGTCAGGATGAGAATCTGCAACTGCAACCTGAAAGGTATAATTGTTTTTTAGCGGGCTGAAAACTTCTTGTAATTTATCTTTTATGGCTTGTTGTAACATGACTTTGGTTTTTAAGAGGAGCAGCCAAATGCTGCTCCTGAGTTTTTTATGTTCTTATGGCGTATTATTAGATCACACCAACAAGATCGATGCTTGGCTCTAATGTTTTTTGTCCTTCTTCCCATTTTGCAGGACACACTTCTGATGGGTGCTCAGCAACAAACTGAAGTGCTTTTAAACGACGTAGCAATTCATCTGCATTTCTACCTACGTTTCCGGCAACTACTTCGTAAGCAACAATTTCGCCTTGTGGATTTACAATGAAAGTTCCACGCTCGGCCAAACCGGCTTCTTCAATCATTACATCAAAACCGCGTGATAATACTCCGGTTGGATCGGCCAACATTGGGTATTTAATTTTTTTGATGGTTTCTGATGTATCGTGCCATGCTTTATGTACGAAATGCGTATCGGTTGATACTGAATAAATCTCGGTTCCTGTTGCTTTAAACTCGTCGTACTTATTTGCTAAATCTTCCAATTCGGTTGGGCAAACAAAAGTAAAGTCGGCCGGGTAGAAGAAAAAGATTGACCATTTTCCCAGGATGTCTTCTTTTTTTACGGTTTTAAACTCGTTGTTTTCAAAAGCTTGAACTTCAAAATCTACTACTTGATTTCCAATTTGTGACATAGTTTTTAATTTTTAAAAATTGTTATTTAAATCTGTTTTTCTCTAAATTCTGTGACAAACATAATGCGACTTTTGATATTAATCAAACAGATAAAATGTATATTTGTATTGATAAAATCAATAGCATGACTTTGCAACAACTGGAATATATTCTTGCGCTGAATAAATACAGGCATTTTGTTAAAGCGTCGGAGAAATGTAACGTTACGCAACCCACGCTCAGTACGATGATTCAGAAACTGGAGGCCGAGTTGAAAGTAGATATTTTCGATCGGTCGAAACACCCGGTTCAACCTACTGCGCTTGGAGCAAAAATCATTGAACAGGCTGAACGTTCATTAACAGAGATAAAAAAAATCCGTGAGATTGTTTTAAACGAAACCGACTCGGTGAACGGAACGCTGCATATTGGTGTAATTCCAACACTGGCAACTTACCTGGTACCACGTTTTATCCAGGTTTTTGGCGAAAGATGCAGTTCGGTGCAATTGTCCATGTCAGAAATGAATACTGCTACTTTAATTGATACATTAAAAAGAGATGGGGTAGATATGTTTATTGCTGCAACTCCGCTTAACGAACCCGATTTCCTGGAGATTCCGTTATTTTACGAGCGGTTTTATGCCTATTTTACTGCCGATCATCCGTTAAAAGACATTCCATTAAAACCGTCGAATATGCCGCAGGAAAAACTGTGGGTGCTTGAAGAAGGGCATTGTTTGCGCGATCAGGTTTTTAATTTTTGTACTACAACAATGCCGTATAACCAGATTTTTGAAGCCGGAAGTATTGATACGCTGGTGCGAATTGTGGACCTGAACGGAGGTTATACTTTGATTCCTGAATTACATTTGCCAATGTTAACTGATGAACAACGAAAAAATGTGCGGGAAATTGATGATCCGCCGGCTATTCGCGAAGTGTCGATTGTTATTCATAAAAACTTTGTAAAAGAGCGTATTTTGAATGAGGTGGGAGAGGCTTTTAAAACGATTATTCCTGATGAAATGATTGACGAGCGTTTAAAGAAGTTTGCGATTCGATTGTAGAATTTTGGGAGAAAGGTTTAGTGATACTCTCACTCAAAGTCAGAGTATCACTATTTTATAAATTAAGCTTCAAATTGCTTGATTGTGGTTTTGATAATTTCAATGGCTTCCATCAATTGTTCTTCGGTAATTACCAAAGGAGGCGTAAAACGAATAATGTGCTCGTGTGTTGGTTTGGCAATCAATCCGTTTTCTTTCAGCGCCAGACACACATCCCAGGCGGTTTTACCGTTGGTAGGTTTTATGGCAACGGCATTTAACAATCCTTTTCCACGTACCATTTCTATAAGTGGCGAATCGATGGCACTCATTTCCTTACGGAAAATCTTTCCAAGACGTTCTGCATTTTCAATCAGGCCTTCTTCCTGAATAACATCGAGCGCGGCCATGGCAACTTTTCCTGCTATTGGATTTCCGCCGTAGGTACTGCCATGTTCTCCGGGTTTTATCGTCAGCATAATTTCATCGTCGGCCAGCACACACGACACCGGGTAAATTCCACCCGAAACTGCTTTTCCAAGTACCAAAATGTCAGGTCGAACATCTTCATGATCGCAAGCCAGCATTTTTCCTGTGCGGGCCAAACCGGTTTGCACTTCGTCGGCAACAAAAAGTACATTGTATTTTTTACACAACTCGCTGGCCTTTTTCAGGTAACCATCTTCAGGAACATAAACACCTGCTTCTGCCTGAATGGGTTCAACCAGAAAACCTGCCACATTCGGATCCTGCAATTCCTTTTCCAGTCGCTCAATATCGTTGTACGGAATATTTACAAAACCGGGAGTATATGGCCCGTAATGACTGTAAGCATCCGGGTCGCTCGACATGGAAATTATAGTGATGGTGCGTCCGTGGAAATTACCGTCGCAAACCACAATTTTGGCTTCATTTGTTGGTATGCCTTTTACTTTGTAAGCCCATTTGCGAATCAGTTTTAATGCTGTTTCATCAGCCTCGGCGCCCGAGTTCATCGGCAACATTTTATCGTAGCCAAACAGTTTGGTCATGTATTCTTCCCATTCGCCCAGCACATCGTTATAAAAAGCCCTTGAAGTTAATGCCAGCGTTTTTGCCTGATCGGTAAGTGCATCAATTATTTTAGGGTGGCAGTGTCCCTGGTTAACAGCCGAATACGCTGCCAGAAAGTCGAAGTATTTTTTACCCTCAACATCCCAAACAAAAATGCCATCGCCTTTCGATAAAACAACCGGTAGCGGATGATAGTTATGTGCGCCAAATTTATCCTCTTTGGCCATGTAATCTGCAGAACTTAATTTAGTCATGATGTGTCGTTTAATTTTAATGCAGAAATACGATTTTTGCGCCGAAAAAGCAACGGGAGCAGTGGTGTTAAAAAGCAGTGAGAAAAGTCAGCTATTTAGTCTGGTATGCACTGTTTGGCTTATTTCCAGAAACGTGCAATGAGCACCTCACAAAGAATAAAGAACAATGCTAGTAGCAAACACCATTTCCATAGCTGGCGGCCATTTTGAATATCGTCGAAAATTTCAGCGAAGTTACGCTCTACTTCATCAATAACTGTTGCGTTTGTTAGCTGATTGTTTTGCAGACGACTGCCTAATTCGTTGTTCTGAAAATAACGCAAGTCCGACTCCATTCGGTTGTAGTTATAAGCCATTGATGCAATTGTATTTCCATCATTTTCAATCAGGTAATGGCCATCACTTGTAATTTGTTCACCAAATTCAAGTCGCACATTTCTGCCGGCCAGGTTTTTTGCCGGAATAAATTTTTCGCCCGATCCGGAATGTTCGATTTCGATAGATGAGTTATAATCTACTTTCATGTTTCGAGGCAGATTGATAAAATTATTTTTACCAACGATAAACGACATTTCCTGTTTGGGCAAACTATTTAAAACAATATTGTAAAGTGTTGGTACAAACAACACATCGCGTGCAAACGATTCGTTTTTTTGCGAAAGTGGAAATGCAAATACCCACACTTTTCCATCCTGATAGTTAAGTTGCGAAAGCGCTTTATCGCCATTTTGAAATGCGAGCAAAATGTTCTCGTCAGTTTGCATGTTTTGTGCAAACCGATAATGTCCATCAATCTGCGGCAATACCGGATTTTCTTCCCTCTTTTTGAAAACGTCTGCATAAAATTTATTCTCGTAATCGATAGCCGAAATATCTTGTTTTGTAGAGTCGATGCGAACAATGCGGTTGGCAGCAAAAGTTGCCAGTAATCGGTTATCGGCACTTATATCGCTTTTCCATTTCGGGAAATGCACAACAGAAGTACCACTACTAACCACTGACTCCAGCTCATTTAACAGACCACTTGAGAAATTATCAAAATTCAGTAGAAATATGGTGTTATAATCACTCAGTCGATTTACCTGTAGATTTTGTCTGTTCATTTCGTCAAGCACCACATAATCATCGTTATTAAATAAGGCACGCAAATAATTAAGCCCTTCTTTCGAGTCGCCTGCGTCGATATAAAGTGCCAGTGCTTTTAATTTTGGCTCAACAAAATAGCTGATGTACCAGTTGTTATCGTGCGTAAACGGGTAGTCGGTAATCTCAATTTTTCCCAATTGCGATCCGCTGCTCGTGTTGTTGTATTTCAGGTTGGCAATAATTTCGTTTTGCGGTTCAACCGAGAAATTTGTAATCGATTTAATCGAATCATTCAGGAACAGTTTAAGTGGCAGGTTTTGGTAATTTTGGTTCGAACTGTTTTTAATCCGAACGAACATATTTTCTTCCTGCCCCAAGCGGTGCGCCGGATATTCTACCCAACACGAGTCGATATACAAATTGGCCACCTCATTGGGTACCAGCGGAAAGTAATAACTAAAAATTTCAGGTTGAGAGAAATTATCAATGTCGGTAATACTGCGCTGAAAATCAGAGATAAAATAAAGGTTCTTATCCGCTTCATTATCATCTGTTTCGCTGGCAAAACGGTTGTAAATTATCGATAAAGGTACCACTGCGGGACTCGCCTGAATGCTTGAAACCTGCTGAATAAATTGTTCTTTATTAAAAATATGCTGGTGTTTCGGATTCAGATCGTTTGTGAATAGCCTGAATTTTGTTCCGGGCGGGTAGGCCATACAAATTTCCAGTGCTTTGTTTCTCGCTACTTCCAGCAGTTGACCTTGTTCCGAAAGTGCATTCATCGAAAACGAGTTGTCGATGTATACGGCTACCAATTGTTTACTTTGTTTTTGCGCGTCGTTGTTGGTGGGAATAAATGGCTGGGCAAAAGCAAAAACCAGGAAAATTATGGTAAGAATCCGAGCGGCAAGTAACAGTAATTGTTTTATCCTCGATTTCTTTTTCGACTCTTTTTTAATGTCTTTTAAAAAACTGACGTTGCTAAAATACACGGTTTTGTATCGCTTGAAACTAAACAAGTGAATGAGAATTGGAATGGCAACCGCCAGTAGTGCAAATAAAAATGTTGGATAAAGAAACTTCATGCCGGTTTATTGCTGTGTCTTTTTATTTTGAGACAACAGATTTTTTTATTCGTTTTCAAAAATAGCAATTTCTTTTTCGCCGCCTGATTTTATATAGCCACGGAACATTCCGCTGGTGTTAAATTCCATGGCAATATTACCATCGGCATCAACTGCAATAACGCCTCCGGTGCCTTCAAGTTCGCTCAGTTTATCGATTTCTTTTTTACAGGCTTCTGTAACACTCAGGTTTTGGTATTCCATCATTGCCGAAATATCGCGTGCAAAGCCCAGTCTTATGTAATATTCGCCATGGCCCGTGCACGAAACAGCACATGTTTTATTGTTGGCGTAAGTACCGGCCCCAATAATTGGCGAGTCGCCAATTCGTCCAAATTTCTTGTTGGTCATTCCGCCGGTTGATGTACCGGCACATAAATTTCCGTGGCTATCAAGAACGGCACATCCAACCGTTCCGGTATTATCTTTTTGAGTGCGCTCGCGTTCACGCTTCAATAAACTTTGCAGCGACTGATAACGTCGTTCGGTGTAAAAATATTTGTTCGGTACCATTTCTAGCCCTTGTTGCTTGGCAAACTCCGAGGCTCCTTTTCCGCTCAGCATTACATGTTCAGAATTGACCATTACTTCGCGCGCAGCGTTTATCGGGTTTTTAACATCCCGAACGCCGGCAACAGCTCCTGCATTTAGTGTTGCGCCTTCCATTATCGATGCATCCAGCTCGTTTACTCCGTCATGTGTAAATACTGCACCTTTGCCTGCATTAAAAAGTGGCGAGTTTTCCATTACATTAATCACTTTCACTACAGCATCAGTAGCATCGGCACCGTCTTTCAGCATTTGCTCTCCTAGCTCGAGTGCTTCGTTTAATTTGGCTTTGTAATTAGTGCGTGCCGCTTCGTTCATTTTATCTTTCGACATAACACCGGCTCCTCCATGTATTACAATGGCATATTTCTGCCCATAAACCAACGAAAATCCTGATACGAGAAAGAGGGCGATAAATAGTGCTCGTTTAATCATAATGTGCAATTTCTTACAAAAATGACATAAAAATTAGAATGCCGATATATTCGTCAGGCATTCTTTTTAAAATTAATTTCAACAGGTAATAAAAGTTGTTTTGTTTATTTTATTTAACTTTAAGGTTAAACAAAGTTGGTTCAACAGATGTTGTTAAGGTAATTTTACGCAAGCATGACAAATTAATTTTCGAAAAATGAAAACAGAGGGATATTCAATCAAAGATTTGGAGACTTTGTCGGGGATTAAGGCTCACACCATACGAATTTGGGAAAAAAGGTATGAATTATTATCGCCAGAAAGAACCGATACAAATATCAGGTATTACACTGACGATGATTTGAAACGCATGTTAAATGTGTCGTTGTTGGTGAGAAATGGATATAAAATTTCGAAAGTAGCTGCCTGGCAGGATGAAACCATAAAACAAACTGTACTTGATGTTGCCAGTAGTAAAAAAACAGAACAAAGTTACGTTGAGCAACTTTTGCTGCACATGGTAAATTTCGATAACATTGGTTTTCAGCATTTGGCTAACGAGATTATCGGAAAGTTTGGTATTGAAGATGCCATTCAAAATGTATTCTTTGGTTTGTTTGAACGAATCGGAACTTTCTGGCAGGTTGGTTCTATTTTTCCTGCACAAGAACACCATGTATCAAGTATTATACGGCAAAAAGTTATTGCGGCTATTGATGAACTGGGACCACAAAGTAAAAAAGGGAAAAATATTTTATTCTACTTGCCCGAGAATGAATTACATGAGTTGAGTTTGCTCTTTTATTCATACCTGGCTGCAAAATCGGGGTACAATGTAATTTATTTAGGACAGTTTGTTCCATTTGACGACCTTCAGAAAATGCAATCGCATGTGCAGCTCGATTATATTTTTACTGCTTTTATCAGCCCTGTGCAAAAAGACTATTTAGAAACATATCTGAATAATCTGAAGGAAGTTTATCAGCATCAAAAGGTTTTTATAACCGGTGGACAGATTCGTGAACACGAACCGAAATTACCACGAAATTTTAAAGCCGTTAAAGATTATCGGGAATTCAAAAAATATATTGGGTAATTGTTTTGCCGAAGCTTAAATGTTCAATTCCTTTTGTTTTGAACAGCAAAAAAATTAGCATAAACAAGGTATATCAGCAATAAAACAACTATTGCCGTTGATACATATAATATTATACTGTAGATTTTACTATTGTTGAATGCCAGTGGATAAATAATAACCACGGCTGTAATTATTAGTATAACACTAACTGTAGCTCCTAATCTGTTTTTAAAAAGCCTCATTGTCCCTCGTAAACTAATTCAAGTTACGAAATAATTGAGCTTGAGTCAATGCCTTATCTCGACGAAAAAAGTTTCAGGGGTAAATAATGGCGTGATAAATTTCTGTTTTCCATTCAGCCTGTTTTATTCTTTGGGGGCCAAAGATTCCTTCGGTTTATTGGCCTCCATCGTCATGCCGGGATAAAGTGAAAATCGTTTCACATCGGTAGTGAATATTTCTATCATTTCATCATCATCACTCTGAGGCGTGTTGCTGAAATAAAGGTTATAGGCGGCATGCATAGGAACCATAACTTTACAGCTTAACTTTGGAGGGATGCGAATATCCATAAAATCACAATAATCTTCGTTATCCCAAACCAGGTCTGTCAGCATATTTACATACAGTGTGTCGTTGGTTGGATTAATGAGTTTGAGCTTTTTAAAATTCTGATCAGACGGAATATATTCCATTTCCGGATCAATCATTGCTCCAACCATAACAAGCATTATTTCTCCAACCACATTTCCTCCATGAGTATTTCTTAATTCCTTTTGTCTTTTAAAGCTTGATTTATCGTAAATGTATTTTGGGCTTGCACAACCTTGGAATAGTAAAAGGGCACTAATAAACAGAACAAAAGGTAGATTTTTTTTCATGGCATAATTGTTTTTAAATCGTAAAAGCAATTATCATGCCTTAAATTCTAGAATAAAGAGTTATACATATTCATAAAAACTGTGTATACTTGAATTATAATTTTACCGTTATTAAACAAAACACAATAGTTATGAAACGACTTTTTTTTGCTTCACTGTTTGCTTTGCTAACAACCGTTAGTTTTGCACAACCTGTTTTCGATTTAGGCTTAAAAGCCGGAGTTCATTACTCTAATTTGAATTTGGATGGCGAATTTGATTTAAATTCGGATGCCATCACCCAAATGCACTGGGGAGCTTTTGGCCGAATTGGTTTTAACCGTTTATATGTTCAACCCGAAGTTTATTTTAGTAAAAAAGGGGGAGACCTGTCATACGATGTTTTGAATTTAACAGGAGGATTTGATTACAGTAATGTGGATGTACCTGTTCTTTTAGGATACAAAGTAGTTAAAAGCACCATGTTTGATGTGCACTTAATGGCCGGCCCGGTATTTAGTTTTGTAACCGATGCCGATTATCCCAACGAGTTAGATCCGTATTTACACGATGAGTTTTTTGACAAGCATTTATTTGGAGTACAATACGGATTGGGAGTTGATGTGTTGTTTTTAATCGTTGATGCCAGGGTAGAACACGCTGGTAAAGTATATAACGATCCGGATTTGATTAGCGGAAAGTCAACAACCTTTATGCTAACAGTAGGATTTAAAATATTGTAAGCGAAAAAGAAAAAGGCTTCAGGAAATTGAAGCCTTTTTTATTTAACCGTTTTGTTCTTTCTTATTAAACCAGTTTAGCGGGTTTAACTGCTTTTTATATTTGGTAAACAGTTCTTTGCCAACCAATAATCCTCCGGCCCAAAACACAACTTCCATTAAAATGAAGCTTGTTGTTGATGCCGCTACTTTTGTTTTGGTAGGCAAATCAAAAAACGGAATAATCAGTGTGGCTGCAAAAAACACGCCTGAAAAGATCATTAGAAATATCCCGATTTTTATCTGACTGTTTTTTCGACTCATAAAATTCAAAACAGAAAAAGCCCGGGATTGTTCCCGCCAGATATCACTTCTTCAAACTTTGTAAAAGAATGGTGTAAGCATTTGGCCCTTCGTTAAATAGTAGGTCGAGGATGCTTAAATTTGGTGAGAATCCGTATTTCTCTGCAAATACCTGGGTGTATGTTTGTGGAATAAATGCGGAATCGGGGTTCTGTTTCAACTTGGGAGAAATTCCATCGCGCAAATTAAATGTATTTTCCGGTACCGACTCAAAATCTGTTGTTAACCTGATTTTGTTTTTAATTTCAAAAAAATCGCAGAGTTGATCGTGTATTTTCATGTTATGATCGAGCAGATATTTGGTTTTGCTCTCGAAAAACGGATAAAGCTCATCTTGATAATACTCGAAATATGGCGACGAATTGTAAGCCGAAACAATGGTTTGCCAATGATTACGTTGCCAGTTTTCGTCGTACGAGATTTGCAGATCTTTAATTAAAACCTTTGGGCCGCGCCCTTTAACTACCGGAATAACAAGCGAAATTGGACCATTGCCTCCCAAAATTTCAGAGCGATTGCGATACGTTTGTTTGGTAAAATTTTCGTATTGCTCAATGTAAACCACATCGTAGTGCAAATAACGGGTGTAAAAATGTACAGGAGCAAAATATGCAGAACTTAATAAAAGGGCGTTGTTATTCATTTTTAGTCTTTAAAAAAGGTATCGTCACTGTCGTCGTCATCCAGCTCAATTCCTTCCGGATCGGTTACTTCTTCCTGATCTTTTGTTTCATTCATTTGATGCAGTTCTTTTAATTCGGTATTGAATTTCAGCATCTGTTTGTATTCGCGTTTAACTTTCCAGAGACGGGGGTAAAAATAAAATGCTGAAATTAAATAACCCAGAAAAATACAGCTGAGTAAAACAAGTACCAGGGGAGCATCATTAATTTCCCAAAAGAAAATATTTAGGGTAATGTCCATGGCATTTTGCAAGGTGAAAATTACCAGAAGCACAGCCAGAATCAGAAGTATTATTACTATTAACTGCATAATTGATGGTTTTCAAGTATCAATGCCTAAAGTATAAAAAAAGGATAACAGTTGCCTATTATCCTTAATAACGAATATTTTACGTTTTGATTGTTAATGCACCTTGGTAAACAAACGGTTAAACCTGATATTTGACGGGAAACTCTTGTCTTTATCCAACGAAAGCCAGATAAATTTAGCTTTACCAACCACATGGTCTTCCGGTACAAATCCCCAATAACGCGAGTCGGCCGAGTTGTGACGGTTGTCACCCATCATCCAGTAATAATCCATGTTGAATGTATAACTGGTGGCAACTTCACCATTAATTTTTATTTGATCTCCGTTAACCTCCAAATCGTTGTCCTCATAAATTTCAATAATGCGGCGGTAAAGCGGAAGGTTATCAACTGTAAGGTTTATTGTTTCGCCTTTTGCCGGAATAGAAAGTGGGCCAAAGTTGTCAACATTCCACGGATAACGTTCGTCTGATGGAAAAATTGCAGGTTCCCAATCACCGGGTTCTTCCAGCATCTTTTCAACTGATTGTACATTGGCAAAACCTTTAATTTCTTCGGCGGCGTGGTCTGTCAGTGGCATTAAGTACTGTTTACTTGAAAAAGTATTACGGTCGGCTTCCGAAATGTGCAGCCGGTCGAGTGCTTTCGGATTAATTGCCGTTCCGTTTGTTTCGACAAGATAATTGTACTGAACACCTTCAAATTTTTTCTGATTCTCGCCATTAACAAACAATTGGCCTTTTTTTATCTCTATTTTATCGCCTGGAATACCCACACAACGTTTAATGTAGTTTTCGCGTTTATCAACCGGTCGCGAAATAATTTCGCCAAAGTTTCGCTTATCACTCCACACTCTGGTTCGCCCGTAGGTTCTTACCATATCGTAATAACTCTGAGTTGGTATTCCCAGTGCCACGGTATCTCCTTCGGGGAAATGGAAAACAACTACATCGTTATTCTTTACATCGGTAAAACCTGCCAGCCTTTTATAAGGCCGTTCAATGGCTTCTGAATATGATTTACCTCCAATAATTGGCATGGTGTTGTGAACAAACGGAAACGAAAGCGGCGTGTTTGGCGTTTTTGGTCCGTATGCCGTTTTGCTGACAAAAAGATAATCGCCAACCAACATCGATTTTTCCATTGATGACGTTGGAATTGTATATGCTTCAATAAAAAACATACGAATGAATGTAGCCGCAATTACTGCAAAAATAATAGCGTCGACCCATTCAACAACTTTGGTTTGTTTTCCGTTGGGCGGGTTCTTCTTTTTCCAAAATGCCCAATGCACTTTTTCTGTAATGTAAATGTCGAAAATTATGGCCAGTCCCAGAAACCACAAGTAGCTTCCCAGCCAAATTACCCAAAGGGCGTAAAGTGTTCCTACAGTGATGAATTTAAACCACTTATTTGTTAGGATCGAACGTATCATTAATTCTTATTTTATAATTTTAGTAAGTCTTTCATTGTAAGAATGCCTTTGTTTTCAAGGCAATATTCGGCAGCAAGTACCGCTCCAAAAGCAAAGCCTGTGCGACTTTTTGCGCTGTGTGTAATTTCAATAAAATCGATTTCCGACTCGTATTTTACCGTATGTATACCGGGTACTTCACCAACACGCTCCGATTTGATATTCATTTCGTTTTCGGCAGGTGTTTTGTCATTTACCCAGGCATTTTTCGATGGAAGATTTTCAATAATATCTTCGGCCAGGCTAATTGCTGTTCCGCTCGGAGCATCCAGTTTTTTGGTGTGATGAACTTCGGTCATTTCAACACCATATTCAGCACGTGGTGCCATTAACTCGGCCAGTTTTTTATTCAACTCGAAAAACAGGTTTACACCTACCGAAAAGTTACTTCCATAAAAAAATGTACCATCATATTCGGCACATGTATTATACACTTCATCTTTTTTGTCGAGCCAGCCGGTAGTTCCACTCACCACCGGAGTACCTGCCTCGAAACACAATTTATAGTTGTTTACTGCTGATGCAGGAATCGTAAATTCTATGGCAACATCACATTTTTTGAGATTTTCTACTGTCAGATCGTTTTGGTTATCAAGATCAATGGTAAGGCCAATTTCGTGACCGCGCGACACGGCGATTTTCTCAATTTCCTTACCCATTCTCCCGTAGCCAATTAGTGCTATTCTCATTATTTTGCTGATTATCTGTTTTTGAATAAGCCACAAATATAAAACAATACTCAAATGTAACCATAGTAGTTTCAAACATATAATAAATTCGATAAACTTGGGCCAAATACAGATGAACAGGGTTAACGGAAATTTAAAGCCCCGGAGAATTAAATATTTGTTTTTTAGCTAATTTTATCGGGCGAATTAAATGAGATGAAGAATATAAAACTTGTTGCAACCGATTTGGATGGTACTTTTCTGAAAAACGACCGTACCGTTAGCCAGGCAAATATTGAAGCTTTGCACAAACTGGGCGAGAAGCAGATTGTTCGCGTGGCAGCAACCGGCCGAAATTTGCAAAAGGTAAAAGATGTGCTTCATCCGGAATTACCATTTGATTTTGTGGTGTTTTCGTCGGGGGCAGGTGTTTATAACTGGAAGCAGAAAAAACTTCTTGCCAATCAGAATATAAAAGTTTCATCGGCCAAAAAACTGCTCGATCATTTTATTCAACAAGATGTTAATTTTCATGCTTTTTACCCTGTTCCGGAGAATCATAAACATTATTACTATCGCGGAAAGGACGATTGCGAAGAGTTTGAACGTTACTTTAGTTTTAATGTAGCACATGCAGAACCGCTAAATCCCGATGATTTACCAAAAGGTGAATTGTGCCAGTTTCTTATCATTATTAAGCAGAACGAAGAGCGGTTTAAACAACTGAAAAAAGATATTGAAGCCTTGTGTCCCGAAATTCGGGTAATACGCGCATCATCGCCAATTACGCCGGGATATATCTGGATTGAAGTCTTTCATCACTCGGTTTCAAAAGGAAACGGAGTAAACGAAATTTGCAAGCGACTGGGAATTTCGAAAGATGAAACGATGGGGCTGGGAAATGATTACAACGATTTTGATTTGCTGGAATTTACCATGCACTCGTTTTTAACCGACAACTCGCCACACGAAATAAAAGATAAATATCCGGTTGTTCCGAGCAATGAAAATGATGCTTTTGCTTTTTCAGTGCAATCGCTGCTGGCAGAATAAACTATTCTCAAAAAATATTTCGTGCTTCCTCCAGTTGAGCAGGTTTTCCAACATCCATCCACAATTCCGAACTATCGAAGTAGCCTTTTATGTTTTTTGTTTTTGCCAGCTCAAGGTATACCTGCACAATTGAGAAACGATCTTCGTCCGGCATAAAATCAAAAATCTCCGGATCTACAATATGAATTCCGCTAAACGCCATTTCAGCAGCTTCCTGAAAATTTTCGGGCTGAGATATTTTTGTTTCGCCTGTTTTTTTATTGATCCAGCCTACAAGATTGTGCTCCGAATCGAATTTAAAGTAACGCTGAGTTTTGCGCTGGCGAACTACTAATGTTGCAATTGCCTTAGTTTTGGTATGCTGAGCAAATATATCGTGAAGATTGATACTGCTCAGGATATCGACATTATAAATAAGTGTCGGTTCGTTGGGCGAAAAAAGATGAGATGCAAATTTTAATCCGCCACCTGTTTCAAGCAGTTTGTCGCTTTCGTCGGAGATAAGAACCGGAATGCCCCAATCCTTACTATTTATAAAATCAATTACCAGAGGTGCAAAGTGATGAACGTTAACAACAATTTTTGATACACCTTCTGCACTTAGTTTTTCAATGGCCCGCTGCAACAACGGTTTTCCGCCAACGTCAACCAGGGCTTTTGGCTTATCGGCCGTTTCGTCTTTTAAACGGGTGCCCAAACCGGCGGCGAAAATCATTGCTTGCATATTTCAGAATTTAAAGAATTGAATTTCGAATGTTGATCAACGAATAACGATTTTAGAAGTACTAAAAGATTTGATATTAGCACTTTCTCCATCATCGTTAATCAATATTCATCATTTGTTTTTATCTTATTCGATCCAGACTTCTTACCAAAGCTTCGTCTTTGCCAATGGCGCGAATAGCCAGCCAATCCAGAATAACAGATGCAATTGGCAGGGCAACGGCAACTTTAAAAGCTACTTTTACCTCCTCGAAACTGGCGTAAGTGAAATAAAAGAACAGTCCGAAAAGCCCTAGCATCAGGATTATTGTGAATGCAAGAATACGGATTTGAAGTATCCGTTTTTTGTATAAAAACAACACCACAAGGTGAAGCACCGCGATAATGCCAATCAGGATCATAAGCGGCAAACCGCTAAAAAGAAGTTCTTCTTCTTTAAAAATTCCAAAAGCATTAAAAATATGCAGTTGATCGTTAACGATGATATCTGCAAATTTCTGTAAGTATAGCGAACCGATCAACATGCCGGCTGCCAGTATAAACAAAGTCTGAATTCTTTGAATCATTGTCGTAAATTTTCAGCAAAAATAGCCATTCACATTATTTCTCAAAACCAAAATGGCTGAGCGTGCTTAAAAATCATCAGGAAAGCTTAATTTTGATAGGAAAAAACTATGATTGCAGGTAAACAATAAAAAAACTGCATTGTTTCTTCAATATCATATAAAAGTTAATTAAAAATCAACTATGGATAAATTTTCGTCTGTGGGAAACCAGGAACTCGAGGCGATTGAGAACCTATACCAGTCTTATCTTGAAGATCCCGAATCGGTGGATAAGAGCTGGCAACAGTTTTTTTCGGGTTTTGAACTGGCCCGAAAACAATACCCTGAGAAACCGTCGGGGATAAAACTCGGCAATATCGATAAAGAATTTGCCATTTTAAATCTCATTCATGGCTATCGTCAGCGTGGACACCTGTTCACCAAAACCAACCCTGTGCGTGCACGTCGTACGTACTCACCAACGCTAGATATCGAGAATTTCGGTTTGGAGAAAGCTGACCTGGAAAAAACATTTCAGGCCGGTAACGAAATTGGAATTGGGGCAGCAAAACTAAAAGACATCATTGCGCACCTTGAGGCCACTTATTGCCGGTCGATTGGAGTTGAGTATGTTTACATGCGGCATCCTGAGGTAATACAATGGTTGCGCGAGCGAATGGAAAGTACCCAAAACTCGGAAGAATACACTGAAGAAAAGCGGAAACACTTTTTCTATCACTTAAAGCTGGCGGTTGGATTCGAAAATTTTATCCACAAAAAGTTTGTTGGGCAGAAACGTTTTTCGCTTGAAGGAGCGGAAGCGATAATTCCGGCACTAGATGCCGTTATAGAGCGTGGTGCTGAGCTGGGCATGGAAGAATTTATTTTGGGAATGGCCCACCGCGGACGTTTAAACATTTTGGCAAACATCCTGGAAAAGCCCTATCAGAACATTTTTAAAGAGTTTTACGGAACCGAATACGAAGACGATATTGCACAAGGTGACGTAAAATACCACCTGGGTTACGAAAACGAAGTAGTAACCGACTTTGGCAAAAAAGTAAAATTGAAACTGGTTCCAAACCCATCACATTTAGAGACTGTTGCTCCGATTGTTGAGGGAATGGTTCGTTCGCAGATTGAATACGAATACCAACGCGATTACGACAAGGCAGCGGCCATTATTATTCATGGCGATGCCGCAATTGCAACACAGGGCGTGGTTTACGAAACCGTGCAAATGGCGCAATTGCCCGGATACAAAACCGGAGGAACCATACATTTGGTAATCAACAACCAGGTTGGATTTACAACGCCATATCTCGAGGCACGCTCGAGTACCTATTGTACCGACGTGGCTAAAGTAACACGTTCACCCGTATTTCATGTAAATGGCGATGATGTTGAGGCTTTGGTGTGGACAATTAAACTGGCAATGGAATTCCGTCAGAAGTTTAATTCTGATGTGTTTATCGATATTCTGTGTTACCGTAAATACGGCCACAACGAAGGCGATGAGCCACGTTTTACACAGCCAATGCTGTATAAAGCCATTTCAAATCATAAAAATCCGCGCGATATTTATGCCGATCGACTGAATGAACTGGGAATTATGACCCACGAAGAATCGCGGGAAAAGGTTCGTGAGTTCGACCAGTTTCTGGAAGGTAAATACAAGGAATCAGAGAAGATTGAAAAGTTACAGATCCGTAAATTCCTTGTGAAGGAGTACGAACAATACGAAATGCCTTCGAAAGCCAACTTTAATGAGCAGGTTGAAACAGGCGTTGCAGAAGATACTATCAGAAATGTAGCAGAAAAGATTTACACCTTACCCAAAGATCTTCCATTCTTTAAGAAAGTGAATCGAATAATCTCCGACCGGAAAATGATGATTCACGATAACCGTTTGGATTGGGCGATGGGAGAGTTGCTGGCTTACGGAACACTGGTTGCCGAAGGTCATCCTGTACGTTTAAGCGGACAGGATACTGAGCGCGGAACCTTCGCTCACCGTCATGCAGCTTTTGTAATAGAAGGTACCGAAGACAAATATTTCCCGCTGAAACATGTTTCGGAAGACCAGGCGCGTTTTAAAGTTTACAATTCTCCATTGTCGGAATATGCCGTAATGGGATTTGAATACGGTTATGCTTTGTCGGAACCAAACGGTCTGACTATTTGGGAAGCTCAGTTTGGCGATTTCCATAATGTTGCACAGGTGATTATCGATCAGTATATCACTTCGGCTTTCGAAAAGTGGGGATTGATGAATAACCTGACCTTGTTGTTGCCTCATGGTTTTGAGGGACAGGGACCGGAGCATTCATCGGCACGATTGGAGCGTTTCCTTGAACTTTCGGCAAATAACAACATTCAGGTGGTAATGCCAACCACACCGGCCAATATGTTCCACTTGTTGCGTCGTCAGGTGAAAATGAAAATGCGTTTGCCGCTTGTGGTGTTTACACCAAAAAGTTTGTTGCGTCACCCGATGGTGCATTCAACCATTGAAGAGCTGGCAGAAGGACATTTTAATGAAATTATCGACGATTCGGTTGCAGAACCTGATTTGGTTGAAAAAGTAGTATTTGTTTCCGGACGTTTATATTACGATCTGGCAAAATACAAAACCGAGCACGGAATATCGAATACGGCAATCGTGCGTTTGGAGCAAATTTATCCGATTCCGAATAAGCAGATTAATGAAGTATTAAGCAAATATCCAAAATCTACGGAGTTGATTTGGGTACAGGATGAACCCGAAAATATGGGTGCCTGGCCGTTTATCAACCGTAAATTGGATAGTTTAGGATTTAATGTTGTTGCCCGTCCGGAAAGTGCCAGCCCTGCAGTTGGCTTGATGGATAAACACAAAAAAGGCCTCGACCAGATTCTGGAGTCAGTGTTTAAAGAAAAAGAAGTTGTAGCGTCATAAAAAACCAAAATATGATTATTGAAATCAAAGTTCCCAGTCCGGGAGAATCCATAACCGAAGTTGAAATTGGCAGTTGGCTTGTTGAAGACGGAGCCGTTGTTGCTAAAGATCAGGAAATAGCCGAAGTTGAATCGGACAAAGCCACACTGACCATAGTTGCCAGCGAAGGCGGAAAAATAGAGATAAAGGCAGAAGAAGGTGAAGCAGTAGAAGTTGGAGCTGTTGTTTGTACCATTGATACAAGCGTTGAGGCACCGGCTGCATCCGCCAAACCAAAAGAGGAAGAAAAAGCCGCTGAGGCAGAAGCACCAAAAGCCAAAGCCGCTGAAGAAAAACCGGCAGTGGAAGAATCAGCAGAGCACGATAAAGTAAAAGTTACATCGGTAGCTAAGGAAATGATGAAAGATCATGGACTGTCGGTTGACGATGTGATTAACGGTCTGAAACGATTAGGCAAAAAAGAAGTGGAAGCAGTGGTAAATGCACCACAGGCAGCTGCTGCAGCTATTCCGCAAAAAGAAGCTACTCGCGACGAAGAGCGCCAGCGTATGTCGAGTCTTCGACGGAAGTTAAGTGCACGTCTTGTTTCGGTGAAAAACGAAACAGCAATGCTCACTACTTTTAATGAGATTGATATGAGCTACGTAATGGATATGCGTAAAAAGTATCAGCAGAAATTTGTGGATACACACGGATTCAAAGTGGGCTTTATGTCGTTTTTTACAAAAGCTGTTGCAACGGCTATGGATTTCCATCCGATGGTGAATGCACAGATCGATGGAGATGAAATTGTAATGCCTCAGTTTGTTGACGTGGGTATTGCAGTATCAACATCAAAAGGATTGATGGTGCCAATTGTGCGCAATGCCGAAAGTAAAACGATTCCTGCAATTGAGCTGGAAATTAAAGAGCTGGCAGCCAAAGCGCGTAACAAAAAGATTTCGGTTGAAGAGTTGCAAGGTGGAACATTTACCATTACCAATGGTGGCGTTTTTGGGTCGTTGCTGTCAACACCAATTCTGAATCCTCCACAATCGGGTATTTTAGGTATGCACAATATTGTTGAGCGTCCGGTGGCTGTTAACGGTCAGGTAGTTATTCGCCCGATGATGTATGTTGCCTTATCGTATGATCACCGCATTATCGACGGCAAAGACTCGGTAGGTTTCCTTGTAAAACTGAAAGAATTGCTCGAAAATCCGGAGCTGTTATTCACCGGTGGTAAAGATGCCGGAGAACTGATGTTAGGAATATAATTCTACATTCAATAATAGAAAAGGAGTCATTTGAAAAATCAGATGACTCCTTTTTTGTCTTTAACCGTATTCTACAGTACTATTTTGTTTTACCCTTCTTTTTGTTGGTTATTGAATGTCGGGAAACGAGATGACCAACAGCATTAATTCTGTGGAGGTCTTCCTTGTCCGCGCATTTGTCGTCTTTCTTCCTGCATAACCTGGTATTCTTCCCACTGTTCTTCCGAAAGAACTTCTTTCATTTTATTGTCTTGTTCTTCGCGTACTTTTTGCATTTGCTCGCGCATTCCTTCAAAACCGCCACCGCTGTTTTGCATTTCTTCGCGCATTGCAGCCATATTCTCAAAATTCTCTTCCATAATTTCGCGGATCTGATCCTCCTGATCGTCGCTTAAATCCAGTCTTTCATCCATGTCTGCAATCTGGCGATCTACCATAGCTTGCGGATCAAAGTTTCCGGGGCCATTACCGCCGCCACGGCCAAATGGTAGTTGTTGCGAGTTATTTCCCCCGTTGTTACACGAAATTAGCAGTGCACTTACCAGCACCATAACAATAAATACTATTCTTTTCATCTTGGTTTTAATTAATGTTATTTCATTAGTCGTTTCATTTTCAAATCAGTTAGATGTATATTCTGAGAGAAAGTTTAAAATGAACCGAATATATTTTCGGAACCGGTTGAGTAAGTCGGCCTGGCTTATCTTAATTGTTCAAAAAATCTCCTCATTTCTATCAGATATCATCAAAAGGCTGAATTAAAATGTATTAACTTTGCGATTCATTAAATTAATTCAGTTACAAGATGAAGAGAGATACTTTGGTTTTTGATATTATAAAGAAGGAACACGAACGTCAGTTGGGCGGAATAGAGCTTATTGCTTCAGAAAACTTTGTAAGTGAGCAGGTTATGGAGGCAATGGGTTCGGTGATGACTAACAAATACGCTGAAGGTTAT
Source organism: uncultured Draconibacterium sp. (assembly GCF_963676815.1). Taxonomy (NCBI): domain Bacteria; kingdom Pseudomonadati; phylum Bacteroidota; class Bacteroidia; order Marinilabiliales; family Prolixibacteraceae; genus Draconibacterium; species uncultured Draconibacterium sp. Next base: position 4,499,503 of record NZ_OY781365.1, read on the forward strand.
CCGGGAAAAAGATATTATGGTGGTTGTCAGTTTGTTGACATGACCGAGCAATTGGCCATCGACCGTATTAAAGAATTGTACGGTGCTGAGTGGGCCAATGTTCAGCCACACTCGGGTGCACAGGCAAATGCTGCTGTGTTGAGTGTAATTCTTAAGCCGGGCGACACATTCCTAGGTCTCGACCTTTCGCATGGTGGTCACCTTTCGCATGGTTCGCATGTAAACTCATCGGGTATTCTTTACAATCCGGTTGCCTACAAGGTAAAAGAAGATACCGGAATGGTGGATTACGATGAAATGGAAGCGCTGGCAATCGAGCATAAACCAAAGTTGATTATCGGTGGTGCATCGGCATACAGCCGCGAGTGGGATTACAAACGCATGCGCGAAATTGCTGATAAAGTTGGTGCATTGTTTATGGTGGATATGGCTCACCCGGCAGGTTTAATTGCTGCTGGTTTGCTTGATAATCCTGTAAAATATGCTCACGTTGTAACTTCTACAACTCATAAAACACTTCGCGGACCTCGCGGTGGTATCATCCTGATTGGTGAAGATTTTGAAAACCCATGGGGTATTACAACTCCTAAAGGTGTGGTTCGTAAAATGTCTTCATTGTTGGATTCAGCTGTATTTCCGGGTCAGCAAGGTGGGCCGCTTGAGCATGTAATTGCTGCAAAAGCTGTTGCATTTGGCGAGGCATTGGAACCAGAATACAAAGAATACCAGGCGCAGGTGAAAAAGAATGCTGCTGTTATGGCACAGGCTTTTGTTGATCTGGGTTACAAAGTAATTTCGGGCGGAACCGATAACCACTCGATGTTGATCGACTTGCGTACCAAATACCCTGAGATCACAGGTAAACTGGTTGAAAATACTATCGTAAATGCAGAAATTACCATTAACAAAAACATGGTACCTTTCGATAGCCGTTCTCCGTTCCAAACATCTGGTTTGCGTGTAGGTACACCAGCTATTACAACCCGTGGTGTAAAAGAAGATTTGATGCCTGAGATCGTTCAGCTGATCGACGATTCGATTGCAAACATTCATGACGACGCATACATTAAAGCAGTTGGCGAAAAGGTTCACAAATTAATGAAGGACTTTCCGCTGTTTGCATACTAGTATTGAACTTATAAGTTTAAGAATACAAAGCCCGGAATTATTTTCGGGCTTTTTTATGCAATTTATCGAAGCTATGATTCGCTTTACCCATCCTCTTATCCTTCCCTGCAAGCAAGGAAGGACGATTGGGCAGTAGAATCAATGTTCCGTCAGTTCAATGATTGAATTAGAAGTTGTTTGGTATAGAGGCTGATCGTCTCTCCTTTTGTAAGGGAGAGACAGGAGAGAGGGTAATAAACAATAAAATAAAACTAACTTTGGTTATTGTGAATCATGAATGCTTTTTTAAGTCACAATTTTAGTTGATTAAATTTATACGATTTGGATATGGAATGGTACATGATACTGGCACTCGTTGGAACCGGAATTGCCGCCGGTTTTATTAATACCACTGCAGGTGGCGGCTCTATGTTAACGATTCCTTTGTTGATGTTTATTGGACTGCCTGCGAATATTGCAAACGGTACCAACCGTATTGCCATTTTACTTCAAAATGTAATCGCAGTAAAAACTTTCAAACAGAAGCATGTCCTCGATTTTACAAAGGACTACCGGCTGGCAATTCCTGCCATCGTCGGATCGATAATTGGTGCGTTGTATGCTGTTGAAATTGATCCCAACCTTTTGAAAAAAATCATAGCCGGACTAATGGTGGTTTTGTTGCTGTTAGTGGTTTTAAAACCTGAAGTATGGATTACCGATCAAGTAGGGAAGATTGATCCAAAACCATCGCCACTGCAATACATTATTTTCTTTGGAATAGGTTTGTTCGGTGGATTTATTCAAATGGGTGTCGGCTTTTTTCTGTTGGCCGGTTTGGTTTTGGGATGTGGTCATAACCTGGTGCGCGCCAATGCAGTTAAGGTTTTTATTGTGCTCATCTACACGGTGTTTTCCCTCGGAATATTTATTTACAATAAACAAGTTGATATTGTTGCGGGTTTAATACTGGCAGCCGGAAACATGTTCGGTGCATGGTTGGGCGCCAACTTCACTGTGAGAGGAGGAGCAAAATATGTTCGTTACGTGCTGATTCTGGCCATGCTAATTGTTATTTTGAATTTGTTTGGAGTTTTTGGTTAGTCTCAAGCTATATGTTGCAAGTCACAAGTAAAGATAAATTATATTGGAGCATCAAAACAAAATACCAGTAACCATTATAACCGGTTTTCTCGGGGCCGGTAAAACTACTTTTATCAACTTTCTACTGAAATCAAATCCGGAAACGCAGTTTGCTTTGGTAGAAAACGAATTTGGTGACATTCCCATCGATACGAAACTGATAAAAGGTGTTGATGCCAGCCAGATGTTCGAATTAAAACAGGGGTGTATTTGTTGTACGATTTCTGATGAATATGAGCTGGTGCTAAAAGAACTGGCTGAACGTTTTCCGAATGTGGATCATCTATTGATCGAGACGACTGGTATTGCTGATCCTGCTCCTGTAATTCAACCCTTTTTTGCTGATGAGGACCTGAAAGAACTCTATGAGTATAACGGAGCAATTTGTTTGGTTGATGCCATGAATTTTGATGCCATGCCGGAAGAGGAGATGGTCTTTAAACAGTTAAACGTTGCAGATCTGATTCTGCTAAATAAAACCGAAAACCTGGATGAAAAGCAGCAACAGGAACTAGCAGCAAAAATGAATCAACTGGCTCCACTAGCAGAAATTCAGTCAACCAGTTTCGGGGAAGCAAAACGACTGAATTTGAACGCGCTGAAACAGCATTCGTTTAATGCATATTCTTTTCTTTCGTATAAAAGCAATCATGCGCTGGTGCAAACTAAAACACTTTCGTTTTCTGCGCCATTAAAACGGGCCGATTTACTCTATTGGCTGGAATATACACTCGATATTTATAAAAGTAAAATTTATCGCTGCAAGGGTGTTGTTTGTTTTCAGAACGAACCTTTTGAATATATTTTGCAGGGAGTTGGTGGCCGCTTTGAATTGGAAGAAGGCGATTTTATTCTGGAAGCACCCGAAAGTCACATCGTTTTTATTGGCAAATTGGATGGGCTGGAATTGGAGTTTAATGCTTAATCCCTTAATGTTAGCCAAGTAAAGCTATCCACAACGGAATAATAATCACCGAAAGAAGTGTGCCAAGTACTACGATTCGAGCTACCAGTTTTGTTTCCAGTTTATACTGAACAGCCAGTGCGTACGGAGTTAATCCCAGTGGCATTGCTGAATCAAGAATAGTAGCTTTAAATTGAAGGTTGTTTAAACCTGCTGTTCGGATACCAAATTGAAGAAGCAAAGGAAGAACGATCATCGTTACTACTACAAAAGCTAAAACCCGGATCCATTCGCGGGGGGCGCCAATTTTGTTTTGTCCAAGGAAAATTCCGAGAGAGAACAGAACAACTGCAGTTACCGATTCTGCAAAAAGACTAATGGTTTTATCAATAAACAACGGTACTTTTATTTGGAATAGAACGATGCATACACCAACGAAAACAGAGATCAGCAGAGGGTTTTTTACCAGACTCAAAATTAGCTTTTTCGGGTGGATGGTATCTTCTCCAGTAGCTTCGATGAGGATGACTCCAAGCGTTAGCAACCAAAAAACATAGACAGCAGACAGAACGGCAGCTGTCGGCAAAATATCGTCGCCAAAGCTGTTACGAAGAACAGGGATGCCGAGGTAAGCCACGTTCCCAAACGATAGTATAAGGAACATGGAGCTGCGCAATCGCTTTGAAAATTGAAAAATCCGTGCAATGGGGAAGGCCAGTAACATACATACCACAATGTATGCCGAGTTAATAAGTATAAGTTGCGTGTAGGATTCGCCTTGCGGATTGAGGTGCATCAGCGATGCAATAACCAGCGCCGGGAATCCGATCCACAGTGCGTATTTGTTTAGCACATCAACCCACGGTCCGTGAGCAGCTTTTGTGCGCGAAAAAAGTGTTCCGGTAAAAATAACGAGAAAGAGTGGAGCTACAGTTTTCAGGGCCAGTAGAAAGTGTGCCATAAACCCCGTTTTACTTGTTTTCAGTCATTGCCCAATCGCCGTAAACAATGTGTTCGCGCACATCTGTAACAAACATATCAACTTCTTTTGCAGCCGAAATACCAAGATCACCATCTTCAAAGACCTGGCAATATTTTGGCTCAACGCCCATTAATCGGGCACATTTTACAAAAGTTTCAGGATGTGGTTTGTGCTTTTGTACGTCGTCAGCTGAAACTACAAAATCGAAATAATCACTAATACCCAGCTCTTTCAACTGCACTTCTGCACTTTTTCCACTTGCGCCGGTTCCAACCGACATGGGCAGTTTCCCGTGGTAATGCTTAACAATCGAGATTACCTCTTCTATTGGTTCAAGAAGATGCGCCGCATCCCAAAATGCCTGTTGTTTCATTCGAACCAGAATCTCCGGTTGTTCATCCACTTTGTACTGCTCAACAATTCGTTTAGCAAATTCAATGGTCGGGCGGCCGGTCATTTCATGAATAATATTTGGATCAAAATCAAAATTATATTTTTTGCCTACTATTTTCCAGGTTTCAACATGCACCGGAAGCGAGTTAGACAGTGTTCCGTCTAAATCAAAAATTAAGGCCTTTGCCTCGGGATGAACTGTAATTGCCATTGTTTTCATATTTGCGGTAAAAGTAACAGAACCCCAAAACAGCATGAAAGTTTAATCGGGAATAAATGAAGATTTAATCATCAGTTAAAAGAGTTTGTGTGATTATGTGCATTTAAATTGACTATTGCATAGATAAAATCTATTTCTTATTAATAATTAGTATTTAAAAGCTTGTTAATTAGTGAATTAATCATTTTTTAGTCGTGCCATTTTTTGTATATTAATGGGATAGTTAAATTAATTATCATTTAAAATTCAGTATATGGAAAACAATCATTCAAAACAAGGCAAATGTCCGGTAATGCATGGTGGAAATACCGCCAGCGGATCATCCGTTATGGATTGGTGGCCCAATGCATTAAATCTCGACATTTTGCATCAGCATGACACGAAAACAAATCCTCTGGGACAAGATTTCAATTACCGTGAAGAATTAAAAAAGCTGGACGTTGAGGCTTTAAAAAAGGATCTTCAGGATTTAATGACCGATAGCCAGGAATGGTGGCCTGCCGATTGGGGGCATTACGGTGGCTTGATGATTAGAATGGCCTGGCACGCTGCCGGTTCTTATAGAATTGCTGATGGTCGTGGTGGCGGAGGAACAGGAAACCAGCGTTTTGCACCTTTAAACTCCTGGCCCGATAATGTGAGTTTGGATAAAGCGCGTCGATTGCTTTGGCCAATAAAAAAGAAATATGGCAACAAAGTAAGCTGGGCCGATTTGATTATTCTGGCCGGTAATATCGCTTACGAAAGTATGGGTCTAAAAACCTTTGGTTTTGCTTTTGGCCGCGAAGATATATGGCATCCGGAAAAAGATACGTATTGGGGCGCCGAAAAGCAATGGCTGGCACCAAGTGACGAGCGTTACGAGAATGTTGATAAGCCGGACACAATGGAAAATCCGCTGGCTGCCGTTCAGATGGGATTGATCTATGTAAATCCGGAGGGTGTAAACGGAAAGCCCGATCCCTTAAAAACAGCACAGCAAATGCGCGAAACTTTCCGCCGAATGGCTATGAACGATGAGGAAACTGTGGCGTTGACTGCCGGCGGACATACCGTTGGAAAAACACATGGTAACGGCGATGCAGAATTGTTAGGACCTGATCCGGAGTCTGCCGACGTTGATGAACAAGGTTTGGGTTGGAAGAATCCGCATAGAACAGGAAAAGGAAGATACACGGTTACCAGCGGACTGGAAGGTGCCTGGACCACAGAGCCAACAAAATGGGATAATGGTTATTTTAAAATGCTGTTTAACCATGAGTGGGAACTTCGAAAAAGCCCTGCCGGTGCTCAACAATGGGAGCCTGTAAATATTGCCGAAGAGGATAAACCAGCTGATGTGGAAGATTTCTCAATTCGTAACAACCCTATGATGACCGATGCCGACATGGCTTTGAAAATGGATCCGGAGTATCGGAAGATCTCGGAAAAATTTATGAATGACTTTGATGCTTTATCTGATGCTTTTGCCCGTGCGTGGTTCAAATTAACACATCGCGATATGGGGCCAAAAACACGTTATTTCGGGCCGGATGTACCTGATGAAGATCTGATTTGGCAAGATCCAATTCCTGCCGGAAAAAAAGATTATGATGTGGAAGCGGTGAAAGCAAAAATTGCCGAATCGGGGCTTAGTATTGCCGACATGGTAGCTACAGCGTGGGATAGTGCAAGAACTTTCCGAGGATCGGATATGCGTGGTGGTGCCAATGGTGCCCGAATTCGTTTGGCTCCTCAAAAAGACTGGGAGGGAAATGAACCTGAACGTTTGTTGAAAGTTTTGGCAGTACTTGAGCCAATTGCAGCCGATTTTGGAGTTAGTGTAGCCGATGTAATTGTATTAGCCGGAAATGTGGGAGTTGAGCAGGCAATTAAAAATGCAGGAATGAATGTTGCTGTTTCGTTTTTGCCGGGTCGCGGCGATGCTACCGATGAAATGACCGACGCCGAATCGTTTGCTCCGCTTGAACCACTGGCTGATGGTTTTAGAAACTGGCAGAAAAAAGATTACGTAGTTAGTCCTGAAGAACTGATGCTTGACCGTGCCCAGTTAATGGGATTGACAGCGCACGAAATGACGGTATTAATTGGCGGTATGCGTATGATGGGAACAAATTACGCAGGTACAAAACATGGCGTATTTACGGATAACGTTGGTGCATTGAGCAACGATTTCTTTGTAAATCTAACCGATATGGATTACGTGTGGGAGCCCACCGGAAAAGGGCTTTACAACATCAGAAACCGAAAAACCGGCGAAGTGAAATGGACGGCGACACGAATTGATTTAGTGTTTGGATCGAATTCTATTCTGCGTTCATATTCCGAAGTGTATGCACAAGACGATAGCAAAGAGAAATTTGTAAACGACTTTGTAAAAGCATGGAATAAAGTGATGAATGCTGATCGCTTTGATTTGGAATAACCAATAATTCTTATAAATATAAAGGCTGTCTGAAAATTATTTCGGACAGCCTTTTTTTATGTCGTTTTGTAAATGAGAATCTTATATTTCCCAGGCAATAACAATATTTGTGCGCATTTCAATTTCGTCGGGCGAAAGTACTGAAGTAATATCGGCTTTTGACGCACTCAATAAAGGCAAACTTTCTGCCCGCATAAGTTCCATATTTGTATTGTATGTTCCAATCATTCTTGGTTCTCCGTACTGAACCGATTTTATTTTTCCAATTTCCAATTCAGCACTTTGGGCAATTACAGCTGCTTTTTGTTTGGCATCTTCAACGGCCAGCTTAATCAATTTTTCTTTTACTGCTTCCATCTGTTCTTCCGAAAGAGCAAAGTTTAGATTGAAGTTCGATTGCAAATTATCTTTGATCAATTCAAAAATTTTATCATTTTTTTCGTAATCCTTTTTTGTGCGAATGGTAACCGGAATGTTAGCTTCGTAACCATCAAAAACCGATTTCCGGGTTTGCGGATCATATTTTTGTACTTCGCGGATTGAAAAACTGTTTGTTTTTATCAGGTCTTCGTCAATACCGTTTTTTATGAACAGCTTCTTTATCTCGTCCATTTTCTCAACCGACATTTCTGCGCACTGTTTGTAATCATCGTTTTTAACACTAAAATTTACAGTAAACGAAATCTCTTCAGGAGCTAATTTTACTGATGATTTTCCTTCAACAGTAAGAATTCCATTTTGATTATTTTGAGCGAAAGAGCCAAATGCAAAAAGCATAATGGCAAGGGATAAAATAGTTTTCTTCATGACTTACTTTTTAATGATTTTAAAGGTCTGTTGTTCGACCCTGTTCGATAAAGTTACAAAGTATATGCCAGAAGAAAGTTCATTCACTGAAATCTTATTGATGCCGAGTGAGAGTTGCGATTGTTTTACTTGGTGCCCGTTGATATTTAAAATTTGAAGTTGTTGAAAATCATCAGTGTTGTTAACAAAAAGATTGGTTTTTGCAGGATTTGGAAAAACACAACTTTTAACATTTTCTGATAGTTCGACAGAAGTTGGAAATTCAAGTTCAACCGATTCCAGCGTAAGAAATTCAATTGAAATATCGGGTGTTGCGGTTCCCAAATCAAAAACAATGCGGGCATTATTGTCGGTGGTTGTCATATCGAAAACATATGAATAAACCTTAAAAGTATCAGTAAGACTAATGTTGTTGTAGCCACTGTATGAACTCCAGGGCGAAACATTCATGCCAACATAGGATGACGCATTTCTGTTCGCACTTGATTTAGCCTTAAAAGTGAGTCGGTATTTTTTTCCGGCTTCCAAAGCCACGTTGTTTTTTACCAGTTGAATGTGCCAACCCTCAGAACTTGCCGTGGTAATATTTACGTCAAGATTTCCGGCGTTTTGAGTCATTGTTGCCGCTACTCCGTTATTTGCCGCCAAATTCCAGTCACCAATTGTTTGATCGAATTGTGAAGAGTAAACAGCAGTGCCAGCATAACGGGCTGGTTCGGGCATTTCATTGTGCAGCAGTGCATCAATCAGCCGATCGTTATAACTGCCATCCGAGGGATTGTAAATACCGAAACCTGCACTGAATTCCCAGTAGGCCCAGCTCCATCCCTGCGACTCGATGTATCGGGCAAGGTAAGTTGTCCAACGCTCCCGCGAGTCCATATCAGCCTTGCTGTACGAACCAAATTCACCAATATGAACCGGAATATTTTCTTCCTGCTCCAGCGCCTTTAATGGCGCAAACTCATCTTGTACGATCTGGCGTTCTGTTTCAGTATCAGTCCATTCAGTACCCAGCCAGGCGTTTGAGCCTTCACTCCATTCAGCTCCCTGGTGCGTAAACGAAAACGGATTGTAATAGTGAACCGTAACAATAATGTTTTCATCGTCGGGTAATTCCAGTTTCGATAAACCGCCCAAACCTCCATATTCTGCAGTGCCAACCAGCACAACTCTGTTTGGATTATCTTCCCTGATTGTTGAAAGTGCCTCGGCAAAAAAAGTATTCCATTTTGTGGCATCCAGGTTGCCATGCGGTTCATTCAGAATTTCGAACAATAATTGATCGGGATAGTCTGCAAAAAACTCCGATATCTGTTTCCACTGTTTCAGGAATCGTTCTTTTTGTCCATCCGGATCTTCATAAAGTGCCTCGTGATGGTGCATATTAATAATGGCATACAAACCATTATGCAAAGTGGAGTCAACCACTTGTTTTATTCGGTTCAGAAACACTGTATTGACGGTGTAGGGATCAGTTGCCGAGCTTCTTTCTTCCGGTTCCCATCGAATAGGAATGCGAACATGATTAAAACCAAGATTGGCGATAATTTGCGGATATTGCGGTTTCCATGGATTTCCCCAGTCAGTTTCAGATGGGGCTTCGAACATATTCCCGAAGTTAATTCCACGGCTCAGCTTTTCGTTTATTTCAAAAGCTTTTTCGCGGTTTTGTGCTAATGTTAGCAGATTTGATAACAGAAAAAGTACAGAGAATAGGGTTTTCATTTAATTGTTTGTTTTATTGGTTTGTTAATTAGATAATGCTTATTGTTTGTTGTACAATAATACATTATTTTTTCTGATCACTAAATTAAATGCTGTTTAATTTGATTTATCTTTCTGGTATGTTTTAGGTTATTAAAATTACACTATTTTCAACATTCCATTCTTTAAATTAAATGTATGAAACGGACTTTTGTATTTAGCCTTTTGATTTTGTTGTTTGTGCTACCTGGCCTTGCACAGGAAAAACTTACAAATAGTGAAAAGGAACATATTCTTTCATTGCTAGATAAACAGGCAGAAGCATGGAATGAAGGCAACCTCGAAAAGTTTATGGAAACCTACTGGAAATCGGATAAGCTTGTTTTTATGGGCTCGCGCGGACCAACATATGGCTGGCAGCCAACATTAGACAGCTACAAAAAAGGTTACCCGGACAAAACGGCAATGGGACACCTTGAATTCAAAATTCTCGACCTGAATAAAATTGATACAAAAACGGTTTTTCTAATCGGGCGTTTCGAGCTGACCCGCGAAATTGGTGATTTGGCAGGGCATTTTACACTTATCATTCAAAAGATCGATGGGGATTGGGTGATCATCAGCGATCATTCGAGCGGAGAGAGTTGAAAGCAATACCATTCATATGAGTTGTAAAAAGCAAATCCCTGTATTTTCTCATGGCAGGTTAAGCAGAACTTTTGCTATTTTCGGACTTCAAATTTAAAATCAAAAAAATGCGTCGAATTATATTTATTCTATTTCTTTTTGTTCAAGCTTTTGCTTTTGCCCAAACCAAACAAATGAGTCTGGAAGATGCCGTCTACGGGCGATACACTTATTTGTATCCCGAATCGATGTCGGGTTTGCAATGGATGGATGATGAACATTTTTCTTTTATTGAAGATCAATCAATCATTTCTGAATCGGCAAAAACAGGTGAAAAAAATACGGTTGTGTCGCTCGACGAGTTAAACGAAATTACCCGTGCAAGCTTAAAAAGAATTCCATCATACCGCTGGATTAGCGAAGCGGATCTTCTGATTTCGGGAGCTAAAAAATATTGGTTGGTTGATATTGATCAAAAGGCAGTAAAACTACAGATTGAACTACCTGAAAAAGCAGAGAATGCGAATTTTTCAGAGGATGGACAATTTGTGGCTTTCACACAGGGAGATGATTTATATATAGCGCTAGCTGACGGAAAAACAAAACAAATTACCAGCGATGGCGGAAACGGAATTGTAAACGGACAAACCGTTCACCGAAACGAGTTTGGAATATCCGGTGGTATTTATAATTCACCTAAAGGAAACTTTGTGGCTTTCTACCGCAAAGATGAAAGTATGGTGAAAGATTATCCGCTGGTAGATTTTATGGCCCGCGAAGCTGAATACAAGCCGGTAAAATACCCGATGGCAGGAATGGAGAGTCACCATGTAACTTTAGGCGTTTACAATATTGAAAGTGGAAAAACAACTTTCCTGAAAACCGGTGAGCCGCGAGATCATTTTCTGACAAATGTGGCCTGGTCACCAGACGAAAAATACATTTATATGGCGGAGTTAAACCGCGAACAAAACCACATGCAGCTGAATTGTTACGATGTTACAACGGGAGAAAAAGTGAAAACACTTTTTGAAGAATCGGCCGATACGTATGTGGAGCCGCTTTATGCCATTCAATTTTCGAAAGTAAATCCGAACGAATTTTATTACCTCAGCCGCCAGGATGGATGGTTTCATGTGTACAAATACAACACCGATGGCGAGCTGGTTCAGCAGATTACAAAGGGAGAGTGGGAAGTAACCAAAATGTTAGGTTTCGATGCCAAAGAAAAGACCTTATTTATTGAAGCTACCATTGATGACCTGCTGCAAAATAACATCTATAAAGTAGATGTGAAGTCAGGTAAAACAGAACGGCTGTCAAAAGAAACAGGTATTCATGGAGGAACTTTAAGCCCTGAGGCTACTTATATACTGGATCGTTGGTCAGCCAATGAATTACCCGGGAAAATTGATCTCGTATCATCAAATGGAAAAGTCAATCGTACTATTTTTGAGTCGGAAGATCCGCTTGCAGATTACCAACTGGGCGAAAACAAACTGGTAACCTTAAAAACCAAAGACGGGAAATATGATTTGCACGGACGATTGATTTTGCCAAATGATTTTGATCCGGCTAAAAAATATCCGGTTGTTGTATACGTTTACGGAGGGCCACATTCGCAATTGGTAACCAAAGGCTGGCACAACCAGGCACGTTGGTGGCAATATTATATGGCATCGCAAGGCTACATTGCTTTTACGCTCGATAACCGCGGTACACTAAATCGTGGTCGTGCTTTTGAAACTGCTATTCACCGAAATTTGGGCGTGCTTGAAACTGAAGACCAGATGCAGGGAATTGAATACCTGCTTTCATTGCCTTATGTTGATGCCGATAGGATTGGCGTTCACGGATGGAGCTACGGGGGCTTTATGACTTTGAATTTAAAGCTGAAACATCCTGAGATTTTTAAAGTGGCAGTTGCCGGTGGTCCGGTGGTTGATTGGAGTATGTACGAAATTATGTATGGAGAGCGCTACATGGATATGCCGCAGGAAAATCCGGAAGGTTACAAAAAATCAGACATGACCAATTACGTGGAGAACCTGGATGGGAAACTGATGCTGATCCACGGCGTGCAAGACGAAACCGTTGTGATGCAGCACAGTATGAAATTTCTGCGCGAATGTGTAAAACAGAACAAGCAGGTAGACTTTTTTGCTTACCCGATTCATCCGCATAACGTGCGCGGGAAAGATCGTGTACACCTGATGGATAAGGTAAGTCAGTATTTCTTTGAGAACCTCTAGTTTGTTTCGAGGTTCATCTATTTCTTAATATTAAAATTTACGACTAATTGTGTCAGTAATTCGAAAAATTGAACAACCTGACGCAAAAAGCAATAACTTTGTCACCAACTAAACGAAAGAAACTAACCAATAAAAACTAAACATTATGAACGGACAAATTAAAGAGATAGCCATGAGGCTACGAGGTTTACGCGATATGCTCAATATTTCTGTTGACGAAATAGCAACTTGCTGCAGAGTGTCCGCCGGGGAATACGAGGGATTTGAAAGCGGGAAAAATGATATTCCTATTGGTGTTCTCGAAAATATATCAAAGAAATATGGTATTAGTTTGACTGCGTTGCTTTTTGGCGAAGAGCCTCATATGAAATCATTTTATCTTACCCGGGCGGGCGAAGGAACAGCGATGGAACGTACCCGGGCGTATAAATACCAGGCACTGGCATCGGGGTTTACAGGACGGAAAGCTGATCCGTTTATTGTAACCATTGAACCGGATGCTGACGAAAAACCAATTCATCTGAATAGTCACAACGGACAGGAAATGAACTATGTTTTGGAAGGCAAAATGCTGCTAAGTGTCGGAGGACACGAATTAACACTGAACCAGGGAGACAGCCTTTATTTTGATGCAACACTTCCGCACGGAATGAAAGCATTGGAGGGAAAAAGAGTAAAATTTCTGGCCGTAATTCTATAATAAAAACTTGATGCTACATGATTGAAAAATACTTAAAACAAACTGCTTTTACCGATTTTGAGGATTTTAAAGCCAATTACGAGTTAATTATTCCGGAGGATTTCAACTTTGCCTACGACGTGGTTGACGGCTGGGCCGAGAAAGAACCCAACAAACGAGCATTGCTCTGGACTAACGACAAAGGCGAAAGTCGCACATACACTTTTGGCGAATTAAAAGAAATTACCGACCGCACTGCCGGTTATTTTTCGTCACTGGGAATTGGAAAAGGCGATATGGTAATGGCCGTTTTGAAACGCCGTGCCGAGTTTTGGTTTACCATTATTGCGCTGCATAAAATCGGTGCCGTTATTATTCCTGCCACGCACTTACTTACAAAAAAGGATATTGTTTACCGTAACAATGCTGCCACAATAAAAGCCATTATTTGCGATGGTGACGAACTGATTACTACTCACGTAAACGATGCTTTGCCCGAGTCGCCATCTATTGAAAAAGTGGTGTCGATCGGACCTGTTATTCCTGAAGGATGGGAAGATTTTCATAAAGGAATTGAAAATGCTGAGCCATTTCAACGTCCTGCGGAGCCAACAAAAAATGACGATCCGATCATTGTAAGTTTTACCTCGGGAACTACCGGCGATCCGAAAATGGTGGTGCTCGACAGTGCTTATCCGCTGGCGCACATTGTTACTGCTAAATACTGGCAGAATCTTCACCACGGGAGTTTGCACTTAACAATTGCCGACACCGGCTGGCTGAAAGCCGTTTGGGGAAAACTTTACGGACAGTGGCTTGTTGGCGCTTCTGTTTTTGTTTATGATCATGAGAAATTTACGCCTTCCGATATTTTGGAAGTGCTTTCAAAATACCAGGTAACCTCGCTTTGTGCACCGCCAACTATTTTCCGCTTTCTGATCAGGGAGGATATGAGCAAATACGATTTGTCGGCGTTGGAATGGTGTACCATTGCCGGAGAAGCTTTAAATCCGGAGGTTTATAACCGCTTTTACGACTTAACAGGCATTAAATTACGTGAAGGTTACGGACAAAGCGAAACAACTTTATCGGTGTTTACTTCGCCATGGGTAGAACCTAAACCGGGCTCAATGGGACTTCCAAGTCCGCACTACGATATCGATTTGCTGACACCGGAAGGACGATCAGCCGAAGCCGGTGAACAAGGACAAATTGTAATTCGTATCGATAAAAATTATCCTGCCGGATTGTTTGATGGATATTACCGCAATCAACGCTTGACCGATGAAGCCATGTCGGATGGGATTTATTACACCGGAGATTTGGCATGGAAAGATGAGGATGGTTATTTATGGTTTGTTGGCCGTGCCGATGATGTGATAAAAAGTTCGGGTTACCGTATCGGGCCTTTCGAAGTAGAAAGTGCATTGATGACACACCCCGCTGTGGTTGAATGTGCCATTACCGGTGTTCCTGACGAAATACGTGGCCAGATTGTGAAAGCTACCGTTGTTTTGGCGCCAGACTATAAACAGCGTGCCGGCGACGACCTGGTAAAAGAGTTGCAAAATCACGTAAAAGAGGTGACTGCTCCCTATAAATATCCACGGCAAATTGAGTTCGTTGATGAGTTGCCAAAAACCATCAGCGGTAAAATTCGCCGGGTAGAGATTCGTGAGCGCGATCATGTGGTGGAGTAATTTAACATTTTCGCATCGAAATCATTTGTAATAATTGTGGGCTGTTTAATCGGAAATCATATTTTTGCGTAACATTTTTGCAAGAATTGTATTTGAAACGATTAGTACAAAATAAGCCGGGTTCTTTAATTGGAATTTTTGTGGTTTTGCTGTTGTTTGTTCCCCTGCTAAATTGGGGGCAAGACAGTATAAACGGCGAAGATTTCGAGCATCGGTTGCTGCAAAATATTCATCAGCAGGTTTTTGAATATCCTTGGAACGATGCTGCTTTTTCCCCGGGGAAACTGGAGTTGGCTAACCGTCAGAAGATGAAACGGGAACTAAAAAGCGCGAAAGAATATGCATATAATCCGGATGCGTTTGAGGCTTACTTTTCTATTTTGGATAATTTACCTGCACCCGATAAGGCAATTTTTATTAAAAGTTTCTATTTCTATCAGCCTGAAATAAAAGATGAGTTAGACAAAGCAGGTCTTGGTGAAGATTTACAGTATTTGCCGGCTACACTTTCTGCTTTTAATTATGAAGCAAAAAGTTCCTTCAAACGTGCAGGAGCATGGCAACTGACGCATTTTCAGGGTGTGCTGAATGGTTTACAAATCAACAAATTGGTGGATGAACGTTTTAATGTTTCAAAAGCTACTCATGCCGCTGTTCAGGAACTGAAAAAGAATGAAGTTTTATTTGATCACGCGAAAAAAGCCATGCTGGCATTTGTTTTCGGAAAGACCGAGATTAAAAATCTTTGTCGGCGCGCAGGAGGTGATGATTGTTCCGTAAACGAATTGCTGAAAGTTGCACCGAAAGAAATGACTGATTTTATGGCGGCTTATCAGGCAACAGTGGCTTTTTTGAGTCAGAATAAATTTATCCCGGAACAGGAACCACAAAAAACGGCGGCAGCAAAAGTACGTTTGCAAACCCATTTCGATCAGATAAGTACCGTGTTACCGATTTCTACCGAAGAACTGCGCTTTTTGAATCCACAATTTACATATTCTATAATTCCGGAACAGGCATCGCTTACTTTACCAGAGAAATTGAAGCAAGACTTTTTGTTTTTGCAGGACTCCATTTATAATGGTGTTGATTCAACGCTTTTTGAAGTAGTGGCGCAAAAGATTGAATATCCGCCGGCACCCAATCGCCAGTATGTGGGCGAGAAGGTAAAAGATCTGGAAATTGAAGGAAAGACGAAAATCAAATACACCATTAAATCGGGAGATGTGCTCGGATTTATTGCCGAAGATTACGATGTGCGTGTTGCCGATTTGAAATACTGGAACAACATTTACGACGAGCGCAAAATTCAGGCTGGTAAAACGCTTGATATTTTTGTCGACGATGAAAATGCAGAATATTATCGTGGTCTTCAGCAGGAAACAGCTAAAAAAGAAGAGCCCAAAACGGTAGTGCCGAATTTTGCATCGGCAACTTTGCCGGGGATTGTTATTCCTGAGTCGTCGAGAAAAGTAGAGCACATTGTAAAAAGCGGCGAGTCGCCGTATGTAATTGCACAAAAATATGATGGTGTAACGCCCGAGAAAATACTGGAATGGAACAGCATCAGCGATGCACGTAAAATTCAAATTGGTCAAAAATTAATCATCTATCTTCAATGAAGCCACTACAAACATTAACATTTACTTTGGGCGTGATTGCTTTGCTGGCAGGAGTTATGTGGTTGATGCCCGACGATGGTTTCGAGGTGGGGAAAATGACTTTTCATATGCCAACATTTTCGGAAATGCTTGGTGCTGATGATGTGGAATATGTCGACGTTTCGGAAATTATAGCGCAGCAATTTGAAATTGATTCGCTGGTGGATATTGAAGTGGATACCATTGCCGGCGATACGGTTGTTGAAGTGATTCACCGCGCAGATTATGATACGCTGGTGCAATCGGTTCGCCGCATTGAAATGACAGATTTGGGTAGAGAAAATCTGTACCGCTTTTTTAATCATTTGAAAAGTGACTCGCTGGTTCGGATAATGCACTATGGCGACAGCCAGATTGAGGGTGACCGCATTACGGCTTTCCTAAGAAATAAATTACAGGTAAAATTTGGCGGAACAGGTGTTGGTTTGCGTCCGGCTTTGCAACCTTACGATTATGTTTTTAGTGCTAATCAAATAAACTCTGACAACTGGAAACGTTACCCAATCTACGGAAAGGTGGACTCAACGGTTGAGCACAGTCGTTACGGCGTGATGGGAGCTTTTTCGCGTTACGCACCATTGGCCAGCGACACGATACCGTTTAAAGATTCGATAATTTACGAGGCTGAAATGAATGTCTCTAAATCAGATATATCCTACAAACGTACGCGCGAATACGAAAATATGCGGCTGTTTTACGGGCATACAAAACGCCCGGTTGCGGTGCAGTTAATCGCACGCGGCGATACGGTTTTAAGTGATACGCTTGTCGCGGATACCATGTATGCCGTGCTCGAATGCGAGTTGCCGGATTCAACAAGCAGCGTTACTTTAAAATTTTCGGGATACGATGGTCCGGATGTTTACGGCATTGAGCTGGCTTCGAAAAAAGGAGTGATCATGGATAACATTGCGCTGCGTGGTAGTTCCGGTACTATTTTCACCAAAGCCGACTATCAGCTGAGTTTAAAAATGTACAACGATCTGAATCCAAAGTTTTTTATTCTGCAGTTTGGCGGTAACGTAATTCCATACATTAAAGATAAAAAGGCGATTGAACGTTATGGCCGCTGGTTTGGCAGTCAGATACAACGAATTAATTCTTTGTGTCCCGATGCAGCTATTTTGGTAATCGGGCCAAGCGATATGTCGACAAAGGTTAAGGACAAATATATTACCTATAAGCATTTACCCAATGTGGTTGAGACACTTAAACAAGTGGCACTTGAAAATAACTGCGCGTACTGGGATATGTACGAAGCTATGGGCGGATACAACAGTATGCCTTCCTGGGTGAATGCGCAACCCGAGCTGGCCCGCCCCGATTATGTGCATTTCTCGGCGCGTGGAGCACGTTTGGTGGCCAATATGTTCTACAATGCATTGATTCTGGAGTACAATAATTATTTGGAGGAGGAGATGTAATGGGGGAGAAAGTTAAGAGTAATGAGTTTCGAGTATCGAGTGACGAGTGTTGTGTAATTTCGAACGCAGAGAGAAATTTGTTTCATCGAAGCTTCAAGTTACAAGTTGCAAGTTGCAAGAGCGTACTAAGTTTTGTAGCTCAATCTCTATTCAATCTAATTCAATCTCCATCAATCTTAGTGCAATCGGTAAAGGTTCAAGGCTTGTCTTTGCTACTTCTTAGCTTCGTCATGCTGCTTGGCGCATCTGTTTCAGCGCAGGAAAACAGCTATTTCTACCACGTTAACCAATACAATTTTGTTCGTTACGACCGGAATGAGATGCATTATCCCGGAGACCGTGAAAAAGCTGAACAATTTTATTCGAAACTGGAGCAGCTGGTAACCACCGGCGAAGGGCGTGTTAACATTGTTCAAATTGGAGGGTCACATATACAGGCCGGCTCGTTTTCGGGGCAAATGCGCAACCGTTTCCAGCAGCTTAATGGGGAAATGAATGCCGGCTGGGGATTTATGTTCCCGTACCGAATTGCACGCACCAACTCGCCTTTCGGCTATTATATTCGTTACAATGGCTATTGGAAAACCTTCCGAAATGTAGAGGGCCGGAAAAGCGGAACGCTGGGAGTGGGAGGGATTTCTGCAACAACATCATCGCCAAAAGCCGAACTCACCATTTTGCTGGAAGACGAAAACGAATTGGATTACAGCTTTAACAAACTGAGAGTATATTACGAAAATACAGCAAAGAATTACTCCATAAATATTGATCAGAATTTGGTGAAAAATAAGGTTGAAGCCGATGGTTACACCGATTTTGAATTGAACGAGTGGGTAGATAGTTTGCAGATAACATTGGAGAAAGATTACAATTCGCAGGGCAATTTTACTTTGTTGGGAATGACTACCGAATCGAATCCAAATGGAGTGATGTATCATAGTATTGGAGTAAACGGAGCGCACGTTCCTGCATTTTTGCGTTGCCAGCTTTTTACGGAACAACTTGCGGATTTAAAACCTGACATGGTAATTCTCGGATTGGGGATTAACGATGCCTATGGACGCCGTTTTTCGCAAGCTCGCTTCGAAGATCATTACGGACAGCTTATCGATAAAATAAAAGCCGCTGCGCCAAATGCATTGATTGTTTTTACCACCAACAACGATAGCTACCTGTACCGCCGCTATGTGAATAAAAATGGCGAAAAGGTGAAGGACAGCATGTTTAAAATGGCCAAAAAATACAATGCCGGCGTGTGGGATATGTTTTCGGTAATGGGCGGACTGAATTCCATTGTGCTTTGGCAAAATAACGGACTGGCACGAAGCGATAAAATTCATTTTACCCGCGAAGGATATTTAATGATTGCCGACTTGTTTTTTGGAGCATTGATGAAGGATTTTGAGAATTATTTGATTGATAAAAAGGAACTCACCATAAATAATCATTTCAAGGAAGAAGGAAGGAAAGGAAGTTTGGAAGGACAGATTTCTCAGGCGCTCGCTCCTTCGAAATGACATGAAAATTAAAATATTTGGATTTACTACAACAAATAGAATTAAGAGAACTGCTACGGAATATTTTTCTGTACGATAAAACGGCGCCACTGATTTTTACGCGCTTTTTCTTTTGGGCGTTTTTTGCTTTTGTGCTGGCCGGATATTCATTGGTTTACAAAAACAAAAACCGAAGTGTGCGTGCCGGATATCTGTTCCTGGTAAGTTTGTTTTTTTATTACAAATCCAGCGGGTTCTTTTTCTTCATTTTGTTATTCAGTACGCTCACCGACTTTTTCATTGGTAAAGGAATTTACAAATCGAAGAGTGAGTTGATGCGGAAATTGCTGATTGCGGCAAGTGTGGTTATTAACCTCACGCTGCTGGCCTATTTTAAATATGCTTACTTTTTTATCGACAGTATAAATTTAATGCTGGGCACCGACCTGCATGTGATCAACCATCTGGCTTTGTGGGCCAACGAAGCTACCGGAACCCACTTCGAGGTGAACCAGATTTTACTGCCGGTGGGTATTTCATTTTTTACTTTCCAAACCATAAGTTATTCGGTTGATGTGTATCGTGGCGAAACCAAACCCGTAAATAATCTGATCGATTTTGGCTTTTATGTATCGTTTTTCCCGCAGCTGGTTGCCGGACCGATTGTTCGAGCATCCGGATTTGTAAAGCAGATTTACGAAGATTACCGCCTTTCGAAAGAAGAATTTGGCTGGGCAATCTTTATCATTCTGAAAGGGTTGATCAAAAAAATATTTATTGGAGATTACATTGCTGTAAACTTTGTCGATCGTGTTTTTTCCGATCCTGTTACTCACACCGGATTTGAAAATCTGATGGCTTTATTTGGTTACTCGTTGCAGGTTTATGTCGATTTTTCGGGATATACCGATATTGCCATTGGTGTGGCATTGTTAATGGGTTACCGTTTACCGCAAAACTTTAATTCGCCCTACAAGGCAAAAAGTGTTGCCGAGTTCTGGAAACGCTGGCACATGTCGCTTTCGTCATGGTTGAAAGATTATTTGTACATCCCAATTGGCGGAAACCGCGAAGGTTCAGTGTTTAGTTATATCAGTCTCGGAGTAATTCTGGCGATTGTTGTTCTTCTGGCCGGAAAGCTGATTTTGGTGCCGATATTTGCTGGCCTTGTCCTGTTATTTGCTTTGCTGGCCCATTTCTTTCCCAACGTTAAACGGCATATCAATACCAATATAAATCTGATGCTTACCATGTTGCTCGGAGGACTCTGGCACGGGGCATCGTGGCAGTTTATTATTTGGGGAGGACTGAATGGTGTAGGTTTGGTGATCTATAAATTCTGGCGAAAAATTAGCCCGTGGGAGAAACGCAGCAACTGGATGGTGAATATCTGGAAGATTGCCATAACCTTTTCTTTCATCACCTTTACGCGTGTATTTTTCCGCTCCGAATCGATGGATGTTGTACGCGGAATGCTGCACCAAATCGGTACCGATCTGAAACTTTCAATGATTCCTGAAGTTTTGGTTGCTTACAAATGGGTATTTCTCATGATGCTGTTTGGGTTTGTTACACACTGGCTGAGTTACGATTTGAAAGACCGCGCAAAAAATTGCTTTATCAATTCGCCAATGTGGGTAAAAGCTGCAATCTCAGCTGTTGTAGTTATCATCGTTTATCAATCGATATCAGCGGACATGCAGCCGTTTATTTATTTCCAATTCTAGCTATTCATTTCTACTCAAAACGCACCGGTTCAGGTCCCGTCGGTTCAAATGAGATAAATTGTTGCTTTGATTGTTCATCAAGAGAAAAACCAAAAAAACTGGCATCATCAGGATGAAAAGGATAAAAAGCCAAACGAAGACGGAAAGTTTCGAAAACAAGGTTCTCGTTGTGTAAACGAATTCCAAGTCCTAAGCCACTGTAATAGTCTTGTTTGAAAATCAGTTCACGGTTTGAGCCGATTACACCAATATCAGCAAAACCAAAAAACGCAATATTAAACTTGTAAAATTGTGTTGGTAGAAAAACAACATGTTCCAATTTTAAATTTAATCGTTGTTTGCCAACGGCAATATCGCTGTCAAAACCTCGTATATGATCTCTTTCGCCAAGGGTGAGGTGTTCAATTTCGAACCTGCGTATGCCAAGGGTGTAATTCAATTCGGCAAAAGTTCTAACTCGTTTTCTGCCGGCCGTAACTAATTTGGAAATAAAATTAACATCCGCATGAATTATTCCTTCTTCAAAACGCCCTTTGTTTAAATATCCGCTGGCTCCGGCGCTTGTAAATAAGTAACCGCGTTGGCTCAATAACAAATTGCCGTTTGAGGAGTAAAAGTGAAGGTAATGTCGGTCGCCAAATTCGTTGGCATCGTAGCCATAAATCAATTCGTTTTTAAAACCTTCGGGAATGTCCTCTGTAATTCCGTAGCTGTAAATTAACTGGTCTTGAATATAACGCCGCTGCGAAATGGTTAAACCCATCATATAAAGGGTATGATTGGAGAAAAAGTGACTGTTCTCGGGAGCAACCATCGGGTCTTTGAAATAATTCCAGTTATTAATACCCGTTGATACAACCAGCTCGGTAATGTTTTCGTGGTGCGGACTTATGTTAAAACTACGACCACCCCAAAGGTAGTTTACCGAAAGATCGATTGGTTCTTCAACTTTTACCGGATCATTGTCGGTAATCCGGTCGGAGCGAAACATGCGTGCGGCAAAACCACCATAGCCCCATTTTACATTTTGTGTAATAAAGGGTTTGTTAAACTCAGTAACAAAGCCCTCGCGCCTGTATGTATTTAAATAACCCAGCCGAACATCAAGAAATCTTCCTGCAATGTTTTTAATATTGTAAAAAGTTTCAACGCCCAGGTATGGTTCTTTTTCAACGTGCCCCACAAATTTTACCGAAACCTCATGTCCAACACCAAATATGTTACGGTTGTATATTTCCACATCACCCGAGTTGGTTCCGTTTACACCTCCTGACACTCCGAAAGAAAAACGATCTTTAGTAAGTACTGTAACATTTACAAATCCGATGTAAGTTGGATCCTGCTCAACATAAATACGTACATCTTTAATGTAGGGCAAGTTCCTGATAATACGCTCGTTTTCGTACATTAACTCCGGATTCAGAACTTCGCCCGATTTAAAAAGTAATAGCTTTCTTATTGTTTTTAAATTCGATTTGGTGTGAATCTTATTTGCAGCACGCTCGGCCCAATGTTTTGCTTCTCGGGTTGTATCGGTGCAGGTAGGTCCAAAAACATCAAGGGCGTTAATGGTAATTTTTGCAATTACTTTGCCTTCGTATTCTTTAAAATAATCAAGTGCCAATGCTTTTTTGTCAACATAGGGGCGCGGTGGCGAAATTATGGCATCATAAAGCCAGCCGGTAAAACGTCTTCGGTTGGCGCGGTTTTCAAGGCTGTCATAAAAATGTTCTTGTTGAAGGTTTTTGGGTGGCGAGATTTGTGTGGTATCGGTTTGCGGAATTTGAGCGCTTACTAACCCGCTTGCGAGCAGGAGTAATAACATAAGTATTGTATTTATAAGCGTCTTCAACTTCACCTTAATCCCTTTCTTTTGTAAAACTATATAAATATGGTTTTTTGAAAGTAAGTATTTTATTATTCAAAGGTTTTAAATTATACTGTTAATTTACGTTAAACGCGGGTGGTTGGCCTTTTTAATGTAACCCTCTTATTGTAATAAATACTTGAATACTTAATTTATTGGTCGTTTGGTTCAAGAGATTTATACAATCAAACCTTACTTATTAAAAAAATTAACAAACATTTGGTTTTGATTTAAAAATTTCTTTAAATTGCATTAAATAATTTAACTATATCCTACTTAAATGATTCTTCTTGAAAATATAAAAGGTCAGAAACTTACAGGTAATGCGTTAAAAAATTATCGTAGGAAGAAGAAAATTCTAAGTCTTTTATATCAGAACGAAACACTATCAGCAACATTTATTTCGAAAAAAATTGGAGTTAGCTTACCCACAGCAATTTCGTTGTTAAAAGATTTAGGATCGAGTAGCCTGGTTGAAGTTCGGGGAAGTGGCGAATCGAAAGGAGGGAGGCGCCCCACTTTATTTGGTTTAAAACGTGATAGCATTTTTGTTATATCCTGCGAACTTGGGCGTTTTAAAGGCAAAATAGGAGTATATAATTCGCACAACGAACTAATTGCCCCGGTAACCATAGTCGAAACTTCAATTGACGATGATAATCTTGTTGACAAGTTATATGCCGAAGCACGCCATATTTTAACACAGAATAATATTGATTACAACAGTGTATTTGCAGTAGGAATGGCGATGCCAGGATTGGTTGATTCTATTGCAGGAATAAATTATACAATTAAGAAAAAAGCTTATCAGAATGTTAGTGAACGCATGAGCATGAAGTTCGGGAAAATGGTATACGTAAACAACGATGCCCGGATGGAAGCTTATGGCGAATTTATTTTTGGAGCTGCCAAAGAACATAAGGATGCAGTTATTATAAACTGGAACTGGGGACTTGGAATTGGACTTATTTTAGGAGGTAAATTGTACAACGGTGCAACCGGTTTTGCGGGCGAGCTCTCGCACACCAAGTTTGTTGAAGATGGAGACTTATGCATTTGCGGAAAACGTGGTTGTTTAGAAACAATTGTTTCGGCAAGTGTATTGATTAAACGAGCTAAAGAAGCTATTGCAGCAGGAAAAATTTCGCAGTTAACAAACAGGTTTCAACATAAAATTGATGAATTACAACCCGAAGATGTTATTGAAGCTGCAAAACTTGGCGACGAACTGGCCATAAAACTTTTGGGTGATATTGGCGAGGCTTTGGGAAAAGCATTATCAAATACCATTCAGTTACTAAATCCTGACATAATTGTAATAGGAGGAATTGTATCGCGTGCCAACCAATACATTCTTACTCCTATTCAGCAAGCAATTAATCAGCACTGTTTGGAACAAATATCAGGCAATATTGAAATTGTAATTTCCGAAAACTGGGAGCAATCTGGTTTACTTGGGATTACAGCAAAGTTATTTCAAAAATTATTTAGCGATATGTACATATAATTTAATTATTAATCTATTTCTAGTTCATTTAAATTCAAAATCTATGCGAAAGATTTTTTTGATTTTAGGAATGTGCTTTGCATTACTAGGTAGTGCTTACGCACAACAAACGGTGACAGGGACAGTTACCGGAGAAGATGGCCTCGGGATTCCCGGAGTGTCAGTTAGTGAATCGGGAACAACAAATGGTACAATTACCGACATTGACGGAGTTTATACCATATCAGTTGCCGACGATGCAACCATCGTTTTTTCGTTTGTAGGAATGCAAACAATTAATGAGGAGGTGAATGGCCGCTCAACAATTGATGTAACAATGGCACAAAGCCAAATTGGTTTGGAAGAAGTTGTTGTTACTGCTTTGGGTATTTCCAAAGAAAAGAAATCGTTGGGTTATGCCGTAACCGAGGTTGGTGGCGACGACATTTCTGTTGTTAAAGACCATAACCCTGCCAACTCATTAGTGGGTAAAGTAGCCGGTGTGGTTGTAACACAAGGCTCTGGTAGCCCGGGTAGTGGTTCTCGTGTAATTATCAGGGGTAACAACTCGATTACAGGTAACAACCAGCCATTAATTGTTGTTGATGGTGTGCCAATCGACGCAACCGGATCAAACAGTGGTGGTAGTGTATACAACAGTACAGTTACCGGTGGTGGTATTACCGATATTAACCCCGACGATATTGAGTCTATTTCAGTATTGAAAGGACCAAACGCGGCTGCATTATATGGTTCGCGCGCCGGTAACGGTGTGCTTTTAATTACTACTAAAAAAGGTACAAAGGGTAAAGGTTTAGGAGTTTCTGTAAACTCAAACATTACCTTTGATAACCCTATGTTATTACCGGATTACCAAAATGAATACGGACAAGGTAGCCAGGGTAACGTACCCGGAAATGTTGAAGATTTGAAAAACTCAACAGGTTCGTGGGGACAGCGTCTTGATGGTAGCAGCCAAATGTATTACACCGGTGTAGAAAGACCTTACTCAGCAATGCCAAATAATGTTGAGGACTTCTTCCAGACAGGTGCTAAGTACATTAACTCAGTAGCTATTGCGGGTGCAGGAGAAAGTCATTCAATTCGTTTCTCTTACACCAACAATAAAACAGAGTCGATGATTCCAAATTCAGAATTAAGAAGCCATAACTTTAACTTGCGTGGAGTTGTTGATTTGAACGACAAATTAACACTGGACGCCAAAGCAACTTATTTCTGGCAAGAGCTTGAAAATGCTGCCAACCAGGGGTCAGAAGGTATTTTGGCTTATGTTTACGGAATGCCTCGTAACGTTGATATCGAAGACCTTAAAACGTATCAAAATCCTGAAGAGTCGTTAAATTCAATTTCTTATGGATCGTTGGGAGCTAACCCATACTGGATGCTATACAACGATTATAGAACTGACCGCAGAGAGCGTATTCTTGGATTCAGTAAATTGAACTACGAATTTACTCCTTGGTTATCAGCTTTTGCACGTGTAGGTACCGACGTAACAGTAATGAAATCGGAATCGGTAAATCAACCCGGACACCACTTTTACACAAGCGGTCGTTTAACATTTAGCAATACACGCGTTACAGAAACTAACGCCGACTTTTTACTGATGTTTAACAAGGATATTACTGATGATTTGAACTTATCAGTGAATGCTGGTGGTAACCACTCGTATCGTACCTACGAATACCAAAGTATTTACGGTGAAGATTTTAAAATTCCAAGTCGTGCAACAGTAGCAAACACTGTAACACAAACACCGTCGTATACTCCACTAAGAGAGAAAAAAGTTAACTCATTGTATTTCCAGGCATCTCTATCATATCGCGACTTTGCTTACCTGGATGTTACAGGACGTAACGACTGGTCTTCTACTTTACCGGAAAACAACCGCTCGTATTTCTATCCTTCGGTAACCGGTTCGCTTTTGCTGAACGATTTTATCGATCCTGATGCAGAGTTTTTCAACTTATTAAAAGTTCGTTCGAGTTGGGCAAATGTTGGTAACGACACCAGCCCTTACCAGTTGTACCAATACTACAACCTGGCAAACGATGGATATCTGGGATTAACTCAGTTATCGCGTCCGTCAACAAAACCAAACGAAGATTTATTACCTGAGAATATTGCTTCATTCGAAGTTGGTTTAGAAGGTAGTATGATGGATAATCGGATGTTCTTCGATTTCTCGTGGTACAATATTAAAACAACCGACCAGATTTTCTCTGTACCGGTTCCTTCTTCAACAGGTTTCTCTTACTTCCTCGAAAACATTGGTGAAACAACCAACAAAGGTGTTGAATTACTTGTAGGAGGTATTCCTGTGAAAACAACTAATTTCAGTTGGGAAACCAGTGTGAACTTCTCGAAAAACAACAACGAATTAGTTGAGTTAACAGAAGATCTTGATAGCTATGTTTTCAACGAAACAAACTCGGGAAATATTCGTCTGCAAGCAACAGTTGGTGGTGGATATGGTGATTTGTACGGTACAACATGGAGAACCAACGATGCCGGACAAATTGTGGTAGACGCCAATGGTCGTCCACAGGCTTCAACCGAAAAGGTTTACCTGGGTAACTCGCAACCCGACTGGACTGCCGGATTTACAAATACGTTTACTTACAAAGACGTTTCTTTACGTTTCTTGATTGATGCACGTATTGGCGGACAAATTTATTCGCAAACCAATGCAGCTCTTGTTAGTAGTGGTGTGGTTGAAGAAACACTTCAATACCGTGATGGAGGAATTGTTGTTGACGGTGTAGTTCTTCAGGACGATGATACTTATACTCAAAATACAACTGAAATCAGTGCGCAGGATTACTGGGGATCTGTTTCAGGAATTGCTTCAGAATATGTTTTCGACCAAACTAACGTTCGTTTACGCGAATTGGTATTGTCGTACAATGTACCGCAATCGTTAATCGGAGGTACCTTTATTCAAGGTGCTACTGTTGGATTAGTTGGACGTAACCTGTTCTTTATTTATAAAGATATTGATCATGTTGATCCGGAATCGAGCCTGGGTACAGGTAACAACGGACAGGGTATTTTGTCGTACAACTTACCAACTGCCAGAAGTATAGGATTCAACGTAAACATTAAATTTTAAGGAGGGCCAGCAAAATGAAAAATATATTAAAAATATTCGTAGTGTTAGGAGCGGTATTTTTGCTGAGCAATTGTACCGATGATTTCAACGAAATCAATACAAAACCGGATTCATTTACGGTTGACGAGGTGAGTGCGAAATACTTTTTAACTACTCCTCAGTATCGTTTATATGCACCCGATCGTTATCCATACTGGCGTGCACACTTAATACATGCCGATCGTTATTCAGGTCAGGTTTGTTTCGGACACAGCAGCAGCTGGTGGTCTGATGAGTTGGGATATTCATACAGCAGTGGTTACACCGATGCATCGTGGGACTGGCTGTCGGGTTATATTGGAAGCCTCGATAATTTTATGCGACTTACCGCTACAGGTGGCGAATTTGAAAATCAATACATGTATGCTGTAGGGCAAATTATGAAAGGAATGTATTTCCAGATGTTTACCGACGTTTTTGGAATGGTGCCTTACACTGAAGCAACAAATCCTGATATTGTACTGCCTAAGTTTGATAGTCAGGCAACAATTTACCAGGGAATTATTGCCGAGTTGGATGAAGCTATTGCAACCATTGGCGACGCCACTGCTACAGGTGTAGCTGTTGATGATATTGGCGACAATGACATTTATTGTAATGGCGATTTGCAGCAATGGAAACGTTTGGCAAACACCCTTAAGTTACGTATTGGTATGCGTGCATACGGTGCTGCCGGTGCCGATTTTGCGCAAAGTGCAATCTCGTCAGCTTTAAGTAGTGATTTACTTACCGGTGAAGGTGATAACGTATTGATGCAAAAAGACGAAGAAATCTCGCAGTGGGGAAGTGCCTGCTACGGCGATGTGTGGTATAACTTTGGAGCCGGTTCAGACTGGACAGTGAGTAAAACCATGATTGATTTGTTGCGTAATAATAACGACCCTCGTTTAGCCATTTATGCACAGCCTGCAGTAGGTGGAACACAAACGCTTGAGAAGCCAACTGAAGGAGCTGAAGTTGAGAATTTCGATAAAAGGGTAGAATATATTTTAGGTATACTTGATGATGCCGGTGTTGAATACACAACTACAACACTTGAAGATGGTAGCGTCGAGGTTACTATGCCTGAGAATATGTACTATGTTGGACAACCAACTCGCTTGAATGGAAAAATGAGTTCGTTTGCCCGTTACAACTTCTTCTCGAAACCTGCCGAAGTAATCATTAATAAGAAAAATAATGGTGAGATTCGTCCGGAACTGATTATGTCTTCTGCCGAAGCTGCTTTCTTACAAGCTGAAGCAGCAGTACGCGGCATTGGTTCAGGTAGTGCACAAGACTTGTACCAGGAAGGTATTCGTTTGGCGATGAAACTTTGGAATGTAAGCGATGCTGATATTGCTACCTATTTAGCAAACGAAGAGATGGCATTGTTAAACGGAACAGAAGAAGAAAACCTGGAGAAAATTGCAACACAACGTTGGATTGCTGCATTTACCGATGGTTTTGAAGCATGGGCAATTGTTCGCGACATGGGTTACCCTGCCGAACTTGCAGCTGGTGTTGACGATGGTGATATCTACGGACTTGGTGATATTAACGGTAATTACCCACAGCGTATGCGCTACGGTAATGGTGTTATTAATACCAATGGACAGGAATATAGTGCAGCAGTTGCCGCTCAGGGACCTGATGTACAAGACACAAAATTATGGTGGGCAAAACAGTAACGAGACTGTTTTAGCCGATTAATTAGTTTGGTTAGGTTAAACCGTCACTCAATTTTTTTGAGTGGCGGTTTTTTTTTGCTCAAAGACTAAGGGTATTTGCGCTGGTGGTTGTCTGTAGTAAAATGAGAATTGATTTTTTTTTCAT
Organism: uncultured Draconibacterium sp.; assembly: GCF_963676815.1. Taxonomy (NCBI): domain Bacteria; kingdom Pseudomonadati; phylum Bacteroidota; class Bacteroidia; order Marinilabiliales; family Prolixibacteraceae; genus Draconibacterium; species uncultured Draconibacterium sp. The sequence goes on from NZ_OY781365.1 coordinate 4,529,097, forward strand.
AGATATAGCGTTTGGTTAGATCAGAACCGCCGGTTAATTAATCGGCGGCTTTTTAAGTAGACATTAATAGGCATAAAGCAATAAAACAAATCAGAGAACATCTAATTCTGTTACAATGAGTAATGGAGTGAGTAAAAAGAAAGGGCAGTAATTACTGCCCTTTCGAATGTATTTTAGTTTCTTCTTTAAATATCCAGCTGTCCTTCGGCATTTGCATTTGCCAGGTTACGAACTTTGGTTGTTCCGCCACCGGCCAGTGTCAGCTCCACCGGTTTGTTGGTTTTCCATGCACCGCGCGTAAAGTCGGGCACTTCAATTGGTGCCGATCCGTTGGCAATCGACCACTCGCTAAGCGGAGTTAAGGAGCTCCAGGCAGCAGCATCATAAACATCCATATCTACAGGTAGTCCGTTGCGTAGGCAATCAATCAGGCGCCAGTCCATTATGAAGTCCATTCCGCCGTGTCCGCCAACTTGTTTGGCCATTTCTCCTACTCGTTTAATAATTTCCGGTTCGTATTTTTCACGCAGTTCTTCCATTTTTGCATCGTCAACCACATCGTGGCCAAAAGCAATGTGTTGCAAAGGCCATTTTTGGGCAAAACATTTTGTCCCGCTCAGCATGTGAATACGCGAATACGGACGTGGCGATGAAACATCGTGCTGTATAAGGATAGTTCGCCCTTTATTGGTGCGTATCATTTGCATATCCATGTTGCCACGCATATCCATTCCCACAAACTTTTCAAAGAACGGATCTTCCTTAGCTTTTTCTTCAATGCGGTTTTTCAATGTAAAATCGTCAGAAATCATTGCCGTCAGGTAATCCATCTTATCACCTCTGTTAATGTTCATCGCCTGGCAAATGGGGCCCAGTCCGTGCGTTGGATAAACGTTTGCCTGTCGCTGATTTTCGTATAAACGCCACATTTTTGTATAGGCGCCATCGGTCATTTTTTCATCCTGCGGTTTGTTAAAATGCCAATAATCTAAATCGTGAATGTAAGCTCCTTCGCCATGAATTAAATCGCCAAATACGCCCTGACGAACCATGTTCAACGTCAGTAATTCAAAAAAGTCGTAACAACAATTTTCAAGAATTACACAGTGCTTTTTTGTTCGCTCCGAAGTTTCAACCATTTGCCAGCACTCGTCCATGGTTTTAGCTGCCGATACCTCGAGTGCTGCGTGTGCTCCACCTTCCATGGCTGCCAGTCCAACCGGAACGTGCCATTCCCATGGAGTGGCGGTGTAAACCAGGTCGCAAAGACCGCTGTCGCACAACTTTTTAAATTCATGTTCGTCGCCAACAAATTCTTTGGCCTTTGGTAAACCTGCATCGCTAAGTATTTTTTGTGCCCCGTCAACTGCAGCCTGGCGAATATCGCACAGTGCAACAATTTCAACACCGTCAATAAAGGTCATTCGTTGAACAGCGCCCGAACCGCGATCGCCAATACCTACGAAACCAATACGTACTTTGTCGAGTTTTGGCGCGGCATAACCACACATATTAAATTGTTGCGGATTATTGTTAACTGCTGCATCTTTTATAAACTGCATGGCCGATTCTTCGGGTTGTGGTTGGCTGCACGACGACAGACCGCCGGCTACCATTCCTGCTCCTGCAGCTCCGGAAATTCTAAAAAAATCTCTGCGATTTGTTTTCATATCGGTTTAGAATAATGTTTTAGTTTTAAAAAATATATTAAAGCTTTGTAAAAGAAAGTAAAATAATTGCGAATGACAAGAAGAATAATCAGAAAGAAGGAGTTTATCAAATTCGCTTTAATTTTATATATTCGTTTACTAATCATTCAGCAATGTTGCTACATGAATTACTTTCTCAGTCTAACTAAATTCAATTAACATGAAACGTATTCTGGTTTTAACTGTTTTATTTTCTGTTTGTTTATTATCGGGCGCGCAAGAAAGTGTAACCAAAGAAGGTTGGAATTTTGGGGCGTTACCGGCTGTAACCTTCGATACCGACCTTGGATTTCAGTACGGGGGCTTAGTTAACCTTTATAATTATGGCGATGGCAGTCGTTATCCCCAATACGACCATAGTCTTTATTTCGAAATTTCGAGGTTTACGAAAGGAAGCGGAATTAACCGTTTTAACTACGACTCAGATAAACTTATTGAAGGCCTTCAAACATCGGTAGATATAAGTTATTTGAGCGACAGAGCGTACGATTTTTACGGCTTTAACGGTTACGATGCTGTTGTTAATAAAGACTGGTTTGATGATGAAGCTCCGGATGACATTTACAGAACCCGGATGTTTTACAAGTATGACAGGAAATTGTTTCGGTTTAAGGTTGATTTGCGCGGAGATCTTGCAGGCGAAAAATTTGATTGGATTGGGGGTATAAACTTATTGAACTTTAAGTTGGGGTATGTTGATATTGAAAAGCTGAATGACAACAAAGATGCTGAAGACCTGCTGCCACCACATAGCGAAGAACCTGGTTTGTATGAAAAATACAGGGAGTGGGGAATTATTTCGGATGAAGATGCAAATGGAGGTTTTGTTCCAACTGTTAAGGCAGGTATTGTTTACGATACACGCGACAACCGACCAAACCCGATGAAAGGAATGTGGACTGAAGCTGTTTTATTGGGATCGCCCGAGTTTTTGGGAGGCGAACACAGTTTTACAAAGTTAAGCCTTATTCATCGCCAGTATTTTACAATAGTGCCAAACGACCTTTCGTTTGCCTATCGCCTGGCATACCAAACCACACTTAGCGGAAATGCCCAGTTTTACTATCAAACTCAGCTAATAACTTCGGTAATGAAAAGTGCAACTTCCGAAGGTTTGGGAGGGGCAAACTCATTGCGCGGAGTTTGGAGAAACAGGGTAGTTGGCGATGCCGTACTGCTTGGTAATGTTGAAGCTCGCTGGAAATTCGCTCGTTTTCAATTTATCAACAACAACTTTTATTTGGGACTGAATGCTTTTGCCGATTTTGGTAGGGTAACTGATAAAATTGATTTTGAAAGACCTGACTATTATGAGGAATTAAATACACCTGGAGTTTATAATCCTGATGACTATTTTGATAACGACGCCGAAGAAATGCACTATTCATTTGGTTTAGGATTGCGTGTTGCAATGAATGAGAACTTTATAGTAAGGTGCGACTATGGAATGGCTGCCGACGAGCGCGATGGCGACTCCGGTATCTACATCGGTTTAAATTACTTGTTTTAATCTCTTCAGGAGATTTTACTTTGCTGCCGAAGGAAAGTCATCCATCTCAACGATAAAAAGCCACATCTCAACGAAAAAATTCTTAGTGGCAGTTGAATCAATGTAAGTTTGAGTAGAAATTTAAAAAATCACGAAAAATGAAGACACGTAATATTCTACTCATTGCTACAATTACACTTCTGTTGTCGGGGTGTGTTGTCTATTCGTTTTACCCTTTGTATACCGAAGGTGATTTGTTTGAAAATGATTTGCTGTTGGGCGAATGGCTTGAAGACGAAAATCCGGATATTGTACTTAATGGCGAAAATGATGTCTGGAAATTTACTCACCCATTTGTTGGGGATAAAAAAGATGGAATAAGGGATAAAAAACGTTATGTACTCACCCTTTCGTCAAACGAAGATGGTGTATTGAAGGAATCGAAGTTTGAAGTACATATAATTAAATTGGCAGACCAGTATTTCCTTGATTTTTATACCGAAGATTATGGCGATGAAGAGAACATTACATTAGCCGATTTACATCTGGTACCGGTACACACATTTGCCAAATTAACAGTTTCTGAAGATAAACTCGAAATCCGGTGGTTCGATCCGGACTGGCTGGAAGATTTAATAAAGGAAAACAAAATAAGGATTCATCATGAGGATAACGGAGATTTTATTTTGCTTACTGCCAAACCAAAAGAATTACAAAAATTTGTGAGCAAATATGTTGATTCAGAAGAGGCTTTTGAGGATGGCCTGGACGTAGAGTTATTCCGGATAAAATGAACAGCTACAGAAAAATTACACTTGGCCGACTTATTAAAAACAGGGTATTACAACATATCCTGTTTTGGTGTTTGTCATTTTTAATTTTACTAAATGTGTTAAAAGTATCGGCTGAAGTAAAACAAATCGACATAATTTATACGGCAGTTTTTCATCTCCCGATAGTTTGTGTTGTTTACCTTAATCTGAACCTCATCTTCCCTTTATTTTGGGAGCGGGGTTTTTATCTGAATTATGCACTTGGAGTAATCGTTTTAGCTGCTATTGGCTCAGGTTTTTACCTGCTTTTGTTCGATAGTCTTATCGACTATATTTTCAAGGGATACTACTTTATAGCATATTACAGTTTTTGGGATATTTCGTTGTTCTTTGCTATTTACCTTTTTATTTCAAGTTTGTTACACCTTGCCAGGAGCTGGTTCAGAGCCGAAGAATTGGAGAAAGAAAAGTCGCAGGCGGAGTTAAAAGCCTTAAAATCACAAGTTAATCCACATTTTCTTTTTAATTCGTTAAACAGCATTTACAGTATGGCCCGCAAAGAATCGAAAGAAGTACCGGAAAAAATTGTACAGTTGAGCAATTTAATGCGCCATATTATTTACGAGTCGGATGCCGATTTTATAACGCTGGAAAAAGAAGTGGAGATGTTGCACAATTATATTGAGATGCAAAATCTTCGCTCAATCCAAAACAAAATTGTTTTTGATACAACTGGTGATATAAAAGATAAAAAGATAGCTCCGTTTTTGTTTCTTCCATTTGTCGAGAATAGTTTTAAACACGGAGTGAAAGGGGGAGATGATGATGTTTTTGTGCATATTTATTTTGAAGTAGCGGGCCAGGTCTTGTACTTCGAAATTGAAAACAGTAAAGGGATGGCAAACGATCCGTTTCCGGATAAATACCGGGGAATTGGAATTGAGAATGTGAAAAAACGTCTGGATTTAATTTATCCGGGTCAGCACAAACTTAAAATTATCGATAACACAGATACATTTAAAGTACTTTTACAAGTGCAATTGAATTAGTATAAAATGGCCAAGATAAAAACACTAAAATGTATAATTGTTGATGACGAACCTTTATCGCAGGATGTGATTCGCGATTTTGTTGAAGCCTGTCCTGAACTTGAGTTAAAAGGAATATGCAACGATGCACTTGAAGCCGGACAGTTTTTAAAACAGGAAAATATCGACCTGCTGTTTTTAGATATTAACATGCCTAAATTGAGTGGAATTAGCTTTGTAAAAAGTTTAAAAGAACCACCACTGTTTATTTTGGTTACTGCTTATCCCGAGTTTGCCCTGGAAGGATTTGAAGTTGATGCGGTGGATTACCTGTTGAAACCAGTATCGTTTGAACGTTTCCGAACGGCTGTTAACAGAGTGCTGGAGCGCATTTCGTTACAGGAATCAAACATTGCCCAGCATTTGATGGTACGTGCCAACAAAAAGGATTACCGGCTTAATTTTGACGAAATAATATACCTCGAAGCGCAGGGAGATTACGTTCGCTTCGTCACCGAAACACAATCACTAATGGTGCACGGAAGATTTAAAGATTTTATTGCGCAATTGCCTAAAAACCTATTTGGGCGTATTCATAAATCTTACCTGGTGTCGCTGGCTAGAGTGGTTTATCTCGAAGGAAATTCTGTAAATATCGGGGATACAAAGTTGCCTGTGAGCTTAAGTTTTAAAGATGAGTTTATAAGAAAACTTAATGCATAAAAAAGACACAAACCCGAAGGAATGTGTCTTTCTTGAAAATATCTTTTTTACGTTAGAATTTAAATCCTAAAGTAAACATTACATCATGTGTTGATCCATCGAAAGCAGCTGCTTCAGGTACCGGATAATAGCCTGATGAAGGTGCTGCGTATGGCAGTTCATATTCCATCATGTCAGTTAAGCGGTAAGCAATATCAAAAGTGAAATTACTAAAACGATAACCTAATCCGGCTGAATAAACGTTCAACTCATCGTTCGATTTAAACTGATCGTTTCCTAAAGAGGTAGATTTATATGCTGTTGGATAATACTCATACCCGGCACGCAAACTTAAATTATTGGTTGCACGTAATTCGCCACCTACACGAATGTTGCCAACTGATTTGTATGCGTTCTTTATTTCCTGGTTTTCGCTGGCAAATCCGTAGCCATCGCCACCTTTTCGTAGTTTTGCCGATGAATAATCAACATATTCATAATCAATACTAATTAAACCTTTTTTTGCAATAACAAAAGCTCCGCTAAAGGTTGCACGCAGAGGAGTTTGCAATTGATAATCGTAGTTATTTAATGGAGATAGCCCTGAATCGTCAACTACGCCGTTGTCTTCAAAATCATTTCTTGAATACATGGCTGTATGGAAGAAATCGTGCATATCGTAAAAAGTTGGTGTGTGGATTGATGCCCCTAAACGAACTTCGTTTATCGGTTTATAAATCACCCCAAATTTAAAATTGTATCCTGTACCTGTTGTTCTCAGGTAGCTATCAAACTGCATGTCAACAAAGTTCGGAATAACACCCTGGTTATCCCACTCTTCATAGGTGCTCGATTCACGATAATAAATATCGGTAACACCTAAAGTTGCTCCTAAATAAACTTTATGATTAAAATTTAATCCAACTGCAAAATTGTATTCATCAATCGAGCCCGAACGAGAGATTGTTTTTCGTTGTGAAACAGGATGATTCTGAATATTCTCATCGAAAGGATTAATTTGTATATCGCTTCTCCATAACTGAGCATCTTCATCGTAATACATCAGGTCAGCTCCTGTTTGGTTATCCGCATTGTAATATGCCAACTCTTCGTAGAAGTTACTCCAGCCCGCATTTGGGTCTTCTCCATTTGCATTTTCAATAAGATCATCTAAAAATGAACTTGTAACGCCAGAGGCACCCATAAGCGAGTTGCTGTTAAAATCTTTCAGGCGGTTATATCCAATTCCAAGGTTTACGCTAATAAGTCCAACGTCGCTGCGCGAAGCAGTTGGAATAACCGTAACATAGCTTAAATTATTCAACGCAAAGTTGTATTTGGTATCTTCCATCAGGGTGTTCATGTAGTTACCTTCCGTTTTTCCGTAAGTAAATTTAGGTGTTACCGTTAATTCTGAAGAACGGTAAACTCCTAAACCGGCCGGATTAATACTGATAGAAGTAAAATCGCCGCCTAAAGCACCAAAAGCATTACCCATACCTCCCGCTCGTGCCGTTCCTGAAACCTGAATATTGGAATAACGGAGAGCATCGAGCAAGTCTTGTGCTTGCGTAAAAATGGGCACACAAATGGTTAGTAAAAGGATTAAAATATTCTTTTTCATGGCAAATAGTTTTTGTCGTTAATTTTCCTGTAATCTATCTTCTTCCGCCACCACCACTGCTGCGTGATGATGATCCGCCTGAACTTCTTGAACCACCCGACGAACCGCCGCTACTACGTACGCTGCTTCCGCTGCTTCTTACACTGCTTCCACTGCTGCGATAGCTGCTACTGCTACTTCTGCTCGGAGTACTGCTGCGATAGCTGCTACTCGATTTTGTAGAAGAAGGAGCACTGTATGATCTTGACGAACTGCGGGTGCTCGAACTACGGTTGTAGGTAGAACTTGAACGGTATGATCTGTTATAAGTTGAAGTAGACTTAGGAACTGTGTAGCTCTGACTGCTTCGGCTGTTGCCTGAAGTTACTACTCTTGGTTTTGTGTAATTAGAGCGTGCATCGCTACTTGGTCGGGTGTACGTTCTGCTTGTTGCTGCCGATCCTGGTCGGGTATAACTTTGCGAGCGAGTTGTAACCGAGTTTGATGTTGAGGTAGACGGACGGGTAGTTGTACTCGTTGTTCTCCTTTTTTCGGTTAAAACATTTGCACTAGTTGCCGATTTGTCGGTAGTAACTCTTGTTCCGGTTGTTGATCGGCGTGTTGAAGTTGCTGAACTTCTGTCAGTAGTTGCCGATTTATTTACACTCGTGGTTCCTCTGCGGTTGCTGCTTGCCGAAATTGCTGCTGCCGATGTTGATCTGCGACCGGCATCGCCGCGATATACATTTGTTCCTGTTGACCTGCGTTGCCCATAAGAGTAACCTCTACCATAATCGTTATAGTAAGTTCCCCCACCATAATAGCCGCCGCCATACCAGCTGCCGTAATATCCTCCATAATACGGGTAGTAACCGCCGTAACCCCAACTATAATAAGGGGAATTCCAGCCCCAGCCCCAACTTGAGTAAGGCCATCCCCATCCAAGTGACCAGCTTAGTGACCATGAAGGGTAGTACCATGATGAGTAATAATAAGGATCATAGTAAAACGGATCGTAATAGCTCCAACTGTCCCAATAAAACGGATCGTAGAAGGACGGACGGTGGAAACGGCGGATACGGTAAGCGTAATCCAATTCGTCGCCATCGTAATAGTTGTTTATTACGTATTTCATTTCATCGTCGTTGTAATATACAGTTGTGTCGCTGGCTTCCATTTCCATTTGGTCCATGTTATAGCGCAACACATCAGCATCTTCTTCTGATCCTTCAAAAATGTAGTTGTTCATGGTGTTCGAACCATCTTCACCTTTTTCAATATTGCTAATGATCATGGTGTTGGCCGATTTTTCAACCGGCTGTTCTTCAACAACCTCTTCAACTGCAATTGGAGGAGGAACTTCACCTGGGTTAAAATAGATGTCGTCGGAATAAGTACCTGACACATATCCTCCCGTCGTACAGGCTCCAAGAACGATAGCCAGTAATCCTAAAAATGTTAATCTTGATTTCATAAGGTATCCTCCGTTTATTTAATGTCAATAATAATTACTTTCTTTGTAAGCTCAAAATTTATAATTGTAAAAACAAAATCTATACCAAATATTAGATTATGGCGAAAGAATTGACCTCGCGCAGCGAGAATTATTCACAATGGTACCAGGATTTGGTAATTAAAGCAGACCTAGCCGAGAATTCAGCGGTTAGGGGATGTATGGTTATAAAGCCTTATGGCTACGCCATTTGGGAGAAAATGCAGGCCGAACTCGACCGTATGTTTAAAGAGACCGGGCACGTAAATGCATATTTTCCGCTTTTTATACCAAAATCTTTTTTTAGTAAAGAAGCCGATCACGTTGAAGGCTTTGCAAAAGAGTGTGCAGTAGTAACTCATTATCGTTTAAAGAACGACGAGGAAAATGGTGGTGTGGTTGTTGACCCGGATGCCAAACTCGAAGAGGAACTGATTGTACGACCGACTTCTGAAACCATAATCTGGAATACGTATAAAAACTGGATTCAGTCGTATCGCGATCTGCCAATCCTTTGTAACCAGTGGGCAAACGTTGTTCGTTGGGAGATGCGTACCCGTTTATTCCTGCGTACTGCAGAGTTTTTGTGGCAGGAAGGTCACACGGCTCATGCCACAAAAGAGGAGGCAATTGAGGAGACTGAAAAGATTATTAATGTATATGCCAATTTTGCCGAAAATTTTATGGCCGTTCCGGTTATAAAAGGTTTAAAATCGGCCAACGAGCGTTTTGCCGGTGCATTGGAAACTTATTCTATCGAAGCGTTAATGCAGGATGGAAAAGCATTGCAGTCGGGAACTTCACACTTCCTGGGGCAGAACTTTGCCAAAGCTTTTGATGTAACTTTTGCAACGAAAGAAGGAAAAGAAGATTACGTTTGGGCAACATCATGGGGCGTTTCAACTCGTTTGATGGGAGCGTTAATTATGGCGCACTCTGATGACAATGGTTTGGTGCTTCCTCCAAAATTAGCTCCGTTCCAGGTTGTAATCGTTCCTATTTACCGAAAAGAGGAACAACTGGCAGAGATCACTGAAAAAGTGGATGAGATTATCGCCAAACTGAAAGCAAAAGGTATTTCGGTTAAATATGACGACCGCGATACACGTAAACCGGGATGGAAATTTGCGGAATACGAATTAAAAGGTGTGCCGGTACGTTTGGCAATGGGACCACGCGATTTGGAGAACGGAACCGTTGAAGTTGCCCGTCGTGACAACCTGACAAAAGAAGTTACTTCGCTTGACAATATCGACGAGTACGTAGAAAATTTGTTGGAAGATATTCAGAAAAATATTTTCCGGAAAGCCTACGATTTCAGAGCAGAAAATACACGAAAAGTGGATACCTGGGAAGAGTTTAAAGAAGTGTTGAATACCAAAGGTGGTTTTATCTCTGCACACTGGGATGGCACTCCTGAAACCGAGGATCTGATTAAAAACGAAACCAAGGCAACCATTCGTTGTATGCCGCTGGAATACGAAGAGGAAGAAGGTGTTTGTATCTATTCAGGCAAACCTTCAAAACGCAGAGTATTATTTGCATTAGCTTACTAATTGCCTATTTGTCATTTCGAATGTAATGAGAAATCTGTTACATCGAAATGGATTTCTCCTCGCATACTTGTCGAAATAACAACAAAAAAATATTAAAGCAGCTCATCAGGGCTGCTTTCTTTTTTTTCAGTAATTGTGTACATTTAAAAGTTAATATTTGAACGCTATGACAGAAAAAGAAGTTCGGGCTTCATTCCTTGAAGCACTGGTAATAAAATCAACCGTTAAACAACAGGTTTACGACAATACCCGACAAACTTTTACTATCCTGAAAAAGGTGTTGAATCAGCTTGAAAAGGATTATTTAAATGCTGTAAAAGGAAAGGTGCCAGAAAATGCTTTGCCAAACTACCACGATCGTGGACCTTTTGAGGTGGAGTTTAAAGTGGGTGGCGATTTGCTGATATTTAGTATGCACTCCAATGTTTTCGAATTCGACGATAAACACCCGGTGTGGAAAACAAAATACATCGAGGAAGATTCGCTGCGTTCGTATTGTGGGGTGATCAATATTTATAATTTTCTGGCCGATTCGTTTAAGTACAACCGCGTTAACGACCTCGGGTATCTTGTGGCACGAATTTTCATAAACAAAGACAAACATTTTTTCGTTGAAGGGAAACGTCAGTCGGATGAGGTGGTGAAAGATTTTGCCATCGACACCATCTCGCCGGGCGTGATCAGGCAAATTGTTGAAACGGCTATTCAATACAGTATTGAGTTTGATTTGCTGATGCCTGTTTACGACCAGGTGAAAATGGCCACGGTTGATCAGATGCGGCAAAAAATGAGTCATTCGAAAATGGTAACCGGAAAACGTTTGGGATTTACCTTTAATTCGGACGATGTATAAGACAAGCATCAGTTTTTATCCTGTACAAAAAATATAAATTTGCAGAACCCGTTAAAAATAGAATATTTAAAAAGTCAGATAACAGAATGGAAAAAGTAGTAGAACGATTTATCAATTACGCAAAACAATACACCACTTCCGACCCGAAAAGCAAAACTTACCCCAGTACCGACCGCCAGTTGTTTTTTATGAAAAAACTGGTAGAGGAACTGAAAGAAATAGGATTGAGTGAAGTGGAAATGGATAAGTACGGTTACGTAACAGCAACTATACCAGCCAAAGGAGTTAGCGAAAGTCCGGTGGTTGGATTTATATCGCATGTAGATACAAGCCCTGATTTTTCGGGAGAAAGTGTTGATCCTCAGATTTTGGAAAATTACGATGGTTGCACCATTTATTTGAAAAACAAGGTTTGTATTGATCCAAAACAGTTTCCGGAACTATTAAACTACAAAGGACAGGATATTATTACTGCCGACGGAACAACGTTGTTGGGCGCCGATGATAAAGCAGGCGTGGCCGAAATTGTTACAGCTGCTGAAATGCTTTTGAATGCAACAGATATTCAGCACGGTAAAATACGTATCGCTTTTACTCCCGACGAGGAAATTGGTAAAGGAACCGATTATTTTGATGTGAAAAAATTCGGAGCTGATTTTGCCTACACTCTTGATGGTGGAGAGATTGGCGAGCTGGAGTATGAAAACTTTAACGCGGCCGGAGCAACGATTAAAATTAAGGGTTTGAGTGTGCATCCCGGATCGGCGAAAAACAAAATGATCAACGCTCTGCTGGTAGCACATAAGCTTGTTGCCATGCTGCCTCCAACACAACGTCCGGAACATACGGAGAAATATGAAGGTTTTTTCCATCTAATTTCAATGAATGGTGGTGTTGACGAAGCCGAGTTGCAATATATCATTCGCGACCACGACAAAACTAAATTCGAAGAGAAAAAACAGTTTCTTACCGAAGTGGTTAAACTGATCAATATCGAATACGGAAAAGAAATTGCAGAGCTGAAAATGGAAGACCAGTACTACAACATGCGCGAAAAAGTGGAGCCGGTAAAATACATTATTGATATTGCAGAAAAAGCAATGATTGATGCCGGTGTGGAGCCAAAAATTAAAGCAATTCGCGGTGGTACCGACGGCGCACGACTTTCATATGATGGACTGCCTTGTCCGAATATCTTTGCCGGTGGTCATAATTTCCACGGGCCGTTTGAGTTTGTTCCTATTCCTTCGATGCTTAAATCGGTTGAAGTAATTCTGAACATCGCACAAGCCGTGGGGAAAGTGAAAAAGTAGATCCTTGTCATTTCGACGAAGAATGAGGAGAAATCTGTTCTTCAAGGAAGAGATTTCTCAGTCGTTCCTCCTTCGAAATGACAGCTTTTATGTTTTGTCTCTAAATTTTTATGTCCATAAAAAGAGTGAACTTTCAGTAGAAGGGAAATAGAATAACAAACAGTCCATGTTCGATCAATTCATTACCAACATCAAACAGAAGCAACTGATAAAGTCAGGGGAAAAAGTTTTGCTGGCTATAAGCGGAGGGATTGACAGCATGGTGCTGCTGCATTTATTTGAGCGTACGGGTTTTGAATATGGTATTGCTCATTGTAATTTTCGTTTGCGTGGTGCCGAATCGGATGGAGACGAAGCATTTGTGCACGAACAGGTTGAGCAACACGGAACACCGGCACATTTCGAAACTTTTGATACAAAAGAATACGCATCGCTAAAAGGTATTTCAATTGAAATGGCGGCGCGTGAGCTGCGTTACGAGTTTTTTGAGCGCATCCGAAAAGAGTATGAATACGATTATATAGTTACGGCACATCACCAGGATGACCTGATAGAGACATTCTTTTTGAACCTGTCGCGGAAAACGGGTATCAGAGGCCTGACCGGAATAAAGGAGAAAAAGGGAAAACTGATACGTCCGCTATTGTTTGCAAGTAGAGAAGAGATTGAAAAATACGCTTCTGAAAATTTTATTCCTTACCGGGAAGATTCCAGCAACAGTGAAGTCGTCTATCAACGTAATTTCTTGCGGCATAAAATTCTTCCTTTATTCTCAGAGTTGAATCCGGCGTTTAAAAAGAATTTTATGGCCAGTGTCGATAATCTGAAAGCTGCTTACGATGTTTATGAAAATGCCATAGGAAATGAAATTCAACAAGTGCTGACCAAGGAAAACGGGCAGACTGTTGTTGCGATATCAGCGTTACAGAATTCATCGCATCCTAAAACTGTTTTGTTGGAGATTCTTTCCGGCTACGGTTTTAATGCCAGTGTTGTGGATGCGGTTTATCAAAGTTTGGATACACTTTCAGGCAAACAATTCTTTTCGAAAACACATAGGCTGGTAAAAGATCGCGATGCTTTATTTATTCAGGAATTAAAAGATGATGAAGACCGCGTTTACTACATCGAAGAGGACGACATGGAATTATTCGCCCCTTTTGATATTTCGGTTGAACGTGTGGATGCCAATGATTTTACCATCATTAAAGACTCGAATATTGGTTGTATCGATATTGATGAAGTGCAATTCCCGCTGTTAATGCGCAAATGGCAACAAGGCGATTATTTTCAGCCGCTGGGGATGACCGGTTTTAAAAAGGTAAGCGACTTTTTTATTGACCAAAAAATGCCGCTGCACGAAAAGGAAAACACCTGGCTGTTATGCAGTGGTAAAAAAATCGTTTGGATTATGGGGTACAGGCTCGATAATCGTTTTAAGGTAACCGATGCCACCCAAAAAGTCTTAAAATTAAAGATAGGGTAGATGCAGAACCTTTTTAAAGCCTGAAGCCCTGTGTAAAGTCTGGTAATTGGTTATCCTTAATCATTATTTCCAAGGTCAGAGCTAGTATTTCCTTGTCCATAATAGATATTTCCTAATCCAGAGGAGTTATTTCATAGGAAATCTCTATGATTTCCTTGGACAGAACAGTAATTTCCAAGGTCAGAGACACAATTTCCTTGTCCATGATAGATATTTCCTAATCCAGGGGAGTTATTTCATAGGAAATCTCTATGGTTTCCAAGGTGAGAATGATTATTTCCAAGGGTAGGAGGCTGCTGACCAAACTTATAATGCCGGATTATTCTCTTGAATGTAAAGCTATCCGATTCCCTTCGCTGTCGATAAGCAACGCCATAAAACCGTATTCGTCCGATATTTTTGTTTTGGGCTGCAGCACTTTGCCACCGGCTTCATCAACGCGTGAAAGTTCGTTGCTCAGGTCGCCCGAGTGTGCGGTAAAATAAATCACTACTCCCTCGGCCGACGGCTGATAAAATTCGGGGTGGCACACCAGCGAACCTGCAGATCCGTAACTTTCATCTGTCATTGGAAACCAAGCCATATCCAGCGGCCCCATCTGGTTGCGATCGAGTTTGATATCCAATACTGTTTCATAAAATTTTATGGCCCGGTCCATGTCGGTAACCGGCACTTCAAACCAGCCTACTGCGTTACTTTGCATAATGGTATTGTTTATTGTTAGTAATACTAAAACGAAACGGCAGGCATAAGGTTTAACAGCTTTAATTATAATATTCTGCAAGAAAAGAAAATCGTATTTTATTTACTGCAAGCATAAATATTTAGATAAAAAAAAACACTTTCCCGGAGGTGCTTTCTATAGCGGATACCAGGAAAGTGCAATACTATTGTTTTTTTATGTGTTTGGCAGGAATGTATCGTAACCGTAAAACAAATTGAATTTATATTACGGGTTGTTATTAGTTTCGGTAAAATTCAACACCATCATCATTATTGTATAAATCAATCATCAGCGACTGTGTTTCAGTCAAAATATAGTAGTAGGAATCGAACTTTTCCATATCTGAAATCTCGGCAGGAAGCGGGGTGTTATTAGATGACATAATGTTTTTAAAATCGTTCCATGGGTAGTAAATGCTGCTGCCCTGCGAAGTCATTGTAACGCCTTGAATATTGAACATAGCAAAAGCAAAAAGACTTTTGTCGTCCGGATCGTACTCTGCATTTTCCATTAACTCATAACTGTATTTAAATGCGTATTTAAAATCGAGTTCCTGGCTAACGCCTGCACCGGTTGTAGATGAAGTGCCCGACATTATTATATTACAAATAGTCGTTGCAAATTCCATTTCCAGCGGATTGATTGTAGTTGTCATGGTGTAACCGCCTGCATTTTGGGTAACAGTTTGCGGATCATCATTTGATTTCCATTTTCCAATTAGTCCGCCTGTCTTAATAAAATTATTCATGTCAGCCGAAATCTTATTTCCAACAACCGCCTTTACTCCATCGCCATCGGTATTTATTCCCATTGCCAAACCAACTAAATCGTTAATACACGAACCAACATCACTGGCCGATCGGGTGGCAACAGCTTTTGTGCAGTCAACTGTGGTGCCATTAACTGCCAATCCAAATGAAATATCAGAAAATGGTTTTACATCGGTTATGTCTCCCAATAAGCCGGAAGCGAACGAGCCACAGGCATAAGTTGCCATAACTACCGAGAATGGCGTGGCAGTTCCGGCTGATCCGGCAAACGTTACACCAGCGCCGGCAAGTCCTAGTCCGCAACCAACACCGGCGGTAACATGCCCTATTGTACGTTTTATATTTGGAAGCCAAAAGTCGTTCCACGCGTCAGCAACGCTGCTTGCCGATTTTAATCCGGTAATAGGTTCAGTATTCGATATTCCTTCAAACTTTACGCCCAACATGTATTGTGTTTCAGCGTTTACGTTTGTAATATTTCCTTCAAATGCATTTGTCCCGGGAGTTCGGGTAATATCATTAATCTTCGAAATGGCCAAATCAACAAGATCGCCATTAAAATTTGTGAAAGTGATGTAGAAATTACCAGAAGAGGTGAGCAGATACAAATCGGTTGGTTTTCCGGTTGCAGTATTTAGGTTCAGCGACCATTCGTCTCCATTCTCTTTTCTCACATAAACGTTCGATAAGTCATCGCTAAATAAATACGAAGTTCCGTCTTCCTCAAGGCCAAGTACCGGATAGTTTGCGTCTTCGGTTAATACAAATTCGGCCGCAGCATTTGTTTCAACTTTGTCATCATCTTCCAGTAACGAGCAGCTAACAAATAGCATTGTCATTAAAAAGTAACTGATAAAGCGTTTCATTTTGTAATTTTTTTTGAATAGTTAATATTTCTTTTGGTTTTATTTCAGCATATTTTGCGCTTTTCGCAATGTGCGTATCGGCAATTATTTATGGTTCTCATACTCCGGTATTTGATTTAAAGGACATTCTTACTATTCACCCAAAAGTGAATGATAAAGTTGGACTTAGCCCATCAAAAACAGATTGTGATACGCGTGAAAAAGTAAGTTTGAATTGTATTTTAAATTTAATGTTGTGTTTATTTATTCGATAAAAACTAAAAGTATCAATCAAAAAGCACGTAAATTTAAAATTATGTTTGCTAAGTTTGTTTTCAATTCATCAAAAAATTAGTTCGTAATTGATTGAATTTGAGTCGTTGATTAAAAAATTTACTATTTGAGAAAAGGAAAATGAGTGATTTAAGACTGCTTTTCTATGTAGCTCCGCTAATTATTATTTTGTTTTGGACGATTAATATTTCAATCGGTGCTTTCCAAAAAAAGCAATTGTTCAAGCTGCCTTTAATTCTGTTTTTTCTCGATTCGTTGCTGGCCGTTTTTGAAAGTGGCATTTTCTATTTCGGGAAAATGGATTTGTTTAAAGTTTTATATCTGCCGGCAGTGTTTGTCTCTCTTTCAATGTTCCCGTTGTTTTTTATTTACATCAGTACATTAGTCGATAATAAAAAATTTATACCTCGTTTTTGGTTAAAACATTTATCGTTTCCGTTTATTAATGCACTGTTTGCTTTTGTTGTACTTATTGTTTTTATGGACGCTAATCAACGGAATGAATTTTTTCATCAGACTTTGGTGTTTAAAGAGGGCGCCCACGGAATACAAAAGTTTGCATTTTATATGGATGACGTTTTTAGAAAAATATTTTTGGTAACGGCCATATTTTATTATGCCATAACCGACCGGAAAATACGTCAACATAAAGCGCGACTGCACAGTTATTTTTCCAATACCTACGAGAATGAAATAACCTGGTTTCCAACGCTTCGGATAAGTTTCTTTTTAACACTTATTTCGGCATTTGTATATTTTAGTGTACAACGCTATTCAACACTCGATTTGTGGTTAATTCCGGCAATTAGTCATACTTTGCTAAGCATCTTTTTCTGGATTATTGGTTACTACGGAAACCTGCAAAACGAAATAAAGTTACATATTCCTGAAAATACTGCAGGTATGGATAATGCAACCATATCTGATGAAATATTTGTTGATATTGATAAAAAGATGGAAGAATCTATGTCGGCACAAATGATATTTCTGAAAGAGGACTTAACATTGCCGGAACTGGCTCGGCATATTGGCACTAACCGATCGTATCTGTCGCGTTATTTTAACGAGCACTTAAAACAAAGCTACAGCTTATACATAAATGCAAAACGTATTGAATATGCTTGTAAGCTGATGTTGGAGTCGGAAGAAGATTTGGTATTAAGCGCTATTTACGAAAAATGCGGATTTAACTCGAATGCCAGTTTTTATCGTTGGTTTAAAGATATTTGTAAAATGTCGCCGCAAAAATATCTGGAAGAAATGCGGTAACAATCTATGCCAATCGATTCAACTTCGTAATTCCACTACTTATCGCTTGTAAAGTGTGTTTTGCTAATACCAGAACATGGAAATAAAAAATCCATCCCTTTTAGTAATGCAAAAAGGGATGGATTTTTTTATGAAGTCAGACTTTCAATCTGATGACTTAACTATTTTATTCTTCGTCAAAAGTCATAGAGTAGGGGAAACTACTTGTTTCCGTGCCTCGTGTTTTGTTTGGCTTGTTGGCCATATCAAAAACAACCTCACCTCCATTTTGAATAGTAGCGTGTTTCAGGAAGTTTTTATTGTACGACTCGCCGTTAAGTTTCACATCGTTTACATAAACGTTTTCCTTCGAGTTGTTTGTTGCGTCGATTACAAACTCATTGCCGTTCTCCAAAGTAACAGTAATCTTATTGAACAGCGGTGATCCCAATACATACTCATCTGTTCCCGGACAAACCGGATAGAATCCCATTGAGCTGAAAACATACCATGCAGAAGTCTGTCCGTTGTCTTCATCACCACAATAACCATCAGCCTGGTACGAGTACAATTTTGTCAATACTTCGCGAACATGCGCCTGTGTTTTCCAAGGCTGATCGGAATAATTGTACAGGTAAATCATGTGCTGAATAGGCTGGTTACCGTGAGCATAGTTACCCATTCCGGCAATCTGCATTTCACGAATCTCATGGATCGTACCACCATAATACGAATCGTCGAAAATAGGTGGAACAACAAACACTGAGTCGAGCATAGCAACAAATTCATCGTTTCCGCCCATCAGTTGTTTCAGACCTTCAATGTCCTGGAAAACGCTCCACGTGTAGTGCCAGCTGTTTCCTTCTGTAAATGCATCACCCCATTTGTACGGGCTGAATGGCGACTGAAAAGTACCATCTTCGTTTTTACCGCGCATTAACTTGCTTTCCGCATCGTATACATTGTGGAAATTGCGGGCACGTTGTTTAAACAGATCAATCTCTTCCTGAGGTTTTCCCAGTTCCTGCGCCAGTTTCCAGATACAGTAATCGGCATAAGCATATTCCAGCGTGCGGGCTGTATTTTCATTAATACCAACATTATAAGGTACGTAACCCAGTTTGTTGTAATATTCGGCGCCAAAACGGCCAACCGACTCAACGGTTTCCATGTGGCCTTTGGTATTTTTAATCATAGCTTCGTACAGGGTTTCAATGTCGTAACCGCGAATTCCTTTCAAGTACGAATCGGCAATCAGCGATGCAGAGTTAGAACCGATCATACATCCACGGTGACCCGGACTTGCCCATTCCGGCAGCCAGCCACTTTCTTTGTAGGTATTTACAAGCCCTTCCATGATTTGGCTGTTGAGGTCAGGATACATCAGTGTAAAGAACGGGAATACTGCACGGAAAGTGTCCCAGAAACCGTTGTCGGTAAACATGTAACCAGGTAGTACCTCGCCGTTGTACGGACTGTAATGAACAATATTGTTATCGGCATCAAATTCGTAAAATTTACGAGGGAAAAGCAAAGTGCGGTACAAACACGAGTAAAATGTTTTTTGTTCGGCTTCGCTGCCACCTTCCACTTTAATCCGGCCCAGTTCTTTTTCCCAGATTTGCTCGCCTTCAGCTTTAATTGCTTCAAACGATTTATTGCCAATCTCTCTGCTTAAATTCAATTCGGCCTGTTCGGCACTGATAAAAGATGAGGACAGTTTTACATTTACTTCTTCACCTTTTTGGGTTTTGAAACCAACAATACCACCAACGTGGAAACTTTGGGCTTCAGCAGATTCCTGTAGGTTTTCGTCTTTCCAGGTTTTTACCACCTCAAAATCTTTGTCGAAAACGGCTACAAAATAATTTTTGAAGTTAGCAGGCACACCGCCGTGATTGTTCTGGCAGTACCCAATAATTTTGCGTTCTTCAGGAATGATCTTCACCATCGATCCGCCATCGAAAGCATCCAAAAGAATGTAAGATTCGTCGTTCTCCGGAAATGTAAAACGGAACGACACTGCGCGGTCGGTTGGAGTAAACTCGGTAGTTACATCGTAATCGGCCAGGTATACTTTGTAGTAGTGCGGCTGCGCCACTTCTGCTTTGTGCGAAAACCACGATGCACGTTCTTCTCCTTTAAATTTTAGTTCTCCGGTAACCGGCATCAGCGAAAATGCCGCGTAATCGTTAATCCACGGACTTGGCTGATGTGTTTGTTTAAATCCCTGAATTTTGTACGAATCGTAAGTGTAACCCCATCCGTCGCCCATGCGTCCGGTTTGCGGTGTCCAAAAATTCATTCCCCACGGACGTGCAATGGCAGGGTAGGTGTTTCCGTTCGAAAGTTTAAATTCCGAATCGGTACCCATTAGCGGGTTTACTAAATCCACCAGCTTAGTGGGCGTGGTTGTTGTTGATTGAGTGCTGACTTTTGAAGTGCAGCTAAATAGAATTGCGCCAAGGCAAAACATTAAAAAATACTTCATGGTAGTGAGTTTATTAAGTTGTTGTATAGGTATAAATCTGGCGCAAAAATAGAATAATTTTGGGCAATCCTGCTATTCGTAGCCCGATTTCGGCCGGCTGTCCGCGGCCTGACCAAATTCTTTATTTGGTTTTGCAGCCATCGTAAATTCCAGTACGCCACCTTTAACAACATCAGCATGTGTGATGTAGCTTTTCGTGTATGGCTCGCCATTCAGGGTAACCGAATCGATATAGATATTTGTCTTGTTCAGATTTTTAGCTTTTACCTGAAATGTTTTGTCGCCCGGTAAAACTATGGTGGCCGACTCAAACAACGGACTACCAAAAACATAAACACCGTTAGCCGGATTAACAGGGTAGAAGCCCATTGACGAGAATACGTACCATGCCGACATTTGTCCGCAGTCTTCGTTTCCACAAAGCCCGTCGGGTTGGTCGGTGTACATTTCGTTGTTAATGAAGTTGACACGTTCTGCAGTTTTCCATTGCTGGCCTGCAAAAGCGTACATGTATGGCACGTGATGTCCCGGCTCATTTCCGTGGGCATACATTCCAATCAATCCTGAAATGTCGTTTGATGCACCTTCGTTTAATGTTTCTTCGGTTGTAAATAGTTCATCCAGTTTTTCTGAAAAAGCTGTTTCACTGCCGAAAAGATTGATCAACCCATTTATATCCTGAGGAACCAACCAGGTATACTGCCAGGCATTTCCTTCGCAATAATCATCGGCACGATGCTCCGAATGTACTGGATTAAATGGTGTACGCCAGCTTCCGTCAGCCATTCGTCCGCGCATAAAACCGGTTTCCTTGTTAAAATAGTTTTCGTAGTATTTTGCTCGTTTGGCAAATAATTCAAAGTCTTCGGCTTTTCCCAGTCTCTTTGCCATAGCTGCCACGCACCAGTCGTCGATGGCATATTCAAGCGCCATTGCAACCGATTCAACAGTTGAATCTGCAGGGATATAACCTTTTTCTTTTATAAAGTTCAATCCGCGCTCGTCCATCAGCATGGTCGATTTTACGGCTTCAAATGCTTTTTCGGCATCAAAACCGGTGTATCCTTTCAACAATGCATCGGCAATTACCGGAATGGCGTGGTTGCCCACCATGGTGTTGGTTTCGTTGCCGTGTAAATGCCATACCGGAAGTTTACCCTGCTGGTCGTATATGGCAAGCAATGTATTTACTATATCGTCTACACGATCCTGGTGAACCAGTGTAAACAGCGGATGTGCTGCACGATACGTATCCCACAACGAAAATGTGGTGTAGGTATCGTAACCCGGATCAGTGTAATTTTTACCATCAGCACCGCGGTAATCGCCATTGGCATCGTCGAATAACGATGGCGCGATCATGGTGTGGTACAATGCCGTGTAAAATATGGTTTTATTTGATGTGTCGGTACTTTCAATTTTTATTTTGCCCAATTCTGTATTCCATTTTTCGCGGGCTTGAATTTTTGTCGCTTCAAAATCCCATTGGGCGAGTTCGGCATTTAGGTTGTTTTTAGCGCCATCGGCACTAACCGGTGAGATAGCCGTTTTAACAAGTAGTTCGCCGTTTCCTTCAAATTCAAGTTGAACGGTGTTTATTCCTTTGTCGTTTTGGCGTAATAGTTGCAGCGATTTTATCGCTTTTGAAAATTCGGTGTGGAAGTATACTTTTTGGTCGGTTGCCCATCCTGTGGAATAACGTAATCCACTAATGCTGTGGTCGTCTTCCTGCTGAAGATCGGCTTTGGTGAGGTTGTCCCAACCTGTTCCGTAGGCAAGGTCGATAATTAGTTTTGAATTGCCGGGAGCGTTAAAATTGTATTTCTGAAATCCTACACGTTCTGTGGCAGTTAGTTCCGCCTGAACATTGTATTTCTCGATGTTAATGGAGTAAAAGCCAGGGCTGACCTGTTCGTCATCGTGTGTGTAAAGTGCACTCCAGGGGTAAGCTTCGTTTGTAGCTGTGTAATTAAACTCATCGGAAACGGGCATAAAAAGCAAATCGCCCAGATCGCCAATACCTGTTCCGCTTAAATGTGTGTGTGCAAAACCTATCAGAACCGAATCGGAATAATGATAGCCCGAGCACCAGTCCCAGGTTTCCTGCGCATTGTTCGGCCCGAGCTGAACAGCACCAAAAGGAACGTTGGCTCCTACAAAAACATGTCCGTGGTAATCGCTGCCGATATACGGATCTACATAAGCTGAGAAATCTTCAGATTTAGGTGCCTGAGAGCACGAGAATACGAAGAGTGCCAAAAATGCATTAGCTGCAAAAATAATTCGGTTCATTTTGTTGAAATAGGTATGCAATTATAATGAATAATACGGGAAAAGCAAACCGGCAATGCCGGTTGCCTAACCCGTAACCTTAAACTAAACTAGACTATGCGAAAGATCTAGAAATTTGAATTTCCTGTATCCCACCACAAGCGGGTACTTATTAAGTCATCACCTTTCATTGTTGCTACTGCGTTGGCTACAGCTTCGCTGTTACCGGTGCGTTCTGCATCAACAAATGGCATACGTTTGATCCACTCATCATTAGGAATTACACCCCAGTCAGAGCTACTGCTGTTTTGGTAAACCAAAGGAAGTTTTGGATATCCTGTTCTGCGGAAATCAGCCCAAGGCTCGTTAGGATTTGTAAATCCTGCGATCCATTTTTGAGTAATAATTTTTTCCAGTTTTTCTTCGTTTGTCGCAGCTTCGTCCCAAGCAACAGTTACTGTTGAGCGAGAAACAAAGTCGTTAACATCACCAGAATAAGCAGCATCGTTGTAATCGATAGGAGTGCTTGTTGCATCCGCCAGGTATGCATCAACGCCACCTGCTCCCCATTCGGCAAATGAAGCACGAATACCTGCTTCGTAATAGGCAGCGGCATCGCCTGCACCTTCCCAGCCACGTAATGCAGCTTCGGCAAGGTCGAAGTTAACTTCGGCAGCAGTAAGGTAGCTTCTTTCAGTAATTGAGCGGAAGCTTTCGTTGATCATTGAACAACCGGTGTGGTCGTCTTTGGCAACCAACGATGCACCGTTACGAATACCTTTGTATGGTACTTCAGGGTGATCAGCAACCAATGACGCATTTGTTGCAGGCTGGAAATATGTTTCGATACGTGGGTCTTTTAAACCAACAAGGAAAGACTCCATTCCGGCCGACATACGTGTGTCGTTCCATTCGAAACAGATAACCGCCAGGTATAATTTACTTCCGTATAACGAAATATTCAGGTTATCTCCGTTTTCAACGATCAAACCGGCAGGATCAGCGATTGCTTTTTCTCCTTCGGTTTTTGCCAAAGCAGGAGCAACTTTCGAAATACGAATAGCCAAACGCAAACGCATTGAGTTTACCAGTTTCATCCACTGGCTAACATCACCGCCATAGCTGGCATCAAAACTTTGCATACCTGTGTAATCGGCATTTGCAGAAAAGGTAGCCTGAATTTCATCTAATTTTGCAAACCATGCGTTGTATAATTCTTGTTCGCTATCGTAGTTGATAGTTGATTCAGTTGAACCATACTCTGAATAAATAAGTGGACCGTGGTAAGTAGTCAGGCGCGACAATCCTAAAATCTGGATCAACTCGGCCCATTTTACAAATACATCGTAACCGCCATCTTCGGCAATTTGAATTACCTGACGCGATGGAGCCATAATGCTACCGTAAATACGGTTCCAGTAAGTGTTCCAACGAATGTAGTAAGTGGTGTTGTTTACACCGCCAACAAAAGGAGTTGGAGTTGCCATATAATCGCAGAATGATTCTGCTACCAGGTTCTCTTCGATCTGGTGACCGAAAATATTGCTCAACATTGAAGGGAAATACGCTCCAACGTGGTTAAAGTTCTGTTCCAGTGACGAATCGCTGATTTGATACGGATTCGTGTTTGCCTCTTCAAACTCATCGGTACATGCACCGGCCAAGAGGGCTACTATAAATAGGAATAATATTTTTTTCATGATACTACTTTACTTAGAATGTTACTTTTAAGTTGAAACCATAGGTTCTTGTAGCCGGTACGTTGAAGTTGTCAAGCGACTGTGAGTTCATGTCTGTACTCATTGTCAGTTCCGGATCGAAAGGAGCCTTTTTGTAGAAGAAGAACAGGTTTTGTCCAACTACCGAGAAAGATGCTGCTTGCAATGGAAGACCCAATTTGCGAACATCTAAATCGTATGAAAGTGCAAGCTGGCTCAAACGAATGTTTGTACGGTCGTAAACGTATGCTTCTGCAATACCGTTACGGTCTCCAACTGTTGTATAGTATGTTTTCGGATCAACCGAAGTAACTGCTGTTGTTCCCTGAATACCATCGATTGCAACACCACCTGCATCGCGTGCATCGGCACTGCGTTGGCTAACACCGTATCCGTCTAACATAGCTTCTGTTTGGCTGAAAGCTTTTCCGCCAATTTTTGCATTTACAAGGAAACTCAATGAGAATTGTTTGTAATCGAAACTGTTGTTCCAACCCATGCTGAATTTAGGTTCAAGGTTACCCAAATATTCTCTTTCGGCAGTTCTCAACGGAGCACCGCTTTCTTCGTCTAACATAATCTGACCTGCATCGTTTCTTCTGAATTTGTATCCGTAAAGATCGCCAAACGAACCACCGGCAACAATGTAAGTAGTGTAACCTTCTGAGCTACCATACGAAATCCGTTTTCCTTCAAATTCAGGAACCAATTCTACAATCTCGTTTTTGTTACGCGAGAAGTTGATGTTGGTGTTCCATGCAAAATCACCTTTGTCGATAAGGTTACCTGTTAAAGTAATCTCAATACCTTTGTTCACAACTTCACCGGCGTTGATGTAATAGTAAGTATAACCCGAACCGGATGGAGCATCAAGTGTGATGAATTGATCCTGACTGTTGATGTTGTAGTAAGTGAAATCAAGTCCTGCACGGCCTTCGAATAAACGAAGATCGGTACCAATCTCAAAACTTCTGATCATTTCAGGTTTCAGGTTCGAGAATGGCTGCTGTGTGTTACGGTCAACACCGCCACCCGAGTTAATAGAGTGCATAGGATTTACCACGTTAAATGGTACTTCGTTGGCAACAGTACTGTATGATGTTCTCAATTTCCAGAAGCTCAGGAATTCAGGAGCATCAATCATTTCAGTAACAATACCTGACAAACCAACTGATGGGTAAAAATATGATTCGTTACCTGTTCCGGCTAATGATGAAGACCAGTCGTTACGACCTGCTACATCAAGGAAAAGCATGTCTTTGTAACCTAACTGAACGTTACCGAAAACACCTTGTTTAATAATTTCGCCTGCGTAGGTTGAGTGCACCTGAACATTGGTTGGCAAGTTGTCGAAATAAAATTCGTTAGCATACAACAGGTTGTTTGTACCGTTGTCAACCTGTACTCCGTCGCCGTAAGTACCGTGTTGGTAGCTGGCACCTAAAACGCCGCTTACACTAATATCACCGAAATTGTTTTGGTAAGTGAAAATACCATCGGTGTAAAGCATTTTATCTTCGAATTTTTTGTAGCTCCAACGACCTGTTGCCGAAATGTTGGTGCTGTTACCACCTGCGTAGAATTTTTGTTCGTATGATTTGCTTGAGTAGTCGTAGCTACCACGAGCCTGAAATTTCAGGTGATCAGTAATATCGTATTCGAGTGTTAAACTTGCAATTGCACGTTTAGTAATGTCTTCTTTTGGTTGGTTGTTGATGAGCCAGTATGGGTTCGACTGGTGGTGATCGGAAATAAACCAGTTTTGAGTATACATGTTACTTCCTTCGTCAAAAACCTGGTAATTTTCTTTGTAATCGGCAAAGTTTCTGTCGCGAGGAAAGAAATATAAACCGGTTAGCGGGTTCAGGTAATAACCTGCAGTGTAACGGTTTTTCGATTTTTCCGAAACCAACATTACGTTTGAGCTCACTTTCAGTTTATCTTCCAATAATTTAGTCGACTGCTGGAAAGTAACGTTGTTTTTCTGGTATTCGTTATTTGGAATAACACCTTCAGCCGTTGTATTTCCGTACGAGAAGTAAGCTGTAGTTTTGTCGTTTCCTCCGCTAATCGACAGCGAGTTTACCAGGTTAAAACCAGTTTGAAAGAAATCGTCAACGTAATCGCTTGCATAATCACCTTTTGTGTACGACCAGCTTTCTTTTGCACCACCTTCGCTGCCGTAAGTGAATTGCAGGTCAGGAGTTTCAGTAATACTTTCGAAAGTTGTGCTTGAGTTGAAGCTAACAGATGTTTTACCTTCTTTACCTTTTTTGGTATTGATGATAACAACACCGTTTGCTCCCTGGCTACCGTATAAAATAGCAGCGTTTGCACCTTTCAAAATGCTGATGCTTTCAATGTCGTCAGGGTTGATTTGTGAAAGACCGTCACCTTCGTCAGTTCCTCCCCACATACCTGATTGCTCACCTTTACGGTTTACCATCGGCACACCGTCGATTACGTAAAGCGGGTCGCTCGACTGGCTTAACGAGTGATTACCTCTTAAAACGGTTTTAGTAGAACCACCTGCTCCTGAAACACTTTTCTTAATTTCAAGACCTGCAGTTTTTCCACTCAAACTGTTCATGAAGTTCATGTCACGGGCTTTCATCATTTCGTCGCCCGAAACTTGTTGTGATGAGTAAGTCAGCGTTTTCTTGTCGCGCTGAATACCCAGAGCCGTTACCACAACCTCGTCCAGGTTTTGAGTGTCGGTCTCCATGTTTACATTTAAATTGGCTTGACCGGTGTACGCAATTTCCTGCGTTAACATACCGATAAAGCTGAATACCACTACGTCACCTTCTTTTACATCTGTAAGTGTGTATTCTCCATCAAAATTAGTAATGGTACCGTTTGAAGTACCTTTTACCATAACAGTCACACCCGGTAGTGGTGCATCAGTTCCCTCCGTTACTTTACCTTTCAATTCTCCCTGCTGCGCCAATGCGGCAAAGCCCGAGAAAATGAAAATAAAAGCAACAGCAAATTTTGAGATCGATAGCCTTTTGGTTAGCTGGCTAATCGCTGAAAAACAATTTTCCATAAAATTTGTGTTAAGTTTAAATTTCAAATTTTTTAACAATTTTAAGCGGAGGTGATTTATTTGTGATTAATCACTGATTAACACGAATGAAAAACTTGTTAATTCAGATTAATATTTGATTAATAATAATTGAAAGGGCACTGATAGAGTGTGTTGAGGGATTTTTGAATATTTATAATTAAATAGTTTTCAGTTAACGTTTGTTTCGAAAAATTTGCAATTTGTTGGTGGTTTAGCGTTTCTCACTTATAAAGGCCTGACAAAAAATGATTGTGCAATGTGTCAGAATAACAAAATAAAAAATTTTGCAACATTACTTATATTAGATTGTTTCGATGAAACAGCTAAAATTATACTTTTGTGTCTCTATTAGCTAACTTGTAATGCGGGGTATTTTTCTTATTTCATTTATTGTTTTATCAGTGGTATTTAAAAGTAATGCCAACGAGCATCGTGGTGTCTTTTTTAAATCAAAAGAAGTATCTCTTGAGAAACGTACTGGCATTGATCTTACCGAAGATGGTACCATTAGCTACCAAAACAGTTTTTCTATTGAATTTGATATTTTGTTTCGCGACCTCGATGAACGTTACGGTTATGTCCTGCAATTAAAAGAGACAAACGATGGTCATCAATTCGATCTTATTTATAATATCGACGGCCGTTTTCCCGATCTTTTTATCGTGCTGGATAAGAAAGAAACGGGTTTACAAATGGCACTAACACGCGAGCAGATTGAACTGGTAAACCGCTGGCATAAATTTAAACTGGAGGTAAACGCAGTTTCCGGAGAAGTGGCTATGACTTTTGAAGGAAAGACAGTGCGCGATAAAATAGATTTACCGGTTTCGTCAGAATTAGAATGGACCTTTGGAATTGTAAACCGTTATGGTTTCGAGATTGATGAAGTGCCGCCAATGTCGGTGCGTAATATTCGGTTTTCGGAACAAAATAACTTAAAATATTTTTGGCCTCTCGACTACTCCACCAATTTTACGGTAAAAGATTCGATTGAGGGGAAAGTGGCCGAGATCACTAATCCGGCGTGGGTGGTTGAACAGCACCAAACCTGGAAGCAGGTGCGCTCGTTTGAATTTTCGGACTTGCCGCAAATTGCTTTTAACAAAAAATCAGAAGCATTTTATTTTGTTGAGCGCAAACAGGGCATTACAAAATTTAGCCTCAACGAACGAAAAGTTAATACGATTAAATACCAGTCAGGAAATCCTTTTTACGAAGATGCCCAGCAGGTGTTTTTTGATAAAAACAATCGTTTACGAACTTACTCGAAATATAAAAATATTGTTCCGGCTTTTAACGAAGTCAACAGAACCTGGAACAACAGGTACGATACATTGGCTTATTTGCCAAAATACTGGCACCACAATAGTCTGCTAAATCCGGTTGATGGCAGTTTTACTGCAATAGCAGGATACGGTTTTTTTACTTATTTCAATACCATCCGAAAATTAAACGAAACCACAAATAAATGGGAGGAACAGGAATTTAAAGGAGAACTGTTTGAACCGCGTTATCTGGCATCACTTGGGCAAAGTGATAATGATAGTGTTTATTATCTGTTTGGTGGATTAGGTAACGAAACCGGGAAACAAATTTTGGGGAAAGAGTTTTACTACGATCTGTATAAGATCGATTTTGGAGCAGACACCATTTCAAAAGTGTGGGCGGTTGACGAAATAGGAGACGAAAGTTTTACTCCTGTAAATTCAATGATTATTAATGAACAGGAGAACTGTTTTTATACCCTCTGTTTTTCGCACAGTAATAACGAAACAGATTTACAACTTTTAAAAGCTGATCTTGACAGCCCCGAGTATAAATTTGTTGGGAGTAAAATTCCTTATTCGTTTTACGACATTACCTCGTTTGCCGATTTGTATAACTGGCAAACCCACAATAAAATACTCGCACTTACAATGCACAAAACGGCGAGTGGAAAATTTAAGGTAAATATTTACTCATTAAATTATCCGCCTTCAGAAAGTGAACTGACCCCGGCAGGTGAACAGGTGACCGGGAAATTTCCGGTAGCTTATTTTTTCTTTGGCGCATTGGCTTTGTTATTGATCGGTGCAGTTCTGATAATCCTTCGCAAATCGAAAAAAGCAAAGACAGAAGCGCAAAAGCCAACATTAAATTTGCTTACCGAGGACATAAATAGTAGCGACGAAATGTCGCAGGGACGCATCCTTACCTTCGGTGGATTTCAGGTTTTCGACAGAAACGGAAGAGAAATAACATATCGCTTTTCGCCAACATTAAAAGAACTGTTTCTTCTTATATTTCTGAATACGGTTGATGGAAATACAGGGATTTCTTCAAAAAAAATACAGGATTATTTATGGCCTGATAAGCCCGAGCATAACGCAAAAAATAATCGCGGAGTAAATATCAAAAAGCTACGTTCAATTTTGGAGGATGTAGGGGATATTTCAATCACTTTTGATGGAAACTATTGGCGGATGACGCATTGCGAAGATGTATTTTGTGATTTCGAATATGTGAAAGCATACTACCAAAAGGGATTTGATATTTCGCGTATCAAGGAATTCAATACGGTGATGAGTATTTTGAGCCGCGGTAATTTCCTTGTAAACACTGAAACCGAGTGGCTCGACAGGTGGAAAGACGATATTTCGGGAAGAATTGTTAACCGCCTTGAAGAAGTTTGTGAGCTATTGGACATTCGGAAAAATGAAAAGGAACTGCTTGAAATTACCGATGTGCTTTTTACCTTCGATCAAATGAACGAAAACGCGCTGGAATTAAAATGTAATATCCTTTATCACCAGGGAAAACACAGTTTGGCTAAGGAAATATACAACCACTACATTAAGTTGTATAAGAACCTTTATAACGAAGATTTTTCGCGATCCTTCAAGGATGTGGTTAGTTAGAATAATTCAATTACCCCATTAAAGTTTCTTGATAATACTTCTTCTCTTATGTTTAATAACATTTGATAGTTGAGTTATTAAACGCCAAAGAACTTATGAAAAGAGCGTTTTTTTCTTAAACTTTGTTTTCATAGTTAATCTATATTAAAAACCAAAACTGTAAACTAATGAAAACTTTACTATTGTTAGCCTTCTTTATATTCATATTATCATCTGCAAACTGCAACGAGAAAAAAATTAAGTTTGGAAAGATCGATAAAGAAGATCTGGAAATGACTGTTTATGAAAAAGATACTACAGCTGTAGCGGTAGTATTATATGAGCTTGGAGACAGTGAGATTGAGTACAATCAAACTACCGGATGGAGGTTGGTATTTAATGTACACAAGCGAATAAAGGTTTTGAAAAAGGAAGGTGTAGAATATGCTGATTTTCAGATCGGATTGTCAAAGGATGGATCTCGTAGCGAAGAAGTTAATGGATTGAAAGCAATAACTTTTAACCTTGAAGGTGGGAAGGTTATAAAAGATGAGTTGGATAAAAAAGATGTATACCTGGATGATGTAAGCAAATATTATGCTCAGGAAACTTTTTCGATGCCCAATGTTAAGGTAGGATCAGTTATCGAGTTAAAATACTCCATCGATTGCAAAGCTTTTTTTAGAAATATGCGCCCCTGGATGTTTCAACACAGTATTCCAACTATTTATAGCGAATACTTGGTAAAAATCCCGGAATATTTCAGATTCAGGAAATTTACTTTAGGTTTCGAAAACTATTCGCAATTTGAAGAAGATAATTACCCTGTATCACAGGTGTTTACCTACAAGACTAGTTCGGGAGGTGATGCGCGAACTTCATCACGGGTTGTTAAAACCGAATATGATCAGAGTCGGTTAGATTATTCCTGCGACAGGTATCACTGGGTTGCCGAAGATATGCCGGCTTTTAAAAAGGAAGCATTTATTTCAACAGAAGATAATTATATCCAACAGGTTCAGTTCGAATTACAAACCATTCAATTTCCAGGTGATAAGCTGTATACATATTCTGAGTCATGGGAATCAATCAATAAGAATTTAAAGGAAGATGAAGATTTTGGTAAAATTGTTTTTGGAAATGCACGCTATTTGGAAGACGAAACAAATGGATTATTAAATGGTGTAACCGACGACGCTGAGAAAGTGGCGGTCTTATTCAACCATGTTCGTTCTAATTATAAATTTACAGGAAGAAGATCGATCTATTCAAAAGGAATCCGCAAGGTTGTTGCAGATAAAAGTGGTAATGTGGCTGATATCAACTTTTTGCTATCGGCCTATTTACAAAATGCAGGATTTGATGTAAAGCCAATTGTTCTAAGTACACGGTCAAATGGAATATTTTTGTTTCCAACAGTTACATCATTTAATTATGTTGCCTTGGTTGCCGAGATAAATGGTCAACCCATATTTTTAGATGCAGCAAATAAAGATTGTGCAATAAATGAATTGCCCTACGAGTGCTTGAATGGTAATGGTTTAATTGTTGGAGGAGCACAACCAGAATGGGTAAATTTGTATGAATTAGGAAATGCGAACTCTCAATTTGTATCAACAATTACTATTAATGATGATGGTAAGCTAACCGGAGCTGTATCCATAGCTAAAATGGGTTATTCTGCGCAGGCATTCAGGTCAGAAGTAGGAGAGTATGCAAGCACCGCAAAATATATTGAAGACTTTGCGGACAGAAATCTTGACTGGGATATTGAATCGCATGAGCTGGATGGAATAGATGACCTTAGCAACAGAACAACCGAGAAAATAACAGCTACAGTAAATAACAAGAGCATATTTGCCGGCGATAAAATTTATATCAATCCTTTAATTGCAAACATTACCGATGAAAATCCTTTTAAGTTGGAAGAACGAAAATACCCTGTTGATTTTGGATTTAAGTTTAAAGAGAATGAAATGGTAATATTTAATTTACCCGAAGGATATGTAGTTGAAGAACTTCCTGAAGCATTCAATGCAATTCTCCCCGAATCAAAAGCGGTGTATTTATTCTCAGTTCAGAAACTTAGTGAGAAACAAGTACAGGTGGTTTCTAACTTAACGATAAATCAACCCATATTTCAGGCAGAGGATTATGTTTCTTTAAAACAGTTATTTAATCATATTATTGAAAAGCAGAGTCAGCAGATAATCTTAAAAAAGATCTGATTGGTGAACTAAAAAGCTCTCCATTTATTCCGGATTAAAGCACTCACAATAACTAATATATTAATTAAGAAGTACATGAGATTAAAACACTTACTATTTCTGCTGCTAATTATAAGAACGTGTCCTGTAACTCAAGCAAAAGAAGCTTTTTATCCGGTATCCGAAATAAATCCATTGCTATTGCTTAATTCAAACGCTGTGGTGAGAAACAGCGAGATAGTACTTGAAATATATTCCGAAAAAAAAGTGAGCTATCGTGTTAAAAAAATTATAACAGTATTGAACGAAAATGGAGATGGCGAAGGAGTGCTTTACATTCCTTACGACTCAAACCGAAATGTTGACATAAAAGAGGCAGTGGTATATGATAAGAATGGAAGGTTTATAAAAAAGTTTAAGAATACGGATATTTATGATCAGCGGTATTTCGATGGTTTTTCGCTGTTTAATGATTTACGCTTTAAACGAATAACTCCAAATGTAAACACCTACCCGTATACGGTGCATTATGAATACTCATTAAATTTCAATGGTATTGTTGATTATTATGATTGGCTACCCGTTGATAGTTATAGTAAATCAATTGAATATGCCAGTTATTCAATAATCTTGCATGACAATATGCAGGTAAGAATTAGAGAGAACAATACAGAAGCCATTGATAAAAGCGAATTAGCTGATGATGATGTGCAGCATTTTTGGGAATTGCAGAATCAGCTCGCCATTGAACGGGAACCTTATGCAATACCGATATATGAACATACTCCCAATGTGATAATTGCTCCAACACAATTCTCTTACTATGGAACAGATGGTGATTTATCGACATGGCAAAGCTACGGAAACTGGATAGGGCAGTTAATTGAGGATAAAATGGAATTGCCGGAAGAAAGAATTCTTTTTCTCAAAGAATTGGTAGGTGAACAAAAAGACAGCTTGAGTAAAGTAAAAGCAATTTACAAATACCTTCAACAAGAAACACGTTACGTTAGTGTTCAGATGGGCATCGGAGGATTTGAACCTCTTTCAGCAGAAAAAGTTGATGAGGTGAAATATGGTGATTGTAAAGCATTGGTAAATTATATGCGGGCAATGCTTAAAGCTGTCGGGATAAACTCATTTTACACCTTGGTTAATGCGGGGCGAAATGCCGAGAAAATTATTCCTGAATTTCCGTCGCAGGATTTTAATCATGTTATTTTATGTGTTCCTCTTGCAAACGACACAGTTTTTCTTGAATGTACAGATCAGTTTTCGCCATTTGGCTTTTTAGGCAGTTTTACCGCTAATCGTTTGGCCTTGCTCATTGATGGTAAAAAGAGTCGGTTAATTCAAACACCTGCCTACGAAGGCGATGATAATTTGTGGCAATCTTCAGTGTCTATAGTTATTGATAATGATGGAAATGCGCATGTAAATGATACGGTTGTGTTCAGCGGGCTACAATATGAGTTTATTGAAGATAAGTTGCGAAAAACAACGGAAGAGCTGATTGAGGATGAACTAAAAGAAGGAGACATTGCGGGGGCAGACTATAAGAACATAACGTATACCTCAAATCCTACTGAAATACCAACTGCCACACGAGTTAGAGAATTTGAAGTTGCCCGATATGCTACAGGAATGGGGGATCGTTTTTTTATGCCAGTCAATAGTATCAATCAATTGTCATCAACTCCGCGAAGAGAGAAAAGCAGATCATATGCATTTCGGATGAATCTGTCCTACCATGATGTTGATAATATTTCAATACAACTTCCCGAAGGGTATAAAATCGAATTTATTCCAGAGGAAACTAAAGTTTCTTCTGACTTTGGAAGTTATCAGTTCTCTTTTAATACAAATGGGAATACCATAACTTGTTTTCGGAAAAATGAATTACGTGCAGGTACTTATCAACCTGAAAAATATGCAGATTTCGTAAATTATATGAAAAAAATATACGATGCCGATAACCAAAAAATTATCCTTAAAAAGTTATAGTTCCGGAAAACGATTCGGTTCCACTTCGCGCATCATTTCATAAACATTTTTGAAAAGCAATTCCACGTTTGGCTTCGAGAAATATTCACCATCGATTCCGTATGCGGGCCGGTGTTCTTGTGCCGAAAGTGTTCGTGGTGCGGTATCTAAATAATCAAATGCTTTTTGCTCCTCGATTACTTTTTGCATCATGTAAGCTGTTCCTCCTCCGGGTACATCCTCGTCCATAAAAATCACTTTTCCAGTTTTTTTGATGGATTCCAAAATAATATGGTTTACATCAAACGGCATTAAAGTTTGCACATCGATTACCTCAATGGAAATACCTTTAAAGTCTTGCAAAAGTTTTGCGGCTTTTACCGCGTGATGTACATTCCAGGCATAAGTAACAACGGTAACATCAGTACCTTCCTGCATAATCTCCGGAACGCCAAGCGGTATTTTATACTCGCCATGATTGGCCGGCAGTTTTTCTTTAACGTTATAGCCTTTTAGCGGCTCAATTACCAATGCAGGGTCATTACCTGCCAGTAAGGTATTGTAAAAACCTGCTGCTTGAGTCAGGTTGCGGGGTACACACAAGTACACGCCACGCATCGACCCCAAAAGCATTTGCATTGGCGATCCGGCATGCCAGATTCCCTGCAGCTGGTGACCACGTGTACGTACAATTAACGGTGCAGCCTGACGGCCTTTGGTACGGTATTGTAAAGTGGCCAAATCATCGCTTAATTGCGACTGTGCATAAATCAGGTAGTCGAGGTACTGAATTTCGGCAATAGGGCGGAAACCACGCAAGGCCAATCCAATTCCCTGCCCGATGATGGTTGCCTCACGGATACCGGCATCGTCAACACGAACTTTACCGTATTTCTCCTGCATACCTTTCATTCCCTGGTTTACATCGCCCAATTTTCCGGTGTCTTCACCAAAAGTTACCAGGTTAGGGTATTTACTGAAGAGTGCATCAAAATTTTTATTTATTACTACCGATCCGTTTACGTCGCTGGCATTTTCATCGTATTCTGCTGCAACTGCCTTTACACTGAGTGCAGCGTCAGGTCCGGTTCGGTATAATTCACCATTGTAAAAAGTGGCAGTGCGTTCTTCAAAACGACTGATCCAGTCTTTTAAAATATCACGTTCTTTTTCCAGCTCCGGCATGGTGTGAAGCTCGAGTTTCAGTCTTTTTGCAAAACTAAGATGCGATCTTCGTGTCGGGAAAATCTTATCCGTTACTTTTTCAAATCGACGTAAACTTTGCAGCTCACTTTGTTTATCAATTCGTTTCAGAATCGAAATCAATTCGTTTCGTTCGTTTTGATAACCTTCGGTATAGTTTTTCCAGGCCTTTTTTCTGGCTTCTTTTGCTCTTGTTTGTGCCGATTTTTCAATCTCAGCCAACATCTCTTCATCGGCAGTTC
This sequence comes from uncultured Draconibacterium sp., assembly GCF_963676815.1. Lineage (NCBI taxonomy): Bacteria > Pseudomonadati > Bacteroidota > Bacteroidia > Marinilabiliales > Prolixibacteraceae > Draconibacterium > uncultured Draconibacterium sp. Next base: position 4,565,043 of record NZ_OY781365.1, read on the forward strand.
CTGAGTCCAGAAGCCATTTACGCATTTGGTTAATGCCGTCGTATTCTTTTTCCCATGCCAGGCGTTCTTTTGTTTTGTAACGCTCGTGCGATCCAGAAGTTGAGTGTCCTTGCGGCTGAGTAACTTCGTCGATGTGAAAAACCACCGGCGATTGATTTTTTCGGCAATTATCAATTCCTTTTTTGAATGTTTTTACCAAATCCGGATAACTCCAACCTTTACATTTATAGATGTCGACACCGTTGCTGCCTTTTTCTTTGGCAAAACCTTTCAGTGCTTCTGAAATACTCGATTTTGTGGTTTGCAGTTCAATGGGCACACTAATTCCAAAACCATCATCGTAAACTGCTATGGCAAGCGGTACCTGCAGAACTCCGGCTGCATTTATCGTTTCAAAGAAAATTCCCTCGCTGGTACTGGCATCGCCAATGCTTCCAAATGCAACTTCGTTACCGGTAACATTGTTGTTCAGTTTCTTTTTCAATTCGGGCTGTTCACGTACCATTTTGCTGGCTTGTGCCAATCCCAGCAAACGTGGCATTTGCCCTGCAGTTGATGAAATATCGGAAGCCGAATTATACTGATCCGCAAGATCTTTTATTTCTCCTGCATCGCTTATGTTTCGTGTGCTAAAGTGATTATTGAAATTTCGTCCTCCGGTAGATGGATTGATTTCATCGTCGGTATCGCCGTAAATCATTGCAAAAAATTCTTCCGGTTCCAGCAATCCCAACGCCAGCATAAAAGTCTGGTCGCGGTAATACCCCGATCGCCAATCACCTTTTTTGAAATTTTTTGCATACGCAATCTGAGCAACTTCTTTTCCATCACCAAAAATCCCAAAATGTGCGCGGCCGTTATGCACCTCGCGACGCCCCATTATACTTAGCTCACGACTTAATCGTGCGATATAGTAATCTTGTAGTGCCTCTTTTGCAGATATATGGTTCTTTGTTACCGGTTTTTCCTTTTCTAAATACATAAACGATCTTTGTTAATCTGTCGCAAATAAAACGAATATAAGTCAGAAATGTTTAGCTAAGGCGTTAATTTAGAATGCACTAAAAGGTGCATGAAATTAGGGATTTTTGATTAATAGGACTAAAAAGTATCTATTTGAAAATGAAACGGAGTTATAACTTAGTTTTTGGGTTTTATTCTGCTAAAACGCTTATTAAACTGTGAGTTGGATTGAGATCAAAAAAGATTGTATGGACGTAATATTACCAAAAGGGAGCAAAAAAGGGCACGAAGTTCGGTCGTGCCCTTTTGATATTTTATTCTACAATAATCTCATCAACAAACAGCCAGGCCGGATCGCCGGCACCCGCATGACCTTTGGGACAAACTCCGAGATTTTTAACCGTTACACGCAAATAACGGGCTGAAGCCTTTTTATTTACCACTAATTCCTGAATCTGTCGTTCGCCGTCAGATGTACTGACTTTGTTCTTAACAGAGCCGATCTTTTTAAAAGTCTTCCCATCGTCAGAACCTTCAACAATCATTTGCGATGGATAAAAAATCCATGCGCCAATATTCTGCAGAACACCAACTTTAACGGTGCTAAATTCTGCTTGTTCTCCTAAATCGACAGTTCCTACAAAGTCGTTGCCGTTAAAACCTTTCCAGTTACCATCTGCATGGTTTTTGGTTCCTTTTATACCATTTACCAAAGCATATTCTCCGGTCGATTCGTAGCTTTTACTGTTGGGGTATTTTTGATCCACCTTACATGCAATGGCTTTATGAATAAAAAACTCGGTGGCCAGCGGCTCTGTTTTTAGTTCCCCATTCTGGATGACTACCGCCTTAACTGTTCCCGATTTATTAATTGAAAACGGTTGGGTGTATTTATTTGAATTAGCCGTTGGATTTGATCCGTCGGTTGTGTAATAGATGGTTGGATCATAGGCTTCTGTGCTTAATTCAATTTTAATCGATTTGTGTTCAGGATCGAGTTCCGGTTTTGCCGAAACCTGAAAAGCACTGGTTGCATAATTAATGCCGAGTTTATCAAAACGTTTGTACTGGCTTTCCATTCTTTTCGAGAAATCGCCCCAGTCTTTCGATTCTTTAGGTGACCACAATACTTCTGAAAGCGCACTCATTCGCGGCATGATCATGTATTCTACATGGCGGCCATTAGGCATATATTCTGTCCAGATGTTAGCCTGTGCACCAATAATGTGTTTGGCTTCTTCTGCACTTAATTCTGCAGGGACAGGTTCGAAGTTATATACTTTTTTTAGAGTGATATTTCCACCGAACGCTTTTGGTTCCAGCGAAGGATCGCCCTGATAATAGTCGAAGTAGCAGTGCGATGTCGGCGACATTACCACATCGTGACCGGCTTTTGCAGCACGTATTCCGGGATCGGAACCGCGCCACGACATAATGGTTGCCGTTGGATCCAATCCGCCTTCAAGAATTTCGTCCCAGCCAATCAGCTGTCGGCCATTTTTATTCAGAAACTTTTCAATTCGTTTAATAAAATAAGCCTGCAATTCGTGTTCGTCTTTTAAGCCTTCGTCGGTCATACGTTTTTGGCAGAGCTCACATTTTTCCCATTCCGTTTTTGTAGTTTCATCGCCACCAATATGGATGTATGTTGATGGGAAAAGTTCCATCACTTCGGTCAATACATCTTCCAAAAAGTTAAATGTTTCTTCTTTCCCTGCGCAGAAAATATGAGTGATCGGCCAAACTCCACCCGGAGGAACAGGTTTGTATTCGCCGGTACAAGAATACTCCGGATAAGCAGCCAGTGCTGACATTACGTGAGCCGGCATTTCAATTTCAGGAATTACTGTTACATGTTTTTTACGCGCATATTCAACAATGGCTTTTACATCCTCCTGCGAATAAAAGCCGCCATATTTTGGTTCGTTTTCTTTAACCGGTTCTTTTCTTGAGTTCCAATCCAGATCTTCACGGTCGGCACGGAAGGCGCCAACTTCTGTAAGCTTTGGGTATTTTTTTATTTCAATTCGCCAACCCTGGTCATCCACCAAGTGCCAGTGGAAAACATTCATTTTGTGTAACGCGATGTAATCGATGTACTTGTAAATAAACTCAACCGGCATAAAATGTCGCGACACATCAAGATGCAGACCTCGCCAGCCAAAACGTGGATAGTCGGTAATGTCCATGCAGGGCAGAGTAGTGCCATCGTTTGCTGTCAACAATTGCCAGATACTTTGCATCCCGTAAAATAAACCGGCAGTTGTGTTGGCATTCAGGAATACACGGTCGTTTTGAATGGAAAGCGTGTAACCTTCGTTGCCGATTTTAGAGTCGAGCGGATTGTTGAGCTGAATAAGAATATTGCCTTCTTTCTGCGCTGTTGGCGCAACAAATTCGGGTGTGTTGCCGGTTGCACTTTTTAATAAGTCCTTTGACAGATCGGCTAAATCCGCTTCAGTTTCATTGGTGGCATCAAAAAGTACTTTGGTGTTGTTTGTTATTTTAAACACACCCTCTTTTTTTACCACCGAAACCGGCTTTGGTATGATGTCGGCAGATTGAGCAAAAATCCCCAAACTGATTGTCATCGCTACAAGTAAAATTTTTAATCGTTTCATTATTGTATTCTTTATTTGATTTCTGTGAATTAAAATATCGGCTCAATGGAAAAACTATACTGGTAATCTTTTGCCGGAATCTGGTATTTCTGCATCGGCTGTGCACCCCAGGAATTATCACCGGCAACTCCCATTTGAATCAGGTCGGTGCAAATAAATACACCGTCTTTTTTAACAATGTCGTTGGTGTGGCGGTAATCGTTACTGTCTTCCATGTCAAAATCCTCGATAGGATTATGAAGTGCTGAGAATCCTACTACCGGATCCCCTGATATTTTTAGTCCCAAACCATTTTCATTTCTCAACTCGAACCAGCGCACATCGGTTTTGTAGCCGTTTTCCTGGGGACGAACGTAATTAAAATACTGATCGGCCACTTTGCCTTTGTAAATTCCAACAAAAGAACTGTGGTTGCGGTCGATGTAATTTTCGTGTGGCCCGCGACCAAAATATTTAAGGTTGTCGAACTTCACGGGCATTTCCCAGCGCATGCCAATTCGTGGAATGTTGGGAAGCTCTGTATTCGAAGTTTCAAAAGTACTGGTAACCTCAATTTTACCATTGCCGTCAACTACCTGAACTACTGACTGTGTCGCTTTAATCTCTTCAAAATTATATTTTGTTGTAAGGTAAACTTTGTTGTCGTCTGCTATAAGTGCCGTAACACTTTCCGGAGTTAGGTTTCTGGAAACCTCACGCCAAATTCCCAGTCGTCCCAGCATGTTGCTGCCTTTGTCGTTGTCGTTGGCAGGGCGCCAGAAATTCACTTGTGGACCTTTTTGAATTAATTCTGTGCCATTCATTTTGTATGAAGAAATAGTACCTGTTTTTTTGTCAAAGGTAATAATGAATTGCAGTCCGTTAATCGTATAATTATTATTGGTTTCTTCCAGTTCTAGTTCCGGCGTAGTTTGTTCTTCTCTCGCGCTTACCATCTCTATTTTAACAGGAAACTGTTCGTGTGCCACTTCAAAACCTGCTTTCCGAAATGGTTTATCTTCCTTCAGTTTTACCGAAAAATCGATAAAAAATTCATGGGATTCCGAATTGCTAAAGTCAATCTTGATTCCTGAATCAATATCAAAAACGGTTGATTCGCCCGGTTTAAGGTGGATATTTTCCAAAATGCCGGAACTCAAGTATTTACCATCGCGAGTGCATGTCCAGCTGATTTCGTAATCGCTTAGATCGACAAAATCAAACATATTGGTAATTTTGTAGCCATTGTCAAGTTGTTCGAATTTTACATTCTGGTAAGCGTATTTAACTTCCCATATTGCAGGATGCGGTGTATAATCGGCCGAAATAATTCCGTTGCATACAAAATTGTAGTCGGTTGGCATATTTTCTCCGTAGTCACCACCGTACGCCCAGAATTCCGTACCATCGTCGGTTTTTTTCGCCAGCGCCTGATCAATCCAATCCCAAATGTAACCACCCTGTAGTTGGTCTTTTCTGTCGCGGTTAAAAACCTCCCACAAATCAACCAAGTTACCATTGCTGTTTCCCATGGCATGCGAATATTCACTCGAAATATACGGTTTGGTCTGATGTTTCGATCCGTAATTTTCCAGTGCCTGAACACTTGGGTATTGAGGACAAAAAATATCAGTGTTGTCACCCATAATCGCACGCTCGTAATGAACAGGACGCGATGGATCGCGTTCTTTTATGGCCTTGTAAACTGCAGTAAAAACTTCACCATCGCCGGCTTCATTTCCCATTGACCAAACAATTACGCAGGGGTGGTTTTTGTCACGCTCAACCATACGCATATTCCGGTCGACATGAGCAGGAGTCCATTCCGGTTTTTTGGCCAGTGAATGTTCACCGTAATACATGCCGTGCGACTCAACATTGGCTTCGTTGGTTACATATAAACCGTATTTGTCGCACAAATCGTAAAAACGTTCGTCGTTAGGGTAGTGACTGGTGCGCACTGCATTTATATTGAACTGTTTCATCAAAGCAATTTCCTTTATCATCGCCTCTTCACTCACCACATGACCGTTGTATTGATCGTGCTCGTGACGGTTTACACCTTTAATCGTTACAGGAACACCATTGATGTGAAACACTGCATCGATAATTTCAATTTTACGGAAACCGATTTTTGAGCTGACAGCTTCAACTGTTTCGCCGTTCTCATTAATCAAACTAATTACAAGTGAATATAAATTGGGTGTTTCAGCAGTCCATTTATTTACATTTGAAATTTGGCCTTCCGAGAAATGAACAGTGGCATTTTCTTTTCGATTGATTTTTACTTCCTGTTCGCGGCTTAAAAGCGAAGAACCACTGGCATCCAGAATATTGTATTTAACGGTATAGTTCCCCGATCTTAGTTTTGAAGTGTGGTTACTTAAATCAACATCAAGACTAAATACTCCGTTTGTGTATTCGGAATCAAGATCAGGTTTTGCAAAAAAGTCGCGGATGCGAACTTTCGGAGTAGAATATAGATACACATTGCGTTCAATTCCGCTTATACGCCAAAAATCCTGCGCCTCCAAATACGAACCATCGGACCAGCGATAAACTTCGGCCGCAACAACATTCCCTCCTTCTTTTAAATAAGGAGTAATGTCCCATTCGGCCGGTGTTTTACTTCCTTGCGAGTAACCCACTTTTTCGCCGTTAATCCATAAATAGAAAGCTGATTTAACTGCTCCAAACTGTATAAAAACCTGGCGGTCATTCCAGCTTTCGGGTATGGTAAAAGTTCTGCGGTAAGAACCCACAGGATTATAATCGTGCGGTACTTTACCCGGTTCGGCCGGATAAATGTCATCCACGAATTTCATCTCCGGCGACACAGGATGTTTGTAGTCCGAAAATTCATATTGATGATTCACATAAATGGGCACGCCGTAACCTTCCAGTTCCCAATTTGCAGGAACAGGGATGTCATTCCAGCCGGACACATCAAAGTCCGGTTTGTAAAATTCCATCGGCCGGTCGGCAGGTTTTCTAACCCAGTTAAATTTCCATTTACCACTCAGCGTTTTATAAAATACCGATTGATGAGGCTTTTGTGTCATGGCATCTTCTGCCGAATTAAATGGCATAAGACTGGCATGTGGCTTTTCTTTATTAATATCGAAAACGGCCGGATTTTCCCAATCGGCTGGTTGAATTTGTGCGAAAAGGCAAATAACGGAGAATAACAGGCTAAAAAGAACACTTAGTCGCTTCATGGTTTTGAAAAATATTTTAAAGTCGAATTGGTTTTGATTAATAATTTTCAAAGATAGAATTTTTGAGCGTACAAAATCGGTAGAATTTTAGAAAATACTCGTTTGTTGATTAACGATCTTTGATTTATTAATTATGCAAAACTAATAAGTATGTTTTGTGTTGTGTTAAGTATTTGTTTAATAGTTTATTGTGTGTTCTTTTTGCAATGCTGGAATGATTTTAAACAGTATGATAAATTTGTGAGATTTAAAATATAATCCTACTTTCGTGCACGTACACGGAAACCGATTTCCGAATAATTAATTACTAGAGTCATTATGGAATTTGGAAAATATAGTTTTGGAGTGGGCGACCGCTTCAATCACGAAGGAGAGGCACAATTACGTGCTTTAATTAAAGCGAATAAAAAGGGTGTTGCAGTAACTCCGGTTTGGAATAAATCAAATCGCGAACACGATATTGTTCACTCCGAACCAGCGGGCACACGAATCGAAGCCGATGCTGCAGTAAAAGCACTGGCCTGGGAAAATCCCTATTTTGTTGACGCCGACCATATAAACCGTCGAAATGTAGATCGTTTTATCGAACCAAGTAACTTTTTTACACTCGACGTGGCCATGTATATTGGTAACGAGGCGTCGGTTGAAGACGTGGCGGCTTTTAAAGAAACCTGCAAGTTGCTGGGAGATGAAGTAACTATTCCGGGGATTGAAGAATCAATCCAAATTACCAAAGAATTGCTGGAAGAAGTAGCCTCAAAATACCTGGCTGCTGTTAAAGAAGCCGGGAAAATTTACCGCCACATTGAAGCTGTAAAAGGAAAAGGCAACTTTGTTACCGAAGTTTCGATGGATGAAGTGGAAGCGCCGCAAACTCCGGTTGATATGTTTTTTATTCTGAAGATGATTGCCAACGAAAATATTCCGGCTCAAACCATTGCTCCTAAATTCACCGGACGATTTAATAAAGGTGTTGATTATGTGGGTGATGTGGAACAGTTTGCCAAAGAATTTGAGCAGGATGTGTTAGTTATAGATTATGCGGTAAAAGAATTTGGATTACCGGCTGATCTTAAATTGAGCGTTCACTCGGGATCGGATAAATTTACCATCTACCCGATAATGGCTGATATCATTAAAAAGTACGATAAAGGAATTCACGTAAAAACGGCTGGGACAACATGGTTGGAGGAAGTCATTGGTTTGGCTATTTCGGGCGACGAAGGTTTAGCGGCAGCAAAAGAAATTTATACGAATGCACTCGATCGGAAAGAAGAGCTTTGCGGTCCGTATGCTGATGTGATTGATATTGACGATTCAAAACTTCCATCGACAGAAGAAGTTGAAAACTGGACAGGCGAAAAATTTGGAAACACTTTGCGTCATATTCCGGGACATGCTGATTACAACCCGAACTTCCGCCAATTAATTCACGTAGGTTATAAAGTTGCCGCCGAAATGGGCGAACGCTACACCGGTTTGCTTGAAAAATATGCCGATGTAGTTGGTGGTTGTGTAGAAGAAAATATCTACGACCGACACTTAAAAAGATTATTCGACTTATAAAAAATAATATTACCCTTTCGGCTGTCGCCACTTTCCCTTAAAAAGGGAAAGAATTTATAATGGTGAAGAAGCCAATGTTAAGAAAGTTCTCCCATCATGAGGGGAGATGTCGAAGACAGAGGGGTGAAGCGACAATAAAATAGAATTAGATGAAAACTTTTATGGACAAAGATTTCCTCCTGCAAACCGATGTTGCAAAGGAACTATATCACAATCATGCGGCAAAAATGCCGATCTTTGATTACCACTGTCATATCAATCCGCAGGAAATTGCTGAGGATAAAGAGTATGATAACATCACGCAGATTTGGTTGTATGGCGACCATTATAAATGGCGGGGAATGCGTACCAACGGTGTTGACGAAAAGTATTGTACCGGAAATGCCAGCGACTGGGAGAAATTTGAAAAGTGGGCTGAAACAGTTCCACACACGTTACGAAATCCGCTGTTTCACTGGACACATTTGGAACTAAAGAAATTCTTTGGAATCAACCAAGTTTTGAGTCCGGCCACCGCTAGAGAGATTTGGGAAGAATGTAACGCCAAATTACAAACGCCCGAATATTCATGTCGTGGAATTATAAAAATGGCCAACGTTCACACCATCTGTACAACCGACGATCCGGTTGATTCGCTGGAATATCACCGTGCCATTAAGGCCGATGGTTTTGAAACCGCTGTACTTCCGGCCTGGCGCCCTGATAAGGCGATGGCAGTGGAGAATGCAACTACTTACAATGCTTATTTGAGTGAGTTGGAAGAGGCAGCCAATATTAATATTAACAGTTTTAGCGGTTTAATGGAAGCGCTGGACGATCGTCACGAGTTTTTCCACCTGAATGGTTGTCGTTTAAGCGATCATGGTGTTGAAACAATTCTGGCCGAAGATTACACCGAAGCGGAAATTGAAAAGATATTCAGCAAAGTTCGCAAAGGTGGTGCGCTTACCAAAGAAGAAGTGGTTAAATTCCAGTCGTGCATGTTGTACGAATTTGGAATAATGGATCACTCACGTGGGTGGACGCAACAATTTCATATTGGTGCTTTACGTAATAACAATACGCGCTTATTCAAGAAACTTGGGCCGGATACCGGATTTGATTCGATCGGTGATTTTGATATTGCACGTCCGCTTTCCCGCTTGCTTGATCGCCTGGATATGGAGAATAAATTATCGAAAACAATTTTATATAACCTTAACCCACGCGACAACGAGTTGATGGCAACGATGATCGGAAATTTTCAGGATGGTTCTGTTCCCGGAAAAATGCAGTACGGTTCAGGCTGGTGGTTCCTCGATCAGAAAGACGGCATGGAAAAACAAATGCAGGCTTTGTCGAATCTTGGATTGTTGAGCCGTTTTGTGGGGATGTTAACCGATTCTCGCAGTTACCTGTCGTACACGCGTCACGAATATTTCCGTCGTACCTTATGTAATTTGCTGGGTAACGATGTTGAAAATGGCGAAATTCCAAACGATATGGAGCTGTTGGGAAGTATGGTTGAAAATATCTGTTTCAATAACGCAAAAGCTTATTTTAATTTTTAGTAAAAACACGTTGATTTTTAGGTGATCATGCAATTAGATTTGGAAGAATAGTATCTTTGCAATCGATTGCATAAAAGAATAAACTAAATCATGGCAAAATTGAATATCAAATCAAAATCCGAATGTACATACGACTGTATTTCTCTTGGTGAAGTAATGTTAAGACTCGATCCGGGAGAAGGCAGAATAAGAACCACACGTCAGTTTCGCGCCTGGGAAGGTGGTGGCGAATACAATGTTTCACGAGGTTTACGAAGGTGTTTTGGAAAGAAAACAGCGATTATAACGGCACTGGCCGACAACGAAGTTGGCGCCCTGATTGAAGACTTTATGCTTCAGGGCGGACTGGATACGCAATTCGTAAAATGGGTAGATTACGATGGTTGCGGACGTACTGTTCGTAACGGATTAAATTTCACAGAAAGAGGATTTGGTATTCGTGGTGCAAAAGGTGTTTCCGATCGTGGAAATACGGCAGCGTCGCAATTAAAACCCGGCGATATCGACTGGGAATATATTTTCGGAACGCTTGGTGTACGTTGGATGCATACCGGCGGAATTTTCGCTGCATTATCGGAAACTGCAGCAGAAACAGTTATCGAAGCGGTAAAAATTGCCAAAAAGTACGGTACCATTGTTTCCTACGATTTGAATTATCGTCCGTCGCTTTGGAAAGCAATTGGTGGCGAAGCAAAAGCACAGGAAGTAAACCGTGAGATTGCAAAATATGTGGATGTAATGATCGGTAACGAAGAAGATTTTACAGCTTGTTTGGGGCTTGAAGTGGCCGGTAACGAAGAGAATCTGAAAGAACTGGATCTTGCCGGTTACAAAAGTATGATCGAAAATGCAGTTGCAGAATTTCCAAACTTTAAGGTGATTGCCACGACTTTGCGTACCGTTAAAACAGCAACCGTTAATTCATGGGGAGCAATTTGTTACTCCGAAGGTGTAATTCACGAAGCGCAACACCGCGAAGATCTTGAAATTATGGATCGTGTTGGTGGTGGCGACAGTTTTGCTTCCGGTTTAATTTATGGTTTCCTTGAGTTTAACGACGGAGCGAAAGCAGTAGAATATGGTGCTGCACACGGCGCATTGGCAATGACAACTCCGGGTGATACCACCATGGCGACTCTATCAGAAGTGGAAAAAATAATTGGTGGCGGAAGCGCCCGTGTTGATCGCTAAAAAGCAGTAAACAGTCTCAGTTTGCAGTCGGAAAGAATTGTCAGTTCATTGAAGAACTGAAAACTGCGACTGTGAACTAAAAATTTATAAAAGATGGCAAGATTTTCAAGAATAGAAGTAGCATTAAAAATGAAAGAAACCGGAATGGTACCGGTGTTCTATCATCAGGATATAGAAGTTTGCAAAGCAGTGGTAAAAGCCTGTTACGATGGCGGTGTGCGTTTGTTCGAATTCACCAATCGTGGCGATTTTGCTATTGATGTATTTGCAGAACTTAATAAGTGGACAATTAAAGAATGTCCTGAAATGATTATGGGAGTTGGTTCTATCGTCGATGAAGCCACAGCTGCTATGTATATTGCCATGGGAACAAACTTTGTAGTTGCACCGCTAATTGATGAAGCTACCGCAAAAGTTTGTAACAAACGCAAAATTGCCTGGAGCCCGGGTTGTGGTTCGGTAACAGAAATTGGCCGCGCACACGAACTGGGTGCCGAGGTGGTTAAAATCTTTCCGGGATCGCAAGTAGGTGGGCCAAGTTTTGTAAAAGCGGTAAAAGGACCGATGCCTTACGCCAGTATTATGCCAACCGGTGGCGTTTCTCCGGATGAAGATAATCTGAAACAGTGGTTTGACGCCGGCGTAACATGTGTGGGAATGGGATCGCAGTTGTTCCCAAAAGAAGTTTTGGCCGAAAAAAATTATGCATATATTACCGAAAAATGCGCCGGGGCATTGAAAATTATCAGTGACCTTACAACATAAAACAGTCGTCGAAAATGGCGAAACACTAAATCAATTTTATCTAATGAGAACTAAAATCTTTAAAGCTTTTTCGTTGGTTTTTGTTGTTGTATTTCTTCTGGGATGCACCGAAACCAAACAACATAAAGTCTTAAAACTGGCCCACGGTCTCGACCCGACTCACCCGGTACATAAAGGAATGGAGTTTATGGCCGAGCGTCTGGCTGAAAAATCTGGCGGAAAACTTACAATCGATATTTATCCCAGCGGACAGTTGGGATCTGAACAGCAATGTGTAGAGTTGTTGCAGATTGGAAGCCTGGCAATCACCAAAGTTTCGGCAGCGGTAATGGAAAGTTTTACTCCAAAATTCAAAGCGCTGGGTTTGCCTTACGTTTTTCGTTCGAAAGAACATTCATTCAAGGTTTTTGACGGAGAGATCGGTAAGGAATTGTTGTTGGGAACTGAAGAATACTGGATTCGCGGACTGTGTTTTTATGATGCCGGTTTCCGTAGTTTTTATACCATCGACAAACCCATTAACACTCCTGACGATTTAAAAGGTTTGAAAATCAGGGTGATGAAAAGTCAATCTGCCATGGAAATGGTGCGTGCTTTGGGTGGTTCGCCAACACCAATTTCGTGGGGAGAATTATACACAGCGCTGCAAAGTGGAGTAGTAGATGGAGCTGAAAATAACGAGCCAAGTTTATATACTTCACATCACTACGAGGTTTGTAAGCAGTACTCATTAGATGAACATACCTGTGTTCCCGATGTGCTGATCATCAGTACAAAAGTATGGAACAGCTTAACTGAGCAGGAACAAAAATGGTTGCAGGAAGCTGCCGACGAATCGGTTCCTGTGGAACGGAAATACTGGGCCGAATCGGTTGAAGAATCGTTACGAATTGTTCAGGAGAATGGTGTTCAGATCACTTATCCTGATAAAGAACTATTTGCAAAGAAAGTTGCCCCGTTATTGGATAAATACAGACAAGACGAAGTTTTGGGCGATATTCTACGTCGCATCGAAGCCGTGAAATAGAAATCAATAAGAAAGAGATTATGACTATCAGAGAAAAAATAGATAAAATAATCGAGATCATATTGGTTTCGATAATGAGCATATTGGTACTCGATGTGCTCTGGCAGGTTTTCAGCCGTTATGTTTTGTCTGCACCAAGTTCGTTCACCGACGAGCTGGCCGGATTCCTTTTAATTTGGGTAGGTATGTTGGGAGCTGCTTATGTGGCAGGTAAAAACGAACATCTCGCCATCGACCTGATGTTGCAAAAAATGCAAGGTGCAAAAAAACGTCGTCTGCAGATTATTATTAATTCGCTGGTTGGCTTGTTTGCCTTATTCGTTATGGTTGTTGGTGGCTCGTGGCTGGTTTATACACGTTTTTACCTTCAGGTAAAATCTGCTGCACTGGCATTGCCGTTGGGTTATGTCTACCTTATTGTTCCGCTTAGCGGACTGCTGATTATTTATTATGCTATTGATAATTCACTGAACCAAAATATTGAAGAGTAATGGAATTTTTAGGAGTAATTGTACTTGTAGTAAGCTTTATAATTTTACTTGTAATTGGAGTTCCCATTGCTATCAGTATCGGAATTTCAGGGATTTTAACCATGCTGGTAACCATTATGCCACTTCCTGCTGCAACAACGTTTGCGCAGCGAATGGCAACGGGGCTGGATAGTTTTGCACTGCTGGCGATACCGTTTTTTATACTGGCGGGGAATATAATGAACAAGGGCGGGATAGCTATCCGGCTCATTAATTTTGCTCGTGTTCTGGTTGGTCGCTGGCCCGCCGGACTGGCATTCGTAAATGTTTTTGCGAACATGCTTTTTGGTGCTATTTCTGGTTCTGCAGCTGCTTCGGCTTCGGCAATCGGTAGTATTATGATGCCTGAAATGAACAAAGAAGGCTACGATAAAAACTTTAGTGCTGCGGTGAATATCACGTCGGCAACAACGGGTTTGTCTATTCCGCCAAGTAATATCCTCATTGTATATTCGCTGGCCAGTGGTGGTGTTTCCATTACGGCGCTTTTCCTTGCCGGCTATGCGCCGGGTATTTTAACCGGTTTGGCGATTATGGCCGTGGCTATGGGAATGTTTTCGTACAAACATTTCGGATTTAAAGGAATGGTGCGCAACCTGGGTAAATTCTTTGCCGTTATTGCATCTCTGGCTTTGGTAATTGTTGGATTAATAAAAGTAAACAGCGCATTCTCGGCCGGAGTTGCAATAGCAATTTATGGAGGAATTGGTGCTTTGTTTCTGGGCGGAATAGGCTATTACGGCAGCAGACATAAAAAAGGAGCGTTAAATGCTTTAAAAACACTTTGGCGCGCTTTCCCGAGTTTGATGATGTTGGTAATTGTTATCGGTGGTATTGTGGCCGGTTTTTTCACCGCAACCGAAGCATCGGCAGTAGCGGTTTTATATGCGCTGATCCTGGCTTTTATTTACCGCGAGATGACCATAAAAGATCTTCCGGATGTAATTTTACGCTCGGTAAAAACAACAGCATTTGTATTGTTACTTGTGGCAACTTGTATCGGTTTGTCGTGGATTATGGCTTACGAAAATATTCCACAAAACGTAAGTGAAGCTTTATTGGCACTCAGTGATAATAAATTTGTAATCCTGTTGATCATCAACTTGATTTTGTTGTTTGTGGGTGTGTTTATGGACATGACTCCGGCAGTGTTGATCTTTACTCCGATATTCTTACCAATTGTTACAAACCTGGGATTGGAACCGGTTCACTTCGGAATTATAATGGTGCTGAACCTGAGTGTAGGTTTGGGAACACCGCCTGTTGGATCGCTGTTATTCATCGGTTGTAGTGTAAGTCAGGTTAAAATTGAAACGGTGATAAAACCACTTATCCCGATGTTTATTGCAATGATCGTTTGTTTGTTGCTGGTAACGTATATTCCGGAAATTTCGATGTGGCTACCGCAAAGTCTGGGATTTTAGCGACTTAAAATTTGTGTTTTATATTGGCTCATGGGAGTTAATATAAAACACAAATTTCAATACTTTCTCTATTTTCGCCTCCATGAAGTTATTCGTTTTTGATTTGGACTTTACCCTTTGGGACGCCGGTGGAACCTGGTGCGATGCCACAAATCCGCCTTATTACTGGAACAACGGAGCCTTGCTTGATCAATCGAACAGTGAAATGGAATTGTATCCCGATGTGATTCCAGTATTGGAGGAACTTAAAAGGAACAATCGTAAAATTGCTGCTGCTTCACGAACTTTCGAACCTTCCTGGGCACAAGATCTACTTCACTTGTTTGATATGGATAAGTATTTCGATTTGAAAGAAATCTACCCTAGCAGTAAAATTCAACATTTCTCAAAGATTAAAAAGCATTTTGGATTTGATTATTCCGATATGGTTTTCTTCGACGATGAACAACGTAACATTCACGAAGTTGGGAAACTGGGCGTTGAAGCGGTTTTTGTAGATGACGGACTCCGAAAGGACCAGGTTTTTCGGTATTTGAAATAAACCTGTCAGAAATCGCATCGCCGGGAGTCAGTAATTTAAACCGTTAAATATCAGTATATTCTTGTGGCGATTCAGCATAAAATTTCATGCAGGTCTTCAAACAGCAGTTATATTTGCATTATACAAACCCGATAGATAGTTTAGTTAGAGGTTATAAAAACCCTGTTATATTGTGATAAAATAAATATCCCGGATTGGACGCCCGGGATTTTTTGCGTTATAAGCCTACTCCAATTAATCAATGTCTTCATAAACAGCCCCACGTTTTACAATCATTTGAATACAATACAATAATTCGGTAATATTTTCGAAAGTTTAGTTTTCCCTTCAAGTCGATTAACTATTAATCGCGATTATCCATCAGTATTTCTGTGGCAACAATTCAGCCATTTGATTAGCTATTTTTCAGAATCTTGTATTCTTGATTATAAATATCGTCGCCTAAATTTGTATTATACAAACCCAAAGAGGAGAATTTGAAATTTCATTAGGTTGTTAATAGAAGGATTTAAGAGAAGAGGAAAAAATCCCGGAGTGGACGCCGGGATTTTTTTAGTTACTTCAAGTAAACAAATTCTGAAAAAAAAGAGTGCCCACGGACGCGGGCACTCTTTTAATTTTATTTCGTAGTTTTTATAATTTTACCGTAGTACTTGTATTTCCAGCCTTTTGCGAGATGTATTCCAGTTTTACTTCTCCTTTACCTTGCACAATAAATTCATACTCCGCCGAATCATGTCCGGGAAGAGCAAAGAATTGTACTTCGGGTTTGTGGTCTTTATATGTTACCTGATCAAGGCGGTAATTGTTTATTTTTCCACCGGCAATAACTTTTGCACCCGAAACTTTCAGGTGATCGATAGTATACAATTTATCTTTTACAGCCTGCGCAGTCATGGTGGATAATCCATTTTTGTTGGTTAGGCGAACCCGAATTCGTTTCAGGTTATTATCCATCTCTTTAACGTCAAAAACCTCCATTTCAACTTTTGGCGTTTCGTTGGCTGCCAGCAAAACAACCGATGCGTTACGGTGAACCAAATCGGGCAACATAAACGGATGTGGCAAACGAGAGCTCATTTTTACCCAACCACCAATTTCAATTTCTCCATAAACGGGGTGATTGTATGGGTGCCAATCTTTATACAATTCGCCCTGCACCACATTGTCGTTAAACTTTAACTGTTCACGATTACGCGCTGTTCTGTCATTACTTGTAGCTGGTTTATCACTTTTTTCCTTGTAAGTTTCTTGCTCGTCGCGCATAAACAATTCGCCAACAAAAGTATACGAACCGTGTACAAAGAACATCTGTCCGTCAGAATCACCAAAAGTAGGATAAAGTTCAACTGAGGTCATATATACATAACCGGGAGTGATTTTGATGGCTTCTTTTCCAATTACATCATAAGCAGCAATATCCGATGCCGGAAGTACCGTTGTATTGTCAGCCGGTACACGTAACCACATACCGCCCGAGTTGTGGAATGAAAAGTTTACAATTATATTGGGATGTTTGGCCGCAAACTCATCAACAGCTTTAATGCCAACGCCTGAAAACGGAAAGTTTCCGGCTCCCTGCTGAACATACTGTGGTTGCCAATGGTAGCCCCAGTTACGGTTCGGATCCAGATAACCTTCTGCATCTTCGTTAAATCTTCCGTCGCCATCGTTATCAATTCCTTCTGAGCCCAATATTGTGTATTCCCCTTTTTCGCCGGGTTTTACGCGAACCATAATCCGCGGATCCTCAGGATCGGGTTTGTAATTCCCATTCGGATCTTTTATGCGCATCTGGCAAATGCTGCCGTCGCCATCAAGATCGTCCGGTGCATCTTCATCGAATAACCCGTCACCGTCATCATCTTTCGGAATGCGAATGCTTCGGCTAGAACTAGGTGTATGTGCATCTTTGAAAAAGTGATTACGACCATCAACATTAACCACCGGAATGATGTAGTGAACATTGCTGTCGACAGCTTTGGTTACCTGCTCGTTTTCGCCATATTTTGTCAGCAACATATTGGCGTAATACAGGCACACCTCGCCGGCCTGAATTTCGTTACCATGAATGTTCCCGTCAACCCAAACACCGGGTTTATCATGCTCGGCACCGGTTTTTTTATTGTTGATGGTGAGTGCATAAATCTTAAGTCCTTCCTCACTTTCTCCAACCGATTCCAGTTTTGTCAGATCAGGGTAAGCTTCATGAAGCACTTCCAATGCTTTTACCACATCATCGTAATCGTAATACCGGTCGAAACGGAGTGGTACTTCAATTTTAGGTTCGTTGGCGGCAAATACCGAAACAGCCAGCGAGAATATTGCTAATAATGAAAATATCTTGTGTATCATGATTAACCTCCAATTTTAATTTGTTCAACTACATCAGTAAAAACTGTCGACTCAATTCCGGCAGTTATACTTTTGTTTTTGCCTGCTTTTATTAGCCATGTATATTTTTTTACCTGGTTTGCGCCAATTGCTCCAACCGGTGTGCGCAGCTTTCCTTCCAGTAGTTCTACTTCGCCATCGAGTGTAAGAATCACAGGAGCCGGTTGACCATTTCGCTGACCCATTGCAATGGGGTAGGGAAGTTCGCCGTTGTTGGCTACATATATTTCCAGTTTGTAGATGCCTCCACCCAGGTCAGTAATCTTCTTGTCGGCAATGGTGAACTCAGGAAGTTCTTTTGATAATTTGAGCAACCATGGCAACTGTGTTGCCGACAATGATGCAATTTTATCTGCTTTTGGTGTTGTTTCCAGGTAAGGAACATAACCTCCAACTTCCACTTCCTCAAAATCAGGATGATCGACTTTTGTCCACGCAACAAAACCAGCTCCGTCCAGTTCGTCATCCGAATACGCCAGCAACGCTTTGTCTTTTTCGTCCAACTCATCTTTTTTATCCGACTTTTCCGCTTTCTTTTTCTTCTCGTCTGATGCTTCTTTATCATCCTCTTCTTTCGCTTCTTCTTTTACTTTTGGAACCGAGAATAATTGCATACTAAACGACGGTACTCCAAGGTGGTAATACGCCCACAATTCAAACGAACCATTTTTTGCCGGAGTGGGATCGAGTGTTTCGGTGCTAAAATCTTTAGCTTTCAAATACTTTTTATAATCCTCAGCATATTTTTTGTAGAAAACCAGGTCATCTTCCAGCGGATTTAGTGCCGGCCCCAAACTCAAATAGCTTGCAACCAGTGCCGAAGTAACATCGGTACCTTCCGGAACAACAGCTTTAAAAAGTTCGATTGTTTCTTCCATTGTGTAGGTTTTGCTGGCATCGGCATTAAGCATGCTGACGTAACGACGAGGTATTTTTATACGCTCGAGATTCGCATCGCCCTTGCGTCCTCCTTTTGGTGGAACCAAGCAAAAATTTGAAGTTCCCAGTGTGTAAATCATTGCAATTTCAGGACGATCGGAAATGAAACGCATAATTCCATAAACCTCAGGAGTCTGTCCGGCGAATAACCCGGCATCTTTGTTTTCGTATGGAAAAAGGTGCGGAAAAGAAATACCAATGTTTATTCCGCCGGTTGCATCTTCATTGTATTTGCCGTCGTTATCGTTGTCAATTCCTTCTGTCAATACTTTGTATTCGCCGCGTTCGCCTTTTTGTTTATCGGCTTTTTTCATTAGCCGTGCATCTTTATCCGAAACGATATAATTTCCATCAAGGCTTTTGATCCGCATTTGGGTAATCATTCCGTCGCCATTCAGGTCGTCAGGACCATCTTCACCCGTCTGATCATCTGCATCATTGTTCATCTCAAAAAGGTTGGTGCTCTGACCGGTTTTCAAACCCGAAAAATAAACGGCAGCTGCATCGGGATTGGGTTGTGGCATAATGTACCATTTTACATCTTTGGTATAAGCTGTTGAATCCAATAGCATTTTAGCCAGGTAAAGCGCACCTTCCGTTGTCAGCGGCACATTTCCTTCGAAATTAGCACCTACAAAAATTGCCGGTACATCGCTTAGGTTTGCACCAATTTCCAATACCGTAATTGGTTCTCCACCCGGACTTTCTGCAATGGTATGCAGTTTTGCATTTCCCGAAGAAAATTCTTTTAATAATTGTTGAATCTCCCGGTTGGTATGATAATTATCAAATCCGGAGTAGGTTTGCGCTTTAATACCGGAACTCATAAAAATAAGCACTCCGAGAAAGCACAAGAAATGTAGTTTTTTGACCATAATAAAAGTGTTTTTCTTAAATGTATTATGCTGTTAAAATTCTAATTCTTTTTTGAGTTTATTTTCTTCAGATCATTAGAAATCTGTTCTGAATGGTGGCAGGAAATTACACTTTTTTATTAAAAAACTTTAGTTTCTGTGACAAAATATAGATTTATGTTTTAATTGAGTGACTATTGTCACCAATGATACAGCTAACTGTTTGTGTTGAAAACAAAAATCAGTAGAAATTAGTATTGTTATTCCTGTTTAATAAACATAACTTTACAGTCAGTACTTTTACTAAACCAATAAATCGAATAAAATGAAGCAGTTAGTTTCTTCTTTCAGATCATTATTTTTTGTGTTTATTTTCTCGGCAATATCTTTAACGATAATGGCAAAAACCGAAGTTGATAACCTGGTTTGCGAATACCATACCAACCCGGTGGGTATTGATGTGTTGCAACCGCGTTTAAGTTGGCAGTTAATATCGGATGCACAGGATGTAAAACAAACGGCATACGAAATAAGAGTGGCCGCAACAGCATCGGATTTGTCGAAAAAAGCCAAACAAATTTGGAACTCTGGCAAGATTGAATCCGATCAATCGGTGAATGTTGAATATGGTGGCCCTTCACCTGAATCGATGCAGCGCGTTTATTGGCAGGTGCGAGTGTGGGATAACACTGGAAATGCCAGCAAGTGGAGCGAAGCGGCTTACTGGGAGATGGGAATTTTAGAGTCGGAGTTATGGAAAGCTTCGTGGATTACGTTGCCAAATGAGCCGGAATCAGAAGACTCGAAACCGGCGCAGTACTATCGAAATGAATTTTCAACTTCAAAAAACATAATATCGGCGCGAGCTTATGTTACATCGCACGGATTGTATCAACTGTTTTTAAATGGCGATAAAGTGGGCGACCAGTTGTTTACTCCGGGCTGGACGAGTTACAATAAACGTTTGCAATACCAGACCTACGACGTTACTGAAATGCTACAAAAAGAAAATGCCGTTGGCGTTGTTTTAGGCGATGGCTGGTACCGCGGAAATATTGGTTGGGTAAGTGCCAATGGATATTACGGAAATGAGTTGGCGCTGTTGTTCCAGCTGAAAATTGATTATACCGACGGAAGCAGCGAATGGATTGTAAGCGATAAAAACTGGAAGGTAAATAATGGACCGATCCGCAAATCGGATATTTACAATGGAGAGACTTACGATGCGCGTTTGGAACTGACTGGTTGGACAAGTACCGGATATAATGCCGACGGTTGGAATACTGCCGAAGAAGTTGACGCGTCAAAAGATGTGTTAATTGCTCCGCAGGGTGTTTCGGTAAAAGCTGTTGAAGAAATCAAACCAATTGAGTTTATTACTACGCCAAAAGGTGAAATGGTTTACGATATGGGCCAGAATATGGTTGGTTGGATTCGTATTAAAATGAAAGGAAAAGCGGGGCAGAAAGTGCAGTTGAAATTTGCGGAAGTGCTCGATAAAGAGGGCAATTTTTATACAGCCAATTTACGGGCTGCAGAATGTACCGACACTTATATTTTCGGGGAAGATGGCGAGGCTGTTTACGAACCAAAATTTACCTTTCACGGATTCCGTTATCTGCAGCTGATCGGTTTCGATGAGGTGCCGTCGATGGAAGATATTACCGGTGTGGTTATTTATTCTGATATGGAACCAACGGGTACTTTTGCCTGTAACAATGAAATGATCAATCAGCTGCAGCATAATATTCAGTGGGGGCAAAAAGGAAATTTCCTGGATGTGCCTACCGATTGCCCGCAGCGTGATGAGCGTTTGGGATGGACAGGCGATGCGCAGGTGTTTAGCATGACTGCCGGATATAATTTTAATGTGGCTCCTTTTTACACCAAATGGATGAAAGATGTGGAAGCTGATCAGTTGGAAAACGGCGTTATTCCTCACGTTATTCCTGACGTTTTGAACGGACAAGGTGGTGCTACAGGCTGGGCCGATGTGGTGGCTGTAATTCCGTGGTCGGTGTATAAAATTTATGGCGATACCCGCATTCTGGAAGAAAGTTATCCGGCTATTACGAAATGGGTGGGGTATATGAACGAACGCGCCGGCGACGATTACCTGTGGACAGGAGATAACCATTATGGCGACTGGCTGGCATATGCCACAACAAGTTCGGATTACCCTGGTGCTACCACTGAAAAAGACCTGCTGGCAACGGCTTACTTTTATTACACGACTACATTAACAGCAAAAATTGCAAAGATTCTGGGTAAACCACAAGATGCTGAAAAATACAAGCAATTGGCGGCGAACATCAAAACAGCTTTTAACGATGAGTTTGTAACACCAAACGGACGCCTGGTTTCGCACACACAAACGGCTTATGTTATCGCACTTACATTCGGAATTTTACCCGACAGTATGGTTGATGCAGCTGCCGATTACCTGGCAAAAGACGTGGAGAAATTCAAACACCTGACCACCGGCTTTTTGGGAACACCAATTTTATGTCCCACACTTTCGGCAATTGGCCGCGACGACCTGGCTTTTATGCTGCTGAACCGCAAAGAATACCCATCGTGGTTGTATCCGGTTACACAGGGCGCTACCACAATTTGGGAGCGCTGGGACGGCCAGAAACCCGACGGATCGTTTCAGGATGTGGGGATGAACAGCTTTAACCATTATGCTTATGGCGCTATTGGAGAGTGGCTGTATAACCATGTTGCCGGAATTCAAGTGGATGAAAATAATCCCGGTTACAAGAAGTTCATTCTGGCACCAAATCCGGGTGGAGGTTTAAACAAGGTTGATGCAACGTTTAATTCGGTATATGGACCGATTAAATCGGATTGGAATATCATCGACGGACAAATGACTTACAAGATAGAAGTTCCTGCAAATACTTCTGCCGAGGTGGTGTTGCCAAAAGCCAACGTAACCAATATCAGGATGGATGACCAATTAAAATCAGACGCTAAACAAAGCGGAAACGATGTAACTGTTTCAGTAGGGTCGGGGACTTATACTTTTGGTTATCCGATGGCGGAATAGTGGCAAGAATTTAATTTTAAAATTAGAAAACCATTCTGTATGCTTGATACAGAATGGTTTTTTTTATGGCCGCAACAAGAGAGTAAATTCATCGATAAAAATATTTATTAGTCTTTAATTCATTGCTTTGATTTATTGTTTTATATTTGCAGCATTGTTGCATTTGGAGCATATTTGCATTTATGAAGCCAATTGATATATTAAATAATCATAAGCTCAAACGAACCAGTTGCCGTGAGGGGATAATTGAGATTGTTATGGAAGCCAATCAGGCATTATCTGAAAATGAAATCAGGGAACGCCTGGCCGGTAACTACGACCGTACCACCTTTTATCGTTCATTTAAAACATTGGTGGAGCATCACATCATTCATAAAATCGTTGTCGATAATCAGGTAGTTAAATATGCACTTGATAAACAGGAAACACATAAGTCATCACATGCGCATTTTTACTGCAATACGTGTAATACTGTAAAGTGTTTAGACAATATACCTGTGCAACACTATACCCTTCCTGTTGGTTACGCAGGGGAAGAAACCGAAGTTTTAATAAAAGGAACCTGTTCCGTTTGCAAAGAACAGGCCTAGTCTGTGAATAGTCTAAAAATACATATAGCCCTTGTGCTATTGGGGATTTTCGTTTTCCCAATCGCTTATCAACCGTATCATATTGTTAGGCATCATTCCAAAAAAGCCGATTCTCATCATGAATGCTGTCATTTGGAGCATAACGAGCCTGATGGTGTACTTATTCATACCAGCACCGATGTTTACGAAAGTTGCCCCATTTGCGATTATCACTTTCCGGTTAACGAATTACCACGACTCTTGTTTTTTAAGCCCGGAACACAAATTGTACAGCATTCGCTTCCCGAAACCAAAATAAAACAAGCCTGTAAACAGGTTGTCTCCACAAAAACACCGCGCGCACCTCCTGCAATCACCTAACATATCAGTTTATTAATTTTTTAGGTGAATTTTAATCTCAATTATTTTATATGAGAAAATTTGTCATGCTCTCTTTGTGCATGCTCTTTTTGTATGGCCATTTGTTTGGTCAATCCGGTTATGTGCTTAACGGCCTGGTTGTTGATGAAAACAACAATCCTTTACCGGGTGCATCAGTAGTATTGTTACCAATTGAAAAAGGAACGGTTACCGATGCCAACGGGCAATTTGTTATTGATAAGTTGCGTGGTGGAAGCTATACGCTTAATATCACGTTTATTGGTTTTAAAAAACGTGTTGATACCGTTTTTGTTAACAAGAACAGTTCTTACACAGCTCAGTTGGAAGCTGCCAACTTGAGTTTGCAGGAAGTGGTGATAAGCGATAATTATAGCGAAAACCGAAAAAAGGAAGAATCGTTAAATATCGAAGTTGTTAATGATGATTATCTGAAACAAAACCTTGGTGGCAGCTTGATGAGTTCGCTGGAAAGATTGCCCGGCGTTACTACGATCGATATTGGCTCCGGTCAGTCAAAACCGGTAATTCGTGGCCTTGGGTTTAACCGCGTGGTGGTGGTTGAAAACAATATAAAACACGAAGCACAGCAATGGGGAAGCGACCATGGTTTAGAAATAGACCAGTATGCGGTTGATAATGTGGAAGTGATTAAAGGTCCGGCGTCGTTAATGTACGGTTCCGATGCTATTGGTGGTGTAATCGACATGAACAACAGAACCTTGCCGCTGCCGAATTCGTTTGGTGGAAACGTTGACCTCACCGGAAAAACAAATAACGGTTTATTGGGAACTTCCGTTTCGGTGTATGGGCGGAAAGACTGGTTTTTTGCCAACCTTCGTGCCACTTATATCGATTATGGAGACTACAAAGTGCCGACCGATAGTGTGGATATTTATTCGTACCGTGCAGCTTTGCATAACAATTACCTGCGAAATACGGCAGGCAACGAAAAAAACCTGCACCTTACACTTGGCATTATCCAAAACGGGTTTCAGAGTAAGCTGTTTGTGAGCACGGTAAACAGCAAAAGTGGCTTTTTTGCTAATGCGCACGGTTTAGAACCTCGAAACGTGGATACTGATTTGCACGATAAATCAAGCCGTGATATCAATTATCCGTACCAGAATGTGAGCCATTTTAAAGTGGTGAATACTACTCATTACAAATGGAACGCTTCGAAGCTTGAAATGGATTTAGGTTTCCAACGTAATTTTCGGCAAGAATGGAGTGCATATGTAAGCCATGGTTATATGCCGCCGGTTTTTCCTGATACCTTAACGTTTGATCCGGATTTAGAGCGCGAGTTTGAGAAATTTGTGTATACCGGAAATCTACGGTTTTCGCATCAGGTTGATGAGAAAAACCAATTGGTAACAGGAATTAACAGCGAGTTTCAGGATAACCGGATTGATGGTCGCGGGTTTATTATTCCGGCCTATGAACAGTTTCGTGTGGGAGGATTTTTTGTTGCAAAACACAAGTTCTCGGAACGAAGTCGTTTACTAATGGGAGTACGTTACGATTATGGAACTATTGAGACAAAGGAGTATTACGACTGGTTTCCTTCTCCTGTAGATGAAGACGAAAATACAGGTTTGGAGTATCTCAGGCGTGCCGGAAATATCGACCGTACTTTTTCCAGTTTATCATGGTCGGTAGGTTATAATTACGACTTGAAGCACTGGTCGTTAAAAGCCAATGTTGGCAAAAGTTTTCGGATGCCTATCGCAAAAGAGCTGGCGGCAAACGGTGTAAATTATCATCGCTTTAGTTACGAAGTTGGTAACCCTGATCTTTCACCTGAAATTTCGTACCAGCTTGATCTGGGAATGGAATACCATTCAGAACGATTTGCTGTGGGGACAACGCCTTTTCTGAATTACTTTGATAATTACATTTTCCTGAATCCGAGTTCCGATTTCGACCGATTGTACGGAAACGGTAACCAGGTATTTTATTATACCGAAAGCAAGGTGCTGCGCTACGGAGCCGAGGTGCATGTTCATTACGAATTGCTGCCTTATTTACAGCTGGGAGCCATGGCCGAATATGTGTATTCAGAACAATTCTCGGGAGAGAAAAAGGGATATACTTTGCCATTTTCGCCACCGGCTTCGGCTATTATCAATCTAAAATATCAGAAGAAAAAGGTTGCATTTGCAGAAAATGCTTATGCTTCATTTGATTACAGAATTACTGCGCCTCAAAACCACATTGTTCCACCGGAAGTAACTACCGACGGTTACCAGGTGGTAAATTTAGGAGTGGGAGGCGAGATCGAAATTATAAACCAAAAAGTTAACATCTCAATGCAGGTACAAAATCTGCTTAACACCAAATATTTTAAACACACCAGCTTTTACAGGCTGATTAATGTACCTGAGCCGGGGCGGAATATTGTATTGAATGTTTCAGTGCCCTTCTCAGGCAAATTATAAATGTTAAATCACAAAATTAGTTAAAGATGAAAAAGAGAAATTTATTGGTTGCGATAACTTTAGGAGTAGCTGTTTTTTTTACAGCATGTGACGACGATGACACAACAATTGCCAAACCGGAAGTAACGATAATGGAATTGGGTGAAGGCGACAGCCATGGTAACGACCACACCGGAGTAGCTGGCAGCGATTTACATGTAGAAGTGGAAATTGTTGCTGAGGGAAAGATTGATGTAGTGCAGATTGAAATTCATCCGGAAGGGGAACATAAATCGGCTTTTGAGAACGAGTGGGAAGTGGATACGACTTATACAAAATTTTCGGGTTTAAAAAATACCACTTTTCATGAGCATATCGACATTGCCGAGTGGGCTGAGCCGGGCGAGTATCATTTTCATTTTATTGTTACCGATATGGAAGGAAACCAGTCGAGTGCCGAATCGGAATTGGAGATTGTTGAAGAATAGAAACTTATTAAGCCAACGGGTATTTCAGCCTGTTGGCTTTTAAAAAGTACTGTTATGAGCAAAAAAAATATACTATCAATATTAAGCATTTTATTGTTATTTGTGGTTGCCTGCAGCGACGAGAGCGAAGTTGATACCGAGAAACCGGTAATCGATATTAGTTTCTCCGGTGCTTTTCCTGTGAATTGCGATACCCTCTATTTTGGTGAACCGTTTGTAATGAAAATGAAATTTTCTGACAACGTTGAACTGGGAGCTTACAGCATTAATATTCACAACAACTTCGATCATCATTCACACAGCACGGAAGTTACAGCTTGTAATCCCGATCCGGATAAAGATCCTGTAAATCCGTATGTAAGCATCGACGATTATTCCATTCCCGAAGGTTCTATGGAGTACGAAACAAACCTTACGGTTTCTATTCCTGAAGATGATGGGACAGCATGGTATGATGATGGCGATTATCATTTTTTTATCAGCCTTACCGATAAAGAAGGATGGTCGGCGCAAAAAGGACTAAGTATTAAAATTCTCCATCGCTAAAATAAGATGAAGATTGAAAAAAAGCCGCGTTCCGTATGTTTAGAATCAATACGGAACGCGGCTTTAATTTCCAAACTCTTCTAAAATCATCTTATTAGGCTGTTTGATTCGATAAGGTCATATCCATTATTTTACTTCTTCTGTTCCGTCGGCATAATGGGCAAACCGGCCTTTCGATCGTTCAAATACCTGTTCTTTCATGGACCAGGGCCATCCGCCAAATTGCGTCTGTTGATATTCATGTATTGTTTCCCTGATTTCCTGTTGGGTATTCATCACAAACGGGCCATATTGCGCCACCGGTTCCTTGATTGGTTTTCCTTGCAGCAAAAGCAGAAATCCATCTTTACTGCCATTTTTAATGGTCGTTTTTATTGCCGGGTTTAATGCTATTCTGTTATTCACAGTTATTCTTTGGCCGTCAATTGTAATCGAATCTCCATCGTAAAAATAGATGTTTCTATTCACCTCTTCTGATGCATTCGGAAGTGTCCAGGTTGCCCCGGCCTCCATTTTTATCGTATAAATGGCAACTTCATTTTCTGGAGCAGCAGCCCACGAATCCGGATTCGGATCAAGAGCTTTGGTCCCGTTTAACGTCCCGGCAATCAGATTGATTTCTGTTACTTTCCCATTTTCATCTTTTGATTGAATAACAGGAATCGTTTCTTTCCAAAGCATTTTATAATGCGGTTCAACCAACTTACTTTTTTGGGGCAGGTTGAGCCATATTTGAAAAAGTTCAAGCGGATTGTCTTTGTCGGCATTAAGAAGCGGAAACATCTCTGAATGTTGAACACCTTTACCGGCTGTTAGCCATTGTGCATCGCCATCTTTATAGCGTCCGGCACCGCCAAAGGAATCACAATGGTCAACTACACCTTTCTTAACAACTGTTACCGTCTCAAAACCGCGGTGCGGATGGAAAGGAAAGCCCGGCACCACGCTGCCATGATACATGCTGAATCCGTCTTTTCCCGCGAAATCCTGACCAATATTCCGGCCTTTTAACTGATCGGCGTCGGGCCCCATTTTTTCATTTCCCTTAGGGTATTTATCGTGGTGATAGGCACAAAACAGAAATGGATCCTGTGCTTTCCACGGAGATCCTAATGGTTCTACCTGAAGTATTGAATTATTACTCATAGCTATGATTTTATTATTTGTTTAAAATTGTTGGAATTACAAAACGTGTTTTAGCCCGTTATTTTATCCAATTCAGTATTTAACACAAAAAGCGGAAGAAAATGTTCTGATTTTTCGCTAAAATAGTGGTGTTTTAACACTATTTAAAGCATCTATCCAGGTAATAGTGGAGAGCGGAAATTTCGTGTGTATTTACTCTCAAAAGTGGGTTAAAGACATTCTGAATTTGGATATGACACTATTCCGGGATATCATCATTATATCCTGGGAAATGGAGGCTGTGGCTATTTATTTTATTTAGATTTAGGGTAAAATATCATGGGCAATTAACCAAATGTTAGTTATTTAAATCGTTAAAATCTAACTTATAATTCTCCGCAATCAATACCAAAAGAAAATCACTTCCCCAACCACTAGCCCACGGTTTAAACTCTTGAGGTGTTTGTGTTGCAAAGTCTCCTACATGTTTTGTTTTACCACTTCGCGGATTAAACCAAAATGCATTTATTCTCTTTGAATCAATTTTTGATAAATCAATTTTAATAGGGGTGCCTGTTGGCGTGTATGCAATAACAACTTGCTTATCTAAATCAATTGCGCTTAAAATATATGATTCATTCTCGGGGTTATTATTTAGTATTAAATGCTGATTAAGCATCATTTTTTGCCAGGGTAGTTTTTCAAACAATTGTCTCATATACCCCAACTGAGATGAACCTGGCAGCTCTAGTGCAGCTTGCCAATCAGTCCGTGCATTTATTGTCGGCACTCTGCTGGCATCATACATTTGCCAAATATCGTTACAGCCATATGTGTATCCGGCTGCTCCAGCAATTATGCTCCAATAAGCAGAAACTCTAACGTCAGCATCGTCAAGCCAACCATATGATTTTTCTTCCCAAAATCTATCAGCTATGTTTTCATATCTTGCTTCTCCATTAATTATTGGTCGCCTAATTGACGATTTTTTACTCTCTATAACATATGCATACTCTTTTGCAGTTCTGCTATGTCCACTTTGATACATATCAAAATCAAGCCAATCATCATTAATGAAATCAGTAGCTTTTTTTGCACCTACAGGGTGAAAACTTATTAGATGTTTTCTGTCAACTTGACGAATACCCATTGCCATTGCTCTAATTATTTCAAAATGATTTTCATTTTCCAGAGCTCTGTCTCCTCCAAGAATCCAGATCAAGTTTGAATTTTTGAGATATCTTTTTGCTAAAATCTCACCATAAACTTTTGCATTTTCAGGAGTAAAGATTTCTGGTCCGACTCCCCATTTTTTATAGAACTTATCACCCCATGATGGAAGCAAGGCTATATATAGTCCAAGTTCATTTGCTTTTTCTATTACATAATCAACATGTTCAAAATATCGCTCATTTAGCTTTGTTGGGTCATTATCCAATAGAGGTTTGTTACCATAAGCGTTTGGTGTATTCAAACCATCCAGTTCTGCAAGAATAACAGTTTGTATTATAGTAAATCCTTTATTTGCTCTATCCGTCAGATACCTGTCAATTTCTTCTTTGTCCAATCGGTGTATAAGTTCCCATGCGGTACCCCCTAACCAAAAAAAAGGTTCATTGTTTTCTGTTACAATATAATTGCTATCGCTACTAATTTTTAGCAATGGCAGGTTCTGTCCAGAACTTGTCTCAACTATCCAGAAGCTGACAAAAAATAATAGTATATGTTTCATTGTTGCACTGTCTTTTTTTAATTTTTGGTAACGTATGTTGAAATGTATAATTGCGTTTATATCTCTTTAACATCGTAACTAATGAGCCCTATTGAGGGTTAAATGTAGTTTTTGAATAAATTTTATATTCAGTGACGTATTAAACGGTTTAAACTTTTAGCTCAATAAATGTAAACGGAATCTTTTAAAAGCAGAAGCCGGTGTTTTAATAAACAGTAGTTGGGGCCGCGTAAAATTATTTCCCCAGCATCGGAAACAAAGTTCGTATTTCTTCATCAGAAGGATGGCGTCCGAATTCGCAAATTTCAAAGGCTTCCACTGCAGTTGCCTGTTCCGCTGTTTCGGCGCTATACCATTTCTCCAGCGATTTGCGCATGGCAGGAGTGATGGTGATTAAACGCATTTTCCCGAGCCATTCCAGTCGCTCCTGCTCGTTATCGGGCATTCCATCCAGCTGTCCGTTGAGCCAGGGTAGCCACTCAAAAAACTGTGATTCGTGGGCTGCCATACCATATACTTTTTTATCGTAAACGGCCGAAATATCAACAGCAATATCGGGCTGAAAAGGATTGGGTTTCTGAAAATTGTCGTGCGAATATAAAAAGACCGGGTTCACTCGCAGCGCCGGAACATCGGGAGCCACATTGGGCACAGTTACCAGGAAAGCTGCATCCTGAACAGCGATGGCCGCATTCCGGTGATCGGGGTGGTAATCGTACGGACGGTGCGTGATCACCACATCGGCATTCCAGTTTCGGATGATACGGATGATATCGTGCCGCAATTTAAGTGTTGGCATCAGTTCTGCATCGTGGTTATCGAGCACTTTATATGTTACTCCGATTCGTTTACCGGCTTCTTCCGCTTCTTTCATCCGTATTTTTGCCAGTGCTCCTCCGCCTTTGCTAAAATGTCCGGCATCGCCGTTTGTCAGCGAAACAAACAATACGTTGTGCCCCATTTGTGCATACTGGTATGCTGTGCCACCAACATCAACGTCGGCATCGTCGGGGTGAGCGCCAATTACAACAACATTTATTTTTGAATTCTGTGCCTGCGTGGTGAAAGCCCAAAAAAAGCCAAAAAGGACTAAGATCGTAGTTCTCATAATTAGATAGTTTAGTTTTGTTTAGGTTTCTAAGTTAGTTTTTTTTGGGGTAAACAGAAATGACTTAAGTGGATGAGATCTTTCGGTATTTCCAAAAAAGTTATTGCTATTAATTATTGGGCCGAGGATAGTTCAATTTAAAAAGTGACTAATTTTCTTTTGAATATGTAGCTTGTTCTCTTGCAACATGTTCGGAGTATGTTTTTTGACGATTTTTTGCAACATCCAGCATACTTAAAACTCTCTGCTTTAGATATGAAACTATTATATTGATTTTTATGATTAATCTATTTTTAACTCTCAATGATCTAAGCAATAAACTTATTACTAAAAGAAGAAGACACGTGGAATATAATAACACAATCATCACATCTCGGGGAGATAATATGTCATACGTTGAATTTGGACTAAAGAATGTTTGGCTAAGTTCAAAATATAACCTTAAAAAGCCTAAGAGTTTATCAAAGAAAAACTGGACAATTACAAATATTAAAACTGCTAAAAATAATGCGGTATAGGAAAATAAGTAATTAATAAATAGCTTAAGCTTTATTCCTCCCTTATTTTTTTTAATAATTGCTTCAAAATTACCAACTGCATTTAAGTTTTCTTCTAAATCTTTAATTTGTGTCTGGTATTCGTTTCTAACTTGAGTTTGAATGGTTTTAATCATAATTGCTTAAAGTTTTTTTATTTGGTTAAAAGGATTGCTTCTAATTTGTATTTTCAATGGTTATGTTACTTCACAAACCATGTTATACATTACTTAATACAATGAGATTTATTTGTTCTTATTTTAGGGGGTCTTTTCTGTAGAATAATGTTTGTTGAGCCATAAAAGTAAACATAATTTCAAAAAAACGATAACGCTTGCCAAATAAATGTTAAATAGCTTTTCTGTTAATAATTTAACAGAATCTAATATCTTTGAAAATACAACCAATTTAAGCCAACTATGCAACGACGAAATTTTATCAAAACTACCGGGCTGGTAACAGCCGGAGTTGGAATGGCCGGACCATTATCCGCATCACAATCACAAATTACAAATGCTTTACCGCACTGGCGGGGATTTAACCTGCTGGATTATTTCTCGCCCACCAAAGGAAGTAACTCCAGCGGATCAACCGAAGAAGATTTTAAATGGATGGCCGACTGGGGGTTTAACTTTGTACGTATCCCGATGGCATATCCGCGTTACGTCAAATTTGATGCATCAAAAAGTATTACACCTGATGATGTTTTAAATTTCGATGAGAAAGAGGTGGACAACATTCAACAGGTGGTTGATACGGCCAATAAGTACGGATTGCATGTAAGTCTGAACCTGCATCGAGCTCCGGGATTTTGTGTGAACGCCGGTTTTAACGAACCTTACAATCTTTGGCAGGACAATGAGGCCCAGGAAGCTTTTTACACGCACTGGGGAATGTGGGCAAAACGTTTTGCTTCGTATTCCGATAAGCAGATCAGTTTTGATTTGGTGAACGAACCTTGTACGCGCGAGGATATGAATGACCAGTTTTCGCAGCGCGGACCGATTCCCGGAGAGTTGTACCGCAAAGTGGCGAAAACAGCACTGGAAACTATTCGAAGCCATAACCCAAAACATTTGGTGGTAGCCGACGGAAACAATGTTGGGGCTGATGTGATTCCTGAAATTTTTGATCTGGAAATCGGGCAGAGTTGCCGGGGCTATTATCCGCATTACGTTTCGCATTACCGCGCTCCGTGGGTGTGGGAGAACCCGGATGATGCACCCACGCCGATTTGGCCGGGAGAGATTGATGGAAACAAATTCAGTCGCGAAACCATTGAGGAGTTTTACAAGCCGTGGATCGATGCCGTGAAAAGCGGGGTAGGTGTACATTGTGGTGAGTGCGGATGTTGGCGGGAAACACCACATGATGTTTTTCTGAGTTGGTTCGGAGATGTACTCAGCGTGTTGGCAGAAAACCAGATCGGGTTTGCCTTATGGAATTTCAGGGGTGATTTTGGGCTGCTTGATTCCGGACGTAAAGACATTGAATACGAAGACTGTTACGGCCATAAACTCGATAGAAAATTGCTGGAGTTACTGCAGAAGTATTAGTTAGTTACAAGGTACAAGTTGCTAGATTTGAGTTGTATTCTACGTCAGCCTTTAACGAAGAGGGGGTGGTCCGTCAGCCGACGGATCGGACGATAAGAAAATCATCATCACTATTAGTAGAATAAAAAAGCCCCGTTCTGTATTCTTCAAAATATACAAAACGGGGCTTTCGTCTTCTCAATCACTTTGCCTTGTCCTTAGTTCTTAGAATAACTAAGGTCTCGCAAATACCAGGAATCATAACTTTTTACAGTTCGTAAAACCTTGACAAAATCTTTGTTTAAATCCTCAAAGAAATCCTTGTACTTTTCCGAGAATTTATTGTCGTATTCTAAATATTCTACCTGGTTTTTTCCATACGACCAACCGATATAAACAGGTCCGTTATAACCGAGTTCTCCTTGTGCAACCCGCCACATATCATTATGTCCTTCCGATTTCATATAATCAACAGCTTTTTTCATTATTTGTCTAAATTCCTGTTGTTTTCCCGGAATAACATAAAATTCCTGAAATCCCATGTAGTTTACGCTATCCATGGGAATGCGGTTAACTTCCGGTATCAAACTTAATGCTGAATATTCAGTAATTGTTTTCGAATAATTCGATTTGATGGTTTTTACCCATTTTTTCGTTTTTTCTTCCCCGAACTTCTCCAGAATCTTACTCCATTCGTTCTCCAGGTCATCAATGTCAGCTAAAGAATTGATCGGATGCCAGTACTGGTATTTAAAATCACCTGTGGTCCATGCATAAAACTCAAATTTTGTATTTTCATCTTTGCACAGTTGTGCCAGTTCTTTGCTGTATTCCCAGTACTCGTTTATGTACTCGGGATGCACTTCTTCTTCCCAGCAATACCAGAGTTGTTTACTATTTTCCTGTGCTTGTGTGGTGTGGATGGTACAAACTAAAAGGATTACGATCAATCCTAAGCCAATTCTTTTCATCTTATTAATTTTTAGTTACTTAAGTAAGTTAAATCAAATCAATAAGAAATCAAAATAAAAATACAAATTGGTGTTTTATTTGTGGTGGAATAAAAAAAGACCCGTTATGTAATTTTTTAATTCTACAGAACGGGTCTTTATTTCGGTCTTCCGAGCTTCCGACTCTTTACGCCATCAGCTTTTTATATTTAAAACGTTTTGGTGTTTCGTTGCCCATTCGTTTTTTGCGGTTTTCTTCATATTCCGAGAACGAACCTTCAAAGAAATGCACATGTCCGTCGCCTTCAAACGCCAGAATGTGTGTGGCAATACGATCGAGGAACCAGCGGTCGTGCGAGATAACTACAGCACAACCTGCAAAGCTGTCCAAACCTTCTTCCAGTGCACGCAAAGTATTTACATCAATATCGTTGGTCGGCTCATCGAGTAACAACAGGTTGCCTTCTGATTTTAATGCCAGTGCCAGATGCAAACGGTTGCGTTCACCACCTGAAAGTACACCGCATTTCTTTTCCTGATCGGCTCCGTTAAAGTTAAAGCGGCCAACATAGGCGCGGGCATTTGCTTGTTTATTGCCCAGCATAATGGTTTCCGTTCCGCCTGAAATAACTTCGTAAACTGTTTTCTCCGGATTAATAGCTTCATGGGTTTGATCCACGTAACTAACTTTTACCGTATCGCCAATATCAATGCTTCCGGCGTCGGCTTCCAGTTGTTTCATTATCAGTTTGAAGAGTGTGGTTTTTCCGGCACCATTCGGCCCTATAACACCAATAATTCCGGCAGGTGGCAGTTTAAAACTCAGGTCTTCGAACAGCAGCTTTTCGCCAAAACCTTTTTTCACGCCTTCCATTTCAACCACTTTATCACCCAGTCTTGGACCATTTGGAATAAAGATCTCCAGCTTTTCTTCTTTTTGTTTGGCGTCTTCATTCAACATTTTATCGTAAGCACTTAAACGGGCCTTGCTTTTCGCATGACGGGCTTTTGGAGCCATACGCACCCATTCCAGTTCGCGTTCCAATGTCTTTTTACGTTTCTGACTTCCTTTCTCTTCCTGTTCCAAACGTTTTGATTTTTGCTCCAACCACGAGGTGTAGTTTCCTTTCCACGGAATACCTTGTCCGCGGTCGAGTTCCAGAATCCAGCCGGCTACATTATCAAGGAAATAGCGGTCGTGCGTAATGCAGATAACCGTTCCTTTATACTGATCGAGGTGAGCTTCCAGCCACAAAATACTTTCGGCATCGAGGTGGTTGGTAGGCTCGTCGAGCAACAGTACATCGGGTTCCTGCAACAACAAACGGCACAAAGCAACACGGCGGCGTTCACCACCCGAAAGCTCGCTTATGGGCTGGTCGTTTGGCGGACACTGCAGTGCATCCATGGCACGCTCCAGTTTGCTGTCGAGGTTCCAGGCATCCAGGGCATCCATTTTCTCCTGCAACTCGGCCTGTTCCTTCATCAGCTCGTCCATCTTATCCGGATTCTCATATACCTCCGGCAAGCCAAATTCATTATTAATTTCTTCGTAGCGGTTCAGTACATCAACGGTTTCCTGCGTACCTTCTTTTACCACATCGATAACGGTTTTACTTTCGTCGAGTTGTGGCTCCTGATCGAGTAATCCAACCGAATAACCCGGTGCAAAAACCAACTCACCGTTGTAGGCTTCGTCTTGGCCAGCAATAATTTTCAGCAGGGTCGATTTACCCGATCCGTTTAAACCGATGATTCCAATTTTGGCTCCCAGAAAAAACGATAGCGAAATATCCTTAATAACTGTTTTGTTGGGTGGGTAAGTTTTACTCACCTTATACATCGAAAAAATTATTTTCTTGTCGTCGCTCATTTTGTTTGTTTTTGTTCTGCCGCAAAAGTACGAAATTGTGCAGAGATCAAAAGTCCGGGGCTAGCCTAAAAAAACTTCATGATTGATTTTGGTTCGAATTTAATCCAGCCCTTACCGGGTTGTAATTTTATTTCTATTTGTTATTCACTAAAATCAAATTCGTAGCGGATTTTGCTACATCGGAATACCTTCTGTTGCAGCTCCAAAACCTGAAAAAATGCCGAATAAAACCATTCCAATAATCAAAATCGGGTAGAGACACATAAAAACGATCATGATAATACCAAAGGTTTTGTAGTGGGCACGCAGGTTATTGAATGCGATGCTGAGCTGATCTTGTTTTTTTAGTGCAACCGCTTTTTTTATGCTGTTTGAAAAACGAAATAAATAAAAAACCGGCAGAAAATAAACCCCGGCTATCAGAATATAGAACAATCCGAACAAGCCCATTGGAAACGGAAATATTTCTGTTTCGGTACTTGGAATAAATGCCATAACGATACTCATGGTGATGCCGATAAGTACCATAAATCCAACACCTATAAATCCGAGGATGGCCAAAAACTGACTCCATTTTCCGGCACTGTGCAGGTTTTGATTAATGTCTTCGGTAAGTTCAAGTGTTTCCGGTTTTACTTCTGTTTCATTTTCTGACGGAATAGTTTCTTCGTTGAAGGCGTCTTCTGTATTCATTTTTTATGGTTTGGTAATTTAAAATTTTGTTAGGAACAGCTGTAAATATCAATCCACCATTGCCAATGCAAAGCGAATAAATATGTGGGGCTGAAAATAATTCATTTTTGGCTCGTATGATTTATTTAATGTATTCGTATGTAACAAAAGCAAAACGTTTGCCATCGGGCGACCACGAAGGAACATTAATGGTTCCCTGTCCACCGGTAAACGAACACAATGTTTTTATCGATCCGTCATCAAGGTCCATCAAACGCAACGAAACGTCTTTCATTCCCGGGTGACCACTTCCCTGATCTTCGTGATAACTGATGTACACAAATGAATTTCCATCGGGCGACGGGTGTGCAAACCAGTTGGAATATTTATCGTCTGTTAATTGTTTTTTGTTTGAACCGTCAACATCCATTTGCCAGATTTCCATTTTTCCCGAAGCCATCGAGTTGTAATAAATGGTTTTTCCGTCAGGAGAATATTCCGGGCCATCATCAAGACCTTTGGCAGTGGTTAAGCGGGTTTCCTCGCCACCGTCAATCGATATGGTGTACACATCATATTCGCCATCGCGCTCGGCACAATAAGCCAGTCGTTTTCCATCAGGCGACCAACCGTGCCAGTACGACGGTGTATTTGGTGTAACGGCAGTTGGTGTTCCGCCTTCAATGGGTACTACATAAATTCGCGAGCCGCCATAATAGGCTTCTCCTTCGGGCGCACCCGACTGATCGAAATGACTTATTGCCAGGTAATTTCCATCGAAAGAAATGCCGTGGTCGTTGTTACAACGATCGGCAAAATCGGTATTTATTAGTGTTTTTACATTCGTTTTCAGATCAACTTTATACAGTTTTCCTTCCTGGTTGATAACCAGAAAACTTCCGTCGCGGCTCCAGTTTGGTGCCTCAAAATGGGCTTCTTCACTACGAATTATTTCGCGCTCATCGGTTTCGGTATTATAAATTTCAAGGGTTGATTTAACATTATTCATTTGTTGTGCGAAAGTCAGAAACGGTATAATTAATAAGCTTAGCAGATAAATTTTTTTATTCATCGTAGATTTTTTTAGTTGGTTGCTAAAGGTAATAATTTGTTTGAGTTTTCTTGATGATATTTACAGCAAGAAAATCAATTATCTGCGATACCTTTTTTGTAGGTTTCCAGTGCCCGGTTGCGGGCCATTTTGTGGTCGACCATTGGCGCTGAATAGGAAAGCTCCTGGAATTCAGGAACCCATTTTTTGATGTAGCGCATTTCTTTATCAAACTTTTTTACTTGCTCGGTAGGATTAAAAACACGAAAGTAAGGTGCTGCATCGCAACCGGTTCCTGCTGCCCATTGCCAGTTTCCGTTGTTCGATGACAGCTCGAAATCGAGCAATTTTTTTGCAAAATACGCTTCACCCCAATGCCAGTCTATCAGCAGATGTTTACATAAAAAGCTTGCAGTGATCATTCGCACACGATTGTGCATATAGCCGGTTTTATTCAGCTCGCGCATTCCTGCATCTACAATCGGGTAGCCGGTTTTGCCTTTGCACCAGCGCTCGAATTCTTTTTCGTTGTTGCGCCACTGAATACCGTTGTATTTGGCTCTGAAATTTTCGTTTACCACACGTGGAAAATGAAATAGTATTTGCATAAAAAATTCGCGCCACACCAGTTCACTCAAAAAATCGGGCGATTGTTGATACACCTGTTGCACAATTTGCCTTATGCTTACCGTGCCAAAACGCAGGGGAACACTTAAGTTACTGGTGCCGTGAATGGCTGGGAAGTTGCGCGTATCACGGTAGTTTTTTACAACCGACAAATCGTAGTCCTGTACTTCGATATCCGATTTCTGAAAACCGATTTCTTCCAGTGTAGGCACTGATGAATCAATAGAGGCGAAGGAATCTGTTGCAAATTTCTCTTCAACTTTTATTTGTTGCGCTTCAAAATGTTCGAGCCATTTGTTTTTAAAAGGCGTAAAAACCGTGTAGGGAGTTCCGTCGCCTTTTAATACTTCATGTGGTTCGAAAATTACCTGGTCTTTATGAGAAAAAACAGAGATGCCGTTTTTTTGCAGCAACTGTTGCACCTGATCATCTCTTTCAGTGGCATAAGGTTCATAATCGCGGTTAAAATGAACTTCGCCAATTTCAAAATCCTTAATGAGATCTTGCCAAACTTTTAAAGGCTCGCCGGTTTTTACCAGTAAGCCCGAATTCATTTCTTTCAGTTCTTTGTCAAGTTTGGTAAGTTGCTGATGAATGAAAGTTACGCGAGCGTCGTCTTTTTCAAGTTCATCCAGAATATTGGTGTCGAAAATAAAAAGCACCAAAATTTCTTTACCTGTTTTTAAGGCTTTATTTAGTGCAGTGTTATCTGTAAATCGTAAATCTCTTCGTAACCAAACGATGTTAATCATATTTAGTGTCTTTCTGTAAATGTAGTTTTTTCATTATTTAACAATGCGCGAAATCAGTCCTTTAAACACAAATTCGTGAATTGGCATTACCAGATACCAGTAATTTCTTCCCCAAATTCCTTTTGGCCTAAAAGTGGCCGTTTGAATAAGCTGATTTTCACGAAATTTGAATTCCAGCCAGGCTTCCCCGGGGAGCTTCATTTCTGCATATAGTAATAAACGTCCTTCTGTTTTGTTGGCATAAATAACGCGCCAAAAGTCGATGGCATCTCCTGCGCTAATGCTGTCTTCGTTTGTACGGCCGCGGCGAAGTCCTACTCCTCCGGCCAGTTTATCCATAAAACCACGAAGTTGCCACAGCCAGTTACCATAATACCAACCTGTTTTTCCTCCTATTCGCCAAATTTTTTCAATGGCATTTTCCTTTCGGGGAGCTTCCATTACCCTGACATCGGTGTAGCACCCATATTTTGGTACATTTATAAAATCGGAAAGCTGTCCGAATAGCTGACCACTAACAAACGAATCTTTCCAACTTGAAATTATTTCATTTTGTTCAATCCTTATAAATGCCCGTTGCAGGCTTTCTTCGTAGCTTAGTAATTGCATATTAAAGAGTTTGGTGAGTTTATCGTCCCGTGCAATCACTTCAACCCGCATGCTGTCTACCAATGATGTGGCAAGCTTATAGGAGGTTGAGGTAACAAAATACAACCAATACGATGAAAAATTTGGAGTCATTACCGGCACAGTTAAAATCCAGCGTTTTAAACCCCTTACTTTTGCATAGCCTAAAAGCATTTGTTTGTAGGTGAGAATTTCGGTGCCACCAATATCAAAACTGTTATTGAATACTTCGGGGTTGTTGATTGAACGTTCCAGAAGTTTGATAACATCTTTAATGGCAATTGGCTGGCAGCGGGTTTTTAACCATCGGGGAGCTACCATAACCGGCAGTTTTTCCACCAGGTCGCGAATAATTTCGAACGATGCACTGCCCGACCCGATAATTATTCCGGCACGTAATGTGGTTAGCGAATAATTTCCTTTTGCCAGTTCCTCTTCAACGGTTAACCGCGATTTCAAATGTTTGGAAAGCGACTGATCGTTAACAATTCCACTTAAATAAATAACCTGTTTAACTGTGGTTTTATTCAGTTGCTCCCTGAAATTTTTGGCCGATGTTTTTTCATGTTTTTCATAATCGCGCGAATCGCTCATACTGTGAACAAGGTAGTACGCAATATCTATGTCCTTTGGAATTGTATCCAGACTTTCCTTGTGCAGCAAGTCGCCTTCAATAATTTCAATCGATTTAGTAATGCTTTCGCTAAATACACAGCGTTGCCTGTCTCTTACCAAACAAGTTACATTGTGCCCCTTGCTAAGCAATACGGGCAACAGTCTTTTTCCTATGTATCCGGTAGCTCCGGTTAAAAGAATTCGCATGGCATTAATTACTACAACAAATTGAATGTATACAAAGTAACAGTTTTAGGGGCCCGATGTTCGTGTAGTTTCCACTGAAATCGACAGGTTGTAGTTTCTTTTACAGTGCTC
The DNA here is from genome assembly GCF_963676815.1 of uncultured Draconibacterium sp. Lineage (NCBI taxonomy): Bacteria > Pseudomonadati > Bacteroidota > Bacteroidia > Marinilabiliales > Prolixibacteraceae > Draconibacterium > uncultured Draconibacterium sp. Next base: position 4,605,600 of record NZ_OY781365.1, read on the forward strand.
CCAGTTCTTCGCGGTAATCGTATTGTAAATCTTCGTGAAGCATAGATATAACTTTCTGAATACGTTTTACCTGGTTCAGGTACATATTAAAAACAACCCGGCTGCGTTTGTAATTCAGACGCGAGTCTTTCAATTTCTTGCAGAAATACAGCAACAGCTCAATCTCCGTTTCTTTTTTACCCGAAAACCGAATGTGCTTTTTGGTGGTTTTTAAAACTTTACGAATTGTTTTTTTTGCCAGGTAAAAGCTGCTTCGGTTCAGGCTCATAAATTCCAGGTCTATTTCTTCTTTCACCTGCCTGATGTATTCGTCTTCGTTGTAGGCTTCAAACAATAAGTAGCTCAGCAACTCCTTATTTTCTTTTTTATACTTGGCCAAACGAACCACAACATCTTGCAATACTTCGGGCGGAAGATTCTTCAATTCTTTTTTAATATGGCTTAACGAAGCAATATCCATAGCCTGCAAAATAAGCTAAATCTTTCTGTTTTAGCCGAACCCCTTTTAAAAAAGATTGCTGCTTATTTTTTAATTATCAATTTTCGTCGATCTGCAAACTGCACAATTGAAAGGGTAACTGCACAAAAACGGTGGTGAAATACATTAAACGAATTTTGCAGAAAGAAACCTGTTGTTTGTTGGTCTGTTTTTACCGAATGCTGAATTAAAATTCATGGCATCAGTGCGTTACATATCTTTGAAATAGTAAAACAATTAAAACATTATGACGATGAAAACAAAATTAGTTCTTTTTAGTATTTGCATTGCAATATTAAGCATGGGTGCCACCGCAAAAATAAAAGACGGAAAGGCGATGACAGGAAACTCTCTCACCGAATTTGGTAAGTATACTATAGTAAATTCAAGTGCGCCAATGGTGTACGAAAACGAGGTTTTAGATACCTACGAATTAACATACGAAAATACGAATGCACCGGTACGAATTGGTGTTTTGTGTGAAGACAAAAAGAATTGCAAAACCTTTATTGTTCGCACCGATGAATTTGAAATTCAGTATGCATGCCGAAACAATGTGTTTGGAGTGAAAAAAATGGAACCACGTTTCCAGGAACTTCCGAATGAGGAAATGGAATTGAAGTTGGATAAGGTAGCTTACTACGCTCAGCGGGTAATTTGCCAGAATAAAAAATCGGAAGACGATTTGTTGGGATTGATTGCTTGTTATTTCCCTGATTTGGTGAAAGACGAATATCAGGCCAATTTTTAAAATGAATTTTACAGCGCAATTTTTTTCATAGAAGTATGAAAAGAGAATCCCCGCCAGAGGGCGGGGGTTTTTATATTGATATTGATTAGAACGAAATATATACAGCATTAAAAAGGAAGAGTGAATGAAATTTGTAAAATGAAAGGGTAATACATAATTAGATGAGCACTTCACTCGAAAGCCCTGCGTTGTAAAAACGCAGGGCTTTTCAATGAATGGAGGCTTTTAAACTACAAAATGACTGTTCTAATCAGTAAACGACAGATTTTAATCGTTCTCTTTTAATCCAATTATTAAGCCATCTTATAAATGTTGTTACCTTTATGATAGGGGAGTTATAGGAATGAACAGATTGTTGTACAATAACAGTGTGCTTTATCGGGGAACAAGGCATATTTTATTTTTTGCTGTTACCGTATTGCTGTTTAGTGGCATTTTGTATGTCCAGAACGATAGCAATGATTTTGTGCCTATTTTTTTGATGACCCTGGGTAACGCTGTTTTCTTTTTTGGCTATGCCTACATTACCATTTTTCTTCTAATCCCCGAGTTGCTGTTAAAGGCAAAACCATTTTGGTTTATTGTTGTGTTTTTACTTGTTGGTGTTGGTTTGTCGGCATTAAAACTGGTTTTCTCCGATTATATATTTTACGCTTCCATATCTCCCGAAAATATGTCGCAGAATAATGTTTTCACACTGCGTTCTATTGTTTTAAATACCAAGGATATGACTTTTATTGTGGCTTTATTTTGTATCGCCAAGTATGTAAAAGATTTTATCCTGGCTGAAAATCTTAGAAAAAAACTGGAACAGCAACACCGAAAAGCACAAACTACACTTTTACAATCTCAGTTCGATCCGCATTTCATGTTCAACACTATTAATAATTTGTATGCCTTATCGCTTCTCAATCCCGATAAAACCAATGAAGTAATAAGCCGCATGAAAACGGTTTTAACCTATATAATTAACGAAAGCCTGAAAGAATTTGTAAGCCTGGAAGATGAAGTAAAGCTGGTTGAAAATTACCTGCAGCTTGAGAAATTGCGTTACGGAAAACGTTTAAAAGTGAGTTACAGCACCGAGGGCGATCTGGCTGCGGCACAAATTCCGCCAATGGTTTTATTTCTTTTGGTTGAAAACAGTTTTAAACACGGAAGCAGTTTAGATGCCGGTGCCCCCTGGATAAACATTATTGTGCAGGCAACAGAAAATGAAATTCGTATTGAAACAGAAAACAGCAAACCCGAAAATTTAAAGAAGAAACGAAAGGAAATTGAAAAAGGCAGTGGTTACACAGGATTAAAAAACCGTTTAAATATACTGTACAACGAAAAAGGCTATCAGCTTCTTGTTAAAGATTTGGGTGATCGATTCAAGGTTCAGTTGGAGCTGAAAAATTGAAATGAAAAAAGATATTTTACATATCGTAAAAAGTGTATATCTCTTACATGTCGTATTTTGGCTGACATGGATAATATCTTTCACATTTATTCAAACGCTGAATGATGGTGCACAATCGTGGTTTGTGTGGCTGATGTATTACATCATAACCTTGCCTGTTTTTGTCGCTCACACCTATATAATTGCCTACTGGCTGTTACCTAAAACATTTTTTAAGGAACGTTATTTATCGTTTGCAGCCGGTATTTTTGTATTGCTTATTGTATTCTCGGTACTCGAACTACTGGTTAGCAATTACCTTGTATTTCAGTTTTTTGATAAGACCAGGATGTTCAGTCCCGGATTTTTAAACTTCAGGAATATTGTAATTAGCGGAGTTGGGAATCACTATATTATTTTGGTTTTTCTTGCAATAAAAGCCGGAACATCGTGGTCCAGAGCCGAATATGAGAAGCAAGAATTGCAGCGTTCCAATCTCGAAACCGAATTGGAAATTTACCGATATCAACTGCAGCCGCGAATTGTATTCGAGCTCATGGACGAACTGGAATCGTTGACTATTAAAAAGGGTGAGAATGCTCCGGAAATGATCATCAATATCTCGAATTTTCTAAATCGTTTTCTCTACGAAGGAAAGGAAGAGCTAATTCCGTTAGAACAGGAAGTAAAGTTACTGGAAGAGTTTATGACCATACACAGCCATGCCTTGGGAGACCGGTTAACCAGTAATTTTATAGTTAGTGGTAACCTTAAAACTTATGTTGTTCCGCCACTTTTACTACTTCCGTTTATAAATTCTGCAATAAAAATGGCTTACGAGTGTAACGAAAACTACGAAAGTACAGTCATTATTAAAGTGGAGCGAAAGTATTTACTGTTTTCGTTTACCTTTTGGAGCGAACACAGTTTTAGCATAGCCGACAATGAAGACAATAAAATTACATACCAACGTTTGCATTATAATTACCCTGGCAAACACCGGTTGGTGGAAAACATTGATGACAACTTTAGAGAATTTAGTATAGAAATTTATCCTTAAAAGTGTAACACTTTACTTTATTCTCGTACTATTTTTATAACAGATTGAAAACAGACCGGAGCATTTGCTTCGGATTAAACAGAAAACGAAAGCTAATTCCGTATTACCATGAAAACTAAGTGCCTCATTATCGATGATGAGCCTCTCGCACGTGATTTGATGCGATCTCATATTGAAAAACTTGATAATTTTGAAATTTGTGCCGAATGTGGCGATGCAATGAAAGCTTTGCAGGAATTGCATAATCACAAAGTTGATTTAATGTTTATGGATATTCAGATGCCACAAATTACCGGCATTGAATTCTTAAAAACATTAAAAAACCCGCCCAAAGTAATAATTACTACCGCATACAGAGAATATGCCCTTGAGGGATTTGAACTGGATGTGGTTGATTTTTTACTAAAACCAATAACTTTTGAGCGTTTCCTGAAGTCGGTAAATAAATTTTACCAGTCGGTTCAGGATGATATTCCGGCGCCGCAAGCTATGGCCGGTACCAATGGAAAGAGCGATGAAACTTTTATTTATGTGAAAGAGAATAAAAAAGTTTTAAAGGTTCATTTAAATGAAATTCTATATATCGAAGGCTTAAGCGAATACGTTCAGATTTATACTACTGATAAAAAAATTATCACAAAAACGAGTATGACTCACATGGCAGAGAAACTCCCCGATAATGGGTTTATGCGTATTCATAAATCGTTTATTGTGGCGCTGTCAAAAATCGAGGCGTTTACAACAAGCAGTATTGAAGTGCCTGGCAAAGAGTTACCTATTGGGCGTAGCTATAAAAATGCGGTATTAGAGGTTTTACAACTGCAGGGTTAGTTTGTAGTTTCTGCATTTACAAAAATTTGCCACAGTTTTAAAATTCCAGAATCTTTTTCATTCAACGATTTTATGGGTGAAAGTTGCAGAAACAAACTTCGCTGTTTGTTAACTGTTTGAAGGTTCTGTGATGCATCATCCCGGATTGGGATTTTGTTTACACACAAAGTTAAAACTGTTTTTAGAGTAGTGGCGCGCACCCGAATCGTGTGTTTCGAATACTTAGCCGGATGAATATGGATGTAACGTTCGGCTAAATTTCCTTTTTTTATCAGCCATTCTGACTGGTCGGTTAACACTATCTTTTTCCAATCTGAATCTCCCAGCCAATTGTTGAAGCCTGTTTTGGTAGTAATATTTTTTGTCTCAAAATAGTTAAGACATGCCATGCTAACTTGTTCCGGCGTTAATTTACCGAGGTAGAAATCGAAGAGATTATTTCCGATTGAAAGCATCGCTTTTTCGGCAATTTTCCAATCGCTGTTTTGCCATTCAGTAAGTTCGTTCAGCAAAAAACGAAAGTGATGTTTGTAAGGATTATATTGGATCGGTAGCGGAATTTCAGGCGGCATTTGAATTGCTTTTGAAACATTTCAATAAATTTACCACAAAAGAAACAGATGGCACTTTTTCCTCTCCATAAATATTTTGTTTTTAACGATCGGCTTTTGCCGGTTTCCACATTTGTATCTGCCGAAAACGAAGGCGGCATTTACGAAGTTTTACGTGTTGTAAACGGAATACCTCTGTTTTTAGAAGAGCACTTACAACGGATGCAATTATCGGCGGAACTGGCCGGGAAAGAAATTCGATACAGCTGCGCGCAGTTGGAGGCGTTTTTAAATCAGTTGATCGTAAGAAACGAGGTGGCAGAGGGGAACATTCTTATATCGTGCAAAACCAACCTGAAAGCTTTTTTTATCGCGCATAATTATCCTTCGGTTGAACAGTACAAATTTGGTATTCGATGTGGGCTGTTGCATGCTGAGCGAATGAATCCAAATGCTAAAGTTTTTCAAACCGAAGTGCGCAAACAAGCTAACCGAATGATGGAAACCAAAGGTTTTTACGAAGTGCTTTTGGTTGACCATGAACAACGAATTACAGAAGGAAGCCGAAGCAACGTATTTTTTATTAAAGGTGATGAAATTGTAACACCTCCGGGCAAACAGGTTTTGCTGGGTATCACTCGTCAGAAAACAATTGCATGTGCCAATCGACTTAATTTAAACGTGAGTGAGCAGGAAATTCATTTAGATGGATTGACTGGTTTTGATGCTGCATTTATAACCGGAACTTCACCAAAAATACTTCCGGTAAATGAAGTGGACGGGAATTCTTTTGATGTGGATAATAAAGTATTGCGTCGTTTGATGAATGAGTATGACAAGATTATTCAGGAAGACATAAAAAAAAGGTTGTCAGGAAAAGCGGGAAAGTAAATCCCGTGCCTGACAACCTTATTAATTTATCTGAAAAGTGATTACAATCGGTCTCTTAAAATCTTCTCAATTTCAACATAGTCCATATCCTGTTTTTCGCCAATTTTAGCTTCGCTTTGTTTAAAGCGCTCTACAATTTTATCAATACTTGATTCAGGAACATCATAATCAGGCAAACGACAAGGAACGCCCAGCGATTCAAAGAACTCAACTGTTCGTGCAATAATGGCATCGATTCGTTCATCTTCGTTACCCGCTGTTATGCCCCAAATACGTTCTCCGTATTGTAGTATCTTATCTTTTTTATTGTCGCGCTTAATATGCATAACTCCCGGCAATACAATTGCCAATGTACGTCCGTGGTCTATTCCGTGGAAAGCAGTCAGTTCGTGGCCAATAACGTGTGTCGACCAGTCTTGCGGAACACCAACTGCGATCATTCCGTTTAATGCCATAGTTGCACACCACATAAAGTTGGCAGCGGCGTCGTAGTTTTTACGGTCGGCCAAAACTTTCGGACCTTCCTCAACGAGCGTGGTCAGGATACTTTCTGCTAGCCTGTCCTGAAGTGGCGAATTCACTTTAAAAGTCAGGTATTGCTCCATTACGTGCACAAAGGCATCAACAACGCCGTTGGCCACTTGTCGGTCAGGCAGGGTAAAAACACATTCCGGATCGAGCACCGAAAACAGAGGCATTACCAGTGGCGAGCCAAAAGCTTTTTTCTCCTGTCTTTCGGCACGTGTAATCACTGAATTTCCGTTCATTTCCGAACCTGTTGCCGGCAGGGTTAAAACGGCTCCCAGCGGCAAGGCTTTTTCAACGGGTACGCCAGCGGCAAGGATATCCCAAGGATCGCCGTTTTCATACAAGGCCGCAGTAGCAATAAATTTAGTAGCATCAAGCACCGATCCTCCGCCTACTGCCAGCAGAAAATCAATATTTTTTTCTTTTACAACATCCACGGCTTTCATACAGGTTTCGTAATGAGGATTCGCCTCAATTCCGCTAAATTCAGCAACAGTGCATCCTTTCAAAGCTGCCATTACCTGGTCGTAAACACCGGTGCGTTTTATGCTCCCGCCACCGTAAATCATCAAAATATTCGCATCAGCCGGAATTTCACCGGAAAGTTTCGAAATCGATTCTTTTCCAAAAAGAATTTTAACCGGATTTTTAAATTCAAAATTGTACATGAAATTTATTTTTGGTTATTTCAACTGTCATCAGAAACAGGGTGTGCCTGTTTGTTGTTCAAAGATATAAAATGTGGCAGAAAAGATATTCGAAACGAGAGGTTGATTTCCGGGAAGATATTCCGAATTATTCAGACGAACAGCTGAAGGAGGTGCTGAAATTGCGTGATCATTATCAGCCGGAAGCTGCAAAATTGGCTATCGGGGAAGCTTTGAAACGCGGAATCATTAACTCCGAGCAGGATCTTTTTTCAGAGGAATTCAGGTGCGAAGAGATTCAGTTTTCGCTGTTCCCAAAAATTAAAAGAGACCGAAACCGAATAAAAATAAGAAGGAGTATTGCGCGCAGCTTGGTTATTTGTTCTGTTCTTCCGGTTGTGTACGGTTTGGTTGAAATGAAAACAGGAAATCGTTGGGAAGGAGCCGCAATATTACTTTTTGGATTACTGTGGTTGTTTTGTTCGGCACAGCTGATAAAATTGTATCATGTACTTTTCATACAAAGTTTAATGGCTGGAACTATACTTGGAGCATCGTATATTTGCTATCGGCTCATTTCATCGCAGACTTATATTTTTATGGACTTCTTCCTGGTTCTTGTACTTGCCGGTTTAATCTTTTATGGCCTGATATTTCTTGCACGAAATAAGTAACAACTTTCCCGAATTCCTCCATTTATCCGGAAAAAGCAAACGTTCATCGAAAATTCTACGATTTAGAACAGACGAAACCTTACTTTTAAATCGTTATAAAATTAAAAGCTATGAAAACAGCATTTCTGTTTACCTTATCAATTTTATTTGCATTAAATCTGTCGGCACAAAACGATGGCGATTGGGATTCGCGCACATATGATATCGACAACTTTTCAGCAATTTATTTAGAAGGAAGTTACAAAGTGTTTTTATCGCAGGGCAACGAGAGTGCATTAACGGTAAAAACTCCCGATGGTGATGTTTTCGATGAGCTGGATGTAGACAACTGGAGCGACGAATTGCGTGTGGTTGTTGATCGCGATTTTATTAATTACGAGCGCATTCATTTGTATATTACTTTTAAAAACCTTGATGAGATTAAAGTTCAGGGCGGTTTAAATTTAAGCACCGATGGATACCTCGATTTGAATGATTTGTATGTTCAGGTTGAAGGAGGAGCAAAGATTGATTTGGAGGTGAAAGCCGAAGATATTGAGCTTGTTGGAGAAGGTGGTGTTTTGGTTCAATTGGATGGAGTGGCCGAGAGTTTGGATGTAAAACTTTCGGGAGCCGGACATGTTGATGCCGAAGATCTTCGCGTGAACGATGCCAGCTTTAAAATTGAAGGAGTTGGAACCGGATCGGTACATGCCGTTGAAACATTGTACGCCAAAATTGAAGGTGTTGGCAAGGTTCGCTACACCGGAAATCCAAAAGTTACCCGCGATATTGAAGGGTTGGGAAGCGTAAAAAGAGATTAAAAAATACTACTCGTACCTTACTACTACAAAAGGTACAAATTTTCTTAGGTTTGGTTTAGGTTTATAAAAGGCTATCATTGGGTAGCCTTTTTCTTTTGAACGAAACGTGACATCAAACCAATTCCCGCTAATTTTGTTTTTGAAACGGTTTTTGTATAAAAATCATTGCCCGAGCACTTTAAATGTATTTATTTTGAATTCACTAATTTTTCAAAAAAGCAAAATGAAGAAAATTGCACTTTTTATTTTTATTGCCATGACAATAATTAGCTGTACGCAAAAAGAGTCGGGGCAGGTTGCAAAAAACTATGTGCCTGAAACGCCGAAATTAAGTTCAGATGTAATGACTCCTGAGGTTTTGTGGTCGTTTGGCCGATTGGGGGGAGCAACAGTTTCACCCGATGGAACACAGGTTTTATACACTGTAACTTATTATAATATTGAGGAGAATAAATCGTACCGCGATATTTATTCGATTCCGGTTGCTGGGGGAGAAGCAAAAAATCTCACCAACACCGCCAGTAACGAATACAATGTGGTTTGGCGTCCCGATGGAAAGAAAATCGGTTATTTGTCGTCTGCTTCAGGCAGTGTTCAGTTGTGGGAAATGAATCCTGATGGCAGTGATATGAAACAGGTTTCAGAAATCGATGGTGGAATTTTCGGCTTTCAGTATGCACCGGATATGTCGAAAATATACTACCTGCAAACCGTAAAACTCGACAATGATATTCACGATCTTTTCCCGGATCTGCCAAAAGCCAATGCACGACTGGAAACAGACATTATGTACCGACATTGGGATACCTGGCACGATTACACATACAATCATATTTTTATTGCCGATTATTCGGATGGTAAAGTAGGTGCAGGAAAAGACATTATGACCGGAGAGCGTTTCGACTCGCCAATGAAACCTTTTGGAGGAACGGAGCAAATTATCTGGAGTCCTGATTCAAAAACACTGGCTTATGTTTGTAAGAAAAAGGTTGGCAAAGAATATTCAATCTCTACCAATTCAGATATTTACATGTACGATGTTGCAAGTGGCAAAACCAGCAACTTTACTGAAGGAATGATGGGTTATGACCAGAACCCGGTTTATTCGCCCGATGGAAAATACCTGGCCTGGGAAAGTATGGAGCGCGATGGCTACGAATCGGATAAGAACCGTTTGTTTGTTGCCGATATCGAAACAGGTGAGAAAAAAGATTACACGGCCGATTTTGATCAAAATGCGGCTGGATTAAGTTGGAGTGCTGATTCAAAATCAATTTATTTTATCAGCGATATTCATGCTACAGATGAAATTTATAAACTCGAATTGGCTGACAACTCGATTACTCGTTTAACTGACGGCGTTCATAATTATCAAAGTGCAGTTCAGGTTGGAAATCAATTGCTGGCGCAAAAAGTGTCGATGTCACAACCGGCAGAGCTTTATTTAGTTGATCCGGCCACAGGAAAAGATAAAGCTTTAACTTCTGTGAACAAAGGAATTCTGGATCAGCTTACCATGGGAAAAGTAGAAAAACGCTGGATGGAAACCACCGACGGAAAACAAATGGCGGTTTGGGTGATCTATCCGCCACATTTCGATCCGAACAAAAAATATCCGGCACTGCTTTACAACCAGGGAGGACCGCAGGGAACAGTTAGTCAGTTTTGGTCGTACCGCTGGAATTTCCAGATGATGGCAGCCAACGATTATATTATTGTGGCTCCAAACCGTCGTGGTTTACCGGGTTTCGGTCAGGAGTGGAACGAACAAATTTCGAAAGACTATGGTGGTCAAAATATTAAAGACCTGTTGACTTCGATCGACGAAATGGCAAAAGAACCTTTTGTTGACGAAACAAAACTGGGTGCTGTTGGTGCCAGTTATGGTGGTTATTCGGTGATGTACCTTGCCGGAAATCATGAAAAACGCTTTAAAGCTTTTATTGCTCACGATGGTATTTTTAACTTTGAACACATGTACACCTCAACCGAGGAAATGTGGTTTGTGAATTTTGATTACGGTGGTGCCTACTGGGATAAAGACAATGCTGCTGCGCAACGTTCGTATTCGTTTTCACCACATAAATACGTTCAAAACTGGGATACTCCGATCTTGATCGTCCAAGGTGAAAAAGATTTCCGTGTACCGCCGGAGCAGGGAATGGCAGCTTTTAATGCAGCTGTTTTACGTGGAGTACCTGCTGAAATGTTATACTTGCCCGAAGAAAACCATTGGGTGTTGCAGCCACAAAACGGAATTTTATGGCAACGTGTATTTTTCAACTGGTTGGATAAATGGTTGAAATAGAATGATGAAGCGTTGAAAAGAAAATGCCATCTGTCAGTTGACGGATGGCATTTTTTATTGCTTAATCTTCGAGCATAATCTTCATCAAATTTTCCGCAGTTAATTTTCCTTTCTTTTCAATAAAGTCTCGTGGAGTATCATCGCCCACCTCAAAGGTGACTGTTTCAGCTTTGAATTCATGTAAAATGGATAATGTAGAGCTGATTCGAAGTTCATCAACACTGCTTGGATCGATATTTGGATCATAGCCTGGAATTTCTTCGCCCATAGCTGTAAGCACTTTCGGCACAAGTCCAGGCATATTTCCTTTTAGTTCCGGAGCAACAGTGTAATAAATGTCGTGTTGTGTGGAATGGAAATCAATGGCAAAATAGAATTTACTTCCATCGGCTACTTTGCTTTTCATAAATTTATTTACTGCCCGTGTTTCCGGTTGATTAAAATCTTCCCAGTCGCGGTTCAAATCAATGCCTCCGGCACCGTGACGCCAGTGTCCGTTATCTACACCATCAGGATTTACACAAGGAACCACAAATATTTTGTATTCATCTCTGAATTTTTCACTTAGTTCATCATCGGTACAAATTCGTTCAATAAAGGCTTGCATAGCCAACCAACCAGTAATTTCCGGTGGATGCTCGCGTGAGAGCACCATCAGCATTTTTTTACTATCAGGATTTCCGATTTGCAAATAGTTAATTGTGCGGCCTTCTTTGCTTTTCGCCAGTTCTGCCATAGAAACATATTCCTTTTCTGCCAATCCGGCTGCCCATTTGTTAATGTCTTTTGATACAATTAACTCTTGCGCAGAAACCCAAGTGGTGTCTGGACTTAAACTAAGACTGAAAGAACAAAATTTAGGCTGTTCTCCTTTGGCAATGGATGCAGCGTCGGCAACATATACAGTTGAATCAACCTTAGTCCAGTTTTTCCCATCAGCACTGAGTTTGGGATAATAGCGATGCCCAACACCTTCGTTGTAAGTGATTTTTAAATCGATATCTTTTGAAGTTGTTGACCAGATTTTAAAAGCATACCACGGACTGGCATTTATTGGTGTATTTTCAGGAGTGATCAGAACGGTTACTTCATTTTCGCCGGTTAGTGCGACTCCGTTTAATCGGGCTCCGTCAAATTCGTTTGATAGAAAAATACCATTGCCCAGATCAAATGTCTTTTTTAGTTGGTATTGAATTGGCCGTGTTAATGTGCTGACTCTTTTTGCAGGAGCTTGTCCGGCCCATTTGGTTTCTTTAGGCTGGCACGACCAAAGCAGTGCGATTGCGAAGACTAAAAATAATCCTTTACTCATTTGGTTTTATATTATTTGATAATAACTATTTCGATCTATTCCTGAAGAAGTTTTTCAAGAAGCTCTTCCGTTTCTTTTTTATAGTGATCGTATGCTTCGCCTGTACCCGGGCCGGAAAAGCCGGTATGAATTTCTCGTATTACTCCATTTCTGTCGATATAAATGGCAGTAGGATAGGAAATAATTTTATTCAGCATGGGCAAGGCTTCAGCGGCTCTTTTCTTGTTTGATGTACCTGCCAATACGAGTTCCCACGAAACATTCAGATCATTTCGGTAACGCTCAATGCGTTGTTTAAAATAGTCGAAGTCGGGTTTTATTTCAAAATCAAGCCCGATAATTTCCAGTCCGGCTGCATGGTATTTTTCATACATCTCAACCAGAAAACGTGTTTCGTCCATACAATTTGGGCACCACGTTCCAAAGATCTGAACGATTACTACTTTCCCTTTATATGTTTCATCCGTAAGTGAAACGGTATCACCTTTTTCATTTGGGAATGCAAAACTGAGTTTATCGTAACCCGGATTCAGGTATGTTAGCGTTTTCATATCGGCCAATTCAGCATCATCTGATTTCACTGCACTCCATTTTTCTTTGTAAGTATTTCCGGAGTAAAACAATCCGTTTAACGCGGAGTCGCTGAGTTCAGCAGTAAACAAAAAAACATGTGCGCCATCAAAACACGAGAGTTGCATGCTATTGCCATTTACCACACCTTCAAGATAGCGGTAGTCGCCTGTCTCTGTTTGGAATGTTCCGGTAATTTGGTTGCCATCTTGTTCAAAAATCCCAATTGCAGGACTGTTGGATTCTTCTTCGCCGAAGTTTACTTTCCATTTTCCGGAAAAATCAAGAGCATTCTCGTCGTTTATTTCAAAACGTTCTTCTACACCATATTCTGCTTTAAACGGAATAGGTAGAACCTTGCTTTTGTTGTAGTTGAAATATTCGCCACTAATTTTTTCGCCATTAATCCTGCCTTTGAATTCTGATCCAAAAACGGGCATTTTTATAAATACGGAATCGTCTTTATAAGTGATTTCCTGAACATCGATTCGCTCTCCGGCATTTGTAACCACGAGGTGCTTTTCATTCAGCACTTCAACATTGAAAGGAATTTTATCATCGGGATTGTTGTCATCGATTTGGAACGCGAACAGCCAGTTGCCTGTTTTTAATACCGAATCGGTTTTGGGAGCGCAGGCACAGAGCAATCCCATTAAGATATAAAGTGCAGTTTTTTTCATTATTTTTTACTTATTTCTTTACGTGTCTGCATGATCCGAAGACTTGATTTTAATAGTTTTCTCGTGATTAATTGTAATGAAATAGTTTATATTGGTTTCACATTGTAAAAATATTCGATAAAAATAAACAAATAGACAAGATCGCGATTTGAATGTGAACTATTACCGCAAAACATTACTTTTGGTTAAAATTAGCAAAACAGAACATGCAAAAAATACACGTAGGTTTTATAGGTGCAGGAGGGATTGCCCGAGCACATGTTTATGCCATACAGGCCCTGAAGTTTTATTATAACGAAGTTCCCGAAATTGTTTTGGAGTCGGTGGCTTCGGCGCGACAAGAGAGCCGCGAGGCGTTTGCCAAACAAATGGGATTTAAAAATGCACAATCGGTTGAGGATTTTGCACAGAATGAAAACATCGAAGCAGTATATATTTTAGGTCCGAACAAAGTGCATTTTGAGCATTTTAAACTCGCGCTTCAAATGCCCAACGTCAAATATATCTACCTTGAAAAGCCGGTTTGTTCTTCGTTGGAAGAGGAAGAACAAATGAAGGAACTGCTGCAGACTGCAGGTTCAGAAGTTCGTATTCAGGTGGGATTTCAGTATTTACAAACTTCATCGGTTCGTGAAGGATTGAAATTCTGGCGTTCTGGTAAAATTGGAAAACCCATTCATTTTGATCTGAAATACTACCACGGGGATTATTTGCAGGAAAGTTACCGGGAAAAACGCGTTACCCGTTTAACTCCGGCACCTGATGGTGGTGCAATGGCCGATTTGGGATCGCACGGAATTAGTTTGCTAATGGCTTTTATGGGAGAGGAGCTGCAAATAACAAGTGGTTTGCAGGCAGGTGATTTTGACGGCGTACCTGCCGGATCAGATTTGTTTAGTTCACTATCGTTATATGAGCCAAAAACAGGCGCGGTCGGAAATATGTCGGCAAGTCGGATCAGTTCAGGCTCGGGTGATTTGGTGTCGTTGGAGATTTATGCTGAAAATGGTGCATTCCGATATTCATCTCAAAATCCGGAATACTTCGAGTATTACACCGAAGGCTCCGATCAGTGGGTGAAACAAGTGGTTGGCAGCAACTACAAACCGGTTACGAGTTTTCCTTCAGGGCATGTTCCTCCGGGATGGTTGCGCTCGATGGTTCATGCACATTACCAGTTTTTTACCGGCGATGATTCGGAGGCTGTGATTGCCGATTTAAAACACGGATTGGCGGTGCAACGCATCGTTCGCGAGACGGCCGATCATTTAAAACAATTCAGAGAAAATTTTAAGAATGACAAATAGAAAAAGTGGAATTCTTCTACATATAACTTCGCTGCCGGGGCAGGAAGGTGTTGGCACATTGGGGAAAGAAGCGTATACCTTTGTTGATTTTCTGGAGGAAAGCGGACAAAAACTTTGGCAAATTCTTCCGCTTGGTCCGGTTGGTGCCGGAAATTCGCCTTACCAGTGTTATTCGGCTTTTGCCGGGAATCCGGTATTGATTGATTTGGAGCTGCTTTTAGAGGAAAATTTGCTAACTACTAAAGACTTTCAAACGATACCGACTTTCAAAAAGACGAAAGTAGAATTCGATAAAGTTTCATCGTGGAAAAGCTCGATGTTGCAAAAGGCCTTTAAGCAGTTTAAGGAAATCAAATTCGACCATTTTCGTGATGAATACTATCACTTTTTAAATGAACACGGTTGGTGGTTAAACGATCATGCTTTGTTTATTTCTGCACGCGATTATTTTGGAGGACTGCACTGGAGTGAGTGGGATCGTGGAATAAAATTCAGAGAACCGGAAGCTGTAAATAATTTGTCGGAAAGACTGGAACCGCAGATTGCTTTTGAGAAATTTGTGCAATTTATGTTTTTCAGGCAGTGGCATCGTTTAAAAAATTATGCCAACGAAAAAGGAATTCAGATTGTAGGAGATGTGCCGCTTTATGTTTCGGGCGATAGTTCTGATGTTTGGACGAATACTGATATTTTTCTGTTGGACGATAATTTAAATCCGACAGAAGTTGGCGGAGTACCACCGGATTATTTTTCTGAAACCGGCCAGTTGTGGGGCAACCCGGTTTTCAATTGGCAACGTTTGAAAGAGCGCGAATACGATTGGTGGATGGCACGCTTGCATTTTAATCTGAACATGTTTAACTTGGTGCGTATCGATCATTTTCGCGGGCTGGAATCGTTTTGGTCGGTTCCGGCAGACCAGGACACTGCTATTAATGGAAAGTGGGTTCCTGCCCACGGTTACGATATGCTGAGTTTGATTAAAAGCCATTTAGGTGTACTTCCTTTTATAGCTGAAGATTTGGGAATTATAACCACAGAGGTTGATCATTTACGCGAACGTTTTAACCTTCCCGGAATGAAAGTGTTGCAGTTTGCGTTTACTACCGATGCTGCCAATAAAGATCTGCCGCACAATTACGAACGAAACTGTGTGGTTTATTCCGGAACGCACGATAATAACACAACTTTGGGTTGGCTGAATGCTGTTGAAGCCGAGGAAAAGGAAATCGTGGAAAAGTATGTTTCAAAAGAGAATTCGGCAAGGCAAATTATGACTTTGGCTTTGGCTTCGGTAGCCGATACAGCTGTTTTACCTATGCAGGATGTACTTGAATTAGATGAAAAATCGCGGATGAACACACCGGGAACGGCAACCGGGAACTGGGACTGGCGTTTTCAATGGAAACAATTGAAAGCAGGGCAGAGGAAGTTTTTGAAAGAAACTACGGAGAAGTATAATCGGTAGTTCTTCTGAAGGCAAAAGGTAAAGTTTTCAGTATTCAGTTGCAGTTGGCAGTTTTGCAATTCAACAATGATTTCATTTTGCGAGTTGTGCCCACTCAAAATACTTTGGATATCAAACCCACATCCTCAATGCCTACGCAAAATGTGTTTGACACAACCAACTACCTTATGGGGCCGATGGAAAATATGTATGATTACGCTTCTGTGACATGGTGGCGATAAAAAACGTTTTTGAAACCAATATCAGTTGACTGGGGACAAAAGAAAATGCGTTTGAAAGCTTCTTTTGCACCTGAGCATGCAAGAAAATACGTTTGAACCTGACTTGTGTTGTCTGGGGACGTGAGAAAACGTGTTTGAAACCAATTTTAGGTGCCTGAGGAAGACTTAAAATCAGAGAGTTATTGATTCGTATTATTTTGTCTTGTATCTGTACGCCGCATCTGGTGCAACATTGGTGATATAGTAGCTAAAAATTGTCTTGGAGTTCTCTAGTAAGTATAGGAACAGAAGTATTCAGTCACATATAGCAGTCGCAATTCTACAGCTTAACAATTTAGCAGTTTCTCAATCTCGCAATTTGACTGTATTCCTGTTTATCAATCTCCTTCAATCTTAAAATCAATTTAATTCAATCATATTAGTTAGCAACACAGAAATACGGCTTCAGCGAACTTTTGTGGTTGTTCGGCGTGCAGCCAGTGCCCGGCATCAGGAATATCAACAATTCGTGCTTCAGGGTAAATTTCTTTTATCAGTTCTTTATCTTCGTCCTGAATGTATTTAGAAAGCAGCCCACGAATAAAAATTACCGGGTATGCTGTTATCGGAATTCTATCGTCGAGCCAATGGATATTGACGCCGCCGACTATTTCTTCCAGGTAATCGTAAAGAACTTCGTGATTAACGCGCCACTGAAACTGTTTGGTTTCCTTGTTTTTCTCCACATTCTTCAACAGAAACATTCTTATTCGTTCGTCATCGATCTTTTCCGCCAGAAAATCATCCACATCGTTGCGCGATTTTACCATCGAAAAATCAATGTCTTGCATGGCCAGCAGAATGTTTTGGTGCAGGTAAAACTGTCCTTCGTGTTTTAGTTGCAGATAATCTTTCGGAGCAATGTCGGCAATAACAAGTTTTTCCACTTTTTCAGGATAATCGGCAGCAAACCACATGGCTGTTTTTCCGCCCATGCTATGCCCAAGTATTGTTGCTTTTTCAATGTTGTGCTTTTCAAAAAACTCTGCCAGATCATCGCGCATGTCGCTGTAAGTATGCGATTCTGAAAATCCTGAGCGACCGTGGTTTCGCTGGTCGATCATATAAACGGTATGCTTTTCGGCCAGACGTTTCGAGATGTTCATCCAGTTATCCGACGATCCGTAAAGTCCATGTATAATTACCAGTGGCGATCCACTGCCTGTTTTCCTATAATATAAATCCATAGTGTGTTAACTGCTGATGTTTGCCTTTTGTTTTATTTGAGGCAGTCGAGGTATTTTTGAATGGTGGTCTCCAGTCCTAAATAAAGTGCATCGGCAATAAGCGCGTGCCCAATCGAAACTTCTTTTAAGTTGGGGATTTTGTGGTACATGTAATTCAGGTTCTCCAAACTTAAATCGTGACCGGCATTTACATCGATACCCAAGTTTTCTGCAACTTTCGCTGCCTTTACAAATGGCTCAATTGCCTTTGCATGGTCAATCGGGTAAAGTGTTGCATAAGGTTCGGTGTATAATTCAATTCGGTCGGTTTTAATTTCGGCAGCACCTTCAACCGCTTTTTCATCCGGATCTACAAAAATCGATGTTCGAATACCGGCTTCCTGCAAACGGGCAATCACATCTTTCAGAAAACCAAGATGTTCCCATGTATCCCAGCCATGATCGCTGGTTAATTGCGCATCGGTATCCGGAACTAATGTAACCTGATCGGCCTGCACTTCAATAACCATTTTTAAGAAATCTTCACTGGGGTAACCTTCAATGTTAAACTCGGTGGTTATCAGTGGTTTTATCTCATAAACATCTTTGCGTGTAATGTGTCGCTCGTCGGGGCGTGGATGTATGGTAATTCCTTGAGCACCAAATTTTTGACAATTAATAGTAGCATCTTTAACACTAGGCATTTTGCCGCCGCGAGAGTTTCGCAGTGTTGCAATTTTATTTATATTTACACTAAGTCTGGTCATAACTAAAAATTTAAGAACGCAAGTTACTATTTTCAGGCTGAACGATTAACATTAAACAGTAAAGTTTTGTTGGCAGATAAACTAATATCAGATGTAATTCCGTCGGTAAGCAGTTCCGAGACCGGGCGTAAAGCGTTGAGCCATATGGATGTTTACCGTGTTTCGCATATTCCGGTAGTTGATGACACCAAGTACATGGGGCTTGTTTCTGATAAGTTGATTTACGACCTGAATCTTATAGATACACAACTTGCCGAGGCGATTGATAAATTGAATACTACACATGCACACCACGATCAGCACATTTTCGAATTGGCAATAGTAATGTACAAGTTAAAAATTAGTGTATTGCCGGTGCTTGATGAAGATCATTATTACCTGGGGGCAATTACATTGTACGATTTGGCCCGGCGGTTTGCCAGCCTGTTTTCGTTGCAGGAAGTTGGTGGTGTTATAGTAATTGAGATGAATGTAAGCGATTATTCTGTTTCGCAGATTAGCCAGATTGTGGAAAGCAACGACGTTAAAATTTTGAGCTTTTTCATCGATCGCAAACCGGGATCGAACGTACTGGATGTTATTATTAAGCTCGATTCAGAAGAATTGTCGGGAGTTGTTCAGGCATTGATGCGTTACGATTATAACGTGAAAGCCATTTATCAGGATCGGTCGATGCTGAATGACCTGTACCAGGATCGGTTCGACCAGTTTATGAAATTTATGAATATTTAAACCCATATATAATAGTGAAAGTTGCAGTTTTTGGCACATTGGTTTCCGATGATTTTGTTCCTGTTTTACAGGAGTTTTTTGGTTTTCTGCGCTCAAAAAACATCGAAGTTCAATTATACAAACCTTTTTATTCTCACCTGGTTGAAGAGTTGAACAGCTCAACCTACTATACTTCGTTTTTTCATTCGTATTCCGATTTTGATCCTGACAATGAATTTATATTCAGTGTAGGAGGCGATGGTACATTTTTGCAGTCGGTGCTGAATATACGTAATTTCGACATCCCAATAATCGGTTTAAATGGTGGCCGCTTAGGATTTCTGGCTGATATTTCGGAAGATCAGGTACACGACGCACTTGAAAATATCTTTCGTAACAACTTTAAAATTGTTGAACGCTCGATGCTCGAAGTTGAGTTCTCGAACCAGGAAAACCTTGAATTTAATTACGCGCTGAATGAAATTACCGTACTAAAAACCGATAACTCATCTATGTTAAATATTACGGCTCGTATAAATGGAGAATTCCTGAATAATTACTGGGCCGATGGTTTAATTATTGCAACGCCAACCGGTTCAACCGCTTATTCCTTAAGTGTTGGCGGGCCAATATTAACGCCAAATTCCGCCAACTTTGTTATCACTCCACTGGCACCTCATAATCTAACAATCAGGCCAATAGTTGTGCCCGATACCTGTGTGATAGAACTGGAAGTTGAAGGCCGTGGAACAAGCTACTTAACTTCGGTTGATTCACGATCGGTATCTGTTGAATTCTCTACAAAAATAAAGGTGAAAAAAGCTGACTTTAAATTGAAAACACTTCAGTTGCCCGAACAGCCCTTTTTTAATACCCTGCGCAGTAAGCTAATGTGGGGAATGGACCGCAGAAACTACATTTCATAGGGCTACTTAACAATTTTTAATCTTTGTTTCGGTTTTATAATAACAAAGGAGCATGTTATTTTTAGAATTATATTACTTTTGTAGCTTTTGAAAGCAAAAGTTAAAACGTTTTTATACGTTTAAGTTCATTGATATTCAGTTTGTTATGAGATTGTTTTTTGTTCACGCATTTGGGCTTTTTTTAGCATTATTTGACTACGAAAAATCGACTGTGTGGGGGTAAAATACCATTTCGTTTCAAATTGAAGAAAATGATGAAAATAACATGTCTGAAACCATTGTTAAATAGACGAAATTGAATACCAAGATGAAGAAATTATTATTGGTGTTTGTTACAGTTTTACTAACTGTTTCAGTACATGCACAAAAAACAGCTGACATCGGAATCTGGGGAGGAACGTTAACATCAGTACATGGCGACATGGATAAGGACGCCCCGTTTCAATCGTTCAATTTAAATTTTGGAGCCTATTTTAGGTATAACTTTAACGCCAGAGTTGGTATGCGGGCCATGTTTCTAACCGGTAAATTTGCCAGTGAAGGAACGGTAGAAAGCGCACCATGGGATTTTGATAAATCGGTTCAGGATTTATCGCTACAGGCAGAAGTTAATTATCTAAGGTATATTTTGGGTAAAAAGAAAATTCGGTTTAGTCCGTATGTAACTTTCGGAATTGGAGTAGCCTATTTTCCATACACCTTCAGGTCGCTGGAAATAGCTGATTTTAATCCCAGTCATCCGGAACTTACTTATGTCGCCGGAGTTCTTCAGGTTAGCGATTACGAAGAATCGGTAATGACACCTACCATACCGTTTGGAATGGGATTTAAATATACCATAGGCGATCGTTTAGGTGTTGGAGTAGAATACCAAATGCGCAAATATTTAAGCGATCAGTTAGACGATTTGGATGATCCGTTGGCATATGTAAATGGGTTGGGCGAAACTGTTACTTATAATGACGGTTCGCATAATAACGATTGGGCAGGATATTTGGGAGTACACCTTACGTATATGATTTTTATAGGTAAAAAAGCTTGCCCGGCATACGATGCTAAAAATTGGTGATGAAAACAGTAAACAGGTTAGATAACAACAATATTCCAAAACATATTGCCATTATTATGGATGGCAACGGAAGGTGGGCCGCCAAACACGGAAAACCCCGCGTTATGGGACATGAGAACGGTGTTGAATCTGTTCGTTCGGTAGTTGAAGGAGCCGGAGAGATTGGAGTGAAACATCTTACCCTTTATGCATTTTCAACCGAAAACTGGGATCGCCCAAAAGAAGAAGTGGAAGCACTAATGGCACTTTTGGTACATGCCATTGAAGCCGAAACCGAAGAATTGAATAAAAACAATGTGCGCTTAAGCGTGATTGGTTGCGTACATGTGATGCCCGAAACCGTGCAGGCGAAACTTCAGGGATGTGTTGATGCCCTAAAAGATAACACCGGATTAAATCTGGTACTGGCTCTAAGTTACAGCGGCCGATGGGATGTGTTGAATGCCGTAAAACAACTGGCAGACGATATTTCCAAAAACAAGATTACACAAGAAAAAATAAATAACGAACTGTTCCAAAATTATTTGTCAACCTCAGATTTACCTGATCCGGAATTGCTGATTAGAACCAGCGGAGAATATCGGATTAGTAATTTTCTGTTGTGGCAAATAGCTTACTCTGAATTGTATTTTACGAGCAAATTATGGCCCGATTTCAGAAAAGACGATTTGTTTGAAGCCATTATTGATTATCAGAACAGAGAGAGAAGATTTGGAAAAACAAGTGAACAGTTAACGAGCTAATTTTATGAGTAGAATCAAAAGACCATTAGTCGCCTTTTTATTCCTTTTTGTAGTGTTTGTGCCGCAGCTTTTTGCGCAGGAAGCCGACAGTACAAACTTTTCGATTTATTATTCGAGTACACGCGAATATACCATTGCCGATGTGCAGGTTTCAGGAATCCGTTACCTGGATAAAAATGTACTTATTCAGCTATCAGGATTAAAAGTAGGTGATGAAATAATGGTGCCGGGAGATGCAATAACACTTGCAATTAAAAAGCTTTGGCAGCAAGGCCTGTTTTCTGATGTGAAAATAGAGGCGACCAAAATTATTGGAGACAAAATTTGGTTGGACATTTATTTGCAGGAACGACCGCGTTTAGGAGATGTGAATTTTTATGGAGTCTCAAAATCAGAAAAAGACGATATTACGGAAAAGGTTCTGCTATTGCGCGGGAGTCAGATTACCGATCACCAGGTAAACAGTGCCGAGCGTACCATAATGAATCTTTTTCACGGAAAAGGATTCCTGAATACAGAGGTAAATATTGTTCAGCGCGACGATACCACACAAAACAACAGTGTTATACTGGATATTTATGTGGATAAAAAAGAAAAAGTAAAAGTTAACAATATTGATATTCAAGGTAACGAGGCTCTCTCGGATGTTACGCTCGAGCGCGCCATGAAAAAGACCAACGAAAAATCGTTGCGAAATTTCTTTAAAACCAAAAAATTCCTTGAAGAAGAGTACGAAAAAGACCAGGCAAACTTGATTGATAAGTACAACGAAAAAGGTTATCGCGATGCAATTATCGTAGATGATTCTGTTTATCAGGTAGAAGTGGGCCGAAAGAATAAACCACGGGTTAATATCGATATTGATGTAGAAGAAGGAGACAAATATTACTTTGGCGATATTCGGTGGGTAGGAAACACCGTTTATCCATCGGATTACCTTGATTTACGATTAGGAATTAAAAAGGGAGATGTTTTTAACCAAAAGATTTTAGATAAACGCCTGTTTGATAATGAAGAGGGATTGAATAATGTTTATCTCGACAGAGGTTATTTATTTTTTAATCTTGAGCCTGTTGAGGTAAATGTAGAAGGAGATACCATTAATTACGAAATGCGTATTTACGAAGGAAAGCAGGCAACCATTAACGAGGTGCGTATTGTGGGTAACACCAAAACGCACGAACACGTTGCCCGACGAGAATTACGTACATATCCCGGCGATCTTTTTAGTAAATCGTTACTAATGCGTTCATACAGGGAGTTGGCACAACTGGGACACTTCGATCCGGAAGCAATAAATCCGGATGTGCAGCCACATCCCGAAGAAGGAACCGTAGATATAGAATATCAGTTACAGGAAAAAGCTAACGACCAGATTGAGCTTTCTGGTGGTTGGGGAGCCGGTATGTTTGTAGGTTCGGTAGGTCTGAAATTTGCTAACTTCTCGGTTCGTAATATTTTCAACAAAGAAGCGTGGAGGCCACTGCCAACCGGTGATGGACAAACACTAAGTTTGCGTTACCAAACAAGTGGTAAATATTACCGTACGGTGAGTTTATCGTTTATTGAGCCGTGGTTAGGAGGTAAAAAACCTAATTCATTCTCGGTATCGCTTTCGCACTCACGCATAAATTACAGTGCTAACAGATATACTCAAAGCTATAATCCATACGGAAGTAGTTATGGTTATTCTCCTTATGGTTACGGTAGTTATGGTGGTTATTCTCCTTATGGATATAGTGGTTATGGCGGTTATTCTCCATACGGTTATGGTAGCTACGGTGGTTACCCATCATACCAGTATAATTACGATTCGGAGAATGATAATGAAGATGATGACCAAATTTGGGAAACAACAGCTCTGGCTTTAGGTTACGGATACCGTTTGTCGTGGCCTGATGACTACTTTACCGTGTATCACGAATTGTCGCTGGAACATTATAATCTCCGAAATATGGGAAGTATGTTCTATTTTATGGCTGATGAAAACGGTCAGGTAAACGGAACATTTAACAACCTGAGTTTTAAAACTGTTTTTGGTCGTAGTTCGGTTGATAATCCGCTTTATTCAAGAAGAGGATCAAACATATCGTTGGCATTAAAAATGACACCACCATACTCGTTGTTTAATAACAAAGATTATTCGGATGAAAGCATTTCGAACGACGAACGTTATAAATGGATAGAATACCACAAATGGTTGTTAAAAGGACAATGGTTTACGCCACTTACAAATCCGGGTGGTGAACATACACTGGTGCTAAAAACAGCATTGGAGATGGGATTTCTTGGTTATTTCGACTCAGGCCGAAAATCGCCTTTCGAAGGATTTATTGTTGGTGGTTCAGGTATGTCGGGATACAATATTTACGGTACCGATTATATTGCATTGCGTGGATACAAAGACTATAGTCTGAGTCCAAGAAACGGCTCTAACATGTATTCTAAATTTACCACAGAACTGCGTTTCCCGATAACTTTGAAACCAAGTGCAACGATTTATGCCCTGGCTTTCCTTGAAGCAGGTAACGCCGGAACCAGTTTCCAAAACTATGTACCGTTCAATTTACACCGGTCGGCCGGTTTGGGTGTTCGCATCTTCCTGCCAATGTTCGGTTTGATGGGAATTGACTGGGGATATGGATTTGATGATGTACCAGGTGTGCCTGATGCTGCAGGAAGCCAGTTCCACTTTGTAATTGGGCAGCAGTTCTAAGAAAAAACCAGCTTTGGCATAAAATATGATAGACAAAAACCAGTTTAACTAAAAAAGAAATTTGCCATGAAGAAAATTATTTTATCAATTGCAGTAATATTCTCAGTAACGTTATTTGCAAATGCTCAAAAATACGCATTTATCGATACCGAATACATAATGGAAAACATTCCATCGTTTAATGCGGCACAGGAGCAATTAAATCAATTGTCATCGCAATACCAGAAAGAACTGGAATCGATGCATGCTGAAATTGAACAAATGTATCAGGACTTTCAGGCAGAAAGTGTTTTGCTTTCGGAAGATATGAAACGCAAGCGCGAAGATGTAATAATTACAAAAGAAAAAGATTATAAAACATTGCAACGTAAGTATTTTGGACCAAGTGGCGACCTATTCAAAAAACGTCAGGGATTGATTAAACCTATTCAGGATGATATTTTCAATGCCGTTCAGGAAATAGCTACCGATGGAAGCTATGCCGTAATTTTTGATAAGTCCGGAGATGCAACTTTATTTTACACAAATCCACGTTACGATCTTAGCGATGAAGTACTAAGAAAACTGGGTTACAAATAGATAAAAGCCATCGTTTTTAAAATAGAATGATTCGATCTAAATCAATTGTTCATTTTAACCAATAATTGGTATTAAATACTATATTTGCAAGCAAAAATTAAGACCACATTGATTATGAGAAATTTAATGAAATTAATGGCAGTGCTTATGTTCACTGTAGCATCATATACAGCTGCCAATGCTCAATCTTTAAAATTCGGACATATCGACCTGCAGGCTTTAGTTCAGGTAATGCCCGAAAGAACTGCCGCCGAAGCTGAATTTAATACATTCCAGGGCGAATTAGAAGAGATTCTTGGGGAGATGCAGAAAGACTATCAGGCAAAAATTGCTGAATTTGAAGCATTGGGTGAAGAAGCGTCTGAAATTAAAAGAAATGCAAAAATTGCTGAAATTCAAGATGTTCAACAACGTATGCAAAACTACCAGGTAACTGCGCAACAGCAGGTGCAACAAAAACAAAACGAGCTTTTAGGACCTGTTTTCGACAAGGCTGAACAAGCTATTGAGGAAGTCGCAAAAGAACAAGGTTTGATTTACGTATTCGATAATAGTGCAACAAACAGAACTATTCTGTATAAATCAAATGCAAGTATTGATCTGTTACCGCTGGTAAAAGCAAAATTAGGTATTCAGTAAGAAATTGATTTATTACAATATTTTAAAACCGCTTATCTTTTTGATAAGCGGTTTTTTTATGCGCTTTTCTTTTTAAACATATTGGATTGATAGTAGATAAAAACTATATTTAGTGATCTCAAAAAAAGATTGGCTGACCCGTTTGAGAGGGAAAGCAGAAAGTTGTAAAAACCAAAGATCTAATTAAAACAGACATATGAAGGCAGCTAAGTTAAAAACGGAGAATGAACAGCAAGAGCATCTGGATAAGCCTACATTATTTGAAGTAGCGTGGGAGGTTTGTAACCAGGTAGGAGGGATTTATACAGTAATTCGCTCGAAAGTACCAACCGTGATGAAAAAATGGGGGCATCAAAATTATTTTCTTATTGGTCCTTATTTTGCCGATCAGGCAGCTGCCCATTTCGATCCCGCTACCGATTTTTCAAGTCCTATCGGAAAAGCTGTGCTTGAAATGCAATCGCGAGGTTTCGAAGTATATTATGGTCAGTGGATTGTTTCCGGAAGACCGAATGTGGTACTATTTAATCCGTATTCTGTTTTCGATAAATTAGATGAAATTCGCTACTATCTTTTTAAAGATTATAATATTTCGGTTCCGGAGGGAGATGACTTACTGGATAAAGTTGCGGCTTTTGGTTTTCAGGTTAAAGAATTCTTTCACTATTTATGCGAAACAAGTGTTTGCGATTCGCAAATGATCGCGCATTTTCACGAATGGATGGCAGGTATACCAATTCCTGGTATTAGAAAATCGAATCTGAACATTAAAACGATTTTTACAACACATGCAACTTTGCTGGGTAGGTATCTTGCAATGAATGATCATGAATTTTACCAACATTTGCCGTTTTATAACTGGGAAGAAGAAGCTAATAAATTTAATGTGGTGCCAATCGCTCAAATTGAACGGGCATCAGCTCATGGGGCACATGTTTTTACAACGGTAAGCGAAGTAACAGCTCAGGAGTGCACTTATTTATTGGGAAGAACACCAGATATGATTCTTCCGAACGGTCTGAATATTGAACGTTTCGAGGCTACACACGAAGTGCAAAATCAGCACGTTCAGGTGAAGAAAAAGATCCATGAGTTTGTAATGGGGCACTTCTTTCAGAGTTATTCTTTCGATCTGGATAAAACCCTGTATTTTTTTACTTCGGGCCGATACGAGTATCAGAATAAAGGCTACGACCTAACGCTTGAAGCATTGGCACGTTTAAACTGGAAAATGCAACAAGCCGGAACGGATATGACTGTAGTGTCTTTCTTTATAACAAAGCGCCCGTTTTACTCTTTTAATCCCGAGGTGCTGCAATCAAAAGCACAAATTGAAGATGTTGGGCGTGTTGTTGAAGAGATTAAAGAACAGGTGGGAAACAGACTTTACAATGAAATTACAACGATTACCGGTACTTATGAGTTTCCTGATTTAAGAGCTTTGGTTGACGATTACCTGCGATTGAAATTGCGACGAAATGTACAAAGCTGGAAAACACAAAATTTACCGAAAGTTGTTACACACCAGCTCGTAGATGATGCCAAGGACGAAATACTTAACTTTCTTCGTACTTCCAACTTGGTGAATAACCGCCATGATAAAGTGAAAATTGTTTATCATCCTGATTTTATATCAACAACAAACCCGTTGTTTAAGATGGATTACACCCAGTTTGTGCGTGGTTGTCATCTAGGTATTTTCCCGAGTATGTACGAGCCGTGGGGGTATACACCGTTGGAGTGTTTAGCAAGTGGTTTACCATCAGTTACCAGTAATTTGGCAGGATTTGGCGATTACGTGGTGAAGAATATTCCGGATCACGATGAGAAAGGAATGTATATCATCGAAAGAAATGATGGAAACTTTAACAGAGCAGCTGAAGAGCTGGCCAATATGTTGTTCGAATTTGTTAATCTGTCACGACGCGACAGGATTGCCTTGCGATATAAATGTGAGGAGGCATCGATGCATTTCGATTGGTCAAATCTTGGAAAATACTATGGAGATGCTTGTCGGTTGTCATTAGAAAGGTAAAAGTTTCTATATGGCCCACAGGCAGTATTAGTGATGATATTGTAGTACTAGTTGTACGGGTACTAAATAGTAAACTGTTGATTATTCCTTAGTTTGTTAGAATTTAACTATTAACTAAAATTTACAAAAGTGAAAACCTCTCCGATTGGAGTATTTGACTCGGGTTATGGTGGATTAACGGTATTAAAAGATTTGATAAAATCGATGCCTGAATACGACTTCCTATACCTTGGCGATAACGCCCGAACACCATACGGAACCCGGTCGTTCGATGTGGTTTACGATTATACCCTACAGGCAGTAAAATATTTATTTGCACAGGGATGTCCGCTGGTAATTATTGCGTGTAATACTGCATCGGCAAAAGCCTTGAGAAATATTCAAATGTTGGATTTGCCTCATCTGGCACCTGATAATCGTGTACTGGGAGTTATCCGGCCAAGTGTTGAAAAGGTTTCCGAAATTACACAGAATGGTCATGTTGGTGTTCTGGGAACCGTAGGAACTGTGGCTTCGGAATCTTATCCGATAGAATTGGAGAAGTGGTCTGATGGACAGGTAAAATCCACAGTACAGGAAGCATGTCCAATGTGGGTGCCTTTGGTTGAAAATAATGAAATCGAGAATGTTGGAGCGGATTATTTTGTGCAGAAAAACATTGAAGCCATTTTCGCGAAAGATAAATCCATTGATACACTGATTTTAGGTTGTACCCATTATCCATTGCTAATTGATGTAATAAAAAAATATGTACCCGAAAATATTAATATATTGACGCAGGGCGCCATTGTTGCCGAAAAACTGGTTGATTATTTAAAACGTCACCCTGAAATGGAAAAACGGCTGACAAAATGTAGCAATTTGGAATACCAAACCACTGAATCGGCTGTAACTTTTGAAAGTAAAGCTGCCTTATTTATGGGAAGCGAGGTGAATGCCAAAACAGTTCACCTCTGGTAATGTGGTTTCAATACTTTTTTAGACTGGCAACACACGATTTTACAAATTTGTCCATTTCATCAATCTGCTCTTCCATGCTTTGCAGCAATTTGTATTGTGCCCGAGTACGAACCAAATTATGATCGGACGATTTAGTTTTATAGTAATTGTCTCCATCAATATAATCCATCAAGAATCGCAATACTTGTTCATAGGTAATATATCGCGCCGAAAATGCCAGGTAGTCAATTTCAGTAGGGCTTAAAAATGAAGCTGTTTCTTCCAAATATCCCTTGGAAAAGGCTTTGAAAACAGCCATATCCATCGAAACATTGTCTAGGTTTTCATCGTCTTCCAAACCGGTGTTGGTGTAAGTGCGCATGGCATCACCAAAGTCGTTTAAAACGGTACTGCTGAGTACTGTGTCTAAATCGATCACACAAAGCACTTCGCCCTGTTGGTCGAAAAGGATGTTGTTTATTTTGGTGTCGTTATGGCTGATGCGTGTTGGTATTGCCCCGTTTTCCACCAACTCCCAAAATTTCAACATTTCCGTTTTCCGACTTTCAATCCACGAAATTTCTTCGCTCACTTTTTCTTTTCTGCCAACCGGATTTTTTGCGAGCACTTTGTCCCACTGTTTATAACGGTAGCGAATATCGTGGAACCCGGGAAGAATATTAACAAGTGGTTCTTTTAAATCAGCAACCAGCGACTGGAATTTGCCAATTCCTTTGCCACCTGCATAAGCCAGCTCGGGTGTTTCTGCGGCTTCGTAGGCAATAGTATCTTCTATAAAAAGACAAACTGCCCAGTATTCCTCTTCTTCATCCAAAAAATATAGCTGGTCGTCTTTTGAAGGAATTATTGTCATTGCCTCGCGTAGCGGATCGCCTCCGGCAGCAATTACCTTCTTTTTTATGTGTGTGCAAACTTTTTGAATATTCTCCATCATTGCGGGAATGGGAGAGAAGATGTTCTTGTTCTTACGCTGCAAAATGTATTTTGGGCCGTTGTGCTCGGTTTCAATTATAAAGGTGTCATTAATAAAACCCTCGCCCAGTGGCTTTACACTTGTAATTTTGGCCTCGAGTTGAAAGTTCTGTGCAATGCTGTTTAGATTCGTCATAATGGTTTAGTTATAGTTCGATGTTAGAAACCCAAAGCCAAATCTGATCATTTTTTGGCTTTGGGTGTATTTTTATTACCAGAGTTTTTCAGGGTAAACGCCTTCTTTAATCAGTGCATCAATTTTATTTACAACAATTGGTTTGTCTTCTTTGTAAGTTACGCCAAACCAAGGAGAATTTGCCTCCAGTACTTTTACTTCCACCTCATTGTCTTCAATCATTTCGAACACAACCGAAGGGATGTACATCTCCGATTTTGGTTTATCAATCTCGGTTTCAAGAAACTTCACAAATTTGTTTTCCAGTGTTGTGAAAATTGAGGGATGAAAACCCCAAAAATTCATTGATGCTTTTTCGTTTCCTGTTAATGGGATTTCTGTTCCATCTTCCGGAATCGATACGGCAGCATCTCCTTTTTTGAATATTTTATGTGTCTCAACAATCTTCACCAGGTTGTCGTTTTCATTCACTGTGCACATACCCCGCGAAACCGATCCGTGTTCCGAAAGCGTGTTTTTTAGTTGGTAACCGATCATCGAGAAAATTTGTTCCTGCACAGAATTATTCAGGAAATCAGCCATAATTTGGTAGGCTCCTTGTCCGTAAAAGTCGTCGGCGTTTATTGCACAAAAAGGCTCGTTAATTACATCTTTGGCAACCAAAATTGCATGTGCAGTTCCCCAGGGTTTTTCTCGACCTTCTGGAAGGGAAAATCCTTCAGGCAGGTTATCCAGTTCCTGAAAAACATATTCCACATCTATTTTTCCACTTAGTTTTGCTTCAAATTTTTCTTTAAACGCGTCAGCAAAACTTTCACGAATTACAAACACTACTTTGCCAAATCCGGCACGTATGGCATCGAAAATGGTGTAGTCAATTATCGCTTCTCCGTTTGGGCCAACAGGTTCAACTTGTTTAAGGCCTCCAAAACGACTTCCCATTCCGGCAGCCAGTATGAGTAAGGTTGGTTTCATTATTTTAATTTTTGGTTCTTATTTTTATTACTTCAGACTTCTGTCTTCGTGCTTTCTTTTTACTTGTACCAGCTTGAATACATATGGTAGGCATTTGCAATTCGCTCCACCTCGCCATGTAACAGTTCGGGACTGATATCTTTTACTTTTTTGGCTGGTACACCAGCGTACACACTGCCCGATTCAACACGGGTATTTTTGGTAACTACCGAGCCGGCAGCAATTATCGAATTACTTTCAATAATTGCATTGTCAAGAATAACCGCGTTCATGCCAATCATTACATTGTCTTTAATGGTGCAACCATGAACGATGGCGCCATGTGCAATGGTTACGTTGTTACCAATATTGGTAGGGCTTTTTTGGTAGGTAGCGTGTATGGTAGCATTATCCTGCACGTTGGTGTTGTTACCAATTTTAATGTAATGCACATCACCACGCAAAACAGCATTGTACCAAATACTGCAGTTGTCACCAATTTCAACATCGCCTATAAGTGTCGCGGTTTCAGCCAAAAAGCAGTCTTTTCCTACTTTCGGAGTTATGTCTTTAAGTTCTTTTATAATTGCCATTATCTGAATTGAGTTTAAATAGAATGCAAAAATAAGAAAACCAAAAAACTATCACAGATGTCATCGAAATCTTGTTAAATAATGGTTACATTTGTTTTAAGATTTTTTGATCGACCTTGATGAAAACCGGTTCTGAAATTATGATTTAGTAGTTTTGGAGTCGTTTTTTTTATGAATTATACAGACAGGAAA
Source organism: uncultured Draconibacterium sp. (assembly GCF_963676815.1). Lineage (NCBI taxonomy): Bacteria > Pseudomonadati > Bacteroidota > Bacteroidia > Marinilabiliales > Prolixibacteraceae > Draconibacterium > uncultured Draconibacterium sp. Next base: position 4,637,261 of record NZ_OY781365.1, read on the forward strand.
GAAAATAACTAAAATTTGAAAATTGGAGGTTGTCTCAAAATCAACCATTCTTTTTCGGAAATGAAATCAAATATTTTTAGAGATGAAAGAAACTAAAGTTATCGAACTGGAAGAAGTTGCCATTAGGTTTTCTGGCGATTCCGGCGATGGAATGCAGCTTACCGGAACCTTGTTTTCCGACACCACAGCGCTTCTTGGAAATGATATTTCTACCTTTCCGGATTATCCGTCCGAAATTCGTGCACCACAGGGAACAGTAGGGGGTGTATCGGGCTTCCAGGTACAATTTGGGCAAAAACAAGTAAATACCCCGGGAGATAATGCCAACGTGTTGGTTGCCATGAATCCGGCGGCCATTAAAGCAAACGCACGCTTTTTAGAGCCCGGCGGTACTATTATATACGATTCGGATTCGTTTACAGAAAAGAACTTAAAGAAGGCGAACTTTCAAACTGACGATCCTTTTGCCGAGTGTAACCTCGAGGATTACTTCAAAATTCCAGTCCCAATCTCAAGTCTTACACAAGAAGGACTGAAGGATTTTGGTTTAGATAACAAAAGTGTGTTACGAAGCAAAAACATGTTTGCTTTAGGCTTGGTATGTTGGATGTTTAACCGTCCGCTGGATTACGTTGAAGAATTTATAAAAAATAAATTCAAGAAAAAGCCGGTTGTTGTTGACTCGAACATTAAAGTGTTGCACGATGGTTATAACTATGGTTTAACCATGCAGCACATGACACCAAGTTATTTGGTGAATCCGGCAGAAATTGAAAACGGTACTTACCGAAATATAAATGGTAACCATGCTACGGCCTGGGGACTTTTGGCAGCTGCTGAAAAATCGGGATTGGAATTGTTTTTGGGTTCGTACCCAATTACTCCGGCAACCGATATTTTAACTGCATTATCGCAACGAAAAGACCTTGGCGTAAAAACATTCCAGGCCGAGGATGAAATAGCAGGTATATGTTCGGCTATTGGAGCTTCGTTTGCCGGCGACCTTGCTGTTACAACCACTTCCGGTCCGGGATTGGCGTTAAAAGGAGAAGCAATTGGTTTGGCTGTTATGGCCGAATTGCCCCTGGTAATTGTTAATGTTCAGCGTGGAGGTCCTTCAACAGGTTTACCAACAAAAACCGAGCAGTCGGACTTAATGCAGGCGCTATACGGCCGTAACGGCGAAAGCCCGGTTGTGGTATTGGCAGCCAGCACACCATCCGATTGTTTCCATTATGCTTTTATGGCAGCTAAAATTGCCTTGGAACGTATGGTTCCGGTTATTTTGCTTACCGATGGTTTCTTAGGAAACGGTAGCGAGCCCTGGAAAATTCCTTCAATGGCCGATATGCCGTCTATTACTCCACGAGTGGCAAAAGACAGTGAAGAATTTCAGGCTTATAAACGCGACGCCGCAACATTGGCACGTGAATGGGCAATTCCGGGTATGGCCGGTTTTGAACACCGAATTGGAGGTCTTGAAAAGAATATTACCGGAACAGTAAGTCACGATCCGGAAAACCACCAGGTGAACAGCGAAATTAGGGAAGAAAAAGTTCAGCGTGTAGTTGATATGATTCCTGAGCTGGAAATTTGTGGTGACGAAGACGGAGGAGATGTTCTTGTTGTAAGCTGGGGAGGTACTTTCGGGCACACTGCAAGCACAGTTCGCGAAATGCGAATGGCTGGTAAAAGTGTTAGTTTGGCTCATTTCAATTACATTAAGCCACTTCCAAAAAATACAAAAGAGGTATTCAGCAAATTCAAAAAGATTATTGTTTGCGAGCTGAACCTTGGACAGTTTGTGGCCTATTTGCGTAACGAGTTGCCTGAGTTCAACTATTACCAGGCCAACAAGGTAAAAGGTTTGCCATTTACCGTTAGCGAATTAAAAGAAAGTATTACTAAACTTTTGGAGGACTAAGCAATGACTGATGTAAAATATACAATAAAAGACTTTAAAAGCGAGAACGAAGTACGTTGGTGTGCGGGCTGTGGCGACTTTGCCATTATTAATGCCATACAGCGTACCATGGCCGGAATGGGAATCCCGAAAGAGAAATTTGCCGTAATTTCGGGTATCGGTTGTTCGTCGCGTTTTCCATATTACATGAATACATATGGTTTCCACACCATTCACGGTCGTGCTGCGGCAATCGCCTCGGGCGTGAAAGCAGCCAACCCTGATTTGAGTGTTTGGGTGATGAGCGGCGACGGTGACTCAATGGCCATTGGTGGTAACCACTTTATTCACCTGATTAGAAGAAATATTGATGTAAATATGGTGGTGTTCAATAACCGTATTTATGGTTTGACCAAAGGACAGTATTCACCAACTTCCGACCGTGGTTTTGTAAGTAAAACATCGCCATTCGGAACTGTTGAAGATCCGTTTGTTCCGGGACAACTTGTTCTTGGAGCCCGTGGTTCGTTTTATGCCCGTTCAATCGACGGTAATCTGAAACTGAGCCAGTCGGTATTTGAAAAAGCGGCAGAGCACAAAGGAACATCAGTGGTTGAAGTACTTCAAAACTGTGTGATTTTTAACAACGGTATCCACACTGCGATTACTGATCCTAATCACCGCGCCGACCGTCAGCTAATGCTTGAGCACGGAAAGCCAATGATCTTTGGTGCCGAAAACGAAAAAGGTTTGGTATTCGAAAATGGCAAACTTAAAGTTGTTAAGATTGGCGAAAATGGCGTAACCGAAGCTGATATCCTTGTTCATGATGCAAAAGAAGTGGATCCTACCTTGCATCTGGCATTGATTAACATGGCTTTACCTGATTTCCCTGTTGCATTTGGTGTTATTCGTGCGGTTCCTGCTCCGGTATACGATACTGAGATGGAAGCACAAATTAAGGAAGTACAACAAACACGTAAAGTTACCTGTGTTGATGAGTTGTTAAACTCAGGAAATACCTGGGAAGTAACCGGAAACGGGAATGGCTCGGCGAAAAAGTGTTTATAGTAAAAACATGAAATATAGTGAGGCTCTGCATATTTGCAGGGCCTTTTTATTTTTGTAAAAACTGACAATGTCGATTTTAAGTGTCATTAAAATTTCTTTTATTTGTGACCATTAACGAAAATCGATGTTCGATATTCAAACCAACAGTAACCTAAAAAAAGGGGATCCGTCTACTTTTAAAGATGTATTCCGTGTGTTATATCCTCGACTGAAAGGATATTGCAAGTTGTTTGTTCCCGACGATAATAAAGTTGAAGACCTCATTCAGGAAACATTTATTACACTGTGGGAAAAACGCAACTCGATAAAAACTGATCGCTCAATTGAAAGCTATCTTTTTGTCATTCTACGTAACAATTGCCTGAATTTTTTACGAAACGAAAAACTGGAAAAAACTACCTTTTCTGTAAACCTGGAAGAAGTGAGTGAACTTCAGTATTTGTACCAAATTGATTTTTTGGGCAAAGAAGAAAAGAGCCTGGAGGAACAATTGGTAGAGTCGTTTCAGCAGGTAGTTAATGAACTTCCCGATAAAATGAAGTTGGTATTTACCCAATGTAAGATTGAAGGACGAAAGCAAAAAGAAGTGGCAGAAGAAATGGGAATCAGCCTAAAAATGGTTGAAAAACACATTGCCAAAGCCAAGGAACAAATCAAAAACAAATTGATCAATCAGTATCCAATGCTCATCATTATTATTACCCTATTATTGGAAAAATAAAAATAATGTCGAGTTAATTTATTGTAAGTCAGCAGTTCTGTTGATTTTTTTTGATGACATTAAAAATAAATTTAAAGAAAACAGGTAGGGTTTTTTTACTTTACGTGTACTCCTATCAGATTACAACATGAAAGAGATTATAGAAAAATATTTGGAAGGACGAGCATCAGCAAGTGAGCAGATGCAATTGTTGAAGTGGTTAAGAAAGAAAGAAAATCGCATAGTTTTTAATAGTTCTAGGTTAGTTTGGAATAAAAGCCAGAGAAATAAGGCGCTTCCGGAAGGAAGTGAACTGAGCTGGCTAAATATTCAAGATCAAATGTTACAAAAAAGTTTCAAAAGATGGCAGTATTCTGATAAGGTGAACCTAATGGTTCGGATTGCTGCCATCTTCTTTTTTGTTTTGAGTCTTGGTGGTGGTGCTTTTATTATTTCAACTACTAAGCATAAAAATACGTGGTACTCCGAGATTGAAGCAGAAAACGGGCAAATATCAAAAGTAAAACTGCCTGATGGCTCGCTGGTTTGGCTAAATTCAGGATCGAAAATTTCGTACAATAACTTGTTTGCATCAAATAACCGCGAAGTAAACCTTGAAGGAGAGGCTTATTTCGAAGTTCAGAAGGATGAAGATCTTGCGTTTGTGGTAAACAGCGGAGAGATTCAGGTTAAAGTTCATGGAACAAAATTTAACGTAGAGGCCTATCCCGGATCGGAGAATATCGACGTTGTCTTGGAATCAGGGAAAGTACAGCTCTTAAGCCCCGAAGTAGCTTCTTTCCAGTATTTTCTGAGACCGGGAGAAAGAGCATCATTTGTAAAATCAAACAATCAATTAAATATCAGCGAGGTAAATACAATGAAATACACCTCGTGGAAAGACGGTATTTTAAATATATATAATCAGCCACTTGTTGAGGTGGTAAAACGCCTGGAGAAAAGATACAATCAGAAGTTTGAATTTGCTGACGAGCTAAAGGATTTCCCTTTCACTTTTACCATCAAAAACGAGCCTCTTGATGAGATTATCAGGATTATGGAAAAGATTGCACCAATAAAAACTAAACAAGAAAAAAATGTAATAGTATTTCAATTGGACACAGAAAAAGTAAGAGAATTGTCGAGATAAAAAAGCCGAAAGTGCGGCAACACTTCCGGCCTTCATTTACCATCGACAAACGGTAAATAAATTTATAATTTAAATCAATGTAAAACTATGAAAAAAATCTTAATCCAGGGAAGAGGTATGCCTTCCTTTTAGAGTAAAAGCTTAAAGCTTATGAAACTAACAGTTTTGTTTTTAATGGTTGGACTGATGCAGGTTTCGGCAAGTGTATATAGTCAATCAACCAAGCTTACATTAGCAATGCACAACAAACGTGTTGTAGAAGTGCTGGACGAAATTGAAAAACAGTCGGAATTTCATTTTGCCTATAGTTCTGAATTGATTGATGTGAACCGAAAAGTATCGGTTGAGATAAACGATCAGAAAATTAATGAGATTCTGGATGTTGTATTTGATGGAACTGATGTTGCTTATGTAACATACGATAGACATATTATGCTTTATCCGGCTGAAATGGATATCGAAAAAAGTAAAGGAAACTTCGATGCTCGTGGCGAGCAACAATCTGTTTCAGGTATTGTTAACGATGGAGGAGGACAACCCTTGCCCGGAGTAACTGTAATTGTTAAAGGAACATCAAATGGTACAGTAACCAATAGTAATGGTGAGTATTCAATTAGCGGTGTTGCCGATAACGATGTTTTGCAGTTTTCTTTTGTCGGAATGAAGACTCAGGAAATTAGCATTGCCGGGAAAGCCGTTATAAATATTACAATGGAAGAAGAAACCATTGGTATTGAAGAGGTTGTTGCCATTGGTTACGGTACTTTGCGTAAGCAGGATGTAACCGGTTCAATTTCGAAAACCGAAGGTGAGGAGCTGATAAAAGCACAAAGTTTTAGCCCGCTTGATAACCTAAGAGGTAAAGCTTCTGGAGTAAATATCTACTCTAATTCATCGCAGCCCGGTGCTTATCAAAGTCGTGTTGTAATCCGTGGTATGTCAACTATCAATTCTTCAACCAATCCATTATATGTTGTTGATGGTGTTGTAATGGAGAATTTTGGTTTAATGAACCCGAATGACATTGAAAGCATTGAAGTATTAAAAGATGCTTCGGCAACCGCTATTTATGGTGCACGTGGTGCAAATGGTGTTATTTTGGTAACTACCAAACGCGGAAAAACCGGTAGCGAAGGAACTGTGGTAAGCTACCAGGGATCAGTTGGTGTTAGCACGGTTGCTCGTTATATGGATGTTTTGAATGCGCAGGAGTGGACTGATGCATTTATGATCGGTTTGGAAAATGAAAATAACTATATGGGTTATGACTGGTCGCTTGATCGTACTGATTGGTTTACAGACATGAACTATTTTGATGCACAGGGTAATCCATTATACGACACCGATTGGCAAAAAGAAGCTACCCGAACTGCCATCTCTCACAACCACCAATTAAATATACAGCAGGCCGGCAAAAATTCATCAACAGGTGCCTTTCTCAACTATACTGATCAGCAGGGAGTAGTGAATAACACTTACAGCAAAAGGGTAAATGCTAAACTTACTTTCGACGGTGAACCTACAAAATGGTTATCAACCGGCATAAATTTAATGGTGAACCACTCGTGGGGACGTTATACCCCGGAAACCGGTGGTGGACAAGAAGCACGACGTACAATGATTGAAATGTTGCCTTGGTTGCCTGTTAAAGATGCTAATGGTAATTACACCACTTCATCATCTTCATCGCTGTCTGATACATTTGGATTTGAAGGTATGTCAAATCCTGCAATGATTTTGGATTTGCAAAAACGAATGAACTACAATACCCAGATTTTTGGTAATGCAGCTTTAACATTCCACCTGATGGAAGGATTGGACTTGAAAACTCAGTTTGGTATCGACAATCATAACCGAACATACAAAGGTTATTCATCCATTTTGCTAAACAACATTTCAATGCCTAACGGATGGGCTGATATACAGCACACTAATACTTTCTACTGGCAGGAAGAAACTTACCTGACTTACAAGAAGGTAGTTGGCGACCACCGATTAAATGCAATGGCTGGTCTTTCTTGGCAGAAACGTACCTATAATTGGGATCGTTCTCGTACTGAAGGATTCAGCGATGATTTCTACGAATGGTATAATATGGGTGCAGGAACAAATCCTTCATCTCCATCATCTGACTATAACGATTGGGCGATGAACTCTTACTTCTTAAGAGTTGCGTACACACTTAAAGATAAATACTCGGCAACCGTTACAGGCCGTTACGATGGATCTTCGAAGTTTGGAGACAACAATAAATACGCGTTTTTCCCATCAGCAGGTTTGGCATGGAACATGTCGCAGGAAGATTTCCTGAAAGACAGTGGCCTGATTGATATGCTTAAATTGCATACCAGTTATGGTATAACCGGTAACTCTGAAATTGGCCCTTACAATTCGTTGGCCTCAGTTAGCTCCGGAACAATCTTGATGAATGGTTCTCGTTCGCCTTATTCATACATTAACTCTTTTGCAAACCCTGATTTGAAATGGGAAAAAACTGCGCAATGGGACTTGGGTGTAAACTTAGGCATATTTGATAATCAGCTTACTTTTGATGTTTCGTACTACTACAAGAAAACAACTGATTTATTGCTGAATACGCCACTTCCAACATCTTCAGGTTTTAGTTCTGTGTTCAAAAATATTGGTTCTGTGAAAAACCAGGGTATGGATATCATGATTAATGCTACACCGGTTCAAACAGCTGATTTTACATGGAATTCGACTTTAAACCTGAACTACAACAAAAACGAAATTCTTAGCCTTGGCGACAACGACGAAGATATTGAAATGAACTACTGGGTAGGTGGATCTGAAAGTATTTTGCGTGTTGGCGAAAACCTGAGTAGTTTCTTTGGTTACAAACGACTTGGAGTTTATACCGAAGAAGATTTTGAAGCCGGAGAGATTGATCGTAATCAGATTGGCCGTGCAAAACGAACCAACGAAAAAGAAATTATCGGAAAAGGTATGCCAGACTGGACAGGTAGTTTGATCAATACTTTCTCTTATAGAAACTTCGACTTAACTGTTGATTTGCAATTTGTTTGGGGGGTTGAAACCATGCAACAGTTTTACCATTCAACTTACGACCGTTTTGGTATCACCAACGGTTTATCAAATATTCTTTACGATGCTTACGATGGTACAAACCCAAATACCATGCAACAAGCTATCTATCTGACAAACTCTGGCCATGCCGGACAGAATACAACTGTTGATTCAAGCTGGATTGCCGATGGTTCTTACCTGAGAGCTAATCTTATTCAGTTTGGTTACACTGTTCCATCAAACTATTGCCAATCGCTTGGTATTGAGGCAGTAAGAGTTTATGCGAATGTAAACAATGCATTCTTGTTATGTTCCGACGATTTTAACGGTTACGATCCTGAATCTACATCTCAGGGTAGTGGACAGTTTGGACAGAACATGACATTCTTCTCCTATCCAAGAGCCAGAACATGGACGTTTGGTGTAAACGTAACTTTTTAATGAATTAAAATTAGAACGATCATGAAAAAGATAATATTATTCTTATTAGTAGGGGTCTTTACGTTGACCTCATGCGACGAGTTTCTGGAAGAAAGTCCAAAATCATCAATAACTGATGTGGATTATTATAAAACCGAATCTCAGGCAACCGAGAACGTAAACTATTTGTACCGCAACGGAGCAACAATCCGTATTGCACATGCATCAAGCGCATACATTGGCTCTAAATCTTCAATACTTGGAATGCTAACAGGTTATTTTACCAATAGTTACGAAGGTCAGGAAGTAGTGTGCAGGTATTCGCGCTTGCTTACACGCCAGGGACATACCAACGAAATATCAGGAACTTCTGATGATATTTGGGACAACTGTTACCGTACAATTAATGTAGCTAACAACGCTATTGCCAGTATTCCCGGTATTGAAATGAGTGCAAGCTCGGCAAGCACTTTAATTGCAGAAGCAAAATTCTTCAGAGCATTCAACTATTTCTATTTGGTGAAAACATTTGGCGATGTACCTTTACTGTTAGAGCCTGCAACTTTAGATAATTTGTATCCGGATAGAACTGCTGCATCAGCTGTTTACGAGCAGATTGAAAAAGATTTGGCCGATGCTGTTGAGGATTTGCCGGCTGCAACATTTGCTTCAAACGGACACCGCATTTCGAAATATGTGGCTGCAATGGCTTTGGCCGATGTATATTTTTACCAGGGAGATTATGCCAATGCAAAAACCTATGCCAAAATGGTTATCGATTCTCCACATTCGCTGACTGAAAATAGCGATTTGGCCGAGAACAGTGCTTTCAACCAATTGCGTACAACCGATGATTTGGGTGAAGTAATTTACAGTTTGGAATACGATGCAAGCATAGCCAGTAGTTCATGGAGACCGACTTATGCATTTACATCGTCGGCAACAGCAGTATTCGGAACTTATTCAATCTTTGAAAGAACTTATGGCCCAATCGATCGTTTCCTGAATGTTTACGACGAAAACGACCTTCGTATTCAGCCTAACCAGTTCTTCCACTGGGAATATACCAACCCAACAAACGATAAAACCTGGACTGCTCCGGAAGGACAGGCCGGTTGCTGGTATTATTTTGATGAAGATGCGCTGTTAAACACAGGTATTGGAACAAAAGACTGGAACTTCTACCGTTTGGCGGAAGCATATTTGGATTATGCCGAGTCAGTTGCTCAAACTGAAGGTGTAACTGATGAAGCGGCAACTTACCTGGCAAAAGTTCAGGCGCGTGCCAACACCGAAGGAAAAACAGAAACTGAAATAAAAGCTGAATTATTGAGCCTTTCAAGCCAGGAGTTTATTGAAGCTTGCTGGACGGAAAGATTGCGTGAATTTGCTTTAGAATTCAAAATCTGGGACGATTGTGTTCGTACAATGAAATTCCCCGTTATTTCAGAAACTGAAAAAGGAAGTGTAACTTACGTTGATTTAATTGGTGCACAAAATGCAGCCGGTGCTACGTTTAAAGAAACAGATTTGGTGTTCCCGATTTCGTTGAGCGAGTTACAACGTAATCCGAACCTGACTCAAAATGAAGGTTATCAGTAGACAATATTTCGTTAAAATACGAAAACCGATTACGGATAACACGAAATAATATTGATTTGAAAAAAGAGAGGCTGCTATTTTGGTGCAGCCTCTCTTTAAACAAGAACGACATTCGGTAAGCGATAAAATCATTCAAATCATAAAATAAGGATGAAGAATCTACTACTACTTTTGTTAATATTGGTTGGATTTTCTTGCAAACAAAAAGAGCGGGAAATAGCAGAAACGGATTTTACGCAATTTGTTGATCCAACGATAGGAAACGTTGGACATATTTTGCAGCCAACCAGACCAACGGTGCAGTTACCCAACCAAATGACCCGGATGACACCTGACCGCGCTGATTATTTGGATGATCAGATTTCATCTTTTCCGTTGAATGTCATTTCGCATCGCGTGGCGCAAGCGTTTTTTATTAAGCCAATCGTAGGATCGGTTTCAGCAGAAAGTTGGGAAAAAGGATTAACCTGGGATCATGATCTGGAGATTAACCGACCATGGTATTACAAAACAGAGCTGATTGAAGACGAAGTAAGCGTTGAATACACGGTAGGTAAAAAGACCGGTATTTTCCGATTTAAATTTCACTCCGAACAGAAAGCGAATTTATTGCTTGGACATTATTACAACAATGGTGAATATACAGTTGCAGAAGATAATTCGATTTCGGGAGTTGAAAATTTCCGAAATGTAAAAATTTACGTTTACGGAGAATTTTCAGGCCAGAGCACCATAAAAAATGATGGAGCTGACAAGCTTGTTATTTCAGCCTTAGAAGGAGATGCGGAACCAATAGAATTTAAATATGCCACTTCTTTTATCAGTAAAGAACAGGCGCAAAACAATTTTCAGGCAGAACTGGAAAGAATTACTTTCGATGAACTGAAAAACCAGGGGAAATTAGCCTGGGAAAAAGTTATCAATCAAATTGAAGTTAAAGGTGGTACCGAGGCGCACAAAAGAAGCTTTTATACCGCGCTTTATCGCTGCTACGAACGTATGGTCAACATTTCAGAAGATGGACAGTATTTTAGTGGATTTGACAACCAAATCCACCAAAGTACGCGCCCGTTTTATGTTGACGATTGGGTGTGGGATACCTACCTGGCGCATCATCCGCTTCGTGCTATTCTTCAGCCCGATGTTGAGGCTGATATGTTACAGTCGTACGTAAATATGTACGAGCAAAGCGGCTGGATGCCAACATTCCCGGTTATTTATGGCGATCACTCTTGTATGAATGGATTTCATTCAACCATTTCATTTCTCGATGCGTATCGAAAAGGAATCCGGAATTTTGATGTACAATCTGCTTTTGAAGGAATGCTGAAAAATGCAGAAGAAGCTACAATGCTACCGTGGCGAAACGGTGAAAAATGTGAGCTGGACGATTTTTATCACGAGAAGGGATTCTTCCCTGCATTGCGTCCAGGAGTGAAGGAAACCGTAGCTTTAGTTCATCCATTCGAGAATCGTCAGGCGGTAGCGATTACATTAGGACACAGTTACGATGATTGGGCACTTTCGCAAATGGCCAAAGAACTTGGTAAATCACAAATTCAGGAGACCTTTGCAAAACGTGCCTCGAACTATAAAAATTTATGGCACCCGGAACAAAAAATGTTCTTACCAAAAGATGAGAATGGGAAGTGGATCGACATTGATCCTAAATTTGACGGAGGAATGGGGGCGCGTGCTTATTACGACGAAAATAATGGCTGGACATACAGGTGGCAAACGCAACACGATGTAAACGGATTGATCGATTTATTTGGAGGAGTTGAACCGTTTGAAGCCGGTCTCGACCAACTTTTTCGTGAAAGCTTAGGCCGAAGTAAATACGAATTCTGGTCAAAGCTTCCGGATGCCACAGGTTTGGTTGGCCAGTTTTCGATGGGTAACGAACCCAGCTTCCATATTCCGTATCTGTTCAACTACACCAGTTCGCCGTGGAAAACTCAAAAATGGACTCGCTTTTTAATTGATACCTGGTTTAAAGACAATGTGTTCGGAATTCCGGGTGATGAAGATGGTGGAGGTATGTCTGCTTTTGTGGTTTTCTCAGCAATGGGATTTTATCCCGTTACTCCGGGAATTCCTGAATATACAATTACAAGTCCTCTGTTCGAAGAAATTACCATCAACTTAGAGAATGGAAACAAATTCACCGTTTGTGCCCCCGGTTTATCAGCTAACAAGAAATACATACAAAGTGCCAAATTTAATGGGAAAACGCTTGATAAACCTTGGTTTACACATGAAGAATTAATGAATGGCGGTGTACTAGAACTTGAAATGGGCCATTTGCCCAACAAAAAGCTTTGGAATTTAAATAAATATTGATGTTGTCCTATACAGGGGAATACCCAAACCAACTAAAACCTTTGATTCTCGGGAGCGGGCTTTAAACCGGTCGGCTCCTTTTTTTTCGATTTTTTTATTTTACTTATAAGGATAGGTTAAGGGGCTCTGCACAAATGCAGGGCCTTTTTATTATTTTAGTGGTATCAATTATTTTATATCTTGCAGCTAATTGTAAGAAGTACATTAACTATGCTAAAAATTCTATTCCTATGAACCGACTCAACTTTCTTTTAAACATGATCATGCTTAGTTTGCTGGTTTTTGGACAGTCGTGCTCTACAGAACCTACTGTTGAAAAAGCTATCTCAACGCACGTGCTGTGGTACGATAAACCTGCTACTTATTTTGAAGAAAGCCTGGTACTGGGAAACGGCAAAATGGGGGCTTCTGTTTTTGGCGGAGTTGAATCGGATAAAATCTATCTGAATGATATAACTCTTTGGTCGGGCGAACCGGTTGATCCGTACATGAATCCGGAGGCCTATAAATTTATCCCTCAAATACGTGAAGCTTTGGCTAACGAAAATTACGAGTTGGCGGATAAATTAAATCATCATTTGATGGGAAGCTATTCCCAATCGTACGCGCCTCTGGGTAATCTATATTTGGATTTTCAGCACGAAGGGGATGTGGAAAATTACCATCGTGAACTGGACATAGATAAGGCGGTTTTGTCTACATCGTACCAGGTTGATGGAGTTTCCTATAAACGTGAATATTTTGTTTCGTATCCCGATCAGATTATGGTAGTGAAACTAAGCTCGGACAAAAAAGATGCGCTGAACTTTGCTGTTAAATTCGATAGCCAGTTACGTTTCAATACATCCGCAGACAATGATGTGTTAAAGGTGGAAGGATATGCACCGTATCAGGCGCTGCCCAATTACCATGCAGGAGATGAAGACCCGATTAAATTTGATGAAAACCGAGGAACGCATTTTTCCACCTATATAAAAGTGGAGAGCAACGGCGCAAATTCGATATATACAGATAGTGTTTTAACTATTTCCGGGGCGAGTGAGGCAGTACTTTATGTATCGATAGCCACCAGTTTCAATGGTTTTGATAAAGACCCTGCAAAAGAAGGTTTAGACAATAGAGCCATTGCTCATAAACAGTTGGATGACGCAGATAAAAAAGGTGTTGAAAAAATAGAAGAATCGCATATCTCAGATTACAGTTCGTTGATGAACCGTGTTCAGCTCGATTTGGGAAAAACAACAGCACCGGAACTCCCTACTGACGAACGTTTGAAAAGATATTTTAGTGGTGCTGAGGATAAAAATCTGGAAGTGCTTTATTTTCAGTACGGACGCTATTTGCTGATTGCCAGCTCCAGAACCGAGGGTGTGCCTGCTAACCTGCAGGGTTTATGGAATCCACACCTGCAACCGCCATGGAGCAGTAATTATACCATGAATATTAACGTGGAAGAAAATTACTGGATGGCCGAAACAGGTAATCTAAGCGAAATGCACCGTCCTTTATTGTCGTTTATTGGCAATGTGGCAAAAACAGGAGCCATAACGGCAAAAACGTTTTATGGAGTTGATCAGGGCTGGGCTTCCTGTCATAATTCCGATATCTGGGCCATGAGTAATCCTGTTGGTGGATTCGGTGAAGGCGATCCGGTGTGGGCTTGCTGGAATATGAGTGGTCCGTGGTTAAGTACACATTTGTGGGAACATTACCAGTTTACACAAGATCTCGATTTCTTGAAAAGCAAAGGTTACCCGCTGATGAAAGGTGCTGCTGAATTCTGTTTAAACTGGATGGTAGAAGATAAAAATGGGAATTTGATCACTTCTCCATCTACCTCGCCCGAAAACAATTACATTACCGATAATGGTTATCGCGGAGCTACACTTTATGGTGGAACTGCCGACCTGGCGATGATTAGAGAATGTTTTTTACAGACCATTAAGGCAACTAAAGTGCTGAATATGGATGACGAATTCAGGACAGAATTGGAAGGGGCTCTGGCAAAAATGTATCCTTATCAGGTAGGTAAAAAGGGCAACCTGCAAGAGTGGTATTACGATTGGGAAGATGCTGATCCGAAACACCGTCATCAGTCACATTTGTTCGGCTTGCATCCGGGTAATCACATAACACCCGACGAAACTCCTGAGCTGGCAGAAGCTTGCAAAACAACGCTTGAGATTAAAGGCGATGAAACAACCGGCTGGTCGAAAGGCTGGCGTATAAACCTGTGGGCGCGTTTGAAAGACGGTAACCACGCTTACAAAATGTACCGCGAATTGTTGAGTTATGTTGATCCGTCAGGTAACGATACGCAATACAGCCAGGGTGGGGGGACTTACCCGAATTTGTTCGATGCGCATCCGCCGTTCCAGATCGATGGTAACTTTGGTGGCTCAGCCGGAGTTATTGAAATGTTGCTGCAATCGCACCAAAACCGTATTGACTTATTGCCTGCACTACCCGATGCATGGCCTGCAGGTTCTGTTAGCGGAATTTGTGCGCGTGGTGGCTATGAAATAGCAATGGATTGGAGCGCAGGGAAATTAAACAGTGTAACTGTGCTTGCAAAAGCCGGTGGAAGTACCAAAGTTGTGTATCTGGGGAAAGAAAAAGAAATTGAGTTGGCAAAAGGGGAATCGGTTACACTTAAATGGTAAAATGCTACATTTGACTCCTCAAAAAAGTAAGGCTTCACGTTGAAGAATAAGTTTAGATTATGCATTTAGTTCTGTTAAAAAACCGACGATTAAATAAGGCAGAGCATGCTTTAAATAGTGGAAAATACCAGGAGGCACTAAAGCTTGGACAAGCTTTGGTGAATTCACGAAATAAGGCAATTTCTTTCCGGGCAAACCGATTGTGTGGATTGGCACTTTACAAGCGCAAGAAATACGTAGAAAGTCTGGAGTATCTTGAAAAAGCTTGCCAGACAGGGAACTATCGTCATGACTGGTACAGCCTGGCAATGGCTTTGGTTTTTGCCGGCAAATTGGAAAAGGCTGAAGAAGCCTTTAAATACGTCTATCGTACCAATGTGCAGCCAGGCTATTTGTTTTCGATTCCTGTTCCGGGTTTGCTTTATCAGTATATGAAAGCCCTAAAGAAAAATCAGTTTGTTGACGCTGCCGTAATACGAGCGAATGAGTTAAAGCAAATGTTCGTTGGTGTAGGACCGGATACTGCAAAGCAAGTTCAGCGGGGGCTGCCCAATTTTACCACCTTCCTTGCCGAAGTTGAGCCGTTATTTGAACCGGAACGGTTTTTGGTGTGGAAAAGTGATTTTCGGATGTAGAGTAATCTCTTCAGCGGATAATTCTTTCAATAGGTAGCATCGGCACATCATGCATATCCTGCAAGGCATTTATCAAACCAATTTTTTGGAAGTTGTGCAGGTCGTCAACAGTAATGCGACAAACCGAAATTTTGTTTTCGGCGAGCAATCGTGCGCGTTGTGTCCCGGGAAGCAAGGGCGTGTCGGGAGTCCACCATTTTTCGCCATCAAAAAATATGGGATTGGCAGTAAAACTGTCCGTAATGCAATTGTTTTGTATAATGAGAATATCATCGCAATCACCACGCATGTCGTATAAATGTTGTAGTTGTTTGCGGTCGGTGTATTTACTGGTGTATTCAATGCTGTTGTCTTCAATCAGTCGGATGCTGTTAATGGGCCGATACTGATGAGGCAGAAACTCGATCTTTTCAATCTCCGCGGCGTAGACCACCCGGCAACGATAAAGGCCTTTCGCGCAGTCTGTCGGTATTTTAATCAGTTCTTCCAACTTCAACTTTGGTTCTTCCGGAAAGAATTTCAGTCGTGCCACATCAAACCTTGCCTGGTGATAGTGCAGGTTATAGAGTTTCCCGTCTTTACATTTTATGGTTTCCAGTAATTGCATTTTTTTTAAGCTATTAGCTATTAGCTCTCAGCCACAAGCTACAAGTTTTTTAATTTATCAATTAAAGCATTTTCGTATTAAAGCATTTTTCCAACAATCCCCATCAATCTCTTCTCGATCTTCGTCAATCTTTCTTAAAAACCGGAATATAAACTTTCTTCACCAGCTCTTCGTATTCACTTTCGGCATCGCTCAAAAAAGTTATTCCTCCGCCGCTTTTGTATACCAGTTGATCATCCTGTTTTTCTATGTAGCGTATCAGCACACAGCTGTCGAGGTTTTGCCCGTCGAAATAACCAAAAATACCGGTGTAAAAACCACGGTCATAGTTTTCCGCTGCTTTAATTATCTCTACGGTTTTCTTTTTTGGTGCACCACAAATCGATCCGGCAGGCAGCATTTTAAAAATTATGTCGCCAATTTGTTTCGTGTAGTTTTCGGGCAGATCGCCGCTAATTTTCGAACTAACCTGCCATAAATCGCGCTGGTTGGTTTTTAGCCGCTCCAGGTAACGAAATTTTTCTACGGTTACATTTTCGGCCACCAGGCTAAGGTCGTTTCGTATCAGGTCTACAATGGTATTGTGTTCAGCCAACTCTTTCGAGTCGTTCAGAATTCGCTCTTTGGCATTGGGCAACGAAGCATCCATCGTTCCTTTCATGGGGTACGATGAAATCTTTCCGGCATCGATCTGCACAAATATTTCGGGCGAAAAACATACAAACTCATCTTTTAGCAGCACTTTATAACGTGCCTGGCTGTAGTGAAAGATCTCCTCCAGCGAAAGATTGGTTTTAACCCTTGTTGGCTGCGTGTAATTCAACAAATAGGTATCGCCGTTGTGAATGTGGTGCTGAACAAGGTCGTATCCTTTTTTATACTGGCTGAATGAAACCGGTTCAGTTTTCCATTTTATTTCTTTTTCATCACTTGATGGATGGGCAAAATTAGATTGTTTGTTTGCCTGCCACCAAATTTTATCTGTTTCATCGGGCTTGAAAAGCTTTACTTTTGTTGTGTCGAAATCAATTACAAAAACAAAAGCCTCGTTTTGGCGGCCCAGTTCATTCATTTCCGATATTATTGTTCTGCTTTCCTTCATCCTGTGCTGCAAAAGTATTAAAATGCCTGATATTTTGCTTCCAACTTTGAACCCGGATCGTTGAAGGGTTTCCAACTTTATTTCTATTTTTACGTCAAATTCTTGCGAGGGATGGATATTGGTAAAAATATAAAAGAAATTACAGAAAGTTTACCTGAAAATGTGCGGCTGGTAGCAGTTTCAAAAACAAAACCCAATGAGGATATTTTGGAGGCTTACAATGCCGGTCATCGTATTTTTGGTGAAAACAAGGTACAGGATTTAACCAAAAAATACGAGGAATTGCCCAAAGATATCGAGTGGCATTTTATTGGACATCCGCAATCGAACAAGGTAAAATATATTGCTCCGTTCATCTCGCTTATTCATGGTGTCGATTCCATTAAACTGTTAAAAACCATCAATAAAGAGGCCATTAAAAATAATCGGGAAATCGATGTGTTGCTTCAGTTTCATATTGCCAAAGAACTAACCAAGTTTGGTTTGTCGCGTGATGAAGCCGATGTTTTACTGACTTCAGATGCATTTAAGCAGTTAACAAACGTACGAGTTGTTGGAGTGATGGGAATGGCCACTTACACAGATGATAAAGATCAGGTGCGTAATGAGTTTCGCGTGTTAAAAAGTATTTTTAATTCGCTGAAAAATAAATACTTTTCCGATTCCAAAATTTTCACGGAGATTTCAATGGGAATGTCGGGTGATTATCCCTTAGCCGTAGAAGAAGGAAGCACGATGATTCGTGTGGGAAGTAGGATTTTTGGAGCACGGAATTATTGAAACAGACAGATTTATTGAAATAAAGACAGAGGTAAAGGCACGAAATTATTTCTACCTTGAAAGCTGTTCTGCAAACTTTAAACTTTTATTATGGCAAATTTAGAGACTACATACCTCGGACTAAAGCTGAAAAATCCTTTGGTTGCCGCCAGTTCGGGACTAACCAGTTCGGTTGAAAAAATTAAAGAACTTGCTGATGCCGGAATTGGAGCCATCGTGCTGAAATCGATTTTCGAGGAGCAGATTAACAACGAGGTAACCAATATGCTGGCTAAAGATCAGCAGAATGTTGGTTACCCTGAGGCTGAAGATTACATTAAAAATTACATGCGCGACAACACGGTAACGAAACACCTTGAGCTGGTAAAACAAGCCAAAGAAGCTGTTGATGTGCCGATTATAACCAGTGTAAACTGTGTGTCGTCGAAAGAGTGGACCACTTTTGCCAAAGATTTTGAAGAAGCCGGTGCCGATGCCATTGAATTGAATATTTTTTATTTGCCAACCGACCGTCATGAAAAGCCGGGAATGATCGAACAGCTTTACCTTGATGTACTTGAAAAGGTAAAAAGCGAAGTGAGTATTCCTGTGTCGGTTAAATTTGGTTTGAACCACAGTAATATTATTGGAATGGCCGACAAACTAAAAGCCAATGGTGCTGCCGGAGTGGTAATGTTTAATCGTTTTTACGAGCCTGATATAAACCTGGACAAGCTGGAGTTAGTTGCTTCAGAAGTGTTTAGTGCACCATCTGATTTGCGTCGTTCGTTGCGCTGGGTGGGTATTGTTTCTTCGTCAGTTACACATTTAGATATTGCAGCCTCAACCGGTATTCATGATGGGGATGCAGTAATTAAACAGTTGTTGGCCGGCGCTCAGGTTGCTCAATTGTGTTCAACTTTATATGTAAACGGTGCTAGTGTTGTAAGCGGAATCCTAGATGAATTAACTGCATTTATGAAAAAATGGAACTTTAAAACGATTGATGATTTCAGAGGACGACTTTCGTATAAAAATATTCCAGATCCAATTGTTTACGAGCGCTCTCAATTCATGAAATATTTCTCGAACAGAAAATAATCACGGGATTAATATGATAAAACTGAAACCGGTATTTCTTGGCGTATTGTTATACTTTTGGGGAGGTACCGGTTTTGTTTTGGGGCAAAATGTCCCGGTTATTGAAAATCTTCAGACAGATCCCGTACAATACTGTTATGATCCGGTAGCTGTTGCGCCTGCTATTTCAATTCAAAATATTCAGGTAGATGAGGAAAATGAGGGAATGAAAGTCTCCATCATTGATTATATCAAGGGAGAAGACCTACTGGTTTACGATGTTGTATCCGGTTTTTCTTATAACTGGAATGAAAATTCAGGAGTACTCGAAATAAGAGGAATCGGAAGTGATGAAAGTTACGAAGATGCTGTATCAAAAGTATATTATCAAAATATTTCGAACTCTCGCACCCCCGGAATTCGCTCTTTCTCCATAAATTTGGTAGATGCTGATTACTTACCCGCAACTCAACATTTTTATCGTTTTGTACCTAACGAATCAATAACCTGGACAAACGCTCGTATTATCGCAGAATCAGAATCAATGGAATACTATGGTTTGCAAGGTTATTTGGCTACAATACGTTCAAAAGAAGAACAAGACTTTATATATACCAAAACAGAAGGAACCGGTTGGATAGGTGGCTCTGATGCAGCTCAAGAAGGAACATGGAAATGGGTGGTTGGACCGGATGCAGGAGTTGTTTTCTGGTCGGGAAATGCTGGTGGAGGACCTGTTAACGGTGAGTATTCGCATTGGGGCTCAGGTGAGCCCAATAACTCGGGAGATGAAGATTATGCACATATTTTATACAGTGTTGGAGTTCGGGGATATTGGAATGATTTGAGAAATCCGGGTTCTGGTATTGCCGGGTATATTCCACAAGGATTTCTGATTGAATATGGCGGGATGCCCGGTGATCCTGATGTGGATTTATCGGCGGTTTCATATGTTGACGTAAGAGATAGTGATAAACCGGAATTGGACGAAAGTGTGTCAATGCTTTTTTGTGGTGATAAAACGCAAGAGTTTAATATTGAATTTACAAACGTACATCCCAATATTAGTTTGCGTGCATTAAATTCATTGGTAACCATTCAAAATGCAAATACATACAATCCAATCATCACTGTTCCCGAGTATGGTAGTTACACCTTCTTTCTAAAATCCAATGACGTAGCAAATTGCGAATATATAGATACTCTTGAAATTGAATTCCATAACCAACCCGAGGCTGCCTTTAGTCTTGATGAAGATGAATGCTACGGCTATAATCTGCAGCTCGCATTTGATGGAATTACGGAAGAGGAAGCTGAATTCACCTGGTATTTCAATGCTGAAGTTTTTATATCAGGAACAGAAATTGATAGTGTAACCATTCCATTGGGTTTTGATGATATTAACCGAACGGTAGCTCTAAAAGTAAATGAGCAGGGATGTACTGCTGTCTCACTACCAAAAACTGTTAACGTAAAACCTTCTATAAGCGTAACATCTGATAATATGAGTGGTTGCTCGCCGATAACTGCAAGTTTCGCAGCCACTTCAAACAACACAGTAGAATCGTATTTGTGGGATTTCGATGATGGGACTAATTCGGATGAAGCAGAACCTGAGCATCTTTTTACTAACTCGGTAGATGAACTTTTAGCATTTGATGTGAGCCTGACAGTACTCGACCAAAATGGCTGCGAAAATACGGCTGTTTATGATTCGCAGGTAAAAGTATATCCCGTTCCAACAGCAGATTTTGATTTTGAACCACAAGAAATACTGATTACAGCACCGGAGGTAGAATTTGAAAATTTGAGTCACGCTGCAACAGATTTCTATTGGGATTTTGGCGATAGTACAAGCACTACCGAAAAAGATCCGAATCACAGATTTACATCGTTAGGATTTTATAGCATCTGGCTTCAGGTGGCTAATGATTTTACTTGCACGGATACAATCGCAAAACAAATACGAGTTACTTTTGATAAGCTCAATCCACCAAATGCCTTCTCGCCGAATGCAACACTTACCGAAAACCGGGAATTCAGACTTTATGCCGATGGTGTTGTAAACGAAGGATATAGTATGCTGATTTTTAATCGGTGGGGCGAACTTATCTTTCAATCGAATACGCAGCAACAAGGCTGGGATGGAAAAATGCAAAACGGAAAATTTGCACCTGCCGGAGTGTATACATGGGTGCTAAATTATTACGACTTTAGTGGTGATTTGCACAAACAAAAAGGAAATGTAACCCTATTGTTCTGATACAATCGATTGCACTAAAATGTGTTAAATTCATTGACTTTCAACCTGTTTATTAGTATCTTTCTTCTCCTTCAAAACGTATAAGGAAATGATTTTCCGGATGAGGTAAAGGTTTTGTAGATATTATAATATTTAAAAGGATTGAAGATGAAGCGGACAACCAAATTTGAATCGTACTCTGAAAAGGAATATCCGGTGTATATGGATTTTCAGAATGTAAAGAAAAAGGAACGGGACTTTCGTAGCGAGGAACATTTTGTGGTGCCTTGGGAGTTATCGCACGACGAAAAAAAATATACAGCTAAATCATGGGAATAAGCAGTTTGTTCCTCATTGTATTTTCTCCTGTTGATCCAATAAAAAAGGTTAGTGATATTTCATGCGACCCGTAGCTGTAATTCGACAGCTTTGATAGGGTATAATCAAAACTATAGCCAAACTGAAACCTCTCCCGGGCAATTCCTACCAAGGCAATTATAGCATCAGGGCGGGTATCTATATTATTCCTGAACCAGCCTCCAAACAAAAATGATTTCTCAATCATGTAAATTCCAAAATTAAGTTGCTTAAAAGCCCCTTGTTGTTGATAAAGAATATTTGGTGAAAGTGTAAATCGCCTCGATAATAAATCATGATGAAAACGATGCAGGCGAGTACCTGCATGTACGGTTATTTTCATCGGAACTTTTCCTTTATTGTCGCCTTTGTGAATCGATTCGTCAGGAGTTGTTAAATGATGTAAACTGGCACCCCAGAAAACATTTCGGTGCTGCCCGACTGCTCCAATTGCAAAGTCAGGATAACTGGTACTACCTTCGTACAGTTGGGCAATTCCCGCATCTGAAACAACACCCGAAAGTTGATCGATCTCTTAAGGGAAAATCAGTCCGTTTGTGTCGAACTGTTTTCTTACAATTCCCGCATTTAATCCCAGGGTTACAAAACTTTCAAGGCCAACTTGCAAATGGTAAGAATAGGCAAGTGTTGCCGAACTTGTTGTTATAATATTGTTTGGTTCCCGATCGTGATAGGCCTGAAATCCAATACCTGCATTTCGTTTTTTTAAGAGAAAATCATATGATAGCGCATAAGTTGTAAACGAATTGCCTTTTTGGGGCCATTGGTTACGGTAGTTAATTACCATTCGTGGTAATTCGGTAGTACCTGCAAAAGCCGGATTAAGGTGGAGTGGGTTTGCAAAAAACTGAGAGTAACCGGGATCCTGAGCAAAAACCACACACGGAAATAGCAATAGTGAAAATAACAACTTTTTGAAGTTCATTAAGTTTATCCCGGTTTAAATGAGTCGTGAAAATACAAAATCATATTAGTTTTTGCCGGGTGCCCAAGGATTATTTTTTGAGTAATTGAATGGTGGAACAACAATGTTTAGCGATAGTTCGTACATTACTGCTGTATTGTCCGAAATGCCGGGGATTCCCATGCCTGCATTCAGGTTTAATCGTACAAAATTATGGCGGTATCCAATTGTTCCGCCTATGGTGTGGATATTGTTCGTAAAGTCGTTTTGAATAAAAAATCCCCATGTTTTATCTGTTTGTTCCGATACCAGTCGTAATCGGCTAAAAAAAGCTTCTTCGTGGTAGAAAATTACCAGCTCTGGCGATAGAAGTATTGACCTGGAATAAAGATCGCGAATTCTTTTGTTCATTTTTTTCGCGATGTACAGTGTAAAGCTTGCGGGTGTTGGCGATTCCTGCGGGTCAAGAGCATCAGTGGCAATATTAACCCGATAGGGCATTGCTGCCGTTAAACCCAGTTGCAAGCTATTATTGGTCCATAAAAAACCAACCTGAGGTTTGATGATTGAGTACCTAAGAAATGCTTTTCCCGGAAGACTGGAGTAATCGTTCTCGTCGGTTATTACTTTGTCAAGAAAAGCAACTGTAAATTGTTTAGTTGCAGCAACAATATTCATCCCGGCCGAGAGAAGTATTTTTCCGTTTTTCGTTTTTATGGGAAAGCCGGAATAAGCAAAACCAAAGGATGATGTGCTGATATTTCTTGCGCTGATTAATCCCTGGTTGAAACTCAGATTTACACCTCCTTTTAGTTTGTCGGAGTACGAATCCCAGGATGCATAAAACAGGTTGTAGGTTTGCTCGCTGTTTACAAAATAATACTGGTTTCCGGTGTGGTATGAATTGTTGTTGTCAAATCCGGCCAGCGAGGGATTTATTGCCAGCCGGTTGCCAAACGGAATCAAATAATTTTCGGTTTGTGCACGACTTTGTATTCCTAAAAACATCAGGAAGAAGCAAAGTATTATTTGTGGCTTATACCGCAAGGTGAAAAACTGTCAGGTGGATAGTTTTAATAATTCCTCCAGAAGATACGCTTTTTGCTCGTCGGCAACTTTTAAAGCGGCTGCCATTTTTAGCTTTATTGGCTTCATCACTTCTGCCGAGGGAAAAGTTTCCATATTATCAATCACAGTGAATGCTTCAAAAGCAGTTTCCCAGTTTTCGCTAATCACAATGTTCACAAAAACTTCAATATGGTCAGAAAAATCCAATCCGTTTTGCCAGCAAACTGTAGCTATATTTTTCCGAATCGGCTGAAAATGTTCTTCTTGCAAGGCGTTTATAAAAACCGGAATGGTTTCTTTATCTTTTACCGTTCCCAATAATTTCTGAATTTGAGTTTCTACCTCACTTTCGCAGCCGGCAACCAGTAATTCAAATAAAATGGGCAAATAGTCTTTATTGCCACTTTCTTTTAGTTTGTTAAGTGCAGCCAGCACCTGGTCTTTATCGGCCGAGAAAAGCTGCGTTTTTATTGTCGGATTTATTTTTGTCTTATTCATATTTACTATTCTTCAGAGCATGCAAATTTAAGGTATAAAATACGCCAAAACAAAGTACTAGCATAAATGTTTGGGCATATTATTTACCTTTGTGCTCCTCATGAAGAATATTGACGAACTACGGGAGGCTCATGTTGGGCGATTAATGCTCAAATATTTTATCCCTGCATTTATTGGAGTTTTTGTAAATGCGCTGTACAATATTGTCGATCGAATTTTTATTGGACAGGGAGTTGGTGCTGAAGCATTATCGGGTATATCGGTAATTTTTCCGGTTATGCTAATAATGATGGGTTTTGGTATGCTCATTGGAATAGGTACCAGCGTTTATGTTTCTATTAACCTTGGTAAAAAGGATATGGAACGAGCGGAACAAACACTGGGAACCAGTTTTATTCTAATGATTGTGGCTTCGGTTCTTATTATGGTTGTTACCTACTCGCTTAAAGTACCAATTCTTCGTTCGTTTGGCTCAACCGAAGAAACATTTCAATATGCTAATGATTACCTCGATATTATTCTTGCAGGAGTTGCATTTATGGTTATCGGATTTTCATTAAACAATGTAATTCGCTCAGAAGGAAACGCCCGTGTGGCAATGGTTTCAATGTTGTTAAGTTCAATTACGAATATTATTCTTGATCCCATTTTTATTTTTGTTCTCGATATGGGCGTAAAAGGTGCGGCTTACGCAACAGTTATTTCAATGTTTGTTTTAATGTTGTGGGTGTTGTATCATTTTATTAAAAGTAAGCGTGCAGTAGTTAGGATGCGGTTAAAATATTTAACTATTAACTGGGGAATTACCCTTGAAATTCTTGCCATCGGAATGGCACCTTTTTCGATGCAAATTGCCGGTAGTTTTGTGCAAGGGCTGCTAAATAAAAAGCTAATTGATTTTGGTGGCGACCTGGCGGTAGGAGCAATGGGAATTATTAACTCGGTTCTTACGCTGGTAATTATGGCAATTGTTGCATTAAATATGGCCTCTCAACCAATTATTGGTTTTAACTACGGAGCAAAATCAGTTCAGCGAATTAAGGATACGTTGAAGATTACACTCATTGCAGCCACGCTTATTGCAGTTGTGTCGTATGCTTTAATTGAGGCTTTCCCCGGATATATAATAGTTGTATTTAATAACGATAGCGAGGTACTGTACAATATTGCAACGCGGGGATTACGATTGGTTATTCTTGCTTTGCCTCTTGTTGGTTTTCAGGTGGTGGCTTCTAACTTTTTTCAGGCCATTGGAAAAGCCGGGCTTTCAATGTTTGCAACTGTTTTTCGGCAGGTAATTATGCTCATCCCTCTTATATACATTTTACCGGGTTTTTTCGATATCGATGGCATTTGGATCAGTTATCCGGTGGCCGATACCATGTCGGCAATTGTGGTTGGATTTATCCTGTATCGCGAATGGAAACGCTTACCTTTAATTATTGACGCAAATGATACGGAAGAGAATTAAATTCATCATTCTTTTGTCAATTCTGGTTTTCACTTTTTATAGTCTTTTTGTAGAGCCTGAAATATTGAGCCTTCAACTTTCTAAAACATATAATATTCCCTTAGGTAGTTTTATTTCGTGGAGTGCAATAGTTACATACACGCTTCTTATTCACAATTTTATTAGTAACTCAACAAAATCATTATTATCAAAAATAATAACGATTTCAAGTCGGGTTAATCTGATAATAGCACTAATGTGGCTGCCTGTAACTTTTGGCTTATCCGGTAACCTGGCGTTTAATTTTCAAAATAAACCTTTAGCCTATAAAATATGGATTGGCTACACTCTTCTGCTAATCATTATTCCAATTCTTATACTGCTTCTTAACTCTATTGGAAAGAAATTGAAATAATAATTCTAAATGTAAAATTATTTTGAAATTATGTTCTTTTATCTGACTTTCGTCAAGTGTAATTCATGTATTTATAATTACATTTGTTCATTATAATTCAAAAGTTAGTAGTTATGGCAATTTCAACAATAAAAGTTAGCGGAGAAATGGGCCGCACCTTTTCAACTCAAATCAATTGTTCTCATCCATTTGTTATCGACCAACCCAAAATGGCTGGTGGAAATGATGAAGGTCCTAATCCTTTGGAAATATTTTTGTGCTCGTTGCCGGCATGTATTTGTGCCATCGGACGAATAATTGCTCAGCAACGAAGAATTAAACTTAATGGCATAAGTGTTACGGCAGAAGGCGATATTGATAAGGATTTTCTGCTTGGGAAAACAACCGAAGGACGCGCCGGATTTACTGAGATTAGAAGTTATGTTGCAATTGATGCAGACCTGACAACAGAAGAGAAGCGAAGTTTTTTAGATGACATTGCTGCTCGTTGTCCGATTGCAGATAATATTGCTAAAAGTTCTGTGATTAAACCGGTTGTAGTAGAAGATGCAACTGTTTAAATAGTGAGATTTTAATGGTAAAAGAGCCGCCTGTTGAGGCGGCTCTTTTTTTATAATTTCTCTTTTAATGCTACTGCAGTATACGAGTTTTTCTCTTCAATCAATTTCTCGGGAGTACCTGCAAATACTAAGTTTCCGCCCTTGTCACCGCCTTCGGGTCCCAAATCGATTATCCAGTCGGCTGACTTAATAACATCCATATTGTGTTCGATAATAAGGATTGAATGTCCGCGTGATATCAGGGCATTAAACGAATCAAGCAGTTTACGAATGTCGTGAAAATGCAAGCCTGTGGTTGGTTCATCAAAGATAAAAAGTGTGGGCGAGTCTTTTTCTTTAGCAAGAAATGATGCCAGTTTAACACGCTGGCTTTCACCTCCTGAAAGAGTACTTGATGCCTGCCCAAGTTTTATATATCCCAAACCAACATCCTGAAGAGGCTGAAGACGTTTGGTGATTTTCTTTTCAGTTGAACTTTTTCCTTGCTTAAAAAGTTCAATGGCCGAGTTAACGGTTAAATTCAGGATGTCGTCAACATTCAGGTCTTTGTATTTTACGTCTAAAATATCTTCCTTAAAACGTTTTCCTCCACAGCTTTCGCATAGCAAATAAACATCGGCCAAAAACTGCATTTCAACTTTAATGGTGCCTTCTCCCTGGCATTCATCGCAACGCCCGCCATCAACATTAAACGAAAAATGAGATGGTTTAAGGCCCTGTATTTTTGATGCCTGTTGTTCTGAAAGTAATTTTCTTATCTCGTCATAAGCTTTCAGGTAGGTAACCGGGTTTGATCTGGAAGATTTACCAATTGGATTCTGATCGATGAACTCGATGGCGTTTATCATTTTATAGTCGCCCAAAATGGCATCGTGATGTCCTGTTTTTTCGCCATAGCCACCCAGTATTTTTGTTAGGGCAGGAGTGAGTATTTTCGAAACTAACGACGATTTTCCCGATCCACTAACACCGGTAATTACCGTGAGTGTATTCAGCGGAAATTTTACGTTTATATTTTTCAAGTTGTTTTCTCTTGCACCAACTATTTCAATAACGTTAGTCCATTTTCTTCGCCTGTCCGGAACAGGAATTTCTTCAATTCCAGTGAGGTATTTTGTTGTAAGGCTTTCAGGGCTTTGTACTAACTTTTCGTGTGATCCCTGAAATACAACTTCTCCTCCGTGTTGACCTGCCAGCGGGCCAATATCTATAACTTCATCGGCTGCACGAATTATTTCTTCGTCGTGTTCTACAACCAGTACGGTGTTCCCAATTTTTTTCAGGCGTTGCAGCACCTTAATTAGTTTTTCGGTATCTCGCGAGTGTAGCCCGATACTGGGTTCGTCTAAAATATACAGCGAGCCCACCAAGCTGCTGCCCAGCGAGGTTGCCAGGTTTATTCGTTGTGATTCGCCACCAGACAAAGTCGACGATAAGCGGTTAAGCGTAAGGTATCCTAAACCTACGTCGTTAAGAAATTCAAGTCGATTATTGATTTCGATGAGAATACGCTTTGCAATACTTCTTTCGTGTTCCGACAAGTTTATTTGCAAAAAGAATTCCTTAAGTTCCTCAACCGGCATTAATACAATTTCCTGCAACGATTTTCCCGCAACTTTTACATAGCCGGCCTCCTTTTTCAAACGGCTTCCTTTACACTCGGGGCAAATGGTTTTTCCCCTGTAGCGCGATAACATTACACGATATTGTATTTTGTAACTTCCTTCTTCAAGATGTTTAAAGAACTGGTTCAGACCTTCAAAATATTGATTGCCGGTCCAAATCAGAAACTTCTGTTCTTCAGTTAATTCGTAAAAAGGTTTGTGAATGGGAAAGTTAAATTTCTCTGCCGAATAAATTAACTCATTTTTCCACTTACTCATTTTCTCGCCTTTCCAGCACGCAATAGCATCCTGGTATATCGACAGCGATTTATTGGGGATAACCAAATCTTCATCAATCCCAATTACTTTACCATATCCCTCGCAGGTGGGGCAGGCGCCAACTGGATTATTAAAACTAAACATGTGAACCGTTGGTTCTTCAAATTCAATTCCATCGGCTTCAAATCGATTCGAAAAGTGTTTGGATTCAGTACTGTTATTTTTGTACACCTTTACAACACATTCTCCATGGCCTTCGTAAAATGCGGTTTGTACCGAGTCGGCCAGCCTGCTTTGCGTATCTTCGTCGTGTTTCACGGCAGCCCGGTCGATAACCAGGTTGCAGCTTCCGTTGCAAAAATCGGTGCTATCTGCTTTTACCAATTCGTCAATACGCTTTATTTCATCGTTAGTTTCAATTCGCGAAAATCCTTGTTGCATCAATAATTCAACCTCTTGTAGCATTGACCGTCCGCTTTTAGCTTTCAAAGGCGCAACAATAATTAGTCGTGTTCCTTCTTCAAAATTATTGATATAATCAACAACATCGGTTACACTGTTTCGCGAAACTAATTGCCCCGATACCGGTGAAATGGTTTGCCCAACGCGCGCATAAAGTAGCTTGAGGTAATCGTAAATCTCGGTTGATGTTCCAACAGTCGATCGCGGATTTCGGGTATTTACTTTTTGCTCGATTGCAATGGCAGGCGGAATTCCATTAATAAAATCAACTTCGGGTTTATTAATTCTTCCCAAAAACTGTCGGGCATACGATGAAAGACTTTCCACATAGCGACGTTGTCCTTCGGCAAAAAGTGTGTCAAATGCCAACGAAGACTTTCCGGAACCGGAAACTCCGGTAACCACGATAAATTTATTTCGGGGAATTTTTAAGCTTATATTTTTTAGATTATGAACCCTTGCGTTCTGAATCTCAATGTATTTAGCATTCTTGCTATTCGACATAATTTTTAATAAAATGCGATAAAATGTTTGAAAAACTTGCTATTGTCAGTAAAATGTTTCATTTTTGGACGGTACAAAATTAGAATAATAGTTTTACTACACTAAAAATTGAACGCCTATAGATAAACTTTACTTTTTTATTTACACATAAATAGAAGGTAATGTTCAGACTCGACAAACTGAACGATAATGAACTCGTTCAACGATTTATTCAAGGCGATCATGAATCACTTGAGACATTAATAGTACGACACAAGAGCAGAGTATACTCGTATATTTTGTTGATTGTTAAGAATCAGGATTTAGCGGAAGATATCTTTCAGGATACTTTTATTAAAGTTATACGCTCCTTGAAAAGAGGAAAATACGTAGAAAACGGTAAATTTGTTTCCTGGGTGCTTCGTATCGCTCATAATCTTATCATCGATCATTTTAGAAAAGAGAAGTTACAGGGAACCATCTCTAACGACAGTTCGGAGGTTGATATCTTCAATTCTCAAAAGTTTTCAGAAGAAACAATTGAAGATCAAATGGTTTATTCTCAGATTTTAAATGAAGTGAAACACCTGGTAAAAGAGTTGCCCGAAGACCAGCAGCAGGTAATATATATGCGGCACTACATGGGGCTTAGCTTTAAAGAGATTGCGGAGCAAACCGATGTTAGTATAAACACTGCGTTGGGAAGAATGCGCTATGCACTAATAAACCTCAGAAAACTTGTTGATGAGAAAAAACTGAATCTGACAGCTGTTTAACTTTCGTTAACACAATAATAGAGTTGGAGGGGCGTTTTAAAAGAAAATTATTAAAAATGCCTATGGTAAAAAACTCTACTTTAATTTATTTTGTAAACGACATTCAATGTAATTTTGAAGAGGAAACAAAAGAGATGGACTACGAACCATCGGAAAAAACAGTAAATAACATCATGAATTTTGCCCGCTCGTACGATGTGATGGAAACAAAGTACACGGGAGATGTAGAAATGATTTTGAATTAAGAAATAAAGGCACCGATGAGGTGCCTTTTTCGTTTTTGCTATTTATTGTTTGCCTTTTACCGTTAATCGTATAAAAATATACCCCAGAGTTCCGGCAATTAACGACCCAAACAAAATACCCATCTTGGCTGAATCAATTAATACTGTATCTGTATAGGCAAGGTTGTTTATAAACAACGACATGGTAAAACCAAGTCCGCCAAGGAACGAAACTCCCGCCAACTGTTTAAAGTTTACATTTTCGGGTAACTCAGCAATATTGAGTTTTATCGACAGCCACGAAAACGAAAATATCCCGATAAAATTACCAACAACCATACTGATTGCAATATTACTGGATAATGCAAGATTTGTTTCTCCAGAAAACTTAAAAGCTACACCTGCATTGGCAAAGGCAAAAATTGGCATAATTAGGTATGATACCCAGCCGTGCAGGCCGTGTTCGCTATGTTGTAACGGCGATGTTGTGTTTTCGGTAAGTTCTTCCAGTTCCTCAATTGCATGCATTTGTTTACTGGTAAGAACACTTTTCTGCCCTTGTCCCTGGGTTTTACATTCATCCAGAAAATTTTCGAGCAATTGTTTACCTCGTTCATAAAAAGAACGGGTGTCGGTTTTTCTTCGCAGAGGTATGGTTAGTGCCATTAACACGCCGGCAATAGTTGCATGAATTCCTGATTTAAGAAACAGAACCCAAACAATAACTCCGGCAATAAAAAACAAATATTTAGAGTAGGCATTAAAACGAGATAAAACCATTAGCAATGCTACAATGCCAAGCCCAATAAAAATATTTGCCCAGATTAAATTGGTGCTGTAAAAAAACGCAATGACCAAAACAGCCCCAAGGTCGTCGATAATAGCAAAAGCCATTAAAAATACCTTGATTCCGTTAGGCACTCGGTTTCCTAAAAGAGTAAGTATGCCAAGCGAGAATGCAATATCTGCTGCCATAGGAATTCCCCAGCCTTCGCCACCGGCATTTCCTAAGTTCAAAAAAGTAAATAACGAAGCAGGAATTACCATTCCTCCAACAGCGGCAAAAAATGGTAACGAAGCTTTTTTTACATGACTAAGTTCGCCCGAGAGGATTTCGCGTTTAATCTCTAATCCTATCAGAAAAAAGAAAATGGCCATTAAACCATCATTAATCCATTTATATATGGGTTTTGAAAGCTCGAAACCGGGTACAGTAAAAGTGATATAGTTTTTCCAAAATTCGAGAAAATCGTGACTTAACGGGCTGTTAGCAAGCACAAGGGCTGCTATTGTAGCCGCAAATAAAATAATACTACTGGAGGTCTCAAGCTTAATAAACTGACTAATTGGATCTTTAATGAACTTCATTGTTTTGTTTTTGTAGAAAACGGTGAACTAAATAATTTGTTTAAATCCTTTAGTCAAATTTAGAAATAAAAAAATTTGCACGACCTATTGTCAATAATAAAATAATGTTATAATTTAGTGATATCAAAATAATATCAAAATACTAAATAA
The DNA here is from genome assembly GCF_963676815.1 of uncultured Draconibacterium sp. Lineage (NCBI taxonomy): Bacteria > Pseudomonadati > Bacteroidota > Bacteroidia > Marinilabiliales > Prolixibacteraceae > Draconibacterium > uncultured Draconibacterium sp. Next base: position 4,669,205 of record NZ_OY781365.1, read on the forward strand.
TTAATGTCATGGAAAAACAACATTCAGCTTTATCAGGTTACATGTTCCTGTTCTTGGAGCTTATTTTATTAGTGGTTATCATCTTTGGTTTTATGCGTGGTATGATTGTTCCGGCAATCGTTTTGATTCCGGTATTTATACTTGTTGCAATTGGTTTTACGGTTGTTGACCCGAACCAAAGTTGTGTAATGATCTTATTTGGAGCCTACAAGGGAACCATTAAAACCAACGGTTTTTATTGGGTTAATCCGTTTTATGTACGCAAAAAGATATCGTTGCGGGCACGGAACTTCGATAGTGAACCTATTAAGGTGAACGATAAACTGGGAAATCCGATTATGATTGGATTAGTACTGGTTTGGAAAGTGGAGGAAACATACAAAGCTGCTTTTGGAGTAGATGAGTTTCAACATTTTGTTGTGGTACAAAGTGAGGCGGCTTTGCGTAAACTGGCCGGAATGTATCCTTACGATAACATCGAGGATGAAAATGCAAAAGTAACGCTGCGTGATGGAACGGAAGAAGTAAACGATCAGCTGGAAAAAGAAATTATTGAACGTCTTGAAATTGCAGGTATCCACGTTATTGAAGCCCGTATTAACCATATAGCTTACGCTCAGGAAATTGCACAGGCTATGTTAAAACGCCAGCAGGCAACAGCAATTGTGGCTGCACGCTACAAAATTGTTGAAGGTGCGGTTAGTATGGTAGAAATGGCGCTCGACGAACTTAACCAAAAAAGTATTGTTGAGCTGGATGAAGATAAAAAGGCAACTATGGTAAGCAATTTAATGGTTGTTTTATGCGGCGATAAAGATGCTACACCAGTAGTAAATACCGGATCACTTTATCAGTAAACACCATGAAAAAGCTTCTTTTTAAAGAAGAGCAGGAGTTTGATAAACGATGGCTGGGGCTTTTGATGCTGGTTGCTGTATCGGCTGCTGCCATCCCATTCTTTCGGGGAATTTATTTTCTGACGATGGAAAATTCCCCCGAGGATAATCCGATGACTACAGGAGGATTGATTGCAACCGGTGTAACAGTTTTGGTATTGGTGGTAATTTTTATCCTGATGTTTCGGGCAAAACTAAAAACAAAAGTTACTGCCGATAAACTTTCCGTTTGTTTTCCGCCGCTTGTGCGAAAGTGGAAAGAAATCGAATCTTCGGAAATTGAAAAGTATGAGATACGGCAATATCACCCGAAGAGAGAATACGGAGGCCGCGGCATAAAACGTCGTTTACGAAAAGGTACTGCATGGACCGTCTCGGGGCGTATAGGACTTCAGTTATATCTGAAGAGTGGGAAAAGATTCCTGTTTGGTACACAAAGACAACAAGCCCTGGAGTATGCCATGCAAAAATTGATGGAAAAGGAGGATTAGAATGGCGAAGAAAAAATCGTTTGTATTGCGCGTGAGTCCGGAAATGATGGAGGCCGTTGAAAAATGGGCGGCCGATGATTTCCGGAGTATTAACGGGCAAATTGAATGGATAATACATAAAGCTTTAAAAGATGCAAAACGACTAAAAAAGGGTTCAGAAGATGGGACGGTATGATCATTTAAAAGCGAAAACAGAACAAAAGAAGAGCAAACTAAAAATGATACTGGAAATAATAACCGTAATTGTTATTGCATTAGTTATCAGTGGTTTTATACTTCAGGTAGTAATGCAGTTAAAAAAGTAAGACGAAAGAATCATTAAACAATTTAGAAAATGGGTAAATACGATTACATGAAAAAGGGCGAAAATAAACTCCGGAGAACCAATTTAACATCAACTCAAAAAAGATTTATAATAATACTCGTTATCGCCGTTGTTCTTTTTTCTATTCAGTTAGTAATTTATTTGAAAAGCAAATACTGATAAACTGAAAACAATTAAAAACAAAAAACCATGAAGAAACATTTCAGTTGCCCCAAATGCAGTAGTTGGGAGTACGAAGAAGATGCAATCAGAACAACCGGAGCCGGATTTACACGTTTTTTTGACATCCAGAACCGAAAGTTTATAGCCATTTCGTGTAAACGTTGTGGCTATACCGAATTGTATAAAGCCGGACGCGGAAGTACGGCAGGCAGCATTCTCGATTTTCTTACATCTTCATAAATCACAACTTCATTTAATTAAAATAAAAAACCTGTTCCGCGAAAAGGAGCAGGTTTTTTGTTGCCTTCCACTATTTCACGCACAAATTAAGGTGTAATTTCGTATCGCCTTTAACTTTACTTTAAATCACTTCTTCCTGTTTTTTCAACATAGGTTTTCATCACAAATTCCGTTATTTTTGGTCTGCTTAAAAAATTAGAAATCAATAATTAATAATTACTGAAGCCGGTTTTGCCGGTTAAGGTTTTGTTCCGGACGATTGTTTTCAATTTCCGGCTAAAAAATAAACAGACATGAGTATTAGCGCATTACAAAAAGAAAGGGCTAAATATCAGCCTAAACTACCTAAATCGTTAAAAGGCGACGTTAAACTGGTTGAAGGTGCAAAAACCGAATCGGTTGCCGACCAAAAAGAAATTGCAGAACTGTTTCCGAATACCTACGGAATGCCATTGATTTCTTTCGAAGCTGCCGATGCTGCAACCGAAAGACAAGCTGTAAATGTTGGCGTAATCCTTTCTGGAGGTCAGGCTCCGGGTGGACACAACGTAATTTCAGGAATTTTTGATGGTATTAAAAACATTCATCCAGATAGCAAGTTATACGGATTTTTAGGTGGTCCCGGCGGATTGGTTGATCACAAATACATGGAGCTTACTGCTGATATTATTGATGAGTACCGTAACACAGGTGGTTTCGATATTATCGGTTCGGGCCGTACAAAATTAGAAGAGGAAGCACAATTTGATAAAGGTTTGGAGATTGCCAAAGATCTTAGCCTTAATGCGCTGGTAATTATTGGTGGCGACGACTCGAACACAAATGCTTGTGTTTTGGCCGAATACTACGCAAAAATTGATGCAGGTGTTCAGGTTATTGGTTGCCCTAAAACAATTGACGGTGACTTGAAAAACGAAATGATTGAAACTTCGTTTGGTTTCGACACCGCAACAAAAGTATACTCAGAACTAATTGGTAACATCCAGCGCGATGCCAATTCAGCAAAAAAATACTGGCACTTTATTAAATTGATGGGACGTTCAGCTTCGCACATCGGTTTAGAGTGTGCATTAAAAACACAGCCAAACATTACGTTGATTTCGGAAGAAGTTGCTGATAAAAAGCAAACTTTAGGCGAAGTTGTAGATTATATGGCTGGTATTGTTGCTAACCGTGCCGCCGATGGAAACAACTTTGGTGTTGCACTTATTCCTGAAGGTTTGATCGAGTTCATTCCTGAAATGAAAACATTGATTTCAGAACTAAACGACCTGCTTGCTGAAGGAACTGAAAGCGAAAAGGAATTTAAAATGTTGAAGAAAAGTCACCGTAACGAGTGGGTGGCCGGTCATCTTTCTGAAACTTCTTCAAATGTATTCAGTTCGTTACCATCAGGAATTGCCAGACAGTTAACATTAGACCGCGATCCACACGGAAACGTTCAGGTATCGTTAATCGAAACTGAGAAGCTATTGGGTGAAATGGTAAAAACACGTTTGGATGAGATGAAAGAGGCAGGAGAATATTCCGGTAAATTCGGAACTCAATACCACTTCTTTGGTTACGAAGGACGTTGCGCAGCTCCTTCAAACTTCGATGCAGACTACTGTTATTCATTAGGTTATACCGCTTCTGTTCTTATTTCAGAAGGAAAAACCGGTTACATGGCATCAGTTCGAAACACAACTGCAGCTGCTGATGAGTGGATTGCAGGCGGTGTACCGGTAACCATGATGATGAACATGGAAAAACGTCACGGACACATGAAACCGGTAATTCAAAAAGCACTGGTTGAGTTGGACGGAGCTCCATACAAATTCTTCGTTACAAAACGAGGCGAGTGGGCAACAGGAACTGAGTTTGTTTATCCTGGTCCTATCCAGTACTTCGGACCAACTGAAGTTTGCGACCAAACAACAGAAACATTAAAATTAGAGCAAGCTTAAGGCTTCCTTTAAGGCAAAAATAAATGTAAAGCCTTCCCGTGAATTCGGGGAGGCTTTTTTGTTTTTCAAGCTATTGTCAACAATTTCTAATCATACGGGTTCTTAATAAAAGTTAAAATATTGACGGATTCTTAGCGATAATAAATGCTTGAATAGTGATCTTAATTACTTTCGCTAAGTATTTAAATATGTAAAATTGCCACGAAAACAATTATCTTGAATAGATAAGCATATTTATTTAAGAAAAGAAAACTTAGTGATTTGATTCTCATTATCTTAGATGCTGTTTTAAAGCGATAGATGATAAATGAGACAATTGCTTATTTATTATGGAAAACAAAATTAGATTAACAATACTGTTTCTATTGTTTGTCTTTGTATCAAATGCTGCCAGGGAAGCCACAGAGCTAACGGGTTATGTATTTGACAAGGAAACAAAAGAACCTATCCCATTTGTAAATGTGTGGATTAAAGGAACAACCCGCGGTACCATTACCGATGTGGAAGGACACTTTATTCTTTCGGCTGCTATTGACGATGAAATCACCTTTTCGTCGGTGGGATACATACGCGAAGAAATTAAGTTTACAACCAAATTAGAGGTGCCTGTTCAGGTTTTTCTGGCTCCTGATGTACAACAAATAAGTGAGATTGAAGTAAAACCGGAGGAGTCGCGGGCAAAAGTTCTGTACCGTAAAATAATGGAACACAAAAAAGATAACCGCGATAAAGTTGAGAACTACAACGATTATAAAACATTTGAGCGCACTTCAGTGTACATGGCCATTGATAGCACATCGAAGGTGAACCGGATTATTCCGAACATGAATGAAGTTACCATGAAACTGGATGACCGCGATATTCGCTTTTCACCCATTTACATGGCCGAATTAGGAACTTTAACCCGGGATACTAAGGACAGTATCGTTTATAACAAGAAGGACGGTATTTTCCCAAAACTTAACCAAACCATTGAAAGTTTGATTCTGCTGAATGTGGTAATCGACCTCGATTTTTACAAAGATCAGATTAATATTCTTGGGCGGGGTATCGTGTCTCCACTGAGCAACTCGGCACGTTTGCATTACGATCTTTATTTAAACGACAGTACACTTGTTGATAGCGTTTGGCATTATAATTTTTCGTTTACTCCGAAGAATAAGTACAATCCGTTATTTACAGGGCGATTTACAGTTGAGGGCAAAGATTTTGCGCTTACCAGCATTTACGCTTATGTGCAGGAAGAAGCCAATATTAATTTTGTAAACGGATACCGTTCTAATGTCCAATACAAGAAAGACGAAAATGGAACGTGGTTTTACGATAACCAGCAGATTAGTTTGAATTTGTCGTTGACGCTGAATAAAGACACGGTGTCAAGATACGGATCACAACGAATTGATCAGATTTCGAATGGAAACTGGATGGTTAATAAAATTACGCAGTATTCTACTTCGGAGCATTTAAACGAAATACGCGGTTATAACTGGCGATCGCAGCCTGAATTTGCAACAAGTTTGATGTCGGACGGGACATACGAACGTGTAGATAAACTGAAAGAGAATCAGGTTGTAAAGGGTATTGACGCCATTGGCGGAATGGTGCTTACCAGTTATATTGATTTGGGAAAAATTGAGCTGGGACCGGTATTCGATATCTACAGTACGAATGCCATAGAGGGGCAACGTTTTTCTTTGCCATTCCGAACCGGACAAAAAATGTGGGAGCGTTTTACAATTGGCGGATTTCTTGGCTATGGTACACGAAACAAAGAATTGAAGTATGGGCTTAATTTTGGCTGGCAGTTAACACCCGATGACAAGTTTATTCTCCGTGGAAATTATTCCGACGACTATAACCTGGTGTCGCAGGATAAATATTTACGCTTTATAAAGAAAAACCCGAATACCAGGGGTAACGGAAACTTTATTGCCGCAATTACCTCACGCGAGGAGAATCCATACCTTCAACAAGAGAAAAAGGCACATGTAAACCTGGAATATAATACTGATAATGTTATTCTTGAGGGAGGAGCATATTTCTCTTCCAATCACGGTACGCCTGCCATTCATTATGTGAATAATGGGATCGATTACCCACATTATTCGGCATATGGAGCACTGTTTAACGCACGGCTGGCTTTTGGCCAGTACTACGATCAGTATTATTTTATGCGTGTTTATTATATCGACCAAACCCCGGTTATTAACCTAAGTTGGGATATTGGCCAGGCTTATGTGCCGGGCGATAATACACCTGATTTTGGAATGTATTCGCATTTTCACGGCTCGGTGGTTGGTAAGTTAAACTGGGGGCCTACCTTCATGCGTTATATGGTAAATGGAGGTTATTTATTTGGCGACGCTCCGTACGACCTGCTTGATATGCCTGTTGGTTCGCAATCGCTAGGATTTGCCAAATACAGGTTTAACCTTTTACATCAGGCTTCGTTTGCTCATAACGTATACACCAATATTCACCTCGACTGGGTTGGTGGTGGAATTATTTTTAACAAAATCCCATTATTCAACCGTTTGAAATTACGCGAAATGGTTTCGTTAAAGGCACACTACGGAGACAGAACCGATGCTTATAAACCGATCTTTGATCTTCCATCAGCGTTTTCGCAGGATTTAACGACGCCGTATGCTGAGCTTGGTCTGGGTATTACAAACATCTTTAAAGTATTACGTATCGAGTACATCCATCAGTTGGGAAGTACATACACCGACCGGAGTTTTACCGATAACAGCGGAATACGTTTCAGAGCAGAGATGAGTTTTTAAGCGGAAGAAATTTTATTTCGGACCTTTTGCTTTTCGCCAGCGTTCGCGCGCCAGTTTTTGCAGGTCGGCAACTTTATCCGATTCATCAACAATTTCAAGTCCGAACAGCGTTTCAATCACATCTTCCATTGTAACAAGGCCCACAATGGTTCCAAATTTATCAGCAACCATTGTCATGTGTTGTTTTTCCAGAATCAGTTTGTCCAGTAATCCTGCAACTGACAGGTTATCTTCCACAAAGAATATTTTTCTGCGAATTTCAACCGCCTGCCGGCCATGTCTGTCGGCAGCAATATTTTCCAAAATGGCGTCTTTTAGAATGAAACCGGTAATATTATCAGTATTTTCGCTGAAAACGGGAATACGCGAAAACTGGAATGGGTTGTAAGAATTAAAGATTTCACCCAACGTTTGATTTTCATCCAAGGTAAAAACTACGCTTCGAGGGGTCATTATATCTTTCACCTGCATGTTTTCAAGCCGTAACAGGTTTACTATAATCGACTTTTCTTCTTTGTCAATAGCGCCACTTCTTAAACCTGCATCGGCCATAGCAGCAACATCAGCACGGTTTAATACACTTTTTTCACCATCTTTTTTAATTAGGTGCGTTACCCATTTACTCAGCCAAACAAAAGGTGCAAGAACGATCATTAGTCCTTTTAACGAACGGATTGTAAATGGGGTAAGCTTTTTCCAGTAGGTTGCGCCAATGGTTTTAGGAATTATTTCGGATAGAATAAGAATGGCCAATGTCATTAAACCGGCAATCAGCGATTCGTAGGTAATTTCAAAAAGAAAAAGATTGATGTTTGCAGTTCCGAACAATTTACCAGCTTGTACACCTACACCAATGGCTCCAACAGTGTGAGCAATGGTGTTCAGTGTTAAAATGGCTGATAACGGACGGTCGATGTCGTCTTTTAAATAACTTAAGCGTTTACCCAAGCGCGGTTTTTCCATTTGCATGCGGCTAACATATGAAGGTGTTATGCTTAGCAAAACGGCTTCCCATACTGAACATAGAAATGAGAAAAGTATTGAAACGAGAAAGAAAAAGATTAGTATCGCCATAAAATGTGTAACAATGTTTTATACGAAAATAGGAAAATAATCGTGAATTAAAGGGCCCCTAGTTTTGGACTTTATTCATTTCGTTGAATTCGGGTATGCGCATGCCCCGAAGGTTTTTTCTGAGAAAGCGAACAAGAGAATAAAAAAATCATTGACGGTATCACTTGCTTGATTTTAGACAGGGTTTCCTTGTCAGCTAAGCAGCATGGAGTTTCAATAATATGAGTTTTGACACATGGGGAATCTGCTTATTTTATTATTCTTGCAAAACAACTAAATCAAATATGATGAATCAACGAATCCTGTCTATTGATATAATGCGTGGTTTAACCCTTTTTCTCATGCTTTTTGTTAACGATTTGTATATGCCCGGGGTTCCGGCATGGCTGGGGCATACATCAGCCGATTTCGACGGAATGGGACTTGCCGACTGGGTTTTTCCCGGTTTTCTATTTATGGTGGGTATGGCGGTGCCGTTTGCTGCACAGAGCCGAATAAAAAGGGGGCAATCAAGCCTTACCATATTTTATCATATTTTGGTTCGATCGCTCAGCCTAATAATTATTGGTGTGTTTATGGTTAACGTCTCCCGCTTAAATCCGCAATTAACCGGCTTGTCTAAAAATCTTTGGGCAATCCTGGTATACATCTCCATTTTTCTAATATGGAACAATTATAGAAATTTGAGGCTTTGGTTGATTTATTTGTTAAAAGGTGCCGGAATTGCAGGTTTGATTATTCTTGCAGCTATTTTCAAGTCGGGTACAGCTGAATCCGTTAGTTGGTTGCATACCAGTTGGTGGGGGATACTCGGATTAATTGGCTGGGGGTATTTAGCAGCATCGTTGATTTATCTGTTTGTAAAAGATAAGTTATTACAAATTACCGGTTTTTGGGCTTTGTTTTTTATGTTGAATATTTTATCGCAATTGAACCTGTTGGAATTCTTAAACCCCGTAAAACCTGTTTTGGGAGTACTGCTTAACGGAAACACTCCATCCATTGTTCTGGCCGGATTGTTCTTTAGTGTTTTAATCCGTCAGATTGGTTTTGCCGATTCTCAAAAGCTAATCAAAACAAGTTTATTAATTGGTGTTATTTTACTTGTTATTGGTTTTGTTTTGCGGCAGTGGTTTATTATCTCAAAAATTCAGGGAACACCAAGTTGGGCAATGATCTGTAATGGAATTAGTGTGCTGGTATTTGTAGTACTTTATATTGTTATCGATTTATTCAAGCTCACAAAATGGACAGTTATATTTAAGCCTGCAGGGCAAAACTCATTAACAACATATCTCGCCCCCGATATTTTCTACTACTCGATGTGGCTAAGCGGAATACCAATACTTATTTACAAACAGTCAGAACTGGCAGGAGTTGTTATTCTTGGATCGGTATTGTGGGCATTGGCAATGATTGGGTTTGCTGCGCTTCTTGCAAGAATTGGAATTCGGTTGCGTTTATAAGATTATTTTAATTTTCAATAGCTCAAAAATAAAAAATCCGTTTTCTTTTTGATCAGAAAACGGATTTCGAGGGAAACTTTTTAGGAAGGAGCATACACCGTTTGAACAGAGTATTTTCGCTTTCATGATTTAAAAGTAGGGACAATGATTGACTTAGTCGTTCGGGATTATAAAACAGGACATGAATTTGTGATTTTACAGTTCGGACTTATAAAGACGAAATGTTAACTATTTGATATATTGCTTTTTGACTTGTATTGGGCAGGAGTGGTTCCCGTTGTCTTTTTGAAGGCTTCGTAAAAGGTTGTTTTCGAATTAAATCCTGCTTCGAAACCAATTGCCGAAAAAGTAAGCGACGAATTTTTGGGATCCTGAATAAGCTCAATTGCTTTTTTTACCCGATAAGTATTTATGAATTCGTAGAAATTCTGGTTGAAAGATTCATTGATAACCTGCGAAATCTGGTGGCTGCTAATTCCGGTTAAATCCGCCAGATCTTTAATCCGAATTTGCGATTGCAGATAAGGTTCATGTTCATCCATATATTCCTCGATCTTCTCTTTTAGTTTTGCCGACTGTTTTCTTGTTAGCGTCGAGGTGGCATATTTTAATGGCTCGGTAATATTTTGTCCGTCTTCCAAATGAATCTTCTGCCACTCTTGTTTTATGGTTGCCGAATGTTTGTAGGTAGTTAATGCATCGTAACCAATAAGTACTAGCACAATTAATTGAAAAATATCGTAAATATTATAAAGTTCGGTATTAAATGGTAACTCGTAATAGGTGAGGAAAACTGAAAAAAGTTCCAGGCTATAAATGGCAATGCAGAGCCTGATAAGAATTTGCGTTAAATGAAGATCTCTTTTGTTGATGTTGGAGTATAAAGCCTTAATCTTTTCGTTGTAGTTTTTAAAACGTTGCAGCGCGGCAGAAAAGAAAGTGATGTTAATACTTACCAGGAATATCCATTCCCAAACAAAATTCTCAACATCCGATTCCAGTTCTCCAAATTCCTGAAATTCGATGATCTTATCGGCAGCCGACATGGCATATGTAGGCAGATAAACAAGTAGGCTTGTTATGAACGGAGCAATGAGGAGAATATCTGTTTTTACCAATTTAAAGCGTTGAAATTCCTGACTTCGGGCGTACAAATAAATCATTGGTCCAACCAGAATATTTAATGGCTCGTTTACATACAAAAAGTGCGGTGTATTAACGATGTAGCCGGTTTGTAATAAAAACTCAGCGTAGCAGTCGATCATAACCAAAAGCACATAAATTGCCAGGGGTAGATACCAATTAAGTTTTGTACTAACTTTTAGCAAGAAAAGAAGCAGTATAAAGCCAAAACCAATTTCGGCAAGCAATATGAGATTCCATATTGTAATTTCGGGCATAGTAGGTTGTTTTAACTAAAACGTCTTAAAACTAATAAAATTAGACAATTACATGCGTTAACCAAATGTAAATTTTTATTCGCTTAAATAGTTATCGAACTGTAAATTGACAATACAATATTTCAAAAGTTTAAACGCCAGGGATATTTCATCAGAAATCAGGGCAAAAAAAAAGTCCGGCTAAAACCGAACTTTTCATCAAAGCAATATAATAACTATACAAGTTTTACATTTACTGCGTTAAGACCTTTGCGGCCTTCTTCAAGATCAAAAGTTACTTCGTCGTTTTCTTGAATTTCATCTTTACATCCACTTACGTGAACGAAATACTCTTTTGTTGATTCTGCATCTTTAATGAAACCAAAACCTTTGGTGTCGTTAAAGAATTTTACTGTTCCTTTATTCATTTTATTCTTAAAAAAATTATGGGCGCAAGCTACAATAATTTTTTTAAATAAATAACATAAATTTTTGGTGTTAACTTTTTAATAGTATTCTGTACCACAACTACACAAAAATCTGGTCGTAATCGGGCTTTTTTTACCTAATTTCCTCAAACAGAAAGCTCAAAAGCTTAAAAATGTTGTTCAAGTGCCGATCTCCACCACGAGAAATAGGTGCTTTCAAGTGCATGTTGATCAGGAAAAGGGTAAAACTTGTAGTGCTCTTTTTCGCCGATAAAAAATCCATATTCAATGGTTCGGTAGGGCAGCTCGCTTTGCCGAACCCGCAAAACTGTTTTGGTTAGCCTTTCGTCTGACTGGTGGAGTTTGATCAAACATTCTCTCAGGTGTGCCGGGTTTCGATAGGGCAAATTTTTTATAGGAAGAAGCGGATCGTTGGCCAGGTCGTTTAGCTGAAGTTCAACAAAGAATAATTTTGGTACCGAAACCGGTTTTGTAGTATCAGTTAAAAATTTGATGAACTCTGGCGGAGTTAGTTTACTGGCCACCATAGTTGAGAATGGATTGTATTGCTGGTACAGGTGGATATCTTTTTTCTCTGCTGGTTTGTATTTGCTGTCTGAGATTTCGAGCACTTTGCCATCGTCGGTTACCAGGTACAGTTTCAACAGAGCTTCAAGCGGTATGGTTTCAAAAGCGCGGTAAATCGAAAGATAGACCGAACGTTTTGGTTCTCCGTTTTCGTACGGAATCAGTTTTTCATTCACATAATCTTCCGGCAACTCGGTTTTGTTCGGATCGATCTCGAAAAATACCGATTGCGAGCGCAGGTTTTTCTTCGTGCCTACAGCCATATAATTACCAAATTCGAAAGGATTTAAATGTGAAACGATTAACGATTCGGGAGTGGCTACAAGGTAGTAATGTTTTTCCATGACGATATCTTTTTAAGTTTAACGACAGGAAATCATGCGATAGAAAGAACAATGGTTTTCTGAACGTATATTTCGTTTTTGTGTACGTAATTTTAGAGGCAGGGTTTTCTGAACTTTAAAAAGATCCGGCAAAATTGATGCCTATAGAACCTCGTAAAATGTACTCCAAACAACTTTGCATTCAGATGTTTAATAATATTCGTGTATCATGTCTGATTAAAAAAATGAAAGATTATCTTTAATAACTAATAAAACTCAAAATCGGTGTTATGAAACGATGTATTTACTGTTTATCTGTTGCGCTGTTACTTCTTTCTGCTTGCAGTTCAGAACCCAAAAAGGAGGCACCGGAAAATACCAGTGAAGAGAGTAGTGGCCTGGAGATCAGAAAACAACCTTTTCGTAACTCAGAACAGATTGAATACGAAATATCGGTTGTAAAAGGAACCAGTATAAAACACGGCATGCAGAAACGCTATTACCTGCACGGAAGTTTATACTCGGCCATACCCTATATAGCCGGCGAAAAACAAGGCACAGCTTATACTTATTACCAGGCAGCTTTAGACAGCGAACCACGGGTTTGGAAAGAACAGCCTTACGAAGATGATGAGTTAAACGGTATTTGCAAACGTTATCACCGAGATGGTACCTTGCAAGCCGAATATGAATACAAAAAGGGGTTGCGGGCGGTTGGACTTAAAGAATATACCGAAGCGGGAAAAGAAATTGAACAACCACAATTAAAGGTAGCAAAACAGCGTGTTGCAAGTGGTTATTTTATTGAAGCCAGTTTAAGCGATGACTATGATAACGTGGATTATTTTATTGGCGAACTGGTGGAGGGAAAGTACCTGCCTAAAAATATAAAAGGCTTGCAAACCCGTAAAGGAGTTGGCGAGATTGTTGTTTCGCAAACCAGCGGCACAGTAACCATTACTGCCGAATATTCTACCCGCTACCGAAACAGGGGAGTGGTTAGCAAATCAATTGAATTGTAACGCTTAGTTACGCGGGAAACCGTTTCTTTCATTACTACTGATCGATGGATCTGTTCGTCCATAACGCTTCCGGATCAATCCACAATCATTATTTCCTTGTCCATAAAGGCTCCGGACTTGTCCACAGCTCTTGCGGACTTGTCCGGAGACATGCTGGAACGTTCCATGATAATGCCGGACTAGTCCATAATGCTTCTGGACTTGTCCACGATGATGCCGGACAAGTCCACAATGTTGCCGGAGTGTTCCATACTTGTGCCGGAATACTCCACTTGTTTGTCACCAGGGATCGGATAAACCCATAAAAAAACCACTTCCCGAAAAGAGAAGTGGTTTTGAAATATCTAAGTTTAATAACTTCGATTTTGTTACGATCCAAAGTCGTCGAACAGTACGTTTTCGTCCGGAACACCTAAATCGTAAAGCATTTTCTGAACGGCGTCGTTCATCATTGGTGGTCCACACATGTAGAAATCGATTTCTTCCGGTTCTTCATGTTGGCTCAGGTAGTTATCGTGAATTACCTGGTGAACGAATCCTGTTTTATATTCAACTCCCAGTTTATCGGCTTCCGGATCTTCGCGGTCAAGCGCTAAATGGAATTCGAAATTCGGGAAGTTTTTCTCAATCTCTCTGAATTGATCGTAGTAGAATACTTCTTTCCACGAACGTGCTCCGTACCAGAAAGTAACTTTCTTATCTTTTTCTTTAATGGTGTGGAACAAGTGGAATAAGTGCGAGCGCATTGGCGCCATTCCTGCACCACCACCCACGAACATCATTTCGCTGTCGTTGTCTTTCAGGAAGAATTCTCCGTAAGGACCCGATACAGTTACTTTGTCGCCCGGTTTCAGGTTAAAGATGTATGATGAACAGATACCAGGATTTACTTTCTTAAATCCGTTATTTGCACGGTCCCAAGGTGGTGTTGCAATACGAATGTTCAACATTACAATGTTACCCTCGGCAGGGTGGTTAGCCATTGAGTAAGCACGGAATGTAGGCTCCGGGTTTTTCATAACCAGGTCGAACATGCCGAATTTTTCCCACTCTTCGCGGTATTCCTCTTCAATATCCATGTCCTTAAAGTTCACGTCGATTTTAGGAACATCGATCTGAATATATCCACCTGATTTGAAATCAAGGTTTTCGCCTTCAGGTAGTTTTACCACAAATTCTTTGATGAAAGTAGCCACGTTGTGGTTCGATACCACTTCGCATTCCCACTTTTTAACACCAAGTACTTCTTGTGGAATTTTAATTCCCATGTCTTCTTTTACTTTCACCTGGCAAGCCAAACGCCAATTGTCGTTTTGTTCTTTTCGGGTAAAGTAACCGGTTTCGGTAGGCAGAATTGAACCGCCACCTTCTACAACCTGGCAACGACACATTGCGCAGGTACCACCTCCACCACAAGCTGATGGAAGAAGAATTTTGTTATTACCAAGAGTTGTTAACAGTGTACTTCCCGGTTCAGTTTCAATTTCCAGGTCGCCCTCGTTAATGCTAAGCTTAACACTTCCTGACGGAGTAAGTTTCTTTTTGGCGAACAAAAGTAAGGCCACCAACAGAATAATTACACTCAGGAAGAAAACAACACTGGTAAGAATTACAGTTGATTGTGCTGACAATAATATCATCTTGCTAATTGTTTTTTAATTCTACAATTTAATTCCGCCGAATCCCATAAATGCCAATCCCATCAAACCGGTTACAATAAATGTAATTCCAAGTCCACGAAGCGGGCCAGGTATTTGTGAGTATTCGATCTTTTCCCTGATAGCAGCAATACCAACGATTGCCAGCAACCAGCCAACGCCTGAACCCAAACCGTAAACGGTAGCTTCGCCAACGTTAATAAATGCTTTTTGCTGCAGGAATAACGATCCTCCAAGGATAGCACAGTTTACTGCAATAAGCGGAAGGAAAATACCTAGCTGGTTGTACAGGTCGGGAGTAAATTTTTCCACAATCATTTCCACCAACTGAACCATTGATGCAATGATGGCAATAAACATGATAAAGCGTAAGAAACTAAGGTCTACGTTGGCAAATCCTTCGCCTAACCAAACCAAAGCACCTTCATTTAATACAAATTTTTCTAACAGGTAGTTAACCGGTACCGTAATTCCTAACACAAAAACTACAGCAATTCCTAAACCGGTTGCAGTACTTACTTTTTTCGAAACAGCCAGATAAGAGCACATTCCGAAGAAGTACGCAAATACCATGTTTTCAATAAAAATTGACTTAACAAATATATTAATCAGATTTTCCATTTGAATTTTGTTTTTGCGTTACAATTAATCTTCGATTAGTTTAGTGTTACGGCTACGCTGAACCCAGATAATTACACCAACCACAATAAGTGCCATTGGCGAAAGTACCATCAAACCGTTGTTTTCGTAAAATCCACCGTTGGCAATGTACCAGCTGTCGGGAATAATCTTGTAACCCAACAGTGAGCCTGATCCTAATAACTCGCGGAAGAAACCAACTACGATAAGTATAAAACCATAACCGGCTGCGTTACCAATTCCATCAAGGAACGATTGCCATGGGCGGTTACCCAAAGCAAAAGCTTCCAAACGACCCATAATAATACAGTTGGTAATAATCAATCCAACAAATACCGAAAGCTGTTTACTTACGTCGTACACATACGCACGAAGTACCTGGTCAACTAAAATTACCAGTGCAGCAATTACTACCAGCTGAACAATGATTCGGATACGGTTAGGAATTGTATTTCGTAATAATGAAATAATCACGTTTGCAAAAGCCAAAACAGCCATTACCGAAATTGTCATTACAATTGATGGTTTCAATTGTGCAGTAACAGCCAGCGCTGAGCAGATACCCAAAACTTGTACGGTAATCGGGTTACTGTCGTTTAATGGATCCGACAGTAATTTTAAATTTTTCTTTGAAAATAATGGTTCGCTCATCTCTCTTAATTTTTATTCTTGTTTAAGAATGCTTCATATCCTGTAAAGTCGTCTTTCAACATTTTTTCCAGACCTTTACTTGTAATTGTTCCTCCCGAGATTCCATCAACCTTATGTACTTCAGGAGCAACCTGTCCGGTTTTTGCAACCAGGATAGATACCATTTCACCTGAATCGTTAAAGATTTCTTTTCCTTTAAACTGTTCCTGGAAAGCTTTGGTCGAAATCTCAGCACCCAATCCCGGAGTTTCACCCTCGTGATCGAAGTTTGCTCCAAAAATGGTGTTCATATCGTCGCTTACCGAAACATATCCCCAGATTGGCCCCCAAAGACCAGCTCCGTATACAGGAAGTACATATTTGGTTCCATCTTCTGTATCGCAAACAAATACCGGAAGCACCATTTCGTCGAAACTCTTGGCACGTTGCTTTTTCAGGTCGGTTGAGAAAGCGTCACCATCAACTTTTTCGCCTTTTGTGTTAACAAGGTATTCGTCAACAACTTTATCAGCGTAAATAGCTTCTGCAGTTTCTGCAGTACTTTCAATATTTACCGATGCCAGTATATTTTGTTTTTTCTCTATCTCAACGTTCTTTTTCTGCGCTGGCTTTAATGCCATTGAAACCGAAGCAAGAACGGCAGCCACAACAATTACCATAATGGCTGCATATAAAAATGTGTAAGTATTACTATTTCTGTCCATCTTTTCTTCGTTTTAATTATGCAGAAACTTTTGCACGTTTAATTCTCTTCTTAACATGACCGGCTACAACGTAGTGGTCGATAAGCGGAGCAAATGTATTCATCAGCAGAATTGCCAACATCATACCTTCAGGGAAGGCCGGGTTAATAACACGGAAAATGATGGCCAGAATACCGATAAGGAATCCGTAGATCCACTTTCCTTTTTCGGTTTGCGATGCCGAAACAGGGTCGGTTGCCATAAAGATTGCACCAAACATAAAACCACCTAAAATTAAGTGATGCCAGAAAGGCATTGAGAAATAGGTAGCAACTTCAGGTGATAATCCTGCACTGCCTGAAACAGCGTTAAGGATAAGACCCATAACTGCTCCACCGGCAATGGTAGAAATCATAATCTTCCAGCTTCCGATTCCGGTAACAATTAATAAAACTGCCCCGATAAGAATTGCTAAAGTTGATGTTTCTCCAATCGATCCCGGAATAAAACCAAAGAATGCATCGGCAACACTGTAGTTTAAGTGACCCGCTGCTGCGTCGGCCATCGGAGTTGCTCCAGAAAAACCGTCAACAACTTTATCAGTATCTTTTATTGCAATCCAAACCGACTCGCCCGACATTTGTGCCGGATAAGCGAAGAACAGGAAAGCACGTGCTACCAGCGCCGGGTTCCAGATGTTCATTCCGGTTCCGCCAAATACTTCTTTACCTAAAACAACCGCAAAAGCCGTAGCAACTGCAATCATCCAAAGCGGAGTATTTACCGGCATAATAAGCGGAATAAGCATACCCGATACCAGGAATCCTTCCTGAATTTCGTGTCCGCGCAATTGTGCGAAAACGAATTCAATTCCTAAACCTACTGCATAGGATACAATAACAATCGGAAGTACTTTAATTAAACCAAACAGGAAGATTTCGAAAAATCCTGTTGAGGCCAGTTCGCCAATGGCTTTAAAGTGTTGCACTCCTACGTTGTACATTCCGAACAACAAAGCCGGAACCACCGATAAAACAACAATCGACATGGTACGTTTCAAATCGATGTAATCGTGAATGTGCGTACCCGTTTTCGACGTGGTTTTCGGCGTGTATAAAAATGTAAAGAATCCGTCGTGCACCGAATTGAGCCAATGGTATTTGGCGCCCTTCTGAACCAGCGGTTCTGTCCTTTCAAAAAAGTTTTTTATAAATTTCATCTCTTAAAAGACTAATTAGTTACTTGTAATGATTAACCAAGCTCTTTGATCATGGTATTAATTCCTTCGCGCAAAATTTTCTGAACTTCGATTTTTGAAGTACAAGCATATTCACATAAAGCGAAATCTTCTTCTACCACTTCGTAAATACCAAAGTTTTCCATTTTGTCGATGTCGTTAACCAGGATTGCCTTTAACAGGTATACCGGAAGAATATCCATCGGAACCAGTTTCTCGTATTGGTTCGACAAAACAAATGCACGCTCGCCACCATGAATATTGGCATTCATCGTATACTCTTTTTTCGGGAATAATTTTCCGAAATAGGCTTTGGTTGCACTGAATTTATTAAAGCCCGGGTCGGCCCAGCCTAAAAATTCGTACTCATCGCCTTCAGGAATCACAGTCATGTGTGAGTCGTAATAACCAACGAAGCTTTTTGCCGAAACTTTAGTTCCGGTAAGTACATTGCCGCTGATAATACGCTGGTTGTAATCGGCATCAACCAATTTGCCTTCAACCAATGTTGCAACTGGTGCACCCAGAACCGTTTGATAATATTTTGGAGCTTTAACTTCTGAACCGGTTAATGCAATCGTTTTTGTAAAGTCAACTTTTCCGGTTTCAAACAGGCGACCAATAAATAATACATCCTGTACGCTGATGGTCCAAACCACTTCTCCCTTGTTTAATGGGGCAGTGTTGGCAATTTGAATTCCAACGTTACCAGCAGGGTGTGGCCCTTCAAAAGTATTTACTTCAACATTTTTTACCGAGGTAAAAGCAGAATCTCTGGAAACACCCAGGTTTACTTTTCCTTCAGTAAGTTGTGCCAAAGCATTTACTCCGGTTTGGAATGTATCCATTTGCCCGTCGAGAACGAAATTGTAATCGGGTGCCAATGGAGCCGAATCGAATGTTGAAATGTAAATGGCTTTTGGTTTCTCCTCCGGATTGGCGATAATACCGTATGGACGTTTTTTGATAAACGGCCATAAACCACTTTTCAAAATTTGTTCCTTCACCTCTTCCGCCGATAAGCTCGATGGATCAGCTTTTTTAAATTCGGCTGAACCAACTTTCTCATCCGTTGAAATAACTACTTCCAAAATTTTACGACGCTCACCACGGTTAATCGATACTACTTTTCCTCCAAGAGGAGCTGTAAATAAGATTTCAGGATGGTATTTGTCGTAGAATAAAGCGTCGCCGGCTTTTACCTCAGCATCAACTTTTACACTAAGTTTTGGAGTAAGTCCCGGAAAATCGGTGGGTTTCAGAGCTACTGTTGCCGGAACCGGCAATTTGTCGAGTGCCTTTTCTGCACTTCCTTTTAGCTTTATATTAAGCCCTTTCCTTAACTTAATTACTTCTGACATATTGAATTAAGAATGTATTATTTTTAAGTGGGCAAAAGTATTAATTTAATTGGCTTTTCGCAATGGTTTATAGCAAAAGTTCAACGGTTTCAAATATGAAGATATGTGTATGTTAAAATAAGATGTGTAAGTGTCAGGTATTGAGTGAAATAAAAAATCTAATTCAGCGTTATTTATCTTCAGATTAAATTAACATTTTGTTAGGTTATTTAGCGATTTAACTATAAGAAACAATCGGCAATAAAAGAAATTTGTGTTTTCAGTTTTGATATGAGATACGAATTGTAGATTTTTACGTTTTAATCAGGTAAACACTTATTTCGGCTCGAAATTGGGTAGCACAAATTTAAAATATTACAAGCTACCTGTAGCAACATTTAATTGTTACGTTTACCTTGAAAAATTAAAGATATCAGCACATGAGAAACCTGTTTTATATCGTCATTTTATTCGTCGTATTTTGTAACAATGCTTTTGCTCAGGATGAGAATTTTTATTACGAAAATGCCATCTACAAGGAGAATATAAAAACAGTGCAGGCCTACCGGAGTGGTTTTGAACTTTCTAACCCGATAATGGGGCTGGATGAGGATATGACATTGGTTTTTAAGTTCGATGATCTTTCGGAAGGGGTGAAAGACTATTACTATACCGTAATTCATTGCGATGCCGATTGGAACGAGAGCTTTATAACCCAGGACGAATACCTTGAAGGTTTTGCTGAAAATCCGGTTGACGATTACGCCATGTCATTCAATACAACATTTAGCTATGTTAATTACCGGATTGAATTGCCGAACGACCAACTACAGTTTAAATTATCGGGCAATTACGTTTTGGTAGTGTATGAGAATCAGGACAAAGAGAATATCATATTATCGAAGCGTTTTCATATTTACGAAAATGCAGTGAATATTGAAGGTACCGTTCGGCGAGCTACAGTTGATGCTTTTAAAGGCACAAATCATGAAGTTGACTTTAAGATATATCACCCCAATTTACAGATTTTAAATCCGCGCGAAGAGGTTAAAGTTGTTATAATGCAAAACAACCGTTGGGACAATGCCATACGGGATTTAAAACCTTTATACATCCGCGATGGGGTGTTGGATTATGATTATAATCGCGAGAATGTATTTGAGGCCGGTAATGAGTTCAGGTATTTCGATAACCGAACAAACCGTATGAATGGAGAAAATGTTATTGCCACAGATTTTTTTCGCCCATATTTTCACAAAACATTAAAACCTGATGAAGTGCGGGCCAATAAACGCTTTTTCTCGTACCAGGAAATGAATGGGATGTTTGTGATAGAAAGCCAGGACCAGGAAGTTCGTGACTTTGATACCGAATGCGATTATACGTTTGTACATTTTACTTTGCCACTTGAAGCGCCATTGCTGGGTGGATCGGTAAATGTTTTTGGTGGCCTTAGCTATTGGAATGCCAACAAAAGCAACGAAATGACCTATAATTTTGATCGGGGAGAATACGAACTTACATTGTTGCTAAAACAAGGTTATTATAACTACATTTATGTGTATGTGCCAAAAGGATCAAAAGTAGCCGATCATACGAACATTGAAGGCAGCTTTTGGGAAACCAATAACGATTATCAGATTTTTGTTTACTACCGTGATTTAGCCGGCCGTTACGACAGACTGGTTGGATTCAGACAATTAAATTCGGTTATAAACAGGTATTAGTGAAACAAAGGCAAATGCCAAACTAGCTAACGATTTTCATGTAGCCACGACCTTCGTTAAACGGAAGGGTAAACCAGAAGTTACTTCCTTTATCAACTTTCGATTCAAATTCGAGTTCACCACCCAGCAGCGTTACATAATGCTGGGCAATTGGTAATCCGATTCCAGATCCTGAAGTTGTCTGGTTTATTTTATTCTGAACCCTGTAAAAACGACTAAAGATGTGTTCATAATCTTCTTTAGGTATACCAATTCCTGTATCGGCAACATAGAACTTGATAAAGTCGTTTCGAACCATTTCGAAACCAAAAGTTACTTGCCCGCTTAAGGTGTATTTTACAGCATTGTCAACCAGTATTGTCATTACCTCTTTTAAAAGTTGCGGATCTGTGGAAAAACCAAATTCAGGAGTGGCAACATCGGTATTAAGTCTGATGCGAATATCTTTACTGTCGGGTAATTCTGCAAAATAGTTATTGTAAATTTCGCGTAGCAAAGGATTAATTTTGCTGAAAGTATTGTTTACAGGAATATTTTCAGTCTCAATTTTTGCCAGGTGAACGGTATTGTCGATCATATTCAGCAATTGCTGGCCATTTTGGGTAATACCATCAGTAAGTTGTAAACGTTCCATTGGGTCCAGCGAGTCGTCGGCCAACATTCTGGTAAAATTGGAAATAATGTTCATCGGTGTTCTTATTTCGTGCGACAGGTTGGCAAGGAACGCCGATTTCAACCGATCTGATTCTTCTGCTTTTACCAGTGCTTTTTCCAGCCCGAATTCTGCTGATTTTCGTTTAGTAATGTCGCGCGCTACCGAAATTACTGCATTGGCATTTAACTTTGCCAAACGCATTTCGAACATAAATGTGCCGTTTGGCGTATTCAGCGAGTATTCAATACTTTCAATCGAGTCGTTTTTAATACAGTGTTGAATGCATGAATAAATTTTATTGGCCATTTTATCCGGGAATCCGGCATTAAAAATGGAGCTGCCAATAATATTCGAATCTTCAATTTTAAACAGGTCACCTTCTTTAATTACAAAGTCCTCATAAATTCCGTCTTTATCAATTACAAAGAAAATATCAGGAATAGCTTCAAGTAGCACTTTGTAGCGTCGTTTACTGGCTTCAAGATCCTCAATTTGTTTTTTCGTTTTGGTAATATCCTCAAACACCAAATAATAGGAATTATATATCGGGTTGATAACATGTATTTTGTACCACTTGTCGATATTTGTGGCATGAAATTCAGTAACTCTTTTTTTATTGAACAATACCGTTTTGTTCACATCAAACCGTCCTTTAAAAATCAGGTCGAAGACGTATTCGGCCTCTTGCTCCTGAACTTCGTACAGGTTACGCTTAAAAGCGGCCTCAAATGCATTGTTTATTTTTTCAACCACAAGATTGGTAATGTTTCCATCTTCGTCTCGTACGGCACGCAAACGCGCAATTAAAAACGATGTATTTTGTAATACACGGTTTATCCCTTCATTTTTGGTGTCAATTTCTTCTTCAAGAATTTCAATTTTCGATATCAGTTGTTTTCGCAGGTAAAAGGTGACCAGGAAAAAAGCTGTGAAGATTAAAATAGGATTGCTTGCAAAAGGGTAGAAGTAGGTAAATGCATCACTAAGGTGATCAGCCTTAAACAACTGAAAGCAAATTAAAGCCAGCGAAAGGAAAAAATAAACAACGATGCGTATCTCGAGCATGGAAAAGTAAAAAAGGAAAACCATACCTGCCATTAACCACCACACCGATAAATGAACGGTTTCAATTAAAGGTGAATGTTGTGTTAAATCGGAGATATAAAAAGCATAGATGAAAACGGGTAACGAAAAAATAACATTGATGGCGCAGTTCTTTCGGGCATTTAAAGTACAAACACTGGCTAAAATAGTAGCAGACAAAAGAAGAAGGTAACAAATTAAGTTACCGTTGCTATTATCAATAAATAATTCGCGAAGAGTTAAAATAAAAAATAAAACGCCCGCGGCTCCCCAAAATAATAGAAGCCGAAAAAGCTGCTTTTTCTCACTGTCCGTCTTAGCAGCCCAAAATTTCTCTGCCAATATTTTATAAGTTCTTTTTAACAATAATGTAAAAGTATTAAAAAACAGGTACGTCTCGGCAAATCAAACGATTTTTGAGGGAAAAATTTTCAAAATGGGAATATAAAAACCTGACTTTTGTTTTGTTTTTGGCTATTTGTGGTCTAATTGTTTGGCTATAAGTAGGTTGATTTAGACCGTTTTTTACGTTCATGATTTTTGTTATGCTTTTGAAAAATGTGATTATTTAGTTTTGCATAAACTGTACTGAAGAATTACAAACGATAAATATTGTAGAATTATGCCAAAAGGAAATTACAACGTTCCGGTTGCTAAAAACGAACCGGTTTTGAGTTATGCTCCGGGATCTCCGGAAAGAGCAGAACTGCAGGCTAAATTGCAGGAGTTACGTTCGGAAGAACTCGATCAGCCAATGATTATTGGTGGTAAAGAGGTTTTTACCGACAGAAAAGTAAGAATGTTCCCACCTCACGAAATAGCGCATACTTTAGGTCATTATAACCAGGGTGATGCCAGCCACGTTGAAATGGCTATTGACGCAGCTTTGGAAGCCAGGGAAGAATGGGCAAACTTATCGTGGCAACACCGCGCTTCAATTTTCCTGAAAGCAGCTGATCTTTTGGCAGGTCCGTATCGTGCAAAAATTAATGCTGCATCGATGTTGGGACAATCAAAAAATGCTTTCCAGGCAGAAATTGATGCGGCTTGTGAATTCGCTGATTTTTTACGTTTTGGTGTTCAGGTAATGACTGAGATTTACAAAATCCAACCTGAATCGGCAAAAGGTATCTGGAACTACAACGAATACCGTCCGTTGGAAGGTTTTGTTTATGCATTAACACCGTTCAACTTTACATCAATTGCCGGAAACCTTCCTGCAGCACCTGCTATGATGGGTAATGTTGCAGTTTGGAAACCATCGAAAACTGCTGTTTATTCAGCTGGTGTAATCATGGAAATCTTTAAGGAAGCCGGATTGCCTGATGGTGTTATCAACCTGGTTTATGCATCGGGTCCTGTTGCTGCCGATACTGTGCTTACTCACCCTGAGTTTGCAGGAATTCACTTTACCGGTTCAACAGCTGTATTCCAAAGCATTTGGAAAACTATTGGCGAGAATATTTACAAATACAAATCATACCCACGTATTGTTGGCGAAACTGGTGGTAAAGACTTTATTTTTGCTGACAACACAGCTAAAAAACGCGAATTGGCAATTGCCATGTTGCGCGGTGCTTTCGAATATCAGGGACAAAAATGTTCTGCAGCGTCAAGATGTTACGTTCCGGCAAGTATCTGGCCTGAAGTTAAAGAGATTTTAGGTGCTGAGCTGGCTACTGTAAAAATGGGACCGGTTGAAGATTTCACCAACTTCGTGAATGCAGTTATCGACGAGCCGTCGTTTGATAAACTGAAAGGTTTTATCGACCGTGCAAAAGAAGACGAAGATGCTGAAGTTATCTTTGGCGGAAACTGCGACAAATCAGTTGGTTATTTTATCGAGCCTACTGTTATCCTGGCTAAAAAACCAGATTACATTACAATGCAGGAAGAGTTGTTCGGTCCGGTTCTTACCGTTTTTGTATACGAAGACGAAGACATGGATGCAACACTTGACCTGGTTGATAAAACATCGATTTACGCGCTTACAGGAGCTATATGGTCGCAAAGCCGCTACAACATCGAGAAGTTTTCAAAACGATTGGAAAACTGTGCCGGTAACTTCTATATTAACGACAAGCCAACTGGTGCCGTTGTAGGTCAGCAGCCATTTGGTGGCGCTCGTGGTTCGGGTACCGACGATAAAGCAGGTTCAATCTTTAATATGCTTCGTTGGACTGCAATCCGCACCATCAAAGAAAACTTTGTTCCACCTGTAGATTATACTTATCCAAACTTTCAACCAGATAGTGAATAAATATAAATATTAAGGTTAAACTGTTGAAAAAGGGGAATCGGAATTATTCGGTTCCTCTTTTTTTTGATCGCGAAAGATTCTACTTTTGTAACA
This sequence comes from uncultured Draconibacterium sp., assembly GCF_963676815.1. NCBI lineage: Bacteria > Pseudomonadati > Bacteroidota > Bacteroidia > Marinilabiliales > Prolixibacteraceae > Draconibacterium > uncultured Draconibacterium sp. The sequence continues at coordinate 4,694,357 of NZ_OY781365.1, forward strand.
ACATTTAGGAAAAATGAAGAAAGAAATATTCCAGTCGAGGTTTTTTAAAACAATAGGCAATAAATTTGTTATTGTCTTTATTTTATATGCCGTATGGATTATTTTTTTTGACGAAAACAGTATTGTTTCCCATGTGCAAAGCAAGCGTCAGTTAAACGAGCTGAAGCAACAAAAAGAATATTACCAGGAGCGTATCGTGTCTGACAGGCAAAAACTGGAAGACCTGAATAAAGGTAAAGAGGAGCTCGAAAAATTTGCCCGCGAACAATACAAAATGTCAAAACCCGACGAAGATGTTTTTATTATTGTTGAAGAGGAGTAGCAGAAGCTTTTGCTAAACAATAATTTCCCTCAACTAGAACATTCTGTTAATAAATCCGTTAGAAAGTATTGAAAGAAAGAGTGCTATTTGCCAGCCAATATAAATTTCATATATTGCTTTTAGTATGAACGAGAATCTTGACATATTTAAAATAAAATCGAATAACATTGCACCACAGAAAGGGCGCATTTTAATTGCCGAACCATTTTTGGCCGGTAATTATTTTAACCGCTCTGTGGTATTTTTGGTGGCTTACAGCCAAAAAGGTGCAGTTGGTTTTATTCTGAATAAAAAGGTCGATTTTCCGGTTCAGGACGCATTTCCCGATTTCCCTGATTTTAATGCCGATGTTTATCTGGGAGGGCCTGTCTCAACCGATTCAATATACTTTATCCATAAGCTGGGCGATAAACTGCCGGGCAGTATCCACGTAATGGGCGATTTGTATTGGGGCGGCGATTTTGAAGTGCTCAAAAGAGACATTCGAAACGGCATTGTAAATCCTTCAGAAATTCGTTTTTTTCTGGGCTATTCCGGTTGGGATAGTGGACAGTTAGAGGATGAATTAAAAGAAGATTCGTGGCTGGTAACCGATGTTGAACCCAACGAAGTGATGGAAGATTTAAGTGAAGCTTCGTGGTTTAATTTTGTAAAAAAAGCCGGTAACCGCTATTCGGTGTGGGAGAATTTTCCTGAAAATCCAGCTCTTAACTAGGCAGCCTTATTTCTGACTTTCAACTTTAGTTTCCAGAAATTTATTTAATGCAGCGTAAATCTGATCGGTGAGTTCGTGCACGTATCTTCGGTTTTCAAAACCCAGTACCCATTGAATTCCCTGTACTTCTGATACAAAAAATACTTCGTCCATATTTTTTAAATGCTTCAGCTCAAGATTATCCGTTTCAAGTACTTTCCTTTTTAATTGCTTTGCCAATCGAATAATTTCCTGGCGGAGAACATCGGTATAGCAGCCTGTTTCTATCGCAGGCGTAAAAAGTACATTTTCTTTTACCGCAAAAAGGTTGGCCGCAATGCCCTCGCAAACCATTTCCTTTTCATTTAATATAACGGCAGTAGCATTTTTGTTTTTTTTACACGCGGCTTTTACCTGTTTCCAAACCGGTGTTTTTATAAAGCGGGAATTGAGTGAAAGCGAGTGGCTAAACAATTTTATATCAGCAATATGCAAGTGAAGTCCCTGTTCGTTAATTGGGAAATCAACACCTCGGAATGCTTTACAGGTTACCAGGTAATCGATTTTATCTTCCGAAGTAAAAAATTGAAAGGTAATCAATCCCGTGCGGTAATAACGGTTTTTATTCAGCATTCGTTTTAACAGCCTGAATAATTCGCGACGGTTTTTTAACAACTCCGGAATATCAAGCCGGAGCAGCTTTAATTCCTGTGCGATTATATCCACATTTTCGTTGAGTAGTGGAATACCACCAAAACCAAACCAAATGCTTTGTTTGAACACTTCGGGCGTGTTTAACAGAAAAGGAGTAAGATTGGCTTCTCTATCTTTGAGTATCTCGTTATTTGCCAGTACATAGGCCATAAACTAAAGAAAAGAAAACAAGTTGTCGATAAAGCGACTGAACAGATCCGGTTTTAATAATATCGGGAAAATGAACCCAAAAACGGCACCTAAAAAGTGGGCATCATGTGCTACATTGTCCGATTGGCGTTTGCTCATTTGGTAGGAGTAAAAAAGGTATCCGGCGGCAAACAGAATTCCGGGTATGGGAAGCACGGCAAATAAATACAGTGGCTCCCAGGGCTGAAAAAATATGGTTGCAAAAAGCACTGCAGATACAGCGCCGGAAGCACCAACAGCATTGTAGTAATAGTTGTTTTTATGTTTTATTAAACTCCAGATATTTGAGGCTAAAATGCCACCAAAGTACAGCAGTAAAAAATAGGCGGTTGCTTTGTTGCCAAAATAATATCCGAAGTAAACGACTGTATTTCTGCCAAAAAAGTAAAGAACCAGCATGTTTACACCAAGGTGGGCCCAACTGGCATGAATAAAAGCGTGGCTTACCAGGCGGTAATATTCTTTGCGGTGAATAATTTGTGCCGCATTAAACTGCAGCTTTGTCGATAACTCCCTGTTTTGAAAGGCAATATATGAGATAACGGCCGTTACGCCGATGATAAACCAAACTATCATTAGTGTAAAATTTTATAAATCATTTCTTTTTGCAACTCTCCGGTTTCAACCATTGTAGACACATTAAAACCTTTACTTTTCATGTCGTACTCGCGCAAAATACCCATTATTTCGTAAAGTTTGGTAGGAGAATAGCGCTTGGCCGCCGAAACATAGTCTTTAACAAAAAACGGGTGAACACGAAGTTCTGCAGCAACATTTCGTTCCGATTTATCTTTTAGGAAATGATAGGTAAACAGTTTTGAAAAATAAAAATACAGCCCCGCAACGGTTTTCTGAATTGGGTTGAGTGTTGGATTAGACCCAAAATAATTAATGATCCGGTTGGCTTTTAACACATTTTTTTCGCCCAGCGCATTCTGAAGCTCAAGAATGTTAAACTCTTTACTCAGCCCGATGTTTTTCTCAATATGCTCGGGTGTGATTTTGGTGGTGTCTTTAACCGCAATTACCAGTTTATTCAGTTCGTTGGCAATTTTGCTTAAATCCGTTCCCAAATACGAAGTGAGTAATAATGCCGCCTGTGGCGTGATGGTGTAATTGTGGGTTCTCAAAAAGCCATCTATCCAGCCCGGAATTTTGTTTTCGTACAGTTTCTTTGATGTAAAAAGTACACCGTTCTTTTTAATGGCTTTGGCAAGTTTTGTTCTCGAATCGAGGTTTTTATATTTGTAAGCCAATACCAAAATGGTTGATGCCAGCGGCTTTTCTGCATACGAAGTCAGCGTGTCGATTTTACTCAGACTTTGCGCTTCTTTCACAATTATCACCTGTTTGTCGGCCATCATCGGAAATCGCATCGATGCTTCGGCAATGCTTATGGGATCCGAATCTTTTCCATAAAAAATGGTCTGGTTAAATCCTTTCTCTGCATCGCTAAGTACATTGTCTTCAATATAGTCCGATAGTTCATCAATAAAATAAGCTTCTTCACCCTGCAATAAATAAATGGGGTGGTAGATGCCTTTTTTCAGGTTGTGCAGTATGTCGCTATACTCCATTTTTAGAAACGTAAGTGTTTTACAGAAAGTCCGTGGTTTTTGATTTCCAGCAAGGCATCGATACCGGCCTGAATATGTCTTTCCACATACGAGGATGAAACATATTTATCGCTTTTGTCGGTTTTAACACCGGTTGAAATCATGGGCTGATCGGAAACTAGTAACAAAACCCCGGTAGGTATTTGGTTGGCGAAACCAACGGTAAACAGAGTTGCTGTTTCCATATCGATGGCCATTGCCCGAGTTTTTTTGAGGTATTTTTTAAACCGGTCGTCGTATTCCCACACCCGCCGGTTGGTGGTTAACACCACTCCGGTCCAGTAATCCTGCTCCGAGTTTCGCAGAATGTGTGAAACCGCACGCTGCAGGTTAAAAGCAGGAAGTGCCGGAACTTCCGGAGGCAGGTAATCTGCCGATGTTCCATCGCTGCGAATGGCTGCAATTGGAAGAATAAAATCGCCCAACTGATTTTTCTTTTTTAAACCACCGCATTTTCCAAGAAAAAGTACTGCTTTCGGGTGAATTGCACTTAGCAAATCCATTACTGTTGCTGCATTCGGACTTCCCATTCCAAAGTTGATCATGGTAATTCCTTCGGCAGTTGCACTGGGCATGTTTTTGTCGGTACCTTCAACCGGAACTTCAAATTTGCGGGCAAACCGTTCTACGTAATCCTGAAAATTAGTGAGCAAAATATATTTGCCAATTTCATCAAGCTTTTTGCCGGTATACCGCGGAAGCCAGTTGTCAACAATTTCTTTTTTCGTCTTCATAAGCTGAATTATTCTACCTTTGAACAAATAGGAATACTTTTGGTTTTAAGGCGAACACAAATGTACATTTTTAGAGCTCGCCAGCCAAGTTGAGTTAATAAGTTATTGAGAAGATTATGTACAAACTGAATTTGCCGGAATATACGTTCCGAACAAAAGCAGAAAATACTAAAACGCTGATTTTTGATTCGATACGAAAAAAGTTTGTTGTGCTGACACCGGAAGAGTGGGTGCGTCAGAATTTTATTCAGTATTTGATACAGGATAAAAACTATCCGCAGAATTTAATGGCGGTTGAAAAACAGGTAAAAGTTAACCAACAGCAACGTCGTTTCGATTTGCTTATTTACCGCCGAAACGGTTCGCCATACTTAATTGCCGAGTTTAAAGCACCCAATGTAAAAATTACACAAAATGCATTCGACCAGGTGGTGCGCTACAACATGGCTTTACGTGTTGAACGCGTAGTGGTTTCGAACGGAATGCAGCACTTTGCCTGCGAGATTGATTATGAAAAGAACAGTTATTCTTTTTTGAAGGAAATACCAATATTCTAAATTAGAATGTTATCCCAAAAACTTCTGATAAAACAATTCATCTTTCCAGCCTGAGAACGTTTTTATCCAGTCTTTTTTTACACCGCTGCGGGAAAAACCGGCTTTTTCGAATAACTGAATGCTTCCCCAATTATCGGAAGTAATGTTGGCATACAATTGTCTTAGTCCCAGAATTTCGAAGGAGTAAGCGGATAATGCATTCAGTGCATCGCCGGCAAAGCCTTTTTTACGGTCTTCGTTTTCGTGAATAAGTATGCCAACCCCCGCCCGCATATGAAAAGGCTCAAAGTCAAAAAGGTCGATGGCGCCAATAGGTCTGCCGGCCGTGGTTTCTATAACTAAACGCAGCTGTTTGGTTTCGTAAATATCTTTCGCCGACTCTAACAGGTATTGGGCAAGAATATGTTTTGAGAACGGCGTTTTTGTATTGCTAACTTCCCAAATTTCGGTATTGTTTTCCCACTGGTACAACAGGTCAATGTCTTCCGGCTCAAGAGGTCGTAATTGTATTTTTCCAAAGCTTAATTTTTCCTTCATTTTTCTGTTTTTAATAGTTACCTGTCGAGGTGTTTCCAGGCTTTTAACAAAAGTTCAATGTCGGATAACAAATTGTAATCTTTTGCATACAACCGGTTTAGCCGAGCCGATTTCTCTTTGTCGAGTTGTAGTTCAGGAAACCTGTCAGCAGGATGCAGAATGCCTTTTTTTATTGCCGGAAGTTTGTTCTCTGAATCGAAACCCGAAATGTAGCCGATCCAGGTTCGTTGCCCTGAAATAACGCGGAAAATATTTTTAATGAACTTTGCCTTTTTTGCTGTAAACCATAGCAAAACCGGACTCAATACTAAAATTAGTACTGCCGACAATAAATCAAAAAGTCGCTTTTTCCGGCGATTGGCTGATTTGGAAATCGCATTCATATTCACTACATACAAATCTCCGGCAGTGTGAATGGAGTTACTGCCAATAATACTTGCACTTTCGGGTGGTGCAATTTTATAGTCGATATTCAGGCGGCTTAAATCGAGCATTGCTTTTATGATTTCGGCCGAGCTGATATTTTCAGCACAAAATACAATCTCGTCAATACGGTTGATGCGGATAATTTCTTCCAGCTGGCTCAGTTCGCCCATGTAGTTTTGGCCTTTGTCGCTGTTGTCGAGGGCAATAAAACCTGCCATTTGCGATCTGATTCGTGTTTCTTCCAGAATTTGCTGCACCCGGCGTGCTTCTTTCGAATGACCAACAATGGCAATCTTTCGGGTGCGCTGATCGTTTAATCTGAAATCGCTAAACCTGAGCCAGTGCCCCAGCAAACGGTAGGCAACCAGAATAATACCCGACCATGCAGTTCCCAATAAAATAAGTGCACGCGAAAAACGATATTTTTCATCAACCAGCGAATAAGCCAGCAGCAGCGAGATAAGCCCCCAAAGAATTCCGCGGCCTATCTTGTAAATGCTCAGCGGCTTTTTGTATCCACCTGAAAATAAAATGCCAAACAGAAAGAACAAACAGTAAACCGGCACTACAAATTGCATAAATTCAGGTGGATAATAATCCGGCTGATGAAACCGGAATTGTTCCCAAAACGGTGTAATCAGCCAAAAGCCTGCAAAAACAAACACGGCATCAAGCAGTGGTATGTAAACCTTATGCAGAATACGTTTTGTGGCGGATAACATAGCCCTGAAATAAATCGCCAGGTGAATAAACAAGGCAAATACACCTGCCTTACTCCCCGGAAAATGTTTGCGCGCAAAAATTACCATGGCATTGTAAAATACCTTCACATAATTTAGCGAGCCTTTTTTGGTGCTTTCGCCTTTGTAGTGAATGATGGTTGTTTCGGGGTAATAATAATTTTTAAATCCTCCTTGCTGAATGCGGTACGATAGGTCGATGTCTTCGCCATACATAAAAAAGGTTTCATCCAGCAAACCAACTTTGTCGAGTGCCGATTTACGCAGAAGCATAAAAGCACCTGCCAGCACATCAATTTCATGAACCTCGTTTTTATCCAGATAGGAGAGGTGATATTTTCCGAATTTCCGTGATTTCGGGAAAAGCTTCGAAAGCCCAAACATTTTATAGAATGCCACCCATGGTGTTGGTAATCCTCGTTTTGATTCAGGGAGAAAAACACCTTTACCGTCGATCATTTTTACACCCAAACCACCTGCTTCAGGGTGCGCCTCCATAAACGAGAGCACCTTTTCAAAGGTATCTTCTTCCACCACCGTGTCAGGGTTCAGCAACAAAACATATTTTCCTGTTGCCTGCTGAATGGCCTGATTGTTGGCTCGTGAAAAACCTACATTGTCAGTGTTTTGAATGAATGCAACATTCGGAAACTTTTCATTTATCAATTGCGCCGAGCCGTCAACCGAGGCGTTGTCTACCACAAAAACTTCGCCCTGAACATTTTGCAAAGCCTTCTCAACCGAGTGGAGGCATTGTTCCAGAAAATGTTTTACGTTGTAGTTGACAATAACAATTGAAATATCCATTTTTCAGATCGGCTGTTTTGTAAAGTAATTTTTCCGAAAAAGTGGTGTTTTCCGAAAAAGTACTTCAACTTGTCTCATTTGTTTCTCAAATGTAAGATTTCCTTTTGTATAACGAAAAGATCAATGATTTCTGATACCTGAATTTATTTTCCGAGCGAACTTTCGAAAGGTACCCGGTTCATCAACGAGCGGCCAAGCGTTATTTCGTCGGTGTATTCCAGCTCGTCGCCAATAGATACCCCGCGCGCCAGTGTTGAGATTTTTACTTCTTTTCCTTTCAGTTTGCGGTAAATGTAAAAGTTGGTGGTGTCGCCTTCCATGGTTGTTGATAGGGCCAGAATAATTTCAACCACTTCTCCCGATTCCACTCGTTCTATCAATGAATCAATTTCCAATTCGGCGGGGCCAATTCCATCCATTGGCGAAATTATGCCTCCCAGTACGTGGTAAAGTCCGTTAAACTGGTGGGTGTTCTCTACCGACATCACATCGCGAATATTCTCAACCACACAAATAACACTGTTGTTGCGCGATGGATTAGAACAAATCTGGCAGGTTTCGCTATCTGAAATGTTGTGGCAGATTTTACAGTGTTTTATTTCATTTCGCAGTTGTATAAGGCTGTTACCAAATGAATTTACTTCCTCCTTATCTTGCCGTAAAAGATGCAAAACAAGGCGTAAAGCACTTTTGCGGCCAATGCCCGGAAGTTTCGAGAATTCGTTAACGGCAGCTTCCAATAAGCGCGATGGATATTTATCGATGTTCATGCAAACAAAAATAGTGTTGAAAATGAAAATATAACAGCTAAAATGTAATTTTCGTTGAATGATTACTGCTATTGTTGGCTGAGCTCTGCTCTGCTTTTCGCGAAAGTACTTTTTATGTAACTTTTACGTAAATTTAAATGCGAAACGATGACATCGTGATGCTTATAGATGGAAACCATAAAGAACAGAAAGAATGATGTTTAAATTTTACAGTATTTCAATTGTGCTTGCAACTATTTTAATGGTGACTTGCGTTAGGAACGTTAATGCACAGGACGCCAATTTTTTTAGCAGTGGTGAGACTCTGAGCCAGGATAGCCGCCACTCTTCTGCAAACTACAACCCAAACAATATGTACTACGGCGGGTATTTAAACATGAATTTTAGTAAAAACTACAGCGTAATTGGCGCCCAGCCGCTAATCGGCTACAAACTCACTCCCGAACTCTCGTTGGGAACGCAATTATCGTTCGAGTACATTAGCGACAGCAGGTATTACGACAAACAAAACGGATCGAATTACGGGGCAAGTATTTTTAGCCGCTACCGGATAACGCCCTATTTTTATGCACACACCGAGTTGGCATTAATGAGCTACAAGTGGTTTTATACCGATGGCAGCGATGAGCGCAAGCTAGCACCGATGATTTATGTAGGAGGAGGAATTAGCCAGCCCATATCTGAAAATACCTGGTTGAATGCACAGGTTTTATTTGATGTGTTGAACCATGAGAATTCGCCATACGAAGCGTGGGAACCTTATTACAGTATTGGGTTTGGAGTTGGTTTCTAAAGAAGAATTATCGCTGAGTAGAAATAAAAAAATCATAACTCCCGGGAATCCCAACAGTATTGAAAGTTGTGTAAATTTATTGCGCACTCTCCTTTATTCACTCTCTATGAAAAAGAGAGGGACGATTGTGTCGAAGGTACAATCTGGGTGAGTCTATAAATTTTGAGCCATATTTTGCGAATGGCTTTCGAGCGACTTTCAGAAAAAATGCCGGAACGACTTAGATGGTTCCGGCATTTTCAGGTTCGCACATCGCAGTTTAATCCTCGGTAAAACCACTTGCCTGTGCGTCGATTACAGCAATGGCAGTCATGTTTATAATCTCTCTTACTGTGCTGTCGCGCTGCAAAATGTGAATGGGTTTTTTCATGCCCATCAATATTGGTCCTATTGCTTCATACGGACCTAAAGCCTGTAAAATTTTGTAGGTGATATTTCCGGAGCTCAGGTTCGGGAAAATTAGCGTATTGGCATCCTGGTCGCCCAGTTTGTTAAACGGATAACGCGAATAGCGTAATTTGCCGTTTAAGGCATAGTTGGCCTGCATTTCGCCGTCAACCATTAATTCCGGGTTTTGCTGGTGCAGCAGTTCTACAGCTTCTTTTACCCGCACCGGACTTCCCTGTCCTTTGTAGGCTCCAAAGTTGGAATAGGAAAGCAGGGCAATGCGTGGCTCGATATTGAATTTTTTTACCTCGGTGGCAGTAAGCTGGGTGGTATGAGCCAGTGTTTGTGCCGAGGGGTTCATGTTTACTGTTGTGTCGGCCAGGAACAATGGACCGCGTTTGGTTAGCAGCATGTACATTCCGGCAATGTGGTTAAAGTCCTTTTTTACCCCAATAACCTGTAGTGCCGGCCGTATGGTAGACGAGTATTTTCTGGAGAACCCGGAAATAAAAGCATCGGCCTCACCGGTTTCCACCATCATCGACCCAAAATAGTCGCGGTTATACATTTTTTCCACTGCCTCGTTGTATGTCATCCCTTTGCGTTTACGTTTTTCGTACAGGAGTTTTGCAAAGTGATGACGCTTTTCGTCGCTTACCGATTCATAAAGATCAATAATGGGAACATTGTCGATATCCAGCTGATTTTCTTTTATCAGGGCGTTTATCTTATCCTTGTTTCCCAGCAGAATTGGTTTTGCTATTCCTTCGCGAATGACAAACTGAACGGCTTTCAGAATGCGGAAACTGTTGGCTTCGGCAAATACAATTCGTTTCGGATCTTGTTTTGCTTTGGTACGAATGGCCATTATCAGGCGGTTGTCTATTCCGAGGCGCTCAGTTAATTCGCGTTCGTAGGCAGCCCAGCTTTTTATCGGTTTGCGTGCAACACCGGTTTCCATGGCTGCATGAGCTACAGCCGAAGACACAGTGGTGATCAGTCGCGGGTCGAGAGGTTTGGGAATGATATAGTCTTTCCCAAAAACAATATTGTTCATGTTATAGGCTTTGGCAACCATTTCGGGAACATATTCTTTTGCCAGTTTTGCCAGTGCTTTGGCAGCAGCAATTTTCATTTCCTCGTTAATGGTGGTTGCCCGCACATCCAGCGCTCCTCTGAAGATAAAAGGAAACCCCAGCACGTTGTTTATCTGGTTGGGGTAATCGCTTCGTCCGGTAGCCATAATTAAGTCTTTGCGCGCAGCTGTGGCATCCTCGTACGAAATCTCAGGATTTGGATTAGCCATGGCAAAAACTATGGGGTTTTTGGCCATCGACTTTATCATCTTTTTACTTACCAAATCGGCCACCGAAAGTCCCAGAAATACATCGGCGCCTTTCATGGCTTCTTCCAGGGTATCGACCTTCCGGTTGGTAATAAATTGCTGTTTTATTTCATTCAGATCGGTTCGCTCGCGGTTAATCACACCTTTGCTGTCGACCATTACAATGTTTTCGGGCTCAACACCCAGGCTAATGTACAGTTTTGCGCATGATACTGCAGCAGCACCGGCACCACTAACCACCACCTGAATATCTTCAATCAGCTTTTTATTTATCTCGAGCGCATTCAGTAAGGCAGCCGCCGAAATAATGGCTGTTCCGTGCTGGTCGTCGTGAAAAACGGGAATATTCAGTTGCTTCCGAAGTGTTTCTTCAATTTTAAAACATTCAGGAGCTTTTATGTCTTCCAGGTTTATGCCTCCAAAAGTTGGTGCAATGGCTTTAACCACTTCGATTAACTTGTCCGGATCTTTTTCGTCCACTTCAATATCGAACACATCAACGTCGGCAAAAATCTTAAACAACAGGCCTTTGCCTTCCATAACCGGTTTCCCTGCTTCGGGGCCAATGTCACCAAGGCCTAAAACCGCAGTACCGTTTGAGATTACCGCCACCAGGTTTCCCTTCGAGGTGTACTTGTAGGCGTTGTCCTTGTCCTTTTCAATTTCGAGGCAGGGTTGCGCCACTCCCGGCGTGTAGGCCAGCGACAGATCGTATTGAGTGTTGTGTGGCTTTGTAGGAATGACTTCTATTTTGCCCGGTCGGTTCTTTTTGTGGTAATTCAGGGCATCAATTCTTCGAATTTTAGGCATGGCAGTAGATTTTATGATTTCTTATAAATGTAAAGAAAAAGCACTGCCCATAAAATGTTATAAATCAGAAATAAAAGTGTTATGCAGCAAATTGAGGGGCTGAGGGATTGAAGGACTAAGAGATGAAGGACTAAGGGATGAAGGATTGAGGGAGTGAAGTACTGAGGGAGGGAGTTCTGAATGCTTGAGTGCAGAAATGCTTTAATGCAGAAATGCTTTAATGGGGGAATGCTTTAATGCAGAAATGCTTTAATGCGAAAATGCTTTGATGCAGAAATGCTTGAATGCGAAAATGCTTTAATGGGGGAATGCTTGAATGTGGGAATAATGGATGGGGATTGAAGTTGATTTGCCGGGAGAAAACTGCCAAATAAAATTACATGAAGCACTCAACCGGCAGCAATTTGATACGATCGTGAATGGGGGTGTAGTCCGGCAAAAGCTGCTTAAGCAGAGTATGCTTTTCTGGTCTTTTTTGCTTTCTGGTAGCGTAAAATGTAGGATGGAGCGAATGAAAAAATCAATCCGATAAGGAACACCACAACAAACTGCAGGTTCACATCCAGGCGCCAGTGATTCAAACCAATGGCAACGGCTATGATACATATATTGGCCAGCAGAATGGTAAGCGTAACCTTAAGGTGCGAATTCATCAGCGCCAGCAAACGGTGGTGAATGTGGTTTTTATCCGGTGAAAAAGGCGAGCGTCGCTGACCTACCCTGATGGTCATTACACGAAGCGTGTCAATCAGCGGTACAATAATAATGGCAAACGATACTGCCGGAGCTCCTCCAATGCGGTATGGGTCTGGTGCTGTTAAGTTTAATTCGTTGAAATAAACCACAAATACCGAAATCATTACACCGATCAGCAGTGAGCCGGTATCACCCATAAATAGTTTATTCCGGTGGCCGAACACATTGTACAGAAAGAATGCTGCCAGGCTGCCCACCATTGCAAACGAAATAATGGCCAGCGGATAACTGCCCACCAGGTAAAACCACGTTCCGAAAACAAAAGATGCCAGCATGCCCAATCCCGATGCTAAACCATCAACACCGTCAATCAGGTTAAAGGCGTTTATGATTACGATCATGGCAAACAATGTTAGCGAGAAACTGGTAAGCTGACCAATGTGGTGTTCACCAAAAACGCCATGCAAACTTGTAAAACGGATGTGTGCGAATACAATCAGTAAAACGGCCGCAACAACTTGTACAATCAGTTTTTTTCGTGCCGAGATAATCATTAAATCATCTTTTAAGCCGATAAAAAACATCAGTAAAACGGCTGCATAAATATATTTTAGCGAGTCGAGCCGCAATCCGTCGGTAGCAAAAATGGTACTTAGGGTAAAACCAATAAAAATGGCAACTCCTCCCAGCGGAGGAACAATTTGGGTGTGAACCTTTCGCTCTTCAAAGGGTTCGAATAAGTGTTTGGCTTTTGCTGTGCTAATTATTGGAGGTACTGCAATAATTACTAAAACAAATGATAATGCCAGTGCGGATAGGATTAAAATAATTTCCATACTATTTGAGAATTATAACTCTGCTTGTGGACGAACAAAAATAATGAACAGGGTTTATGTTACATGATTTAAAAATACACTATAATGCATGGAATGCAAATTTTCCAGCGGGTAATTGTCTGATGTTTAACAAATTCTTTGCAAACACTTAGACATTTTCAGGGGTAGCATTTAAATTTCTTACTTTTTTAGATTCTCTTTTCTGTTTGTAATCGTCTGTAATGTTGAACGATAACCGTGATTTTCGCTGAACGTTGTTTTCTGTCATAATCGTTTTATTTAATTGAATAGTTAAGTGATAGCATGGCTCCTAAACGTGTTTTGTTTTCTCCGTTATCGTAAAGGCTTCCGTAGTCGGCAGCCAGAGCAGCAGCAATGCTTATTTTTTTCTCTTTTGGTTTCCAGTTTAATTGGCCCAGCGCCGATGCTTGTTTACGTGCCGGGTCGTATGTCGATCCGCCCTGTCCGTCGTGAAAGCCATAATTGGCGGTATAGGTAAGGGCACTTTTCCAGTATATTGCTTTTGTGAGCTGGCCGTTAGCAGCCAGGTGAAACCCGGTGAAACGAGTACTTTCAAAACCTTTGCTCATTCCGTCATCAATAATCACCGGGGCAAACAAGGGGCTCGCCATTGCCATTTGCCTGTAGGTAACTCCCGAGCGGTATACGCCGTGGTTGTAATAGTTGTCGCGGCCGTGGCCCTGAAGCACACCATCTTCGTCGGGGATGAGGTGGTACGTGCCACTTTGGTTTTTGGTATTTATAAATTCAAGCACCAGGTTTTGCAACAATGCTTCCCGGTTCTGAAAAGCAAGATGCAAGCCCCACAGGTTATCAACAGCATTATCGAGCTGCATTCCCGAACGGTCGTCGAAAGGGTGACTGACGTAAAGCGTAGCATGGATTTTCTCCCAGGCCTTTTTTAGCTGAAGCTGGTAAACGCCGTAGCCATTTCCCAGCACATTCTCCTGGTCGGTGGGCAGTGCATTTTCGTCGCCGGCACTTCCGCTAATGTAATCGAAGTAGGAGCTCCAGCCCTGCAGCTCGCCATATTCGGGGTGGGTGCCTCCCCACATCACAAAATGCTCGAGACCTCCTGTGAGTTCGATGCTTTGTGGCTGCCCGAAACGCAGGTAAAATGCTTTGCGGTGCAGGTGTGTATCTTCAACATAACGTTTGTCGTTTAGCAGGCCTTCTTCGTAAAAACCCTTTATGGAGAACCAGTTGCCGATAAGCGGCACAAAGCGGTTAAATCCCATTCTTATACGGGGATGAGGCCGTGCATTTAACGATGCCGCCATGTTGCCGTTGCTGGTCGACAGCCCGGCAAAGCGCTCTTCGTCGGGGAAAGCCCCGATTTGCAGCTGCAGAAACTTCCAGTTGAAACCGGCAAACAGCTGCGTAAAGCGCAGGTCGTTTTTGTCGGCCAGCAAAAGATCGAGATCGAGACCGGCTTCAACAGTAAAATCTGTATTGCTGAGTTGTTGATTGTGAAAAGCACGTAGTTCCAGGTTTTGCACCGTAGAGCTGTTGGCATCGAAATGCCCCAGCTGGTTGGCCCACAGCCAAAACGGAAGCTTGTTATTTGTTCCGGCAAGGGTGTTGTATCCCAGATCTACCGACTGCCCGAAGACAGTGGTGAGGGGGAGTAGCCACAGGATGATAACCGGTAATTTTTTTTGTATTTGGCGTCGCATAAATTCTTAACGATGGTAATTGGTATTTATTTCTTTGAAGAATTTCACAAATTCCTATTTATAATGTTTATCTGTTATTTCTTTTGCCTCTGCTGCGTTAGCGGAGGTTGGTTTATACCCCCTTTGTCTATCGATATTTCCCCCCCTGAAGGGGAAAGCTTTCTTTGCTTGTCCGGTATAGAAGAGCTGATTTTGTCTTCTCACACCTACGAAACGAATTTTATTTTCCCCTCCTGACTGCAAAGTCTACATATAGATGCGCGAAGTACAATAAAGGTTGCGCGGAGAGCAATTTATGTTGTGCGGAACACATTTCACCTGACGCGCAGTCAGTTTTGGGTAGTGCGGAGCATATTTCACCTGACGCGGAGTCAGATTAAGGTGACGCGGAGTCAGTTTCAGGTCGCGCGAAGACTATTTTGTGTCGTGCGAAGACCATTTCAGGTGGTGCGAAAACCATTGTGTGTCGTGCGAAGGGGATTATAAGTGATGAATGTTCCTCTGCCGGTTGTTGATGCTCCAATTTAGTTCGCGTATAATGTATCTGCCTCCGGTTATGGTTTCTTTTTTTGATGGATAAACTACTGTTTGCTGATTCCCGATAGTGCACCGATGTGCATAAGTGGAATTACGTAGTTTATAAGCATTATTGATTTTGCTATGAGTCAAGTTGTTGATTAATAGATAAAAACGATTGAATTAATAGCTTGAATATTTTGTTAATTAAACGATGCCCCGTAACTTGTATACCATTATAATCAACAGCCTTTAATTACACAATGACTAAATGTTTTTCAAAACCAGACATTACAAGCGAAACGATGCGATCCTCCATTCGGTTTCCCTCCGGTTTTTAAATCATTCCATTGTTAACACAGGCTAATGTTAAACCATAAAATTTTTCGTTATGAATTTAAATCAAATCAACAAAATCAGGATGTTTGCTGCAAGCAGCATGGTATTAAGTAATCATTCTACTTTGTTTGCCTCGTCGGAGGTGCTGAACCAGAAACTCCAGACTTTTGGAGGTATTCTTACGCAGTTGGAAGGCTACCGCCAGGTGCAGGAGCAAAACACCTCGGGACTAACCCTTAGCAAGGAGAACCTGCGTGGTGACGTTGAAAACCTTAGCTTGCGTGTTTCGGTGGCGCTTATTGCTTATGCTACAGCAACGGGCGATGCCAACTTAAAGCGGATGGCTAAATATACTCCATCGAAACTGGCAAAGGTTTCGGATGTGGTATTGTGCGACATTGCCGAAAACATGATTACAATGGCAACGCCGATAGTTGCTGCGCTGGAGATTTATTTTGTTACACAAGCCGAACTGGATACCTTGCACCAGAAAACGCTTGATTTTAAAGCGGCTATTCCGCAAAACCGGGTGGCTACAAGTAGCCGTAAAGCATCAACCGCAACTATTGATCAGTTGATACGCGATGCGAATAACATCTTAAAAAATGAGATCGATCCGCTGGTTCAGCCTTTTCAGTTTATTAATCCCGATTTTTACCAGCAGTATAAAAATGCGCGGATAATTATTGATTATACGGGGCGCGGACCGGGAGCTTCTGACGAAACTACCGTGCCCGGAGGAGTTCAACAACCGGCATAATCGGTGTGTGTTTTAAACTTAAGGCCCTTCGGGGCCTTTTTTTATTAACCCACGCGAAAGCCCCGAATTTTCGGGGGCGCGGCAGCGGAGGTTTATTTTATTCTTTATTATTGGCTGGCTGGAGCCTCCCGAAGTTTTGGGATGTGCCGGTAGGGAAGAGATTGCTTCTCCCGATAAACCGGGATCGCAATGACACGAATCTGTTGATGATCAGGCGGCGCTAATAGTTCTTGCTTATTTGTTGTTTGTTGTGCGCCGCCGTGGTTTATCCCTCTGTTCCCGACGCGAGGTACGCAGTTTGGCTGTGGCCGATTTTCAACTCGCAGGCTGTATCTTCATGTATCTTCGCTAAAACAGGGGGATAATTTACCCCTCTGTTCCCGACGCAAGGTACGGGATTTCGCAAGCTCAACCTTCGGACATCTCCCCTAAAAACAGGGGATTAATTTACCCCTCTGTCCTTTGGACATCTCCCCTGAAAACAGGGGAGAAGTGGGTTGGTGGTTGCCAGCTAAGGCTGGTTTTCAATTTGCGTCAGTAGCTTTTTATAAGTCTAGTTGTTCTTTTGTGCCAAAAGAGGCACAGATTGCAAATCTGCGCCGGCAGGGGGGTTGGGGGTTTTGCAAGTGAAATTATCACTGCCGGGTTATTTTTCCTTTATTGTCCGGAGCCATTATCCAGCTCCCCTCCTGTTTTTAGGAGGGGTCGGCTTTAGCCGGGGGTGGTAGTAAACGCTTAATATCATCAAAAATAAAATCGGGATGATCAAATACAATTTGGTTCTCATACCGGAATACCTGATATCCAAGTTTACACAATGTCTCATCCCTGATTTTGTCTTTTTTTGCTTGCTCTTCAGTAAAGTGCGGTTCCCCGTCAAGTTCAATAATCATCTTAATTTTCGGACAATAAAAATCAACAATATAATTTTCGATGCTTACCTGACGTCTGAATTTCATTCCATAGGCCTGACGGTTTTTTAAAAGAATCCAAAGCGATGCTTCTGCGGGTGTGAGGTGTTTCCTTAATCCACGGCGGTAGGGTTTTAAGTAATCCAGGTTTTTTATTTGATGTTTTCGGTTCATGGGAATTAATTTATGCCTTTGTTCCCGACGCGAGGTACGCAGTTTGGCTGTGGCCGATTTTCAATTTGCAAGCTGTATCTTCATGTATCTTCGCTAAAACAGGGGGATAATTTACCCCTCTGTCCTTCGGACATCTCCCCTAAAAACAGGGGAGAAGTGGGTTGGTGGTTTTAATTCAACGCTTTTTCAATAGCTTTCAAGTAGTCAGAAATAACAATCTGCTCATCAAATTTTGTTTCCGCAAGTTTTCTCGATTGTATTCCCATACGTAATCTTTGATCCGGTTTAAGATTCAAAAATTCTTCCATTTTTGATGCTAAATCGTCTGGCGATTTAGGAGTGCAGATATATCCGTTTACTCCATTAACAACCGTTTGCTTGCATCCGGGCATATCCGTTGTAATTATCGGGCGACCTATAGCAAGAGCTTCCAGCAGGCTTTTGGGCGTGCCCTCGCGGTAATACGAAGGTAACACTACAGCATCAGTATTTTGTAAATATTGTTTTACGTTATCTGTTTTTCCCAGATAGGTGACAAAATTGTTTGAGCTTATTTCATCCATTTCTTCTTTACTGATAGCATGTGGGTTATTTATTCCCATTTCGCCCAGCAAGTTGATATGAAAATTGCTGTAACCTTTTCCCTTTAATATTTTGCCTGCCTGAACCAGTTCTGCAATTCCTTTTGTTCGGATCATTCGGGCTACCAATAAAAAATTTACGGTCTGATTTTCGAGTTGAGGTAGTGGTGAGAACGGAAATTCGTTGAGATTGACACCCGAGCCAGGTAGAAGATGCGCTAAACTTTTGTTCACGATATTCGAAGCTGTTAATTCTCTCATATCATCGGGATTTTGAAAGAATACGGTATTAACCCGGTATTGCGACACCTTAAAAAGTGCTTTTAAAATTGTTCTCGAAAAGAAACCATCGGAAAACAATGTTCCCATGCCTGCCACATTGTTAATGCACGCAATTCCTAAAGATCTTGCAGCCAATGAACCATAAACATTTGGTTTAATGGTGAAGTTTAACAGTACATCGGGTTTTGTTTTAGCCAACACTTTCCGAATACGAAATAATAAGGACATGTCGTATAGGGGGTTTTTCGATTTAGAATCGATATCCAGATGATGAAAGCTACAGCCCAACTCTTCTAATTTCGAGGAGTATTCATCGGTAGGAGCAATGGCAATTACTTTGTATCCCTTTTTCTGTAATTCTTTTATCAGGTTCTTTCTGAAATTGTAGATATACCAAGATGTATTCAGGAGAATGGCTATTGTTTTCATGTTTTTTTTGAAATCTGTTTTAAATGGAAAGAAGTTGGCCAATCTTATTTTCGAAGTAGGCTGGAGAAATTGGCTCATTGCAATTTCCTGGGTAAAATGTGATCTCTCCAAAATAAATTTTGCCTTCAATATTGTATAAATCAACTCTTAAATACTTGAATCCATTTGAAAGCTCTGCGGCAATTTTTACCATTTTATCATAATTCTCGGGTCTTAAATGTTTATGTTCACTCCTTGGATAAGTAATCTTGAAGTTAAGAGTTTCATTAAAATCAATATCGTAAAAATCTCTTTTATGATCCCCAAATCTAGCCGAATCAATTTGAACAAATTCGGGTCTTCCGTTGAAACACCAAAATTTGTAGTCGAATAAATCACCGGAAGGTTCATTTAAAAACTCTTCAATAATTATTTTTGAAGGCACATCTTTGTAGGGCCATTCTCTGGTTCGTTTGTAGTAATTTATACCTAACCATCTTTTTAATTTGAGTAATATCTTATCCCAATCTAACTCTTCTTTATTGGTACATATAATATTGTTTTGAGAGCCGTTAGTGATTTTTAATACAAATCGGTTGGGTAATGATTTAAAGTCTATCTCTTTTTCGTTGTTATATATTCCAATTATTGGAATCAAGTATTCTTCTCCTATGGTGTCTTTTATGTACTTTCTAACAGCATATTTGTCCACCAAGACATGTTGGATATTTTCCCTTACAGTTAGTTTTAACTTCAAGAGTTTCTCATTAAATCCTTGGGGATTTTTAAGGTTAGGGATACGTTTATGCTTTAGATAATATGTTATCGTGCAGAATAAATTATCGGGGAGAAATGATAAACTATTTGCTAGTTGTTGTTTTATAACTCTTGAAATCATTTATAGTGTATGGTCAATATGATTGAAAAGCGAATTGAAATTATCATCTGTAAATATTATAACAGCCTAGTTTAAAGTGTTATCGTAATTGATTTAATGAACCTGATTTGTTGGCTATTCCATGTAGAACTCCTTTGATAAAATATTTAATTTTAGGAAAAGGCTTTATTGTATAAATTGCAGTTATGAGAACAATGACAAATCTTAATAAAATGTCTTTTAGATACTTTTCATCATTTCTTTTTTTCGAAAGTATTATATTCCGAATCTGGTAATAATAGCGATAATCATTAGCAATAGGGAAAAGATGTTTCCCGAATATTATTACATCTCCTATTCCAACATCATGGGTAAATTTCCCATTTTTATCAATGTATACTGGTAACCCTTCTTTTCTACATCTTAAAGAATAATTGCCATCAATACAATCTATAAAAAAGTCCTCTTCAAAATAGCCTATTTGTTTGAATGTTAATGTTGGAATAAGGGAATAGCTACTGGGTACAGATTTTACCTGTAATAAGCTATCTTGGTTATTTCGAATATTCTTCCCTGATAAATGTCTTATTCTGTAAGGTACTCCGTTTTTCCGTATTGGATAGCCTGAAATTGTTCCAATTGGTGCATTAGATGCTAAAAGTTCACTATAACTTTTGACAATAGATTCAATCGCATTTTTGTTGATTATAGAATCCTGGTCGAAAAGAAATAGTCCTTGGTAGATTCCTGTTTGTACAACTTTTTTAGCTACAAAATTGTATGCAGCCGCTAGTCCAATATTCCCTTCAGGAGAGCTGAATAGGTGTATATTTTGTTTAAAGCTATTTTGGAGAGCAGCCTTTATTTCTTTTCTTTGATCTGCATCTTCTGTGTTGTCGAAAATAAATGTTGGAATACCTAACTTGAGCAATTCTGAAATTGCACTAATTAGATGTTTCCAATCCGGATTATATAGAACAATACATGCTGCAAATTCTTCGTATTTATTACCCATTATAAAATCCTCCTCTGTTTAAAATTCCATCTTTAATACCTCTCGCAATAGCCTTTAAATAATTTGGTGACCATTTTACAGCAAATAGAATTCTAGGTGTTCTAAATATTATACCAAAAATTATACGCATTCTATATCCAAATGGAACATACTTCTTGCGTGCCAACAGTATATTGTTTCTTACCATATAATAACGACGCAGAGGAGAATGAATTGAAATTTCTCGTCCCAGGGACATTATTCTCTTGTCTCCAATAGAGTGAGATATCTTCGCTGCTTTGGTTGCAAAAATTTTATATCCTTTTGATTTTGCTCTAAAACACCATTCAAAATCGACTAAATCGATAAAGAAATTTTCATCAAACTGGCCAACTTCTGTTATGATATTTAGTTTTATTAATGAACCTGAGGTAATTATAAAACTAACTTCAAATGTTTTTTCCTTTTGCTTTGATGGCCATATTTTCTTTAGGTTTACTCCTTTTATCCGAGCCAATGGGTATTCAATGTGCGTTCTTGAGTCTGAATATACTGGACCAAGTGCTCCTAGTTTTAATCCTTTTGCCATAAGAATCTCTTCTTCTGAAATCAGTTTTCCTACAATGTTGTTGCATGGAATACTATCTTGGTCGAAAAATAGAACATGTGTAGCACCATTGGCTTTTGCAAATTTAACTCCTTCGTTTAGAGCATGACCTATTCCGTAGTTTTTGTCAAGTTGATGGTAATAGAAAAGTTTTGTAGTGTTTTTAGATAGTTTATTAAAATGTTTTTGAATCTGTTCTGCATTTTCAGAACCGTTGTCTACAATTATAATTTTTGAGTCATTTTTTTCTATATGGTTCTGAATTACTGTAAGAATTTCTGTTATAGTAGGATTAAAAGTTATTATTATTGAATATACCTTGTGGTGCATGTTTGTCTATAATTTAGTCTTTGTCTGGTTCGTATCTCTGGTTTATGTAATCTCTTGAAAATATAGATTTGTATGGTGTTGTTCCTCTTGAACTATTCTTAATATTCATCTGAAACATTATAAATGCAGTTATTATAAAGTATAACGGAGCAAAAGAATGAAGGACTTTGGTTTTTTTTACGATCAGTCCAATGCTTATGGATTGGAAAAAAAGAAAGTAGTTAGCAAATCTCCAAATATTAAGATTGTTGGATGCAAAAAGGTATAGAATAACTCCAATAGCAGTAAAATAAAATAACTGGTAGTAATTATACTTTCTTAAATAATATAAGATAATGATGTTTGAAAGAACCAGATAGGCAACACCGATATTTGAATTTAATGTTGCTGAGTTTAGTTGGTTCTGATAATCCAGATAGAAATTATAATATGGGATCAATTTGAAGATAGTTTGTCTCATATCTTCCCATAAATGAGTATAATAGCCAATTGTAAAAAGCAAAATTATTATATACCATAAAATGAGGTTTACTTTCTTTCTACTTTTTATTAGATAGGCAGGCAGCAGAAATAATGCTGAAAGGTGAACCAAGGTTGCCGCAATGATAGTAATAAAAAACGGCCAAAATCGTCTTTTTTCGATATAGATAGAAGAAAAGAGAAAAATAGAAATAGCGAGTCCTTGTCTTATTTGGTCATATGTTATGAAAAGCATATTGTAACACAAATAAATGAAAAGTCCGACAGCTAATATTTTATAATGAATTAATACTTTATAGAGAAAAAATAAGGTTAAAAAAGTATAGGTTGCAATTACAAATACATACCCATTTGGCGAAAAGGAGAATATTTTACAAACAAATTTGTACAAACTAAAATACTCGTAGTTCGGAATAATATTATTTTGTTGTTGATTATAAATTTGTTTAAAAGAATTGACGTAATTGTCGTAATCATAGCCTATATCAAATCTTAATGCACTAACTAGAAATAGTACCATAAAAGATGAAATCAAAAATACGTGATTAAAATGTTTCGCCTTTTGACTAAGTAATGCCAAAACTACTGCAAAACATCCAGCTATATTATATATTAATAGTGATTCCAACATACAAACTAGTTAAAAAAGCCTATTGATTCGTATCTGTATAGATGTTTTAATTCGTTTTTTTAATGAAAAATTATGCTTTTTATATGCTATCCCTTCAAAATTTCTTGCTGTTTTTCCTTCAGGGAATAAGAAATAGCAAATCAAATTATTACTCCACAACGAATATGTTAAACTTAGTTGATCTCGTTTAGAAAACCTTTGATATAAATTCCACCACGTTTCTGACTGTTTTTTCACTTTTTCACTATTGTGTTGTCTTAAAATTATATTGTTTTCAAATAGACCATAGTTTGAAGGAAATCCCTGATCTCTAAGATATCTAATTTGTTTATTTACAACGTGTTTTTTATCACGTCCTTCACGAATGCATGCTTCGGCTTCATTGTAAACGCAATTCCGGACAGGGTGTTTCGTAACTGCAATTAAATGCCCCTCACTTAAATGATGTTCAATTACATTATAAAAGCTCGAATTGAGAATTAATAGGTTTGCATCAATCCAAACACTTATTTCATATTCTCCAAGAACCTTGTGGGGATTTAACTTTGGGTATCTGGATGTTCTGAGTTTATCGTTTGTTGTGTATGGTAAAGGTCGAAATTGCCAAATGGAATCATTTTTAATCTTGATATTGTCGGTAAAACATATGTAATCCCAATCAGGGTTGATATCCTGAGGCGATTCAAGATGGTCATAATGGCCTGTTAAGCAGGTATAGATAACTTTTTTATTCATCAATTGGCAGTTTTAAAAGGTCTCCCAGTTTTTTATCCCATTCCTGTGGTTGAAATTTCATTAATCCGCTATATGGATGAAATGTAAGTTCTCCGAACAATATTTTCTTATTAATAGAATAAAGGTCAACGCGCACGTAATTAAAATCTTTCGCCAGTTTTTCTGCAACGTTTAATAGTTCAGAGAGATTGCCCGGCTTTTCTATCTGCTTTTTATTTGCAGAGAAGTAATATAAATCGACTGGTTTCCAGTCTGTATCAAACCAATTCTCTTTAACACCTTCATTTCTGTCAAATATAGTTTGTATGTAGCAAGGTTTGCCATTAAAGCAATGAATCTTGTAATCATTCAATAAATCGTTATTGCTTTCGTCATGTAACAATTCTTCAATCAGTATTTTAGGAGGAATGTCTTTATATTCCCACTCCCGGTTTTGATAGAAAACATTTTTATTTAGCCAACGAGATAATGTACTTATAATTTGAGTCTTGTCGAATTTGTAATCTTTTCCGAAGAATGATATTTTTCCGTTATTATATATCATGTTATACCCCGATGTATGATTCGTTTTTATAATGTACTCAGCAGGGAGTTTCTCAAATGGAATGTTTTTGGGTTGATCGGTGGCATACAGCAGAGGTATTAAAAAGTCTTCTCCAATTCTTTCCTTTACAAAATCACGAACTTTATATTTATCTGCACAAATAGGATACAAGGGATTTTTGTCGTACAACTTCAACCATTGCATTTTTTCGGTAAAAGAATCCGGATTTTTTAGGTTGGGATTTATTCCAAAAACTTTACGGTATTGAGATATAATATAAGCACGATCTGACATTATCTTGGATTTATACAATGATAAGAGAGTGCGTGGTATAAAAAATACTTTGGTATAAAATGTGGATTTATTCTCTAATGATTTTATTTTTAAGATGATTGATTTATACTTTTTCAATACAAGCTTAGGATTATTTATAACGTTCTTTGTAAGCAGAGATATTCTAATGAAATTCATATAGTTTTTATGTAGAAAACTATATAGCTGATTGTTTTTTAGAATAAATTTTGAATTTTTATAGTGAGAATAGCTTAACTGCCCATTTCTTCTAACTTTTATTTTTAGAACTATTTCTGATCTAATATCTCCGTTTTTTAAATTAAAAACGGGCATAAGTCCTTCGCGTTGATGTTTCTTAGCTCTTTTGTGTTTTTTGATACCATTCTGAATATAGTTAATGTCGTTAAAATAAAAGTTACCTAATGAATAATAGATTAATTTTCCTTTATAACGCTCAACAGGTTGAATTATATGAGGGTGATGGCCTATAATAAGATCAGCTCCAGCGTCAATTATTTGATATGCTAATTCTCTTTTCTCAGGTTCAGGATATTTAATATCTTCCTGGCCCCAATGCATATTAACTATTATGGAATAGTTCTGATATTTATCTCGAAAATATTTAATGATTGATAAATCAGGAGGATAAGGTCCAATAAAGTCCGCGGTGCTAAAGAGTTTTTCACCACTCATATCTGCAGATCGAGTTGTAAATGCTAATTGGATTATTTTTGACTTATTGTCTATGAATACATAATTTTTTTCTTGAGCATAACCAGCTCCGTAAGAAGATATGCTATTACTAATAAGTGTTTTAAGGGTTAGTTTCCCAGAGTCATTTCCATAGTCGTTTATATGATTGTTAGATAAGTTTACTAAATATGGATTTAAATATTTAAGGTGTTTTACATTGTCTGTATATGAGTAGAGTGTTATCTTCTTTTTCACTGCACTCATGTTGTTTGTAATGAATGGGCTTTCAAGGTTAATGCATAATTTAATTTGATCAGAATTGAGAAAATTCAATATAGAACCAAAAACAAAATCTGGTTCTTTATTGACTTCTTGTAGAACTATATCTCCTGTAAAAGCTATTTTCATTTTAACATTTGGTATTTGTGAATAAGGTGTAAACGATATAAAAATTCAGCAGCATAACCTATTACAATCACGTAAGCATAAAAAGCGATTTTTGTTTCCCAACCAGATAATATGCCAACCCCAATCAGCACAAAATATAAACAAGTTGTAATCAGCATACTTTTGAATCTTAATTTGTAATAGCCAAGTGCATTTATACAGTTCGTAGCTAACGTGAAACTTATTACGATTATTGGAACAGAAATTAAAATTATTCTGGTCAAATGGGCTGAGTTTATAAGTTCGTTGCCTCCTAGTAGAAGAACAATTTTATCTACGAATGGAAATAAGATAATTGTGATTGCCACAATCCCCAAAAAGGCTAGTTTCAATACCTTCAGCATGAATTTCATATTTCTTTCTTTGCTAATTTTGGGATAAAGCGCTTGGTTAAGCAAATTAATGGGGATGAAAAGCAAATCTTTAATCTTAACAGCGAGATCAAATTCGGCAACAGCACCTGTACCAATAAATGTCCCTATTAAAAGAATATTTGTTTTATCCTTAAAAGTCATGATGACATTTGTAGAGAATAAGACGAAGCTTTCTTTAAAGTATTTACTTAAAGTACTAATCGGAACTAATATGAATTTCACTTTGTGTTTAATAAAAACAATATAGAGAGATATTGTTCCTGCGATTATTGCCCCAATACCATTAATGATTGGAACCCTTAGGAATTGACTTTGCGACTTAACCAAAATGAATATAAAAATTAGAAATGTTACTCGGCTTGTAAGTGTAAGTATAGTTATATACTGCATTTTTTCAATCCCCTGAAAGTACCATATTGGGAATATGAGGTCATAAAGACAAATCCACATGACAAGGAAGTATAATATTTTAGGGCCTTTAACTTCTGGAATAATATACAAAACAATGGAAAGAGTAATTAAGCAAAGAATAAAAAGTATGGATTTTATTAAGTAAACACTTGAAACAATTTCACTTAGTTTTTTACTATTATTTCTGTGTATACTTACTTCTTTAGTTGCCGATATATTAAACCCAAAATTTACGATTACCAATAAGTAGTTAATTACTGTTTGTGCAAAAACTATTAATCCATAATTGTCCTTGCCCAGTACTCTAATTAAATAGGGATAGGTAATTAACGGTATTAACAGATTGAATACCTGTAAAGCGGATAAATACGAAAAGTTCTGGACTAAAACTTTATGGTTGTATAATGCTTTTTTTACTTTTTCCAGCATAAAAGTACGTATAGGGTTTTGGGTTGGAGAGACCTCTTAGTCGATTTCTGTATTATGATTCCTGCCAACGTTCTTTAACCATTCCTAAAAATTCTTTCCCAATTACCCAGCTGATTGCAATTATCGTTCCGAGGAATGTAAAAATAATAAGCGTAGTAAGGCCGCTCGCATTATCCTCCAGTGGTACCGTAACCGGTTTCAGTACCGAAAAAACAGGAGTATCTTCTTTTACCTGTATTTGAGCCTGTTCGAGTTGTTGTGCCAGTTGCGAGTATACTTCAAAAGCCAGCTGGTATTCGTTTTGCAGCTGTTCTTCGGTAGTACGTGCCAGTGCCGAGGTAACGTTTTTATTGCGGTCGCGGAATTGGGCGAGGGCAGCCTGTGCCTGTTCAAATTCACTCTTTTTTTCGGCATAGCGCTCCTGAATAAAACGGAGTTGTGCTTGTGCTTTTTCAATTTTAAACTCGGTAATGGTATTCTGAAGCAGTGTTTGTGCTTTCCGGGTGAGCTGTGCTGCCAGTTTCGGATCGAGTGTAGTGGCCGACAGGGTAAGGTAGCCGTCTTTGTCGTTTACATCGAGGTTTACCGTTTTATCCAGGCGTTTCCGGATTGCATCCTGCTCGCGGGTGAGTGCGATATAGTCGGCAGATGATTGGTTATCGCCTGTAGCAGTGGCATCGTTTTTATCGTTTCCGGCAATTACTCCGGGTAGTCCGATGGTGTATTTTTTTAGCAGCGCCAGTGCTCCGGGCTTTTTAATGTCGTTAAAGTAGGTGTAAAAGGTAAGTGGCTGTTCCTGCCCGGGGAACTGGAAAGGGGTGTTCATCAGTTCGAGCTGGAAGGGTACACTTTTTACAATTTGCGGGTATACCATTGGCGACAGTTCAGATGATCCGCCAGTCATATCGTTGAGGTTAAATCCTGCCATTGCTGCCAGCGATGAGAGGCCGCCCATTTTTGATGATCCGTCGGAAACCTGGGGTACCAGGGTAGTGGAAGCGGTGTATTGTTTGGGTGTAAGGATTGCTACGGCTACTCCAAGCACCATAAATACCACAACGTTTATGATGATAAATCTCCGCTTGTCCCAGAGGGTTTTGGCTAAGGCTATCAGGTCTATTTCGTCGTCGGTAGTTTGTGTTGTATTTTTAATGTCTTCAGTCATTATTGGATAATGTTATTTGTTTTTGTCTTATCAGACGGATTTTACTTTTTCCTACAGCTGAAAAAGTAAACAAAAAAGCCGCGTCTGCGTCTGCCTCACTCAAAAAAGCTACGTCGGATGACTAAAATCAAGGAACTCCTCCTTTTACGAGTTCCTTCGTCACTCGTAACGAGCGTCAAACAGCCTTGATTTTTCAACGTCATCTTTCCTTGTTTTTTGGTTCACCAGCCGAGGCCGGTCCTGAACGTGTTTATTAGTTGTTGTTTGTTATATCTTCTATTTATTACTCTTTTTCATTTTAAATGTGCGGTTGGCTCCCCCTCTGGGGGTTAGGGGTAGCGGTGGCTTTTCGTAATGTTCATGTCTTCAGTCATTTTGTTTGTTGTCTGCTTTTATATTGTCGGGCGGCGTTTGATGTATATTCAGTTTATTTTATCAATTTTATGCCGCCGGTTTTTATCCATTTGTTTTGTCATTGCGAGGGTTCGTCAGCTGACGGGCCGAAGCAATCTTTTCTTTGTCCTTTGTCTTTGCCCTGTCCCGATGCTTCGATCGGGATTTCCGCTACGCTTCAACCGGGCGGGTGTCCTAATGCCGGACGGGCATTTACTTTTTTCTTGATAAAAAAGTAAACAAAAAATCAAGGCGAAAAAAAGCTTCCACCCGCTCGAGGCTTTCTTATCGGTCTGCGTGTTACGACCACTCCGACCGGAAAGCCCCTTCACGCCATCGCCGGCCCGCCTTTTCGCCAGTCCTGCGCGCTTTCCCGATTGCATCGGGAGTAGGAGATGCTTTTTTGAACATGTTTTTTAGTTGTTGTTTGTTATATCTTCTATTTATTACTCTTTTGCATTTTAAATGTGCGGTTGGCTTTCCCCTTTGGGGGCCAGGGGTAGCGGTGGCTTTTCGTATTGTTCATGTCTTCAGTCATTTTGTTGTTATCTGCTTTTATCTTGCCGGGCGGCGTTTGATGTATATTCAGTTTATTATATCGTTTTTACGCCGCCGGTTTTTATCTATTTGTTTTTGTCATTGCGAGGAGCCGTCAGCTGACGGAGCCGAAGCAATCTTTTCTTTGTCCTATCGGACGGATTTTACTTTTTTCTTGATAAAAAAGTAAACAAAAAATCAAGGCGAAAAAAAGCTTCCACGCACTCGAGGCTTTCTTATCGGTCTGCGTGTTACGACCACTCCGACCGGAAAGCCCCTTCACGCCATCGCCGGCCCGCCTTTTCGCCAGTCCTGCGCGCTTTCCCGATTGCATCGGGAGTTGGAGATGCTTTTTTGAACATGTTTATTAGTTGTTGTTTGTATATCTTCTATTTATTACTCTTTTTCATTTTAAATGTGCGGTTGGCTTTCCCCCTTGGGGGTTAGGGGTAGCGGTGGCTTTTCGTATTGTTCATGTCTTCAGTCATTTTATTGTTGTCTGCTTTTATCTTGTCGGGCGGCGTTTGATGTATATTCAGTTTATTCTATCATTTTTACGCCGCCGGTTTTTATCTATTTGTTTTTGTCATTGCGAGGGAGGAACGACTGAAGCAATCTTTTTTCCATTCCTCCGTCCCGATGCTGCCATCGGGACAATCACTTTCGCAAAAGGAGGACGGCGTCCCAGGCATTGTTATTCTCGTAACTCGTAACTCGCAACTCTTTACTTCTCTAATTCGATATACTCACAATTGTAGCAATTGAAACAGCCAGTGATGCCATGGTTGATGCAATGGCGAGCCAGGCTCCCTGGTTGCGTTCTTTCTCCACTTTTTCGGGTACCACCACTACACTTCCGGGTGTTACTTTAGGGTAGCGTTTAAAAATAAATCCTTTGGTAACCGCTGTTTCTCCATTGGGGTACTGCACATAAGTTTTACTCTTGTTGGCCTGCGATTGAAATCCCCCGGTACGGTTTACGTAGTATCTGGCATTACGCCCTGTTTCGTAAGTAATGGAGAAAGGGTTTTGCACACTGCCAATAATTTTTACGGTTTGCATAAACTCCGGAATATTCAGTTGATCGCCGTTTTTCAACAAAAGGTCTTTGCTGTCTTTCGGGTTGTTCAGAATATCCTGTAGGTTAATGGCTACCTGTTCCGAGCCCAGTTCTTCGGAAAAACGGTTGAGTGTTGCCCCTTCGAGATAGGCTTTTGGTGTATATCCTCCGGCCATTTCTACCAGGTCGGAAATGCGCATTTGTTTATTTGTAATGGCATAGGCACCGGCATAGGTAACTTCGCCCGAGATTATTACCGATTCGTTTTGCCTGAAATTGGGAGCGGTACGCACCGACACCTGATCCCAGGGCTGTAGTATCATTTCAGCATCGTTTTTGCCAAATTGTAATCCGCGCGAGATATTGGCGATTAGCACATGCCCGATAGTATCGGAAAGCACAGTGGCATCGCGGTAACTCAGGCGGCGGGCAATTTCGATAAAGGTACTGTCGGCACCTTCCGTTAATCCACCGGCCAGGAAAATGGCATCGCCAAGGGTCATGTTCTTCGACCAGTTAAAAGTGCCGGGATCGAGTACTTCGCCATTTACGGTAATGTAAGGCTGCTCTTTCATGTCGAAATGCGTTTTTATGAGCACTTCGTCGTCGGCCTGCAGTACAATATTTTGTTTTCCGCTGCTGATATCTTTTACGTCGAAAGCAATGGCCGAAGTGGTGCGGTCGGCATTGTAGCGGGTAATCAGTCCACGTCCTTTAAAAGCTTCGGGAAGCAGCTGGTCGGCTTTGTTGATAAGCTGTGCCAGTGTCAGTCCTTCTGTCCATTCGTATTCTCCCGGATGATAAACAGCCCCCTCAATGCTTACGCGGTTTTCAAAGCGGTCGGTAATCAGACTGTTTTGTATGGTATCGCCTTTTACCAGTGGCGTGGTGTTGAGCTGGTTGAAAGCGACATCAATAATTTGCTGCCCGCTTTGTGTTTGACGGATAATTTGCGTGTTTGCCGTGTATGCTGCTGCGTTAAAACCACCGGCAAAACGTACCAGGTCGTTTAGCATTTCACCTTCTTTTATTTCGAAAATGCCGTTGCGTTTAAATTCGCCGTTTACCACCACGTTCTTTTCAACGGGAGGAACAAAGATTATGTCGCCGTCTTTCAGGGTGATGTTGTCGGAAGGATCGGCATCGACCAGTAACTTATAGATGTCGATCAGTTTTTCCACTTTGTTATCGCGAATGACTTTTATATTTCTGAACGATCCGATTTCGTTGGGACCGCCCGAGAGGTATAAGCCGTTAAATACCGTTGCTGTTACGGGAAGGGTGTAGGTGCCCGGTGTTACCACTTCGCCCAGCAGGTTTACGCGGATAGAACGCAGTTGTCCCATGTTTAACTGGGCAAATGTTCCCGGGTTGTCGCCTCCCATATCGGCATAAATGGATGTGAGGTTTTTTACAATTTTTTTCTCGGCCTCGTCAAACGATAGTCCGGCTACATAAACCGGTCCGAGGTCGGGGATAATTATCTGTCCGTTGTTGTTTACCCGCAACTGGTAGTTGTTTTGCGAATTTCCCCAAATATGGATGAGCAGCTGATCGCCAAAACCAATTTCGTAGTTTTTTGGTGTTTGTATGTTCACCTGTGGCTCGAAAGTGAGGTTTTCGTTGTTAAAGAGGTAGGCCCCAAAAACCTGCAGCTCTTTATCGAA
This sequence comes from uncultured Draconibacterium sp., assembly GCF_963676815.1. Taxonomy (NCBI): domain Bacteria; kingdom Pseudomonadati; phylum Bacteroidota; class Bacteroidia; order Marinilabiliales; family Prolixibacteraceae; genus Draconibacterium; species uncultured Draconibacterium sp. Next base: position 4,725,666 of record NZ_OY781365.1, read on the forward strand.
TTCGCTGGTGCGCTCCGAGTTTTCGGCTTCCTGCTCATTTTCGGGCAGCACCTCGGGCTCTTCGTACAGGTTGTACATGTTTTGTTTCGAAGTATCCTGTTCGCTTAAGCGTTTGCGGAAGTCGCTTATTTGCTGCTCGGTAGCTCCACGCTGACGCGCCAGTTGAATGGCTTCTTCTTCGCTTAACCCTGCATCGAGCATGGCTTTTTGTGCTTTCTGAATTTCTTCCTGAGAGAGTGTGTTTACGTTTACATTTTTAACATCCTGGGCATTTGAGGTTGAAATAAAAAAGATAAATAATAATACTGTTGCCGCTTTCTGAAAAATAAAATGTGTTCTCATTGTGTACGTTGGTTTATCACTGACTTTTAAAAAGTACAGGCACCGAAGTGGTTTCTAAATTCTTTAATGGTTAACTGTTTTTTTTGTTTCTTATTGTCTGTTGATAATTTTCAAACTGCCGAAGATAAATATTTAGATGTAAAAAACGAAAGAAGGGTTGCGTGGAGTGTTGTATTTTATTGTGTTCATTCTTTGTTGTTGTATGTTTGATTTTCGGCAGATTTAGCGTGCAAGTATGTTGTGGGGCGGCGTTTGATGTATATTCTGTTAATTCTATCATTTTACGCCGCCGGTTTTTATCAACTTGTTTTGTCATTGCGAGGGGCCGTCAGCTGACGGAGCCGAAGCAATCTTTTCTTTATCCTATATATTTGCCCTGTCCCGATGCTTCGATCGGGATTTCCGCTACGCTCCAACCGGGCGGGTGTCCTAATGCCGGACGGGCATTTACTTTTTTCTTGATAAAAAAGTAAACAAAAAATCAAGGCGAAAAAAAGCTTCCACGCACTCGAGGCTTTCTTATCGGTCTGCGTGTTACGACCACTCCGACCGGAAAGCCCCTTCACGCCATCGCCGGCCCGCCTTTTCGCCAGTCCTGCGCGCTTTCCCGATTGCATCGGGAGTTGGAGATACTTTTTTGAACATGTTTATTAGTTGTTGTTTGTTATATCTTCTATTTATTACTCTTTTTCATTTTAAATGTGCGGTTGGCTTTTCCCTCTGGGGTTAGGGGTAGCGGTGGCTTTTCGTATTGTTCATGTCTTCAGTCATTTTGTTTGTTGTCTGCTTTTATCTTGTCGGGCGGCGTTTGATGTATAATTAGTTTATTTTATCGTTTTTACGCCGCCGGTTTTTATCCATTTGTTTTGTCATTGCGAGGGGCCGTCAGCTGACGGAGCCGAAGCAATCTTTTCTTTGTCCTATCGGACGGATTTTACTTTTTCCTTCAGCTGAAAAAGTAAACAAAAAAGCCGCGGCTGCGTCTGCCTCACTCAAAAAATCTACGTCGGATGACTAAAATCAAGGAACTCCTCCTTTTACGAGTTCCTTCGTCACTCGTAACGAGCGTCAAACAGCCTTGATTTTTAACGTCATCTTTCCTTGTTTTTTGGTTCACCAGCCGAGGCCGGTCCTGAACGTGTTTATTAGTTGTTGTTTGTTATATCTTCTATTTATTACTCTTTTTCATTTTAAATGTGCGGTAGGCTTTCCCCCTTGGGGGCCAGGGGTAGCGTAGGCATTTACCCCTAAATCCCCCGAGGGGGACTTTTCGTGCCAGGAAGCTAATCGGTATATCCCTTTCCATAGGCATATTGGTACGAATAGCTGTATCCGTAACTTAAACGGTGTAATTTAATGTCGTTTATAATTAGGGCCGGATTATTCATTACGCCTTGTTTGGCAATGTCGTTTATGTATTTCAGTTGGTCTTTTTTGCTTACCCCGTAGCGCAGTACAAACAGGTTGAGATCGCTGTGTTTACTGGTTATCAGTCCGTCGGTAACTCGCGAAACCGGGGCATTGTCGATAATTACATAATCGTATTCTGCTTTTAATTTCTCGAGCAATTGTACAAATGCCGGTCGTTCAATAAGCTCAGCCGGATTGGGTGGAACAGGTCCTGAAACAATAAGCGACAGGTTTTCAATTTCGGATTGTTGAATAATGGCCTCGAGGTCGCTTTGCCCGGCAAGGTAGTTGCTCAAACCAATTTTATTCGTCAGATTAAAAATCCGGTGGAGGCGAGGTTTACGCATGTCAGCACCAATCAAAACGGTTTTTCTGTCGTTCATGGCCAATATGCAGGCCAGGTTGGTGGCGTTAAAGGTTTTCCCTTCGGCGGGTTGTACCGAGTGAAGGCCGATAATCTTTTGCTCCTTGTTGGTGAATTTGTATTGCAGGTTGGTTCGTATGGTTCGGTACGACTCGGTTATTGGCGCCGTAGGATGTTCCACCACTACCAGTTCTGATTTTCCGGTGCTGTGAAATACATTTCCGAGTATGGTTAGCGGTGTCAGTTTTTCTATGTCTTCCTGCAGGTGAATGCTGTTGTCGAAGAAGTCGAAAACCATAATCAATACACCGGGCAGCAGTAGACCGAGGAAGGCCCCGATTAGCAAAATAAGAATGGAGTTTTTATTTAGTGGTACCAGTCGCTCGAACTGTGCCGGGTCGATAATGTGAATGTCGACAACGGCGGCGGCCAGTGCAATTTCCAATTCGGCACGGCGTTGCAGCAGATAGGTGTAAATTTCGTTGGTGAGTTCGTATTGCCGCTGAATGTTGATAAGCTGTTGTTCCTGCTCGGGCATATTGTTCAGCTGCTTGTTGATGCGGCGGTAGCGCCGGTCGAGGGTATTCACCGACAGCTCGGTATTATCGATCAGGTTTACCAGCATTTCGCGTACCTGTTCGTTTACCTGTTCAATCTCCTGGTTAAGCAGAATCAGCGAAGGGTTGTTTTCGCGTGCACTAAATGCCAGCACTTTTCGGCGGCTGTACAATTCGCTGAGTTTCAATACCAGCGCGTTAAGTGTGGCATCGGTAATTCCTACCACCGATGGGGCTACCAGCTGGTCGGCACTTTGAATATTGCCCAGGTAGCGTTGCAGGTTTTTAAAGTAATCGAGCTGCATTTGCAACTGCGATTTCTCCTGCTCAATTTCTTTTAGCTGCTCCATAATCAGACTTCCCTGGCTGCTGAGGTCGATAATCTGGTTTTTAGAGCGGAATTCGGTAAATGTATTTTCGGCTTCGCTGAGGTCGCTGGAGATTCCCGAAAGCTGCGAATCGATAAATTCGAGCGATCGCTTTTGTGTTTGGGTTTGCAGGCTGAGTTTTAATTCGAGGTACACACGAACCAACTCGTTAAGGAAATGGATTTCGCGCATGGGCTCGGTACTCTCAACCGACAGTTTGATCACTTCACTGTCTTTGCCAAACTCGGTACTCACTTTGTTAATATAGTTGGTGGTGAGTTTGCTTTTGTCGATAAACGAAAAGCGATAGCTCTCGCCAAGCAGTTCGCCCGGGGTTTCCTGCGGTGTTAGCGTAAAATTGAAATATTGATTTGAAAAAGGCTGGTTGTACGAAGCTGTTTCGTCGAATTTAATTTTAACCGGGCGGTTGTTGATTTTTACTTCGCCATCGGCCTTTACTTTATATTGTGTTTCGGATAGTGGTGTAATGTATACGAAATTCCTGACGGATTCAGCGCTTCGCCCGATTTGTTAAGAATAAATGGTTCGTCGAGGTAAATGCCGTTCCAGATTACCAGGTTCTTTTTTTGCCAGAATGTTTGCCAGTTCAGGTTGTCAACCGCCTGGTAATTCAGGGTAAACGAATTAAGAAACTCCACCTCGTTTTGCAGGGTTACTTTGGCGGCATTTCCCATCATGTTCTCCATGAAGATATTTTCCACATTCAGGCCTTTGCTTTCGTTGGTCACCAAAAGACTGGTATCGACCAGGTAATTGGCCGGGGTGAATTTTACCACCAGGTAGGCCATTGAGGCTCCGAGTAATAACCCGATTAGCAGCCAGTACCACCTGCTGAGTAGGAGGTAGAGGAGTCGTTTGATGTCGATCTCATCGTTTTGCTCGATGGCCGGAAATTGCTGATGGTTGTTGTTCGCTGTCATAGTAAAAAGTATTAACTATTCATTGTACGGAGCGTGTTCTTTTGGTAATGGTGTTGTTATTGTTGATTGTTTTGTAAACGACTTATTTTATTAGCTGTGGTGTTTTGCTTTGGATTGCTTTGTCGTTGCCTCTTCGCAATGACTATTCTAAAAAAAAATGAGATGGCGGCGTTCATTGCGTTTTAATACTAAGAAATACTTTCAACGCCGCTGTAGTACAAACGACTTATTGTTATTGGGAGGAATTGCCAACGGTATTCCGAAGCTATCTATTCTTCGTGCTCCCGTCTTGAGCTTCAATCTTCTGTCTTCGTTCTTCGGATTTCCGGCATCCCTCTACTTCAATAATCCAAATACGGCCAACAGTAAACTTGCCGATGAAATGATCATAGAGTAAGCCTGGGCATTAAGCTGGAAATTTTTATGATCATCGGGTTCAACAAAAATATAATCGTTGGGGTGCAGGTAAAATCCTTTTTGCAACCACGCACCCGATGAAGACAAATCGAGAATCATGGCTTTTTGGCCACCGGGCTGCGGCCTGATCACCATGATATTGGTAATATTGGCGTAATCGGTATTTCCGTTGGCCATTGCCAGTGCTTCGAGCACTGTAAAGTTGTTGTTGTAGTTATAATAAACCCCCGGGTTTTTAACTTCGCCCATTATGGTTACTTTGTAGTTTAGCAGTTTTACCTTTACAATGGCTTCTTTCAGGTAGCCATCGGCATATTGCTGAACCATATTTTCGATTTCTGAATTTGGAAGGCCGGCTACCGGAATATCACCGAGGATGGGTAGTTGCAGGTTTCCTTTTTCATCCACCTCGTAACCATACAAATAGGCTCCCTGAGGAGTGGTGAACCGCTGGTATGAATTATAGCTGCTGCTTTCCATATTCGATTCGGGATTAAACAAGGCATTCACCTCGGCATTCATCGACTTAATGCTTACATATAAGATATCGCCCGGCTCGATGATGTATTCTGTAACCGTGTCGGTCAGCGCTTTTAGCATTTGGTTGTTTTGCACATCTTTCATGTATATGAGCTCTTTACTGCTTCGACATGAAAAAAGTGATAAGCTGGCCGCTATCATTATCAACGATAACAGACGATGGATTTGTTTGGTATTCATATATAGTGTTTAATATTTGTTTGGTTTATTCGTTGTCTTTGATTTGAGGAGGGGCTCCTTCGTCGCTGCACTCCCCGGAGAGCCTTGCGATTTACCACGTTTCTGTCCCTACTTTCTCCACCAGCTCTTTTTCTTTGGCTTCTCTTCTTGCATTTTTTCTTCCGGATGAAGGTGGTAATAGATTTCGGTCCAGGAAGGCATTCCGCCAAAGTTTCGGTCATCGATGTACAGGTCGGCGAGAATTTTTCTGCTGATCTTATCGTTCATTTTCTCTTCCGGATAACTTTTGTTAACGGCATAAAATTCGAGCCCTTTACTGCTGCAAAACTCAATGGCCTCATCCAGTTCTTTTCCTGCCCGGTAGGTCCACAAAATTAGTTTGTGGCCTTTGCCAGCCAGTGTTTTCAGGGTGTCGGTGGCAAAAGGTAGCTCATTTCCTATGCGTGGATATTTATGCTCTACAATGGTGCCATCGAAATCGACTGCTATGGTTAAAGATTTTTTCATTTTTGTTACAGCAAAATATAATTTCCGTTGTTACGCGCCTCTTACTGTTTCCTATACCTGTCCGAAAATCAGCAAGGAATGTGTATCGCTGAGGTAGTTATTTTTCTCTTTGTTGTTTACAATTAAGTAGCGGATTTTGCGATCGATCATCGTTTCGGTTTTTGAGGTGAGTGCAGCTACCAGTTTGCTGTCGAGTTCCTCGCCAACCAATAAAATATCGATAATTCCTGATTCTTTACCGATGGCCAGATCGCCAATTAAATAGGCTTCTTTGAGCTCTTTTATTTTTGTGGTTATATGATCAACAATCATGTCAAGTCCCACTGTCTTTTGCAGTATTCGGTTTATTTCATCGTATAATGGGTGCAGGTCGTTGGCTTTAAATATTTTTTTGTTTCCATCAAAATGCGAGAGCAATAATCCGGCATTTTCCAGTCGGTTTAATTCAATACGAATGGCATTTGTTGATTCCCCAAACTCGCTCTCCAGGTTACGGAGATAGCTGGTTGTTTCCTTATTCAGGAAAAACTTGAACAATAGTTTAAGCCTGGTTTTGTTAGTAATTAATGATTCTAACATAAGGGTAAATAAAACGTTAAGTGAAGTGGCGTGTATTACAAGAATTGGGCTAAATAACTGGATCGAGGCACTGCTTCGCCTCCTCAGTTACATGTATTGTATGAGTAGGATGCTAATATCAAAATTGAGTAACAAAAGTACTCGTTTTGTTTGGTCTTCAAAAGAAATCTGTCGAAATCTTTGTTTTGCGGCTATTTGTTAATTTAATTTTAAATACTACGGATGTATGCTTCAGTAATGCGCAAATAGCTGGAAATATGATAATTAGAATTTTGTTGTAAATGTTTATCTTCCGGAGAATGGCATTACGGGTTGTTTGTACTTACCTTTTCTGCTTTTGTGTTTGCCGAGTTCGTTTGAATGGTAAAATATTCCAATTTTAAGCTCAGTATAAATGCCCCTAATATCGTAGTCTGTACGTCGTGTGTATTCACTACTGCCAACATCATCGTTGTAGTTATGCACCACATCTAAAAAGTCGTAGTTTGAATAATTGATGGTAAACGTTGTATTAATGATCAGGTGACGGGTTTTGTAGGTGCGAATTCCTGCCGAAGCAAAATACACTCCTGTTAACAGGTTCCAGTAATTAAAGCGGCCGGCATTTTTTCCGAAAATCAATTCATCGTCCGGGGCATCAATGTATCTGAATTTTGAGGTGTAGGTGTTGTAACCGCCTCCAACTCGCAGAAAAGGTTCGAGTCGCCAGGCGTGGTTAAAGTATTCGAATCTGCGGAAATAAAATCCCAGAAAGAATTTTTGCCCAAACAACTGATTCCGGTATTCCACCGGTTCGGTTATGGGGTCTCTCATTTCGGGGTGAATACCTTCGGCCGAGAACTGTGGATCGTCGGTGTCGCCTTTCAAAAAAGTCAGGTGAACATCGGTACCTATTTCAAGGTGGTCGCCAATTAGTTTTGAGAGTTCGATACTAAAGGCGGGAGCCATTTTGTGTGTGAACTCGTTGGGAATGGTTTTAAATCCGGGTGTGAGCTCGGTGTTTACTTTTGACAGTCCCAGGTTAGCTCCAATAATTAAGCCTGAATTAGGATGTTGTTGTGCAAGGGCTAAAACAGAGAACAGCAATAAAAAAGAAGTTGCTATGAGGTATTTCACGGTAAAAGGTTTATTGTGGCATAAAAAAAGATAAAATTTTTGAATTTGGAAACCTTTTATTTGCATTTTGAAATAGTGTTAAATAATGATTAGGTATTAACAATGGTTTAAAAAAGCTACAGATAAAACTGTTTCTCGGGTAGTGCACTCAGGTAGTTTGCGGGAATTTCTACAGTTACCGCAGTGTCGATCTGCTCGATTCGCAATGAGAATTTATTTTTTCCGCGCGATTCAATCAATTCTCCTTTTATTCCTGCCAATGGTCCTTCCATTATTTCAACCCGTTTACCGGTTTCAAAATTGTCGTGGGTAACGTTTACATCAAAATCCTGTTGTTCCAGCATTTTTTTCAAAGCGTCAATCTCGTTTTGTCTTATTATGGCTGCTTTGCGTTCGAATGTTACGTAATGAACCACATTGTTTAGCCGCAATACTTTGTCGTATTGTATGCGGTTGATGTAAACAAAACAATAGCCGGGAAGTAATGGCATTTCAACCCATTTTTTGCGGTCTTTCCACTGGCGAAGCTTTTTTTGCAGGGGCAGGTAGCAATCGATGTCGTTATAGCTGAGTTCGTCGATCACCTTTTTTTCCGATCGTGATTTGGTATAAATCACATGCCATTGTTTTTGTGTATTAATGGTTGTTTTCAAAATGTTGTGTGTATTTATAATACTGAGGCACAAAAATATAAATTGCTGACTAAAATAAAGATTCAATACCCTACATTATTCTATAAGGGTGTTAAATTCAGTAAAATGCTGACTGAAACTAAGGTGTTATGAAACCCGAGAAATAGAGGTTGATGGGAGATTAGATTGATTGAGCTTGCATAGTACTGAAGAGGAGAGCGCTTGGTAAACCAGGAAACGAAGCATTTGCAACTTTAAAGACTGATAGACCTTTGAATTTTAAACCTGATACTTGCAGCTTGTGGTTGGAGTTTGCTTAAAACGTATAGACCAATGCAAGGCCTTTTTGCTGTCCGGACTTAAAAGGAAAAATATCGAGGTTTTTGAGGTGCTCGCGATCCCACTTGAATTGGTGAGTCAGGTATATCAGTTCGGTAGAAATCATGCCGATTCCTGCACCAACGAGCACATCCGAAGCCCAGTGTCCTCCTTTTGATACACGCATAATACCTACCGTAGTAGCACAGGCATAAGCTCCAACGCTGTACCAGGCACTTATTTCGCCATACTCCCGGTGCATCCATTGCGCGGCAGCAAAAACAACAGAGGTGTGCCCCGATGGCATGGATCCAGAATCACCAGTTGGTCGTTCAACATCCAGTGTGCTTTTTAGTCCTTTGGTTATGAGCGTTGTCAGAATCATGCTCTTGCCTAAAATGGCGGATTGGTTGCCAATATTGTTTTTCCCTTTTATACCCAGTGCATTTAGCGAGTAAACGGCAACAATGGGGGCAAAGCGCAAATAGTCATCGAGGCTGCCGGTGTAATTAAAATGTTCCCAGCGCCATTGGTCGATGTCGTATTTCCAATCGGAGAAGTGCAGTATTGTTCCTCCGGCAATCAAAACAGAAGGGGCGATAAATGGTTTGACCCCCCGTTTTTTATCCGCATAACGAAAATCGATGCGGTGGATGGAATCGTTGTGAAAAGTGTGTTCTGGAATTGTCTCCATGGTCAGCAATAAAATTCGTTCCGGATTTTTTTTGTCTGACGCTATGCTTGGCATTGAGCATAGTAGGAATACTGCTATCAGGAAATTCGTTATGAGTTTTGAATGATTTTGCACGTGGCAAAAATAGGAAAAGGATTTGCAAGGCAAAATGAAAATATTTAAAGACAAAAAGAGGGGTGCTGAGATTGCCGGAGAATGAAATAGATTAATGTAGCTTAAAAAAAGTCAGTAAGGCGTGATTCGCGGCTCGAGCCCGGAAACAAAAAAGGACTACCTCCAAAAACTGAAGATAATGCTTTAAAATCTATGGTGGTTTTGCTTAAGCCAGTGTAGCTACCATAACAGCTTTTATGGTGTGCATACGGTTTTCAGCTTCGTCGAATACCAGCGATGCCTTGCTCTCGAATACCTCTTCGGTAACTTCCATCGCTTCCAGTCCAAATTTTTGATAGATCTGCTCGCCAATTTTTGTGTCGCGGTTATGGAATGCAGGTAAACAATGCAAAAATTTCACATCAGGATTACCGGTGAGCTCCATTGCCTTTTTGTTTACCTGGTACGGAAGCAGCAGGTTTATGCGTTCTTGCCAAACTTCGTCGGGTTCGCCCATCGATACCCAAACATCGGTGTATAAAAAATCACAGTCATTCACAGCTGAGGCAACATCCTCGGTAACCGTAATTTTTCCACCTGTTTCGGCGGCAATCTCGCGGCATTCAGCCTGTAGTTCTTCAGCAGGTTGACAGGCTTTGGGGGCAGCAGCCCTGAAATCCATTCCCAGTTTGGCAGCGCCCACCATCAACGAGTTGCCCATGTTGTTACGTGCATCGCCCAGGTAGCAGAATTTAATTTCAGAAAGGGCTTTGTTGCTGTGTTCTTTAATGGTGAGAAAATCAGCCAGAATTTGTGTGGGGTGAAACTCGTTGGTTAAGCCGTTCCACACCGGAACGCCGGCATGATCACCCAATTCTTCAACAATATTCTGCCCAAAACCACGGTACTCAATACCATCGTACATTCTACCCAAAACACGGGCTGTGTCTTTCATTGTTTCTTTCTGTCCGATTTGCGAACCTGATGGACCGAGATAAGTGACCCGCGCTCCTTGGTCGTAAGCTGCCACCTCGAAAGCACAACGGGTGCGGGTAGAAGCTTTTTCAAATATCAAAGCGATATTTTTGCCCGATAGCGAAGGTTCTTCAGTGCCTTCGTACTTCGCTTTTTTTAAACTTGCCGCAAGGTCGAGCAGTTGATTTATTTCTTCAGGTGAAAAATCCAGAAGTTTAAGAAAGTTTCTGTTTTTTAAATTAGATGCCATAGTTGTCTGTTATAGTTTTTTGATCCGATTCGTCGTATTTCATTGTAATTTTTGATCCGTAACTTTTGTCTGCCAGTTTTGTGGCTTCGGTAATGATACTTTTGTACCCGCCATTTTTTATGAAATTAATACAGGCTTTAATTTTAGGCTCCATCGTACCTTCAGCAAATGTACCATTTTCAAGGTGTTTTATGGTGTCGGTATAATCCAAAAATTCAAGCTTCTCCTGTGTTTCCTGGCCAAAGTTTTTGTAAATGAATGGTACGTCGGTAAGGATGTATAGCTCGTCGGCAAGTATGTTCGTGGCCAGCATTCCCGATGCCATGTCCTTATCGATTACCGCGTCGAGTGTGCGAACGTCGTTGTTTTCGTCGAAATAAACCGGAATGCCACCGCCGCCGGCAGCAATAACAATGTTGCCGTTTTCAAGCAGTTGACGAATGATCTCCTTGTTCACAATATCAATTGGGGTGGGCGAGGGGACTACCCTGCGAAAACCGTCTTTGCTTTTTGGTGAGGGTTTAAATACCCAGCCCTTTTGTTGCGCCAGCCGGTCGGCTTCGGCTTTGCTGTATACTTTCCCGATTCGTTTCGACGGGTTCTGAAAAGCCGGGTCGTCGGCACTGATTTCAACCAAAGTAACCATCGAAATTACGTTTTTATCAATGCCGTATTTATTCAGCACATTGCGCATCATCCGCTCAATCATAAAACCAATTCCGCCTTGCGAGTCGGCCACACAAATATTCAGTGGCATGGGCGCAATTCCGTAAAGTTGTTCACCGGCGTCGTTGCGCATTAGTATATTCCCCACCTGCGGGCCATTGCCGTGCGTAAGCACCAGTTCGTACCCCTCGCGAAGTAATGGCACCAGGTTTTCAAGTGTGTCAGTTACATTTTTTTCCTGCTGAACGATGGTTCCATCTTCGTTACCACGCAGAATGGCGTTTCCGCCCAAAGCAACAACAGCTCGTTTCTTCATTTGTCGATTTAATTAGTGGCTTGAGAAATAATCAAGCCTAACAAACATAGAAAAACAAAGCATAAAAAGAAATGTGTTAGAGCTTGGTTTTGTGTTGGTTATGCTATTTTAAAACAGCTTTTTTCGATTGATTTATAAATTCGGAAAACAGGTGGAATCTATTCTTACGAATTGCAATAAAACAGCCTCGGTTTATTAACAGTTTTTTCTTGAAATGATTAACCGAATTCGCATGCCGGCATAACTTCTACCTGAGTTTTTTTAGTTAAATTTGCGGACAATTTAACCCACATTATTCGGTTGTAAAGAGAATAATGCTTCTGTTTAGCGGTTAAACCGGGTTTTGTTGAATGATTTTTTTGAATCTTGAAAATTACATTGCAACGAAATCGTTATATTGAAATTTATAGTAAATAACAATTCGGATTAAAAATAACTCCATGGCATTTAGAGCGAAAAAGAAGCCAGCAAAGTCGAAAAATAAACGCACCAAAAAAAAGCGTACATTCCAGTTTAAAAGCGAGAAATTATATTTTTTGTTGGGTTTGTTCGTCCTTCTTTTGGCAGCTTATCTGCTCATTTCATTTGTATCGTTTTTATTTTACGGGGCTGCCGACCAGAGTATTATGGATTCGGGTTGGCGCGAGTTTCTTTTTAATACCCAGGTAAAAGCCCAAAACAAGGGGATGAAACTTGGAGCCTACTTGTCGGAAGTTATTATGAACCGTGGATTCGGACTGGCGTCGTTTGGTATCGTTTATCTGTTGGCAATTACAGGAATGCGAATTCTTGGTAGAAAAACCGGAAATTTCATTAAAAGTATTTTATATAGTATTGTTTGTATCATCTGGTTCTCTATAGCTCTGGGTTTATTCTTTAATAAAACCAATGCCGGATCGGCAATTTATTGGGGTGGTCATTATGGTTTTGTACTTAGTAACTGGCTGCGCTCATTAATCGGAATTATTGGACTTGTTTTCTTATTATTCATATCGGGGCTGGGAATTGTAGTTGTTCGTTTTGATAGTGCCTTTAACCTGTTAAAAGGATTGATGAAACGACAAGCAAAAGATTCATTGCCGGATGATGAAACGTTGAATGAAACGGATACTCCGGAGCAAATTGTTGAAGGAGAAGAGGCGATCACAAAAATTATAGAAGACGATGATGATGTGGTGAAAGCCATTTTTGAATCGGACGAAGAAGATGATTTGCCCCTGGAAGAGACGGAAACTGAACCCGAAGAAATTGAGGTTGCAGAGGCCGAAGAGGAAACGGATGATGGTATTGAAGTGATTCCGATTGAAAAAGAGGACGACCTGGATTTAACCGTTGCGCCAAAGGTTGACGAAGAAGAAGGAGATAGCAAAAAGCCGGAAGAGTTGGAAGATTATGATCCGACGCTGGATTTGGCAAGCTTTAAATTCCCGACTCTGGAGTTGTTGGAAGACCATAAATTTGGTAATGCCGAAGTTAAAAATGAAGAGCTGGTAGCCAACAAAAATAAAATTGTTGAAACGCTGCGTCATTATAAAATCGAGATCACAAAAATTCGGGCTACTATCGGGCCAACAATTACACTCTACGAAATTGTGCCGGCGCCGGGTGTTCGTATCTCAAAAATTAAAAATCTTGAAGATGACATTGCCTTAAGTTTGGCAGCATTGGGTATTCGTATTATCGCACCAATTCCGGGGCGCGGTACCATTGGTATCGAGGTGCCAAACCAAAACCCGGAGACCGTTTCGATGCACTCGATTATCCGCTCAAAGAAATTCCAGGAAAGCAAAGCCGAATTACCCGTAGCTTTAGGTAAAACCATTTCGAACGAGACCTTTATGTTCGACCTTGTTAAAATGCCTCACATACTGGTTGCCGGTGCTACCGGTCAAGGTAAATCGGTGGGTATAAACGTGATTATTACTTCGCTACTATACAAAAAGCATCCATCGCAGCTGAAGTTTGTTTTTATCGATCCGAAAAAAGTGGAACTGAATATCTACTCGGTACTGGAAAAACATTACCTGGCAAAACTACCCGATGCAGAAGAGCCGGTAATCACCGATATTCAGAAAGTAAAAAATACGCTCAACTCGATTAACGTTGAAATGGATGCACGATATGATTTACTGAAGGCAGCTCAGGCACGTAATATTAAAGAATATAACAAGAAATTTATATCGCGCCGATTGAATCCGGAGAAAGGCCACCGTTTTATGCCATACATTGTGGTAATTATCGATGAGTTTGCCGACCTGATTATGACTGCCGGAAAAGAGATTGAATTGCCAATTGCACGAATTGCCCAGCTGGCACGAGCTGTTGGTATTCATATGATTATTGCCACGCAGCGCCCGTCGACAAATATTATTACCGGTGTAATTAAAGCAAACTTCCCGGCGCGTATTGCGTTTAAAGTGGCATCGATGATCGATTCGCGTACCATTTTGGATTCGCCCGGAGCGAACCAATTGATTGGGCGTGGTGATATGCTTATTTCTCAGGGAAGCGAAATGACACGCGTGCAGTGTGCGTTTGTTGATACACCGGAGGTGGAAAATATTGTTGAGTTTATTGGCGATCAGCGCGGATATCCAACAGCATTTTTATTGCCCGAGTATGCAGGAGACGAGGAGCCCGGACCGGGTGAAGTGGATCTGCGGAACAGAGATGAATTGTTTGACGATGCAGCACGCGTAGTCGTGATGAACCAAATGGGGTCGACATCGATGATTCAACGTAAGTTTTCGATCGGGTATAACCGCGCAGGGCGTTTAATGGATCAGTTGGAAGCGGCAGGTATTGTTGGACCAAGCGAAGGTAGCAAAGCCCGGCAGGTATTGTTACAGGATGAATATAGTTTGGAACAGTTATTGAATAGTTTGTAGAGTTAAATTTTTTGAGGGTGAATCGGGAGCGAGATTTAAACATTGCGGAAAAATATCGTGGCGTTTTCATTTTCTTACATAAGAAATAGTAGAATAGGAAAAAGAATGAAGAGAATAGTATTGATTGTTGCGCTGTTTTTGGTTGCAACTACAGGATGGACACAGGAAGATGCAAAGGCAAAAAAGATTCTGGATGAGGTAAGCGCTAAAACAAAAGAAATCAAATCGATGTCGGCCAGTTTTGTTTTTTCGATGGTAAATGACGAAATGGATATCGATGAAACCAATGCCGGCACCATTAAAATAAAAGGCCAGAAATATTGTGTGCAACTACCCGATTTGGGCGTAGAAGTTTTTTCGGATGGTGCAACCATTTGGAATTACATGAAAGACGGTAACCAGGTAACTATTTCTAATTTAGATGATGAGGGAAGTGAGTTAATGGATCCTTCGTCGTTATTTAGTATTTACGAACGTGGTTTTCGGTCGGAGTTTGTAGATGAAAAAACTGTGGATGGAAAAACGTATTATCACATCAATCTTTTCCCCGATACTGATACTTACGATGTAACAAAAATTGAAGTGGAAATTGACAAAGCTGAAATGATGATTCACTCAGCTACTTTGCACAGTACCGATGGAAATTTGTACGGAATTTTGGTAAAGAAAATGGAAACGAACGCCGGCTTTGATGATTCGGAATTTGTTTTTGATGCATCGAAATACGACGATGTTGAAGTAATTGATTTTCGTTAGTTAAGCTCGCTTGATTAAAAGAAAAAAGCCTTGTTTCAGTAAAGAAACAAGGCTTTTTTTATGGTGTAAAAACCGTTGTTAACGTATTTCTTTAGGCTTCAGGAATAATTTATCGGCAGTTGATATTTCGATAAACGATGCACCTGCATCTTCTCCAAAACGGCCGCCTACATAAATTACAAGATCATCCATGTTAATGGTGCCCTGGTTAACCAGCTCCTGAACCGCTGCCTTTTGAATTTTCATTTTGTTCTTTTTCGCTTCAAGAAACGACGGGTGAATACCGAACGACAACGCCAGTTCGCGCATCACTCGATTTGAGTGGCATTTTACAAAAACCGGGTAAAACGAACGGTGCGAAGCCAGGTAGCGACCTGTTTTACCGGTTGTGGTTGATGTAATAATTGCATCGGGTTTTAGCTCGCGTGCTGCACGAATTGCTGATTGTGCCAGGTATGCCGGAATATCTGCTTTCAGCGGCACTAACAATTCGCGACGGTCGCGATCAGGTTCCACTTCCTGTGCAATTTTATCCATCGCTTTAATAGCCTCAACCGGATATTTTCCGTAGGCTGTTTCGCCGCTAAGCATAATTGCATCGGTTCCCATATAAATAGCGCTTGCAACGTCGCTCACCTCGGCACGTGTTGGCCTTGGGTGTTCAATCATGGTGTGTAGCATTTGTGTGGCAATAATAACCGGTTTCTGATGCAAAATTGCACGACGAACCAAATTACGTTGTACCGATGGAATTCGCTCTTCAGGAAGCTCAATTCCCAGGTCGCCACGAGCCACCATAATACCATAAGCGTCTTCTAATATTTCGTCAATATTGTCAACGCCTTCCATGTTTTCAATTTTGGCAATTATTTTAATCGGGCTGTTGTATTCGTCAAGAATTTTCTGAACCTCGCCTACATCTTCTTTATGACGCACAAATGAGTGGGCAATAAAATCGAGTTCGTTTTCAACGGCAAAGCGAATAAACTCCACATCGCGTTCAGTAAGCGATGGTAATTTAATTTCTACTCCGGGAACGTTAATACTTTTACGTTTTTTGATAACGCCCGAGTTGCACACTTTACACAATAAATATTTGATGTGTTTTTCAACAACTTCAAATTCAATATCACCATCGTCAACAAGTATTTTATTGCCAACACTTAAGTCGTTTACAAAACCTTTGTAATTAACGCAAATGTTTTTAATGTTTTCCATTATTCCACCCGAGTAGGATAGGGTAACAAATTCTCCTTCCTCAACTTCGGTGTCCGAAAGCGTTTGGCATGTTCTTATTTCCGGTCCTTTGGTGTCAACAAGAATTGCAATTTTATCGGAAACCGCCCGAATATTATCAACCATTATTTTAGCACTCTCGGTTGTAACGTGGGCAGTATTAATACGGGCTACATTCATCCCCGCATTATAGAGTGACTGCAGAAAATCTACATCACATCTTTTGTCTGATATTGTCGCAACAATTTTGGTCTGTCTCATTACTTCTAAATTTTAAGGCCGCAAAAGTACAATAAAACCCGATTTAACGGTTAAATTAAATTTAATGTGCCATTAAATTTAATAGAGAGCTCAATTTAGTTTAAAAAACTATGAATGGCCAATTTATAGGATTCAAGGCCAAAACCCATAATACAACCTTTGCATACCGGTCCAATTATCGATTTATGCCTGAAATCTTCGCGGGTTAAGGTATTCGAGATGTGTACTTCTACCACCGGAGTTTTTACGCCGGCAATAGCATCGCGAATAGCAACCGATGTGTGCGTATATGCACCTGCATTTATGATTATCCCATCGTAGGAAAACCCAAGTTCATGGAGTTTATTAATTAACTCGCCCTCAACGTTTGACTGATAATAAGTAAGTTCCAAATCGGGAAAATCGAGTTTCAATTGTTCATAATAACTTTTAAAACTTTCCGTTCCATAAATCGATTTCTCCCTTACGCCTAGAAGGTTTAAATTGGGCCCATTGATAATCAATAGCTTCATTTCTTCAATTTTAATTTATTTTATAGTAACTTTATTCGAAATGCAACGTAATATTTTTTTGTTATAATAGTTCATTATAGAATTAAATACGTAGCGAGAAATAAACAGACATAAAAGTAACCTTAATTTGTAAGATTATGAAATGGGAGGAATGTAAAAAGGGATATGAGAATTATTTGAAGTTGGAGAAGTCATTATCACAAAACTCAATAGCTGCTTATATTAACGATATAAATAAGCTGGAAGTTTTTTTGAATAATAGTTTTAAAGGAGTGAATCCCGAGAAGGTAACGCTAAGTCAACTGAAAAGCTTTGTTGAATGGTTGAATAATAAAGGTGTTAGCCCAAGAACCCAGGCACGAACCATTTCCGGAATAAAATCTTTTTATAAATATCTGTTAATTGAAGAAAAGATAACAAGCGACCCTACTGCTTTGCTTGAATCGCCAAAAATTGGTAGAAAATTACCCGATATTTTATCGATGGAAGAAATAGATATGCTGATTAATGCTGTTGATTTGAAAAAATCGGAAGGCCAGCGTAACAAAGCCATGTTAGAAACATTGTACAGTTGCGGACTCCGGGTATCGGAACTTGTTAATTTGAAAATGACAAACCTGTTTTTTGAGCAGGGTTTTATAAAAGTTGAAGGAAAAGCAGATAAAGAAAGGCTGGTTCCGGTAAGCGGAAGAGCCATTGAGGAAATTAATAAGTATTTGGGTAATTACAGGAAAAACCTACGCGTAAATAAAGACAGCGAGAACATACTGTTTTTAAACCGACGCGGACGAAAGTTAAGCCGTGTAATGATATTTACGATTATTAAAAACCTGGCTGCCAAAGTTAATTTAGATAAGAAAATTAGTCCGCACACGTTCCGTCACTCATTTGCAACTCATTTAATAAACGGAGGAGCAGATTTGCGTGCCGTCCAGGAAATGTTAGGACACGAATCGATATTAACAACAGAGATTTATACCCATCTGGATAAGGACTACTTAAAGTCTACAATACACCAGTTTCATCCGCGGTCATAGTAAATTTGATATAGAGAATAACAGAGCGTTACATCCTTTTTTGTAACGCTCTTTTTATATTAATATATAGTAAAACTGGAGCAGTAATTTTTCAAAAATTCTATTGTTAAGCTAATGTTTAATTGGCATCAAAAAATGGCTAAAAGGAGATGAACGTCCCTCCCGATTGGAAAATTATGATATTTTTGTGTCCCGATTTAAGTAGACGAAAAATTGTATTATTAAGTTAATTATTAGGTAGTTATGGCAAATTTAGATTTAAGCAAGTACGGAATTGTTGACGTACAGGAAATTCTCCACAACCCTTCATACGAGAAACTTTATGAAGAAGAAATGAATCCTGCTTTAGAAGGATTCGAAAAAGGTCAGTTAACAGAGCTTGATGCTGTTAATGTAATGACAGGTGTATTTACAGGTCGTTCACCTAAAGATAAATACATTGTTAAAGATGCAACCACTGAAAATACAATGTGGTGGACATCTCCAGAATCACCAAACGATAACAAACCGATTACTCAGGAAGTTTGGAATGACCTTAAAAAAACTACAACTGATCAACTTTCAGGAAAAAAATTATTCGTTGTTGACACATTTTGTGGTGCAAACGAAGATTCACGTTTGAAAGTTCGTTTCATTATGGAAGTAGCATGGCAGGCACACTTTGTAACAAACATGTTCCTTCGTCCAACTGCTGAAGAATTGGAAGCTTATGGCGAGCCAGATTTCGTTGTAATGAATGGTTCAAAAACCACTAACGAAAAATGGGAAGAGCATGGCTTGAACTCTGAAGTTTACACTGTATTTAACCTGACTGAAAAAATGCAGGTAATCGGCGGTAGCTGGTACGGTGGTGAAATGAAAAAAGGTATGTTCGCTATGATGAACTACTACCTGCCACTTCGCGGAATGGCTTCAATGCACTGTTCTGCTAACGTTGGTAAAGAAGGTGACGTTGCTATCTTCTTCGGTCTTTCAGGTACTGGTAAAACAACACTTTCTACTGATGCTTCTCGTAAACTTATTGGTGATGACGAGCACGGTTGGGATGAAGATGGTATCTTCAACTTTGAAGGTGGTTGTTATGCAAAAACTATCGATTTGGATAAAGATGCTGAACCAGAGATTTTCGGTGCAATCAAACGTAATGCTCTTCTTGAGAACGTAACTGTTGATGCTGATGGTAAAATCGATTTCACTGATGGTTCTGTAACTCAGAACACTCGTGTTTCATACCCAATTAACCACATTGAAAACATCGCTGTACCATCGAAAGCTGGTCACGCACAGAAAGTAATTTTCCTTTCTGCTGATGCATTTGGTGTATTGCCTCCGGTTTCTAAATTAACTCCGGAACAAACTAAATATCACTTCTTATCAGGATTTACTGCAAAATTAGCAGGTACTGAGCGTGGTGTTACTGCTCCTCAGCCTACATTCTCTGCATGTTTCGGTGCTGCATTCTTAACATTGCACCCAACAAAATATGCTGCCGAGTTAGTGAAAAAAATGGAAGAGCACGGAGCTGAAGCTTACCTGGTAAACACTGGATGGAACGGTACAGGCAAACGTATCTCTATTAAAGATACTCGTGGTATCATCAACGCTATTCTTGACGGATCTATCGAGAAAGCTGAAACTAAAACTATTCCGGTATTCAACCTGGAAGTACCTACTGCATTGCCAGGAGTTGATTCAGGTATTCTTGATCCACGCGATACTTACGCTGACGTTAAAGAGTGGGAAGATAAAGCTCAGGATTTGGGTAGCCGCTTTGTTAAAAACTTCGTTAAATATACTGATAACGAAGAAGGTAAAGCATTGGTTGCTGCAGGTCCACAAGTTGACTAATTCAGATCAATCTTTATATAATAAAAACCTTCTGTCGATTGGCAGAAGGTTTTTTTATGCCTGATTTTTTGTGTTGATCCCTGAACGTTTTAACTCATCAATGATTTTTGAGGTAGTGGCTGCGATGTTGTAAAAGAGCCTTAGCTGTTGTCGTTTAAAGCCTGTGTCGCTTTTTTTAATCTGTTGTTGAAGTTCAATTAACAGTTCCGACAGGTCAGATGAAAACTTATCTTCATTCGATGTGCTTTCTTTTCCCGCTTCGGTAAGTTTTCTGTCAATTTGCCTAAAAATAGGTTCAATATCTTTATAATTTTCTGTGTTTGTTTCGCGGTGTACACCCAGTGCCGAAATATGCGATAACAAGGCATGGTTTAGATAAGTGATTGTTAAAGCATTTTCCATAATGTGTTGTTTGCTCTTTGGTTCCTGTCGCATACTGTTCCAGGCCTGAGCCAGCTCGTTATCGGCAAGGTGTGCCTCGCGGCGGGCAATACGGTATTGCAGGTCGTCGTTACTTGGTTGCTGGTATTCCTGTGCAATCTCCTGAAAATAGTTCCTGTTCTTCTCAAGTGCTGTAGCAATCAGTCCGGAAATTCGCTTAAATTGCCATCCTGGCCATAAAAAGCGTATGGTGAGAAACGATAAGCTGGCACCAAGTAGCGTGTCAACCAGACGTGGAATCATAATGTTTATTCCGCCGTCGTTAGAGATGAGATTGAATGCACTCAATACAAAGGTGGTAACAAAAATTACTGCAACTGAGTATTTTTTTCGCAGCCATAAGAAAAAAGCCATTGCTGAGCCCAACATCAGCAAAACCTGAGCCGCGGGAGTGGTAAAAATTTGTAGTAATGCTGCGCCTATAATTATTCCACTTGCGGTTCCCAATAAACGCTCCAACAGACGACGGCGGGTGTCGCTATAGGTAATCTGGCTAACAAATAAACTGGTTAACATTACCCATTGACCTTTGTCGAGGTTTAAATAAATTTGCAGAACATAACCCAAAGCAAATGTTATACTGAGTCGCAGCGCATAGCGCATTCGCGGATGACGAAATGTAAGCTGTTCTTTCAGGCGTTGTAATGGTGTGCGCTCATCGCGTCGTAAGCGCGGAATTGATGTTCCTTTTTCCGGATTATCGAGGTACAATAAGGAAATATGTGAACGATGTAAGTTGTGATGTAATAAAATAAGGTTCTGAGCTTCTTCGGCAGGCATTGTCTCAAGCTTATCATCAATGGCTTTTGATATCCACTCCAGGGCAGGAGGGTGATGATAGCGGTTGCCTGTGAGCATATTTTCGGCTACCGAACGCGAAGCGTGGGCCAGTTGCCTGAGCATTTCTCCAAAACCTTCCAGAATTTCAATCTGCCCGGTACTATTTCCCAGTTTGTCATGACGATCGTGAGTTGATGCTGCGCGCTCATGCAAACTCTGCAATAACATAAAACGTTGCAGGTACGAATTTAATGGTCCGGGATCTTTCATTTCCCTGCCGTAATTGTTTAAAACATTTTTTATGCGCTCAAGAGAATTAACAACATTAATGTTTAGCAGGGCGAGGTCTTTATTTATTTCTTCCTGGTCTTGTTTATCGCTTGGAAAGAGTAACGCTTTTTTATCGAGGTAATTAGAGAGTGCCTGGAAACCACCAGCCATTTGTTGATCGAGCAAGCGCCACGGATTTCGGAAGATTAATATCAAAGTAAGAATACCATGAAATAATGCTCCGGCAGGTAATAAAATTGCCTGCCAGTACCAGGCCGAACTAATTTCGATACCTAACATGGCATAAATTCCTAC
This sequence comes from uncultured Draconibacterium sp., assembly GCF_963676815.1. Lineage (NCBI taxonomy): Bacteria > Pseudomonadati > Bacteroidota > Bacteroidia > Marinilabiliales > Prolixibacteraceae > Draconibacterium > uncultured Draconibacterium sp. Next base: position 4,747,275 of record NZ_OY781365.1, read on the forward strand.
CAACACCGATCCAAATGTTATAGCTCGGTAACGTTCGCCAATTCCGCCAATCAGAATAAAAACAATTGTTGATATGATAAAACCTGCGCCCAGAATCCAGATGTAATTATTTAAAAGACCAACAGAAAAACTCGAGATAAAAAAGCTAAAAATGGTTATTGATAACGACTTTACACGTCCTTTGGGATGATCATCGGTTTCCGACAATGCTCCTGCCAGGGCTCCCAGTGCCAGTGTAACTCCGAAAAATGGTAATCCGGCAATTATAAATGGCACTGCTAAAACACCCATCGAAACAGTTGCGCGTAAAGCAAACAACCGGTTGGGATGCAACAAAAATACATCGCGAAAAAATTTAATGTTGGTTCGCAAATGGCCTTTTTCCTGATTCTTCATACTTATTCTAAGAGTTGTTTGACAAAGCTAATGAATGAAGTTGACAAAATCTCATTTCATGGAAAAGCCTTATTTAAAATCAATATAAAGAAATGAATAAATAATATAACACGCTTTATTTCATAAGCAAGGTTTATAGGTGCGTAATTACGTTCAGTACAGAATCCATTTTAGCAATGTTTTCTTCCGAAAATCCTTGTTCAAAAAAACGTAGTTTACCGTTATGAATGATTAGGTTTGTTGGAAGCAATTCGGGGTAGCGGCCTTTTTTTAATCCGGGCTGGGGGTTAAGTTGATAAATGTAATTCATTAGCCGTTTGTTTTCATACAGCGGAAAATAGTCAGGTTCGTTTTTTTGCAGTTCCAGCCATTTCGAAACAGTCTTTTCGCTTTCATCTGTTATCGACAAAAAAAGCGTGTTTTCGTTTTCGTACTTGTTAACCAAAGTATTTAGCAACGGAATTTCTTTCTGACAAGGACCACACCACGTTGCCCATAAATTAATTACAAAGGTTTGGGCACCTGCTTCGTCGCTTAAAAATTCATCTCGCTCCAATTCTTTTCGAATCGGATCATCAATGTTTTCCAACTGACTGTAAAAACAAAAGGTTTTCCACTGTGTAACTTTGTTGTTTGTTATCAGCATAACAACAAAAATAAAAGCAACTATGATCGGGTATTTGATTTTCATACGAACATACGTTTTTGGATGGAAAAATGGAGTACAAGTAGCGCTACCAGAGCATAAATTGCAATAAGTATGGTTTGTTGTGTGTTTAGCAAATTCTCCGAAATAATTTGTTTGAAAGCCTGCAGAGGTAAAAATAGCTCTGCATCCGACTCTAATTTTCTGTGAATGAAACCGGCCAACCAGCCTTCGAGCAACCAGTAAACTAAAACGGGTAAAGCCATTACCGGGTTCGGACGTAGAAAGGCCAAAGCGAGGGCGATAAAACCGGTTGCAGTCAGGTACAGGAATTGCGAGAGCAGAGCGTTGTAATCCGTCTGAAATAGAAGCTGAAAAGGATTTGTTCCTCTAAAAAAACTAAGGATAGCATAACAAATAAAGTTTAGCAGCATAAAAGATAATGCGTACAAACAAATTTGCACGATGCTGTAAAAAAATACTTTATAGCGCGGCCAGCCTGCCAGTAATAACATTTTATAATAACCCGTATTTATAAGGTGAATGCAGCGCTGAAGCACCCAAAAAATAAAGAATAGAGCTGGCAATGCGGATTGACTGGCGCGAATTGATACAAATGAGGCCAGATCTGTACCTTCCAGCTGTTTTTGTCCTGCAACAAACCAGTACTCAATGAAAGCGAGAAACAATAAGGCGATCACCAATACTGCGGCAGGAAGTATTTGTTTTTTGCTTTTTAATAGTTTTAGTTCGATGGTTATCATATCGTTGTTTTCAGAAGGTTAAGAATGGTTTTGTTAAAGTCGGTCGCCGGTTCATTGTGGACTGTACCGATTAAATTCCCGTTTTTCATTACAAAACACGTGTTTGCATGCACATTTAATTCGTTCAACAAATGCGTAGATAGGAAAATGGTTTTTCCCTGTCTGGTCAAATTCAATATAATTTCGTTCAACAGTTTTATTCCCAGTGGATCGAGACCGTTAAAGGGTTCGTCCCACATTAAATATTCCGGATCGCCGATCATTGACAGAGCAAGACTTAACCGTTTTTTCATCCCGGTAGAAAGTGTTTTAAACGGTTTTTCGCGGGCACTCCATATTTTCCATTGTTTTAAAAGCTGTTTCATCTCTGCCGATGAAACGTGTTTTATTTGCCGTATGATTTCTGCGATTTCTAAAATAGTAAGCGAAGGCTCAGTAGTAAATGGTTCGGCAGAAATTCCTAATTGTTTTCGGCGTAAATCAGCATCTGTAGTATTATTGAGGCTAATTTCTCCATCGTCAGTATTGATTAGGCCCGCAACGAGATTAAATAATGTAGTTTTCCCGGAACCGTTGTCGCCAACAAAAAGGTAAAGGCCAGGTTGACTCACTTCGAGACTGAGATGGTTTACAGCCCCGAAGTTGCCAAACCGTTTAGTGAGTTTATTAATTTTGAGCATGGTTTGATGAGTTTTCTTCAAATTGAATGTCCAGCGATTTTTCCCATTCCATTTCATTTACAAACTTTTCTTCCAGGGGATTTTCTTTTAAAATGTTGTAGTTTTTCCAAAAACTGGGATTATATGGATAGTTGGTTTCGTAGCTATTTTCATTTTTTGCCAGTTTTTCGCGATAACGAATTTTATCCATTTCTTTTTTATTTGTAATAACCTTGGTTATTAGCAAAGTAGTTTCGGCGTACTGTCGTTGTTTAATTACTTTTTCTTTGTTGGGAGCATTCGGGTTTTCATACACAAAATATTCTCCGTTTGGAGAGGCATGGCCACTCGTGTACTTCAGGTAATATTTCCCATTTATTTTCTGATATCCCATTTCATCTTTTGAAACATAGTCTCCTTTAATAGCCATATTCTGGTTGGGATGTCCCGAAAATATTTTCCACCATTTTTCAATTTTTAGTATAGCCCAGTCCTCTGAATTAATATAGATAAAGCCGCCATTGTCAGAATATTTATTTTCCGAGGCTCGTTTTCCGTCCGGTTGTAGTCTATCGTAGATAAATTTGATTTTATAGACTTTAATAGAATCGAGCCATTCAAAGCCGGCAAATTCATATTTAAAAGTTTCATAATCGGTTAAAGGTTGATACCACCATTCGTCGCGATAAATTCTCACATAATTTGAATAAGTGCGGTAAAAAGTGTTTCGGTGTCCTCCAAAATACTTTTCCATAATTTTTAAGGCTGCTTTGTGTTTTATTTTCATCGGAATCTGGTAGTTTGTACTTTTTCGAATTTCTTTTAATTCAATTTTTGTTGTTGATGTGGGGTGCATAATCCCTTTATCTTCAATCAGTAAAGCAGCTTCTATTAGTTGGGTTGCAGTCGTATCGCGGTAATTTGTATTTCGGTAAAATGCCTTCATCTGATGCGTGTTGCGGTCGTAATTGCGTTTTATGTTTTTAACCGCTCGTTTAACAATGTCTAACGCTTCGTTTCCGTTTGGCAGCACAAAAACATCGGCCAGAGTGTAGGGCTTTGGAGTTAATTTTATAAGAAGTTCATCGTTATCGGCAAAAGGAATTTTCAGTTTTTGAATTCCGTAGCCCATAAACGAAAACTTCACTTCGCTTCCGGCATAGCGACCTTGTATTTTGAAATCGAATTCGCCGTTGGTATTGCTTATTGTTCCTGTTCCTGCTTTTTCGATAAGGATATTGGCATAAGGAAGTAATTCACCTGATTTGGCATCAACAACTTTGCCTTGCAAATGAATATAAGCCGGTGCTTTGGAGGCTACAACTAAATGAGTTTCTGTTTTGCTAATTTTTAGGCTGGTTTGATTCTGTAGTTCAGTTAAGCATGAATCAGGATTGGTGCTGAAAATGAAGTCGGTACTGTCTGAAAGAGCTGGCAAATCGTTGCTGTAACTTAGTTTCAAATGTTGTTTTTCAGCCAAAGTTTTTAGCAGATCGAGATAAGTTGTTTTTCGAGTTGTTTGGCCAAGACTACAAAAAGAAAATAAACTGAAGATTATTATTGTGCAGGTTGTTTTGTTCATGGTTTTATTACAAAATTTTGTCCATCTGTTTGGTAGGAAAGATTGAGGGTGAGGCATATTGTTTTTACTATGTTTTCAGCATTCGAAGTGTTGAACTGCCCTGAGTATTTAATGTTGGCAAAACTTTCGTCGGCCAGTGTAAATTTTACGCTAAAATGATTTTCAAGTGTTGTTAATACTTCTGATAAAGGGAGGTTTGAAAAAGATAGTCTGCCTGAAAGCCAGGCGTTGCTATTTTGTTTTGTATTGACTTGTTCGTTTAGTTGATGATTTTTACTATTCCATGTCCCTATTTCGTTTTCGGTTAAGATTACTTTTTGCCTCGACAGAATTGAGCCGGAGCTAAAGGCAACTTTCCCTTCGTCAACCAAAACTTTTTCCAAATCCTTTTCATTTGCGTTTACGAGAAATTTAGTTCCTAAAACTTCTATTTCAGTGTTTTCCGTGTTGATATGAAATGGTTTTTCCGGATTTTTCGTGATCTCGAAATAAGCAGTTCCAGACAGGATGATCTTTCGAGTATTTCCCTTAAACGAGTCAGGGAATCTGAGGCTTGCATTTTCAGCCAGGATAACTTTTGAGCTATCGGGTAAAAAGACAATTTGTTTCTGTTCAGCAACTACTTCGTTCCAGTTGCGCGACATTTGTGCACGGAAAATAAACTGGCTTGCCAGAAGTAAAAGAACGACAGCAGCAGCTGCTCGCCAAAATACGCGGATAGTTTTGTTTCTATATATTCTGCGGTTGACATTTTCTAATGCTTTTATTTCATTCGTATCGAAATTAACTGCAATTTTCCTACTTGCGGTATATGTTTTCTCTAATTCATCGTAGTGCGTTTGGTTTTCTGCCGACTGGCCGAGCCAATCATCGAGAGCCTTTTTATCTGTCGCTGAAAGCGTATCTTCAAACGATTGAAGTATTAATTGTATCGGTACTTTATTCATCTTCGTTTTTTTATGATGAACCGTCCCAAAAATGAATCCCCTAAAAAATAGGTGAGTTTTTAATGAAAAATTATATAAAGTAGGGTTGCGGGTAATAAATGCAGATAAGGTTTAAGTTCTTTTCTGAGTTTTGAAATAGCGGTAGCTACCTGGTTTTCTACTGTTTTTACCGAAATTTCGAGATATTCCGAAATTTCTTTTTGTGTTAAGCCTTCCAATTTATTTAGAATAAAAATCTGCCTGCATTTTTCAGGTAGCTTTTCAATGGCTTTGTGCAGATGGGGGAGAAATCCTGAAAAATCTGTGTCGTTGTCATCAATTGGAGAAAAATACGAAAGGTAATTGGAGAGGTATTTTTCGCTTGTCTTTTTGTGCCTCAAAAATCTCATTGATTCGAAATAAACCGATTTGAAAAGATATGCTTTTACATTCTCAGGTATTTCAAGTTTTCTTCGGTTTTCCCACAGTCTTACAAAAAATTTTTGCACCACGTCTTCCGAATCATCGGCATTCTTTACAAAAGTTAGCGAAAATCGGCACAAATCTCTGTAGTAGAAAAGAAACAGCTCATCAAAAGCTTTCTTGTTGTTTGTTTTTACGCGGTATAAAAGTTCTTTGTCTTTCAAATTTTGTTAAATGAAAGCAAAGATGGAAAATGCAATTTGTTTTTGCAATCTACCCCAATATTTCTTTTAGTGCAGAATTGATGTTTGGATAATTGAACTCAAATCCCGCATTTTGTATTTTTTCAGAAGAAACTTCGGGCGATTGAGTTAATAGCGAAGCCGCTTCGCCATAAATTAATTGTAGGGCAAAAGCAGGGATGGTAAAAAAGGCCGGGCGATTAAGTTGATTGGCCAGACTGCGGGTAAATTCTTTGTTTGAAATATTTTCTGGTGCAGATAAATTAAATGTTTCGTTTGACTGATATTGCTCGGTAGCCCAAACAAAAGCACTTACAACATCTTCCTCATGGATAAATGGAAAGGGTTGTTCTCCTGATCCGATTTTTCCGCCAAGGCCCAGTTTAAAAGGAAGTAACATATTTTTTATGGTCTGCGATTCCCGTCCGAAAACAACACCCAGACGAAAGATTACTTTTTGCACATCGGAGGAAAGATCGATTAATGAATTTTCCCAGTCTTTAACCACTTTCCCAACAAAACCTTCGTCGAGGTTGTGGCTTTCTTCTGTATGGCTGTAGCCTGATTTATAAATGCCAATAGCCGAAGCGGATACTACTTTTTTTGGCCGTTGGCTATTTGGCAATCCGTTAATTGCTGCTACCAGATTTCGGGTGGTAACAACACGACTATCGTATATTATTTCTTTATTTTTTTCTGTCCAACGTTGCAGGATTGGAGCTCCGGCAAGATTTATTACCACATCACTGTATTGTAATTCTTTTTTTAGGTTTTCAGAATCTCTGTACAGTAAATTACGTTCGATACCTGAAACTGAATGTCCTTTCTCTTCAAGTTTTTTTGAAATTAATTGCCCGATATACCCGTTACTTCCGGTAAGTTTTATATTCATTTATTACGAATTTATTAGGATAACAAAAACTTTCGGTTTTTAGTTCCTTAAAAATTGTTAAGAGCGCTTGCTAATTGTTACTTTTACCGGGCAAAATGACGAAAAGCAGACAGCATATTTGGGTAAAACTGCACAGGTGGCGACTGAAGCATCTGGGCGAACGAGGATTTTTAACCCTGCTAAGTATAATAATTGGCGTATTGGCCGGTATGGCTGCGGTTATACTGAAAAATACAGTGCGCTTTACCGAAGAGCTTGTCCATCGTTTGGTTTCGAACGAAGTACACAACTACATTTATTTTGCCATGCCCGTTGTAGGTATTTTCCTGGCACTTCTTTTAATAAAATATGTTATCCGCTCCGAGGTGCGTCACGGGATACCCACAGTTTTGTACAGTATATCAAAACTGAAAGGAAGAATACGGAGGCATAATTTGTATTCGTCGGTATTAACAGCATCGTTAACTGTTGGATTTGGTGGATCAGTTGGGCTTGAAGGACCAACAGTGGCGACAGGAACGGCCTGGGGATCGTGGATTGCAAATGTATTTCGCTTAAATTACAAGAATACAATTTTAATGTTGGCCTGTGCGTGTGCAGGAGCCATGGCAGCAATTTTTAAAGCGCCAATTGCGGCCATAGTATTTGCTGTTGAGGTAATTATGATCGACCTTACGGTTTTTTCGCTGGTGCCGCTTTTATTAGCATCGTCAACTGCAGTGGTAACATCGTATTTATTCCTGGGGCGCGATGTACTGTATCCTTTTAACGTGGTTGATACTTTTGCATTAGCCGACCTTCCATTCTACATTGTTTTAGGAATTGTTACGGGTTTTGTATCGGTTTATTTCACCAAAATGTACTTGTTTATCGCCAGTATGTTCGAGAAACTCAAAAATCACCGAATGCGCCTGATTGTTGGAGGTGTTAGTCTTGGTGCTTTAATTTTTCTTTTTCCTGCTCTCTATGGCGAAGGATATGAATCGATAAACGAATGTTTGGCCGGCGACTTAACCTACCTTTTTGATAATAGTTTATTTTACTCGTTGCGCGAAGAAATTTGGGCAGCCATGCTGCTTATTGTAGCAGTTATATTGCTAAAAATTGTTGCCACTTCGCTCACTTTCGGTGCCGGTGGTGTTGGTGGTATTTTTGCCCCAACGCTGTTTATGGGGGTAAATACCGGTATGCTATTTTCATTATTGATTAATCGTTTGGGGATAAGAGATTTGAATTCAAATAATTTTGCATTAATTGGAATGGCCGGATTAATTGCCGGGGTTTTACATGCTCCGCTCACCGGAATATTCCTGATAGCCGATATTTCGGGAGGGTACAAGTTATTTGTACCATTAATGGTTACAGCCACATTTGCCTATGTAGTGGTACGGGCTTTTACTCCTAATTCGGTTTACCATATTCAGCTGGCTAAACGAAACGAACTGCTCACCCACGATAAAGATGCAAACGTATTGCAACTTATGCAGGTGAGAAATTTAATTGAAACTGACTTTGAAGTGTTGTCGCCCGATGCCACATTGCGCGATCTTACAGAAGCTATTACGCGTGCTCATCGCGATTTGTTCCCCGTTGTTAAAGACGATGGAACAATGGTGGGCATGGTAAAAATGGACGACGTGAGAACAATGATCTTCAACCATGAACTATACGATACTGTGAAAATAAGCGAGTTGATGTATATGCCTGAATTTTACATTGATCCGAATGATAACATGGAAATTGTTACCAGTAAATTCGAATCATCGGGACGTTATAACCTGGCTGTAATCGAGGATGGCAAATACATCGGTTTTATTTCGCGGGCACGTGTTTTTACCCGCTATCGTAAACAGATAATTAATGTTTCTCATGTTTAGAATTTTGCGAATTAATAAGTTGATTGTAAGTAAATTAGTTAATCGACTTGTAGCATGGCGAATTGCAAAAATCCCGGAAAGGAATTTCTTGTACATTCTTAGTTTGGTGGTTGGATTGTTAAGTGGACTGGCAGCTCTGCTTTTAAAAAACCTGATCCATTTTGTTGCCGAAGAGTTGACCCAAATGATTTCGGTTAAAGGGTTTAGTTACTTGTACCTGTTGTATCCGTTTATTGGGATATTACTAACGGTTTTGTTTGTAAGGTATTTAATACGCGATGACATTGGGCACGGTGTATCAAAAATTCTTTATTCCATATCGAAAAAGAGCAGTAAACTCAAGCCTCACAAAACATATTCATCAATGATTGCCAGTTCGCTAACAATTGGTTTTGGCGGATCGGTAGGATCGGAGGCTCCAATTGTATTAACCGGAGCTTCAATCGGATCGAATCTTGCACGAATATTTAAACTGCGTTATAAATATATCACGTTAATGGTGGGCTGTGGTGCTGCCGGTGCAATTGCCGGAATTTTTAATGCACCAATGGCGGGTATCGTTTTCACGCTCGAGGTGCTGATGCTAGACCTAACAATGGCATATCTGATACCACTATTGATTTCTGCAGTTTCGGCAACTGTGATATCGTATTTTTTTATGGGCGAAGGTGTTATGTTACGATTTTCGCAGGTGGCACCCTTCCATATTAGTATGATATGGATTTATATTCTGGTTGGTATTTTTACCGGTCTATTGGGAATTTACTTTACCCGGGGAACGATGTTTCTTGAAAAGCGTTTTGCAGCCATAAACAATTGGTTCATTCGAGTTGTAGTTGGCGCAATTTCGCTGGGCATTCTTATATTTATATTTCCTCCGCTATGGGGTGAAGGGTATACAAGTATTAACTCGGTTTTTAATAACCAGGGAGCCGACTTGCTAAATAACTCCATGTTTTTTCAATGGAAAGATAATCCGTATGTGGTTTTAATGGTTTTGGCGGGAATACTATTTTTTAAAGTTTTTGCCATGTCGGCAACAACAGGCTCGGGAGGTAACGGAGGTATTTTTGCTCCAACACTTTTTACCGGAGCTATTGCTGGTTATTTCCTTGTAAAACTATTAAATACATTTTTTCACCTCGGCGTTGCAGAAAATAACTTTGCACTTGCCGGAATGGCCGGAATGATGGCTGCTGTTATGCATGCTCCGCTAACTGGAATATTCTTAACTGCCGAAATAACAGGTGGTTATGGCTTGTTTATACCTTTGCTTATAACTTCAACGGTGGCATATGTAACAATTATGCGATTTGAGCCACATTCAATTTATACCAAACACCTGGCACAAACCGGCGATTTAATTACACACCACAAAGACAAAGCAATTCTGCGATCGATGGAAGTGAAGAAGTTGATTGAAAATGATTTTGAAATACTATCGCCCGATGCAAGTTTACGCGATTTAGTGAAAGCAATATCAAAATCTAACCGTAACCTTTTTCCAATTGTTGACGAAAATGGCTATCTGAAAGGTATGGTGAAATTATCAAAAGTAAAGAATCTGATTTTTGAGCACGAACTGTATGATAAGGTTATGGTTAAAGACCTGATGTTTATGCCGGAATATTACATCTCCTCAAAAGATAATATGGAAACGGTGGCCAAAAAGTTCGAGACATCAAACCGTTACAACCTGGCAGTTATCGACGATGGTAAGTATTTGGGATTTATTTCGCGGGCTGTCGTTTTTTCAAATTACAGGAAAACACTGGAGTATTTTTCGCACGAATAATCCTAAGATAGTAATTATGGCATATAACTTGTTTCTAAAAGTAATTTTAGTGATTTGTGAGATTTGATAAATCTTCTATTCATCTAAAACTGGATTATATTACCTTTACTTTCGAAAAAATTTTAATAAGTTTAAGCTTATGTTATCACGTCGTTCCTTTTTGGCAAAAAGCTCGCTGGTATTGGCAGGTTCCGGTTTGGCTACTAAAGCGTTTTCAAATACAATTTTTGACTCAACTAAGAAGTACCCGGTAGTAATTTCAACATGGAATCATGGTATGCCGGCTAACGAAGCGGCCTGGCAAGTATTGTCAGCCGGCGGGCACTCTTTGGATGCTGTTGAAGCCGGAGTTCGTGTGCCTGAAGCCGATCCGAATGTAATTACTGTTGGTAAAGGTGGAATTCCGGATGCAAGCGGAAAGGTCACGCTTGATGCATGTATTATGGATGAAAAGGGACGTGCCGGAAGTGTTACTTATTTGCAGAAGATCGTTCATCCAATATCTGTAGCTCGTTTGGTAATGGAAAAAACACCGCATGTAATGTTAAGCGGTAAAGGAGCATTGAAATTTGCCCTTGATAATGGTTTTGAAAAGGAAAAGCTGTTAACCAAAGCACGTAAAAAGGAGTGGAAGAAGTGGAAAAAAGAGAATAAAGAATTCAGTAACAGGATCAATATTGAGAATGTTACCGAAGATAACCACGATACTATCGGAATGTTGGCCATTGATGATGAGGGAAGAATATCGGGAGCATGTACAACCAGTGGAATGGGATATAAAATGCCCGGCCGGGTTGGCGATTCTCCTATTATTGGCGCCGGATTATTTGTTGATGGTGAAGTAGGAGGGGCTACTGCAACAGGATCGGGTGAATTAGTGATGAAAACGCTGGGTTCGTTTTTAGTTGTTGAATTAATGCGTGGCGGTATGTCGCCCGACAGAGCTTGCGAAGAAGCTGTTCGACGAATTGCCAAAAAGATTCCTGACTATCAAAATCATCAAATTGGTTACATTGCTTTGAATACAAAAGGAGAATACGGTTCGTTTTGTATCCAACCCGGATTTAATTACGCCGTAAAAACTGTAGATAAAACAGAGTTGGTTGAAGCAGAAGCCTGGTTGAAGAAGTTGTAAAAGAGCATAAAAAAAGGTGTCCGTAATACGAACACCTTCTTTTAAATATCTTAGCCGAAGCTTACCAACGGTCGCCACCGCCGCCACCACGACGATCGTAACCACCACCGCCGCCTCTGCGGTCGCCACCGCCGCCACCGCGACGATCATAGCCACCACCACCGCCTCTGCGGTCGCCGCCGCCACGGTTGTAACCACCACCGCCACCGCGGTTGTAGCCACCACCGCCGCCACCGCGATTAAAATCACGACGTGGACGTTCCTGTGGAGGATTTGCTTCCTTAACTACGATTTGTTTTCCTTCAATTTCAGTTTCATTAAGTGCAGCAATAGCTGCATTTGCTTCTTCTTCGTTTGGCATTTCAACAAAACCAAAACATTTCGAGTTTCCCGTTTCTCTGTCAAAAATAACTTTGGCAGATGCTACTTCTCCGTGTGCAGAGAACAGCTCATTTAAGTAGTCACCAGTAATCGATGAGTCTAACTTTGCAACAAATAAATTCATAAAAAATAGAAAAATATAAATGTATAAATATAAAAACTGGCGGCACCAAGGCCGCTTTATTCTAAAAAATTATTGTTTAATGTAAAGAACGTATCAGACGTTAAAACGGAAAATCACGACATGAAGTGAAGAACGATTTAAAATCTATATCAAAGTAACGGACTAATTATTAGATTATCACAAAAAAATTGTTGTTTTTTAATTAAAATTTCAAAAAAAAATATTTTAAAAACAAAGCCTTCCCGAAGAAAGGCCTTGGTAAGGTGAGATTTAAATTAATTTCTTCTGATTTTCAGAAGATGTTATTTTGTTAATCGTATAAGCTAAATTAGTAAAATTGTTAGAATTCGTAGTGTGGTGCTATAATTTTTTTATTACGTAATATGTTAATTACGGCATCCACAATCTGGTCATCTTCAAGCGATGCATAATTAAAAATTACATCAAAATCATTGTTTTCTGCTTTTCGGCCAATAATCTTTTCAATAAAAGCATCTCTTTTTTTATCTGCTTCGTTAATATATTTTGCAGCTTCTGTGCGTGTCATATCTTTTATTTGCATCATCCGGTGTATTCTCCAGTCGGTAGGTGCTTCCAATCGGATGTTCAGCTTGTTTGGTATATCTTTTAATATGGCGCCTGACGAACGACCCACAATTATTGTACGTCCCTGGTATGCCAGGCGGCAAATAATTCCTTTTAAAGTCGCAATTAGTTTGTCATCCGATATGTCATAAATGGTCTCGTCGGAAAAAGCACGGCCAACTTCTTTCAAAAACAGAATTGATTCTTTGGCATCCTCGTAATTACCCGATTTAACTTCTTCAATCATCTCGTTTACTACCCCGGCAAACATGTCTTTATCAACCCATTTCCATTCAACATCGGTTTTTGTTTCCGACATGTAACTATAACCGGTAAGAATTTTTGAAAGTTTTATGGCAATACGCTTTGCAGAGCATCCGGCTTGTCGCGAAATGGTTAGAAAAGGACCTGGATAGTCGCCGGTTTCGAGGTTTATACACCTTGATTGCAGTAAGTAACTCTTCAAAAAATTTTTCATAGTCAGATTGTTAGTGCAGTTTAAACAAAGCAATTTACAATCAATATTTGTGGAATAGAAGCTAATGTGTTATACAATACCACATTAGAGTAATGTTATTCAACAACTTTTGTAAACGAAATAGATTTACCTATATTTATTAAAGCGAACTTTGCATAAAAAAAGTATACCGGTTTTAAGTATGAATAATCAGATTACGGTGGCGATGGCGTCTTTTGGGATGTCAGGAAAAGTATTTCATGGACCACTATTAAAAGTAAACAACAATTTCAAAGTAAAATATATATTGGAGCGCTCAAAGTCTTTATCAAAAGAGTTGTTTCCTGCTGCTGAGATTGTGCGAACGTATGAGGCAATTTTGGCCAATAATGAAGTGGAGTTAGTTGTTGTAAATACACCTGACAAATTTCATTACAAGATGGTGAAACAGGCTTTGGAAGCGGGAAAACATGTTGTTGTAGAAAAACCGGCAACATTAAGAAGTATTGAACTAAGCGAATTAATTGAGCTTGCTAATTCAAAGAAACTGGTGTTTACTGTATTTCAAAATCGTCGGTGGGATGGTGATTTCAGAACCGTAAAGAAACTCATTAAAGAGGCACCTTTTGGTAAATTAATAGAATTTGAATCGCATTATGATCGTTACCGTACTGAGATTACACCCAACACCTGGAAAGAAGAAGGCGATGAATATTGTGGTGTCCTATATAATCTCGGATCGCACATGGTTGACCAGACTTATGTGTTGTTTGGTAACCCTAAGGCGGTTACTGCACATTTAAAAACGGTGCGAACAGGGGGAGAAGTAGCTGATTATTATGATATCCGACTTGATTACAAGGCGTTTTCAGCTTTGTTAAAGTGCTCGTACCTGGTAATGGATCCGGGACCCAGATATACAATAAATGGCGAGTTAGGTACATTTACAAAGTGGGGAATTGATGGGCAGGAAGAATTGTTAAAAGCAGGAAATTTGCCCGTGGGAGAGGACTGGGGAAACGAAGAACCTGAAAGTTGGGGAACACTGGTTTATACTGAGAATGATGAGTATATTGAAGAATTGGTTGAAACAATTCCCGGTGATTACCGCATTTTTTACGATAATCTATTTGAGGTCATCCGCAACAAAAAACAATTGTTGGTAAAACCAGAAGAGGCGCTGGCAGTGCTTGAAATATTGGAGGCTTGCCTACTGAGTGATAAGGAAAAAAGAACAATTTTTCTTTAGAATGCAGTAATAAGTTTAGCATGGTCAAGCGCTTTCTCAAACGAATCTTCCATATCAATGTAGTTCAGAACTTTTGAGCTGAGTCTTTTTTCAAGGTCGGTTTTTAGCTGGGCAGAAACGCCTGATAAGATAACTTTTACACCTTTGTTTTTCAGAATACTTAGTGAGCTCTGTAGGTTTTTCATTCCCGTTTCGTCAATAAAAGAAACGTGGCGCATACGAAGAATCAGCGTATCGCAACTTTGCCCGATTTCCTGAATGACCTCAGAGTATCGACGTGCCGATGCAAAAAACAACGGGCCACTAATTTCGTAAACAGAAACTCCTGCAGGTAACTGTGAGTAGTCTTCAATAACATCAGTGTCAACAATGTTATTTATTCGTTTTTCACTAATGTCCGACATGCGTTTCATAAACAAAATAGCCGACAGCACAACGCCAACCTCAATAGCAATAGTTAAGTCAACCAGCACCGTTAAAATGAAAGTTGTGAGCAATACAATAATATCGAAAACCGATCCTTTCAGAATTGAAGCAAACGAACGCCACTCGCTCATGTTATAGGCTACAATTATTAAAATTCCTGCCAGGCACGACATTGGAATTAATTTTGCCCACTTGCCCAGGAAAAGCATGATGAGTAAAAGTGTTATGGCATGCGTTATTCCGGCAATTGGAGTGCGCCCGCCATTTTTTATATTGGTTGCTGTACGTGCAATTGCTCCGGTGGCAGGAATACCACCAAAAAACGGGGTAACAACGTTGGCAATTCCCTGGGCAATTAGCTCGGTATTCGAGCGGTGTTTTCCACTAATCATACCATCCGCAACCACTGCCGATAACAACGACTCGATACCACCAAGTAGCGCGATTGTAAGCGCCGGTTCAAGGTAATTTTGCAAATCGTTCAAATGTATCTGTGGAATGGTAAAATGAATGGTATTACTAATCTCCCCAAAATAGGTTTCAATGGTTGCAATTGGTAGTTTAAAGATTTGGACGACCAGTGTAATAAGAATGATTGCGATAAATGAACCCGGAATTTTTTTTACAAATTTTCCACTGATTAGAGTTATGGCAATTGTTGCCAAAGTTACCAGTAGTGCAGCTATATTCACATTGCATAGGTTGCTAATATAAACGTTCCATTTTTCAATAAACCCCGACGGTAAATCAGTAATTGTCAGTCCAAGCGCATCTTTAATTTGAGTAGAAAAAATAACCAAGGCAATACCGCTTGTAAACCCGACAATTAGTGGGTGAGGAATAAATTTTAGCAAAGTTCCTAATTTCAGTACACCAAATATGATGAGGATTATACCGGCTAAAACAGTTGAAATGATTAGCCCGTTAATACCGTATTGTTGCACAATGCCGTAAACAATTACAATAAAAGCTCCGGTTGGGCCGCCAATTTGCACACGGCTGCCACCCAATAACGAAATAAGAAAACCGGCTACCACAGCGGTAATCAAGCCTTTTTCAGGAGATACACCCGAAGCAACCGCAAAAGCAATAGCCAGTGGCAGTGCAACAATACCAACTACAATTCCGGCAAGTACGTCCGAAGTAATTTGTTTTCTACTTACACCATTACGCAATAGTGAAAATAGTTTGGGCTTAAAAATTGATTTCATTGTCGAGTAGAAATTTCGCGCAAAAGTACACGTATTTCTGTCTCGTTGTTCTGAACTTAAGTTAGAAAATTGTTGAATTTCGTAAATGACACAAAATCAATGAGATAAGATGCTTTGTTTTCTTAACATTGGCTTTGTTTTTTTGAAAAGGCAAACAAAAATAGCTTACTTTAATAAAGTCGTTTCAATTCTGTTTGCATTCTCTGAACGTAATTGTCAACCTGGTCTTTGGTCTCAAAACCAACAATCATCATATCAACGCAACCCAGACCAAGCACGAAACGTAACGAATTATCAATTTTTTCACTGTCGTTTCGGAGTTGTCCGTTGCCAACCAGTTTCATGCCTATTACACCTTTTCCTGATTGGTGCAATTGTTGAATCACTTCAACAACTTCCTGCGGATCGGGTTTGTCCATCGCAATTCCATACGGATTGATACGTGCGTGCAATACATCAACCCAGGTACTTTCTACAGCTGCTTTCATAGCATCATACGAATGCACCGACACGCCATGAGCTTTAATAATTCCTTTTGCCTTTAGGTTTGACAGGATTTCCATCTGTGGTTTCAACGTTTCCGTCCAGTCCTCGTCAACCATACAATGTATTTGCACCAAATCAATGTAATCAGTATTCATTTCTTTGCGGAAGCGATCAACCACAATATCAGCATCGGGACGTTCTTTCTCCGGAATTCCACCCGGACGCGTCCATATTTTTGTGGTGAGTGTTAGTTCTTCACGATTCATTTTAGTCATGGCTTCAGCAAAAAGCCCATGTGTACCGTAGGTGTCGGCCAAATCGAAATACCGGATGCCTTTGTTGTATGCATGATGTAACAAATCGAGACTGGTATTTTTATCTTGCTTGGTAAGAAAACTACTTCGGTTGGTTGCATGAACACCGGTTCCCATTCCCAACAACGTTGTTTTTATTCCTGAATTTCCCAACTCTACCAACTGAAAAGGATCGTGATTTCTGGTGGGAGTGTTGCCGGCATAAATTGGATTGGATAATAGAATATGTGCTGTGCCAGCACTCAGGGCTCCGATAAATTTTCGACGGTTTATTTGAAAGTTGGCCATAACATTTTATTTAAGTCGTTTAATATTAAAACAGGATGTAAGCAAATTTGTTGAAAGCAAATGGTTTAGCTATATTTTATCTGTAATGATTATAGTTTTGGACGGTAATGACGTTTGAGCCAACTTGCCAATCCGTCAAGTCCGGGGAAAAGTACCCGCTCGGTAATATTAGCCTGGTCGAGTTTGTCGCGTACTTCCCATTTTAATTCAGCAGGTATTATAATCCTTCGGTACAATTCCGGATGTTCTATCAGCCACTCGTCAAAAACCGATGTAGCACCAGTCATTACTGAAAAAAGAGCAAACTGGTTAACAATCCGGTCGTCGATTGAAGGTGGTTCAAAAAATAGCGCGTGTCCACTTCCTATGGTTTCATCCAGTTTCTGAATGGTAGGAAATACCGATTCCAGCATTTCTACGGTAAAAGCATTGCATTTTTCCAATGTCAGCAATTGGTTCAGTGGTTCCGGTATCAGTCGGTTTACCTGAACAAAATCAACTTTCCATATCACTCCGTCTAAATCGTATTTTTCGGTATTCGAAGTGGCAAAGTGCATGGCAATATAAGGCGAGTAGGTCCAATCGAGCAAGCGCGTTGCCAAACCATGATGCTGTGCCAAAACTAAGGCACGTAGAGGAGTGTTGGCCAGCGAGAAATCATCGATGCGGGCATACTTTCGGAAATTGCGCAACATGTGATATTCCAGTTCCGGACGTTCTCCACAATTGCGAACAAAGCTGTTTTCGAGTTGGTAATTACGGTCGGAGAGACCACGAAATGCAAAGTCGGATCGGAATCGACCAAGATCCGGTTTCCACGACTGGTGGTAAACTTCCTGCGTTAATTCTTCCCAACTGTTAACACGTATGTCGTTTGCTGTTATCTGACAATTCATACTAAATTGATAAGAATATTGAGTTACCTAATTTACAAAAAACAAAAACAGGAAACCATTTTCTGATCTCCTGTTTTACGCTTTAAATTATCTGTAACTTATTTCTATGATCTGCCAGTTATTCCATACTTTCTTTTGCCACTGTTTGTTCTTTGTTTGATTTGTCTTCTTCAACATTTGCCTCAAAAGTTGCAGTTTCCTCCGTTTCGGTTGTTTTTACTTTGTGGGTAATAATCTTTTCCACCGGATTACTTTTCTTAACCAGATCGATTTTATTGCTGATCTTTAATCCAAGAATGTAAAAAATGGAAGAAATGAGGATAAGAGCTTTCATGGTGTTTCCTGTTTTAATTTGAACACCAAATTATGCAAACGTCAGTAAATAGCGAAATTATATCTGTGAACTGGCTGATTTATTCTGCCAACAACATTTATAATTCTGCGAAATGCCTGGCTCGATCGATTACCAATTTCAAATAATCGATAAAAATTTGTGTATTGAGAACGGAAAATAGGGGGCAGGTATAATTCGAACGCAACTTTGAAAGACTAAAGTTTTAATTTTGCCAGGTAATCATGATGCGGACCCTCTTCAACCAAACTACAATTATAACCAATTTCGTTTGCAAGCAACTGAAGTGTATTGAAGTCGATAAAAAGCCAGTCGAATTGAGCAACCGATTTTCGGAAACTTACTTTATACTGCATTTCGCCGTAATAGTTGTTATTTGCAATATCAACCCAGTGTGAGCCATCTTCTTCCTCAAAAAGGTATTTAATATCCGACGAATCGATTAAAATCTGACCATCTTCCAACAGCAGACTTTTTAAATGCGTCAACAATTTTTTCAAACCTGCTAAGGTACCTCCAATTCCCGATCCGTTCATCAGCAATAAAATGGTGTTGTATTGCTTCTCACTGTAGTCAAAAATATCTGCGTTAACCACCTTTACAATTCCCTGTTTACGCATTACCTCAGCCGAAATTTCTGATTTTTCGAGTGCGGTAACATTGTATCCTTTTTTTTGCAATATGAGTGAATGGCAACCGGCAGCAGCACCAATATCTAAAATGCGGCCTTTACAATTTTTAAGCGCCACCTTCTCCAGTTTCGGAAGTTCCTTTTCGTTTCGGAAGAAATAAGACGGAGCAATTGTTTCTCCCTCAGTGTAGTTCGAATCTACTTGTATTTGCGGTGCTTTGCCTCGCTCAAAATATTCTTTTATGGCTATGCCAAACGGATCATTCATAATTTAATACAGTTTTGTATCTGAGTGTTGTATTACACATTTATTTATGAAAATATACAACTTTCATTTTAGTAAGCCTACAACTGTTTATTATTAATTTTACAATTTATCAGCAAGCAGGTTTACGCCTGTAAAAGTTTACAACGCGAAGTTTTAAATGTTAATATTACCTACTAAATAGGTTACGGCTTTTCCTCCAATTTCAACCCGGTCGCCAAGGTGTTTACAGTGCAGCTTGCCACCTCTTTTTGAGATTTGCCTGGCATACAAAGTACTTTTGTTGAGCTTATCGGCCCAGTACGGAATTAGCATGGTATGTGCCGACCCGGTTACCGGATCTTCATTAATACCAACAGAAGGCGCAAAAAAGCGCGAAACAAAATCATATTTTTCCGATGGGGCAGTGCAAATAATTCCACGCGAAGTGGCTTCTAACATTTGTGTAAAATCGGGTTCTAAATTGGCAATTTCATTTTCATTTTTAAATACCAACATCAGGTCTTCGCGCCCCTTAAAACATTCTTGTGGATGAATGCCAAAAGCTGTTTTTAGCCCGGTTGGAACATATTTGGCTTCAACTTCTGATGCCGGAAAATTTAAAACCAGCAAATCGCCTTCTTTTTTTACGCTCAGTTTTCCGCTTCGCGAGTGAAAACAAATGCCGTCGGCAGCAAGTTTTAAATGCTCAAACATAACATGCGAAGTTGCCAGTGTAGCATGACCACAAAGATCAACTTCAGCTTCAGGAGTGAACCAACGAATATGAAAGCAGTTGTCCTTTTTTATGAAAAAAGCTGTTTCCGAAAGGTTATTTTCCAATGCCAGTTTTTGCATCGTATTATCTGAAAGCCATTCATTTTGAAGAGGGATAACAGCCGCCGGATTTCCTTCAAAAATTTTTTCAGCAAAGGCATCAACCTGATATACAGTTAAATTCATAGAATAAGCAATTAAGTTGTGTTGCAAAGTTAAACGATTATATACAATAGTTCAAAACAATATGGTTGCTCCAATAAGTTTTAATGTTGCTTAAACATTACATTATGTAATAAAAAATGTTATAACTCTGAAGACTAGAATTTTAATGTGAGTTTTAAATTGAATTTCCGCGAAGTAAGGTAATTCGGAACAGCATACTGGTCGCCATAAATACTAGACACCCAGAAATACGAAATTGTATTGTTTATATTCAGAATATTAAACACTTCCAAACTCAGCCACATATCAGTTATATGCCTGAAAAACGGGCTGTTTGAGCGATTTGCCGAACTGATAAAAACCTTTGAAAATCCGAGGTCGATACGGCGGTAAGGAGGCATCCGAAAAACATCTTGGTAACGCTCTCCATTTGGTGGCCCGGTTGGCAGGCGCGCACCATAAAACCCTGATAGTTGCATTTTATAGGTTGGGTTTCCGGGCAAGTAATCCTGAAAAAACATACTGAAATTCATCCACTGGTCAGTTGGTCGGGGAATCATCCCATGTCCATCGCCTTTAATATCCTCCTCGGTTTGAAGGAAAGACAAACTTGCCCACGATTGCAGACCACTAACAAACTCACCATTAATTTTAAAATCAACTCCGGCTGCATATCCCGTTGCTTCTTCTTCGGCCAGGTAGCGTATACGAACATTGTCAACCTGGTATGGAATCAGTCGGTTCATGTGTTTATAATAGGCCTCTGATGTAAAACGAAATGGGCGGTCCCAGGCGGTAAACAGCAAGTCGGTGCCTCCAACCAGCTGGAACGAACGTTGTGCTTTTGAGTTGTAATTAATGTAACCGTCACTTTTTTTCAGCTCTTTAAAAAATGGCGACTGATGGTACATCCCTGCCGAAAGCCGGAACGACATTTTTTTCTCCCACTCGGGAAAATAGCTTAATGTGGCACGCGGGCTAATAAGCAGTTCATCGTTAAAATCCCAGTAATTAAAACGTGCTCCGCCGGTTAAGTATAAATCGCCACTATTTATGGGCACACTCCAGGTATCCTGAATGTAACCGGTTATGCGGTTCGAACTGATTTTGTTTCTGGCATTTAATGTGTAAAACAAATTAACTTCGCTATCAGAATAAGGAATTGAATAGCCGGCTGAATCGCGATAGATCCATTCGTTCAATTCGTCGTTTATCTTTTCGTGCTGAAATTTTATTCCCCAGTTTAACAGGTGTTTCTCTGAGTTGTATGCTCCTTTGTGTGAAAAACTGAAAACCGTTGCATCCAGGCTGTTTCGTGCATGATTTATAAATGTACCAACACCCAGATTCAGGGAACTGTCGCCGAATTCTTCCGAGCCCATATTTCGCTCTAACTGGTTCAGATAATATTGCCCTTGTATGTCGTATGTCTCGTTTTCTTTGGCATGATAAGCCGAAGCAATAAACTTTAAATTAAGGTTTGGATTTGGATGATAGTTGGCTGTAACAGCACCAAGATAGGTTTTAAAATCATCCTGTTCCTGGCCATCAAAATAAATTCGGGTATTAAGTGGGTTTTGCCACGTTCCGAAAGTTGTTTCGCGCGTTTGCGGAATAAAATTGTATTGGTTTTGTGCTACGTTACCCAAAAACGAGAGGTCGAATTTCTCGTTAAACTGGTAAGTAATGTATGTTTGAAAATCGAGAAAGCGCGGATCGTATTCGCCTTGTTCATCTAAACTACCCAACATGTATCGGTTAGTTTTGTAACGAAGCCCTGAAATATGTGATAGCTTTCCGTTTAAAGTTACATCTTCAAAATGGGCTGTTGCTCCCAGCATACTAATCGATGCGGATCCTTTAAAATCGCTTGGCTTGCGGTACTTAATGTCTAATACCGATGACATTTTATCGCCGTATTTGGCATTAAAACCACCTGCCGAAAAATCGATGGTGGAAACCATGTCGCTGTTTACAAAGCTTAAACCTTCCTGCTGGCCGGCGCGAATTAAAAAGGGACGATAAACCTCAACATCGTTAACATAAACCAGGTTTTCGTCGAAATTACCACCGCGAACGGTGTATTGCGAACTTAACTCATTGTTTGATGCAACGCCGGGTAAGGTTTTCAATCCGGCTTCAATACCTCCCGATGCACTTGAAATTGAGTTGATTATTTTGGGATCGAGACTTACGATGCTTCCACCGTTTCGTCGCTGTTCTTTTACAATAATCTCTGCCAGTTCTAAATTCATTTCCGGCATTTCAATTTGCTTTATAATGGTTTCTTCGCGATTGGCAAAAACCGAATCCTGAAAAGTTTGATACCCCAGGGATGAGAAAATTACAGTAAGTTGTTTTCGTGCCGGAATGCGAAGCAAAAATTCGCCGTTGGCATTTGTCGTGGTTCCCAGGGTTGGATATTCTTTTAATACCACGTTTACCATATCAATCGGAACGCCGTTTTGATCGCTGATAACACCTTTTAAAGTTGCGTTGTTACTTTGCCCAAAAGAAACGATTTGGCTTAGCAGTAAAAAGAATAGAATGGTAAAGTTTTTCATCATTGGCGCAAAACTATGTAAACACGTTTTTATAATCAACATTATATTGATTAATAAATTGTGCGATCATGATAATTTTATCTACAATTTACTTTGTAATACCCGGCCAGTCATCTGTTCTAAAAGGATTGGCAGGTAACAATTCAAGGTTATATAGGTTTAAGTCATCAGGATTGTCGGCCCAGCCAAAACGCACTGCCACCGGGTTGGTAACCGCATAAGAATAAACTACAACCGTATTTTTGTTAATAATCTCGGCTTTTGCCCAATAAAACTCCCTGTCGGCCCCGGCTATAGTAAATGCTTTTACATAGCCATATTTGTCTTTTACCGCCAAACCCGATCCTGTTTCTGAAAAGGTGATGTACGCTTTGCCATCTTTAAATTCCACCGACTCGAAAGTTGGACCGGTGTATACAATATCTTTGTTGTAAGCTACCTTAATCGCATTTAAAGCCAATCGTTTTCCCACGTCTTGCTTGTTACGCGGGTGAATATCGTCAGCTTCGCCAATATCAATAGCGGATGCCATTCCTGTATTTGGCAGATCCAATGTCATTGTTTGTGCCTCGCGCAGTTCTGCCCATTCGCTCTCTGTTGGTTTTTGTACCGGTTTCATATAATTGGCCAGTTGCACATATAAAAACGGGAAATTGCCTTGGTTCCATTGTGTGCGCCAATCGTTAATTAAATTCGGAAATACACGTTGATACTGTTTTGCCCTGCTGGCATTTGATTCGCCCTGATACCAGATAACACCTTTAATACCGAATGGTACAATTGGGTTTATCATGCCATTGAATAAAAGGGTAGGATACGAGTTTGGTCCGAGATCAATATCCTGCATTACAGCTTTTGAAATTTTGAATTTCCAATCGCCCGAGATATCTATTTTTTCCTGCCCGATTGCAACATACTGGTCTTCCGGATCGCCCCAGATTCCACCGCCACCACCAGTGTCGTTAACTCGAACAACAATCATGTTTTTGCCGGGATTTAAGTATTTCTTATCAATGGTGTACACTCTTTCTTTGTCGTACTGGTTTTCCGTTTTCCCAATTTCAATTCCATTTAAAAAGGTAATGTCCGAATCATCTATTTTTCCCAAGTGCAGGTTGAGGTTGGTTTGCGTTTGGTCTTCAGTAAGGTCAATCTCTTTTCGGTACCAGCCAACTCCGTCAATATCAATATAACCTTGTTCTTCCCATAATCCCGGAGCAATAATCTTACTCCAGTCGGTATCGTTTAATTCAGGGTCCGACCATACAGGTTCTCCATTCTGCATTCCTTCATCTTCAGTGGGAATTTCACCACCCAGTATTTTGCGAATTTCAGCTTCTTTATTTTTTCGGTACTCCTCAAGATTCATTTGTTGCAACTCAATCATCGGCTCCCTAAAATCGGGATCGTTTTGAATGGTTTGCGAACTGGTCCATGTTTCGGCAACTGTACCTCCCCACGACGAGTGAATCAATCCGATAGGTACATCCAGTTCTTCCTGTAAAGCTTTGCCAAAAAAATAGCCAACTGCCGAAAAATTGTGGGCAGTTTGTGGGGTGCATTCCAGCCATTCACCACTCTCCATATCTTCCTCAGCAAATTGTGCTACTTTGCGAGGTACCGTAAACAACCGTATGTTAGAATGCTTGGCAGCAGCTACTTCTTCATCGGCATTTTTTACCTGCGCCAGCGGCCATTCCATATTCGATTGCCCTGAGCAAACCCAAACTTCTCCGATCATTACATTTGTTAACGAAATGGTGTTTTTACCTTTTATCCTAAGTGTGAATGGTCCTCCGTACTTTTGAGCCGGCAGTTTTGCCATCCATTTGCCATCCGAATCAGCAGTTGTTTCTGAAGTGGACAACATAACGGTCGACATCATACCTGTATTTCCATTGGTTTCAACTCTTTGTTCTAGAAGAGAAACGGAGATTTCCTCTCCCGGCGTTGCCCAGCCCCAAACAGGAATCTCAATTCCTTGTTGCAATACCATATTTGAACTAAATATTTTGGGGAGTTTTACTTCTGCATTTACACTAAAAACAACAGCAGAAAGTAAAACATATAGCAGAATGAGCTTTGTCTTCATAACGATAAATATTGTTTTATCAAAACTAATGATTTGAATGATATCACCAGTCAAATCATTAGTGTTTATACGTTTATATATTTTAAAACGGGGGGCGAGACTTAAAGTTTGCCCGATTTGCGGAAATATTCAGAGATAGCTTCTATATAAGTTTCGTAGGCATGAATTCCCTGAGGGGTGATGCTTAAAGTAGTTAACGGATAATTTTTGCGAAACGATTTTTTTACTTTTATGTAGCCACCCTCTTTCAGTTTTGTAATCTGGAAACTCAGGTTGCCTTTGGTGGTTTCGATATTTTCGAGCAGATACGAAAACTCGGCCGACTTTGAGTTTAGTAAAATGGTCATTATTGCCAACCGAACCTGCGAGTGAAGAAGTGGATCGAGGCTTTTAAACATGGGCAGATTTTTTACTTTGCAAATACATTAAAACTCCGGGAATAACAAAACAAACAAAGTTGGCTATTGCCCTAATCAGGAATTGGTCAACCAGGTCGATACGGGCACACCACACAGCAGCTAACCACATAACAACACCACTTACCGATAATAACTTGTATCTGTAAATTCCACCGGTAATAAAAAGTGCAAAGCCAATTAAAACCATTTGTAGCGGATGAAGCAGCGAAAAGTCAACTTCTTGCAGCAAACTTTTGGTAACTATCACATTCAGGTTATGGGCAATAATAATTCCCAGCCAAACAAAACGTGTTGAAATTGCCGCATAGGTGCGCTGTTTTGGTTTACGGAGGAACAGATAATAGATGGTAAATCCGATTAATAATACAGCGGCTAAGATATTCAATAAATCAATAATATTTCGCTCCCACCAAACTACAATTTGGGTGGATCTGTAGTAGTGTAGAAAGAACCCGATGGTAAATGATGCGCCCCATAAAATGAGTAAGATGCCGTCTTCGTATAACGAACGTTTTGATGTTGCAATGGCAGTTTTGAGTGTTTTCAACATTTCGTTATCACTCATTTCCTGGTTCGATGTAATTGATTCCATTATGGTATTTTGTTTGTAAAGTTAAATAAGTTTGTAATACAAACCAAATAAGCATCTAAAAAATAACGTTTTAGAGGAGAGCTCTTTCTTTTATTTCTAATTAGCTTTTACGATGCGAGCGACAAAATCTCTTGGGCCGGCTTTAACACGCACGATGTAAATCCCCTTTTTCAGGTGAGCCAATGAAAGGAGTGATTGTTTCCCTTCAAATAATTCAAGGTGTTCCAATCTTCCATTCATGTCATAAATTTTAAGCGAATATTCCGGGAAATTGTCTGCCGACTCCGGAAGCACAATATTGCATTCGTCAACAACCGGATTGGGATAAACAAGTAATTTATTCTCGCCTGTTTTTGCAAATGGCTGGTCATCAACCACAATGTAATTGTACGGATCGCGCCAGTCTCTTATGTTGTTTGTATCGTTATCGGGTAGCGGACTGCTGCTGCCCATCGGGTTTAACAGCGATGTGCCGCATTTTTCGGTATCGCAACTGTTGTCGAGGCCGTCAGCATCAAAATCCAGGTTCGAGAAATTCAGTTCCGGAACTTTGTCATTATCCAAATCAAAGGCTTCAATGTAATCTAAAATTCCATCGTTGTCAGAATCAATATCCTGAAAATCCGGAATCCCATCCATGTCGGTATCAATTTGCTCGTAATAATCTCCACCTTCTGCCGGATCAAAAGCATCATCCCAGCCATCTTTATTATGGTCGCAAAGCAGTAGTGATTTGCAGAATCCTTCCGCTTGCCATTCTTCAAAATCGGTAATTCCGTCGTTATCAGAATCAATGTCGAGGTAATCAGGAATTCCATCCTGATCGGTATCAACAGTATCATCTCCTTCGTGCACATCCAGAATTCCATCGTTGTCATCATCCATATCGATGCTGTTTATAATCTGGTCGCAATCGTTATCGTCGTCAATAACAATTGTAAGCTGCGCTTCGGAATAAATAGTCGGATGACTTACGCTGCTGAGTCGGTATTTCAAGGTAATATTTCCACGAAAACCTGATGGACTGCCATAAGTGAAATTACCTTGCGGGCCGCACGAAAAATTCCCAACTGCAGGCGGATCGATTGTACTAAGCCAAAACGAATCCTGAACGTAGGTATCGTTACTCAGCAGGTTCCCGGAAACCGAATACTTTCCACAGCCTAAGCCGAGAATAAAAGTATCGTTAACCGCAATCGGCTGTTCAATTGCTGACTGGTGTGAGTGATAGACAAAGGGATAACAAGAATCGCTAAAGTCTGCAGGCTTCGATGCGAATGCCCACGAGAAAATGCCATGTGTCAGTACACATAACAAACCCAAACCTATTTTTTTCATCTTGTTTTTTATCTGGGGGCAAATATATCAGAGTTGTAAGCGTCAGGTCTTTAGAATGTGTTTAAATAGCTTGTAGTTATTAACATCACTTGTTTAAAAACGTGAATTTGCTCCAAGTCTTAAATTTTTCAGGTTTCGCTTTAAAATAAAATAGAAACCACCGAATAGTTTTATCTTTGATGGAAAATTAATTTAACCGATATAAGATGGCAGATTTTAAATATCAAAAACCATTTCCAATTTTAAAAGACGATACTGAATATCGTTGCATTACAAAAGATTATGTGTCGACCATTGAAGTTGATGGCCGCGAGATTTTAAAGGTTGACCCAAAAGGTTTGGAAGAACTGGCCAAAGAAGCATTCACCGATGTTTCGTTTTATTTACGCGCTTCGCACCTTGAAAAACTGGCTAAAATTCTGGAAGACCCGGAAGCAACCGATAATGACAAATTTGTGGCACACACCATGCTGATGAACCAGGCAGTTTCTGCCGAGGGCGAATTACCAACCTGCCAGGATACAGGAACAGCAATTGTTATTGGTAAAAAAGGTGAAGATGTGTACACCGGTGCAAACGATGCAGAAGAGCTTTCGAAAGGTATTTTTGCCACATACGCCGACAGGAACTTGCGTTATTCGCAGGTAGTTCCTTTCACGATGACAAAAGAGAAGAATACCGGAACGAATCTTCCTGCACAAATCGATCTTTACGCCGAGCAAGGCAACAAATACGAATTTTTATTTGTAACAAAAGGTGGCGGTTCAGGTAACAAAACCTTCCTTTATCAGCAAACCAAATCGTTGCTGACCGAGGAAAACCTCACCAAATTTGTACAGGAAAAAATTATGGACCTGGGTACTTCTGCATGTCCTCCTTATCACCTGGCACTGGTTATTGGAGGTACTTCTGCCGAAGCAACATTGGCTACTGTTAAAAAGGCATCAGCTGGTTATTTAGATCATTTACCAACCGAAGGAAATGAAGGTGGCCAGGCTTTCCGCGATTTGGAGTGGGAAGAAAAAGTAACCAAAATTTGCCAGGAAAGTGGAGTAGGTGCACAGTTTGGCGGAAAATATTTTGTACACGATGTACGTGTTATCCGCTTGCCACGTCACGCAGCTTCGTGCCCGGTAGGTTTGGGTGTAAGCTGTAGTGCCGACCGTAACATAAAAGCAAAAATTACCAAAGAAGGTATTTTCCTGGAGCAATTGGAGAAAAATCCGGCGCGTTTCTTGCCCGCAAAAGCACCTTCAATGAGTCCGGCAATCGATATTGATTTGGATCAGGGAATGGACAAAGTATTGGCAGAATTGACAAAATACCCAACAAAAACACGTTTGAACCTGAGTGGTACTTTAATCGTTGCACGCGATATTGCACATGCGCAAATCAAACAAATGCTTGACGAAGGCAAACCAATGCCGGAATACTTTAAAAACCACCCGGTGTATTATGCAGGTCCTGCAAAAACACCAAAAGGAATGGCATCAGGTAGTTTCGGGCCAACAACCGCAGGACGCATGGACCCTTATGTTGAAGAGTTCCAAAGCCATGGCGGATCGATGATTATGCTGGCAAAAGGAAACCGCTCGCAAGCTGTTACCGATGCATGTAAAAAGCACGGAGGTTTCTACCTCGGTTCAATTGGCGGACCGGCAGCAATTTTGGCCAAAAACAGTATCAAATCTGTTGAGGTTGTCGATTTTGAAGACCTTGGAATGGAAGCAGTTCGCAAGATCAAAGTGGAGAACTTCCCGGCATTCATTATTGTTGATGATAAAGGAAACGACTTCTTTAAAGAATTATAAGAATATTTCGACAATAACTATAATAAAACCTTCGGAGTTTATCCGGAGGTTTTTTTTATGCTCAACACCGTACAAAAAAGAAAACGGAAAGTAGTCAGCATCCACTCTCCGTTATCAGTTATAAATCTATGCGAAAGATTTTGTGCTAAATATAATTGTTTGTTTTAGTTATTTAAAAAATGACTGGTTGCAATTAAGCTGTTATTGAGCATGTTGTAAAAGAGTAATTAGTACTTTTTAGAAAGTTTGTAGAAGGCGGGTAATTACATAAGTTTTAGAAAATCAGCGTAAAAAGTAAAACATGACTGTACTTTTTTGTTGAAATAATCAATGTTTTATTAGCTCCAAAATTTCAAATGAGTAAGAGAAATTGTCCATTTTTAGATTAGCTGTTAATAATTAATTGATTTTGCCGAATGTGATGAAAACTTTAGCTTTGGCATACTTTAAAAAATACGTATGAAGTGAATCCCGGATTTTTGGGACTCGTTCCGTATGATTCTTCATAAATAAACAATTATAGACGAATGAAAAAAGATATTACAATTGGCTGGATTGGTACCGGAGTTATGGGAACTTCAATGCTGGGCCATTTAAAACAGGCAGGTTATTCGTGTACCACATATACACGAACAAAGAGTAAAGCAGAATCGCTGTTGGAAAAGGGCGTAAATTGGGCGGATAGTCCGGCAGAAGTGGCTGCGGTTTCCGATGTCATTTTTACTATTGTTGGCTTTCCGAAAGATGTTCGCGAAGTATACTTTGGTGAAAATGGTATTCTGGCAAAAGCAAAGCCGGGTGCCATTTTGGTTGATATGACGACCACAGAACCCAGTTTGGCCGTTGAAATTTATGAAGCAGCAAAAGCTAAAAATATCCAATCGGTTGATGCTCCGGTTTCGGGCGGTGATGTTGGTGCAAAAAACGGAACACTTTCAATAATGGCCGGTGGAGACAAAGAAGCTTTCGATAAAGTTTTTCCCTTGTTCGAAATCATGGGAAAACAGATTGTTTACCAGGGAGCAGCCGGATCGGGGCAGCATACAAAAATGTGTAACCAGATAACCATTGCCGGAACGATGATCGGTGTTTGCGAAGCTTTGTTGTATGGTCATAAAGCCGGTCTGGACTTGCCAACTATGCTTTCATCAATTAGTGGTGGAGCAGCCGGATGTTGGACTTTAGATAACCTGGCTCCCCGTATTGTAAATCGCAACTTCGATCCCGGATTTTTTGTGGAACATTTTATTAAAGACATGGGTATTGCCCTGAAAGAGGCGGAAGCAATGGGCCTCTCGTTGCCTGGGCTGGCCTTGGTAAAACAACTGTATCTGGCAGTTCAGGCGCAGGGTCATGGTAAATTGGGAACGCATGCATTAACACTGGCCTTGGAAAAATTATCAGGCTTATAGTCGGGAAGCTCTCCATTCAAACTTAACTTTCAAAATCATCAGCTATGAAAAGAATATTGTTTTTGGTACTTATTGTTTCTTTGTTTTGGCAATCGTGCTCACAAAAAGATAATGCCGAAAAGGCCGCGAAAGACCAGATCAGTTACAGCGAAACAAGAGCCAATTTTGAAAATCCGTCACGTGAATATGGCGTTAATTGCTGGTGGTGGTGGTTGAATGGAAATGTAAATAAAGCAGCTATCACGAAAGATTTGGAAGCCATGAAATCCAAAAACTTTCAGGGCGCGATGATCTTTGATGCGGGTGGTCATAACCAGCGTGGAAATAAAGACATCCCGAAAGGACCGTTGTACGGTTCGGATGAGTGGAACGAACTCTTTGTATTCGCACTTGATGAGGCCAAACGATTGGGTTTAACAATGGGATTTAATATTCAAAGTGGCTGGAACCTCGGTGGGCCGCGTGTAACGCCTCAGTATGCTGCCAAACAATTGACTTTTTCCGAAACGAAAGTAGAAGGAGGGAAGATTGTTTCTCTTAAATTAGAGCAGCCCTTTACCAGAGACGACTTTTATAAAGACATTACGATTCTTGCTTTTCCGTTAAAAGATGCCGCGAAAACCGATGAGGTGATTACCGATCTTGATTACAAACTGGGCTTTCATGAGTTGGGTGGTTCTGCACCCGATTGCAGATTCCTGCTCTTTAATGATCCTGAAAAGGATAAAGGAGAAAATGCGGAAAATTACACTATTAATAAAGACGATATCATTCAGCTTGATGCATTTGTAGCTGAAGACGGAACATTAAACTGGGATGCGCCTGAAGGCAACTGGAACATAATGCGGGTTGGTTACACATGTACCGATGCTGAAGTGTCAACATCGAGTGGCGACTGGCAGGGCCGCGTGTTGGATTACATGAGCGAAGAGGCTTTTGATTTTTACTGGAACGACGTAGTGGAGCCAATTTTTGAAGCTGCCGGCGATCATGTTGGAACAACTTTGAAATACATGGAAACCGACAGTTGGGAGTGTGGTGGCATGAACTGGACAGATAAATTTGTACAGGAATTTACGGATTACCGTGGTTACGATGTGATAAATTACTTGCCGGTTGTTGCCGGATACATTGTTGATGATGTAAATACGACAAATGCCTTTTTGGCCGATTTCAGAAAAACACTGGCCGACCTGGTTGCTGAAAAACATTACAAGCGTTTTCAGGAATATGCACACCATTATAACATGGGTGTTCAGCCCGAATCTGCAGGTCCACACGCCGGACCAATGGACGGCATTAAAAACTACGGTTACAATGATATTGTAATGAGTGAGTTTTGGGCACCGTCGCCACACCGTCCGCGCGACGAAAACCGTTTTTTCCTGAAACAGGCTTCTTCCGCAGCGCATATTTACGGAATTAAAATAGTTGGAGCCGAAAGTTTTACTACGATTGGTCCACATTGGAACGATGAATTGTGGCACGATCAGAAATCATCATTCGACCATGAAATTTGCGCCGGATTAAACCGCATGTACTTTCATACTTTTACCTGTTCGCCACCCGAAATGGGTTTGCCGGGTCAGGAGTATTTTGCGGGAACGCACGTAAATCCGCAGGTTACCTGGTGGAATGAATCAGGACCATTTATCGATTATATGCAACGTGTACAGGCCGTTGTGCAGGAAGGCAAATTTGTTGCCGATGTGCTGTATTATTACGGCGATCATGTGCCGAATGTATTTCCATACAAGCATTCCGATCCTGCCGGAGTCATGCCCGGTTATGATTACGATGTAACCGATGAAACGATATTCTTACAATTAAAAGTGGATAACGGAAAAGTTGTCGTTCCCGGAGGAATTGAATACCGTGTTTTGGTTTTACCCGATCATAAAGTTCTGTCGTTGGCAGTGCTTGAAAAACTGGAGGAGTTGGTAAATCAGGGAGCTACTGTTATTGGAAGTAAAGCTGAAAGTACAATCAGCCTGGTTGGAGGAAAAGCAGCAAACGACAAATTTCAATTGCTTACAGAAAAATTATGGGGAAGTGATGTCGCAGCTGAAGGTGCACATGAATATGGCGCTGGAAAAGTTGTTTGGGGTGTTACTGCCCGCGAATACTTATTATCGCAAGGAGTTGAACCAGATTTTGAAGTTAAAGGCAACAACAGTACCACTGACTTCGACTACATTCATTATACAATCGGAAAAACACAGGTGTATTTTGTGTCGAATCAAACTGCTGAGAAACAAAAAATAACGGCAGCTTTTCGTTTAAGCGGAATGCAACCTGAACTTTGGGATGCCAACACGGGTAAGATTCGCAATGCCATGGCGTTTAAACAGGCCAATGGTAAAACCGAAGTACCGCTAACGCTTGAACCTTACGGATCGGTTATGGTGGTTTTTAACGCGGCAATTCCTGCCGACCGTCAAGGTGTAGAAGCACGGAATTATCCTGGCTACAAAACCGTTAAAAATATTGATGGTGAATGGGAATTGTTTTTTGATCCGGAGTGGGGTGGTCCCGGAAAAGTTGTTTTCCCGGAATTGGCCGACTGGTCGAAATCTGATGATCAGGGAATAAAATATTATTCAGGTAAGGTAGACTACACAAAAACATTTAACCTGGATTTTGCAGCGGAAAAGGGCAACGACTATTTCCTTCAGTTGGAAACGGTAAAAGATGTGGGTATTGCTGAAGTTACTGTTAACGGAAAATACAAGGGAATTACCTGGACAAAACCTTTCCGTGTAAACATTAGCGATGTGCTGCAACAAGGCGAAAATACCTTGGAGATAACTGTTGTAAACTCGTGGTTTAACCGTGTTGCAGGAGATGAAATTCTGGATGATCAGAAAAAATACACATCGACCAACATTGTAATTTCGAACGATTTTCTGGGAAGAAAACGGCCTGAAATTAATCTGGAACCATCCGGGTTATTAGGTCCGGTAACCATTCGCAAAAGTGTTTGGGAAAACGATTAGTTACTTCCCAATAATCGTTTAGATTATCGTTTGCCCAGGAAATTTAAAAAGTACGGTTTTTAATGAGGAGCAGCTGGTCAGTTTTGCATCAGCCGAAATGATATTTTAACCCACTGAAACTAATATTCATCGCATAGAATTGGTTTTGGGCCTAAATTCCGTTCGATTAACCTGAAGATTTCGTATTGGTTAAATATCTAGTGAATGTATAAAATAGCAGCTTTTTTTGTATAATAATGAATAGGATCATTGTTTCTTGAGAGCTATCATTTTTCCAATTGTAATAGCTTGCATTTTAGTTATTCAAATAACGCTCAACTTTTTTATCAACAGATTCTTCAAGCGTGAGTAAGAATACCGCCGCCCAAAGTCGGTTGTTACTGTTATCGAAATCAAACTCGTTGTGATTGGTTAAAAATCCTGCAACAACAGATGGAGACAAAGAACCCGCAATTTCAATAGTCTGGTAATACGCTTTGTAATTCGCATTTGTTTTGCCAAGTTTTCGAATAAGTTTTGCATAGTCGCCTACACTCTTCAGGTCGAGCGAAATAAAATTCTCAGGGTAGTACAAGGTTGTATCGCTTGTTTTTACCATTCGCGATGTAGTTTGTTTAATCCATATTTTATTGAATACAGTGCTATCGATATGAAACAGGAATTTGTATTTCATTTCTTCATCAAAAGCCCAGTTGTAGTTTCCATGGGCAGAATTTTCGTGAAGAGAGTCGAGATAATGATGATAAGCTTTATCCATTTCCTGAATGTCAGTTTTTGCCACCACCAGGCTGTCGACAAACGAAATAATATGTGCCAATTCTTTGCTTTCTTTTTTGTTAAAATATTTATCAATTTGCTTTGAACTGATAGCATTTTGCCCAACACATAAATGGGCAATTGTTAGCATCATACTTAGTGTAAAAAGTAGCTTTTGCATAGTTGTTTTTGTTTGATTGTCATTGATTTCGTTAATTCCCAGTAATGATTTTACTCTAATTTATTTTCTTAATAGTCATTGCATAGTTGTAGCTTTTGTCGATTGTTATCCATTTGATTTTGTATCCTTTATAAACAAATTCCTTTTGTGGAAGAGTAATACTTCGTCCAGGCTTTTCTTCTGCGTATCGTACCATCATTGGAATTTCAGAGAAAGGGCAATTGGAGGGTGGTTGCGGTGCTTTTTTTAGACTTGCTGTATATCTTTTTCCATTTACGATATATTGAAACTCATAGGTTTTACTTGACATTCTCCCCTGAGGATAGACATAATAAGCGATTGTCTCTTTCCCATTTTCTTTTAAATATTCATTCCATTTTTTAGCCTGTCTGTCACCGATTATGAAAAAAGGAGAAATTACCGACAGAATAATCAATATCGCCAACGCAAAATGTTTGAATTTTGGTTCAACCTCCTCTTTTTTATATTTCGATGTTTTTTTAGTCATTGAACCTTAACGGTTTGGCTATGCGTAGTGCGGGACTTTGAAACGTTTCACTGTCAGGCTGCCACTGAGCCAATTCGTTTATTCATATTTTTGTTTTTATAGCCAAATCGTCAAAGACGAATTGGCGTTGTTGCTACGAAGAACTGCGGTTGAATTACCCGCTGAACCCCGCATTACATATAGCTTTTGTTAACGCCTGGTTTTTTATTGTTTATTATATGGAAATCCTGCTTTATCAAGAATTTCATATTTCCATCTATGTTTATCATTATTCCACCTCTTACTTTGACTCCGCAATTGAGCCATATCATCACGCATTTTCTTAAGTTCTTTCTTTTCCTTATCGGTCAGGTTTTTAATTTTCCCACTATTAGTCCACTCTTCAATTTTTTTCCAACTTTCAATTTTATTTTCTATTCCGATTCTGTGTTTTTGTTTTTCCCATTCCCATTCAATGCCATTCTTTGCGAGTAATTCGCCAAGCATTTCGATTCTGATTTCGCTTATTAAATCGTTTCTGTTTTCTCTTTCCTGTCTCGTTTTTAAAGTCATTTGGTCATTTAACCAGTGACCAAGTGTTGTTTTTTGAGAAGGTACTGTATTCGCGTTTTTCTTTTTTTTATAATAATTTTCAAGTTCGACTAAATTATCAGCCCATTTTTCATCCTTAGGTCTGCTACCCGCTATTGAAGCATCCCATAAGAAATTTATAGAATTCATTTTATCCTCTTCATATTGTGTCCATAAAGGCGTGTAATTTCCTTTTCGTCTTTGTTTTTGCATGACACACCAAGTTGCAAGATTATAATATGGATTTGATTTATTAGTGAATTGCGGAACATGTGTGTATTTACTAGTCGGGGTTACTTTGTTTCTGTAGTCAACCAATTTCTGAAAATCTTTATCCCACTTAATTAATCTTTTTCGCAGAATACCCACTCCCGAAAATGGAAAATCAACGCTTCTTAATATATTTTCAATGTCTTTAGGTAACCCTTTTTTATTATAAAGTGCGTGCATCTTCTGATACCATCGAAACAGTTCTCTATCATCAGTATGTTTACTTACAATTCCTGATGGTCTAACGTCCCTTTTATAATTAACATAACGGTCGAGTAAAGTCTCGAATCTTTCATAATCGCCAGAAGTAAAACGCCGTTCTTTATATTTGTTCTTTTGGTGTTTTTGTTCAAACCCAGTTTCAATATCAAATTTTGGTATTTCGATACGTTCATCCTGTTCTTCTTGGTTTTCTCCATCATTTGTTTTTGGTTCAGTTTTTTTGCCTCCACGTTGAAACTGATTAAAAAGTAAGTTTTGTTTTATTAGCTCATTTAGTAAGTTTTCGTCAAGTGGTTTAAGTTTTTCGGAATTAAGATTTAATAAATCAGCGTAATAATCTTTTATCTCTGCAAGTACATTTTGTCCTTGTTTGTCAGTGGCAGTGAAAAAATCAAGTTGAATCGATGACTCAATATTGTTTCTTATTCCAGAGCTAGTGAGATTAGAAGAACCAATTATTATCCGAGCATGTTTTGGACCTTCAAATATGAATAATTTTGGATGGTAAGTTATATATTGTTTTTTATCGTGATATATATAAGTTTCAATGTTTTCATGAATTAAGTATTCCAATGCTTCTTTTGAAGTTCCTCTATTGTCAACTCCTATAAAAAATCTTATCTGCTTATAATTTTCCCGTGCTTTTTTAATAAAAGGCGCAAGCAATTTTACACCCGAAATTGCGGCAAATGCAACAAATCCATTAAAAACTTCATATTTAGAACTTTCAAATGAAACAGCAAGTTGCTTTCCAACATTGAATTTGTTTTCTGAATCAAGTCCATGTCCTAAAAATTTAGCTTTCATTGTGTATTGTCTTTTTTAAACTTGGCGTTAACGGTCACTTGTATGTGGTCGGGCGGGATTTCGAAGAGAAATCCTGTCAGACCCGCAGGAAAGTGGGCACGAGGTATGACTTGTCAGACCGCTAAAACCCCCGCCTGCCATATACAATTTGTTACAAACTGGCTTTTATTTTTTGGTATTTTAATTTTCATATTTCCACGAATTTTATCCGGTCAAAGCGTCGGCAAGACATACTCTTTTGCAATTTTTGGGTTAGCGGTGGCTTGTGCGAGTTGCAAATGTGTATGGCTTAAGCGGTGGCTGCTTCCACTATCTTTATTTCAGCTTCAGTCAAATCATAGATACTATAAACAAGTTGATTAATATTATTTTCGTACCTATCTCTCAATTCATTAGAATCCTCTCTGATTATTAGCTCAACATTTTCAGTTATCTCTCTAACCTTAGTTAAATTATTTGGTATAAGAAATTTTTCAATTGTCGTTTTTTTGAAAACGTAAGCTCCACCTGCCGTTTTCTCTCCAACTATGGAAAAATAAAATTGATATAGTTTTGAGTTAAACAAGGCTAAGATGAATTTTAATGGTATTGTTTCAGATGTAAGAAAAAAAGAAGAGCTAGTCAATAAATGACCTTCATTATCATAGGCAAAATCCCAACCACCAGAAATTAACCCCCAAACTATTTTCTCTTCATTAAATAATGGGTAGTAGCTCGCTGCGCAACGTTGTAAAGCATACCATTCATAGCGTTTCCCTGTTTCTGATTTATTTCTATTACTTAATTCTGTTTTAAAAGACTGCAAATGTTTGTATTCGTTATAATATTTATCCTTAAAAGTATTTTCTGCTAGTTCACTTGCACCGCTAATACTTTCATCTGCGTGAAGTGGATAATGCCAAGGAACAAAAAGAAGTTTTAAGTTATTTTTCTCAATTTTATAGCGGTGGATGTCCTTACCTCTTAAAAAGTTTCTAGCTAAATCTGAATCAATTAAATTGTTAGTTTCATTTATAATAAATGCAGCATCAAAACCAGTTGTAATACCTCTTTTTATCTGAATTGAATCAAACGAGCTTAATTCATTTCCTTTCTTTTTCATTTTGGAAATTATAGCTTGTTCTTCAATTCTATTGAATAGCCAAAAATCATTTGATAACAAAGAATTATCTATGTTGGTGAATTTATTTTCTTTTTGAGAATTAAATTTTTCTTGTGTTATATCCTCATTGTTAAACTCTAAATAATCAAATGTTAGATTTGGCGAACTTTTTTCCATTGTAAGAATAACGCTTGATACTAAAGCTTCATCAAAAATTGGAACCATTTCAAAGTTTACCATTTTGTTCATTTTGAATTGACTCAAATAAGTTCTTAAAAGCTTACCATATTCAGTATTAAAAAATTTATTTGTGTTTATAAAAGCAAAATGCCCATTTTCTTTTAAAAGGTTAAATGCTTTCTCAAAGAAGAATATACTTAAGTCTGCTGTCCCTGAATAAACTGAATACCATTTGCTGAATAAAGCTGTATTTCCTTTTGATTTACGTTGTTGAACATATGGGGGATTACCAATAATTACATCAAATCCTAAAAATTCACCAGCGTCATTTAAAACTTCAGGGAATTCAAATCGCCATTCAAAAGCATTTTCATAAATAATATTAGCTTCTATCGAATCTCTTTCTTCCTCTAACTTTTTGAGATTTAAGGAAGCCTTTTCTAAGTCTTTTAAAAGCTTTTTATTTATTTTTTCACCCCATTGTTTTTTAGTATTTATCTCAAATGCAATTTTATCAACTTTTGTTCTTGCATTCCTTATTTTCTTTTTGAACGGATTATCAATGTTTGTTTTAAAGTCAGATTTAATTGTCGCAATTAATTCTTCCATATCATGCTTCTGTTCTTTGCTTTGAGCATTTCGATAGGTGTCAACTGCAATTTTATAATTATCAATAGACCATTTACTGCTTTTTAGTGCTGTTTTAAGGTCAGAATCTAAGCTAAATCTGCTAATTAGTGAATTTCCACATTTAATATTTATGTCAATGTTTGGAAGTGTTTCTAGTTCACTTCTATTTTTGTAATAGGCATTTTTTAGCAATTCAATCCAAAGACGTAATCGACAAATTTTTACTGAATTAGGATTGATATCTACTCCAAATAAACAGTTTTCAATAATAGTTTGCTTTTCGTGAAACAGGGTCTCTTGAATGCGTTGGCTTTCTTTGCTATTTGGGTTGTATTCAAACAGTTCTCCATCTTCATCTGTAACAATCAATTCGTCATTGACAACTTCAAATTGATATTCTTTTAGGCGTTTGCCATCTCTATCTTGTAAAATTTTTAGGTCATTTTTAATGGCTACTATTTCATTAAGAGCAGAAACTAAAAAATGTCCTGAACCAACAGCAGGGTCACAAATTTTCAAACCATTAATAATTCTATTTGCTTCCTCTCTATCATCAATTTTATCGTAAAGTGAATCAATGTCTTCACAATTCCAGTTTTTGAATTCATTAAATTTTTGAACAACCGCTTTTCTAATGGTCTCATTGCACATATACATAGTGATGAAACCTGGTGTAAAGAACGAACCGTCCTTATAACCATTTATTTTCTCAAAAATTAATCCAAGAACTGAAGCATTAATTAATGTTTTATTGTCTTCTTGAATTTCTTCAGAACCTTCACTACTAAAATCATAAGCATTTAGAAACTCAAATAAATATTCAAGTGTACTTAAATTGCCCGTTCGTTTTTTCCCGTTTTCTCTTTTTAAAACGGTTGATGAATAAATAGGAATTGTTTTATCATCCCGTAAATTACTAATAAATAAAGTTCCATGCTCAATTTCTGTTGGTTCAAAAAGCGAACTATTTAAATAAGGGACTTTTGCAAAAAGTTCTGAAACATCCTCGTTTCTTTCTGATTGTTTTATAGCAAGAACTTGAAAGAAAAGACTGTCTAAATCATCATAATTTTGAATTTTATGAATGTTTAGAAATTCATAGGTTTTATCTCCTTTATTGTAGGTTTTTAGTTGGGCTTCTAACAGTTTAAGAAAAAGAATTCTATTTATCCACGTAATACTTAACTCAAGACCAACATTAAATAAACGTTCTTCTTTAGTTTTACCAAAATGACTTGGATTATTGAGTCTATTTATTTTATCTAAACTTTCTAGTTGAATTATTGCATTTTCAAGTAATGCACCTGTGTTTCTTTCACCTGTCTTGTTTCTTCCTATTACTTTCTTACTACCGTCTTTTGTCTCAGATAGTCCAATAATATGTAACAATTCACCATAAAACTGACTGTCAAGACTATTGCTGTCATTTTTAAAAGGAAGTTTTAATAAATGTTCAGGTGAGAGCAATTTAAAAAGCGAAATAAGTTTGTTGTCGTCTTTTGGATTATGATTACGAAGTGGTTTTTCGTATTCTCGAATATCAAAAAACGTAAATTCAATTTCGTGTTTTAAGTCATTTATAAAAGGTTCTGCAATTTCTTTGTAGAAGAATTCTGTTGTTTTACCAGTTAATCTTCCATTTTCAAAATCGTTGAATTGTTTAACTAAACCTTTGTTTTGGCTAAATTGCTTTTCAAAAATGTTGGAATCAAAAATAAACCATTCGTTAATATTTGTCGCAACTAAATATTTTATTTCGAGATTTTTATTTGTAATTCGTTCTCGTAGATAATACAGCACTAACTCTTGAAATGCTTTTACATTGATTTTATCTTTTGTTAGCATTTCTGCTTTGTTGGTTGGTTTTTTTGCTTCAATTATTACACCAACAGTACTTTTTGCTTTATTTCCGTTATGGATTACAAGGTCATTTCTTCCTTTTGTGTTAATGAAATAATTTGGTTCGTAGTAGGTTTTCTTTAAAAAGTCGGAAACCAAGTTTTTGTGAAATTCTTCTGATTCCGTTTCATTTGTGCGGTCGAGTAGCTGAATCAAATTTGCCTTGAAACTTTCAATTTCTGTTCTGTTTGGTTTTATTTTTAAAAAGGCTTTATTGATTGCCTTTCTTGGTTTCAAGATTTTTATTTCCATTTAGAGTTTTCTAGTTGTAAGATTTTAAATTTAATTCTTTCTACTCAATATCATTCCGAGCGTTGGCAAAAAATAGCTCTTTTGGTTTTTTAAGGTCAGTAATTTTGTGTGTCGGCAAAAAACCAAATGTGCTATTTGTGTGCAGGCAGTTGCCATTGTTTGTCTTTTTTTAAGCTTGTTTGTAACGGTTGGTACATGTTGCGGAGCGGATTTCGGAGCTCGTTCCTGTCCGCCAGGACGGAACGATGATGCGAGAGCCGCAGTTACAAAACCGAACCAACCCCGTTCTGAAATATGTACTTTGTTATGGGCTGGTTTTTAATGTTTTCCAATTATAGGATTCATTTGTTTTGCTAGTTCAATCTCAAATATTGAAATCAAATCAGACATGTTTTCATCAAATTCACAAAGGTGTACAACAAGTTTAAGGTTTAATCCTTTTGACCAGTAAAACAGTTGTAACCCTTGCGTTTTATCTACTTTGTAAAAGCCTAAATGTTGTATCATTCGCCCCCAAACCGTTTTTTTTACTTTTCCAACGTATAAGCATTTAGAGTTTATATCAAAATGTTTTTTTATTGCAGGTGTCCTTTTTGAGCTTGGTGAAGCTGAATAGTTTTCAAAATACTCTCGAATTTTTACATTGTCTGTATTTGATTTAATTTCAATCCAGTATAGAGTTGGTCCTTTGAGTTTTTCTAGGCTTTTGAAAACATCTCTAAATTCTATTGAATCACGAATGTCTATATAATTGTAATCCTTTAAACATTCGCAATCAATCTCAAATGTGTAGTTTCGTTTAATTCCATTCGATTTTAATGCTGCTAATGCAGTATTTAATTTTGAAGTAATTATATCGATAAAATTATCTATCATATTTAGTGAATTTGTAATTTTAAAATCGTTCTAAATCATTTCATCAGAGACCTAATTTTTCATTGCTATACGCTGTTTGAAGAACTACAAATTCATGTAGATTAATATCTTCGTTAGTTAATTGCGAATAAAAGAATTCTGTTTGTGTATATGGCAACTTTCTTATTTTTGCCATAATCGCATTACAAGCTTTTGTGTCTTTCTCCCATTCCTCCATTCGGTCATAAGTCAACAAAAATGATTTATAACGTTTTATGTGATTCCCTAATTTAACCGCAATTTCTCCTGCGGCTTCGTTATATTTTCTAAACTGGTTAACACTTGCTTCCATTTTTTCTATTATCGATACATCTTTTTCCATAAGTTTGACAAAAACATCTGGAGTTAAAACACATTGATGACCATTGTATTTGACACCGTTAGAACCATTAATCGTAATCTCTTCAAATCCTTTTTCTTTCATTATTTCTTGAAATTCAATTAATGTTGGCTGAAGACACCAACTGTTAAAAATATCTCCAAGTGCCAAATACATTTTTTCATTTTCAAGACTCTTGATTAAATAGGCTGTGTTATTTTCTATATCGCTAGAAGCGACGTAAAGTGATATATCTGAAATATTATACTCATTATAATATTCTCTTAAAGTTTCAGTTTTTATTAATTCCCTTTTTTTAAATTTTCTAAAATCTTCTTTAAGCATGCAATACCCATCATCATATTTATAATTAATGCCAATAAAAGTACCACTTAGAGTTTTAGCAACATCAACAGTATCCATAACCATTATTTCTCGAGTAACAATCTCGTTGGTTGGGATATAATCATAAATCGTTTCAGATATTGTATTGTTCTCGGCAGATATATATCCTCCTTTACCAATCTGTCTGTTATATTGGTTTAATTGAGGTCGGATTTTACTAATTATTATATTTGCTTCTTCTCCTGCTGAATTTGCTTGTTGTAGTATTTCATCAATTTTAGCGATGTTTGCTTTAGCTTGCTTTATTGCTAAAGAATATTTGCCAGAAGTATTTTGTTGTAGTGCCGAACCTGCCGCATCAAGATGCTTTTTTGCTGTTTTTATGTTTGCCCACCTGTCAGAAGATTCTAATGAGCCAAGAACTCCTTTGTCTACAGCATCTGAA
Source organism: uncultured Draconibacterium sp. (assembly GCF_963676815.1). Taxonomy (NCBI): domain Bacteria; kingdom Pseudomonadati; phylum Bacteroidota; class Bacteroidia; order Marinilabiliales; family Prolixibacteraceae; genus Draconibacterium; species uncultured Draconibacterium sp. The sequence goes on from NZ_OY781365.1 coordinate 4,789,823, forward strand.
AGATATTTTTTTGCGTAATCATAATGGTTTTTTGTTGTAGTAGATAAACATTTTTGCTGCGCAGAGTTAATCAAAGTTTCACAGGAATCTATTTTTTGTTGAATTTTTAAATATTCAGGATTTGGTATTGATTTGTATTCGTATGTCATTGTTTTAAAATTTTCCTTTTTAATTTCGAAAACTTTAACGTCCTGTGTCGATTTGTTGCGTAAGCTATCAACGATACGATATTCTCTAATTTGTGAAAATCCAAGAGAAGAGAGAATTAAGAGTAGAAAAGTAAAAGTTGTTTTCATTTAATCTGGTTTTAATTTATTGATTGGGTGTCGATTTAAACTTGCCCATAACTAGTGTGTATCATCATTGTTGTTATATCGTTTATAGCGTTTTTAAAAGTGTTGTTATCCGCCCAAAATGGAGGTATAACAACACTTATTATGCTTAATACATTTTTTTGCTATTTCAGGGTATGTATTCAACGGCTACGGTTTTTATTCGAAGGCTAAAGTTAACAATATAAAAAGATAAAACAACACTGGTTTAATTCCTCTTTAGCCCTATGCCTTATAACACGCGACGTTCAGATAATTGCCCAAAACACAAAAACACGTAACTAACTGATTTTAAAGCTCCCTGACGCAAGGAAAGTTGGTTTCAAACGCGTTTTTTTTCTTCCCAACGCAAGGAAAGTTCATTTCAAACACGTTTTTTCCCTTCCTGACGCAAGGAAAACCGTTTTCAAACGCGTTTTTTCTTATGCCGACGCCGTTAATATCGGTTTCAAACGCGTTTTTTCACACCCTTACGCAGTAAATATGGGTTTCAAACACGTTTTTTTTCGCCCTGACGCGAGGAAAGTTGGTTTCAAACGCGTTTTCGCACGCCGCCAGATCAACGAAGTGGGCTTCAAACGTATTTTTTCTTGTGCTCAGCACATAGTTGGTGGTACAAAATGCATTTTGCACAGGCATTGGCCTCCTGAGCAAATAAAATACGGCATTTTAAACAAGCTTTGTTCCGTTGCTGCCGCAGTCTTACAGAATTTAAGGCACTTACCACCTTCTGTATTAAACAAAAGTTTGCTGTAAAACATATTGCCAGCACTTGACTTGGCTAAACATATGCTTTACTTTTGTTCAATATTTAATACCAAATGCATATAAAATCCACAAATTCAACTCAATAGTTTAACAATCAACAAACATTTTAAATCAACTCACAAATTCATTATGGAAAAAATTATTAGAGTGGTTTTTAGTCGTTTCCGTAATAACGACCATTATCAGTTTATAACTGAGTTTCTAACCCGAATTAACACGGCCACACCGGCCACGTTAAACATCGAGAGCAAAATGCCCGAATTTAATGCGGCTTATGCGGCTATGGATGCCGTGTATAAAAAGAGTAATAGTAGCCAATTTACGCCGCTTATTGGTGGGGCCGACACAAAACGCGATAGTTACTGGAGTGCTATAACCATGCGTTTGCGTGCTACGCTTATGGGACCCGATGAGGCCGAAATTGAAGCTGCACAAAAGATAAAAGCGCTGTTTGATGTGCATGGCAATGTGCGTAAACTGTCATTAAAAGCCGAATCGGCAGCCATTACCAACATTATTCAGGATTTAGAAGAACGAGAAAATGCAACCTATTGTGCTACATTGGGTATTACCAATTGGGTTGAAGCCTTAAAAACTGAAAACCTGACCGTGCAAAACCTTACGGAACAGCGCAGGCAGGAAACCGTAGACCAGGACAACGAAGAATACAAACTGTTGCGCGAGGCTGTTGATACTGCTTACGAAAACATTGTATCGCGCATTAACGCCTTGGTTGAGCTTGAAATGTCGACACCAGAGATTGATAATTTTATTCAGTTAACAAACAACCAGATTAACGATTACGAAAATGAGCTGGCCGCCCGCCAGGGCCGCTCTGATAGTGAGCCAGAGGACGAGACACCGCCTCCTGCGGTTCCAAGCTAAGAAATATATATGGATTTGATTTGTGGAGAATAAAAGCATCCTGCCTTCGGGTTGGGTGCTTTCTTTTTGAAAGTCGCTTGAAAGCCAGTAGTAAAACATGGCTCAAAAATTTATTGACTCTCCCTGATTATGCCTTCAACACAATCGTCCCTCTCTTTTGCAAAGAGAGTGAATGAGGGAGAGTTCGCTAAAAATTTACACAACTTATGTTTTTGTTGGTGATTTCTTCGAATAATGATTGTTTAATTCGAACTCCTGTACTCAGGTTACATTTTATTAAATCAGTAATTATGGTAGTAACAACTGCAATATAGATAGTTCACATTCTTAAATTATTTGAACCTTTGCACCGTCTTAATCATTAAGACTTTTTTGAGTATGATAAAAACGAAAACTGAAAATACATCGGTAAGCCTGTTTGTGTGGTTGGTGTTGGGAGGTTTAATGGCTTTTACATCGCTGTCCAACGATATTTATCTGCCGGCCATGCCACAAATGCAGCTCGATTTACAGGGAGATATCGAACTTACGGTAACCGGATTTTTAATCGGCTTTGCAATAGCACAAATTATTTGGGGGCCCATAAGCGACCGATACGGAAGAAAGATGCCGCTGGTAATTGGATTGATTTTATTTATGATCGGTTCGGTAGGCTGTGCCTTATCAGAAACCATCGGTCAGATATTGGCTGCCCGGGTGGTTCAGGCGCTGGGCGCTTGCGTTGGGCCAATGCTGTCGCGGGCTATGGTGCGCGATATGCTCGACAGTAAAAAGGCCGCCGAAATGTTATCAACCCTGATGATTTTAATGGCGCTGGCACCCATTTTTGGCCCCTTAATCGGTGGACAGATGCTGAAGTTTACCTCGTGGCAAAGTATCTTCTGGCTGCTTACCATTATTGGTGCAGTAATGCTGATAAGCCTGAAAAAACTTCCGGAAACATTACCCGAACAAAATCGGCAGAGCACATCCTTGTTGAATGCGTTTAAAAAGTATGGCGTGCTGCTCCGCAACCGCCGGTTTATGGCCTACACGCTATGTGTGTCGTTTTTTTATGTTGGCGTTTATGCTTTTGTTGCCGGCTCGCCCGAAATTTATATCACCTATTTTGGTGTTGATCCGCAACATTACGGCTGGCTGTTTGCCCTCAATGTTTTTGGTATCGTTTCTTTAAGTTTTGCCAACCGTATATTGGTGCGTAAGTTCAGTCTCGACTTATTATTACGGGTAGCAACCGCCATTGCTATGGTGGCAGGTCTTGTGTTGGTTGTACTGGTAAAACTGCAGATAGGAGGTATTTACGGGGTTGTTGTTCCGGTGTTTTTCTTTTTCTCGATGAACGGAATAATTGCCGCAACCACAACAGCCGCTGCCCTTGATAAAGTACCAGAAATGGCCGGTGCCGCCGCTGCTTTACTCGGGGCGTTGCAATATGGCAGTGGTATATTATCTACACTTTTACTCACACTATTTGGCGACAGCGAAGGCTCTCCCTGGACCATGAGCTGGATTATTGCTTTGTTTGGTGTAGCTTCTGCCGGTACTGTCCTGGCACGCAGCTTTTTCGGAATTTTACCTGTCGAAATAAAACGAACTTCACAAAACAACAGAAAAACCTTTACCATAAACCGAACCGGTTGGGGGAACAATAAGGACTAGCTTCAGGCAAAAATCTACTGTTATTTTGATACTTCATTTTAAGATATTTTTGTTTTTACACCCGGAATTCATGGAGTAGCTACTTCTATATTTCAGCTTGATTAATCTATACAAATAACGGAGTATTAATTATTCGTTTCAATAACTGTGAATTAGAACGAGATATCCTTGTTCGTAATTCTTAATATCCACCTGAACATTTATTATAAAGGTTTGTTGTAAAGGTTGTTATGAAATATGCAGAAATCTGCATGTGTTTCAGTTTAAGCTTCGTAACATCTTTAAAAATCTAATAATAAATGGCAGTATTTAATCTAAACATCAACGGAAAACAGCAAGAGGTAGATGTCGATCCATCCACTCCAATGCTTTGGGTACTCAGAGATCATCTTGATTTAGTAGGAACAAAATTCGGCTGTGGAATCGCACAGTGCGGAGCATGCACCATCCTGGTAAATGGGGTTGCAACGCGTTCGTGTATCACTTTTGTCGATTCGGTGGGTGATAAGGAAATCACCACAATCGAAGGCCTTTCTGAAAACGGCGATCATCCGCTTCAAAAAGCATGGATTGAAGAAGATGTACCGCAATGTGGCTACTGCCAGAGCGGACAAATTATGAATGCTGCAGGCTTATTAAACAGTAATCCAACGCCCAGCGACGAAGAAATTGAAACGGCTATGCATGGAAACATTTGCCGGTGCGGAACATACACAAGAATTAAAAAGGCCATTAAAACTGCTTCTAATTCATAAGCTGTATTATTCATTTTCCACACTTTCTCGCTTTCAATAACATTAAAATCTTTTCACATGACAATTGTTAAAACAAAACTCAATAGACGTTCCTTCATTCGAAGTTCTGCATTGGCAGGTGGCGGTTTGCTGCTTACTTTTAGTTGGCTGGCACCCGCATGCACCACCGATTCGCCCAAAGAATTAACTATGCCCGACAACTGGTATGAGTTAAACGGATTTTTGAAAATCGGGAACAACGGGGCGGTTACAATTATGTCGCCCAACCCCGAAATTGGCCAGAATGTAAAAACATCGATGCCGATGATTGTGGCCGACGAACTGGATGTTGACTGGAAATTTGTACTGGTTGAACAGGCTCCGCTGAACACCGATATTTTCACCCGTCAGCTGGCAGGTGGTAGCCAGTCTATCCGGCAGGGATGGAACGGACTACGTATGGCAGGAGCAACGGCACGCCGGATGTTGCGCGAAGCTGCTGCCCACGAATGGAAAGTTCCGGTTGATGAAATTACTACCGAAGCCGGAGTTTTGTATCATAAAGGTAGTGGAAAAGAAGCCGGATATGGCGAAATGGCCGCAGCTGCAGCTGAATTGACCGTTCCGGAAGAAGTGGAGTTAAAAGACATAAAGGATTTTACCATTATTGGTACGTCGAGAAAAAATGTGGACGGACAAAAAATAGTTACTGGAAAACCTTTGTTTGGGCTTGATTATAAAGCAGAAGGAATGCTGATCGCTATGATCGAACATCCGCCGGCTTTTGGTATGAAACTAAAATCGTTTGATGCCACGGAAGCAAAAGCGATGCCCGGGATTAAAGATGTGTTTGCCATAAAATCATATCAGGATGATTACGAAATGCAGTGGTCTGATGTAACTTCTTTTACTGAATTGGTGGCGATAGTTGGTAACTCTACCTGGGAAGTGATGAATGCCAAATTGATGCTAAACGTGGAGTGGGAACCTATTACTGCAGATAATTCTCTGGGTGTACCTGCAGGTTTTGAAAGCACGGCCGATCATAATAAAAAAATGGCGGAAGCAGCCGCCAAATCGGGAGGCGAACAACGCCGTGATGGAAATCCTGAGGAAGCATTTAAAAATGCTGCCAAAGTAATTGAGCGAACTTATACAGCTCCTTTTCAGGCGCATAATACAATGGAGCCAATGAATTTCTTTGCCGATGTGAAAGACGATTTTGCTTTACTGGCAGGACCAACGCAAACGCCGGAATTTATGGAGAAATCGGTTGCTGCCCGTTTGGGATTGCCACTTGAAAAAGTGGATGTACAAATGACCCGCATGGGAGGTGGTTTCGGACGACGCCTGTATGGTCACTTTATGGTGGAAGCAGCCGTTATTTCGCAACAAATGAAAGCACCGATAAAATTGATATACTCGCGAGAAGACGATATGTCGTATGGAATTTATCGGCCGGCTTATCACGCATTATACCGTGCGGCATTGGATGCCGACAATAACCTGATCGGTTTCCATGTTCGAATGGGAGGAATCCCGAGCAGTCCGTTGCATGCTAATCGTTTTCCGGCAGGAAGCGTAGACAACTATCTTGCTGAAAGTTTTACTGTTGAGTCAAACATCAGTACCGGAGCGTTCCGTGCGCCAGGCTCCAATTTTAATGCGGTAGCCGAGCAGTCGTTCCTCGATGAGGTCGCCGAAGCTGCAGGCAAAGATCCGATTCAGTTTCGCCTCGACTTATTAAAACGGGCACAGGAAAATCCGGTGGGAAGCAACAACGATTATGATGCTGCACGCTATGCGGGAGTTTTGGAACAGGTTCGTGAGAAATCGGGCTGGGATACAAATTCAGAAGGTAAAAATCGTGGTGTTGCCGCTTATTTCTGTCACAACTCGTATGTGGCAAATGTGGTGGATATTGCCAATAAAGATGGGAAGCCGGTAATCGAAAAAGTATATGCTTCAGTTGATTGTGGTATTGTGGTAAATCCCGATGCCGCCGTTAACATGACGGAAGGAAGTATTGTGGATGGAATCGGTCATGCCATGTACAGCGAATTGACATTTAGTGAGGGTTATCCGGATCAAACCAATTTCGATATGTACCGATTAATCAGGCATGGTGAATCACCCAAGGAAATTGAAGTACATTTTGTTGAAAATAATATCGACCCGACCGGATTGGGAGAACCTCCTTATCCTCCGGTAATGGGAGCGCTGGCTAACGCTTTATACAAAGCCAACGGAGAGCGCTATTACCATCAGCCATTTGTGAAAAACAGCATTGGATAGATCTTAAATATAGAACGCTGATGACACTGATCGAACTGATTTTAGCTGATCATCAGTTAAAATCCGCGTCATCAGCGTTCCTTTTTCAAAAGTGAAAACGAAACAAGTTAAACCGATTATCGCGGATATTAAACACCAATAGTTTTCCGCTGATTACCTCTCCATAACCCGTAAGAATCTTGATGATTTCGTTGGCCTGCAGTGTTCCTGTAATTCCGGGCAGCACACCTAAAAGTCCAATATCATTTTCGGAGTATATACCGTCTTGTGGCGTTGTTGGAAACAAGTCTGCATAAACAGGTCCGTTTTGGTAATTAAAAACACTTATTTGCCCCTCGTAATTCAGTACAGAAGCAAAAGCCAGAGGTTTGTTTAAACTTGCCGATTGTGAGCCAATCAGCTGACGCGTTTTGTAGTTATCGGTACAATCTGCAATTACATCGTATTGCTGAAATAGACTTCCTACGTTGGAATCATTTAGCCGGGTATCGTAAGCTTGAATATCAATTTCAGGATACAATGCTTTTAGTTTCTGGGCTGCAATCTCTACTTTCTTTTGACCCACTTCTACTGTGGTGTAAAGTATTTGTCGTTGCAGGTTCGAGGTGCTTACTACATCATCGTCAACAATGCCAATAGTTCCAATTCCGGCAGCTGCCAGGTAAACCAGCAATGGGCTACCAAGACCTCCTGCGCCGATCACAAGCACGCGCGCATTCTTCAGCTTTTCCTGGCCGGTTTCGCCAATTTCCGAAAGCGAAAAATGGCGTGTAAACCGCGACAGATCTTCCTTACTCAGCTTTTTCATAATGGTTATGATGGTGGTGATGCTCGTGATCGTTGGTTGCACAATCGCAGTTTTGTCCCCATTCACTGGTACCGTCAGTAAAAAATTCGTGTTTCCAGATGGGCACTTCATTTTTCACTCTGTCGATAATATAGCGGTTAGCATCATAAGCTTCTTTTCGGTGTCCCGAGCCGGTTATAACAACTACCGCACAGCCACTGATTTCAACACGACCCACACGATGTACACAAGCCGCCTGGTTAAGATTAAAGCACGATTTAGCTTCCTCCAGAATCTCGCCAATCATTTTATTGGCCATCGGCGCGTATGCTTCGTATTCAAGGTGCGTGACTGCCCGGCCTTTATTATTATCGCGAACTTCGCCGCTGAATAAAACAACGGCGCCACTTTGCGGGTGCCTGAAGTCATCAAAAAGTTCGCTGTAATTGATCTCTGTATTTTGAATGTGTTTCATATCGTTCGATTTACCCTCCGCTCGATGGTGGAATTAAATACAATGTTGTTTGGTCCTTTATCGTTTCGTCCAGCGGAACGAATTCTTCGTTTACAGCAATCCGGCAGCTGGTCAGTACTTCTTTTGCTTCAGGATTTAATTCACCTAATTGTTCAAGTAAGTTGGCATAACTTTCTTCCGGATCCATTTCAACGCTGGTTTCGTCGCCAAAGAACTTTTTCAGTCCGGCAAAACATACAATTTTTCTATTCATTTTAGCCTCCTATATTTCTCATTGATAATTCGCTGCCGTGGAATTTTACGGGTTGTTTCAGTAGTAACAATCCTTGTAATTTCTTTGTCAACAGTTCGTCGTTGTTGATGTATGGCATCAGTTTTTCGCCGTGTGCATTGCTCAGGCAACCAAAAAAGTAGCCGTTGCTATCTAAACGCAAACGGTTGCAGTCGTGGCAAAAAGGTGTCGATTCGTTGGCAATAATGCCAAAAACGCCACCTTCAGAAGTGCGCCAATAATGCGCTGTTGATGCGTGTTCGCGCTCAATTTCTTCGATCTCGTATTTTTCCTGAATCGTTGAAAGTATCTCTCTCTCCGGAAAGAAAAGTCCATTCTCAGCGTTGTATAAATGTCCCATTTTCATCAGTTCCAGGTAGCGGATCTTTATTCCTAGTTCCGTTGCATAATCAAGCAGAGGTAAAATCTGCGAATCGTTTTTGCTCCGCATGATAACTGCATTTAGTTTAACATTTAAACCTGCTTTTATCGCCGCTTCTATTCCCTGGAAAACACGCGATGTATCAGATCGTCGTATAATTTTACCAAAGGTTTTGTTGTCGATAGCATCTACTGAAATGTTGATTGAATTTACACCAGCTTTCACCAGTTTTTCCGCGTTTTCTTTTAGGAAAAATGCATTGGTGGTTAAGCGAATATCGTTAATGCCGAGGTGCTTGATGTTTTCAATAAGCGGGTACAAATCGGAGTAAAGCAAAGGTTCGCCTCCGGTTAACCGAACACTCTTAAGGTCAGTCAATCGGTGTACCGCCTGAATTAATTGGGTGAATTCTTCAACTGTAATTGGTTTTTCAGTGCCATTCTGATCGAGTTGAAGATTCGAGTTTTCATCAAACTCAATATCAACACAATATACACACGAAAAATTACACGAGTTCAGGAGACTTATTCTCAGCTTTTCAAATTTTCTGCCCAGCTTATCTTCAATTTTCAACATGCTTATTTAACTAGAAAAACATCTATTTGTTCATCATATTCATACTTTCAGGTATTGTATTTACAATTGATTGAGTCCAACTAATAATAATTCAGTCAAGCCCGTTATTTTGTTGAACAGGATTGCTTACTTGCTTGTTATGATGTTGGTTTATAAATATTTGGTGTATTTTTATTTGTTAGAGTAGAAATTCACAAAACGAGACTAACCTTTAATTTGTTTAAAATGACGCACGAACTGAAATTACTGTTTACGACGTTAAAGTCCTGGCAAGATCTTGGAAAAAAAGCGGTGTTTGTGTCGGTCGTCGATTTGAAAGGATCGTCGTACCGGCGGCCCGGAGTTCGGATGCTTATTCGCGAGGATGGTGAATATGCCGGAGCGGTTAGTGGCGGTTGTGTTGAAAGCGAGATCGAACGTCAGGCACAAAGTGTTTTCCGTACCAACAAACCAAAAGTTATTACTTACGATGGCAGGTACCGGATTGGTTGCGAGGGGGTTATTCATGTTTTGATTGAACCCGCTCTGTTGTCGGAAGGACTATTGGTAGCCTTTGAAAATCAGTTGGAAAGCAGAAAGTCTTTTCAAATGGATTCGTTCTTTTATACCGAAGTGGGCGAGTATGATGATGTGGGTTCTGTTCTACAGATTAATGGCGTTAGTTACTCGTTGAATCCTGATTTTAAAAGCGATAAAACAGCCAGCCAAAAATGTTTCACACAAACTTTCGAACCTTTATTTCAGCTCTTTATTTTTGGTGCTGAACATGATGCCGTTCAGCTAAGTCAGGCCGGTAAATTGCTGGGGTGGGAAGTAACTGTCGTAGCTTCTCCCGAGGAGTCGAAATCGTGTGATTATTTTCCTGGAGCAGCTTCGCTGATTGCTCCGTCGTTTGATGATATCGACACTTCAGCTATTGATGAACAAACTGCCGTAGTTTTAATGACGCACAGCTTTAATAAGGACGTGCAATACCTGATGGCGCTAAAAGATATCAATCCGGCGTACATTGGTTTGTTGGGCTCGGTAAACCGCCGGGAGCGCTTGATTTCGATGTTGCTTGAACAGGTGCCCGATCTTTCGCTGGAGTTTATTGAGCAGATTCATGGTCCGGCAGGAATAAACATTGGCGCTGAAAATGCTGCAGAGATTTCAATCTCAATTCTGGCCGAAATATTAAGTGTGGTTCGTAAACAGAAGCCTGTGGCTTTGCGCGAGAAAGTAGGTGCGATTCATGAATAACATTCCAATATTATTGTTGGCAGCCGGCGCGTCTTCAAGAATGGGGAAGCCAAAACCATTATTACCCTGGGAAGGGAAAAGGCTTATCGAGCACCAGGTAAATATGTTGTTGTCAACAGGGAATCCTGTAGTGGTGGTTTTAGGAAATCAGTCTGAAAGCATAATTCCGATTATTCAAGGTTTACCTGTTGAATTCACCATTAACGAAAGCTGGGAACAAGGAATGGGAACTTCTATTGCAACTGGAGTTCGATTCATTAGCCAGCTTTATCCTGACTGTAAAGGTGTGATGATAACGTTGATAGATCAGCCACTGATTACATCGGATCATTTAAATACGCTGGTTACTAAATTCGAACCGAATAATCAGCAAATAATAGTTTCTCAAGCTAATTCAGGTTGGCAAGGTGTTCCGGTATTATTCGATCGTTTTTACTTTGATGAACTGGCAAGGTTGAACGGAAAACAAGGTGCAAAAACAATCTTCTGGAATTACAAGGAACAGGTAATTAGCGTACCATGCGGTGAAATTCTTGTGGATATGGATACGCCCAAAGAATACGATAAACTTCAAAATATATCAAAGGAAAAACAAAGCGGCGGGAAATAGAAGCCGCTTCGTTCCTCTGTTAATCTTATTCATTTGCACCTTCCATTAAGGCGTTTAATGCTTGTTGGTCGTAAACTGAGTTGTTTTGCCGGTTGAAAAGCGCAGATGAATTTTCACCCATATTTCCGGCATCCCAGTAAAAAGGAATTATGCCATTGGCCCTGGCTTGTTTGGTAAGGTATTTTAGAAAATGAGCTCTCGATGCCAGATGTAACTCCAGGTTATCGCCCGTTAAAAAGTCTCTTCGTATGGCTGCAAATTCGCCTAAAATTACCGGTATTCCGTTATCAACAAACTGAGTTTTCATTTGTAACATCAAATCGTCGAGCGTTGATTCTTCTCCCCAATCTGCATTGTGTTCAGCATCCGAGCTTGAGTGATAATCATTTCCCCAGTAGTAGAACATGTTTCCCCAATCTGCATCTTCAGTCATTAAACAAAACTGATATGGCGTGTAATAATGGATTTCGGCCATCAGGCGTCCCTCAATTTCATCGCTTGGCAAAGTGGTCATCAAATTGTTGGTTTTTTCAATGTCGGTAGATGGCCCCTGTACAACAAGAACGCGATAACTGTTTTTTCCTCCGGTTGATCGCACCGCATCAACAAATGTTTGATGGTAGGAGAGAAGTACATTCATCTCAGTTTCATTTTCAACATTGGGTTCGTTGGCTCCGGCAAAAATCAGGTGTTCGTCGAAATCGCGTAAATGGGTCGCAATTTGTTCCCAAAAAGCTTTTTGTTTGGCATTGTTTTCTTCCTGCTTGTCAGGAGTGCAGTTATTTTCGAGCCAACCGCCGTCCCAGTGAATGTTGAGCACCACATAAACTTCGTTGTCAACACAATACTGAACTACTTGTTTTACGCGGTCGAGCCACGAGGTTTTTAGTTCGGCAGTAGCCTCATTTTCCATGTACTGATCCCACGAACAGGGAATGCGAATAGCATTAAATCCACTACGTTTTACCAGCTGAATCAGCTCTTCGGTAACCATTGGATTTCCCCATGCTGTTTCTCCGCCAATTGCTTCAAGTGTGTTGCCAATATTCCAGCCTATTTTTATCCTTTCGGCAATTTGCAGGGCATTGCTGTTCATTCCGGTCATATCGGCCGCAACAGGATTGGAGTTATAACTTGGATATGAACCCTTTTGTGTAACTGTTATTTCTGACGTTGGCGCTTGGTCGCCACTCAAAACAATGGTTGCCGTACGTTCAGCACTTTCTTCGTTTTGGCTTGTGCTTATGCTAACATCGAATGTACCTGCTCCGCCTGTTGTTTTGCTAAATTCAAGCCAATCAGCTTCGCACTGCAAAGTCCATTCGGGAGCTTGCGAGTTAATTTCCAGGTTCGATGATCCGGCTGCAAAACTGAATTCTGCATAATTAATATCAGCACTTAAATTGTAGATGTAATCTGAAGCTCCTTGCGTAACGGTTATTTCAATCGGGTCGGCGTTACCTGCATTTAGCGATAACACAGCGGTACGTTGTTCTAACGATTTTGAGGAAACACTGATATCAACCGTTTCCGATTCGTTTGTTCCCGATGTTTTTGACAGGTTTACCCAATCAGATGCAGGATTGCTGATTTGCCAGCCCTCTGCAACGTTGGTTTTTACGGTGATGGAAAACGATCCGCCTGTTGGCTGAAAGTTGATTTGCGATTGTGACACCCAAAGTGTGTCCGCTTCGTCTTCGGAACAGGATGCCAATAAGGAAAATAAAAAAATTGTAGCGCAAAGTTGGCAGAAGTAGCTTATTGAAAGTTTAAAAGTAGTTGTCATAATTCAGCTCATTTACATTTTGGTTTGAGCTGCAATGATAAGAAATAGAGATATTTTACTTTTTACAAAAAATGCAATTCGTTTTGCAAAAATGTTAATCTCCTGTTTCTCTGTACTCCGACGGGCTTTTTAATGTTTCCGATTTAAATACACGATTAAAATGACTCTGACTGTTAAAGCCAACTTTAAAGGCAATTTCACCCATATTTAAGGTCGTATTTTTTAATAATCTTTTGGCTTCCGTTATTCGAATCCGGTTCAGGTAGGTTTTAAAGTTGCAATTGAATTTGTCATTTATTATTTGAGTAATTTTTCGGGGAGTTGTTGCTGTTTGTTCCGCAATTCTTTCAAGAGTTAGATCGCTTTGGTGATAGTTTGCATTAATAAATTGCAGGCATTTTTGGTGAATCGCATCACCGTCCGAAGTTTCAAGAGACTGATAAGAAACGATGACTTCCGATTTTTTATCATCTTGTTTTTTTAAGAGATAACTAATACCAAAAATTAAGACAAGTAAACCCAAATAGATTGAGCCGAGAAGAAGAAACAAATGCTGATTGTTTCGGGTAAATGCAATTTGATAAATTTCGATGGTTTTAGCCTTGTTTATCTGAGGTGTAAACGCCGATCCGATGTTGATATGTAATAGATTTTGCAAATCCGGCAATTCATTTTCGTTATCATTTAGCTGGTGTAAATCAGTCCACCAATCCGGAAACTGAAACTCTGATGCAGTAATGGTATAGTTGGTTTTTGTTTCGGTAATATTCAGAAAAGCATGATGAGGTGTTTCATCCGAATTTTGTTCAGGATTTAAAGGCGGGGTATACAATGAGATTCCTATTCTATCCATGTTTTCACCCCGAACAGAAATGCTAAGTTGGTTATATTTAGCTGCATTTATTGCTTTTTGGTTGTTGGGCGAAAGTACCAGTCCAACATAAGGGCTGTAAAAAGCGTCATTTAACTGAAATTTGAGATGGATTAACGAATCGGATACTTCGTAGTTTAACATTTCGGAGTTGCCGCCATTTGCCCCGTCGGTGTAGTAGTTGTATGAATAGATTGTTGTATTCGGGAACAAAACCAGGTCATCGATTTGCATGAAATAGACGACGACGGAAGCCAATAAGAATGTTAAAAACGCAACAGGCGCGATAAATAATGTCGATTTGATTATTTGCAAGGCCGGGTTGCTCATTTTTAACTGCTCTTTCATCTTGTTGCAATGTGGCCCCGAAGATACTAATTTGAACGTTAACTTGCCCGAGCAGAAGAAGAGGACCATTACCAAAATACACGAGAAAGACCATTGACGATAGGTTGTAAATGGTTAAAAATTAGAACGTATAAGTATGTTTTTTTACGAGTGAACAAGTGGTTATTTTCCCAGTCGGAAAAAATAACCTACCGAGAATTGAAAAACTGAGAGGTTGGGATGTTCAACATCGTCAACAAAATTCTGAGGCATATGGTATTTATAACTCAATTCAAAGTCAAAATTTTTGTAACGAAAATCAATGGGTAATTCCAATTGAACATCCATAAGTCCAAACTTATCAATGTAATACGAGGTGTATTCGTATCCGGTAATCGGATCGATAAAACTTTCATCCAGCATAAATTCCTGGTAATCGATTCCGTAAGTAACTGAAATCTCGGGACGGAATCTTATTTTTTTTCGGTAGCCGTTTTCGTATAAAACTAAATTTCCGTATAAATCGGCAGATAAACTTTTACCGGTTTCGTAGTCGCCAAAATGAAGTGAGCCATCAAGCCTTAGTCCGACGTGTTTATTACTTAATGTAAATCCTGAACTTAAAGCTTGCTTGTAAAGTGGTTCATACAAGGGGTCGTCAATGTGCGAAATATATCGCAAATAGGATAAACGAACCCGCAGCGGGTCCCAGTTAAAAAGTTTATTACTGTAACCACCCATAAGTACCGTGGTTCGGTAACCCGGATCGAGCTGGTTGTACCAAACTCCTGAAACACCGGCATAAAACCCTGCACCATTCAAATAAAATAACTGATTACCTATATTAATCTGGTCATCACCAATTTCGCGGCCCGATGCTACTGTTTTTGTGCTAAACGAACTTCTGAAATACAAGTAATGCATTTTCCAGGGATTGGTGTTGAGCAAACTTTTTAATTCCGGATCATCAATAAAAAGATCGTTTATTAACGAATCTAAACGGGCAGTTCTTTCGTCGTCCATAATAGTGGTAACTGCTTCGTTTGTTTGTGCATAACCTACAGCCATGGAGTTCACGAAAAGTATAAGGATAATAAAAAGTTTTTTCATTGCAACACGTGTAAAAGTATATTGACTAAAAGGTTGGGAGTTGTTAACAAATAGGCGAAACTGTTTGAAGCAACAAGAAAAGGCACCTTAAAAGTGCCTTTTCGTCTATCGTAAAATAAGGCTTAATTACGTCCGCGTTGCCATCCTTTTCTAACAGCATTTTCAACTCCTTCTTCACTCAGTGCCTTATTACCCCTCATTGCTTGTCTATCGGCTACCTCAGCCATGTGGTTATCATACAATTCTTGTTGTGCCTCGGTAAATGTTGCCTGAAGCGCCTCGCGTCTTTCTTCACGAGTTAGCTCAAGGTTTTGGATAATGGCCATTTGCTCCTCGGTAAGCATTGCTCTGAATGTTTGTTGAAAATCGCCACCTCGCTCCATAATCCCTGCACCAATTCCGTTGCCAACTCCGGCAGCAGCACCGTTTCCATGCAATCCTTTTCCCGAGCCATCATTTAATGGTATTCCTGTTCCGTCGCAAACGGTTTCGTCAACTACGGTTGTTCCTTCTGTAACTGTTCCATCGTTTTCTGTTTGTGCAAAAGTTGTGTTTGCTACGAAAGTCACGAATAAAAGTGCGGCAAAAATGCTAAATAAAGTTTTCATGATTATTAATTTTTAAAGTGTTTACATCATTAAACCGCATAACTTAAAACCCCCCCTACCTTTTGTGGTAAAAAATATAATAATTATTTCGAAGAGATTTGTAAGGTGTTGATATATAGCTGTATGTGTTGAGGGTTTGAAATGTGAAAAGAGCATATACTCCTTTTTGTCAGGAAAAAGTTATGGCGAAGACAAAAAAGAATTAAAATGAAATGTTGAAATAAAGCGTAGGTGTAAATGGAACTGCATTGGCATGCAGAGTAATTTCTCCTTCTTCATCTTCAAGTCGATAAAAATTATCGTATTTAATATTTTGCCGGTTAAGAATATTCAGGATTGAAAATCCGGCGTTGAAGTCGAGCATTTTGTAAGAAAATGACCTGTTTAATGCGACATCTAAACGCTGGTAATCATTCAGAATTGATTCGTCAAGCAAGTCGGGGAAACCGGAGCCGTAAACAAAATTTGCTGAAAAATGCCATTTATTCAATTGGTAAATAAGTGCGGCTTTAAGTTCGTGTCTTTGGTCGTGCAACGCGCGTTGAAAATCATCGGTGGCAAAATAATCAAAATGTTCTTTGGTTTTGCTGTAGGTGTAGGCAAGCCAATAATTTAAATGTTTAAATGTTTGACTCACTAACACATCAACACCTTTTGAATTACTTTCGCCACTGTAAATTGCCGAATTATAGCTGTAGTCATTAAAACGTGTTAGTCCGGTAATGTCACGCTGAAATACATTTACATCAACTTTAAAACCATTGAGGTGGTAATTAAGTCCGGCAACTTTGTGAGTTGCTTTTTGTGCATAAATCCTGTTATTTGGTGCGTTCACGGTCATCCAAAAATATCGGATGTTGCCGAAGTCATCAATCTGCGGAAGCTGAGTAACAAACTGCGTGTATTTTCCGTAGGCCAAACTTGCATTTAAATTGTCTGATAGCTGGTATTTTAAGCTAAGGCGTGGCTGCCAGTAATTTTGATTGTAATCCAAAACATGTTCAAAAAGCAACCCCAGGTTTACTTTCAATTTTGGTGTTACCGACCAGCTGTCAGCTACTCTTGCATTTAAAACAGTATGCTCATTATCAATTTGGTGCAGATTAATATTTAACGAGTCTTCGCTGTAAGCAGTTTGTTGATGTTTTATTCCAACTACTGTTTTTAGGTTATGGGCGGGCGTTATTTGAACCTGGTTTTCCAAAACAAAGTCTAATTCTTTTATTTGGTTGTTAATCTGGTCGTTAAGAGTGGTTTGGTATTCTCCGGGTCTTCTCGAGCCATTTGGCCCGCCACTTCCTGAGCCACCACCAATTTGTTGCTGATTATCAACATTTTTATTTAAGTCTGATCCCGATATGCGAAACAGGCTTTTCATACCATTTTGCCAGCTGTGGTTTATTTCTGCCGACCAACCAAATTGTCGGTTATGTTCCGAGTCGTCGTATATAAAATTCGATTGTGTTCCATCAAGATTTAAGGAGTAAATAAAATCATCTTTACTCCGGAGGTAATTGATTTTGTAGGTGGTTGAAGGATCTAGTTCTCCCGAAAATTTTACATTGAAATCACGAAGATTGTAGTCGGGGTACAAAGTTCTGTCGATATTGGAATTACCATTTCTTCCTGTACCAAAAGTAACACTGCTCTTATCGTAAAGTTGGTAATAGGTTTGTCGCATTGCAACCATTAACGATGCTTTATTTTTAATAACAGGCACTGAAGCCATTGCATTTATGGTTTGATTATTAATGTTTAAAACCGCACTTGGTTTATACCTGTTTCCGTCTTTTCCGGTAACATCAACAATACTACCAACGCGGCCGGTGTAATCAACGCCGTAACCACCTTTTTGCACTTTTAAATCTTTTACCATTAGTGGATTTATAGTGCTAATGTTGTCGTTGTAGTTTTTCATGCTGAAAAGGGTAATACCATCAAACAGTAGCTTACTTTGTCCCTCGTAACTTCCCCAAATCAGCAAATCTGCCGATTGTTCTCCGGCAGCAAGAATACCCGGCTGTAAACGTAGCAGGTTAAATACCGAATGATCGCCGTTTCCGGGTAAGTAGTTCGAAACAAAACTGTTTAAGCGAATGGTGCCCGGTAAATCGCCTGCTCCGCTTTTGTGTGTGGCCAGCATCGAGTTTACTTCAATTTCATCCAGTTCGTAAACCAATGGTTGCAAGCCCAGTTTATAATGACCTGATGCAGTTAAAGTTGTGTCGAACACTGAAAAACCAAGATATTTTACTTGTATATGAAACAGTGAGTCGGTTTTTGATGAAGCCGAAAAAGAACCATTTTGCCCGCTGGTAAGTTGCCTGTTATTTACCAATAAATGGGCATAGGGCAGTCGTTCTCCGGAAATTTGGTCAAAAACTGTGGCCGATAAGGTATATTGCTTTGGTGGAGGGGCAAGTTGCTGACTGATGATATAAACATCGCCAATTTTCTGAAGTGTTAAAGGTTTGTTTAAAAGCAGAAAATCCAATGCTTCTTTTGCATTGGAAAAATCTTTATTGATAGTGATTTTGTATTTTGATAACTGGTTGTTACTGAAAGACAATTTTATTCCGTAATCGTCTCGAAAATCAAGTAAAACATTGTCGAGCGACTGATTTTTATAATCCAGGTGAACAGACTGGGCCTGAACAGTAAAAGTAAATAACAGCAGTATAAATAATTGTTGTAAGTTCTTCAACGAATTAATTACTTTTTATAACATATGTTCCTGTTTCTAATTGTACAAATTTAAGATTTAAAGGATTGCATACAATAGTTAATGCGTCTTCAATGTTATCTGTTTTTTTGAAATTGCCACTGTAAAACGTTGTTTCGTCGGCCTCAACACTTATTTTGGCGCTGTATGCAATTTCTATTTCCCGAAATACTCTTTTTATCGTTTCCCGTGTGAAATAAAATTCATTGTCTTTCCATTCGGTTGAGTGCGCTGCATTTGTTTCTGTTACCTCGAGCTGATTATTTACAAGTTTGGCTTGCTGGTTGGGGGTAATTACTGTTTGTGCCCCGCCCGGTAGTTTTACCTTCACTTTTCCGGTTAAACAATTTACTTCGTAGTTGGCATCTCGCGAGTAAATATTAAAACTGGTACCTAAAACAGTAGTGGTTCCGTTGGTGCTAACCACCGAAAAACTTTTCCCTTTTTCCACTTCAAAATATCCTTCACCCTCGAAATTAAGGCTGCGGTTTATTTTCCACCAGTAAGGATGAAACTGCAGGCTCGATTGGCCGTTTAAATCAACCATCGATCCGTCAGGTAACTCAACCCGGTATTGTTCTCCGGCCATTGTTGAATAGTCTTCGTGGTAGAAACGAATAAAACTGCCAATTCCCAGCAATATAATAACTGAGGCGGCTACTGTCCAATTGCGAAGATTAAGTTGAATAACTTTCTTCTCCTCTTTTTTCGGAGCCGACAATTTGTCTTCCATTGCACTCCAAATATCCTCTTTCGATCGGGAATATTCCACTTCCAGCAGGTTACTTAGTTTTTCTATTTTTTCGCTATTATCGTTTTTCATCTTTTCTTTTTTCTGTTAACCATTATAATTCAGTCTTAAACGCAACAGGCCTAAAGCATTTCTCATGCGTTTTTCAACGGCCTTCAAACTTATTCCGAGGCGTTCGGCAATTTCAGTTTGTTTACATCCTTCATGCCGGCTCAATAAAAATACGGTTCGTTGTTTTTCTGTCATTTCGGCCAGTGCCTTTTCGTATTCATCTTTTAGTTGTTCATATTCAATTAGTTCGTCAGGTTTTATTGCTTCATCGTTTAATTTAAACTGCACCGTGTTTTTATAATTCTCAGCTACTTTTTCATGCCGGTATTTCGATATAAATTCGTTAGCCGCCAATTTGTACAGTAGCCCTACGTTTTTTTTCGGATCGTAGTCAAAATCCTTCTCCCAAAATTTCATAAACACATCTTGTGCAATGTCAGTCGCCAAATCCTTATCTCCCGATCGGTAATAGATATAGTTTCTTATTCGGTCAAACTGCTCGTCAAATAATTTTTTAAACTCGCTCTTAGTCAACGTTTTTAATTTATCAGATGAATTAAAACCAACTTATTCGTTTTTTGCGTTTAATAATTGCGAATATTTCTATTCATCAATTTTCAACTTGTACTTAAATACCGATTACAAGTTAATTATCCCTACCTTTTTAAAAAAGAAAGTTTTAGAATATTACGTTTTTACCACTGTTAATGCGATAAAGCAGCCTGGAATAGAAGATGTTTTGGAGGATTTCTTCGCTATTATTTCGAAACTATTTGATGTTGAGCGTATCCTGCAGGCGAATATCATTTGATGCAGCACCAATCATCAGCTTAAAATCGCCGGGTTCAACAACGCGTTTATAGTTTGCATCGATAATGCTGAGTTGGTCTTTCTCCAAACTGAAAGTAACCTGTTTCTGTTCTCCTTTTTTCAGAAATACCTGTTTAAAATCAATCAGTTGTTTAATCGGCCGAACCGTTGATGCATACTCATCACGTAAATAGAGTTGAACCACTTCGGTGCCATCAAAATCTCCAGTATTTTCAAGCTTGAAAGTGATGCTAAATTCATTCTCACTAACTGTTTTAATACTCATTTCTTTGTAATCAAACGAAGTGTAACTTTTTCCGGCTCCAAAAGCATATAAAGGATCAGATGAACCTTCAACGTAACTGTGGGCTTTCGGATTCTTTTTGTTGTAGTAATTGGGTAACTGGCCAACATTGGCGGCTACTGTAACTGGCATTCTTCCGCTCGGATTATAGTCGCCAAAAAGTACATCGGCAATACCATTGCCACCTTGTTCTCCCGGGTACCAGGCTGTAAGCAGGGCATCAGCATTTTCTGCTGCCCAGTTCATTTTTAAAGGGCGTCCTTCAATGTAAATTACCACCATTGGCTTGCCCGTGTTTTTAATGGCTTTCAGTAGTTTTAACTGGTCGCCCATCAAATCAAGGGTCATGCGGTCGTTGCCTTCGCCACTTTCCATGTCGCTAAGCAATTCAGGGTTTGCAACCGCAGCGCCGGTTTCTTTATAGTCGGTACTAAAATCGCGGGCACTTGATCCACCAACAACTACAACAACTACATCGGCATTATTTGCCGCTTTTACTGCAGCCGGAATATCCGATTGCGTAGTGTCTCGAATGGCACAACCCTTCTTATAAATTACGTTTTCTGCACCAAGTTTATTCACAATACCTTCGTAAACGGTAACCACCGATTCGGCAGGTTGAGGTGCAGTGTAATCGCCCAGTTGATTGTACATCATATCGGCATTGGGGCCAACAACGGCGACTTTTATATCCTTTTTAGGTAGTGGTAAAACACCATTTTTATTTTCGAGAAGTACTGTCGACTGTTGTGCCATTTTTCTAGCCAGTTCAATGTGGTTCGCATTATGAACGATTTCTGCAGCTTTTTGTGGCTCGACAAAAGGCTGATCAAAAAGTCCCATTTCAAATTTTAAACGAATAACGTGGCAAACGGCCGAATCAATTATACTTTCATCCAGAATGGCCTGCTCAACGGCGCTTTTAAGTCTTATGTAAGCTTGTCCACCTAAATCAACATTAGTACCGGCTTCAATGGCTTTTAAGGCTGCTTCTTCAGCAGTTTTTACGATGTAATGCGAACCGGCAATTCCTTCAATGCTAAACAAATCGGAAACTGTGTAGCCTCTGAATTCCCAGTCGTTGCGCAAAATGTCGGTCAGGTATTCTTTGTTCATGGTCGATGGAATTCCATCAATTGAATTGTAAGATGTCATTACCGACAAAGCACCAGCATCAATAGCGGCTTTAAACGGCGGGAAATAATTCTCCAGCAAATCGCGGCGGCTGAGAATTGATGCATTTCCGTTTATGCCCGATTCAGGCACACCGTAAGCAACAAAGTGTTTTAATGTTGAAATTACACTGTTGGGGTTCGACAGGTTGCCTCCGCCAAGACCCTTTACCATTGCGCTTCCCATGCGGGCAATAAGGATAGGATCTTCTCCAAAAGTTTCTTCAACGCGCGACCATCGTGGATCGCGGGCCAGATCAAGAATGGGACCATAGGCAATGTGCGCTCCCTGTGCACGAATTTCGGCACCGATAGCTTGTCCCATTTCCACCATTAGTTCAGTATTAAAAGTTGCAGCCTGTCCCAAACTTGTTGGAAAAACGGTTGTACCGATTGCCATATGTCCGTGGGCAGCTTCTTCGGCTAAAAATACCGGAATGCCCAAACGTGAATTGTCAATTAGGTATTGTTGCAATGCATTTGCTGCCTCGGCTGCCTGTACTGGTGAAAGACCTGTTTTCAACGTTTTCTGTGTCCATGGGTCGGCGCGGAAAGTGGCCCAGTACATGCCGGGTTGTTTTTCTTTTTGCAGGTTCTTGAATGTTTCTGAAACCGCAACTTCAGTGCCATTTTTTTCATACATTTCCCAACCCATAGGGCATAGTAACTGCCCTAGTTTTTCATCCAAAGTCATGTGGCTCAGCAAATCCTGAGTTCGTTCTTCAACTGAGTGCTGCTTGCTTTTGTAGATAGGTTTTGCCGGTTGAGCATTTGCAATACAACTCATCAACAGCAAACATAAAAGAATTCTGAACCCCATAGCTTGAATTTTATCTAATGAAAATTACAGCGCAAAAATATGGAATACCTTTAAATATTCAACGGAATTGAGCAGAACAGTTGTAAGGTTAAAGTATAATTGATAATTGAAGCTGCGCGATTAATCGTTAGCCAGGTTTACAATGTGGCAGGCTACAACTCCAGCTGTTTCCGTCCGCAAACGAGCATCTCCAAGCGAGATAGCTTTAAATCCACTTTGTAAAGCCAGATTTACTTCTTCCGGACTAAAATCGCCCTCGGGACCAATTAAAATCAAAACTTTTTCGCCGGGTTTTACCACGTTTTTTAGGTGAGGTTTTTCGCCTTCATTACAATGGGCAATATATTTTTTTGTTTCTGTGGCTTGTTGGAGGAGGTCTGATAATTTAGTCAGTTCATTAAGCCTGGGCAGGTAGGCTTTTACGGATTGTTTCATGGCTGAAACCAGGATTTTCTCCAAACGCTCAGGTTTTATCACTTTACGTTCCGAATGTTCTGAAAGGAGAGGGGTGATTTCATCGATACCTATTTCTGTGCATTTTTCCAAAAACCACTCGGTGCGGTCGATATTTTTTGTAGGGGCAATTGCAATGTGTAAATGGAAATCTTTTTTGCCGAACTCAGTTTGTGAATCAATGATGCTAAGTTTGCATTTTTTGGGATTGGCATTAGTAATTCGTGCCCTATAAAATCCACCTTTACCATCAATTAACTCAATTTGGTCGCCTTCGTTTAAACGTAGTACGCGAATGGCATGTTTTGATTCGGTTTCGTTTAAAATAACTTCGGCACCCGAAATATTAGGGACGTAAAATAACTGCATAAACTCAAAACTTTTTCAAATGCCAAAGTTACTAAAAATGTTATTCTGTATTTTTTTGAAGCTACAAATTGATTGTTATTCTTCAGGCTCCTCGCTAAATTTAAAGGTTTTATACAGGTATCCCATCGCGGGAAAAATAATCAGTACTCCAACCACCAGTGCAATCAACAAAAACATCTGTACTTCTTTTGGCGCTTTGGCTGCCTGAATGGTAATATCGTGACCGCTGTTTGTTTTCACTAACACCGGAAACTGAATGGCAAACCAGCCGGTAACAATCAGAGTTGTTTGAAGCCCTGCAGTTAGTCGCAACCAATTGCCTTTGTTTTTATTCAGAAAATACCAAAAAGCAGGTAGGGCCAATGTTGCCAATACAATACATGTTACACTAATGGGCGAGTTAAAAAAATCTTTGAGTAACGAGTGTCCGGAAAGTTTTGCAGTTGCAAACACCACCGAGCCCATAACAACCAAAGCCACAAGCAGGCGTTTTGTCATGCGGGTAAAATAAATAATGTAGTCTTTATCTTCAATTTCGCTAACGGTAAAAATACCTGCCAAAAATGCGAATAGCAGCACCATAAACAATCCCATGCTTACCGAAAACCAGTTGAACCACGGATGAATATACACGGCATAAAATCCAAGCTCATAATTCATTGAAATTTCTCCAAGAATTAGTCCGCCAACTGTTACACCTAAAAAGAAAGTGGTGAAAAGACTGGAGTAGCGAAAAATTGCCGAATAAATTGCTTTTGTGCGTTCTTCATCAATATCGTAATGGCGGAATGTAAAGGCTGATCCGCGGGCAATAATACCAAGCAATACCAACAGCACCGGAATATGCAAGGTGGTAAGAATCATTGAATAGACAGATGGAAATCCAACAAACAGAATTACAACCACCAGGATTAACCACACGTGGTTAGCCTCCCAAACAGGCGCTATTGCGCGCGATACAATTTTTGATGCTTTGCCTTTCGAGAGTAACTCGAGAATACCGCCGCCAAAATCGGCACCGCCAAGTAAAACGTAAAGCATTAAACAAATAACCAGTATGATGAGATTAGCTTCAGCCATTTTTCAGATATTTTGATTGTAACATTTTAATTTGGCGGCTCAATAACCAGGTAACTACAAAAGTAAGTACAACATAAACCGCAGTGATGGTGTAAAAAGTATACTGGATACCCGGCATTGGCGTTAACGAATCTTTTGTTTTCATTATGCCATAAATAATCCAGGGCTGGCGGCCCACTTCGGTAACAATCCAACCGGCTTCAACGGCAATAAATCCCAAAGGTGTGGCTACTGCCAGCATGCGCAGCCACCATTTTTGTTCCAGCCAGTGTTTCCATTTGTAGGTTCCTGCAAAAAACAGCGCAGCAATCAGCATTAAAAACATTCCTATACCAACCATCAGTTGAAATGAATAGTGCGTGATAGGAACCGGCGGCCATTCGTCTTCCGGAAATTCCTCCAGTCCTTTTACTTCGGCATTAAAATCGCCATGTGCCAGGAAACTCAAAAATCCGGGTAGTTTGATTGCGTATTTTACTTCCCTGTTTTCTACATCAGGAATTCCGCCAATAATGAGTGGCGCTTTTTCCTGTGTTTCGAAATGCGACTCGAAAGCTGCTAGTTTTGCCGGTTGTAGTTCGGCTACATTTTTGGCCGCCAAATCGCCGCTTAAAGGTTGCAGAATGGCCGCTACCGAAGCAAAAGCTAATGCAATAGTTATCGCTTTTGCATGAATTTCGAGTTTGTTTTTCATGTACAAAACCGCATGTACTCCGGCCACCGCAAATCCTGTTGCCGAGAAGGCTGCAATTGTCATGTGGTGCGCCTGCGAAAACCATGCTTTGTTAAACATGGCTTTTACCGGATCGATGTTAAAAGCTTGTCCGTCAATCCAGTCGAAACCCGATGGGGCATTCATCCATGCGTTGGCCGAAACCACAAATATACCTGATAACACGCCTGCAATTCCAACTACCATTCCCATATACAGGTGAACCCATTTATTCAAACGTTTCCAGCCGTAAAGAAATAAACCAAGGGCGATGGCTTCCACAAAGAAAGCTGTTCCTTCCCACGAAAACGGCATACCAAAAATAGGCCCGGCATGTTCCATAAATGTAGGCCATAACATGCCCAGCTCAAACGATAATACTGTGCCTGAAACTGCTCCAACAGCAAAAAATATGGCAACACCTTTTGCCCAGGCTTTTGCCAAATCAAGGTAAACCGGATTTTTTGTTCGTAGCCATTTTAGCTCGGCAACAAACATAAACCAGGGCATTACCATGCCAATGCAGGCGAATATGATATGAAATCCTAACGAAACGGCCATTTGCATTCTTGCGGCCATAAACTCGTTCATAAAACCTCCTTTTTATAGTGCAATATATTATTCCATTAACAGCGATGTTTCAGTGGGGTTTGCTTAAAAAATGATCTAAATTCAATTCTATATAAGAACGAATATTGAAGGATGCTGATTTATTGAATGATAAGCAATGCTTATTTGTCTTTTATTGTTGCTTATTTAGAATGCTTAGGAATACCACAGCATAATTATACCCGTTTTGCCGGGGCGATAATAAAGGGGGGCACGCTTACTTGAACATTCGCGGAACCAAATGAAAAGCCAGTTTCCCGCTTCGGGCTTCTGCATCTTCCCATTTTTCTATATCGAAATTTATTCCCACCGTTGAGGTTGTAGGCATATCGCTGTAAAATTCATCGAGCAAATTACACACATAGTAGTAAAATCCCGGATTATGCCCGAAAAAGAAAACGGTGTTTGCATTTTGTGGCAGCGTTTTTATCAATTCCAGAAAATCATTGGTAGTAAGGCCATCATAAATGTCTTCAACAGTAATAATATCTTGTCGTCTGAAATCCAGATTCTCGGCAAAAATCATAGCTGTTTTAAAGGCACGTTTAGCGGGGCTCGAAATAATTTTGTCGGGTTTTATACTTCGCTTTTTTAGTTCATCACTAATTAGCTTGGCATCCTTTTTTCCTCGTTCGCGTAAGTCGCGCGTAAAATCATCTTCGTACCCGTAAGGTACAGCTTTGCCGTGTCGTACGATTACTACCTGTTTCATAAATCTATTTTAAAGACCTTTTATTTTGGGAAAAAGGTCGGGTTAGTTGCTGTTAAATTGGTTCGTAAACATCAATAACCACTTCTGCCAGTTCGCCTATTTGCGGAACAATAGTGGTGAAATGCGGGCTGCTGTTGTGGAGATCAATCGCTGCCTGATCTTTCCATTTCTCAATCAGACAAAAAGTTGATGGGCCGTCGGTCTTTTTATGCAACGTATATTCAATGTTTCCGGCTTCGGCACGCGATGCATTTCCTAATTCGTTTACAAGTTTCAAAAATGTCGATTCCTGATCGTGTTGTACTATAAATTTTGCTATAATTACTTTCATATTCAGCTTGTTATGCTTTGTTTGT
Source organism: uncultured Draconibacterium sp. (assembly GCF_963676815.1). Classification (NCBI taxonomy): domain Bacteria; kingdom Pseudomonadati; phylum Bacteroidota; class Bacteroidia; order Marinilabiliales; family Prolixibacteraceae; genus Draconibacterium; species uncultured Draconibacterium sp. The sequence goes on from NZ_OY781365.1 coordinate 4,816,462, forward strand.
TTTTGTGAATTTTCCTTCGAACGCAATGACTGTTAGTGAAAATTCGGTTTTTATCTTCCGTTGGTTAAACGGCCTGTAACAAATTTAACTTAATTTGTAGCAATAAGGCAAATTTTAATGAAACGAATTGGACTGTTATCGGACACACATGGATTTATTCATGAGCGTATTTTTACTTTTTTTAATAAGGTGGATGAAATATGGCATGCCGGAGATTTTGGGAATATTGAAACTGCAGACAGGCTGGCCGGTTTTAAACCACTGCGCGGTGTTTACGGAAATATTGACGGACAGGATGTTCGGGTGGTTCATCCGATGCACCAGCGTTTTAAGTGCGAGGAAGTGGATGTGTGGATGACACATATTGGCGGTTATCCGGGGCGTTACGAACGCTATGTAAAACCTGATATTTATACCAATTCGCCCGATTTGTTTATTAGTGGGCATTCACATATTTTAAAAGTAATTTTTGATAAAAAGCTTAATTTTCTGCATATGAATCCCGGGGCTGCAGGTTACAAAGGCTTTCATAAAGTTTGCACTGCATTGCGTTTTGTAATTGATGGGAAAGAAATACGCGATCTTGAAATTTGGGAACTCCCGCGTCATGAAGCGGTTCCGCGTATCTGATTTCTTGCTGTTTATTTCACTGTTGGCAGCTCGAATAACTCGGTCCAAAGCCGGTTAAATTCTTCGTCGTATTGTTTTACTATTTCGTATTTAGTTGTTGCTACCAGGTTTTCCTGGTTGTGTTTGGTGGCGGTGTAAGTCCAGTTAAAGCTTCCGGTAATGGCAATTTGTTTGTCTATTATGCCAAACTTGTTGTGCATATGATAATGCGAATGATCAGTTTTTACTGGAATTCCGGCCAGTGCTAATTTTAATATTTCAGAGCCGTGATCTGCAATCTTTTCATCATCGGTAATAATCCGAACTTTTACACCTCGTTTATAACAAGCTTTTATTTTTCGCGCTAATTCATTATCGGTAATTGTAAATATGCAAAGGTCAACCGTTTCGGTGGCATGATCGAGTAGCTGTTTAATTTCGTTTTTAATTTCGTCGCCGGGGCTAAAAAATACCCGGTTAAAGTGAAATGCATGCCGGTTGATAAGCGTGATACAAGTCTCAAGCCATGCAATAACATGTGTGTGTCCGGATGTTTCCAGTTGTTTCCCTTTTTCAATCAAAAGACTTTTTAGCGCTTCTCTGTCGCGTCGGTTGAGTCTTTTTAAACGGCCGATTATTGATGACGGGACTTCTTTTTCTCTTAATGAATCGCAACGTTTTGCAAAGTAGTTAAAAAGGTCTTGCATAGATTTAAGTTAAAAGTAGAAAGGCTAAAGATCCATGATACAATTTGAACGTTTAGCAGTTTAACTATTCTGATTAATCTGGTTTCGTAAATGAATGTGCTACCCAATTGTTCTTCTCTACAAAACCCGCATTTTCCATTCCCAATTCTTCAGCTTTTGTAACAATATCATTGATGTCTTCGGTGTAGAACCCACTCATAATCAAGGTGCCGCCATTGTTTAAAACTGAATGGTAAGCGTTCATGTCGTTTAGCAAAACATTTTTATGGATGTTGGCAAAAATAAGGTCGTATTTTTCATTTCCAAGCAAACTAGCATCTCCCAACTTTGCTTCGATATTAGTTATTTTATTGAGGGCTGCATTTTCACAAGTTCCTTCGTACGACCATTTATCGATATCAATGGCCGTTATCTGTTTTGCACCTTTCATCGATGCTAAAATGCTAAGAATTCCGGTTCCGCAACCCATGTCAAGAATGGTTTTGCCAGTGAGGTCGTTTTGCAGAATTGACTCAATAATGGTAGCTGTTGTCTCGTGGTTTCCGGTTCCGAAAGCCATATTCGGTTCAATAACAATCTCGTATTTGGCATCGGGATATTCGGTGTGAAATGGCGCGCGAATCATACATTCGCCGCCAATTACCAGCGGCTTAAAATAGTTCTTTTCCCATTCTTTATTCCAGTTTTGGTCGGCAATAAACTCCGATTTAACCTCAAAAGAATAATCGCCCGAAAACGTTTCGAGAACCGTATTTAAATTTTCTTCTGAAAAAGTGTTTGCCGGAATAAACGCTTCAAAACCATTTTCAGTTTCAACAAAACTGTCAAAGCCAATTTCGGCCAGCTGAGCATTTAAAACATCGCGTAACCACTCTTGAAAGGGAGTGATTTGTATGGTTATTTTTTGGTAATCCATTTTCTGTTATTTGCGGCGAAGGTATAAAAAAACGGCCATTCCTTGTTTTGCAATCGTAACACCAAAGCAATGAGTGAAGAACTAAAAAATGTATCCAATATTTAAAGCCACTTTTCGATAGGTATTTCCCGAATACGAAACATCAAAAGCTTTCGTATAATCGAAGCCGACTCCTCCGTATATTTTAAAATTAGCGGGGAAAGCCTTTGTATAGCGAAATGCTGCGTTTCCGCTTGCTCTTCTCGTCGTTAAGAATTCATATTCGCGGTACAAAATATTATCGAGTGTTGCGTAGTTTTTTAATGCATTTGCAAATTGCCCGTCTTCCTTGTCGGTTCCGGTTCCCGATCCGTATTGCGCTCCCACAGAAAAGCTAAACATGTTGCTGTTTGAAAAGATATTCTTTTTAAGCGATGCGGTTGCCAAAAACTGCTGTATGTCTTGTCGGCGGTAGAAAGGATAAGTTACTGTTAACTGGTCTCTGCGCCAAATTGAAATACCTGCATTTATTAGCCATTCGGGATTGTTGTCATTTACATTTATATTCCCCGAATATAGAAACGAGGCTTTGGAATGAACTCGGTCCAGCACCTGATTTTTACCAAAATAGAGAATGGTGGTATTTCCGCCTTCATCGGTTGATTTACTATACGATTTCTCTAAGTTGATTAAATCTTCATAATCGAAGTTAATTGATAACTGGTGCAGTGTCCGATTTCGATTTAAAGAAATGACTCCTTTGTATGAAATTATATTTGCCTGATGTTCGGTGTACTGAATATCGACCGAAGATTTCTGCCCGAAATAGCCATTTCGCCATTTAAAACCCAGGTCGTTAAAAATATTGAAATTATTACCGGCGAAAAGTTCAAGCTGGAACGACACTCCATGAATAAAATCGACAAGTGGATTGTTATCCGTACTTCCTGTCATTCCTTCGTTACCAAAGTTCTCCTGCAATCCAAAAAACGATCCGTAACTTATTAATGAATTGAATTGTTGGTCGGTGTTTCCTTCCGATTGGTAGCTCGTATTTTCAGTTCTCTTCCTGAAATAGTAGTTCATACCAACATCAACCAAACTATTAAATGAATACGACAAACCCAAAGTTGTTTCCAGGTTCATGATATCGTTTGTGTGTCTGAGGTCTTTGGTTTTATAATAGCTCGCGGTATAATAGTTGGTTTTTAGCCCCAGTGTCAAATTGTTATTAACAGGAATACTTAACGCCCCGGTAAGGTAATACTGCTCCATGTTTTTTGTTCCGGCAGTGCTGTCGGCAAATTCAACAATATCAAAAGGAGAAAAACCGGGATTGAAGAGGGTAGAACCTCCCATGTTTTTACCTGAAAAATCCGTGTACTGCATTTGCCCGTAAAAAACAAGTTTGTTTATGCGATAAAATGATTCGGTTGAAGCTCCGAATGAATAGCTGTTATCCGACTGAAAATAATTAATAAAGTCGCCATTTTGCTTATTGAAAGTTGCCTCAATAAACGAAATTTTATCGACCGAAAGCTTGTCTAATCCGGCAGCATTTTCGCTGGTAAGCCAACCATTGCTGGCTTTTATATAATTAAAATTTGCCCAGTTTACAGACTCTTGAGCTACAAGCTGAGTGGAAAAAAATATTCCTCCGAAAAGTAGCAGCCACCTTATGTGCATTTTTTTTATCATTAACTATTCTCAACGAATTAGTGGCGTAATGAAGCTTTTTTTCTTTGGTGAAAATCGTTTGTTGAGCTATTCGTATCACTATAAATTATGCGGGCGCCGTTAGCTATTGAAGCTTCTGCATCAATACCGGAAGGATCAGTGCTTCCATCGGCAATATCTGTTGTTCCTCCCGAATAGTTTTCGATAATTTTTCCTTCGTTCCCGGGTATTGCCAGTGTTGCCTCTTTATTTACGTTTCGGTATAAGGCATATCCTTGTGAGTTGGTATGTACTATATAGCCCGCATCAATTGCGGCCGGCAATCTTTTTAAGTTGTCGTCACCCTGGCGGTAAACCTCTGCTGCATCAATCACCCAATCGTTTGGAACTTTTGTGTAACCCTGATTAGCGCTCCCATTATAATAGCCCAAATTGTTCACATTATTGGCAAATTCTGCTGGTGTTTCGCCTTGTGGTGAGAAAAGGAAGAATGCAGGAGAAGAGACGCTTAAAGACCATGCCGAAGCACTTCCGAATTTTACTGCTGAAAGATAGTGAGATGTTGGAATTGAGGACGAAGGTACCGGATAATAGAGCTCATTTGAATACACATCAATATCATAGGTTGTGTAAAATTCTGAATTTGCAAAATTGATTGATTGACTATAAGTAATAGTGTTGTCGATTGCACTGTTAAATGCCACAACAATTTGTTCTCCGGAAGCCAGATTAACTCCATCCGGGAAATACCAAATTCCCTGTGCGGCAGGAATCCAATTCTCCGTTTCATAAGATGGTGCCCCATCTTCGTAGAAATAGTTTGTTGAATTTGAATTGTATGGATAAACCATTCCGAAACATAAATTATCTAACGAAACTGAACTTACAGAATTGTTATAAAGAATCATATATTGTCCTTGTCTAAAAGTTCCTGAACCATCGTCTTTCTGGCATCCGCCGATATACAATTCTTTGATTAGTATTGATGCACTTTTTGATACTGATAAATCGATGGTCGTTACAGCCGAATTTTCGTATGATTCGCTAACACTAATATTTGTGCTACCTGTAAAAATATAAGAGTTTAGCGAAACCTGGCGTGTTTCAGAAACGGAAGCCTGGTAAAGACCTAAAGGAACATCGAATGTTACAGTACCATTGGAATTCGTACGATCAATAAAAGTGGTGTTGTTTGACGTATTTGTAAGCGTAACAATTACGTTCTCAACTGTTTCAAAGTCTTCGGGGTAATTTAATTGAACATTAACGATAGTAGTTTGAAATAAATTATCGTATTCGTTTTTGCAAGATGATAAACTCACAATTAAAATTGCGATAAATAAAAAGGAGAATAATTGGGTATTTTTTAGCATAACTAGATTTTTATATTTTAACTCTCATCGACAATCCGTAGTAAAAATTGGCAATTTTACCCAAACTGTTCTTGTAGAGTGATTCTTTGTTTCCGTTTTGGCTATTTATTATAGTTCCTGTATTGTTAAAAAAATTGGTCGCCTTAAAGGTAATTGAAAATCGATTGCCAATTTCTTTTGTCACATTTATGTTAGCCGAAAAATACGGACTAAATTTTTGTGCCACAAAATAATAGTTGGTAGCTGATTTTTTTACCAGTTTCGATAAATCGTTGTATAATTCAGCATCGTTTTCCCTGGCCCATAAAAACTGTTCTAAAAAAGGAACGGCAGTTTCCATGTTGTCTATTGATTTGTAATATAAAGGGTAGGTTGCTACATAGTTGTTACCATTGTAAATATTAGTGGACGAAAACGACGGAATGTATGAGTTTACATCATCAAGCACATAACTTCGCGTGGTATTCGAGTATTCGCTTAGACGCTGTGAATAATCGTACAATGAACTTTCTACCCGGCAGGAAACAATCATTCGAATAGCCGGAATATGTGTGGTAACCGTAACGTTTGTTCTTACTTGTTTGGTTTTCATTCCGTTACTTACAGTATTGTTGCCAATATAATAGCCGATGTATTTGTAAGGACTTCCGTCGGCCGACAATGCGGTTGTTGATGTGCCTTCCTCGATAGATTGGTTTATTCCTTTATACGAATAATAGCTACCATCAACACGTACCGATGTTTTTAATGCTTTAATCTGTCCAAAGTCAATTATCCATTCCAGGCCTTTTCGTACGACCGACGTACCATTCGTATAATAAAAATTTTCTTTAAGATCGTTTTTTACGGTGTAGCTAAGTGTTTCATCGGGGTAAGTTCCGGTTGCATCTGAAACTGTTACAACACCTGTTGTTTGGTCAATATTATAAGTTTGATTTTCGCTGGGGATTACTGTGTTTTCTAAATCAAATTGATCGGTAAGTTTATACGATACCGGAAGGTAAGTGCTTGCTTTGCGATATGGGTTAAGGGTTTTATCGCGGTACGCAGTTAACGATACGCTGGTTTGCCCAATCCTAAAATCGGTTCCTAATTCCATTTTTCTGCGTCGTTGCCATTTTAAATTGGTATTGTAAATGGTTGAAACCGGAGTGGTATAATAAGCATAAAAAGTTGTTCCGTCAGTATTGGTTGTTGATGCAAATGCCAGGCGGTCATCATAAACCGGTCTGGGGTAAAGAACATTTGCTGATGGAAGTTTTACGGCGTCGCCCCAACCAGCATGCACCTTTACAAATTTCAGCCTGGCATTTTTATTTGAATACGCTGTATATTGTGCATTAATTCGTGGAGACCACCCTTGCACAACACCATATTCTGTTCCGTTTACCGAAGTGATATCCGATCTTATACCTGCCCGAATTTCCATTTGCTTTTCAAACAACGGAAAGGCCAATTTATCTTCGGCGTAAAACGAATAGGTTTTAATAAATGGTTGTTCGTTATAACGGTATTCTCTCCAGGTAGGAGCGTACCTCATGTCGTTAAAATAAATTCCTTTGCCATAATTTCCCGAGAACGAGAGCTCGCCGCCGGCTTTTATACGGTTTGTAAATCCACCTTTCTCCTGAACCCACGACGCTTTTAATTTTGCCGTGTAGGTAACTGGTTTATCATCGTTGTACATTATTTCGAACCACGATCCTGGAGGGATGAGAACTATATTTGCATTTGGATCTTCATCAAAATTCCGTGCAATAAAGTATCCCTCGTTGGTTGAATGAATTGACGCTTTTGCTGCCGAACTATCTTCATTTTCTTTTTCCTCGCTTTTTTTGTTGGCATAATTAACCGATGCTGAAAAATCGATTTCAGTTAAATACGGCAGATTTAAAAGCCATTTCACATTTAAATTTGAGCGCAATGCATAATCTTTCTGTTTATCGTAGGTGCCAATAAATCTGTCCGGGTCATTTTCTGAGTTATAACCGCTAAGGTTTCCGGTTACTCCATACGTTAAATCAATAGGCTGGCTTTTATTTCCAAACGTGTTTCGGTAGGTTAACGACAGGTTATTGCGTGTATAACTTGTATAGGGCGAAACCCGGTGTTTTATCGATTTGGTGCGCTCAGCACTGGTGTTAATAAGCCCTCTTTTTTCTCCTAAATCAAATCCTTTTGTTGCGGAGTAACTTTTTGTGTTGGGTTTGGTTATAACTTCAATTTCCCATGGAGATTTTCCTTTTCGGGTATTTATTTTTACAAGCCCTGCTGATAGATCACCATTTTCAACCGATGGTAAACCTGTTATAATTTCAACCGACTCGATATTATTTACAGCAATATTACGTATATCGGTTCCTTCAATTCCGTCGGTAGCAATGCTGTTAAAACCAGCGTTGGGTGTTAAGCGCACTCCGTCTACTTCAATGGCTGTTCCAAACGATGGATTGTCTAACTCGGTTCTGGAGTCGGCTCGCAAAAAAATAAATCGTGCACTGGTGGCACTTGATTCGTAAATGGTTTGTCCGCCTGGTAACTGCGACGTTAGTTCCGAAATGTCCTTTGTTTGTGCATGTGTTAATGCGCTACTGTTAATGGTGTACGATGTAGCCAGCTCGTCATTTTTTTGAGCTGTAACAACAACTTCGCTTAATGCTAAACTGTTTGCATTTAGATAGAAAACATGGTCAGAAACTGCCTGGTCTTTCATATTAATAGTAACTTTTATTTTTTCATAGCCGAGGCAAGAAAAAATCAAAGTTCGTTCTCCTTCCGGTAAACTGATGGAGAAATTTCCATTATAATCGCTAATCGCCCAAAAGTTGTTATCCGACGAAACAATTGTAGCAAACTCCAGCGGTGTTTTTTTGTCAGCAGCTAACACTTTACCCGAAAACAAATGCTGACCAAATGCTGCTACACTTGCAAAAAGCAGCGCAGAAACCAGGAAGAGCTTTTGTATTTGGTAAATCAGTTTGGCCTTCATTATTTATTTGAAGAATTTGTTTGGAAAAAAGTTTACGGCAATAAATCCAGCTATTCCAAAAATTAGAATAATTCCAAAATCAATAAGTTGACTTTTTGTTTCTCTATTTCTTTTTCTGATTATTAAGAATTGAATCGCTACTAAAACCAAACTCAAAATTAGCCATTTTAAGGTTTTATTGAATTTGAAAAAGAAACGAATGTAGCCCGAATTTTCATCCACCAATTTAAGCTTTACCGGAAACAGGAATTGAGCAACTTTTCCTTCTACACGATTCTCGCTAATTTTCCAGTTTTCTTTATATTCATCAACTTTCTTGAAGTCTTTGTTTAGGGTTTGGCAAGTTATTGAACCAGCATGTAAACTAATAACATTGTAGTTGAATAAATCACCGTAAATTCTGATTTCATCCCTTTCCGGATTGATGTTTTCTACATCAAGCTTTTCCAACAGATAATCGTATTGCGTTAAAACAAATAGACTGTTACTGGTCGAAAATAAATAGGCATAATAAAGTTTATCCTTAAAGTCGACACATTTTATATATCTGAATTTTATTTCATCAGCAATTTCAACTTTTCGCACATACGGTTTTCCTTTAACCATTTTTACATGAAAAAGCTGATCGGCTGAATCGATAATAAAGTAACCTTCGTCGCATGATTTTCGGGTGGTTGGAATCCCGTTTATAGATTTTGCAGGAAATTTGAATTCCCGTTTATAAAGCACAGCAGAGAACATCCGGCTTTTCTCTTCATTAATTTTATTCGATTCAGCATTAATAAATTCCATTCGCCAGGTTATTCTGAAAAAATCTTTAGGCATTTCAATACTGGCTCGTCCCGATTGCGACTCGTAGAGAGGGAAAAGCGTTGGTTGGGGGGCATCAATTTCCTCTGGCTGAAGCCTGAAAGATGATTGATTTTGGCTAATTAGGTGCATATCTATTTCTACACCGTTAACCGAATCGGGCATTGTGTTATTCATTAGTAACTGCCTGGTATACATTAGCGGGAGTTTGCTTTCGTATTCTTTGCGGGTTAATTCTTCTCCTTCCGAATTGGTTCGGGTAACACCATCATTCGAGCGCAGCAGTACAAAATCATGATCGATACAACTGTATCCTATAAAAGGTGGCCGAATTGGTTGCTCAAAAGCTGTCCAGTACAATCGGGGAAGTACAATGCTAAACCCAATTATGGTTATAAGTAGTAGAAAATATCTGCTTGCTTTTACCATTTTACATTTCTCCTTTTCTAAATCGGTACCCCGAAAATAAAAGTGATACACTACTGATGGTAACTAAAAACCCTAGCCAGATATTTACCGGCGCATAAGCACCTGCATCGGCAGTTTTAAAATACATGGTATTGAATACTATTGCTACAATAAAATAGCCCAAACGGTATTTCCAAACCGGTTCTAAAACAATAAGAGCCGTTAAATAATAGGCCGCAAAACCTGCCAAAAACCATGGTGCAACCGAAATAATGGCCCGCATATAAATGTCCGAAGGGAAATAGATACAACTTATCCACCAAAAAGCACCAAGTATGATAGTATAAATCAACAATAAGCTTATGGTTCCGTAGAGCATCATCATCATCAGAACCCGATTTTCATTAACCGGAAGATGGAAGCTAAGTTTGATTCTTTTATTCACAATCTCGGGAAAATATTGCGCTAATGAAAGAACGAGACCTCCGGCCAGAGGAACAAATTTTAATATTGAGAAATAGCTTGCACCCATAAAAATCAGTTCGTACCAATAGCTACTCGCATCAGTAAATTTAAAATTACGATGAACAACCAAAAACATGTACGCAACAACGCTTAATCCCAAAAAAGCGTAAAGCATTACAAACCATCTGGTTTTTATCCATTCTTTATAGCGTATTGATTTCCACATGTTTTAGTACTTTCCTGTTAAACCTATAAATGCGTCTTCAAGGCTCATTTTTAATTCTTTGAAATTTCGGAATACTATATTATTTTTCTTTAGAAAATCTTTTATAAATGATGCCGATTCGTAGGTATATAATTCTAATTTGCTACCTACTTTTTCAATATTAACCACAAATGTTTCATCGGAAAAGTCAACAGATTCATTATCCAATTCAAAGTAAAACTGTTTAAATTCATTTATAAAATGATGCACATTTCTCTGTGTAAGAATCCGGTTAAAATCCATAATCAGAACATCGTCGATAAGACGTTCCATATCCTGAATTATGTGCGACGTGGTAAATATAGTTTTGTTTTTTGCTTTAGCATATTCACGCAGATAGTCGATAAACAACCGGCGATAACCCGGGTCAAGACCCATCGAGAAATCATCAAGAATTAACAGGTCGGGATCTTGCGCCAGAATTAACCCTAGTGCTACTTGAGATCGTTGCCCGCACGACATGCTCGAAATCTTTTGGTCGGCACCTACTTTCAGTTTCGACATGAGTTCCCAATACGGTTCTTTATCCCACTTTGGGTAAAAGCGCGAATAAAATTTTTCAATCTGGTGGATGTTCATAAACGAATATTGAACATGTCCCTCGATAAGAAATCCAATCCTCGATTTATTTTGTGGCGATAAATGTTGCGAGTTTTCGCCATAAATTAAACATTCGCCACTGCGTGGTTGAAGAAAACCATTTAGAATATTTATGGTCGTAGTTTTTCCTGTGCCATTCTTTCCCAGCAAGCCAAGAATAGTACCTTGCTCAACATGAAAATTGAGATTTTCGTAAACCAGTTTTTTCCCGTAGTAGTGGGTGAGGTTTTTGCATTCTATAGCGTTGGGATTCATATACGGGTTCGATCAGTTTTTCTGCATTTTTATTTTTTCATAGTTGCTTACACCATCTTTCTGCGGGTTAAGATGTCGGTTAAATTGCAAAAATTTTATCTAATTGCAATTTTGTTTATATAGCGTTTACTACCAACAATTGAATTTACCAGGTAAATTCCTGATTTATATTCGTTGTTATTAAGCCTGTAAATACTGTTATTCGGATCAACCTGAGTAACCAAACTTCCGTTGATTGTGTAAATCGAACAATGTTCAATCTCTCCGTTGGTGGAAATAAGATTAATACTTGTAGGTGTGTAAGCAACTTTAAGTTCGGCTTTAGTAAAGAGTGTTGGTATTGATGTTTTAAGATCGAAATTATTGAGGTCGTTTGTATATACTGAACCTCTGGCCAAAGCATAAAACTTGTTGTTATAAACGCCTCCTGTTTCAAATATTACTTCTCCCAAATCACAGTCGAGCCAGTTAGTACCTCCATCGTTTGTAAATATCGATCCTTTAGAACCCATAATAATGTATGAGTTATCATCGAATTTATAAAAACCGTTGGCCCCTTGCAGGTTTCCAAGCGTTTTAAATGATGTTCCGTTGTCTGTAGTCATAAAGCAACTGTCAGCTGATGTCACCACAAAGAATTCATCTTGGTTGCCCAGTGTAATTTCATTTATAAACATCGCATCATCTTGGTTGCTATCTAAATTTGGATAAAGGTCGGTGAACGAAGGCAAAGGATTGAGTACTTTTTGCGCTGCATTTTCCGAGAATAATAAAAGTTGTCTTCCGGCGATGTAAAGGGAATCTCCCCGGGATTGTATGTCCTGCACGTATTTATTCCCTAAATCTTCAGTTAACGGAACCCAATTTTTTCCTGCATCAATTGATTTGAATACTCTTGAATGGTCTTGCTTTGCATCACCTGAAAAATCGTTCCAACGGGCCCAAAGCAGCAGGATATCATCGCCAACATAATGAATCACAGATGTGTTTACTCCGTTACACGAATCGTGATAAGGGTTAATAGAAGGATCGCTGGCATAAGCTTCTCCTAGATCTGCAATATCAACTGATTTATAGGTCTGCCAGTTGTCGTTAGTATAAAAAACGCCCCCCGACCAATACACATCCTCTTTTTCGGAACTTGAAGGGTAGTTCATTAGCTTAAAACGGTTAATGCAAGCATAAGCTTCATCACCAAGGCCACTCATTCCATAAAAATCGATATTTTGATACAACTCTTCCAGGGCGGGTATTGCAGGTATTTCTCTTGTATTCCAGGTTAAGCCACCGTCAGTTGATTGATGAAAGTTGAGATCTAATCCAACAATAGTTAGTTTATTGTTATTGAAAGCAGCTTTTTGAAGATTTTGGTTACCCAACTCTTTTTCAACAAAACTGAAGTTTCCGACAAGTATATCATTAACTGATACTTTGTAAATAGTACTTTTTGATAAGAATATTAAAGAATCATTAGCAACTCCACCAATTTCATAAAGCTGTGCTGGAAATGTATATTTATCCCAAAATAGTCCGTTATTAACAGACATATACATGTCTTTTGAATCAGTTAGGACAATAGTGGAATCGTTTAGTTTATAGATATCGGATGCACCATCTACACCTTTAAAAGTATCGAATGAATTTCCCAAATCTGATGAAACAAAAACACTGTCGGCAGTAGTCGCGATAAATACTTCTGTTTCACTAACATTATCAATATCGTATATAAAAGCCGAACCATCTCCAGGTAAATTAGGAAAAATATCGACGATTGTATCTGCAGTAATCGTTGTTCTATACAACAATTTGCTGCCACCAATAAAACCGTTTTCATCCTTAAATTCAATGCAATTTACGGTACTTCCCCCAAGATCACCACTAATGTTATGCCAGTTCAATCCTCCGTTGGTTGTTTTAAACAAGGCTGAATGCGATTCTTTGTCACCCGGCAAATATTCATACCAGCGGGCAGCGCAATACGCGGTGCTGTCGTTCAATGTTTCAACCGCTTGAAAATCTACACCAAAACAGAGATCGGCCAAAGGATTAATGGAGGGATCGTTAATTGTATCGAATAAAGGATCAATGGTTGTCCAGTTTTCTCCTTCATCAGTTGTTTTAAATATGACTCCATTAGTATACACATCCTGATCTGCATCATATAATTTCTCTCGTGATGTAACAATAAAACCAACAAAATCTTTTATGCTGATATCTATTAAGTTATAGTGAGGCTCAACCATGTTTCGCGAAGTCCAGTTTTCTCCTCCATCATTAGAGGTGAGAAAAGTATTGTTATAACCAGCAATGGTGGCATAGTCACCATTTATTGTCATTTTTTGCAATGTATTTCCTTCACTTAGGGTATCTTGTTTCCAATCAAAAATAGGGTTTTGAGCTAATGCACAAAGCCCCAGTAGACTGGAAAGTATTAATAATGTAAAACTTTTCATATGCACAGTTTTTATCTTTTTGTAAACGGCTTGTCCTGTTCTTTATGTAAATATCCCATTAGTTCGAATCCTATTTTCGCTTTTCCGGTTTTGCCGCTATATAATTATGTTCCTCAAGTACGCCAGATTTGAAACGTCAATATCGGGAATATTTGTCATTATGTCAATTTCTAAAGATTGAGTAACTACTTAATAACCTTTATTTCTTTTGATTCCAAAAAATCAACTGTTAGTTCGTTTAACGGAACCAGAATATTTCCTATTTTAAAGTTATTCGGGGGGGAACAAATATGACTTCCAAATCTTCCGTTTTTATTATCAATGCAATAATAAAATATCCAATATTGGCAGAATATCAGAATTTAGTCAACCGAGGCTTTGGCCACGTTGTTGTACAGATTCATGTTTTTAAGTGCTTGAATTGCTTCTTGTTCGGTCAAATAAAAATCACCTTCTTCTTCGTCCCAAACTTCACCTTTGGTAACCAAATATTTTGAACATGTTTTTATCTCTTCCATTTTAACGCTCTCAAGAGCTTTCATTTTTACAGAATTCTTGTTTACCTGTACAACTTTGGCTTTTATTGGTCGGCCTCTTACCGGTAAACTGTCTGTACTAATCTGAATCATTAGTCCATAACAAACTGTTCCTTCTTCAACCCATTCCGGTATTTTTGCTTTAAAGGCATCACTCATTTCTACCTTTTCTTCCTGGTAGGAGTATGTAGCAACTTCGTCCGATTTCCTGGAAGAGTTACAGCCGAATATGATCAGAGTGCTTAACAGAGTGAAAATAATAACCAGTTTTTTCATGAGTAAACAGTTTAATGTTCAAAAACAAACGATTTGACCATTAATCGTCTTAGGTTTTGCGTAAACATTCGTAAAAATAATAAATCTCGGCAGAATCTATTGCTCTCAGTTTTACTATATGAAATGAACATGAAAATTTTCATTCTGTGATTACACAAAATTGCATATACAAATCTGATTGGAGAGTGTGGGAGGGCTGTTCCATTTGCAGAATTTGAATTTTAAAAATCTCGAAAAACTACAATTTTTACAGATAAAAAAAGCCATTTTCCGGATAACGGAAAATGGCTCTGTTATATTTTAATAAATGGATTGTTTTCTAGAATCCGTTGATGATTCCGATAAAGTCTTCAGCTTTTAAAGCAGCACCACCAATTAAACCACCGTCAACGTCTTTGTTGGCAAACAGTTCTTTTGCGTTGCTTGGTTTACAGCTACCACCGTATAGGATAGAAGTTCCTTCAGCAACTTCTTCACCGAATTTAGCTGTAATTGCAGCGCGGATGTTAGCGTGCATATCTTGTGCTTGCTCAGAGCTGGCAGTTACACCGGTTCCGATTGCCCAAATTGGTTCGTAAGCAATAACGATTTTCTTGAAATCGTCGGCTGACAGTTGAAAAACAGTTTCTTCCAGTTGATTTACAACATATTCGTTGTGTGTACCGGCTTCGCGAATATCCAAAGCTTCACCACAGCAGTAAATCGGAGTTAAACCGTTTTCTAATGCAAGAGCTACTTTTTTGTTCAGGATCTCGCTTGTTTCACCGTAATATTCACGACGCTCAGAGTGACCTAAAATAACATACTCTGCACCTGTTGATTTTACCATCTCTGCAGAAACTTCGCCAGTGAAAGCTCCTTTAGCTTCGGCAGCACAGTTTTGAGCAGCAACACCAATTCTGTCGGTATTAACTGTATCAACTACTTTTGTAATGTGTGTAAATGGTGCTCCCAATACAACAACTACATCGTCAGCGCCTTCGCTTGCTACAACTGTGTCTACAGCTTTTGCCAACTCAACACCTTCTTGCAAGTTGGTGTTACATTTCCAGTTTCCTGCAACTATCTTTTGTCTCATATTATTGAATTTTAGTTTATTAGATTTTCAAAAATCGATCACAAATTTAACCGAAATTATTGATTTGTGGGGCATTGAAATTACTGCCCAAATATTATTAACTATTTGTTTATTTAACATTGGATAATGAGATACTTGATACTGGATTCTTGATATTGGATCCCAGATGCTTGAACCTCTGTATTCTTAATCTGTAAAACTATTAAATTGTAATTTTCAGCAGTCTGCTGTTCTCTTCTCTGCGAAACTCCGTTATTTCTCCGCGTAACTCTGTGGTAAAAACAACTGATAACTAATAACTCGCGGCTCGCAACTCGTAGCTTCTTATTCAAATTCAAATTCAGCTTCAACTTCTTCCGGTGAAGGAATATCGTTGTAATGCCATTTATCCAGAATAGTTCCGTCTTTCATTACAATCAATCCCGGGTTCGAGCGAATCATTGTTTTTAAGGTTATCTCGTCGCAGTTGAAGAATTCGTACGGAGCGTCATTCTCATCGGCAAACTGCATGGCTTCATCTTGCAGGGTAGAGGTGAGGCAAACAAACGATAATCCTTTGTCCATTGCCCAATTTGCCAGTGTATTTATTTCTTCCTGCGACTTGGTACTGGTTTTATGCAAGTCGTAAGCAACGAGCATAAACACATAATTTTCGTCGTAAATAAAGAAATCTTTTACGTCTTCTCCGTCGGGCGACTCCATTCTGAAATCGTGAATTGGTGGTTCATAACCTTCCTGCACCAGGTGCGATTCCATATCGTGGTATTCCCAATTTAATGTGTCTTGCCACGGGTAATTTTCTTCGGTGAATTCTTGTACCTCGCCAGTATTTTTATTTTTGTAGTAAAATGTATTTTCGTAGATTTCCTGTGGCGCATCGTCAGGAATACTCATTCCTTCCGGAATATTTGTTCCCACTGAGTATGGCCTGAAATCGAAAATTGGCAAGTGATTGTACGAATAGTAAACGATGCCAAAATATACGATGAAAAAAACAATGCTCATTATTGCCGGCAATTTGCTTTTTACCTGGTCGGCAAACCAGTTTCGGTTGACTACCACAATTATAGCCAACGTGATAAATACAAGGTTTTTATAAAATGTTTCCCAGTTTGAAATCACCAGTGCATCGCCAAAACAGCCACAGTCGGTAACCGGATTTTTTAGTGCAATCCAGAGTGTTAAAGGTGTAAAGAAGGCCATAAACAATAAGCCCAGCCACGAAAACAAACGCATGCGCCAGTTAAACAAAAAAGCCACACCAATTGCAAATTCGGCAAAAGCCAGCAAAACTCCCAGCGGAAAGGCTGCCCAAAGCATCCAATCTAGCCCCATGGCATTAAAGTAGTCGGTAAACTTGTAAGCCGATCCCCAGGGGTCAATACCTTTTACAAAACCCGAAAAAATAAAAACAAGTCCAAAAAGAATTCGTGAAAGTTGTTTAACAATATTCATACGGTGAGTTTATGCTTTGTTTTCAAATTCAATTTTAATCATGGCAAAAACGGAATAGTTGATCATGTCCATGTAATTGGCATCAATACCTTCCGAAATAAGTGTTTTGCCCTGATTGTCTTCTATTTGTTTGGTGCGTTGTATTTTCATTAATATCAAATCGGTGTACGAGCTGATACGCATATTTCGCCAGGCCTCTCCATAATCGTGGTTTTTATCCATCATCAGTGTTTTGGCCTCGTTAAAATACTTGTCGTAAAGCTCCTGAATTCTTTCGTTTGGAACTTCCTGATCCGACGGCCCCAATTCCAACTGAATCAGTCCCATAATGCAGTAGTTAATAATACCAATGAATTCGGGTTTTACACCTTCGTCAACTTTTGCAATACCTTTTTCTTCAATGCTTCTTATACGTTGTGCTTTAATGTAAATCTGGTCGGTAAGAGAAGTGGGACGCAATATTCTCCAGGCAGTACCATAATCGGTCATTTTTTTCGAAAATATATTACGGCAGATCGAAATAACCTGGTCATATTGCTTGTTTGTCTTGTCCATTATTTAATGTCTTTTATATCTTTTCATGAAAGATCTCTGATGAAATCTCAATATTGTCAATAATTTTGTATGTCAAAATTGCCCGATAAAAGTATTAAAAAATGCCAAATTTGGGCGGTTTTATTCTACATTTGTAGTTAACGACAATTAATAGTTCGTTAATAATTTGTTAAACATAAAAGCTCAGTTCTTATGTTGATTACGCAGTCAGCGGGTAAGTTCCTGAAACGAAACAGTACACTGCATCTTGGTGAAAAAGAAGTTGATCTATCAATACCGGTGGTGGCCGGAATTGTGAATATAACACCCGATTCGTTTTTCGATGGGGGAAAGATGGAAGACGAAGCTACCATGTTAAAAGCCGTTGAGAAAATGGTTACTGATGGTGCCGGAATTATTGATGTGGGAGCGGTTTCAACACGACCGGGGTCGAAAACGGTTTCAACAAAAGAAGAGTTGGCGAGACTTTTACCGGCAGTTCAGGCTATTCATAAAGCTTTTCCCGATGTTGCACTTTCGGTCGATACCTTTCGTTCGTGGGTTGCGGTTCGGGTAATTGATGAGGTAGGACCTATAATTATTAACGATATTTCTGGCGGATCGCTTGACAGTAACATGTTTGAAACAATTGCTAAATTACAGGTTCCATACATCTTGTCGCATATAAAAGGTACTCCGCTTAATATGCAGGAAGATCCTCAATACGACGACCTGATTAGAGAAGTAGCACAATATTTTGCCGAACGGGTTAAAAAATTGAATAAACTGGGCGTAAAAGAAGTGATTCTCGATCCCGGATTTGGTTTTGGAAAAACACTCGATCACAACTACGAGTTGTTAAATAAACTTGATGCATTTAAAGTGTATCAACTTCCGGTAATGGTGGGTTTGAGCCGTAAGTCGATGATTTGGAAAGCGCTTGATGCCAAACCCGAAACGGCATTAAACGGAACATCGGTGGCCAATACGCTTGCCTTAATGGGGGGAGCCGATATGTTGCGTGTACACGACGTAAAAGAAGCAGTTGAAGCTGTAAAAATATTTTGTGAAATTAAAGCTACAATTATTTAATGCTTGCATTTATTACCATACGTTTTCTCGATATTCTCGATATTCTGTTGGTGGCGTTTTTGCTTTACCAACTTTACCGTCTCATAAAAGGGACGGTAGCATTTAATATCGTTATCGGCCTGTTTTCGCTCTACCTGGTTTGGTTAATTGTCAGGGCGCTCAATATGCAATTGCTGGGCTCAATTATGGGACAGTTTATTGGCGTTGGTGTATTGGCATTAATCATTGTATTTCACCCCGAGATCCGGAAATTTCTGGTGTTTATCGGCACCAATTATAATGTCAATAAAATTCTGATGCTCGACAAATTGTTTAGCCAGGGTAAACCAAAAAGTATTAATCAGCAGCAAATTGATAATATTGTTGACGCTTGTCAGGCGATGGGTAAATCAAAAACGGGGGCATTAATTGTTATTGCCGGCGAGTCGGGTTTAAATGAACAGATAAATACGGGAGAACGAATAAACGCGAAAATCTCTTCGGCACTCATTCGTACAATCTTTTTTAAAAATTCACCTTTGCACGATGGTGCTATTATTGTAAAAGGAAACCGAATCGTTGCTGCTGGCTGTATTTTGCCTTTAACGCAGCGCGATTTGGATAAAGCTCTGGGGTTGCGACATCGGGCAGCAGTAGGTATGACAGAGAATACGGATGCATTGTGCATTATCGTTTCCGAAGAGCGGGGATCAGTTTCTGTTGCTCAAAAAGGTGAAATAAAAAGACGCGTATCAAAAGAAACACTCATTCAGATTTTGGAAGAAAACATTGTTGAAGGAGACGAAAAAACGCCATGAACACGCCTCGCATTGATTAAAAGTTAATACAGTATTTTCTTTCCATTACTATTTAAACCTATAACATTCCTAAATCGTTTAGCTAAAAGCTTATTTGTAATTTCAATGTTTAAATTTTAGTGTAGAATATGAATGCAATTTGTGATTTGTTTAAGATAAAATACCCCGTTATTCAAGGGGGAATGGTTTGGTGTTCAGGATGGAAACTGGCTTCGGCTGTAAGTAATAGCGGAGGATTGGGACTAATAGGCGCCGGATCGTTGCACCCCGAAACGCTGGAAGAGCACATTGTAAAAACAAAGGCTGCAACCGACAAACCGTTTGGGGTAAACGTGCCTTTAATGTATCCCGAAACCGAACGCATAATGGACATAATTGCGGCACACGAAGTGCCTGTGGTTTTTACTTCGGCCGGAAGCCCGAAAAAATGGACAGGTTGGTTGAAAGACAAAGGAATTACAGTAGCCCATGTGGTGTCGAGCTCGTTTTTTGCCGGTAAATGCGAGGCTGCCGGAGTTGATGCTATTGTTGCCGAAGGTTTTGAAGCCGGTGGTCACAACGGGCGCGAAGAAACTACAACCATGGCACTGATCCCATCGGTGCGAAAAGCTACGAGTTTGCCTTTACTGGCAGCCGGTGGAATCGGATCGGGAGAAGCCATGCTGGCAGCAATGGTTTTAGGAGCCGATGGTGTTCAAATCGGATCGGCATTTGCCGTGGCCGAAGAATCATCGGCGCACCCCGAATTTAAACGTTTAGTAACCGAGCTTGGCGAAGGAGGCACAAAACTGGCACTAAAAAAGTTGGCGCCCGTACGTTTAATAAAGAACAGCTTTTTTAACCAGGTTGACGAAGCCGAAAAAGCCGGTCAACCAGCAGAAGCAATGGCCGAGTTACTTGGTCGTGGTCGTGCTAAAAAAGGAATTTTTGAAGGCGACCTAGACGAAGGAGAACTGGAAATTGGCCAGGTTTCGGCACAGTTAAATCAGATTAGACCAGTTGCAGAAATTATGGACGATATTATTTCTGCATACAAGGTCGCCAGGAATGAAGCAGGACAGGGGAAATTTGAGTTTTAAGAATTTTAATTCATCCTCTATTCATTTATAAAATCAGTTTGTTTCCATTCGAAATCAATATTATCGTTTTGTTGTGGAACACCGGGAGTGCTGCGTCCTTCAACAATATATTTTTCGAGAAGTGTTTTTAGCTCCTTCGCCTTTTCCTGATTTGTAGTAAATAGATTGTTGGTTTCGCCGGGATCAGTTTTCAGATTATACAATTGGTATTTGGGAAGAGTATCAATAACTTCTTTGTTTTTCGGTCGCGGGTAACTCCAACCGCCCGAGCCGGGGCATAGATTCAGTTTCCACGAACCTTTCCGGATGGCAAAACTCCCGTTGATGGAATGGTGAACGGTTGCCTCACGAATTGGCTGGTTCATTCCATGGAGCAACGGTAGCATGCTGTAGCTGTCTTCTCCTTCGTTATCTGCCAATTGGTAGCCAACAAGTTCTGCACAAGTTGCCATCAGGTCGGTGGTGCAGATTGTTTGATCTGACGTTGATCCCGGTGCAATTTTCCCAGGCCATTTTGCAATAAACGGAACGCGGTGGCCTCCTTCGAAAATATCAGCTTTGTGTCCCCGGTAAATGTAGCTGGGGTAGTGGCCTTTTTCAGCCAATTCGTCTATTTTTGCAGACGGAGCACAACCATTGTCACTGGTAAAAATCACTATTGTATTTTCCTCAATTCCCGCTTCTTTTATAATTTCCTGCATCTGGCCAACATAGTCATCAATCATCATTACAAAATCGCCGTAGGGATTTAAGCCACTTTTTCCCTGCCATTCTTCAGTTGGTAAAATGGGCGTGTGTGGCGAAGGAAGCGCCAGATACAGGAAAAATGGTTTTTCCTGCTCCGACATATCTTTTATGTACTGAAATGATTTACGGAAAAAATGAGGCGTTACATCTTCGTGGATAAAGTCGGCAGATGTAGGTCCTTCGCGCCACCACGAGTATTTTCCGGTGTTCACAGTCGATGAATCGGGAATTTTCGTGGGCATTCCGTTTTCAACATAAACATACGGAGCCATATCCAAAGAGCCGCTGTGTCCGTAAGAATAGTCAAAGCCCAATTCCTGAGGACCATTTTTTACCGGTTTCGAGAAATCAATGTTATCGAAGTCTTCAGGACTCCAGCCTTCGCCTCTGTTCTCTTCACCAGCTTTTATGGCCCAGTCCCAGCCCAGATGCCATTTCCCAATAAATGCAGTGGTGTAGTTGTTTTCCTGAAGCATTTTTGCCACCGTTTTTCGGCTCGATGGAATAAGCGCTTTTGATTTTCCGGTGAGAACACCCGATTTTAAGGTACTTCGCCAATTGTACCGTCCGGTTAAAATGCCATATCGTGTGGGTGTACAAACAGCAGAAGAAGTATGTGCATCGGTAAAACGCATTCCATCGGTTGCCAATTTGTCGATATTCGGAGTTTTAATTTTCCCTTGCTCGTTAAATGCTGATATGTCGCCATAGCCCAAATCGTCGGCTAAAATGTAAATAATGTTGGGCTTTTGTTGTCCGCTGTTTTTTGTTGAACATGCAGTTAAAAAAAGTGCTGTTAACAAACACAGTGGCAGGAATAAGTTTTTCATCGGTTTAAGTTTAATTTAAGCTGTCAATAGTAATGCAAAGGTAAAAGCTTCGGATAATATATTTCTGATTGTTTCATTTTTCGACTGTTTTTTAGAAAGTATTGGAAAATAGTATAGTTAAACTCTTGATTCTATTCACTTATAAATCCCGAGTCTCAGATTCACAAAGTGTTGCAAAAATAATTTCGGGAAATATGACGATTGTTCTTTAAATTTTAAAGGCATTCTGCGCCGAAATCCTTTCACTTAGCGCATAATTCGTATATTTGGTCTGCTTAAAAGAATTTAATGAAACGAGTCCCGAAGAATCGGGACGAGTTACATCTTATTCAATAGAAAATAAGCAATTTTAATAAGATGAAACGGATAGCAATTCAAGGAATAGCGGGCTCTTTTCATGAGGATGCAGCCCGACGATATTTTGATGAAGATATTGAGGTAGTTGAGTGTAAGACATTTACTACCGTATGCGATATGATTGATAACGACCAGGTGGATTTTGCCGTTATGGCCATCGAAAACTCCATTGCCGGTAGTTTACTGAATAATTACCAGTTGATTCGCGATTATCATTTACGCATTATTGGCGAAATTTATATTCATATTCAAATGAATTTACTGGTGAATGATGGTGTGAAATCGGAGGATATCAAGGATATTCATTCGCACCCGATTGCCTTGCGCCAGTGTATGGAGTACATCGAGCACAATTATCCAAATGCGCAGTTGCACGAAAAACTCGATACGGCAGCATCGTC
Organism: uncultured Draconibacterium sp.; assembly: GCF_963676815.1. Classification (NCBI taxonomy): domain Bacteria; kingdom Pseudomonadati; phylum Bacteroidota; class Bacteroidia; order Marinilabiliales; family Prolixibacteraceae; genus Draconibacterium; species uncultured Draconibacterium sp. Next base: position 4,839,150 of record NZ_OY781365.1, read on the forward strand.
GAAACTGGTGTCGGATAAAAACTTAAAAGACGCTGCATCGATTGCAAATCTGCGGTCGGCAGAATTATACGGGTTGAATGTTCTTGACACCGGAATTGAAACCAATAAGAAAAACTACACCCGCTTTTGGATTTTGTCGAAACATGGCAACCCAACCGAGGGAAGTAATAAAGCATCGGTGTGTTTTGAAGTTGGACACTTTTACGGATCGCTGGCAGCAGTGTTAAATACATTTGCTAAAAATGAGATTAACCTGACGAAGATCCAGTCGGTGCCAAAAATCGGTAAGCCCAACGAATATACATTTCACGTAGATATTGAATGGGAAAAACCCGAAAACTACGACCGTGCTATACATCAGGTGCTGAAATGTGCATCGAGCCTGTCGATTTTAGGCGAATATCAAAAAGGAAACCTGCATAACGAATAAAACTAAAACTACAAGATATGAGTAAAATAGCAATTTTTTACGGTCCTGAAGGTGGATCAGTAAATCGCGTGGCAGACAAAATGAAAGAATTAATCGGTGAGGATAAAGTAGAGATGGTAGCAGTTAAAAATGCTTCCACTGCCGATTTGGAAAAATACGATAAAATAATTTTTGGTCTTTCAACTGTTGGAAAAGACACCTGGGATTCGGAATATTCAACCAACGACTGGGGTAAATTCCTGCCCGAAATTTCGAAAGTAGACTACAGCGATAAAACTGTTGCAGTTTTTGGCCTGGGCGATCATGTTACTTATGCACATGCATTTGTTGATCACATTGGTTTACTCGGTAAAGAGTTGATGAAAAACGGTGCTGTTTTGGTTGGTCCGGTTGATACCGAAGGTTATGAGTACGAAGAATCGGAAGCAGTGGTTGACGGAAAATTCATTGGTTTGCCGCTCGACGAAGATTTTGAACCGGAAATGACCGACGAACGTGTTGCTGCATGGATCGAACAAATTAAACCCGATTTTGGATTTTAAGAAATCATTGTAAACGTCATAAAAGCAAGTAGGAGTAGGTAATCTGTTCCTATTTTGTTTTATTAGGAATGATATTTTACTTTGAGTAAAGCTGAACTTATTAGTATGAATAATTCACCTCTCGACAAAAAACTTGTTGAAGAAAAAATAGCGCAATTGCGCATCCCCGATATTGGCAAAGCATCTATTCGCGAAGTTGTGGCGTTGGTAAATCTTGTTGAAGAAGCCAGCGACTTTAAATACGTTCGCATGGAAATGGGTGTGCCCGGTTTACCACCCGCCAAAGTTGGTGTTGAGGCCGAAAAAGATGCACTCGACCGCGGTGTGTCGGCTATATATCCAATGGTTGACGGAATTAAACCGTTAAAGGAAGAATCGTCGAAATTCATCAAAAACTTTTTGAATATTGATGTGGCACCTGCCGGTTGTATTCCAACTACCGGATCGATGCAGGGAACGTACGCCGCTTTTATGGCTGCCGGAAACTGCGATAAAAAGAAAGACACCGTTTTGTTTATCGACCCGGGATTCCCGGTGCAGAAACAACAAATGATGGTGCTCGGCCAGAAGTTTGAAACCTTCGATGTATTTAATTACCGCGGCGACAAGCTAAAGGAAAAACTGGAATCGTTTCTTGCAAAAGGAAACATTAATTCCATTGTATATTCTAACCCGAACAACCCGGCCTGGATATGTTTTAACGATGAGGAACTGAAGATTATTGGTGAGTTGGCTAATAAATACGATGTGATCGTTATGGAGGATCTGGCCTATTTCGGTATGGATTTTCGTACTGATTTTTCGAAGCCCGGTGTAGCACCATATCCTCCGTCGGTAGCTCATTATACCGATAATTACATACTATTTATCAGCAGTTCGAAGATATTCTCATACGCCGGTCAGCGTATTGGTATAATGGCTATTTCGGATAAATTGTTTAGCCGCGATTATCCCGATTTGCAGGAACGTTTTAAAGGAACAACCTTTGGCGCGACTATTACCTTGCGCTTGTTGTATTCGCTTTCGTCTGGTACCAGTCATTCGGCACAATGGGCGCTGGCGGCCATGTTTAAAGCTGCAAACGATGGTGAGTTCAATTTCGTTGAAGGTGTAAAAGCTTATGGCGAACGTGCTAAAGAAATGAAACGCCTTTTCCTCAAAAACGGATTTAAAGTGGTTTACCAAAACGATTTGGGCGTACCCATTGCCGACGGTTTTTATTTCACGATCGGTTATCCGGGAATGACAGGAAATGAGTTGGTTGCCAACTTGCTTTTCTACGGAATTAGTGCCATCGCACTCGATAATACCGGAAGTGATGAAGAAGGTATTCGCGCTTGTGTTTCGTTTGTGTTGCCGCATCAATTTGGCGACCTCGAAGAGCGTCTGAAATTGTTTAACGAGAATTTTGGTCAATAAAAATATATTCACCGGATGGCTAATGGAGATAAAGTTCGTAGTCATCCGGTGAATAAAGTTAGAGGAATGGATAGACAAAAGATAATTTCGCGATTTGAGCACACCCTGAGCCTGATTGATACTTTCAATTTACAGAATGAGCCGGTGGTGCTTAAAAAAGGCGAACTGTTTATCGATTACGGCGAGAAGAACAAAAAGCTGGGCATTTTGCTCGATGGTCTCCTTTATGCTTCCTATCTGTCCGACAGCGGTACCGAGTGGGTGTCACGATTTTTCTTTCCACCCAACAACTTTATTGTTAGCAATCACCGCGGATTTGTATTGGGCAAAGATTCAACCGAGGCCATTCGTGCCTACGAAGACTCGCGCCTGATTTTCATTGAAAAGGATGAGTTTAAAACGTTATTGGATGAGAATCATAAATTCGAGCGTACCGTGCGTATTCTTGCCGAGGAGAGTTACATTCAGGCAATGGATCGTATTCACTCGTTTCAATCGCTGAATGCAGAACAGCGTATCCGTAAGTTTTTTGTAGAATATCCTGAGTTGGCACAGAAATTACAACGTCAGCACATTGCTTCTTATCTCGGTATTCACCGAAACATCTTAACCCGGATTTTATATAAACTGTAGTTGGCTTATCAAGTAAACTGAAAAGTTTAAGTATGTCGACGGACTTTGTTTTATAGATTCACCATAAATTATTACCACAAAGAACACCAAGACTCAAAGTTATTAAATGCTCGTTAGGACTTTCTTAGTGTCCTTCGTGTCTTCGTGGTCATTGTTTCGTTTTAATTGTCGTTTCTAAGCCTTGCCTGAAGTTTTGTTTACAACCGGAAACGGTTTGGTGGCTTCGCCGGTGTACAACGTAACATGCGGGAATGGAATTTCAATTCCTTCGGCATCAAAACGGGCTTTTATTTCCTGAAAAATTGAGTTTTTTACTTTCAGGTAATTCTGTTTCTCGAACCAAACTCCCAGCAGAATATCAATACCACTGGCACCAAAATCTTTAAAAACGATTAGTGGCTCCGGCTCATCCAAACTCAGAGGATTGGCTTTTGCAACTTCTTCCAGCAGGGTTTTAACTTTTGCAAGATCTTCTTTGTAGGCAACGCTAACATTAAAATCGAGGCGCCGGATTGGGAAGCGCGTAACATTAATCAGCTCCGTAGAAATAATGGTCTGGTTTGGAATTCGTAAAAGCTGGTTATCAAAAGTCCGTATTTTAATGGATAACAGATCGATGCTAAAAACAACACCTGCTTTATCGCCAACTTTTATCACATCGCCAATCTCGAACGACTTTTCTCCAACGAGGAAAAAACCGCTGACAATATTGCCAATACTGGTTTGCGAGGCTACACCAACTACCAGTCCGATAACACCGGCAGCTCCAAAGAAAGGAGCCAGACTAATATTTAACTGGGCTAGAATAATGAATGCCAGTAACAGGAACCCAGAATAATATATAAGGCGCTGAATGATCATTTTTCGCTGCTGCGACAAAGATCTTGGCAGCAGTTTTTTTACAATGAAGGCCAGAAAGTAGATCAATGCAGTTCCTACTACCAGGATTAGCACTACCCACATTAATTTTTCAAAGTTTGCTGCATTAAAATATTTCGAGAAGTCAAATTTCATTATTCAGAACGATAAATGTTTTTAATAAAATGGAAATTAATTTTTAACAGGCTTTTACCTTCCGGATTTCGTGGCTTGGCCACAACATCATGGGTTTCGCCGTGAAAAGCTTTTGCGAAACCATAGCTTACCGAACTTAAATGATTCTTGCCTCTATATTCGAGTTTCACCTGACTGGTAACTAGGTGCTTGCTGAATTTTACCAAATTCATCTGATCAACACGAATAATCAAGCGTTCGATCTCAAGAGCCGCATTGTCGTTATTAAAAATGGTGATGGGGCAAATGGCAAATCGCTCATCTTCTTCAATTGTTTTAAAATCAAGGTAGTGCTCCGATTCCAGCGCAAAAGCAACTTCGCCATTAACAGGTTCGCCAAACCATGTGTTCGAAATTTGTTGCAACGGAAACTCGGTCAGCAGGTTTTCGTCTTGCTTTTTACTGGCGTATATCTGAAGAATCAGCGGTATCTTAACAAAAAAAGTTAAGCGCTGTTTGGGCGAAATTACTATCTGGCTGCTTTTAAAAACCATTGGTTTGGCAGGCAGGGCAGGAGCCAGAATCAGTCGGTTCGATTTTCCGGAGTGGTAATAAGTCCCCTCAGAAATTCCAATGGAATCGATTTCCTGGTCGTCCAGATTGTCAAACGATTTTAGGTACCATCCTTCGTCGTTACGTTTAATTCCCAGCGTAAAGAAGCTGTAGTCGATTAAGTCGCTTTCGCCCGGATTGAGTTGCTTTTTACCGTATATAGATACTTTCTCCATAGTCAGATTTTGATAAATAAAATTACCAATTTTTTGGTCTGAAAAATCACCTGTCGAAAAAAATCCGGCATTACCGGACTTATTCCAATACATTTTATTTTGTTTTAATATAACTAGTAATAATATCTTTTGTTTGAGATTGTGGAATGAATTAACCGAAATGATCCGGTTTAAACAATTCTTCTGCCGAATGGAGTCAGTGCCAGCGATGCCATTTTAAAATGCTGTTTTGCCCATGGAATGCCAATAATAGTTATCCCCAAAAGCAGACCGAAAAGTACGTGTGTCAGCATGATCCAGATTCCCCCGATGAATAACCAGATAATATTCATGATGGTGGACAAACAGCCCGGCGCGTAGTCCATGTATTCAATTTTTTGTCCGAAAGGCCACAGTGCGAGTATGCCCAGTTTAAACGATTGAATACCAAACGGGATTCCAACGATTGTTATACAAAGGGCGATACCTGCCAACATGTATTCCAAAAAGATGGCAAAGCCACCGAATATTAACCAAATTAAGTTTCCTAGAATTTTCATTGTTTTTTAATTTTCAATAAATGTTGCTTTTTGTTTTAACGTGTCAATAAAAGATGCATCGATCCAATATATATTTGAATTTCCACTTTCGGGAGCATTATGCATATTGGATAATGTTTTATAATCAAGTTTGCCTGTTGCTAAGTTATTGGCCTTTGTACTCATAAAGAACATAAAATTACCATCGGGTGAAAAACTTGCCGAGTACTGAAAGGTTGTTGCACTATTAACTTTTTCTCCCATATTTTGCGGGATGCTCCAACCTTTTGTTTCATTAAAAAACGAAATGTAATAATCGGTTCCTCCATACGAATCGGGCATGCCAATGCAAGGAATGATCATAAAACTTTCGTCGGTGGCAATAGTTGTATTAAACCGGGCTCTCCCGCAGTTTATTTCACCTGGCAAGGGGATTGGCTTTTGGTAAGTGCCATTTTTGAATACTGATTTGTAAATGGTATTTGCTCTTGTTATCGGATCTTCACGTGTAAAATACAGGTTGCCATTGGCCGCCACACTTGGATAAAATTCAGGATCAGGAGAATTAATAACCGTGTCTAATTTGTATGGAGTGCCCCACTCGTCTTCAACACGATCTGCAACCCAAATATCGGTAATAAAGCGATTGTTCTCGTCAATCTCTTGTCCCATATTCGAAACAAAAAACAACTTTTTGCCATCAGGAGATATGCAAGGTTCGATATAAATGTAGCGAGAATCCCGGGCAAAAGAAACTACCTCGGGTTTAGTCCATCCATTTTTGGTGTTTTTACAGTACAGGATAGTGGCGTATCTCGAGTTTCCAATATTTTTCCCAAAGTATACCTCGTCGCCATCAGGAGTGAAAGTAATATCACGTGTGGCTATGCCATCGTTTACAAAGCCTGGTGCAAAAAGTTGAGGTTCGTTTCCCGGTAAATTCTCTCCGAAATAAGCTTCGGTAACCGGTTTATTTTTATTACTGCAAGATGCTACAACAATTCCCAGTATAAATAGTAGTGCAATTTTCATTTGAGTTTATTTTAATAACGTGAAAAATAGAATAACAAGAAATGCAACAATGGCCAAAAGCAATAACAGTAGTTTTTGAATAGTACTTTTTCCTGAATCTGTATCCTGAACGAAAAGATTTTTTTTGGCCAGTTCTTTCTTCTTGAAACTCTCGCCAAGTGCCACTCCAATCGATATGCCAATTCCGGCTCCCATCGCAATTCCAAGTCCGATATTGTCGAGTGCTACGCCCAGTGCAATTCCCGGGCCCATGCCAATGGCATAACCAATTGCAATTCCGCGTGCCATGGCTTTTGATGCCAACTGATTATTTGCGCTATACATTCCTGCTTTATTTTGTTTGATAAGGATAATAACCAACACAGATAAAAGTAAAATGCCAATGGCCAGCCCTGCGAAGAGTAAAGTTGAGTTCATCGTTTTCTTTTATTTGTGTATCAAATCAAAACTAAATTACGTATTTCATCGGTTTTTCTGCCTTGTGAAAAAGGTAAAACGCCGATAATTACAGACGAGCGTTAACTATTCGCGATTGAACAGGTGTTATTTTTTAGCAGTTAGCAAATACTTTTTACTTTTAAGCTTTAGAATTGAAAGCAAAATTATGATTGAACAGAAAGAAATAACACTTCCCTCATTTAGGCGCGGATACCATTTAATTACCCGTTTAATTGAAGAGCAATTGCCCGATTTACCCGAGAAAGGATTGTTACATATTTTGGTAAAACACACTTCGGCCGGAATTACGCTGAATGAAAACGCCGACCCGACTGTGCGCAGCGACTTTGAGAACTTCATAAACAAAATGATTCCAGAGAACGATCCTGTTTATGTACATACTTACGAGGGAGCCGATGATATATCATACTATCTACATGTTAATACATATAAACAATGCACTCAAAATTCACGCAATCAGAACTAAATCAGCTTACTATAGTCGCTACTATTTTTCTACTTCCTCCATAATCTCGAAACTCACATAGATAAATCCCTTGCCAAGTACCTAAATTTAAACGGTGATTTGTAATTGGGATGGTCAGTTCAGCACCAAAGAGAGAACTCTTTATATGGGCAGGAATATCGTCAGGTCCCTCAAAAACGTGAGTGTACACGGGGTGGTTTTCTGGGATAAGCTTATTAATAAAAGCTTCAAAATCATACCGTACTGATGGGTCGGCATTTTCGTTAAGAGTGAGACCAGCCGAAGTGTGTTTTATTAGCAGGTGAAGCAGTCCATTTTCAGGTAACTTAGGAAGTTCATGTTCGATTATGTTAGTTATTAAGTGAAAACCACGAGAATAACTACTTAGTCTTATTTCTGTTTGTGTGACCATTGACTTTATTTTATAATTTCCTGTTTAAAATAATAACAAATTTATTTTTCTTTGTCGCATATCCATCCTTCTATCTTTCAAAAAATTTCTGAATGCACAAGACAATATTAAAAGCCTTTAAACCTTTTATCTCTTCTCAAAAATAGATATCACCTTCCAAGTTCTGAACGATTTTTACCTGGAAAATTTTTCAACCTTTTCTTTAAGAAACTTAATTTTAAGTTTCAATCCTGTAAATAATTTGGATACGCCACCGTCCCCCGTGGTCAAAATCGCAAATATGTATATACAAGGTGGGATGGGAGCACGGAGGGCAGGGGGCCAGGTAAGGGGGTATAAAAATGGAGTCCCCTGTGTCTACGCCCCTAGACCGTGTGTGAATGTCGTTTAATACTCTGGTAAAAAACACTTTATCTCTTGGCACAAACAATATTGAAATAATATTCTAAACAACGACATAAATTGACTTGGTGTAGAGCCAACTTTGCATCATACATCCAAAATTGAACGAAAATGCAAAAACTTTTAAAACAGAACAATAAGTTGGTACTTAGCCTGACGGATTCTGCTTCGGTATATCATGGAACATCATATATAAATGATTTAGTCCTTTACCCTTATATTTTCAACGAACTGCCAATTGTCATTGAAGAAGAAGATATCGATTGTAAACGAGCCTCAAAATGCTTCTCTGAAGCTTACTCAGGTGATATAGCAGACTCTTATTTCAATAAGATACTTCATTCGAATAACAAGGTGACAGAAATTGATGACCTTATCTACGTTCTGGAAAATGGTGTTATGGTTAAGTTCGATACACAGCAAAATAAGGTCAGATTCCTGTATAAAAATTCCGACCCAAAGATTATTGAAAACATGCTTGGGAAGGTTCGGAAATTCAAAAAGGAAAAGCAATCGTCACATATACATTTGATTGCTCATACCAAATATGGTTTCGAAACCAAATCATTATCTCTGCATAAACCAAAACTAAAATTAGACGATAATTACAATGATGAATTTAGCGAGGTCAACCAAATAATAATGAAAAGGCTCACAACTGAGAATGATAAAGGACTCGTATTACTGCATGGGAAACCTGGTACTGGTAAAACTTCTTATATACGCTACTTAGCAACCTCTGTAACCAAAAATATTATTTTTCTTCCACCCAATATGGCTAGTGCTATTACTAATCCAGAGCTTATCACTCTACTTATTGACAATCCAAACTCAATTTTTGTTATTGAAGATGCTGAACAGTTAATTACAGCTAGGGAAACAAATGAAAATTCACCAGTTTCAGCCCTGCTTAACCTTGCAGACGGTCTTCTTTCTGACTGTTTAAATATCCAAATTATCTGCTCCTTCAATACTGACATATCAAAGGTCGATAGTGCATTGTTACGAAAAGGTCGTTTAATAGCCAAATATGAATTTAGGGAACTGGAACCAGCTAAAGCAAACGCTCTTTCTGAGAAACTTGGGTTTAAAACACAGTACGTAAAGCCTGTAACTCTCACCGATATCTATAATCAAGCAGAAAAGAGATTTGAAGAAATAAAAAAGAAAAAAATTGGTTTTTAATTTACCCTACGACATAATTTGTCATAGCCTTTATTTAATTTTAAACTGTGACAAGAATATACCATCATGGCTGTAACAGAAACCATAATGATGTATCACCTCATTATAAGCAAATTGAAAAAGCACCCTGCCTCACTAAGCGAAATTAACGAGTTTTTTGAGCGAGAATCAGAATTCCGAGGATACGACCTGGTTCGTGATAAGCGTACTTTTAAAAGGGACTTAGATGCTATTAGAGCTATCTATGACATCGATATTCAGTATAGTTTTAAGAAAGGTGTTTACGAAATTATTCAGGATGAACAGAACGATAAAAATCTAAGGATGGTGGAAGCATTGGACTTGTTTAACGCTTTAAAGATATCTGAGAATATCACAAATGTTATCCACTTTGAGAAAAGAAGACCAATAGGTTCCGAACATTTAAATGGTCTTCTCCATGCAATCCAAAATAGGATTCAGATACAGTTTCCGTACCAGAAATTTTGGGAAGATTTACCTGAAGTCAGAGAGGTTGAGCCTCAAGCTTTGAAAGAATTTAAGAACCGTTGGTATCTGTTAGCGATAGATATAGATAGGAAGGCATTAAGAATTTTTGCATTGGATAGGATGAGCAATTTAAGTATATCTAACCGCAAGTTCCAGTATAAAACAAAAATTGATGCAAAGGATTTCTTCAAAAATTGTTTTGGTATCATTGCTCCTGAAGAAGAAAAGGTCGAGGAAGTTATTCTTTCATTTGACGCTTTTCAGGGGAAGTATATCAAATCTTTGCCTCTGCATGAAACACAGGAACTTTTGATTGATAATAAGAACGAAGTTCGGGTGAAGTTAAATGTTTTCCTGACTTTCGATTTTATTATGGAGGTTCTTTCTTACGGTGATAGAGTGAAAGTACTAGAACCGCTATCTCTGATTGAGCAAATAAAAAGGACCCTTAGAATTGCAATAAAGCAATATGAAGATTAGTCATTATTTATAAAACTACCTTCATAATAATATCTTTACCTGACAATGAAGTAATCACATTTCCGTTAAAATAAAACTTTTTCAATCGATGGATATAAATATTTTCAAATACGCACCTAAAGAGTTAAGTACAGACGCTTTTTTAAATTATTTGTTTAAGTGGTCAGAACAAAATAATTGTTTAAATGAGGTTGCAGATTCTCTTTTGCTCATTGAGGGAGATAAGGGGAAAAATGTTCATAAACTGAAGGTGAAAAGGCAGGTCTCGTTTGGTAGAAAAAAAGCGGATATAGTTGTTGACTTTATACTCGATGGTGAACCCCAAAGTGTTTTGTTCGAGAATAAAACACGAAGTACTACGTCAAGAAAGCAACTTAATAATTATAAACCTAAGAATAAGAATAAAAAGTATAGTTACAAATACTTAAAATTAGGCTACATCAACAATGTCGAGAGAGAAATTTGCAGGAAATGTGGTTATGATATTATTGATTCTAACAGCTTGTATAATCTTTTAAAGAGGCTAACGATAAAAGATGAGATTATTCAACAATATATCTCCTATTTACATGATGAGTTCATTAGTGAGTTTATGCAAATAGAGGTCAGTTTCAGCAAAAATGAAATGGTAAAGGTTCTTGATAAAAAAGATGCTCAGGCATATTTAGCCGATAGACTGTCAGATACCTTTGGACGTTTTGAGTTTGAAAAATCAAAACTTTCTTCCTCAGAGATTAACTACCATATACAATATGGTTCTAATGCAGGTGGGCAACCATGGACCGAATTAGTTTTTTTAGAGGGAGAAGACTATCCTGATGCTTTCTTCTGGCGTATTGATAAAAGAAATGGGAAGCACTATATTAGATTGAATCAGTATAGCAATTCAAAGAAATTTAGTCATGAAGAAAAATTAGAAAAGACAAGTAGGTTATCAGATTTAAGAAGATTCTCGAAAGATTATTTTGATAAAATTATAGACTTGAGTCAGGGTAGACTTATCGATAAGGCAGAGAATGAAAGAGAAGTACTTATTTTCTTTTTAAGTGAAAATAATATGTCACGACTTTTAGAAGAGATACCTGCCTTTTCACTAAAACTTCAAGAGTATTATGGGAACAGATGGGGTATAAAATAACACTTAAAAACTAAGGAGAGGCTACCCATATCCCGTTCATTGCTCATGGACTGTAAGGCGTAGTGGTTGCATATAAGTTTTTCGCCCTTTCACCTCTCATCTTATATCTGTTAGGATTTACGTAGGGCAAGCAAACTTAGTTTTAATTTTTACTCCCAGGGCATGTTGGTCCTGGTCCAGCTCGGAATAATGTTTCACAAAATATTATTATTAAGTATAGCTTATGAAATCCCACTATTCAGGCGTAATCACAAAAAATTCTGGGGGGATGAAAGTTAATTTTATTTTTCTCTGGGAGAGCAATCTGGTTTTTTGCTGAAGAGAAAGAGGCAATGTTGTTTCACAAGTTTGTGAAACAAATATGGTTATGTCATTATCGTCCAGGAGATACAATTTAATGCTCCGCCTTCATCAACAATTTCGGTCATATCAATTTTACAAATCTTGCCATCAGCGTAATCAGGAAAGAAGGTTTTAATTTGTTTCAATGCAATATCATCTTCTGGAATTCCGAAGGACGGAAGCATAATTATGTCCTTAGTTTGCAAGAAGTTCACATAAGCCCAGCTATTCTTATGGATGTTCTCACCCTCAAACTTCAGTTCCTTGTAACATAGACCTGCTTTTTCGAGTGCTCCGTAAAGCTTGTTCCTAAACACTGGGGCGTAACCTTGGTAATAGTCCTGAAGAAGTACGGTATTGTCATCAATGAAACGCACCATGCCATCGGCATGACCATAAGGTTCAGACTTATCCCACGGTATTAAAACAATGTGGTCAACTTCAAAGAGATTTTGTAATACAGTGGAAAAAACGGTCAAAGTGACCACCCAAGGCCGGAATAAAATGACCACCCATCAAAAGAGCTTGATTTTACTTCTGTCGAAGCCATAATTTCATACTGATTTAAACAAATTAATATGAAAACATGGCTAATAAATTAATCGACATGAGTAAAGTAAGAAAAGTCATTCAGTTGCACCACCAGGGAAAAGCAAAACAATTTATCAGTAGGTACCTGGGCCTCTCACGTAACACCGTTAAGAAGTATATCGCTCTATACAAGGTATTAAACCTTACAATTGATGATATTGATAAAAAGAGTGATTCCGAGCTGGAAAAGATCTTTAGCAGGGATACCGAAGATGTTCTTTCCCCCAAGCTAAAAAAGGTTTATAACTTCTTTCCCTACATGGAGCGCGAACTAAAAAAGACCGGCGTTACCAAACAGCTGATGTGGGAAGAATATTATGCAAAACATCCCGATGGGCTAAAACTAAGCCAGTTTAAAGCCCACTACCTGCGTTGGAGTAAAAAGGTTAACCCGGTAATGCATATGGAGCATAAAGCAGGCGATAAGATGTTTATTGACTACGCTGGCAAAACCCTTGAAGTTATCAATAAAGAAACAGGCGAGATTGAAGAGGTACAGTTTTTTGTTGCCATACTGGGGGCCAGTCAATACACCTATGCAGAAGCCTCACCGAGCCAACAAAAAGAAGACTTTGTTGCTTCGGTTGAAAATGCACTGCACTTTTACGGGGGAGTTCCTGCAGCTATTGTCCCTGATAACCTAAAGTCTGCCGTAACCAAAAGCAGCCGGTTTGAACCTACCATTAACGAAACGTTTATGGACTTTGCCGAACACTATGGCACAACAGTTCTTCCGGCCCGGGCTTACCGTCCCCGGGACAAGTCTCTGGCAGAAGGGGCAGTTAAGATACTGTACCAAAGAATATATCCGGCCTTGCGCGGCAAAAGCTTTTATAGTTTAGACGAGCTAAATAATGCCATTTGGGACGAGCTGGATAAACACAACAACAAAAAGCTGACTGGCAGGCCAACGTCCCGGTATCAATTATTCGTTGAAGACGAAAAAGACAAGCTTACCGCATTGCCTGTAGAAAAATACGAGATTAAAGAAATAGCAATAGCCACCGTAGCCATGAACGGGCACGTGCTGTTAAGCAAAGACAAGCATTATTACAGTGTTCCCTGCCAATATTTAAAGAAGAAGGTAAAGCTGGTGTTTACATCAAAAACCGTTGAAATATACCATAAATACAACCGCATAGCTTTGCACAAAAGAGATGGACGTAAATACTTCTACACCACAAACAAAGACCACCTGGCAACAACACACCAGTTTGTTACCGACTGGACACCGCAGCGTTTTATCAACTGGGCAGCTTCAATTGACGAAAGTGTAAAGGAATTTATAATCAATGTGCTGGAAAGAAAACAACACCCTGAACAATCCTATAAAAGCTGTATGGGCGTATTGGCTTTTGCTAAAAAGGTGGGAGAAGAAAGGCTTGCCAATGCGTGTAAACGTGCATTGGAACATCAGGTTTACAACTACAAAATCATACAAAAGATACTGGAAAAAGGGTTGGATAAACTTGACGATGAAACACCGGACGAACCTGAACTTCCTTTTCATAACAATATAAGGGGAGGAAAATATTACAACTGATAAAGTAAAAAACAATGAACGAAGTAACATTAACACGAATGAAACAGATGAAGCTCCATGGTATGCATGGGGCTTTTAAAACAGCTATCGAAACGGGTAAAACCGATGATTACACCATCGACCAGTTTGTATCGATGATAACAGATGCCGAGTGGGACGATCGCAACAACCGAAAGATAGAGCGATTGATAAAAAATGCAAGGTTCCACTATAAAGCAACCATTGAAAACGTGGTGTACGAACATGCAAGAAATATCGATCGGACAAAACTGTTAAGACTGGCTGAATGCGATTTTATTAATAAAAACGAGAATGTATTAATATCGGGCAGCACCGGTGCCGGCAAAAGTTATATTGCGACAGCCTTAGGGTATCAGGCCTGTATTGAGGGATACAGGGTTTTGTACTTTAATACAACAAAACTGTTTTCTAAACTAAAAATGGCAAAAGCCGATGGATCTTATCTTAAAGAACTTGCAAAAATGGCCAGGCATCAGTTAATAATACTCGATGATTTTGGTCTGCAACCCTTAGATAGCCAAAACCGGATAGCTCTGTTAGAGTTAATTGAAGACAGGCACAATAGTGGCTCAATGATTGTTACATCACAACTGCCCGTTAGTAAGTGGTATGAAATAATCGGGGAAAAAACGATTGCCGATGCCATACTTGACCGGTTGATCCATCAATCGCACAGGATTGAGCTGATGGGGGAATCGATGAGAAAAAAACGAAACATTTATAGTGAATAAAAAAACAGTAAATTTGTTGTAATCTGACAGAAGAAAAACGTTCTCTTTTTTGTTGAAAATGGTCGGTGGTCAATTTGCTCCGGCGTCGATGGTCAATTTAAATTGGCCTGGGGTGGTCAATTTGACTGGCGTTTCCAACAAAGACGGCATTTATCGATTTATCATTTTCAATTGACTTTTTTAATTTTATAATACCTTGTCTTTCGTTAATCGTTAATTTTATTGCTGATTCTTCATGTTCAACTTTAATTAAATCTTGTTCTTTGTAATTCTTTTCAATTGCAGCAGTAATTAAATCGTTTTTTTGTTCTTCATATTCTTGGGTGTCTGAAGAAACACGAACAAGTAGAATCGCTTTCATACAATATATCTGTTGATTTTACCTACACAAATATATGTATTAATTTACAAAGATTATGTCATGCCGGCGCATTTAAAATCGTCGGTGATTGGTGCCGAAGTTACTATTCCGATTACCCGATACCGCTTAAATTTAGGTACCTGGCAAGGAATTTATTTTGGCGAATTTCGTGATTATGGTGGCGCTCGAAGAGTGGTTCTTACAATTTATAGTTGATGTAATTTTCTACTTTAAATGATGATGTTTTATTACACTTTTATTATAAATTTACTTTAGAATAAAATTTATGATTCATGAAAATTTCTGTTGACAATTATTCTGAAGAAGAATTACAGGAAGAGGGAGTTTTTGACTGGCCTGTTCGTAAACTCGGTGAAGAAAAAATTGACTGGTATTACGAGGAAGCGGAGTTGTGTTATATTGTAGAAGGAGAGGCTGTAATAGCAACAGAGTTTGAGCTGATAACAGTGCGTGCAGGGGATTTTGTTACCTTACCGAAAGGGCTTGAGTGTGTTTGGGACGTTGAGGACGAAATAGAAATGCACTATTCCTGTGAATAATCATAGTTACTTTTTAAATATTTTACAAAGTTTGTAGCCAAACTAACTATTGATTAAAATCCTATGCGAAAGATCTTATTATTAGTAGTGGCAATTATTGTGTCGCTTGGTGCAAACTCTCAGGAAATTAGTAAAGAAACTCAGAAACGGATGCAGTGGTTTGGTGATGCTAAACTGGGTATTTTTATTCACTGGGGAATTTATTCGGTAAATGGAATTGATGAGAGTTGGTCGTTTTTTAATGACTACATTTCGTACGACGATTACATGAATCAACTTGCCGGATTCACTGCAGATAAATATAATCCGGAGCAATGGGCTGAACTGATTGCCGAAAGTGGTGCGAAATACGCTGTTCTTACTACAAAACATCACGATGGAGTGGCACTTTGGGATACCAAGTGCAGCGATTTAAATGTTGTTGACAAAACGCCTGCCGGTAAAGATATGGTGGCGCCTTTTGTAAAAGCTCTTCGCAAAAACGATTTAAAAGTTGGGTTATACTATTCGTTGCTCGACTGGTCGCATCCTGATTACCCGAATAAAACACGAAAAATTAAACGTTACGAAAATGACTCGCTTCGTTGGGCAAATTTTGTTGATTTTAACTTTTGCCAGCTGGAAGAACTGTCGACACAATTTAAGCCTGATTTGTATTGGTTTGATGGCGACTGGGAGCAATCGGCAGAAAAATGGAAAGCAAAAGAGTTGAGCGAGTCGTTACGAAAATGGAATAAAAATGTAATACTGAACAGCCGTATTCAAGGGTATGGCGATTATGCAACACCCGAGCAGGGATTGCCGATAACACGGCCCGATGCAAAGTATTGGGAATTGTGTATGACCATGAACGACAGCTGGGGATATCAGCATAACGATCACAATTATAAAACACCGAACCAGGTAATTCGCATTTTGGTGGATTGTATAAATAAAGGCGGAAATTTACTTTTGGATATCGGTCCAAAACCCGATGGTACAATTCCGGAAGAACAGTTTGAAATTTTAAAAGAACTGGGCCGCTGGACCAACAAACATGCTGAGGCCATATACGGAACACAGGCCGGAATTCCATACGAACATTATTACGGCCCCACTGCACTGAACAAGACCGGAGATATTCTTTATTTATTTGTGCCACACAAACCAAATGGTTCGCTGGTGCTGAAAGGAATTAAAAATAAGATTAACCGGATGTGGGTAGTTGGCAATGGTACCAAGTTGAATTGGGATGTAAAAATGAAACAATACTGGAGTGCTGTTCCGGGAATCGTTTATATTGATGTTCCGGAAAAGGTGCTGGATGAGCAGGTTACAGTAATTGCAGTTCTCCTTGACGGGGAAGTAGATCTTTACCGTGAGCAGGGACAAGTGATTGAGAGTAACTAAAAAGATTTAACTAATTGTAAGTATATCGCCGTCTTTTTGCACGTTGTACTTTTTAAGGCTGGTGGCTGCCGGTCCGTTTAATACGGTACCACTTGTTGTAAAACGTGATGAATGACAAGGACAAAGAACATCACCATTAGCGTGACTGTAGGCCACCGTGCAACCTTCGTGAGTACAAATTTTCGAAAGCGCCAGATAAGTATTGTCTCCGGTTCGGAAGATCATAATGTTTCCTGCATAAACATAGCCACCAATCGTTCCTAGATCTTCATATGTGGAGCTTGTAAGATCGATGGTTAAGTCAGTATCCGGCTCGTTTGGCTCTTCTGGTACAAAATCGTCATCGCTACTTGAGCAGGCACTTAAAATTACCGGAGCAGTTAAAAGAATGCTGCCACCGTACGCAAACTTTTTGATGAATTCTTTTCTTTTCATAATCGTTTTACTGGATGTTTGAAATTATAAACACCAAAAAGTATTTTATTGTTCGGAGGTTGGAACTCAAAATTTACTGAAGCTCACATACTTTCTCCAATTCACCGGTGTGCAAATACCACAAAAAGCCGCTCACTTTCGAAAAACCGGTGTTTTGCAAAACTTTGGCGTACTCATTTACCTGGTACAAATATTTGTCTTGTCGCTCTCCGGTTTTGTAATCAACTACAACTGCTTCGTTGCCCGAGAACATAATCCGGTCAGGGCGCAGTAGTTTGTCTGAAGTTAGCAAGTCGCGTTCGTTCAGCACTTCGTAGCTGCCATCAAACCACTTTTTAACTTCCGGTAGTTGAAGGTTGTTTTGTATGCTTGTTTGAATTTCATTAAACTCTGATTTCGATACTTTGCCATCTTGTAGTGCCTGTAAACAAGCATCATTGGCATCGTCGGCCAGAACAATTTCAGATAGAATGTCGTGAATGATTTTACCCGTATTTTTTACCGAGTGATGCTGTTCGTCCTCAATTAAAAAATCATCGCCATTCAATCGTAAACTTATCTTATCCGAAATGTCGTTAAAGTTGTATTGTTTAATTAAAATGGCTTTCTGATCGTCGTCATCTTTTTGCTGCAGGTCAATTTTACCAAATTCAAAACGATCTTGTTCTTCGTTAAAACAATCGGCAAATTCTTCCTGCTTGCTCTGGTTGGCCAGCGCTTTATGTAATAAATAATGAATGGGTTTGCCCGAGCCTGAATTATTCTTGCTCTCTTTTGGCATGGGGCAGTTAGCAATCAGCACCGACGCGGCGCGCGTGAAAGCCACATAAACAAGGTTTAGCGTATCGATGTAATAATTCATCTTTTCCTCGAAATACATGGGCGCAAATTCCGATGTTTCCATGTGTTTACCAGCCTGAATAGGTAGTAACGGAAATTTGTTAAATGGTTCGGATTGTGGCTTGCACCAAAGTAAAGGTGCTGTGGTTCCGCTCCAGCTTGTTTTCCAGTCGAGGTAGGGTAGAAGCACGGCTTTAAACTCCAGCCCTTTTGATTTGTGAACGGTCATTAAACGAATGGAACTTACCTCTTCGTTTACATTTACCGATGTGTTGCTGCCTTTCTCATTCCACCAGTACAACAGGTTCGACAGGTCGTTTGATAAGGATATTTTTAATTCGCCCGCTTTGTCAATCAGTGTTTGAAGAAATGGCAGTTCCGATTCAAAATTAAACAAACCAAAAAGCGCGCAAATGTGAGTGATCGTCTCATCAAGCGAGGTCAGTAAAACTTTTCGTTTTACCTGATCGAGTTTACCTGTTAATTCCGTCCTGAATTCTTCGTCAAAACCAGGTTGCAGATGCCAGTCGGAGTAATCGTTAAAATCAAGCAGACTTTGTCCGTTTTTCGATTGAACAGGAATACCCATGGTTTTTAAACCGGGTTTTAGCCAGCTTTGCCACAGGTACAACAAAGTTGCCTGCGTAATTTTGTTCTCCGGATCGATAAGCAGTTCGATGGTATTAATCACAACCAAAACAGCTTTTGAGGCATGCAAAAACAACGACTCGTTAGACAGTACTGAAAGATTGTACTTTTTATTCTCTTCGAGTTTGGCAGCCGCCAAAAAGGCTTCGATAATCGGTCCGCCCTCTTTGTTTTTACGAATTAGAATAGCAATGTCTTTTGCTTTAATTCCCTGATCCTGCAAGTATTTTACCTGCTCAACCAATCGTTCGGTGGCGGTTTCTTCAAAATCATCTTCAGGCAGGAAATTGATTTGTGTTAAACCAGTTGGTTCGCCCTTCGTTTTTCCGGCTTCCTGTTGGTACGACGAGTAAATATGATCGAACTTCTGAATGTATGCCTCCCGGTTTTCTAGAGATCCGATCAGGTAGTCTTCAAAAGCCGTTTTTAATTCGCCAAAAATAGCATTGTTAAAAGCGATGATATTTTTATCACTTCGCCAGTTTTTTTCAAGGGTAAAGTCCTGTTTTTGTTCCGGCGAGAATTGGGCATCCAGTTGTTCGGCCAAAATACTCCAATCGCTGTTTCGCCAGCGGTAAATCGATTGTTTCACATCGCCAACAATCAGGTTGGCATTTCCTTCGGCCAGTGAGTTTTCAAGCAGTGGTTTAAAGTTTTTCCACTGTAATCCCGAAGTGTCCTGAAACTCATCGAGCATAAAATGTTTGTAGTAGTTACCAATTTTTTCGTACACAAACGGCGAATCGCTTTGCCCGATAATTTTGCTCAGCAACAAGTTGGAGTCGGAAAGTTGCAAAGCACCTTTTTCCTGTTGAATTAGTTGAATTTCTTCTTTCAAGTCGCTAAGGATTCCCAACATACGTAATTGCCGCAGAGCGGCCTGTGCAGTGTTATAGCGAACTGTATTCGTAGTATAGAATTCAACCAAATCAATCAGCCCCGGCTGTAGTTTACTGTCTACCAAACTATGAAGATCGGCCGCTTGTTTGTGTTTGGCCGCATACCATTTTTCTGCGTCTTCGCAGGCAGTCAAAACACGGGCACCCGGTTCTTTAATCTCGCCGTTTGCAAGCGATTGAATGTAACCGGCAACTCCCGATTTCTTGTATGAAAAATCATCTACTGAAAAACCAGTATTCACAATTGCATTAAAAAGTGCGAGTGCTTTGTCTTTTATACCTTTTTCAAATTGACGAATGATCTGGCGCAATTCTTTTCCAAATTCATTCAGGTTTTCGCGGTTATAAACCGATTCACCTTCATCCGGGAAAAATACCTGGAATGATTCTTTGAAAAGCTCTTTTCCCAGGTTTTGTATGTCATCGTCGATACGCTGACTGCGATTGGCTTCAATCTTTTCTTTACTGAATTCGCGCAACCATTTTAGCAGATCTTTATCATCGTTAATTCGCGCCAGCAGACGGTCGGATGCTTCCTGTAAAAGGATGTCGTTATCCAGTTCAACCGTAAAATTAGGCGAAATTCCCAACTCGCGGTTAAAGGCTTTAATCACTTTTTGCGTAAACGAATCGATGGTATTGATGGAGAAGCGATTGTAATCGTGCAAAATATTTTTGAGCACTTCTTTGGCGCGTTGCCGGATAAATTGCTCGGTGTAATTATTGTCTTTTTGCAGTGGTTCGATATAGGGCGAGTCTTTCTCGATGGCCAGCAAATGGAGTTGTTCCAATATCCTGCTTTTCATTTCGTTGGTGGCCTTGTTGGTAAAAGTTACTGCCAGAATGTGTTTGTAATTGTAAGGATTGCTCAGGATAATTTTCAGGTACTCAACAACTAGTTGAAATGTTTTTCCTGATCCGGCAGAAGCTTTGTAAACAGTAAGCATGAAAGCGATTTGAGTTTAAAGTTTAGTGTTAAAGATAAGCTTTTGCTTGGAGGAAGCAAGATTAAAATCCGATGGGTGGTCCCTGTCGGTTTTGCTGAATACTGATGCTGGTTTCAATTTTGAATTTCTTAGAAACCTTGTATTGCATAAACATGGTTGAACCGTAGGCATCAAAATAGCTCGAATTCTGGTTTGGGAATGGTGCCGTATTAATTAAGTTGGCACCGTAACTGTAACCACCAATCACAAATTTGTCGCCCAATTGGAAAGCTGCCGAACTCAACATTTCAGCATTGTAATAGATGGGAGAAACAATTTCAGACCCGTGAAATGATAAGCCGGTATAATTGAATTGTGGAAATGCGGCCAGTGCTAAAGTGTAGTGACTCTGGTAAAACTGATCCAAATTGAATTCCGGCAACTGCAGCCCCTCCATCAGGTAAGAATCATTTATTCCTCCGTTGATCAGGTTGTAATATTCCAGTTGTCGTTGCATTAGTACTTCGCTCGAATCTACTTCACCAAAATCCATTTGCAAACCTTGCTGTGCAAACGATTGAACACCAAAGAATAATAGAAATATGATGAAAAATGATCGCATAATTCTTTTTTAGTTGCAATACAAAATTACCACATTTTGGAGGGGTATCAAAAAAGTGAGGTTAAAAAGCGTTAACCATAAATTAATTGATGGCGCTCTTTTATTTCCTGGTAAAGATTGTCGCTAATGTTATAAAGTGGCAAACGCAACAGGTTTTCAATTGTACCCTGAATATTCATCAGCGCCTTAATACCGCCCGGATTGCCTTCGCGGAATAAAAGCTGAAACATTTCAATTAATTCGAAATGAATTTTTCTTGCTCCGTCAAAATCATTGGCTAGTGCCAGGTGCATCATTTTGCTGATTTTCTCGGGATATGCATTTGCTGCAACCGAGATTACACCTTGTCCGCCAATTGCAGCTATGGTAATCGCCAACAGGTCGTCGCCCGAAATCACGGTAAAATCATCAGAAGTGTATTTGCCAATTTTAGTCATTTGAGAGTGCTCGCCTGAAGCTTCTTTAACCGCGACAATTTTATCCGATGCTTCTGCCAAACGTCCAACGGTAGTTGCTTCAAGGTTTATGCCGGTGCGCGATGGTACATTGTAAAGAATAACGGGTACCGGGCTGGCTTTTGCAATCTCCAGGTAGTGGCGGTACATGCCTTCCTGCGATGGTTTATTATAAAAAGGAGTAACAACCAGAATTCCGTCGATGCCTTCAAAGTTAAACTTGTCGATTTGGTTGCACATGGTGCGGGTGTCGTTTCCGCCCATTCCAACAACAACCGGCAAACCATTTGCTTTCTCTTTAACCAGTTCAACCACATGTGCCTTTTCATCGTTACTAAGTGTGGCAGTTTCTGCAGTGGTTCCAAGAGCTACCAAGTAGTCCATGTTCCCTTTAACCTGGTTCTCAATTATCGTTTCAAGTGCTTTATAATCAACCTGATCGTTTGTTGTAAATGGTGTAATTAGCGCAACCCCGGCGCCTTTGAAATATCGACTCATGAATCTTTATTGTTATTTAGCTGCGCAAGATAGAAAATTTGTTGCTCGGCCAGAAACATTGCATCCTGATTTTTGCCAATCTTAATATTCAAATCGAAGTAAGAATTATCCGACTCCGAGCTGCCTATTTTAAATTTAGCTTGCGATAGAGCCGTGATGTAATCAACCGCATAATTCTTTTCGGCAGCCAGGCATAGCAGCAAATCGAGATTTGTTTCAAGAAAATCACTTATTTTTTCTGGTTTCGGAATTCCCCACCAGTTAAGATCTTTTACACTCAGCGAATTTGCTTCGGCAGCCGGGTTTGAGTCAGAATCGAAAATACAGTAATCGCGAAAAATAGCTCCGTGTTGGTTAAAGTAGTTGCGGAGGTATTGCACAGCCGGTTTTTCCGATGGTTGCCAAATAACACCAACTTTCGAATGCAACGATAGCTTTGGTATAATTGGAGTTCGCTTTTGTTGCGAAATCAATTTCCGAAGTTTTCTGTAGGCAAATTTTTCTTTGAATCCCATACCGCAGTTTCTTATTTTCTTTTCTTCTTCTTGGGTTTACATGTTTTACAAAAATCACCCAGATTATCCAGCTCTTCCAGCGACCATTTCATCCACTTATCGATTTCCGAATCAAGCGTACCATTAAACGTATCGCTTTCCACTTGCGAAAGTAGTTTTGCATGGTCGGCATAAGCTTGTTGGTGTAGTTCCGACGGACCTTTTGTTAACATTGTTTTGCGCTCTTCAAAAAACTTTTTGCGGAGATTCCGCGCCTGAATTTCGTAGAGGTTAAAAATCAGTTGCTGGTAACGTATCAATCGTGCTGTGGCTTCCTCTGTCCCCTCGTCAATGTACGATGCATCTTTTTGAAAGTAGCACGATACATTTTCATTCATGTTGCGATTCATAACCAGGTTTAAGCCACCGGTTTCGTATTCCACATAAAAGCTTCCCGATGCAGTTTGCATTTGCCCGCTGTTGGGGGCTTCGGCCTGGAAATCGTCTTTTGTAAGTTGATAATCGGCCGACCACTCGATAAGGTTTTGAGCACCGGCCGCAACTGATAAGAGAATTGTTATTGATAAAAGAAGAATTGTTTTTGTCATATTTAAATTGGCGTATTTAGCTTCAAATGTAATTTTTTGCGTCATTTCTTGCTACAAACTATTCGATCATTTTTAGGAAATCGTCCTCGCTGATCATTGGAATGCCCAGCTTTTCAACTTTCTGGAGTTTGCTCGGCCCAACGTTACTTCCGGCCAGCATGTAACTGGTTTTTTTCGAAATGGAGCCTACATTCTTACCTCCGTTCTGCTCGATTAACTTTTTCAACTCGTCGCGCGAATGTTGCTCGAAAGTACCCGAAATAACAATGCTCAAGCCTTCCAGTTTGTTGGTTTGCCCTTCCAGCTGATCTTCGCTGATGGCAAACTGAAGTCCGTAATCTTTCAGGTGTTGAATAAACTGAAGATGTTCTTCGTTCGAAAACCATTCCACAACACTTTCGGCAATGCGGTCGCCAATTTCATCAATTTCTACCAGCTGTTCTTTGGTTTGGTGCTGAATATTCTCAATAGTATGTAATTTTTTAACCAGCGTTTTTGCCACTGTTTCTCCAACAAAACGAATTCCCAATGCAAAAAGTACCCGCTCGAACGGAACTTGTTTTGATGCTTCCAAACCATCCAAAATTCGTTGGGCTGATTTATCCGCCATTCGTTCAAGATTTAGTAGCTGATCTTTTGTTAGTTGGTAGAGTTGCGTAATGTTTTTTGCCAGTCCTTCGTTGTAGAGCAGCTCGATTGTTTCCTGGCCAATTCCATCAATATCCATTGCTTTTCGGCTAACGAAGTGCTCCATCTTGCCTTTTATTTGTGGCGGGCAAGCATCTTCATTTGGGCAATAATGGGCAGCTTCACCTTCTTTTCGAATCAGTTTTGTTCCGCACTCGGGGCACGATTCAATAAACTGCACCGGCTGAAACATCGGATGGCGTTTTGCCGGATCAACACCGGTGATTTTAGGAATGATCTCACCACCTTTTTCTACAAAAACAGTATCGTCGATATGCAAATCCAGGTTGCTGATAATATCGGCATTGTGCAACGATGCCCGTTTTACAATAGTTCCGGCAATTAAAACCGGTTCGAGATTGGCAACCGGAGTAACGGCACCTGTCCGGCCTACCTGGTATGAAACCGATTTTAAAATGGTGGCCACACTTTCGGCTTTGAATTTATAGGCAATGGCCCAGCGTGGCGATTTGGCCGTAAAACCAAGGTTTTTTTGCAAACGTCGCGAGTTTACTTTTATAACAACTCCATCAGTGGCAACCGGCAGATTAAAACGTTCGGTGTCCCATTTCTCAATAAAAGCGAACACATCATCAATACTATTGCATAGTTGCATGTGCTCCGAAATTTTAAAGCCCCATTCGCGCGCCTTTTGCAAACTTTCATAATGACCATCTTCCGGTAAGTTTTCGCCAAGTACATAATATAAATAGGCATCCAATTTCCGAGAGGCCACTATCGATGGGTTTTTCATTTTCAGTGTTCCGGCTGCAGTGTTTCGTGGATTAGCCAGCAATGGTTCGCCGGCTTTTTCCAACTCAGCATTCAGGTTATTGAATACTTCGAAAGGCATTAAAATCTCACCACGAATCTCAAAACTTTCAGGATAATCGTTTCCCCGCAATTTTAATGGCACCGATTGAATGGTGCGTACATTCGCCGTTACATCGTCGCCTTTTACGCCGTCGCCACGCGTTACAGCGCGTACCAGTTCGCCATTTTCGTAGGTCAGGCTAATTGATGAACCATCAAACTTTAACTCGCACACATACTCAAAATCGTTGGTGCCAATAATTTTCTGAATGCGGCTGTCGAAATCCTTCAACTCGTCCTGCGAGTAAGCATTCGACAAGGACAGCATTCCATATTTGTGCGTAACCTGCTGAAAATCCGAACTTAAATCACTTCCCACTCTTTGTGTTGGCGAGTTCGGATCGTTAATGTTATATTTTTTTTCCAGGCGCTCCAGCTCTTTTAATTTCATGTCAAAATCAAAATCACTGATTGAAGGTTGCGCCAGTACGTAGTATTTATAGTTGTGTTCGGCCAGTTCGGCCTGTAAATCTTTAATTCGTTGTAAATCCTGTTCGCTGCTCATTCGTGCACTAATTGTAAATGTTTCAAGATGATTTTTCAAAGATAATTTGTTGCGTTAAAAAACGTAAGGGTTTTACAATTTTTAATGGTACGAGACCTTGGTACGCGGGTACCAAGCTTCCGTACGCAGGTACAAGGCCTTTGTACCCCGGTACCGGTCTTTCGTACGCGGGTACCAGGCTTCCGTACCTCGGTACGAAGCCTTCGTACCAAGGTACCAGGCTTTCGTACCCTGGTAATTATCTTTCGTACGCAGGTACCAAAGGCTATTACCCGGGTAATGATTCTTATTACCTCGGTACGGAGTCTTCGTACCGCCGATTAAACAATTTTCATTCGAAATTCTTTTAGTAGTAAAAGGAGATAGAATTATGGCATTTACACTCGAAATTGGAAAAAAGGCAATTTACTTTGATCTTCCGGCAACCGACGGAAAAATATATACGCTCGAAAGTTTTAAGGACTCGAAATACCTTGTTGTATTTTTCACCTGCAATCACTGTCCTTACGTGATAAACAGCGATGAAGTGACACGGAAAACGGCTGAGCGATTCAAGCCGCTTGGCGTTGATTTTGTCGGAATAAACTCGAACAGCAAGCATACTCACGAAGAGGATGATTTTGAGCACATGGTGGAACGGATGAAGGAACATCAATTTCCGTGGACGTATTTGTACGACGAATCGCAGGAAATTGCGCTGGCTTACGGAGCATTGCGAACGCCACATTTTTATGTGTTTAACGAAAAACGTGAACTCGTGTACACCGGAAGGGGAGTTGACAGTCCGCGCGACGCCTCAAAAATTACAGTGAATGATTTGGCTAATGCGCTTGAAGAGTTGACGCATGGAAAGGACATTTCAGTTCCGGTAACCAATCCGATTGGCTGCAATGTTAAATGGGAAGGTAAACACAAACACTGGATGCCGGCTGATGCCTGCGATTTGGTTTGGTAGCCGAGCAAGGCAAAAGTTAAAAGTAGAAAGTATAAAGGAAGAATTTTTGCGGTGATGTCATCTCGTAGCAAAGCGAGAGATCTGTTACAAATTTTAAGTTACTGGCTACTAGTTACAAGTGGTCGAGCGTTTTTACAATTTATCAAATCAACAATTAATTTTTACCACAGAGTTGCACAGAGAAGACACGGAGTTTCGCAGAGACAGAAAGTCTCAGTTTACAATTTAACAATCTCCAAATCAATCTTTCTTAAAAGCTTGTTAATAACTCCCTTTTTCTTCGCACGTCATTCCTTGTATATTTGCAGCACTTATGATTGTTTGTATTGCAGAGAAACCAAGTGTTGCCAAAGAAATTGCCCAGGTAATTGGGGCAGGATCGCGTAGAGATGGTTACTACGAGGGAAACGGTTACCAGGTAACGTGGACCTTCGGCCATTTTTGTACGCTGTGGCCGCCCGAGGATTACGATTCGAAGTGGAAACGCTGGGATTTGCAAACACTGCCTATGTTGCCCAAACGCTTTGAAACAAAGGTGATGACAGGCGATGGAGGCGTGACCAAACAATTCAATACCATTAAAAGCTTATTGGATAAAGCCGAACAGGTAATTAACTGCGGTGATGCAGGTCAGGAAGGAGAGCTCATTCAGCGCTGGGTGATGAAAGAGGCCGGTTACAAAGGCGAAGTAAAACGCTTGTGGATATCGTCGCTGACGAACGAAGCCATAAAAACCGGTTTCCAGAAACTGGAGCCTGCTGAAAAATTTGATCACTTGTATTATGCCGGCAGTTCGCGGGCCATTGGCGACTGGCTGTTGGGAATGAACGCCACACGTTTATATACTTTGAAATATGGTGGTTATAAACAGGTTTTGTCAATCGGGCGGGTGCAAACGCCAACGCTGGCGATGCTGGTAGCGCGCCATTACGAAATCGAGAATTTTAAACCGCAACCGTATTGGGAGTTGCAAACCACCTATCGCGAAACGGTTTTTAGCAATACCGAAGGAAAGTTTTTCAAAAAGGAAGACGGTGAAAAACTGCTGAACCAGGTGTTGGGCAAGGATTTGTACATTACCGATGTTGAAAAGAAAGACGGACAGGAATATGCACCGAAACTTTTCGACCTCACCAGTTTGCAGGTACACTGTAATACCCGTTTTGGATTAACGGCTGATGAAACATTGAAAACCGTACAGCGCTTGTACGAAATGAAAGTAGTTACCTATCCGCGTGTTGACACTACTTTCTTACCCAACGATCAATATTCAAAAATCCCCGGAATTTTAAAAGGACTAAAAAGTTATAGCGAGCTTGCACAGCCTTTGCTGGCGAAGAAAATCCGAAAATCGACAAAAGTTTTTAACGATAAAAAAGTTACCGATCACCATGCTATTATTCCTACCGGAGAAGAGAAATTGTTGGGGGGTAACGAGAAAAAGGTTTACGATGCAATAGCACGAAGATTTCTGGCGGCGTTTTACCCCGATTGTAAAGTGGCAAAAACACAAGTGAAGGCAGAAGTTGATGCAGTTCAGTTTGTGGCTACTGGAAAACAAATTCTGCAACCCGGGTGGCGTGTGGTTTTTCAGGATGAGAATTCGAAGAGCGGCGATGGCGATACCATTTTACCCGCCTTCGAAAA
This sequence comes from uncultured Draconibacterium sp., assembly GCF_963676815.1. Lineage (NCBI taxonomy): Bacteria > Pseudomonadati > Bacteroidota > Bacteroidia > Marinilabiliales > Prolixibacteraceae > Draconibacterium > uncultured Draconibacterium sp. The sequence goes on from NZ_OY781365.1 coordinate 4,867,166, forward strand.
AGGAGAGCACGGTCCGCATGAGCCATCGTTTACAGAAAAGGAAACAAAACCACCGCGTTATTACACCGAAGCTTCGTTGCTGCGTGCTATGGAAACTGCCGGAAAAAATGTTGACGATGATGAGTTGCGCGACCTGATGAAAGCCAACGGGATCGGGCGTCCGTCAACACGTGCTGCAATTATCGAAACCTTGTTCCGACGCAAATATATCGAGCGACAGAAAAAGCAGATTCATCCAACAAAAATGGGAATTCAACTGATTGATACCATTCAAAACGAATTGTTAAAATCTGCAGAACTAACGGGGCAGTGGGAAAAACGACTGCGTGAAATTGAGCAGGGAGAATACAGTGCTTCGAAGTTTATTTACGAGATGAAACGTATGGTTTACGATTTGGTCGTTGAAGTGATGCGCGATCGTAGTTCGGTAAAACTTGCCGCTCCGGAACCGGAGAAAAAGGAAAAAGGCAAAAGGAAAAAGGCAAAAGGTCAAAAGGCCGCTGATACCGGTAGTGCAGAAATGAGCTGCCCAAAATGCTCGGAAGGAAAAGTTCTGAAAGGCAAAAATGCTTATGGTTGCAATCGTTGGAAAGAAGGTTGTGATTTCAGACTGCCATTTGTGTTTATGGAGAAAAAGCTCTCCGACAAACAGGTGGAGCGTTTGCTAAAGAAAGGTGCCACTACAAAACTCAAAGGCTTTAAAATGGGCGATAAAAAGGTTGAGGGAATTTTACAGCTGACTTCGGATTGTAATGTGGAGTTTGTAGACAAATCTCCGGCTGAAAAGAAAGCTGCCGATTCTACGCCCAAATGCCCAAAATGTGGCGGAACAATAATAAAAGGCAAAACAGCTTACGGTTGCAGCAACTGGAAAGAGGGATGCGATTTTAAATTCACCTTCGACGCCATTCGCGAAAAAGCTGCCGGCCGCAAATTAACAAAAGAGTTAGTGCTGGAAATCATTAGCACTAATTAATCCCAATAGACAGTATAATTCTTGACAAACCTATTTTCCGGTTCTGATGCGAAGATCGTAAAAAACGCTTCCTGTTTGCCTTAGGAGTTCATCAGTAAATTTGAAGTAAGGCTGGGTGATTTGCCCAAAATCGTGCAATAACGCGTGGTGTGGGTAGTTTGTTACCTTCATAATCATATATTTGTGTAAGAGGACAATACAAACCATTAAGCGATGAAAAAGATTTTAGTTGTCGACGATAAATCGTCGATTAGCAAGCTAATCGTACAATTTCTAAGTACCAATTATGAAGTTGAAACCAAAGAGGACGGACTTCAGGCTTTAAGTTGGCTGCAGGAAGGAAATATTCCCGATTTAATTTTAACCGATTTACAAATGCCGAATCTGGATGGGTTTGAGTTAATCGAACATGTGCGATCGAGTGGATATTTTAAAGATGTGCCAATTATTGTTTTAAGCAGTCTTGACAGTAGCAACGATCGTATCAAGTGTCTGAAAATGGGCGCTGAAGATTACCTTGTAAAACCATTTAATCCGGAAGAACTGATTATTCGAATTGACCGTATTCTCAAACGCTAAATTTAAACGTTATGAAAGCTAAACATAACCGAAAACTTAGTGTTTTATACATCGGTACAAACGAGGATGTGATCAGTGGTTTTGAATCGAATGAGAATCTTCTTGAGTTGACTCATCATTCAAATGCATTGAGTGCAATGAATTGGTTGAAAGAAGGAAATTCGTGTGATGGAGTAGTTTGTGATAAAGAACTGCCAGGGCGCAACGGAATAGATTTTCATGATACTTTTATTGCCGAAGTTGATCAGAGCAACAAAATTCCTTATCTGGTAATTTCAGATGAAAAAAATGCTGATGATATTCAGTTAGCTTTTCAAAAGAAAGTTGACGATGTTTTTCATCAGCCGGTAAATACCGACGACCTGTTTAAGCGGATAAAAACGCTTACAGTTTTAAAGCCCCGAATGTCCCTGGTTCAAAAAGAAAAGAATGACCCGGAGACAACGATTTATAAAACACCATTCTTTAAACGTACTTTCGATATTGTGTTTTCAGGACTGGCTTTGCTGTGCCTGTCGCCCCTGTTATTGATTTTCGTTATTGCCATTCGCTTAGAGTCGAAAGGAAAAGTTTACTACATCTCGAAAAGAGTTGGAACCGGATACCGTATTTTTAATTTTTTAAAACTTCGTTCGATGTATCCCGATGCTGATAAGCGATTGAAAGAATTCCAGCATTTGAATCAATATCAGAATCACGAGAAAGAGCAGAATGACGTAACGGAGCAGGAAAATGACACGCAACAGGAAGGTGTTACAGGAAATGGAACGATACTGTTTGGCGATGATGTTGAGGTTGATGAAGCTGCTCATATTCACGAGAAAAAGCAACAGCAGGAAAGTGCATTCGTCAAATTTGAAAATGATCCACGAATTACCAAAGTTGGGCACATCATCCGAAAATTGAGTATTGATGAACTGCCGCAACTAATAAACGTGTTAAAAGGCGATATGTCAATAGTAGGAAATCGCCCTCTACCTTTATACGAAGCTGAGTTGCTAACAACTGATGACTGGACCGACCGCTTTAACGGACCGGCCGGAATTACCGGTTTGTGGCAGGTTGAAGCCAGGGGGAAAACATCAAAAATGTCGCCCGAAGAACGTAAGCAACTTGACAATACTTATGCTGAAATTGCCAATAGTCGCTTTTCGTTTTGGAAAGACATTTGGATTATTATCAGAACTTTTAGAGCTGTTTTTCAGAAAGAGAATGTATAGGATTTTAATTATGAATTTATTGGCTCATAAAATAGCGTTTATCCTGCTTCTTTTGTTGGTGTCAATCAACCTTTTGGCACAAGATGAAAATGGTAATCAGGTAATCGAAACTCAACTTGAGTTTAATGACATCTCCGAAAATCTTCTTTCTCTGCAAGATTTGCTCGGTGCTGCCGAAGTTCATTCGCCACTGTTGAAGATGATTGATGCCGATATTATTATTCAGGAGTTAAAAGTAAAGTCAGAAAAAAAAGACTGGCTCACTTACTTCAGTATTGATGGATCGGCAAAATATGGTGTTTTCGATAACCTTATTTTAAAAGAAGACCTTGGTGTTGAAGATATATCAACGCACAGTACCAAACAGGCACGTTACAGTGTTGGGGTAATGTTAAGACTTCCTATTTCCCGTTTTTTTGATAATTCGGAGAAACAAATTGCCGAAAACGAAGCAGTTAAGCTTAATTATCAACGAGAAAGGACAGTGCAGGAATTGAGAAATCTTGTAATTGTACAGTACGGAAATGTGTTAAAAGCAGGCGCAAAATTATCGCTTTCTACATCTGAATTTGAATCCGTGAAAATGCAGATGATGAACACAGAACTAAACTATAAAAGAGGACAAATAAGTATTGCAGATTATACTACACATCAAAGTAGGTATTTAGATGCAAAACTGGTATTGGAAGAAGCGAAAATTGAGTTTTCAACAGCTTTGTTTTTGTTGCAGGAAACGGTTGGCGTAAATATTAACTTAAATAAACAGAATTGAATATAATATACTTCATACGGTTATTATTAAAGCATATTTATCTGCTGATATTAGGACCTATTTTGCTTTTCGCTATCATTTTTTATTCAACTAAAGATGAACCCAAACAGTATACATCAGCAACTAATATTTATACCGGAATAGCATCAGGAGCGAGTTTAACTTCACTGGAGAGTAGTAAAGTAGACCGCCTGAGTACGATGATTGCTTTTGACAATCTGATCAATATTGTAAAATCGCGTGAAACCCTCGAAGAAGTCGGTTTAAAGCTTTTTACATCACACATGATTTTGGAGAACGCGGTTCCGGAGATCATTAGTCGTGAATCTTATTCAAAACTGATGCGAATCGTTCCGCAGGACGTGAAAGACCTGGTGGTAAAAAATGATTTTGACAAAACCTACAAGGCATTTAAGAAATACAAAGAAAAAGATTTCAATAATTTTATTTACGAGTTGATTGCATTAAACCATCCTGATTACAGTTCAGGAAAAATTTCGGGAAAACTTAAGGCGCGTCGACTAAACTCGAGCGATATGCTTGAAATAAGTTATCGATCTACAGATCCTGGAATTTGCCAAAAAACACTTGAAATTTTAACCGATGTTTTTATTACGAATTACTCGTCGGTAAAAATAAATCAATCGGATGCTATACTTGGCTATTTTCAGTCTCAATTGGATGATGCACAGCTTAAACTGGATGAAGCAGAGGAAGAGTTATTACAGTTTAATAAAACGAATAACATTATAAATTACTACGAACAGACTGAACATATTGTAGGTCAAAAAGAGTTGTTTTCTGCTAAATATAACGAGATTAAAATGGAGTATGCTGCTTCAGAATCTGTTTTAAAAGTGTTAGAAAATAAGCTCACGGCACAACAAAAGAAGCAAATTAACAATGCAAATATTCTTGAGTTAAGAGATAAGCTGGCCAGTATAAATCTTCAGATTGCAACTAAAGAATACCAGGCACGTTTTGATACTTTAAATGAAAACAAATACACCAACGAAATTGCAGCGTTAAATGCTGAATCGCTTATGCTGCAACAAGAGCTGCGTAACTCGATAGATAAATCATATTTTATTGATAATAGCATTGATGGAATAACTTCAACATCGGTGCTTGTTGAATGGCTGGAGGAAGTTGTAAATTATGAAGCATCAAAAGCGAAGCTGTTAGTTGGCGCTCAAAGACAAAAAGAATTTGATGACCTTGTTAGTGATTTAGCTCCAAAAGGTGCAACCATGAAACGCCTGGAGCGAAAAATTAATATCGCTGAACGTGAATATTTGTCGATACTCAACAGTTTAAATGTAGCGAAACTGCGGCAACAAAATATCGAATTGAATTCAAATCTCAAAGTGTTGGAACCTCCTATATTTCCTAAAAAATCGGAACCCAGCAAAAGAAAAATGTTGCTTTTGATGGGACTTGTGATTGGTTTCATTATACCTGCGTCCTTGGTTATAATACTCGATTTTCTGGATCAGAATATAAAAAGTGCCTCACGTGCAGAAAAACTTACAGGGCTGAAGGTCGCTGCTATTTTTCCTCGGTTAAAGAAAGTAGGGCGAAGCATGGATATTGAAACGATTAAAAGTGCCGGACTTGATGCTATTGCCCGCCGCCTGATTTTTAATAAAGAACAAATCGGCGAATCGAATTATCAGGTGAATACGAATTTGTTTTTTAGTTTGCAGGGCAGCGAAGGAAAAACAACTTTATTAGAGTTGTTGCTGGAAAAATTGGCAGATATTGGATATAAAACCATGTATCTCAGTCCTGATCATGTTGATGCAATTAATGGGGTTGAAATCATAAACTATAAAATCGATAATTCTTTTCATAAGGTTGCAAATATTGCAGAACTACATCCTGATTTACAGCATAAAAACATGGATGACTATGATTTTGTTATCGTGGAAATTCCCGGAATAATCAACAATGCTTATCCTATAAATCTATTTCGGGTAACCGATCATTCTTTTGCCGTAACCAGGGCTAATCGAGCATGGTCTAAATCTGATGAAAATGCTCTTCAGGACATTTTGGAAGTTGTAGCTGAAAATAAACCACAAATCATATTGAATGGGGTTGAGATTCAGGAAATGGAGAATATAATGGGCGACTTACCGCGAAGTCGAAGTTATTTCAGACGGCTAATAAAAGATATAATACAACTGCGTTTTTTTTCGAAAAGCGAGGTTGCAAAACTATCGAAAAAAGAACGAAAGAAGAGAGAAGATAAATAAAACCAGACGCCGGGTATAAATCCATTAAATCATAAGTTGAATAAATCGGAAAAATTTTAAACCTAATTAAAAAACGGCAAAGCCATTTATGAAAGTCAATCAATTAAAAGCCGGGGCAATATTATCGTACGGAATACTCGCACTGAGTAATCTTGTTGCTTTGCTTTATACCCCTTATATGCTTCGTATGATGGGGCAAAGTGAATACGGGTTATATTCCATTGTGGCTTCGGTTATGGCTTATCTTACCGTGCTCGATTTTGGATTGGGAAATACAATTGTGCGTTACACTGCAAAGTATCGTGCCGAAGGGAAATCGAAGCAACTCTATTCAATGTTCGGTATGTTTGTTTTGATTTACTCGGTTATTGGATTAATTGCGATGGGCATGGGTATTGGGCTTTATTTTAATATCGAAAGCTTATACAGTGCTGCTTTAACTCCTGAAGAATTAAGAAAGGTGCAGGTTATGATTTTGCTAATGACCTTTAACCTTACTTTTACTTTCCCTTTCAGTATTTTTAATTCGGTAATAACAGCCTACGAAAACTTTATATATCAGCGCTTGCTACGTATGGGATACATTATTTTTAACACAACAATAATGATTGTGCTGTTAGAAATGGGATATCGTGCAATAGGTATGGTTGCTTTAATGACTGTACTGAATGTTATTACTCAGATTCTGAACTTTTTATATTGCAGGTATAAAATAAAGATAAAAATTCATTTTAAAGGTTTTCAAAAAGATCTGTTCAGGGAAATTGCAGGATATTCGTTTTATATTTTTCTTGGAGTAATTGTCGACAGATTATACTGGAGCTCTGGTCAACTTATTTTAGGAGCCACAATCGGAACTGCAGCTGTTGCTGTATTTGCAGTTGCAATACAACTACAGCAAATGTATCGAAATTTCTCAACGGCAATTCCGGGAGTTTTCTTGCCTAAAATTACGGCTATGTCAACCCGGGAGAGTTCTGATAAAGAGATTTCGGATTTATTTATCAGAACCGGTAGAATACAGTTTACAATTCTCTCAATTATATTGTTTGGATTTATACTGTTTGGACAGCAGTTTGTGGTATTGTGGGCTGGTCCTGATTATGCCGAAACATATATTATCGCATTATTGCTTATTGTTCCGCTTACGGTACCGTTAATTCAGAATATTGGAATCACGATATTACTCGCTCGCAACAAAGTAAAATTTCGCTCACTTTTTTACATCGCCTTGGCTACTTTCAGTGTAATTGTTCAACTGCTTTTGGTTGATAAATATGAAGGAATTGGAAGTGCTGCTGCAATTGCTTTAGGAATGATTTTGGGGCAATGGATAGGGATGAATATCTACTACTATAAGAAAGAGCGAATTGATATCCCACGATTTTGGAGAGAAATTGGAAAAATGGCTATAGCTCCTTTACTGCTTGGAGCAACAACATTTGTTATTTTAAGGTTTGTTCAACTCGATACGGTTGTAAAACTTGCCGGTGGAATTATTCTGTTTGTGGCAGTTTATTTACCTGTTTTTTGGAAAATGAGTATGAATCAATATGAGCGGAACTTAATCTACAAACCCATTCAGAAAGTAATGCTCAAAATTGCAAAGCGGTGAATGCTAAAAACGAAACGTTATTAAAATGAAAATAGGAATTGTAACATTACCATTTAACTCAAATTACGGGGGCATTTTGCAAGCTTATGCTTTGCAATCGGTGCTAAAGAAAATGGGACATACTGTGCTGACAGTTAATCGTTTTTCAAAAAGTATTCCTGTTTACATGAAAATACTTTCGTTTGCAAAAAGGTTTGTTGAACGCTATTTTTTGCAAAAGAAGGTCATTGTTAGAACCTGGCCCAATAAAAGGGAGCAGGATACCATCGCTCAACATACAAAGCGTTTTATTACCGAGAATATTGAAATTACTGAGTATTTGAAAAACGAAACAGGATTTAACAAATTGAATCGAATTGGTTTCGAGGCTTATGTGGTTGGAAGCGATCAGGTATGGCGACCAAAATATTCGCCAAGTATCGAAAATCATTTTCTTGCTTTCGAACAAAACAATTCAAAAGTTAAACGAATCTCTTATGCGGCTTCGTTTGGTGTTGATTCGTGGGAGTATTCTCCAAAACAAACCGAAAATTGTAGAGAGCTGGTGCAATTATTTAATGCAGTATCAGTGCGCGAAAAATCAGGTATTTCACTTTGTAAAAATAATTTGAATGTTGATGCTATTCAGGTTCTTGATCCTACGCTGCTTGTCGATAAAGACGAATACATCGGGTTGGTTAAAAAAGATAATTTGCCCGAACGGAACGAGACCTTACTTACCTATTTGTTAGACCAGAATTCTGCCATACAGGAAATTGTTGCCGGAGCAGAGAGAAATTTAAATAAAAAGGCATTCTCGACAATGCCACGTGCTTTTTTCCGAAATGTGGGAGCTCAACAATTAGATAAGTGTATTGCTCCACCAGTTACCAATTGGATAAAGGGTTTTATGGATGCCGATTTCGTAATAACTGATTCATTTCATGGAACAGTTTTTTCCATCATTTTTAATAAACCCTTTATTTCTATCGGAAATACAAAACGGGGAATGTCACGATTTACCTCGTTTTTAGAAATGTTTGATTTGCAAGACCGATTGCTAACCGAGAAGAATCTTGACAGATACGAAGAGCTGTTAAACAAAACTGTTGATTTTGACAGCGTTAATACAAAACTTGCTAAATTAAAAAGTCAATCGATTACGTTTTTAGAAGAAGCATTACGATAAATAGAAACGATTTTGAATAGTACACAAGACATATTTGCACACGAAAGTGGAGCCGCCTGGTTAAAAAAACCGATTCCATTTGTTGTAATGATTTTGTCGCTGGCAGCTATTGGTTCTTTAGTTGGACAGCGGGGAATGGTTACCGGTTTTGCATTTATGTTTTTGCCATTTATAGCTGTTTATTTCTATTTCATTTTTAAAGAACCCAAAATTGGAATTTATGGTTTGTTTTTTTGCAACTATTTTATTCTTGGTTTTGCGCGCTACATTAAGGGTCTGCCCTTAGGAATGTCTGTTGATTTTCATCTGTTAATAATTATAGTGGCTTTATTTTTTAAATCGTTTTTTCATGAGATCCCATGGAAGAATGCTAAAAACGAACTTTTTTATATTGTTCTTATTTGGTTCGCGTGGATTGTCTTTCAGATTATTAACCCGGAAGCCATAAGTCGGGTGGCCTGGTTTTACTCGATGCGAAGTATCGGTTTATACATGCTGCTGGTTGTTCCTCTAATTTTTATTGTGTTTAATTCAGTAAACGATTTAAAACATTTTTTCCATATATGGGCAGTGTTTGCCATTATTGGCGCAGTTAAGGGAATTATTCAAAAGCACATTGGGCTCGATCCGTTTGAACATGCCTGGTTAATGGGACCTGCAAAAGACACACACCTCCTGTTTGGAAAATTAAGGGTTTTCTCATTTTTTACTGATGCCGGGCAATTCGGGGCGTCTATGGGCTATTCAGGAGTGGTTTTTCTTATTCTTGCTTTAAACCAAAAATATTCTAAAAAATTAAAAATATTTTATGCCATTGTTGGCGTGTTATCCATTTACGGATTAATGATATCGGGAACGCGAGGATCGATTGCTGTTCCGGTTATGGGATTTGCTCTTTACATTGCCTTACAACGAAATATTAAAATAATTGTTTTGGGGGTAATCCTTGGTGCATCGGTATTTGTGTTTTTTAAGTACACAACTATCGGGCAAAGTAACTATACCATTGCGCGAATGCGTACCGCATTTAATCCTGAGGACAAATCGCTTCAGGTTCGCCTTGAAAACCAAAGAAAGCTAAAAGTTTATATGGCATCCCGACCAATTGGTGCTGGAATTGGTGCTACCGGAAGACAGGCAGCTATGGCAGCTCCAAATTCAATGGCATCGCAAGTTCCAACCGATAGCTGGTATGTAATTGTGTGGGTTGAGCAAGGAATAGTCGGGCTAACTCTTCATTTACTTATGCTATTTTATATTGTTTTAAGAAGTTCATATGTAATTGCTTTTAAGTTGAAAAATCCTTGGATAAAAGCTCAAATGGCTGCTTTAGTTTCGGGTATGTTTGGAATTATGGTTGCCTCTTACGGAAACGCGGTTTTGGGGCAAATGCCAACCGTTATAATTTTCTATTCAAGTATGGCATTTCTGTTCTTAGCTCAGAAGTATGATGAAGAAATGCCTGGCGAGCAACAGTCTAAAATTCAATTAGCTACAAATGAAAGATAATTTTACAACATATCCGCTGGTATCGATTATTACAGTAAATTATAACCAAAGCTCTGTAACGCTTGATTTATTGAAATCGCTGGAAAATATTACTTATCCGAATGTTGAGGTAATTGTTGTTGATAACGCCAGTCTGAACGATCGTCCGGAAGTTATAAGCGAGAGTTATCCCAATGTGCAGCTAATTAAAAGCAATACGAATCTTGGTTTCGCCGGCGGAAACAACCTTGGAGTTCAGGCCTCAAAAGGCGAGTACCTGATGTTTATTAATAATGATACAGAGGTACCTGAAGGTTTTTTGGAGCCATTAGTAGAACTCTTTCAAAAGTATGAGCGAATAGGAATGGTTAGCCCAAAGATTAAATTTCATTGGAATAAAGAGCTAATTCAATATGCCGGGTATACAAAAATGAATCCATATACGATTCGAAACTCAAGTATTGGCTATCATCAGAAAGATGGTGAAAAATTTAGTCGACTTGAAGAAACAAATGCAGCTCATGGGGCTGCAATGATGGTTCCCCGGCGCGTAATTGAAAAAGTAGGAATGATGACTGAAATTTATTTTCTTTATTACGAGGAACATGATTGGTCGGAAATGATAAAACGTGCGGGCTACACAATTTATTACCAACCAGAATCTTATATTTTTCATAAAGAATCGGTATCAACCGGAAAAGACAGCCCTTTTAAAACCTACTATCTCACCCGAAATCGTTTGGTTTTTGCAAGGAGAAATCTTAAGGGATTTACCCGAATTATCAGTATCGGTTTTCAGTTTTTTATATCATGGCCCAAAAATACCTTGGTATTTATTTTAAAAGGTCAGTTTGCTCATTTAAAAGCATACTGGAGAGGAGTACTATGGAATCTGGTGAATTACAGATCAATACAAAACAATCCTAAACTAATTGCATCATGAATATTTTTCAAATTATAGTAACCACGCTGGAATATATTTTGCTCGTTTATTTTGGTTTTGCAGCCATTTATCTGTTTGTTTTTGGAGTGGCCGGGCGTTTTAACAGAAAGCAAAAGAAGATTGCCAATCCGGTAAATCGAAAATTCGCCGTTTTAATACCAGGTTATAAGGAAGATGCAGTGATTGTAGATGTGGCCAAAGAAGCTTTGACACAGCATTACCCAACAGATTGTTTTGATGTGGTTATAATTGCCGATTCTTTTCAGCCTAAAACCATTGAGGAATTAAAAAAACTCCCCATAAAATTAATAGAAGTTTCTTTTGACGTCAGCACAAAATCGAAAGCATTGAATAAAGCTATGGCTGAGTTGGGCGATAGTTACGATGTTGCATTGGTGCTGGATGCTGATAATATTATGGAATCCGACTTTATTTCTAAAATAAATCTGGCATTCGAGAGTGGATATTCTGTTGTACAAGGCCACCGAATTGCAAAAAATACAAACACCTCGTTTGCAGTACTTGATGCAATTAGTGAAGAGGTAAATAATCATATTTTTAGAAAGGGCCATCGGAATTTAGGCTTTTCATCGGCTTTAATTGGTTCCGGAATGGCATTCGATTATGCTTTTTTTAAAGAAACAATGGCTAATGTAAAAGCGGTAGGCGGTTTTGATAAAGAGCTTGAATTAAAATTATTACGCGATAAGAAAAAAATTGAATACCTGCATGATGCTTATGTTCTTGATGAGAAAGTTCAAAAGTCGGAAGTATTTGCAAAACAGCGAAAACGTTGGCTTTCTGCACAGTTTGTCTATTTTGGTCGGTATTTTTTCCCGGGAGTATATCACTTGATTTTTAAAGGAAATATTGATTTTTTTGATAAAGTTTACCAGATGATAGCCCCGCCACGGGTGTTGCTTTTGGTCATAGTTAGTTTACTTTTTGTGTTTTACGGAGGAGTGGCTGTTTTTTCCCCGGATATAACATTTTTATCAGCATCATATCAAGAATGGACCATTGTATTTATTTTGGTTGTAGTTGCATTTTTACTCAGCATACCGGGAAAATTTTATACTTCAGCAACCTTGAAGGCCATATTAACATTACCAAAAGCATTTTTTCTGATGTTTACCTCGCTCTTTAAATTAAAAGGTGCGAACAAAAAATTTATTCATACAGAACATGGAACTAACAATTAGTTGCTGATTTTAAAAAGCTAAAACCATAACTATGAAAATTGGAATAGAAGGACAACGACTTTACCGGAAGAAGAAGCACGGGATGGATATGGTGGCCCTTGAACTGATTAAAAACCTGCAAAAATTAGATACTAAAAATGAGTATGTGGTTTTTGTAAAACCGGATGAAGATAATAACTGTATTCCATCGGCTCCTAATTTTAAAATTGTAGAACTCGCAGGCGGTCCTTATCCAACCTGGGAACAGCTGGCCTTGCCAAAAGCTGCTAAAAACGAAGGTTGCGACATATTACATTGCACAAGTAATACCGGCCCAATTCGTTCAGGAGTTCCTTTGATAACCATTTTGCATGATATAATTTACCTCGAAAGCATTAGTATATTTAAAAAGGCTGGTACTTGGTATCAGAAGTTGGGAAACATGTATCGACGCTGGGTAGTGCCCCCGGTGGTAAAGAAAAGTTTGCGGGTTTCTACCGTCTCAAATTTTGAAAAAGAACGAATAAAAAGCTTTATGGGACTGGGCGACAACCTAGTGGCAATATACAACGGAGTAGGGAAGCATTTTCAAAAGATTGATGATGAACAGTTGCTACAGGAAGCTAAACAGAAATATAACTTACCGGACAAGTTCTTATTCTTTCTCGGAAATACTGATCCCAAAAAAAATACGCCCAATGTATTAAAAGCATTTGCCGATTTTAATAATTACAGCACTGTAAAATACAAGCTGGTAATGTTAGATTACGAAGAGAGTGCTTTACAAACTATATTAAAAGATATCGGTCATCCGGAGTTACGCGAAGACATTTTCTTAACAGGTTATGTAGTAAACACTGATTTACCAGCAATTATTAACCAATGCGAAGTATTTCTGTATCCGTCGTTACGCGAAAGTTTTGGTATTCCAATTTTAGAGGGAATGGCTTGTGCAGTTCCCGTAATTACATCAAACACATCTTCAATGCCTGAGGTTGCCGGAGGTGCGGCTGAACTTGTAGATCCGTTAAAACCGGAAGAAATTACCGCTGCCATTAACCGGATTTTAGGTGATGAAAAACTATATAACTCGTTGGTAGAAAAAGGTATGGAGCGGGCTAAGCAGTTTTCGTGGGAAAAAATTGCCGGCGATTATCTCAATTTATATCAAGAGGTGTACAACGAAATAAAAGGATAAAATGATTAAAAACAGAGATATTGTTTGCATTGCCAACACAACCTGGTTTGGCGAATACACCAAATCTACAGTTCAACTTATGTCTAGGCTGGCAAAGAATAACCGTGTGTTATTTATTGAATATCCTTTTACATGGAAAGATACATTTACTACATTTCTCGGAAAACAAAAAGCACCGGTATCCCGGATGTTGGGACTCAAAAGCAGACTGGAGTTGATAAACACCGAAAATGGAAGCAAAGTATACAACCTTGTACCTCCACCTGTTTTGCCGGTTGATTTTATAAAAAACGATCAACTTTTTAAGCCAATTTTTAACCTAAATGTCGCACTGTATAAAATAGCATTGCGCAAGGTTCTGCAAAAGATGGAAGTTAAAGATCCAATAGTTATAACTGCTTATAATCCTTTTTATGGTCTGCCTTTGATTGGGCAGCTTAACGAAGCATTAAACGTTTACTACTGTTACGATGGAATTGGTACCCGACGCCATGGAAAACGTATTTATGCCATCGACGAAGCTTTCTCGAAAAACGTTGACGCTATTGTTACAACTTCTGATTACATAAATGATGATAAAAAGAAGTTTAATACCAAAAATTATGTTGTAAAAAATGGTGTTGATTTTGATACATTTTATGCCGAAGCAAAAAACAAAGTGCATAAAAACGAGCAGAAAATAGTGGGTTACATCGGTAGTCTCGATCATCGTTTTGATATTAATACCGTGGAGTTTGCCGTTAAAAATATGCCCGATACCATTTTCCATTTTACGGGAAATTTGCGTAACCAGGAAATAAAACAACGACTTGACAAATTTGACAACGTTGAATTTTTCGGATCGGTAAAACCCAACGATGTACCTGCATTACTTGCAACTTACGATGTGGGCATTATTCCGTATTTGGTAAACGACATTAATAAAAATATATATCCGCTTAAAATAAATGAATATATGGCAGTTGGAGTTCCGGTTGTAATGACTCCATTCGCCGATTTAAAAGATTTCTCGGAAATGGTGAGCGTGGCGGAAAATAACGAGACTTTTGTTAAAGCTCTAAAAACGGAATTGGAGAAAGATTCTCGTTCTGCAATTAACAAGAGGATTGAGTTTGCAAAATCCAATTCATGGGATATAAAAGCCGAAGAGTTTGGCGAAATATTAAATAAACTGCTTGAAAATGGGAATAGTTAGCAAAATAAAAGGGAATCCCAGGCTGAAAAGTTTAGCACTTTGGGCAATTACTCCAAAAAGAAATCCGCGTCCACGCTTATGGGTTCGCTGGTTTTTAAATCCTTTAAAACACAAAAAAGGAAAAGGAGCCACTATTCGTAGGAGATCGAGAATTGATGTTTTCCCCTGGAACAGGTTTGAGATAGGGGCACAAACTACTATCGAAGATTTTTGCACCGTTAACAATGGCTCAGGCGATATTATTCTTGGCGACCGTGTACGTGTTGGTATTGGTTCGGTTTTAATAGGGCCGGTTGCTATGGGAAATGGTTCGGGATTAGGGCAACATGTTTTTGTTGCCGGATTTAACCATGGTTATTCCGATGGAGGCAAAAACTCGAGTGCTCAGCCGCTTGATATAAAACCAACAACAATTGAAGAAGAAGCACACATCGGGGCAAACTCGGTGATTGTAGCCGGTGTAACAATTGGTAAACGAAGCCAGGTTGGAGCGGGTAGTGTGGTTACAAAAGATATTCCTTCTTTTTCGGTAGCGGTTGGAAATCCTGCACGTGTAATTAAGCAGTTTAATGCAAAAACCGGAGAATGGGAAAAGGTTGCCAAAAAATAAATGAGTTAGCAGTTTTACAGCAAATGAGAACAACATCGAAAAAAGATACGTCAATCGAAACCCTTAGAGGATTGGCTATAATTTTAGTGGTAATAGGGCATGTTATCGGTTCCGGTCCCGATGGAGGAATGAAAGTTGCCGATGACTCTTTTTTAAGACACTTCTATTTTACATTTCAGTATTTGCGGATGCCGTTATTTACTGTGATTTCGGGCTGGGTTTATGCACTTCGGCCTGCAAAAAAAGGAGAACTGTGCAGTTTTAATGAGAAAAAAGTTCGTCGTTTAATGCTTCCCTTGTTTTTTGTTGGTGGTGCTTATTATATTCTACAATCAATAATTCCCGGCACCAATTTTTCTTATGGCTTAACAGATATTTGGCGAATACTTGTTTTCCCCTATACATTTTATTGGTATTTGCAGGCTTTGTTTTTAGTGTTTATTGTTATCTCAATAGTTGATGCACAGGGATGGGCCAATGTTTTCCGCCGTTGGTTAATATTTTTCGTAATTAGTATAGTATTTCTGTTCGCACGAAATGCTTTTATACCGCAAAGTTTTCCGAATTACCTGGGATTTAAAGGAGCCATCTATCTTTTGCCATTCTTTGTTATAGGTGTTGGAATTCAACGTTTTAAAAGCTATTTCGAAAATAAAATATTTGTTTCAATTTCCGCAACTCTTTTAATATTCGGATTAGTTTTTCAGCAATTGGTTTGGTATGATATAATTGATTATACATTTAAACCCAGCGATGGAATTGGTCTGTTAATAGGAGTTGTTGGAGTTGTTGTGTGTTTGCGAATACGCTTTTCCGTTAAATGGTTGATATGGATCGGAAGTTATGCCTATACCATTTTTTTATTTCACTCATTTGGAACTGCAGGAGGAAGGATTTTGCTAAATAGATCCGGAATAGAAAATACCACTTTGGTTTTTATGGTTTCGTTGTTGTTAGGTATCTTTCTTCCGGTTGTAGCCGAAGAAATTTTGAACAGATTCGGAATAACTCGATTCTTATTTTTAGGCCGAAGCTATAAATACCCTTCCAAGAGATTAAAAATGAAAATACGAACCACTGTAAGCTAATTGAAATGAACGCTATTGAAATTCTTTTTTGGACATCACTTTTTGTAATTTTTTATTCGTACCTGGGGTACGGAATTTTGCTTTTTGCGATTATAAAAATCCGTCGTATTCTGGGACTTGCAAAACCATTTACGGGTAACGATGATTATGAACCGGAAGTAACACTTTTTGTGGCAGCCTATAACGAAAAAGACTATGTGGACGAAAAAGTGAAAAACTCGTTTAGTCTAAATTATCCCAAAGAAAAAGTTAAACATGTTTGGGTAACCGATGGATCGGACGATGGAACACCCGAAATATTGCGAAAATACGATGGGGTAGAAGTGTTTCATGAAGATGCACGTGGTGGAAAAATTGGCGCGATGAACCGCGGGATGAAATTTGTTAAAACACCAATTGTAATTTTTTCGGATGGAAATACAACATTGGGGAAAGAATCAATACAAGAAATTGTAAACTTGTTTAAGGATCCTAAAGTTGGGTGTGTTTCGGGCGAAAAGCGTATTGTTGATAAAGATGCTGATGCAGCGGCCGGAGCAGGAGAAGGTATCTACTGGAGATACGAATCGACGCTAAAAAAATGGGATGCAGAATTGTATTCGGTAGTTGGGGCAGCCGGAGAGTTATTTGCCATTCGTACAGAATTATGGCAAGAAGTTGAGAAAGATACTTTGCTTGATGATTTTATTATATCGCTGCGTGTTGCCATGTCGGGTTACACTATTCAGTATAATCCTGAGGCGTACGCTATTGAAACCGCTTCTGCAAATGTTAAAGAGGAACTGAAAAGAAAAGTTAGAATTTCGGCTGGTGGTATTCAGAGTGTTGTTCGCCTGCGTTCGCTGTTAAATATCTTTAAGTTCGGAACACTGTCCTTTCAATATATTTCTCATAGGGTACTGAGGTGGACTTTAACCCCACTTTTGCTCTTGTGTATTATTCCTCTCAATTTTATTTTAGCCTATCAATCCGGTTTCGAAATACAAAATTTATATACATTATTATTCTTTGGTCAGGTTTTATTTTATGTTGCCGCTTTAATTGGGTGGTTTCTTGAGAACCGTAAAATAAAGGTAAAAGTGCTGTTTATACCTTATTACTTTTTTATTATGAACCTGTCAGTGTATTTAGGATTTAATCGCTATTTAAAAGGAAATCAGTCGGTTAATTGGCAGCGGGCCAAGAGAGGGTAACACGGTTTTTATTCTAATAAAATGATTTCTGAAGTTTATGCTGATTATGAAAAGAAACAAATCAGCATTTCTTACATAATATTTAAGATATTTGTAATTGTTAACGATTGTAAACATTTTGTATATTGCTGGTGATAATTTACAATTAGAACATTAATAAGCCCGGCAAAATGTTTAAATATTTCTCCTCTGTAACGTTAACCAAAAGCATAGTATTAATAGTAAGTTTTTCCTTTTGTATACTACTAAGTTTTAATGCCTACTCCGGTAATAAAACATTTACAATCGACCAGTCAACCCCATATTATATTACAGCTGATTACTGGGCTGAAATTCCATCTGGTGGAGACACTGTCTTTATTTCTTCGAGCCGGACAGAAGCATTAAAAATATTAGATTTAAACGGAGAAGAAGGTAATCCAATTGTATTCATAAATAAAGGTGGTCAGGTTAAAATTAATGACACCAGATGGGGAGCTATTACTTTTCAGAATTGTAAACACATAAAAATATCAGGTACCGGAGATCCTCAGTATAAATATGGATTTTTATTGGCTGCAAGTACTTGTGGTTTGGCCTTTTCGGAGTTGAGCTCTGACTGTGAAGCAGAATTCATAAAAATTAGTCACGAAGGTTTTATGGGAATTATGGCTAAAAAGGATTATGGTGGCTATCCTCCAGCTCCTATTCCTGTATTTGAAAATCTGAGTATACATGATTGTTTTATTGAAAATGTTACTGAGGGCATGTACCTGGGGGAGACCAAAAGTCCGGGAATGGAATTCAAACATGTTCGTGTGTACAATAATATTGTTCGGAATACCGGACGCGAAGCAATTCAAATTGCTAACATGGTTGAAGATGTAGAGCTTTATAATAATACCCTTTTAAATGCGGGAACAGACGATACCAATTATCATGGTAATTTGCTGCAAATTGGCGATAATACAGTTGTAAAGGCATACAATAACATTATCTCAGGTGCACCTGCTTATGGGATTATGAGTTTGGGCAGCGGAGATAATTATTACCAAAATAATTACATTTCAGACTGTAAAGGAGTTTTTGTAGATGACAGGGATTTCACCAAAGTAGATTCAGTAATTGTGTTCTCAGCTAATTATTTTTCAAGAATTAATCATCCTGAAAATGAAGTTATCCGAAATCTAAACGGAGAAAATTACCTTGTTGTAACCAACAATGTTTATGATGATGAGAATGCACTATTTTACAGAAATTACTTTTCAGCTAATACAAATTATACTTTAGAAAATAACAGGGTAGAATTTGTTTCTGAAATGGATTTCGAAAATCCGGACCATAATAATTATGCACTTACATCAGCTAATGCGGAAGAATTTATGAATATGGGTGCACCTGGCGGGCCGGAATATTTTTATACTGATACGACCGATACAAATATTCCTGTTCCTCAACAAATAGTGTTAACTGCCGAAATGTTGGTAGATGAGGTTGAAGGCGGAAGCTATAAAGCTGCTAATTACCTGATAGACGAACAAAATATAACTCCTGAATCAGGAGATCACCCGATAAGCGAATCATGGAAACCGTTTTGGAATATGAATAATGCGCCATATCATATTTATTTTGATTTGGGAAAAGAATATAACATCACGCAAATTGCATTTCACGATATGCATAATTCAAAGAATCTTGATGTATCGATAGGTGAGCCCGGAAACTGGACATATTGGTTTACTGAAAGCTGCGATAAATACAAAACATGGAAAGTGCATGATATGAATATTACAACCCGTTATATTCGTTTGAGCATGAATGAAAGTGTTTATGCGGCAGTTAACGAGTTGATTTTGTTTGGTTATGCAAATGAGGAAGAGACTGAAAAAAGTTCGGTAATAGCAGAAGGAAGTAATTTAAATACAGCGGTGGATGATGAATTGAGATTAACAGATGATTTGTTTATCTATCAAAATCCTGTTCAGGATAATCTGGAAATAAATATTCCAACGCAGTTAGCTCAGGATTTTACTATTGAGGTGTTTGATATTCGTGGAGCAAAATTAGTGTCAGAGAATTTTGTACAATCTTCTGGCACTCGTTTTAATATGAATATTGCAGATCAATCCTTAAAGAATGGTGTTTACATCATGCGTTTTTCTAATGCTGCCGGAGAACAGAAAGCATTAAAGTTTTTAAAGTCGAATTATTAACAGACGGTTTATGAGGTGTTTTTGAGGGCTGCTTATTTATTTACAGTTGAATAAAAAACGTGCTGCCTTTGCCCAATTCGCTTTCTACCCAAATTGTACCGTCATTTTTTTCAACAAAGTCTTTGCACAGAGTTAAACCCAGTCCGCTACCGGCTTCGCGGTTAGTGCCATAAGTGGTATGGTGTGTATTCGGATTTAAAACTTTTGGTAAATCTTCTTCCGAGATTCCAACTCCCGAGTCGGCTACGGAAATAATTGTTTTACCCTCTTTTGGGGTAGCCGAAACGGTTATTGTTCCTTCATCCGGAGTAAATTTAATGGCATTTGAAACCAGGTTGCGCAATACAACTTTCATCATACTCAGGTCGGCATAAACTTTGTCGCTATCTTCAATTTCCGTTTTAAACAAAATCTTTTTCAACTCTAGGTTGCCTTTATTGAGCAGATACACGCTATTAACAATATCCGAAATTTGAACTTCCTCTTTATTGATGCTGAGATTTCCGCTTTGCGATTTTGCCCAACCTAAAAGGTTTTCGAGTAAACCAAAAACTTCGTCGGTGGTTTTTAGCATGATATGGATATTTTCTGCAACCGGATCATCTTGTTTATCGGTCATTTTTGAAAGGAACTCCAGTGTCATTTTTACACTGCTTAATGGCGATCTCAAATCGTGACCAATTACCGAGAACATTTTATCTTTTAGCGTATTTAGTTCTGATAAATGTTGGGTTGTTTTCTCCAGCCTGTCGCGTGTTTGTTTCAATTCAAGATGCGTTTTTACTCGACTAACCAGTTCGTCTTTGTTAAAAGGTTTTGTAATATAGTCAACGCCTCCGGCTTTAAATCCTTTCACCAGGCTTTCGGTGTCGTTTAATGCGGTAATAAATATTACCGGAATATTGGAATTCTCTTCCTTTTCTTTAATGATGCTACAAGCTTCAAATCCATCCATTTTAGGCATCATAATGTCGAGCAAAATTAAATCGGGCCTGGTTTGGTCGACCAATTCAATTGCCTGCTCGCCATTTGTTGCAATAACAATTTTATACTTTAAGCTTCGCAGTATAAGTGCAACAATTTTAATGTTATTGGGGTTATCGTCAACAATTAATATGGTTGGAGTTTCTTCCTGTAGGTTTAAGTGCATAATTTATTATTCTAAAAAAAAACAGATGAAACTTGTATGTAAAGGGTGTTAAAACTTTCATACCATCAGTTTCATCTGCTAGATCATTATTCTTCAATAACGGTGTTTAAATGTCGCCGCTTTTTAGTAGTTGGTCGAAATAAGCAATGGTTTTTGTTAATCCCTCGCGCAAAGGCACTTTGGGCTCCCAGCCGTTTAATTGCTCTTTTGCCAAAGTAATATCGGGTTGTCGTTGTGTTGGATCATCTTTTGGTAAAGGCAGATGAATAATTTTTGATTTCGAACCGGTTATATCAATAATCTCGCTGGCCAGTTCAAGCATGGTAAACTCTCCGGGATTACCAATGTTAATAGGGCCGGTAAAACTATCTTCGGTTTTCATCATTCTAATCATTCCTTCTACCAGGTCGCTAACGTATTGGAAACTTCGGGTTTGCTGGCCATCTCCAAAAATGGTAATGTCTTGGTTTTGAAGTGCCTGCATGATGAAGTTTGAAACAACACGTCCGTCATCCGGTTCCATTTTTGGTCCGTAGGTATTGAAAATTCGGATGATTTTAATGAGTACATCGTTTTGAACGTTGTAATTTATAAATAACGACTCAGCACAACGTTTACCTTCATCGTAACACGAGCGAATACCAATAGGATTTACATTTCCCCAATATCCTTCAGGTTGTGGATGTACATCCGGATCGCCGTAAACTTCGCTGGTTGAGGCCTGAAGTATTTTTGCTTTAATTCGTTTTGCCAAACCCAGCATATTTACCGCACCCATTACCGAAGTTTTAATGGTTTTTATGGGATTGTACTGGTAGTGTACAGGCGATGCCGGACACGCTAAATTGTAAATCTCGTCAACTTCAATATAAAATGGTTGTGTTACATCATGGCGTATAAGTTCAAAGTAGTGATTATCCAGCAAGTGAATGATTTTTTGCTTTTTCCCGGTAAAATAATTGTCCAGACAAATAACCTCGTTGCCTTCGTTTAACAATCTTTCGCACAGATGAGAGCCCACAAATCCGGCTCCTCCGGTTACCAAAATTCTTTTCATTTCTGTAAGTTTTGTTTGTTAAAAAAGGTTCGGGTTAGCTTTTGCTACGTCCAATGGCATAATATTCAAAACCAAGTTCTTCCAGTTCTTCCGGATCGTAAATATTACGACCGTCGAATATTAATTTGTTATTCAATAATTTTTCGAGCACACGGAAATTAGGTAATCTAAACTCTGACCACTCGGTAACCAGAATTAATGCATCTGCATCAATAAGTGCTTCGTATTCATCTTTTGCATACGAAATTTTATCGCCTAAAATGCGGTTTGCTTCTTCCATTGCAACGGGGTCGTAGGCAACAACCGATGCACCAGCTTCCAACAGTCGTTCGATAATAACAAGCGAAGGTGCTTCGCGCATATCATCGGTTTTGGGTTTAAATGCCAGCCCCCACATGGCAAATTTTTTGCCTTTTAAATTGCCATTAAAACGCTTGTTTAATTTAGTAAACAATACTTCTTTCTGACGGTAGTTTACTGATTCTACAGCTTTTAATATTTCGAGCGAATAGTTGTGCTCGTCGGCGGTGCGAATAAGTGCCTGCACATCTTTTGGAAAACACGATCCACCATATCCGGTTCCGGGATAAATGAATTTATTCCCGATTCGTGCATCAGAACCAATTCCTTTTCGCACATTATCAACGTCGGCGCCAACAATTTCACAAAGGTTTGCTATGTCGTTAATAAAACTAATTTTTGTTGCCAGCATCGAGTTGGCAGCATATTTTGTCATTTCCGACGAGGTGATGTCCATGAATAAAATAGGATGCCCGTTAAGTAAGAAAGGTTTATACAAACGCTTCATTACTTTTTGTGCTTTTTGCGATTCAGTTCCAATAACAATTCTGTCAGGTTTAAGAAAATCATCAACAGCACTACCTTCTTTTAAAAACTCAGGATTTGAGGCTACATCAAAAGGAATGTCTTCTCCCCGTTTTTCCAGTTCTTCCGAAATGGCTTGTTTTACTTTCATCGATGTACCTACCGGAACAGTACTTTTGGTTACTACAACCAGGTAGTGATCCATACTTTTTCCGATTTCGCGGGCTACACCCAACACATATTTTAAATCCGCACTTCCGTCTTCATCTGGAGGAGTTCCAACTGCAATAAATACAGAGTCGGCATCTTTAATACTTTCGGCAAGGTTTGTTGTAAACTCTAAACGACCTTTTTCTACGTTCTTTTTGTAAATGTCTTCAAGTCCGGGTTCGTAGATTGGAATTATTCCGTTTTTCAGGTTGTCAATCTTTTTTTGGTCAATGTCAACACATGTTACGTTAACTCCGGTTTCGGCAAAACATGTTCCCGATACCAATCCTACATAACCTGTCCCTACTACTGATATTTTCATACTTGATTCTTTAAGATTAGAAAATTACTTTTTCGATAAACTTTTATTAATGGTTTGTCTGTACCGTGTTTTCAGGAGATTTAATGGTTGCCCGAAAACTAAATTAAATATATACAAATAATATGTACTGCATGGTTCAGGTTCTGTTTTTTTCCGTTTTTATACATAAAATAATCCATCTAAAATTTTTCTGTTACATTCAATCAGTAAAAGCCTTACATATCTAACGGAATTTTACTTAATTTATGTAAGAATTTAATACGTGCCTGATATGGTTTAAACAAAAATTCTAAATTTATCAGGCTTGTATTTTTTGCTAAACGCAGGTGTTTTTTCAAGAAAAGTATACTCGAACAAGGTAAATATGCGGCATAATAGTAACTAAACAAACAAGAAAAGATGAAGGGACTGGTTTTTAGGGAGTTTTTAGAAATGGTGGAAAAAGAATACGGATACGAAACTGTGGATACCATTATTGAAAAATCCGAAGTTCCGAGCGAAGGTGTGTACACTTCGGTAGGAACCTATCATCATTCAGAAATGTTTGCCCTGGTTACAGAGTTGAGTAAGATTACAAAATTAGATGCTGATAAATTATTGTTCACTTTCGGAGAATACGTTTTCGGGGTATTCACAAAAGCCTATCCGGTATTTTTCGTAGATAAAAAAAGCTCTTTTGAAATTCTTGCCGATGTTGAAGGAACAATTCATGTTGAGGTATTAAAGTTGTATCCTGAAGCAGAGTTACCTACATTTAGCATTGAAGAAGAAACAACCGATATGATGGTAATGATTTATCGGTCGCAACGAAAACTGGCCGATTTTGCTGAAGGTTTAATACATGGATGTGCCAAACATTTTGACGAAAAAATAACCATTAGCAAAGAATATATTGAACAAGATGGAACAGTGGTTTCATTTAGAATAACAAAATAGAATGAGTAAAGAACTTGAACTTCTGAAACGCAAACTTAAACGAGAAACTGCCGCCCGAAAGGAAGCAGAACAATTACTCGAAAAAAAGGCACTTGAACTTTATCATTCGAATGAGCAACTCAAGGATTTAAATTCGAATCTTGAATCATTGGTTGAAAAGCGAACCCTAAAACTAAAGGAATCAGAGCTGGAATATCAAACCATGGTTGAAAGTATCAACGATATGATCTTTCGCCTCGATTTGAAAGGCAATATAAAATTCACGAACCAGATTGTAAACAAGATTATAGGTACAGACAATCAGAATTTAATTGGGAAAAATATATTAGACTTTTTACCTCCTGAAGAGCAAAAGAAAACATTTATACATTTTGCAAAAAGTTTTAAAAAGCGCAAGTGTTTAAATTATCACGATGTTTCATTGTTTACCCCCCGAGGAACAAAAATATGGTTAAGGCTTAATGTGCAATTTGCCAGCGAGAACTGCCAGTTTTGCCCAATAAAACAGCAAGCCCTGGCCGAACCGGGATACGAGCTTGAATCGGAAAAAAAATGTCGGTTTAGCGAAATCATCGTTGTAGCCCACGATATAACCCATCAGAAATTAGGACAAGACAAGTTAGAAAAAAGTGAAAAACGTTACCGTGAACTAACCGAAGCACTGCCCGAAATGATTTGCGAGCTGGATAAAGACGGAATAATAACCTATGCCAACCAGTTTGCAATTGATAAATTTGGTTACACAAAAGAAGAAGTACTAAATAACAATTTTAATATTCTTAAAATCTTTCCGGCAAAACATCGTAAAAAGGTTCGTGAAAATATCCGGAAAATTTATGAGAGTGGAGAGACTACGACTACCGAATATATTGTGGAGAGAAAAGATGGAGAGCCAATTTCGGTAATTGTTAACGCGACCCCTGTTTATGAGCAGGGAGAGGTTGTTGGCTTGCGCGGAGTAATGTTTGATATTAGTATCCGTAAAAAACAAGAACTGGAGATTGCACATAATTTAGAGCAGCAAATTTTGCTTTCTAAAATTTCGGTGAGTTACAATACATTAACCGATTTTGAGGAAAAAACCACCGATGCCTTACAGCTGATTGGCAAACACCTTGATGTTAGCCGCGTTTATATTTTTGAAGACAGCCCAACCGGCTTAACCACCAGTAACACCTACGAATGGTGTAATGAGGGGATCGAGCCACAGAAAGATGAACTGCAGGAATTACCATACGAAGTAATGCCTTCGTGGAAAAAACTGTTACAGGAAAAGGGAATGGTTTTTTCAGAAGATATTTCTGATCTTCCGCAGGATTTGATTGATATTCTCGAACCACAGGACATTAAGTCGATTTTAGTATTGCCATTAATTGGTAGAAATAAGCAAATTGGTTTTATCGGTTTTGACGAGTGCAGTAAAAAGCGTAAGTGGCGACAAGCAGAGATTGAATTGTTGCGCACAATCTCAAACCTGTTGTCGCATAACTTTATTCGTCAGCGCGTGCAAAATGAGCTGGTTGAGAGCGAAAAAGAAAATCGTATAATTATCGAATCAATTCCGGATGTAATAATACATGTTAACACCAGCGGACAAATATTGGCGTTAAAGGCAGCTGCGCATTCAAATTTAACCAACCTTATTAAGGATGAGGAAAGTAAAACAATTGAGCAGGCATTTAACCAAAAACTATCAAAGTTATTTCATGAGGCCATTGATCAATGCATTGTCACCAACGAGTACCAGGTTGAATTTGTAAACCTCAACTGGGACGAAAAAGAATATTATGAAGCACGTTTGGTAAAGCTTACCGATACAGAGGTTCTGATGATAATAAGAGATGTGAGTGTTATTAAACAGAATGAAAAAGAGCTGGAAGAAGCCAAAAACTTGGCTGAAGAAGCCTCGGTGTTAAAGTCCGAATTTCTGGCAAATGTTTCACATGAGATACGTACACCATTAAATGCCATTTTAGGATTTAGCCAGTGGTTGTATGAAAACACCAATACAACCCTGCACAAAGGCTATTTATCTTCAATTATTCATAGTGGTCGAAACTTGTTGAATGTAATCAACGATATACTGGACTTATCGAAAATTGAATCGGGTAAAATTGATGTTGAATACAGCCCGATGAAATATACCGAGATTGTTGCCGATATTAAGATGGCTTTTGAAAGCGAAGTGGTAAAAAAAGGACTGAATTTTAAAGTGACCACCGAAAATTCTGTTCCTGAATATATTTTAATGGACGAACTTCGTTTGTATCAGGTAATTTTCAACCTGGTATCAAATGCCGTTAAATTTACCGATAAAGGTTACATCCACATTTTTACTTTTGCAACCGAAACAGAGCGTGAAGATGAAATTGATTTGATGATAACGGTTGAAGATACCGGCATTGGGATTGCAGAAGAAAAGCAACAAAAGATATTTACATCGTTTGCACAACTTGATGGCAGAAGTACCCGAAAATATGAGGGTACAGGACTAGGGCTGGCTATTGTTGACGGGTTGATTAAAAGACTGGGTGGAACAATTGCTTTGAAAAGTCAGCAAGGAAAAGGAACCACGATAACTGTAACACTTAATGGAGTAAAAGTTGACCGCTCGAGTAGTTCTGAAAAACAATTGCACACAGAAACGGATAACCTAAACGCAAAATTAGGTCCGTGTACCATAATGGTTGTTGATGACATTGCCTACAATATTGAAGTATTAAAGGCTCTTATAAACTCGAAAGATGTTGATTACGTTGAAGCCTTTGATGGGTCGGAAGCACTTGCAAAATTAAATACAGTAAAACCGGATTTAATATTTATGGATATCAGAATGCCGGGAATTGATGGTTTTGAGGTTACCCGAATAATAAAGAATGACACCGAATTAAAAGATATTCCTATCGTTGCCTTCTCTGCCTCAACACTAAAATCACGAAATGATTTAATTGAACTGCTTTTTGACGATTTTCTGCAAAAACCGGTCTTTAAAAAAGATCTTGAAGGCCTGCTTCTAAAAATGTTGCCTGATAAGTTTGAATATCATTCAGAAGATGTGGCGAGCACTGACGATGAAAATGAAGAATTTTCGGCGGAGTGCTTAAAGAAGCTTCCTGAAACAATCGAGGCGATTGAGAAAGATTTTATGCCGATTTGGGATAGTATAAAGGGCAGCCTGGTGATATACGAGATTGAAGAATTTAAAAACAAACTAAAAGAGTTGGCTCAAATACAAATGTGCGCACCCTTGTCGCGTTACTGTACCGAGTTAGATTTAGGCTTGCAATCATTTGATATCGAGTTGATAGATCGTAAGCTTTCAGGCTTCCCCGATTTAATTAATTACCTCAAAAAGATTGAGCAGAAGTAATAAATCTTCTAAACTTTCAGATCGTTTTTAGAGCCCAAAATATTGATTAGCGAAATTCTAAACATTTCTCAAAGTTATCCTGTTTTAATTTCATCGCTATCAGTAAATTAAATTATCAAATGCAATTTTTGTTGAATACCGGAAGCAGCAAATGGTGAAACAAGAAGTGTAACAACAATTATTGAAATTGGACCGGATGAAAAAATCTCCCTCAAGGGAAAAAACAATAGCCGTACTTCCGTTTGTAAACATGAGTGCGAACGAGGAAATGGAATATTTCAGTGATGGAATTACCGAAGAAATCATTAATGCACTGGCCGGTATTGTGCAGCTGAAAGTTACTTCGCGGACTTCGTCGTTCTTTTTCAAAAACAAAAATATTCCCATCAGGCAAATTGCCAACGAACTAAATGTAAGTACTATTCTGGAAGGAAGCGTTCGGCTGGCGGTCAAAACCATACGTATTACGGCGCAGCTGATTCATGCCGAAGAAGATTTTCATTTCTGGTCGGAAACCTGGGACCGCAAGCTGGAGAACATTTTCGAAATACAGGATGAGATAAGTTTAATGATTGCCGATAAACTGCGCGAACAATATGGTCACCTCGAAATTCAGGATCATTTGGTTGAAAAGAAAACCGACAATTTAGATGCTTACGAGTATTTTCTGAAAGCCCGTTTTCATTTTAACAAATGGAATCCGGTGGATGCAAATAAGGCAATTGAACTGTATGAAAAAGCCATTGCACTTGATCCGAAACATACCGATTCGTATGTTGGTTTGTCGGATGCATACAGCTTTTTTGCGGTTACCGAGTTGATGCCCAAAGAAGAAGCCTGGCAAAAATCGCGGGAATATATGGACAGGGCATTTGCGCTGAATCCGGAAAATGCCGGGGTACATTATTTATTGGGCAATTATTCTTTTTTTTACGAAGCAAATTTTCAGCAGGCTGTCAAACACGCTTTAAAAGCGGTGGAACTGAAACCAAACTACCCCGAAGCACATCAGTTTAATTCGTTGCTGTATTTGATTTCCGGTAATATTGAAAAATCAAAATTGCATCTCGAAACAGCCCATAGTATTGATCCCTTGTCGCAGGAAACCATGTTTTACAGGGCATATTTCCATTATCGCACCGAAGATTATAAAAATGCCCTGACGCTTTTTAACGAGGCATTGGATAAAAATCCACACAATATTCCGGCATTTGTGGTACGCAGTTACTGTTTGTTGAAACTTGGAAAGTATGACGAAGCAATTCTCTTCCTTGAAAATATGCCAAAGGATATGATAATACAGGATGAACGTTTAGGTGCATTGTGTCTGGCCAATATTCTAAAAAAAGATAAAACGGGAACGAACAAATACCTGGAACAATTAAAGAAAGAGGCACAAAAGCCGGGTTCTTTTCAGGCGCATTCATATTTATTTTTGGCTTATGCCTGCATGGAAAAAAATGACGAAGCTTTTTCGTGGCTGGCACATACAATAAAACTGAAATCGTCGGTTTTGTTGCTCAATTTTACCGATCCTTTGGCAATCAATTTAAAGAGCGACCCACGGTATAAAAAGTACATTCAAGAACTATTTCACCCATCAGAATTACCGATAAAAAAGGTACCAACCAAAACTCCTTTAGTAGATGATGAAACCGCTACTGCCTATCTTGATAAATTGACCAGGTTTATTGCCGAAGAGGAGCCTTTTCTGATTCCGAACCTTTCGCTTCGTTCGTTGGCCGACCTGGTAGAGATTCACCCGAATAAACTTTCGTGGGTGTTAAATGACCGGGTTGGCAAGAACTTCAACGAATTTATCAATCATTACCGAATTGAATATTTTAAACAACTGGCACTCGATCCAAAGAATAATCACATTTCTTTATTAGGATTGGCGTATGAGAGTGGCTTTAATTCAAAAACTGTTTTTAATACCTATTTTAAAAAAGAAGTAGGGACGACACCAAAAGATTTTCTGAAGCAAAATAGGTAAAATATAAGCGTACAATCGCTACCTGAGAAAATTGTCCATCCCTCAACGAAGTTTGTCCATTTTACAGCGGAAGAATACGCTGCATCTTTGTACTGTCGATAATGACACAGAACATTAGAACAGTAAAAATGGAAAACTTAGTAAAAACAGAATTTAATGTCCCAATGCGAGAAGAAGTATCTGCAACCAACCAGGAGATTTTTGATGCATTAACGAAAGCATTGGGTTTTGTCCCAAATCTTTATGCAACCATTGCGTATTCCGATAATGGTTTAAAGCGCTTTTTGGATTATCAAAATGCCAAAACATCACTGTCGAACAAAGAGAAAGAAGCTGTAAACCTTGTTGTTAGCCAGGTGAACGGATGTGTTTACTGTCAGAGTGCGCATCTTGTATTGGGGAAAATGAATGGTTTTACCGACGAGCAGTTATTGAATATTCGTCATGCGAAAAGCGAAAATGCAAAACTAAATGCCCTGGTAAAACTGGCAGCAGATTTAACCGAAAACAGAGGGAATGCAAATCGCGCTAACGTAGAAGACTTTTTTGCGCATGGTTATACCAAAGAAAATCTCGTGGATCTGATTCTTCAAATTAGTGATAAAACCGCCATGAATTATCTACATAATCTTACCAAAATACCGGTAGATTTTCCCGTTGCATCAGTTCTTTAATTTTCAATTCAAGAAAGGAGAAATAGAGAGAATCTGTTTTCTCCTTTCTTAAAACTACAACAAAATGAATAACGAAGAAAAAAGATATCCACTGCCGCCATTTACAATGGAAACTGCCCTTGAAAAAGTACAAAAAGCGGAAGATGCTTGGAATAGCAAAGATCCTGTTAAAGTTGCACACGCATACACTTTAGATTCGGAATGGAGAAACAGAGCACAGTTTATTAATGGCCGGGAAGAAATTGTACAGTTTTTAACCGGAAAATGGGAAAAGGAAAAAAATTATAAACTAAAGAAGGAACTTTGGGGTTTTAGAGAGAATAGAATTGCCGTAAAATTTGAATATGAATTTCAGGATGCGAACGACCAATGGTTTCGAGCCTACGGAAATGAGCTTTGGGAATTCGACGAAAATGGATTGATGCAAAAACGTTTCGCAAGTATTAACGACTTAATGATTGAAGAAAACGATAGAAAGTTAACCTAATTTCAGGCTTATGATACAGAACAATAATTTCGCGCTTATCGATCCGCAAACGGGAAACCTGGCGTTTAAACTATTTCGCTTCGAAAAGAATAATCCGTTTGATCAGATTCAACGATTAAATTATTACTCGATGATTTGGCTGGAAACCGGCTCCGGTGCAGTAAAAGCAGATTTCTCGGAATATCGTTTCGGCGAGAATGTATTATTTTCGTTTTCGCCATACCAACCTTTTATAATTGATATTGAAGGTGAAATATGTGGCTGGGTTATTCACTTTCATCCTGATTTTTTCTGTATACATAAGCACCACAAAGAGGTGGCGTGCCACGGCGTATTGTTTAATAATATTTACAATCCGCCATTTGTGCATATCGATGAAAAAGCTGCCGTAAATTTTGAAATGGTGATTCAGCAGTTTAAAACCGAAATGCAAAATCCCGCCTTGGCGCAATATGAGTTGCTGATTTCGTACCTGAAAATATTTTTGATAACTGCATCGCGACTTAAAACAGATCAGCAAACTGAAGCGAAAAAAGTAGCCGACAAAGAAGAAGAACCATTTATACTGCAAAATTTGAAAAACGCTATTGAATTGCACTATAAAACCAAACACAGCGCCAGCGATTATGCCGATTTGCTGGCCATTACACCCAAAGCTTTAACCCGGCTTACCAAAACGCATTTCAATAAAACATTGAGCAATTTAATTGCTGAGCGAATAGTAATTGAAGCCAAACGAGAACTGTACCTTACCAATAAAACGGTTAAAGAAATTGCTTACGATTTAGGCTATAACGATGAATATTATTTTAGCCGGTTTTTCAAAAAGAACGCCGATGTATCGCCACAACTTTATCGCGAAACGGTTGGTTTTGATAAAGCTTCAATGGTTTAAGGCAACCAAAATCTTAGTTTATACCTTAAGTTCTGAATTATAATTTAGAACATTTTGTAACTTAACTGTTTATACTTTTGGGCCTAACATAATTTTGAGTCTAAAATAGAACAGTTATGAAAAAAGTTATAAAAATTGTACTGCTTACTCCGCTTGTTTTAATTTTGGCGGCGCTGGTGATATTGTCGGTAAAGTATTCTCCAACCTATGTTTATCGATTAATCACCCAAAATGTTGCCGACGTTTACGACTATCAGAAATATGAGAACCGTGTAATTAAAGGATCGGAAGACACTTTTCAATTTGCTAAGAGATTGGATGAGAAGTATGTAGAATCCTTGTTTCAGGACAGAGTTTTGAGCACGGGCTTTAAAACTTTTGATGAGTGGGCGGAGAAATCGCAAACTACAGCATTAATTTTTATTCGGAAAGACACCATTTTGTACGAGAAGTATTTCAATGGATTTTCGCGCGATTCCTACTATCATTCACAATCGATGGCAAAATCATTTATTTCCTTTTTGATTGGTGCTGCCATCGACGACGGTCTCATCTCGGACGTGAACGACCCGATGACCTTATATATTCCAGAACTAAAAGAACGAAATTCTGATTTTGAGAAGATTACCATCAAAAATTTGCTTGAAATGCGCTCTGGACTGAAATATAATACCAGTTATATTCCGGGAACATATACACATGCACCATGGCACGACGAAGCAGTTGGATATTACCATCCAAACGTGCGAAAACTACTGCTAAAAAAGGTTGATATTGCACGGGAGTCGGGGAAAACTTTTGAGTATAACAATTACAACACCAGTTATTTGGGATTGATTATTGAACGGGCAACAAACAAAACCGTGTCGGAATACTTGGAGGAAAAACTGTGGTCGAAAATTATGACACAGGATGCACTTTTTTCTATCGACAGTAAAAAGTCGGGATTTGAATATATGCCCAGCCGTTTGATTGCACGAGCTGTAGATTATGCCCGGTTTGGACGGCTATTTCTGAACGAAGGAAACTGGGACGACAGGCAAATCATTTCGAAAGATTGGGTGAAAAGATCTACCCGTGAAGACAAATCAATTCCACGCGAAATTTATCCCGACTGGCTTGGTGGTGAAAATTGTGCACATACCTACTATTCCTATCAGTGGTGGGGAAATACGAATTGCGACTCAACCTTTGAGTTTTTTGCCAACGGAAACCTCGGACAGCAAATTTATGTGATCCCCGACAAAGAGATAATTATCGTTCATTGCGGCAACTCGCTTGAATATTACGGCGAAAGTGATTTAATGCGTGCTGCCGATTGTATAAGGTATTACGATTTTCATAAATCGATCCTCGACAATGGTGTTGAAGAAGCCATTAATCAATATCGTAAAAAGAAAAAACAAGATCCGGGATATCAACCTTTTGACGAACATTTCCTGATGCAAAAAGGTTATACTTTGCTGGATGCCGGAAGGGTAGAAGACGCCAAGCAACTCTTCGCATTGAATGTTGAAACCTACCCTGGTTCGTGGTCAGTTTATAATAATTTGGCTGAGGCTTATCAAAAAAGTGGAGAGCCCGATTCTGCCCGGATATTTTATAACAAATCGCTGGAATTAAAACCGGAAAATAATTGGGCAACCGAGAAGCTAATGATGCTCGAGTGATTAAACAGGATGCTGTTAACTTATCGAAATCTGCATTTCAACGACTTTTTTTCACCATCTATCCAGTGCGTTTTATTATTGCCGGATAATTTCTAAAAAAATAGTCATGAAAAAATTTATCACACTTCTGGCAATGCTGATTTCCGTACAAATCGCATTTGCACAGAATCACGTAAGTAAAGGAGACAGTTTGAAAGGTGAGGGGCTTTTAATGCCAGCTTTAACGGAATATGCGGGAGCAATGATGGAAAATCCGACAAGCGAAAATTCGTATCGACTGGCTTCTGCAACGGCTCTGTTATGGACATCTCAAATGAGAGATACTTCTTTCTATTTCCTGAATTATGCACTTCAGAATGATTCAACACTGGATGTGTTGTATGATCCTGATTTTTTAAGTCTTATTGACGACCCGCGATGGAAAGATATTGAAGATTTACAGTTTGGAAAATACGAATTGAAAAACGGAGCGATTAAGAATAAACCATTTGCACGAGCTCTTTTCAGGATGATAATAAAAGACCAGGGGTTTATGTATGCCGGAAATATTGAACGAAGAAAATACATGCAAAATGGAGGATATTTTAGTACACCGGCCATATTTCCTGTGCTTGCCCGGGAAGAAAAAAATATGAAGGAAAATGAAAGCCAGCTGTTGAAGCTTTTGGATGAATATGGTTGGCCAACAGCCTCGCGGGTAACCGAATTTGCTGCAGCAGGAGCTGCATTGATTATCAATCATTCCACTTACGAAATTCGCAAAAAGTATTTCCCAATGCTTGAAGAAGCCTTTAAAAATGGTGAAGCCCAGCCCTTACGATACGCTAAAATGCGCGACCGGTTACTGGTGGAAGAGGGGAAAGAACAACTGTATGGCACCCAGTTAAAATTTGAGGGGAATACACGTGTGCCACAATCTATTCAAGATCCTCAAAATGTTGATAAACGAAGAGCAGAAATTGGACTTGAACCATTGACAGTGTATCTTAAGAAAAGATTTGATATTGACTGGCAGGTAACAAGTAAATGAGCAAAATGATCAGGCGCATGGATTTTATCATTGTAATGGATTTAAAGTTAAAAGCTGTTCCAAGATGAATTAGCAGGAAAACCCTATCCAATGTTACATCTGGAATTACAAGAATAAAATATCGGTGTTTAAATTAGAGCCAATTACAACTAAAGAATAGCTGGAAACAACAATAAATGCATTACTAAACCATATAACATTTGAAATGTTACAATTACCATGAAATGGAAACTGTTATTTAACTTTTTCAGTCATTTTGCTCACGGTATAATTATCCTGTCAGTAATGTTTCAAAAATATAATAAGGTTCGTAATTACTTTTGTTTCTAAATGAAGTACATCTCAATAAATCTATATCGAAAAATGATAAATCATGCTTTAATTGAAGGTATGACCCGGGACGACTTCGATGATTTACCAACATCCATTGTTTCCATGGACAATGTCCAGGTTGTTCCGGCAAATCACTTTTTTGAGCTGCACGAGATATTAGATAAAGAATTAGGACCCGGATTTTCGGTGAGAATCGGTCAGCAAATGAAAATGGAGGATTATGGGGTTTTGGGATTATCATGGAAGACTTGCTCGTGGGCTGGTGAGATTTTTGAACGAAGTGAACGGTATTTTAAGTTGTTGTCAAACACTTATTTCTTTAGGGTTGAAAAAGATATCGGAATTTCTCGTGTTTTCCTGAATCGCGAAGCCTATCGCCGGGGAATGGAGTTATCGAATGAAGCTACCTTGTCTGCTACAATTGTTGTGCTTCGGGCAATAACTGAATCCGATATTTCCCCTGTTGAAGTTTCATTTAAACATGCTGCTCCGGAAAAACTTGACGATTATATAAAGGCTTTCAACTGTCCCATTCTGTTTAGCCAACCGCAAAACTACATTGCCTATAAAACAGAAGATTTGGAAATGCGGACAGCAAAAGCTGATGTAAGTATTAATCGGTTCCTGATTGAAAGAGTTGAAGAAGAAACACGGGGCATTGAGTTAAATGCAAACAAAATAATTTATGATGTTGAGAATCTTATTCGGGATGCATTACCAAGTGGAATCCCTGGCGTTGAGCAGATAGGGCAAATAATGGGTATGAGCAGGCGCACGCTTACCCGCCGCTTATCTGAAAATGGTCTTACCTTTAGAGACCTGATTAAAAGAATACAAGAAGAGGTTTCAAAAGAACTCCTTAAAAACCCCGAAAGAAGTATTGCTGAAATTGCTTTTGAAACTGGTTTTTCAGAACAAAGTGCATTTAGTCGTGCTTTTAAAAACTGGACGAATCAATCTCCGGTAGAATTCCGTAAAAACCAATAAAAAATAAGGCTGGCGCAAAGTGTCAAAAGATTGGCTTTAAAGGTCAAGCATAAGCACCTTTAACGAATTAATTTTGCGTTATAATATAAAATTCATTACAAAATGAAAATAGGAGTATCTTTTTTAAGCCTGATTATTTTTTTAGTACATGTCTTCAATAGTTACGGTCAGACTAGTCAAAAACAAATTCAAAAAATTGACAGTTTATTTACTACATGGAATGTATCTAATCATCCAGGTGGCGCTGTTTTAGTATCAAAGGAAGGAAAAACTATTTTTTCAAAATCCTATGGTTTAGCTAATATTGAATATAACATTCCAAATACAAACAACACTCTTTTTAATATAGGTTCCATATCAAAACAATTCACAGCTATGGGTATTGTATTATTGGAAGAACAAAACAAACTTTCTATTGATGATGACATTAGAAAACACATTTCTGAATTACCAGATTTTGGTGAAGTTATTACTATTCGTCATTTATTGCATCATACAAGTGGATTGAGAGATTTACATGGTTTATTGGGTATAGCTGGCTGGCGAAGCGGAGATTTAGAAACAAACGATGATGTTTACAGAATAATTAAAAATCAAGAAGAACTCAACTTTAAACCTGGAGAAGAATTTTTATACAGCAATACTGGATACATATTATTAGCTAAAATTATTGAAAATATTAGCCAATTGAAATTTGACCAATGGATGAAGCAAAATATTTTTCAACCATTAGGAATGAAAGACACGTATGTAGAAACCTCTTTGAATAAGATTGTTCCAAATAATGCTACATCTTACTATTTGCGAGAAGTATTCGAAAGAGCTTTAGAATATTGGGGTTACTTTGGTTCTGGAAATATACACTCCACAACAGAAGATTTAAATATTTGGCTACAAAATTTTAGTACACCTCAAAATAATTGGGAATCTGCCTTTAAAAAATTGCTATTCACGACACCACTAAAAAATGATTTTCAAACCAACTATGGTTTTGGACTTCGAGTTGAAGAATACTCGGGAAGGAAGGTCCTACAACATGGAGGATCTGTTGGTGGTTTTAGAGCGATTGCAAGAACTTTTCCTAAAGAACAACTCAATATTGTAATTCTAAGTAATTATTCGAGAAGTAACATTGGATCTAAAGCAAACAAGATATCTGATATTTTTTTAGCTAAAAGAAAAGATCTGCCAACAAAAAAAGTAACTCAAACTCCAAATAAGTTCATCAAGTTATCTTCTGAAAAACTTAAGGAATTGGAAGGTATTTACTGGAGTGATTCCGAGAAATCCGGACGTAAAGTTTACTTCAAAAATGACACCTTAAGATACTCAAGCTCGGAAAATAGTGAATGGCCATTAGTGCCAATAAGCAAAAATTCATTTATAATGATTCATCCATCTATAAAACCAATTGTGACGTTTGATAATATGACAAATCAAATGACTGTAAGAATTGAAAATGATTTGCCGGGAGTCTTCAACTTTCTTCAACGTAACCTGGACATAAAAACAAATGGTAATGAAAGGCTTGTTGGAAAGTATTACAGCCCGGAACTAAAAACAATGTATTCAATATCAATAGATGATAAGTCTAATGTCTATCTTGAACACGCAAGACACGGTATAATAAAATTACAACAGTTATACGATAATGTTTTTTCGGGTGATTGGCCTGTAGGAACTGTTGAAATAAGAAGAAATGAAAAAGGAAATGTTATGGGTTTAAGAATGTCAAATGGTCGTACTCGAAATGTATGGCTTGAAAAAGTCATTTAATAAATAAAGAACACTACACAATAAATCTATATCGTAAAATTCAATAATACTTACTTCTGACACAAAGTGTCAAAAGTTTGGCTTCAAGAGTCAATCACAAGCAACTTAAACGCTTTAATTTTGCGTAAATAATTTTACATATTTAAAATTTGAATTCAAATGCGAATATCATACTTCATTATAATAATTAGCCTCTGTCTTTTGCTCATTACCAAAGCAAATGCTCAGGAAAAAGTTGACTTTTCCTCAACACTGCATCAAATAGATAAAAGCATTGACAGTCTTTTAAATGGCTATAATGAAAACGCACCGGGAATCTCAATTGGAATAGTCAGTAACAACAAATTGGTTTATGAAAAACAATTTGGATTAGCAAATGTAGATTACGAAATTCCAATTACTCACGAAACATCATTTCATGTGGCTTCTGTCTCTAAGCAAATTACTGCATTTGCCATTCTGTTACTTGAGGATGAAGGCAAACTTTCTTTAGATGATGATATTAGAATCTATCTTCCGGAAATGCATAATTTTCAAAATACCATTACTATCCGTCATTTACTCAATCATACCAGTGGTTTAAAAGATCAGTTTAACCTATTGCGCCTTTCCGGTTGGACTCTTGATGATGTAATTACAAATGAACAGGTCTTACATATTCTTTTTAATCAGAAGACCTTAAATTTTCAACCTGACGAAAAACATATGTATAGTAATTCCGGCTATACCTTGTTAGCAGAAATTGTAGCAAGAGTATCAAAGATGTCTTTTGCGGAGTTTACAAACAAACGCATTTTTAAACCTTTACAAATGCATCAATCTCAATTTGTAGATACAGAAGGCCAGATCGTAAAAAACAAAAGTATTTCGTATTACAAAACCGATTCAACTTACAGAGAAGATCTGTTTAACAACTTCAGTGTGGGCGCAACAAACCTTAATACAACAATTCAGGATTTGAGTAAATGGGCAAATAACTTTGACACACAGGTTGTTGGCAATGATAGTATATTCAAAAAAATGCATGCTCAGACACCGTTGAACGATCGAAGTTTTTATGGCTATGCAAGTGGTCAGTTCATTAATACCTATAAAGGTTTTAAACGAATTGAACATAGTGGGCAGGATGCCAGTTATCAGGCATACTTGGCAAGATTTCCGGAACTTAATTTGAGCATCATTTTTACAAACACCAATGGCGAAATTAATGGTGCACGATTGGTTTACGATATTATGGATATTTGCCTGGAACCTTACCTTGACCATAAAAAAACAACTTCAGCCCCCAAAAAACGATTAACCCATAAAAACCGAA
This sequence comes from uncultured Draconibacterium sp., assembly GCF_963676815.1. Taxonomy (NCBI): domain Bacteria; kingdom Pseudomonadati; phylum Bacteroidota; class Bacteroidia; order Marinilabiliales; family Prolixibacteraceae; genus Draconibacterium; species uncultured Draconibacterium sp. The sequence continues at coordinate 4,905,875 of NZ_OY781365.1, forward strand.
TTCAAAAAACAACTTCATATTTAAAACAATTTGAAGGATATTACTGGGATGAAGGTGATAAATATTCACGTCAAATTAAAGTAGAAAACGACACCTTAAAATTCATTACCAAAAATGGTAAAACAGCTCTGGTTCCGGTTGACGAGCAAGAGTTTGAAATGGATATAGAAGAGTATGTTGCGCTGACTTTCAATGCTAACCAGATGATAATGACACTGGATGATGGATACCAAATCGTTTCAGATAAATATATTCCCGCCAACTACAATTCTAAAACGCTAGAAGAATTTAATGGCAAATATTATAGTCCTGAATTAAATGCATACTATACATTCCGCACAGAGGAAAATACATTAGTGGCAAATCATACACGGCTGGGCGATTTTAAATTGAATGCGATTAAAAATGATTACTTTCTTGGAAACAAAGGTTCCTTTCTAAAAGTTGTTTTTTTAAGAAACAATTCCAAAAAAGTCATTGGTTTTGAAGTTTCAAGTAGTAGAGCAAAAAATGTTCAATTCAATAAACTAAATAATTGACAAAAAATGCCACGCAAAATGGTGTATAAGTAATTAGGATTAAAGTGACAAATCGAGAGTATAAACATAAAAAAGGTCAGTGCAAAACCGAAATGTTCAGGTTTAAAAATCCAAACTTCTCATAGCCGAAACCATTAGCAAACATTTTAATAGTAATGAATAAATTTTTATCTATTTGCTTCATTGTCGTAATACTTTTTGCTTGCAAAAACAATACTGTTTCATATTTCGACCAGGAGACTCCGTCTATAATCCCGGAATTATTTGCACCATCAATTGTTAATTCGGACAGTATTGAGCTTAATTTAGTTTTTAATTATGACCATACAGAAATGTTCTTTTCAAGAATTGTTGACAATAGTTTTGTTATTCACCATTCTGAATTGATTAATGGAAAATGGTCTGACATTAAACCTATTAAACTGTACGATGATAGTGTTCTTGTTTCAGTTGCCTGTGACCCTACAATTACCAAAGATGGAAAGACAATGTATTTTCTTGGTGTAGACCCTAATCTATATAAAAACGATGTTACACGAGAGGAACTTTATACGATACCACCTGACATATATATGAGTAAAAAGGGGGACGGTAAATGGGAATTAGCCTCTAAAGTGGAATTTTCGGTTTCTACGGAATATTTAGAAACTTATCCTGTTGTTACAGCGGATGGGAGTATATATTTTCGCTCAAACAGACCAAGTGATGAAGGTGGAATGAATACTTATCGTGCACAATATTTAGGAAATGGGAAATTTGAAACACCGATTATTATAAACACTAAGACAGAGAATAAGGAACTAATAACTTATGTTTCACCAGATGAGCGGTATGCGATAACTAACGGACAAGGTAAATTTCAAATAACGTTTAATGATAATGGTGAATGGACAAAACCCAAAGAAATACCATTAGACTATGAAAGCAACTGGCGTTATTATTGTCCGTATATGTCTTCTGACGGAAAATATTTTATCTACTCCAGAAGGTATAATAACACTGAAAAGAAAGGCTGGGCAGGTGTTGAAAAAGGAGAAGTTTATTGGGTAAAAGCTGATGTACTTTTCAATACAAAAAAAGAATAAAACATTATCTTGTTCCTGGTTGAAAGGGTTGACGAACAAACAAAATGCCTTTAGTCGTACCTTCAATAAACAAACAAATCAATCCCCGATAGAATTTCATAAAATCCTCTAAAAAATACTTCTGGCGCAAAGTGTCAAAAGGTTGGCGTTTGGGCTCAATCAATTATCTCCTTCCCAATTTAATTTTGTTTTAAGAATAATTACGTTAGTAAAATTCAAAACAAAATGAAAGAAAACCTGACCTACTTGGTAGCCTGCAGTCGGCTACGCCACATAAAGGTGACCGTTGTGTTTACTATCTCTCAAAAGAAATTCTTCATACGACTTTGCCTTTTGCCTGTAATAATTCTTAATTTGAGCCACGAACAATAAAAACAGCATCATTGAGTAGCGATTTTTATACAACATCTATTTTACCTTTTTCAGGTATAATAATTAAATTATGTCGTGCATATACAAACTCGCAAGAAGATTTTGAAGATTATTACCAAGAAGTTTGTTTGCAAATATGGAGGAGTAAAGACAATTTTCGCGAAGATTCGCAATGGAGTACCTGGGTGTATCGAATTACGCTAAACGTTTGTTTAACCTTACTTAAGAAAAAGAAAAATAATGTTCAGCATTTTGTATCTGATTCTATAACTTCAGAAGAAACAGAAGACAACTATGCTTTTTCAAACGAATCTCTAAATCTGCTGTATGATGCAATTCGAAAACTCTCAGAAATTGACAGAGCAATTATTATGCTGTATTTAGAGGCAAAATCACAAAAAGAAATTGCTGAAATTATAGGAACTAACCCCAATAATATTGGTGTACGCGTTAAAAGAATTAAAAACAGATTAAAAAAACTACTCGATGGAAAAATCAATTGAAAATATATGGAAAGAAGGTTTCCTGGAAACTGATGCATTAGTAGCGCCGAAAATAAACAACCTATACAATCAAAAATCAATTCATATTATCGATAAATTTAAAAGGATGTTTCGCACAAATTTAATTGCAATTGCGGCATTCTCATTTTCTTTTCTAGTTGTCTCATTTTTTTTAGGCATACCCATAACGGGTACCATATTTTTTGTCACCCTTTCAGTTCTTGTTTTTATTAATAATAAGTTGCTTAATGATTTAGAGAAAATAGATTTAGGTGTAAGTAGTTATCAGTATTTAAAGGCTTTTAATCAATGGAAAAACGAACAGATCGTGATCAATAAAAGAATGTCAAAATTTTTGTACCCAATTATATTTATGTCGATGATTCTAGGATTTTGGTTTAAAGATGCAGAAGGTATGCATTTGGGGAAAAGGCTTGTAAATAAAATTCTTATTGACTTTCCCGATATCTATTTACTATTTGGAATCCCACTAATAGGAATCGTTATCGTGTTATTCATTGTGGTTTTACTGGCTTTTTTTGGAGGTCGAATTTACAAATGGGATTTAAATATAGTTTATGGAAGAATTTTCAAAAAACTTGAAGAATTGATGGCCGATATAGAACGTTTGAGAAGCTAACCATTTGTAAATAAGCTGTTCTGGTCTTAACGTTAAAAAAATAGATTTTAGGTGTAATAAATTTTGTTTTCATCCACTAACCAGGAAAACATTAATTATTATGACATTGCAAGAAGCACATAACTTTTTTGAAAGTTTAAAAAAAGGAACAGCTAAAAAATCGGAAATCAAGGTTTATAATCAATTTATTGATATTCTAAAAAAATTAGAAAACAGAGTATTCACCACTGATGAAATTCAATCTATAGAAGCAGAACTTGATAGCTTAAAACTAAAATCAAATCCAGAAAACAGAACAAAATTCTTTAAAAACGCAAGATGTAAATTTGAGAATTTTTTAAAGCAAACACTCTCTTTAACCGCTAAAGGGTATTACACGAACTTAAGTGTAAGCTTAGGAGTGTTATGTGGAGTTGTCTTCGGAACTCTGATAGGTGAGCATTTTGAAAGATCTTTGGGGATTTCCTTTGGCGTTTGTATGGGGCTGTTTTTAGGAGCATATATAGGTCGTCGTCTTGATGCTCAGGCTAAAGAAGCTGGAAACATGCTGTAATTAACAGCTAGTCAGAAAGTTCTTTTACCAAACAATTCAATATACTTATTTTTAAATTAATAGTCGAATAATTTTCGACAAGTAAAAAAGAAGCTAAAATGAAAACAATATCAGTATTTTTCATTGTATTTATACTCTCCATAGTAAACGTATATTCCCAAAATATCTCAGGAGATTGGAGCGGAGCAACCAAAAGAGGAGATAAATTAATCACTTTTATTTTTTAAATAGAACAAGAAAATTCTGGGTATTCAGTTACGATGAACGTACCAACGTTTAGAATTTCCGGTATTAAACCTGCTGCGACAACTTTTACAAACGGAAAGTTAATAATTGATGGCTCAAATGTGGGCATGTCCTATGTGGGAATTTATAATAATGAAACGCAACAATTTGAAGGAACTTATAAAGAAGGAGGAATGGAATTGGCTCTGAATTTAAAAAAAGGTGCTGTAGAAATAACAGACAAGCGTAGACCTCAGGAACCTGTGAAGCCATATCCATATTACGAAGAAGAGGTAGTTTTTAAAAATATTGAAGCAAAAATAGAGCTAGCAGGTACTTTAACTTTACCAAGTGAAAACGGAACATTTCCAGTGGTGATCTTAATTAGCGGAAGTGGCCCTCAGGACAGAGATGAAACTTTTATGGGACACAAACCATTTTTGGTGTTGGCCGATTACCTTACAAAAGAAGGCATTGGCGTATTGCGTTTCGATGATCGTGGCCAGGGAGAATCTACAGGAGATTTTGGAACAGCAACAACAGAAGATTTTTCTAAAGATGTATTGAGTGCAATTGCATATTTAAAAACCAGAAACGATGTAGACAAAAAGAATATTGGTTTAATTGGTCATAGTGAAGGTGGTATTATCGCTCCATTAGCGGCAAATAACTCTAAAGATGTTGCTTTTATTGTGTTACTTGCTTCTACTGGAATTTCCGGAGCAGAATTGTCTGTAATGCAATCGAAAACATTAAGACAATTTCCGGTTGAAGATGAGGACGCTTATGAAAAAAATACAAGAAAAGCGATTGCAATTGTAACTTCTGATAAGAGTGAGTTAGAAATTAAAAAAGAATTGACGAAACATTATAATGATTTTTTGAGACCAATTTTAATGTCTTTAAATGTGCCAGAAAAGAACATCAAATTATTTATTGAAAGTGAGCTAAAAACAAGTTTAAAACCCTGGTCGCGCTATTTTTTACAATACAACCCGGCTGATGAAATTGCAAAATTGCAAATCCCGGTATTGTCATTAAATGGAAGTAAAGACACCCAGGTAGATGCCGAAATTAATCAAGATGGAATACGAGAGGCATTGATTAAAGGTGGGAATAAAGATTATAAAATAATTGAATTGAAAAATTTAAATCACTTTTTTCAGGAGTGTGAAACAGGAAAGATGGATGAGTATAGAAAAATTGAGCAAACATTTTCCCCGACTGCTTTGAAAGAAATTTCTAAATGGATTCTTAAAAGACTTTGAAAAGATTCTTAAAATTCAATTGAAAAATACTAAGCACCGCAACAGTAAAAGTAATAGCGATTTTAATATTAATTGAAGTCGCTGTTCTTTTTTATCATGCGAGACCGTTATTGGCACCTGTTACAGAGCAAACTTAAAGCTGTGTTTGAGTGTTAAATTATTTTAGAAATATTGCATTTAAAAAGGAATATTACATGAAAAACAAATTTGTAAACTACTTTTCAAGAATATCACCACTTTCAAAAGAAGAGGCTGACGCCATAGCTGAAAGCATGCAAACAAAGAAATTCAAGAAGGGTGATTTCTTGATACAAGAAGGGCAAATTTCGGTTAAAACCTATTTTATTCTCGAAGGCTGCGTTAGAGAGTACATCTTAACAGATGGTGAAGAGAAAACCACCAATTTCTTCACAGAAGAACAATGGGCCATTTCATTAAACAGCTTTACTCCGGAAAATGCTGCCAAGCACAATTGGATTTGTGTTGAAGATACTACGGTTGTTGAAGGAGACGAGCAGCAAGGTCAGGCACTGTTCATGCGCTTCCCCCGGTTTGAAACCATTTCACGAACCATAATGGAAGCGGCCTTCGCAGAGCAAAAAGAAGCATTGGTTTCGTATTATACTGATTCGCCTGAGCAACGCTACCTGAAACTCATGAAATCGAGACCCGATTTGTTCCGGCGAATACCACAATATCATCTGGCAAGTTACATTGGCGTAAAACCAGAATCGTTAAGCCGTATTAGAAAACGTATTGCCGCTGAATTTGACTAGCCTAAAGTTTAAACTTTCTGAAACCAAGGCCAAATCAGGAACCTGCTGCTCCCAAATTTTCAAGCATTTCGAGGAATTTCGTTTTCCCGATCTTTCCCACGGCATAATCAAGTACTTTTCCCTTCGAATCAGTAAAAATTGTTATTGGTGTTCCACCAATTTTATAAAGCTTAACAAGCTCTTCAGCTTTGGGATCATCAACATCAATCATTACCGGAACAATTTGCGAATTGATGGCTTTCATGACTTCCTCGTCCGCAAATACTTCACGCTTCATAATCCGGCATGGCGAGCACCACTCCCCGGTGAAAAACAGTAGCATGTTTTTATCAGAATCCCTGGCAAGTTCCCGTGCCGAGACTATATCGTCAGCCCAAACAACATCATTGGAAGGTGCATAAAATGAATACCACGCATAAGCAAGAGAAAGCACAAGGAAGGTGAGCCAGAACCACCGCCAAAATGGAGACTTCGTTTTCTTAACTTTGAGAGACTTGCCCGATGAATTCGTGGCTGGATTAGCTGCCTTTTTCATCTGTTTATTTTTGATTGTGTTTTCATAGTTTTGATTTATAACTTGATTGCATTTTGTCCATATAATATGAATGATTGTATGTTATCCTTCATTGAGAAAGAAATTTGTACTCCTGTATTTGGGTGAATGAAATCAAGGTTTTCACTAACAATTGGAACCAGCTTATACTCATCACCATTTGGAAAAAAAAGTGAAATTTTATCCTTGTTTTCGTCATAGCTGATAGTTAAATCTATTTGATTATTCCATTTATAGCTGCCCGCCAAACCATTTAACACTTCTGATTTAACATGAGTGCGTTGAACTTCTGTTTGCTTAAAATGGTGCCAATTAAATATTTGTGAGGCTGATAAAAGTAGTTCATTCCCAAGTGCCCCGCCATTATCCGAATTGGTCAAATATACCAACCCTTTTCCACTTGATAGACTTATTGTCATGCCTGTCCTGTAACCTGCATTACCGCCGTAGTGGGTGATGGAAATATCATCGTCAGACCTATCTACGATAAATCCATATACATGCCCATCTCGCTCGTCATTCAGTATCGACTCAATATCAGTTTGAGAAAATATCGAATTTTTCCCTTGATAAGCATTATAAATTTCAATCATAAATCTGGCCATATCTGTAGCATTGCTCCAAAGCCCTGCCGCAGCTTGTTCAGGGTGATTTCGCCAGCCACCTTCTACAACTTCACCTGAGTACGTATAACCTTTTGCTACCCGAATCGAATCCGAAGCGGGTAAAGGTTGTGTAAACTCTGAATGAGTCATCCCGGCTGGTTCAAGAATCCATTTTTTCATAATGTTCGAAAACTTGTCATTAAAAATATCTTGAAGTGCAAGTTCTGCTAATGTGTAACCACCACCTGAGTATGCAAGCATTTTATTTGGTGGTATGATAACTTCAATAGCCGCTGTATTGACGCCCTCATTTCCCATTAAAATATCAAAATCAGAGGGCATGGAAACATTTCTTGAATATCCTTGATATCCTCCGGGGGTGATTCCTGAAGTATGAGAAAATAGATTGCGGAATGTCACGGGATTTTCAACTGTTTGTTTACCCTGGGGTAAAACGAAATTTCTAAGGTAGTCCTGGATATTTTTATCAAGGTTTATTTTACCGGAAGAATGCATGCGTAACGCCGCAAGAAAAGTCACTGGTTTAGATAAGGATGCTGCCTGAAAAATAGTGCTATTGTCAAGATTTTGTTGATCGTGAAAATTTGCATTTTGATAAATGTCTGCCCATTCAATTTGACCTTGATTTATTACAGCCAGTGATAATGCCGGGATTTTATACTCCACCATTTTATCGGTAATTGAGCTAAAATGTTCCGATTCTTGCAGAAACTTCACTTTCCCACGCATTCCGTTTTCTAATGCAGCTTTTTTATCATATGGTTCTTTAGATGAGTTGCAAGAAGCAAAAAGAATAAGTGCTAAACTTGCAAGAATTAATTTGTTCATAGTTTAAATTTAGACTTGTTATTTTCAAATAGATGCTGACAAAGTGATCTAATTACAATTTTTCTTTAATCGCTTTTCTCCAAAAGTAAATTCCAAAAGCAGCGGTAACCAGCGCAAACATAATTCCATTTTCGCCAAGCCAATATGCAGTTCCTTCGTTTTTAATGGTTAATTCAGGCATTATTTTTTGAATATACACATTGCTTACCGCGTGAAATATTACTGCCGGCCATAGACTCTTTGACTTAAAAGTATAGTATGTCATAATAAATGACATCGAAATAATTACAATAAAGAATGTGATAAATTCTAAGAGAATATTATTGCTATAAAATACAAGCAAGGGCCAATGCCAGGAGGCCCAAATAAATCCACTAAAAACCGAAACACCCGTAAAAGGCAGCACCTTTCTTAATTCATAAATGAAAAAACCCCGCCATCCGATTTCTTCTCCTAAAGTTGTTGCTGCTGACCGAATTACTTCAACAGTTGCTAAAAGAAAAATCGCTATGATTGTTATCATCGGTGGGTTTAGTGCTCCTATACCCATCAAACCAAGTTCTTTTCCCCAATCTGTAATTACTTCTCCAGTTGCAATGCTTCCGAATCCGAAAATCCAAATTAGCAGGTAAGTGATAATTCCGTACAAGGCAGGAACAAAATAAGACAATCGGATATATTTCCAATCTCCCCAATTCCAATTCAGAGATGAAATTTTACGCCCTTTTATTTTTAAGGTAAGAAATGCAGCTATCGCAGGACACCACATTATTGCCCCAACATATATTCGTGATGGATATAAATTTACAATGGCATAATGGAAAGGAGAAGTAAGAGCAACCAGGAGTGCCAGAAACAGCAAGATTGTTTTCCAGGCTTCCCTCCGTTCCGATGAATTTTCAAGCATCATGTTTTTATAGTTTGTTTCTTTTTAAGATCACTTTAGCAAAGTTGAAGATAGTTGTTTCCAATTTCATTGACCTGAGTTAAGAAGTGAAAACGGAAACTTTATTTAATTGATAAGCAATGAAAAAACAGCTTGAAATGATGAGTATGTTAATGGCTGCCCGCACTAGCCATGGAAATTTTGAGTAGTTGATATTTGCATATTTTCCCAGAATTACGCTGAGCCCCATAAATAGAAACCATTGAGTCAGGAACAGACTAAATTTCCATTTGATTAACATCACTGCCAAATCGTGTATAAATCCGCATGCCACAAAAGTGACTAGCAACGATAATGACAAGGGCAAGACCGATTTTAGCGGTTTGAAAATATACATCCCCAGGTAATATCCCCAAATGGGATTCCAGTACTGCCAAAATTCCGAAAATGTTCCGGCACCCAGCGAACGACTTAGCATATTTCGAAGGGAATCACCGGCCCCCAAAGGCACTCCGTTTCTTTTTAATACATAATCGGATAAATTCATGTTTTCGGATTTAAAATTGTGTTCAATTTGCGTTCTCTACGCTAATTACCACGTTTCCTCTTTTGTGGCCTTTCTCTACATATTTGTGTGCTTCGGCCATTTCTTCCAAAGGATATATGCTATCAATAACAGGTTTTATCTTCTCTTGTTCTGCTAAAGTTTTTAATTTAAGAAAAACACTTTTGGGAGTTAAGGGAGTTCCATGATCGATGGAAATATATTTGCCATCGGGTGTAAGTGCTTTTTTGCTTTTCTCTTTAAGTGTTGAAGACTTGGCGTTTCCAACAGCGTCGATCACATATTTATAGGTTTCCAGTTGTGATACAGCATTTTCTGCGGTGTAATCAATCACTTTATCGCTACCTAAGGACTTAATCAATTCGAAGTTCCGACTGCTACAAACACCGGTGATATGAGCCCCGGAAAGCTTCGCCAATTGTATCGCCATTGTACCAATACTTCCCGAGGCTCCATAAATTAAAACTTTGTCGCCTCTGTTTATATCTGTTTTATTCAATAAATGCGAAGCCAGCAAACCACCATACAGGATAGCTGCAGCCTCCTGAAAACTATAATTTGAAGGTTTAAGCGCAATATTCCAATCTTCAGGTAGGCAAATATATTCGGCATAAGAACCAAAACGGCGCTTTGTTGGTGAAACAGAGCCATAGGCAAAAACTTCATCGCCAACATTAAATAAGGTAACATCCTTCCCTTTACTTTCTATAACACCCGATGTAACCATTCCTAAAATTGGATTTCTTGGTCTGCCAAAACCGAATATAAGCTGTAGGATAAATCTAGGTATAAAGGGCTCGTTCAGTCTACGAATAAGAACATCGCTGGTTGTTACTGAAGTCGCTTTAATCTTTATCAGCACTTCATTCTCTTTTGGAGTTGGCTTTTCAACTTCACTTAAAACTAAGGTCTCGCAGCTTCCATACTTTAAACAGTTAATTGCTTTCATAACTTTGCTTTTTAGCGAATTACTATGGTAGCAAAATTATCTACAACGTAATTCAATTTCATTGACTTGGGTTAAGAAGTGAAATACATTTTTTTTGTAAAAACAATACTGTTTCTTATTTCGACCAAGCTCTCCTTCGACAATAGAATAAGAAACGAAATGCCTTTAGTCGTGCCTTCAAAAAACAAACAAATAAAGCCTCGATAGAATTTCATAAAATCCTCTAAAAAATACTTCTGGCGCAAAGTGTCAAAAGGTTGGCGTTAAGGGTCAAGCATTGCTCCGCCTTCCAGCGTAATTTTGCTTTATGAATAATTACATCAGTAAAATTCAACGCAAAATGAAAGATGATCCTGTGGCACGCGGAAGCGCTGGTATGACTGATAACAGTTCAGCAGCAGAACAACAGAAACGGCAAGTGTATTTTTTCCGAATCGTAACAATTAGAAAAAGGAATAAGCAATGGAAAGTCGAAAGGAAATTCAAACTGGATTTTATAGCTGGCGCCAAATTTTTGAGAAATGTATTCATCCTGCTCAGTTTGATTACGCTCACTCTCGTTATTGCTTCCTGTACAAAGGATGATGAACGCATAGAACCCATTAATGATTTCGTAACCATTCCTGACAATCAATTTGAATCTATCCTGATTGAGCAAAACATAGATTCAGATGAAGTAGTCAATCAAAAAATTTCGAAAACCGATGCGCTGGGAGTAACGCATTTAGATCTAAATTTTTCTTCGTCAGAAATGTATATTGAGGATTTAACAGGTATTGAAGGTTTCACTAACCTAACATCCCTTTCTGCGTCAAGTCATTTAATAGAAGATATTGATCTAAGCCAGAACACCCAATTGGATACGGTGCTGCTTCAGGCAAATGAGATTCATTCTATTCAAGGGCTTTCAAATCTGAATAACTTAAAAAAACTTGATTTGTCGTGGAATCTGCTGGATTCACTTTCATTCAAAAATGAATCCATTGAAATATTGCTGGCCAGTAACAATCTATTGGAATTCTTTGAGGTCGAAAATGCAGATAAGCTGAAAAGTATCATTTTAACCAGCAACAAGCTTTCTACTGTAAATCTCGGCACGTACCCGTTATTAGAAACGCTGCTGCTTTCCGACAATCTTTTGCAATCCATCGACCTTGAGCAAAACGGTAATTTAAGCTACCTGTACATATCAGATAATTCATTGTCAGAGCTCAGTGTAAGTAGCAACCAAAATCTTGTGGATCTCAGGGTAGATCGCAATCCCTTGTTAACCTGCATTCATATAAATAATAACCAGGAAGTCCCAACTGTATCACTTTCTGAATATCAGGAGTTGAGTACGAATTGCAACGAGTAGAAAAATATCAAAACAATTAGTAATCATTATTAAACATGGAACAGAAAATTTTAGTAATCGGCGGCACTGGTAAGACCGGTAGCCGTGTAGCGAAGAACTTATCACAATTAGGTAACGACGTAAGAATTGCAGGTAGAAAAACAAAGCCGGCATTTGATTGGGAAAATCCGGATACTTATGATGCCGCTTTAAAAGACATGGATCGTGCATATATCGTGTATTATCCTGATTTAGCAGTACCGGGGGCAAGAGATGCGATACGAACATTAACTGATAAAGCTTTAAAAGCAGGATTAGATAAAGTGGTGTTACTCTCGGGAAAAGGTGAAAAGGAAGCAGAAGCCTGCGAACAGATTGTTGCAGATTCAGGACTGAACTATACAATTGTGAGAGCTTCCTGGTTCAACCAAAATTTTAGTGAAGGTGCATTCTTAGAGTTTATACTGGATGGTGCAGTCGCCCTCCCAATGCCCGATGCAGAAATTCCGTTTGTTGATGCAGATGATATTGCTGAGGTAGTTGCAAAAGTTCTGTTGGACGATTCTTTTAATGGAGAAACCATAACCGCGACTGGCCCAAGGAAATTGACTTACAGGGAAGCAGTGGAGACAATGGCTGCTGAAATAGGAAGGGAAATTCATTATCAGCCTATTTCTATTCAAGAATTCAAAGATGGAATGAAAGCAGCCGGATTACCCGATTCGTATGTCTGGTTGTTTAGCTATCTGTTCGAGGAAGTATTAGGAAATCCTGACAACCAGGAGGTGTCGCATGATGTGCAAAAGGTGCTGGGAAGAGAAGCAACGGATTTCAGGGATTATGTTACAAAAACGCTGACAACAGGTGTTTGGAATCAGGAAGTGCATAATACTTAAACATGATTGCGATTAGTAAGTAGTAGCGGGCTTAATAACCCAATACTACTTGCTGCTTTATTTTCAATTAATTCAAAATTTAAACGAATGAAAAATATAAATTTTAAGCATGTAATAATTAGTTGTTTGGTTGTTTATGTACTCGGGATTCTTGCATTTGTTGGGTCATACTTTGTGCCAATCATTGAGGATCCTGATCTGCAGGCCAATATTGCGCTAATGGCAGCATTAATTCCTGCTGCCTACTTGGGCGCCTACCTATACTATCGCAGAGGAAACACTACTCACGGATTTGTATTAGGAGGTGCTATGTTCTCGAGTGCTATTGGACTCGACGCGCTCATCACCGTCCCTGTATTTATTATTCCACATGGTGGAAATCATCTCTCATTCTTTGAAGATCCGGGTTTTTGGCTTATTGGTCTTGAATATGTGGCTATTGTTGCCACATACTGGAAATTAAAAGTGGCAAAACAAGTTCAGGCATAGAAACAGATGTTGAATAGAGCACTAAAATATCAGACCGCTGTTTTGTCTTTTGTTTGCGCATTTTTATTAAATGCCTGCAACAACAACGAAAGTCTTTATCTGGGGCAAGAACCACCAGGTTTAATTCCTGAGGCTTTTGCTCCGGGTATTGTTTCTACAGAATATTACGAATACAGTGGCACTTTCACGCCAGACTTAAAGGAATTCTATTTTATACGCCAGGGCGGAAAGTATGAGGAACCTACTTTTGTTGTTTTAAAAAATAATAAGAATAAATGGCAAGAGTCTGTTGTCTCCAAATGGATTGGGCAGCCGGTTATTTCTCCCGATGGTAAAATCATGCACCTTGGTAAGCGATATATGGAACGCACCAATTCGGGATGGTCAGAATTAAAAGAGCTTAAAACTCCCTTTAACGATATCCCTATTATGCGTCTTTCATCTTCTGTTAATGGAACGTATTATTTCGATTCTAACGTTAAAGAAAAACCGGACTTCCCCATAAGGTATTCACGCTTATTAAATGGAAAGTATGAATCACCTCGTAAGCTTGATAAAACTATTAATTCAGGCATTAAAAACCTGAACCATCCATTTGTTGCTCCCGATGAATCCTACATTCTTTGGGACGCGGTAAAAAAAGATGGTTATGGAAGTTCTGATATCTTTATCAGTTTTAAGAAGCAAGATGGTTCGTGGGGAAATGCTATAAATTTAGGAGACAAGATAAATACGGTAGCCTGGGAGGCTTCTGCATTTGTAAGCCCGGATGGTAAATACCTTTTCTTTTCCAGAAATATCGGATCAGAAAACTATGAAAATGTAGATATTTTTTGGGTGGACGCTCAAATAATTGAAAATCTCAAAAACAATTAAAATGAAATTCAGAAAGGCAACAAAAAAAGACCTTGTAAAGGTTGTGGAATTGTTAGCAGATGATGAACAAGGTAAAACAAGAGAAATTTGTCGCGAACCACTACCCATCGAGTACATTAATGCTTTTGAAAATATAGACAACGATCCAACCCAGGAACTTATAGTTGTTGAGAATGATGATCTGGAGATTATTGGAAGCATGCAATTATCGTATCTGCAATATCTAACTTACAGAGGTGGATTGAGAGCTCAGATAGAAGCTGTAAGGGTTAGAAGTGATAAAAGGGGCAATGGAATAGGAAAAATGATGTTTGAATGGGCGATCAATAGAGCAAAAGAACGGAACGCACATTTAATTCAATTAACAACTGATAAGGAGAGATCTGCAGCCTTAAAATTTTACAAAACATTAGGATTCAAGGACTCACATGAAGGTATGAAAATGTATCTGAAATGAAAATTCTACATATCAATTAAATCAGTTAAAATGAATACAATAATTCTAATTATCACGACAGTCTTTTCAGGCCTAATGGCTGGTTTGTTTTACGCCTGGTCAATTTCAGTAACGCCCGGATTAGCCAAGATTAATGATGTTAGTTACCTCCGGGCATTTCAGTCAATGAACCGGGCAATAATAAATCCCTTGTTTGCAGTTGTCTTTTTCGGCTTGGTCATATTGTTGCCTGTGCTAAGCTATTTATCATTTCAGACTTCAATGAGCAACCCGTTTTGGTATGTTATTGCTGCTACCATTCTATACTTTGTTGGAATAATGGGAGTAACAATTGGAGGCAACGTCCCTTTGAACAATGCACTCGAAGCATTGCAAATTCAGTCGATGACACCGGAACAAATGGAAGAATTCAGAAAAGGTTTTGAAAGCAAATGGAACCGTTTTAATCACATTCGAACAATTAGTTCATTCTTAACTTTTTTACTTTTAGTAATTGCATGTGTCAGAGAGTTTTCTTTCATTTAAGACGAAAAGTGTTTCAGGTAGAGAAAAAATCGTCTACAATAAATCATTTTGAAAACTATCAGACACTGAAAAATTAGTAATACTTGAAACAAAAATTAATGCAATTGATATGAAAACAACATTACTCGACCCAACAAAAAAATACCCGATGGTAATGCCCGATGGTACAGAAATAAAAACGGTAGTCCACCTGAACCAGGTAATCGATCATCCCCGAATTGAGATTGGCGATTTTACTTATTTCGGTCATTTTGAGGTGCTGGAAGATTATGCTTCCTTTTTGGCTCCCTATTTATTTCCTCCCAGTCCGGAGAAATTAGTTATTGGTAAATTCTGCCAGATTGCGCATGGAGTGCGTATAATTACAAGCTCTGCAAATCATAATATGAACGGATTTTCAACATTCCCATTTAATAATTTTATGATGACACCAGAAACGACGCCGGAAGAAATTGAGGCGTTGTTTAAGTTTCCCGGGAAAAAAGGAGACACCGTAATCGGGAACGATGTGTGGATAGGGATGGAAGCCGTTATTATGCCGGGAGTAACAATTGGCGACGGAGCAATTATCGGGGCACGTTCGGTAGTGGTGAATGATGTGGAACCTTATACAATTGTTGGTGGAAATCCGGCCAAAACGATTAAAAAAAGATTCTCTGAAGAGGATACTGAAGCGCTTCTTAAAGTGAAATGGTGGAATTGGGAGGTGCAAAAATTAGAACAAAACCTTGATGCGATTCAAAATTCAGACATTGACAGATTGCTGAAAATCGAATGATAATTCCCGGCAACTATAAAATCGGCAATAGCATTTTTTGTTTACATAAGAGAATAAGAACCTCCTTCCCGGAGGTTGTTTTTATTGCGAATTAGCCCACAATTATAATTCCGAACTTCCGTAAAGTTTTCCCGAACGAATCGTGCAGCTGCCTGCTCTACCTTTGTTTCATGATTTCGTTGAAAATCAAAAAAGAAATTTCAAATACTAAAAATAGATGTCATGAAAAAAACAATGAAAGCAATTGTAGCAACAGCTTACGGAGGTCCGGAAGTATTAAAATTACAGAACGTACCAAAACCACAAATAAAGACCAATGAAGTATTAGTGAAGGTTGTGGCTACTACATCGACGGCTGCCGATGGAATGATGCGCACCGGAAAACCTTATTTCGGACGTTTAATGACCGGATTATTTAAACCAAAACATGCCATTCCCGGAACCGGATTTGCCGGTTATATAGTAGAAACCGGCTTGGAGGTTAAGAAATTCCATCTCGGCACCCGTGTATTTGGCGAAACTACACTGGGGATGAGTGCCAATGCCGAATTTGTTGCGGTACCGGAAGACGGAGTTATTCTGCCAATGCCAGATAATATGACCTACACCGAGGCCGCCACATATGGCGATGGGCATGTAACTTCGTTAAACTTTTTGAAAGAGATTGCAGAAATAAAAACCGGACAAAAAGTATTGATCAATGGAGCATCCGGTAGTCTTGGTACGGCAGCCGTTCAGCTGGCCCGTAATTTTGGCGCCGAAGTAACCGGGGTTTGCAGCTCGCGAAATGTAGGTTTGGTAAAATCGCTTGGGGCCGATCATGTAATCGATTATACCCGCGAAGATTTTACAACCGGTAACATTAAATACGACCTTGTTTTTGATACCGTTGGAAAAAGTTCTTACTCAAAAAGTAAAAACATTCTTAGTGAATCGGGAAAATATGTGTCACCGGTATTAAAATTTTCGTTGCTGATGCAAATGTTTTGGACCTCCGTATTTAGTAAAAAGAAAGCCATGTTTGGAGCAACTGGATTACTTTCGGAGAGCGAACTTCGCAATTTAATTTCCCAGCTAACAAACTTTTTCTCCGAGGGCCAATTAAAAACGGTTATCGACCGGCAGTACCCACTCGATAAAGTTAGCGAAGCACACCGCTATGTTGCTTCAGGACACAAGAAAGGTAATGTAGTAATTATTGTCGATCCTAAAAATACTTAAGCCAATCTTGCCATAAAGTCCAGATTAAGTTTCAGAAAGGGCGAATGAAATAGACCGCTTCCTCCATGTGGTATAAACGATTAGCTTGATTTTGAGGAGGTTCGCAATATTCGGTTTTAATGTATTGATGATTGATTACAAGTGCGATTGAATCTTGATGATTGAATCGCCTAACCCATTAGAACTTGCTTTTAGTGTAATGTCTCCGGCCTGGTCTGTACTTCTTACCACAACCATGGCACGCCCTTTAAATGCTTTTCTCGAAGTGGCCACGTAAGGATCAGTATCTTTGATATCGCTGTTTGCAACTGCGATTATGGTACCTGGTCCTTCAATCTCAAAGTGCAGCCGGTTTGCAGCGTTAGGATCAAGTTGTCCATTGGCGTCGGTCATTTCAACGGTTATAAACGAAAGGTCTTGTCCGTCGGCATCAATCTCCGTACGATCGGCAGTTAGTTTAATAACGGAAGCATTGTCAGCAGTTGTTAAAATAGTTGACTCCATTTCCTTGTCGCCACTCACTCCAGCGGCTTTAATTGTGCCGGTTTCATAGGGAAGGGTAAATAGTGCTTTAAACTCTTCATTCCTGCCGGTTGCTTTTTCTCCAATCAATTTATTGTTACAGTACAGTCGCACTTTTTCATATTTCGAGTAAATCTCCACTTCAATCTCGTTTCCTTCGTGGCCCGGCCATGTCCAGCTTTCCCAGGTAGGCCAGGTTCCCCACATGGTTGTAATAATTTTCGAACCTTCTTTTTCCGGCTCGCGAACAGCCATATACAACTTTTCCGTATCGTTATACAACAAATTGCGGTAATGCGAAATCGGTTTTCTCCAGCCGGTCAAATCAATATCGCCACAATAGGCTGCATGCCATGGGTAAAGATCACGGTGCCAGTGTTCGCCCGGAACATCACCTTCGTAATACCAGCGCCCGATGCCCGATTCACCCAGGTAATCGATGGCTGTCCACACAAAATCACCAATGATGTATGGATTTTTATCTACCAGATCCCAGCAAAAGAAAGCATCTTTCGGGTACGATTCTGATTGATAGATAATACGCGAGGGAACTCGTTTGTGATCCGCTTTCGCTTCGTGCAGCTGGTAATTGTAGCCACAAACATCGTGTTCGGCCATTAGCGGATCAAAGATTTCCCAGCCCTGCCCCCATGTTGTCATTGCCGATGTTACGGGGCGCGTTGTATCAATTTCTTTCACGGCAGCTGCCAATTTTCGTGCAGTTTCTACAGCTTCAGGTTTTGTGCGTTCGATGATCTCGTTACCGATGCTCCACATAATAATCGATGGATGGTTTTTATCGCGTTTCACCATAACCTGAACATCAGTCTTCCACCACTTGTCAAACAGGGTAGAATAGTCGTGTTTCAGTGGGGTGAATGCCGATTTCATTTCGCGCCAGCCATCAAAAGCTTCATCAATAACGAGCAGACCTAAACGGTCGCAGGCGTCAAGAAATGCCTCCGATGGGATGTTATGCGATGTTCTTACCGCATTAAAGCCGGCTTCTTTTAGCAATTCAACCTTACGCTCTTCGGCACGGTCGAATGCTGCAGCGCCAAGGCAACCGTTGTCGTGATGTACACAGCCACCATTTAAAAGAACTTTCTCGCCGTTAAGCAAGAATCCATTTTCTGCACTGAATTCAATGCTGCGGATTCCAAAAGTATTCTCTGTTTTATCAATGGTCTGCTCACCTTTTTTCAGACTGATAGTTGCATTGTATAAATTTGGTGTTTCAGGTGTCCAAAGTGCCGGATTTTCCACAATAATGTTCTGCAAAATTTCCTTTTCAGAATTTGGTAATAACTCCACTTTTATTTCGCTGCTGCCCGCAGTATTTTGTACCTTATCAGCTATTTGTGTTGAAAGCGTAATTTCCTGCGGCGACGATGTTTCGTTCTTCAAAGTGGTTTTAATTTCAACGGTAGCTTCCTGTTTGCTGATAGTTGGAGTGGAAATGGAAACGCCCCACTGAGCAATGTGCACAGGGTCGGTTACGATCATTGATACATGACGATAAATTCCTGAACCACTATACCAGCGGCAGTTCTTTTGCTGCGAATTATCTATACGCACAGCGATTGTGTTTTCTCCGCCAATATTCAGATGAGGAGTGAGGTCGTAATAAAACGATGAGTAACCATAAGGATAAACGCCCAGCGAATGACCGTTAATAAAAACTTCGGAATTCATGTAAACACCTTCAAAATAGATGCTCACCTTTTTA
This sequence comes from uncultured Draconibacterium sp., assembly GCF_963676815.1. Classification (NCBI taxonomy): domain Bacteria; kingdom Pseudomonadati; phylum Bacteroidota; class Bacteroidia; order Marinilabiliales; family Prolixibacteraceae; genus Draconibacterium; species uncultured Draconibacterium sp. Next base: position 4,925,072 of record NZ_OY781365.1, read on the forward strand.
TTGCTCCAGCTGGTTGGTACAGTAAACTGTTTTCGGTACCAGGCAATTCCGGTTGGCAAATAGGCGCCATCGTTACCTGCCGGGTTCGATGGATCAAAATCGCCTTCAATACTCCAGTCGTGCGGGAGGTTGAGTGTACGCCACGATGCATCATCAAATTTCGGATCTGCAGCCTGAGAAAGGTCTCCTAATTTAAATTTCCACTGCATGTCGAAATTTTGTGAACGCTCAGTAGTTTTCTCCTCTGTATTTGTACATGCAAATAGCAGAAGAACCAGAATAAAGGTGATGAATGATTTCATAGGTTTCAGATAATTATGCTTCGCAACTTTCAGAACTGGCTGAATTAATTCAAGGCAATATAGAATATTCCCCAATTACTTAGGCATCAAACTGTAAAAAGTCATAAGAAAAATCAGGAGAGCAGAATCCTTATAACAGCTTGTACAGAAACTTATATTATTCTAAGAATTTGTGTGTTGACTAATTAAAGCGTGATCTGACCTGTGCATCATCTTTTATCGAAGTCAGTACATGCTTAAAGATGTTTGGCAAACTCTTTAATCCAGCTTTTTAATGTTTCGCTTATTTCCGGGTCTTTCAAACCAAACTCAAGGTTGGTTTTCAGGAAACCCATTTTATCGCCAATATCGTAGCGTTTTCCGTCGAACTTTAAGCCGAACATCGGGTGTGCTTTTACCATATCGCGCATGGCGTCGGTCAGTTGAATTTCGTTGTTTTTACCGGGAGTGGTGTTTTCCAGGTAATCGAAAATCTCAGGTGTAAATATGTAACGACTTGCGATGGCCAGGTTTGATGGAGCCTCTTCTGGCGAAGGTTTTTCGATCCATCCGTTTGCTTTATAAACATCGTCAGAAATAGGAGTTCCGTCAAGAATTCCATAGCGGCTTACCATTTCAGGTTCCACTTCTTCCATAGCCACAACCGAACCGCCGTGTTCATTGTACACATCAATCAGTTGTTTGGTAATGGGGCCTTGTCCCTGAACCAGTGTGTCGCCCAGAAGTACGGCAAACGGTTCGTTGCCCACGTGGTATTTTGCGTGAAGTATGGCATCGCCCAATCCGTTCATTTCTTTTTGCCACACAAAATGAATGTTGGCCAGGTTGGAAATGCCTTTTAGTTTTTCCAGCATTTCGTAATTTCCTTTTCTTTCCAGCGATTCTTCAATAATCGGATTCCTGTCGAAATGTTCTTCAATGGCACGTTTCCCTTTTCCGATGATCATCAGAATATCGGTTATCCCGCTGGCAACCGCCTCTTCAACTACATATTGAATAACAGGCGTATCGATAATCGGGATCATTTCTTTAGGTTGCGATTTTGTGGCCGGCAAAAAACGGGTTCCGTAACCTGCTGCCGGTATAACTGCTTTTTTTATCATGTTCTAATTGTTGACAATATTGGGTTTTATAACTTCAATTCCTTTTCTGCTCAGGGTGTTATGCAAGTTGTTAAACATTGTTCTGTCGGTGTAAGTGCCAATAATCGCACCTCCCGAACCTGTGAATTTTGCACTGGCACCAACCGAGCGGGCCAGTTCTACCATTTCAATGTTTCCTTTCGAGATATTGATCGTTTTCCGTCGCAGATCAAAATTCTCGTTTATCAGGTCGTGCATGCTTTGGTAGTCGTTGTTACCTAATGCAACCTTAAAATCCTCGGTAATTTGTCCCCAGCGCAGCATGGCCTGCAACACTCTCGGGTCGCCAATTTCAAAACGAGCTTTCAGGTTGTTATGCACCACTTCGGTTCCTTCCGACAGGTTTTTTCGGTAAGCAATATAAAAATGCGGAAAGTTTTTGGCGTCGAGTTCCTGGTATTCGCCGTAACCACGGCTTTCCATCAGGTCGCGGTCGAAATCCATACAAACCGGACATTCATAAGCCTGCGCCACACGATCCTGTAAACCGGCAGCAATCCCCAATTCTTCCGTTTCAACAGAGAGGACAAGGTTGGCAAAAACCGGTTTCGGAATTTTAACTTCATAAAACATACACAGCGCCCGTAAACAGGCCGTAATAATGGCACTCGACCCGGCCAGCCCTAAACGAAACGGGATGTTCGATTTATAACGAATGGTAAAATTCCGGTCGTCGAGTTTAATGTTGTTGGCGGCACAATACTCATAAAATATCTTGATCATGGCTTTCAACAAACGCATTCCTCCGTAGTAACCGGCCAGGTTTACATCTTCAACCAGTTCCTTAATGCTGTTAAAATTTGTACCATCCAGCCGCTCGGGTAAAATTTGTAGCTCGGGTGTTTCGTAAAGTTGCACGCGCGCCTCGAAATTGGAAAACAGGAAAGCGATCGTTTTACCAAAATAGCCGTCGGAGGGATTGCCAATAACGGCAGCTCTGGGGTATGAATATGTTTCGAATATCATTCAGGTTATTTTTGCAGGTAAAACTAACACTTTTTTATTTTTTGCCGAATTACCCCGCTAGCGAAATGGCAAATGCGGGTTTTGTATCACTGGCAGGGAAGAACTTTCAGTCATCTATCCGGCCTGTTGCTAATTTTTCTATATTTATAAGCGTGTTGAGACAGAAATAAAACAACTAACTAAACCATATTACTATGAATCAAAAAAGATTTTATATTTCCATTTTCAAAACAATTCTTTACAGTGTGGTGCTGTTTGTATTGTTTAGCGCCTGTACCCAGACAGAACAGCCCAAAGAACAACCCAAACCACGCGTGGTAATTACCTGTGATCCGGAACTGGACGACAATAACTCACTGATTCGTTTTCTGTTGTACAGTGCCGATTTTGATGTGGAAGGTCTGGTTTATGCCAGTAGTCAGTACCATTGGAAAGGCGACGGGAAAGGAACAAAGTGGTTTGTTGACGGGCGCGAATATACCCGCTTCGGGTTGGACTACGGCCCGATGGAACGCTGGCGTTGGTCGGATGACGAACGTTTTATTCACGATGCTGTGGATGCCTATGAAAAAGCTTATCCCAACCTGAAAGTACACGACCCGGATTACCCGACGCCCGAATACCTGAAATCAAAAATCCGCTGGGGAAACATCGAATTCGACGGCGATATTTCAAAAGATACAGAAGGTTCGGAGCTGATAAAATCGTTGATGATGGACGATATTCCGGGACCGCTGTTTATAACCGCGTGGGGTGGGGCAAGTACCATTTCAAGAGCGCTGAAATCAATTGAGGATGCCTATAAAAATACGTCGGAATGGGAGGCCATAAAACAAAAAGTGTCGGATAAGGTAAAGCTGAGTTTATCGGGCGACCAGGACGATACTTATGCCAATTATATTCAACCCAACTGGCCCGGTATCGAGGCGCTACAGTATGGTGGCGTAAATGTTGGTCTGGGCTACAATGCGCAGGCAAGTGCAAAGCCCGGGTATGCTTTTTATTACACGCCGGAGTGGGTGGAAGCCAACATCTCTGTCAAAGGGCCGCTCGGCGAAATTTACCGCGTGTGGGGCGATGGCAAACAGATGGTAAAAGACGATATTTTCGACTTTTTTGGTTTTTCGGAATACACCGCCGATGAATTGCGTGAAATGGGATACATTGTTTGGTGCCCCATTCAGGAGAAAGGCGCTTTTTTGGGGGAAGGCGATACGCATACTTTCCTGAATTTTATTGACAACGGATTACGTGCCTATGAAGATCCGGCTTATGGCGGATGGAGTGGCCGGAAAATAGAAACGCCCATATCATTTACTATGCAGGGCGATTCCATTTCGTGGTCGGCGTTAAACAGAAGAGCGCCCGAAACCGATTTCCCGGAGTTCTTCCCGGCAGTTCAGAACGGTTTGGCGGCCCGTTTTCAGTGGGCAGTAACTTCGGATTATAATGCAGCCAACCACGAGCCGGTAATCGATGCACCGCTCAGCATTGCGGCAAAACCCGGCGAAACGGTGAAGTTAACGGCCGAAGTTTCCGATCCTGACGGAGATGAGGTTTCGCTGAACTGGATGAAATTTAATGTGGGCTATAAAGGCGCTGTTGAAATTGAAAATCCACAGTCGGCAGCGGCATCAATTGTTGTTCCCGACGACATCGAACCGGGGCAAACCATTCATCTTATCCTTGAAGCCGTTGATAACGGGAAGCCGGCATTAACGCATTACCAACGGGTAATTGTAACTATCGAGGAATAATACGGATTAGTGCTTCTTCCGCTGCAAAAATCTGTTTTGTACCTATGTCGTTTTCCTGACAGCCAGTTAAAACGTATTTGATTGGTTGCCCACTTAGTTAATGCCCATCTAAAAAGCGTTTGGTACCAGCAACTCCGACCTGTTCATCGGAGAAAACGCCTTTGAAACCAACTTTAGTCACCTGTGGGCGTGAAAAAACGTGTTTTAAACCGACTTCAGTTACCTGTGGGTGCGATAAAATACGTTTGAAAGCGTCAACAGGTGCTGGGGACGTAAAAAAATGCATTTGAAACCGGTTTCTGTTAGCTGGGGACGTAAAAAAACGCGTTTGAAATCAACTTCGGTCACCTGTGGGAGGTTTAAAATCAGTTAGTTAGCTGTTTGTGTGAGAGTGTTGAGTATTGGAAAGCCGCGTGTGGTAAGTCTTTGGGGCTAAAGCCCGCTTTCGAGGGCTATGCTTAGCCCCGGCATTAATGCCGGGGTTAGTGATACTGATGACAAACAGGGCTTTAGCCCTTAAAGCTGTTTTACCCATTCTTTTTAATCAATTCATCATTTCATATTGTTTTGTTTAACAGGAATATTAACTTTAATGCATTAAAAACCATAACCGTTGAATGCTCTCTTAGCTATAAGATTTTTACAAAAGGTTGGGTTATACACCCAAAATGGTGTTATAACCCAAAGTGATATAAGAAAAGTAACCCAATGTTTTGGGTTATACGTACGTTGTGGGTAACCCTAAAAAAAACCAAAGACCATGAATAGATTAAACAGATTTATGAAGAGGAACATAAAAGGAGTATTATTGGTAAGTCTCATTCTCTTATTTTTTATCTCTAATGGACAGGATAAAATGTACGAAGTCAACGTAGGAACTAGTAGTTTTGATGCATTTTCGTTAAGATACAAATTCGGAAACGAAAATAGGCTGTTCAGGATTTCTACTACACATTTGAGTTACCAGAATAGGGACTTGAACGGTTCAGAGGAACAAAAGAAGTACATGAGCCTTGGGCTAATGATGGGAATGGAATTCCCGAAGTGGGCAGTAAAAAGAACAGTCGAATATTATTATGGTTTTGAGTTTGGCGGGGAATTTTCCAGAGCTTTTGAAGTAGATGAGAACCATTATACCTTTCGTGTTAATCCCGTTTTAGGAGTTTCATACTACTTTAACAAGGTACTTAAATTGGGAGTGGAAGTCTCGCACGGTCTCTATTATCAATTAGATGATTATTCAGAAAATACTACAGTGAAAAATTATGGTTTTAATATATCAAATGGTTTTGCCGAGATTCTTCTCGGCTTCAGGTTTTGATGATATTCGATAGCCATAGGTTGCCTTTATTAAATTAAAGTTTAGCATGATAATCAAAAGCCAACACATAACAATTTGTCATATGGCAGGCAGGGTTTTCAGCGGTCTAACACTCCCGATTGCATCGGGCCACCCGTTAACTTATAATTGACCTTAACAAACAATAATAAAACGGATGCGAAAAGGAAATAGAAATCTTTGGGCTTTGGGAGTTTTATTGGGTTCGATACTGGCTTATACCGGTTGGACCGGATTTGAAACTCGAACCTTGTTTATGGGTAAAACCGGCGAGATTTCCGGAAAAGTAATCGATGTATTTCCAAATGACGAAGTACAGAGTTACAGTCGCAAAATAAAATATATTTACGCAGTAGGAGACAACTTTTATGTTGACTTTAAAAAGCTCGGAACAAAAGATGCAAAGCAGGAAATTGGGAATGATTTGAAACTGATTTATTCGCTTAAAAATCCGGAAAGACATAAAGTCAAAACACTCGCTTCAAATTATGACAATTCGTTCGGGAAAAAATATTATGCCACCGGCAACGATGGTTATATGGAGCTGCACCTGATTAACGGAGTGTTCAAATACAAAGGATTTGCACAAGGAGGTAAAATGATTCATGACTTTGTTGGAGAATATGAAATCATCAACGACTCCATAAAATTCAAAAATTATGTATTCGGGAGTGACAGCACGTATAAAAACAGACCAGAAGTATTTGTGGTTTCACCGGACAATGACCGGGAATTAGTCGATTTAACCACCAAACGGACTTTTAAAAGAATTTAGTTGTTGTGATTGAACGATTGGTGTGAATATGCCCGGCTGCTGCGCGATTCTATCGCGTTCCTTTTTTGATGAAAAATAACCATGCCCGACAAATTCAGAAATAAATATCGTATTTCGTCTGCCCGGTTGCAAAATTGGGATTATGGCCGTAATGCGGCGTATTTTGTTACCATTTGCACGAAAAACCGCGAACATTATTTTGGCGACGTTGTGGATGGGAAAATGCAATTATCGGCAATTGGTAAATTGGCCGAAACCGAATGGTTAAAAACATTTGATTTGCGCCCTGATATGAATTTAACCATGGGTGAATACGTTATTATGCCGAATCATTTTCATGCCATAATTATAATTGGTAAAAATGAATATAATACCGATGACGGCCCCTGTGGGGATGGCCATGTAGATACGCAATGCATTGCGTATCTACCACCAACGTCACAACCATCACAACCGCCGCCGGCCAACCAATTTGGTCCGCAACGTAAAAATTTGGCATCAATAATACGTGGTTTCAAAATTGGGGTAACAACACGTGCCCGAAAAATCAATCCCCATTTTGCCTGGCAATCGCGGTATCACGATCATATCATCCGAAACAATGATTCGTTTGAACTTATCTGTAATTATATCCTTTCAAATCCCGAAAATTGGGATGTGGATCGCCATAAAACCGATTAATAATCACGATGAAATAATGACCCCTCCAATAGCGCCGATTTATAATCCGTGCCCCGGTTGTTATTGTTACTATTTCCGTTAATTTTATACCTGTTTATTACACTAACTAAATCAGCTAAAACAAATCAAAATGAAAATCAAATTTGATATTCAGCATGTTTTACCGCTCTTGATATTATTTGTGTCAGCATTTGCTTGCACGGCACCACAGCCGGAGGAGAGCCGGCAAAAGCCAAATATCATTGTAATTTTTGCCGACGATATGGGCTATGGCGATGTAGGGGTTTTTGGCCATCCTACCATTAAAACGCCTCACCTCGACCGACTGGCTTACGAAGGGCAAAAGTGGACCAACTTTTATGTGGCAGCACCGGTATGCACACCATCGCGCGCGGGCTTACTCACCGGTCGTTTACCCATACGCTCCGGAATGTGCAGCGATACCGGAAGCCGGGTGTTGTTCCCCGAATCAACGGGAGGACTTCCTGAAAGCGAAATTACCATTGCCTCGGCCTTAAAAAAAGCAGATTATTCAACCGCCATTATCGGGAAATGGCACCTGGGGCATTTACTGCCTTTCGATCCCAATTCGCATGGTTTCGATTACTATTTTGGAATTCCGTACAGCAACGATATGGACCAGACATTACCGGAAGGGGTATCGTATATTGAAGCGTGCTCGAATCCGAAAGACGGCTATTTTAACGTGCCTTTAAAACGCAACCGCGAAACCATTGAGCAACCTGCCAACCAGCATACCATTACGCAACGTTATACCGAGGAAGCGTTAAAATACATCGCCGAACATAAAGACGGACCGTTTTTTCTGTATATGGCTCACTCCATGCCTCATGTGCCGCTTTACCCGTCGGAAGATTTTAAAGGCAAAAGCCTGAGAGGAACGTACGGCGATGTGATTGAAGAAATTGACTGGAGCGTGGGAAAGGTGATCGATGCCTTGAAAGAAAATGGTTTGGATGACAACACGCTGGTGGTGTTTACCTCTGACAATGGCCCCTGGCTGATGTTCAACGAAAATGGCGGCAGTGCCGGTTTGTTGCGTGGCGGAAAAGGCGGAACGTATGAAGGCGGAATGCGGGAGCCAACTGTTTTCTGGGGACCGGGAATGGTTGATCAGGGAGTGATTACCGGACTGGGTACGACCATGGATCTGCTTCCAACGTTCTGTAGTATGGCCGGTGTGGAACTTCCAAACGACCGCGTTTACGATGGTTACGATATTTCTTCGGTGATTTCGGAGAAGGGCGAATCGCCGCGTAACGAAGTGATTTATTACAGGGGGCAACAGGTGTATGCGGTACGAAAAGGAGCCTACAAAGCCCATTTTATCACCCAACCGGCATACGGTGGAGGAGGTCCCACTGAAAGGGAAATCCCGGAATTGTATAACCTGAATGTTGATCCGTCGGAGAAATACAACATTGCGGAACAACACCCTGATGTAATAAGAGAACTAACGGAACTGATGGAAGCACATAAAAAGACGGTGGTTCCGGTTGAAGATCAGTTGGTAAAACGTTAGGCGTTTTGCAACGCTCTCTGTTCTTTTGAACAAGGCGAGTATCATTCAAGGGAATCAAGTTTGAAACAGAACCATTAAAACTAAACCATAATGACAAAATTAAAATCGATGAAAGCCACGCTGATTATTCTGCTGTTTGCACTGCTGCAGAGTATGAATGTTTGGGCACAGCAAGACCGCCCCAATATTTTGTGGATTACCAGCGAGGATAACAGTCCATATTTAGGCTGCTACGGCGATGCCTTTGCCACCACGCCAACGTTGGATAAACTGGCTGATGAAGGTTTCCGCTATACCAATGCGTATGCCAATTGTCCGGTTTGTGCTCCGGCGCGGAATACGATTATTACCGGGGTTTATGCGGCCTCGAACGGAAATGAACAGATGCGAAGCACCTATCCGAAATCGGAAACCGTAATTCCCTATCCCGAGCTGTTACGAAAAGCCGGTTATTACTGCACCAACAACGTAAAAACCGACTATAACTTTGCCGGCGATTACAACAGCATGTGGGATGAGTGCAGCAGAACAGCACACTGGAAAAACACGCCGGACGGAAAACCATTCTTTGCCATCTTTAACCTGCTGACCACGCACGAGAGTCAGTTGTTTCCTTTTATTCCTGATGAGGAGCTGAGGCATAAACCGGAAGATGTGGTTTTACCGCCGTATCATCCCGATACCGAAGAGATGCGTCACGACTGGGCACAGTATTACGACAAGGTGCAGGATATGGATGCGCAGGTTGGCGATTTGCTAAAAGAGCTGGAAGAAAGCGGTCTGGCCGATAATACCATTGTTTTTTATTATGCCGATCATGGCGGTGTGCTGGCACGCAGCAAAAGGTATATTTTCCAAACCGGAACATGGGTGCCGTTTATCGTTCGCATTCCTGAAAAATACAAACAATTTTTCCCTGCTGAAAAACCGGGCGACGCTGTTGATCGCAACATTAGTTTTGTTGACCTTGCGCCAACCTTGCTAAGTATTATAGGCGAGGAGAAACCGGATTACATGCAGGGCAACGCTTTTCTTGGAAACGCGGTTGAGCCGGAACCTGAATATGTTCATCTTACCCGTGCCCGGATGGACGAACGTGTTGATATGAGCCGTGCGGTGCGTGATAAAAAGTACCGTTACATTCGTAACTACATGCCGTTTCGCATTTATATGCAGCACCTGGCTTATTTGTTTAATGCACGTTCTGCGCAATCGTGGGAAGATTATTACCTGGCCGGAAAATGTAACGATGTGCAAAGTATCGCATTTCAAACCAAACCGGTTGAAGAGCTTTACGATACCGAAAACGATCCGTATGAACTGAATAACCTTGCCGATGATCCGGCATACAAAGAGGTGCTGGAGCGTATGCGAGAAGAGAATTCCCGCTGGATGAAAGAGATTAGGGATGTTGTGTTGATTCCTGAAACAGAATACACAGAAAGGGCAGGAGACGGGGCGATGTATGATTACATGCGATCGGCAGCTTGTCCGTTTGATGAATTACTGGCAGCTGCCGAACTGGCAACACAAGCTGGTAACGGAGCGATTCAGCAATACATTGAATTACTGAAGAATGATGATTCCGCGTTGCGTTACTGGGGCGTTACCGGGCTGCTTAGTCATATTGAAAATGCAGAACCGGCATTGACTGCATTAAAAGCTGCAGCCGATGAGGATGCAACCGCAACCGCCGTTTTAATCGGTGAGACATTGTCCCGATTGGGAGAAAAAGAACTGGCCGAAAAGATCTTTCTACGCATTCTAAACGATGAAAACCGTACAATGCATGAGCGAAACTGGGTATTGAACAGTGTTGACGCGATCGATTTCAGAACTCCGGCAGTTGAAAAATGGATAAAAGACTTCTACGATAGTAAAAGCGAGGAGCTGAAAGGATGGGATATTTTCAGTAACTACGATTTCTCGATGTGTAAAATGATCCTTGAAAGGTGGGAAGTCATTGGATGAAGCTTATACAAAAATACCCGGCAAACTTTGCCGGGTATTTTTGTATATAAGTCCAACATAATCCAATAGCAAAATCTGCCGCAAAATTTATAGACTCTCCCTGATTGTGCCTTCGACACAATCGTCCCTCTCTACGGGTAGAGAGGGAGTGAGGGAGAGTAAGTTGAATATTGTTTTTTATTGGTTTCTGTTGATGATTACCGGGAATTATGATTGTTTTTTGTAATGTCTTTATATAAATACGATAATGGCCGCGAATACCAGTCCGGCAATAGCCACATACACACCCTTGCGTAACACCTTGTTTGTTTTGGTATACATAAAAAATGCGGAAACTGAAAAGAACAGCAATGAAATACCAAAGAAGATATTTAGAAAATACAAAGGCGAATTGGTGGTTGCTTTGTGCAGGCTCTCCAGCTTTTTTAGAACAAAAGGCAGCTCTTTAACCGTGTAGGTTGCCACACGGCTTGTTTTGTCGTATGTTCCCTGTTGAAAAGTTATCGTATTGGCATCTTCTTCCAAAACCTCCAGGTTACGTATAAAAAGTTTACCACCCAACTCCTCTGCCGGAACGTTTGCTCCAATTTCGCGCTCTGTAACCTTATCCTGTTTAAGAAAATCCGTTGTGCGGAAAATCATAATTGTGCCGCTAAGGGCATAAATTGTCATAATTCCGGCCAGGAAAAATCCCAGATACCGATGATAAACTCTAAACGTTTTACTAATCTTGCTCATAAGCGTAACTCTTTTGTTTAATCATTAATAATTAATTACTTGCTGGTTTTAAAGTTGGTCGGTTCTGAATTTTGCGAATATGATACTTAAACTAAACTCAACACCAATGGTTTAATCTGACTTGTTATTTTTTCTTGATTTTACCCATTTTGTCAGCATATCCAGGTAAATGGTTACAACTGAAAATCCGGCAAACACAATAAAAAACCAGCCTACATTAGCCAGTCGAATGCTGTTGCCTCTTCTGGTATCGCGTCCGTGTCCTCCTCTGAAATCGCCTCTTTCGCGGGTAATGTTTTGTGCCCGGCCCTGTCTTGTACTGTCATTTTCAAATCGGGCGCCTCTTTCGGCAATTAGTCGTTGCCGAACACTGTCGGGCAGGTTTTCAAAACTCTGGCGCTCTCTGCCGCCAAAATCCTGTGGACGAGCTCTGAAGTCTCTTCCTCCGCGGCCACCTCTTTCAGGACCACCTCGACGGGTATTTTGCAAATCGTTTGTTTTAAATATCCAGATGCTGCGTTCGATAAAACGTAATCGTGATAAGCCATATAAAGCAGCAATAACTATTGCCAGCGAAATTATTCCGTTGATGATCTTTCTGTTCATGCCTTTACTTTTTTGAATTTAAAACGTAGTTGTACCCATTTCCAGTGAAGCCCCAGGTGAATGCCAAAAAGCGCCAGTGTTATAAACGAAGAGCTGGTGTGCATCACCCGCCAAAACATGCCTGAGCCTCCAAGATTCATCCACGAAAAATCGATGGTTCGGGCAATGGCAATTCCACTCAATATCATTAAAACCATCCCGGCGAGCAGAAGCACGTCAAGTACATAATTTAATCGTGCACGGCCCGGTGAGCTTTTAAAAAAGCAAACAGTTACTTTTTTTATCCAGCTCCAGTTAAGTGCTTTGTGCAGAATGAAGAACAAGCCAATTATCAGCCCGGCCCATTCGTGGAATTCCAGCCCGTAAAACGACCGTGGATCCATTAACAATAACATTACTATCAGTATCAGAATGTTTAAAATCAACTTAATTCGATTCATAGCTTATAATCTAAATGTGTGTGTATATTTTAATAATATGGTTTGCGAAAGAAATCCCGGAGGAGTGGGAGTAACATCCGTTTTGTCAGCAAAACGCGAATCGTTCAGCACCAGGTATAGGTCGTTGCCATCACGAGGATTATAACGAAGTCTGAAGTTGGAAAGAACAATATTTTCCAGCTCGTTGTATTGCATGTAGGCACTCATCGATAATTTGGTATTCAGCATATAAGTGGCTTTTAAACGCGCCAGGTTATTTGTGAATTCCTGGTTTGTTTCATCAAATCGCACTTTGTCGAACTTGTAAAATGCCGAGAGTTGAAAACTGGACGAGATGTTAAAGTCGGTTTCCAGCTCAACGGCAAATTGGTTCCCATCGTAAAATCCGCCTCCATCGATACTAAATTCGGCAACAATTTTTTTAGTGCGTGGTGTGTTAAAATGCGAGCGCAAAGCCCAAAACGAATAGTCGCCTTCTTCAACAACAATACCGCCCGGTAAATTGAAATCAAAAGGAACACCTTCTTTATTATAGCCGGGGCTAATAAACATACCAATTCCGTTTTTCAGGTCCATCTTAAATTGTGGTGCCAGTTCCATGTTCTCAATTTTCCCGTCTTCCATCCGGCTGGTTAAATTAAAATCTCCTTCAAATGAATATCGGAATATCGGTGATGATTCTACGGGTGTCCAGCCATAACCCATGCTGGCCCTGACTTCGTGGATATTGTTGATAAAAACGAATCCCGCTTTAGGATCGAAATTCTCCCCCCAGTATGCATATTTGCCTTCGTATAAAAAACCTTCCTCTGAACGGCGCTGAAGATCGATGGAGAAATAAGTAGGATTCATTGAAAATAACTCCGCATCCATGGATTTATCCTGCGATTGTGCCAGTTTTATAGCCACATAATCTATGTCGGTGTATTTAAAAATACCGTCGAAACCATAAGCAATATTGTAGCTTCCATCAAATCCAAGACGTGTTGTCATCATTCCACCGATATATGAATTTTCGTTGATAACCTGCCTCCGTAAGCGGGCAACACCAAAGTTCTCAGAGGGTGTTTCTTCAAAGTCGGCAGTATTCATATCCAGGAACCCAACGTCCCATTTGCCAACTCTACCCACCATTCGCACTCCGCCGTAAATGGTTACGGGCTCACCTTGTGCAATTCCGATATTACGGCTGTAAAACAGGTTTTGCGGGCCTCCCAGTTCATAGCTGAATATACCGGAGCGTTCCTGGAAGAACAACCTTTTTTCGGGGAAAAAAAGCGAGTAACGCGTTAGGTTAACCTGTTCATCATCGGCTTCAACCTGGGCAAAATCGGTATTCACGGTAAAGTCAAGTGTAAGGTTATTATTGAGGTTGTATTTTACATCTAAACCACCGGTTAGTTCCGGATCATCTGATTTTACGTAATCCGTTTCACTTTCATTTAGCTCGTTCATGCGGGTGGTTCCTCCTAAAACGTATGGAGAAATATAAACCGGATTACGCGGATTGATATTTTCAAAGACAATGGTTTTTGCCAGCGATGGACGGGTGTTGGCATCTCGACCATATTTAGTGTCGATAGCCGGGTAGGTGTCAATTTCGTTCAGGTGACTGATGCTCCGGCTAATGATCAATCCCATTTTTGTGATGTCGTTTTTGCTCTGAAAACGTAAGCTTGAAAATGGGATGCGCATTTCAACATGCCAGGCTTCATCTGTGATTGTGGTTTTTACATCCCAGTAAGAGTTCCAGGTGTAGTTTTTAGAGCTCATTCCGGGGCCGGGGCCACCACCTTCGCCATCATTCGAAACCGAGTAGTCGATCTTCAAACCCGATGGCATAGTGAAAAAAGCCAGCGCGTTTTCATTATCGTCGTACGAGTCGAGCAGAATCCCAAACGCATCTGAGTTTTCCGATTCCTCGTCTCTTTTTTTACTGGTTGATACAATGTTGTTTACATCCTTATAATAAAGAATTGCACCAACCCATAAATAGTTGTCATCAAAAGTAAGGTACACCTCGCTTTGTTCCGACGGTGGATTATTAAAAACCGGGAAATGCATGGCAAGCGGAAATTCCTGACTTAGTTTCCAGGCCGGTTCATTTACCAATCCGTCAAATTCAATTTCGCCGGTCAGTGGTTTAATACCTACTTCGTTTTGAGCTTGTAAGTCAAGATTAGATAACATAACGAAGAGGTTCAATAAGATAATGTAGCCGATTAGATTTTTCATAAGGTTATCAGTTGAATTGATTTTCTACGTTTTTGCTTTTGACTTGAAAAATTGAATTTGGATTAACGACCACTTGTTGAGAATGTTAGCGGGAAATGGCGGAAAGAATCATTTGTTCGTTATGTAATGTAGAATTATTGTGGCTACAAGCAGAGTCCTTTTGAAGTGTAGACTTTTCGCGCATAACTAGGTTTTGTAAATAAAGGCAGGAAATCTCTTTTAATTTTGAAGATTCATTTTCAGTAAATCGGGTAATTAAATCCGTAATATGGATAAGTTTTTAAATCAAATTCTTACCATTTTTGTTATTGAAATTATTGGGTAAAAAGCCCGGTTTAGTTATGAAGAAAACAATAGGAATACTGGTAACACTCGTTTTATTAATTACTTTAACAACCATGATTACAATTCGACAGAAAAAATTTGGTCAAACACCGCGCGGAGAGCGGTTAGAACGTATAAAAAACTCGCCCAATTACAGAGATGGAGAATTTCAAAATCTTAGTAAAACCACAACTATCACTTCCGACAAAAGCCGTTTTCAGGTGATGAAGGATTTTATGTTCCGGGAGAAAACCCGGGTAACGCCCGAAAGCGAAATTCCTGTAATTAAAACCGACATAAAAGCACTAAACCCTAAAGAGGATGTATTGCT
The DNA here is from genome assembly GCF_963676815.1 of uncultured Draconibacterium sp. Lineage (NCBI taxonomy): Bacteria > Pseudomonadati > Bacteroidota > Bacteroidia > Marinilabiliales > Prolixibacteraceae > Draconibacterium > uncultured Draconibacterium sp. Next base: position 4,940,222 of record NZ_OY781365.1, read on the forward strand.
TTGGTTTGGTCATTCATCGTATTTTATTGGGATGAACGGGAAAACATTTCTGATTGATCCCGTATTTAGCGATTATGCCTCTCCATTTTCATTCATCAATAAAATTTTTAAAGGCACCAATGTTTATCAGTCCGAAGATTTACCGGCAATAGATTATCTGATCATTACGCATGACCACTGGGATCACCTGGATTATAAAACCGTAATGAATTTAAAGCCCCAAATTGCCCATTTAATTAGCAGTTTGGGCGTTGGGCAGCATTTTGAATACTGGGGATTCGATCCTTCAATAATTACAGAATTGGATTGGTATGAAGGAACAGAATTGGATAATGGCTGGCAATTGACAGCTACACCGGCCCGCCACTTTTCAGGACGGGGATTGAAAGGAAACCAAACTTTCTGGTCCTCTTTTGTGTTAAAAACGCCCGATTACAAGTTGTTTTTAGGTGGCGATGGGGGATACGATACCCACTTTGCAGAAATTGGTAAAAAATTCGGGCCTTTTGATCTGGCAATCCTGGAGCAGGGACAATACGACCAAAACTGGAATCTTATTCATACAATGCCCGACCAGGTATTTACTGTTGCAAAAGATCTTCAGGCGAAGAAGATATTGCCGGTTCACAACTCAAAGTTTGCTCTGGCCAATCACCCTTGGGACGAACCTCTGAATAAAATAACAGAAAACCATGCTGATTTGGGCATTCCGGTATTGACGCCAAAAATTGGCGAGCCGGTATTTCTGAAAGACAGCACACAAACTTTTGATAAATGGTGGACAGAACTGAATTGATTAAATATTAATTTAGTACAAAATACATTTCCGAAAAGAAACCAATAAAAAATATAATCATGAAACAACTCTTATTTTCTTTATTCTTGGTATTGTACTCTTTTTCATTGAGTGCACAGCAGGATCTCTTTAACGAAAATCCAATTGTTTCGCCGCAAATTAATGCCGATAATTCGGTTACTTTTCAGGTGAAAGCACCTGAAGCTGAATCGGTAAGTGTTTCGGGAAGTTTGGATGCCGAGAAAGCTTTTGCACCTATTACCTACGAAATGCAAAAAGGTGATGATGGTGTGTGGAGTTTTACCACACCCGTTTTGCCATCGGAATTTTACCGCTATCATTTTATCATCGACGGAGCACGCTCAACTGATCCGGGCAATGCGTTTGCCATTCGCGACGTGGGTAACCTGTCGAGCGTATTTATTATTGGTGGTGGTCAGGCCGATCTTTACAAGGTGCAAAATGTGCCTCACGGCACCGTTGCTTTCCGTTGGTACGATTCGCCCGGAAATGACAAAATGCGTCGTTTGGCGGTGTATACACCTGCAGGATATGAAAAAAGTTCGGAGAAATATCCGGTGTTGTATTTGCTACATGGGGTTGGCGGCGACGAAGAAGCGTGGACCGGTTCGGGAAGAGCTGCCGATATTATGGATAACCTGATCGCTCAGGGAAAAGTAAAACCAATGATCGTAGTGATGACCAATGGAAATGTTTCGCAGGAAGCCGCTCCCGGAAAAGGCAGCGACGGATTTGTGAAACCTACTTTTATGCTTACGCATACGATGGATGGCAAGTTCGAAGAAACATTTATCGATGTGATGAGTTTTATTGAGGCGAATTACCGCACCATTGAAAAGAAAGAGGGGCGGGCCATTGCAGGTTTGTCAATGGGTGGTTTTCACACAGCGAATATTTCGATGTACTATCCAAATACCTTCGATTATGTAGGTTTATTCTCTTCAGCTTTAGGTGTTCGCCCAGGCGGTGGTAACACTACTTCTCCGGTTTACCAAAACCAGGATGAAAAGCTTAAACAACAAATGGAAAATGGATATAAATTGTACTGGATGGGAATGGGCGTTGACGATATGCCGATGATCTTTAACGGAAATAAAGAATTCAGAAATAAGATGGATGACATGGGGATGAAATACGAATACCTTGAAACCGAAGGTGGACATACCTGGAATAACTGGCGCAATTACCTGGCTGTATTTACTCAAAAGTTATTTAAGTAGGAATAGTTTCAGTACTGAAGCAAACATTTAAAATGAAAAGCATCCAACTACCTGTTGGATGCTTTTTTAGATTGGTGCCAGCGCATATTGTCTGGTTTGCCTGATGATATCTTTTTCAATTTGTTATTAAATAAAAATCAATTCGCTCACCAGAGGAATTAGAAGACAATTCAAGAGCTGTTTTCACCAGTTTTACAAAACAAAAACATATTATTACTGTTTAGTTTCTGAAAACTAGACTTTTGTTTAAATCAATTGAGGATGAAATATATTGTATTGATTCTGTTGTTTGGCGGAATATTGTTTTTCTCCTTTTTGGGAGGTACAAGTGTCTTTCAGGTGGCTGAAGCGCGAAATGCAGAATGCGCCCGCGAGATGATGGAAAACAAAGAGTGGGTAGTGCCAACTTTTAATGGCGAACTACGAACGGATAAACCCGCGCTGGAATATTACGGAATGATGGCCGGATACAAGTTGTTTGGTATTAATGAAGGAGGTGCACGCTTTTTCTCGGCACTGTGCGGTTTACTGGTAGTCTTGGCAACTTTTTGGATGGCTCGACGCCATTGGAGCGAAAAAGCAGCCTGGTGGGCAGCTTTAAGCATGCTGGCATCTATGCATGTTATTATCCAATTCCGGTTGGCCACACCCGATCCTTATTTAATCCTTTGTCATACACTTTCCATTTACTTTTTTTACGAAGGCTGGCATTCGCGCCGCTGGAAGTGGTTTGCGTTGATGTATATTTTTCTGGGACTAGGAATATTTGCCAAAGGTCCGGTTGGCCTGTTATTGCCGGGTTTGACTTTCCTGCTTTTTATGCTGGTTACAAAAACTCTTACCTGGAAACGTTTGCTGGAGTTAAAACCGTGGTGGGGAGTTTTGCTGGTTGCGGCAGTGGCTTTACCATGGTACTACGCTGTGCATGTAAAAACCGGTGGCGAATGGACACGAGCTTTCTTTTTCGAGCATAATTTAAATCGGTTTGATTCCGGATTAAAAGGACATCGAGGCCCATTTGTAATGCCTTTTGTATTTGTATTGGCAGGAATGCTCCCATTTTCGGTGTTTGCAATCCGTGCTTTTAAAGAAACGTGGCAGCAACGAAAAAGCAATCCGTTGATGATGTTGGCCGCTTTGTCGACATTAGTTGTAATTGGATTTTATGCGGTTTCCCAAACTAAACTGATAAACTATACTTCTCCGGCTTATCCTTTTTTAGGTGTAATGCTTGGCAATACCATTGCAACTCTAAGTAGTAAAAAGGTATCGCTTGGTAAATCGAGAATTGAAACATATATTATCGTGTTTATGGCAATGGTGGTTCCTATAGCAGTGTATTTTTTTGCTAAAAATACGGCACCACTTCAAAATATAGGATGGATTGCCTGGTTTATGTTTTTATTGCCCGTTGGTGGATTACTGGCCCTTGTGCTAAGAAAAAAATCTGCTGAACAAGGAATGTTGGCTATCGCTGCTGCTTTTATGCTAACAACCTTAATTATTTTTTGGAAGCCTTTTCAGGCAATGGATAATCAGTCGCCGGTTCAAAAATATGGAGCAATGGTTAGTGCGCATAAAGATGTAGTTGCTTTTAAAGACTATGACGATGCATTTACTTTCTATGCGCAGAAAAGAATTCCGGTTTTTCAATCAAAGAAAAAATTAAAAGAATACCTGGCGAAACATGATGATGTATTGGTATTAAGCCGTGATCGTGATTTGAGTTATATGAATGAATTTCAGAATCTTGAATGTGTTGGAGTAGACCACGATTTATTTAGCCGTCGTTCTACCGGAGTATACCACGAACTGTAAGAGGGAAAATGTAAACACAAATCCACACTTTGCAAATCTCTTAATGAAAGTATTAGTTGACTAATTATTTTTTCTTCATCTTTTTAAACCACATGTATTCACCTTTATTGTAATACTTCTCTTTAAGTTCCGGATTCATTTCCAATTCGTCAGATGTGTATGGTTTGTGCGGAACAAGAACATCGTCGCCAGGTTGCCAGTTTAGCGGTGTAAGCACATTTTCGCTCTGTGTTAACTGAAGTGCTTCCACAGTTCTAATAATTTCATCCATATTTCTACCCACACTCATGGGATAAAACGAAATGGCCTGTATTGTATTTTCAGGGTCGATTATAAATACTCCTCTTACATCTCTTTTATCGTTTGCTGAGTGATGCAACATACCGTATTTCTTCGAAATCTCTCCTGAAAGATCGGCAACAATCGGATATTCAATTTTAGTAGGGTTATTTTCTTCTTTTAACACACGTTCCATAAACTCTTTCCAGAGTAAATGTCGTTCCACTTCATCAATAGAAACCACGGCCACTTTAACGCCCAGTTCATCCAGCTTTTCCTGGTTGCGGGCCAAACCACATAATTCTGAAGTACACACAGCTGTAAAGTCAAGCGGATGGCTAAACAATATTTTCCAGTTGGTTCCAAAATCCTCGGGAAAATTCAATATCCCGTTCGTTGATTTTTCGGTAAATGATGGTGCTTTATCTCCAATCAGAGGTGCCTTTTTATCTTTTGCCCAACTTGTTACGGAAAAAATTACGATGAGTAATGTAACTGTAAATTGCTTCATAATTTAAGTGATTAAGTTCTTTCAATGATTTTATACGTTTCAATAATTAACTTTACTTCATTCATAACATATTTATTTAATGAAGGTTTGTTAACGGATTGTTATTCGAACAGGTACGCTGGAGTATTGGCAGCCGAAATGACACTGTACTGGTCTGTTTTCTATGGTTTTAACTTAATAATTATTAAAAAGATGAATTTGTCTTTAAATGTCAATCTTTGTAAATTGTTCTTTATCAACAGTAAAAAATTTAGTTATGAAAATTAAAAAAGAAGACATTACTGTAACCATGCAAGGACCGTACACAATTATGCGCGCACAAGAAGGAATGGGTGGCTTTACCGTATCGTATCACGAGTTGCCAAAAGGAACGGATTTTACTCCGTTGTTAAAGGGCTTAGCAAATGATAATTGCCACAGTCCGCATTGGGGATATGTTTTTAACGGTGCCATACGAGTTATTTACCACGATGGTAAAGAAGAACGAATTGAAGCCGGAGATGCGTTTTACATGCCACCAGGTCATACCGCTATTGTTGAAGAAGATATTAAACTTTTTGATTTTAGCCCCACAAAAGAACTGAACGAAGTATTGGAAAATGTAGGAAAACGAATGGCAGAGCTTGGTTAAAATGATTACCCCCCATTAACCCTCATGTTTTTATGCTTTGTGTTGATTATCAGTGTGCTATTTTGTAACTTGAATAAGAAATCAATAATCGCATAGCCATTAATAAGTATTTGATAATCGGAATCATATTTTTGTTGTTGGTATCTACCGGCAATGCGCAAAGCTTTTATTCATCAAGAAATCTTAGTCAACTTTCAGAGGAAGAACTAACACTTTATTATCACAAAGCATTAATTCTTGAACGTCAGGGAGAAACACTTGCAATAACTGGAGCTGCAGCCGGTTTGTTAGGTTTATTAGGCGGAGCTGTGTTAAACAATCGCTGTTCGTCGGCAGGTGATGATATTTTGTGTATTACTGCGGCTACTTTCCTGGGCGCCGGAGTGGCGGCAACAATAATTGGATTTACAATGTATTTTATCGGAATAACACGGATAAATAAAATAAATCAAATACAACTAACTCAATCGTTGCATCTTGAATTTTCTCCTGAGGTATTTTACAGTTTTCAGCACCAGAATTATCAACCCGGAATAACCTTGCAGTTTCATTTCTGAGGTTTTACCAATCTAAAGTTCCGTTTTGTCAGATTTGGTTTAGAACAAACTCAAGAAATTCTTTTTAATTAAAGTAGGGTAAAAAACATTTAGGCTGTATTATAAATGTTTTCAGGCAGAGGTCTTAAGACAAGAAACAGTTTGGTTCACAATCCGTCTGTTGAGGCGGATTGTATTTTTATTCTAACTTATGATTGATATAGTTGATTGTTAAAAATTGAAAAGGGGCTTAACACCTGTTAATACATCTTAAGTTTTTTTGGGTATGGTTTTTAACCGCTCAGCTGTATTAGTTCATAAATTGCAAACATAAAGCTTGCCATTGAAAACAAAACCAGAAATAAGAAAGCAAATGAATTGTATTATACTTGAAAAACCGCATGCACAAAGCCTTTTAAGAGATATGGTGAATATGGTGCCTTATTTTCACCTTGTATCTTATTGTTCATCAGTTTTTGATGCGTATGAAATTTTACGCAGACAAAAAATAGATATCATATTTGTTGATACTACCTTGTCCAAAGTGTCGGGAACCGATTTTATAAAAAGCCTTGAAAACAAACCATTATTTGTATTTGTATCCGATCAGCCAGAACTGGCTGTTGAAGGCTATAACTTAAATGCACTTGATTTTTTGTTGAAACCACTGCGTTTCGACCGATTTTTAAAAACGGCTAACAAAGCATATGAATTAGGTTCGAAGGAATTTAAAAAAGCCGAAATACCTGCTGATTTTGAGCAACAAGATACAGGACCAAAAACTATTTTGGTGAAAACCGATTACAAAACTATTTTAATTAAGTTAAACAACATTCTATACATCGAAGGATTAAAAGATTACATTAAGATTTATACAAAAGAAAACAGCAAACCGGTAATAACGCTTAATTCGCTAAAACGACTTCAACAAAATTTACCGGCCGAGAAGTTTTCGCGTGTACATAAATCATACATCGTCGGACTCGACCACATTAATGCAATAAACAAAACACAGGTAATGATTAAAGATAAGTTTATTCCGATAGGAGAGAGTTATCGTTCGGTATTTAGCCAAAAAATGGAAGAGTTAAGGATTTGATTAGGTAACAGCTATCCTTGATACAAAAAACACGCTAACAATTTTAAGTTTTGTTAGCGTGTTTTTTGTGTTTTAATTTTTTGGGTTAATCGATTACCCGCTTTAGAAATGCTATTTCGTTCAGGCTGAAACCAACGTTGAACATCAAGTACTTTTCGGCAGAAAGATGGCTGGCAGTCGTTCCGTATTTTCCCCGGGTAATTGAAATATCCATATTTGAAATGGCTCCGTAAAGCGGAATTCCGGCACCAATTGTAAATTCATTACTTCCGAGGGTAACACCGTCAAATTTGAGGTACGAACTTTCGTGGCTAAAACCCATTCGGTAGGTCCAGTTTTTAAAACCTGCATTTACTGCTCGAACTTCCCACGGATTTCCTTCTATACCAATTGAAAACCGATGAGCATCTGTAAATTCTTCAGCTTGTATAGGATACTCAACTCCTGACCACTGCTGAAAATTATAGTCGACGGCAAGTTTTAACCGTGCTTTTGTTAGGCCAAGTCCTACTCCAAAAGTCTGCGGAATAGTTAGATAGTCGGTTTTGTATTCCTGCCCTTGAACAATTGTATAGTCGCTGTCATATAAAGTAACAATATGTTTCGAGTTGAGACTTTGTTTAGGAGCATAAGTGGCACCTATTGAGTAGTTTGTATGCCCATTTTTAAGTTGGTATTGTAATCCGAAATCAAAATAGAAACTGCGTAAAAAATCTTTTCGTTCAATCATAATAGCCGGAACAATTGACGAACCGGTCAAATGTTCCTCCTGAACAAGTGGCCCGAAAAGGTAGGAAGTGTTTACCCCGAGTGATAACTTTTTTAGCAATTTAATGGCATTGGCAAAGTAAAAACGCGTAATTCCTCCGTTGCCAACGTAGTTTGAGGTGTATTGCTCATTCATCCCATCAATGTAATTTTCGCGATTGATGGAGTAGCCAACCGAACTGAATGGTGCCATACCGAAAGATCCGGCCATCCACGGGGTGTATTTAAAGCCAAGAGCAAAATAAGCAAGATTAGCTTCGAAACCCGAAAGCGACTGATTGGAGTTGCTAATGTTGTAGGCTTTTCCTTCCAGTCCGAATTCAAAAATGAGTTTCAAACTGTCCATTCCAGCATACGAAGCCGGGTTTAGTGCATTTAAATGATTATCGGATGAAAGAGCTATACCTGTTCCTCCCATGCCGAGGTTCGCACCATAACCTCCGTTTTTAATCTCTCCCGGACCAAAAATTGAATAGGGCGAAACAGTATTTTGTGCCAAAAGAAAATAAGGAGAAAATAATATGGATACGGTGAAAATATATACAATTCTGAAATAATGATTTCTGCTCATTTGTTCTGATTTAAGCCAAAGTGGCTATTCGTAAAAAACATAATACAAGTTGAGTGTTGGTCGGTATTGCGATAAACTTCGCGCATCAAATACAATATTATCCAGAGTGCCACCATACTCTGTTTCCGGAAGCATAATTAGCAATCCATCCTCGGGATCAACATATCCATCGCTAAGCTCGCTGTAAACGTATTCGGTTACATCAAAAACATACTGAGTATATTCGTTGTAGAATTCATCAAAATAAAAGCTCGCGGATATCGAGTAGCCGTCATCGTCTGTAATGTTGCTGAGGACGTTATTTTTTTCATCGGTGTAATAAAGTATCAACTCTTCCGGAAGATTTGATTCCAAATTATTATAAGTGCCAGGCATGGGTTTTAGCACCAGTTCAGCTTTATAAAGAAGGTTTTTCAAATCAACTTCAAGAATTTTACTAATTCCCGGAAAGCTGGCGCGGGTTGTATATCCTAAACTAGCACTTAAAAAAGCCTGGTTGTCAAGTAACCCGGAAGCAATATCTTCGCGTTGCGTAATTGCCTGTGCTAACGCTAATTCTGAGGCATCGTTTTCAACATGATTAAAGTGGTTGTGTGCCGTTCCATCAAATTTAAAGGTATAACGATTATTGATTTTGGTAAGCTCAACCTGGTGCGTATATAGCCTGATTTGAAATGAAGAGTCAGCTTCAAAACTCAATATTGAATTGTTCTCGTTACCGGGAACAAGAACCACTCCCTGAAAATAATCGAGAAAATCGGAAAGGTATTCAAACTCGTCATCTTCGTCACGCAAATAGGAGAGGAATTCCAGTCCCAATTCGTCGTTTAGCCTAATTGAAAGAGTATCATGGATATTAGGTTTTGGAACTATGGTTTTTGATCCTAATGGGGCTTCATCATAGTTAAAGTTTGTGGTGTTGTATAAATAGGGTTCGTCGTCGTAGTCGTCACCCGGCTCAATATCATCGCGCACCCGGTGTACATTAATAGTTTGCGGCAATAAAGTATCGCCATACGACATTCCGCTGTAGTTCATATAAATAACTATTGAGTCGAATATTTCATCGTCATCAATATCTGCCGATGGCATTCCAATTTGTGCATAGGCAGTGGCATCAATATTCCCTAATTCTTTATCGTAGTAACTTCCGCAAAGCAGGTAATCGCCTTCTGATGTTGGGATCGAATCTAATTTAATGGTTGATAGATTTACCTGTATAGAATCAATAAGTGCCACATTTGTTTGGTTATTTATATAGTTGTCGCCAAGCGAAACCATCAGCGATTCGTCATCGTGACACGACAATAAAAACAACCAGGCAATTAGCCCAATAATAGCTTTTTTCTTCATCTTCAATATTCTGTTTTCTACCTCAAATGAAGAAAACAAAAGTTGTATGGTAAAAGAATATATACCAATCGGTCAATCTTCCATACGTGCAGGCCAAATATGTTTCTTTTAGATTTCTTTAACGATTTTATCGGCGGGAATCATGAGTTTTTGGGCGATAAAAGATAAAAAACGTCGGTTCATCTATACTTATTCGGGTGTAGTCCAAATTCCTTTTTTATCCGTGTAAAGCAAGTTAGGTTTGCCTTACTGAATTAAACAATTAAAATATTTTTTAGTCATGATGAAGACAGGAAGAAGCATTCTTTTATATTTTTTATTTATTGGTTTAGCAACCTTTGTTTCGTGTAGCGATGACGATGACGATGAAATTACAGATGGCGATTGGTGGGAAATGTCAGATTTTGATGGTGTACCCCGAAGCGATGCCGTTTCGTTTGTAATAGATGATATTGCATACATTGGACTTGGTTACGATGGCGACGATCGGTTAAGCGATTTTTGGAAATACGATCCGGTTGGCAATTACTGGTTAAAAGTGGCCACTTTTCCCGGAGCTGCTCGAAATGGTGCAGTTGCTTTTAGTATCAATGGAAAAGGATATGTAGGTACCGGTTATAACGGAGACGATGAATTGAATGATTTTTGGGAATATAATCCCGAAAACGATGAGTGGACGCAGAAAGCCGATTTTATGGGAACGCCGCGATACGGAGCAATAGGTTTTGCTGTTGATGGACAGGGCTATATTGGCACGGGCTACGATGGAAACTACCTGAAGGACTTTTTTGTTTATTCGCCCGAAACTGATACTTGGGAACAGATTATTAGTATAGGAGGATCGAAAAGAAGAGATGCATCGTGTTTTGTAATTGATGACAAAGCATATGTGATGTCAGGACTTGATAATGGTGTTTATCTGGATGATTTGTGGGAGTTTGATCCTTCGTCAGGGTACTGGACTGAAAAACGTGAAATTTCAGACAGCAATGACGATAATAGTTATGATGACGAATATTTATCAATAGCCAGAATGAATGGTGTTGGATTAAGCATAAATGGTATGGGCTATTTGTTAACAGGTAGCACAGGATCGATGCTAAGTAACATTTGGGAGTACGATCCACAATTGGATCTCTGGGCTGAAAAAACTTCGATTGAAGGAACAACACGAACGGAAGCTGTTGGCTTTGCAATAGGTTCATATGGATATATAACCACCGGGAGAAGTTCGAGTTACTATTTCGATGATATCTGGGCTTTTGATCCAAACAAAGAGTATGATGAAGATAATTGATAATGTCTGAAAGGACAGTTAGTTATATTTCTTGTGTAAAAGGGCGCCTTTTTTTGGGCGCCTTTTTGTATTTATAAGGCATCCAGATAGAAACAAAGCGCCGTTAGAACCCTATTAATTCTTACTAATTGAAAGACGCTTTCTTTTACCACATCCAAAGGCAATGTTCATGGAAGCTTATTGATTATATTGCCGTATCTCTAATTGTAGATAGTTATATGATCAATTACCTGATTCTGACTTTATAGTTATAGTGAAATCAGCTGATTTTTAAAAGCATAAATCACCAGGTTAACGGTGTTAAAAGTCTCCGTTTTCTGGAAGAGATTACTTTTGTGTTTTTCTATGGTTTTGGGGCTTAAATGAATGAGCTCGGCAATTTGTTCGTTGTTTAGTCCTTTACAAATCAGGTTCAGAATCTCTTTTTCACGTGCTGTAAATTGCGAAAGTAACTGCTCTCCCGATTTGCGTTCTTTGTCTTTATACAAATTGCGCGAAATTACTTTTATGATTTCCGATGAAAAGTAGCTACCGCCTGCGGCCACTTTCATTATGGCTTTTTCAAAATCTTCAATATCCGAGCGTTTGAGCATGTATCCTTCAACTCCGGCTGATATCATCTGCTCAATATATTCATCATCAGCGAATGACGTAAGAGCAATTATTTTTATCTCGGGGTACTTTTTCATGGCTTGTTTGGTCGCCTCAATACCGTTCATCTTAGGCATATTAATATCCATTAAAACAATGTCAGGTGTTTCATCTTCAATAATTTCCAGGAATTCTTCGCCATTTGCTGCCTGTCCGATAACCGTTACAAAGTCGAAATTGCTTAGCAGCATTATCAAACCATCTCTGAAAATTTTATGATCATCAACAATTGTAATCTTTGTTTTTTGCATGATTGTGTCTTAAAGTTTAAAACTCAGCATAATTTCTACTCCCTTTCCTTTTTCGCTGTCAATTCTATATTTACCACCTAATGACTCTATTCGATTAATAATATTTCGTAAGCCCATTTTCTCTTCGTCAGTGTTACTAATCAGTTCCGGATTAAATCCGATTCCATTATCTCGATACACGATCATTACTGTCTTTTTTATCTGCTGAATTTCTATGTCTAAATTTGATGCATTCGCGTGTTTAAGCGTATTATTTATTAGTTCGTTACAAATGCGGTAAAGGTTTAGTTCAATATTGGGGTCAAATTTCATGTCCTCATTTGTAGCGTTAATAGTGCAGCTAACTTCTCCAATGTCGTTTATTTTATCACACAGAATTTCCAGTGATTTTATGAGCCCGTACTTGTTTAAGATAGACGGATTTAGATTGTTTATTGTGGATTCGAGGTTTTCTAAAGCTATTTCCGACAGCTCTTTTACCTGACTAAGACTTTTATTTTCAGTATTATTTTTACAATCTTTTTCAATGAGTTTTATAAAAAGAGCGATGCTTGATAAAATAGAACCCAGGCCATCGTGGAGGTCGGCTGCAATTCTTTTTCGTTCTTTAAATTCAACCTCAAGTGACCTGATTGCTTGCTGCTTTTCGATGGTGTTGTATGAATTGATAATTCGCTGAATTAAAAATATACAAACCAGTAAAAGAAAGAAAGTCAGTAATAGGAGAGTGAAAACCCTTTTCTTAAAACTAATATTCTCATGAAGAATGTAGTCATCAATTTTTTTGAGTAAATCCTGATGATCTAACTGAAAATTGTGATAATGATTTAAGATGTCTATATCAAAATCGATTGCATCGTTTTGCACAAACAGAGATATTTTACGCTGTAGTTGTTTGGCTTGAGTATTTACGGATTTAAGTGCTTCCTGAAGTAGCTGTTCACGGTCGCCCTTATACTTATCTGTAATAAGTGAATCAAGCGAAATGATATATTGATTTGTGGCAGTAAAGCAATTTAAAACAGCTGACTTTTTTAGCGTATCGTCAAATAAAAAATAGTCGTCTAAATATATTCGGCTATGCGAAATTTCCAGATCGATGTTTTTTGAGAGTTCCAGTAATGCAAGGTGTTCGCGATCGAGCCTCAAACTTTTTATGGAGGTATAAATAATTCCTGTACAGGTAATTGTTGTGAAAATAATTATGGCTAATAAGACTTTCCCGCGAAATAATATTTTTAAACTCATTCGGTAAATTCAACGATTTCTTCTGATAAAGATATTCAATTGTATTTACATATATCAAATAAAAATCCCCCGCCGAATAACAGCGGGGGAATATTTTTTTGTCATGCATTGCGTATTAAGCGCCTGGAATGCCTCCCATACCAAATACCATGGCAAGAAGTGCAACTGTTTCGATAATACCCATGGCTCCAATGTACATTCCCGCTCCTTGTTTCGAATTTACAGCTAAATTGGCACAAGCAGCTGCACCAACACGGCCCTGCATAATTGCAGAAGCTGCAATGGCGATACCGATGAAAAATGCCCAAATCATTTGATTAGAGTAACTGTCGGGACTAAGGTTAGCCCCGATCATTGAATTCATAAAAATCATCCCGTAAATTACCTGACTCAATGGCATACCTACCATTGCCAAAGCCAGCGATGGAAGTTTTTTCTTATCTCTGATCGATTGTTTCCAAAGCCCTAAAGCTCCCATGCCTGCAATACCGGTTCCGATTGCTGAACCTACACCTGCAATACCCAGCGCAATTGCGTGTCCGCCAAAGCCTGTAACTGTTGTTGCTAAAATTGTTGTTAAAGTCATTTTTATACTATTTTAAAAATTTTATTGTTTGTTGTCCTTCAATTTGAAGGGTTTATATTCATTTCCAGAAAACTCAACTTCGGCGTGGCCGGCGTACTCAAGCATATTTAACCGTACTCCATGAACCAGCACTGCCATTGCCGCCAAAATCATATTCAATCCGTGTCCTAAAATTAAAACCAGTACTGCTCCAATTCCGGAAGCTACTGTAGTAATACCATCGCCAATGGCCATTTGGTTAAAACTTGCCGCCATTAACACCGTTGCCAATCCAACCGCATACAATCGGATGTACGAAATAATGTCGGAAAAACCATTGATTATACTGAGTGGTAAACTTCCTATAGATGAAATCATGCCTTTAAAAAAGCTCTTCCCCGGTTTTGAAAACAGAGCTACTAGTAAAGCACCGCCAACAAATAGCCAAACCATAAATGCCGGAGCTTCAATGCCCAGTACCATTTGGTTTACAATGAGGTACAGGCCCCAGATAATTGCAATCCAACCGAATTGGGCGATGGCTCTAACGCTATTATTAAATTTCCACGCTACCTGCAGGTGCCCAACGGTAAGGTGAATTGCACCAACCAAAAACATGATTTTTTGTAAAATAAGGCTGTCGCCACCAAAGCTGGCCAGCGCGTCAATTTTTAAGCTGCGCAGTACCGGCCATTCGGCAATTGCTTCCGATCCAAAATATGTTCCGGTTAATATACCCCAAAACATAATCGACACGGAAAGTGTATAGATCAACCCAAACTCAATTTGTTTGGCAAACTTTTTCTTCCGGTGCGCCAAAAAGGTTATCAGTAAGAACACCAGTCCGTAGCCGGCATCTCCAACAAGAATTCCGGTAAAAAAGGTAAAGAATACCATAAATACTCTGGAAACATCCATTTCCTTGTAGCCCGGAACCAGTCCCATAAAATCCATTACAGGCTGAATTCGCTGTGCCCATTTTGGCGTTCGCACAAGGGTAGGGACCTCTTCCATTTCTTCCGGTAAAGGATCCTCGATAATATAACCCCAGTGGCGCTTTTCTGCTGTTTCAATAAATTCGTCAACGTGTTCCAGCGGAATAAAACCTTTCCAGAAACGAACGTGTTTATCCACAGCCAAACCACCAAACTGAACATTACGAACATCGTAACGACGCAAGCGTTCTTTTAAGCCGTCTTCCAACACGGCTTTCTGTTCGCGTAACTGAAGAAGAAATTCCTTGGTACTTTTCAGATCGTTGTTGGTTGCATCCAATAGCTCTCTTGCATTTTCAAGTTCGTTTTGCGGAAAAGGAAGCGCTTCCAGTTCCAACAATCGTTCACCGGCATCTTTGGTCAGTAAAATAACCTGGTTCAGGTCGTTTATCTTGCCAACTTCCTGGATGTCTTCACGATCAGAAATTTTCTTTAATTCCCTGTCGTCGAGCAGGTAGGTTTTAATATAAATCCCTTTTTCGTTGAGGTCTTTAATATCCTTTAGTGTAATATTTCCCCAATTCTCGAACCAGGCAATATCGCTGGTTAAATTGCGCTTGATATTTTTCAGTTCCTGACGATGATGTTCAGCATCCAACACCGTTTCCATAAGAAAAACCGCGCCTCTTTCCAGTTTCGAGTAATCGGTAATTTCATCATTTTTCGCCAAGTTGTACTCCTCGTCATCGTAACGATCGAGAACGGAAATAGCTTGTTGCAATTGTTTGATACGTGCATCAACCCGCTCAATCGATTCGTGTTTTGCAGGTTGCAACGGAGCAATGTGTATAACACCGAGTTCTCCTAAAGCCGTCAGTTCGGCATCAATATCAATGGCCGAGTCGGGCATAAACAGCATCAGTTTTTTCATTTCTGCTATCATAAGCTGCCCTCCTTTTGTTTGCTTGTTTTTACCACTTTTGCCGTTGCAATTGTAAGACGTTCGTCGTCCTGTAACTTTTGCCCGATTTTACGGATGGCCAGTTTTGCATTCGGAATACGACGATTTTCGAACAGTTTAACCCGTGCGCGCACATCCAGTAATTCCTCTTCCAATAGCTCGATTTGTTCTTTCAAAACTTCTATTTCGGCCAGCAATTGCAGTTGCACCTGCATCAGTTCAATGGCATCGTCAACCCACAAAGGCGTGTTGTCGTTAATTGGCATTAAGTTAAAGTCAACCTTAACGAACTGTTGCACTCGAACACCGGCCACATCAACGGTTTTGGTAATAACTTTATTCACCGAAATATATTCACTGATTTCAACCCACGAGTCGCTCATAACGGCCGTCCATGGTTCTGCTGCTTTTCTGTTCTTTTCAATCTCTTCGCGAATTTGCTCAATCCGTTCAGCAATGGTATTTATGGTTGCCATCAACGATTTTTCCATCGCTTCAAACAAGGGCAGCATCCTTTCCGAAACCTTCAGAATTTTCTTCTGACGGGCCCGCTCGGTTTTTGTATATTTTATTTTTATACCTGCCATTATTTGTCCTCCTTGTTTTTCCCCGGATTTACCACCGATGCCAGTACTTCGGCACCTCTAATTTCGTCGAAGGAATACAATCTTTCAACCAGCTGGAGTTTTAGTTTGTACACCAAAACTTCAGTTAACGTGAATGTTTTGCCGGCTTCAATATCCTGCAATTCTTCCCATTGCCATTGCAAAATATTCATCTCGCGCTCCATTGGGTTGCCCCGCAGCAATGCATTTGGCATTCGTTCCGGCTTCGCCTGACGGTTTTGTGCTTTGGCTTCTCTAACTTCTGAAAGATCTTCCTTTAAACTATTTATCAGCGATGAAATGCTTTTTACTCCAACTTTAGCATCCAATTTTTGAATATCAACAGATTGCAGCGCCTTAAAATGCCGGGAAGACAATTGGCGTTTTGCGTCATCGTTAAATTCATCAATTGTAATCGGAGGAGCCTCTCCCAGGGACAACGATGGCAAACTGGTCATAAGATAAACCATGTTTGACATATTTAATCCTCCTGACTTTTAATGATTCGATCAACCAAATCTTTGTTGAGTAACGAAAATAATCCGCTCTCAATTTCTTTTGAGCTGACCACAAAACTAATTCCGTCTTTGTCGGTCGATTTTACTTTAATTTTGGCTTTACTTGCCGAAAGTGGTTTTAAAGTTACCTCTTCCAGAAGTGCTTCTTTCAGTAGAAATGCTTCCATTTCTTTGTGCAATTCCGGCGGTACTTTTATCGATTTTTTTCCTGAAATAGAATCGATCACCACTTTTAGCAGTTCTTTCAGGTATTCTTCCTGAGTGAATAAGGTATGGCACTCATTACCAAACACCGCTTTCAGGTGATTTAAGATGGTAATTTTTGTGGCTTCAACCATATCGCGCGAAGCCTGTGCAATTGCTTTTTCAGCATTCTTCTCAGTTTGCGAAGCTTTTGTTTCGGCCTCTTTAACAATTTTTTTGCTGGTAGCTTTTGCTTCGGCAATCATCTTTTCAGCTTCCTGCTTTGCATTTTCAATTATACGTTGTTTCTCTGCTTCGCCGGCATTAACTCCCTGTTCTTTCAGTTTGGAAACAATTCCTTCCAGGTTTTCTTTATTTTTTGTCATCTCTTTTTCTGATTAGTGGTTAGTTCCAATATTGCTCGATCAGTTTTTTACTCAACCCGGTTTCGGTTGGTTCAAAATGTCGCTTTAAAATATCCCAGCATTTGTCTAATGCGGCTTCCAGCTCAATAGGTTCGCCAAATGGTTCCTCCATATTTGCGATAAAATCTTCACGGTAACGTAGCAGCTTTTGCGAGAATGCATCGTTTGCGGCACCAACTTCAGCTGCCTCGTAAGCTTTTTCCGCATCGGCAAGTAACGACGCCATCACCGTCATAATTGGGCGGTGGTCGTTTCGGGTAGTGTCGTTTACCTGCTGCTTTAAGCGCGAAAGCGAACGTGCTAGTTTCAGCTTACCATTGTCAAGGAAGAACTGTCCCTCGGTAATGTAACCGGTATTATCAGGAACCGGATCTTCAAGCGACTCGAGCGTTGTAGCACCGATAATGGTTATCGAACCTGCTCCTTCGATGTCGGCGGCTACCTCGTAACGTTTTGCTAATTCTGAATATAACGAACCGGGATAACCTTGCAGCGAAGGAATCTGATCCTGGTAGTTAGCCACGTTACGCAAGATATTCGACCAGTTCGTCATGTCGGTTAACAGCACCAACACGTCTTTTCCCTGATCGGCAAATTCGCGAGAAACACTTAATGCTACATCGGGCAGCATTAAACCTTTAATCTGCGAGTCGCCGGCAAGGTGAGTAAACATGATTGTTTTATCGATATTACCCGATTGTGACAACTGCTCCTTGAAGTAATGGTACTCGTCGAATTTCAAACCAATACCGGCAAAAATAATTACATCGGCCTGTGCACCTTGCGCAATCTGCGAAAGCAATCGGTTGTATGGCTCGGTAGGGCCGGCAAAAATTGGAATCTTCTGCGATTTTACCAGTGTATTAAATACATCGATCATTGGGATACCTGTCCACAGTGGTTGCTTGGGAACCAATCGAACTGTTGGATTTAAGGTATCTAATCGTGTTGAAATTTGTTTCTCAAAAATAATTTCAGGACCGCCGTCGGCCACATCGCCAATACCATCGAAACTACGGCCCAACATGTTGTACGAGAATCCAGCAGTAAGCGGAACCTCATGCATACGAATTTTTGTTTGTGTGCTCAAACCCTGTGTCCCGTTAAACACCTGGAAACGCGTTGAGTCTTCAGTAATATTAATGGCCTTGGCAAACGACAGACTTTGGTTGGTGTTTGCTTCCAGCAATTCAACTACGTGGTTGAGTGCAACACCCGGATTTCCTTCAACAGATATCAGTGCTTTACCGACCTCACTTATTCTATTTATTTCTTTTCGTATCATAGTGTGTACTCTTCTTGTAAAATAAATTGTTCGATTTTCTGTGGAAGAACCGCCATCTCATCAATACTTTCGGCCGATGTGTTCCAGTCTTTCCACCACTGGCGCAGCTCATCAAATTTTGCTTTTATTTGCTCTTTCACCTCTTCATCTTCTTTGTCATCCTGAACAAAGTTAATGGGACTGCTGATGAGTTTTTGAACGGCTTCATTGATAACAATAAGGCGTTCAGGACGCGTACAAGCATCCAGTTTATGGAAAGCATTTTGCTGCATTACACAAAAATCGATGGTAAGTCCTTTTTGAAAAAGAATATATTTTTCAACCGGAACTTTTTTCAAACCAATAGTACTGATGGTTTGATCGATGCCGTTTGCCTCGTAAAGTGTTTGTAGCATTTTGTTACGATCGTCCCACGAAATAAAACTGTCGTACACCGACGAAGTGTAAGCCAGCGGATCGATGGCCGGGTATTTTTTTGCATCGGCACGGTCTTGCGACAATCCCCAGAAACCACCGGTTGCATCCATTGTTGCCTGTGTTACCGGCTCCTGGAAGTTACCTCCTGCAGGCGACACTGTTCCGATAAATGTCAGTGAACCGCCAGTACCCTGATCGGCGCCGGCACGCTGATACATTCCTTTAATCTGATCCGGGATATCCATCGGGAAAGCCTCAGGACCGGGAATATCTCCCTGGCGACCACTACGTTCGCGAAGTGCCTGTGCCCAACGCGAAGTTGAGTCGGCCAAAAGAACCACGCTGTATCCCTGGTAGCGGTAATATTCGCCAACAGTAAGTGCAATAAATACACTGGCCTCGCGCGCTGCAACAGGCATCGAACTGGTATTTCCGAAAATACACATCCGGTTCATCAGCGAGTCGCCGGTTGACGGATCTTCCAGTTCGGCAAAGTCTTTAAATACCTCAACCGCCTCTCCGGCACGTTCGCCACAGGCTGCCATAATAATAATATCGGCTAAAGCATATTTACACAACGAGTGCTGTAGTACGGTTTTTCCGGCACCAAACGGACCGGGGTTTCCAACCGTTCCGCCATAACTAACCGGTGCCAGTAAATCGATAACACGTACTCCGGTAGAAATTGTTTTGCTTGGAATAGCGCGTTCTTTAAATGGAATTGGCGATTTAACTGCCCAGCGGAATGCCAGTTTTAACTCGTGTTTTACATTTTGACTATCAGAAATAACGGCAACAGTTTCTGTAATATTAACCTCGCTTTTCTCGATAATGTTTTCCACTTTGCATTTTCCGAAATTGAAAGGCACCAAAATGCTGTGCGTCAAACGTCCTTCGGGAACGGTACCGATGGCATCGCCACCACTTACTTTGTCTCCAACAGTTACTGACGGCGTAAAGTCCCACAGTTTTTCTTCATCGAGTGCCGGAGCTTTCATTCCGGGCACCAGGTAAGGATCTTGTTCACCCAATTTATAAAGTGGATTTTGAAGTCCGTCCCAAATACTGGTTAGTAGTCCCGGACCCAGAAGTACCGATAAAGACTTTCCGGTAAATTCAACCTGATCGCCAATTTGAGCACCGGTTAAATCTTCAAAAACCTGCATCTCAACAATTCCCGCATCCGCATGTTTCGGATCGGGAATTATTTGTAGTACCTCGGCTTGTAACGATTTCCCATCTACGATAACATTGGCAGTTTCACCCATTATCACATTTCCATAGAATCGCGCTTTTACCAGCGAATCCTGAATGGATATGAGCTTGCCTTTTCTGGTTTTATTATTATTGTTCATGTTAATGTTTTAACAGATAAATGATTTTCTTTTCCTAAAGAAATAGTGATTCGACGGGGTCAGGTGTGTAATTGACAGTGAATACCGGCAACTTACTACCATGAACTATTTCAGAGACAAATTTCCCGATGCTGGTATTCGAGAAAACAGATTCCTCGTGGGTACGAATTATTACTAATTCGGGTTCTTCTTCTTTTATGTAATTAAGAATAACCTGGTGAGCATCGTGATTGTACACTTTTAATATTTTTATATCGCACTCAATATCATGCTCCCAAAACAAGTGTCGAATTTTTTGTGCATTCTTTAATGCAAGGCTTTTTTCAACATTAATATTGGCTTTTAGCGCCGATAAAATGGTGATTTTTGCATTGTGTTTTTGGGCTAAAAAATTAGCCCACAAAAGTCTTTTCTTAGTTGATTGAGTGATATCGATTGGAATGGCAATGTTTTTTATTTTTGGTACACCAAAATCTTTATGCACTGTTAAAACCGGGCATTTCGATTTACTCACCAGATAGTTAATGGCATCTTTATCCAAAGCTCCCGGATAATTTCCATCGCTTTTGTCGATTAAGAGAAATTCAAGGCTGTCGGTTTTCGATTTTTCTAATAAAACATTTACCGTATTTCCGGCTCGTACCGATATTACTATATCATCCGGAAGATCATCTGCAACTATATTTTTTACAAATGTTGTAAGTTCTTCTTTGGCTTTCTGAATAGCTACTTCAGTTTCTTCGGATTGAAAATTTCGTTCAAAAAAACCCGGCTCTTCTATTACATTTAAAATTACCAGTTTAACTTCCAATGTTTTTTGCAAATAGAGTGCTTCTTTTAAAACGGTCTCGCCTTCTTTATTTGGCGTTATTAGTGCCAAAATGCTGTATTTTTTCTGTTTCATAGCTATCGTTTTTTCCGGTTAATAAAAACCGGATTAATCATTGTCAATTACAATTAAATCTCTGCTTGTATGTTTTAGGTGAGTAGTAATACCGCTGCATTTGGTTTTGTCGTAAACCGTGTTGAATATGATTTCAGTTCCATCACACAGTTCCTGAAAGTAGGTATATACATCTTCTGAAATAGGCTCGTTTTGCATCTCAGATACAAAAAGTATCTCAAGTTCTGAGTTTGTTTTTTTACATATTTCAAACACTTGTTTGCAGAGTTGTACCGATGGTTTTTTACCTGGATTTGCAACAAAAAGAATCTGTTTCGAAGTTTCTCCTTCAAATGTTTCAGGTAAAATGAACAAGGGATGTTTTGCAGTATCTATTATTTTTTCCAAACATCCGTTTTGTCTTTTGCAAGATTCCTCAAACGAGTTGAGGGTAGATAAAACAAGGTTATGTTCTTCATTAATAAGGGGCTTGTAATTCAGAATTTTATTCAGTTCTCCCTCAATAGAAAGTGTATTTATCTTTTCCTTTTCAATTTTGAAATGATTTAGTAATCGTTTCTTTAACGCTCTTAATTCATTCCTAGTTATTTTTTGTAGATGGTGACTGAGTTTACGCATCATAAAGTGTCCCCAGCCCGGACTTTGGTATGTTTGTAAAATTGTTAAGGGTGATTTTTCTTCGTAAAGAAAGTTTAGAGCAAAAGAACTGGCATACCAGCTTCCATCCGAAAAGTCTGCTAATATTAATATTGAAGGGTGATTACGTCTTAATCTTGCACTCATTTCCAAAATTGTTTTGTTTAGTACAAAATTAGAATGAGAAAATACGAATTACCACAGGTGTAAACCTACTTAGGGTGAGGAAAATCTCTAATAACAGGTAGGGAAAATCCTACCTAATAGCGCTTACACCTACTTTAAAAGAGAAGCTCCATTAATAATTAAAATGTGCTTTTTGTGAATGTTATGATAATTACCACACCTTATGACCGATTGATTATTATTATGCGCTAATCGTCAGTAATTTTGCTTTCCTTTTTTTCTTGTGGTCCTCCAATGGTAAGTCTATAACTATCGGTTTTTTATTATAAAAGTCATTCAACTGTACTAAACTTTATTACCGTTCTTGGGCTGAATCTGGATAATAACCTGTAAATGTCATTAGAAATCTAGATTTCATATGATAGATGAATAAAAACTAAATCCTAAATTTAAGAATCCCCTAATCAAGAAATTGAAGCGACTACATTTTTCAAAACAACATCATAAGAAAGTAGGGTATTCCATGCCAAGCCTGTATAAAGTATGATTGCTACAAAAAGTTGTAATCAATTTTGAGGTTTTAATGGTAAAAAACGGAAACAGTTAGTAGCAACCCGTCTGATGAGGCGGGTTGTTTTGTATCCGAAAAGTATGAATACTAAAATTGGAAACATGAAAAAATTTACTTTAGGCTTGATCTTTAGCTTTGTTTTTGTTCTTGGATTACTCACATCGTGTATCGACGTTGAAACGGAAGACAGAACCTATTCCGACGAAATGTTGGAGCTCAATGAACTATTGAGCAGTCTTGTTGCAGACGGTTATGATATTGACACAACAGCGTTGGGAGTGTATTATATTGTTGTGGAAGAAGGGATAGGAGCATTTCCGGTGGATGGAGATACAGTTTCAATAAATTATAACGGGTATTTTGCTGATGGTACATTGTTCGACTCATCGGATGATTGGGCAACCGATGGTATTTGGGAATTTGTATATGGTGAACAATCACTGATTACCGGGTTCACCGATGCACTTTCGGTTATGAAAGCCGGAAGCCAGATGCAATTTATTATACCTTCCGATCTTGCCTATGGTTCATTTGGTTATGGTAGTATTGGCGAATACCAGACACTTGTTTTTGCTATTGAAATGCACGAAATAAAATCATTAATTAGCAGCTCTGAGTAGGGTGAAAATCGGCAAAGCTGTATTATAAATGAAACGAGTCCCGAATTATTGGGACGGATTCCATCTGTTATCATAAAAAATAAAAAATTGTAAACAGATGAAAATTGATTAAATTAAGTTCGATTTACAGAAACTGTTTCTATGCCGGGTATAGAGAAAAGAGATTTTATAAACTTGTTTAACGAAATGTTCCAGCCAATTAAGAACTACGTTTATTATAAGGTTGGAGATATTGAAGTGGCTGAAGATATTGCACAGGATACATTTGCGAAAGTGTGGGAAAAGCGCCGTGAGATCAGGCAAAATACCATGAAGTCGTTGTTGTACACCATTGCCAATAATTTGTGCAAAAACAGGTTCGAGCATCAGCAGGTGGTTTATGAGTTTGCGAATAACTACGACCGTAACCAGTGGGATGTGTCGCCCGAGTTTGAGATGGAATTGAAAGAGTTTAATACAAAATTACAGAACGAAATTGCCCGGTTGACAGAAAAGAACAGAACCGTATTTTTAATGAACAGAATAGACGGATACACTTACAAAGAAATAGCAGATAACCTGGGAATAAGCGTAAAAGCTGTTGAGAAACGAATGAAAAATGCCTTAACTGAATTGAAAAAAACGATTGAACATAAATTCTAAGAAAATGACTACCAATAACGGAAATAAAATAACACACGAAGAATTCGAAAAAATGAGTTCGGAGGATAAGATACTGAATGTGTCCGGTGGTTTTGTTCCGCCCAGGGGTAGGCCACAGGAAGATATCTTAAACGAACTTCTTGATAAAATGGAGGAAGACACGCCAACACGTACACTTCCGATTATACGTTACCTGCAAGTCGCGGCAGCGGTAGCCATTATTTTGCTAACTGTAAGAGTGGTGCCGGGTCTTTTGTTTGCCCAGCAAGTAAGAACAGCCAATGCTGAGCAGCAGGAAATAACCTTACCCGACGGATCGGAAGTGATCCTGAATTCGGCTTCGAAACTGAAATGGAACAAACGTAACTTTACGGATAAACGCTACCTCACACTCACTGGTGAGGCGTTTTTTGATGTTCAGAAAGGAAATGAGTTTGTGATTGATACCAAAAACGGCGAGGTCGAAATTTTGGGAACACAACTGAATGTATTTTCAAGGGATAACGAATTTTGGGTGAGTTGTTTAAGAGGAAAAGTTCGTGTTCGGCACAATGATCAGCAGGAAATAATTACTCCAGGAGAAATGGTTCGTTTAAATAAAGAACAGTTACAAAAATCAACTTCAGAGACGATAGAAAACACAGTATCCTGGAAAGAAGGGATATTGCATTTTGAAGAGACAAAGCTTAGCACTATTTTTGCTGAGCTGGAAAGGCAATTTGATGTTACGATTTTCTTCGATGGAAATGAAGAACGCAAGGCAACAATTGATTTTTCCAACAAGAATCTTCTTGAAGCTTTAGATGTTGTGTGTATCCCGATGGAGCTAAAATATGAAGTTGACAACGATAAAATTACGATATCAGAAAAGAAATAGTTTACCTAATATTTTAGTCGTATTATTCCTGTTGCTGTTTCCTGTACTTTGCTCTGCTCAGCAATACAATTTTTCTTTCCATCAAACTCCTGTGTCCACTGCCTTGCTTGAGGTATCAAACAAAACCAATATTCGTATATCTTTTGATGCCGACAATCTGGAACAGTTTTCTATTGACGGGAGCCTTGAAACCGACAGTGTTTCTGCCGTTCTCGATTGGATATTGGATGGAACCGGCTACCAGACAGAATTCAAATACAATACCTGGCTGATTTATAAACCCGGAGAGGATGAACAAAAACGGGAACCTGTTGAAATTCATGTGTCGGGCTATATATCAGATGAAGAAACAGGTGAACGACTACCATATGCAACAGTATTTGTTGGTCAGAAAAACGCAGTTATTCCATCAACTGTTGATGGTGTTTTTAGTGTGAAACTGAAAGAAAATGAACAATGTTTTTTTCAGGTGCGATATCTGGGGTATCAAAGTTTGGATACGATAATTATAATTACTTCGTCGAATAGTACTTTAACCCTGGAACTGCAACAAAAACTGCAGAACATTGCCACCATAGATGTGCCGGGACATAAGCTTGAAATGCTGGAAGTGAATAACGATGCTGGTCATGTTACCTTTAATCCGAGGCGTTTTACTGATTTGCCAAATTTTGGCGAACCTGATGTATTTAAAACCCTGCAACTTTTGCCCGGTATAAGCACACAGGAAAACTCTTCGCAGCTGAATATCAGGGGAAGTTCTGCCGACCAGAACCTGGTAACTTTTGATGGTTTTACATTGTATAATCTCGATCATTTTTTTGGCGTTTTTTCTGCACTCAATCCTAATGTAATCAAAGATATTCAGGTTTATAGGGGAGGCTTTGATTCGCGTTATGGCGAGCGTGTTTCGGGTATTATAGAAATAACCGGGAAGAGTGGAGATAAAACCAAACCCCGAATTTATGGCGGTGTTAATATGATAAGCGGAAACCTGACTGCTGAGATCCCAATTTCTGAAAAACTTTCGTTGGTAGCGGCCGGACGCCGGGCGTATTCCGATGTTTATTCAAGTTGGCTGGCCGATGCTATTCTGGCCAAACAAACAGGCAGAGGAAATCGTTTCCCTGAAGCTGATAATGCTATTGAACCTGAATTTTATTTTAGCGATTTTAATACTAAACTTACCTGGACGCCAAGCAAAAAGGATATTATTTCATTCAGTGTTTATGGTGCAAAAGATAACCTTAACAGTTCCAATTTAATGGAACGTGATAATGTTGAAATTAATACGGAAGATGTCAATAAATGGGGCAATTACGGATTTGGAATATCATGGAAAACACAACACCGCGCCAATTATTTCAGCGAGCTGCAGTTGGGGCATTCCGGTTATTATAACGATTATTATAATAATACCACTTTTTCCGATTCGCTCAATCAGCAAATTCCTGTTCTTGACCAACGTGAACATATTGCCACCAACGAGGAGAATAAATTACTGGATTATTTTCTCTCGTTCAAAAATACCGTTTTCCTGAATACGGCCAATCAATTGGAATTTGGTTTGGCTTCGCGTTACACCACCTTTAACTATTACAAAGATGCAGAGGAAGATGTGGTCTACAGTAAGCTCGAAAAGTCGGCTATGTTGTATACCGGGTTTGTACAGGACAAAATCTCGTTAAGTAAAAAGTGGGCAGTAAAACCGGGCTTTCGTATCAATTTCTACGACGAAACCGATGAGTTCTACTTCGAACCCAGGCTGGCCGTTAATTACCAGGTTAACGATAATGTTCTGTTAAAAATGGCAACCGGTAAATATTACCAGTTTTTGAATAAATCGGCTACCGAGCAAACTTATGGTTACAACCGCGATTTCTGGATTCTGGCTGATGGCGACCGCAATCCGGTGGTTTCGTCAAATCATTTTATTTTAGGCACGAGTATTACAGCCGGGAAACTATTTTTTGATGTCGAAGGATATTATAAAAGTGTGAATGGTCTACAGGAGTATTTATTCAAAGCGCCCGAAAGAACACCGGGAGAAACACCTTCCGTAGAACCTGGCGGGGAGCCATTAAGTCTTTTTATTGCCGGCGATGGTAAAGCTTTTGGAATTGATTTTCTGGCCAAATACCAGACTTTAAATTTTAGTAGTTGGGTAGCTTATTCGTTAAGCAAATCAATCCGCAATTTCGATGAGATAAATAATGGAGCCGACATTCCTGCTTTATTCGACCAAACGCATGAGTTAAAATGGACCAATATGCTTTCGTATAAGCGATGGAATTTTTCGGGAGTTATGCAATACACGACGGGACATCCTTATGTAGAGTCGACAGCAAAAGATGATGATTTTAACGTAACGCGTGTTTACAAGCGATTGCCAGATTATTTTAGGGTTGATCTCTCGGCCAATTATAATTTCAATATAAAAAGGGTAAATATCAAACCTGGATTGTCGCTGTTAAACGCTTTTAATACTGAAAATTATTTGGGTGTATTTGTTCGTGAATTCAATTTCCAGGGAGAGAATTTTCTTGAAACAACACCTATAAAAGCTCAGGACATTACACTTAACTCTTTGTCAATTTCAGTTTCTAAACAGAAATTTTGTATTCGCGGTAGGGTATTTCAGCTTTGGTTTGTAATACCAGTAAAGCAATTAAAAATTTCATAGAAAGGTTTAGTTAAACAGAAAAGTAGAAACAAAAATCGTAAGTACTCTACTTTGCAAAAGTACATTTCTTCTTGTTGAAGAGGATCTGTGCTTTTGCTGTTTTAAGTAACTGTTGATAGTTGAAAAAGGAAAATATTAACTTTTTTGAAAACAGGGTAGGGTAAAAATGACTTTGCTTGTATTATAAATGTTTTCAGGCAGAGGCCGAAGACTAGAAACAGTTTGGTTCACAATCCGCCTCAACAGGCGGATTGTTTTTTTACTTCTTGAAATAATTAGTGATGAGTTTTGGCCTGAACAACATGACGTTTAAAACCTGTTAAAAAATCATATGAAAGTGTAATAAATACGGAGGCCTTATGATTTACAGAAGAATTGTAATGTTCTGTGCTAACGGCAAACGTTCAATCTAATCTTTCAATGATATCTTGACTTTAGATTTGGGAATAGACAATGTTTAAGATAATAATGATGTTTCTTGTTTACAAAGTTTAATAATGAGAGTATTTTTTGTATTTAAGAAATTGATATAGTAATCAAAAAAGGAGGCGATTCGCCTCCTTTAACTAACTTATGATAATACCACAAGCTTACAAGCTGAACTTATAAGATAATCCGAGAATGTTCTTATTATCCTTTGTGCTATTTAAATAGTTGTTCACGCGGTAATAGGCGCCAATTTTGTTGTGTTTGTTAATTTTGTACATAATACCACCTTCAAACCGCGATTTGCTGAATTCTTTAGCTTCAAGGTCGTGGTACCATTCGTTTAATAGGTAAGGTTCCAAGTTCAGTTTTTTGATCTTGTACTCCAGCTCCAGTTTGTAGCGCAGGTAATTTGTTGCTTTGTTGTCGTCGGCAAAATCATCGTCGTTCGTAAAACGCAGCCTGAATTTCGGGTTAAAGTTTTTCCATTTAAAGCCGGTTTTTGCATCCACATTAAAACGCCCAAACGATTCATGTTCATCGTCGCCGTTAATGTTGTAGCCGAAGCGGTAACCGGCTCCCAGCTTGAAATATTTACTGAATTTATATTCCAGTCCGGTTTGCAGGAAATACTCGTTCAACTCAAAATTATCTTTAAAACGTATTTCAGGCGTCAGCGAGAATTCAAGGTCCTTTGAAATTTCGGTTGAAAATTCGGTCTCAAACCAGGTATCCTGCGAAAAGGCCTGGAAAAAGGCGAGTGTTACACTCAGTACTAAAATAATCTTCTTCATCTACTAAAAGGTATTGGATTCGCCGTTGGCACCATTAATATCGTGGTAGACCTTTATTTTGGCCACGTCGCGTAGGTAGTTCACTTCTTCAATTTCAATTCGTTTCACTTTTATTCCGGTGCGTTCCTGAATGTCGGTGTATAATTCTGCTTTCTTTTTAATGTTGATGTTTTCAATGTTTTCATAATTGATAACCAGGCATATTTCCTGTTTAAGAATCAGTATCTTTTCCAAAATCCATAAGGTGAGCACAATTACCACATTGGTAAATATTAATTCTGCATGGCTTACTTTTTTATTGGATAAGGCGTTAATTACCGAAATGCCAATGATAACAAAAAGGTAGGTCATCTCTTTAATTGGAATGGGGTCGGTGCGGTAGCGGATTATGCCGAAAATGGCAAATAGTCCGAATGCAAATCCTAGCTCGAGCTTTACACTTTCCAGTAAAAAGCAAAGAACAAATATGGTAATGCTAATTGAAAAATAGCTGAAATAGAAATCTTTACGGTTGCTGTTTTTAGAGTAGATATAATTTACTACCACAAATAAAACCAATAAATTTAATCCGAAGCGTACCAATAATTGTGTAAAATCTTCGGGATTAATAACCTTAATGCCCAGCCACCTGAGCGGTTCGCTGATAATTGTATCCTGTATCTGATCCATAATTTTTGTTTTCGATGAAAGTTAATGCTGACTTTTTGTGCAGTGGGGTCAACTCGATTTCGTTTTTAAATTGTTTTCTAAGCTGAATCAATCGTTCCTTAAATAAATTTCGTTTTAAATTGGGCTCGAGGAAAGCCCTGCCAATGCAATACTTACTAAATCCACATGGTTTAATTCTGTAATTATTAAGTGCTAAACAAAGTGGCGTTTTTTCGTTTACTCTTCCTTGTTTTAGCTCAACAACAACCATGTTCCCTAGTTCCAGTTTCTTTGATTTAGAATAGGAGACCAAGTGAATATCGATTGTGCAACGCTCCGAAAAATCTTTGTTAACCAAGGTAATGCGTTCGAACGAGTTGATATTTTTAACCGGCAGAGTAAAGTTCGACAGGTGAAAATCAAAGTCGGTATTTTCGGATAAAAAATGCAGCTCTTTTGCCGAGAACGAAGCAGTTTTGTTTTCTGCTATCATTCGCAGCTTTTTCGTTTTACTCTTATTGTTCTTCTTTTTTATCTCCAGAAAAACGAGGCCTGAATCCATATAAGCTCGCTTCCTGATCTTCATACGGTTTAATTTGCCATTATGATGATTGGTGTACAGGGTATCTGCACTTGTATCGTAGTACATGGTTTGGTAACTGTGTTTTCGCTTTTCGTCTATTTCTAAAATATAATAATCGTTTTTTATGGCTTCAAGGACTTCGTATAGTTTGCTAACCGATAACTGATATTTCGAATCGAACCGGTTGAGCAAAGCCACCTCGTTCATCTCATTAAGCGAAATAGCATCAAACTGTTGTGTAACTGCTGTTATTGAAGTCATTTTTTAATTGCTTAATTGATATCCTGTAATTCGTTGCGACAGTGTAAATGTTTTTTGTAACGTTCCTGCCGTATAGCTTGCATCAGTATAGTAGCCCTTTTGTGCAGTTCCGCTTGCCGTTCCACCATTGTAAAAATTGTAGCTTAGGCCTTGTTCCAGTTCCGGAGAACTGTAAATAAAAGCCTGGAAATCTTTTGCCGGTTCAAAAGTTACCAGTTCAT
Source organism: uncultured Draconibacterium sp. (assembly GCF_963676815.1). Lineage (NCBI taxonomy): Bacteria > Pseudomonadati > Bacteroidota > Bacteroidia > Marinilabiliales > Prolixibacteraceae > Draconibacterium > uncultured Draconibacterium sp. The sequence goes on from NZ_OY781365.1 coordinate 4,970,513, forward strand.
TACCATCGCTGGTTTCAATGTGACACAAAGTACCTTCCTGTTGCGTACTTCTAAAAACCAAAGCAACACAGTTTATACTTGAAGAGGAACCGGGAGCTTGCAACATGCCCGAACTACCTGCACCTATTAACGTTCCTCCGGTTTGTAAAAAAGAATCATCGTAATCCAGAATCCCGTTGCCACTACCTGTTGGCCCGTTAACGATCACTATTCCGTTGCTCATCTCAATAGATCCGTTGGAATCAAGACCATCGCCCTGGGCATTTACAGCCATAAAATCGGGAGCCAGGTATAGAGTATAACTGGCAGTTGCAGATTTTCCCCATCCTCCGGGACCACCGCCCATATTGTCGCCACCGGCCGCAACATTCAGTCCGTCGTCGCTTGAAACAATATCGAATGTACCGCCATTTATGGACAAATCTCCTGAAGTACTTTCTATTCCTTCGTACGATTTTGTAATCGTATAGTCTCCGGCATTAATTGTGAGATCGTAATCGGCATGAATTCCATCGTCGCTGGCCGAAATGTTATAGGTTCCGCCATTTAGCGTAATGGTTTGATCGGAATGAATCGCATCTTCCGCAGAACTAATTGTAAATGTTCCGGCATTCACAATCATATTTACTCCCGATTTCAGCCCTTTTAAGGAGGTATCGCTGTAGGAACTGGAGCCATTGGTCGTAAGATCGAATGTACCATTTTCAATAAGAATATCGGTTTCGGCAGAGATGGCATCGCCACCGGCGGTAATATCGATATCTACAGTAAGTATTTCGATGTATCCTCGTGTTTCGTCGTTGTCATTGTCCGATTTCAAACCATCGCCACCGGAATTAATTTTAATTGTGCCATCTTTTATAATCAGGTAATCTTTTCCTCTTATCCCATCATCAATGGCATTAATCTCAAGTTGGTTTACATCAACTATCAAACCATCTTTCGAGTTGACGGCGTCGTTAAAGTTTCCGTTCAGAACCAGTTTGCCTTCGCCATAAAGCGTAAGGTCGGTCTTACTGAAAATGGTGGCATTGGGTTCTTCATCTTCAACATCGTCGTAATCATAAGAACTACCATCACTAAGGGTATTTTCTGTATTTGCGTTAGCAACGACGATTACTTTCTCCGCACTTTTAATGTAGATGGGGGCGCTGTTCGTGCAACTAATATCAACACCATCGAGTACCAGGCGAACGAGGTCGGTTTCTGCTGCTTCAACAACAATTTGCCCGTTACTCAGGTTTCCGTTAAAACTATACGTTCCTGCCGCTGTAATGGTAATTGTTGAGCCGCTAACACTGACATCATCTGAACTCTTGCTTACTGAAGTTCCATTTAGAGTAATCGATTTAACATCCGAACTGCTCCAGGTATAATCTGAAGTCTGGTCATGATCGCCATCATTATTGGCTTCAGCATCTGTAATTTCGTCTTCATTGTCGGCAGCTGCTGTGGCTTCTTCTGTATCATCTACATCATCATCAACTATTGTTGATGTTACGTCGCATGCCCAAAATGAAATAGAGAACAGGATGGTTCCCAATAGAATTAATAAAGTTTTCTGCTTCATTTTTTTGAGTTATGTATAAAATTTGTTGTTGTGTTTTATACAGGAGTTGAGCCGATAACCCTACCGGATATTACAAAAAGATTACAATTGATTTAATAAAGGGAGTGAAGGGAAAATGAAGATAAAAATAAAGATGATTGATTTTGCCTGTATGAACTTAGACATGAGTTAAAACAAAAACCAGTATAATTGCTTGAATTATACTGGTTTGTATTTTGTTTTGGTGCCCAGTAAAGGAGCACGATTTATTTTATAATACGCTAAATATCAGTGATTTTGTTTGCTGTTTGTTTAATGGTCCCTTTCAGGTAACTCTATAATTACTGGTAGTTTAATAATTCAAATATCATCTAAATATACCAAATTTTATGCAGATATGAGAACCTTAATGTAAAGTTGAGATGTTGAGGATTTTGATTTCATGAGAATCACCATTTTGCTCACCCAAATCTGAATTGTTGCAAAACTCCACTTTTGTGCTGTAGAAGGAATAAATTTTGCCTTTATCGTCAATATTGATTTTTATTCAATCAGATTTTATGAAAAATGTTAGCTTGATCCCAGGATTCGAGCTAGGTCTCATTAGTGGCTCTATATCAGCGATTTACTGAGGTTGTATTTTTCCGGATCACCGTTTAGTTCACATTTAAAGAACTATACTTATTGGCAATAAAAATAGAAAGTTTGGAAAAGAAAATCAATCTTTACAACATTTTATATTACCACCATTCCTGTTTCCCATCTCTATAGAGGAAAACACGTTCATCCCACCCTCGTGTATGATTCTTTAACCATAACAGGGCTCCACTTGGAATACTGTCGTAAACCAGATAGTTATCTTCTGCTACTTTTTTTCCTGTTGATATCCATTTCGTGTTGTCCCAATAATTTAGTTCATATTCATCACCTACATGAATATAGTTGTCATCATTTCTGGGTACGCACCTGACTTTATCTACTATTATTGGTTCACCAAAATCCATACCTACCCATGAACCATTGGCGTTTTCGGTCTCAAAGTTGCTCAGCCAATTATCGTCAAAGGCCTTTTTTACAATATCATTATTGCTTCCGATGGAACTGATCATTTGTCCATCCAATTGCCCACTGGCATTTTTTTCGCTTTTATCATTTCTGAAGAACCTCAATTCTGCAATACTTCCATAGGATCCGTTAGGTGACATATATCGCCAATATCGATAGGACTTCTTCGTTCCTAACTCTATTTGATCTGGAAATTCCAGATCATTTATTGTATAAATGGTATCGCAACTCGAGAAGTCACTATAATTTGAAGCCTGTATCATGCCATTAAGAATGCGTCGTTGCATTTCAATAACATTATAGCTAGAATAGTATTTTCTTCTTAGTATTACTTTTTGAAAATTGGTTGAATCTGCAATAATGTTCTCAATACTACCATTTTTTTGTAAAATAAATGGATGGGTTATAGGAACCAAACCATTGTTGTCATATCCGAAAGCAATGTATAGCACATTTCTTCCCATTTTTTTGAATTCTGCTTTATCGCGGTTGAGTTCGCCATAATCAATAATATTCCAATCCATATTATGTCCGTTGAAGACAGCTATGTACACATATTTATCATTTAGATCTTCCTTTAATATTGGGATACTTAGGTCACTTGTGGCAAAGTATTCATCAGTTACATCTTTTTGAAAAATATTGAATGAGTGTTTATATTTTGCCTCATTTAAATATTCAACTGTTTCCCAGTTAATAGCATAAGTACTCCGGTATATCTTAGGAATTCTTTTATCAGGGAATAATGTCCCGCTGGGCTCTGTTGTGATATCCCAGGCTGAAGGTAAAAGATCTCCTTTGTCATTGAGAAGGGTAAACCAGGCATGTCCTGCTCTGTAGCGTCCCCATTGCGGTGTACTTTCAATAAACACAGGAATTCCCAGACTTCTCAACGTTGCCACTCCAACATTTACATAGTCGGAACAACGGCCGTAGGTGATTCTGTACATCGTAGGTGCACTAAGAAAGGGGTAACCAGACTTTAGGTGCAATCCAAGAGGATTTATTTTCTTTATAATCGTTTGACGTACAACCTTGCTTGCATAATAAGGCGAATCATAATGTTCGTCGTCATAGAATAGTGCATCTAAATCTCCGCCAAATTGATAGGCTAATGTATCTCTCCAATTATCAAGTTCCTGAAGTTCTACGAATTTATAGGGAAGCAGGCATTCACAAAACTGTTCAAAATTAAGGTGCTGAGCCCAGGATTTTGTTTGCCAAAGGTTAAAAGCATCATTTATATTTTTTATCAAATAATCGCCTTTAATAATATTAATATCCTGAACCGTATTGCTTCCCATATTGGCAAACTGTTGTTCTGATAATTTTAAAAGCGAGTCCCGTTGCTGAACCGGGGATAAATCAGACGCGAATAATGTTTTGCCCAATTCATAATAATCCAACACTTCATCTCCTGCATAAGAATAATGTCCAGGCATGTTCTCAATCAGAAATACTGCTGCTTTATACTTTAAAGAATCTTCGCAAAAATGTTCCAATACTTTTTCAAGTTCGGATCGGTTATTACCTGCAGCCTCCAGTACAAAATTTAAGCGCTCATTTGTTTCTTTGCAGGAAACAAAAACTGCGAAAAAGAGAATAACATACAATTTTTTCATATCATCTGGTTTGTTATAGTTACTTATTCAAAAACAGGGTTCTTTAAATATTAAATTCTTTATATACTTTTAAATTGATCTTTGTATTTCTTATAATAAAATGCTTAGCCAATCTTTTTTTAATTCGGTTCTAATTAAATATATTTATCATTGAATTATTTGTCTTTTCTGTGCTTATTGAGTTTTAAATCAATGTATTACTTTGAATAGGCGTTTCCAGTTAAAGCGACTATTGTTGTTCGAAAAGAGTATCAGAACAGATTTGCCAACAACATTCTCTTCGGGTACAAAACCCCAATAGCGCGAATCGTTTGAATTGTTGCGGTTATCGCCCATCATAAAGTAATAGTTCTGCTTAAAAGTATAATCAGTGGCTTCCTGATTATCCAGGAAATACCGGCCGTCTCGTTCTTCAAGTTTTACTTTCTCCAATCTCTCAATTGTCTGCCAGTACTTCATGAAATTTGTTCTGTTTAACTCGATCCTCATGCCTTTGTATGGGACAATTATTGGCCCGTAATCATTTATCGTCCAATTAAAGTTGCTTTTCTCTGGCCGTGCCCAATGTCCAGGGGCTTTGGGAATTTTCTGTACTTTGATCGAGTCGATGCATCCCTTAGAGAATATCTTATCTCGCTGACCTATAAAGAGTGAAGTTTCCAACCTTCCTTTATCATCGTGGTTGTTGACCATTCCATAGCTGTTAATTTGCAAACTATCCAGAACTTGAATCAGTTGTTTTCTATTGTTGTACCAAACGGTAAAATCCTTTTTTACAAATTCAGGTTCATCAAATAACTGTCCGTTTATACTAACAACTCCCTCTTCTATCTTTAAGGTATCCCCGGCAACGCCCATGCAACGTTTTATAAAAAAGTTATTGCGGTTTCCCCATATTGGATGACCAAATACCAGTACATCTCCATTATTGATTTTTGAATACCCATCAAGACGAGAGTAGTCCCAAAAAGCTGTATCGGTATTGGTGGAAGCGTTGGCCTTCAAAAACCAATATAAATTTACCCAGGGAATTTCGTAAGGCGAATAGGGCATGCGCGGACCATAGCTTAGTTTATTAATCAATACTTTGTCGCCGGGCATAAGCGTATTTTCCATCGAGCCACTTGGAATAGCAAAGACCTCGACAAAAAATACCCGTACAGAAATAGCTACAGCGAATATGATTACAAAAGCAAAGCCCGACACCAGCCATCTGTACCTTTTGTTTAGCTTTCTGCTCAACTTATCCGACGAAACCACCAGGTAAACAATGCTGATTACCGAGATCCCGGCGACTAACCATAGAAGCCTTGTAAATAATGCAACCAAAATGATAAGAATTACTACAATCTTGACTTTTCTGTGTTTCATTTTATTTCTTCCTCCAAATCAGCAGGATATTCAACTTGCCCTTTAATCGTTAGTTTGGCCGGGGAATCTTTTCCGTTAAAATAAACAGAAATCTCTTTATGAAACATACCTGGAAAATCAGCCTCGTATTTAATCTTAATTTCCCCACTATCATTTGGTTTTACCGGCTTTTTTGTCCACTCCGGTACCGTACAACCACACGATGTTTTAACATCAAAAATAACTAAGGGGCTTTTGCCCGGATTCGTGAATTTGAAACTATATACAGCCTCTCTTTTGTATGGTAATTCGTTAAAGTTGTATTTCGTGTTTTCAAAATGAATACATGAATCATTCTTTGTATTTCGTGTACTACATGAACCGATTGCTAATACCAGCATTGGTATCAAAAATAGTCTTAGAATATTCATTTCTTTTAAATTTTAATTTTGCTACTGCTGAACTAAGTACCTGACAAAAATTTGTATATCCCAATATCATCCTGAAAGTAAGCGTTTAGCAGCACTGTTGCATATTTCTCACAAAATGACTTGGTAGTTTATTTTTGTAAGGTGTTGGAATTCAGTAATTTGAGTAGATTTCATGGTGCCTATTGTGCTGATAATAAGTTATTTAAATTTTGTCATGTAGAAAGACTACGGAATTAGAATTTCATGAAATCTCATGAAATCTTTATCACAATAATACATTGCTAAGATTTGAAAGTTGCTGTTAATAACTGCGACAAGAGGGAGACCGTCATCTTCGTTTTTAAATAGGGTTGCTCTACTTGATATATTATATATTTCGGCTTCTTCTATTTGCTCTCCAAATAGCTTAATTTGTCTATTATTCCCAAACTTTGTAATCAAAAGATATTCTTTTGAATTACTAATGGTTTTTAATATTTCCACTTGATCTTTCAAACAATCAAAACAGTTTGTATTGGAAAATCGGAAAATATAGTTTATATCATTGGTCAACAGGTTCGATAACAGAAAGTTTCCAGATATAGACGAAACTGTACAATCATTTAATTCTTTACCTATCATTATATTTGAACAATAGATAGTTTCTAACAACTTTCCACGCTCTTTATTCAAGTTTTCAATTATTTTTGATTTTTGATCAAGCTTCTTTTGTGTATTTAGCATATATAAATGTATGCAAGTTATGCATCCGGTAGTAAAGAGTGCAATTATAAGAATTTGTCTGATTTTAATCATCTGATCTGAATTTATAATTGAATATTATAGGGTTACTATTGGCATTGATCAATTGTTTATCTATAAGATGCTTAAAGGAGTTGGGATTATCTAAAACAATGCCTGGCTCAATTGTTGAATAGAATTTCGAATTGTAGTAACAATGTGGAGGTCGAAATGCAATTTTCTCAGACGAAATTTTTTTATACAAAATAAAACTATCTTTATCCATGTCAATAATACCGACATTGTATTTAGCTTTATTGAGTATTTGAATATATATATATCTATCTCCAACAACATATCTTTGCAAAAGGCAATGTTCTGAATAGTTCTGAAAAAATAATTCACTACTATTTGCAATGTCTAATGGTGTATAATTCCCGTCAAAATCAAATAAATACTTCTTCTCAAATTCATTTTTTATCTTTTCATAAATGACTTTGTTAAAAATATCTAAGTAATATAGCCCCTTCTTGTTGTGCAATATTGGGTTATCAACAGGATGTAGAAAGTCGCAATGATCTGAATAATAAAATAATTTCTTTTCGTCAAAATTATTATCATAAGTAAATATAGAATATTTATCAGAATTTCCCTTAAGGTTATTAGTGTATAAATAATAACTATGCTTATAGATACATAAGTTTTGGAAGAAATTCTTTTTTGAAAGTTTTTTACTTTTTATAAACTCACCGTTTAAATTGTATATCAATAAATTTCTATTATTATCTAATAAAACAATCTCATCTTTTGCCTCGTCAATTGAAAAATCAGTGATTTGAATATATTCCTGTGGTCCCTTCCCTTGTTCTCCAATTGTTTGAATAAACTTACCAGTTAGCTCAAAAACAAAAAGTTTTTTTGAGCTACTCTTATCCAGGATATATAATTTATCGTTACTTATGAGCATTTTATCAATGCGACCAATTAAACAACTTGAGTTCGTTTCTAATGGGATATATTGAACATTTGTAATCAAATCATTAGTAGTTATTTGATCAATAGTATTATCAAATACCTTTATTGATTTTGTATCAGTATTATTTATTGAATGTTCAGAACATTCAATAAATAGGATTGATATAATAAGTAAGCATATGTTTTTTAGCATTGTTGAAAAATATTTTAATTTTAAAAAATAGGTAGTCCGATAATTCTTTGATCGGACTACCTTATTGATAGATAACCTAGCAGCTACAACCAGGGAAACAAGAGGTACTGCTACATGATGAAAGATCTCCAAATTCGCTTTGGACACAATTTGTTTTCATATTGCACCATTCCCAATTCAATCCAGAGCCTTTTGTGCAACTACAGTACGTTTTAAAATATTTAGTACTACTTCCTTCTGGATCAGCGTTAGCTGATTGAATTAATGCAGAGAAGCTTAAGTTGGTTATAGCTTGGGAGTCAGCTTTAATGGTAATATTAAAAACCAACAATCCCATAAGTAGAAAGCCAAATATTAAATTGATTTTATTTTTCATTTTATAATTTATTAAATTCGATATATATATTTTTGTCTGCTGTATCCTTTCACAGGCAGGGTGCCGCAGCTCCCCGGAAAAAATTCTATACCTTTACTCGCGAAAGGAGCAGCTACCAGAACTGATGTTTAAGTAGCAGTGAGTATTGGTATGTGTAGTTTTCTCCTTTCATTTATATTTTCTTTCGTACCAAATAATAATAGCAAAGAGGCACAAAATAAAGGCTTACCAACGTTCCAATGGCCATTCCTCCAATTACAGTAACTGCCAGAGGTTGTTGAAGCCGAGACCCCATGTCGTTGCCAAACAGAAAAGGAACCATGGCCAGGATGGTTGTGGCACTGGTCATAATAATTGGTTTTAAACGGCGTGTACCGCCCAAATGAATCGCTTCCATAATCGGTATCCTGCTTTTTAATAAGCGGTTGATGGTGTCAATTTTCAGAATCGAATCATTGATAATAATCCCGGTCATCACTATTATTCCAATAAAAGCCATCAGGTTCAGGCTGTTACCCGTCAGCCAGAGTAAAACTAAAGCTCCGCCAATATCGATCGGGAGTTCAATCAATACAATGAGAGGTTGTACCAGCGACTCAAACTGAGCTGCCAGAATAAAATAAAGCAGGAGAAGTGCCACCAGTAAAATAATCATCATTTCCCGGAACAGGAAGGTGTTTTCAATCAAACTGCCTCTAACTTCCATGTCAATTAGTGGAAATTCTTTTAAGGTATTTTTATAAGCTGCCACTATAGCGTCGGCTTCTTTTTGTGAAGCATTATAACTTAAGGCGATGTATATATCCGACTTCCCGCCCTGTAATACTTTATAGTCCACGCCCTCCTGAACACTTACCAGAGAAGAAAGCGGGATATATTCTTTATTTTCAGACCAAACGCGGGTTGATTGAATAATCTGATCGATCGATTTCTCCTGACCGGATAAGAATACAGGGACTTCAGTTTGTCCCTGTTTCAGGGTGAATACCTGTAACTGGTTAAATGCTTTTCGTAATACAGAAACCAACTCGTTAACAGGTACGCGGTAGAGTAGTAGTTTTTCGTAATCGGGAACAATCCTGAAAAAGTTCTGAAGCCTTAATCTGTTGTTCATATAACTACCACTACTTGCAGCCACTTTTGATGTTATTTGCGAAACCACTTCCGGCAAAGGTGGCTCATTGTTATTTTTGCCCGACAGCCGAATCTCGAGAGGTGCAGAATTGCTACTAAAGACTTTTTCGAATAAATTTGGCGGAGGGGTGGCGTTAATAATGGCTTCGGGATATTTTGCCTTGCAGAACGACTCAAATTGTTTTGTTATCTGTTTCAGTTTATTTTCATTCTTACCTTTAATGTAAAGTTGTGTTTCGGAAGCTCCCTGCCTGTTTGTGGCATCGAGTAAAAAATCCTGGGGCCCAACCATTACCGATGAACTCACAAGAAGCGAATCGCAGGAAGTTAAGAAACTGGTAATTCGTTTTTGGTTCTCATTCACCGTGATGTTCCGGTTCCAGTCCACCGAAATAATCACTTCTGTTTGTTTAAGGCCGGGAAATTTTTCTTTCCTGATGGAGGTAAACACAACACATCCGGCGATAATAAACAAAGCTGCACCGAAAAATATGATCACATGATTTCGAAATACGAAATCGAAACTTTTGGAATACGAATCCTCAATATGGCTGTAGAGGCGGATTTTATCCAATACATTTTGCTTCACTTTACGACCAGAGCGATTTCTTTCTTTGTAGAAAAGACGGAAATATACCGGAATAAGTGTAAAAGACACCAATAGCGAAACACCTAAACCTATAACCACCGCCATGGCCTGATCGTAAAACAACGCTCCTGAAATACCACTTAAAAAAACAAGGGGTACAAAAACAGCACAAGTAGTAAGTACAGAACTGATTAAAGGGCGGATAACCTCATTGGTTCCCTTAATACAGGCTTTAAAAACCGTATCACCTTTCTCGCGGTACTGCACAATATTGTCAATCACAATAATTGAATTGTCAATCATCATTCCTACTCCCAGTATTAATCCGGAAAGGGAAATTATATTGATGGAGATATTGAGAAGGAAGAAACACAACAAGCTGATGGTTAAACTTACCGGTACTGATATTCCAATGAGCAGTGGTGATCTCAGATCCTTCAGAAATAGAAACATGATCAGGAAAGCCAGCAAACCACCAATGAACAATCCAAACTTTAAGTTCCCCAGTGAATAATCAAGCAGCTCAGTCTGATTTCGTTCAACAACAAATTTCAGGTTAGGGTAGTCCTCGTTTAGTACCTTTATCAGATCGTTAGAATTTTCTTTTAATGAAGCGATGCGTGCATTCGACTTTTTAATCACTCCCATTGCCACCGAGCGTTTGTTACCCGAAAGATATATCCCATGATCCTGAGCAGGCCGGATACTAATTGTGGCAAGATCTCTCAGTTTGAAAATACGTTGCCCTACATGAATATAAAGATTTTCAATATCGTTCCGGTCTTTCAACAACGAAGCATAGCGCACATTAAATTCATAAAGACCACTTCTGACTTTAATATTTCCTACTGAATAATTATTGCTTTCAAGTGCTTTCGTAAAGGTTGACCGGTCAATTCCCAATGAGCGTAATTTCTCGATATCTGCCTGAATAACAATCTCTGGTGTTTCGGTTCCGCTGATATCAACCATTGCAACTTCGGGCAGTTGTTCAATCCGTTTTTTAATTACCTGTTCGCAAAACTGGCTTAACTCCATAAAACGGTTTTCTTCCAATGAGTCTTTTAAACTAACATTGAGATAAAACACCGGAATATCGGTTGGTGAAGTTTTTATAACCCTGGGGCGAGCTGTTTCTTTGGGGAGCATATGCATCAATGCGTCAATCTTCTCATTCACTTCAATAAATGCATAATTAATATTTGTTCCGTAGTTAAACCTCAGGCGGATATATGCATGTCCGTTTGATGCGGAACTTTCAATGTCATTCAGATGTGTTGTTTGCAAGAGTTGTCTGCGAACCCGGCTTACAAATTGCTCTTCCATTTCACGCACCGGTTTGTCGGGCACATCCACTTTTACCAATATCTCGGGAATATCGATCTCAGGCATCAGCGATACCGGGATGAAATTTGTGGCAGCCAAACTCATCACAATAAATGCGATTAGTGTAACGGTTACCGCAATAGGGCGTTGTATCAGAAATTTTACCATTGTATCTGTTTCGTTAAATATCGGTCTCTAAAAGAGATTCAAATTCGGCCGACAGGTTTTTTCCTGTCTCAAAATCATATAAACAAAGCTGCCTGATTGTATAATAGAAATACCAGTAGTTGCGCAATGCATTCAGGTATTGATTTCGGGCCGCATACATGGAACGATAGGATTCGTTAATTGATAATACATCCGTTTTACCAAGCGAAAAGAGCTCCTGAGTTGCCTCATAGGCGCTTCGGGAAATTGAATCAGCCTTTGCTGCCGAATTGAGTTCACCTTGTTTAATATTGAAATCATTTACTTTTTTGATGACTTCAATGGTTAGTTGTTCTTTCGTTTTTTGGTTTTCACGCTCGGTAAGTTCCTTATTAAGCTCTGCCCGTTGAATCTGCCGTTTGTTTTCCTTCCAGTCGAGAATTGGAATATTAATGGCAACACGCAGATTTTGCCGGTCGAGTAATTCCTGAAAAGCCTCGGATAGAACCTCTTTATTTTGATTAAAACCTAATCCGGCCTCTAAACTAATATCGTAGATTTGCCGCTTGGCTGCAAGCAACTGTTTTTGAACCTCAAGTAATCGCTGAGCCAGTCCATGACTGTCAGGATTATTTTTTGCAGCCAAATCCCAGGCGAGATTGGGGTCTACATATTGAAGTTGAACATGATCTGGCGGAATACAGTGGATATTTGTTTCAAGCGACAACTCCAGAAATTCACAAAAGTCAAGCCGGCTGCTTTCCAGTTGATTTTTCGCCCGCTCAACACTAATTCCCGCATTTACTTGTTTTAACTCAAGGTTCAACAAATTATCACGTGAAATTGCACCAATCTTCCCTCTTTTTTTTCCAATCTCCAGAAGCGTGTTTGCATTTTCAAGATTTAAAAGTGCAATTTCGTGCTCCATTTGTGCCGAAAGCATAGCAAAAAACAGGCTAACAGTTTTTACTGCAATCTGTTCGCTTTGCTCGATCAACACCAATTTGGCCTGTTCAAATTTTAAGGGTTCAACTTTCGATTTCCATTTAAAATCGTTGATTCGCGAAAAATTTTGCCGGTACGTGATACTTAAGGGAGTAGATATATAGTGAAGATTATTGTTATTCTCACTTCCAAATTCCTGGCTTCTCATCAGGCTGGTGTAAACACTTACATTTCCCCCGGTAAGTCCTATATTCTGATTAATTCCAAGATTGTAATCCGAAGTTAAACGTTGTATTTCTACCGGCTCATATTGCATTTTCTCCGAATTATATTCTTCAATAATACTCCGGCTATAATTGAACGGAGTAAGCCCAAGTACAAGATGAGGCTTCATCTCTGATAAAAAATCCATATGATTTAGTTCTTTTACGCGGTACATATTTTTTGCCCGAAACATATCAATCGATGATTTCTGAGCAATTTGAATGGCTTGATCAAGTGTGAGTTCCATTGGTTGCCCTGAAGCATTTTGAATAAAAAACAGTGTTGTAAACAAGAGTATAAACAGGCTGTGTTTCATGGATATATCTTTATTGGTTGTTAAAGTTTCTATTTATGTGATTACTCTAGTTGCTCATTTTTACCACGGGTGCCAGGTGGCTGAGGTTAAAATTTCCATCAACAATCACTTCTTCTCCCGGTTTAATGTCTTCTCCGTTCAGGGTACAGAATTGTGAATTCTCTTCATTTACATTTACGTAGCGCCAATGAGCTGTGTCGTTTTTGCATACAAAAACCACTTTTCGCTCCTGTCTTAGGGTGACAGCACTTTTTGGAACAATCAACTGATTAGGAACTGCATCGCGAACGATTACCTTTACATTCATCCCTTCTGTTATTCTTCCTGAGTTATTGGGGACAACCGCTTTCGCCAGCACCATACCTGCGTCGTTCACCATTGGGTTAATGGCCGAAATATAGCCCTCTATAGTATCATTGTCGAAAGCATAAGGTATTACCCGCAATGGCATCCTTTGTTTCAATTTTGCAGCTTCGCTTTCCAATACCGGAAATTCAACCTCGAATGAGGCATCATCAATCAGGGTACAAAAGTCTTTGTATTGGCTGGTGCGGTTAAAAGGCTTTGCTTCCAGTCCGGCTACTACTCCCTGAAATGGTGCAACAATGTTAGTTTTATGTAATTTAATTAAAGCCAGTTCTTTTTCGCTTACCGCATCCGAATAGCCCGACCGGATAAGTGCAATTTTCATCATGGGAGCAGGTACCGAGAGCGAATCTTTCAAGTCGTATCCCATGCCAATCAAGGCATCCTCCAGCTGAAGCCTGCTTTTGTCCAGGGTTCTGCAAGCCCTCTCGAAATTGTATTTTTGATTAATGTCGTCTAAAACCGACAAAACTTGCCCTTTACTCACGCGCTGCCCGTTTTTCACATCAACCGAGCGGATCTCCTCATCCAGTTCAAATTTTAAAGTAGCACGCCGAACCGCTTTAAGTTTGCCATTGCTTTCAAACTCCCGGAAGAAAGTGGCTCTCCGGGCAAATCCCGTAACCACGATGTTTTGATCCTCAAAACTATTCATTCTTGCAAATTGCTTTTGCTCTTCGGCTTTATTGTTACAGCTCGTAAATACGGCTAAACAAATCAGGCTAATAATCAGGTTTCTCATCGTTATATTTTTTCTTTTTTTTTGAATCTTTTCGGTTCAGATTTCCATTTTCTTTCTTCTGTTTTTTATTGTTTTACCCCTAAATCCCAGGAAGAGGACTTTTATGCTTGCACTTTTTTCCCGCATTCCCTTCAAAAAAAGAGGTAAAAACACCGACAATGCAAACATCGAGAACAGCAAACCACCAATGGTACCAATGGCGAGGCTAAACCAAAAAACTTCTTTTTGTCCACCGTATAAAAATGGAATTAAGCCCAATACGGTTGAAAATATAGTTAACCCAATAGGTACTATTTTCTGCCGGAAGGCATGGAGGTATTGATTGAGTGGTTTCATTCCGGGCGAGGTTCTGCGCACATTATTTAAATCGTTAATAATGTATAGCGCTGAATTCACCGTCAATCCACTCAAAAGCAAAAAAGAAGCGTAACCACCCTGCCCAAACGCAATATCAAACAGGTAGAAGGTTAGAAATACCCCTATAAAAGAAAGAGGAATCATAAGCAACACCACAAACGGTTGGGTAAGCGACTCGAATACTACCGCACATATTGCATAAATAATGGTAAGTACCAGTAATATGATCAGAAAGCGGTTGTCCTTCTCATTTTTGTCTCCCCACATTCCTCCATAAAATGTTTGTTGTTTTAGCCGAAAACCAATGGGCAACTCATCGGTCATCTTTTTTATAACCTTCCCAATCAAATATTCTTTCTGACCGTATGAACCAATAAAATCAAACTCAACCACCATGGTATATTCCATGTTTTCCTTATTGATTAAATCGGCAATTCGTTGTTTTTTTAGCTCTCCGTAGAAATTCATACGGGCTATTTTATCCTTGTCAACCGTTATTGGCTGATTGTAAAACTGCCAGTAATCCGGCAGTTGCGTTTGATTTGTCCGAAGTACTACCTGTTCGCTCGTTCCGTTGTAATAAAGACTGGTTACCCCCATCTGCTGTTCCGACATTTTTTGGAGCTCATAAAGCAAACGACCTTTGGCAAAATCTGCCCGGGCAAGACGGTTATCATTAAAATCAATAAGATGTTCATTGTGTACCTTGTCGTTGTATGTGGCACGCCCGTTTATAAAAATTGATTTTGCCTCTACCCGTTGAATTTCGAGCAGATAGGTTTTGAATTTCTCAGCATAGTCTTTTAATGCATCAAGGTTGTAGCCATAAAAAGTTACACGCGAGTTACGTGCCCCTTCGTGCAAAGAGTTGTCAAAGCCACGGCCTACTCCTGTTATGGTCCAATCGCCCACGCCCATTTCAACCACTTTCGATTCCAGCTCCGATTTTAACCAAGAGGGAAACGCAGTGAATTCATGTTCTTTTTTAAAATAAATCTGAATGGATGCATTGCCGGAGCCATAAACGTTAGTTTGAAATTGTTCAATTTCATCGTATTGCGACAACATATTTTCAATACGCATCACAATATCGTTGGCCTTCTCAAGTGTTGTCCCTTCATACATATCGGCACGAACACTAATTACTGTTCGCCGATTGGAGTTCCCTAAACCTGTATGTTTTGTTTCCTGAATAAAAAGACGAAGCGAACCTCCCAAAGCTTTGTCGACAACGTTGCGGAGATATTCATTGTAGGTATTACTTCCGATAACTTTGTTGTATGTGTTATTAAACCAGTTGGTTTCGTCGAGATGGGTAGGCAGTATAAATACCGGCAAGCCAAAACCAAGGATGGCAACTACCAGAATGATTTTTCGAAACCGGACACTGAACTGAATACCCGAGGCATAACGCCTGTACCAACGTACCAGCCTGCGCTTCATTTTGTAGGTTCGTGTATCTGACGGCCGGGGCAAAGGAAATTGCCTAAGCAATGCGGGAATAAAAAACAGGGAAATTAGCAGCGAAACACTAAGGTTAATAAGAATAACAAAAGTAAAGTCGAGTAAAAGCAATTGCTGCTCATCATCAAGGAAAAACACCACCACCAATGCACCCGCGGTAGTTAAAGTTGCAGCCAAAATGCCCCGGAACACCGAAATACCTTTGCCTATACGGAGATGATCGGCCATTACAATGGTATTATCGATGATAATACCCAACGAGATAGTGATACCTGCCAATGAATATAGATGGATCTCTATGCCTGTCAGATAGTAAAAAATAAACGCAATCAGTATGTTGGCCGCCATGCTGATAAACATAACAAACAGGTAGCGCAGGCTGCGGCTTACCAGCCATACAAAAAGCATAAGCAACAACAGCGATAAACCAATACGGATAGCAGTTTTTGTAAGTTCATCTTTTAAAAACACGGTACTGTCGTATACGATGTCGAGCGTATAACCTTCGGGCAGACTTTTGTTTAGTACAGCCAGCTGTTCTTTAACTTTTGTTGCGGTTATAAGCTGGTTCGCACTTTTTTGAGCCATCAGCCCAATGGTAACTGTATTCAGGCCATTAATACGGTAGTAATTTCTGGCCTGTGCTTCCTCTTTTCGGACAGTTACCAAATCGGTTAAACGCAAAATCCGGTTCCCCACCCGGATTTGAATTGCTTCCCAATCGGTCTGGTTTTGCTGAAGCCCGGAAAACAACACAGGGCTGCTGTACATTATCGCTGTTCCCTGTTTTTGCTTAACCATTCCTAATCCTGCGGTTTTGTAATAATCCTGAATTTGATTCCGAATGTCTTCAGGAGATACCTCCAGTGATCGTAGCTTTGTTGCATCGTAAACAAGTTCCCACTGCAGGGGATTGTAACCGGAAACACTTACATCAACAATGCCGTTAATGACAGACAAAGTTGGTTTTACATTAGTTTCCGCTACTTGTCCCAGTTCCCAGGGATTACCGGGACCATTCAGAATCAAACTCATCAGGTGCTCAATACGCTCTTCTTCGTCGGGACGCGCTACCCGAATCTGGGGATAACTTACACCTGCGGGGAGTTCCGGATATACCTGGCGAATCAACATCGATACCTCGAAACGAACCGCATCCATATCGGCATCTTTTTCCATTTGAAGGGTGATGTCACCATTTCCATCTCCGGTACGCGAATTTAACTTAACCAAACCTTCAAGGCTGGAAAAAATAGCCTCCAAACGCGAAGTTACCTCACTGTCCACAACAACAGCATTGGCTCCACCATAACTGTACGACACCGAAACCGAAGGCAAACTTCTGTCGGGTAATAGTTTTACCTTTAGCAAAGGAGCCAATGACAATCCTAAAATCATTAAGACCAAGGTTGCCATGATTATGGGATAGGAGGCTGATTGAATGATATTTTGCTTTTTTGAAGGAGTTCGCATAAATACTTAATAAATATTATTTATTTTTTCACATACCTATATGTTTTTTTATCTTCAAATCCTTTCGGTAACTCAAGAATAGTCCCTTTGGGGATCTGGGGTAATTACGCGCTACAGCATTATTACTGTAATTATTCGGCACACAGTTATCGAAGGTTAGCTGTGGTCCGGCAGTTAAGTAAGGGAGCTAGAGTCAGATTCCAAAATCATTAGATAAATGGTCGTTACCATGATTGGATCGTTCATATTTTTTGTTGGATTTTGAGTAATAAGTTCTTTCACAGATCATTTGAATCAAGGTGAGAATGACCTATAAAATATTTTTTTTCAATTATTTTAAGATAGCTATCTGTTAATTCTGGAAATGTTTTATCAGGAATGAAGAGATGCTTACATTTCTTGTCATTATCAATAATAAATAGATACGGTAGTCCATAATGCTCAATAGATAAATTAAATTTAGATCCTGAAAAACTAAATAGCTTTTTACCGAAGTATGAATTTTTAATACGAGGATTTGTGTCATCGCAAATGATCAGAATTCTGT
Organism: uncultured Draconibacterium sp.; assembly: GCF_963676815.1. Lineage (NCBI taxonomy): Bacteria > Pseudomonadati > Bacteroidota > Bacteroidia > Marinilabiliales > Prolixibacteraceae > Draconibacterium > uncultured Draconibacterium sp. The sequence goes on from NZ_OY781365.1 coordinate 4,988,464, forward strand.
CATTGCTCACAAAATCAGGGATATACTCGATTAATTTTTGCAGTCCAAATTCAATACACTCGTTACACATTTTTCCAGAAAATCTATAAACAATACAAGGTTCCTGTATAAGATTATAGAGCTCATATATTTCTGAGGTATCGTTTCCTGAATAAAGTTCAATATTTTTGATTGGCTTAAAATCGTCGTTTAGATTTAACTCTAATTGTCGGATATATTCCTGTTTTAAAATTACTCGGTTTGAATCCCTTTTGTTTTGAAAACGAATTAGTATGTTTAAAGTAAATAAGCCAAGCATTAAAAAAATTAGTAGGATAAGAACGTATTGAAATATTTTATTATTTCTCATTATTTGTGAATTTGTATTTTACAAGTACAGGATTGTCATTTATTTCCAAATCTTCAATGGATGTAATATTACCTTTTATTTTCGAATTGAGATCTGGAATGTAATGTTCTAAATAACTGGGCTCAACCGTTGTTACGACTGTGTCATTATACAACTTTACATTCAATGACGGAAATGCAATCTGATTTTCAAATTCATTAAATAAAATTTCAGCTTTTGTTATTTTATTTATTATGAGATTGACAAATGTATTTTGAAATGCAAAAGAGGTAACTATAAAATTTTCATTTTCTCTATATGAGCTAAAGGCTACAACAGATGTAGAAGAAAGCTCCTTAATCTTTTGATGTTTTTCTCTAAAACCACCTTTTATTTCTTTTAAATATTTTAAATTCAGATTGTAATTGCCAAAATCAAATATTTTTACCTTCACCAGTTCGTCTTTGGTCGGTTTAAATATTTCTCGATTGAGTCCATCCATGAAATAAGTTATTTCTCCGCTTTCAATGAATGGAGAACTTGGTGACTGTAAGACAGTTCCATCAATGTCAGAGCTGGGGCTTTCGATCGCTTCATATAAGATTTTATCCAGAGACCTCGAATATATTGTTAATTTTTTCTTCGAGAAAAACGAATAAAAACAAATAATATCTTCAGAAACATTTGCAAATTGATGAACAACCTTATTTCCAAGATTTAGGTTATCTTTTTTAATAAAACTACCATTCAGGTCGTAAAATAGCATATTTCTTGTTGGAGTTAGAAGCTCGATATTTTTATTGTATTTATTTATATTAATGTCGGCAATCTCAGTATACTCTTCAGGGCCTTTCCCAATACTTTTTATCTTTCTTATATATCTACCATTTAAATCGAAAATAAATAAAGATCTTTGTCTTGCATCTAGAACATAGATTCTTTCATTATAGATTTCAAATTTTGTAATCTCATGAATCATACTTTCCTTACTAGTTTCCAATGGAACTAATTGTACTTCATCGAAAACCTTTTCAAAAGGAATTTCCTTTTCAATCTGCTTATCTAGATCAAACGAGAGAACTATATTCGCCCAATTTTCTTCTGTTTTATTACAACTTAGCAATATTAACATAATTAGTGAACTACAAATGAATATTGCTTTTTTAGTTAGAAAATACATAATGCTTTTAATAATTTAGTTAATCTGAAGGGGCAGTCTAGATAATAGACTACCCCTCTGGTTATCAGATGCTGATAAATACCTAGTCACAATATACTTCATCTGCTGGAGAACAATATACATTCACGTTTGCCGTCATAACGCAACGTGCATAAACATCCAGTACTAAAGGATAACCAGGACAAAAATCTCCCCGAAGTGTTCTGCATTTACCATAAGTTCCAGTTGAACAATCTACCACGATATCAGGAAGCTCCGCGGCATGAGCAACAGTTAAAGACATTAGCTGATTTAAAGAAATATTGTTTTCTTTAAATGTTTGATTGGTCATAAATGCATTTATTGCAAATAATGCCACAAAAAATGTTGAAATAATTATTTTGTATTTTTTCATAATTTAATTTTTATTAAAACTTTTAATTCAATACATAAAATTTTCTTTCTAGTACCTAGAAAGAAACTAAACACAGCTGATTTGTTTACTTCGATTCGTTATCTTTGTCACCACACCTCACTTTCTTTATTAGAAAAGGTGCCGGGCAGGGAGCTGTCACAACTAGCTGGTTGTGCTTCCTGTCCTTTTCCTTTTAGGTTGTTATTGTTTTGCAAGCTTGCTTTATTGTTTATTAATGTTTGCATTTCTATTTGGCTTATTTATCTGCTTTGGGGCGATGAGACTTTTGTTTATTCTTGTTTGAAATTGATGTTGCTAACATAATCAAGAACCCGCGGTTTTCCTAATTTTAGCAGGGGTGTAAAAGGGTGTTTCTAGTAAAGTGTAAAAAAATGCGTTTTGATAACCGTCCTTTCCCTGTTCGAAAAGATAGCCTCCAAACGCGAAGTAACTTCACTATCTACTACCACAGTATTGGTCCCCCCCGAAACTATACGGCACTTCCCCATACTTGGATTTCTGAAATCACGCAATTTGCATTTACCGTCTTGTATTTCCTAATTCTAAAAACTTTTCCGTAAAATTGGGTAATTCTTGAATTGGTTGAAACTTTCTCGTACAATTCCCGCTTTCGTTCAATTCAACTAATATTGGTGCATTTTGAACAACTTCTTCAACAGTATCATCATATACTCCAAGAAATACTTTTGATTCGATCTCATTTGTAATTTTAGACATTTGCAGCCTTCTAATAGTTTCATTTGAAAAGACCACTCCTATTTTTGAAGAATGTAGTTTATTATAATTTTCAACAAACTTTATTTGTCTTTTATTACATGCAGAACATCCTGCCCTGGATATTAGTAGTAGATATTTAATGCCATCATTGTAAACATCTTTTGTATTAAGTTTATTTAAATCAATTGACATTAGAGAAATAATAAAATGATCGTTAAACTCTATATGTTTCAAGGAGTTTTCAATATGTTGCTGTAAGATAATATTTATATTCTTATGTTTAATATATGCTGAGTTCAACTTTGCATAAAAGGTTAATGAGAAAATTAGAATAATTGAAAGGATAATCAATGCGGTTCGATTCATAATATGTTACTAGGTATTCAGCAATCATTACCTTTGTTAAGGTTATTCAGATCTATATTTTAGAAAAAATAGAATTGGGTTATCATTTACCGAAATATTCTTTTCTAATTCTTTTATTTCATCGACAACAAGCTCTGGTTTATTTTCGCACATATATTTTATATGAATTGGAGGTACTTCTACAATTATCCCATTATACTCACTGGTGTTACCAATATGCTTTGAAAGATTTAATCCAAATTTCGGATCTACACCAGAATTCGAAGTATAATAGGCGACATCGTCTTCAACAATACAACGAAAGCTTTGATTTGAGAAAATCTGAAAATAAACAAAACTCTGAGTGATACAAAGATTACCAATGGATTTAAATAGTCCCAATTTATTGTAATGATTTAACATTTCCTTTCTATTCATATTTTCTTGAACATTTTCAATACTTTCGTAATTAAAACTCAATTTAAAATATGAATCAAGTACATCTTTCTCGACTTTATATATTTCATCAGAAAAAGGTTTTGTAAAAAACAAATCGCCCGTTGATGAAAGTGTAAAATTGCGCCCTTGACTACCATAGCTGTTTGATCGACCACAAAAGCTGTCATTAAAAGGAAGGTCATACCATTGCAAGTCATCTTGTTTATTAAAAAATGCCAAGTTATAATGTTTACCGCCTATTGATAGTTTTTTATCACAAATATTAGAGGCATAAATATAATAACCTTCATCCATAATTTTTAGTGCACCACATTCTATTGGAGGAGACGTTTCTTCAATAAACGATAAGTTGAGACTATATTTTAATAGTTTTTGTCTGGCTCTCCATACTACTAGATACAGCGCATCATTTGTAATATCAATAGTTGTAATATTCAAATATTCACCTGGACCTTTACCAACATTGTTAATTTTGGAAACATATTTTCCACCTCTTGTAAACATGAAAACAGTTTTGGCTTCTTTGTCTAGAATGTAAATATGATTCTTAGCGATGACCATTTTGTCAATTTGTGAAATAAAACAGTTGGAATCAGTTTCTAAACAAATTGTTTCGTTAATATCAAAGTAATCAGAAATATTCCACTCTTTTTTTATACACTTAATGTTGTATTCAGAGTTAAAACTTTTAACTTGCTTTCTGTCACAGGAATAAACGAAAGTAATAACAAAGAGAGTAAGCACCCATTTTAGATTGAAGTTCATATCTTAAGATCTTGTTTAGAATTTCAAAAAAAAGCAATTGAAAATAACTGACTCGATAATAGTATACCAAAGCCAGTTATGTAAAACTATAATGCACAATGACATTTACATTTAATTGGTCCTTTTCCACTACAATCCACTTGATGTCGTATAACCGTTAAGTTTCCTTGAGAATCATAGTCATATACATCGTAACAATCCACTTTCAAGTAATCCTCAGGAATTGTTATCTCTGGTTCTTGAGCAAAGGCCTTATTTAACATAGACATATCCAATAGGTTTGCTGATGTTATTCTAATATCTGAATTAGACAATATCGTTGTCTGAATTGTTATCAGTAGAAAGGCGGTTAGTACTAGTAATTTTTTATTTCTTTTCATATGATTTTCTTAAATTAATATAGAATATTCAACTCTCTAACAATAACATTTACACTCTGTTTCTCCATCTCCTGCACAGCGAACTCGATGAAATATAATAGTAGTCCCATCAGGTTGCACTTCCTCTTCGTCGCCACAAGCAACTATTTTGTACTTCTTCACAACAGGGTCTTCTGCATAAGCCAGATTTTGTTTATATAGATTATTAAGCCCAAAGCCTTCATTGCTTTGATTATCACTGTACTGCATTGTCAAAGTTATGGCGGCAATTTGTAGGGCAAAAAAGGATAAGATTTTAATTAATTTTTTCATAATTCACATTTTTATTAAGATTCATAATTTTAAATTCATTAAAGACATTTTACACTTCAGTTGTCACATACCTCCTTTCTTGGTTAAAAAGAAATTGACAGAAAGTTTTGTTTGCACAATGTGGTTTTCTGCTCTTTCCCTAAAAGTTCTTTACTACTTTGCAAGCTTGCGTATTTAAATATTATTTTTCGCATCTCTTTTTTTATTTCTTCAATAGCTTTTGAATTGATTTTTATCTCCTTATTCAATAATTCTTTGGCAATAGAAACAGCTTTATCTTTTTGTCCACTTTCATCATATAATTTGGCCAACAAATATTTAGGGTAAAAACGGGAGGGGATCATATGCCAGGCATGTAAATAAGCCTGTTCAGCTTCCTGTGTTTTACCCAATGTTTTATAATTGTTGCCCAGCGTCGTATATGAAATGGTATTGTTTAAATATTCTTTGGATCGATTTAACAGGAAAATTGAGCTGTCCGGCTTTTCTGCCATTTCCAGCGCTTTACCGTATTGTACTAGGAAACTGCCGTTGTTTTTCAATTGTGGGTAGGCAAGCTCAAAATCTTCCAAACATTCGGGATAAGCACCTATATTGTATATATCGGAAGCATCCTTCCATGATTGATACGCCCGATATTGCAAGCCAATGTATTTAAACGCCGGATAAACCAGTACTAAAATAATCAACAACATTGCATACCGGATAAATTTTTCCGCAACTCCTCTATTTTGTTTTGTCCTTATTGCTGCCTTTGCCTTTCTAAAACGTATTACCTTTTGTTGATTGGCAATAATTGCCACAAACAATACCAGCAACATTTTTATGGGCAGTATGTCGGAGGGATAGGAAAACAAGGAAAATACAATAATGGCCAATAAACCGGCACGGACTGCCAAAAGTACAGGATTTATGCCTACTGATCGATTGGCTGGCGAAGTTTTCACCCCTAAATCCCCTAAAGGGGACTTTGTATCCAAAATTTGTTCTTCGCCTTTCTTTGTTTTTCCAAAGAATAAGGTAAACAAAACTGCAATTACAAGCAATAATCCGGCTAGTCCGTATTCAATTGTCAGTTTCAGAAATTCATTGTAAGCATAGGATACATTATCAGCCACCATAGCTTCAGGTGAATCCGGATGGGATCGAAAATAATCGGCCTGGTAATTCATATAGGAAGCTGCAAACTTATCAGTGCCATGCCCCCAAACAGGTTTGTCTTTGATCATTTCAAGGCCAACTTTCCAAATCAGCAATCTTCCATCTGCCGAATCTTTCTTAAAGTGATACAATGCGCTTAAAATACCTCCAAAAAGTACCGTTATCAATACAAGTGCACCGGTTTTCCTTGCAAAGGAATTCAGGTACCGGCTTTGCCAATTCGCAAGTACCCCTTTGTACCGGTAAGCCAATAAATACATGGAAGATGCAATAACCGCAAGCCAGGCTGCCCTGGAACGGGAAGCGGGTAAAACCAAAACAATAACCACCATTGAAGCAAGGCAAATCACCTCAATGCTATTAATTCTATTTTTTATGAAATTACCGAAGTAATTTACCAACAAAGAAAATCTATTCTTCATTCCATTTATAATCCGCGGAATGATTTTATTTCCTTTCAATAAAGTTGAATGAAAATACTTTTTCATTCTTCGAATAAATCCCGAATGCATTAAAAAATGTATTCGGCATAAAAGAGTTTCTTTATAAAGATAGAAAGCTAAGGCTACCGGGAAAGTGCCGGCCAGGTAGCCGGAATAGGGACCGGGATTAAAGAAACTACCGGTTATACGAAAAATGCTGTGATTGGAGGGATAGTAACCCCATAATTGAAGATTACCATATGCCGCCTGTACTATACCTGAAACAACTACTCCTATTAATAGATATTTTAGCAACGCATTTGGAAGTAGTCTAACAGCCAGGAAGAGTAGGGCAAAAGCTCCAAAAATAAGTATTTTAAGCGGCTCAGAATGGTATTTCCAGTAGGCGTATGCAACGAGAACAGCATACAAACCCAACAGTATGTCGGTTAGTGATGCCCTTAATTTTAGAATGCTTCCTTTTACGTTCCATTCGACCAACACAAATACAAAGCAAGCCAGCATTCCATAAAGGAATCCAAAGGCCTGGCTGCTTTGTATCAATTGATAGAGATTATTATTTCGAACGAATGGTACGAACAAGATTAATCCGAAAAGAAATATAACCTTTAACAAAGGTATAATCGTAAAGGAATAACTTCCTGTAATGGATTGAATTTTGGGTTTATTCATTAGCCCGAAATGAGATTGGAGTTATATTTCCGATGGGAAAATCATGCTTATTTATACTTCTAGAAATATTTCTCTCCTAAATCTTTGATGAAACCAAACAGCCCGGATGAAGGGGGTTCACTGTTTGGATAAACCCAAATAAGAGGGTCTGGATTTTCTTCTTCTGAATTTTCATCTGCCCTGGCCTGTACTAGTTCCAGGGAAATGGTGTTTGGCTCAGAACTGCTTCTTTCCGGGATAAACATATTGGTTACCAATACTGCAATAAAGAAAATAGGGATAATAATTTTTTTCATGATAGTTTTTTTATTTTTGGGATCAATGTCAAAACTGGTGATCACAAACATAACTATCAACTAGTTGAAGATGCAATTTTACATGGGGTGTAAAAGTGTGCATGTGGTAAATTTGTGCTATTTAGATGTATTCTATCTAATTTCTTTGAGAAAAAAGTATATCTCGGAAGCCTCATTCAATAATAGCTTATCCCTAATTCTTTTTTTTGCACTTTTAATGGCATCTACACCAACTTCGCATAAGCTTGAAATGGTGTGATTGTTCAAATTAAAATATAAACACATGCAATATTTTATATCGGTGGGAGAAAGTTGAGGATAATCGTTTTTAAGTTTCTCAATCCAGCCCGGTTTTAATTTCACAAAAATGGCCTCGTACTCCATCCAGGTCTTAATCTGTTCATCTTTCAGGGCTTTTAAAAATTCTGTCACATCCTGTGATTCAGTATATTGATCTTTTAATCTTTTAACTTGCACAATTAAATCACTATTCTCTCCTTTTGCTTTTTCCAATGAACCAAGTAATTTGTCAATCTGATCTTTGATCTCAATATTTTCAAGTTTGAGAATTTCTTTGTGTTGTCTATGTAGTCTTAACCGAAACCATGTAATAAAGAATATCAATAATGACAATGAGATGATAATTGTTGTAACAATCAATATCTTTTGAATTTGTACCTTTAAATTTAATCTTTCTCTATCCAATTCTGAATACCTGTAATGAGCTCCCAATGCCAATAATTGATTTTTCTGTAAACCGGAAAGCGTTTTTTCTTTCAGTGCACTGTAATCCTTTAGTGTTTTATAAGCCTTTTCAGAATCACCCAGTCTTCTATACAAAATGCTTAATGATTGCAAGCAATTCAGTTCAATTGCTGGAATATCAAACTTCTTAGCATCATTCAATACTTTTTGGGTGATAGGAACTGCCTCTTGATTTCTCCCTGCAAGAATATATATATAAGCTTGTCCGTAATTGTACTGAAGCTTTTGATACACAGATAATGAATAATTTTCATAACTATCAAGAAAGGTGTTATAATACTTTTGAACACTTTCTTCCTCGTTCTTTTTAATTTTGAGGAATAATATATTTAAATCCATTCCAAAAACCCTCGACCAGTATTTTGCCTTTATAAACTGATTTCTTGCATTTTCATAGTCTAGAATACGTAATGAGTCACTTTTTTGAACATAAGCCTTTGCCGCATAAAATAGCCCCTTATATATTGGTTCATCAAGGTCTTTGAATTCTTTTTGAATGTTATTGATTTTTTCCTCCTTGCTTAATTTTAGAAAGTTTGCCATTCTCAAGACACCTAATGAAGCAAAGAACTTAAATATTAGTAGATCACTTTTTTCAAAGTAGGATTCACATTCTATATATAGGTCTGTAGCATTTGTACTTAGACTAAGTTGTTCAAAGACAAATGCACGTATTAGTTTATTAATATGAAGATGATAGTCATCATTACGATCTTCAAATACCAATTCAGCCTTTTCCAGTTCATTGATGCTTTTCTGGAATTCACCATTATTTGAGTGAATTAATCCGCTAATTGTTCCTAATCTAGCCCTATCATGAACAGATAACTTAGTTGTATCTATCCGACTTACTAAAAATTCAATTGAATCTGGTTTTTGAAGCATTATTGCTTCAATGTTGTGTAGTTGCTCCTTTACTTTCTCTTCTTGAGAGTCAGAGGCTGAATTACAGGAAGTTACTAAAGATAGTATTATCCAAATAACCGTTATTTGGAACATAAATCCAATGATATTCTTGAAGGAGATTTTAGTGAAAAACATGTTCATCGCAAAAGAATGGGATTCTATACTATAAAATATTCTCTAAATGCAAAGTAAATAAAACTCAGTAGATAGGATTGTATTCTCCTTTTTTAAATAAAGATCTGTTAAAAATATTAGTGTAATCCAAGTTAAGTAGGGAGGAAGATTGCAGTGTGATGTGGGTATAAGAAGCCAGTTTGTTATTAATGTTGTATATGTTAACATACAAAAAGAAAGAGTTGAAATAAATCTTTCCTTTCAGAATGCAATATTGACTCTTCTTATCATTAAATCTTTCAGTAGTGTCCGGTTAAAATATAATTTAAAGTAGAGATTCTTTCACTCCATTTTATTTCGTTCAGAATGACAGTTAGTTACGTTTCGTAGGGTTATTGGGAAGGTGGTTGGGCGGCACAGCCGCCCAACCACCTTCCCAATAGCGAACACTCTCAGAAAGCCTGTCATTCTGATCGAAGAGAGGAATATGTTCAACGTTTCCCGGACACTACTGTAAATCTTTAATAAAAGCTAATTTGGCCGTTTTACGGTCAACAAAACCGTCCCATATGAAAAACGTCCACTTTCCGGTACCAGTAGTAAAACCTTATCATCTACTTTTAGCATTTCTGTTTTGCATAGATCATCCAACGCGGCAAAAATGGAAGCAGAAGCGATATTTCCAATTTCAGTAAGATTGGTGAACCACTTGTTCGTCCCTAAATCTAAACCTCTGGCCTCTATTCCCTCGGCAAGCTTCCCATAAAAGAACATGGATGAGACATGCGGGATCACATAGTCGACCTCTGTTGGATCAAGGTTATATTTTTTCAGACAATATTCCAAGTGGTCAACCCAGTAACGGATAATATTTGGTTTTAGCAAGCGAATATCCTGCTTAACGGTCATAACCGAGCGATTGATAAGTTCCCGGCTTTCAAATTCCTTCCAGCTGGTGAGTTCTCCATCTTCACGAAGTTCTGCTCCCATAAACATGCAGGTTGGAAGTTCATTGGCATACGAAGTCATTTCCACCCATTCAACTTTAAATGAAATCCCATTCTCACTCTTTTTATTAGAGAGCAATACCGAACTGGCACCATCACTAAGCATAAAGCGCAGAAAATCTTTTTCAAAAGCCATGTATGGATCTTTTCCGACTTGTGAGCAATGCTCATACTCTTCTTCGTAGTTTTTTGACAATAAAGTTGGAGAGGCGAGTTCTGAAGTAGAACAAATTGCTTTTGATGATACCCCGGACAAAACAGAGAGGTAAGCCGTTTTAAAAGCCTGCAGGCACGTAAGGCATACTCCTGAAGCGGAATACAGTTCCATAGGCCTGTTTTTCATTAGACCATGTACCATCGATGCATGTGATGGTAATAACTGGTCAGGATTGCCCGTAGCACATGCCAATACATCAATATCCTCCGGAATCGTTTCATCAGGAAATAGCTTTTGTATGGAACGGAATGCCAGCTCCGCGTTGGTATGAGTGATCTGTCGATTTTTGTCCAAAGCATAATACCTGGATTTTATTCCATTTTGCTTAAGTACGATACGTCTTACCCTTGACGGTTTTGAATTAATCAAACCAAGATATTGTTCCATATCTTCGTTTTCAACGGGTGAATTGGGCAAAAATTTGCTGACGGATGAGATGTAAACATTTTTATTCATAACAATAAATAATAATGGTTGGTATGTAAAAGTAAGTAAAAATTTACATACATTTGTTATGAATAACTTAGGATTTTAATTTTATTTGCTGGTAAATGGTTTGATAAAGTGTAAATAATTCCTCTGTATTGAGCCCGTACAAAAGGCATCTGTCGAATGCAAGCCCCAAAAAACAACTTCGAAAAAGCGTTGCATAATGTTTGGTATCTATAGCCTTTATTTCTTTGTTCTTTATTGCCTCAGATATCACTCTTTCCCACAGGTTTATCTCCTCAATCGAGTTACGTGTCATGATCTCGGAAAAGTTGGGATAAATTTTAGACGCCTGGAGGTATAGGGAAAAATACTGCTTGTAAATATTGACAACAGAGATGGATAGCATCCTGGACATAGTGGTGTTTATTCCGCTGATATATAGCTTTATAAATTGCTCCAGAGAAGTGTTGTTATCGAATTTAAATTTCGCAGAAGGATCCTGTGTTTTGATCATGTAGGTGTCTATCACCTCGTTAAATATTTCTTCTTTGTTCTTAAAAAAATAGAATATTGCTCCTCTTGTTTTACCAACTGCTGCCTCTATATCAGAAATACTAACTTTTTCATAATTGTTATTCAGGAATAATTTAAAAGCTTCTTCAGTGATTCGTTCTTTAGTTGTCATGATATTGTTAATCTATTACGAACAAACTTACTTAAAAAGGTTGATAAATCTAGCAAAACAATCCTATTTTATAGTATGAATTATCATCTATTGGAGATACTATTTTTTTGTTTGTGTAATTTTTCCATATATTTACATACCGTATGTTAGGTATAAATATGGACGTTTTGCCTTATGTATTTGTGCTAAGTGACCTGCCTTTGGCATGCACCTTAACCGAAAATGACCTTAGAAATAATTTTATGGTTCCGCTAAACGCGGATAATTCGTCTGATAAAACAAGACCGGGATAATGTTGAAAATAGTCAACCTGAAAAGATCATCTAATCTTTTGAATAAAGTCATTTAAATATAAACAAACGTACCTCCAGTGAAAGACGGGATTAATAGGCGCTATCTCCTTGCGTGTAATGATTGTTCCTGAGAGAGATATAATAAATTTAACCATAAAACACTAAGCAATGGCAAACAGAATTAGTAATAAGAAAGGTGAAGGATTACAGGTTCATCATGAGCCGTATGGTTTTGTGAAAAGAGCCTGGCATGTTTTTTATCTTCGCCCACGCAATGAAAGAATTGCAGCACAGATACTCGCTAGTCATGGATATAATGTGTTCTGCCCTGCAATTCCAAAAACAAAACTTTGGAAGAACAGACAAAGAAAAAAGATCTGGTTTCCGCTATTCCCCAATTACTTATTTGTCTTTACTTATCACCATGAAATATATACCATTCGAAGAATATCTCAGGTTGTAAACTTTGTCTCGTTTGCAGGTAAACCATCCACAATAACTGAAAAGGAGGTAGATGGAATACGGAAAATGTTGGAATTGGGGAATGCGATTACAGTAGAAAATCAATTCTCCGGTGGAGAACATGTACGTATTGTTTCCGGCCCATTAAAAGGACATGAAGGAATTTTGGTAAAACGACGTAATAAAAGCCGGTTTGGTATTCGACTGAAAGCAATCAGCCACTCCGTATTCATCGATATAAGCCAATCAGACCTGGAGAAACTTTAAAAGCGACACATTAATAAATTTGAGCTCCCTGACGTGAGTGACGACGTTCTACTCATAAAAATTATGATTACTCCTTTTTGAGGAGACATTTAAACCTTATTATTTTAACCCGAACTCCTTAAACGTTAACTATGGAAAAACACAGCTTATATGATGTTATTTTTAAAATGAGACCCTTGCCCCAAAAACTTACAGAACGATCTTATGTGGATGCTCTAATTGCAGCAATTGACGAAAGGCTGACCATAACCGAGCACAGGTACCGGTCATTGTTGCTTAACGCCGGGCATACCTCAGATTATATGTATTTTGTGGAAAAAGGGCTTGCCCGTTGTTTCTATTTTGATGACCGTTCAGGCAGGGACCTAACCTCGATACTTTGGAAGGAACAAAGTATAGTGTGTGATCCGGTGAGCTTTTTTCAACGAAAAACTTCAGAGGTTAATATCGAAGTAATGCCAGGAAGTTTATTGCTTTCTGTTTCTTACCGTCAACTACAGGACATATTTCACGCTTTCCCCGAAGCAGGAGTTTTTGAACGTTGTGTTTCCCTTCAGTATGTTTACTTTTTTGCACAGAGATCCCGGCAGTTGGCTGTAAATACACCATGGGAAAGGTATTTACATTTATTGTCATCACATCCGGGTATCGAATTAAGGATATCCAAAGAGATTATCGCATCTTATCTGAATATTACGCCACAGTCTCTTAGTCGTATGATCAGGAAGAACGGGCATCCCTGATGAATTAGTTGTCACACACCTGGAAACTTCGGCAGAGGTCTGATGTACAAATAGCTTTCTGCCTACAGATAACTCCTATGTGAACGTAGTTGATGCAGAGGGGAGTAAATGGTCAGTAGTTCGTTTTGATATTATCTCCGGATAATAATTTTGTTTGTCAGTCACCATGGTATTCTGAATACCGGATAAGCTCAAAGACCAGTTGCCTCTGTAGCTTTACAATTGGATAAAAATTGTAAAGTATGTGTGGTGAAGCGGTTCAATCCAATTTTAGATATTTTACTTCAGAAACTAAAATTCGGGAGCTAAACCTCTGGCAATTGTCACTTTTCCAGCGGGGCTTCCCGCTACGATTTAATTCTTTTGTGCTGGTTGGTTCAAAAAGCAGTCAGCACAGGTTTCTCCCGCCACAGAGGAAATTTACATTAACCTTTTTATTAATTAAAACACAATTAGCATGAAAAAATATGCATTAATTATCGTTGCGTTGGTCCTGGTATTGACCGCAAGCGCATTTGTGATAACAAACACAAGTAATACCGAATCACAATCGACATATTGGTTTTTAATGGATGAATCTGGTAGTAGTGTGACGAGCACCCAGGTGTCCAATCCTGATAACCTTTGTCCTTCTAAACTGGAAGAGCCGGACTGTGCCCGCGAGTATTCGGAAAGTCAAACCGAGATTATTGGTGGTGTACGTCAGGTAAAAGCATCGGAAGTGGACAATCACATCGATTTTCGCTCGAAAGACTAACTAAAAAAAGATGCCCTGTAGGCGGGCATCTTTTGCACTTTAATTCACCCCGGGAAATCAACTACCCGGGGTTTTTTAACCCGGTTTATACATTAAAACTTCGTGATGAGCATTGAAAATACAATAAAACAAGAACTTAGAGAAACGATGCATAGCACCGTTATGGTGAGTTTCAATAAGTTAGTGAAACGTCTTGTTTTGAAGTAGTTTCAGTGCGGAATAGATTTTTTAATGCATATTCCGGGTATAACGACACTATTCCCGGATGTTCTGGGCGATGCCGGAAAGTTGAATCACATCATCCGCAAGAGGTAGCGTATAGTTGAGACTATTGGGCTCTAATTGATAAATTGTTCCATTTAGGTTCCGGTATAACGTTTTGGCGGTTGATTGCTCCAGGTTAAGCCGTCGCAGGTCGGTCCACCGGATCGCCCGAAGCAGTAGTTCCTTCCTTCGTTCCTGCAGGATAAGCTCCAGGGCTTCGGCCTTGCTACCGGCACTAAGCGGGGTAAAACCACCGCTTTCATAACGGGAAACCAGCAGTTCATTCAGCGTGCTGAGCGCTTCTTCAACCGAACCACTGCGCACCAGGCATTCTGCTTTAGTCAGGTAACATTCATCAATTGCCAAACCGTTAAATATTTGCAATGATCCGCAGTAACTTCCCCGATAAGTATATCCCTTGCTGACCGGACGGAACCAGGCCGCTTTGCGGATATCCGCTTCTGCGTAGGAATGGAAAAGCAGGGAGTCCACAATCAGACGGGAACTTGACAGTGTTGAATACCGGGTTATTCTGCTGTGGAAAATTACTTCGCTGTTGTAGCGTTCCATCGGGTAGGAAGCAGTCAGGTCGAGCTGATTATAATCAAGCAGTTCGTAGTTTGAACTTAGTGCTGAATCCGCGTAGGTCAGCGCATTGTCATAGTCCTGCATGGTTAAATACACCCGCGAAAGCAGGGCATAAGCTGCCGCTTTTACCGGTCGGGTTTTGTAGGAGGAGCTTTCGGGAAGCAAGCTGAGCGCTTCCTGAAGGTCGGACAGAATCCGGTTGTAAGTTTGCTTAACCGTAGCCCGGTCCACATGAATATTAAGATCAGAACTTAAACGCAACGGAAGTCCGTCTCCCTCATTGGAGGCCGACTGATCAAAGGGAACACAAAATACCTGTGCCAGTTGGTAAAATGCGTGAGCCCTGAAAAACAAGGCGCTACCTTTCAGTGTGTTCCATTGGATCAGGTTTTCTGTTTGGTCGATCCTGGCCAAACCTTCCAATACATAATTGACATAAAAAATCTGTTGGTAGCGGTTGTTCCAGTCGATTGATGTGGAGCCTTCCCATATTTCCCTGGCCCAGATGTAGCCGTTTTTCATGTACTCCGAACGCAGGGCATTCCAGCGGTCGTAAAGGATATAATAATCGTCTGAAGAGAGTTCACCCATCCCCACCATATTGGCGTTGTGAACATCAAAATAGTCAAGCATAGCCTGCAGGTCATCCAGGGTAGACGGGACAACCAGTTTTTTATCCGGTTTGGTGTCCAGAAAATCTTCATTGCAGGCAATCATGCCCAGCAGAAAGAATAGTAATAGTGGTATAAAACGTTTCATAATTGTTTAAAGTGTAATGTTAATGCCTAGTGAATAAGTTTGTGGAGCCGGGTAGGGCTGGAAAACGTAATCAGGATCCAGCTTGTGTTTGTTGGCTCGCCAGATGATCCCAAGATTATTGACATACCCATAAACAGAGAGTTTGTTAAAAGGAAGCCAATGATACTGCGATTGCTGTAGGTCGTAGGAAAAATTGATATCCTGAAACCGGATATGGTCACCTTTTTCGATCAGAATGTCGGCAAAAGTATACATAAAATCGCGTGAGCTGCTTGTTCCGACTGACGGCATCGAAGGCACTTGCGTGAAGAGCTCATCCCCCGGTTTTATCCACCGTTTGCTGTAATCTTCGTGGCCTGTCCAGTCGTTGAAAAGGGCTGAATAGCTAATGGATGGTCTGCGGAAGTAATACCCAAACTTATAGCTGATATTGAAGCCCAGTGAGAAATTCCCAAGTCGGAAGTTATTGCGCAGTGAACCGAAATTTGTTGGCAGTGCCGACCCGCTGTAGCTTAAATCTTCCAGCGTTAAATTAGACATAATGGAGCTATAGTCTTTCGAAATCTCTCCGTCCATATAGATTTGCGGATCGCCTGTTTCGGGATCAAGTCCTGCCCATTTCAGGCTGTAAAGGCTGTACCTTGGATTTCCCGGGACAGGTACGGGAGACGAAGAAAAGTAAGCTGAGATAGTATTGCTCTCATAATCATACCGGGTAATTTTGTTGGTTGAGTAGCTGTACAGGAGTTGAGCCGTCCATTTAAGGCGCCTGATGGTTTTATTGACGTTCAGCTGAACATCAACTCCCTGGCCCTTTAAAGCTGAATTGTTACCAATAAATTCGTTGCGGCCACCGACACTGAATCCGATGGTTGGATCCAGTTGAGCCCTGCCAATCAAATCAATACCCTGCTTTTTGTAGTATTCGATACTCCCGGAGAGCAGGTGGTTTTTGGTTTCGAAATCAAGCCCCAAATTGATCATTTTTACTTTTTCCCACCGGAGATTGGGGTTCGGAGGAGTTAGTATCTGCACATAAGGAAGTCCGGTAACCGAATTGGTGTAGTAGTAGCCGGTGGCGTATGCTGTAAGCGATTTGTTTACATTACCACTGTAACCATAGGTCGCCCGCAGCTTAAGCAGCGGAAGCCAGTTGCCGAAGGGAAAGAATTCTTCAGAACTGACTTGCCACCCTAAACCGGTTGACCACAGGGGAACACCCTTGTTGTTGGCATCTACGCCAAATAAATTGGATTTATCTTTTCGGGCACTGGCCGTAAGCATATAACGGCCCCGGTAGCTGTAAGACGCATTTCCATAATAGGACACATTCCGGTCAGTGCGATCGGTCAGGGAAGCTCCGTCGGGAATGGTCTCGGTGTAACCATAAGGATTAATCAGGTAGCTTGTAGTATAGTCTACCCGGGAAAAAGTTAATAAGTCATCGTTATAGCCATATACCCGGTTTGAAAGTCCGGTTGTCCGGGCTTGCCTGACTTCTGTTCCGGCCAGTAGGTTTAGCACGTGGATATCGTTCCAGTTCTTGTTAACGTTGAGTTGACCCCTGGCAGAATGCGAGACAAGGGTCAGGTAATTGTTATCCAGTATATCACCCGGGGGGATGGGGAAGTTTAAACTGCCTTCCGTGTCGGTGTAGGCATATTGGTTAATGAGATTACGGGTTGTATACAATTCCTGACGCTGATGATTTCGGGTATGCTGGTTTTGATGTTCGTACTGGTACCGGCCTTCCAGATTAAGCCAGGAAGTAAAGCTGTATTTCAGGCCGGTGTTGATTCGGATATCATCGGTATTGATTTGGTAATCTTTATGGTGCAAATCTTCTAAAGGGACATACGACCAGTCCAGCAAACCGTTACCGGGCGCCTGGTTGACAAAGTCGGTGTTGTAATCGTGCACGATGGCGAGCGGTTTCCCATCGTCACCGGCAAGGCGGGCATAGGGATAAATCGCTTTTCCACCACCACTGGTTATCGTGCTGCTTCCGCCATTGTTCTGCGACTGTTTACTGTGGGAGTAAATAATATGGGCAGAAATTTCAAATGAATTGACCGGGTGATAGCTTAGCATGGAGTTAAGGGTAATCCGGTTGAGTGCGTTACGCACCAGGTTATCCTCGTTTTGGTCGGCTCCGCCGCTTAAATAATAACTGACTTTTTTACTGCCCCCTTTCATCGACAGTGAATACTGCCTGTTTACGCTGTTTTGATAGAGGTATTTGCTGAAATCCCTGCGGACATCCTGTTTGCGGTAGTTGGCCAGTTGTCTTTCTGCTTCTTCTGGATTGACGAATCCATCCCTTTGGGCAATTAGCAGCTGTACAACAGGCGACATGGCTGGGTGGGCGGAATAATCCTCCATCCAGGTGTAATAATCCTGTTCAAACAGGCTTTGTTCCACATCGATAAAATCGGAGGCATTCAGAAATTGCCTGTTGTAAAATAAATCCGGCTTCCGGCCAATGTTTACGCTGGTATTTAGCTGAATGGTCAGGGGCTGTTCCAGCCGGCCTTTCTTGGTGGTAATCACAATTACGCCATTTCCGGCTCGCACCCCCCAGATTGATGCGGCAGCGGCATCTTTCAGGATCGTGATATTCTCAATGTCGTTGGGGTTGATGTTGTTGATATCTCCTTCGTAAGGGAAGTTGTCGACAATAATCAGCGGACTGGCTTCCGATTGGATGGTGCTTTGCCCCCGGATGCTAAGCGATGGGGAACCGTTGAACCGGTGGTCGAACAGGATGCCGCCGGAGATATTCTCCAGCCTGCTTAAGATGTCGGTACTGACAGTCCAGTTGACCAGCTGATTGTCGATTAGCGTGTAAGACCCCAGGGTTTTATCTTTCGACAGCGTTTGGTAGCCGGTTGACACCACCACCTCGTCGATGAAAACCAATTCCTGCTCCAGATAAATGGACAGAGGGCTGTTGTCGTCGGGAATGGGAATCTGCTTTCGGGAATACCCGATATGAGAGACCTGCAGGAAGGATTCATCAGCCGGAAGCACTAGGCGGAAGTTCCCCAGGCTGTCGGTTGTGGCAGAGAATTTTAAATCGGTAGTGGTTATAAAAACACCGGGGATTGTGTTTTTTTCGCTTGAAAAAACAGTTCCTCTTACTTGTTTTAGCTGGGCAAACGATTGGTTTGTGATCCCAATCCCGATTACCAGTATCAATAAATAGTATAGTTTTTTTTGCATCATGTAAGTGTGAGTTTTTGTTGTTTAGTTGAATTGTTTAATCACCAGCATATCAATTTCGCAAAGCTCCTGCTCCAGGCTTAGTCCATAGGGGGGCAGGCAGGTTTTAAACCGGAGAATGTCCTTCTCGTTGGCCGGAAAGCTGATGTCGATGTCGGAGCTAATGCCGGTTCGGTCAATTACCGGACAAGGTTCATTTTTGTACAGGCTGGCTACTGCCCGGTAGAAATTCTGAAAAGGCTGCTTTTGGTAAACCAACTGCCCCGAATCATCGCTTGTAATTTTTGAGGTGGGACTATTTGAAACCAGTTGCTCCGGTGTGCCATGTTGTTTTAATACCCAACACTTTACTTGTCGCTTTTTAATGCTTGCACGCAGGTGGTGAGTGGCACCAAAGAAACGGTTTAAATCTTCGAGCATAAGCTCTCCGGCTTTCGCCTTTAAAGCGGCGGGAATAATTAGCTCGTAGCAGTAGTATTTGTCGCGGGCAGTTGGCATATAGGCCGATACGTTTGGCGGGGGCAGGACTTCCTGCTTGTTGAACGCTGAAATACACCGGTTGGGGTGAGCCAGAACGGTGTTGCCCATATGCCGCACTGCTCCCCGGTACAACTGTAGTACGGTGCCGTTTAAGGCCCTGATTTTGTAGCGGTTTAAACTGTCGGTATATACCCCTCCGCCACCGATCCCGTCCAGGTAGCCGGTGATTACCGAGTGGTAGTACAGGTCTTTTGACTGTCCTCCATTGCCATCAATCAGCAGAGGTTGGGTCAGATCATAATCAAAATTGCTTTTCTTTTCGGCAAGAACTGTCGTTTTAGCCGACAACAGGGCGCTGATGTTTTCGGCGTTTACTTCCGCGTCTCCGGTGATGGCAACTACTTTTCCGTCTTTAATCCAGACCTCGTGAGGGACATATTTATGAGGAAACAGTTTCGACAACGTTTTGTCACCGGTTACCGACGGAAGTGAGACATTCCGGGTGGAAAAGCATTTTTCAATGGTGTTTTTGGGCTGCGAGGTCACCATAAGCACCTGTAGCTGATTGCCAAACTCACGCTGGAGTTGCTCCATCCGAGGAATGGCTTTAAGACACGGAGTGCACCAGGTAGCCCAAAAGTCCAGGATCAGCAATTGGCCTTCGAAATCGGATAACCGGGCTGTTCCGTTTGGATAGTTGACCAGGTCTTTCAGCAGGATATCGGGAACCGGATCGCCCACTTTTAAGGGCGTGGGGCTGTCCTGTCCATAGAGAAATGATTGTACGGCAAGCAGTAAAATACCTGCCAGGTAAAGGTTTAATTTCATCGTTATGGAAATTAATGTGTTATGGAAAAATAGATTGTTAAAAATCAGTTGATGTCGTTGTCGTAACGACAGAGTCATTCCTCACTCGGGTGATTTAATTTTGTTTTGGTACAGGCTATGGTGCCGGCTGAAGAAAAATACCAAACTCATGTAGGAAAGTGTAGATGCAAAACTGAATAGCTTTTGCCGTTTCCCTGGCTTGTTTATTGCTATCTGAGGAATCGCAAAATGGTCAAAGCATTTCCGGAAAATCAAACACACAGGGGCATAATTTTCCTTGTATGGAAAGTTTTTCATAAATTTCGATGTTAATTGATGGTTAGAATTAATTAACGACCAAGCCTGCTACACGTCGCCAAACTGTTGTAGCGGGCTTAAAACTTGTTCTCTGTTTATTTTGTCATAGGCAACTTTGTTTTATGATATAAGTATATTTACGTAGCATCATACAACAGAAAAGTATGATGTAAGCCGGAAAGCTGAGTTGAATTATAAAACGCCTGGAATTAAATGAAAAAGGGCGCGGACTCAACTTACCGACTTGAGGTACTGGTATACCTTGGAACGATAAGAGAACCCACGCCTAGGTCGTGAGCCTCTTGACTTATTATCTCGTTCCGTAAAATTACCAGTTTTCAAGTCGAGATTCTAAGCAATAGCTTCTATATCTTATTTACGAAGTATCGCAAAATTATGATTACGAGGCTAAATTAATAAAAAATATTTAATGGTACATGTACCGTTGATAAAAAAATAAATAATCTTCCAATTTGTAGATAAAATAATATCGTCCTTGGCAACTGAGATTGAAAAATATATAATTGATAAGATTCGGGGAATGAGGATCAGTAGCGGTCTGTCACAGATGGCCTTATCTCAAAAAATAGGCATGAGTAGTAGCTTTGTATCTCATGTAGAATCTTCAAAACGAAGGGCCAAATACAATATTAACCATCTAAATGAAATCGCCAAAGTTTTTGCTTGTTCTCCTAAAGATTTTTGGCCGGATAGTCCTATTCTGTAAGAAATGATAAACAGCAAATCGCATTCATTTTTTCAAACGAGTATTTCTTCTTCCATATTGACTCCATAAACTTAGTTTATAGAGTTGAAATTTAGTTAGTTACTGTGACCGTTATGTAGTTTGCGCTAAAGGTAATGTAATTTCATCATTCATTAATTTGAATGTTTGTTTATGAATTGATTACGAAAGAATTGATAAAATTTGAATGAAACTATAGCTCTAATAATATTTGATTTTATAACTTTATTGCATACTTAAAAAATCTAATGTTTAATAAGACACAATCCTGCAATATGAAACAATCAATTAATTTCCCCAAAAAAAACTTGCCAATTCTTTTGTTAATGATTGAGATGGACTCCGAGATTGTTTTTCAGACGTTTGAAAACTTGTTGTCAAAATATGTTATTAGCTGAATTGTTATCTCTAATTGTAACATAAAGATAGAGTCTTCTCCTGTGTATCTTTTATTCCATTGTAAATACTTCCCGGAGAATGGAGTAACACCTCTGATGCATATTCATAAAAAACAGGTGTAATAATTAAATCTAATAAAATATTAAAATATGAGTTACCACGACCCAATAAGACAATCTAAATATTTACGGCAGACATTATCACAAGATAAAAAACCTGTTGGATTCTTCCTTTCGGCTGGATGCCCTCTAGCTGTTTCTATGCCCAATGACAAATGGCCATTAATCCCAGATGTAGCAGGATTGACAAAACACATCAAAGATGAGCTTGACAATGAAACTACTATTTTAGAGGGAGAAATACGAAATTCTGCAACTGCATACACCGAACTCATAAATGAGGTAATAAAAACAGGAAAGACGGAACCCAATATTGAAGATATATTGAGTTTTCTGAGAGGAATGATACAAATTGCTAAAGGTGCTACTAACATTAGGGGGTTTTCCGAATCAGAGCTAGAGCACCTCGAAAAGCTAATTTGCAAAAAAATAGCCCAAAAGCTGGATGTCAACCTACCGGACAATAAAACACCATACCACAAATTAGCAAAATGGGTGAATAATATTGAAAGAGACACTCCGATTGAGATATTTACCACAAATTATGATCTTTTATTAGAGGAAGCATTTGAAGCCTTAAAAGTTCCTTACTTTGATGGATTTGTTGGTACTCGTTTTCCGTTTTTTGATTTAAGAGCAGTTGAAGATGGACTGATACCTAACCACTGGACCAGATTATGGAAGATACATGGATCAATTAATTGGTATTTAAAAGATAGCAAAGAAGTATACCGTTCAACAGCTTTGAATGGAAGTGATTCTTATATAATCCATCCATCACACTTAAAATATGATCAAAGCCGCAAGATGCCTTACCTGGCATTAATCGACAGACTGAATAAATTTCTAAGGCAAAACTCAGCTGTTTTAATTATGTCCGGTTATTCATTTAGCGATGAACATTTGAATGACACTATTTTGAACGCCTTAAGAGCAAATCCAACAGCAATGGTTATTGCATTATTGTTTGGAGATTTAACTAAGACCATTAAGGAGAAAGTTGATAGTGGAAATACCGTTACCAACACTACAATTAATTATGAAAAAGCTCTTGAACTGGCAGAAAATAGGTCTAATCTAAGTATATGGACCTTTGACGAAGCAGTAATAGGTGGTTTGCGGGCAAAATGGAAACCTGCAAAATTAGATTACGATGCCGAAGAAAATGTAGCAAATGCCGTAAAGCAGGAACAGATTAAAGTTAAAGACGACGATGGCAATGAAACAGATGAAAAAGTCACCAAATTTGAATTTCAACTTGGAGATTTTGCAGTTTTAGGAAACTTTCTTCAAGAATTGATTGGAAAGGAACAATTTAAAATAGAACAGGATGGCGTTTAAATCAACCTATCTCGGAACAATTCAGGATGTTAGCGGCACCTCTTTAAGTGTTGCATTAGATAACACAGCTCCATCTGGTCTAACTTATGTAGATGGCGAAGGATATCGCATTGGACAAATTGGGTCTTTTGTAAAAATCCCCATTGGTTATATTGATTTGTTTGGTCTTGTTACGCAGGTTGGAGCCAGTGCGGTACCCGAAAATCAGATTTTGACACAGCCATATGGGTATCGATGGATCAAAGTACAACTAATTGGAGAAGGACAGCGAAATGGAGCTTTCCAAAGAGGAATATCTCAATATCCGACAATTAGTGATGAAGTTCACCTTGTTTCTGAAAACGACTTAAAAAAGATTTACGGACAACCCGATAAACCTTACTTTGTTAAGGTCGGACATATAGCTGGAGCTGAATCAATTCCTGCACTGATTGACATTAATAAATTGATTACTCGTCACTCTGCAATTGTTGGAACTACCGGTTCCGGGAAATCCACAACAGTTGCAAGTATCTTAAATGCGGTTTCTGATCCAGAAAGATACCCTTCTGCTAGAGTAATCGTTTTTGATATACACGGGGAATATGGAAATGCTTTAAAAGACAGGGCAAATATTTTTAAGGTTAATCCAGATAAAACTGAAGGCAGCACCGAAAAAGACTTATTCATACCTTTCTGGGCTCTTAGTTTTGAGGAGCTAGCTGCAATTAGTTTTGGACAATTTGGGAATGAGAAAGATTATAACACGGTATTAGAACGCATAACCAATGCCAAATTGAAAAGTCTGGAAACATATCCAAAGGATGGTATCAATACGGATACTCTTAATGTTGACTCACCAATTCCATTTAGTTTAAATCACCTGTGGCATGAATTATACACCGAAACATTAGGAAAATTCTATCCGGACAAAGCTGGCAAACCTTTAGCTTTTGAAACGGATGATACTGGACATGAGATGAAAGGTGATCCAGTCAAAGGCATACCACCAGTCTTTAAACCTATAAATACCAATAAGGATAATGGTGATCGCGTTCAACACCCTGTAAATTCTCCTTTAGCTAATAGTCAGCAACTTCACTCGTTGGGTGCTAAATTAAGAATACCACGTTTCGACTTCTTGTTTAAGCCAGGTGAATGGACCCCTGCTGTAAATGGTAAAACAACCAAAGATTTGGATTCATTAATAAAAGATTGGATAGGAAGCGATAAACCCATTACGATAATGGACCTATCAGGTGTTCCAATTTCCATCTTAAACACCATAATTGGAGTTCTATTACGTATTATTTACGACGGCCTTTTTTGGGCCAGAAATTTATCTCAAGGTGGTAGAAACAGACCTTTATTATTATTGATGGAGGAAGCGCATAATTATTTAAACAACGAAGGCAGTGCATTGCCTGTAGTTCAGAAAATAGTAAAAGAAGGACGTAAATATGGTATTGGTGCAATGATTGTTAGCCAAAGACCTTCAGAGGTTAATTCTACGATTTTGTCTCAATGTGGGACGTTTTTCGCGTTGCGTTTAGCAAATACAACTGACAGGGGGCACATTACTGGTGCTGTAACAGACAATTTAGAAGGATTAACCAGTATGTTACCGATTTTAAGAACAGGTGAAGCGATTATACTTGGTGAAGCAGTTAAACTTCCAATGCGAACATTAATTGATGCTCCACCTAAAGACCGTAGACCAGATAGTCAGGATCCAATCATTTATGATGAGCAAGGAGATGAAGATTCTATGCATCCAGGCGGTTGGGGAATTAAACTGGAAGAAAATCCTAATTACAAAGAATTTTTGGAGACTTGGAGATCCCAAAGTCCATTTATTAAACGTATCATTAAATAATTACATTATGAACAGACAACCAGTTTCATCATCTAACATTGCATCAATAGGTTATGATGCAAATTCACAAACATTAGAAATCGAATTTTTAAACGGCGGAGTATATCAATATTTTGATGTGCCTCAGTATGTGTATGAAGATCTTATGAATGCAGGTTCACATGGACAGTATCTTGCCCGTAATATTAAAGGCATTTATCGTTATTCTAAAGTTTAATATCTATGGCATGTATTTTTATTGATGCAAATATATATTTGAGATTTTTTGACAGCAACCAAAAAGAATTCAAGAAACTCCTAGAAGAATTAGAGAAAATCAAAACTAGCATTTTTGTGACTCGTCAATTAGTTTCAGAGATTAATAGAAATAAACTAAACATATTTGCAAGTTCGATAATAAATTATTCTGCTGACACCAAAATAAAAAAAGTAGTTATTCCAGAACACTTTCATCAAGAACATCATAAAATTGATGTTCTTGAATGGAACAATAAGAGAGCTGAGTCATTCAGTTCAAATTCAAGATTATTATCTGATTTGGATCTCTTCTTTGATGAAAACTTAAATGAGATTTCAAAATCTTCTGATGCTGTATCTCAAAGATTGAGGTCAATTTTTTTCAATGTTCTAGATCCAGACGAAGATATAATTACCTTAAGCAAAAAAAGAAAAGAACTTGGGAATCCACCTGGAAAAAAGAATGATCCACTTGGAGATCAAATTTCTTGGGAACAATTTAAAAAGAATATTAAGGATGAACGAATTCAAGAAGTTTGGATTATTTCTAACGATGGGGACTTCTTTACAATATACAATAAGAGACTATATCTAAATCCCTTTTTGATGGGTGAGTTACTATCGATCAATAACTCTTTAAAAATAAATCTATATCAGTCTTTGACAGACGCACTAAAGGATTATTCTCAGAAGAATCCAGAAGCTAGTCTGATTAGTAATGATGAGTTAGAGGAGATTGGCTTGGAAGAAAAAATTTTTATGAGAACGAGTGTATCTTCTTCAAATATTGCATCAATAGGATATGATGCCGGTTCTCAAACATTAGAAATCGAATTTTTAAACGGTGGAGTATTCCAATATTTTGATGTGCCTCAGTATGTGCATGAAGAGCTAATGAGTGCAAGTTCACATGGACAGTATCTTGCACGTAATATTAAAGGTGTTTATCGTTATTCTAAAGTTTAATATCTACAATGGAACGATACAGAAATTTAGGAAGAGATTCAGGTATCTCCTCCTATGAAATTGGCGATGATTTTATATTTGTAAAATTTACAGGTACTTTCCGAACATACCGCTATAGCTATCGGAAGGCAGGTCAGCATCATATTGAAAACATGAAGAGACTTGCCAAGAGTGGAAGTGGTTTAAATGGTTACATTAACCAATATGTTAAAAATTTATACGATTAGATAATGCTTAAAATTAACCAGCAGCTTAAACGCATAGAGATTAAAGAATTTGAGGTTGAAAATCAGATTATCTTCAATTATTTTGATAACCTTCCTGTTGCAGAACGAGATGAGAAATTGCTTCGAGCCATTTATATTGGTGTTTTAGCTTTAATGGAAGATCGCATATCTACATTTCTTTCAAAAACAAGTAATGAATTAGGAACCGAACTGGAAAGCCTGAAAATGATCTTCGAAATGAAAAAGGAGCTATTTTACAAAAGTTCTATCAAAGGGATATTGGCCGAAGATGAAATTGCAGAGTTTCTCAATCAATATTTTGCGGAAAAAAGGTTAAAGGATCGTGCTACCCTAACAGGAAATAGTGTTGGCATTCTGCCTAAAAATAAAACGGGTGATATTATTTGTGAGATTGACGGTAACTCAAATCTTAAAATTGCCATAGAATGCAAATTTGATAAAAGCGTCCGCTTAGGCAATATTGAAACAAAAGATTTATTTACACGAAAAGCAGACACTGCTTGGAGCCAGTTGCTTGAAGCACAGGTTAACAGGGAAGCAAAAGTGAGCCTTATTGTTTTCGATATTTCGTTAGTTGATAATTCAGTCTTAAAAGAAGTCGAAAATATTGGCTATATTCCTGAAATAGGGTTTGTTGCCATTATCAACTCTCAAAAAGGAGATTATTCCAATTTAGCAATCGCATATATGCTCGCCAGAAATATTGCATTAAATGCCAGGCAAGTGGACTTGGATAAGGATACACTGATGATTTTAGTAAACAGGCTAATAAAGGATATCAATGAAATTACAACAATAAAGAATCTGGTTAACAGCAACATTGAAAATAATAAATCAATTCTTAAACAACTAGAAAAAAGTATTTTATTGATGGAGTTTAACCAGGAGTATTTGAGAAAATTCCTGAAGGAAGGCACTTTGACAAAAGAGGACCTACTTAATTATTATCAGGGAGAAGATGTAAAAGACAAATATCGGTTAATTGATAAAGATATAGAAAACATTTAGAGCCTATGGCATCTCCTAACCTCTTCGACTTCAATTACAAGCTTGATCTTCCAGGGCAGGAGGATTTCCCATTAAATCTAAGAGAACAAGGTCGTAGAGTAAGAGAGATATTACTAAAAGACATCCAAGATTCGGAGGATTATTTAATACTTACTGGATTTACATCACTTTCTAATCTGATCGCTGTTTTTGGTGCTACAGATTACCCAAAATTGCAAAAGCTTCGTATAGTTATAGGATTTGATCCAGATGAGCGTGTCGCTAAACGCTTACCACATTATTCTCTTCCTACTGAGATCAAAAATTATTGGGTAAAACAAAATGTAAGCATTCGCCTATGTGGCCCTATTCTTAATATCATTGAAAAGATAAATAGCGGAGCATTTCATTTTAAAGCCAAAGATAAATTGCACGCGAAGATTTATGTAGGCGATCAGGCAGCTATCCTCGGTTCTTCCAATTTCAGTAAATCAGGTACCCTTTTCCAAACTGAAGCTAACATCAGAGTTCAATTTTCATCGTCGAAAAAAGAAAGGGAGCAGTATTCTGATATCAAACGTATAGCTGAGTACTATTACGAAGTAGCGGAAGATTATAATCAACACCTAATCGAACTTTTCAGAAAATTGTTTAAAGATGCCACATGGGAAGAAGCTTTGGCTAGGGCTGTTGCAGAAATATTAGAAAGTAAGTGGATGCAGGATTATCCTGTTTTGTATCAAGCATTAGTTACACACAATCTTTGGCCCTCTCAAAAAATGGGAATTGCACGCGCAATGAAAATTATCCAGGATCAAGGACGAGTGATGGTTGCAGACCCTACAGGAAGTGGTAAAACAAAATTTGCGACAGCGTTAGCCTATACTCTTTTTCACTGGTTATGGGAAAATGGAAGAAAAGACCGTTCAAATGCGCTGATTATATGTCCCAAACAAGTGATGGAGAATTGGGAAAGGGAACAAGATCATTTTGCATTGTACAATAAAATAGAGTCTATGGGTAAGTTGAGTCTTGGATTAGACAAAAACCAACGCACTCTACAAAAATCTATTCAAAATTCAGATATATTAGTTATTGATGAGGCTCATAACTATCTCCATCCCAATTCAAAAAGAAGTAAAGCCATAGTCCCCAAGGGGTCCAGCAATGTCATATTATCGACAGCCACGCCTATTAATAAAAAAGTTGATGATTTATTAAGACTTATTGAGTTATTAGATATTGATAATCTCAGTGATACAGATCTGGATACTTATTTTGAATTAAGAAAAAACCGAAGAAAGGGAATTGATAAAAAACATCTGGAACAACTAAAAAGATATGTCAATCAGTTTATAGTTCGCAGAACTAAGAAGGATTTAAACAGAATGATAGATCGAGCTCCTTTGGAATATAAAAACAGACTTGGACATACTTGCAGGTATCCAAAAACAAATTCCATTATATACAAAACCGGAGAAACTGCATCTGATAAAGCCATAGCGAATCAAATTCTGTCATTAATTACTCAATTAAAAGGAATTCATTATTTACAAAGAATAAATATTCCGAGTTACCTAAAAACTGATGAAGAAAAAACTATTTATATTAATCAACGTTTTACTTCTGCAACAGCTTTGGCCGCATATATGGTGAGGGTCAAATTGCGATCTTCACGTTGTGCTCTTTATGAGTATCTATATGGCACAAAGGCAGCTAATGAAAAATATGAACTAAATTCTACTAAAAACCATTCAGGTGATATTTTAGGAAAAATAATAAAGCTGAAAACTACTGTACCAAAGTGCAATTTCGACCAACAATTACTGGCAGATGAGCATAAGTGGCTTTATGATCAAAGTTTATATGCTAATATCTGCGATGATGAAATCAATATTTATAAAAGAATTGGTCAATTGTTGGAAAGGTTAAGTGATAAACGTGAAAAAAGTAAAGTTCTTACTCTATTAAGAAGTATTATACATCATAAAAAGGTACTTGCTTTTGATTCAACTGTAATCACCTTAGATTATTTGCACAAACTTCTTCAAGAGGAACAAGTTAAGGCAAGAACTATTGTTGCTGCCGGACACAACACTAAAGATCGGAATCAGGTTATGCAATTGTTTGCTTTGGGAAATCAAACGGAAGACAAACTTATTGCTCTTTGTTCGGATGCAATGTCTGAAGGCATTAACCTTCAAGATGCGAGTTGTCTATTGCTTTTAGATATGCCAAGTGTGTTACGAATAATTGAACAACGAATTGGTCGCCTGGAAAGAATGGATTGCGAAAACGAAGAGATTACCGTTATGTGGCCGGATGATTCTGAAGAATTTTCATTAAACGGAGACAAGCGAATGATTGATACATTACTTCTCACCGAAGATCTAATTGGTAATAACGTTGGAATCCCGAAAGCCATTTATGAGAAACATCTTAAAAATGGTTTCAGTACTCAAAATATTATCAATGCTTACAGTGATTACTCTAACGAAGAATATGGATGGGAGGGGGTGAGAGATAGTACTCAGGATTTATATAATCTCATTGAGGGAGAGCGAGCTTTAATTGATCATCAAACTTATGATATATATAAGGATGTTGATGCTACTGTTAAAACTGCTATTAGCTTTATAGAAACTGATAACGAATGGAGCTTTTTTGCATTTAGAGGAAGTACTAACAAGAGTCCTAAATGGTTGTTGATTGATAAAAAGAATAAAGCACATACAGATTTTTCCGATATATCAGAAATGCTGAGACTCTATCTGGCTAATGGAAATATTATTCAAAGAAAATGGAATGATGTTGATGCTTCTATTACAATTAAGGAAATTATCTTTAAGCTGAGAAGACAAGAAAAAGCTCTATTACCGTGGAAAAAAAGAAGAGCTTTACAGCAAGGTGAGAAAGTACTAAAATATTATACCACCAATGTATTTAAATCTGGCAAAGATCGACA
The DNA here is from genome assembly GCF_963676815.1 of uncultured Draconibacterium sp. Lineage (NCBI taxonomy): Bacteria > Pseudomonadati > Bacteroidota > Bacteroidia > Marinilabiliales > Prolixibacteraceae > Draconibacterium > uncultured Draconibacterium sp. Next base: position 5,018,885 of record NZ_OY781365.1, read on the forward strand.
TAATGCAGAACGACTACTGGCTTTGTTTAATCCCGAAACGGAAGATGACAATTATGTGGATTTAGATCAATTTGCCAATTTGTGGTTAGATATTCTAATTCCAGAGCTGGATCAATTAAAATCTGAAAGATTGAGACGAAGAAAAATATTTACGTTAAGAGATTTGTCACATAAAAATGTAAAACTCAATAGTGAACATCTCGTTTGGTTGCTGGAAAATTGCCAGTATGCTAATACGCTGGATGAAATGATTTCTTCATGTATTGTTGGAATCGAAAAGAAAGGGTGTGTTTAGCACAAGTCAATTACATCCCAAATATCTTCTTTAGTGTATATAATTCTCCCTTATATCCTGTCAATGTTACTTCGTCGTCCGGAAAAGTAACGAATGCCTTAAATTATAATTAACCATTATGCGTTCGGCCGGTGTGCAAAAGAGCAGTCTTTCCCCAGTAAAGTAAGGCTTTAGGTAAGGATCGGTCGATTTTGGCATAAAATAAATCCCATAGTTCATTATTCCGGCAACCCAACCGGACTAAAATACTTATTTCCATGTATTATTTTTTTAAACCCAATTTCCGCTTGTTACAGTTTTGGCGGGTGCTTCCGAGGTACCTGTTTGTTACAAGCGGAGAACCTGCGGCCGGGCCCTTGCCGGGAGAAGTCCTGCGCGGGAGTAATTAATTTTTAGTGATTGCCCGAAAAGTAGAGTAGTTAAACATTTGGTAAGTTATCGGGTTTATTTAAATTTGTTTATTAATCTCAAAATTTTGCATGGAATCAGCTGGAATACATAGTAACTTAAGTAGAATGCGGAGCTATGCAAGCATCTTCTCTTCAACGTCATTTTCTAAGATTATAAAGGGCGATAAGCCGACTTTTATTGATTCTAAAATTCGACGTTTTGATTCTGATCATTTTTACTCAGGTAAATTTGAAACTTACATTGATTATATCCGCTACGTTTATAAAGAGTTGGGAAATAATTACCGGAATGAGTACTTCTATAAAAATACATTTATAAATAGTTTACTGATTAATCAGTACGGTGTTAAAGACACTGTTGCTGTTAACGAATTCAGGGTTGGAAACTCCATCGCCGACATTGTTTTGTTTAATGGTACGAGTAAAGCTTTTGAGATAAAGACCGAACTGGATGACAAAACACGTTTAGGCAGCCAGATTGCGGATTATACCAAGGTATTTGAAGAGTGCTATATTGTAACTGATGAGTCATTAATTGAAAAGTACTCGGATATAAGTGCAAACTTAGGACTGATAGCTCTTCGAAAACAAGCACGGAGCTTTAAAATGGTGGAGGTAAGAAAGGCTCATAAAAATGAAAAGATAGTTCCGGAGACTTTAATGCGATGTGTTCGTACGTCGGAATATTTAAACATTGTTAAAGAGTATTACAAAGAATTACCAGCTATGAATAGTTTTAACATGTTTGATATTTGCTCGGAGCTTATCGCGGAAATACCACAGGAACAATTGAAGCTCCTCTTTTTAAAAGTCCTTAAAAAAAGAAAAACAAATACTGCATTCCTGAAAAACATGGAAAGAGAAATGCGGCAAGTTGGCTTAGCATTAAAACTAAACGAAAAAAAATATAATCACCTTATTGCTCAATTGAATAAACCTATAAATCTTTAAATACTATGTACTTCCCTTACCTCAGAGGTCGCCAGTTTGAGCTCATAGCTTTACGAGAATATGCTTTGCAAAGAGGCGATAAGAATAATGTTTTTCCAATAATTGAACCCGTTAAAAAAACGTTTAACAGTTTTAAGCTCGCGATACCCAGGTTTATTGAAGGGGACATACCGTTTGCAATTATTTTAAACCCGCAGGTTGGTGACTTGGTTGGTTCGAAAGACATATTAAATGAGTTGGAAGCGGAATTAGAGGATAGCTCATGGACAGCAGCCTTCATTGTTCAGAACAATATGGATGATATTAGGGAGCAAATTGATAAGTACGGACTTGATAAAGTAATGATGATCTGTTCGAAAACAGTTGATACAAGCTCTGATAAGTTTATTGAATTTGTGAAAAATGGTAAGATAGAATACGTTGTTTCAGAGGAGAATAAATCACTAAAAAGAGAGTTAAGAGGTACCGATAAAAAAGTAATTTTACTGAATGACTGTTTCCAACCCAAAAAAAGAAATAGTGATTATTTAAATGCGCCAGCTGAAAAATTCACGGAAGAAAACATTTTTTTCGAAGAGGATAGATACTACGGATTTTCGGATTATACTACTGTTTCAAGTGAGTATAGTGAAGGTGGGACTTCACCGTATGCTGTTTCTATTCACTTAACTTATCAAAATAAAAATGAAGAGATATGGATTCGTCATTTTACTTCAGAAACAAATGACGACCAGGCCAATATTCAAGGGAAATTTGCGGAAGCAGCAAGGAAAGCCGTTAAATTTTTGAATGATAAGAATATTGAAACCGTTGCCGCAAATGAACTTCGTGGGTATTACGATAATTCGAAATATCCGGGATTGGGAATGATTAAAAAGATTTCGATAAAACACCATATTGAGTTAGTAAATAATATCATTTAAAATCCCCTGCAATGTTTATTTGTTCCGAGTGTTTTTCCGACATCGAGTTAAAAAGCCACATTGAATCACTATCAACAAAAAATGGAGATTGTGCTTTCTGTGGAGCCAAGGCAACGCCGCATTTATCATCCGACGAATTACTGGACTTTTTTGAGGAGCTTTTCGGATTATACCAGGTTGATAGCTCAGGAGTTGCATTAACAGATAAAATTGAAAACGATTGGAATTTATTTTCAAGTCACGCGGTTGCTGAAAAGCTGGTTCCTGAGTTATTAAAAATTACATCGTTTTCCGATTGGGAATTTGATATTTCTGTTCGCTATATTGATGAGATAAGTGATAACATATCGTATTGGGAAAAGTTAAAAGACAGCCTTAAGTGGGAACGGAGATTCCTGATGGAATTGGAAAATATAAAAGACCTTGGTTGGGATAGCTTCTTTAAAGATCAAATTGAATTTACTGAAACGGATGAATTTTGCCGGGCCAGAATTCACACGAATGAAGGTGAACCCAAATTGCCAACACATAAAATGGGACGTCCCGATAGAGAAAAGGTTAACGTTGGAAGGGGAAATCCACAAGGAATACCCTACCTGTATTTGAGTATGGATCCGGTTACAACGCTTTATGAGACCAGGGCTTTACTACACGATGAAGTAAGTATTGGTGATTTCAAAGTAAGAAAAGGCGAGTTATTAAACATAGTCGATTTCACCGAAATTGGCAGAGCATTCCGAGGTATTGGAAACTTGATTAATCATACAAAAGCTGTTCGCTTAAAGGAATTAATCGGTGATGATTTGTCAAAACCTATTCGTAGATATGATTCTGATCTGGAATATGTTCCAACCCAGTTTATTTGCGAATTTATCCGTTATGTTATTGGTGCTGATGGGATTTTATTTAATAGTTCGCTACATAAAGGGGGAAAGAATGTTGTTCTTTTTGATCAGGCTAAGGTTGAATGTACCAATGTGAAAAAATGTTTGGTTACTGACCTAACAATACAATACGAAGAGATTGTGTGAGTACGTTACAATTGTTGCTCCTTATAATATAGAGATTCGCAATTCGCGAATTGAAAATACTATTTAAGAGGTTCCTCTGATCGCAACCTTCATTTATTCTGCCAATTTTATCTTAAATATTCAGCAATTTGGCAGTTATTAACTTCCAAATTCAATTGAGAAAAATTGACCTCCGCTCGCGCCTCCCGATACTTCGGGATGTGATCGGTGTGCAGTTCAGTCGTATTGAATCCGTTCTTCCCTGCCTGTCCCCCAATAATATGAGACCGGAGGAATGGATCGGTCGAATTTGGCATAAAATTCAAGTTTATTGTTCCGGTAATCCAACCGGACTAAAATACTTTATCCATGTATTATTTTTTAAAACCCAATTTCCGCTTGTTACAGTTTTGGCGGGTGCTTCCACGGTACCTGTTTGTTATACCGATTAGCAATTGGACTGAGCCTTAAAATCGTTTCACTCTTTTAGTCTTTTCAATTGTCTATCGGCATTTACTCCCGAATGATTTCGGGACAAGCTATTGTAATTTCATCGCTTCGCTTAAGGCTCTCGTTGAAAAACAATTGGTATTACAAGCGGAGAACCTGCGGCCAGGCCCCTGCCGGGAGAAGTCCTGCGCAGGGGATAATCAATTATTAAGTGATTTTATGTAGGAATACCTTTTTGTGGGATTTGATGTTGAACATCAATTCGCATTTGCGGTTAATCTGAATAATTCCCCGGGGCTTTACCACTGGGTTCCGCTTTTGATTTTTTTTGTATTAATAATTAATTGTATCAATTTGCGTTTAACTACGAAATTGGTAGTAAATCGCAAATGCATAATGAACGAAAAATCGCGATATAATACGTTAGAAGAATGCCGGATGACGATTTTATTTCGTACCAATCCTGATACGTTCACCCTCCTGTAGAGCAGTAGTGGATTCTTTCGATAATCACGTTTTGGGAGAGAAATCAAAGTCGTTTTCACGGTTGGAAGCTCTGGAGTGTAAAAAATATGATGTAAATTAGGCTGTCTCAAAAAACAGTTAATCGTCGATTAAAAAAATATCATGACAATAGATGAGCTGAAACACCTAAAAGAAAGCGAAGATAAAATTGAATTTAAAGCTGCTGAACGTAATTTTCCCTTTGCTGGGGGGAATAGAACAGCTCAAGAAGAAAGACGTAAGTGTTTTTTGGGTTATGTTGTTGCTTTTGCCAATGAAGGTGGGGGAACTCTTGTTTTTGGAATGACAGACCAAGAGCCTCATATTGTCGTTGGGAGTAATTTTGGAGAAGGGAAATTGGGGCAGTTGGAAGATGAAACATATAGTCGGTTAGGTATTCGAGTGAAAACCGAAGAGCTATTTGAAAACAATAAGCGTGTTGTAGTAACTCATATACCTGGGCGCCCTATCGGGAAAATACTAAAATTTGAAGGGGTGCCATTAATGCGTATTGGTGAAAGCCTACGTAATATGAACGATGAGGAAATCTTTGCAATTCTTTCGGAACAGGAGTCAGATTTTTCCGCAAAAGTTTGTGAAGGTGTTACCATTCACGATCTTGACGAGGTTTCTATCGGAATAATGAAGGAAAAGTATGCTGCCAAACAAAACAATCCGGATTTTCAGCATTTAAGCACTGAACAAGTTTTAACTGATTTGAAATTGCGCAATAATGGCAAACTTAATTTTGCCGCTTTAATCCTTCTTGGGAAAAAGGATATTTTGCAACAGTATTTACCACAATGTAAAACGGTTTGGGAGTTTCGAAACAATGAGGCTCAAATTCACCATGATGCACGAGAGGTAATTGAAGATTCACTTTATATTGCAATAGATAAAATTTGGCAATTAATCAATCAGCCGACATTAAATAGGAAATACCCAATACAAAAGGGAGCTTATATCTTTGATTTATACAGTTTCAATGAAGCTGTAATTCGTGAAGCAGTTTTAAATGCGATTGCTCATCGTGACTACTTAATTACGAGTGAGATTGTTATCAAACAGTTTCCAAATAAAATAATAATCAATAATCCCGGGGGCTTCCCTAAAGGGGTTTCTATAGAAAATATTGTTACAGTAAGTAGTACTCCTCGTAGTCGTCTTATGACAGAGATTTTAGAAAAAACAGGTTTGGTAGAAAGGAGTGGACAGGGGGTTGACAAAATATATTCAATAACACTCTCAGAAGGGAAAGCAGAACCAGATTATAAAAAATCTGATATTTTTCAAGTTTCACTGTGCCTGAAAACTGAAGTAATTGATAAAGCATTTCATGTTTTCATCAATCAATATCAAAATAGTAATAAAGAACCCAAATTGGGCGTAGAACAAATTATTGTACTTAGTAAAATCAGGGGAGGCCATTTCCAGAATCTAAATAGAGAGATTGTTGCTCAATTGGAAAATATTGGTTTAATAAAAAGAGTATCGGGACATACTACCCGGTATACCTTGTCAGAGGATTATCATAGCCTATTGAATAAAAGTTTAAGAATTGGGAATAGATATTTAGTTCAAGAGGTAGAACAATTACTTTTAGCCCTCCAGGGAAATTCACTAAAAGTTGGAGAATTGGAAGAGGTATTATCTGATTCTCTTTCACGAAACCAGATAATATATTTGTTGCAGAAATTAAGGGAAGATGAGGTATTAGAGGTTGAAGGTAAGTTAAAAGGTACTAAGTATCTTATTTGTGGTGCTAATTCTGACTTAAGGGGAGATGTTTTGATTAGTAAAGTTATTGCCGAATTGAGGGATAAATATGAATAAATTGAAATAATCAGGACTTAATCTTTCAATTCTTTATATTTCCAGAATTCTCTATGAAATCCTATTTGAGATTTCTTTAGAAATAATTTATCTAATTCTCTAGAATAGATTTTAATTCTTTATATCTCCAGAATTCTCTATGAAATCTTATATGAGATTTCTTTAGGGATAGTTTATCCAATTCTCTATAATGGATTTCAATTCTTTATATTTCCAAGAATTCTATACGAAATCTTATATGAGATTTCTTTAGGGATGATTTATCTAGTTGTCTAGAATAGATTTCAATTCTTTATATTTCCAAGAATTCTCTATGAAATCTTATATGAGATTTCTTTAGGGATGATTTATCTAGTTGTCTAGAATAGATTTCAATTCTTTATATTTCCAAGAATTCTCTATGAAATCTTATATGAGATTTCTTTAGGGATGATTTATCTAGTTGTCTAGAATAGATTTCAATTCTTTATATTTCCAAGAATTCTCTATTAAATCCTATATGAGATTTCTTTAGAGATAATTTATCTAATTCTCTAGAATAGATTTTAATTCTTTATATCTCCAGAATTCTCTATGAAATCTTATATGAGATTTCTTTAGGGATAGTTTATCCAATTCTCTATAATGGATTTCAATTCTTTATATTTCCAAGAATTCTATATGAAATCTTATTTGAGATTTCTTTAGGACTGATTTATTGTTCCGGTAATTCAACCGGACTCAAATACTATTTCCATGTATTATTTTTTAAAACCCGATTTCCGTTTGCAACAGTTTTGGCGGGTGCTTCCGAGGTACCTGTTTGTTATACCGATTAGCAATTGGACTGAGCCTTAAAATCGTTTCACTCTTTTAGTCTTTTCAATTGTCTATCGGCATTTACTATTGTAATTTCATTGCTTCGCTTAAGGCTCTCGCTGAAAAACAATTGGTATTACAAGCGGAGAACCTGCGGCCATGCCCTTGCCGGGAGAAGTCCTGCGCAGGGGATAATTCATTACTTTCTATTTCAATTTTTACTCCACGATGCTGCATCTGCGGCTTTACCCCATCAATTTACCGGATATTACTTTTATCGCTTCCCGCTGTTTGGTTTCGAACAGAGGTAGAGGAGGTATTGCCTGTTTTTTTGGGGGTGGCCCGGCGGAACGGGGAGATTTATAACAATTTAAAAACAATAAATTATGTCGATATTATATTCAAAAATTCAACGGGTTAACCCACGCAACCCACAAGCCGACCGGAAATGGTACCTGGTGCCCAACCGCGTGGAACAAAAAACAGAAAAGGAGATTGCCGAAGCATTGAGTAAAAATACCACTTTAAGCCGTGGCGAAGCAGTCCTGGTATTGGATGAGCTGCAAGCTGTGATCCAGAATGCCCTGCTCGATGGCTATTCGGTGCAAATGGGCGACTGGGGCTCGTTTCAGCTAACGTTCAACTGCACCGGCACGGATACCGAAGCAGAATGCACTGCCGATAAAATTACGTCGGTCAACATCCGTTTCCGCCCCGGCAAACAGATGAAAGAGGCCCTGTCGAAAGCAACCTTTGTAGCCCGGTAGTATTCGCTTAATCCTTTTCTATCACAACCTCCCGACAGTTTGTTGGGAGGTTGCTTGTTCTGCCCGGAATTCATCAAGGTCTTTTCCGAGAATCTTCTTGTTCTTTTCTGAAAATCTTCTTGATGAAGTTTGAGATTCTTCTTCATGATTTGGTGGAAAGTTCCTGATGAGTTATTTCGGTTGGATTTATTGACGATATTGGCCGGTCATCACGGCTCTGAAACAGGCTTTCATTGGCAGATGTGTAAATAAATAAAAGAGCCATTCAACAATGGCTCTTTCTAATGTTAACCCCCAAACACACAGATGATCAGAACGATCATCTGTTATAAATATAATTATTTTTTAATTACATTTAGCTATAAATCCAATCTAAAAAATCTATCGATAAATATTTTTGATTTGAATCACGGTTTTGTCTGACAATCTTTAATACAGAAGGCGAGGTGGGAAAGTGATTAAATAGAATTTGATTTGAAATATTTTGGATTAATAATCAATTGTATCAGTTTGCGTTTAACTACGAAATAGGTAGTAAATCGCAAATACATATTGGACGAAAAATTGTGATATAAGACTTTTGAAGAATTCTCAAATGGTGTGAGAGTAGCATGTAAGTTTCCCTTTTGTTTGTATGAAAAATCATTCAAATGAATATAAAAAGAGTCGATACGAATGATAAGTCATACGGCACATGGGGCTTCATCTGATTTAATATTCTAATAGACCTGTTCTATTCATGAAAATAAGTCTGTTATTTTCAACAATTCCATTTTGATTTAATCTATTCATTGTTTTTTGCCAACAATGAACAATTCTCCATAAACAAGTAGAAGTTAAGACCTGATTTTCAGGTAAACACACTTGAGTTTGATGCTGCTTCCATCCAACAAACCAGTTGGTTAGGATTCCTTTCATTCATACAATCACTTCTGAGGAAATGATTGGACTTTTTTGTTTAAACTGATTCATTGTATTGAATATGGAACACTATGCTAATGTTATTACCGACCTGGAGGAAAGTCTGAAGCAAATAACGAAGGCTTCTGATTGTATGCTAACCACTGCAAAACTGGCGATCAAACGGTGCCGAATCGCCCTGGTTGAGTTGAAGAAGATGATGACCATTCATGGCTTTCCGGACGTACAATCAGAAATTCATTTTTTTAAGGAGACAAAACCAGTTGTTTTTAGCTATCTTCTGTATTATCAAAAACTTCTGGAACTGGAAAGTTACCGTTCCTCTCAGGGAACACAAGGGATGAAACGATTCCTAAAGGAGAAGCTGGAAGAGGTTCAGGGATACATGGAGGAACATATCGAGACGGTTAAATATTATCATAGTGGCTTTACCTATTTAGACCGTTTGTACTTTGTCAGGGATACGGAGGAGATTCCAATTGAACTGAGAGGAGAGTACTATTTAATGGATCAGGAATTTAATACCTGGCAAGACTATAATTTTTCAGTGATACGTGCCAATGAAATGTTGCTGAAGTACTTATATCATGAAATTTTCAAATTGGAAAGCACAGAAGGGAATTATAATTTTCAGCAGGTGAGCCAGTTTACCTGGACAGCCAATAAAATTGATTTAGTGGAATTGATTTATGCGCTCTATTATTCAAAGGCTGTCAATAATGGTAATATTACGATCAAAGAGTTGGGAAACCTGATTGGACAGCTTTTTAATGTTGAAATCTCAAAGGATGTCTACCGGTATTACATTGAGATTCAGCAGCGTAAAATTGAACAGACCAAATTTATCGGTCATCTGCAATCAGTACTTCAACAACAAATTGATCAAAACATCTGAAAATAAACAGATTGTCGTTTTTTATTGCTATTTGGTAAACAATAATAATTCCCCAAGCTGACAATAACTTGATAACATCTAAAATTTAGGGGTTGCAAATTTGGTCGTATTTAGAACGAACAATTTAAAATTGAACAGTTATGCCAACAGAAATTGTAACTACCGACGATCTTCGGGAATTCAAACTCGATCTGATCAAAGAAATCAAACAGCTCTTCGCGGCCCATCACGGGCAACCCACCAAAAAATGGTTAAAATCCTACGAAGTCAGAAAACTGCTGGGGATCTCACCGGGAACGCTTCAAAACCTGCGTGTAAATGGTACTTTGCCCTTTACTAAAATTGGTGGCGTGATTTTCTATGACAGCGAAGAGATCCAAAAAATGATGGTGGAAAACAGAGTCCAAAACCGCTTTGAGTTTGGGCGCAGGAAATGAACTACATCAAACATCAAACCGCTTTATTTGAACGGTTTGCTGATGATACCAGGATCACGCCATTTCATATCAGTCTTTATTTCGCACTGTTTCAGTTATGGAATAGAAACCGTTTCCGGAATCCTTTTCCCATTCTCAGGGAGGAGGTAATGCTTTTGGCGCATATCGGTTCTACCAACACCTATGCAAAATGTATAAAACAGCTTCGGGATTGGGGCTATATTGACTATACCTCCTCGGGAAACCTGTATACCGGTTGGAAAGTTTCCTGTATCACTTTTGATACCGGAACTGCGACTAGAACTACGACAAGAACTGATACCGGAAGTGCGACGAGAAGTAATACAGGAACTGCGACCGGAAGTGCGACGGTATATAAGGAAGAAAACAATACAAACAGAACAAACAGTACTAAACAGGATCACCATAAAAACGTTAAAAATGGAAAGCAAAAGAAATCCACAGGGCGCTTCCACATCAACAACGACAAAGACTATTCGGAACCCTTATAAAGAAATTGCTCAGTTTAAAGATGGGATGTTCCGGTTTAATTTTACCGAAAGCAGAAACTGGCTCGAAGACCAGGGGAAACAAATCTTTGGTTCGCATTTTTATATCGATCCGCTTGATCATCCATTGATTCATGATCTCCTGATTTATGCCATTGGAGACAAGGAAACAGCAAGAAAACGAAATCTGGACCTGAATAAAGGGATTCTGCTCACCGGGCCGGTTGGATGCGGAAAAACATCGATTATGATGCTCATTCGATATTTCTTTCCTCCCGATAAAAAATACCGAATAAAATCAACACGTAAAATTAGTTTTGAATTTGAGAGTGACGGTTTTAAAGTGATAAAACGTTATGCACCGGAATCCGAAGTCAAAAATACCAAATTACGCTCACCCAATTATTGTTTTGATGACCTTGGAATTGAACAGGTACAAAAACACTTTGGGAATGAGTGTGATGTGATGGGGGAGATTCTACTCAGTCGGTATGATTTGTTTATCTCGGAAAAAGTGATGACACATATTACCACCAATCTTTCTGCATCCGAAATTGAGCAGTGCTATGGCAATCGTGTTCGTAGCCGGATGCGAGCCATGTTTAATCTGATGGCCTTTAGCAAGAGTAGCGAGGATAAGAGAATTTGAAATGTTGAATATTATCAACTAAATATTTATATTTGTGGAAAATAATCAACATTATGAGGCCAAAGAAAAATATTATTTTTCCAAAACACCTGCAGATAATGGAACGTCTGGGCGAAAATATAAAGCTGGCTCGTAAAAGGAGAAAGCTGACAACGGTTCAGGTAGCAGAGCGTGCAGATATCGACAGAACAACACTCTATCAGATAGAAAAAGGGAACCCGAAAGTATCGATGGGCGCTTATTTTAATGTGCTAAGAGTTTTAGGTTTGCAGGACGATTTTCTGAAACTGGCTGCCGACGATACTTTGGGTAGAAAATTACAGGATCTGGATTTATTGTAAACCTCCTTCACGAATAAAGAGCTTGAAAATATGGCAACAGCAAAAACGGACATATACGTGTACACCCATTGGAAAGGGCTTTCGGATCCTCAATTGATAGGAATCCTTTCTGCCCATGCAGCCAAAGGAAGAAAAGCATTTAGTTTTGAATATGCTGCTGCCTGGCTAAAATCGGCGGAATACCGCTTGCTTGATCCGGATATTCAGTTTTATAGCGGTCCGCAATTCCCGGATAACAAGGAAAATTTTGGTCTGTTTCTGGACAGCATGCCGGATACCTGGGGAAGAACACTGATGAAAAGGCGTGCAGCACAGGAAGCTGCTGAAAAAGGGGAGCGGGCAAAAACGTTGTATGAAGTGGATTATTTACTCGGTGTGCTGGATGAAAGTCGTATGGGAGCTTTGCGCTTTAAAACAGATCCCAACGGCCCCTTTCTTGATAACAACGTACTGTCCCCAACACCGCCCTGGTCTTCGGTTGCTGAGCTGCAGGAAGCCGCAAGTAATATTGAAAACGAAACCAACAACGATGCAGTAAAGAAATGGCTGGCCATACTAATTGCACCGGGCTCATCACTGGGAGGAGCCCGCCCCAAAGCCAACATACTGGATAAAGATCATAACCTTTGGATTGCCAAGTTTCCGGCTAAAAACGATACGACGGATAAAGCAGCCTGGGAATACCTGGCCTGGCAACTGGCTTTAAAAGCCGGGATTGTTATGTCAGAATGCAGGATCAGTAAAGTTGCTGGGAAGTACAACACCTTTTTTACCAAACGTTTTGACCGGGAACAGGAACAGCGGATTCATTTTGCCTCTGCCATGACCATGACCGGAAATAACGAAGATACGATTAGGGATAATCCTGCAAGTTACCTTGAAATGGCTGAATTCATTCAAAACCACGGTACCCGTATAAACGAAAATCTGGAACAGTTGTGGCGTAGAATTGTATTTAATATTGCTATTTCCAACACGGATGATCACCTGCGTAACCACGGTTTTCTTTTAACTGAAAAAGGATGGGTATTGTCACCGGCTTATGATATCAATCCCTCGATAGATAAAGATGGTCTGGCCTTAAATATTGACATGGATAACAATGCCCTGGATTATGAGCTGGCAAAAAGTGTAGGACCGTTTTTCCGTTTGGAAAACAAGCAAATGAACCGGATCATTGATGAAGTCACCACTTCGGTAAAGAACTGGCGTAAAATGGCAAAGCATATTGGCATTTCCAACAGTGAACAGGAGTTAATGGCCAAAGCATTTCACATTTAATTCATCCCTGCAATTTCTATTGGCTAATTCCTGTGCATCGGCCCATCATTCCAGCATACTGAACCAGCTCTTCATATGATACACCAGTATTCGGTTTCCTGAAGATATCCCGGAATGAAAAGCCTCATTGCACCCCACGGCAAGAGCCGGAACTCCGGTTCGCTTTGCTCAATTCCTTCCCGTAGTTTCCTTTCACCTGCCCGGATTTTTGGCCGCCCACCTTTCTGCCTGTTACAAAAAACCGGAGTCAGGTTCCAGTCACGCCAGCCCCTTTCACAATACTTCCCTGCATTCCTGCACTTGCCTAATCCTGCCCTCATGATTATTTTTCAGGTTATTTATGGTATTTTCCCGTGCCCCGGAACATTCCCCTGACCGGCTGCAACACTCCCTAAACCCGTTCGCTCACTCACGGGAATCGGTCGTTGGTTTTGCCGCTACAGTGAAAAGATCCTTAGGGGCACAGCACGGAAAGAGCCATCCTTCCGTTTTACTCCAGTCCTGCACTTTCCTCTAGCCCGCGCACTCAGGTAATTTTACTGTTATTCGTTTTAATAGGTTGAAAACAAAAAAAAGACGCCCAAAGATCGCCATCCTCCGCCAGGACCCTGGCCGGTTAAACCGCAAGGCTAAATAAATGTCCCGTATTACTGCTTTTTAAGTTTCATTTTGAATTTTTACAGTTGCGGGACAGCCTTGCCGTTTATCCACGGATGGCAGCCCCCGGGCTTTCTTCTCTTTTTTTTTCTTTTTTTCTCTTCTTTTGGGGAATATTTTATTTGATCAAATAAAATTAAAACAGCCTGTTTTTATGGATGTTTTGATTGTTTCATCCTCTATTAATCCCAAACCATTCAATTTCCCTTAAATTCTATGATATAGAAGGAATTTATTTAACCATATAAAACACCCAAGTTGGGGACACCTTGTGAGAAATTTTTTCTGAAGTAGTTGACATTTGCATGAACGGATTGGCCTGTAATAAGGGCAATTCGGAATAAGAAAACTTAAAACTTAATGCAAATGTTTGGCTTAAATGAAATCACCTGGGAAGAATTTATTCAGTTTTTAATTCTGCTTTTGCTGGCCTGGTATACGTTAGTATTTCTGGTTGCCTGGATTAAAAGCCGGGAAAAACAAAGTAGCCTGTTTGAAGAAAGTCATCCAACAAAAATGTCCGCTTCTGAAGGGATTGAACCGATACAAGTTTCTTCTTCCAACTTTCCCTCAAAACTGATCTCCTCCATCTCCGAAAATTCGATTCCACTTGAAGTAAGTGTCTACGAAGATACCGGACCGGATGATGGAATTCATATTGATTACCTGCTGAACGAGTTAACCGGAAGGCTTGAAAAGATGCTTCCAGATATTCAATATCAACAATAACATTTAATCACAAAAAATTATGAGAAAGCAAAAGCATGCGATTTATCGCAGGGGCATGGCAGCTTTGGCTATGCTGGTTTTGGGAGTGTATAACGTTATGGCACAAAGCTCGGCCGGGATTGACCAGGCGACTTCCGAGGTTAGTTCTTACATCGATCCGGTGGCCAATCTGATTATTGCCATCGGAGCCGTGGTTGGACTGATCGGCGGAGTCCGGGTCTACATCAAGTGGCAGAGTGGAGATCAGGATACTCAAAAGGCCATTATGGGCTGGTTTGGTGCCTGTCTATTCCTGATTCTGGTTGGCGTAGTAATACGCGCATTCTTTGCATAATGGTTTCAGATGGGGGTATGTATTGAGGGATAATCTCGTATCGTTCCTCAATCTTCTCTCACCATCCAAATCAAGGGATAATGATGAAAACTTATACCATCCAAAAGATAGATACTAACCTTTACATCAAAGGATTTTCCGGGCAGCTGGTTTACCTGGCACTATATGGAATTCTTGCGGCACTCATTCTCTTTGTAATCCTTTATATCGCTGCCGGAACTTTTGTGTCAGTAGTCGTTTGTGTACCCGGCTTTTTTGCCTGGCTCTACCGGTTAAACCGGATCCAGAAAAACTACGGGCACAGGGGCTGGTACAAGAAGCGTATAGCCCGCCAGCTCCCTGAGTTTATCACGATCAAACAACGCATTTATCAGTAGTAACATGAGAGTAAAACCAATACAAATAAGCCTGCCTGTACTGGGGTTTGATGGAGATATTCTGATCTCTAATAACCTGGATATGGGATTCGGACTGCGATTATTTTTACCCGAGTTGTTGTCTTGCAGCACGGAAAAATTATACATGCTTCACGATACCTTTCAGCGGGTAGTAAACATCCTTCCGGAAAATACCCTGCTTCATAAGCAGGACTTCTTTTTCCCCGAAGATTTTTCTACAAATCACGAAACTGCGTTGAAGAATAAATCAACGTTGAGTGGAAACTATTTGAAGCATTTTCAGGGAAGAAGCTACCTGAAACATGAATGCTACCTGTATGTGAGCTTGATGAATACCGGCCTTTTAAAAAACTACCTGGGCTCCTCGCTGATCTTCTCAAGAAAAGCGAGACTGGAAGAGGCACGGCTACAGGAAAAAATCCGTGAATTGCAGACCAACCTGGCCTCGATTTTCCGGCAAAGTGGCATTGAAAGTACGCCGGTAACCAGGGAACAAGCCATGGGAACAGCCTCGGAAATTGGCCTGATTGAACGCTATCTGACACTAAACTTCAGGGAGGGACAGCCTCTGCTGGGAGGAATTGATTTCCGGGACAGGTTAAGGGTAATGGATCGCTTTGTGGAAATTCTGAGTCTGAGTGACCATTCGCACCTGCCAACAGAAGTACGCCCCACAAGCGGCCATCCCCGCACCGGGCTGCCCGTGTCGCTGGTCTATCCGTTGAGCTGGCACCTGCCGTATTCACATATTACCAACCAGTTTATCTATGTTCCCGGACAACAGGAAGTAAAAGCAGGACTGGAAGGCGATTATAAAAAGATCTACAGCTTATCGAAATTCTCCTCCGAGAACAAGATCAATGCCGGACTGATTGAAAACTTTCTGGACACCGTGCAAACCTCGGGAGAGAAGATCGTAAAAACCCACTTTAATGTGACACTGCTGGATACTTCGATCTCAAATTTGAAGAAAATCAAAAGTGAAGCGGCTACTGCTTTTTCGCTGATGAACTGTTTTCCCTATCAGCATACCTATGACTTGCCGTTTTTGTTTTTTGCCGGATTGCCTTTCAGCACCCAGCTGCCCGAAACAGAACTGTTTTTGACACAGGTACCACAAGCCTGTTGTTTGACAAACTTTGAAGGCGAGGTCAAGAACTCAGATTCAACATTTACTATTCACTTGTCAGACCGGATGGAAGGCTGCCCGGTAAAAATTGACCTGTCGGATGAACCCATGAAAAAGCACCTGATCCATAACCGCAACAAAATCATTATCGGCGGATCGGGATCCGGAAAATCCTTTTTTACCAATCACCTGCTGCGGCAATATGCCGAAAGTAAAAACTGCCATGTTGTATTGCTGGATGTGGGGCGTAGCTATGAGATCCTGACCCGTTATCTTGATGAACGACTAAAGGAAAAAGGTGGGGCCAGAATGATTGAGTTCTCAGAAACCAATCCCATTTCATTTAACCCTTTTGTGGTGGATGGTTCACCGGACCTGGAACGCCGGCAAACCATTCTGTCGGTTATTTACACCATTTACAAAGAACAGCTTACCGAAATGGAAAAGGATGTCATTGCCTTTTCTGTCAACCGCTATTTTGAGACAAAACGCCAAAAAAAACGCTCGTTTAACGACTACTTCGAGTTTTGCAAGGAGATCATTCCACGGTTGGCCGAAGAAGAATCCATTGAGTTTAATAGCAATGAATTTTTCTTTATTCTCAGTAAATACTACGAAGGAGGAGAATACGATTACCTGTTAAATAAACCCATGCAAACCGATGAGTTTTTCTCCTGTCCGTTTCTGGTGTTCGAGCTGGATGCCATAAAAGACCATCCGGTTATTTTTCCGGTAGCCACGCTGATCATCATGGATATTTTTCTGCAGAAGATGCGGAAGCTAAAAGGTACCCGAAAAGTTATCTGTTTGGAAGAAGCCTGGAAAGCCATCGCCACACCACAAATGGCAGATTATCTAAAGTATTTTTTCAAAACCATTCGTAAATTCTTTGGAGAAGCGATGGTGGTAACACAGGAAGTGGACGATGTGATCTCATCGCCCATTATCCGTGATGCGATTATCAACAATGCCGATACCCGGATTCTGCTGGATATGGGCAAGTTCAAAAACAAGTTCGATGAAATCAGTCGTTTTCTGGGATTGAATAATTTCCAAAAAGAACAAATCCTGTCGATCAATAAAAATCTTCCATCCAATCGAAAATTTAAGGAAGTATTTATCTCCCTGGGAGAATATTCACGGGTGTTTGCCCTGGAAGTTAGCCGTGCCGAATACTATTGTTACACCACCGAACAAACCGAAAAGGAACAGGTGCTTGAACAGCTGATCGAAGACCAATCCATTCTTGAGATCTTAAAACAAATGTAAAACCATAAAAACAGAAAGAGCATGAAAAATTTAATCGTCTTCATTTTAATTGTCCTTCTTGCAGCAGTTGCAAGTACAAGCAAAGCTCAGACACCGGTAACGGATGTGGGAGCCGGAATACAACGCGAAGCCCTCTGGACAGAGGAAGAAGGAATTCTCTCAAAAATCAACCTTTACAATGTGCTGATCAAAGCTCTGAACGGAGATATCAAAGGGCTCACCGGAGAAATATTAGGCATCGATCAAAAAATGCTGGAAAGCCTGGAGAAAGTATCCCTGCTGATCAAAGACTACAAACGTATAAAGGAGACCAAAGATATCCTTCAGCAGATCATCGCTATCTATACCGACAAAGTACCGCTATTGGTACAGGACGGCAACTTTACCACCCAGCAGGCGGCTGCCATTGTGCAGAGTTTTGACCTGATTCTGAATGATAGTAAGGCATTGGTTACGTCCATTCTGAATATCATCGTTAAAGACAACCTGTTTATGATGGATGATAAACAGCGTTACGATGCCATTAACGGAATTTATCTGAGTGTCAAACAGCATTACGGAACCATCTGCTACCTGCACAACAAATTGATGTATGCTTCCTATCTGAAAAGCTATGACAGCGGCGACCTGAAAGGTTTTGCCATGTATTACAGTCTATATCACTAAGCAACTTAGACACAATGAAACAAATAACAATACTGCTTATGATGGTACTGCTGATTCTCACGCTAACAAAAGAGACAAAAGCACAAATCATTGAAATCAAACCCTGGCACGGTTACTATCCTGAAATGGAAGGAACTTATCCGCTGACTTTTATTGCCTTTACCGGCTGGCTGATACCCATTCCTCATGTTTTTGTACGCACCTGGCCAACACATTATTATGTGGAAGTGGGAGCACTGCCGGTTACCGATGCAGGAGAAATTGCAGGAGAACTAAAAACCGGTCTTTTACGATTGGTCGCCAAGGCCATCGAACGTAGCCAGATGAAAGGCAGACAGGAAGAAACAGAAGGAATAAAAGTCAATACCGATTTTACCCAACAGATAAGTAACAAAATATTTGATGCCCGCTCGGATGAGATGAGCGATATCTACCAATTGGCGGCACAGTTTATTAAACTCTATCAAAAAGTAAATAGGCTGGGTAAACTTAACAACTCAGCCAAAATTCATCCGATCTATGAGAAGGAAGCCGATCAGCTATTAATGCAGTTTTTGATGGTTAACCTATTTCAGACTGATCATGGAAGTAAGCTGGATGCTTTTACCAAAATTAGTAAGGAGCTGTGGAACCTGCTGGGTGAGCTGGATTATACGCACGGCAAGCTGCTTTTTTTTAACAGCTATAACAGCCAGCCGCTGAGCTATTCATTTTTAAGCAAATAAGCATTTAACTGCAAAACAAATCAGTTATGATATTACAAGTAATTACAACTAATGATTTTTTCGCATTTACCGATACGCTGGTGGACTCCGGTGTTAACCATGCCCGAATCCTGGTGGATATGGCACGAGCTATTGGCGGGATTGCTGCCTTCTTTTACATCGCTAAACGGATTTATGAGCAACTGATCGCAGATAACCCGGTATCGATTCTTCCATTGTTACGACCTTTTGCGTTGGTGCTGGTGATCACCTTTTGGGGACCTTTTGTGAATCTACTTTTGGCACCCACAAAAGGATTGACCCATTTATCGGAAGCCGTGTATGCCGATAAAAAGCACATCGTAAAAGAGCGGCTGGAAGACAAGCAGCAGGCTATTCTAAGCACTGATCTTCCCCTGTTTTATGAGAACGAAGAAAAGGAAGCTGATCTCTGGGACAAAGGGGTGAACCTGATCCTGACCACTTACAATATATTTAGTGGAAGGGCCATTCAAAACCAGATCAACTTTTATATAATGGATGCTACCCGGCAACTGTTGGAATCCTTTTTTGAAGTGTTGGTTTACCTGATTGCTTTTTTGCGAACAGTATTTTGCGTGCTGCTGGTAATCTTCGGTCCGCTGGTGTTTGCCCTGTCCATCTTTGATGGTTTTCAGGATAACTACCTGCAGTGGATCGCAAGGTTTATCAATGTCAACCTTTATCTGCCTATCGCTCTGTTGATTCTTTCCATCGTGCAGGAGATTCTGATTTTTGTCCTGGAAATGGAAATTGCCCAGATCAACGCCATGCTGATCTATGAGCCCAAACTGTTTTTTGTTTCCAACCTGATTGTGCCGGTATGCGGGATAATAGGAATGGCTATGGTACCCAAGATCTCATCATGGATCATCCATGCTTCAGGAACCAACTCAGGAGGTGGAAGGCTGGTGCGCACAGCAGCAGTGATGGCAATAACCAAAGGAGCCATGAAATAACGGTCAATGACAGTGATGGATATTGAGGAACTCCTGATTTTCAATCATGGATATAACAAACAGGAAGCTATTACTCAATACCTGCCTGACGGCAGTCAGGCTGACTACTTAAAATCTCAATACTTAAAAAGAAATGCATAAACAATTTGATATACAACGTAAGTTCCGCTTTATCGTTTATGTGCTGGTACTGATCAGCCTTTCGCTGATGGGGGTGAGCAGTTACATCTACTATGAGTCGGTGCAGCTGGTAGAACTTTCCAAAGAGAAAATCTATGTGCTTGATAACGGTAAATCCCTGCTGGTCGCTCTTCGGGAAGATATCAGTGAAAACAGGGATGCGGAGGCCAGAGATCATGTAAAACGTTTTCATGAGCTGTTTTTTACCCTCGAACCCGATAAAACCTACATTGAAAACAACGTCAGGGAAGCTTTGTATCTGGCTGACCGGAGTGCCATGGAGCAGTATCAGGCTTTTAAGGAGAATAACCTGTATAACCAGGTGATCGCTTCTGATATCAGCATGACCCTGCAGACGGATTCCATTCGGCTGGATTTTTCGGGTTATCCCTATCGTTTCACATTTATCGGAAAGCAGAAGATCGTTCGAAAATCCAACATCACGATCCGTAGCCTGAAGACCTCCGGTTACTTGAGAAACATCTCCCGGACAGACAATAATCCCCATGGTTTTCTGATGGAAAACTGGCGGATTGATGAGAACAAAGACCTGGAAAGCATACGCAGAAAATCTTTCTAAAAACTTCAACAATGAATAATCAAAACAACATTCAACATCCGAAAGATCACAGCCGTTTTACCCGCTGGGTAAACGATCTGGACGATAAAGACAAAAACCTTGATCCTTTGAAACGAAAAAGCAAATGGATATTGATAACAGCTTTTCTGTTTGCCCTGTTTGCGATCTCGTTTATCTGGTTCCCGACCGGAAAGGTAAAACCACATCAGGTGGAAGCACCATTGGCCGGACCAATAATCAATGCGCCAACAAACAGTGGTAGCTCCGCTTTTGAGTTACCCGTGGATTCATTTGAAAACCAATTAAAATCGTACATCAATGAAGAAAATTTTGATAAAGAATAAAGCGCTGTTTATCCTTCCACTGGCATTATTACCCTTTGTGATTTTGATCTTCTGGGTATTGGGTGGAGGAGGAGTTCAAGAGGAAAAAGAGAAGCTTGCTCAGTCACCGAATAAAGGAATAAACTATGACCTGCCGGATGCCGATAATTCCATTGAAATCTACGATAAAATGGAAGCTTATCAGAAGGATGAATCACAAGTGGCACAGGTGCCTGAGGTTGATGTAAATGATACAACGAAGCAGGAAGAAGTCAGTATTCAGGATTCAATGGAGCAGGACAACACCATGTTGGATGAAAATGCCGATCAAGGACAAATTCTTGCTCATATCCGAAATAAAGAAAAGCTGGTACAACAGGAACTACAAGGAAAACCGGAAGTTCGAAAGAGTGGGAAAAAACCATCTCCCCAATACCAGAGCAAACCAATGGAATCGGTAGTGAAAAAACACAGGGAAACAACAAAATCAGTAACGTCGACAACCGGTATTGAAGAACTGGATAAGATCATCGATGAAAACATCGTGCTTAACCGAAGAAATGATTCACTAAAATATACGCTTCAACAAGCTCAGGGACGCTTGCAACAGATCGAGGCCATACAAAACCGGTCCTTTACCCTGGAGAAAAACCGGTCATCCGGATTTAATCCAAAGGAGACACCGGAGCAAGCGCTGATCAAAGCAGAGATTTATGAAACCGCAACTGTTCTCAATGGCAACCGGGTAAAACTTCGCCTGCTGGAAGACACCCGGGTCAATGCTCAGAAAATACCTCGTAACACATTTATCTACGGGATCTGCAAGATCAAAAATGAACGGCTTCTGATCGAAATCACCCAAATACCCATTAAGGAAAACTTTGTCCCGGTAAAACTTACCATCTGTGACCTGGATGGATTGGAGGGACTTTATGTACCGGATAATGCCGCACGCAAAGTTTACCAGGAAGTAGGCGCTTCAACCAATACCTCTTCACTGATGGGCGTTACCAACAATCCACTTACCTATACCGGAATACGTGCTGCTGACCGGGCTGCCCAAACCATGCTCAAACGTGTACGCCTGAAAAAAGTAACCGTCAAAAAAAACACACTGGTTTATATCATCAATCAAAAATAATCGTCATGAAACAAACAATATTTATCATCGCATTCTTTCTTTTTTCACTGGCAGTAGATGCCCAGAACCAAATAGAAATCTGTCAAAACAAAACCACACACCTGATCGCTGAAGAAAAAATTACCTACCTGCAGGTGGGTGATCCGGATAAACTGATTGCGGAAGTAGTCCCTGAACAGCCCAATATGGTCCGGGTAAAAGCTGTGGATGATTTTGAGGGAGAATCCTCTCTAACAGTGGTTAGTGCCAACCGTTCCTATTCGCTGTTTGTAAGGTATTCCGATGGTAACAAGATCTCCTATAAACTGGAAGAATTTCATGGAGACAAAGCCGGGGATTTAAAAATTGGGCCTGTGCCTGAATACCTGCTAAAAGAGTTGTGTGGACAGATCCTTAATGATTGCACTCAAAAACCAATCCGAACCAGAACCAAAAAAGATGGGATTATTTTCCGCTTACGAAATCTTTACCTCAAGCAGGATTTGCTGTTCTTTGAACTGGAAATCACCAACACCACCAATATCGTTCTGGATATGGAAGCCATTCACTGGTGGATCGATGACAGGATGCAGGTAAAAGCCACTAATGCGCAGGAATACCAGGTGGAAGAATTGTACCGTCATTATAAATGGGAGCGCATTCCTGCTAAAACCACACTTCGGGAAGTCGTTGTATTGCCCAAGTTTATTGTTCCCGATAAACGCATTTTAAAGATCGAACTTCTGGAAAAAGCTCTTGGGAATACCGGAAGAAAACTAACGCTGGAGGTGAAAAACAAAGCTATCCTAAAAGCGCATTCATTCTAATAATCCAAAATTCTAATCCGCTAATCTACCGGAAAATGCTTAACGAATCCAGGGAATTACAACGTCTCCATGAAGGTTTCAGGTTTTTTTCTTACCTGCTGCTGTTTCTGTCCTTATACATCGATCAGTTGGTATGGTTCAGGGAACAGGGATTCTGTATCCCTGAGTTTGCCATGGTCCTGGAAAAGATACTTCAGATTCAGTTTCTTGCCAACACGCTATGGGCAAAAACAGTATGTATCGCTTTTCTGGCTATAACATGTATAGGTACCAAAGCGAAAAAGGACCGGGACCTGAAAGTTTCTGCCATCGTTTTGCAGGTACTTACCGGCCTGCTGATGTATTGGGGAAGTCTGTTGCTTATCGTTACCGTACCTTTGGCGTATTTACTGTTGTCATTTTTTGGTTTTGTGTTCCTGAATATTGGTTTTGATAACATCTCCAAACTGATCAATGTGAACCTGATGAAAGACCGTTTTAACCTGGAAAATGAGAGCTTTCCACAGGAACAGGACTATGAAGAAAATGAGTATTCCGTAAATCTGGAAACCCTATTTCAGTACCGGAATAAACAACACGAAGGTTGGATCAATGTAATCAATCCCTTTCGGGGAAGCATTGTGATTGGTACACCCGGCTCTGGTAAATCTTATTCGGTAGTCCTTCCTTTTATCAAACAACACCTGGAAAAGGGATTCTGTATGTGTGTTTATGATTTTAAGTTTTCGGACCTATCAGGGGTAGCTTATAATCATTTTCTTAAAGCTCAGAAGAATAAGAAACTGCCGGAGCAATCCCGGTTTTATGTCATCAATTTTGATGATATCCGAAAATCCTACCGTTGTAATCCACTGGCGCCGGAACTGATGGAGAGCCCCATCGATGCTTTTGAATCTTCCCGGACAGTACTCTATAACCTTAACCGGGAATGGATACGTAAACAGGGCGAATTTTTTTCGGAATCGGCAGTAACCTTTTTTGCAGCTGTGATCTGGTTCCTGAAGAAGTACAAAGACGGGGAGTATTGTACCTTGCCACATGCCATTGAACTGCTGCAGCTGGAATACGATGATCTGTTTGAAGTGCTTTCGCAGGAAAAAGATGTGGTGAATATCATCAATCCTTTTATCAATGCGCACAAGCGGGGAGCCAATGAACAGCTGGAAGGACAACTGGGGAGTTTAAAGATTGCTATTTCCAAGATCATTAGTAAAGAAATCTACTGGATCTGTTCGGGTAATGATTTTTCGCTGGATATTAATAATCCTGAACTTCCGAAGGTGGTATGTCTGGCCAATAATCCATTGCGTATAGAAATGTATGGCGCTGTGCTGTCGCTGTTTATTACCCGGATGCTGAAAGTGATCAACAGGAAAAATCAGCAAAAGACCTCACTTATTTTTGACGAGCTGCCAACTATTTATTTCCGGGGACTGGATACACTGATTGCAACAGCACGGAGTAATAAAATTTCTACGCTGCTGGGCATACAAACCATCGATCAACTAATCCGTGATTATGGAAAAGAACAGGCCAATGCGATTCTAACCAATATTGGAAATGCTTTTGCCGGACAGTCGGTGGGAGAAACAGCACGTTTCATTCAGAGTCGTATGGGAAAGATCCTGCAGGAACGTCAGTCCATAAATATCAACCGGAATACCCAGTCTTCGACCTTTTCAACACAAATGGATTTTCTGGTACCCGAAGGGAAAATTGCCACACTGCCACAAGGCTATATGGTAGGGCAGGTGGCCGATAACTTTGGACAGCAGGTAGGACAGCGCAATTTTAACTGCCTGATTGATGTGGATACCGACCAAATTGAAAATGAAGAACGGAATTATAAGGAGATCCCTGAAGTATATGAAATTGACAATCTGCAGGAATTATTGGAAAACAATCGCACCCGGATTTGCAATGATATCACGAAAATTCTTTTGGAAATCAACAAAGACTCAAAATAGTCAATTGCAATTATTCATCTATTAAAATTAATAAGTATGGAACAAAGTACTAGAATCAAAAAAGAAGAAATCCCTTTTGCTAAACTGGAAAAGGTGGGTGTAGACAAAGAATTTGTAAACCGTATGGAACCCCAGGAACTGAATGCTTTTCTGAATGGCTACCGTTCAGATAAACTGTATACGGTAAATGCTAAGATCAATGACCAGGAATTTCGGATTCCGGCTAAACTACGACTTCAGAAAGGGGAAGATGGTGCAGTTAATGTAAAAGTGCATCCCATTCAGCGCCTGAATATCCCTGAAAAATTTATGGGACACAAGTTTACAGAGGAAGAACGAAATGCCTTGTTAAAGGATAAGAACCTGGGGAAAACCATTGAACTTAAAGGAATTGATGGAAAGAAAGACAAGTATTATATGGCCATTGATCCGAAAACCAATGAACTAATTCCGCTTCGTACGAGCAATATTAAAGTACCTGATAAAATTAAGGGTGCGACTTTGTCTGAAGAACAAAAGCAAAAACTGGCTCGTGGAGAAAAGGTCTATCTGGATAAAATGACCGGCAGAAATGGACAAAAATTTGGCGCATCACTTCAGGTGGATGCAGCTAACCGAAGTATCAACTTTTCCGGGTTTAAGCAGGAGCAAAAACTGACGGAAACAGAAAACGAAAAACAAACAAAAACAAAAGGGGCTAAACAAAAAGTGAGTTAGTCTCAATCCGGTTGATTTGAATTTTGAAAGGGGAACAGGAAAAACTGTTTCTCTTTCTTCTTGCAAGCCCGAGGCCCTTGCTATAGCTGGTGGGGGAGGGGTTGGCAAGATGTGACTTTGTTTCACAAAATCGCTTGTGCCTGTCCGGCAGGGACTTTTAATCTGGCGATTAAAAGCTTGATTAATTCTGCGAATTAAAGTCTTAACAGTTAACATTTAGAATCCATGTCTCGAAACAGGAATCCGAGAGTTAAAAAAACAGAAGCGGTCCGTGTTCGTTTTACTCCCTTGGAAAAGAAATTACTTTGCGACCGGTGCAAAAGAGAAGGCTATAAAAACCTGAGTAATTTTTTTCGGGCAAAGGTTATGCGCCACCGTGAAATTAAAAAGATAGAAGTCTCCCCCGAATTTAATACCCTGATCAAAAGCCTGGATTTTAACCTCAACAAAATTGGGGTGAATCTTAACCAGGTTGCAAAACAGATTAATACTAAAAAGAACAATAAGCTCACATCTGCCGACCGGCATACACTAGACAAGGTGCAGCAAGAACTAATGAAGTGCTTTGCTTCCCTCCAGAAATACATGGATTTAATCCGGTAAAATCATCTTCAACTTTTAGCTTATGGTAATTGTGATGCATAAGAGTGCTTATACGGAGAACGTGATGATGTACAATGAAAAGAAGGTAAACGAAGGAGTTGCCACGTTTTTTCATTTTAAAAATACAAAGTCGGCTAATCCGTTTAACTACGATGAAAAACACCGGCTAAGAATCTTGATGGATATTGAGGACGAAAATCCCCGTGCCTGGAATAAGTGTTTTCATGTGTCGTTTAATCCCTCAACAGAAGATTTTAAAGTAATGGAAGAAACTACCATTAAAAAGGAAATAGATCATATGATGGAGCATATGGGTTATGGTCATCAGCCTTATTTTGTGTACCGTCACGAAGATTTGGAACGTGTTCACTTTCATATCGTCTCAACGCGGATTGATTGTGTAACACATCAAAAGATAAAGGACAATTTTGAGCGGCTGAAGATGCAACGGTTTTTATATAAACTGGAAGAAAAATACAATCTGCCCCTGAAAGAAAAACCACAGGAGATTAACTTTCGTTTCTCGGCACGCAGCAGAAATATCAAGGAAAACCTGGAAAACCTGTTTAAACATCTGAATGAAAAGGATGAACTCACCACTAAAGATATGTATGATCAGGCTTTGTTATCTTTTAAGGTAGAGATTCAAAAATCAGGAAGAGGCCACATCGTAGTGGTTCTGGGTGATGATGGTAAACCGGCACGTTATCCCATTCGCCTGTCGAATTTTAAAAATAAACCCCGGTTTTATTCCAAAGAAAACAGGTTGGCAGAACAAGAAACGGTGGGGAAGCAACAAAAATTCGATAAATCTCAGAATATTGATTTAACCAAGGTTGGAGTTATTGCAAGGGATTTGAATCGTCTGGTGGAGCGAAGTAATCAATCAAATAAGTCTTCAAAACCAAAGATAAAGAGGATAAAGAAAGGGAGACAGAAAAGATTTTAAACCTTAAGTGTTCACCGACTTAGATAAGCCAGTTTTAATTCAATCTGAGTTTTTCTGTTTTGAGGAACTTTCAACCAGTGCATTGCAGGTTCCAGTGCGGAAAAGACCTGGTATTTTGAAGAATGTTTATAACTCCTAACGTATTGTACGGCTTTGTTGAGTAGCGATTCGGAGGTCAGAATGGCAAATTTCTTCAATCCCGTATGATCAATATTATCGAATACAAAGTTGCTTAGATCCTCAATCTCTTCAAAATTCAATTCAGTATTCGCACTTCTAATATCTATCAGGATACAATATTCCTTTCGAAAAAACGGATTACTTTTTAAATCTGTAACTACTCTCTCAACACTTTGCTGATCGAGTAAATTATTGTGGGAGACAATTATCAGTCTTAAACGTTCAATGATATGCAAATTTTCACTTGAAGATAACATTACATCTTAATTGGTAATACAGGCATTAAAGTAAGCTAATTTTATTCTGATTAAATTTCAAATTTAGATAGTATTCCGAAAATTTTACCGTGAAAAATTGTTTGATAACAACAAAAGACCACTAATTCACCCACTCTAAATGAAATTTTGTCCTAATTGTTCCAGTTTTAGTTTCATTTTTCTACATTTATTGTTCAAAAATATAATACTAATCTTTTACCACCATCACTATGGACCTAACTATAGTTGCACCCAAAGTTGACACGGTTTATACACCAGCTGTTAATTATGCTATTCAGCAGAATAAAATTCCATTAGTTCGAAAGATTGTAATAGAAAATACCAGCGAAAATGACTGGGAAAACTTAACTGTTACTATTGAATCTGATCCTGAATTTGTAAGGAAGTGGGAACAGCATATTCAATATCTACCCAAGGGACAGAGCATTGAATTGAACGTTGATGGAATAAAGCTTTCTGCTAAATATCTTTCAGATTTAACTGAAAAGTTAGCTGGTGAGTTTAGCTTACAATTGTCAGAAAACGATGGCGAAATTTTATTTCAGGAGAATTATTCCGTTGATATACTAGCTTATGACCAATGGAATGGTATAGGAGTTTTGCCGGAGATGTTAGCTGCTTTCGTAACTCCAAATCATCCGCAAATTTCAAAGATTCTTTCAATTGCTTCTAAATTTCTTGAAAACTGGACTGGTGATCCCTCATTCGATGCTTATCAAAGTCTGAATCCTGACCGGGTTCGAAAACAGATGGCCGCAATATATGAGGCGATCGCTGAGCTCGACATTGTTTACTGTTCACCTCCGGCAAGTTTTGAGAGAGAAGGGCAGCGAATCAGGTTGTGTGATACTATTTTCTCGCAGAAACTTGCGACCTGCATCGATATGGCACTTTTATACGCCAGTTGTCTTGAAGCAGTTGGTTTGAATCCACTCATAATTGTCATTAAAGGTCATGCATTTGTTGGTAGTTGGCTTATTGATGAGACATTTGCTGATAGTGTTAATGATGATGTTTCATTAATAAAAAAGCGAACAGCATCAGGAATAAACGAAATAGCCCTGGTCGAATCTACGCTCATGAATGCTGGACAAAATCGGTCTTTTGATGATGCAGTGAATAATGCCAATTATAAATTAGTAAACGAAGATAATTTTATTCTTTTCGTTGATATAAAACGGGCACGCTTTGGGCAAATAAAACCTTTACCTCAAAGAATCAAAACGGACGGAGGTTGGGAAATTGTTGTTGAACCGGAAAAATCGAGGCCAAATTATATCCCCGATGATATTTTTGTGGACTCATTAAATATACCTGACAGTCAAGAATCTCTAACCAAACAGAAATTATGGGAACGTAAACTTCTGGATTTGAGTTTACGCAATAACTTATTAAACCTTCGGGTAACTCAAAGTACGATTCAGCTCATTTCAGTAAGTCTTAATTTGTTCGAAGATGCTTTGGCAGATGGAGCCGAATTTCAGGTTTTACCAAAACCGGAGGAATGGGTAAATCCATTAAGTGTCTCTGGAGTTTATCAATCGGTAAACATGGCTGATCCGGTTGTTGGTTTATTAAAAGATGAGCTTGAACATAAACGCTTACGATCTTATCTTACTGATGGAGAACTTTCAAAAGCACTTACTAAACTATACCGGGCCAGCCGATTGTCGCTGGAAGAAAATGGTGCAAACACACTCTACCTTGCTTTAGGCTTTTTAAAATGGTACGAATCGGATAGAAGTGAACTTCCACGTTATGCTCCAATATTGTTGTTGCCTATTGAAATCATTCGTAAATCTGCTCAAAAAGGATATGTAATTCGAAGTAGGGAAGAAGAAACATTAATGAATATCACGCTTCTAGAGATGCTTCGTCAAGATTTCGAGATAGTGATTGGAGGACTGGATGAATTACCAAAAGATGAAAGTGGGGTAGATGTCAAACGTATCTTTAATATTGTCCGTAAAGGCATTATGTCACAACCTAGATGGGACGTTGAGGAACAAGCGTTTCTTGGTACTTTTTCATTCAGTAAGTTTATCATGTGGAATGATATTCATAATAATGCAGATAAGCTTAAGGAAAATAAAATTGTAGAAAGTCTCATTTCCGGAGCTATATCATGGGATGCAGAAGAATCGCTTATTGAAGAAATTAATCTTGACCAACAATATTCGCCTTCAGATGTGGCTTTGCCCATTAGCGCAGATTCTTCCCAGCTGGAAGCAATATGCGATGCCGTTCAGGATAAAAGTTTTATTCTACATGGACCTCCTGGAACGGGGAAATCGCAAACCATTACAAATATTATAGCAAATGCCCTTTATCAGGGTAAAAGGGTACTTTTTGTGGCCGAGAAGATGGCGGCACTCTCGGTCGTTCAGAAACGGCTGGCAGACATCGGGCTCGATCCTTTCTGTCTGGAACTTCATTCCAATAAGTCCAAAAAGTCAGCTGTGCTGGAACAACTACAAAAGACAACTGAAGTTGTAAAGAAGACATCGCCGGAAGAATTTACCACTGAAGCAGAAAGGTTACATTCACTTAGAACAGAACTGAATAACTACGTTGAGTCTTTACACAAACGACACTCCTGTGGATTCTCCTTGTATGACTGTTTTACCGGATATGCACAATTAAACGGAGCTCCTGATTCTATAATGCTTGAAGGCCGGCAAATACAAGCTTTGTCGGGAGAAATGTTTGAAGAATGGTGTGATACTATTGAAGAACTTCAAAATGCCGGATCTCTGTGTGGCCATCCCCACAAGCATCCTTTATCAGAAATCAATACAACCAATTATAGCCAGTCAATCAAATCAAATGCACTTGAGTTAATTAATGAATATATAGAATTACTAAGTCAATTTAAGGAAAATAGGGAAACACTGTGTGAGCTATTAAAAATTGATACACGCATAGCTAAGCAGGAACAGGATCAATCAATAAATATTCTTGCTGATCTGCTTACAAAATTACCAGATACTCCACCGGAAATTATTACAGCTGGTAATGTTGACAGCACACTCGGAGAATTGATTGTTCTCGCAGGTCATGGAAGAAAACGAGACGATTATAAAAAATCTTTATTAAACGACTTCAATAATCAAGTATTGCTTTATAATGCAGAATCCGGGTTGTCAGCCTGGAATAGGGCATCTGAAAAATGGCTTTTAGCTAAATGGTTCGAGCAAAATAAAATAGTTAAAGCGTTAAGGACATTTTCTAAAACAGGGAAGGTAAATAAACAAGATGCTCCTAAAATACTGGAGTTGGTGATTAATTACACCAGGGAACAAGAAGTGTTAGATAATAATGCTGATACGATTACAAGGTTGCTGGGATTTTTATGGAAGAACGGAACGTGCAACTGGGAAATTCTGGTTGATATTTGTAAATCAGTAATTGAAATACATAGACAAACCATTTCAATTACTGCGGATCCTTTTAAAGCCAAGCAAATTCGAGAAAATATTGCATCAGGACTTTCGGATGGAATCAGAACCTATCTACAGATAAATGGAAAGGTCTTTACAAATTATATTGCTACCCAGCAACAGCTAACCCAAATTGAAAACCAACTTTGCGAATTATTAAAAATCAAATTTGGAACTGAGAATAATACGGAACAAGATTGGATCGATATTTGGCAAAATAAGGCAATCTCATGGAAGAAAAATGTAGACGCACTAAGGGATTGGACTACCTGGAATCAGGCAGTTGAGAAAGCGGAAGAAAATGAATTAGCGGCTGTGGTTGCAGCATTCAAAAAAGGAGAGCTCCAAAGCGATCAAGTATTAAATTCGTTTAAGAAATCCATTTATCGTCAGTGTTCAGAATTAATTATATCGGCTGATACTAATCTGTCGACATTTAATGGGAAATTATTTGAAAATAAAATCAGGAAGTTTAAAGAGAAAAGCAAGTATTTTGAAGAGCTCACCAAGGCTGAACTTTTTGCAAAGTTAGCATCGGGGATACCTTCTTTTGCGCGAGGAGCTGCCAATAGTTCTGAGATGGGCATACTTCAACGAGCTATACGAAGTAAAGGCCGGGGAATGTCAGTTCGTCATCTTTTTGATTTGATTCCGAACTTATTGCCTCGTTTGTGCCCTTGTATGTTGATGAGCCCGATTTCTGTAGCTCAGTATTTTGAAGCAGATCTGTCCAGATTTGATCTTGTTGTTTTTGACGAAGCATCTCAGATGCCTACTTGCGAAGCTGTTGGAGCAATTGCAAGGGGCAAAAATGTCGTTGTGGTAGGAGATCCAAAACAAATGCCGCCAACAAGTTTCTTTTCAACGAATAAGTTTGATGAAGAGAATGCAGATAAAGAGGATTTGGAAAGTATTCTGGATGATTGTCTTGCGCTGTCCATCCCTTCTAAACATCTTTTATGGCACTATCGGAGTAAACATGAAAGTTTGATTGCATTTAGTAATTCCAATTATTACGAAAATAAGTTGATGACTTTTCCTTCACCTGATGATTTAGCAACCAAAGTAAGCTATGTGCATGTACCGGGGTATTATGATCGGGGAAAAACAAGACAGAATAAATTCGAAGCTGCCGCAATTGTGGAAGAAGTCCTGAAACGGTTATCTGATCCTGTGCTGTCCCAACGAAGTATCGGTATCGTGACTTTTAGCTCTGCACAACAAAATCTTATAGAAGACTTGCTTAATGAATCATTAAAAAATCAACCGGAATTAGATGCCATTGCAATGGAATCATCTGAACCAATATTTATCAAAAATTTGGAGAATGTACAGGGTGATGAACGTGACGTGATTCTTTTTTCGATGGGATACGGGCCGGATAAAGATGGCCATGTAACCTTAAATTTCGGACCACTTAACCGTGAAGGAGGATGGAGGAGATTAAATGTTGCAGTTTCCCGGGCACGTTACGAGATGAAAGTTTATTCAACGTTTCGTTCAGATCAGATTGACATAACCAGAACAGCTTCAGAAGGAGTCGCCGGAATTAAAGCTTTCCTGGAGTATGCTGAGAAAGGTAAGATTGTTCTAACTCAGAAAAATTATGAAAGAAAGGCGAAGAGAAATTCATTTGAAAAGCTGGTTGCTGAGGAAATTGAAAAAGCAGGATATACTGTTCATACCGATGTTGGCTGTTCAGGTTATCGTATTGATATTGGTGTTGTAAATCCGGAAAATACCTCTGAATATATTCTGGGAATCCTGACGGATGGAAATAATTACCGGTCGGCAACAACAGCAAAAGATAGGGAAGTAGTTCGAATGGACGTACTAAAACTCCTGGGATGGAACATTTATAAGCTATGGTCGCCAGATTGGTGGGATAATCCCAAAAGAATCGTACAAGAAATATTGGATGCCATTCAGAGTGCTCTTATTCCAAAAGAATCAATCCCGGAACCGGAAACACAGACAGAATCTGAAGCTGTATCGAAAAACGAACAATTTGCTGAAGTTAAACTTCAGGGTATAACCCAACAAATTATTCAACCAGAGACAAAAGAAGATGAGAAGTATTTGGTTTGTAATCTACCTTATATCTCCCTAATTGTTTCTGATGAATTTTTTGATACGCGATATACCAATAGAATTCTTGAACAAATTAATAATGTAATTGAGATTGAAGCTCCCATAAGTCAAACTCTATTGTCAAGGAGAATATTGAATGCATGGGGTATTACAAGGTTGGGTGTAAGACTAAATAGTCATCTTTTGTCCCAGTATAAAAGACTAAATCTGAAACAAACCGGGCAGAATGGAAGTGTCTTTTATTGGCGGCAAGATCAGGAACCTGAGAATTACGACAAATTCAGAGTTCCTGGTGATGATTCAGATAAACGAAATGCTGATGATCTTCCAAAGGAGGAAATCGTAGCTGGTATCAGGGAAATACTTTATAACCAGATAAGTCTGCCGGAAGAAGACCTGGTTCGTGAAGTAGCACGATTATTTGGTTACGCCCGAATTGGTGGGAATGTGGAACAAGCGATGAAGTTGGGAATTAAATATGCAGCACAGAAAGGAATAGTAAAAAATAATAACGATCGAATAATTTTAACCTAACCAAATTTAAAATGAATTTTGTAGCGATTGATGTTGAAACGGCTCAGGGAAGCCGTTGGAGTATTTGCCAGATTGGGCTGGCTATTGTTGAAGACGGAGAAATTACTCAAACAATCTCACGACTTGTACAACCTCCCCGGAACGAGTATTCGGAATGGAACATCAGGGTGCATGGAATTACCCCTGACATGACCTCGAGTGCACCATATTTCAAGGATGTTTGGAACGAAATACGACCATTGGTAGAGGGAAATAAACTTGTTGCACACAATTCATCATTCGATATCAATTGTTTGGAACAGACCCTGGATTTTTATGGGCTCTCAATACCAAATATGGAATGTGACTGTACCTATGCCAGAACCGGAGTAAAACTCAACGAAATTTGTGACGCTTTTGAGATTGAGTTCACAAACCACCACAATGCGGTAAGTGATGCTGAAGCCTGCGCCAAAGTTTATCTTAATTTGCTAAAGGGAATAGAACCAGATTTCTCAAAAATTGCTCCTAGATCTGTTAAATCTGAAAATTTCTTCCAGCAGGAAGGCCATGAACGACTTTGTGGTAATGTTTTAAAACCTGACTTGGAGAATGCTGATAGCAGCAGTCCGTTTTATGCGAAGAAGGTTGTATTTACAGGTGTGCTGAACACTATAAAAAGGAAAGAGGCTGCTGCCATGGTAAAGAAACTAGGTGCAGACATTGATACTGCGATTACCAAACGCACTGATTTTGTTATTACTGGTTCTGCTCCCGGGCCTTCCAAAATGAAAAAGATAGAGCAGTTTAATTATCAGGGATGCAATATCATGATTATTTATGAAGAGGAGTTTTTGAAGATGTGTAAGGGTGATTCATTCATAGATAGCTATAAAAAATGAGTAACTAGAATTTTCTTTTTTAACTGTGTATGCAAGCTGATAAGAAGGATAATCGTAAATGAAGAAATATGAAATTATATAGACTAAAGATAAAAGGTTTTAGAAGGCTTAAAGAGGTCGAAATTATTTTTGGCGATGCAACATTCTTAATTGGACAGAACAATGCAGGTAAAAGCTCAACATTAAAGGCAATTGAGTTATTATTGTCGGCGAAGAAACAGTTGGATAGTTCTGATTATCATTCAGTAGTTGATAATGAAACCGGTGAAACAAAGCCAGATACAACAACAATAATTATCGAAGGTGAATTCAGAAATTTACCTGAAGAAGCGAATAATTGGAGGGGATTTAAAGGTCGCATCTTTAAATATGAAACGGAAGATGAAACAGGATTGTCGGTTACCTATCGGAAAACATTTAATCTAGGAAGCGATGTCAAAATTGAGTTTAGGTCAAAGGAAAGGGAACTAATCGGTGATTTTGAGGATTGTAAAACACCAAATGATTATATTAAGGCAGGGATAGATGCAGAACTAATAACTGAGTTATTCCCTGAATTAGATAAAGCAGTTGGAAAAAGTAAGGCTGCCTTAGGTAAACTTGAATCAATCGATGAAATCTGGCAATTAAAAGATGAAGAAGTTTGGTTTCAAAATCCAGGAGGAATCCCTGGGAATGTGTTAAAAATGCTTCCACGCTATTTGTTGATTCCTGTGGACTCTGCAATTAATGAAATTCAGGGATCAGGAAGTGGAGTTTTAGGAAAAACCTTGAACGAATTATTTGAAACAGTTAGAGAAGGCTCGGAAAATTTCAAATCAGCCCAAGAATATCTTGATAAACTGGCGAAGGAACTAGATCCGGCTGATCATGATTCAGAGTTTGGTAAAATGATGATTGAACTTAATGAGGTACTTGGAAGTGTATTCCCAGAATCAAAGTTACATGCTTCCACTGACTTGAGTGATCCTTCAAAAGTTTTAAAGCCTTCTTTTAATGTCGAGATGTCTAGTAATATTCGTACGCCAGTTCAAAACCAAGGTACAGGAATGGTTCGAGCTGCGGTTTTTGGAATGTTAAGATTTAGACAGAAGTGGTTGTCACAAAAGGAAGATGATACTACTCGATCGTTAATAATCTGTTTTGAAGAACCTGAGATATACCTTCACCCAAGTGCTGCGAATCAAATGAGAGATGCCATCTATGATTTAAGTAGTTCAAGCTCTCAAATCATAGCATCGACCCATTCTCCGTTTATTATAGATATTTCAAGAAAACCAAAACAAGTTCTAAACAGGCTTAGTGAAGTGGAAGACTCAATACTAAACGAAGCATTTACAGTAACAGAGGCTTTTAAAGCCCTCCTTGATGAAGACAAGGACTATGTAAAAATGTTATTGAAAATTGACGATTATATGTCACGGGCATTTTTTACAAAAAATATCGTTATTGTGGAAGGTGATACAGAAGATATTCTAATTAGAGAAACTTTGTCAAGGCTGCCAAAGATGGAATTCTTAAAATTAGTTTCCAATTTTGAAATAATTAAAGCAAGAGGCAAAGCAGCGATGATTGGTTTGATAAAGTATTTGACTTCCATGGGATTAAAGCCGATTGTTGTCCACGATAGAGATGGAGGAATTGAAGGGGCCGAAAAGTTTAATGAACCAATATCTAAGGCGCTAGGAGAAAATGGAAGAATTGTTTTGATGTGTGAAAATGTTGAGGATGAATTAGGTTATTCAGTTAGTTCAGAGAAGCCTTTTAAAGCATACTTAGAAACAAAAAAATGGGGTGAGAATTGGGAAGGTATTCCTGATAATTGGAGACAAAAAATTAAAGAGATTTTTGGTGAATTTGTGTCATAATGTGTTCATTAGAGTTTTAAGAATAAAAGCAGCATTCAATGAAAATACTCCATACATCCGACTGGCACCTCGGCAAACGGCTCGATGATTTTTCCAGAATGGAAGAACAACAAGCTGTTTTGCAGGAAATTTGTGAAATTGCAAACCATGAACAAGCAGATGTTGTTCTGGTGGCAGGCGACTTGTTTGATACGTTTAATCCGCCTACAGAAGCAGTCGATTTACTATACAAAACGCTAAAGCGCTTAACCAACAATGGTCGCCGTTCGGTAATTGCCATTGCCGGCAACCACGACTCGCCCGACCGCATTGAGGCACCTGATCCACTGGCCCGCGAGTGCGGGATAATTTTTGCCGGTTATCCAAATTCCCGTGTAGCTCCGTTTGAACTCGACTCCGGGCTAAAAGTACTGCATAGCGAAGAAGGCTTTCTGGAAGTGCAGCTTCCTGAAACTACTGTTCCGTTGCGAATACTGCTTACACCTTATGCCAACGAATACCGTCTAAAAACCTGCTTAGGAGTGGAAAACAGCGAAGACGAATTACGAAAAGTCCTTCAGGAAAAATGGGAAAGTATGGCAGAACAATATTGCGATGAAACGGGTGTAAATATCCTGGTTTCACATCTTTTTATGATCAGAAAAGGAGATGAATTGCCAGAGGAACCCGAAGATGAAAAACCTATTTTGCATGTGGGAGGAGCGCAGGCGGTTTATACCGAAAATATTCCTGTAAACATACAATATGCTGCTTTGGGGCATCTACACCGGATGCATCGTGTCGACAATGATTCCGATCCGGTTTATTACTGTGGTAGTCCGCTATCATACAGTTTTGCTGAAGCCAATCAGAAAAAGTATGTTTTGTTGATTGATGTCGAACCAGGACAGACCGCAAAAGTCAGAGAAATAGAATTAAGTAGTGGAAAGCGATTGTTACGAAAACGTGCAGAAGGTATGGAAGACGCCTTGCAATGGTTGTCCGAAAACCAGGATGCTTTAGTGGAATTAACATTGGTCACAAAAACATACCTGAATGCTACAGACCGCAAACAGTTAAATAAAACTCATGCCGGAATAATTTCAATTATTCCCGAAGTAACAAATGCTGATAGTACGGTTGGTAGCCAGCAAAAACAAATTGATTTGAGTCGCAGCATGGAGGAACTTTTTCACGATTATTTCATGCACGAAAAGGGACAGGAGCCAAATGATGAGATCAAGCGTTTATTCACGGAAATTTTAGCTGAAGAGGAATAATGATACCTGTACAACTTACCATACAAGGTTTGTATTCCTACCAGGAAAATCAAACCATCGACTTTACAAAACTAACAGCCGCAAACCTGTTTGGGATCTTTGGAACTGTAGGTAGTGGAAAGTCCTCCATTTTGGAAGCCATTACCTTTGCCATTTACGGACGAACTGACCGGCTAAATCTTTCAGGTGACAATCGTTACTACAACATGATGAACCTGAAATCGAATGAACTACTCATCGATTTTGTATTTGAAACAGGCAAGGAGCAAACTGCCTATCGGGCAACGGTAAAAGGTAAACGCAACGCGAAAAACTTTGAAGATGTAAAAGCGCTGGACCGTTCGGCTTACGAGAAAAAAGGGAAAGAGTGGATTCCCATCGCAACGGCTGACCTGGAACAGGCAATTGGTTTAAGTTACGACAACTTTAAACGTACGATTATCATCCCGCAGGGACAGTTTCAGGAGTTTTTACAATTGGGAAATAAAGATCGAACTCAAATGATGAAGGAACTTTTCAACCTCGGGAAGTTCGAGTTTTATTATAAGGTAACTTCGCTCGAAAGTAAAAATAATGCACAAAAGCAGACCCTCGAAGGTCAGTTACAGCAATTAGGAGCTGTTGATCCTGAACAATTGAAAGTATTCAAATCTCAACTGGAGCAACTTGAGAATGAACTCAAAGAACAGAATGCAAAACTTGCTGAATATCAGAAGTCCGAAGAAGACCTTCGGAAACTTCAGGACCTGGCAAAACGAAAATCAGAAGCTGAAAAAGCATACAAATCGTTGCAGGAACAAGAGCCGGAAATTAAGCAGTTGGAACAAAAAGTTTCCCGTTTCGAACAGTGTGTGGTTCAGTTTAAACATTTGGTGGATGGATTAAAATCGATTAATGAAAAAGTGCTGGCCCGCGAAAAACAGATTAAGCAGGATGAGGTAAAACTGAAGTTGCAGGATGATGAACTCGGAAGCTTAAACCGAAAACTTGAGGTACTAAAGCCGGCTTATGAAAAAAGAGAAGAGTTGAAACAGAAGGCTGAGGAACTTGCCCGATTGGTTCAGATAAAAACCCTGGAACAAACTATTTTAAAAGAAAGTGAACGGTTAGAGAAAGGAACTCAGGTTTGTAACGAAACTGAAAAAAAATTGGAACAACTAAGGACTCAGAAACAGGAGTTGGAAGGACTGGTCAAAGTTTCGAAAGAGAAAATGCCCGATTTGGAACTCTTGTCAAGCGTGAAAACCTGGTACACCGAGAAACACTTTCTCGAAAAGGAACTTCCGGGAACTCAAAAGGAGTTGGCAGAAAATGAAAAAGCAACTTCAAGTCTGCAAAATTCCGTGGCCAAACTACTGGAAGAAGCTGGCCTCACACAACTACCGGAAATTGAATATTCCAATATCCTTCAAATCTTAAAGGATAAAACGAAGAAAGCAAAAGAAAGGCAGAAAGCACTGAATGAGCAGGAAAGTCATATACGTGTGAAAGAACAGTTGAAAGCTTATTCTGAAAACCTGGAAGAAGGAGCGCCATGTCCGCTTTGTGGTTCGGTACATCATCCCGATGTATTGAAAACTGAAGACCTGAATGATACGCTGTTGAAACTTTCGGCAGAAAAACAGGCAAGCGAAAAAGATCTGGAACAGCTTTCGGATTGGATAAGCCGTATAAATCTGCTCAATAAACAGCAAGAGATGATTCATCAGCAGAAAAACTCTTTGTTGCAAAAACAAAAGGCTCAGCAGGAAAGAATTGAGGCTCATGCAAAGAAATTTACCTGGGAGAAATATCGCGTGGAAACCGAACTGGAAAAGGCGTTTCAGGAAGCAAGACGTATTCAGGGCGAATTGAAAAACCAGGATGATTTACTGGAGAAGTTAGGGAAGGATATTGATAAGAAAGGGAATGATTTTAAACGGTTTCAGGTGGAAGTCGATAAGATCAGAACCGTTTTAACCGTACAGCAAACTGAACTAAAAACGCTGGAAAAGCAACTTCTGTTGATAAAAGCCGAAACTTATCAGGAAGTTAAAATTGAACAGATTGAAGCAGAAAAAAGTAAGCTGCAGAAGGAACATAGCCAGCTGGAAAAATCTTTTTCCGAAATAACTCAGCAGATAACGGAGAAAAGCAAACTGCGCGACACCTTGTTTGGTTCGGTACAGGCCGGCAAAAAGGAACTGGAGCAGGAAAAACAAAGCCTGGAGAAGCTGAAACTGCAAACAAAGGAACAGCTGGAGAAATCGATGTATAATTCCATCGATGAGGT
Source organism: uncultured Draconibacterium sp. (assembly GCF_963676815.1). Classification (NCBI taxonomy): domain Bacteria; kingdom Pseudomonadati; phylum Bacteroidota; class Bacteroidia; order Marinilabiliales; family Prolixibacteraceae; genus Draconibacterium; species uncultured Draconibacterium sp. The sequence continues at coordinate 5,058,812 of NZ_OY781365.1, forward strand.
TACGGCGATTTTGTCGGAACAGTTTTATCCGGATCAGGAAAAACAACGAATAGCGCATTTTAAAGATCAGTTTTTACGTGCGAAGTCGTTGCTGGAACAATTACAGAAAGACATCGGCGAACGTGTATATGATAAGGAAGCACATCAGAAATTGAACGCAGAGATTGCTTCGTTAAAGGAACAGCTTGTTCGGAAGAACCAGGAGCAGGGGAAAATTGCTGAACAGTTGAAAAAGCTACAAAAAGATTTGGAAAGCCAGGCTGCTCTTCAGAAAGAACTGGAAAAACTGGAGTTGCGGGCAGAGAATCTGAAAACGATGAAATCGTTGTTCAAAGCCAGTGGTTTTGTTAATTATATCTCGTCGGTTTATTTGCAAAATTTATGCAATGCTGCCAACGACCGTTTCTTTCAGCTTACGCGACAAAAGCTGAGTCTGGAAATCACTCCCGACAATAATTTCCAGGTACGCGATTTTATGAATGGAGGAAAAATCAGAAGTGTAAAAACGCTTTCCGGCGGACAGACATTTCAGGCAGCCTTGTCTCTGGCTTTAGCCTTGGCCGACAACATTCAGAAAATTACCGAATCGAATCAAAACTTTTTTTTCCTTGACGAAGGATTTGGTTCCCTGGACAAAGAATCGCTGGGAGTTGTTTTCGATACGCTAAAAACACTGCGCAAAGAAAATCGCATTGTTGGCGTGATTTCGCATGTTGAAGAAATGCAGCAGGAAATTGATGTTCACCTTCGAATAGATAATCAAGAGGAGCGTGGAAGCCAAATTTGGACAAGTTGGATGGAGTAATCTAATTAAGATTAAGGGAAAATGTTATTTTTTGTACATATTTAGCTTTATTAAACGGATCCTTCATCTATAAAAAAAATGTTACATTGAAAAAACTAAAAGTATTTATATCAAGTGTTCAGAGTGAGTTTGCCAATGAACGGGCAGAGCTGGCAAGTTATCTAAGGCTGGATCCGTTACTTGGAACATTTTTTGAACCTTTTATTTTTGAAGAAGTTCCTGCCAATACTCATTCTCCAGGTAAGGTGTATTTGACTGAAGTAAAGGAATCGGATATTTATATCGGGTTATTGGGAACATTATATGGCTTTGAAGATGAAATGGGTGTTTCGCCAACTGAAAGAGAATATGATCAGGCAAAAGCAGAACATATTCCCAGATGGATTTTTATAAAGGACATTGTTGGAGCAGATCGCCATCCCAAAGAAATTGCCTTAATACGGAAAATTGAGCAGGATGTTTCCAGAAAGAAATTTTCCAATCTTGATTTGTTGAAAAAGGAAGTTTATAATTCAGCAGTTCTGTTTTTAAAGCAAACAGGAAAAATTGAAAGCCACGATTTTGACGATTCGTTACATCCTTCTGCTGACATCCAATCATTGGATGAAAATAAAGTAAAAGAGTTTGTCGTTCTAGCGAGAAATAAGCGAAACTTTCCCTTAAAAGATACATCATCAGTTAATCAAGTGTTGAAACATCTAAGAATGATCAAGAATGGAAAGCTCGTAAACAGTGCTTTACTTGCTTTTGCTCCTGATCCTCAGTTGTTTTTTCCATCATCAACTATTAAATGCGCTCATTTTCACGGAGTACAAGTGCAGAAACCAATTCCTGATTACAAAGAGTTTGGCGGAACTGTATTTGAGGTAGCAGATGAAGCTGTAAATTTTGTTCTTTCTAAAATAAACTTATCGACTGGTACCAGGGAAAAAAGTAATCAGGTTGAGACTATTTACGAAATTCCTCGTGCTGTTATCTCTGAAGCAATTATTAATGCAGTAGCTCACCGTGATTACTATAGCAAAGGGAGTATACAAGTTTCGGTTTTCAGGGATCGAATTGAAGTAACTAATCCTGGTAATTTGCCCCCAGAGTTGAATATTAATGATCTGAAAGAACCACATAGCTCTTATCCTCATAATCCGTTACTCGCAGGTTGTATGTTTTTGACAGGTGAAATTGAACGCTATGGTACGGGAACTCTTGAAATGTTTAAACTCACAGAAGAAAGAGGATTAAGACCACCTCTTATTGTTGTTGATGAAGGTTTTAAGGTGACGATTTGGCGACCTTCAGCTGAAGCCATACATGATGCCGAACATGATACCATACATGATGCCGAACATGACAACATACATGACGTATCCGAACTATTTTCGGAGATAGTAGAATTACCCCATCGTTTAGTATTGGTTCTAAAGGGTGAAATGAGCAGGACTCTGCTGATGGAGATACTTGAATTGAAGAACAGACCGCACTTTGCAACCAATTATCTTGAACCAGCATTAAAAGAAGGGTTAATTGAAATGACTTTGCCTGAAAAGTCAACTAGTAAAAATCAAAAATATCGATTAACCACCAAAGGATTGGGTTTGAAAGAGAAGTTGGAAGGTAAAATACGGAAATAACAAATCACTAAATGAACAAGTGAGCTAAAATAAGGATGGCTAAATTTGAAAAGATAGAAGATTTGCTTGGCGAGCTATATCGGTACCGAAAGCTTTTTTCCGGAATGTTTGATAAACGGATGTCTCCGATACAGGAAGAAATGGTCGTTTCGTTGGTTGAGCATGATACAGAGAAGCTGGAAAGACTAGCTGCTTTTGACCTTCTATTTCGAAATCAAGGCCTGATCAGCCTAGAACCTCGGTTGCAAGAATTTTTTGAGGAATTTATGGAAGTTGACGAAACCGTTCATGTTCTGTACATCCAGGAGAATCTTGATCAGATTAAGAAAAATCAATCCTATTATTTAAAAGAGAATCAACCCAGCAAACGAGATCAATATCTGGTCAAAATCAAGAAACACTTGTACCGGATTAACCAAACTACGTTACAAAATATAAAGGCACTTCGAGATAATACTGATGAAACCTATAAAACAGAAACAAATTTTGAGATAAAGAAGGAGAAGTTAACGGATATAAGAAATCAAAGAGATGCACTGGAGGGAGTAATTAAAGCTGTTGAAAGGGTATTGCAGGACGATATATTTTTCAAAACAGCGGCTGATACGGAATTGCAGCTTATCGTCCATCGGTTACGACTGGCCTTGAATGACAGCTTCCATAATCTTATTGAAATTCAGCAACAGATTATTGAATACCTAAACCATATCGAAAAACGGGTACATGTTGTCGAAAAAGTTCTACGATTGAAGATGCTTCGGGATAAACACTACTTGAAAGAACGAACCAATTTTTACTGGATCATCGGATCCAATCAGGATCTTCCTTTACGGAAGACCGAAGGTTTCCGTACCCGACTATCTATTCAGGATATGTTGAATGAGGAAGAAAAACGGAAGCTGATTTTAAAGGTTAGGGAAAAACAGCAAAACCAGCGACTTTTAGCACAGAATACCGCCGGCAGCATATCTGATGAAGCATTCAATGATAAGAATGAGATAGACAGTGTTTTCAATTACCATGCATTGAAACGGGTCTTCATGGGAAAAAATCAGGACCTTTTTTCTTTCGTCATGCATCATCAGTTTGCTGAGGAAATCTCCATCAACAAACGTATTAAACTATACTGTCGGCTTGCCTCGCTATTCGAAGCGGATTTTACTTTCTCGGAGGAAACCGGCCGATTTGAAAACCTCGAGTATGCACTTATTTATCCGGCGTCGAATTCAACAACAACCAATCCTCAAACTACTAACACGATAAACGATCCAGGCTAATGAAAGATTCAAACTACAGAACTGCAGAAATATTTGATATCCTGAGTAAAGGGCAGTTTATATGCTCTAATGCGATAAATTCACAACGTCGTTATTTGTATCAATATATTGAAGAGAATATTGATGAATTGGAGCCTAAATTCATAGATATTGGATATCAACTGGAAAATGGGAACAACTATTACTATTTCTCACGACCAAATGAAAGCACCCAGAATGTGGAAAACAAGATAGAAAAGGGTTTGCGCTGGCTCGATATTCTGGCATTCTTTACAACTTTTAGAAAGGACTTGTGCCGAGGGGCGCGTTTCAAACTTTTCGACATCTTGCAACAGATCGATATCAATATGTCGTTGAAAGAACAGTTAACCGATTTACAAAAACGTACAAATCCGAGCAGAAATTACCAGGAGATGCTCAATGATCTGATTCGAGAAGTGCAAAAGGAAGGCTTTATTGATCTTGAAAATGAAATGGATCAAACCTGGAAGATTCTGGATTCATGGGATTACATGGAAAAGTTAGTAATGGCTGTGAATATTCAAGACGAAGAAATTAATAACCAACCACAGGAATTAAACTGAGATGAAACAATTAAGCCGCATTGTGCTGATTAATAGCGCGACTGTTGATTTTTACGAACTTCAACTGGATGGAAATATTCATTTTATTGGAACACAGGGAACAGGCAAAAGTACATTGCTCCGGGCTATTTTGTTTTTTTACAATGCTGATGCCCGCAAGCTGGGAATTTCGAAAGAGAAGTCGTCTTTTAGTGATTACTATTTTCCTTATGCCGATTCCTATATTGTTTACGAGGTGAGTGAGGAAAACCGAAACTTCTGTGTTTGGTTGTATAAAAAACAAAATCGTTTGTGTTTTCGATTCATTGATGGGCCATATAATCGTGAACTTTTTATCTCTCAGCAGCAGGCATTAACAGAAGGGCAGGTGATCGAAAAGGCCAATCAACAGGGATACAAGGTGCACCGACCAATTCATAACTTTACCGAATACCGTGACATTATTTATGGTGCGAACAAGGGAATGAACCGGTTTCATGTACTTCAAAATCCTGGCTATCAAAATATCCCCAGAACGATTTCAAACATCTTTCTGAACTCCTCGCTTGATGGAGGTTTTATCAAAACGACGATTATAAACTCGTTGAGTGATGATCCATTTGAACTGAATCTGGATGCCAACCGGCACCATATTGAGACAGCCAGAAATGATTACCGTGATGTTTCAGAGTATCTCCTACATGAGAAAAAGGCGCAGAATATAGTGACTCAGTATGAAAAGCTTCTTCAAATGGAAGATGGAAAGAAGGAGATGGCGTGGCAAATCGGTGCTTCATATAATTTGGCAAAATATAAGGAGCGTGAATTGGAAGACGATCAGAAAGTGATTGGACAAAAGGTACAAGATCAATCCGGTAAAATTGGAAAGATCGAAGCTGAATTTTTGGTGAATCAACGGCGCATCCAAGACAAACTATCCCTTGTAAAAAGGGATATTGCAAAAGCCAATCAACTGGCAAAAAACTACGCTGCAAAAAATATCCAGCAAATACTGAATGAACATGCTAAAAAGCCAGAATATGAAACAGAACAATCTCAAATAGAAGCACAACTGTCTTTGCTGACTTCAAATTTAAAAGATGTTGAGAGTCAGTATCAGACTGACAAGCAGCGGCTGGAAACACAATGTCAGCAAATCATTCTGGATTTTGAACGTTCCCTGTCCAAAGAGAAGGAAAATCTCCAAAAGTATTCAGCTGATCTGCTTAATACATTCTATAAGAAAAAGGAGCAGATTACAAAAGACCACAACGGTAAGCTGGACGAGCAAAAAGAAGATAAAACGATCGTTGACCAGAAGCTACGTGATATTGACCATCAAATTGAAGGCATTCAGAAGAGGCCTTTTTTGAAAGAAGAGGTAGAAATGCAAGTTAAGAAACAACAGGAACTTTCGCATAAAAGGCAAGCCCTCGTTTCGGAAAAATTGGTTGCAGGGATAAAGAAGGAAAACGCGATAAAGGAAGGTGAACAAGAATCCGAGGTTTTCGGTCTGAAGAAAAACAAAGAGAATGAGGTCTTGTCTGAAAGGAAGAAATCACTGGAAAAAGAGATAGAACAATTGCAATCGGAACTGCAGGCTTTATCCGGTTCACTTTTAGAGTTTTTGGACCAAAATAACCCAGACTGGCACCAATCAATTGGAAAAGTAATTTCTCGGGATGTTTTGCTAAAGAGTGATTTAAAGCCTTCAATGAAAGATGGAAATAGTATTTATGGTCTGGATATTTCCCTGGATCAACTTCAACCGCTGGAAATCTCAAAATCAAAACTGGAGGAGAAGTTGGACGCTTTCAATAACCAGTTGAAAGAACAAAACAAGCTCGTTGAACAACATCAACAGAAAGCCCAGGATCAGAAAGATAAACTTCAGAAAAAGTACAACAAGAAAATTTCAGAGCTTAGTCAGGAAATCACCCAAAGCGCCTTTCAGGTAGATAAGATTGATATTGACCTTGAAAAATGTGGAATCGCTCTGGAAGAATTAAAGGAGAAAGCTGAAAACCTGAAACGTCAGGAATTGATCAAAAAAGACGAAGAAAAGCACACGCTGAAAGTCGAACAACAGAAAATTCTGAATTTTCAAGAAAAGCTACAACAGCAGTTTCAAAAGTCCATCCATGAACTTGAATCAATCAAAAGAGGACAAGAGAAAAAGATCAGCAATCAGTTGTTGGAACTAGATGATAAAATAAAGTCAGGGAAAAAAGAGATTACAGAAAAATTCAATGTTCAGATCCAAACTCTGCAGGAACAACGAAACTTGCTTTTGAAAGAAAAAGGGGTGGATATAACCGAAATTCGGCGATTGGAGGATGAGCAAAAAGCCATAAAAAACAAATTATCAGAAATAGAGAAAAACTTCCCGACAATAATTGAGTACAAAAAAGATTCGACAGAATACATTGACCGATTAGACGAGTTCCGTCAAAATCGTAAAACTCAGGAAAATGAATTAGAGCATTTGCAGCAACTCCATACTAATAGAATAAATAAGGAGAAAGCTGAACTGAAATTATTACAAAACCAAAAAGAAGAGCTTACCAAAACAATCGGAGAACTACGGCGCGAGTTAAGCGCTTTTGATCTCTTTAGCAAGAGTCATTTGTTTGACGAACTACAAAACTTTATTGAACACCACGATAAAGCAGAGAAGTGGGACTGTGATCAAAATATTCGGAAGTTGCAGGAGTTGGCTCTTGAATATGAAAAGCATGATAAACTATTCACAGAGCGGATTACTGAGTTTTCCGGTTATTTCAGTGAACACAATTGTCTTGGATTTGAAACCAGCTTATCCGGCAGATTGCAATATCGGGCCTTTTCTGAAAATTTGAGAGAGTTTGTTCGCGAACAGAAAATTATAGATTATAAAACAGAAGTGACGCGGAAGTATGCAATGGTATTGATGAATATTGTCAATGAAACCAATGAGTTGCTGCAGAAAGAAGAAGATGTTGCAAAAGTGATAAAACGGATCAATACCGATTTTAAGAAATCGAATTTTGTTGGTGTTGTTAAAAGTATTGAAATGCGCCTTCAGGAAAGTTCCGATAAGATTATTCAACTTTTGAGGAAAATAAGGAAATTCCAATCCGAGAACAATCTAAACTACGGAGAAATCAATTTATTCAACCAGGGAGGTTCGAACAGCAATAATGATGAAGCGGTAAAATTGCTGGAAAGCTTACTTTCGCAAATAGGACAGGCGAAGTCAAAGGTTCTGAAACTGGAAGATGCTTTTGACCTGGAATTTAGGATTCGCGAAAACGAGAACGATACAAATTGGGTCAGCCGTCTGGCAAATGTAGGATCAAACGGAACTGATGTTTTGGTCAAGTCAATGATATACATCAATTTGTTGCATATCTTTAAAAGTAATGGTTCCACCCAAAAAATCGATACTATTTTACATTGTTTGATTGATGAAGTAGGAATTCTACACGATAGTAATGTGACAGGGTTAATTACCTTTGCCAGTGAACGAAACATCCGCCTGATTAACGGATCTCCAAATTCACACAATGAGCAGGATTACAAGCATATCTATATGTTTCGAAAGGATCCAAAGTCTAATAAAACAGGAATTACCAAACTGATTAGTCATGAACTCTAAGCCGTTGTCCCTGTCATTTGCCCGTTGTTTGATTCGCATGCAGGATGGTGAGCAACTAAATGCAAGTGAGGTTAAGTCAAAAAACTTACTGAAGCGATTTTGTGAGGATGGAATTATTCAAAAGAGGGCTCTAGGTAACCGCAGATCCGGTTATGTTTGTACAAACGCGGAAGTATTGCAAAACTATCTTAGGGTACAGAATGGTATTCTTTCGTTGGAAAATTATATTGCAGAATTTGAGAATGATAATTCTGATGGGGAGAGTTCGCTTGGGGCTTCCAAATCCACCAAAACTTTTCGTGGAAAAAGCTTGCAGGGATTTTTTATTAAGGCGATAAATTCTGAAATGAGTATTTCTGGAAAAATCGTTCAACCGGAGCCTCAAGGCATCGAGTTGTTTGTTCATCAGCCGGAACACTTGCAAATTTCGAAGACAGCGCTAGTTGTGGGGATTGAAAATCCGGAGTGTTTTCTGAAAATTGAAAAATTAGCTCATCGTTTCCCTCAGGAAGAATTGGTCTTCGTTATGCGGTATATGAGTAGCAGTCCAAACCGGTGGCTTCAGACCATCTCAAACAATTATCTGCATTTTGGCGATTTTGATCCGGCAGGTTTGAGTATCTATATTCACGAATACAGGAGGCATTTGCCCGCTCACAGATGTGATTTTTTTATTCCTCCCAATATTGAAAAACTAATTAGTCGATATGGACTATCCGACTTATATGATCAGCAGATACATTTGTTAGAGAATATCGATCGCGAACAGTTCCCTGAGATAGATAAACTATTAGATATCCTCGATACACAAAAGAAGGGGCTTGAACAAGAACGCTTGCTGGCTATTTAGTAAGATTACATTATTTGCTACTTCACAGCCATTTAACTGAAGCAGGTACATTCCCTTAAATCCTGTCAAAGTTACTTCGCCGTCCGGAAAAGTCAAGGGCGGCTGATATTGCCCATTTTTTGCCAGCCGTCCTTTGGAGCTGTTCAGTTTTTATTTCGCACACTCATAAAAACTGACATAGCCCATTGACAAGAATCCATCCGGCTCAATGGCATGTGCCAAAATTTAATGGCGTGCCAGACCAGTACTGACCGAAGCGTCAGTGAGCCAAAATAAATCCCAAGGGCATGGGTGGATTCGATGAGTAAATTTGATATTTATGAAACAGTAACTAACCTGATTGTAGAACGCCTGGAGGCAGGTGTAGTTCCTTGGCATATGCCATGGAAAACCGGAAGTGCCATTCCTCGTAACCTGGTATCAAAAAAGCCGTACCGCGGATTTAACTTCTGGTACTTACTGAGCTTTGGTTTTGAGCGCCCTTATTTCCTTACTTTCAAACAGGTTCAGGATCTTGGAGGTAAGATCAAAAAAGGATCTTCATCGTTTATGATTGTATTCTGGAAAATGGTGGAACACGAAAAAGATAATGAAATTAAAGAAATTCCTATGCTTCGTTATTACCGGGTATTTCACATTGATGATATAGAAGGAATCGATCCTGATAAAATTCCTGAGAATACAGCTCATGATCACGATTTTGATCCGATTGCTTCTTGTGAACAGCTTATCCAGTTTTGGTCCGATTCACCGGTGATTAAGTTGGATCAGCAGAAGGCCTGTTATATTCCTTCGTTGGATGAAGTTCATATGCCCGGAGCAAGAACCTTCTTTCAGGATGAAGAATTTTATTCCACGATTTTTCACGAATTGTGCCACTCGACAGGTCATCGTAAACGCTTAAATCGTCATGAAAGGTTTTCCAATCTGAATTTTGCGAGCAAAGATTACTCGCAAGATTATCCTAACTAAAATATTATCCCAACTTTTGGAGCATATCTTTTAGTTTACAGCATGTTAACGCCATAAGAGTTGGGATAATATTTCTTCAAGAAAGTGGGCTGTCTTTGTTAATCTCTGGCATTTATTCGTTAAGGCCAAGATATTCCAGCAAGTCCTTCTTTTTTCGGATGTTTTTCCACTTTTTACCGGTATCCTTCATAACATCATCCTCAAGCGTTGCCAAAGCCTGATTCTTTTGCTCAGTAGAGACAAAAATATAGCGCATTGTCGTATTTATATTAGCATGCCCCATCAATCTTTGGATGGCTACGATATTGAGATGTTGCTCCAGCCAATGACTGGCCCGTGCATGGCGTAGCTGGTGGCAGTGTAAATTCTCGGGCACTTCGGGATTAATACAATGTGCCTTTTGCGCATATATTTTTAGACGCTTATTTACAGCCTCCTGGGTGAGTTTCTTTTTCCTGCCGTCATAATAAACGAAGAATAAAAGATCCCAGGGATTAAGTTTTTTGCCGTGGAACATCTCAATGTAACCCTTTAGGACTTTAGAGACCTCTTTAAGTATTGATGGTGACCTTCTTTTTGCTCCCTTACCCAGTACTGCAATATAGTTTTTACCATTTGGCTGAGTTAAATAGATGTCTGATATTTTTAACGATAGCACTTCGTCAATACGAGCACCAATACTGTAAATCAGGTAAAATAGCGTAAAATCACGTTTCCCGATTTTGGTTTTGAGATTGATGACATTAAAAAGAGTTTTAATGGCCTCTTGTGTTATTTCCACCTGTGCCGGCTTGACATATCGCATCTGCTTAACTTCCCGGGCCTCCATCCATAATTGAATAAAGCGGATATCCTTTTTACTCAAGAACTTAAGGAAGTTCTTCAACCCGGCTAGCCGTTGATTACAAGTGGAGTTGGAGCAACTTCTTTCGCTCTTTAACCACAACATCCATTCCTGGATATTAGCAGTTGAAAAAAAATCACCTGAGAGGTTGCCAAAATTGGCTGACTTGGCATCTTTAAGGAAGATAGCGTACAGGGTAATGGCTTTATGATATGACCGCAGAGTATGAGGACTCAGAGCCCTTATTTCAGGAAGATATATCTTCTCCCACTCACGCATTGCCTTTGCGATGACTAAAGATTCAGTTAGTTTCTTCATAATCAAAAAAGTTTGTAAGATTTGGTAACAGTTCATGAAGAGCTTGTCCTGTCAGTTCTTCTAATTGGTTAAAGAACAAAGGAACAAGTTGATAGTAATAACAGGTACTTTCGATTCTTCGATGCCCCATTGAGTGGCTGAGAAAGAGTAGCTTGTCAAACCACTCCGTACCATCATAATCCCAACTATTAATGTTGGTTACAGCGTAAAAGCTACGTAGGTCGTAAGCCCGTGCAGGTTCATTGGATATGGTTTTCCAGATATTTCTAAAGTGATTTGAATGCCATGCAATCCCATGGAAGTTATCATTTCTATCTGGAAAAAATATTTTCCTACCTGGCATAAGTCGTTCCATTGCATCATTATATTGTTTTAACAAGTTCCACATGGTTATATGCAAAGCCACTCTGTGTTGATCAAGACCTTTAGTATGGGCAATATTGATTATGCCATTTGTAAGATCAACATCTTTACATTTGAGCATCAGAGCCTCGTTTGTTCTCATACCGGTACTGTAAAGCAACCGGAAGTATACAGGAACTTGCATTCTCCTAAGCTTAAATATCAATTCGTTTTGGCACCCAACAAGCTTAATTGTAGCGGTGGAATGAAAAAAAGCATTTAATTCACCCTGATTAAATCCATGAGGAGTATATGTGGATTTTTCGTTAGGCAAGTTTTCCGGTATCAAGACATTTGTCCATCCATGTTTATTGGTATATTTTAAGAACTTGCGTATCGGCCTTATCCGTAAATTTCGTGATTTGCATTGTTCAAAAGGCCTTTTGCCGCACCATCCATTGACAATATCATCAGTGAGTATATCTGCATCTGGTTCAATTGATGCGCAGTATTTGTTAAAGCGTATCAGAGTTTTATGAGTAAATCTTGAAAGATGATTTGATGTTTTCAGGTAAAAGATGTATTTATCCATCATCCCAGATACGAACGTTTTAACCAAAGGAAGCTCCGTTTCTGAGACAACCTTCTTCGAACTGGAGATTTGAATTAGTGCCGGTAGCATTAAGGACGTATAGCCACAACTGTTAGTGTACCTAAGAAATTGCCGGATACAACCGGCTCGTGCGTTGTGCGAGAGTTCTGTCTCTCCCGGACGTTTAACACACCATTCATCAACCAACTTCTGCGACATATACAGAATCTTCTTTTTATTCACACAGAAACTGGTAAACGTTCTTAACGGCAGGAAGCTCTGATACCCTAATTTCTTTCCTTTAGATCTATGATAGTCCAAATAGATATCAGTCAGTTCTTCAATTGTTTTCATACCTCGAATACCTCCTTTCCTACGGGATATTGCTCAATGCTTACCCCACATTCACGCAGATGTTTGATGTCAGTATCGATATATGGATTTAAAGATTCCGATGACAGGTGACCAAGAATATCACTGATAACCCTGGGCTGAACGCCATTTTCGAGGACTTTAGATGCCAGGTATCGTCGGAACAACCGGAGACCATTTTCTTTATCATCACTCCTTATTCCTAATTTTGCAAAAAAGCGCCTGATAATACCTCCTATGGTACTTGAGTCCATTGGATTTTCCGGATCGTGGACATTAGTAAAAATACTCTTGATATCCAGGTTTCTTGGTCGTTCATTTGAGAGGTAATCTACCAAGGGATTGCCAACGATAGCCCTGAGTGGCAAGATCATAGGTTGCTGCGTTTTGGATTGAGTAAGTATAATTAGGTCTCTTTCCAAATCGATATTATTAATCCGCATTCGAGCGATGTCGGTTCCTCTTAATGCGGTATACATAGCCATTGATACAACAGCTTTATCACGTAACGAAAAATCATTTCGCGCTCCCTCTTGTAAATTCTCTTTAATAATGCGGATCTCATCATCTTTAAGAGTAGCAAAATTCTTTCTACCGTTTCTTAAACGAGGCATATCATCAATGATACGTGCGCATTGGGCATAGTAATCAGTCCCCATAGCTGATTTTAAAACGGTCTTGATTTTAGTCCTATAGGAGCAACCTCTTAGCTGCTTGTAACCATCATAAAAGAAAGATAATACCATCGATTCCGTGATACCACATAAATCAATCGCCCCATTTCTTTGCATGTGACACAAGAAGGCGGCGCCAGCATTCGATTCTACTCTGATTGACTTTTCACTCTTACATTCTTTTGATGCCACTTGCATGTAATGGTCAACGATGCCTTTGAATGTCGGGTTCAAGTGCTCATAACTACATTCCCTGTACTGAACAGGAGCGAATTTGAGCCTGTTGGGAAAATGATCAAACTCATCAAACCCTTGAATAGTGCGCACGGAGGTGCGATAATAACGAAGTCTTTTGGTGCTTCCTTCAAGACCTTCCCTGGAAATAAATTTCTTGTAAAAATCATTGTAAGACGTGTACTTTCCTTCATGGTCAAACAATCGTCTGAACATGACCTTAACGCCGCCGATGGCGCCGCTGCCAAATCCATTTGCTTTCATGTATTCTAAAAGCTCTGGATGCGTTTTCTTCAGTTTTTTAATATCCATATATTATTCTTTAGCGTTAAAACTCGAGAGTAGTATACGGATGAAAGGAAAAATATTATCCTAACTTTTTGAACGTTAAAAATCTATGCAACAGGCGATATGATAATTAATTTAGGATAATGTTTTAGTTAGGATAATCTTGCTTATCCTAATTTTCGGATAAGCAAGAAGAACTTGTTGCAGAAATGGGCGCTGCTTACCTCTGTGGTATTTGTGGCATTGAAAATATCACGATCGATAACAGTGCAGCCTACATTCAAGGTTGGCTAAAGAAGCTGAAAAGTGATAAAAAGTTCATCGTGATGGTTTCTGGTTTGGCCCAAAAGGCTGTTGATTATATTCTGGATCATCAGGTTTCAAATCCTGTATCAGAAAATAAAAAAGTTTCGTGTAAAAAACGGAAACAGCTGGAAAAAACAATGTCCATTGCGATGTAGGCAATGGACATTGAAATGTTAATCCTCAAATTGCTTTTTTCTTTGCACCAAGTTTTGTTTGAAGCATATCCATATCTTCTGAGATTTTCTGATCCAGAACTTTGGCATAAATCTGCGTCGTTTTTAATGAAGTGTGTCCAAGAATCTTTGAAACAGTTTCAATAGGAACACCATTGGCCAATGTAACAGAAGTTGCAAAAGTATGCCTTGCAATGTGCATTGTAATGTCCTTATTGATGCCGCAGATATCACCAAGTTCCTTGAGATAACTATTCATTTTTTGGTTGGTTAAAACTGGAAGCAACTTTCCGCTATTTTCGTTTGCGGGGTACTCTAAATATTTATCTAATAATTCCTTTGCCTTGGGAAGCAATGGAATTCGGCATCGAGTACTGGTTTTTGTTCTGTCGATAATAATCCAGTCTTTTTTATCGATACCCTTACGAAGGTGACTTTTATTCAGCTTAAAAATATCAGAATAGGAGAGGCCCGTATAGCATGCAAAAACGAAGATGTCGCGTACAATGGCTAATCTTTTAATCTGGATATTTTTTTGTTCCAACCTATCAAGTTCGTCGGAAGTAAGTATTTCTCGCTGAGTGGGTGCTAAACCAACCTTGTATTTTTTATACGGATTAGTTGAAATATGCTCCATTGAAATAGCCAAATTGAGAACTCTTCTCAAATGCTTATGATAGTTCCATGCGGTATTTTGATGCACCTTATATTTTTGTTTGAGGTAAACATCAAAGGCATCAAGAAAACCAAACTTAATTGTCTGTACGGGATAATCATTTTTCTTGTAACGATCTTTGATAAAAGTTGCCAGCCTTTTTCTCGATGATTTATAATGTTTGTAGGTTTCTTTCGAATAACCACCGGTTTTGGCAAGCATACTTTCCAGGTAATAATCAAATACCTCCAGAACGCCTGTCTTGTTATCTACCTCTAATAGGTAGTCCTTTATTGTACTTACAGAGAACTCTTCTCCGGATGATCGTAATTGATTGTAATAATCCTGGATCTCGGTTTTTAACTTGTCAAGTCTTTCATTGACAGTATACGCATTCGGCGCACGGTCTTTAACTCTTCCTTTTGCTTCACTCCAATGTTTGGGTTGAATAAACAATCCGGTGGAAAGATCTACTCTTTTTGATTTAACCGTGAATCTAACATAGATGGGTAGTTGACCATCATCATTTAACCTCGATTTTCGAGGATAAAAATGGATAATAACTCTCATAATTACCTCCTTTTAAAATTGTTAATAAATGATTCCGGTTGATGCTTAAAACTACTGAATATTGAGTAAAATGAAAACAGTAAAAAGCACCAAAAAGAACCAAATAAAATGTTAAAAATCAAATAATTATAGAGTTTCGAGGGACCATGGATTTGTGAAATTTGCTATGGTCCCTCTGTGGTCCCTCCAAATACGGCCATGTATGACCTTTTTTGGTATTTCACGAAAAAAGAAAAGCGCTTAAAATCAATGATTTAAGCGCTTTTACTATTTTTTGATATCTAAAATGGTGCCCAGTAAAGGACAATTTTGCATTTTCTTATGCGCTTAAAATCAGCTTCTTATAAATGCCGATAAATTTTGTTCTCGGTAAAGTCTCTCTTAAGTTTCAATATCCTTTTTATTGTATGCAAATATACGTAAACTGATTTAATCTATACGCCTTTTGGGGAATTCTCCAGGGCAAACTCATACTTTAACAGTAAAATTATTTATTTAATATTTTTTCACATTTTACTCAAAATCAGCTATTTAGTTATTGTTTTTCACAATAAAAATTCGTATATTATATTGATAATCAATAAATTACGAGTTTTGAAAACACCTATTGAATTAAGGTCTGTTTTTAGCCAAATAGACGACCCCAGAAGCGATATAAACAAGCTTCACAAATTGGAGGACATCCTCCTTATAGGAATTATTTCAGTGATTTGTGCGGCAGATACGTGGAAGAACATGGAGACATATGCCAAGGCAAAAGAAGATTTTTTGCGTTCGTTCCTTGAATTACCCAATGGAATTCCTTCAGACGACACCTTTAACCGTGTATTTTCATCCATTAACAGTGAGCAGTTTGAAGCTTGTTTTGTAGACTGGGTCAGCCACCTGGTAAACTTAACCAATGGCGAAGTAATCCCTATTGATGGGAAAACCATTAGGGGGGCTAAATCCAATGGGAAAAAGTCGCCCTTCCACATGGTAAGTGCATGGGCAACAAACAATAATTTGGTTTTGGGACAAGTTAAGGTTTCTGAAAAATCAAATGAAATTACAGCCATCCCTAAATTATTGGAATTGATTACAGTTAAAGGATGTACCATAACCATTGATGCTATGGGCTGCCAGCAGGATATAGCAACTAAAATAATTGAACAGGAAGCCAATTACGTTTTAGCTGTCAAGGAGAACCAAAAACAATTATATCAAGATATCCAGGACGAGTTCAGGTTCGGGAAAAATATCCAAACAGACATATCAGAAGAACTGGACCATGGTCGCATAGAAACCAGAAAATGTAGTGTCATCAGTACTTTTGAATTTATTGAAAACAAAGAAGAATGGACCGGGCTGAAAAGCATCGTTAAAATTGAAAGTACCAGGGAATTTAAAAACTCTGACAAACCAACTGAATATGCCACAAGGTATTACATATCAAGTTTGTTGGCCGGTGCAAAAGAACTGCAAAGCACAATCCGCTCGCACTGGGGAATTGAAAACAAACTTCATTGGATATTGGATGTTGCTTTCTCCGAAGATGCTTCCAGAAAAAGAGCAGGCAATGCTTCCCAAAACTTCTCAATACTCAATAAAATTGCGTTAAACCTGCTCAAAAATGACACATCGGAAAGACAAGGAATCAAGGGGAAAAGGCTCAAAGCTGCATACGATCAAAATTATTTAATCAAAATTTTGGGCTTAAAAGTATGAGTTTGCCCTGGGGAATTCTCAAGGACAAGCTATTTTTTATTTGAAATTATCAAGGTAAACTATTAAAAGGTAGTAAATGTTAGATTTAAATAATTATGAAGTAGCTAACTATTATCAGTTACGATTCATTATCTATATGATTTTGCCATGGTTTCACAGTAATCTCCGGTCAGATAGGCAAATAAGTGTTTGATTTCTTTTTGGATTTTCCGCTGTTTATTAACAAAAGTGTATAGGATTAAGTAGGTTCAATTAGATATTTTTTCAATTTTTTTTCTAATTAAAATAATTAATTCTATATTTGTCCTACAAATAATACAAGACCAATAAGTAAAATTGACTAATATGAAAACAGGTTTCACTGCAATTACATTAGCTGATCAGGTTGAGGAAAAAATTATCAATTTCATTAAAGAAAATAATTTAGTCCCAGGCGATTCGCTACCCAACGAAATGGAATTTGTCGAAATGATGGGGATTAGCAGGAATGTTGTTCGTGAGGCAATGAGTCGGCTAAGGATGCTGGGATTAATACAAACCCGTCCCAAAAGAGGGATTGTTGTAACAGAACCTCCTCTTTTAAATGGATTGAAAAAGGTACTCGACCCCAATCTTTTAAGTATTGGGACAATAAAGGATATGATGGGCATGAGAATCGCCCTGGAAACAGGAATAACTGACTTTGTTTTTAATAATGTAACAGGGGCTGATATAATGGAACTCGAACAAATTGTATCTCGTCAGGAAGCTATTGGTATCAATAACCTGTCTGTTGAAGATGAGATGCTGTTTCATACCAAGATCTATAAAATTGCAGGGAATAGTTTTATTCTCCAGTTTAATGAAATTATGCACCCGATTTTTGTTTTTGCAAAGCAAAACTACGAAAGTCATTTCCAGCCAATCAACATAAAATTAAAAGAACAGGATAGAATTGTTGAGCATACTGATTTGCTGCAATTGATTAAAATCGGAAAGAAGGATGAATACCGAAATGCTATAAAAGCACACTTACAACCTTACTGGGAATTCTTGTACAACTACAATAAATAAAAATAATTAAATGCAAAATAAGATTACAGGTCTGATTGCCGCACCATTTACACCCATGAATCGGGATGGTTCAGTGAATTTGAACATGATTCCGCCATATGCGAACAAGTTAAAGAATGATGGCTTAAAAGGCGTTTTTGTTTGTGGAACAACGGGAGAGGGAATGCTGATGACCAGGGAAGAGCGAAAAAGTGTTGCTGAGAGGTGGATTGCAGAACAAAGCGATGATTTTAAGGTCATTGTACATGTGGGCACCACATCGGCAAAACAATCGAATGAGTTGGCACAACATGCCCAAAGTGTGGGGGCATACGCTGTTGGTTGTATGGGACCGGCATTTTTACAGCCTGCTCGTGTTGAAGAATTGGTGGGTTTTAGTGCCGAAGTCGCCGCAGGTTCTCCTCAATTACCATTCTACTATTACCACATTCCCAATGTGTCTGGGATCAGGCTTTCAATGAGTGAATTTACAAGACAGGCAGCATCTCAAATTCCCAATTTTGCCGGGATAAAATTTACCGATAACAATTTTATGGAAATGCAGCAATGTATAAACCAGGATGGTGGTAAATGGGATATTCTGCATGGTTATGATGAGTTACTGCTTGCAGGCCTTGCCTTTGGTGCAAAAGGAGCAGTAGGCAGTACGTACAATTTTATGGCTCCACTGTATAGTGATATAATTAACGATTTTATAAAAGGAAATATAGAAGTTGCAAGGCAAAAACAACTGAAGTCGGTAAAAATTATTACCATACTGAATCAATACGGAGGAGCCATTGTGGTGGGCAAGCGTTTAATGAAAACATTTGGAATTGATTGTGGTAATTTCCGTTTACCAGTATCAGAGTTTAATGAAGATAGTTATGAACAACTTATAAATGATCTGAATAGTGAAGAGTTTTTCGAAATCAGGAATACCTGATTAATAGCTTTAGTTTGGTTAGACAAAGGTCCTGCGATACCAGCGCAGGACCTTAAAAAAACTAATCCAAATAATTGAATTAATCTTAAAAGTTTACAAATTTATGAAAAAAACAGACGGAAAAAAGGAAAGAAGCTTTTGGCAATTGTATTTGCGAAAAGCTAAACTTTCGATGGTGGGTGCAATATTCTTAATTGTGCCTGCACTTGTATTTGGGCAGCAGACTATTACCGTTACAGGTTCAGTTACCGAGAACAACGGAGAGGTTCTGCCGGGAGTTAATATTGTTGTTAAAGGGACTACAAACGGGACTGTCTCCGATGTGGATGGACATTATACCATGAGTGTTAGTCCCGAAGCTGTTCTTGTGTTTTCGTTCATTGGTTACGAAAATCAGGAAATAAGTGTTGATGGAAGAACTAATCTGGATGTTGTTCTGAAGTTATCAACAATTGGGATTGATGAAGTGGTGGCTATTGGATATGGAACACAGTCAAGGGCATTGGTTACCAGTTCTGTTTCGAAAATTGATGCTGATGAAATCAGAATGTCCAATCAGGTAAATCCCATCAATGCACTGCAAGGAAAAGCTGCCGGGGTAGATGTTCGGATTACCAACGGTATGCCTGGTGCATCAGCAAATGTGGTCATCAGGGGAGGGACTTCAACTTCTCCCGATTCGGATGGCCCTTTGTATATCGTTGACGGAGTGATTAGGCCCATTAACGACTTAAATGCAGAAGATATTGAGACCCTTCAGGTGCTAAAAGATGCTGCTTCTACTGCCATTTATGGAGCAAGGGGGGCGAATGGTATTGTAATTATAACAACCAAATCAGGTAAAACCGGGAAAGGTCAGATTAATTTCAAATATTCCACTCAGGTAGAAACAATTGCAAAATCTTATCCTTTTTCTAGTGCTGAAGATTATATCTGGGCAAGCAGAAAGGCAGCTGCACTTCAACTAGATCATGTCAGTTCTGCAAAACGTTTGTCTGACGGTGCTTATCCATATTCAACTAACAACATCAGCAATAATCAACACGGTGGAGGTTTTATGAATTCCAAGCATACACTTGAATTTATAGATGACCTTGTAAATGCCGAAGGTCAGGACTTGGTCAATGATCTGTTGAACAACCAAGGATATCAGACGATGATTGATCCGGTTACCGGAAGGGAAATGCTTTTTAAGGACAATAACTATGATGATGTAATGTTTCAAACAGGAATCAGTAACAATTACGACATTAATTTTTCAGCAGGTAACGAAAAGGCAAGTATTTACACGGGGCTTGGCTATGCAGATCAGGAAGGTATTGTAAAAGGTACTTTTTACGAACGTTTAAGTTTTTTGATTAATACCACTTATAAAGTAAAAGACAATATTGAGGTAGAAGCAGGTGTAAACTACCAATATGCCAACTATAATGATCCGAGAGGTTATAATGAAACCATAAATCGATCATCTCGGTTGCCACACACGGTTCGTATGTATTATCCCGATGGTACTCCGGCCATTGGTGAAGGAGGCGGCTCTCCCAGAAACATTTTACATGAGTTGTATTATGAGGATTATGAACAAAAAAGATATCGTTCAACTTTTAGACTTGGTTTAGATTGGGAAATCACCAAAGGACTTCATTTCAAACCCTCGGGTTCATTGTTTAACGATGAGCAGGTCTATAACTATTTTGAAAGTTATCATGAATTTGATAAGAACAGGAACATGAGTTCCAGACATTCCTTGGGAAGAAGTTATATGGGGGATGCAGTCTTGACTTTTGATAAAACCTTGAACAAAGACCATACTTTTAATACTATGGTAGGTGCAAACCTTACCGATTATCATTATTTTATTTTGGAAGGTTCAGGGAAAAATGCGCCAACTAACTATATTCCAACCCTAAATGCTTCAAGTACCGAAGACGAGAGGGTGTCTTCAACGATTACAGATGATCGTTTGGTATCTTTCTTCGGAAGGATAAATTATGACTACAAGAAAAAATATTTGTTGGGAATAAGCGGGAGAATGGATGGATCGTCCAAATTCTCCGAAACCAATAAATGGGGATTTTTTCCGGCCATAACAACTGGATGGAATGTGCACAATGAGGATTTTTGGAGTGTAGCTGCTGTAAATAAGTTAAAATTACGTGCAAGCTGGGGGCAATCAGGAAATAATGTTCTTTCAATTTCTGATACACAGGGAGCCTACTCTTCCGGATATAATTATACCTGGATGCCGGGAATTTTGAATACTACTCTTGCCAACAATTCATTGGTATGGGAAACTACAAGCTCAACTGATATTGGTTTTGATGCCAGTTTCTTTAAAAACAGAGTTACTTTATACGCTGACTATTACAATAAGATTACAAAAGACAGGCTAGTCTCAATTCCTTTACCTCGTGAATCCGGATTTAATACAATCCGGGCGAATTACGGATCTGTTCGAAATAGGGGGGTTGAATTTGAGTTAGGATTTCAGGCCATAAAAACAAAAGAAATGACCTGGGATATTGCTGCAAATTTTAGTTTTAACAGACTGGTTGTCGTTGACCTGCCGGATAATGGAAACGAGAAGAACAGGATTAATGGAGGTTTAATATATGACAAAGAACTGGGCGACTATAAAATGGTTGGCGGTTTGGCTGAAGGAGAGCGGCTGGGTGGTATATGGGCTTTCAATTTGATTGGGGTTTATGCTACTGACGAGGAAGCAGCAAATGCTCCTTATGATACAAAAGTATCAGGTTACTGGTTAAATCCACCAGATGGACAACAACAGAAAGTAGGTGGTGATGCTATCTGGGAAGATGTTGATGGAAATGATATTATTGATGACCGGGATATGGTTTTTATGGGCTGGGGAGCTCCCGACAAAATAGGTGGAATTACAAATACGGTTAACTGGAAAGGATTTTCCTTCCGTTTTGTTATGGATTATGCATTAGGGCATGTAATCTCAAATGGATGGCGCGCACGGGCAAATGCTAACGCCAGAAACCGGGTTATGACCCTTACTGATATTAAAAGCGATGAAATGTGGTGGGAACAAGGTGATCAGGCAACAATTCCCCGTTATAGTGCAGCTTCTGATTGGGATAATGGAAAAAGAAACCATATAAGAGGTACCATCTACACAGGTGTTGGCCCGGCTGCAGGAGGATCTTATCCAAACTCATTGTATATTTCAAAAGGCGACTATCTTGCTTTTAGGGAGCTTTCATTTTCGTACAGCATACCTTCTCAAATAGCTAAAAAGATGAAAATGAGTAATATCCTTCTATCAGCGGGAGCTTATAATATGGGATATTTAACAGCCTACGATGGCCTGACACCAGAAAATTACGATGGAGGTGAGCGAGGAGATTATCCTCGTCCCCGACAGTTTAAATTTGGTGTAAGTTTAACTTTCTAAATCATGACTAAAATGAAAAAATATATAACAATTACGCTATTGCTGGCCTTAATTATCTTTAATTCTGGCTGTGAAAAGTATCTAGATGTTAAACCTGTTTCAAGTATCACCTCTTCAAGCTTTTGGAACGAACCGAGTGATTGTGAGGCGTACTTGGTTGGAATATACAGTGAGGTGAGAAACAGGACTAACACAATTTTGTATGGTGAAGATCGTGGTGATTCTTTTGAACCCGGACATATTGGACCTGTATCTGAAGCCTGGGCGCAATCGTTAAGTGCAGCTAATGCGCCTTCCTGGGGTGGTTTTTATAATACTATCTATCATATCAACAGGTTGATTTTTGAAATTGATAATATTGAATTCTCAAACGAAGCTGATAAAAACAGGATATTGGCAGAATCACATGCCTTACGGGCAATGGTTTATTTTCAAATGGCAAAAATATGGGGAGATGTTCCGCTGGTAACTGAACCTACACAAAATGCCGATGTTGAACTAGTGGCCAGGGCAGATGTAAACGAAGTGTTTAATTTTGTAAATACAGAAATTAATACTGCTCTATCATTCTTCCCGGAAGAAGGATATGTGAACAAAAACAGGATGTCGAAGCCGGCAGCATATGCTTTGCAAGCCGATGTAAAAATGTGGACAGGTAAAGTTCTTGGTGGTGGGCAATCCGACTTTGATGCAGCACTTTCTGCAATTGCCAAAGTAGAGCAATCAGGCCTTACTTTATTATCCAATTTTAGTGATATTTTTAGTACGGATAATAAGAAGAATGATGAAATTATATTTTCGCTGTTTTTTGAATACCAGGAGAAGGATAACCATTATTCAGACAGACTCAGTTCGTGGGGAATAAATGTTACCGGAGCGGTAAATTACGAAGATTTACCGGTTACTGTGCGAAATTCTGCAAGGCATGTGTATGGCCCGAGCCCTGAATTGAAAAATGCTTTTAATGAATACGCTTCAGATGTTAGAACAAATGTATCTATGATCGATGCGGTTATGCCCAACGGAGAAATCGAACTTACCAGTCAAAACAAATTTAGAGGTACTGTGTACGACGACAGGTATTTTGACAACGATTTAATTGTTTACCGGTATGCTGATATAATTTTGTTAAAAGCTGAAGCATTAGCAGCTACAAATAAGGTAAACGATGCCATAACTGAATTGAATAAAGTGAAACAACGAGCGGGAATATCCGCTTATTTAGGAGCCCAGGATAAAATTTCAGTTGAAAAAGAAATCCTTAATGAACGCTGGAAAGAACTGTTCCTGGAGTTAAAGAGGTATCCCGACCTTGTTCGTTTTCATTACGGAGGAACCATTAATATATACAATAAGGTGCCTAATTTAAATGGCAAAGATGGTTATCCGCTTTACTTCCCGGTAGAACAATCGGTTATGGATAACAACGATTTAATCGAACAAACTGTAGGTTACGAATAAAAAGTAAATAATCAATAAAATTACAGCCGTTAATTTAACGGCTGTAATTTTAAATAACTAATATGTAATGGGAATAATCTTAAAATTTTGGGGAACTCAAGTGTTTATCTTCCTGATTTGTTTTGTACTTACTTCGTGCACAACAGGTGTACAAACCAGTGATACAACATTTGCAAGAATATTTAATTATCCTGTGCTTAAAGGGAAAGTTGATAACCCTTTGGTTCGTATCGAGATTGATAATGATTCTTCCTTACAATACTTTCAAGGACTTCAGATAAATTGGGGAGAAACAAATACGGATTACCTGAAGTCAATTCATATTTATTCTTCCGGAAAAGATTCTTTGTTTAGTACAAACGAGGAACTTGGGATGATAGAATCGATTTCCACTTGTTCTGTTTTGAATGGTGAAAAACAACTTTCCAAAGGAAATAATTATTTCTGGATTTCATGTGAATTGGCTGACCAAATTGATATAAAGGATTTTATTGATATCTCGATTGATTATGTTCTCCTTGATGGAGAAAAAATTAATGTCGCGAAAAAGACTGGTCCTGATAAATTGAGAATGGGTGTAGCAGTTCGTCAGCATATGCAAGATGGTGTTCATACCTATCGAATTCCCGGACTCGCAACAAGCAATAACGGAACACTCTTAGCAATTTATGATGTTCGCCGGGAAAGTGGACGCGATTTGCAAGGCCACATGGATATTGGTGTCAGTCGCTCGACCGATGGAGGAAATACCTGGGAACCCATGCGCATTGCTCTCGATATGGGCGAATGGGGAGATTTGCCCGAAAAGTTTAATGGTGTGAGCGATGCAAATATTTTGGTTGACAGAAATACCGGAGACATATATATTGCAGGACTTTGGATGCACGGAGTAATAAACTCCGACGGTACTTGGGTGAATAACTTAACTGAAGAGAGTAAAGAATGGAACCACCAGTGGCACAACAAAGGATCTCAACCGGGTTTTGGAGTAAAGCAAACGAGCCAGTTCCTGTTAACCAAGAGTACTGATGATGGACAATCATGGAGTGAGCCTATTAACCTGACCCGCATGTGTAAAAAAGAAGAATGGTGGCTTTGGGCACCTGCCCCTGGTCATGGTATTACCATGGAAGATGGGACATTGGTTTTTCCAACTCAGGGTAGAGATGAACAAGGACAAGCATTTTCAAATATTACATATAATGAAGATGGTGGAACTACATGGATTACCAGCGAAATAGCGTATAACAATACCACCGAATGTATGGTCGTTGAATTGTCAGACGGACGATTAATGTTAAACATGCGCGATAACAGGAATCGTAAGAATAAAGGCGAGACAAATGGCAGGGCAATTGCCACCACTTCCGATTTAGGCAAAACATGGACTGAGCACGAGACTTCACATGGTGCCTTAATCGAACCTGTTTGCATGGCAAGTATTCACAAACATACTTATACTGCACAAAACGGACAGGCAAAGAGTATATTGCTATTTTCAAATCCCAACTCTAAATTCAACCGTCATAAACAAACCATTAAGGTAAGCTTTGATGACGGACAAACATGGCCTGAAGAATACTGGATTGAATTGGATGAAGGTAAAGGTGCCGGTTATTCTTGTCTGACTTCAATTGATTATAATACTATTGGCATTCTATATGAAGGTAGCCAGGCACAAATGACATTTCAGGCAATAGATATTAAGAATATCCTACAATAAGAAAGACCTGATGAATCTGGCCACAGAATTTGTTTTACAATAATAGCCGGACTTTGTAATGGTAACGACGAGATGAATAATGATCCGGAATTTTGTTAACATTTATTTTTAAATTTTTTTTGAATGAAACTTCAATTATCCCTCCTTTTGCTGATTGTTTTAAATCCTGGCGTATGGTCAAATAATGATTATTTCAGGTTTTCTTCACTTCCCGATTTGCCCCCGAATGTTGAATATAATTACCAACCCGGATTGGCAGGACCATACACGGGAGTTAATAATGATGTTTTGATTTTAGCCGGAGGGGCAAATTTCCCGGATAAGTTGCCGTGGGAAGGAGGAACAAAGGTGTATTACAATGATGTTTTCGTACTGCAAAAAACAGGATATAAAGAGTATTCCTGGGAATTGATGAAGGAGAAAATTCCATTCCATACAGGCTATGGAGGTGCTGTCTCAACTTCTGCCGGATTACTTTGTTTTGGTGGTAACACAAAAGACAAGGTAATATCTGATAGTTGGCTGTTAAGATATATCCCTGAACAGGGTAATGTTGCAGTTATCCCAGGTCCCCAACTGCCTGTACCTTTAACAAATTTTGCTTATGCAGAAGTGGACAACAAGATTTATGTAGCCGGTGGAATCTCTGAAGTTGAGGGTAGTTCAACAAATTACTTTTATTGTTTGGATATTTCCAGTGAAAATCCGTTAGACTGGAAATGGGAACCATTGCCTGCATGGGATGGAGAATCAAGGGCATTTGCAGTTGGAGCCGGGCAAAGTAACGGGGAAACCAACTGTTTTTATCTTTTTTCCGGACGTAAAGTACAACCAGATAAAAATCCTGAGGCACTTTATGATGCACATGTGTATAATCCTACTTTGAATAAATGGAGTATTATCTCTGAGGGAGATAAGCAGGATTTTCCTGTAATGGCAGGAACAGCTTTCCCTATTGGAGCTGCGACCATTGTATTTGCTTCCGGAGCCAATGGAGAAATGATGAGAAAGCAGCTGGAAATAGAAAACCAGATAGCAGAACTTGAAATGGCCGGAGATAAACGGGAAAATGAAATTAATCAAATGAAAAGTAATTTGTTGGACCATTTGAATAATCATCCCGGTTTTGGCAATCGTTTAATGGCTTTTAATACGATTACCAAAAAATCGTATCAGATGTGTGAACTGCCGGGAACAGGGCAGGTTACTACTAAGGCTGTAAAATGGAACGGGGATGTAATTATACCTTCAGGCGAGGTACAGCCTGGTGTAAGGACTCCTGGCATCTTAAAAATAAATATAAATACAGATGCAAAACATCTGGGATTTTTGGATGCATTGGTCATTGCTCTCTATTTTTTGGTTTTGTCGTGGATGGGGTACTTTTTTTCAAAGAGGCAGAAAGATACGAATGACTATTTTAAAGGTGGTGGCCGTGTCCCCTGGTGGGCTGCCGGATTGAGTATTTTTGGGACAGCTTTAAGTGCAATTACTTTTATGGCTATACCAGCAAAAACATTTTCTGCCGACTGGTCCTATTTTATGCTTAATATGACAGTTATATTGGTGGCACCTCTGATCGTTTTTCTCTTTATTCCATTCTACCGGAAGCTGAATATTACAACTGCGTATGAATATCTGGAAATTCGTTTTAATATTATTGTACGATTAATTGGTAGTCTTTCGTTTATCCTGTTTCAGGTAGGTCGTATGGGTGTTGTAATGTTTCTTCCTTCCATTGCACTTAATGTAGTGACAGGTATTGATATTTTTGTGTGTATTGCACTGATGGGAGTTATTAGTTTGATATATACCATGATGGGAGGTATTGAAGCGGTTATCTGGACCGATGTCATCCAGGTCATAGTTCTCCTTGGCGGAGCTATTTTGTCACTTGTATTAATTCTGTTTGCAGTGGATGGTGGATTTTCTTCAATCCTTGAAGTGGCAGCAGAAAATCACAAGTTTAATGTAGTTGACTTAAACTGGTCGCTAAAGCAGCCAACAGTTTGGGTGATGATACTGGGTGGAGTATTTGCAAATATAACCACTTATGGCACCGACCAGACTATGGTGCAGCGTTATCTTACCACCAAAACAGAAAAAGAAGCGGGTAAGAGCGTCTGGACCAATGCTATTCTGGTTATTCCTGCAACATTTATTTTCTTCTTCGTTGGAACAGCTTTGTTTGCTTTTTACAATTTCTTTCCTGGTGAATTAAATCCAACCTTTCAAAACAACGATGCCATTTTCCCCTGGTATATTGCTTCCCAATTACCGGCTGGTATTTCCGGATTACTAATCGCGGGTATTTTTGCGGCAGCCATGAGTAGTTTGAGCAGTAGTATGAATTCTGCTGCAACAGCCTATGCTACAGATATACACTTTCGCTTTGGTTTGAATAAGAAAGTTAGTGAATTGAACCTTGCCCGCAGGGCTACTCTTGTAATTGGCATTGTGGGAACTCTCTTTGCCTTTTTTATGGCAACAATGGATGTAAAATCACTTTGGGACGAATTTCAGAAGATCCTCGGTTTGGTTATCGGAAGTCTTGGAGGTGTTTTTCTTCTGGGAGTATTAACCAAAAGAGTGAATTCAATAAGTGCATTGATCGGTATTGCAGGCAGTATTATAGTCCAGACAATCGTTGCTATTTACGAACCAGTTCACTTAATTGTTTACTCGGCAACCGGGGTTATTTCATGTTTTGTTTTGGGATATGCAGTTAGCTTGTTTAATAAAATTCTACCTCCTAGAAGTTAATATTAATGTAAGAGTTTCAATAAACCGTACTCAAGATGATGGTTAAAAGATATCTATTGATGCTAAAATGATTGAAAAGGATTTATTCAGAACATTCAATAATCTCTGACTAAAAGCCACCAATGACCATCTTTTCAAACCATTTGACCAAATAATAAACCTTAAAAATATTAAGGAACCTAGCTTTGAATTGTTTTTCAGGAACCGGAGAATGTGACTTTGGCAAAATTTTCCATTTTACAGTCTCATCTTAATAGTTATAGTTTGGTTAGATAAAGGTCCTGCGATACCAGCGCAGGACCTTAAAAAAACTAATCCAAATAATTGAATTAATCTTATAAAAGTTTACAAATTTATTAAAAAAACAGTTGAAAAAAAGGGAAGTAGCTTTTGGCAATCGTATTTGCGAAAGGTTATTCTTTCTATGATGAACGCAATATTATTTCTTGCGCCGGCAATCGTATTTGGTCAACAGACTATTATGGTCACAGGATCTGTTATGGAGAGTACAGGATAAGTTCTGCCAGAAGTGAATATTGTTGTTTGAGATTTATTCAGAACAATCAATAATCTCTGACCAATAACCACTGATGACCATCTTTTCAAACCATTTGACCAAATAGTCAACCTTCAATTTACTGTGGTGAATAGCTTTGTTCCCGGATTCGAATCTCTCGTGGAAAACTTTTTTGAAAAGCCACGCGAGGTTAATCTGAATAAAGTTGATTACTAATTAATTAAGAATATGAAACGAACATGAATTTTCTTCATTCTAAATTCGCAAATATGAATGATTAAAATTTATGTGAGTTCCTGAATGTCTTCAAATTTTTTGAACATTCAGAAATCAAAAAATTTTAAACAGATGAAACTAAAAAAGTTCGAAGGTAACCCGATATTGGTTCCAAATGAAAAAAATGACTGGGAGAACCTGGTTGTATGTAATCCCGGTGCATATTACGACAACGGTAAATTTCAAATGTTATATCGGGCAGCCGGTGATGATGTAGACCATGTTATCCGTTTTGGTTTAGCTGAGAGCGAAGATGGATTTAATTTTACAAGAGTTAGTGACAAACCTGTTCTGGGACCAAGTTGTGAAGGTCCTGATTCGGGGTGTATTGAAGATGCGAGAATTGTAAAGTTCGACGAATATTACTATGTGACTTATGCCTTTCGTCCTTTTGCTCCCGGGCAATACTGGAAATTTGCTCATGATGAGGTGCTTACAAGAGATTATGGAGTGAATGCACCACACTTTTTGCAACACAATATGGCGAATACAGCCCTGGCAATCACCAAAGATTACAAAGAATGGATTAAGTTGGGGCGAATTACACAATCGAATCTCGATGACCGTGATGTGATTCTTTTTCCTGAAAAAATTAACGGAAAATATGCCATGTTGCATCGTCCAAAAGAATGGAAAGGTGAGGCATATGGAACAGAGCATCCTGCTGTGTGGATTCGTTTTAGCGATGATTTATTGGTTTGGAATGAACCCAGTACACTTTTAATTGCCGGGAAAAAAGGAACCTGGGAAGAAAAAACCGGAGGAAGCACTCCGCCATTAAAAACAGACCGTGGGTGGTTAGTACTATATCATGGCGTTGAAAACGGAGGTACCGGTTATTACCGTGTTGGTGCCGTAATGCTCGACCTGGAAGACCCAACCAAAGTAATTGGGAGAACTGAAGACTGGATTATGGAACCGGAGCACGATTATGAAATTGAAGGCTTTTACAAGGGGTGCGTATTCCCTACTGGAAATGTGATTGTTGATGATACCCTGTTTGTGTATTACGGGGGCGCCGACAAATACATAGGTGTTGCCACCTGCGATGTGAATGAATTAGTAGACTTTATTTTACAATAATCCTTTTAGGCAGATAATCGAATTATCTGCCTTCTTTTACAACTATATCAATGGACAAATCAACATTCTGGCAAGCAACACCTGATTGGGTGACCGGACTCACATGGATAGATTTAATCATCATATTTGCCTACTTCCTGTTTATTGTCTTCCTGGGTATTCGATATGGAAAAAGTAAAGATACCGATTCGTATTTCCTGGCAGGCAGAGGCATGGGATGGGGAGTTATCGGATTTTCGCTTTTTGCAGCAAGTATTTCCAGTTCTACGCTAATTGGACAGGCAGGAGATGCGTATAGTACGGGTATCGCTGTCTTTAATTACAACCTGATTTCAGTGATTGTAATGGTATTTTTTGCCTGGTTTTTGCTTCCTTTTTACATTAAATCAAAAATTTATACCATCCCTGAATTTCTTGAGAAGAGGTTCAGTGTCCACTCCCGGTATTATTTTTCAGCCATTACGATTATCGTCAATATTTTTCTTGATGCAGCAGGTTCCTTATACGCAGCCGCAATGGTAATGAAACTTGTTTTTCCCGAGGTATCACTATTGGTATTGGCTGTAGTGTTTGCTCTTATTGTTGCTGCTTATACCATCCCTGGTGGTTTATCTGCTGCTATTCGGGTAGATTTAATGCAGGGAATTTTTCTTTTAGTGGGGGCTATTGTGCTAACATACTATGCCAGCGTAAATGGTGGAGCAGATTATGTTAGAGAGCTTCTTAGCAGTGGCGATTGGATGATGAAACTGGTTCGTCCTTCTGATGACCCATCAGTTCCATGGTTAGGAATGATAGTTGGTATTCCTGTACTCGGATTGTTCTTTTGGGGCAATAACCAGCAGTTGGTGCAGCGTGTTCTTACCGCAAAGTCGGTTGATGAAGGACGAAAAGGAGTATTGTTAGTCGGATTTCTAACAGTAATAACCTTGTTTATAATTATTATTCCGGGTGTAATGTCGGTTAAATTATTTCCGGGACTTCCCAAACCTGATATGGTTTATCCCAATATGATAATGAAATTATTGCCCAATGCCTTGATTGGTTTTATGATGGCAGCAATGGTAGCAGCTTTAACGTCATCATTGAGTGGTCTGTTAAATTCTGTGGCAACACTTTTTACAATGGACTTTTACTCGAAAATATCACCTAAAAGTACATCTAAAAATAAAGTTATAGTGGGCAGGATTGTTTCTATGATTGTTTTGATAATAGCCGTTTTATGGGCTCCCCAGATTGGTAAAAGGTTTGGTACATTGTTAAAATATTACCAGGAGATGTTATCAATTATGGCCCCGCCGATTGTTGCAGCATTTATTTTAGGAATTTTCTGGAAACGTGCCAATGCCAAAGGAGCTTTTATTGGACTACTTGCAGGTATTGCTTTGGGTGTACTAAACCTGGTGATTAGTATCAATACTGGAGAATCGATGTTTGGAAATATTCACTTTCTGTTAACCGTACCTTTCTATTTTGTTTGGAGCATGTTGGTAATGGTAGTGGTAAGTTTATTTACCAAGAAACCCGATAAGGAAAAAACGGAAGGTTATACATGGAGATTGGCTGAATTTAAACAGGAGACCATCGAATTAAGAAAACAATCCATATGGAGTAATTATCGATTTTGGTCTGTTTTGTTATTGATTTTATGTGTTGTAATATTAGTATTATTTTGGTAAAAAAAATAGAAATGAAATTTGTATCATTTGTAATATTATCACTTGGGTTTATTCTAACTTCGTGCAATATTGGAGATAAAAAAGAAGATACTCCAAAAGCGCCCAATTTCTTGTTTGTTTTGGTTGATGACCAACCATTCGACGCATTAGGGGTAAACGGAAGATATCCGTTTTTACAAACGCCCAATATGGACCGCCTGGCTAAGGAAGGTGTTTTATTCGAAAATTATTTCTGTACGCAATCAATTTGTTCTCCTTCACGTGCCAGCTTCCTAACCGGAACCTATGCACATATTCATGGGGTAAATCAGAATAATCGCCATGTTGACCCGGACTGGAACCGATTTAAACCTTATACGCAATTGCTGCAAGAGGCAGGTTACCAGACAGCGCATGTTGGTAAAATCCACATGGCTCATAAGAAAGGGGCTGAGCATATTCGTCCCGGATTTGATTATTGGTTTAGCTTTAACGGACAGGGGGAGTATTTCGACCCAATGGTAAACGATAATGGCCGTGAATACCAGGAAAAAGGTTATATGACAGATATCCTTACGGAGAAAGCTATAACCTGGTTAAAAGAAAAGCGTGATAAGAGTAAACCATTTAGTTTGAACTTGTGGCATAAAGCTGTTCACGAAGACCATTCTCCTGCTCCAAGACATGAACAGTTATATGACGGCGAAGAATTACCCGAACCACCACATGGCATGTTAAATGAAACCTTTGCCGGTAAACCTGAGTGGCAACGAATAAAAGCTGCCGATGCCAAGTGGAAAGAATATGTTCCGGTTGATTCCTTACCAATAAAAAAATGGCCGGTAAAAGGTGATAAATTTATGCGCTTGTTAAAAACACTTAAAGCTGTAGATGAATCGTTGGGAGAAGTATTAGCGACATTAGAGGAAATTGGAGAACTTGAGAATACAGTAATAATTTACAGCAGCGATAACGGTTATTTTATGGGTGAGCACGGTTACTGGGATAAGCGTATTGCATACGAAGCTTCTATGCGCATTCCAATGTTGATTCGATATCCTAAGTTGATTCAATCCGAAACCAAAATAGAAGAATTGTGCCTGAACGTGGATTTGGCTCCTACCATTTTAGAATTGGCGGGGGTTCAGAAACCGGAATATATGCAAGGCGAGTCGATGCTTGATTTACTTGGGCAAAAAAAAGATACCCCGTGGCGCGAAACAATGCTTTTCCAGTATTATGTTGACGATGCATACCCATATGCCGGTCCCGATATGTTAGCTGTTCGTACCGATAAATATAAGTTGGTAGATTGTTTCCTCGAAAACGATATTGACGAATTATATGACCTGGAGAATGACCCCGGAGAAATGAATAACCTGATTGGTAAAACGGAATACGCTGAAGTAGAAAAACAACTGCGCGAGGAAATTGAGCGATTAAAATTACAGTATAACTATAATCGTGACCGAGACTGGTGGTTGAGACAGGTGGCACAAAAGAAAGAGTAGAATAAACAAATAATGGTTTAATTCCTGCAGTATAATCTGAGTAGTAAATCGAGAAGATATCAACTGTGAAGTATAGTTTCAACGTGTATCGAAAATTTAATGTTTCTGTTTTTATATTAGCCGAATTTATTCCATTTTTGATACTTCAAATTAAGGATTATTAGCGAAAATTGAAATTCACGGAACATATTGCAGTTGGCCAGCCTAAGAAATTATTTATTTGCTTTTTGATATTTCTTTTGTTACGCGATTTTGCTGTTTCCGCGGTTGGGTTTCAGCAAATAACCAAAGAGGACGGGCTTTCGCACAACAATGTAGAATGTATTTTACAGGACAGGAACGGTTTTCTGTGGTTTGGCACCCGGAATGGATTGTGCCGTTTCGATGGCTACGATTTTAAAACATATCTGAAGAATTCCGGTCCCGGCTCAATTTCGGGAAACCGTATTTTATCCATGGCCGAAGACGAGGATGGAAACATCTGGATTGGGACTTATCAGAACGGGGTGAGCAAATATAACACGCGAACCGACATGTTTGAGCGATACGACAGCATCGATAACATTGGCAACCAGGTTTATTCCATTAGTGTTTTAAGCGACAGCACCGTTTGCCTGGGCACAAACTACGGTTTAACTTTCTATTTTCCCAAACAGGATAGTTTTTACACCTACACCCCGAATACCGGCCAGGGATTGAACTCGTTCCAGGTTAGCGATGTAATTGAAACAACAAAAGGCGAAGTTTATGTTGCAACCTGGGAACCCGATGTTCAGCGACTTAACCGGGAACGGAATCTATTTGAATCTATATCATATCAAAAAGGGAACCAGGCAGTTTCGAATTACCGGAAAAGGTTGCTGGACGATAAGAACGGGAATTTATGGATAGCCGCGAATATTCACGGACTGTGCAAATACAATATCCGATCGGGGAAAGCTAAATGGTATTTTGAGGGTGAGAACGCGTTGAATACGGCAGTGTTAAATGGCGACATGGTGCGCGCTCCGGATGGAAAAATATGGATAGCAACCGACGGTGGTGGTATCAACGTTTTTAATCCGGAAGACGAAACATTTGAGTACCTCTCACACACGGAACTTCGCGAAAACAGTCTGCCTTCGAATAACA
Organism: uncultured Draconibacterium sp.; assembly: GCF_963676815.1. Classification (NCBI taxonomy): domain Bacteria; kingdom Pseudomonadati; phylum Bacteroidota; class Bacteroidia; order Marinilabiliales; family Prolixibacteraceae; genus Draconibacterium; species uncultured Draconibacterium sp. The sequence goes on from NZ_OY781365.1 coordinate 5,093,144, forward strand.
TTTATACCTTGTTTACCGACCGAAGTAACCGATTTTGGGTTGGAACCTACAAGAACGGAGTGGCTTTATACGATCCTCAGCAACACCGATTTAAAAATGAACTCCTGCCCGATGGTGTTTTTTCATTTTTCAGGGATAAATCGGTTCTGAGTGTTTTTCAGGACAGCAGAGAGAACATCTGGGTTGGAACCGACGGCTACGGTTTACACAAAATCACCGGTTGGAATAAACTTACGAGTTACTACAACGAGGAGAACAATATAAATACCATTTCCTCGAATGTGATTACCAGTATTGCAGAGGATGCTGAAGGCAAAATTCTGATCGGAACCTATACCGGAGGTCTGTGTGTTTATGATCCGGCAAGCAACAAATTTACCCGGCATCTTCCGGAATCGAACAACAACCAAAAGATCCATTCCGACAACGTTTGGACCCTGCTTTCGGATAGTGAAGGGAACAAATGGCTCGGGCTTCTGGGAAACGGAGTTGATTTGTATTATCCTAAAACGAAAACATTCAAGAATATTGGTCCGTATTCCAACGAGCTTATAAAAGTTGGGCACCCGAATGTGATGGCGCTCATGGAAGATGCCGATGGTGATATTTGGTTTGGAACCGAAGGCGATGGCATCTACATTTACGACAAACAGGCAGGTAGAATGTTGCGGTTAGATTCCCGACCAAAATCGACGGTTTGGCAGGAAGGCGTTATCAAGGATTTTTACCAGGACGGATTTGGCGAAATATGGATCGCATCCGAGGGAAGCGGGCTTTTCAAATACAATAAAACCGATAAATCATTAATGCAATTCACAACTGAAGAGGGTTTGCCAGGTATGATCACTATGGGCATTCAGGAAGATCGAACAGGTAATATATGGGTCTCGACCTATGACGGATTGGCTCGTTACGACAGAAAAAACAATGGTTTTAATGCTTTTTACAGTTACGATGGACTGACCTCCAATGAATACAATGCTGAAGCATTTATCAAGCTGAACAATGGCTACTTCATTATTGGATCAGTTGCCGGCATTGATGTTTTCGATCCATTATCCATTTCTTTTAATCAGAATATTCCGCCTTTGTTTTTTACAAGGTTGACAATATTGAATCAGGAAATAACTCCCAATCAAATATCAGGGAATAAGCGCTATCTGGAAGAAGATATTCTTTATACAAAGGAGTTAACATTGAATTACAGCGATAAAATTTTCTCCATCGAATTTGTCGCACTCAACTACACCCAACCACAAAAGTGTCAGTATAAATACATGCTCGAGGGGTTTGATAACGACTGGATTTACACACCACCCGATCGCCGTTTTGCTACCTATTCAAATTTGCACGAAGGATTTTACACTTTTAAGGTTCAGGCATCGAACAATGACGGGAGATGGGGAAATAACCAGATCGAACTGAAAATCACGGTGCTTCCTCCATTCTGGAAAACCGGCTGGTTTATTGCCGTGGTAATTGTTTTACTTCTCGGTATCTTATTTTCGATTTATTGTTACAGGGTTAATGTATTGAAAAATAGGTTTTTGCAGGAAAAAGCAGCAAAAGAAAAGCAGATCATTGAGTTGGAAAAACAAAATGTTGAAAAAGAACTGGAGAAATTAACCTATTACTCGGTCTACAGGAAACGGATTCTGGTCAATTATAAAATAAGGCTCCAATCTCTGGCATTAAAAGCCAAAGAGTCCGTTAAAAGAGGATTGGAAGTGGTAATCGGAGAAATTGACAAAGAACTTACCGACGATAAGGATTGGAAATACCTTGAGCCGCGACTGGATAATTTGTACAACGATTTTATCACAAAATTGAGGGAAAGGCATCCCGACCTGACTTTGACGGAAATTAAGGTCGCTTCCTATGTGCGAATGAATTTAACATCCAAAGACATTTCCGAGTTTATGAACAAAACAATCCGGGCGGTGGAGAACGACCGTTACCGGCTCCGCAAAAAATTACAACTCGACTCCAACGAATCGCTTCAAAGCTATCTTTTAAACCTTTAAGCCGAATGTAAAGCCACCGCGCCGGGTGTTTTTTATCTTTTTTTTGAATTGCATACATTGCTGTAAATCAACACCATTGTGCTTGCTTGAGTGTTTTTGAGAGGCACTCCCCAAAACGGCATGAAGTATTGAGAGGCTGCTTTTGATACGGCCTTGGTAAATCGCTTGTAATTTCGACTTCGAATCAAATCAAAATGCTATGATCGTGGCTAAACTAAAATTATTTGCTGTTCTTATTGCCGTAATGGCCGTGTCGGGGTGCTCGCCACACAAGGGCCGTCAGTATAATGTTGTTGCCGATAAACCTTTAGTAGGCGATAAATTTCAATTTACATCGGTAAAACAATACACAACATCACGCGCACGCGATTTGCGGTTTGCAGAGCACGACAACTTTTTAATTGGCAATCTTCCCCAACCCGAAGAGCATTTTCCAACATTGATACTGGACCCCGAAAAACGTTTTCAAACCATCGAAGGGTTTGGCGGCGCACTTACCGATGCAGCGGCTGAAACATTTTACAAACTGCCCGAAAACAAACAGGAAGAGTTAATAAAGGCATATTTCGACAAAGACGAAGGGATTGGCTACAGTTTATGCCGCACCCACATTCACAGTTGCGATTTTTCGAGCGAAAGCTATGCGTATTCCGAGGTGCCCGGGGATAAGGAACTCAACTATTTTTCTATTCAGCACGACTTGAATTTTAAAATACCTTTCATCCGCCAGACCATCGAAGAAGCCGGGAACGAACTGAAACTCTTTGCCTCGCCCTGGAGCCCGCCGGCCTGGATGAAGACCAACAACAACATGTTGCACGGCGGTAAACTTAAAGCCGAATATTTTCAAACCTGGGCCGATTATTTTGTACGTTTTTTTGAAGCTTACCGCGAGCAGGATATTTCGTTTTGGGGGCTTACCGTGCAGAACGAACCCATGGCCACACAAATTTGGGAATCGTGCATTTTTACGGCTGCCGAAGAACGCGACTTTGTGAAAAATTACCTGGGGCCTACACTCGAAAAGAACGGCATGGGCGATAAAAAAATAATAATCTGGGACCATAACCGCGGCATCATGTACCAACGTGCCAAGGTTGCTTACAACGATCCCGAGGCTTCGAAATACATCTGGGGAACCGGTTTCCACTGGTACAGCGGCAACCATTTCGATAATGTAAAACAGGTGGCAGAGGCTTTCCCCGAAAAGAAAACCCTTTTTACCGAAGGTTGTGTTTTTCCTTTCGATTACAATAAATTAAATGAATGGCACTGGGGGGAACGCTATGGCGAATCGCTTATCAAGGACCTAAATAATTCTGCATCGGGCTGGGTTGACTGGAACATTCTGCTCGACGAAACCGGCGGGCCAAACCACGTGGCGAATTTTTGTTATGCGCCTGTAATTGGGAATACCGTCACCGGAGAGTTGATCTACATGAGTTCGTATTATTATTTGGGTCATTTCTCAAAATTCATTCGGCCGGGAGCACAGCGTATTATCTGCTCCTCGAATAACGATGATTTACAGGCCACGGCTTTTATCAATCCCGATAACAGCATCGCGGTGGTTGTTATGAATCCAACGGACAGTGAAATCAATTTTAAAATCTGGCTCGACGGAAAAGGCACCCTTGCCGGAATTCCTGCGCATGGTATCAGCACCCTGGTTATTAACTAGTTCTTTTTTACATTTCATGAAATCGCTTACAACGAAATATCCACTTTTATTTCTACTTCTGCTGCTCGCTTTAACAGGGGTAAAACAAGCTGCATTGGCGCAAGGCTACCTTCATGTTGACGGGAAACGAATTGTGGATGCCAACAACGAAAATTTTATTTTAAGGGGCATTGGCACCGGAAACTGGCTTTTACAGGAGGGCTACATGATGCATACTGCCGGGGTGGCCGGAACGCAAACCCAGTTCAGAAACAAACTCACAGAAACGATTGGCGAAGAAAGAACCGACCAGTTTTATGATTCGTGGATAAAAAATCATTTCCGCGAAATTGATGTAGACTCAATGGCGGCCTGGGGATTTAATAGTGTTCGTGTTGCAATGCATTACAAATGGCTTACTCTACCCATTGAAGAGGAACCTTTGCCCGGTGAAAACACCTGGCTGGAAGAAGGTTTTCAGGTGCTCGACTCCTTGTTGCAGTGGTGCAGCGATAATCAAATGTACCTTATTCTGGATATGCACGCCGCACCAGGCGGACAGGGGAAAAATGCCGATATCTCGGATTATGACGAAACAAAACCGTCGTTGTGGGAAAGCGAACTGAATAAAAGTAAAACAGTGGCTTTATGGAAAAAGCTGGCCGAACGCTACGCCAACGAACCGTGGATGGGCGGATACGACCTGATCAACGAAGTGAACTGGACATTCGCGGAAGGCAATAACCAGCCCTTACTCAATCTTTACAAACGAATTACCAATGCCATACGCGAAGTCGACAACAACCACATTCTGTTTATTGAAGGAAACTGGTTTGCAAACGATTTTTCGGGTTTAACCCAGCCTTGGGACGATAACATGGTATACAGTTTTCACAAGTACTGGTCGTATAACAATGCCGATGCTTTAAAATGGGTAACCGATCTTCGCGAAAGTGCAAACCGCCCGATATGGCTGGGTGAGTCCGGTGAGAATTCAAATGTATGGTTTACCAACCTGGTCGATCTTTGCGAATCGCAAAACATTGGCTGGTCGTGGTGGCCCGTTAAAAAGGCGAACATAAACAATATATTACAGGTAACAACCAACGAAGATTACGTGGCATTGATTGAAATGTGGAAAGGTAACGGCACGGTATCAGCCGATGCAGCTTTTAATGCCGTGATGACTTTTTCTGAAAACCACCGTTTCGAAAACTGTAAAATCAATTACGATGTAATCGATGCCCTGATCCGTCAACCACACACCACGCAAACCCTGCCTTTTAAAGCGCATAAAACACAACAGAAAATTTTTGCCGTTGATTACGACCTGGGCCGGAATGGATACGCCTATTTTGATACCGACACAGCAAACTACCATTTAAATACGCAGAATTTTGGCCAGTGGAACAATGGCTGGAATTACCGCAATGATGGCGTTGACATTGAAACCAACACCGACACCGACACAAGCTGCGGCTACCATGTGGCCTGGATCGACAATGACGAGTGGTTGCAATACACCATCAATTCCGATAGCATGGCAGCCTTCGATTTTAATATCCGCACTGCTTCGCCCGAAGATGCGCTTGTTCACCTGGAAGTAAACGGGAAAGTGGCATCGCCAAAGATTACAATTCCAAAAACCGGCAGTTGGGAAAAGTGGAGCAATACAACCATTCAGAATGTCATTCTTCCTGAAACTGAAGCAGCTATAAAAATTGTTTTCGATAAAAGAGGACTAAACGTGAACTATTTCCTCTTAACCAATCCCAAAGCATTTTCAGAAGTCTCCTTTTCGTGTTTGACCATAGAAACTGATCCGATTAAAAATCAACTTTACGTCAACCTGAATAAACCGATCACAAGCGGTTTTGAGACTATTGAACTGTCCGATTTTCAGCTCATTGTTAATCATTCACAAGTAAATATTTCAGAACTAAAACTGGTGAAAGGAAATGCCCAGCAATTACAACTGTTTACCAATCAGGATCTTTTTTCTACCGATGAAATTAAACTGTCGTACCGCGGAAACACGCTACAAAGCGGCGATCAGTACCTGGAGAAATTTACGGCAATGCAGGTAAAAAACAACTATTACCGGCACTTTGAATTACCCTGCAAAATTGAAGCGGAAGCTGCCTTTAAAAATTCGGGATTCGAATTGGAAGCATGTGAAGATGTTGGAGGTGGAATGAATATCGCTTATGCCGACGATGGCGATTACCTCGATTATTTGGTGAATGTTTCAAAAGCCGGTACATACCAGGTAGATTTTCGGGTAGCTGCGCTCAATGGCGAACCTCAGGTGCTTCTGATGAATTCGTACGAAGACCGTATTGTTGCCAACAAGCTTTTGAAGATTTCAACAACCGGTGGCTGGCAGAACTGGGAAACACAATCGGTTACAGCAGCCTTGCCCGAGGGAAAAATGATTATACAACTATTTTCAAGAGCGGGCGAATACAACCTGAACTGGTTCTCATTCGATTTGCTCACAGGTGAAAATACCATTCGCTCTGATAACTCCATGCAGGTTTATCCGGTTCCAGCCGACAAAGCAGTTCATGTACATTTTGGCTACCCGGGTAAAAAGCTACTGGCAATCTACAACTTGCAGGGGAAAAAGATAATCGAATTATCAACCCACGAACAAAATATCTCTTTAAATACCGGCCACTACGAGGCAGGCTTGTATGTATTGACCTGTGTTGGCGACGGGGCGGCTGAATCCATTAAATTTAAAATAACCCATTATTAAAAGAAAGCTTTAAGAATATGTTCAAACTAAATCTAAACAAAAAAACTAAAACCGGATTTTCGGGAAGCAAAAGCAGGCTTACCGTTGCCTTGCTGTTGCTCTTAATTCTGTGCCACTTTATGGTCTCGGCTCAAACCAGGATCATTACAGGAACCGTGGTCGACAAGGAAGGTATTCCATTACCGGGAGTGACCGTTCTGCAGTTAGGTACCACAAATGGAACAGTAACATCGATCGATGGAAAATACGCCCTTTCCGATATTAGCGACGGCGATTCCATTCGATATTCTTTTATTGGATTTACCACTCAGTTCAGGGTGGCCGGCCAATCAGATGTGATCGACGTTGTGTTGGAGGAATCCAGTGAATCACTGGAAGAGGTACAGGTCGTTGCTTTTCAGAAACAAAAGAAAGAAAGTGTAATCGGCTCGATTAATACGATTAATCCAAAAGAGTTGAAAGTAGCACCGACCAACCTTACTGCTGCATTTGCAGGTAAACTGGCAGGTGTAATTTCGTACCAGCGCTCGGGTGAGCCGGGGGCCGACAATGCCGAATTCTTTATCCGGGGGGTGACCACTTTTGGCTACAAAAACGATCCCCTGATCCTGATCGACGGGCTGGAAGTCTCTTCAAACGACCTGGCCCGGATTGAACCGGATAACATTGCCAGTTTCTCGATCATGAAAGATGCCACGGCAACAGCGCTTTATGGTGCGCGTGGTGCCAACGGTGTAATCCTGGTTACTACAAAAGAAGGACGTAAGGGAAAAGCCAAAGTCTCTGTACGTGTGGAAAATTCAATTTCAACACCTACCATGACCAACGAGTTTTTAGGCGGTGTGGAATACATGGAATTGTACAACAAAGCGCTGAGAACACGCGACCCGAATGCACTGCTCTTTTACTCTAAAGAAAAAATTGAAGGTACACGACGAAACCTCGATCCTTACATTTATCCTAATGTGAACTGGTACAACGAGTTGTTTAAAAACTCGGTTTTCAACAAACGTGCAAACATGAACATCAACGGGGGTGGAGAAGTGGCCCAGTATTATTTATCGGTTTCGTACACCAACGAAAAAGGATTGCTGAAAGTAGATAATCTGAATAATTTCAATAACAACATCGACATCAACCGGTATAATCTGCGTGCCAACGTAAACATTAACCTGACCAAAACTACGCGGGCGGCGGTTAAATTCTATTCCTTGTTCGATACCTACAACGGGCCGGTTAACGATGCAAATTCGATCTTTGGCTCCGTGATGCAGGCTAATCCTGTAAACTTCCCGAAATATTACGAAAATGCAGAGCCATACCTGTATGTGAATCATACGCTTTTCGGGAACAAAGGAAACGGGGGAATGCCGAACCCTTATGCCGACATGGTAAAAGGCTACAAAGACCGGTTCACTTCCACCATCCTATCACAGTTTCAACTCGAGCAGGATTTGGATTTTATAACCGAGGGCTTGAAGTTCAGAGGAATGGCTTCTGTTCGGAATTACAGCATGAACGAGAATGCTCGCGAGTTTACACCGTTTTATTACGGAATGGCCGAGGTGGAAACCGACGATGGCATTCAACATGAATTGTATCAAATTCAGGAAGGAACAGAATACCTCAACGATCCGGCGGTGCAAAACCAGGCGAACAGCAGTTTTTATTTCGAACTGGTAACACAATACAACCGGCTTTTTGGCGACAAGCATGATATAGGTGGTCTGCTGGTTTTTACACGTAAAGAATCGCTGAATACGCTTGGGGGCAACGCTTATTCCACTTTGCCGTCGCGAAATCTTGGATTATCTGGACGGGCAACCTACGCCTACGACAGCCGTTACTTTATTGAATTCAACTTTGGATATAACGGTTCAGAGAAATTTGCCAAAGACCATCGGTTCGGATTCTTCCCTTCAGCTGGCCTGGGTTGGCTGGTTTCGAATGAAAAGTTTTTTGAGAACCTAAGTTCGGTGGTCACCAACCTGAAGCTGAAAGCAACTTATGGATTGGTGGGGAACGATGCTATTTCCGATCCCAACGACAGGTTCTTTTATTTGTCGGACGTGAACCTGAACGACTGGTCGCGCGGGTATACTTTCGGGCGGGATTTTGGCAATTCGTACTCGGGTTATATCATAAATCGCTATTCAAATCCCGATGTAACCTGGGAAGTAGCTGAAAAAGCAAATTTTGGCCTCGAACTGGAACTTTATGAAAAGGCCAACCTGCAGGTAGATTACTTTATCGAGAACCGGAGCAACATTTACTGGGCACGCGAATATACGCCGGAAACAATGGGCCTTACTGCCCCGATTAGCAGCAACATTGGCGAGGCAGAATCGCGGGGAGTTGATATTTCCTTCGACTATAACCATTCGATTAACAACAAACTATGGATAACATCGAGGATGAACTTCACCTATGCGACCAACAAAGTTTTGAAAAACGGTGAACCCGATTATCAGTACGATTACATGAGCCACATCGGCCAATCGATAAATCAGCAGTGGGGGCTTGTTGCCGAACGACTTTTCATCGATCAGTACGACCTTGAGAATTCGCCGCCACAGTTTAACCAGAGCAGCTCGGGTTTTAATTACATGCCCGGCGATATAAAATATGTTGATGTGAACGAAGACGGACAAATCGATGACCGCGATATGGTGCCGATCGGTTACCCTTCGGTTCCGGAAATAGTTTATGGTTTTGGCGCCTCGGCCGGTTACGGAAATTTCGACTTGTCATTTTTCTTCCAGGGGGTGGCACGCGCATCATTCTTTATTAACCCTTCGGATATTGCACCGTTTATCGACGAGCGAAATGCCCTGAAGATCATTTCTGACAATCACTGGTCAGACGATAATCCCGATCCTTTTGCTTTCTGGCCGCGCCTTTCCACCATGTCAATACCGAACAATGAATACAATTCAACCTGGTGGATGCGAAACGGAAGTTTTATCCGCCTGAAGAGTCTCGAGTTTGGATACACCATTCCAAGCTCATTATCGGAACGGATCAAAATCGAAAATATACGATTCTATGCAAGTGGGACCAACCTTTTTACCATCAGTAAATTCAAGTTGTGGGATCCTGAAATGGCCGGTAACGGACTGGGATACCCACCGCAGCAAATTTTCAACATTGGTGTAAACCTGACCATCTGATCGGACAATTTCAATTAAAAAATGAGAACAATGAAATCATACAAAAAATATTTATTCGTGATCCCGATACTGGCGCTTATTACGGCATGTTCCGATTACCTGGACATTGTTCCGGATAAGACCCAGGAAATAGATCTTCTTTTTGAACGCAAAGAAGCAGCCTACAAAGCACTGAGTACCTGTTATCATTATTTGCCGCAACAGGACGGTGTGTATTCAACCCATGCTTTTGCTTCGGATGCTTTGACGACTCCTATTGCCCAGGAAACACCGGGCGTGGAATTAATGCGGGGTAAACAGTCTGCATCCAATCCGCTGCTGGGATTCTGGTCGGGGTACTATGCGCATGGCAGAAGCCAGGAATCGCTTTTCAAAGCCATTCGCGATTGCAACACCCTGATCGATAATATCGACCTGGTGAAAGACATGAATGACACCGAAAAGAAGGAGTGGAAAGCAGAAGCCGTTTTTCTTAAGGCCTACTATCATTTCCTGTTGCTGAAACAATATGGCCCGATACCGATTGTGGACGAAAACTTACCAATTTCTGCGAGTGTTGAAGCGGTGCGGGTTAAACGGGAAAAAGTGGATGATGTATTCGAATACATTGTGACTACAATGGATGCAGCTGCCGCCGATCTGCCCGAACATATAACTTCGGACAATAACCTGGGACGCGTTGACAGAATTACGGCACTGGCTGTAAAATCGAGGGTTTTACTTTATGCTGCCAGCCCGTTCTTTAATGGCAACTCCGAGTTTTATGAAACATTTGTAGATGGCGAAGGCAATAAGTTTTTTAATACCACTTACGACAATGGAAAATGGAAACGTGCGGCCGATGCGGCAACAGAAGCCATTGATGCGGCCATCGGTAATGGATTAGAATTATATGCTTACAGTGACATTGTTCCGAACTTCGATTCGGCCGCCTATCGCAACGACGAAGTGCAGGCGCTTTACAATTACCGCTACATGTTTACCGACAAGTGGAACAAAGAATTGATCTGGGGGAATTCCGATCCGGTAAATAATGGCGACTGGTGGACCATGCAGGCTGCAGCCATGATGATCAATCCCGATGCTTCGTCGAGTTATGGTGCATGGCAGTGGGTATCGCCAACCTTGCAAATTGTTGAAACTTATTATACTAAAAACGGCCTGCCGATTGATGAGGATCTGACATTCAATTACGACAGGCGCTACGGTGTTACCGTGATTCCGGCCGATGATAACTTGCACGCACAGGAAGGAGAAGTTACGGCTCGCCTGCACCTGAATCGTGAACCCCGGTTTTACTCCAGCATCGGGTTCGACCGCGGAATATACAGGACCTGGGGGACCAAATGGGACCTGGAAATGCGGAAAGGTGAAAAAAATGGCCGCCGCGCAAATACCAACGATTATGTAATTACCGGTTATGTTTTGAAGAAAATCTGTCATCCGGCTTCGGAAGGCGACGATTACAACAAACTCATTGCTTACCCGTGGCCGATCATCAGGTTAGCCGAACTCTACCTGAATTATGCGGAAGCACTGAATGAATACAGTGGCCCGTCGGAGGAGGTTTTTGAAGCACTGAATACGGTTCGTCAGCGTTCAGGGATTCCCACGGTTCAGGAATCGTGGTCGAATGCAGCCTGGGCAAAAACTCCCAATAAACATGAAACCAAAGAAGGGTTACGCGAGATTATTCAGCAGGAACGCATGATTGAGCTTGCTTTTGAAGGGCAACGCTATTACGACATCAGACGATGGAAAATGGCCGCCGAATACTTCAATAAGCCTGTTACAGGCTGGAGTGTTGACGAAAGCGCCATCAATAAATTTTATACGGTTAAAAACGTGGGACAGCGGGCGTTTCTCACGCCAAGAGATTACCTGTTCCCGATTAAACTCGATGAGATTATTGTGAATTCGAACCTGGAACAGAATCCGGGTTGGTAGAATAAAAACGAATGAAAGCTTTAAAAAATCAAAAAATGATTACAGGCAAAATGAAATATTTGATGAGCGGTGCAACCATCTTATCGCTGTTTATTCTCGCACTGCTGAATACCGGATGTACCGAGGAAGAAATTGATACTACTCCACCGGGAAAGGTCACAAATGTACAGGTTGAAGCACTGAACGGAGGAGCACGGTTAACTTATGAATTGCCCTCCGACAACGACATCCTGTTTGTAAGGGCAGCCTACACCAATTCGTTGGGAAACGAGGTTTTTAGGGTTTCAAGCCGCTTTACAAAATCGATTGAAATTGACGGTTTTAACGATACCGAATCGCACACGGTAACACTAACGGTGATCGATCAGCACGATAACGAATCGGAGAGTGTGGTGGTGGAAGTTACCCCGCTTCAGTCATTTATTTACCTGGTTCAGGAAAGCATTAAAATGGAACCTGATTTGGGCGGCGTTAAAATTGAATGGGAAAATCCGCTTGAAAAAACCGTGTTTGTGTACGTGTATTACACGGACTCTGAAAAGGAAAATGAACGGATTCTGTCGTCGAATAATGCTATGGAGTCTTTTGTGATTCGTGGAATGGACTCAGTTTATTACGATTTCGATGTAATGATTGAAGATTTCAACGGGAATAAAACAGAGAGGGCATTTGTGGGAAAACTCAAGCCCCTGTTCGAAGAAAAAATTGACAAAGCGCAGTGGACATTGGTTGACGCCCTTTCGGTAGATGGAAATGCCTGGGAAGGTGCCACAGTAAACTTCTGGGATGATGTGATTGACACTAAAGAATCGCCGGCCGATAACAGCTACTTCATCATCAACCGCGACAATAACGGGGGCATTCTCAACTATCCGCTCGACATTGTCATCGACCTAAACAAACAGATCATTTTAAACCGTTTTGTGGTTTGGCAACGTGCTTATTGGTACGTCGATGGTAATAACGGAGTAAGTGAAACACCTTATTACTACCAGAACGAGAATATGCGCTCCTTCGATCTGTATGCCAGCAACGATAAACAGGAATGGCTGCTTTTGGGGAAATTCGACATTGGCGACCCAAAAGATGAAGATGGAAATGTTCCGGCCGATAAGATTCAGGAAGCCATCGACGGGCACGAATTTGAGCTTGAGAACACAACCGATCCCTTCCGTTACCTCAAATTCAGCATTACTTCGAGTTACGGCAGCGAAACCAATGTCTACGGTTCTGAGCTGACATTGTTTGGTTTGGATAATGTTAACAATTGAAAATAAGAAAGATGAAAAAAACAATAAAAATATTGATCGCACTTGTCTTCATCTTAAACATTTCAGGATGCAGCGAAATGGATGACAATTATGTTGATTACCTGAAGATAGAAAAGGTTTATGCGCCCAAGATCAGTAATCTGAAGGCATTGGTTGGTCTTAAAACGGCCACGCTGACCTGGGATAATCCGGAAGGAGATATTGCCAGGAAAATACTGATCGATTACCAGGATGACAGCTTAAAGTTTGAAAGTATGGTAGATACAGCCGTACTGGAAAACCTGGAGATCAAAGGTTACCATGTTTCGGTGTATACCATCGATGCTTTTAACAACTATTCTATCCCGGTAAGCATTCAAATATTTCCTAATGGAGAAAACTAAATCATTTAATCTAAATAAGAACTAAAATTTTTGGTTATGAAACAACTTTTACTTTTTATCCTTTTTTTGGGTTTAATCAATGCTGAATTAAAAGCACAAACCGAAAAACTTATTGGCGGAAATCTGCAGGATTCCACCAATTGGCAAATTTCTTATCTGAATACCGCTGAAGGTGTGGAACCTACAGCAGTGTGGAATTATACAGTTGATCAACCAACCGCCGGTGTTGATGGCAACTTATATGTAACCGGCACAGCCAACTCTGGCAACTCGCAGTACTGTATTTATCAGGAGGTAGAATTGTCGTCGGATAAGGTTTATACGTTCGACGGAGCATACAAAGCTGTTCAAATTAACAACAGTTGGTGCGAAGTGTTTATTGGTTCACAACCAACCGACGGAAGTGATTATGGCGAAGGTCAATCAAGGTTAGCTGCCTTTGGAACGTGGGCTGGCTATAACACAGACGATGGTGTTTTTAGCCAGGACATCGATCAGGCTAATTACAACACTTTTACACCCTCCAGTTCCGGAACCTATTATTTTGTGTTAAAAATGGGTTCCACTTCGTGGGATAAAAGCGAGCAAACATACGAATTAATGATTGACGAATTAAGCTTAATTGAGAGCGAACCGGTTAAGGTTAGCGCAGGAGGTTTAATTGCAGGTGGTGAAATGGAAGACTCGACCAAATGGAATATTACTTTGTTAAACACAGGCGAAGGTGCAGAACCGTTAGCTGTGTGGAATTCAACTACTGATACCCCAAATGCAGGTACAGGCGGAAACTTGCATGTTAGCGGAACGACCAATGCAGGAAATTCGCAATACTGTTTTTACCAGATGGTAACACTTTCCGCTGATAGTTCTTATTCGTTCGACGGAGCTTTTAAGGCCGTGCAAATCAACAACAGCTGGTGTGAAGTATTTCTCGGAACTGAACCGACTGAAGGTAATGATTATGGTGAAGGTCAGTTTCGACTAGCCGCCTTTGGAACATGGGCAGGTTACAGTAAAGATGACGGCATTTTTAGTGAAGATATTGATGCCGCGAACTATAAGGCATTTGTGCCCGATTCAACCGGTGAATACTTTTTTGTATTGAAGATGGGTTCCACATCATGGGATGGATCTGATCAGGCCTTTGAAATTATTGTAGATGAACTTTCATTAATAGCTGCCAGAACAGAACCTATTCCTGATTTTACTGCAAATGTAGTTAATGGAATAGCACCGTTCGAAGTTACTTTCACCGATAAATCGAAATTGGCAACAGCATGGTCTTGGGATTTTGGCGACGGCAGTACCGTTAGTAGCGAGCAATCGCCTACACATACGTTTACCGAAGCCGGAAAATACACCGTAACTCTGACAGCTATTAACGAAGTTGGTGATTCTACAATTATAAAAACGGAATATATCAATGTAAATCCTCCGGTTGAAGTAGTAGCCGGTGGGGTACTTGTGGGTGGTAACCTGGAAGACGAAACCAAATGGCAACCCTCATTTCTGTCGACGCCTGCAGGCAGCGAACCCGATGTAACCTGGAACGATACGGAACATACGCCCACTGCCGGAGATGGTGGTTGTTTATTTGTAACGGGCCTATCCAATAATTCAACCGTTCAGTATGCCATTTATCAAAAGGTGAGTTTGTCCGCCGACTCTGTCTATACTTTTAACGGTGCAGTGAAAGATTTTACCGAAAACCTGAATCAGGCGTGGTATGAATCCTTTATCGGTCCTGAACCAATTGATGGCGTGGATTACAGCAAAGATGACGCCGATAAGTTTCTTTTGGCCGATTTCAGTACCTGGAGTACCGAATGTAATCCCAAAGGTATTGATGGAACATTTGTCGCTAATGCGTGTACAAACCAATCTTTTATCCCCGATTCAACCGGTGATTACTATTTCGTTATTAAATTTGGATCGACATCCTGGACTGGAGATGATATGCCATTCGCTTTAGCTTTAGATGAACTGTCTTTAACCGCAAAACGTACCAAACCAATGACTTCTTTTGCTGTTGATAATCCACTTGGATTTGCACCGTTGACCGTGCAGTTTGCCGATAAATCCAAGTTTGCTACATCATGGAGTTGGGATTTTGGCGATGGTTCAGAAGTTAGTATGGAACAAAATCCTCAGCATACCTTCGAAAATGTAGGAACCTATACGGTTACACTTACAGCAACCAATGAAAAAGGCGACTCGGTACTGGTCAAAACCGATTTGGTGAAGGCCAATGCCAAGCCTGATCTGCCGGAAGGAGAGAAATTATATGGCGGAAATATGGAAGATCCTAATTTGTGGAATATAACCACTTTGAATGCCACTTCAATTCCAACCGCTACGTGGAACTACCGTGAAGATACTCTGGCCGCTGGAGAAGGTGGTAACCTGATGATCTCGGCAACGGCACTGAATACCACATCGCAATATTGTATTTGGCAGGCCGTTGAATTAACCGCAGGCATGAAATATACATTTACCGCAGCATTCCGCGATTTAAGTGAAAACCTCGACCATTTCTGGAGCGAGGTGTTAATCGGAAAAACAGCTCCTATTGATGGTTCAGACTATGCTAAAGATGCTGAAGGTAATACTATGATTGCCTTCTTTAACACTTGGGACTGTGGCGCTGCAAAAGGGCTAAACGGAACCTACCAGGATAATGCATGCGGCGACGAACCCGTAGGAGTATTTATCCCTGAAACTTCGGGAACATATTATTTTGTTATAAAGACCGGAAATACCGATTGGGAAAATACGGAATACAGTTTTAAAGTCCTGATAGACGAAGTATCGCTGAAGGAAGCAGAAAATGTACCTGCTCCGGTAGCTGATTTCTTTTCCGATGTTACAGAAGGCGATAATCCCTTAACCGTTTACTTTACCGATTTATCGGAAAATGCCGTATCGTGGAGCTGGTATTTTGGCGATGGAAACACAAGTACAGAACAGTCGCCTGAATATACTTACACAACTTCGGGAACTTTTACCGTTACTTTAATTGTTTACAACGAGGCAAACGATACCGATACACTGGTAGTAGAAGATTTAATTACTGTGAATCCTTTAACAGCTGTGGACGATTTGGAAAATGGAGCTTATCGTGTCTATCCAAATCCTTCAAGTGGCAAAATTTGTGTTTCGTTGGATGGGATTAACGAAAACAGCGTGACAGTGTTTGATATTACGGGAAAAGTGATTAAAGCTGAAATGACCACAACTGCGAATACCGTGGAGATAAACCTGCTTAAACGTGGAATTTATTTTATAAAAGTGAGTAAAGACGATGCAACAAGCGTAACAAAAGTTGTAGTTCAATAGGATTTCATAAACCTGGTTTGAAAGGGCTGTCCGCGAGGGCGGCCCTTTCATTTATAAATAAGTTGATAAAATAGCTACGTTATGACTAAAAGTATCTGATCAAAGAAAATTATAAGCTGAGTTTATTTTACAGTCTCAAAAAATTAAATAAATCCGGTTCTGCAATTTGAAAAGGGATCCATCTATAAATAGCGAAATCCACTTTTTATACTTACACTCTTTGTGAAACAGTGTCGATAAAAACCTTCTATAGTATTAGTCTTGAAAATGTTCTTCTAGCACTAATCATAATTCGAAGCTACAATTTTATCGCAATGATACCTTAACTTACTGCTCGATCAAATATCGCAATATCAATTTCTCCGAATTCATCATAAATAGCATGACTAATTACTCTGGTCTCTTTGGGAATCTTGTAATGTCGTGCAGCATTTCATAAAGTCGTATCCCGCATTTCAATTGGATAACTCTGCTTTTTAATATTTAGAACACGGCTGGTAATCATAAAAACTACCAGTATGCGTATTCGAGAGGTAAACCTTTCATATTATGGTATTTCGCATATTTAAAATTTTATATTTTTACAATAATCCGCCCCGTACTCTTTTTTTCTAACATTAAATCAATATGTTCCTTAAGGGTCTCTAAAGAAGCTTCTTTCACTAGGTTTTCATCGAATTTAATTGCCCAAGTATCGGATAAAAGTGACCACACTTTCTGTCTGATTTCCATTGGGCAATTTTGTGAATCAATACCTATTAAACTTATCCCTCTTAAAATAAAGGGATAGACTGTCATTTTCAAATCCCCAGATCCAATATTCCCACAAGTACTTACATTGCCTAATGGCATACATCCTTTAAGCATAGTTGTCAAACTATTTCCACCAACAACGTCAACTGCACCAGCCCACTGCGGTTTCAATAGTGGTTTTTCCGACTTATCATCATATATACTGCGATCTATTTGTGATGAGACTCCAATTTCCCGAAGCTCATATTCTTTAACAAGTTGGTAACTGGCTGCAATGACCTCAAATCCTAATTTGTTGAGTATTTGACAAGCAATACTCCCCACTCCTCCTAATGCGCCGGTTACCACTATTGGACCCATCTCCGGTTTTTGTCCATTATTTAGTAATCGATAAATTGATAATGCAGCAGTAAATCCTGCGGTCCCATATATCATTGCCTTTCGAGCATTCATTTTCTTCGGCATTTTTACAACCCACGAATCTGGCACTTTAATGTATTCAGCGAAGCCTCCCGGATGATTCATGCCAAGTTCATAACTGGTTACTATTACAAGATCACCTTCCTCAAAAATATCACTATTACTTGACTCCACAACACCTGCAGCATCTATTCCTGGAGTATGTGGGTAGTTTTTTGTTACGCCCTTATTCCCAATAATGGATAATGCATCTTTGTAATTTAATGAACTGAACTGGACTTTTATCAGTAAATCACCTTTCTTTAATACTTCAAATGGCATTTTTTTTATAGTAGTTGTATAGTTCCCGCTTTCTTCCACCACTCTAAATGCTTTAAATGTTGTTTTTTTTTGTTTCATTATTATTTTTTTTAAAACTTGTGCAAATATGAATGTAAATATTCAGATATACAAGTACTTACATGTTGTGCATATACGAACATTTTGTTCAGAATTGAGTTTTTTAATACATTTGAGAAGTAAAAATTATGAAAAAAGGTTATTGTCCGATAGACACATTTATTAATGCTATAAAAGGAAAAAGAAAAGGAACTATTATTTTACACCTTTACCAAGGTAAAAAAAGGTATAGTGAACTTGCTAAACTTTTACCTGATATTAGCGAGCGAATGCTTACGAAGCAACTCAAAGAGCTTGAGAGTATTAACTTAATAACCAAAACTATCTTTCCCGAAGTACCTCCTAGGGTTGAATATCGTTTATCAGATTTAGGAAAGGAAATACATCCAGTTTTAAAAGGGATGTTTAAAGCCGGGATTTTATTTGAAAAAAATGAGTAATTGTAATCGTTTATATAGTTTGGCTTAGTCATTTTTATACCTGAACAACCAATCGTAGATGTTCATTTCAAAAGCTTCAAAATCCGGATGTTCTTTGCCCATGCCGGAGTCATTGTATGTCATAGTCCAGCAATTGTGGCCCACGCCCGGGAATAAAATCAATTTTGGAGTATAGGTGATATCAGCTTTCAATTCTTTGATGTCATTTACCATATCAACGCTACCTTTCATATCCGCAATTTTATCATCAATACCATGAAAAGCCCATACCGGAATTTCGTAAATTGGTGAGCTTAAGCCGTGTTTCCCCTTCCACAGATAGGAATAATTGTTGCAGTGTAAGCATCGTCTCCATACTCTGAAATGTAGTTCCAGGTTCCGGCACCACCCTTGCTGTTGCCAGTCAAATAAATGCGTTGCTCATTTACTCTATAAACATCCGTCAGTTACTTAATGAAATTATGTAAAGCTTTTGGCTCCCATTCTGTCGAAGTCTTTGGTGCTACCACAATAACCGGATAAGTTGGCGACCATTCACCTTTATTTATCAGGTTGAATGGCCCTAACCAAAGCATCTTTCTTAGGTCTTCGGGATTATCCTTGCTATTACCACGTTTGCCAGCACCATGCAACGAAATAATTAGTGGATAGCTGTGTTCGTTTGTAGCATAACCCGACGGAGTATAAGTATAATATCCATGGCTGGCAGTTGTACTCCCTTTGATATATGCAATTTGTTCACCACCCGTATCCTTGGGTAGCTTTTCAATATCAGTGTAATCAGCTACTTTATCCTTGTTCTCATTAATGATAAATTCTGCTGGTAATTCCTCTACTTCATTTGGTTGACCAGAACTTCTATCACACGCATTCAGTGTCAATATAAAAGTTAATGCAACATAGGTTAAGTGATTTTTAAAATACTTCATGTCCAATTATTTTCAATAATGAATTGTAATTTACTAAAATAAGGTAGTCAATCTGCTTACAGGTTTAAATACCTGCAAATAGGTTAAAATTGGATGTGTCAGGGGTGTTTTATTTTGAAATTGACCAGTATTTAAACCTTTCTGAATATTTAATAAACAAAGCTTAGAGCAGTGCGTAGTAATTTTATAAACAAAAATTTCTTATGCGAAAAATCTATTTCTTAATAATTCTCTTGTGCGTATTTCTTAATTCGTCGCATGCTTCGTCAAAAGGTAAACCCAATATATTGTTCATCACTGTTGACGATATGAACTGGAATTCAATAGGAGCCTATGGTTGCAAAATTCCTGATATTACACCAAATATCGACCGCCTTGCAGAGAAGGGTATGCGCTTTGAACATGCCTATGTGCAGGCGTCAAATTGCTCCCCGTCCCGAAATGTGTTCCAAACAAGCAAATACCCTCACCAAAGTGGGATGAGAGGTTTTTTTTATGTTGATGCGAATTTTAAAAGCCTGCCCGAAATCATGAAGGATAACGGCTATATAACCGGTGTTATTAATAAAGCTTCGGATAGTAGCCTGAGCCCGGATTTTGACAAATACTGGAACTTTAATGCAAAGGTTGGAGGGATTGAAAAACGTTCAGCAGCGTTGTATGGCAGGCAGTTAAATAAATTTTTAACTGAAGCAAAAAGCAAGAATCAACCATTTTACTGTGTGGTAAATATTGCCGACCCGCATAAACCTTTTTTTAACGATACTCAATCGATAAAAAAGGGATTCGACACCTTCAAACCAAGTCATATTTTCTCGTTAGAAGATGTTGAAGTACCGGGATTTCTTCCTGAAAACCCGGAAATAAAACAGGAAGTGCTGAATTATTATAACTCTGTAAAAAGGGGCGACGATTGTATTGGCTCTGTGCTGGATATTCTTGAAAAAAGTGAATTCTATGATAATACCATAGTGGTTTTTGTGTCTGACCATGGAATGCCTTTCCCTTATGCCAAATCATCTGTTTATGAAAATGGAATTCGAACTCCATGGATTGTATTATGGCCCGGCAATATGAAGAAAGGATTGGTTGACAGTAGACATCTGGTTTCGGCAATTGATTTTATGCCTACTGTTTTAGAAATTGCCAAAATACCTTCACCTTCCGGATTGCAGGGGAAATCTTTCTATCCGATATTAAAGGGAGAAGAAGAGGAAACATCAAAGTATGTTTTTGCCCAATTTGATGAAAACTCGGGTGGGATTCCCCGGCCTACAAGAACCATACTTAATGAAAAGTTTGGCTATATATTTAATGCCTGGGCAACCGGAAAACTTCCATTTAAAAGTGCGGCAGAATCGCATACCACTTATAAAACAATGAAAGTACTTTCAACTTCCAACGAGGAAGTAAAGGAACGTTTCGAACACTGGATTTATCGTTCAGTCGAAGAGTTGTATGATTACGAGAACGACCCGAATGCCCTGAATAATCTTATCGATGAACCGGCTTATCAGGAAGTAGTCAATCAGCTTAGGTTGGAACTGGAAAAACACATGCTGCAAACCAACGACTATGTTCTATCGGCTTTTCAAAATAGGGATAACCTAGATTACCTAAATGAGTGGATGAAAAAACAGAATGAAGAAGCGATTCAGCGTTCTGAAAGCATACAATGGAAACGCAATCCTAATCGCAGTGGAAGCACTAAAGGCAATACAGAATTATACAAAGTAAAATACTAAATGCCTACCTTTGTCCATAAATCTCACATATAAAAGGATGAACAGGAGATTCTTAATTGGATTTATTATAACCTTTTTCCTGGGAATGTTTAGTTTCCATGAAACGCAAGCCTACGAAATAAAACATCTGGGAACGGAACATGGTTTAAGCAGCGGTTTTGTAAACGACTTCGAAATCGATTCCCTGGGCTACATGTGGATGGCAACAAACAATGGTTTAAACCGCTATTCCGGATACGAGATAAGAAAGTACTCATTAGATGCGATTACTACAGGAGGGAATCAAATTATTGATTTAATAAGACACAATGGCGATTTACTTGCTGTTTCCAGAGGTGGGATTATCTACAAATACAGATACAGTTTCGATGATTTTATTCTTCTGAATGAAGGCTTTGATAAAGATTTTATCTCATCCTGTCTTATTCAGAATAAATATATAGCAATAGGGCTCACAAATGGGCTGTTGATGTATGATATTGCTAAAAACATATTCAGTGAAATTTTCTATTCAGACATTAGATATAACCGTCATTTAGTTGTAAGAAATAACAAGTTATATGCTGCATCTTCCAATGGATTACAGATTTTTAGAATTGAAAATGGCAAGCTGATTATTGAAAATACAATTCTTGAGAACCGTGATATTATACACTTCGATTTTGACAGAGCAGGACGAATTTGGATTGGAACCGAGAAAAATGGTTTGTGCATTGTTGAAAAAGACGCTGTAATGTCGGTAGAACTGTTTGATGAAACAATAAAAACTTATACGGTACGAAGTATAGCTTTTAACAAACAGGCTGAGGCAATAGTTGCTGTTGACCGGCTTGGCTTATTTGTTATTGATGAAAATTTAAATGTACTAAAACAATTTCTTCACAATCCTGATGATGAAAATAGTATTCGTCAAAACAGCATACATGACATATTTATCGATGATACGAATGTTTATTGGTTGGCAAACGGAGAAACAGGAGTGGATATATTATATAACGAAGACCGACCATTTAGAAATATTTCTCATATAATTAACGAGCCTAATAGCCTGCATAACAACAGTGTTCGTTCCATTTGCGAAGATGAGGATGGCAATGTTTGGTTTGGAACAGAGGATGGGCTTAGCCGGATGTCTCCTGATGGGAACTGGAAAAAATTCAATCAATCCAACGATTTGAAAGGAACACCTGTTTTGTCCATATCCAAAAACAAAAATCAGCTCTTGCTTGGCACGTACGGCGAAGGCGTACTTAATTTTAATCCAACAACAGGTAAAACCTGGAAATTCCCGGACAATAATGGGAGCAATCTGAGTTTGGTTTTTACTTCTTTAAAAACTGAGAACGAATTTTGGGTTGGTGGCAACGATGGACCGGTAACCTGTTATGTCGATGGTAGAATTCAACAAACATATTCTGTGGCAAGTTTGACAAAATGTTTTGCTGCAGGAAATGGGGACACCATGTTTGTTGGGGCAATTAATGGTGTTTACGAATTGAACAAACGAAATGGCAGTAACCGGAAAATAGTATTTGAAAATCAATCGTCAGGAAACTTACTTACGAATGTATATGCATTTTATTACAATCAGGATAAGCTCTGGATTGGAAATGATAAAGGATTATTTGTTTACGACCTCATTAAAAATTCAGCAAAGAAATATAATCCGGTAGTTGAGAAAGGACTTGGAACAGTTTATTCCATTCAGTCTGATACGGATAAAAACCTTTGGCTGGGAACAGGGACAGGACTTTGGAAATTTAACGTTGAAAAGGAGTTTTTCAGAAATTATGATGAACGGGATGGAGTAATTCCCAATGAATTTGGTTTTGGGGCTTCTACTAAATTTGCCGATGGACGGGTGGCATTTGGAGGACCAATGGGAACATTAATTTTTCATCCCGATAGTGTACAAGAATATGAAGCATCAGGAAATATAAAAATTGCAGAATTTCTTATAAACGGGGTGAATGCAAATACCATTTTGGACAATAGTAATGTAAATTATTTTGATGAAATTGTTCTTGATTACAACCAGAATTCCTTATCATTTACTTTCGAGTTAATTGAATTGCACGGCCCCCGAAAAACCAACTTTGAATGGCAGTTAATCGGGTATGATGAACAGGCCTTGAATTCCTTATACAACCGAACGGCAAATTACAGTAAACTAAGCCCTGGCAACTATACATTGCTTGTTAAAACTATTTCTCCAAATGGTAATTATTTTGGAACAAATTATCAGCTTCAGATAACCATTCGAAACCCCTTGTGGCTTAGGTGGTGGGCAATAGTAGTATATCTGGTGTTATTGTCAATTTTATTGTACCTGATTTACACAACAAAAAGGTCTAGGGAACAACAACGTTTTAGCGACGAAAAAATCAAATTTTTTGTGAACGTTGCCCACGATATTCGTACTCCGGTATCACTTATTCAACTACTTATCGAGCAGTTAACCAGGACAAACAAAAACAGTGATTCCATAGAACTTATCAAACGGAATGCAGGTAATCTTAATGAATACGTATCTCAATTATTGGAATTTCAGAAAGCGGAACGAAAAAAAATGAAATTGTCGGTACGCAAGGTGAAACTCAAAAAACTATTACATACCATTGCTGCCGATTTTCAACCTTTACTGGAAAAAAAATCAATTGATATAAGCATCGCTTCTCCCGATATAGAACTCTGGATGGATAAGCCAAAAATGAGCAGGGTTTTTAGCAACCTGATTTCAAATGCCATAAAATATGGTGAAGAAGGCGGTTATATTAAAATTCAAGCCGAACTAAAAGGTGGAAGTGTAAGGCTCGACTTTATTGACAATGGACTTGGAATTCCGCTAAAACACCAGAAAATGATATTTACCCGTTTTTCGAGAGCTGAAAATACCCGGGAAAGTGGAATTTCAGGAAGCGGTATAGGTTTAATGTTAGCAAAACATATTGTTGAGCTTCACAAAGGGCAAATTCTTATTGAAAGCAAAGAACATATTGGGTCTACTTTTTCGGTCATATTAAAACTCGGTTCAGAGCATTTTGGTGCTGATGAATTGATTGTGGAAGACCAAATAGATGAATATGGGAATAAAGTTTTGGATGTGATTGGAGAGAACAAACTGGTGTTATTGGTTGAAGATAATGAAGACTTAAGAACGACCTTAAGGCAAGAGTTAGATAATTATTACAGGGTAATTGAAGCACCAAATGGTAAAGAAGGACTTGTTTTGGCATTAGAAAAATCTCCGGATATAATAATTACCGATGTTATGATGCCGCAAATGAGCGGTAAAGAGTTATGTAGGGTCGTAAAGAGTAACTTTAAAACCAGCCACATTCCGGTCGTTATGATTACCGCACTTGGAGGAGTTGAAGAAAAGGTTGAAGGATTAGAGGTTGGCGCAGATGCCTACGTTGAAAAACCATTTAGCATAGAGGTGCTAAAAGCAACCATCAATAATCTTTTACGAACTCGTCAGGCATTAGGTAATTCATCGGCAACAAACAAGAAAAACAATGTTGGTACTTCATCGCCCGATGAAGCTTTTTTGTCGAATGCTGTACAGTTTATAAAAGATAACCGAACCAACGAACACTTTTCGATAGATGTGTTGTGCGAAAAACTTGGAATGAGCCGTTCAAACCTTTTCAGAAAACTAAAAGGATTAACCGGGATGACCCCTTCGGATTTAATCATTAAGATTAAACTTAATCATGCCGTAGAGTTGTTCAAATCTGGGCAAAATATGCGAATTGCCGACATCGCCTACGAATCGGGATTTAACGACCCAAAATACTTTAGTACTGTTTTCAAAAAATTCTATGGTACAACACCTAAAGAGTTTATGGAAAACCAAAACTAATCAATCTGCTTAATTAAGACACACTCAATCAGCACCTTACGGGCTTGGTCTGAAATCCCACCCATCTGAACAGCTATTCAACCTCTAATGCAATTCCCCTTACGATATTGCAATCGTGAAATTATGAATTAATGAACCAACAAGATTCAATCATTTACTTGATTTGGTCTTGAGAACTAAAGAACGAATTGCATGAAACTTTCTCATTTTATTATTGGAGCCTTATTAATTATTAGTGCTGAGGCGATATTGAGTTGTACAAGTAAGCAAAAACCGGCATGTGAATATAACGACTTCAATTATGTTATCGGTACACAAACTGTAGGTTCGAAATACAAGTTTACCGACGAAACCATGTTGGTAGAAACTGCCAAACAAATAAAAGACATGGGTTCCAACTTACTGAAGTTTTCAATGCACCCGCGTTATTGTACCGAAAATTACGGTTTACCCGAAAACAAGGAAATAAACTCCCTTACCAAATTGGCACAATTAGAGCCATCGGTTAAAGAGGTACTTAATATGGATTTTAAGTATTACCATATTTGGGTTTATGGTTTTTCACAATATTCGCCCGAGCCAATTGGTGCAAAAAACGATACAACACAAATAAAATTTATTGGTGGTTATCCCGACAAATATTCCGATGCATTATACAACGAACTCTACGAATTAACTTCCTATTTGTTAACAGAATTCAACAACTCGGGCAAGGTGTTTTACCTCGGACATTGGGAAGGCGACTGGCATTTACGTTGGGATTTCGACCGAACAAAACCTGCCGACCCGGCAACCCTGCAAGGTATGCTAAAATGGGAGAAAATTCGTCAGAAAGCAATTGATGATGCAAAAAGGGATGTGGAACACCAAAATGTCTCCATCTATAATTATATTGAAGTTAACCTTGTTCGAAGAGCAATCGATTTTGGAGATACGGTACTTGTAAATTCAATAGTAAAAGAAGTCAACCCTGACTTTGTCTCTTACTCATCATACGATGCAACCAATCCACCCAAAACAGAACACGAACTTGATGCTTCTCTGATTGAAGCCCTGAATTATATCGAGTCTTTCTTAAAACCTAAATCCGGTTTGCCTGAAGGTAAAAGAGTTTGGATTGGTGAATACGGAAGCCCGTTCATAAGCCATGGCGAAGATATTCAAAATGAAAGGGCAAAATGGGTAATTAAATCCGGACTGAAATGGGGAACTCCTTTTATTCTTTTCTGGGAAATGTACAACAATGAAATCAAGAAAGAGACCGGAGAACAAGTGGGTTATTGGATGATAAATGACAAAGGTAAAAAACAAGCCATTTGGCATACACATCATCAATTCTACAAAGAGAGCAAAGGTTTTTTAAACAAATACTATAAAGATAACCAGTCCATGCCTTCTATTTCTGAGTTCCAGAAAGCAGCACTTCAGTTTAAATCAATCAACTAAATTATTATGAGAATTTTATTGGCAATATTGGTTTTGTCTGCTGCTTTCAGTTGCAGTTATGCTCAGCAAGATGTTGAGGTGAATGTGGAAGATATCCTTGAACTGGAGGACTATAACTTTGTATTAGGCACCCAAGCCATTGGCGCAAAATACAAATTTACCTCAGATTCTTATTTGCTTGAACAGGCAAAACAAATAAGGGAAATGGGCTCTAATATCCTTAAAATATCGATGGGTAAAAACTATGCCAAAACCTATGGTATGAAACCCATTTCTTCCATAAATACAACTCTGGACTTATTAAAAAAGCAAAAAGATTACCAACGTGTAATCGATATGGATTTTAAATACATTTTTGCCTGGGTACACACATTTACCAATGCAAAATGGCAAGATGGTTTAACTACTGATGAAAAACTAACGCTCTACAGGGAAATGTATGCCCTTACAGAATATGTGCTAAAAACATACAACGGTACGGGCAAAACATTTTTGTTCGGGAACTGGGAAGGTGACTGGTTATTGCACGGACAGGGCAAGCGCGATATTGTTCCTTCTGATGAAAAGATACAAGGGATGATTGATTGGTTCAACATCAGGCAAATTGCAGTTGATGATGCTAAAAGAAACACTCCTCATGCCAACGTTGAAGTCTGGCACTATATTGAACTCAACCTTGCCTTAAAAGGGATGGAAGGTAAAAAGTGCATTACAAATAGTGTACTTCCACATACCAATCCCGATTTAGTTTCATATTCCAGTTACGAAGTGATTAAAAAGAAAGAGACCTATGATGACTTAAAAACATCAGTGGCAGAAGTGATGGATTACATCGAAAGTAAGCTTCCGCCCAAAGATGGTATTCCTTTTAAACGACGGGTTTACATTGGTGAATATGGCTACCAAATAAGCCCCAAACAAGATGAAGAACAACAGAATTTTCTAACCTGGCGGATGATGAAAGTGGCACTTGAGTTGGACTTGCCATTTGCTTTGCACTGGGAAATGTACAATAACGAATACACCAATAATGGCACTTCAAAAGGAATGTCGTTGATAAACGAGGAGGGAGTGAAAAAGCCCGTGTATTTCTTGCATAAAGATTACTACGAGAAGGTAAACACATTCCTAAAAGAGTATAAATCTCGCTTCAACTCATACCCCAACCAACAGGAATTCAAAACAGAAGCAATTCGCATTCTTAACCAAGTAAAAAATTAGTATAAATCATTTAAAACTATGCTTATGAACAAGTTGATTATTATTTTCTTAATCCTGCTGCCCATAAGCCTTTGGGCTCAGGAAATTGATATTAAAGGAAAAGTTGTAGAAAAAGGCTCAGAAACTGCTTTGCCTGGGGTTACCGTACACATAAAGGGTACGGCTAATGGTACTGTTACAGATATAAATGGCGGTTTTACAATTAAAGCGAAACAGGGCGAAACACTGGTATTTTCTTTTATTGGTTTAGAAACCGTTGAGAAAGAAGTAACCGAAGGTGCTTCGTGGACAATTGAAATGGAATCATCTACTACCCAACTGGATGAAGTTGTGGTTAGTGTTGGTTATTATAATGTGAGAAAAGGTGACTTAACCGGGGCCATTGCCCAGGTAACATCTGAAAAAATGGAAAAAACCCGTACAGGTTCCATCGAAAAGATGTTACAAGGGCAGGTTGCCGGTGTTGTTGTAAACGAGAGTTCGGAGCCCGGAGGAGGTATTGGGATTACCATTCGTGGAACAAACTCTATGCTTGGTGGCACGCAGCCCTTATATGTTGTAGATGGTATTCCGGTTGACCCACTAACCGATGCACAGGGTAACAGTGGTTCAGGGCAATCGCAAAGTTCGCTTAGTTTCCTTAATCCAAACGACATTGAAAAAATGGAAGTGTTGAAGGATGCTGCAGCAACAGCCATTTATGGTGCCCGTGGTGCCAATGGTGTTGTGGTAATTACCACAAAAGGCGCCGACAATGTAAAAGGTTCCGATAATTTTACTTTTAACGCCGACTTTGCATTAACCGAAGTTGCCGATTATATTGATGTATTTGATGGCCCTGAATTTGAAGGGTACATGAATCAGCGCGAAATAAACGAACTGTATAAACAAATTACCAATCCGGGAAGAGACGGGATGATATTCGATGGTACGCAACCTATTACCCCTGAAAATTTTGAAGAAGTTGGTACCTTCCAACTACCTTATCCCGAAACAACAGGTATTAATACCAACTGGCAGGATGAGGTTTTCCGTAAAGCCTATTCGCAAAACTACAATATTGCCTACCGCGGAGGGACAAAAAACAGCAATCTATCAATCAGCTTGGGTCTGTTAGACAATCAGGGAGTTATTATCAATTCAGATTTTCAACGGGCAACATTCAATATGAATGCAAAACGGATGGCTTTTGATGAAAAGGTAACCATCTTGTCAAAAACAAATGCCTCTTATTCAAACGGGAAAGCATCTTCAGTTGGTAACGGTCAAATGTACCAGCAACGTGGTGTGGTATCCCATGCTTTACGTTTTCAACCTGTTTTCCCTTTACTCGAACCCGGACAAAGCGACGATATTTATGCCGATTTGAACGAAGACCAGGAAATATCAAATCCATATACGCTGGCAAAAGATGTTACAGATAACAAGGAGGCAGTTACCTTTAACCAATCTATTGCAATAACAGGTAAAATTCTACCTAAATTAACTGCAACAGCTAAGGGAGCATATAATTACCAGAAAAGTATAAGGGACAATTACTACCCGACAACTACTACAAGAGGGCGTCAAAATAATGGTGAGGCTTCACAGGCCTTTTACCAGAATATGAAGTTTTATTCAGAAGCCAATGTGCGTTACGCTAATAATTTTAACGGACATAAAATCGATGCTATTCTGCTGGGAACCTACGAGAAGAATGACATCAGAAGTATGTTTAACAAAGCTTATGGCTTTGGAACAGACTTAACCTCATTTTATACATTCGAATCAGCTACTGATGTTTTGGTGCCCATAGCAAGATTTGTTGAAACAGAGTTGTTGTCTGGACTTTTCAGGGTTGGATATAATTACAACGGCAAATATTATGTTGATGTAAATGCTCGTTTAGATGCATCTTCAAAATTCGCTGAAAATAATAAGAGCGCTTTATTTCCATCCGTGGCATTGGCATGGAGGGTTTCGGAAGAATCTTTCATGAAAGAAATAGAAAACATTTCAAATTTGAAACTTCGTCTTTCGTATGGGCGCACCGGAAGTAATCCAATTGCACCCTATCAGTCACTGGCATTAATGTCACCAATACGGTACAATTTCAATAACCAGGTGGTTACCGGTTACTATGAGCAAAACCTTGCCAATCCTGATTTAACCTGGGAAACTACCGACCAGTATAACGCCGGTGTTGATTTCAGCATGTTCGATTCGAGACTAAACATAACAGTTGATGCTTACTATAAAAACACACACGATTTACTTCAGTTTGTAAACTTACCAGCTTCAAACGGTTATGCAACCAAGGTTGATAATTTTGGTGAGGTAGAAAACAAAGGTATTGAGTTTACAGTTGGTGGCGATATTATCAGGAAAACTGATTTTAACTGGAATGTATTGGCAACACTTGGTATTAACAGGAACAAGTTAGTTAAACTGAATTCAAATTTGGAATACCAACTTGGACCTGCAGTAGGTTACGATAAAACATTCCCATCGATGTTTATGGAAGGAAAACCTCTGGGTATCTTCTGGGGAGCAGAAACAGATGGTATTTATGCCGACTGGGACGAAGTGAATGCCATTGGCACCGAAGGAGCTATGCCCGGAGAAATTAAATATGTAAATCATTATGTAGATATGGATGATGCAGGTAACCCAAAAGACTTACAACAAATAACTTTTGAAGATTATGTACAGATTGGCGACCCAAATCCTGATTTCACTTATTCGTTGAGCAATTCATTTTCGTACAAAAAATGGGATTTGAGTGTATTATTTACCGGGCAAAAAGGAGGAGACATCCTTTGGGTTGACTCATGGCCATTAATGGGATTCCAAAAAAGCACAAACGGATTAAATTCTGCTTATGGCAGTGCATGGAAAGCACCTTTAGTTGTAGATGTTTCAACCGGTGATATTATTTACGACGAATCAGTTGGACATGTAGCAGGAGCCGAGCATCCTGCACCGGTAACAAATGCGGGAAGCAGGGCAATCGTTTCCGACCGTCAGATTTTTGATGGTTCGTTCATTAAATTGAAGAATATCAACATTGGTTATACTTTCAATTTTGGTCAGAAAAACAGAAGTCTGCGTTTGTTTGCTTCAGGACAAAACCTGTTTACATGGACAGATTATCCGGGATATGACCCGGAGGTTCAGGCTTACAATAAAGACCCACAACGAAGAGGAATTGACTTTGGTGCTTATCCCGGAACAAAGACCTATGTATTCGGCATAAAGCTTAACTATTAAAACATTGATGAATAAATTTTAAAATCTTTAATGATGAAAAAAATATTATATATAGTGTTGGTTCTGTTGGTATTTACTTCTTGCGAAAATTTACTTGTAGAAGAACCGAAAACACAAATCAGTACAGAGTTCTTTTATCAAAATGAACAAGATGCTACGATGGCTTTAACTGCAGCTTATGCACAAATAAAAGTGGGACCAGGATATTATAAGCAACAGTTTCTTTCTAATGTTTATGCTTCTTCCGACCAGGGGCAATCGAGTTGGAAACATGGAGACTATTATAAAGGAATTTTAACCTCAACAAATGGAACACTTCCGACTACATGGAATGAAATTTATATTGCTATTCGCGATGCCAATAATGTAATTTACAATGTTCCTGGCATTGATATGGATGAGAGTTTAAGGAATAGAATTGTTGGTGAAGCAAGATTTTTAAGGGCCTTGCATTACTTCAACCTTGTGCGTTGTTTTGGCGAGGTGCCATTAAGAACTGAGCCCGTACAACCCGGTGAAGAAGATGGTTTACCGGTTTCATCAAGAACGGATATTTATGATGTAATAATCAGTGACCTTGAATATGCTTCTGAAAACTGTTGGGGACGAACCGAAGCAGAATTAGGAAGGGTAACCAATGCCTCGGCACAAGCACTTTTGGCAAGGGTCTACCTTCATATTGCTTCTTCTTCGCGATGTGCAGCCGAAGGCAATGAAGGATGCGCTCCATATGCTGAATTTGGCAGTGATTATAAAGCATATTACGAACTGTGTAAAACTTATTGCGACTTAGCATTAAGTCAGCCAGGCTATCAGCTGGTTTCAAATCTCGAAGACTGGAAAAGCATTTTCGACCCATCAAACGGGAATAATCCTGAAACTTTATTTGAAGTACAGGGAAGTTCTGCAACCGAACAAGGTACCGCTGTGTCGAACTTATTTTCGCCTCGTAATGCAGGTCTAAGTGGCGGAGGCTGGGGAGGTACAAACAAATTGTTGCCGGGCTTCATAAATAACAATATTAACAAGAACGACCCACGGTTTATCAATGGAATTATTCACGAATTTGAAACATCCACTTTGCGCCATGAGATTAATCCAAATCTTAACGGTTATAAAAAATATGACATAGTTACCGGCGCACCAAAAGGCAACATGAACCTTGTTTATACTGCGAAATATATTGATAGTGATGCAACTACAGAATATACAAGTCAGCAAAACTGGCACGTAATACGATTAGCCGATGTTTATTTGATGCGAGCAGAAGCACTTGCAGAAATTGGTGATAATCCCGCCCTGGCAAATGCTGATTTTAATGCGCTTAGAAGCCGTGTTGGAATGGAAGACTTTGATGCCGCAGGTATGACTATGGATGAATTCAGAGATGCATTGTTACGCGAAAGAGCTGCTGAGCTTTTTATGGAAGGAAACCGCTTTTTCGACCTTACACGTTTGGGTAAATACGAACAATTAGCAAAAAGTGCATTCGACCCAAATAATAAAGGGCTGCAACAAGGTAAAAGAGGCCCCGAAGATTATAGTTGGCCAATCCCAATTACCGAAACTTCGGCTAATAAAAACATTGATTAATTTTGCTCTCATAAAGTATCTGAAAATGCTTGACTGCAAATAAAAAAAGCTAAATATGAAGATTATTTATATGATAATAAGCCTGGTAGTATTTCTTCCGGGCTTATTGTCGGCACAAGAAAAATCAGAACGCCCCAATGTTGTTTTTATCATATCCGACCAGCATAAAACCGAGGCTTTAGGATGTTATGGCGACCAACTTATTATTACTCCCCATATCGACAAACTGGCCGAAGAAGGTGTTAAGTTAACAAACTGCTACGTAGCTGCTCCTGTTTGTGCACCCAGCAGGGCTGCCTTGGTTACAGGAATGTACCCTTTTGCTAATGGGGCTCCATACCACAAAGCACCGGTTGAAATGCCAAATGGAAAAGTAAAACACATTGGAACCGGATTTTTAAGAGAAACCGGATACCATGAGGGAATTGAAACCCTGGCTGAAATATTCAGTGCCAACAATTATGTAACTGCCTCTCCCGGGAAAATGCATGTTCATGGCGAACTCCAAAAAGATGTTGACGAAGACCACCCGGGAGGAAATGATATGGGCTGGGATGTGATTAACACAAGGTATTATACGCATTTCCCCGGGGGACATTATCAGGATGAAGTTGGAGAAGATACCTATCAGCGTTACCGACAATTTAAAAAGTATGCGAAAGCATACAACGGAGGCTCAATGCATTTGAATGAAGATTACAAACCAACACTGGTAGAAAAAGACGAAGATAATTTTGATATGGTTGTGGCCCGGAAATCGGTTGAGTTCATTAACCAACGCGGCAAGGATGGAAAAAACTTTTTCCTGCATGTAGGTTTTGAGAAACCACATCCGCCATACACTACTACTCAAAAATATCTGGATATGTATAGCCCTGCTGATTTTAGCTTGCCAGAAACGGCTAATGATTGGTACGGAAAAGGAAAATATCCTTGGGTGCCGGATTGGCTTCACAGTGGCTGGCCCCAAAAGGACACTTCTGCAACGAAAAATATAATGGCATCATACTACGCCTGTATTACAGAAGTAGATGATATGGTAGGGCGTGTAATCTCTGCATTAAAAGAAAATGGATTATATGAGAACACCATTATCATTTATACCACCGACCATGGAGAACATTTATTTGAGCATGGATTAAGGGGAAAACATTGCATGTACGAAGATGCGGTCAATGTTCCTTTCATTATATCTTATCCAAAGTTATTTCCGAAAGGGGAATCAAACGATATGCTTATGAGTTTTATTGATGTAATGCCAACACTTTGCGAATTAACAGGAACTAAAGTTCCGCAATCAGCCCAGGGAAAATCATTAGTCAATAACTTAGAAAACGGGACGAAAATCAATGACCGCATTATTTATTCTGAATTTAGGGGAGCTAATTATAAAGGTTTTAATGAAGTGAAGAACCTGCCATCGCGAATGATGCGTAAAGGCGACTATAAATTTATATATACGCATGGAATTATTGATCAGCTTTATAATTTACAGGAAGACCCGGACGAATTGAACAATCTGGTACTGGATGAAAATTATAAGAATATGGTCAATGATTTCCGTTTCCAGACATTGGTTGATAAGCCTATTTTAGAGTACGAATTTCTGAATATTTCCATAAAAAAGGGTTTCTTAAAATGGCAAGACTTTAAACAGGCTAAAAGCTATGCCGTTTATTATGCGAAGCAGAATAATCCCATGCAAGCCAGGGCTGTTGCAACCGGCCTTAGCGAGCTAAAGTACAAGCCAATAAACAATGGATATTATTGGGTAATGGCGATTCCTAAATTAACCAGAACTTCACAACGTATGGGCAACACACCTGTTTTCTTAGAAAATTACACATATAAACTTCCCGTTACAAAGGGAATAGAATATAATTTAGAAAAATAAAGAATATAAATATTTAATCAGCAGGCACTTAATTATTAGGTGCCTGTTGTTTCCTTCAAAACTTTAGTAACCATGCGAACTATCCTACTTTTAACTTTTCTCCTACTTTCATCACTGCTATATGCTCAACAGCCCAATATCGTTTTTATCCTTGCCGATGATTTAGGTTATGGCGATTTATCGTGTTACGGAGCGAAAGACATTCGCACACCTGTTATCGATAAACTGTGTAGTGACGGAGTTAAATTTACACGAGCATACGCAAACAGCACCGTTTGCTCGCCGAGTCGAGCCTCTATATTAACAGGGAATTACCCCGACAGGGTTGGAGTGCCAGGTGTGATAAGAAATATGCCCGATAATACCTGGGGCAACCTGGCTGATGGCATTTCAACACTGCCGGAAGAACTTCAAGAAGCAGGCTATCATACAGCGTTGATTGGGAAATGGCATTTGGGCTATAAAAGTCCGGACTTACCTAACGATAGGGGATTTGATTTTTTTAAAGGTTTTTTAGGCGACATGATGGATGACTATTATACCCACCTGAGAGGCGGTATAAATTGGATGCGTGAAAATTCAAAAGAAATTAACCCCAAAGGACATGCAACGGATTTGTTTTCAGATTGGTCGGTACAATACATTCAGGAAAGAAGCCAAAAAGATGAACCCTTTTTTTTGTTTCTGACTTACAACGCCCCTCACGACCCTGTTCAACCGCCAATGGAATGGTTGAAGAAAATTCAGGAACGGGAGCCAGGCGCAACATTAAAAAGGCAAAAGCTAATTGCTTTTATTGAGCACCTCGATGCTGGTATCGGCAAGGTAATAAACAGCCTCGAATCCGAAAATATTTCCGACAACACCATAATTATTTTTACCTCCGATAACGGAGGTGCTCTTACTTACGGGGCAAACAATGCTCCATTCAGAGGAGGCAAAGGCGATATGTTTGAAGGGGGCATTCGGGTACCATGCATTGTAAAATGGTCTGAATGTATTAACCCGCACTCAACAGACCAACCAATTATGCTAATGGATTTTTACCCAACACTCCTTGAAGCAGCAGGAGGAAAAGTGAATAATAATCTACCGTCTCAAAGTTTGCTCGCTTCATTGAAAAATGGAAAGTATTTTAAAGATAACAGGATGATGGTTTGGGTACGCCGGGAAGGACACAAGTTTGGAGGTAGGGATTACTATGCCATTTCGGATGGCGACAATAAATTACTTCAAAATACTCCTTTCGAATCCTATTCATTTTTTGACATGAAAGATAATTGCTTTGAGAAAGTACCATCAGGAGACAGCAAACAAAGCAATCGCTTGCAGAAGGAGCTTACCAAACACATCCAAAAATCAGGGAATATGCCATGGCAATGATGAGTAAATACTACGTTTTATTTAATTGAAAAAATACTAAAGACATGAAAAAATATTTTATATACATATTTTCATTTGTTAGCATTGTAGTTACAATTGCTTCATGTGGCAAATCTAAAGTTGATGATAATCCAAGACCAAATATTGTATTCATTTTCACAGATGACCATGCTACTCAGGCAATTTCTGCTTATGGTGGAATTTATAAAGATATTGCACCAACTCCAAATATTGATAAGTTGGCAGACGAGGGGATAATGTTGACTAATATGTTGTGCACGAATGCGATATGTGGACCAAGTAGAGCTTCTATTCTAACAGGAAAGTACAGCCATAAGAATGGATATTTGAAAAATTATAAGG
This sequence comes from uncultured Draconibacterium sp., assembly GCF_963676815.1. NCBI lineage: Bacteria > Pseudomonadati > Bacteroidota > Bacteroidia > Marinilabiliales > Prolixibacteraceae > Draconibacterium > uncultured Draconibacterium sp. Next base: position 5,129,396 of record NZ_OY781365.1, read on the forward strand.
GAGGACGATTCGATAATGATCAATGGACTTATCCCAAAGCACTTCAAGCAGCAGGATATAAGACCGCAATGATTGGTAAATGGCATTTAGCCTCTGAGCCTAAGGGTTTTAATTATTATAAATATCATGTCTCTCGAGGGGAGCAAGGATATTATTGGGATCCTGTTTATAACGAAAATGGTGATACTATTACAGAAGAGGGATACGCCACGAATCTGACAACTAACTTTGCTTTGAATTGGTTAGATAGTCAAAAGAAAGATGAGCCATTTTGTTTGTTGTTACAGTACAAAGCACCACACAGGCCATGGCAACCTGATTCTATTTACCAGAATATGTATGACAACATTGAAATACCATATCCATCAACTTTTAATGATAAATATGAAGGAAGGCAGGTGACAGCTGGTAATACAGAGATGACCATGGATTATCTTAGCCGGGAAGATTTAAAGATGACACCACCTGATTCTTTATCTGAAAAACAAAAAGGAAATTGGATTAATTTTGGGATAAAAAGAAATGAAAATGTAATCCCTAAAAAAGGAATGAATCCAACTGATGTTCGAAAATGGAAATATCAGCGCTATATTAAGGATTATTTAGCTACCATAAAATCGGTAGATGACAACATTGGTCGAGTATTAGATTATTTAAAACAACACGGATTAGAAGACAATACCATAGTGATCTATTCTTCGGATCAAGGATTTTTTTTAGGCGATCATGGTTGGTTTGATAAGCGTTTTATGTATGAGCAGTCTCTTCATATGCCTTTTCTATTAAGATATTCAGGCAAAATAGAAAAAGGAATTGTTTGTGATGATATTATTACTAATATCGATATAGCACCAACAATTCTGGAAATGGCTGGAGTACCTATTCCAAAAGAAGTTCAGGGGCGTAGTTTTTATTCAAATTTAAAAGGTGATACTCCTGAAGATTGGAGACAATCTATGTATTATCATTACTATGAATATCCATTCTGGCATCATGTTCAACCTCATTATGGAATAAGGACTAAACGATATAAGCTAATTCACTTTTACTACGATATTGACTTGTGGGAATTTTATGATATAGAAAACGATCCAAATGAAATGGTAAACCTAATTGACTCAAAAGAATATCGCTCAATGATAGATAGCATGAAAATGGAGTTGGTTCAGCTGATGAAAAAGTATGGCAATGATAAAAGCTTGGATGAATTTAGACTGATCTCTGATACTGACTTTGGTGGCTTGGAATCAGACAAATAAAATCAAAAATTAATGGATTTATTGCGATATATGAAACTAGATGGTCCTCAAATAAAAATTAGTTTCTATTTATAGACCGAAGAGATTTTAATATAACCCCTCACCCCATGAAAACAAACGATTATAATAACATTCTTCAGAAACTGGAAGAAAAGATATGTAAATTAAAATTAGAAGAATCAGATAAAATAATTCGGGCAGAGAAGGCCTTGGGATATTGTAAATTGGCTTTTACAGATTTGAAAATATTGATTCAAGGTGAAGGATTCAACAATGAAGCAGATGAGATCAGGTTTTTCAAACAAATAAAGCCACAAGTTCTAAGTAAGTTAATTTATTATGCAGAAATCCTTCAACTTGAAACGCACCGTCCTAACGCAAACCGAAAATTCCAGATAAAGTATTTGAAAAAGGAATTTAAGAAGTACCAGGGATATCTCAATGAGCATTATGAGTTTTTCCAGTACTATAAGACAAATCAAACCTGTTTTGACAAGGCTTATTTTACACGTTACGGAGAGGTAGTTTATGTTGGATTAAAGAATTACGGTTATTTGACTGATCCTGAGTTTTGTACTTCTCATGATGAGTTGGTTGCCCATATTTTGGCTTGTGAGCAACTGGAGAAATACATTGACGAAGAAATAACTGCTTTAAAAAGTAAAGGAATGTTTTGGCAAAGGTCTAATAGTGAAAAGAAACAACTTAATCTCAAATGGACTGCCACCAAAGTAGCACTGATTGAATTAATCTATGCACTTCATAGTTCAAATTCCATAAATAATGGAAAAACCGATATAAAAGAATTAATCGGTTTGTTTGAGCAGGTATTCGATATCCAACTTGATAAGGCGTATAGGGCTTTTATAGATATTCAAATGCGTAAAAAGGAGAGAACAAAGTTTCTGGATACATTGAGACAAGTATTGCTAAACAGAATGGATCAGGAAGACTGACTTAAATTCGATTTAAAAAACAAAGAAATTATGAATACAAGCTAAAACTTTTCGAATTCAGTTATCTTTGCACTATTCGTAAAGAATGAATGCTCAGAAGTGAGTGAAAAATATTGAAGAGATAGCGTTGGCTATTATTTGTGAAATCGGAAACCGCTAATTTTTGACTTACCACAGAATAATAAGCACTGACGCTCACGCTTTGGCGTGGGTGGTGTTTGTTGGTGGTAAGGGTATTTAGCGGTACCTCGATTTCGAACAGGCTAAGCCCGCGCTTTTTTTGTAACCATTTGAATCCTATCTAGTACACCCGATTATAATGTATTTCACAGAAAAAAATATTAAATACGCAGATTTGGTAGTTCCCTTTACCAAATGCCCGTTTGAAAATGTTGAAGCAGATTGTCCTTTTGTGGACTACTGGAAACTTCCATCAATGGAAGAACAAATCACAGAAATGGGAAATCTTTCACTAGAAGAACTTGAAAAACTTCGCCGACATCACCGCAGGTGCCTTTTAAAAAAAGTTGATAAAATTCAACAGTCGTATCATGAAAAGGCAAACCATGAATAGCTGTTAATCAAACCTCCGCCTGTTTAACAATAAAAAACACCCAACTTGGGAAGAGGTTGGGAAAAATATCCGTTTTGAAGTTCAATATTTGGCATCATTCAAATTGTATCATTTAAAATTAAAGTTATGCCAACAGAAATTGTAACTACCGATGACTTGCGTGAATTCAAAATCGATTTGCTCAAAGAATTCAAACAATTGCTTGCCGTACATCACGGCCAGCCTTCGAAAAAATGGTTAAAATCTTTCGAAGTAAGAAAACTTCTTGGAATCTCTCCCGGAACACTTCAAAACCTGCGCGTCAATGGGACTTTACCTTTTACCAAAATTGGCGGGGTAATCTTTTACGACAGTGAAGACATCAACAAAATGATGAAGGAAAACCTGGTGCAAAACCGTTTTGAGTTCCGGCGCAGGGTATGAATTACATCAAGCACCAAACCGGTCTGTTTGAAAGGTTTGCAGAAGATGAACGAATTACACCATTTCATATCAGCCTCTATTTTGCTTTATTTCAGTTTTGGAATAGGAATCGTTTCAGAAATCCATTTCCTGTTTCAAGGGAGGAAGTTATGTTTTTGGCACATATCGGTTCGGTAAATACTTATACCAGGTGCATAAAGCAACTTCACCAATGGAGCTATATCGAATATTTTCCTTCATTCAATCCAAATACCGGGAGTAAGGTCAGCTGTATCAGTTTTGAGAAAGGTAGTGATAAAGGTAATGGTAAAGCTGGCGATAAAGGTGGTGATAATGCTGCTGATAAAGGTTTATATAAGAATACAAACATTACAAACGGTAATAAACAGGCTCACTCCAAAAATTATAAAAATGGAAGAGAGAAGAAGTCACGAAATTCCAATCCCCTCCACGTCGAAACCGACAAGGATTATTCCGAACCCTTATAAGGAAATTGCGGAAATCAGAAATGGGATGCACCAGTTTGGTTTCACGGATTGTCGCAACTGGTTGGAAAAATTAGGAAAACAAAAATATGGGGAACATTTCAGACTTTACCAGGAAGATTCAGCTTTAATTTACAGTTTGGTGGTTTATGCCATTGAAGATAAAAAAGAAGCCTCGAAGCGAAAACTGGACTTGAAGAAAGGTATCCTTTTATCCGGGCCAATCGGATGCGGAAAAACCACGCTTATGAGCCTTGTGAAGTATTTCTTCCAGCCCCGCAAACAATATCAAATTAAATCCACCCGTGATATCAGTTTTGAATTTGAAAAAAATGGTTACAAAGTGATAAACAGGTACAGCAAAAGTCTATCCAACCTGAGTTACACTAACCCTGTTCCAAGCATTTTTTGCTTCGATGATTTGGGAATAGAACAAACACAAAAACACTATGGAAATGAATGCAATGCTATGGCTGAAATCCTGCTTAGCCGTTATGATTTGTTTATTTCCAAAGGTATTCCGACGCATTTAACCACGAATCTTTCCGCTTCAGAGATTGAAGAAAAATACGGCAATCGTGTCCGCAGCCGAATGCGTGAAATGTTCAATCTGGTTGCATTTGATAAGAACGCAGGAGATAAACGGATTTAAGAGGTAGTTTCCTGTGCCTCGTCCCATTTCCCTTACTCATTCAATCGCACTGTTATCCCGTTCGCTGCTCACCGGAACCATCGCTCATTCATTCGTTCGGTCAACAAGACGAGTGTCGTTTCAATCCTGAAATCACAGTTAAGTCGACATAATCTTGGTTTTTGACAAGGCAAAAAATCTGCGCATAGCAGCATTCTGCAAATGATTTTTTAACGCAGACAAAAATCAAGAGAACAAGACTTGGGCTGTTGTGGCAGGCTTGATACGACACTAAAACACCCCACAGCAAAAGTTCGCCTTCCATTTCTTTCCACTCAGGCCTACTCTGGTTTCATTCCGCCCGTTCCGGCTTTTTAGCCATCACACCTCCACCGTAAATAAAAAGCCTAAACAAGCTTCATTTCAAGCCTCTACTTCGCTTCAATCCATTGCAGGATAACATTTGCCTTATCCCAGCCCACGAATCAGAAAAAAGGTATTAAATAAAATCTTTAGGTTAATCCATTGCCCCGGCACATCCCACTCCCAGAGCTTCAACACACCTACATCCGTTCGTTCCTCACGGAACCGGTGTTGTCTTGCCTGTACGTGGGAAGAGCCTTGGACAACCCACGGCAAGAGAAAGCCTTTCGCCGTGCTACAGCTTACACTTGCCCATAGCCTTCCCGGATAAACTATTTACAGTTAAAAATGAGTTAGCAGGTTAAAAACAAAGAGAGAAAGCCAAAGTTAGCCGTCCTACCCACAAAACCCACCTTGGGAAAAATGCAAGGCCGGGGTGAATGCCCCGAAACTAATATTTTTCAAGTTAAATATTTTGTATTATCAGGTTTTTCGGTGCAGCCCTGCATTTTATCCCGGACGGCAAATCTCCTGGTTTCTCTTCTTTTTTTTCTTTTTTTCTTCTCTTTTAAAGGTTAAGTTATTTTACCAATTAAAAGCATACCAAGACATTTTATATCCAAAATGTTGATAGCTATCCAATACAGGTTTCTTTTTCCTCTAAAGCACAATAAATCCTATGATATAGAGGAAATTTATTTAACCATATAAAACACCCAAGTTGGGTTGACCTTGGGAAAAACATCCAATCCACATCTTCATTTTTGCCAAACAGGTTTTTGAAAGATTATTGAATAAAAAAACGAAAAAAAGATGTTTGGATTAAATGAAATCACTTGGAAGCTGTTTACCCAGTTTATTATTTCAGGATTACTTACCTGGTATTCTGTACTTATTGTTTTTCTGTGGCTAAAAGGGAAAAACAAAGCTAAATACCTGTACGAGGAACATGCCTCCACCCAAGAAGTTGAGTCTGGTATAAATCCTATCCAGGTTTCCTCAAAAGACCTTCCGTCACAATTGGTTTCTGCTGTTTCCGAAAATTCCATTCGCCTTGAAGTTTCTGTTTATGAAGAAATATGGCCCGACGATGGCTATCACATAAACTATTTCCTGGATGAAAATACCGGAAAGTTGGTCAAAATACTTCCAGAAATACACAGTCAACATTAATTATAAAATCAATTCAAATCATGAAGAAAAAGATTCTGAAAGTTTATCAAAAAACAATGGCGTTGTTTGCCATAACTGTCCTTGGAGTTTACAACAGTTTTGCACAAAGCTCAGCCGGAATTGACCAGGCAACGTCCGAAGTTAGTTCGTACGTTGACCCGGTTGCCAACCTGATTATTGCCATTGGTGCAGTGGTTGGTCTAATCGGTGGTGTACGTGTGTACATCAAGTGGCAAAGTGGCGACCAGGATACCCAGAAAGCAATCATGGGCTGGTTTGGTGCCTGTCTGTTCCTGATTCTTGTGGGAGTAGTAATCCGCTCATTCTTTTCATAACGGTCAATCCGTCGAAAGCCGGACAAGTGACCGCGATTTTAATTGAGGAGCAGCACAAAGCGTTGTTCCTCAGTTTTCTCAAATATCAAAAGTTAAGAATAATCTGAAATGAAATCCTACATCATTCAAAAAATAGACACTAACCTTTACATCAAAGGTTTTTCCGGGCAGCTTGTGTATTCAGCGCTCTATGCTGTAATTGCCGCCCTGCTTTTGTTTGTGGTACTCTATATCTTCATCGGGACTTTTGTTGCTATAGTTGTTTGTGTCCCTTCCTTTTTTGCGTACCTGTATAGGCTTAATCAAATCCAAAAGAAATACGGCCATGCCGGATGGGGTAAAAAAAGAATCTCCAAACAACTCCCTGAATTTATCACCATCAAAAAACGCTTTTTAAGATGAAAGTAAAACCCATAGAAAAAAGCCTGCCTATCCTTGGATTTAAAGGAGATATTGTTGTTTCCAATAACCTGGATATGGGCTTTGGCCTGAAATTGGAACTGCCGGAACTGCTTTCCTGCAGCACCGAACAGCTGTATATGCTCCACGATACCTTTCAAAGGGCTGTGAACCTTTTACCCGAAAATACCCTGCTTCACAAACAGGACTTCTTTTTTGTAAAGCATTTCAACAGTGAGAAAGAATTGCAAAATCAAAACAGTAAATTCAGTCTTAACCGAGACTACTTAAAACATTTTGACGGCAGGGCTTACCTAAAACACGAGTGCTATATTTATGTCAGTCTGCTAAATGTTGGCCTGCTGAAAAACTACCTGGGATCATCACTGATATTTTCCCGGAAACAAAGACAAGATGAAGTTAATCTCAATGATAAAATTAACGAACTCCGCTCCAATCTCAGTTCAGTATTTCAGCAAAGCGGGATTCAATGCACACCGGTAAGCCAGGAGGAAGCCATCGGTAATGAAAATACTACCGGCTTAATCGAAAGATATTTGACCCTTAATTTTCATAAGGGACAACCATTGTTGGGAGGTATAGATTTCAGGGACAGGTTAAGGGTGATGGACCGTTTTGTGGAAATACTCAGCTTAAGTGACTACACACATTTACCTTCGGAGCTTAAGCCCACAAACGGCCATCCCCAAACCGGCCTGCCGGTTTCCTTTGTTTATCCTGTTAGCTACAACCTTCCGTTTTCGCATATCACCAATCAGTTTATTTATATGCCGGGCCAACAGCAGGTAAAGACAGCTTTGGAAAGCAACTACAAAAAGATTTACAGCCTTTCAAAATTTTCTTCGGAAAACAAGGTAAATGCAGGCCTGATTGAAAATTTTCTGGATACGGTACAAGCCACCGGGGAGAAAATTGTAAAGACACATTTTAATGTGATGCTTTTTGATGAATCCATTCCTGAACTGAAAAAGCACAAAAGTGAAGCAGCTTCAGCTTTTTCATTGATGAACTGTTTTCCCTACCAGCACACCTTTGATTTGCCTTTGTTGTTTTTTGCATGTGTTCCTTTTTCCACACAACTACCCGAAACGGAACTGTTTATTACACAGGTTCCACAGGCTTGCTGCCTGATCAATTTTGAGGGAGAAGTCAAAAATTCTCAATCAAAGTTTGTCATTAATCTTTCTAACCGACAAGAGGGCTGTCCTGTTAAAATTGATTTGTCCGATGAACCCATGAAAAAGCATCTCATCCATAACCGAAACAAAATTATTGTTGGCGGTTCAGGTTCAGGAAAATCGTTTTTCACCAACCACCTGCTACGGCAATATGCGGAAAGTGGCAATTGCCACATTGTTTTGTTGGATGTAGGTCGCAGCTATGAAATTCTGACCCATTACCTCAATGAACGCTTAAAAGCTAAAGGTGGAGCAAAAATGATAGAGTTTTCGGAAAAAAATCCCATTTCATTCAATCCCTTTGTAGTGGATGGTTCGCCTGATTTGGAACGCAGACAAACCATTTTGTCGGTTATTTATACGATTTACAAGGAAGACCTTACAGAAATGGAAAAGGATGTCATTGCTTTTTCGGTGAATCGCTATTTTGAGACAAAACGTAAAAAGAAACGCTCGTTTAACGATTACTACGAGTTTTGCAAGGACATCATTCCACGGTTGGCCAAAGAAGAATCCATTGAGTTTAATAGCAATGAATTTTTCTTTATTCTCAGTAAATACTACAAAGGAGGAGAATACGATTACCTGTTAAATAAACCCATGCAAACCGATGAGTTTTTCTCCTGTCCGTTTCTGGTGTTCGAGCTGGATGCCATAAAAGACCATCCGGTTATTTTTCCGGTAGCCACGCTGATCATCATGGATATTTTTCTGCAGAAGATGCGGAAGCTTAAAGGTACCCGAAAAGTTATCTGTCTGGAAGAAGCCTGGAAAGCCATCGCCACACCACAAATGGCAGATTATCTAAAGTATTTTTTCAAAACCATTCGTAAATTCTTTGGAGAAGCGATGGTGGTAACACAGGAAGTGGACGATGTGATCTCATCGCCCATTATCCGTGATGCGATTATCAACAATGCCGATACCCGGATTCTGCTGGATATGGGCAAGTTCAAAAACAAGTTCGATGAAATCAGTCGTTTTCTGGGATTGAATAATTTTCAAAAAGAACAAATCCTGTCGATCAATAAAAATCTTCCATCCAACCGAAAATTTAAGGAGGTATTTATCTCGCTGGGAGAATATTCACGGGTTTTTGCACTGGAAGTTAGCCGTGCCGAATACTATTGTTACACCACCGAACAAACCGAAAAGGAACAACTACTGGAACAACTGAACGATGACCAATCCATTCTGGAGATCTTAAAACAAATGTAAAACCATAAAAACAGAACAACCATGAAAAATTTAATCGTACTCATCCTTACAATTATACTTGCAGCTAATGCAGGTAGAACTACTGCCCAAACACCGGTAACCGATGTGGGAGCCGGAATCCAACGTGAAGCACTCTGGACACAGGAGGAAGGAATCCTTTCCAAAATCAACCTGTACAATGTGCTGATCAAAGCCCTGAACGGAGATATCAAAGGGCTTACAGGAGAAATATTAGGCATCGATCAAAAAATGCTGGAAAGTCTGGAGAAAGTATCCCTGCTGATCAAAGACTACAAACGTATAAAGGAGACCAAAGATATCCTTCAGCAGATCATCGCGATCTATTCCGACAAAGTACCGCTATTGGTACAGGACGGCAACTTTACCACCCAGCAGGCGGCTGCCATTGTGCAGAGTTTTGATCTGATTCTGGATGATAGTAAGGCATTGGTTACGTCCATTCTGAATATCATCGTTAAAGACAACCTGTTTATGATGGATGATAAACAGCGTTACGATGCCATCAACGGAATCTACCTGAGTGTAAAACAGCACTACGGAACCATCTGCTACCTGCACAATAAGCTGCTGTATGCTTCCTATTTGAAAAGCCACGACAGCGGCAATTTGGAAGGTTTTGCCATGTATTACAGTCTGTATCACTAATCAACTTCGACACAATGAAACGTATAACAATACTGCTAATAATGGTTCTGCTGATTATCACAGCAACAAAAGAATCAAAAGCACAGATCATTGAGATCAAACCCTGGCATGGATACTATCCGGAAATGGAAGGAACCTATCCGCTGACTTTTATTGCCTTTACCGGCTGGCTGATTCCCATTCCTCACGTTTTTGTACGCACCTGGCCAACGCATTATTATGTGGAAGTGGGAGCACTGCCGGTTACCGATGGAGGAGAAATTGCCGGAGAACTAAAAACCGGTCTTTTACGATTGGTCGCCAAGGCCATCGAACGCAGCCAGATGAAAGGCAGACATAAAGAAACAGAAGGAATAAAAGTCAATACGGACTTTACCCAACAGATAAGTGATAAATTATTTGATGCCCGCTCGGATGAACTAAATGATATCTATAAGCTGGCAGCACAGTTTATTAAACTCTATCAAAAAGTCAGCAAACTGGGAAGCCTTAAGAACTCAGTGAAAATTCATTCGATCTATGAGAAGGAAGCAGATCAGCTATTGATGCAGTTCATAATGGTCAACCTGTTTCAAGCCGATCATGGAAGTAAGCTGGATGCATTTACCAGAATCAGTAAGGAGCTGTGGAACCTGCTGGGAGAGCTGGATTACACCCACGGTAAATTGCTCTTTTTTAACAGCTACAACAGGCAACCACTGAGCTATTCCTTTTTAAGCAAATAAGCATTTAACCGATTAACAAAAAAGTATGCTATTACAAGTACTGACAACCAATGATTTTTTTGCATTTACCGATACGCTGGTGGACTCCGGTGTTAATCATGCCCGAATTCTTGTGGATATGGCGCGAGCCATTGGCGGGATTGCTGCCTTTTTTTACATCGCTAAACGGATATATGAGCAACTGATCGCAGATAACCCGGTATCGATTCTTCCATTGTTACGACCTTTTGCACTGGTATTGGTGATCACCTTCTGGGGACCTTTTGTAAATCTGTTGCTGGCACCCACAAAAGGACTGACCCACTTATCTGAAGCCGTTTATGCCGACAAAAAGCACATCGTAAAAGAGCGGCTGGAGGACAAACAACAAGCCATTCTTTCCACGGATTTGCCCTTGTTTTATGAAAACGAAGAAAAGGAAGCCGATCTCTGGGACAAAGGGGTGAACCTGATCCTGACCACTTACAATATTTTTAGCGGAAGGGCCATTCAAAACCAGATCAACTTTTATATCATGGATGCCACCCGGCAACTGCTGGAATCCTTTTTTGAGGTGCTGGTCTACCTGATTGCTTTTCTTCGAACGGTGTTCTGCGTGTTACTGGTAATCTTTGGTCCGCTGGTATTTGCCCTGTCCATTTTTGATGGTTTTCAGGACAACTACCTGCAATGGATTGCCAGGTTTATCAATGTCAACCTTTATCTGCCCATCGCTTTGCTGATCCTTTCCATCGTACAGGAGATATTAATCTATGTACTGGAAATGGAAATTGCCCAAATCAATGCCATGCTGATCTATGAGCCCAAACTGTTTTTTGTTTCTAACCTGATCGTTCCCGTTTGCGGAATTATAGGAATGGCTATGGTACCCAAGATCTCATCATGGATTATACATGCTTCAGGAACCAACTCCGGAGGAGGAAGACTGGTGCGTACAGCAGCGGTAATGGCTATTACTAAAGGTGCCATGAAGTAACGGTCAATTCTGTCATTTACGAATTCATCATTTAAAAAGAAATGCATAAACAATTTGATATACAACGTAAGTTCCGCTTTATCGTTTACGTACTGGTTTTGATCAGCCTTTCGCTGATGGGGGTGAGCAGTTACATCTACTATGAGTCGGTGCAGCTGGTAGAACTTTCCAAAGAGAAAATCTATGTGCTTGATAACGGTAAATCTCTGCTGGTCGCTCTTCGGGAAGATATCAGTGAAAACAGGGATGCTGAAGCCAGGGATCATGTAAAACGTTTTCATGAGCTGTTTTTTACCCTCGAACCCGATAAAACCTACATTGAAAACAACGTCAGGGAAGCCTTGTATCTGGCTGACCGGAGTGCCATGGAGCAGTATCAGGCTTTTAAGGAGAATAACCTGTATAACCAGGTGATCGCTTCTGATATCAGCATGACCCTGCAGACGGATTCCATTCGGCTGGATTTTTCAGCATATCCCTATCGCTTTACGTTTATCGGAAAGCAAAAGATCGTTCGTAAATCCAACATTACCATCCGCAGCTTAAAGACCTCCGGTAACCTGAGAAACATCTCCCGGACAGACAATAATCCCCATGGTTTTCTGATGGAAAACTGGCGGATTGATGAGAACAAAGACCTGGAAAGCATACGCAGAAAATCATTCTAAAAAACTTCAACAATGAATAATCAAAACAACATTCCAAATCCGAAAGATCACAGCCGTTTTACCCGCTGGGTAAACGATCTGGACGATAAAGACAAAAACCTTGATCCTTTGAAACGAAAAAGCAAATGGATATTGATAACAGCTTTTCTGTTTGCCCTGTTTGCGATCTCGTTTATCTGGTTCCCGACCGGGAAGGTAAAACCACATCAGGTGGAAGCACCATTGGCCGGACCAATAATCAATGCGCCAACAAACAGTGGTAGCTCCGCTTTTGAGTTACCCGTGGATTCATTTGAAAACCAATTAAAATCGTACATCAATGAAGAAAATTTTGATAAAGAATAAAGCGCTGTTTATCCTTCCACTGGCATTATTACCCTTTGTGATTTTAATCTTCTGGATATTGGGTGGAGGAGGAGTTTCAGAGGAAAAAGAAAAGCTTGCTCAGTCACCCAATAGAGGAATAAACTACGACCTGCCGGATGCGGATAATTCCATTGAAATCTACGATAAAATGGAAGCTTATCAGAAGGATGATCAGCAGGTGGCTGAAGTTTCTGAAGTAAATATTCAGGATACTTCTCAGACTGAAGAAGTGAGTCTTCAGGATAGTATGGTACAGGACAATACCTTACTTGATGAAAATGCAGATCAGAAAGAAATTCTTGCTCATATCCGAAATAAAGAAAAGTTGGTGCAGCAGGAATTGCAAGGAGAGCCGGTCGTGCGTAAAAAGAAAACAACAACTCCTTCACAATTCCAAAGTAATCCTGTTGAACCGATAGTTAAAAAGCAGGTGAAAACAAAAAATGTAGTACCGCCAAAATTATCAACTACCGGAATTGAAGAACTGGATGAGATCATCGATAAAAACGTCCTTCTCAGTCGTAAAAACGATTCTCTAAATTTTTATCTGCAACAGGCACAGGGAAGATTGCAACAGATTGAGGCGACCCAAAACCGGTCCTTTACCCTGGAGAAAAACCGGTCATCCGGATTTAACAAGGAAGAGCCAATGAATACTCCGCTCATAAAAGCTGAGATCTATGAAACAACAACGGTGCTCAACGGCAACCGGGTAAAACTTCGCCTGCTGGAAGACACCCGGATCAATGCTCAGAAAATACCACGTAACACATTTCTCTACGGAATCTGTAAGATCAAAAATGAACGGCTACTTATAGAGATCACGCAAATGCCTGTTCAGGAAAACTTTGTTCCGGTAAAACTTGCGATCTGTGATCTGGATGGACTGGAAGGACTTTATGTGCCGGATAATGCCGCACGAAAAGTTTACCAGGAAGTGGGTGCTTCTACCAATACCTCTTCGCTGATGGGCGTTACGAATAATCCGTTGACTTATACCGGAATTCGTGCAGCCGACCGGGCTGCCCAAACCATGCTCAAACGGGTACGCCTGAAAAAAGTAACCGTCAAGAAAAACACTCGGATTTATATCATCAATCAAAAATAATCATCATGAAACAAACAATATTTATCATCGCATTCTTTCTTTTTTCACTGGCAGGATATGCCCAGAATCAATTAGAAATCTGTCAAAACAAAACCACACATCTGATCGCCGAAGAAAAAATTACTTATCTGCAGGTGGGTGATCCTGATAAACTGATTGCTGAGGTAGTTCCTGAACAGCCCAATATGGTCAGGGTAAAAGCTGTGGATGATTTTATAGGAGAATCCTCACTGACAGTTGTAAGTGCCAATCGCTCGTATTCCTTGTTTGTAAAATATTCTGATGCGAATAAGATCTCCTATAAGCTGGAAGAATTTCATGGGGAGAAAGCAGGAGATCCAAATATTGGCCCGGTGCCGGAATACCTGCTAAAAGAGTTGTGTGGACAGATCCTTCGGGATTGCACGCAAAAAACGATTCAGTCAAAAAGCAAAAAAGACGGTATTATTTTTCGTTTGAGAAATCTTTACCTCAAGCAGGATTTGCTGTTTTTTGAACTGGAAATCACCAACACCACCAATATTGTTCTGGATTTGGAAGCCATCAATTGGTGGATCGATGACAGGAAGCAGGTAAAAGCCACTAATGTACAGGAGTACCTTGTAGAAGAATTGTATCGGCATTATAAATGGGAGCGCATTCCTGCGAAAACCACACTTCGGGAGGTGGTGGTATTACCCAAGTTTATTGTTCCCGATAAACGTATCCTGAAAATAGAACTGTTGGAAAAAGCCCTGGGAAATACCGGAAGGAAACTAACGCTGGAGGTGAAAAACAAAGCCATCCTAAAAGCTAACTCATTCTAGTCTTCTGATCTTCTAATATTCAAAATCTTCCAGAAAATGCTTAACGAATCCAGGGAATTACAACGCCTGCACGAGGGCTTCAGGTTCTTTTCTTACCTGCTGCTTTTTGTGGTGCTTTATATCAGTCAGCTCCATTATTTTATGGAGAAAGGACTGTACATCCCGGAATTTTCAGCCGTAACAGACAAGCTGATTTCCATGCCATACCTGAAAAACAGCACATTGGCAAAAATAATATGCCTGGGATTTTTGATCGTTACCTGCATTGGTACCAAAGCTAAAAAAGACCGCGATTTGAAAGTTTCCAATATCGTGATTCAGGTGCTGATTGGGCTGGCCATGTATTGGGGGAGCTTATTGCTATTTGAAATTTCGTTGGTGTATTTACTGCTTTCTTTCTTTGGTTTTGTCCTGCTAAACATTGTCTTTGACAATATCTCCAAACTAATCAATGTGAACCTGATGAAGGATCGTTTTAACCTGCAAAATGAAAGTTTCCCACAGGAGCAGGGCTATGAGGAGAATGAGTATTCCATCAATCTGGAAACATTGTACCAGTATAAAAACAAACAATACGAAGGCTGGATTAATGTGGTCAATCCCTTTCGTGGAACCATTGTAATAGGTACCCCCGGATCGGGAAAATCCTATTCAGTGGTTATACCCTTTATCAAACAACACCTGGAGAAAGGTTTTGCCATGTGTGTTTATGATTTTAAATACCCCGATCTTTCGCAGGTTACCTATAACTATTTTCTGAAAGCCAAAAAAGAAAAGGCCTTACCGGAAAGCACCGGATTTTATGTTATCAACTTTGATGATGTCCGTAAATCTTATCGTTGTAATCCGTTGGCACCGGAACTGATGGAAAGCCCCATCGATGCCTTTGAATCGTCAAGAACTGTACTCTATAATCTGAACCGTGAATGGATCCGTAAACAGGGAGAGTTTTTTGCAGAATCCGCCGTTTCCTTTTTCGCTGCCGTAATCTGGTTCCTGAAGAAATACAAGAAAGGCGAATATTGTACCCTTCCTCATGCCATCGAACTACTACAGCTGGATTACGACGATCTGTTTCCTATTCTTGCCAGAGAAAAGGATGTGGAGAACATCATCAATCCCTTTGTAAACGCACATAGACGCGGAGCCAGTAAACAGCTGGAAGGCCAGTTGGGAGGTCTGAAAATTGCTATCGCCAAAATCATTAGTAAAGAAATCTACTGGATTTGTTCAGGGAATGATTTCTCTCTGGACATTAACAATCCTAAAAATCCCAAGGTAGTCTGTTTGGCAAATAATCCGCTTCGAATAGAAATGTACGGAGCTGTACTGTCCTTGTTTCTCACCCGTATGATGAAAGTGATCAACCAAAGAGGGCAGCATAAATCATCGTTAATATTTGATGAACTTCCAACGATCTATTTTCGCGGATTGGATACGCTGATTGCAACGGCCAGAAGCAATAAAATATCCACACTGGCTGGACTACAAACCATCGATCAGCTGATCCGGGATTATGGAAAAGAACAGGCCAATGCGATGTTAACCAACATCGGAAATGTATTTGCCGGACAATCCATAGGCGAAACCGCCAAGTTTATCCAGGGCCGCATGGGAAAAATCCTGCAGGAACGCCAGTCCATAAATATCAACCGAAATACCCAGTCATCGACAATCTCCACCCAAATGGATTTTCTGGTACCCGAAGGAAAAATTGCCACACTGCCACAAGGCTATATGGTGGGGCAGGTAGCCGATAACTTCGGACAGCAGTTAAGTCAGCGCAATTTTAACTGCCTGATAGATGTGGATACATCAGCCATTGAAAAAGAAGAGGAGCAATTTAAAACCATACCAGACATTTATCGCTTCGACCACATTGACAAAGTACTCGAAAATAACCGCAATAAGATATGTAACGACATAGTAGGCATACTTCGCAATGAGACATAAACACCAGAGACAGCATATTTATTAATCATTTAAAAATTTAATTATGGAACAAAGTACCCGTATTAAGAAAGAAGAAATTCCTTTTGAAAAACTGGAAAAAGTGGGCGTGGACAAGGAATTTGTTAGTCGCATGGATGAGAATGAACTAAAAGATTTTCTGAATGGATTTCGTAGTCAGAAACTCTACACCATCAACGCCACAATTAACGACGAGCAAAAACGAATCCCGGCAAAACTACGTCTGAAAAAAGAACAGGATGGATCTATAACAGTAAAAGTACATCCCATTCAGCGCTTAAGTATTCCTGAGAAGTACATGGGGCACACCTTCAGTCAGGAAGAGCGGAACAAACTGGTGGCAGAACGAAACCTGGGAAAAACCATTGAGCTCACCGGTAAGGATGGTAAAAAGGACAGTTATTATCTGGCACTCGATCCGAAAACCAATGAGCTGATTCCGCTCCGGACAAAAAATATCAAAGTGCCGGATAAAATCAAAGGAGCAACTTTATCGGCCGAACAAAAGCAAAAACTGGCTCGTGGAGAAAAGGTCTATCTGGATAAAATGACCGGAAGAAATGGAAAACAATTTGGAGCTTCTTTACAAGTCGATGCCGCTAACCGAACCATTAATTTTTCTGAATTTAAACAGGAAAAAGCACAGGATAAGAAGATGGCAAAAAGCCAGGGAGTACAAATGGAAAGGTAGAAATTCCACGACCTGAGAAGACCTCGAAAAGACAGTAATAAATAACTACGGGGGAGGGGAATGCAAGATGTGCATTTGTATATACAAATGCCTTGTCATCTTGCCCGGCAGGGGCCGGACGGTTTTTCCAAAACCGACAAGGATTCCCCTCCCCCTAAAACGAAGATTATAGCTCAGAATGCCAACAAAATCGGCTGAAAATAATAAACGGGACCAGATGCTGCTCGTAAGGGTAAGCAGGGATGAAAAGCTTCGGATAAAGTCCTTGACCCGATCCGAAGGTTATCCCTGTATGAGCGATTATGTACGATCCCGGATCTTCAGTCGATTGGATAAAAAGGCAATTTCTTTGGATGAAAATACCAGTCAGCAATTACGGGATTTGGATTACGAACTCAATAAAATTGGAGTAAATCTCAACCAGCTATCCAAAAAAATGAATTCTTTTTCTGGCTATAATGTTGGCGATAATGACCGGCACTTGTTAAAACAAGCCTTCAATATGATGATGCAATGCCTGGCATTTTTGCAGAAGCAACTCAACTAATTCTTGCCATGGTTATCGTGATCCATCAATCAACCAGCACGCAAAACGCTTTGTTTTACAACGAAAAGAAAGTGGAACAAAAGAAAGCTGTATTTTATAAAAGTGCCAATACGCCAACCATCAATCCTTTTGCCGGATCAAAACAAGACAGGTTAAACACCCTTAAAAAGATTGAGGACATGAATACCCGTGTAAAAAGTAAAGGACTGCATATTTCTGTGAATCCGACGGTGACAGATCTGGTAAAACTGGGAGACACTGGCATCCGCACCGAAATCGGTAACCTAATGGAACACCTGGGCTATGGGAATCAACCTTATTTTGTATTCAAACATACCGACCTGGACCGGACACACTTTCATATCGTTTCCACACGCATTGATAAAACAACATTCCGAAAGATCAGAGATGATTACGAGAAACAAAAAACTCAACGGTTTATTAAATCCCTGGAACAAAAATATGATCTGACCAAAGAACAGAGCCAGGTTCAATCCAATCTGAAATTTTCGGCAGGTAGCCGGAACCTGAAACAAAACCTGGAAAGTTTGTTTTACCAGCTGAATCAAATTGATTCGATTAGCAATAAACAACTTTACAACAAATCACTGGAGCTTTTTAATGTGGAAGTCCGGAAATCAGGCAGAGGACACGTAGTATTTATTACGGATGAAAACGGAAGCCCGGTTCGCTATCCCATCCGGCTTTCTGAATTTGAAGAGCGACCACGATTTCATCTTTCCCAAAGTGCTGAAAAGGAGCAGCAAATTGCTTCGCCCATGATTGACGAGTTTCAGTTAGCACAATGGGCCAGAGATTTGAATCGATTGATAGAGCGTAGTAACCGGCGTAAAAAGGAACCAACGATGAAGTATAAGGTGAAAAATAGGGATCAGGGAATGAGTCGCTGAATATGGAGTATCGAGACTTTTTTAGTTCATTTAAATATTTGATAATTTAGATTCAATCTTTTTAACAAAAAAATTATCTTAGCCAAAAGCTCTAATGTGATGACACGACCTCAGATTTTTACTTTATACAATTGCAAGATTTTAACAGCTTGTTCTTCAATTACATCTATTTATGGATAAATATTACTCAAAATATATCGATAATAAGAAAGCTATTATTCGAGTAATTTGTAGAACACGGCAATGGAGCGGACTTAACGAAAGCGATGTTTTTGACTGGTTAGATAACTTTCTTGATCCATTTGGAAAATACGTTGCATTGAAGATATTACTTAATAGCATTTATTATAGTGAGAAAAATATTATTGCTCTTTTGAAACATGGTATTTATCAAAAAATAATAGGAGAAGAAATAAAATGTAAGTTAATTAATGATGATGCAATTTTGGCACCTAGAACAGAAACAAATTCGTTGGTGTTCAAGAGTATTCAGAAAACTGCATTTATTCCTTTACTCGATAATTATAAACCCGGAGAGAGTGGTAATCAGATGACACGGTACTTAATACAGAATAGAATATGTACCCCAGAAAAAACTTATTTTATTGAAAATCTCTCAGAACCAGAAATTAGCGAATTAAACACGCTGGTTTTTCTAGATGATTGTATTGGAAGTGGAAATCAATTAGAGGATTATTTCGATAAAATCCATGTTAGAGAAAAGCTTGATTTCGCCTGTAGAAATGGCGTGAGAGTTTATTATCTAATTCTTACAGGATACAATAAGAATATTGCTACTGTTCAGATGAAGGGTAAAATGAAAGACATAGAGATTGTTGCTTGTGATGAGCTTAGTGAAATCGATAGAATATTTAATCAGAAGAATATTATTTGGCATGATGATGATGAATATTGCAGGGCCAATGAATATTTTGAACATCTTGAAAAAGAATTTGGTATAAATCAATATGGATATTCTAATTTAGATTTTGCTGTTTTTATTCACAATAACGTACCGGATTGGTCTTTACCAATTTTTTGGATGGAAAATTCGGACTGGACGCCACTAATGAAAAGAAAAAATTCAACCCAATTTTAAATGAGTAGATTAACAATTAATCCCTTTGGAAAGAATCGGGCGGAACAAATGGGAGAGGATTCTTGGAAATACTTTGTTTCTCCTGAGGAAAACTTGCTGTCTGAAAGACCATTAATATTTGAAGGGAGCAGGGGAACAGGCAAAACCATGTTTTTGCTTTGTAATTCATGGCGAGAAAAGTTCTCAGAATATAATTTTGATTGTGATAAGATTTCGACACTTTTTTCCAAAAATAGTTTTGTTGGAATTTACTATAAAGTTGATGGTAGATTTGTTGGAAACAATTTGAATGGCAAGGGAGTAGATCCTTTAAAATGGATTTCAATATTTAATACATATTTCAACATTGTTGTTGTAAAAGAGGTATATGAGTTCATCAATAAATGTATTGAGCTTAAAATCATTGAAAACTCTCTTCTTCAAAAATTGAACAATAGAATTGGTAAAAAGCTCAGTATTGAAGGCAATCAAATTAGTATTGATGAAATTGTTGAAAGATTTGAGGAAATTTTAGATAATGTCGAAGATTTTTCGAATGACCCAGAAACGCCTCTTCCAAAATTATTGAATGCGGGTACATTAATTAAAACCAGTGTTGAGTATCTGAAGAAGATTGAAATATTTAGGGATGTTAGGTTTCATGTTTTGATAGATGAATATGAGGAATTAAATGAGCCTCAACAGATTCAGATTAACACCTTATTGAAGCAAAGCGACTACTGGCTCGTCTATGATATATGTGTAAAAACAAATGGAATTTATACGTTTAATACAATATCGGGAAATGAAATAATTCAGGAACCACATGATTTCAAACTTCATAAACCAGAATTAAACGATTATGACAATTCAAAGGAATATCTAACTTTTCTAAAAAACATTTGTCAAAAAAGACTTGTAGAATGCATTGGAAGTGAAACTGATTCTGTAATTTGGAGTAATATTGAGAATTATTTACAAAGATATCCAGATGAAGTAATAAATTCTATTTACCTAGATTCTCCAAAATATAAAAATGAAGTAACAGATGTTCTTTCTAATCTCTTAAAAAATGATGAATCAATAAAAGGAATTGAAGAAAAAGAGATTAATCAAACTTTATACAATGACTCTCCGCTAGTTGAAAGAATGCACATCGCATTACTTCATAGGAAGGATATTTCTGGAAAGATTTTGTACGAAGCTATTAAGAACAATGATAAAATTTATACTGATTGGAAACATAATACCTTATACGCTACACAATTTCTACTATGCAATGAATTAAATGTAGATTTTCAATATCATGGGCTCAAAGTTTTTGCACAACTGTCATCCGGGGTAATTCGATATTTTATTGAAATTTGTAAAAGTGCATTTGATAATGCGATCAGTAATGGATTCTCCTTCGAGAATCCAAGAGCATTCACTTTAAATGAACAAACGCAAGCTGCTCAATTTGTGAGTGAATCAAAAGTTGCAAAAATTGATGGTTTTGTGCCAAGTGGGAAAATTTTGAAACGATTGGTGTTGAATTTAGGGAAAATATATTTTCTATTACAGACCAAAAGGGGGACTACGCTTGGAGAACCAGAAGTCAATCACTTTACAACAAGTTTATTCGAATTAAGAACATTCCATTCTGAAGCAACAAAGTATCTAGAGTTTGCAGAAATGCATAACATACTTCAACCTAGTTTACCAACTAAAACTAAATCAAATGATGTAGTTGAAGTTGTTGATTATCATATTAATCACATTTATTGCCCATTTTTCAAAATTTCCCATCGCAGAAAAAGAAAAATTACAATTGCTCCTTCAGTTCTAAGTAAATTAATTACTGGAAACACTGATGAAATAAATAAGGTAATTAAAAAATACGATGAAATAGATGAGAATCAAATTTCTCAAGGCAAACTGTTTTAATCATGAAATACCAAGAGAAATTTGAATTAAATAGTGTAAACGCTGAATATTTTGGTAAAAAAATAGACGTTTTTATCACAAGTAAAGGATCTGCAAATAAAGTGAGATCTGAAAAGATTAAAGAACATATTTCCGTTGGATTTAAAGGATTTACAATAGTTTTAGATTCTAATCGAGATCAGGACAAATTCTCAGCAAGTTTATTTAATAATTTGAATGAAAATATTGAGAATCTTTCCGAAACAATTATAATCCCAAATCTTCGAAGGTTTTTTAAGCAACAAAACTATTTTAATATTGAGGTAAGTAATATTTGTATTGATATTACTTCTATGCCACACGTTCTGATTTTTAATTTATGTAAATTGTTTATAAAGGAGACAAAACCAAGAAATCTATTTGCAACATACACGGAACCAAGATGCTATATTAAGAAAATAGGTGTGAAAACTGATTCATGCCTAGAGGATGAAGATTATGATCTATATGAGGAGATATTAGGTTTAAATTATAATATTGATGGTTTTGCAAAAATCAAGAGAATTGAAAATGATCTACTTGTGGCGTCTTTAGGATTTGAGAAGCAACGACTTCTTGCCTTGTATGATAAAATTGAACCTAAAGGAGGTTTAAGACCAATTGTTGGCTTCCCATCATTCAATCCAGGTTGGAATATTACAGCAATAAATATGAATAACAAAGTAATTGAAGATGCAAATGCTGAAGGTTATATTGAGTCCTGTGAATCGTCAAGTCCTTTTGCTATATACTCTGAGTTAAAAAAGATTCATGAAAAGAATTCTGACAAATTTAATATAATGATTGCACCATTTGGTACAAGGCCGAATTGTCTGGGGGCAACAATTTTTGCTTTAAAACATAAAGGATGTCAATTATTGTATGATTTTCCAATAGAAAAGAATTTCAGAAGTGAAGGAGCTGATAGCTCATACTTTTATATATTATCAAGCTTTTTAATTGATTAAAATGGATAAGTTAGGTAGATTTTATACGGAATCCGTTTTTTCTGAATTGCTTGTAAAGCAAATAAATTCAGATAATCCTAAACATATATTGGACTTAGGAGTAGGAGACGGAGCCTTACTTTCAGCCGCTCATAATAAATGGAATAATGCTGTATTCTCTGCCATCGATATTGAGGAAAAAGACTTTAAAGATTTACCTCGAATTAACTTCATCAAGAAAGATTTATTATGTCATTCAGGAGAAATTACGCTGGATTTATCAAATAAATTGGTTGATATTGCAATATGTAATCCACCTTACTCAAAAATTAGTAATAAGATTGACTATTCTAGCATTTTTAAGGACATTGGATTTACAAACTGTTTAAAGCTGAAATACATTACAACTGATCTATTATTTTTAGCTTTTAATCTTAGTTTACTGAAAAAAGACGGTCAACTTGGAATAATTCTTCCAGATACCTTAATAACTTCTTCGGATTTTAAATTATTTAGAAAGGATTTACTTAAGTTTGATATTGAATGTATCATTGAACTCCCTGACAAAATCTTTAAAAAAACAGAAGCAAAAACCTATATTCTAATTTTAAATAATAGACATAACGCAAAACCTTTTATTAATTTATTCCTTGCAAATAAAAATGGACAAATTGTCAAAACCCTTACCGTTGGACAAGAGCAGTTAAGTAAACGGTTGGATTATACTTATAATTCATATAATAAAATTGATATTGTCAAGGGGACTACATTAAAAGAAATTGGTGCCGAAATTTCCAGAGGTCGTTATACGCGAAAGAAGTTAGAGGAAAAACAAAAATTGTTTTTTCATACATCTGATTTTAAGGGAAGGGAGATTTCTTTATCGTCCAAACCAATAGAAGATAAAAAGTCTTATGCAAAAGAACACGATATCTTAATTGCACGAGTTGGTTCAAGGGTATTAGGAAAATTTTGTTTGGTAAAAAGAGGGACTATCGAAATATCAGATTGTGTATTTAAAGTTTCTTTGCCCTCAGAATTTGTAAGACCATTTATAGACGCACTAGATTCTCAATATGGCAGAAATTGGTTCAAGGCACATTCGCATGGAGTTTGTGCAAAATTGATTAGTAAAGAAGATCTATTAGAATTCAGAATCCCATCAAACAGAATAAATAAAGTCTGATTTGGGAAATGTATGCTTGTGGCAAATATATAATAGCTTGTTTGGAGAGATTGTATTTAAACAGCATTGTAACCCAAGGAGAATAACCAAAATTAATAAGTTTTAGAGAATGGAACTGATTCAACCTGCAGAGATTTCTGGAAAAATTATGACACTGATTGACCAGGCTAAAGAAGAGATAATTCTTGTTTCACCATACAATAAATTTACATATTGGAAGAAACTAACCCAAAGGATTGAAAAGGCAAAACAGAGGGGAGTTAAAATTAAATGGTATATCCGCAAGAACGTGGATAATAATGTAGAGCAAATTCGCCAGATTGGTATAGAGCCAATTGAGATTGAAAATTTGCATTGTAAATTGTACTTAAATGAACAACATGCGGTTGTTACCTCCATGAATCTTCATGAGTATTCGGACACTTCATCCATTGACATTGGATATTTAATAACCGAAAAGGATATGTACAAGGAGTTGACAGATTTTATCGATGTTAACATCGATAGTTATTCCGTTGCCGATAATAAAGTAGTTAAGACCAAAAATATTGAATCACCGATTGAAAATGGTGGTTTCATGGATTCTTTGATTACTTTTTTACTTGAGCATGGATTTGAAAAAGAAAATATAAAGACGCATGAAAACAGTTATGGGGCTGTATTAACCATTCATGAGTTTATGGAGAATTTCAAATTGATTCTTGAACCTAAAGGAGTTTATTATCGAATTGATTTAAGAATTCATTATCCATATAAAATTAAAAATACGATATATGATTTTTTGAAATCAAATGAATACGAACTTAATAGTTTGATTGGTTTCGAAATTGATTTTGGACGACAAATGAAACGACTCAAATTGGATCTGGAGATATTCGAAAATTATGAATATGAAAATTGGGATAAGGATGAATTTGAAAAGTTAAAACCTGTACTAACTAATTTGATTGAAGCATATAAGATCCATATAAACAAAGCGGTACTGCATGTAAGTAAAATATAAGGACTCCTGCCCCGTAATCGCGACAAATGAAACCTCCACTTAAATCCTGTCAAAGTTCCTTCGCCCTCCGGAAAAGTCAAGGGCGGCTGAAATTGCCCATTTTTTACCATCCGTTCTTCGAAGCTGTTCAGTTTTTATTCCAGGGACTCAATAGAAATGAGGTGACTATTTGGCACATTTGTTCTTACTCAATTTTTCTTATGGTTAAATTTATTAAATTGGGCTTTCGAAAAGAACTACCAAAAACATGAGCCTTTTTCAAAGATCAGTAGAAAAGAAATACCTAAACGAGCTGGATTCGGAGAGAATAGATATAAAATATACCGAATTTCAAAATTATTTCGGAAATCCCGAGCGACAGGAAAACATTCGTAATTCTAAGGAAGAGCAATTTCAGGAAGGATTTTTGCGAGAACTGTTTGTTAAGATCCTCGGCTACACCTTAAATCCCGAACCGAATTTTAACCTGACGACAGAACTAAAGAATATTTCAAACAGCAAAAAGGCTGACGGTGCCATTTTAAAAGGGGAGGACGCAACTGCTGTTATTGAATTGAAAGGAACCGATACTACCGATCTGGACAAAATTGAAACACAGGCATTCGGGTATAAAAATCATCACCCGAAGTGTAAATATGTAATTACATCGAATTTCGAGAAGATTCGTTTTTACATTCAAAATGCGGTTGACCATGTTGATTTCGATCTGTTCAATTTAACACGGAGCCAATTTTCAATATTATGGCTGTGCCTGGCTAAAGACAATCTCTTAACGGATTTGCCTTTAAAAATGAAAGAATCGTCGGTTCTGCAGGAAGAAAACATTACGAAAAAACTATATGCCGACTATTCAAAATTCCGCGAAGCCATTTATAATAACCTGGTGAAAAATAATCCGGAAACAGATAAACTGCTTCTTTTCAAAAAAACACAAAAGCTTCTTGATCGATTTTTGTTTATCTTTTTTGCTGAAGATCGACTTTTGCTTCCACCAAATTCAATCAGCGAAATTGTAAAACAGTGGACAACCTTAAAAGACGAACTTGATGAATATGTTCCACTCTACGCCCGTTTTAAGAAGTATTTCGGGTACATGAACTCCGGTTACAAAGGCAAGAAATACGATATATACGCATACAATGGTGGATTATTCAAGCCTGACGAGATACTGGATAACATTAATATTGATGATGATATTTTACACGAACACACACTTCGTTTAAGTAACTACGATTTTGAAACCGATGTAGATGTAAATATTCTAGGGCACATTTTTGAACATTCGCTGGGCGAAATTGAAAATGTTCAAGCCGAAATAAAGGGAGAAAGAGTTGACAGCCAGAAAACCAAACGAAAGAAGGACGGTATTTTTTACACACCAAAGTACATCACCAAATATATGGTTGAAAATACCGTTGGAAAACTTTGCGATAAAAAGCGTTCCGAACTTGAAATTGTTGACGAAGAATATGCCAAAGGCCGGAAAAACCGGAAAAAAGATATTGTACGCGCTTTAGACAGAAAACTCGATGATTACCGGAACTGGTTGTTAACATTGACAATACTTGACCCGGCTTGTGGTTCAGGAGCGTTTTTAAATCAGGCGCTTGAATTCCTGATAAACGAACACCGAAAAATCGATGAGTTGCGCGGACAACTGCTGGGCGGGGCAATCATTTTTTCTGATATTACCACTGATATATTGGAGAAAAATATCTACGGAGTTGACCTGAACGAAGAATCGGTTGAAATTGCAAAACTATCGCTTTGGCTGCGTACTGCCCAAAAGGGTCGAAAACTAAATACGCTTAGCAATAATATAAAATGCGGAAACTCGCTGATTGACGACCCCAAAAATGCCGGAGAAAAAGCCTTTAACTGGCAGAAAGAATTCCCTGCCGTTTTTACCAATGGCGGTTTTGATGTGGTAATTGGAAATCCTCCGTATGTACAATTGCAAAGCATGGGAGCCATGAGCGAGACATTGGCTATGTGCGGCTTTGAAACCTTCCATAAAGGAGCCGACTTGTATTGCCTTTTTACCGAACGGGGATATAAATTGTTAAAGAACGGGGGTATGCAATCGTTTATCATGCCCAACAAATGGATGATTGTGGCCTATGGTAAACCTCTCCGAAAATTTTTAGCAGAGACCGGTTTGCGGCAAATCCTGAACTTTGGCGACATACAGTTTTTTGAGGAAGCAACTACATACGTCTGCATTTTCGTTATTCAGAACGGTGATAAAAAGGAGAATGTAAAAGTATTATCGCTAAACAATAAAACCTATAATGGTGATTTTCTTTCGGAAGTTACAAGTAATCTGTACGAATATCCGGCTACGAATTTTGGAGATGATAGCTGGAGTATTCAGCCGTATGCTGATGCACAGAAACTTCAAAAAATGGCAGTTGGAAGTACGAAGTTAAAAGATTTGCCTATTTCTATATATCGTGGAATTCTGACAGGATATAACGATGCTTTTTTCATCGATGAGGATACCCGAAAGAAACTAATTGTTTCAGATAAAAAGAGCGGCGAGATAATTAAACCAATGCTTCGAGGAAGAAATATTTCTGCCTATGGAATTACCGGATCGGAGTATTTGATCGGAACATTTCCATCGCTTGGTTTGGATATCGAAAATTTTCCGGCGATAAAAGAACACTTACTGTCCTTTGGATATGACAGGTTGAATCAAACCGGAGAAAAAGGCTCACGAAAGAAAACTTCCGGGCAGTGGTTTGAAACCCAGGACAGTATTGCATACTTTGAAGAATTTTCTAAACCAAAGATCATGTATCCCAACATGACATCAGTGTTTCCCTTTTTATACGATGAAAGTGGTTTTTTGAGTAACGATAAGAGTTTCATTATAACAGCCCAGGATGAATCTGTTTCTTTATTGTTTCTGACAGCTTTGTTTAACTCTTCGCTAGCAAAACTTTGGATTTGGTATAATTGTCCTGAGCTGCAGGGCGGAACCCGGGAGATCAGGAAAGTGTTTTTTGAGCATTTCCCGGTACCGCATGCCAACAAAAATCAGATCTCAACAATGGAACAACAGGCCATTCGTCGTACCCAATTAACAAAAGATCTTCAAAGTACATCCTTAAAATTTCAGCGGGCCATCCAACGCAACTTTTCTTTGGAGAGTTTGTCTAACAATTTACAAAACTGGTATTCGCTTAGCTTCGCAGATTTTGAGAAAGAATTACGCAAAAAGAAAATTAAATTATCCCTAACGCAGGAAGCCGAATGGGAGGATTATTTTTTAGCAGAATCTGGCAAAGCCAACACCTTCAGTAACCAAATAAGAGAAGTTGACGAGGAGATTGATCAGGTGGTTTATGAGGTGTATGGGCTGGTAATTTAGAATACTCAAAAGTTGAATGGACAGAATAATAAAGAATGAACCGAACGGAAAATTTATTTGAATTAATAAGGCGAGAAGAAGTAGTGATATGGGCTGGAGCAGGTTTTTCACTCTATGCTGGATATCCTTCAGGGAAAACACTAAAAGATATATTATATCATCGGTTGTCAAAATCGGAGAAACGACACGTAAGAAAATCTCATGATTTACCAAAATTAGCGGAGGAATTTGTTTCAGTAAAGCAGGGTAGTAGAAATGAACTGATAAGATTATTGGAGGAAGAATTTCTAATAAAATTACCTAAGTCAACAGAGTACCATGATAAGATTGCAAATATTCCACATTTTAATACAATAATTACTACAAATTATGATTCACTTTTTGAAATAGCTTACAAGGGAAATGTACAAGTAATCTTTTCTCCGCAGAAGGTATCTTATATAAATCATAAGCTTCCCCAAATTTTTAAAGTCCACGGTGATTTATCAATTCCAGAAAGTATAATTATTACAAATTCAGATTATAATAGATTCTTTCAAGAAGGAACTGAAAACGATAATTTATGGACAGTAGTGAAAGAAAGGTTGATTACAAAAAATATTTTATTTCTTGGATACAATATTGAGGATCCCAATATTGAAGTTATTTTCAACAGAATAACAGAGGAATTACAATCACACCGCAAAGAATGCTTTCTTGTGGCACCTAGTTTGCCTCCTTTAAAACGAAATATATTACAAGCCAAAGCAATTTCGTATATCAACAAAAAAGCCGAAACTTTTATAGATGAGCTCCTGATAAATTTAAACAAGAATATTATAAAAGATCATGAGGATGGAGTTGTGTCTACTGACACATTTAGTAAGTATCTTTTATCTCATGATGTTTTATTCGACTTAAAACCTGTTAATAATAAGTTCAGAGCTGGAGCATTTAGGGGAGCTAATGATTCAGTTAAGTCAAGGTTGAATTTTACGGTTGAAAGCACACGACAGTTCTATAATGAGTTTAATGATTTCATAATTGGAAAGAATGTTGGGCAAGTTGTAATTGATAGCAAAAATATACGTTCCTCAGATTTCAGAATTGGAGATATTGGTATTCCATATTTAGATGATTCAGTTAAAATAATTTTAAAAAGTATTCCAAGAAAAAAGTTAAACATTGATATTAAATTTGACAATGGTTTTGATTTTGAGAATCTACCGGTAGAGATTTATGGCAATGATCCATTTTATGAAATCCATTGTAAGTTAAAATCTGCCGTATTAATATTAAAATTAGAATTAAAAGATAAAGGTTCAAGTGTTAATCTCGACTATCAACACAATAAGGTTTGTTCAAAGATCAATCAGGAGATATTGGAACTTTCCTTTATGGAAAATCTTTTTGGAGGGGTTGAGTTTAGAGTATTTTGGGACAATACTAATAAATTTATTAAACAGTCAGTCCCATATCAAAAACATTTCAGTGACTTTGCTAATTTCTTTTTGGGATATTTTCAGAATCTAAGATTGGTAGAGAATCACTTCAAGGTTCGATTCTCAACAATTGATATCTCCGAGATCAATGAAAAAACGGTCGAAGTTCTAAAAGAAATAGTTGATGTAATTAAAAGTAATAAACTAAAATATACCTGGAAAGGAATAATGGAAGCCACGCTTTTTAATGATTCGGACGAAATTATAAATAGCCTCAAAAACATAGGGAATGAGAATGCTCTTGTTGTTGCCAATGAACGAGAAGAAACAAAGATTACACTCCATGGACAATTAGTTAATTTGGGGTTTAAACAAGTTCAGGTAGAGTCTCCTTATGTTGTAAATTTGGAAACTGTACTTAAAAACAGGATGAAGGATATTCAAGTAGCAAGTAAAACAAGTAAAATAATCGTTTCGTATAACTCAGAGCCTAGTCCAATTAACCAATAATATTATGCCAGAATGCACAAACTGTGGAGCCTACACCAAGTACAATGGTGGTTTATGCTTCAAATGTTACCAAGAACAAAGAAATGGGGAGGAGATTGAGGAGGCTCCAAATTCAGAAGTTGTTATGCCTGATGAAAGTGAAAACGGATTAACGGACAGAGATCGGAACTACCGGTACAATATGATAAAAGGTAGAATTGCGGAAACGTTGATTCAAGAACTATTTCTAAGCCTGGGATATAATGTTTTTCGTTACGGAATGGAAAACACAATCCCCGGTATTATGGAACTGCTGAAAGGAGTTCGATCGGATGTAGCCTCACAAATCCGCAGAATGCCAGATTTTGTTATTCAGGATCCGAAATCAAAAAGTGTTTATTTCATCGAGGTTAAGTTTCGAGCAAGTGAAAACTTCAGTTTTAAAGATCTCCCTAAAAATTATCCGTATGAAAATGCATATTTCATCCTGGTCTCAAAAAGCCATATAAAATGTATTACCTACAAAGAGCTGCAAGAGGGTGGTGAGATTACCCCAACTTCGCGAAATTACCTAGGAGGACGCAAAGAGTTTGATTTGCAAAAACAGGTGATTATCGACTTCTGTGAATTTGCGGTACAGTTTTTTAAAGGTGTAGAATAGCCCGTCATCCCTTAAATCCTGTCAAAGTTAATTTGCCGTCCGGAAAAGTAAATGGCGGCTGAAAATTGTCCATTTTTTGCCAGCCGTCCTTCGGAGCTGTTCATTTTTTATTTCGCACACTCCATAAAAACTGACATAGCCCATTGACAAGAATCCATCCGGCTCAATGGCATGCGCCAAAATTTAATGGCGTGCCAGTAGCTGAAATAAATCCCAAGGGCATGGGTGGATTCAATGAGTAAATTTGATATTTATGAGACAGTAACTAATTTAATTGTAGAACGCCTGGAGGCAGGTGTAATTCCATGGCATATGCCGTGGAAAACTGCCAGTGCCATTCCTCGTAACCTGGTTTCTAAAAAGCCTTACCGGGGATTTAATTTCTGGTATCTGCTGAGCTTTGGTTTCGAAAGGCCTTATTTCCTTACTTTCAAACAAGTAAAAGATCTTGGTGGAAAGATCAAAAAGGGATCTTCATCATTTATGATTGTATTCTGGAAAATGGTGGAATACGAAAAGGATGATGAAACCAAAGAGATTCCAATGCTTCGTTATTACCGAGTATTTCATATTGAAGATCTTGAAGGTATCGATCCTGACAAGATACCAGAGAACACAGCTCACGATCACGAGTTCGATCCGATAGCTTCTTGTGAGCAGCTTATCCAGTTCTGGTCCGATTCTCCGGTAATTAAACTGGATCAGAAAAAAGCCTGTTATATTCCATCGTTGGATGAAGTACACATGCCAGGAGCAAGAACTTTCTTTCAGGATGAAGAATTCTACTCTACGATTTTTCACGAATTGTGCCACAGTACAGGTCACAGGAAAAGACTTAACCGTCATGAAAGGTTTTCGAACCTGAATTTTGCAAGTAGAGATTATTCGCAAGATTATCCTAACTAAAACATTATCCTAAATTAATTATCATATCGCCTGTTGCATAGATTTTTAACGTTCAAAAAGTTAGGATAATATTTTTCCTTTCATCCGTATACTACTCTCGAGTTTTAACGCTAAAGAATAATATATGGATATTAAAAAACTGAAGAAAACGCATCCAGAGCTTTTAGAATACATGAAAGCAAATGGATTTGGCAGCGGCGCCATCGGCGGCGTTAAGGTCATGTTCAGACGATTGTTTGACCATGAAGGAAAGTACACGTCTTACAATGATTTTTACAAGAAATTTATTTCCAGGGAAGGTCTTGAAGGAAGCACCAAAAGACTTCGTTATTATCGCACCTCCGTGCGCACTATTCAAGGGTTTGATGAGTTTGATCATTTTCCCAACAGGCTCAAATTCGCTCCTGTTCAGTACAGGGAATGTAGTTATGAGCACTTGAACCCGACATTCAAAGGCATCGTTGACCATTACATGCAAGTGGCATCAAAAGAATGTAAGAGTGAAAAGTCAATCAGAGTAGAATCGAATGCTGGCGCCGCCTTCTTGTGTCACATGCAAAGAAATGGGGCGATTGATTTATGTGGTATCACGGAATCGATGGTATTATCTTTCTTTTATGATGGTTACAAGCAGCTAAGAGGTTGCTCCTATAGGACTAAAATCAAGACCGTTTTAAAATCAGCTATGGGGACTGATTACTATGCCCAATGCGCACGTATCATTGATGATATGCCTCGTTTAAGAAACGGTAGAAAGAATTTTGCTACTCTTAAAGATGATGAGATCCGCATTATTAAAGAGAATTTACAAGAGGGAGCGCGAAATGATTTTTCGTTACGTGATAAAGCTGTTGTATCAATGGCTATGTATACCGCATTAAGAGGAACCGACATCGCTCGAATGCGGATTAATAATATCGATTTGGAAAGAGACCTAATTATACTTACTCAATCCAAAACGCAGCAACCTATGATCTTGCCACTCAGGGCTATCGTTGGCAATCCCTTGGTAGATTACCTCTCAAATGAACGACCAAGAAACCTGGATATCAAGAGTATTTTTACTAATGTCCACGATCCGGAAAATCCAATGGACTCAAGTACCATAGGAGGTATTATCAGGCGCTTTTTTGCAAAATTAGGAATAAGGAGTGATGATAAAGAAAATGGTCTCCGGTTGTTCCGACGATACCTGGCATCTAAAGTCCTCGAAAATGGCGTTCAGCCCAGGGTTATCAGTGATATTCTTGGTCACCTGTCATCGGAATCTTTAAATCCATATATCGATACTGACATCAAACATCTGCGTGAATGTGGGGTAAGCATTGAGCAATATCCCGTAGGAAAGGAGGTATTCGAGGTATGAAAACAATTGAAGAACTGACTGATATCTATTTGGACTATCATAGATCTAAAGGAAAGAAATTAGGGTATCAGAGCTTCCTGCCGTTAAGAACGTTTACCAGTTTCTGTGTGAATAAAAAGAAGATTCTGTATATGTCGCAGAAGTTGGTTGATGAATGGTGTGTTAAACGTCCGGGAGAGACAGAACTCTCGCACAACGCACGAGCCGGTTGTATCCGGCAATTTCTTAGGTACACTAACAGTTGTGGCTATACGTCCTTAATGCTACCGGCACTAATTCAAATCTCCAGTTCGAAGAAGGTTGTCTCAGAAACGGAGCTTCCTTTGGTTAAAACGTTCGTATCTGGGATGATGGATAAATACATCTTTTACCTGAAAACATCAAATCATCTTTCAAGATTTACTCATAAAACTCTGATACGCTTTAACAAATACTGCGCATCAATTGAACCAGATGCAGATATACTCACTGATGATATTGTCAATGGATGGTGCGGCAAAAGGCCTTTTGAACAATGCAAATCACGAAATTTACGGATAAGGCCGATACGCAAGTTCTTAAAATATACCAATAAACATGGATGGACAAATGTCTTGATACCGGAAAACTTGCCTAACGAAAAATCCACATATACTCCTCATGGATTTAATCAGGGTGAATTAAATGCTTTTTTTCATTCCACCGCTACAATTAAGCTTGTTGGGTGCCAAAACGAATTGATATTTAAGCTTAGGAGAATGCAAGTTCCTGTATACTTCCGGTTGCTTTACAGTACCGGTATGAGAACAAACGAGGCTCTGATGCTCAAATGTAAAGATGTTGATCTTACAAATGGCATAATCAATATTGCCCATACTAAAGGTCTTGATCAACACAGAGTGGCTTTGCATATAACCATGTGGAACTTGTTAAAACAATATAATGATGCAATGGAACGACTTATGCCAGGTAGGAAAATATTTTTTCCAGATAGAAATGATAACTTCCATGGGATTGCATGGCATTCAAATCACTTTAGAAATATCTGGAAAACCATATCCAATGAACCTGCACGGGCTTACGACCTACGTAGCTTTTACGCTGTAACCAACATTAATAGTTGGGATTATGATGGTACGGAGTGGTTTGACAAGCTACTCTTTCTCAGCCACTCAATGGGGCATCGAAGAATCGAAAGTACCTGTTATTACTATCAACTTGTTCCTTTGTTCTTTAACCAATTAGAAGAACTGACAGGACAAGCTCTTCATGAACTGTTACCAAATCTTACAAACTTTTTTGATTATGAAGAAACTAACTGAATCTTTAGTCATCGCAAAGGCAATGCGTGAGTGGGAGAAGATATATCTTCCTGAAATAAGGGCTCTGAGTCCTCATACTCTGCGGTCATATCATAAAGCCATTACCCTGTACGCTATCTTCCTTAAAGATGCCAAGTCAGCCAATTTTGGCAACCTCTCAGGTGATTTTTTTTCAACTGCTAATATCCAGGAATGGATGTTGTGGTTAAAGAGCGAAAGAAGTTGCTCCAACTCCACTTGTAATCAACGGCTAGCCGGGTTGAAGAACTTCCTTAAGTTCTTGAGTAAAAAGGATATCCGCTTTATTCAATTATGGATGGAGGCCCGGGAAGTTAAGCAGATGCGATATGTCAAGCCGGCACAGGTGGAAATAACACAAGAGGCCATTAAAACTCTTTTTAATGTCATCAATCTCAAAACCAAAATCGGGAAACGTGATTTTACGCTATTTTACCTGATTTACAGTATTGGTGCTCGTATTGACGAAGTGCTATCGTTAAAAATATCAGACATCTATTTAACTCAGCCAAATGGTAAAAACTATATTGCAGTACTGGGTAAGGGAGCAAAAAGAAGGTCACCATCAATACTTAAAGAGGTCTCTAAAGTCCTAAAGGGTTACATTGAGATGTTCCACGGCAAAAAACTTAATCCCTGGGATCTTTTATTCTTCGTTTATTATGACGGCAGGAAAAAGAAACTCACCCAGGAGGCTGTAAATAAGCGTCTAAAAATATATGCGCAAAAGGCACATTGTATTAATCCCGAAGTGCCCGAGAATTTACACTGCCACCAGCTACGCCATGCACGGGCCAGTCATTGGCTGGAGCAACATCTCAATATCGTAGCCATCCAAAGATTGATGGGGCATGCTAATATAAATACGACAATGCGCTATATTTTTGTCTCTACTGAGCAAAAGAATCAGGCTTTGGCAACGCTTGAGGATGATGTTATGAAGGATACCGGTAAAAAGTGGAAAAACATCCGAAAAAAGAAGGACTTGCTGGAATATCTTGGCCTTAACGAATAAATGCCAGAGATTAACAAAGACAGCCCACTTTCTTGAAGAAATATTATCCCAACTCTTATGGCGTTAACATGCTGTAAACTAAAAGATATGCTCCAAAAGTTGGGATAATATTTTAGTTAGGATAATCTTGCTTATCCGAAAATTAGGATAAGCAAGAAGAACTTGTTGCAGAGATGGGTGCTGCATACCTCTGTGGTATTTGTGGCATTGAAAATGTGACCATCGATAACAGTGCTGCTTACATCCAAGGCTGGTTGAAGAAGCTAAAAAGCGATAAGAAGTTTATCGTAATGGCTTCTGGATTAGCTCAAAAGGCTGTTGATTATATTCTGGATCATCAGGATTCGAATCCTAAACCGGTTCTTCCTAAGCCTAAAAAGAAGAAAAGTAAATGAGCTTCTCTTTCCATGAATTTCTGATTATACTGCTAATGAAGCCCCCAAATCCTTTTTTGTATTCATTAAGCTCGCATCACGAAACTGTCTGTTTATCTCGTTTTTCAGTTTATAAGGCCGGTTGAAGGCTTCCTGCGAAACATGAAAATTTTCTGATAATTTGCGAATCGTTTCTTTCGACAGACCTTTTTGATAATTCAGAATCTTTGAAACTGTACCTTTTGACAATCCAAGTAGTTTTGCCAATCCAACAGCTTTGAGGTTGTTCTCTTCCATTAATGACTTGATAAGTTGGACAGGATCCAGATCTTTAAAGGTATTGTGTTCCGAATCCCATTTCTCAATTAGAAGTGTCAGCAGCTCTATTTCGTCATCAAGGGCAGGAGAGGCCTTTGAAAGAAGATTCTCAAGGATATTACAATAGTTGTTGTACTGTCCTGCAGTTTTTATTACGGTATATTTTAAAGCTTCCATGTCTCTTTCGTTAATAGATATCAACTGAATACTGTTCTTCATTATTACAGAGTTTAGTGTATGCAGCATGCGTTCCAATCCATTTTACAAACAGATGTACCTTCTGCTTCCCAAAATAATACTGGCAGATAATCCGGTATTTGTTGCCACCAATATTAAAAACAACTCTGTTTGATCCTTTCCCCAAAATATCAGCAGAATTAAACGTTCTGATAATATCCTGTGGACTATTCCAGTCAGCTCTTTTTACAATCGATAGCCAGGTTTCAAAAGCCTTTTTACTTTGGACATTATCACGCACATAGTTTTCGATTGACTGTACTTTTATTAAATGAACTTTCATTGTTCGACATTGCAAAGTTAGTAAAAGTTTCACAAAGGGAAACTTCTGGGTTGATATTTAAATCCGATCTTGTTTTTTTGATTCTAATTTTGTTTGTAGCTGCTTGATATCGTCAGAAATCTTTTGATCCAGAATCTTGGCATATATTTGAGTCGTTTTAAGATTGGTATGGCCAAGTATTTTGGATACAGTTTCAAGAGGAACACCGTTGCTCAAAGTAACAGTTGTTGCAAAAGTATGTCGGGCCATGTGCATTGTAAGTTCTTTATTCACTCCACAGATGTCGGCTAGTTCTTTTAGGTAGCTATTCATCTTTTGATTGGTTAGAACCGGTAACAGCAGACCTTTTACCTTATAGTGAGACGTGTTTTGATATTTCTCCAGTATGAATTTTGCCACTGGAAGTACTGGTATTCTACAACGATTATTGGTTTTTGTTCGGTCAATAAATATCCATTCGTTTTTATCGATTCCAATACGTAGGTGATCTTTGTGTAATTTCGCAATGTCGGAGTAGGATAGCCCCGTATAACAAGCAAAGACGAATATATCCCGGATGGCATCAAGACGTTGAATTTTTATTTCTTTATCCTGAATAGCGTGAAGCTCAGTTGCTGTTAAAAAGTCTCGATTTGTTTCGGCAAGAGGTACTTTGTATTTTTTGTAAGGGTTCTTTTCAATTAAGTCCATTGATACTGCTAAATTAAGAACACGTCTTGTATGTTTATGATAGTTCCAGGCTGTGTTCTGATGGACCTTGTACTCTTTCTTTAGGAAAACATCAAAGGCTTCAAGAAATTTGTAATCAACTTTCTCGACAGGATAATCCGTTCTCTTGCTAAATTTCTTGACGAATTCACCCAGACGTTTTCTAGACGACTTATAATGTTTATAGGTTTCATGAGAATAGCTTTTCCCCAGTTTCTCGTGCATATTCTTCAAGTAGTAGTCAAATACTTTTAGAATACCTTCGCTGTCATCGATGTTTCGTATCCTATTTTTAATGGTAATTACATCGAAATCTTCTCCTGAAGATTTAAGTAAATTGTAATGATCCTGAATCTCATTTTGAATCTTACTCAATCTGTTATTCAGGATTTGGGCTCTTTCATTTCTTCCGCTGAAATGTTGTCCGGATTCATCCCATTTATCAGGATGACAATAAATACCCGTAGAAAGCTCAACGCGTTTGGAATCTAACGTAAATCTTACATAAACTGGAATTTCTCCATTAATTTTCTGTCTCGCTTTTTTCACAATAAAGTTAATAGTCAATCTCATCTTTTTTCATTTTTAAGGTTAAAGAAAAAATTGGTCTCGATTGTAGCTTAAAAATACCCTTTTATGGGCTCGTTTTCAAGATCAAATCGAGTCAATTCATATCAATTTAAATGTTGAAATAGAGAGACTTATGTGAGTTGTCGAGACTAGTTTGTTGTAAAAAAGTAGTGGTCTCGGTAAAGTCTCGTTTAAAATGACTTTTTTTGTGCTTTTTTGACTCCTGTGGAAAACAAAAAAGCACTTAAAATATTGATTTTAAGTGCTTTTGATTTTATTTGGATTTCTCCTGGTGCCCAGTAAAGGACTCGAACCTTCACGTCCAATAGGACACTAGTCCCTGAAACTAGCGCGTCTACCAATTCCGCCAACTGGGCAAATCTGTTAAGAACATTCCTAAATCTTCAACGTTTATTTCGTTTCGATTTTGGACGTGCAAATATATAAAAAATCCGCCTTCTTGTTTCTTTAAAAAGGCGGATTTAGCTGAAAACAATTATTTCTTACAACATTTTTATTTGGTCTTCTGCTGTAATCTTTTCGCAGTACTTACATTTTAAAGCAACAGGGTTTTTGTTAATTACTTTAAAACAGGTAGTTATCTTTTCGTGGTTGGTAATACACTTGGGATTAAAGCATTTTACAATGCCTTTAATTTTTTCCGGAATCTCAACAATTTTCTTTTCGGCAACCTCGTAATCTCTGATGATATTGAGTTTTGCGTGTGGCGCTCTTAAGGCTATTTTGTTGATTTCATCATTCTCAAAAAACTTATCCGATACTTTTATAATTGCTTTTGCTCCCAGCTTACTACTCTCAAGGTTAGTTCCAAAAGTAATTTGGTTTTCAATCGTGTCAAGCCCTAAAATTGCAATAACCTCAAATAAACTTTTTGCCGGAATGTGGTCGATCACTGTTCCGTCTTTAATAGCGCTAACTTTTAATTTTAGCTTCTTTTTCATGTCATTTTTTTCCATGGCGGTATTATTTAAGGTTCATTACATGTGAGATTATCGCTTCGCGGGTGAAAACACCATTCAGTGCCTGCTCGAAATAATAAGCTTTTTCGCTGCTGTCAACATCGGTAGCAATTTCGTTAACACGTGGAAGCGGATGCAATACCCGAACATTTGGTTTGGTGTTTTCCAACATCGCTTTATTTAAAATATATACATCTTTCACTTTTTCGTATTCTATCGGATCTGAAAAACGTTCCTTCTGAACACGGGTCATGTATATTATATCGGCCTCTGAAATGATATCGGTAAACTCTTCGTGTTCAAAATAGCGAATGCCTCTTTCTTCCAGGTGGTGTTTATAGCCGCGCGGCATCTGCAAACTCTCGGGTGCAATGAAGTTAAAAATGGGATTTTCGAATACCGACATAGCCTGTAAAAGCGAATGTACGGTTCTTCCAAATTTCAGGTCGCCAACCATAAACAGGTTCAGGTTGTCGAGCGTTCCCTGCGTTTTTAAAATAGAATACATGTCGAGAAGCGTTTGTGTTGGGTGCTGGTTGGCACCGTCGCCTGCGTTAATAATCGGCACACTGGAAACCTCAGCAGCATACCGTGCCGCTCCTTCCAGCGGGTGACGCATAACAATAAGATCAGCGTAGTTACTTACCATTTTAATGGTGTCGTGCAGTGTTTCTCCCTTTGTTGCACTCGAGCTGTCCGGATCGGCAAAACCAACAATTCGTCCCCCCAAACGATTAATGGCTGTTTCGAAACTTAAGCGCGTGCGTGTTGATGGCTCAAAAAAAAGGGAGGCAACAACTTTCCCTTTCAAAAGTTCCTGGTTCGGATTTGCTTCAAAATCCGCTGCCAGTTCCATAATTCTCAGATATTCTTCTTTCGAGAAATCTGTGATTGAAATTAAATCCTTCTTCATTGCCTTAAATATTGAATTTGATAAATTGGTTGACGTAAAAAAAGAAGACCAACATTTTGGAAAATAAAATGTTGGTCTTCGTTAATTTGAAAAAAAGTAGAACCTTTTTTATAGAAAAATACGATTGCTTTTAAAAATCGTCTGATGCTGCGATGGGAAAGAGAAACTTTCTTAAAGCGGTTTTTAGTGCCTCGCTCAAGAAAATTAAAGTGGAATATCACGCGTAGCATCATGGTTCAAAAATACAGTGTTAGTTAACGTTTGTCAAAAATAGTGTAGCGTACTTATCAGCATTTTATTAACACAGCCAAAATACTAATCTAGTCGTTTTATATCTATCCCGTAGATTTCCTTAAACGATTGAAAGGCTCTTTCATCTTCCGATTTCCGGGCTTTAAATATCAGCCTGCAGCTTTCCTGAAAATCGGTGCTTACAATATCTAAGTTATCCTGTTTTAGTTTATTCATGACGGTGTTCAGCATGGCGTATTCAAATTTTAGTTCATACTGAATTTCAATGAGTTTTGATAAAATTTCGGCATTGTTCAGTGCCTCAACTGTCGCCTGCCGATAGGCATTGATAAGGCCGCTTACGCCAAGTAACGTTCCTCCAAAATAACGAACTACCACCACCAGAATATTGGTTACTTCGTAGCTTTGTAATTGCCCTAAAATGGGCTTCCCGGCTGTTGATGAAGGTTCTCCATCGTCGTTGGCCCGGGTGCGTATTTCTTCTGTTCCCAGTCGCCAGGCATAACAGTGATGACGCGCACTGTGGTGCTCTTTTTTTAATGCAGCAACCAGGTCTTTTACTTCTTCTTCATCTTTTAACGGGTAGGCATAGGAGTAAAATTTGCTGCCTTTGTCTTTAAAGTAGCCGGTACTTGGTGTTTCTATGGTTTTATATTGATCGTCCATTATAACAGGAAATATAAACTGATAAGTGCTAAAACAACGCCAACAAAGTTAATTTTATTCAGGCGTTCTTTAAAAAGTAAGGTGCCTAATATAGCTGTAAATGCTACAATTGCCATATTATTCAAGGCGAAAACAAGCGAACTTTCCAATCCCGAATTATTCAATGCTTTTATAATAAAATACAGCGAACCAAAATTCACTACTCCCAAAAGAGTTCCGAATATCAGTGTTGCCGGATTTAGGCGTTGCCTATATGTTTTTGTGACAATTGTAACGACAATTCCGCAAATAAAAGCAACTGCAAACACTAAAATAGTGTACAACGAAGTTTCGCTGTCGGAGATTTTTACAGCCTGAACATATTTTACCAGTGAGTCGATCACTCCGCTACCTAAAAACAGGAACAGTGGTAAAACAATATAAATGAGGTTTGTTCTGGTGATCTCTTTTTTGTAAACCGTTAATCCAACGGCAATTATGGCGGAAACTATTCCAATAGCTTTTATCGTTGAAAGCTCTTCGTTGAAATAAATCAGCGAGAATGCTACCGGAAAAACCAGCGATAATTTATTGGCCAGTGTGGTAACCGTAATTCCTGCTTTTTGTGAACTGTAACCAATAAGGTAAAACATGGCAATAAATAAGATACCTAGTATTACAGCAAAAGGTGTCCAGTGGGGGAGTGTTACCGGATAATCATCATTGGCAAATGGTTGAAATAGAAGAATGCCCAGCAAACTGGCAGCCAGATAATTTATGGTAATGAGTGATTGAAGTTTACAATTGTAATTTTTTGCAATTCTGAAAATCACGTAAATCATTGACGACGAAAGGATGCACAGGATCAGATATATCATAGGGCAAAAAAAAGGCAGGCTTAAAAGCCTGCCGATATTACATTTTTAATTTCTTTTCTATGTCCTCGACAAACTGTCGGAAATTTTTATCGGTATCTTTCAGGTTGTTTACCGTTTTACAAGCGTGCAGAACCGTAGCGTGGTCTTTACTACCAATTTGTGCCCCGATACTGGCCAGCGAGTATTTCGTTAAACTTTTCGAGAAATACATGGCAATTTGACGCGCCTGAACGATTTCGCGTTTCCTGGTTTTGGTTTGAAGTGCATCAACCGGCATACTAAAATAATCGCATACTACTTTTGAGATGTACTCGATAGAAAGCTCACGTTTTGAGTTTTTAACCAGTTTGTTGATCAACTTAGCGGCCAGTTCCAAAGTTATTTCGCGCTTGTTTAGCATCGACTGTGCCAACAACGAAACCAATGCACCTTCCAGTTCACGAACATTATTGGTTACGTGCGAGGCGATGTACTCCATCACTTCTTCCGAAAGTGTAATGCCGTCTTTATATATTTTTCGACGCAAAATTTCCATACGGGTTTCAAAGTCGGGTGTTTGCAAGTCAGCAGTCAGTCCCCACTTAAAACGCGACAGTAAGCGCTGTTCCATGCCTTTCAACTCAATAGGTGGCTTATCTGATGTTAAAATCAGCTGCTTACCCATTTGATGCAAGTGGTTGAAAATGTGGAAGAATGTTTCCTGTGTTTTTTCTTTGCCTGCAAATTCATGCACGTCGTCAAGAATCAACACGTCAACCATTTGGTAGAAATGTAAAAAGTCGTTACGGTTATTATTACGTGTTGCCTCGGTAAATTGTGTCTGAAATTTATTTGCATTTACATACAAAACCACTTTGTCAGGGAAGTTTTCTTTCACTTGGATACCAATAGCTTGCGACAAGTGCGTTTTTCCCAATCCAGAGTTTCCGTAGATCATTAAAGGATTAAAAGCAGTTCCTCCAGGATTTTGAGCAACAGCATATCCGGCACTGCGGGCCAGTCGGTTGCAATCTCCTTCTACAAAATTTTCAAAGGTGTTGTCCGGTTTTAATTGCGGATCAATCTGCAATTTCTGAATCCCCGGAATGATAAATGGATTTTTTATTGTTGCTTTTTCCTCTGCTTTTAATGGCACAGTAAGTGGTTTATTTTGAATCTTGTTATTATTATTTGTCGGATAACTAACAGTATACGGTTCATTACTGTTTTTATTGCTTAAAACAACGTTATATTCCAATTTTGCTCCGTTGCCTAAAACCATACGAAGCGTCTTGCGAAGAATGTCGATAAACTGTTCTTCAAGGTACTCATAAAAAAAGGCACTTGGTACCTGGATTGTTAATACTTTATTTTCCAATTTAACCGGTTCGATCGGTTCGAACCAGGTCTTAAAGCTGCTGCTAGGAACGTTATCTTTTATAACGTTGAGGCATTTCTCCCATGCAGATCTGTATTCGTTGTTCATTTACAATTGCTGGATAATGAGGTTCTACAAATAAAATTTCCCTAGTGGTATTCCGAGAACAAAAGTTGCGAAAAAAAAGTTAAAAAAAAAATCATAAATCTATTGGAAAAATAACATTTGTCATAGTTGGTTATAAGTCAGGCATTTAAAATTTTAATTTTCTGAATAATTTGTAACTGTCTATAATTCAGATGATTGTCTTTAAGTGGTTGAACGATAACCATATAGCTGGTAGGGGCTGGTTGGGTTGTGTTTTTGTGCAATCGGCTATCAACAATCCCCGGTTAATTACCGTATCTGTTTAAGTGCCTTTTTAAGCTTGATAAGCTGGCCGTTTTTGAAGGCAACTATACTGGATTCCGGAAATTCGAAACGCACAGTTTGGTAAATTTCTTCTATCTCACTGTATTTGCTTGTTGAGCCGGTAAAATAGTTATAAACATTTCCGGTTGAGTATTCTTCCACATCGTCAATCGATTTAAAAACATCGGCAGTGGTACCCAATTGTGTTTTGGTAGAGAGTAAGTGAACTTTGAAAACAATATCTTTTGCCGAGGCATCGTCTTTCGTATTAATGTAAACTTCCTTTCCAAAATCAAATGCCGAAACCTGTAGGTAGCGTTTCGGATTTTGCTGAATGTCTCCAATCAGGAATCCCATATTCTCTGATAGCGTATTTATCGACTGGTACAATTCATCGTCGTTAAGCAACAGCCCCGCCGAATTGTCGTCGCTGTTTAGCTTTTCCAATATATTTTCTATTTCGGCTGAAGCATTGGCCAGGTTGTTTAATACCGGTGTAACCGAAACATTGGCCAGGGTATCAGAGAAACTGTTCAGGTTTTTAATTGTTGCCTCAAATTCGGCAGCATTATTTTTAAAACTTGCTGTAAGTTCTTCAATGTTCGACACAATGCTTTTAACATTTCCTTTCTCCGATGCCATTATTTCCTGCAGGTCGGCAGTTGTGGCTTCAATATTTTCAACAGTTTGGTTTATTTTGGCAAAGCTGGTTGTCAGGTTTTCGCGGGCATCTTCATTAAAAATAACGGTTAGAACGGTTATAGCAGAGTCGACGGTGCTTAAAAGTTCTTCGGCTTTATTTTTTAGTGGAAGAACCTGCATACTTACCTGGTCTTTTAACCCGGCTTCAATCGATCCGGGAATAGTGTCGTTTGATTGGTACATTTCACTTTCGCCACTGTATACAATCTCAATCGATCGAGTTCCCATAATATCGCTGCTGATAATACGCGCTGTAGATTTTACCGGAATTTTAAATGAAGAGTTAACGGCAAAAGTAACAATGAGTCGTCCGGTGTTATCCGGAGCAAATTTTACATCGGTTACCTGTCCAATCTGGAATCCGTTTAATGTAACTTCGTTTGATTTTACAAGCCCGTCAACACGGTTGTAATACACATGATAATAATCGTTTTGCTTAAATATATCATTGCCTTTCAGAAAGCTCAAACCCCAAATAAGTACGGCTAATGAAAAAACAATTAATATTCCCAGTTTAGTGTATTTTGCATTCTTCATGGCGGAAAAATAAGATTTTAATGTAAAAGTAGCCAATTCAAAAGGGATTAATCAATGCTCGCTAAGCTTTTTTACAGAAATTAACTTATTATTTTTAAAGGCCACAACAAACGCATTGGGGTATTTTGCCCTTATTCTGCTCAGTTCCAGTTCTGCTTCTTCTAACGATTTATACTTTCCTGAGAAATAACGGTTGAGGTTGTTTCCCTGCATACTGAAAATATTTTGTTCGCCCTTAAAATTTGCAGCGGTTGTTTCCAGTTTTCGGGTTAATGCCATTATTTGTACAGAATAAAAAATCTCATTTGTTTGCTGTGTGGTTGCTCCCTGAGGTTGTGCCAGAGGAAGTCCAGATGGAGGATTGTTATTCGTTAAGGGGAATTCGTTTGATGATTTTGCCTGGTTTTCGGTTACAAGTTGGAAACTGCTGCGTTG
Organism: uncultured Draconibacterium sp.; assembly: GCF_963676815.1. Lineage (NCBI taxonomy): Bacteria > Pseudomonadati > Bacteroidota > Bacteroidia > Marinilabiliales > Prolixibacteraceae > Draconibacterium > uncultured Draconibacterium sp. Next base: position 5,174,157 of record NZ_OY781365.1, read on the forward strand.
TTCAATAGCTGATTTGTAATCCCGAAAAGCCCTGAAAATGGAATAAGCCAATCGCGTTCTTCCTGCCTCGCTGGTAAGGTATTGCCGCTCGCCATTATGACTGATAAAACCGGTTTCGATTAAAACACTGGGCATGGTTGTTTCGCGTAGTACCAGAAAACCGGCCATTTTTACACTGCGGTCGAGGCGTTTGGCATAATTGCGAAATTCGTTTTGAATGCCCGAAGCCAGCATTACACTTTGCCCCTGGTATTCTTCCTGCATGGTTTCAAACATAATATACGATTCGGGCAGGTTCGGGTCAAAACCTTCGTATGTCGAATTATAATCGTCTTCCAAAAGGATAACTGCATTTTCCTTTTTTGCTACCTCCAGGTTATCATCGTTTCGGTGGAGGCCAAGTACAAAAGTTTCGGTTCCCTGCACACTTCGGGCATTTACAGCATTAACATGGATTGAAATAAAGAGGTCTGCCTCGTTTTTATTGGCAATTTCGGCACGTTTATACAGCGGAATGAAAACATCGCTGGTGCGCGTGTAAACTACTTTAACATTGGGGTAATTATCTTTTATTGTGGTTCCCAGTTTCAGGGCAATATCAAGTACAATATTTTTTTCAACGGCGTTACCAAACGATGCTCCCAGGTCTTTTCCTCCATGCCCGGGATCAATAACAACTACCGAAATTCCTTCTTTCTTCACTTCACTCGAAGATTGTCGGGTGGCATGAGATTGCATTGTTAACAGAAAACAAAATAGGAGCAGAAGTATTTTATATCGGTGTTGTGTCATGTAAATATCTGATCTGTATTCGAATATATAAACACATAAAAGCGGAGTATTATTATTTGTTCAATCCTATTTTATTTATTTGCTTTGCCCCGCTTAATACTTGTAAACGTAAAAATAGAAATATTAGCATTATTTTGCATTTTATTGCACTTTAGTATACACCATATTTATATTTTTGTGCAGCCAAAGTACATTTGAAACGCAGAAAACATTTTGTATAAAATATTCATCACATATTTATTCCTGGTAACTCCTTTTTTGATATTAGCTCAGGAACCGACTATTAGTGTGGCTCCGCAGCAACAGGTTCCCGATTCTATTTTGTCGGAGTATTACAGTTTACAGGATACCACGATAATTGATAGTACCGGCATTGATTCGATGAACGCCAGACAGGAAGAACAAGCTGTTATTGATGCCCCGATTGATTATACGGCAATTGATTCGATGATTGTATCGCTTGACGGGCAAAAAGTTTATTTGTATAATCAGGCAAAGGTTACTTATCAGAATATTGAACTGGAAGCTTATTATATTGAACTGGATTTAAATACCAAGGAGATTTATGCCGAAGGAATTTTGGATTCGGTAGGAGAGATGACACAAAAACCATTGTTTAAGCAAGGTTCAGAAGAGTACGAATCGGAAACGATGCGCTACAATTTCGAAACGGAAAAAGCCTTTATCACGAAAGTTGTTTCGGCACAGGGCGAAGGTTTTATTCATAGCGATCGGACCAAAAAAATTGGCGAAGAAGTATTTATTACCAAAGATGCCAAGTATACAACCTGCGACGCCGACCATCCGCACTTTTACCTGCATTTAACAAAGGCAAAAGTGGTGTCGAATAAAAAGATTATTACCGGTCCGGCATATATGGTTTTGGAAGATTTTCCGATTTATTTCCCAATTCTGCCCTTTGGTTATTTCCCCAATTCGCCAACCTATTCGTCGGGTATTTTAATACCAAAATATGGTGAAGAGCAAAACCGTGGTTTTTTCCTGCGCGACGGTGGTTATTACTGGGCCGCCAGCGAATATTTCGATTTGGCTGTGCAGGGTGATATTTATTCAAAAGGATCGTGGGGAACGCGAATTAAAACCAATTACAAAAAGCGGTACAAATTTGGCGGTAACTTTGGTTTTGAATACGCTAAAAATAAATATGGCGAAGAAGGATTTGAAAGTTATAGTGTTGGAACACAATACAAGATTTTGTGGTCGCACTCGCAAGATGCAAAGGCGAATCCTAATCAAACATTCTCGGCCAGTGTAAACATCTCGTCGAGTGGTTACGATAAGCAAAATGCTTACGATATGAATGACTACCTGACCACCACAAAATCGTCAAGTATTTCGTATTCGCGCAAGTTTGAGAACACACCATTTAATATGTCGATGAACCTGCGCCATTCGCAAAACACAAAAGACAGTACCATGTCGCTCTCATTGCCAGAGATGACTTTTAGTATGGCTAAAATTTATCCGTTCAGGAAAAAGAACCGAAGCGGTAAAATTAAGTTTTACGAGAAGTTTGGTTTGAACTATACAGCCAATTTTAAAAACTCGATTAACGCCAAGGAAGACGAGATTTTAAGCAGCTCGTTTGCTACTGACTGGAAAAATGGTGTTCGTCATAATCTCCCTATTTCGTTCCCGAGTTTTAACTTGTTTAACCACATTAATTTTAGCCCGGGAATTAGTTACAACGAGAAGTGGTATTTCAAAAAATACAACTATAACTATGAAGCGGGCGGCGAATATACCGGAAATCCATCATCGATACCAGAAAATGTGCGCATTGATACCATTACCGGCCTGAACCGAATTTACGATTATGCATACAGTATCAGTGCTTCTACCAATATTTATGGTATGTATATTCCGCGAAATCCTGATTCGAAAATTAAAGGAATACGCCATAAAATGACTCCATCAATATCGTTTAGTTACCGCCCCGATTTTGGAGCGGAACATTACGGATACTGGCAAGAGGTGCAAGTTGATTCAGCAGGTAATACCCGATATTTCGATACAAACCTTGGAGGTATTTATGGGGGATCACCCGGAAGAGGTGAATCGGGAGCCATTTCGTTCTCGCTGAATAACAACCTGGAGATGAAGAAACTGGATACACGGGATTCGACAAAAACAGATGAAGAGCAGTCGTATAAAAAGGTAAAACTGATCGACAACCTCAGTATTTCATCGTCGTATAACCTGATTGCCGATTCGTTAAACCTCTCGGTATTTAATATCAGGGCACGCACAACGGTTGCCGGTGTAAGTATTAATATGGGTACCACACTCGATCCTTATATGGTCGACGAAAATTACCGTAGAATTCATAAATATGCCTGGAACGAGCGAAGCGGCATTAAAAAATTGGGGCGTGTAACTCGCGCAAACCTTTCGTTCGGTATGAATTTTAATTCGAAGGACAAGAAAAAAGACGGAAATAAAGAAGGGGAGAATAAGGAAGGAGCTCCCGGGCCTGGAGAAGAAGTGTTGCCACCAATTTACGATGACTACATTGATTTTAGCATGCCATGGGATTTTGGTTTTGATTACAGTTTAAATTATACCGGAGCTACCAGTACCAATCCTAATGGAAAAGTTACTCAAACTTTAGGCTTGCGCGGAAATATTAGTATTACCGACAAGTGGCAAATGAGCGCTATGACCAACTTCGATATTCAGGAAGGCGAATTTGCCTTAACATCGTTTCGTTTAAACCGCGACCTGCACTGCTGGAATATGTCGTTTAACTTTGTGCCATTCGGATTTCGAAAAAGTTACAGCTTTACAATTAGCGCATCTTCATCAATGTTGCAGGATCTGAAGATTCAGAAACAGCAGAGCCACTACGATAACTTTAGATTTTAAGCGAAAATTACACTGCAAAAACACATGTTTCTGTAGTTAAAGGGCAAGGTTTTTATACAAAAACGTATCTCTCCGCATGCGGAGAGCATTAATAGTATAAAAAAATGGGGTTCTTTAATTACAGAAGGCGCCGTTTTTTCAAAAAAATGCGGTCCTTTAATTGCGAAGAGAGGCGTTTTTATAAAAAAAATGGCCTCCTTTAAGTGCAGAGAGCAGTGTTTTTACAAGAGAATGCGGCCCTTTAAGTGCGGAGACATGCATCTTTATAAAAAATGGCCTCCTTCGCATTTAACAATAATCAGGAAATATGCATTTGTTTTCTTTCTATTAATAAGTTTTAATACCTGTTTCCCGAGCTTGAAAATTGGGGCATATTCTTGTATCTTCACAAGAAAAATTTACACGATGAAACGTATTATATCTACAGAAAAAGCACCGGCTGCAATTGGTCCGTACAGTCAGGCTGTTGAAGTAAACGGAACACTTTATATCTCTGGTCAAGTACCGCTTGATCCTGCAACCATGAAAGTTGTTGAAGGAGGAATTACAGAACAAACCGAACAGGTAATGCTTAACATTGGCGCGATTTTAACCGAGGCCGGTTATTCGTTCTCCGATGTAGTAAAATCGACTTGCCTGCTTAGCGACATGGCTAATTTTAAAGCCATGAACGAAGTTTACGGAAAGTATTACAGCGAAACTCCGCCGGCACGTGCTGCATTTGCTGTAAAAGAATTGCCGCTGGGTGTTATGGTCGAAATTGAAACGATTGCTGTAAAATAAGCATAAGGAATGAGTAAAGCGATTCGCCTCGAACTACTTGAGGAGAAAGACTTGGGTCTGATAAAAGACATATATAATTATTATATAGCTAATTCAACGGCTACTTTTCATACCGGCTCGGTAACTGAAAATGATTTAAAAGGAATTTTGCCCATTGGCGATAATCGTTTTCGGTCGTTTCTGATTTATTTTGATAACGAAGTTGCCGGGTATTGTTACCTGGGGCGCTATAAACCTCGCGCTGCCTACGACAGAACTGCCGAAATTACTATTTACCTTAAACCGGAATTCTTTGGTAAGGGTATTGGTAAGGAAGTGATGTTGCAGATGGAGCAAAAAGCCATGGAAGTTGGTATTGTTGTATTAATGGGTATTATTACCGCCGAAAACGAAGCCAGCGTAAAACTGTTCGAACGTTTGGGCTACGAAAAATGCGGGCATTTTAAACAGGTAGGCGAGAAGTTCGGTCGAATACTCGATGTGGTCGCTTACCAGAAGTTGCTCGATCAGTAAAATTATAGTCCACGAATTTCTCAAATTACACTAATAAAAAGGATGTAATCTTTTTGAAAAGATTACATCCTTTTTATTTCGGACCCCCTATAATTCGCAATAGGGGGATATTTCTTCCCTTTCGGGGAGGTTAGGAGGGACTAATAAACTTGTCTTCAATAGACACTTTTAGTGCAAATAAAAAGGGTTTCCATTTGGAAACCCTTTTACCGTTTTTAGTATTGTGTATGCAAAAATATGCTTATTCCGCAACAACTTCAAATTCAATCTCAACCACAACTTCTTTGTGTAGCTTGATTTTAGCTGTATGAGTACCAACTTCTTTGATGCTGTCTTCAGGAATAGTGATCTGTTTGCGGTCGATCTCAAATCCTTTTTTGTTGATCGCTTCAGCCAACTGGATGGTGTTAACCGATCCGAAGATTTTGCCTGAAGTACTTGTTTTAGCACCAATTGAAATTTTCTTGGCAACAATTTGCTCAGCAATTTTCGAAGCTTCTTCTTTCAATTTCGCTTCTTTATGAGCACGTTGTTTAATGTTCTCAGCCAAAACTTTTTTGGCAGACTCGGTAGCAACAATTGCTTTTTGAGTAGGAATCAGAAAGTTACGTGCGTAACCACCTTTAACCTCTACAATATCGTCTTTGCTTCCTAAACGCTCTACGTCTTGTAATAATATAATTTCCATTTCAAGTCCTCCTCTTATTTCATCATGTCGGTTACAAATGGTAGCAATGCAACTTGGCGGGCACGTTTAACAGCCTGGCCAACTTTGCGCTGATACTTTAACGAAGTTCCGGTGATACGACGAGGTAAAATTTTACCTTGCTCGTTAAGGAATTTCTTCAAAAAATCAGGGTCTTTGTAATCAACATATTTGATTCCGTTTTTCTTGAAACGGCAATATTTTTTCTTTTTGATCTCTACTGACGGTGGAGTCAGGTATCTGATTTCACTTCCTTGTGCCATTTTTTAATCCTCCTTTTTTTCTGATTTTGCTTTCTGAAGTTTTCTTCTCTTCTCGCTGTATGCAACTGCATATTTGTCGAGTTTTACAGTCATGAAGCGGATAACGCGCTCATCGCGACGGAAATCTGTCTCCATTTTTGTAATGAATGCAGGATCGGCTTTAAATTCAAACAAGTGATAAAAGCCAGTAGATTTCTTTTGAATTGGGTAAGCCAGTTTTTTCATTCCCCAATCTTCTTCGTGGATCATCTCACCTCCATTTTCGGTGATCATATCCTTGAATTTAGTTACCGCTTCCTTTACCTGTGGCTCAGATAAAACGGGAGTACAAATGAAAACGGTTTCGTACTGATTCAACATAATCATCTAATTTTTAAATTATTAAATATAAATATCCAAAATTTTGGACGCGCAAAAATAGAAATAAATTGTTATTTATCAAACAGTTTGATGGTTTTTAGCATGAAATTTAGCCTCGTTAACACATAAACTAATATTTAGCGCTCAAATGTAGTTGTTTTGCGGGAAATAGAATTGATTTTAAGATGTATACACAATGAAAAAGAGATTGATCAGAAAGTAGCAATTTTCCTTCAATCAATCTCTTTTAATTATCGTGTATTACATCAACTTAGATTTTTGTCTCAATCTAAATCAATCTGAATTTCAATCTGCATCAATCCTGTTAAAGCGGAATGTTTCCGTGTTTTTTAGGCGGATTCGATTTCCGTTTGTTCTGTGTCATTTCTAGTGCATCGATTACTTTTTTTCGGGTATCGCGCGGATGAATAATTTCGTCGATATAACCCAATGATGCTGCTTTATACGGATTTGCAAATTTATCGCGGTAATCCTGCACTTTTGCTGCTTTTTCTTCATCGGTCATTTTTTCGCGATGAATAATGTTAATCGCACCTTCCGGTCCCATTACTGCAATTTCGGCAGTTGGGTAAGCCAGGTTTACATCGGCACCAATGTGCTTACTCGACATTACATCGTAAGCACCGCCATAAGCTTTACGGGTGATTACTGTAATTTTCGGAACTGTAGCTTCCGAGAATGCATAAAGCAATTTTGCCCCGTGTTTGATAATGCCTCCAAATTCCTGCCCTGTTCCAGGCAAAAATCCCGGAACATCTACAAAAGTTACCAATGGCAAGTTAAACGCATCGCAAAAGCGAACAAAACGTGCTGCTTTCACCGATGAGTTGATGTCCAGAACTCCGGCTAAATGGCCGGGTTGGTTGGCAACAACACCCACCGGACGGCCACCAAAACGAGCAAAACCAACAATAATGTTTTGTGCATAATTAGGCTGCACTTCCAGAAAATGTTTGTTGTCGATTACATTCTGGATAATATCGTGCATGTCGTATGGTTTGTTCGGATCTGCAGGAACAATGTCTTCCAACTCTTCGCTAATTCTGTCTGATGGATCAATTGTTGGCTTTACCGGCGCGTCTTCAAGATTATTCGATGGTAGGAAGCTCAGCAATTCACGAACCATCATAATAGTTTGTTCCTCGTCGTTTCCGGTAAAATGAGCCACACCACTTTTCGAGCTGTGTGTATCGGCACCGCCCAATTCTTCTTTGGTAACATCTTCGTGAGTAACTGTTTTAATTACCTCGGGTCCGGTTACAAACATGTGACTTTTTTCTTTCACCATAAAAATAAAGTCGGTGAGGGCAGGAGAGTAAACTGCTCCACCGGCACACGGCCCCAAAATGGCCGAAATTTGAGGAATTACACCCGATGAAATTACGTTGTTGTAAAAAATGTCGGCATAACCGGCAAGGCTTTCAACGCCTTCCTGAATACGGGCGCCGCCCGAGTCGTTCAATCCAACCAGTGGTGCTCCCATTTTAAGTGCCAATTCCTGAATTTTTACAATTTTATCGGCGTTTGCTCTACTTAGCGAACCGCCAAAAACAGTAAAATCCTGGGCAAAAACATAAACCAGACGGCCATTAACTTTTCCATAGCCCGATATTAAACCGTCGCCCAAAACTTTTTTGGCTTCCATACCAAAGTCATAGTTTCGGTGGGTCATCAGTTTATCAATTTCTGTAAAAGTTCCCGGATCGAGTAATTGAAGAATGCGCTCGCGGGCAGTCATTTTTCCTGCTGCATGTTGTTTTTCAATTCTTTCTTCACCTCCTCCGAGTTCGGCTTGTGCATTAAAGGCATCAAGCTGTTCGTATTTTGCTTTTAAATCCATTTTTTTTCTTTTAGTCCAATTCAATTAATACCTGATTACTGTCGACAGTTTGTTGGTCTTTTACATGTACTTTTTTTACGGTGCCATCTTTTGGAGCTTTGTATTCGCTTTCCATTTTCATGGCCGAGATGATAACTACAGTATCACCTTCCTGAACAACATCACCTTCTTCCACCAACACTTTAACTACCTTGCCCGGCATAGGCGAAGTAATTTTGTTGTCGCCCGATCCCGTGCCGTTCGCATTACGGTTTTGCAGGTAACGTGCTTCGGCATCAATTACTTCAACATCGTAACGTTCGTATAAAGTGTAAGCGGTATATTTTTTGGGCGTTTCATCCGGAACCAATTCGATGTCGTACGAATGGCCACCTTCAAGAATTGAAAATGTGCCATCAGCCGTGTGCATCAAATCTACGTTATATGTTTTGCCGTCAACTTCAACTTCCAGAATGTTGCCATCTTGTTTTAACAGGTTTACCCATGCTTTCCTGTCGCCAATTTTAATTTCAACAGCCATAATTCTTGTTTAAAAATGATTTACGTAAGGAATCTTTTTCCAGCGGCTTTGTGCCGGTACAAACTCTTTGGTTACTGCAGCATTGCTTCCCAGTTTATCCAGGTAATCTATAAATGCCGCAATAATAACCATGTCTTCCGGGTTGTCTTTCATTCCGTTCGATAACAGTTGTTCCTGGTTTTTCTCAATAAAATGTGTGTCGTAATTTCCTGCAATGAAGTTTTCATTGTTCATTACACGCTCCAGCATTTTTATTGATGTTTTTACACCGGTAATTTTGTATTCGTAAAGTGCACGGCGCATACGAGCGATGGCTTCGTCGCGGGTTTTTCCCCAAACAATCAGTTTCGAGATCATCGGGTCGTAGTAAATCGGAATTTCATAACCTTCATACACGTAACCGTCGGTACGAACACCAAGCCCAAGCGGAGAAGATATTTTATATACTTTTCCGGCACTTGGCATAAAGTTATTATCCGGATCTTCGGCATAAATACGGCATTCTATGGCGTGACCTCTTTGTTTCAGATCCTCTTGTCCGAATTCCAGTTCGCGTCCTTCAGCAACATAAATCTGTTGTTTTACCAGGTCGATTCCGGTAACACGTTCGGTAATCGGGTGTTCTACCTGCAAACGAGTATTCATTTCAAGGAAATAGTAATTCAGGTCGTTATCAACCAAAAATTCGATCGTTCCTGCACCTACATAGTTTACTGCTTTTGCAGCGTCAACGGCTGCTTTTCCCATCTCATCGCGTAACTCCTGCGTCATTAGTGGCGATGGTGTTTCTTCAATCATTTTTTGGTGACGACGCTGAACAGAACATTCACGCTCGAAAAGGTGAACGGTATTTCCGTGCTGGTCAGCCAAAATTTGAAACTCGATGTGATGTGGCGAAGTAATATATTTTTCAATGTAAACGGCATCGTCGCCAAACGCCGATTTAGCCTCGGAACGTGCTGCACGAACTGCAGAAACCACTTCCGATTCGTTTTTTACCAGCCGCATTCCTTTTCCGCCACCACCGGCCGATGCTTTTATCATAACCGGAAGGCCAATGGTTTTTATAACCTCCAGCGCTTCTTGTTCTGTTTTTATTTCACCGTCGGTGCCGGGTACTACGGGAATTCCGGCTGCAGTCATTGCTTCGCGGGCCTGAATTTTGTCTCCCATTTGAATAATTACTTCCGGCGAAGGACCAATAAAAACAATTCCCTCTTCAGTACATCGTCGGGCAAAATCGGCATTTTCCGATAAAAAGCCGTAGCCGGGATGAATCGCGTCGGCACCACTTATTTTTGCAACTTCAATAATTTTGTCAACGTTCAGGTAACTTTCGCTCGATGGTGCTTTACCTACACAATAAGCTTCGTGGGCATAACGCACATGTAGCGAAGTCCTGTCTGCTTCCGAGTAAATGGCAACTGATTCAAGATCAAGCTCCCTGCAGGTTCGCATTACGCGAATCGCAATTTCGCCTCGGTTTGCGATTAGAATCTTTTTGATTTTCTTCATACAAATTTGAAATCAATAATAAGTTTAAGTCATCTTAATTTCTGCCAATAATAACTCTCATTGGCAAAAAATGTTTACGTTTAAATATTTTAGATTGGAAGTTACCCGATGTTTAATATCTTGAACTTGGTATTTTGTTAATAATTGTAAAAAGGTGTTATATGTCAGAATTTGGATGAACTTATATTTGAATTCCTAAAGTATTGAGTCTAAAATTTATTTTTTATGATAAGTTATGAATTTACAGAATTATGATTACTTTTGCACACTAATTTAATACCAATCATGCTGTTAAGAATTGCGCAAACCTTATTTTTGTTAACCGGATGTGTCTGTCTGGTAAGTGCACAAGATTATAATTACACCCTTTCTGATGATTCGCTGGTTAATGAATATGCCAGCATTAAAAGGGTATATTATGCTACACGAACTTCTTTAGTACCAAAAATTGATGGTAAGCTCGACGATGAATGTTGGCAAACGGTTGGAACCTGGGATGGCGATTTTATTCAGCAGGTTCCGCATCAGGCAAAGGCACCAAGCCAGGACACTGAAATTAAAATTCTTTACGACGATAAATACCTGTATTTTGCCATTAAGGCCTATGATAATGAACCGGATCAGATGGATCCAATTCTGGGAAGAAGAGACGAATTAAATGGCGATGTAGCCGGAATTGCACTTGATTCATACCAGGATAAACAAACTGCGTTTGAATTCAACTTAACCTCTGCTGGTCAAAAAATTGACTTGATGCACATGGGAGAATACGGCTGGGATTTTAACTGGAACGCCGTTTGGGATGGAAAAACAACATTGGGAGACTCGGCCTGGTACGCCGAAATGCGTGTTCCTTTTTCGCAGATTCGATATTCAAAAAAAGAGGAACAGGTTTGGGGGATGCATATTTGGCGCTGGATTCACCGGCTTAGCGAAGAAAGTCAGTGGAAATTAATTCCGATTGATGCTCCGGCTATGGTATATATATTTGGTGAACTACGTGGAATAAAGGATATTCCATACAAACGAAACTTTGAGGTAATGCCCTACACAAGCGGCCAGTATTTTCCGAATTCGGAGAATAATGAGACCAATTTGGGTTTTGGTTTAGATGGCAAAATAGGAGTAACCTCTAACTTTACCTTAGATTACACTTTTAACCCTGATTTTGGACAGGTTGAGGCCGATCCTTCGGAATTGAATTTAACATCGTACGAGGTGTTTTATGATGAAAAGCGACCATTTTTTCTGGAAGGGAAAAGTATTTTGGAGTACAACTCGGGAAACGATATGCTGTTTTATTCGCGCCGGATTGGACACGCCCCCAGCTACGAACCCGATTATGATGAAGATTTGGGCGAAAGTATGGAAATGCCTGAGAACACTTCGATAGTGAACGCTTTAAAACTAACCGGTAAAAACAAAAACGGATTCTCCTTAGGATTGGTTAATAGCATGACAGCCAGAGAAACGGCAACCATAAAATCGGCCGATGAACAAATAAAAGAAGCCGTTGAACCTTTTACAAATTACTCAATAGCGCGTGTTAAGCAAGATTTTAATGAAGGAAGTACTGTATTGGGCGGGATTTTTACTTCCACCATACGTAATATTAAAGATGAAAATCTTGAATTTTTGGCCGACAACTCTTTTGTAGGCGGGCTTGATTTTGAACATAACTGGAAAAACCGCAAATATTATATTGCCGGAAAAACATTCGCTTCGCGTGTTAATGGAAATGAAAAAGCAATTGCTCGTTTGCAACGAAATTCGCGGCATTACTACCAACGCGTTGATGCTGATTATTTAGATTATGATCCAACCAGAACCAGTTTAAGTGGCTGGGGAGGCGAGTTAGGTGGAGGAAAACGAAGTGGAAAATTCAGAATTACAGGCGATGTGGAGTGGCGCTCGCCAGGGGTGGATTTAAACGATGTTGGTTACTTGCGTCAGGCTGATTATATCGATCAGAATTTTAGAATTCAATATCTCAACAACAAGCCAAAAGGTATCTTACTTAATTACTCTTTTCGTTTGGCACAAGGCCATAACTGGACATTTAATGGCGATAACATAAGAGATAATTTTAGCTTTACAGCTGGTTGGAGGTTTAAAAATTACTGGCGTTTTGATTTAGCAGCTTACCGTTATATTAATGAAATAGACACCCGGCGATTGCGTGGTGGTCCTTCATTGAGAATCGATAACAGAAACCGACTGGCAGCAGCCCTGCAAACCAATTCGCAGCGCGACTTTTTTGTTGGTGCCCGTGCTGATTTTACACGCTATGGCGATGATATTTCGTTTGATAATTCATATAGCTTTCAAATGGATTGGCGGCTTAGCACACGATTTTTAATGTCGTTGAGTACTACATACGTTGATGAACAAGACAACAGCCAGTACCTGGGCATATCTAACGTAAATGACAACTCTGAATATGTAGTGGGTAATCTCGATCGTAAAACTTTTTATACCACCTTCAGAGCTGAGTTTTTTATCACACCGGAACTGTCGCTTCAATATTATGGTAGCCCTTATGTTACCACCGGAAAATACCTGGATTACAAGCGTGTAAACGACTCAAAAGCCAAAAGTGTTAATGATCGATTTGAAATGCTTTCAAGAAATGGCGATATATTATCGGACGACGATGGCAATGTTTATCACGACTTTTCATACTACGGTTACGATTTTAATTTCCAGGAATTCAGGTCGAATTTTGTAGCACGTTGGGAGTATAAAACCGGTTCAACTTTTTATTTTGTATGGAGCCACAATCGTAGTAGTTACGAGGATGTTTATAATTCTTCTTTAATTGACAGTTTTAAAGACATCAGAAATATAAGTGCTGAAAATGCTTTTATGATCAAATTTAGCTATTGGTTCTCGTTGTAACTTATTTTGTGTTGTATCGTTTGGCGTGATTTTTCACTAAAAGCAACCTTATTCAAGTCCCAAATACTCACACTCTGATAACATAAATAAAAAGGTATCTTTGCCGCGTGAAATTACAGCAATACATACCTTTTTACAGGCGCAATTTAACCCTGGCTTTTCCCATTGTATTATCGCAAATCGGCCAGGTAACCGTGTCGCTGGCCGATAATATGATGGTTGGACATGTTGGCACCACCGAGCTGGCAGCAGCATCGTTTGCCAACAGTGTTTTTATGATAGGGATGGTGTTTGGCATGGGCGTAACTATGGGGCTTACTCCACTTGTTGGAAAAGCTTTTGGACAAAACCAATTGCAAAAAGCAATAGTTTGGTTAAAGAATGGGATTTCGGCCCATTTGGCTGCAGCTATCGGCCTCACGATGCTCATGTTTTGTATTTATTTTCTGCTTCCGCATATGGGGCAACCCAATAATGTTTTAATCTTGGCTCGCCCTTATTATTTATTGTTGTGTTGCTCTTATTTGCCTTTTATGTTTTTTTTCACCTTAAAACAGTTTTTCGAAGGAATAGGAAATACCAAAATTGCAATGCAAATTACCCTAATTGCCAATGTTATAAATATTGCAGTTAATTATGTATTTATTTTCGGGAAATTCGGATTCCCGGAAATGGGACTAATGGGAGCGGGAATAGGTACACTTACTTCGCGGATTTGTATGCCCCTATTATTTATTTATTTCATTGTTCGCAATAATCGTTATAAACGATACTTTGTATTCGCCCGCTATCAAAAAGTGTTTAAAAAGGATATTTCAGACTTGTTACGAATAGGTGTTCCTATCGGATTTCAGTTAATTGTTGAGGTAGCTGCCTTTGGAATTGGTGCGGTTATGATGGGCTGGCTCGGTGAAACTCCACTTGCTGCACATCAGGTGGCACTTGGTTTGGCTACATTTACATATATGATTTCGCTGGGTGTTTCACAGGCTAATACAATTAGGGTAAGCCATCAAATAGGAGAAAAAGATTATGTTTCGTTACGAAGAGCAGTTTTTGCCTCAACACATCTGGTACTATTATTTATGTCAATATCTGCCTTGATATTTATCCTGGGAAGAAATCTCTTACCTTTTATGTTTACTACGGATAAGGATGTGATAAAAGTGGCGGCCGGGCTATTAGTTATCGCAGCGGTATTTCAGCTTTTTGATGGCTTACAGGTTGTTATGCAAAGTTCGTTACGTGGAATGGCTGATGTAACAAAACCTATGTTTATTGCTTTTATCGCATACTTGCTGATTGGAATACCAACAAGTTACGTATTTACTTTTGTTTTAAATGCTGGTCCTCAGGGGATTTGGTATGGCTATTTAGTTGGGTTGGGAACTGCCGGAATCTTATTCTACATACGTTTTATGCGGCTTCTGAAACATTTGCCTTAATTTGATTTTTGCCAAAAAAAAGCGGGTTATCTTTTTTTGATAACCCGATTGTTCATAGTCTAGTTTAGTTAGATCAGAAAACTTATTGGTCTAATAGAGAAAAGGTAGTTCTAATAAGTATCTAAATCGTTTTATTCATATAAGGCTCCGCTAATATAGTATAAAAATGACTTAAACCTTAAGTATTTTTTAAAATTAATTAATGTTTGTTTAAAAGTTCTTAAATATTGGTGTTATGATATTGATATTCAGTCATTGTGACATTTACAATATGTTATAGAATAGTTTTAGTGTTTTTTGAAAAAAATCATGTTTTGTTCGAAAAATGCTATAAAACCAAGTTTGATGATAAAAATCATGTTCTTATTACTTATTGGAACAGAATAAACCACAATTTCTAATCAGAATCGTATGGGCTATTATCATTTTTTGAAATGGATAATTTTTTAATCGAGCTTATGTTAGAATCGACTATTTTTTTATTGTTTAGTTCCAAACGATTTTACCGGATACGATTAACTTATTTGAAAAGTGGTTAAAAGTTAGGTACAGAATTATTTGGCATGAATCATTACAGGTCGTATTTTTAATCCAGTGAAATAACACTTAAGAATCGGTTAAATCCGAATTATTTTTAGGTGATAGAATCAGTCGTTATACGGCTCAGTGAAGCACTAAATATTGAAAGTCTCAAATAAGAAACAGTTTAAAAATGAGAGCAGTTGTATTAACCGGAATTCGACAAATGAAATTAACTGATGTTGAGGAACCGGTGTTATTAAATGAAAAGGATGTAAAAATAAAGCTGTCGACAATTGGTGTCTGCGGATCGGATATTCACTACTATTCCGAAGGCAATATTGGTTCGCAGGTTGTTGAATATCCTTTTACAGTGGGGCACGAGTGTTCGGGTATAATTGTTGAAACCGGTAAAGAAGTAAGCAATGTAAAAGTTGGCGATCTGGTAGTCGTCGATCCGTCCGTTCATTGCGGAACCTGCGATCAGTGTAAGGCAGGACGCCCTCATACCTGCCTGAATAATAAGTTTTTAGGTTGTCCTGGTCAGTTGGAAGGATGTTTATCTGAATTCATTGTTATGCCGTCATACACCTGTATTCCGGTTTCTGGGAAACTTAATTCAATGCAGGCGGCGCTTATTGAACCACTTTCAATTGGTGTTTATGCAGTAAAACTTGCTCAGATGGAGCAGACAGAATTGTCAACGGCTATTTTTGGTGCAGGTCCGATTGGTTTAAGCATTTTAATGAAGTTACTGGCCGATAGAGTACAAAATATTGGAATGATAGAACCTTTGGACTATCGTTTAGAAAGGGCAGAAGAGATTGGTGCTTCCTGGTTGGTTAATCCTACTCGAGAAGATGTTGTATCTACTGTGAAAAAACAGGAAGAATTGTTGATGGATATTGTTTTCGAGGCCAGTGGCGATCAGAAAGCAGTAGACAACGCCACAAAAATACTAAAGCCTGGAGGTAAGCTGATTTTGGTTGGCATTCCGCCGGATGCGCAATATGTCTTCAATATGGATCTGATGCGTCGAAAAGAACTGACAGTAATAAATGTACGCCGTCAAAACCATTGTGTGGAAGAAGCTATTGAGCTGGTTGTTTCAGGTGCCGTACAAGTTTCAAAAATGGTAACACATGAGTTTAATCTTGAAGAAACTCCCGTTGCTTTTGATATGGTTGAAGGTTATAAGTTTGGCGCAATAAAAGCAATGATAAATCTCTAAAAATAAAAAAAGGAAGCAAGTGCTTCCTTTTTCTTTTATCTCATTAAAACTTTTATGCGTTGTAAGTTGACGATGCTGTGTCTCCACCACGACCTGTCCAGTTGGTGTGGAAGAATTCGCCACGTGGTTTGTCAACACGTTCGTAGGTATGCGCTCCGAAATAGTCGCGTTGTGCCTGAAGTAAGTTGGCGGGCAACCGTTCGCTGCGGAAACCATCAAAGTAACACAGTGCAGATGTTAATGCTGGCACCGGAATTCCATTAGCCAATGCAGTTGCACAAACACGACGCCATCCTCCCTGTGCTTCTTCAACTTTTTGTTTAAAGAAAGGATCGAGCAGCAAGTTTGGCAATCCAGGATTGTTATCAAATGCTTTCTTAATATCGTTAAGGAAAACCGAGCGGATGATACATCCACCGCGCCACATGAGGGCAATTCCTCCGTAATTCAGGTTCCAGCTGTGTTCGCTGGCAGCTTCCATCATCAGGTTATAACCTTGTGCGTAAGAAATAATTTTTGCACCCAGCAATGCACTTTCAATATCGTCGATAAACTGTTGTTTGTCGCCTTTGAATTCAGCTTTTGGGCCTTCAATAACTTTTGATGCCTGAACACGCAAATCTTTCTGAGCCGATAAACAACGGGCAAAAACTGATTCGCCGATTAATGTTAACGGAATACCCAAGTCAAGTGCTGAAATACCTGTCCATTTTCCGGTTCCTTTTTGTCCGGCAGTGTCAAGGATCATTTCAACGGTTTCTTCGCCGTTTTCATCTTTATAACCCAGAATGTCGCGTGTGATTTCAATAAGGTAGCTATCTAAAATACCTTCATTCCACTTTTTGAAAACTTCGTGCATCTCGTCGTTGCTCATTCCCAGCAATTCCTTCATCAACTGGTAAGCTTCGGTGATAATCTGCATATCGCCGTATTCAATTCCGTTGTGCACCATTTTTACAAAGTGACCAGCGCCACCTTCGCCAACCCAGTCGCAGCAAGGTTCGCCACTTTCAACTTTTGCCGAAACAGCCTGAAAAATCTCTTTAACATGTGGCCATGCATCAGGAGATCCACCGGGCATAATTGACGGGCCTTTCAAAGCACCTTCTTCACCGCCTGAAACACCTGTTCCGATGTAAAGCAAACCTTTGCTTTCAACATATTCGGTACGACGAATGGTATCAGGGAAATGTGAATTACCACCATCAATAATAATATCACCCGGCTCAAGGTGGGGGATAACCATGTCGATAAAGGCATCAACCGGTTGACCGGCTTTTACCAGCATCATTACTTTACGAGGCTTCTCGAGCGAGGCACAAAACTCTTCAATTGAGTGTGCTCCGATAAAGTTTTTACCGGCTCCTCTGCCATTTACAAATTTGTCAACTTTCTCTACAGTACGGTTGTATACGGCCACTGTGTAGCCTTTGCTTTCCATGTTTAGCACCAGGTTTTCGCCCATTACGGCTAACCCGATCAAACCAATATCTGCTAATTTCTTCATGCTATTGCGTATTATTTGTTTTTAATCTGAAAACCTAATTTTTCTAGTTTCTCCAATGTTTTTGTTTCAATATTTTTTGCTTCTATGGTGTAAGAGTCAAACTCCCGGCGTACCGGATAATCGCCTCGCAGTTGTTCAAATTTAAGTGGTGAATCGCGAAGGTTGTCATCATCGTTTTCAATATCGTATGTACTCAAAATGGCTTCTGCCAAAATGGAATATTCACGGCGTTGGATGCCATCAATTTTTATGGTTGTAGTTGCAGGTAGTTCAACACCTGTTGGTGCCCAATTGTTGATTCCCAAATCAAAAAATCTGCTAATGGCCTGAATACTCATTTTTGTTCCGTTGGCTTTCCCGTCTTTTGAATAACCCGCGATGTGTGGTGTGCCGTATTCGCAAAGGTTTAAAAGATCGAGGTTTATCTCCGGTTCATTCTCCCAGCAATCGGCAATAAAACCATTTATATCGTTGGCTTCAATGGCATTGTACATGGCTTCTGAATCACAAACTTCTCCACGACACGAATTTATTATCAACGGATTTTTTTTGAGGTTTTGCAGAAAATCTTCATCTACCATATGAAAAGTAGCATCTTCGCCGGTCATATTCAACGGAACATGAAAGCTGATAATGTCTGCCTCATTTTGAATCTTTTCCAACGATACAAATTCATCGCTTCCTTCTGTTCTCTCACGCGGAGGGTCGTTCAACAGAACGTTCATTCCTAGAACTCGACAAGTTTTTGCAACACGTTTTCCTACATTTCCCACACCAACAATTCCGATTGTTAATCCGGTAAGGTCGGTTCTTTTTCGCATTGCCCATGAACACAACGCAGATGAAATGTACTGATTTACACTCTCTGCATTACAACCCGGAGCATTTGTCCATTCAATTCCTGCTTCTCTGCAGTAATCTGTATCGATGTGATCAAACCCGATTGTTGCCGTGGCTATATATTTTACTTTCGAACCCCGAAGCAATTTAGCATTGCAAATGGTTCTTGTTCGCGTAATAATTGCATCAGCGTCTTTTACAACCTCCGGTGTGGTTGCACTTCCAGGTAGATAAACTACCTCTGCAAAAGGTTCAAGTGCACCTTTAATATATGGTATCTTGTTATCAATTATAATCTTCATTGGTCTTCTATTGTGCCTATTGTGGTTCAGCATAATAATCTTTCACCATCTCATCAAGTACCCAACTTGTGCGGGCTGCCGATTCGCCGGTGCTTACACATTTTCCATTTCCCAGTAATTCATTTACAACCTGTTCAACCAGGTTTTGCGAGATGTGCTGCGGATTCTTAAAGCTTAGTTTTTTTGTTTCTTTTTGGTTTTTTACAATAACGTCGCCATGTGTAAAACAAGGCAAACAAATTTCGCCTTTTTCTCCGACAATCTGAATATAATCTTCAACCGATTTTTCATCAACTACAAAACACCAGCTACCTGTTCCAACCACTCCTGATTCATGTTCCCAGACTCCTGTTACCGTATCTTCAGCAGGGTAGAGACCGGCCTGGTTTACAGCCTGTCCTTTTACTTCGGTGATTTTCCCAAAAACAAAATCAAGGTAATCCAGTTGATGTGAGGCCAGATCGAAAAAATATCCACCCCCGGCAATTTCAGGAAACACATGCCAGAGCATTTCCTCCGGTTTTTGATTGGCTTCGGGCGCTTGTTTATAAAGTTTAATATTTACCATTAAAGGTTTGCCGATACTGCCATTTTCAACCAGTTCTTTCACTTTTAAAAAAGCGGGCAAGGTTCGTCGGTAATAAGCTACCCAAAGCCGTGTATTTGTTTCTTCAGCAACCTTGAGCATCTCCAAACATTCGGAATAATTCCGAGCCATTGGTTTTTCAACGTAAACCGGTTTGCCTGCTTTTAGTGCTTCAATGGCGTACGAAGCATGCGTATCGGGAGGAGTGGCAATATAAATAGCATCCACTTCCGGATCGTTGATCAGTGCCATTCCATCGCTGTACCATTTGGGCACATTATGGCGACGGGCATAATCTTGAGCCTTTTCAGCATTTCGGCGCATAACCGCAACCAGTTTCGAGTTCTCGACCTTGTAAAAAGCCGGACCGCTTTTAACTTCAGTTACATTCCCTACACCGATTATTCCCCAAGTGATGCTTTTTTTGCTATTACTATTCAATTTTGCTGTCTGTTTTTACATTAATAATCAAAACGTTCGCGGTATGCCCAAAGTCCGATTGCCGGATTTGAAATATAGAATACTTCCTCACCATCGGGCATAATATTTAAACCGTCTTTTAGTTTCTCCGGATTATATTTTGATGTTACTTCATCGTAATCGCCAAATTTAAAGCCAACGCTTTCAATTTCCTGTTGAGTTACATTCTCTTTCCCTTTTCCCGGGCAATACGTGATGTTAAAACGTCCTTCTGAAGAACCGTGAATCAGGTGAGCTGCTGCACCCAGGTTATTTTGCAGGTCTTCATTTTCTTTAACGAGTTCCAACGTATGAGGTGTTCCAAAGTAGCCGTATTTACGGATAAGTGCATCAATTTGTGGATCCTCACCAAATTCCTTCAATGCAGGAGCCAAAACGATCAATTCTGCACCATCAGCTAAAGCCATACGCGTGCGGTATATGCTTTTATTGCCCAGCCAGGTACTTTTAAATTCGGTAGGGTCGAGCCAGACAACGGCCTTTTTAATTTGTTTTTCTACCATTTCAAAATTAACTTCCAACGAAAGTTTTGCAGCTTTATCAAATACTTCGAAGTCGTCGCCAATAAAGAGCCCGTAAGTTTGCAGTTTGCCATCATTGTTTAACCCAACAACGGTTTGCACATAAACGATGGGCAGGTGATTTGAAAAGTTCTCCGAGGCGTAATTAAATACTTTACGAACAGGTGTATCAGCACGGCCCATCATTCGCTCCATACCGTAGGCCGCACCAATGTAATGGCTTTTGTTTATGCCTTCAGCGCCACCGGTTCCTACAAATATATTTTTATTGTAATTGGCCATACCAACCACTTCGTGCGGAACAACCTGTCCAATCGATAATATCAGATCGTAATTGCCTTCTACCAGGATTTTATTTACCTGTGCCGGCCATGAATAATTTACAGCTCCTTCCGAAACCTCTTTTACAAATTCTGCAGGAACGGTTCCCAATGTTACCACGTCATTTCGCCAGTCGTGCTCCCGAATCAGTTCAGTTGGCATTTTGCCAAACATGTGGCTGATCTGCTCCATTGTCATTGGTGTGTGCGTGCCCAATGCCGGAAGTACATCGGTGAGTCGCTCACCAAAATATTCCCAGGTAAATTCTGTGAGCTCGCCAGCACGCGAGGGAAGACGTGTGTAATCCGGAGGAATTGCCAAAACTTTTTGTTTGGCTCCCATTTTTTCAAAGGCTTCGAAAAGACCATTTCTCAGATCTTCAGCATTGAGTGCTGTTTCAGTAGATCCTTTTTCGAAATATATCATTCTATCTGATTTTTAAATGAATTGATTAGCGCTTAACGCGTGCATTACCGCCCCAAACACTCCAAACTTGTTCTTCGTCGGCTGGTTGAGCGTAGTCGGTTAAAAATGTAGTAGCCAGTGCTCCGGTTGCCCAGCCAAATTGTGGCCATTTTTCCGGTTCCCAGTCTTTTAAAATACCGTATAACATTCCGCCAACAAAACCATCACCACCGCCAATTCGGTCAAGTACGCGAATGGTTCGCGGTTCAACTACATGCCAGTTTTCGCCTTCAAGCATTATAGCTCCCCAAAGGTGTTCGTTTACACTAATAACTTCACGAAGTGTGGTGGCAAAAACCGATGCGTTTGGAAATGTTTCTTTTACGCGGGTGATAAGTCCTTTAAATCCGTCGATTTTAGCATTCAAACCTTCGCCGCCGGCAGCCGGACCTTCAATTCCAAAACACAGCTGAAAATCTTCTTCGTTGCCGATAAGAATATCAGAAACTGATGCAATTTCAGTAAAGTCTTTGTGAAGCTGTTCTTCACGCCCTTTCCAGAATGAAGCCCTGTGATTCAGGTCAAACGAAATTTTGGTGCCATGCTTTTTTGCAGCTCTTGCAACTTCTAAACAAAATTGGGTTGTTTCAGGCGAGAGCGCACCAATCAGCCCCGACAAGTGTACAATCTGCACACCTTCTTCGCCAAATATGCGTTCCAGGTCGAAGTCTTTTACATTTAATGTACGACCAACTTCTCCGGCGCGGTCGTTAAAAACACGTGGTCCGCGACTGCCATAGCCACTGTCGGCAATATTAATCTGGTGGCGAACACCCCATGGATTTTCCTGTTCCACTTCAGGGCCTTCATAATCCATGTGACGGGATTTTAAATTGCTCTTTATAAATTTTGCAATAGGACTGTCCTTTACAAATGTTGTCAGTACTTTCACCGGCAATCCCAGGTACGATGCAATACTTGCAACATTGGTCTCTGCACTGGTAGCGTAAAGCGTAAATTTATCGCTTGAGTGTACCGGTTGCCCGTTTTCAGGAGTGATGCGTGTTCCCATACTTGTTGGAACCAGCATGGCATATTTACAATTTTGTTTCAGTTTCATATTTTGTGATTTTTTTATGCAATAATATGCTGTTTAGATAACTGGTTGATGCTATCAAAATCTTTACAGCTATAATTTAAACACCGCCAAATGCGCTGTATCCGCCATCAACAGGAATTACGATGCCCGTAATAAAGTTTGAAACGTCAGAAATAAGGAAAAGCGTTGCCCCCTGTAAATCTTCAGGTTCCCCAAATTTTCCCATTGGTGTATTGTCAACAATTTTTTGTCCGCGAGGCGAGTAGTTACCTGTTTTCTCATCCATTACCAAAAAGCGGTTTTGGTGTGTGATGAAGAATCCCGGAGCAATAGCATTTACCCGGATACCAACTTTTGCAAGATGCACGGATAACCACTCAGTGAAATTATTGATTGACGCTTTTGCAGCCGAGTAGGCCGGAATTTTAGTGAGTGGTTTGTACGAGTTCATCGACGAAACATTAAGCACCACGCCTTTTTTATTTGTTAGCATATCGCGCGTAAAAACCATCGTAGGTAGCAATGTGCCTTTAAAATTCAGGGCAAAAACCTTGTCGAAACCTTCCATTTCCAAACCATAAAAAGTATCCTCCAGGTTGTCCATGTTTTCCTCGGTCATGGTCTCCACTTTTGTTGTAGCCTGTGGACTATTTCCGCCGGCACCATTAATTAAAATGTCGATTGCCCCCAGTCGTTTGTTGATCTCAGATTTGGCAAATTCAAGTGATTCTTTATCGAGCACATTGGCGGCAACTCCAATTACTTCAGCTCCTGATTCGGCAGCAATTTCTGCTGCAACTTTGTCTGCTGTTTCTTTATTAATATCGGCAATGGCTATTTTGGTTCCAACCGATGCAATGGCTTTAACCATTGCTGTGCCTAAAACTCCTGCGCCACCTGTAATTACACATATTTTGCCTTTTAAATCGTTAAATGACAGTGCTTCCATAAAATCTACTTAAATTCTTTATAATAATCAACGTTTTCTTTTGTGATGATATCAATGGGGGTATAGCTTTCTTTCTGTATCTCTCTTTTTTGTACAACACTTCTAAATAGCTTGTTAACAGCATTGTAACCCTGGTCTTCAGGCCGTTGGCAGATGAGAAACTGCACCATGTCTTTTTTCAGAAATTCAACATTTTCCTTAATTAAATCATGTCCTATTACTTTGATATGCTCAAGCTTGTATTTTTGCAGAAGTTGGCCTACATTAAATACTTTCGAGTTGGTAACAAAAATTCCTTTTATATTCTTGCTGGTAATATCCTTTTCTAAGGCTTCCATCCACTCATCGGAGTCGGTATTAGGGATTTCGATTGTAAACAGTTGATGATCATTCCCTTTTTTGTTTTTGAACCACTCGTAAAAACCTTTTTCGCGCTGAACTAAATGGTTTTGATTATCCATCTCCTTTGCAAAATGAATAACCAAAATATTTCCTTCGGCAACCATCAAATCAAGTAATTTGCCCGAAACAAGTCCGCTTTGGTACGAATTCTGACCAATATAACTAAGTTGGCCCATCTCTTTTAAATCCGAGTCGATAAATACAAAAGGAATTTCCAGTTCCTTTAATTCTTCGATAAATACCGACGCCTCTTTTTTGAAAAATGGAGCCAGTACAACTCCGTCAGGTTTAAGTTCCAGTACTTTGTTGGCAGCATCAACAAAACTTTTTGAGCTGAATTGATTGAATGTAAACGATTCGATTTGAAGTCCATATTGCGGTAATTCCGAAATTCGTTTGTGAATACCTTTTATTGGTTTTGCCCAATAACCTTCTTCTGAAGGAGGCTGAGGAAGCAGGGTTGCAAATGTTGCCGATTTTTTTGAGGCAAGCGTACTTGCTAAAATATTTGGCTGATAGTTTAGCTCTTTTACAATTTCAAGAATTTTCTTTTTTGTTGATTTTGCAACTTCGCCGCGGTTGTGTAAAACCCTGTCGACAGTGCCAATTGAGACCTTTGCTCTTTCGGCAATATCCTTTATTCGTATTTGTTTATTTAGTTCGATAGCGCTTCTTATTTTATGATTAAAAATTGAAGGTTTAGATCCTCGCTTTCAAAGCTAAACAAAAATATTAGGATATCCGTGTTCGTACACGGAAAAATTATAGCATTACCTACTTTTCAGGAAATGGATATTTTAAAATTTTGCCAGGTTTTCGTCTGGTCTTTCTTCAAGTAGATGTGGATTTTTAAGCAAATATTTGATATGGCGGAAAAGGCGTCCACCATGCGAGCCGTCAACAACACGATGATCGAGAGTAGCAGAAAGCAGCATAATTCGTCGCGGAACAATTTCTCCGTTAACCACCGCTGGTTTGTTTTGTACAGTTCCCAATATCATTACAAGCGACACATTAGACGAGGGTAGCAACGAACCATAACCTGTATCCAGTCCAACAGTACCAATATTCGATACCACATAGGAACCAAAACTGTTTGAGTCGAGGCCAATTCCAGGCAACGAAACTCCCCAATCAATAGTTAGTACACGATATAAACGGAACAACCATTTTCGGAAAGGCCAGGGTACGCGCGCCAGCATATTTTTCGATTGCATTTCATCGCGTTCATTTCCTTTTCGCGACTGGCGGATATGCTCTGCAATTTCGTCGGTAACTTCCTGGATGGTGCGCTGGTCGGCATTTTCAACTTTTACCGAGCCCATTTCGCCACCGGCCAACAAAACACTTACAACACCGTCAACCTGTTTGCGCTGAGCAATTTTCGAGCCCTTAACAAAGGTGTTAAGTTCCGGAACTTCGTTTCTGATTGCCCTGCCAATAATTAGTGTGATTATGTATGTGAGCGTGGTTTTTAAGCCCTCTTTCCTTTTTTTAGCAATGTATTTTTCAATGTCGGTAACATCCAACTCAACCATGCCATATATCTTTGAATCGGTAGGTTTTTTGTAAATGGTTGACGCTACCTTGCGCCAGTCTGAATTATAATCAATATGCTCCATATAACGATTTTAGGTATCAATCGTTTTCTAAAAAAAATCGAATAATTGCGGCTTTAGGTCGCAAATGTAACGGTTTATATGGAAATCCATTAAGAAAAGGCCCACCGATTAATGATTTTTAATTTTTGTTTGAAGTAAAATTTGCTCCATCCGGTTGCTTGGAGTAACCAGTGTTTTACCAACTTTTCTGCACTAAATTTTGCACTACCAAATAATTGCTTGTCATTTTAAATAGTTTGCAAATAATTTTAAAAGCATACTTTTGTACGCTTAAACTTAACTGTATCTATACTAACTCGATTTTTTTTCATGGAACCAAATCTTGAAACAATATTGTTCAGGAGGTTTAAAGAAGGTGATTATGTGGCCTTCAACAATCTTTTCAAAAAGTACTATCAGCCGCTTTATCTTTTCGCTAATAAATTTGTTGAAGAGGATTTGGCTAAAGACTTTGTGCAAGATTGTTTTTACGAACTATGGAAAAACCGGGAAAAGATTGAATTGAAAACCACGCTTTCTGCTTATCTGTTCACTATTGTAAAAAATCGTTGCTTTAAACATTTCGAAAAAGAAAGGGTTAGAGCAGACAAATTGAATGAAATTCAGTTGCAATTAAAACAAGAAGAACTAAACTACTTTTTTTATTCCGAAAAAAGTGTTTTAGAGTTTGAAATTCGCGACAGGATAAAAAACACAATAGAAAAACTACCGCCAAAATGCGCCCAAATATTTAACGATAGCAGGTTTAATGGTTTGTCAAACAAGGAGATTGCCAGCAAACACGATATCTCTATAAAATCGGTTGAGAAGCACATTTCAAAAGCCCTTAAAATCTTTCAAAACGAATTTAAAGACCTTTCTTACATCTTTTTTCTATTCAATTTTCAAAATAACTACAATTAGAGGTAGGGTAAACTTCACCAAAAATACTCTTATTAGAAATGAACGACAAAAACACTGAAAATATCAATCAGTCTATTCTGTATTTTATTCAGGGAAATGCAAATGAAAAAGAACACGCTGAAGTGTTAAACTGGATAAATGAGAATCCGGAAAACAGGAAAGAGCTGTTTAAACAGAAAGATTTGTGGAATGCTGCTGAAATTGATTCGGACAGACTGATAGAACTTGAAAACAGTGAATGGCGCAAATTGCAACACCGAATAGATAAGGCGAAAGTAAAACGCGGATTCTTTAAGGAGTTGGTGAAAATTGCAGCAATTATTGTTGTGGCTCTAGGAGTTGGCTGGATGAGTCATTATTTATACACCGAAACAGCCTCGGCACGAAAAGTTGAAATGCGAACTGTGGAGGCGATAAAAGGACAGATTAAAGAAGTGTTTTTGGCCGATGGTACCCATGTTTGGTTAAATGCCGGTTCGCAACTCTCATTTCCGTCGGACTTTACAGAGAAGAACCGTGAGATTAGTTTGCACGGCGAAGCTTATTTTGAAGTAACCTCGAGCGAAAAAAATCCATTTCTGGTAAAAACAGGAAACCATACCGTAAAAGTTACCGGAACCAAATTTAACATTTGCGAATACCCCGAAGATAAAATGATTGAAACCACGCTCGTTGAAGGAAAAGTAAAAATCATTTCGGGCAATTTCTTTAAGGATTTGTATCCCGGCGAACAGGCAACTTTTTACACCGAAACGGCTGAAGTTTTAATTGGCGAAAAGGATTTTGACATTTACACCGCCTGGCGCGAAGGTCGCTATGAATTCCGTAACGAATCGGTTGATAAGGTTTTTCAGATTATGGAACGCTGGTGGGATGTTGATATCGACTATAATAAAGAGGCATTTAAATACGAATATATCTCGGGAGTACTGAGAAAACATAAACCAATTAAACAACACTTTGAAGTTATCAATGAGTTAGTCCCCATTGATTATCACATTGATAACGACGACATCACAGTAACACTAAAATAAGATTAAAAACACTAACTAAACTACTTCTGCCTATGATATGAGAATCCTACTTTTCTACAAAAAACGGGAAATACGCCACATACTTCCCGTTTAACATTACAAGTGTAATTTTTTGATTTATAAATTAAAATCGTAGCGAAACTATGAAAAAAAAACTAATCCACCTCTTTCTTTTTGAAAGAAGAAGGGGGAGAAAACTGTTTCTTGTTATGAAACTATCCCTTTTTTTAATTTTAATAAGCTTAGTCAGCGTTTCAGCCAGTGTATACTCGCAATCAGTGCGAGTTGATATGGAATTGCGCGATGCAAGCCTCGAGAATGTTTTTCAATCCATTCAGGATCAAACCGAGTTTGATGTTTTCTATAAAAACGAACATCTGCCACGTTATAAAAAGGTTGATGCTGTTTATGCAAAAGCAACTGTTGAGCATGTATTAGATGATGTACTGAGTGGTACAGGTTTAAAATACAGGGTGTTCAACAAAGACATTGTGATAACTAAAAATACCGGAAACGGAAGCATGCAGGCACAGCAGCAAAATACGGTTCGCGGAGTTATTACCGATCTGGATGGATCGCCACTGCCGGGTGTTACCATTGTTGTAAAAGGAACCACAAACGGTACAGTTACAAATTTAGAGGGAGCTTATTCGTTGCCCGGTGTTCCTGAAAATGCGACTCTTCAATTTTCGTTTGTTGGTATGCAACCTCAGGAAATAGCAGTTGGTAATCAAACCGAAATAAATGTTACCATGCTTGCTGATGCTATTAATGTTGATGAAGTTGTGGTTGTAGGTTATGGTACTTTAGAGAAAAAAGAAGTAACCAGTTCAATTACCAGCGTAAAATCAAAAGACCTTATTCCCGGTGGATCAGGAAATCCGCTTATTGGAATGCAGGGAAAAGTTACCGGTTTAAGTATTCAGTCAACTAACGGAACCAGCCCGAACGCCACAACATCGGTGCAGTTGCGTGGAGTTGCTTCTGTTTTGGCCGGGCAAGGACCGCTTATTGTAATTGACGGAGTACCCGGAGGAAGCCTGAACTCGGTAAGCCGCGAAGATATTGAATCGATTGATGTATTGAAAGATGCATCAGCCGGAGCAATTTATGGTACGCGTGCCGCAGGAGGTGTAATTCTTATTACTACAAAATCGGCAAAGGCCGGTAAAATTCGTTTGACCTACACTTCGGAATTTACAACCGAAACCATTCGCCGCAAACCGGAAGTTTTAAGTGCCCAAGAATTTGTAGCCAACGATTTGGGAACGGATTACGGAAGCTCTACCGATTGGTACGACGAAGTTACTGTTGACAATCCGTTTAGTCAACGTCATCATATAAACTTAAGTGGTGGTTCTGAAACCTCACGTATTTATGCCACAATCCTGAAATCTGATCAGGAAGGTATTGCCATTGGCGATAAACGGGAAGAAATGGGCGGCCGCATTAACGCCAACTTTTCTTTAATTGATGGATTTGCTGAAATTATTGCTCATGCCGATTACCGTAAAACAAACAGCGATCGTTCGCACAATGGTATTTTCGATATGGCTTTAAAACTCAATCCTACACAACCAGCCTACGACGAAACACAAGTTCACGGTTATAATGTTTGGACCGGTGGTTGGGAATATTATAATCCCGTTGCAGATATTAATTTGCGTACCGACCAAGGACACTCTACGAACTTTCTTGGTGATGTGACTTTGAAGTTGAACATCACCGATAATTTGAGTACACAAGCCATGATTGCGCATCGTTCAAACGAATACCGCGATATTTTATACTATTCTGCACAACACAAAGAGTCGTTGGACAACGCCAGAGCAGGTCATGCTCGTCAGGCATACGGCCGAAATATGGATAAAACCTTCGAGTGGCTGGCAAAGTATATTAACACTTTTGGAGATCATTCAATTAACGCGGTGGCCGGTTACAGTTTCCAAGAGTTTAATGCCGATGGTTTTGATATGGAAAACTATGATTTCCCGGTTGACGGAATCGAAGCCTGGGATATGGGCAAAGGAACATTCCTTTCGGAAGGAAAAGCAGGAATGGGGTCGTGGAAAGATCCTCGCGAAAGATTGATCGCTTTCTTTGGTCGTGCCAATTATACTTTCCGCGAAAAATATATTCTTTCGGTAAGTGGACGTTACGAAGGTTCTTCGAAATTCTACACCGACAACCAATGGGGATTTTTCCCTGCAGTATCAGCCGGATGGCGAATTGGTGACGAAACTTTTATGAGCAGTCTTGATTTTCTGAGCGACTTAAAACTGCGTGGTGGTTATGGTGTAACCGGTAACCAAAGTTTTGACCCGGGGGCAGCAACACGTATGTATGCTTCAGATACTTGGTGGTTGGTCGACGATGAATGGATATACACCTATGGATCAGCCCACAACCAAAACAAAAACCTGCAGTGGGAAGAGAAAAAAGAATTTAACGTTGGTGTTGATTTCGGATTATTCGATAATAAACTGACTGGTAAGTTCGATTTATACGATCGTAAAGTAGATAAGATGATTTACGATATTTCAGTATCTGTGCCACCTGCAGTACACGACAAAACAACCATGAACGTTGGTAGCTTGCGTAACAAAGGGTGGGAAGCTGAAGTAAATTATGATGCTGTAAGTTCTGCAAATTGGGACTATTCAACAACGTTCCGTATTTCACACAATAAATCAACTCTGGAGTCGCTTTGGGGCAGTCAAACTTATTGGGATAGGGTAGGATTTCCTGCTCCTGGCTCTCCGGGTAATGCTGTTCGTTTGTTCCCGGGGCAAGATATTGGTAAATTTTACGTATGGCGTTTTGCCGGTTTTACCGAAGAGGGAAACTGGATGTTGTACGACAAAGATGGAAACGCGTTTGATGTAACCAAACAAACAAAAACTAACGACGATAAAGCATTTGTTGGAAATGCAATTCCAAAAGTGCAAATGTCGTGGAATAACACCGTTAGTTTTAGAAACTTCGAATTGGAAGCCTTTTTTACCAGTTGGTTAGGACACGATATATATAATACTATTGATATGTATTATGGTTTGCCAAATGTTGAGGAACAAAACGTTCTGTCGCATGCGTTTGATAAAAACAAAGATGTTACCGGCGAAAAAGAGCTTTCTGACTACTGGATTGAAGACGGTGATTTTATCAAGTTGAAAGCCTTGACACTGCGCTATCGTTTTGATACCGGAAACATCAACTGGTTGCAAAAAGCCAACGTTTATGTTACCGGAAGAGACCTGTTTACCATCACGTCTTATTCGGGAGCTGATCCGGAGTCGAACATCAATGGTTTGGATCCCGGTTTCGAGTGGCATAATAACATTTATCCACGTACCCGTACCTGGACTTTGGGTGTGCAATTAACTTTTTAACCTTTAAATTAAATTGTTATGAAAATTAAATCATATAGTTTACTACTAATAATGTTATTGTTTTCCGGTGTGGCTTGTACCGACCTGGAAGAGGAATGGTACTCTGCCGTTGTTCCGGAAACATTCTTTAAAACAGAGCAGGATGTAAAAGCTGCTTTGTACCGATCATTTACCCATGCACGCTGGTATGTTCAGGAAGACAGGTGGCAATTGCAGGAAATGACTGCCGACCAGTTTGCCATTACAACTAAAGGACCACACTGGTATAACGGAGGCGAAAACTACCGCTACCATTACCACCAGTGGACTGTTAACGATGGTTGGATTTGGCAATCGTGGAGAGGTTCGCTTATGGGGGTTGCGCTGGCTTTAGATACCAAGCAAGACCTTGAAAACCTCGACTACAGTACTGTTGGATTAACAGAAGAAGATAAAGCATCGCACGTTATGCAGTTGCAAACGCTTATTGCATATTTCTATTTACGTGGTCTTGATTTCTTTGGCGGACTTCCGATTTTTACTTCAAACGAAGGTGAAAATATTCCGAGAAGTAGCGATAAAGAGACCTTTGATCATATTGAAGGCTTGCTTTTGGAAGCGATTCCTCAGTTACCTAAAAAAGTAGCCGGCGAGAAAGAGGAAGGTGCACTTCGCAGGGGGGCAGCGGCGGCCATGTTGGCGCAATTGTATTTCAATGCTGAATCGTATATTGGCGAAAGCCGCTTTACAGAGTGTGCAACAATCTGCCAGGGAATCCTGAACGGCGACTATGGCGATTATGATCTTGATCCAACCTGGTATGGAGCGCTTGGTTTTTACAATAACGAATCGCCGGAGGTAATCTGGTCGGCTCCATCGGAGTTTAATAAATTGCAGTACGACTGGATGTGGAACCGTTTTTACCATTACGAAACTTACAAGTATTTTGGTTTAGATGGTGGTGCATGGAATGGTCATCACTTGCAACCATCGCGCAAACCAACCGGCGAATTGTATACCGAATTCAAATTGGGTAATCCTTACGAAAAATTCGATGATGGCGACTTACGTAAAAAACCATACTTATACCTTGGTGGCGGACGTTACGAAGGAATGTTCCTTGTTGGCGATCAAATCAGCCCTTACGGAACATCATACGGAACTCAGGAATACAAAGACGAGGTAATTTCGTTTGTTGATATGGTAGCCACTTTTAAAAAGGTGGGCGACGAATATCCTGATATTGCATCCTTACCATCAACCATGGCCGACGGTGAAGAAAACACCGGAATTCGTTTGGTAAAAGCTCCTATGCCAAATCTTGCTGACGAATCGTTGCGCTGGGGTGCTGATAACGTAATAATGCGCTTGGCTGAAGTTTATTATATGTTGGCAGAATGCAAGCTCCGTGCAGGAGACAAGCAGGCTGCAGCTGATTTAATTAATGAGGTTCGCGAACGCAATTTCGAAGACGGTAATGATCCAAATCCTGTAACCGCAGATAATTTGGATGAATACAGAATGCTGGATGAGTGGGGAGTAGAATTCCTTGGCGAAGGCCGCCGTCGTACTGATTTAATCCGTTGGAATAAATTTGTTACCGATGATTGGTGGGATCACAATGCCTCAAGCTCGGAGCATTTACGTCGTTTCCCTGTGCCTCAGGACGCACTGTCGGGCAACAACGCACTACAACAAAATCCGGGTTACAACTAAACCTAATATAGTCTGGTAATTAGTTTATGAATGGAGAGGCTGCCTACGGGTGGCCTTTCTTTTTTTGGAAGATTTCTCAAATTGTCTTAAGTTTAATCATCTAAATCAACAACGAATAAACTTAAACTAAATCACATGCAAAACCGAAGAAATTTTTTAGCCACTATCAGCACAATTGCTGCCGGAGCAGTTGTTTCGAATCCATTAAAAGCAGCTGTTCTTACTGAAGGAGAAAAACTTAAAATTGCCCTGATTGGTACCGGAATAAGGGGAAACAGTTTTTGGGGAAAACGGTTGGTTGACAAATACGAAGATATTCTTGAATTTGTGGCGTTGGTTGATATCAATCCCGGCCGGGTAAAATATGCTGCCAATTATATAGGTGTAGGAGAGGACTGCAAAACCTACACGGAATTTGATGACATGATATCGGAGCAGACACCCGACTTAATTATAGTAACAACACCTGATGCTACACATCACCAGTACATTATTAAATCGTTGGAAAATGGTGTTGATGTGCTAACCGAAAAACCGTTGACAACCGATGAAGATAAATGTCAGGAAATATTGGATGCCGAGCGAAGATATAAACGAAAAGTGATTGTTGGATTTAATTATCGCTGGAGCCCGTACAATACAAAAATCAAGGAATTACTGATGAATGATACCATCGGCAAACTGGTTTCAGTTGATTTTTCGTGGATGCTGAATACAAGTCACGGAGCTTCGTATTTCAGGCGTTGGCACGGACAGCGTGAGTGGAGCGGAACTTTGTTGATTCACAAAGCCACGCATCACTTCGACTTGCTGAACTGGTGGATCGATTCTGATCCGGATGAAGTTTATGCCAAAGGCGATTTAGAGTTTTATGGCAATCGCCGGGAGAAAAGCGGTGTTAATTGCCGTTCGTGCAACGATAAGGATAGTTGTCCGTTTTACTGGGACATTACCCAAAGTCCTACCGAATACAATCTGTACGCCAAACACGAACAGCACGATGGTTACATCCGCGATAATTGTTTGTTCAGGCCGGAAATAAACATTTACGATAAAATGAATGTGAATGTAAAATACGCCAATAATGTGTACCTGAATTATATGCTTACCACCTATTCGCCGTGGGAAGGCTGGCGTGTTGCCTTTAATGGCACCGAAGGACGTATTGAAGCGTTTTTAGATGTGCCTTACCTCGAAGAAGTACAAATATCGCAGGAAGACATGCACAGGGCAGAAATGGACCAAAGCGGAAACCAGCAGCAAATATTAAAACCCATAATTCTACACAAATTGTGGGGCGAGCAGGAAATTATAAATGTTGGTTACAGTCGTGGCGGTCATGGAGGTGGAGATGAACGATTACACGATCATATTTTCAGAACACCTGAAGCAGAGGACGAATTTCAGCATTTAGCCGGAACGCGTGATGGCGCTATGTCGATTCTAATCGGTACCGCAGCCCGAAACAGTATTGAATCGGGAGTGCCTGTAAAAATTGGAAGTTTAACCACATTGCAACCGCGAAGCAAACGATTAACGTAAATTACTTTTCTACCAAAAAATAAAAACGCAGTTAACTGGATGTTGCTGCGTTTTTTATGCTTTTAAAAACTAATCTTGTTATTAATCTTCTTTCACTTCCGGTATTTTTTCGCCTTTTGCAAATCGCCTGATTTTAATGTTCAGGTACGCAAAAAGAATGGTCATAAACGGACTGATGATATTAAAAAATGCATATGGTGCATACGACCAGGTGTCAACACCCAACACCCTTGATTGCGTTGCACCGCAGGTATTCCAAGGAATTAATACCGATGTAATGGTTCCGCTATCTTCCAGCGTTCTGCTAAGCACCTCTGGTTTTAGTCCTTTCTCTTCGTATGTTTTTCGGTACATTCTTCCGGGTACAACCAAAGCAATATACTGGTCGGATGCCGTTGTGTTGAAAAAGATACACGTTCCAACGGTTGATGCCACCAGACTTCCGGTGCTTTTTGCATATTTTACAATTGGTTGTGTAATCCGTTTTAACAAACCTGCCGATTCCATTACACCTCCAAAAACCATTGCCGATAGTATTAGCCAGACGGTGTCGAGCATTCCGCGCATTCCGGAAGTACTCAGCAGGTCATTTACATTCGCATTTGAAGTGGTTAAACTAACGTCTCCAAACATGGCCTGCATAACCGAATAATACGATGCTGTTCCGTAGTTGTTAACATTGCCGGCAACTGCATTTATTATGTTGGGTTGAAAAATGATGGCGAACAGCCCCCCTAACAGTGTTCCAATTAACAACGATGGAAGAGGAGGCACTTTCAGTATAATAACAGTAATTAAAATAACTGGTACCAAAAACAATAATGGGCTTGTATTAAAAGTAGCGTCAATGGCTAGTTTTACATCTTCAACATTTATTGATGCACTTGAAAAATCGTAGTTAAAACCCATCACCAGAAAAATGATCAGGGTAATTGTCATCGTCGGAACAGTTGTAATTGTCATGTATCTGATATGAGTAAACAAATCAGTACCGGCCATTGCAGGAGCCAGGTTGGTTGTATCACTCAAAGGGCTCATTTTATCGCCAAAATAGGCTCCGCTGATAATTGCTCCGGCAACAACTGCTTCGTCAATTCCAATGGCTTTTCCAATACCAAGCAATGCAATACCAATGGTGGCGATTGTAGACCACGAACTTCCGGTAGCAACACTAACAATAGCACTAACCACAACAGCTGTAAACAGGAATAATTTTGGACTGATAATATCCAACCCATAATAAATCATTGCCGGTACAACACCACTAATCAGCCATGTTCCGGCAAGTGATCCAATTAAAAGAAGAATTAAAATTGATGGCATTGCCGAACCAATTGTAGAAACAATTTTTTTGCTAATTCTATCCCAACTAAAACCAAGGCGATAAGCTACAACTCCGGCAATTGCGGCAGCCAGCATCAAGGCAACCTGGTTGGCTCCGGCCAATGTGTCGTCAAAAAGCAGTACGTTAAGTGTTAATAGTCCGATTAAAATTAGTATTGGCAACAATGCCAGGAAAAGAGAAGCTTCGCGTTTTGTTGTCATATATCAGCTGATAAATAAATGAAGCGCCAAAATAACATATTATAGTTGAAAAATGTAATAAAACCTGGCTGAATTCGTGCATTTTGTAAAAAACAACTCCTGAAATAAAAACAAACTACATTTTATATATTGGATAATTAATTGTTTTTATTTTCGTTCTTTGTTAATTAACAAATTGATATGAAGCAGGGGTTTACAAGGATAATTACCGTATTATTTTTTCTAATTTGTGTTGGTCAGTCAATGGCTCAACGCGCAAATGGTTTAGCAATTGAGGGAACGATTACCGTTCAGGAAGGATCGCCCGAAGGTGCAATTGTTCAGATGTATCGCGATGGAAGGCGACTTGATAATTATGGTGTTGGTGCCGACGGAAGATATAATGTTGAGCTG
This sequence comes from uncultured Draconibacterium sp., assembly GCF_963676815.1. NCBI lineage: Bacteria > Pseudomonadati > Bacteroidota > Bacteroidia > Marinilabiliales > Prolixibacteraceae > Draconibacterium > uncultured Draconibacterium sp. The sequence goes on from NZ_OY781365.1 coordinate 5,209,984, forward strand.
AACTGGAATCACAAATGGGAGCTGATTTTTGAGCACGAAGGAAATTTTAGCCAGAAAATTGTTGTTGAAACAGCAGTTCCGAGAGACGTTTTAAATGCTGATCCAAAGTTTCCTCCCTTTCCGATAGATATAAATTTGTTTACTGAAATACCCGGAATTGACAATTCATTTGCCGAGAACACCATACTGAAGATATTCTACAGTCCGAGTGTCGATAATTTTGTAAAGGAACTGTATTATAACGATGCGCAAATTGAACGTTTGATTAACCAGGCCATTGCGCAGGCTCAGCAGGTAGATGAAAATGCTGATTTTATGGCGCGTTTAACCCGAGCCGAATTAGCCGAACTTCGGAAGGAATACAATGAGCTTTTGGAACAGGCTGGGAATGAATATAGCAATGAGGAGTTTTTAGAAGCTTTGGATGGCTACAAAGCCGCAAGTAAAATATTTCCGAGTGAGCAATTTCCGAAAGACCGAATTGCCGAAATAAACGATCTGTTAGGATTGATTATGGCCGCCGAAGATTTGGATGCCGCTATGCTGGCCCGATTTAATAAGTTGGTTAAAGAAGGTGATTTACATTTCACAAATCGGAAATTCCCCGAAGCAAAGAATTCGTATAACCGGGCGCTGTCGATAAAACCATTCGATCAGTATGTAAACGATCAGCTAAAAAAGATTGCTGATTTACAACAGCAACAGCGTGTTAATGGAGATTATCAGAATCTTATTGCACAGGGAGACCAGGCAGTTGATGAATTGCTATTTAACGAAGCATTGGGGCTTTTTAATAAAGCGCTTGAAATAAAACCCAACGAGCAATATCCTAAAACAAAAATTGCAGAAATAAACGGATTACTGGCCGAACAGCGAAGAAATCAGGAAGACCAGAAAAGTTATGATGATGCAATGACCGAAGCAGAACGCATGTTTACCAAGCAATTTTACGACCGGGCACTGACATCTTTCGAGAATGCATTGTCGTTCAAGCCTGGAGATATAAGAGCTACCCGCCGCATTGAGGAGACGAAAAAGGAAATGAAGGACATCCTAAACCGGATGGAGTTTGATAAATTTATAGCTGCTGCCGATAAAGCGTATAAACGCGAGGAATACCCCGAAGCCTTATCAAATTATGAGCAGGCGCTTGAGTTAATTCCTGATGAACCAAGAACGAAAAAGCGCGTGGAGGAGATTAGTCAGATTCTTTATGCACAAAACAGTTTTAACGAATTTGTTAGTCAGGCCGATAAACAATTTGATGTGCAAAGTTACGCCAATGCAAAAACTTTGTATGAAAAAGCAAACGGTTTAAAATCAGGTGATAAACATGTTGAAGAGAGAATTCAACAAATTATTGAAATTATTGCACAACAAGGAGTTGACGAACAATACGCTCAAATTATCGGGCAGGCTGATAATATGTTGGCAATGAAAAACTACGAGGATGCCCAGGCGAAATACAACGAGGCGCTCGGAGTTAAACCAAGGGAGCAATACCCAAAAGAAAAGCTGGATGAGATTGCTTCAACTTTAACTGAATTGGCTCGCTTGGACAGAGAATACAAAGATTTGATTGCTGAAGGTGATCGTCTGTTTGAAAGAAAGGATTATGCCAATTCAAAAACAACATTTGCTGAGGCAGCAAAACTAAAACCACAAGAAACTTATCCTCCTGAGATGATGGACAAAATCGATGGTTTAGTTACAGAACAGGAGCGGTTAGCACAAGAAGCTGCCGAAGCTGAAGCAGCACGTTTAGCTGCTATTCAGGCCGAAAAGGATAAGAATTACAACGACGCCATTGCAAGAGCGGACGAGCTATTTTCTGCCGAGAACTACGAAAACTCGCGTAACGAATACCGTGCAGCATTGGATATAAAACCGGAAGAAACATATCCGCAGCAACGAATTGATGAGATAGGAAACCTGCTGGCACAATTATCAGCGTCACAAAAAGCTTACGAAGAAGCTGTTGCTGAAGGTGACCGCGAATTCCGCCGTGAAGGTTGGGAGGCCGCAATTGCAGCATATAACACTGCAAAACAAGCCAAATCGGATGAAACCTACCCGGATGAGCAGCTGGCAAAAATCGATTCGATCGTAACTACAAGAGAGCGGTTAGCACGCGAAGAAGCAGAAGCCGAAGCAGCCTGTTTAGCTGCTATTCAGGCCGAAAAGGATAAAAATTACAACGATGCAATTGGCCGAGCTGACGAATTGTTTACAGCCGAGAACTACGAAAACTCGCGCAACGAATACCGCGCAGCATTGGAAATCAAACCGGAAGAAACATATCCGCAGCAACGAATTGATGAGATAGGAAACCTGCTGGTACAATTATCTGCAGCACAAAAAGCTTACGAAGAAGCTGTTGCCGAAGGCGACCGCGAATTCCGTCGTGAAGGTTGGGAGGCAGCAATTGCAGCATATAACACAGCAAAACAAGCTAAAGCTGATGAAACATACCCGGATGAGCAGCTGGCAAAAATCGATTCGATTGTAACGACACGAGAACAACTGGCACAAGAAGCTGCCGAAGCCGAAGCAGCCCGTTTAGCCGCTATTCAGGCTGAAAAGGATAAAAACTACAACGATGCAATTGCCCGAGCAGACGAATTGTTTACTGCCGAGAACTACGAAAACTCGCGCAACGAATACCGCGCAGCATTGGATATTAAACCGGAAGAAACATATCCGCAGCAACGTATCGATGAGATAGGAACAATACTGGCTCAACTGTCGGCAGCTCAAAAAGCTTACGAAGAAGCTGTTGCTGAAGGTGACCGTGAATTCCGCCGTGAAGGTTGGGAGGCAGCAATTGCAGCATATAACACAGCAAAACAAGCTAAAGCTGATGAAACATACCCGGATGAGCAGCTGGCAAAAATCGATTCGATTGTAACGACAAGAGAACGTTTGGCACAAGAAGCAGCCGCAGCCGAAGCAGCCCGTTTAGCTGCTATTCAGGCCGAAAAGGATAAAAACTACAACGATGCAATTGCCCGAGCAGACGAATTGTTTACAGCCGAGAATTACGAAAAATCGCGTAACGAATACCGTGCAGCATTGGATATAAAACCGGAAGAAACATATCCGCAGCAACGAATTGATGAGATAGGAACAATACTGGCTCAACTGTCGGCAGCTCAAAAAGCTTACGAAGAAGCTGTTGCTGAAGGTGACCGCGAATTCCGCCGTGAAGGTTGGGAGGCCGCAATTGCAGCATATAACACTGCAAAACAAGCCAAATCGGATGAAACCTACCCGGATGAGCAGCTGGCAAAAATCGATTCGATAGTAACTACAAGAGAGCGGTTAGCACGCGAAGAAGCAGAAGCCGAAGCAGCCCGTTTAGCCGCTATTCAGGCTGAAAAGGATAAAAACTACAACGATGCAATTGCCCGAGCAGACGAATTGTTTACTGCCGAGAACTACGAAAACTCGCGCAACGAATACCGCGCAGCATTGGATATTAAACCGGAAGAAACATATCCGCAGCAACGTATCGATGAGATAGGAACAATACTGGCTCAACTGTCGGCAGCTCAAAAAGCTTACGAAGAAGCTGTTGCTGAAGGTGACCGTGAATTCCGCCGTGAAGGTTGGGAGGCAGCAATTGCAGCATATAACACAGCAAAACAAGCTAAAGCTGATGAAACATACCCGGATGAGCAGCTGGCAAAAATCGATTCGATTGTAACGACAAGAGAACGTTTGGCACAAGAAGCAGCCGCAGCCGAAGCAGCCCGTTTAGCTGCTATTCAGGCCGAAAAGGATAAAAACTACAACGATGCAATTGCCCGAGCAGACGAATTGTTTACAGCCGAGAATTACGAAAAATCGCGTAACGAATACCGTGCAGCATTGGATATAAAACCGGAAGAAACATATCCGCAGCAACGAATTGATGAGATAGGAAACCTGCTGGCACAATTATCTGCAGCTCAAAAAGCATATGAAGAAGCTGTTGCTGAAGGTGACCGCGAATTCCGCCGCGAAGGTTGGGAGGCAGCAATTGCAGCATATAACACAGCAAAACAAGCTAAAGCTGATGAAACATACCCGGATGAGCAGCTGGCAAAAATCGATTCGATAGTAACTACACGAGAGCGGTTAGCACGCGAAGAAGCAGAAGCCGAGGCAGCACGTTTAGCTGCTATTCAGGCCGAAAAGGATAAAAACTACAACGATGCAATTGCCCGAGCAGACGAATTGTTTACAGCCGAGAATTACGAAAAATCGCGTAACGAATACCGTGCAGCATTGGATATTAAACCGGAAGAAACATATCCGCAGCAACGAATTGATGAGATAGGAAACCTGCTGGCACAATTATCTGCAGCTCAAAAAGCATATGAAGAAGCTGTTGCTGAAGGTGACCGCGAATTCCGCCGCGAAGGTTGGGAGGCAGCAATTGCAGCATATAACACAGCAAAACAAGCTAAAGCTGATGAAACATACCCGGATGAGCAGCTGGCAAAAATCGATTCGATAGTAACTACACGAGAGCGGTTAGCACGCGAAGAAGCAGAAGCCGAGGCAGCACGTTTAGCTGCTATTCAGGCCGAAAAGGATAAAAACTACAACGATGCAATTGCTAGAGCTGACGATTTGTTTACAGCCGAGAACTACGAAAACTCGCGTAACGAATACCGTGCAGCATTGGATATTAAACCGGAAGAAACTTATCCGCAGCAACGTATCGATGAAATTGACCGGATTCTGCGGGATCTGGCGGCAGCACAGGCAGCACAGGCAGAGTTAAATCGGAAATATTCAAGCTTGATTATGCAGGCTGACCGTTTCTTTTCTGCAAATAATTACACTGGTGCACGAGGTAATTACTCTGAGGCATCAACCTTAAAACCCGATGAAACTTATCCGAAAGAAAAGATTGTGGAAATCGATGAAATTCTTAAACAGCAGGCTATCGATGAGAAATACCGCAATGTTATTGTTGTTGCAGATGGTCATTTCAGAACACAGGATTATGACAATGCCCGCCTTCAGTATGAGATTGCTTTAGGTGTTAAACCTAATGAAGAATATCCGAAAGAACAGATCAGAAAAATAGACGAGATTCGTGAAAACGAACGTCAGCGAATTGCTCAGGAACAAGCAAACGCTGAAGATGTGGCAAGAAGGAGAGAGCAAATTGTGCAACTGGAAGAAGAGCTGGATGAACAGCGAATTTTGGAAGAATCGGGTTTGAATGCTCTTTACGATGAGATCGTGAAAAAAGCGGACGCTTTCTTTGGCGTGAAACAATATAACGTATCAAGAGCCTGGTTCTACAAAGCGCAGGATTTAAAACCTGAAGAGAATTATCCGCCAGAGCGTATTGCTGAAATTAATCGAATTCTTGGCCAGATGATGTTAAGTGACAGGGATAGGGAATACCAGCGTTTTATTGATTTAGCCGACGAAAGTTTAAGAAATAATGAGCTGGCTGTGGCAAGAGGTTGGTACAACCAGGCATTAGGACAGAAGGATGATGAAACATATCCAAAAGAACAGTTGCGCGAAATTGAGCGCCGAGTTGCAGAACGTGTTGCCGGTCAGAGTCAGCAGCAGTTTGAGAACTATAAAGCCACAGCAAAAACGGCTTTTGATGCCGGAAACTACAATGTGGCCAGGTTTTACTACCGAAAGGCACTTGAATTAAGATCAGACGATGCTGAAATAAAAGAAAAACTGCAGGAAATCGATAGCGTACGATAAAAGAAAAGCCCGGTAACATTTCGTTACCGGGCTTTTTTTACAAATTCTACTATCTCTACAACTTCGCAAATTCTCTACTTAAACATTTTAACATTTCCAAATCAAGCGATTCCGAAAAAATACGAACCAGGTGTGTTAGTTCGCCGTTATTATATATGGCTCCTTGTTCCGCATCAAATAGTTTGCAAACCCCGTTGTACCTGACTTGTTTGATTGCGCTATCAAATTCTTCATGAGATAAATGTCGGTTTGCAATAAAATAACCTTTGTGTTCTTCAACCTGGTCGATAAAAAAGTCAGGTTCCAACTCTCGCAAAACAAAAGGTTTGCTCACAATGGTTTTAACATGATCTTCCAGCTGTACTTTCTCCACCAGTTTCACATTATTTTGCCTTAAGCACTCTTGTAATTTTATCAATTGACTGTAATCCGGAAAATCTTTTATTCGAATTGCCGGATATTGTTTCCCTCCCGATTCAACTATTGCACTGGCAATATTTACGCGCTCGAACAAACATTTTTCCACACTCGATGAGTAACATATCAACTGTTCGAGAAAATAGAATTTTGTGGTAAAAAGAAAAATTGAATTGGGCTTGGCCATGCGCGGAACATGACCATAATAGTCGGCATATGGGCTCGATGCCTCGGCAATGTATATATTGTCGGGTGTTTTTAATGGAATTTGAACCAGCTTTTCATACTTAATAATTATTCCACTCAAATGTATATTATTTTCCATGGCATTAAATTTAAATCGGTTGAGTTGATCAATAAAAAACTGTAATGATGAATACGACTAAGATTGATTAAATGTTATGCTTTTGTTCAAATACATTTCTTCAATTCGTCATATTTTCCAGCATATATTTTTGGAGAAAGAACCAATACCTTCCGTGTTTTAGACAGTATTTATTGAAAAACTTAATTATTGACAATATGACAAATGTTTATTTTTTGGTGTGTTTTAATGATTATTATTGTAATGTCATTTTGATATGAATATCGTTTGTAAATTATCATTTTGAAGAAGTTGTTGCTGATTTTGTTAGTATTGAGATTAATTTCTTAGTCTTTGATTTGGTTTTATTACTTGTAGGTTTTGTAATTTAAAACAGTTTTGACTACCCATATTTAGATTCTTGAGAATAAAATGCTGTTCAATAAACTTAAACCTAAAGTTGCACGGTAATGCTTTTGAAGATTTGCAACGATGAATTTTTCCGGCTTGAAAATCAATATTTAAAAACCATTTATACAAACATTTTAACCGTATGAAAAAATTTACACTATTCTTAATTCTGTTTATTTCGGGCCAGGTGTTGATGGCTCAAACTGATGTTGAAAAAGGCCTTGAATCCATCCGGATGGAATCAATAAAAGGGCAGTTGGAGTTTCTGGCATCCGACTGGACCGAAGGCCGTGCAGTAGGCACAAAAGGTGCTTATATGGCTGCAGACTATATTGCATCGATGTTTCAAACTTATGGAATACAGGCATTTGGCGACGAGGCATATACACAACCAACCCGAAGTGAACGGATGGCCGGAGCACGGCCCGAACTTTATCGTACTTATTTTCAGAATTTTAGTTTGATTGAGTATGAGCCCGGCGATGAACAGGTATTTTCGGTGGTAACAAGTAAACCGGGAAGCGAAAGTTCGATGGATTTTGTTTATAAAACCGACTTTTATGTGCAAACCGGAACAGTTGGACAAAAAGTGCAGGCTCCACTGATTTTTGCAGGATATGGCTATTCTGATGAAGAAAAAGGTTACGATGACCTGAAAAAGATTGATGTTGAAGGAAAGATTGTAGTGATTTTGACAGGTTACCCGGGACATAGAGATACAACATCGGTTGGCTACGAAAAATTTAAACCAGAAGGACGTTACGCGACTTATTATCTTGAGCGAAATAAAATGCAAAAACTACAAGATGCAGGAGCTTTGGCGGTTATCCGAATAAGTCCCGGTATGAATGCAATGTCGGGATGGGCGCAAAACGATATATACCGAGACAACGGTGGTTTTAACGAAAGTGATAAAAGACCAAATCCGTATTACGCAAATCGAATGTCTTTGCCGGGGAAAGAACTTGGAAGTAACTTGTCAATATTTACTGTTTCAGCACGAGTGGCCAATGAAATCTTATCGGGCTCAGGTATTGAAATGGATGAATTTGAGAAAAAAGTAGCACAAACATTACAACCGGCCTCTCAGGAATTGACCGGTAAATCAGTGGCTTTTAAAACATCAGTAAATTCAAAAGTAGTTAATGCGCGAAACGTATTGGGTTATATCGAAGGAGAAAATAAAGACGAATTTATAGTGGTTGGCGGCCACTACGATCATTTAGGAAAATGGGATGGTGTAATATACAACGGTGCCGATGATAACGCATCGGGAACGGTTGGTGTTATGGAAATTGCAAAAGCTTTTATGGCGACTGGTAAAAAGCCGGAGAAATCAGTTGTGTTTGCCGCATGGACAGGCGAAGAGAAGGGGTTGTTTGGTTCTACCTATTTTGTTCGTGATGCTAAAGAGAAGAATGAGAATGTGGTGCTGAATTTGAACTATGATATGATTGCGCGAAATCCTGAAGGCGATACTTTAGGTAATCAGGCACACATGGTTTACACGGAAGCAAACACTGTAATTGGCGAAACCACCAAAAAGAATATTGAAGATTTTGATATCAATCTTGATCTTGAATTACGTCCGTCGGAGCGTCCGGGTGGAGGTAGCGACCACGCACCATTTGCTCAGGAAGACATTCCGATTTTCTATTTTATGGCTGCCATGCATCCTGATTACCATCAACCCTCAGACGAGTTGAGTAAAATTAATTGGGAGAAAATGCAGAACATTATTAAAGTGGGATTTCTGAATACCTGGAAATTTGCGAATAGCGATGACTGGAAAAAAACAACATTAAAAACCAATTCAGAAGTAAAACTTTAATAATAAGAACGATAATAAAAAACGGGCTTTTAATTTAAAAGCCCGTTTTTTATTGCCGATGTTTTGCATCGCTATCCTTTAATGATTTAGTCTTTTAGTTTAAGTGAGCCACAGACACTGGTAGGCTTTCAATTTACCAGAACCGATTGTTGAATCCGAAATCAGATCAAAAGTAAATCCATCCGGAATTTCAATTTCCTTTTCTTCGTCGCTCAGATTGATGATCACCAGAATGGTTTGATTTTCCGCTTTTCGTTTCAGCACAAAGAAGTCAGTTCCAAAATCCAGAATTTCCTGGCTGGCATTTGGATGGAACGCTGCCTGTTTTTTCCTTAGCAGAATAAATTGTTGTAACGACTCAAATACTTTCTTCTGCGGCGTGTCGCTGCGAAGCACTTTCTCCAACTCATCCAGTTCCCATTTGCGGCGATTTATAGTACGGTTGTGTTGTGTTTTTTCAACGCCCTCGTAATAATTCGGGGTGGCCGTTAAACTGTGAATATAAAATGCAGGAACGCCTGCAAAACTCATCATACAAATCTGCGAAGCCAGGAATCTCTCCGCCTGCAATAGGTCTTCGCCCTTGTGTGTGCCTTTCAGTGCATCAAAATAGGTGATGTTCAATTCGTACGGACTTTGGCTGCCATCCGGGTTGGATTTGTAGTTTATCCTACCGCCAAAACCTTTCATATTTTCCACCAAAGTGTTTTTCTCATCGTCGGGTAAAAGTCCTTCCAGCGGACGAACTCCAATACCATCGTGCGAAGCGGTAAAATTGAAGAAGGTTTTATCTCCGTCGAGCTGTGGTAAGCTTTTTGCCCAGGTCGACAAATAATTTGAGTTACCCGTATGCAAAGCATGCAACAAAAGAGGAGGGAGGCTGAACTGGTAAACCATATGTGCTTCGTCGCCATCGCCAAAATAGCTCAGGTTTTCCTTGTTGGGCACATTGGTCTCGGTAAGTATAATCGTATCCGGATTGATAAACTCGGCAACATCGCGCATCAGTTTTACCACTTCGTGTGTTTCGGGCAAATGCAAACAAGTTGTGCCAACTACTTTCCACAAAAATGCAATCGCATCAAGGCGGATAATTCGTGCGCCTTTGTCGATGTAACCAAGCAGAATATCCATCATTTCAACAAGCAGATCGGGATTTGAGAAATTCAAATCCACCTGGTCGGCACTAAAAGTTGTCCAAACATGTTTGGTGCCGTTTGCTGTTTCGTATGGCGTTAAAAGTGGTGTGTTGCGTGGGCGTGTAACCTGCGACAAATCTGTTTCCGGATCCTCAGTAATAAAATAGTCTTTCCCTTTTCCGTGTTGTTTTAAAAAGTTTTTAAACCATTGGCTTTTGCTCGATGCATGATTGATCACCAAATCGGCCATCAGGTCGTATTCTTTTGTCAAGTCTTCAACATCGCGCCAGTCTCCCAGCTCGGGATTCACTTCTCTGAAATCAATTACAGAAAAACCATCATCGCTGCTGTACGGGAAAAATGGTAAAATGTGTACCACGGTTAACTGTTCGTTCAGTTTTTCGCTTAAAAAAGCCCGCAATGTTTGCAACGGGGCCTCGTCATCCGTTTTTACACTGTCGCCGTATGTGATCAAAACCACATCTTTTTCATCCCATTTATGGCCCTTTGAGGAGTTAATCCGGTACGACGATATCACATGAATCAGGTCGGCAAGAATTGATTTATCATACTCATCCTTGTAGATAAACTTTAACCTACTTTCAATTTTTTTGATGAAAGAAGTATCGGGATTGATCATATTTCTTCTGGTTTTTAGAGGATGTTGTTATCTGCTTCTACTATCGCATGAAACTCTTCTAATATGTCGGGGAATGCGCTTTGTACGCGTTTCCAGCTTGGCATATTGGGCACGTTATCAGGATTTTCCAGAAACTGAATACCGGACTGATAGACGTTTTTTACAAACAGATCGATCACTTCCTCTTCTTTATGGAAATCGTATGAAAGACCATTCATTGCTGCATCGGCTTTGTATAATTCAACAAATTCGAGCGCAATACGGTAATAAGTTGCTTTTAACGTTCTGAAAAACTCTGGGCTAAGTGTTACACCGTCAGAGGCCAGTTTACCGAATATAGCGCGCGAAACATCGCGGCTCATTTTTGATAATCCTTTTTCGGCATCTTCAGCTGAGAGATCCTGGTGTTTATGATCGTAACGGTCGGCAATTTCAACCTGACAAATTCGGTTAAACGAGTTGTTGCGTTCCACCTCGTTCAAAATACCAATTTCAAGTCCCCAATCGTAAGGTATTCGAATGGTTTTAATTACATCGGCACGCATTGAAAATTCTCCTGCCAGCGGATATCTAAAACTATCAAGATATTCGAGGTAAGTATGATGGCCAAGTAGTTTTTTCAAGGTTCTTAAAAGTGGAGTAACCAGCAATCGTACGGCCCGCCCGTGTAACTTTTCATCATCAGTTCTGAAATAAAAACCTTTACAGTATTTGAAATTAAACGAAGGATCGGCAACCGGGTAAACCAGTCGTGCCAGCATTTCGCGGTTGTAGGTAACAATGTCGGCATCGTGCAGGGCAATTGCTTCCGAACGTCCTGATGCAATCATGTAACCAAAACAAAACCAAACGTTTCTTCCTTTTCCGGGAACTGTGGTAACAATATTCTTCGAAGCCAGTTTCTTTTTGAATTCCTGCATACGCGGTCCGTCGTTCCATAAAACACGGTGATGCTGCGGTAATTCAGCAAAAAATTCCAGCGCATTTTTGTATTGATAATCGTCGGCACGGTCTAAGCCGATAACAATTTCGGAAACATATGGGATATCTTTTAAAACCGAAACTATATCTTTTAATGCCTGGCGCGAAAGTTCTGAATATAAGGAAGGAATGATTAATCCAATGGGACGTTTTTTACTAAATTTTTCCAATTTCTGTTCCAGCTCCTCATAAGGTCTGGCACGTAAATTATGCAGTGTTGCTACAAATCCATTCTGATAAAAATCACCCATTTTTTACTATTTTAATTGTCAAATAACTGTTGATTGTGCCGCGTTTTCGGTCACCTTTTAAATATAAAAAAATTGTTGTTTTAAACGACAAGTCGTCTTTTCAAAATATGCGTTTTGAAGCATAATTAACATGACCAATTATTTTATAACTCGCGCATGTACATACTTTTAATAATTGGCTCGAGCTTATCAGCAATTATTTTATGATCGAGTTTTTCTTTTAGTACTTTCAGGTTGTGCATTACAACTTTGTTGCGATAAGGAATATCGGTAAGCAAACGGTAAGCCGAATCAACCAGCTCATCGGTTACTCCGCCGCCGTCAATTGCCGGAAGATCAAATCCGTACTGCTCAATTTCTTCCTTATAAACTTCATATTTATTGATAACCGCCGGCAGTCCGTACGACATCATTTCCAGCAGGTTGTTCCCAAATCCTTCCACATCGCTGAAATAGGTTCCAATTCCGCCGTGGGCTGCAATAATTGAAGGGACTTCTGCAAATTTGTAAAACTTCCTGTCAACAATAATATCGCGGTGCGAAAGGATATTGTGTTCGCCAAATATCAGTACCACATTACTGTTTGGATTTGCTTTGCAAAGTTCGGTGTAATGTACGTATAGATTGTTAAGGTATTGGTTTTGCTCGTCGCCCGAATGACCACTAACAATTACTGCCACGCATTTTTTCTCACGGTTTTTGGTAAATTTCTTTTCCAATTCAAATGCCAGATCAATGGCCAGCTCGATTTTTTTGCGCGGAACAACACGCGTGTGTTGTAAAAGGAGTACCGTTTCTTCCATGGTAAAGCCACGGCTTTCAACTTGTTGAATAAGACCAATGTCCTTAAAAAATGAATCGTTATAATTGTCTTGCTCCGGGCAAATCAATTCTTCTGTTTCCGAGTTAATGTCTTCCCAATCCCAAGGAATTTCACAGGTGTTAGGAACAACAGTTGTTCGTAGCTTAAAAAATTTCTCCAGTTTGCTCGCGTTTAGTTGTTCAAAAAGCCTTTTTCCTAAATCGATTTGTTGTTTATTAATAAAGGCAATCGAATTTACAAAAGTAACTCCCGGCAGGTATTTCAAATATTTCTGAATCACTTCGTTGGGGTTCGAAAAAATATCACGCTCGAAATACGAGTCGTGCCACCAAACCATCAGTTTTGGCCAGATAATTCCTTCGGCGCGTAATTCTTCAATGTAATAGCCTAAACCAACGGCAGTAATAAAGTTGTACGGGTGCGAGGTGTTGTGCGCAATAATCAGGTCGATATCGTTTTCGTCAACCCACTCCTGAATTACCTTTTTGGCGTACAACGCATTTTCGTGAATCAATTCATCCAAACCTTCGGCATCCGGATTATTGAAATTATTCAGAATGGTTTTGTGTGCCTCACTTTTGTGCCAGAACACATCGTTTGTTTGTGCATTAAAACGCGGCGATGAGTGCGCGGCCAAAAAGAAAAAGTTACCAATGTTAATGTCGAGGTGTTCCGACATGGCTTCAACTGTTTGGTCGATAACAATGGAAACACCATCGTTTTTGCCTATTAAGGAATGAATAATTCCTACGCGTAATTCGTTTAACTTCATCCTATAATTTTCGTGAGTTGTTGTAAATCTTTTATAATAAAATCGGGGAACATGCCTTTAACGCGTTCGTCGTCTTCACGCAAGCGTAGAGAACGTTCGTCGCCGGCAAACAGCACTGTTCGCAAACCTGCTTTTGTAGCGGTGTAAACGTCTTTCAGCATGTCGTTGCCCACAAATATTGTTTCCGATGGCTCGATATTGTATTTGCTGTTGAGTATCGGAATAAATTTTTCGAACAAGGCTGTATCGGGTTTTGCCCGTAATTCTTTGTAGGAGTAAACCGAAAGATCTTCCTCAAAAAGATTAATATGTTGATCGGTTGAAAATTCACCGGTCAGAAAGTAATTCATAATAATTGGCGTGTAGAATTGCGCGTTGGAAACAATACCGATGGGGATGCCCATTTTTTTTATTTCCAGCAGTACTTCTTTCATGCCTGGCATGGGGTAAACACGGTTACTCAGCAGTTCGAAAACCATGATCGTATCTGACCACGATTCGTTACCGCTCAGTTTTAGCAGTCCTTTATTTTGTGCTGCCTCAAACATTCCCTGCCAAACTTTAAAAATATCTACATCGGGGTAGGGATGACCTTTGGTTTTTAGCGCTTCGTGTTGCTCTTTAACCTGTTCCTGCAACTGATTGAGCAGAAAACTACAAGCCTCCTCTTTACAGTCTGCAAAGTCGAAACCTCCAGCTTCCATCGCAGCGCGCATATTGTCTTTATTCAGTGATGCCTGATCAATATCGCCCGACGACGAAATAAGCAGGGTTCCATAGATATCGAATATAACGGCTTTGATTTTTTCTTTGGAATCGGTTTTTAAGTTGGGGCAAAAAGTGGTGGGGATGGGTTGAAGTTTCTCCGAACTATCCAACCATTTTTTTATATCGTTTCTGAAGTTTAATTCCATACCCTTTTAAAGAATAGTTGTTTTTGATAATTGTCTTGTTTTTTTCTGTAATATGCGACTTAACGTCACTAAACAAAGTGTTAAGTATTGGATTTTGTTCAAATAATTTGTGTTTTTCTATCTTTCCGCTAATAACGCCGGAAATAATTTCCATCTGCATTTTTAAGTTCAGGTCTTTAAAGTCAGTTTTAATTCCGGGAATATTCAACTTGTAATACAGCGTCGGAAAGGTAAAACCATCGTTTTTAAAATCGTGCGTAATAAAATCGATGTTGCGTCCAACTACCGGCGTGTCCAGTAACCATGGCTCCAGATAAACCATTCCAAAGCCCTCTTTGTAACTTGTAGTGATGCAGAAATCACTACCTCGCAGCAGGGATTCGAAATTTACTTTTGTACCAGCTTCAAATACAATGTCAATTTCATGCTCGTTACAGAATTTAATCCACTGGTTGTACATTTCAATCTCTACCGGATTTTGCGGAGGTTGTGTAACCGCAAAGTTTGCGCGATGCCTGAATAAAATAGAAAGCAGGATAAACTCACCAATATTTTTTCGCTGAATTACGCGAACGGGATATGTCACCAAAAGTTTGTTGGCATCAATATTTAATTGTTCGCAAATGGCTTGCTTGGCTTCCGGTTTTTCCGGCATATCTTCTGATGCATTAAATGTCACCGGGTTTGGCAGCCATTCAATGCGCTCTTCAGTTACGCCCAGCTCTTTTAGTCGCTCGAAATCAAACGAATTCAACACTCCAAACTGGTAGTTTGGCAGTTTCGGATAAAGCACTTCGTTAAGGTTTTGCGAAAAGTTACCGTAAATAATTTCTTCCAGAAACGAATAATTACTTGGTCGGTCTTCTGCAAAATCGTGGGCGTGGTTAAAAACTTTCACACCTTCTTTTGCCAGTAAATAAACGGCATATGTAACGATAGGATTTTTACCCAGGTTAAGGTTGTGAAAATGCAATACGGTATCGGCAGCAAGGTGCGCCCTGATTTCACGATGTACTTTATGCAACATTTCCATTGCTTCCTGATCGGTGTATTTCCGCCGCTCCAGGTAATTCAAATCCGGTATGATATGCAGTTCCGCATTTTTCGATTTAATATTGCTGTCATCGGGGCAGGCGCCCACCAAAACTTTTATCTCTTCTCCATCAAGACTGTCGATCTGCGATTCGATGATGCGGGTAACACCACCGGGATTTAAATGACTATGTGCGATTACTACTGGCATGTTGTAAGTTTATGGATAAAATTAGAAAATCGTTGCTAAATAGTTTCCAAGAATCTATTTTTATGAAAATATTAACTAAAACCTAAGACCTATGAAAAAAGTTGTCACTTTATTGCTGCTTGCAGTCACTTCGTTTGTTTATGCACAGGATTTATCGTACCGCCTGGAAGAATTAACTGCTCCTGATTTTGTTAAAGCTGTTGAGAAAAGTTCTAAAACCTGCATTATTCCTATTGGAGTAATGGAAAAACATGGCCCACAATTGCCTTTGGGTACCGATTTGTACATGTCAAGAGAATATTCGCTTCGGGCAGCAGAGCAAGAATATACTGTGGTTTTTCCGTGGTATTATTTTAGCCAGATAAATGAGGCGCGTCATCAGCCCGGCACTATTTCATATTCGCCCGAACTGATATGGAAAATGTTGCAGGAAACCCTGGATGAATTGCACCGCAATGGTTTTGAAAAAGTAATAATTGTTAACGGTCATGGAGGCAATAATGCATTCCTGAACTATTTTGGAATGGCACAATTATCAGAACCTCGTGGTTACTCACTTTATTGGTTTCGTCCGGAAGGAGACAATGAAGTGGATGAAAAGGCTGAAGCTCTTACTCGTCACGATCCGTATGATGAGCATGCCGGAAACAGCGAAACATCAAAAATGCTGGCTACTGTGCCCGATGTGGTACATGTTGATCGGGCCAAACAACAATCGGGTATTGATCAGGATCGGATGAACGCACTAAAATATGTGTACACCGGAATTTGGTGGTATGCCAGTTACCCGAATCATTACGGAGGAGAAGCCTGGGATGCCAAGGCCGAAGCTGGAGAATTGTGGATTAATCATACGGTAGATCAGTTAGTAGAAATGATAAAGCTGGTGAAAGCCGATACTGTTGTTCCTGCTTTACAGGAACAATTCTTTAAAGAAGCGGCTGATCCGTTAAAAACGAAGCAATAGTTTCTGATTATTTAAATGAAAAGTTCCGTCATTATATGTTTATGATGGAATGTTTCATGTCTTGACGATGTTAATATCGAAGTTATTTTAGATTATAAAAGCAGTTAAAGTTATCTATTTCAGACAAATTTATCTTTACTTTGCAGCCTGAAAAGAAACAAGATATGTTATGGCGAAGAAAAGGGTAAATGTGGTAACCATGGGATGTTCGAAAAACCTGGTAGATTCTGAGGTTTTATTGAACCAATTGCAGAAAGGGAAATTTGAAGTATTGCACGATTCAAACGAAACTAATTTTGATGCAGTGTTTGTAAATACTTGTGGTTTTATTCACGATGCCAAGCAGGAATCGATTGATATGATTCTGGATTATGCCGAGGCGAAAAAACGTGGCGAAATCGATAAACTTTACGTTATGGGATGCCTTTCGGAGCGTTACCACAACGAGCTGGAAGCTGAATTACCCGAAGTAGATAAATACTTTGGTAAGTTCGATATGAAAGCCATGGTGGAGGAGCTAAAAGTTACCTATGCTCCTGAATATATTTACGAGCGTAAAATTACCACACCATCGCATTTTGCCTACCTTAAAATCTCGGAAGGCTGTAACCGCTCCTGTTCGTTTTGTGCCATCCCAAAAATGACGGGCCGACACCAATCGCGTACCATTGAAAGCCTTGTGATGGAAGCACGTTACCTCGCCAAAAAAGGTGTGAAAGAACTTTTGCTTATTGCGCAGGATCTTTCGTATTACGGAATCGATTTGTATGGTAAAAACCAATTGGCAGAGTTGATCAATCAGGTGTCAGAAGTAGAAGGAATCGAGTGGATTCGTCTGCATTATTTGTATCCTACCAAATTTCCGATGGAGATTTTGCCGGTGATGCGCGAAAATCCGAAAGTGTGTAAATACCTTGATATGCCGTTGCAGCACATTTCGAATAGAGTGCTAAAAAATATGTTACGCCATGTAACCCGTGAAGAAACAGAAGCTTTAATTACCAAAATAAAAGAAGAAGTTCCGGGAGTTGTAATCCGCACAACGATGTTGGTTGGTTTTCCGGGCGAAACCGAGGAAGATTTTGAAGAGTTGAAAGAATTTGTGCAGGAGCAGAAATTTGGACGACTGGGTGTTTTCCCGTATTCAGATGAAGATGGTACCTATGCCGCCAATAAATTCGAAGATAATTTGTCCGACGAAGTAAAACAAGAGCGTGCCGACGAAATTATGGAAGTGCAGCAATACATTTCTGCTGAACTTAACCAGCAAAAAGTTGGGAAGGAGTTTGACGTGATCATCGACCGTGAAGAGAGCGATTACTATGTTGGACGTACCGAATTTGATTCGCCTGAAGTTGACGGAGAAGTTTATATTACTACCGACGAAGAATTAAAAAACGGCACCATTGTTAAAGTGAAAATAACAGGTGCCGAAGATTATGATTTGTACGGAGAACTGATATAAACGATTTAAAGTTTCTGCATCTCCATTTCGTTTATTTCTTTACCCCAGTTCGGATGAAGCGGTGATTCCGGTTCGAATTTGTCGAATTTCTCTTTTGCTGTTTCAAAATGAGGACGGGCTGCATCAGCTCCACCGCCAAACTGCTCGGGCATATTAAAAAGTGTAATAGCACGCAAATAATAGCTTCTCGGATTTTCCGGATTTAGCGCAATTGCTTTGTCGATTGCTGCATTCATTTTAGGCATGTATTCCATTCCTCTTGTCATCGGATCTACCGTAATTCGCGACGGAATAAGAAATGCCAGCAGCGAATACAATTCTGATTCCTCAGGCGCAATTTTAAATGCTTTGTCCAAAAATTGCTGCGCTTTATCCAGGTATGCATCTCTCTTGCTCACATCCTGATCGAAGTAACTGATCACGATCATTGAATACGATACATAGTACAAAGGCAACCATTCTTTGTTTTCTGATATGCTGATCCGTTCAAAAGTATTTGCGGCCTCTTGAAAGTTAGCTACTGTTTCCGATCTGTTCATTTTTTCGAGGGCGGAAGTCATCGCTGCTTCGTAATTTTTTCCCTGTGCTGCGGCAGTCAAAACCGCCAAACTAAAAATAAGCGTTAATAAAGTTTTCATGATTATTCGTTTTAAAGTTTATAATTGAAATGATAGTAGAAATACAATGAGTCGTTTTTGACCAGGCACGATGGGTTGCGATTGGTAAACTCCATTGTTGTCGGGTGTTTGTGCGTAGTTGTAACCAAACACATTGTTAAAACCCAATGCATTATTTACGATTACGTGCGCTACGGTTTGCGTGTTGAAAAGGTAAAACAGGTGTGTGAATCCGAAACTCACATCGTTGTAGGTCTTGGTTTTTCCGGCCATAAATTCAGGAGTGTTTGGATCATTGAAAGGACGTCCGCTGGCAAACGTATAGGAGCCCGAAATAAAAGAGTTGATCTTTGTAAAATATTGTTTGTAAACCACCGACAGGTTGTGTTTCGAAACGTAATGTGGAGTAACTTTCATTGGGTAATCGCGGTAGTTTCGTTTTGAATCGATTAAGGAATACGAAATCCAGTAATCGGCCTTTCCAAACTGTTTTTGGTCGCGCCAGAAAACATCAATTCCTCTGGAATAACCACTGCCCGTATTGTTGTAATTTCCGGGTTCTGCTGAAAATTCTTCATCAAATTTTACCAGATCGGAATAGTTTTTATTGTAGGCTTCAATGCGCAATGTGCGGCTGTCTTTTTTATACTGCCATGTTAAAATGGAATGCGCTGAAGTTTCAGGAGCCAATTCGTCGGTGAATTTCAGATAATCGTCGCCCGGGTTCTGAAAGAACTTTCCGAAAGCTGCCGAAAGCTGGCTGTTCTTGCTCGTTTTTACTGCTGCCGAAAGACGGGGAACAACATTCATTTCATTGATCAACGAATTATATTCGGTTCTTAGGCCGGCTTTCAGTGCGAGTTTCTTTGTCACTTTCCATTCCGACTCGGCAAAGCCTGCAAACAAGTTATTGTTGAATGATAGATTAAAATCTCCATTCATATCGATGTCCTGTTCGTACTTATAAATCAAAGCTTCAGCACCAAAAGTTGTAGTTACATCTTTAACAGAATAATTGGAAATTGTAAGTTTCAGTTGGCTGCTGTTTCGCGAGGTCGAGATATCATCCGAATCAATATCCATGTTTTCGCGGTCGATATTAAAAGCGACACCGGTTTGTATCATCCAATCGTCATTCAGCATTTCGTTGTAGGTGGTGTTTGAATACAAATTTTTATTGCCCAAAGAAACTTCCTGTAATGCTGATTGCTCAATGTTGTCGTACAGCAAACTGCTGGTATCGTAATTAAAACTTGCGAAAGACTTGATCATTCCTGTTTCGCTGGTTTTGTGTCGGAACATCATGGTTGAACCGACAATTACGGGAACTTTTTTCCACTCAATATTTTGCTTAAAAAGCTTGTTACTAAGCGCCGTATTGAGGTACTCGCCACTGATAGACAGCGAAGTATTTTCCCATCTTTTTGCATGAGAACCCTGTAAGCCAACTGAAAGAACAGAAATACTCGATTTGGTTTCTGGTTCAAGAGCAACGGTGTTTAAAGCCACAATCGACGAAAGTGCTTGTCCGTATTCGGCTGAGTAACCTCCGGTGCTAAATACCGATCCGTTAAACAGAATGGGGGAGAACCGACCTCGTGTTGGCAGATCGGGCATTTTCGAATAGTAAGGTGTGTTTACCAGCATACCGTCCATAAAGGTTTTGGTTTCGTAGCTTTCGCCGCCGCGAACAAACAGTCGTCCTTCTTCGCCAACAGTTTGCGAACCCGGTAATTTGCCAAATGCACCAAAAATATCGCCGTTCGCTCCGGCTGTTAATGCCACATCAAGCGGTTTTAATACCACGGATTTCTTTTTGTCGCTGGCTTCAAAAGTTCCGGCGTTAATTATTACTTCGTCGAGTTCGCTAATTTCCTCAATCAACACAATTTTTAAATCTGAAACATCACCTGTCAGATTTAATTCTTGTCCATACGTTTCAAATCCAACGCAACTTGCAATTAAAGTTTGTTTGCCACTTGCATCGGTTTTAAAACTAAATACTCCAAGACTATCGCTTGTTGTGCCGTCGTAAGTTCCCTGAATAAATATATTTACCCCGGAAAGCGGGCTTCCTGTTTCTGATACTACAACTCCTGAAATTTTCACCTGCGCATGAGCGAACAAAATGAGAAATTGAAAGAGTATGAATAAACGTGTCTTCATGGTTTTTCTGTTTTATTGTTTTCGTATTTCAAATATCTGACAGAAACAGGAGGGACCGAAATAAAAGAATACGGTTGGGCAGCTTTTTACCACGAGCAGTAAAATATTGTGACGAACCGGAAGCCGATATTAACCTGATAAAGTGGCGAGATTTGGTTCGGGAGAAGAAAATGGTGTATTAAAGAGGCTAAAAATTAAAATAGCCGCTCCATTGGAACGGCTATTTTTACTATACTTTGTAATTCGTTTGGTATTTACTCGTAAACGCGAATTATCTCACCAGTTCGCAAACCTTCAACACTTCGCTCGTAACCTTTGGCTACTTTCTGCATGGAAATAGGTGTGTGCCCCGGAAATGAATCGCCAAGTCGTTCTGCCGAATCTTCAACCAGCTCGGGCGAAACCACATTTAAACGGAAATCATTTCGGTGTTCCTGCGAAACTGCCAATACAAAACCATGAATGGCATTATTTGCCATAGTCGAGTTGGTTGCACCCTTTACCGGATCATCGGCCAAAACGCCGGTTGTTAAAGTTATCGAACCACCTTCATTTAAGTAGTTTCTCCCAATTCGTACAATGTTTACCTGGCCCATCAGTTTGCCCCTGAGGCCCACATAAAAGTCCTCTTCCGAAAGTTCGGCAAAAGGTCCCCATTTTGTAGCTCCGGCGCAATTTACAATGGCATCAACTTTGCCGATTTGCTCAAACATATTCTTTATCGATTCCGAATTTTCCATATCAACCTGCACATCGCCATTACTTCGGCTGGCTGTGATAACTTCGTGCTTTTTCTTAAAATGGTTGGCAACAGCACTGCCAATCGTTCCTTGTCCTCCAATAACTATTATTTTCATTATTAATATTATAGTGTTTTTTAATAGTTGATTTAACCAATTAACAGTTTAGTTTGGCGCTTGTTTAATTGAATTTGTGTTTTGAAAATAGAATAAAAGAGAAAAGTCAGGCATACGATAGCCTGACTTTTTAATAGGAATATAGGAAATTTAATGAAGATCAAAATTGATTGCAAGTGCATGTTTGCATTTACATGTAAATACAATAATGAACCTCAATTGGAATATATTAATTTAATTGTTTCATGGATTGATAATTAATGCTGTGTCGACAGCCTGAAAAAAGACAGCCGGTTTCCCGTTCTTGAATGTCCATGTATGTGTGGCATTGGCTTTAAAACGTTTGCTTGTTGACTTATACACGCCGGTATAAAAACCTTCCATAACAATTTTATCACCTCCGTCGATAAAATCCGAAATTTCAATGCTAAAATCATCAAAATGTTCAGGTATGTTCGCCAAAACGTTAGCTAAAACATCTTGAGGGCCAATAAATACTCCATCGCCTTTAATATATGGAAGACCGGTGCAGGCATGCCAAACAATTTTTTCATCCCACATGGACAGAACAGCTTCAATGTTGCCTTCAGCAAAATTCTGATATCCTTCTTTTAATGTATCTAAATTGCTCATAATATTGTTTTTTATCGAACTTTCATAATCAGACGAGCCATTTCAACACCACGCATGTCTCTTGTTTTTAATGCTTTTTGAACGGCCAGTGAGGTGGTTAAATCCATTTCTCCGCCATCGCCTTCCCAGTGGTTGGCAAGCTGCTCGAAGTCTTTATACATACTGTAAGTTATGTGTGAACCAACAGCCTGGCTTCCGGATGGAATTAGTATTCGTAACAAGCCCCATGCGCCTTTTTGCCCATTATCAACCATCTCCTGGTGCCACGGTTTAAAAATTTCGTTCTCAACTTTTTCGTAGTTATCGTTTTGTTGTTTCATAATGTCAAAAACGATCAGGGTGCCAATTTGCATGTCAAAATCGCCACTTGTATTGTTTATTTCGGTAGTAAAAACCTGGTGAGCAATATCACGCGATTTAACTGTCTTTTCCATCATTGCATCCAGTTCATTATCATCCATATCTGGATAGGCATTTTGCAGGTATTGCTGAAATTTGTCACCGGGTATTCCTTCAAGCATGGCTGCCAGGCTACTAAAAAGAGTTACGGTAAAATACTGCGACCCCTGCTCCGTTCCGTTTGGCATCATTGCCCATAAATCCCACCCAATAATATCATTCTCTGCAATTCGTTGTTGGTGAATCTTGGTCCAAAACTCTTCAACCTGCTGGTAATCGCCGTCCATTTCGTCCGAAACAGACATAAATTCCATAAGAATGTAGAGCTGATCATTTTCTTGTTGCGCAAAGAGGGTAGCTGTGCTTAAAAGCATAAGAACGACTAATAAAAAAGACTTTTTCATAATGTTTTAATTTTAAATAGTTAGACTTATTTAGATGATTAAAAAAGCACAGTGTGTTTTCCGAAAGAAACTTCTCGGATATCATTATTTGCATTTTGTAAGTTGTGGAGATCAAACAATCTGGAAGGATTCTTTTAATGAATCTTGTGTCTTTCATGTTGTAATTGTTTGATAAGCAACAACAAGTTAGTGCATTTTGAAAATAGAATACTAATTACTCTGATAATATTTTTTTGTTTGTGATTGTTATTTACATAATTGATCGACAGCTACTTAATTGTATATTGTCTTTTTGTGAGCTAAACAAAATGTTGGTAGAACATTCTAAATATCGTAGTAACAATGGGGAGTAGGAAATCATTTATCCGAAATAAAAATACTAATTGGTCTTATAAAGTTTTTTAAAAAGGAAGCAGAAGTTTAGCATAAAACATATTCGAACAATTGATCGATCTGTTCGATGACCTGTAAATCTGTCAATCAATAATTCGGTTTGCATGAGAAATTTAGTATTGATAGCTGCTTTTAAACTCAATAAAAAACGAAACCCGGAATGAGTTAATCATGTAAAATAACTAGCAAAGCGCCCTGTTGTACTCGACAAATTTTGTGAAATATTCAGACTAAAACAGTAAAATTAAATTGTTATGCCGGTAAAAAAACTTAAAGCATTTCTTGATGAAAACAATGTAAAGTACATCGTAATTAAACACTCGAGTGCTTATACTGCTCAGGAAATTGCAGCAAAAAGTCACATCTCGGGCAAAGAGTTTGCAAAAACTGTAATTGTAAATGTTGATGGAAAGATGGCAATGACCGTATTACCTGCTTCGTACCAAATTGATTTTGAATTATTGAAAGACATTTTTGGATCGAGGCACGTAAGTTTAGCGAACGAAGCTGAATTTCAGCGTTTTTTTCCTGATTGTGAAATAGGAGCAATGCCGCCATTTGGGAACCTATACGATATGGAGGTTTTTGTAGCCGAAACACTTGCTGAAGATGAAGAAATTGCGTTTAATGCAGGAAACCACACCGAGATGATTAAAATGAGTTATGCTGATTTTGAGCGTTTGGTTGATCCACGGGTGTTTAAATTTTCGTGGAAAACAGTTTCCATGCCTGGTGATCCGAGTGAACGATGGGCAATGGAATAAACAAAAAAAAAGGATTTCTGAAGCAGAAATCCTTTTTTTTATATAGCGTTTGCTGTTTTATCTTACATCAAGAAACTCAACAAAATACCAGCTGCTACTGCCGAGCCAATAACACCGGAAACGTTTGGTGCCATAGCGTGCATAAGCAAGTGGTTGGTTGGATCTTCTTTTAGTCCCATACCTTGAACAACCCTGGCACTGTCAGGTACAGCCGAAACACCGGCTGCTCCAATCATAGGATTGATTTTGTTATCTTTTCTCAGGAACAGGTTCATAATTTTAGCACCTGCAACACCACCCGCTGTTGCAATAACAAACGAACCGGCACCCAGCGCAAAAATCTTAATTGAAGATGGAGTAAGGAATACATCGGCTTGTGTTGAAGCGCCCACAGTAATACCCAACAAAATTGTAATGGTATCGATAAGCGGGTTGGCAGCAGTTGTGGCCAAACGTTTTGTTACACCCGATTCTTTCAGCAAGTTTCCGAAGAACAACATACCAATAAGTGGTAATGCTGATGGAGCAATATAGGCTGTCAGAATCAAACCAATAATAGGGAACAGTACTTTCTCAGTTTTAGAAACCGCACGTGGAGGTTTCATTCTGATTAAACGTTCTCTTTTCGTAGTCATTAGCCTGATTACAGGTGGCTGAATAACCGGAACAAGTGCCATATATGAATACGCTGCAATTGCAATCGGTCCAATCAGGTTTTTCACTGTTGTTCCATCTGCCAACACATTTAATCCGTTTGCCAGTTTCGACGAAATGAAAATCGCAGTAGGACCATCGGCACCACCAATAATACCAATTGCGCCGGCTTCAGGCGCCGCAAATCCAAGGTAAATAGCACCAAGGAAAGTAAGGAAAATACCAATTTGCGCAGCAGCTCCAAGCAACATCAATTTCGGATTCGAGATCAGTGACGAGAAGTCGGTCATTGCTCCAATTCCAAGGAAAATAATTGGTGGATACCACCCCTGAACAACTCCTTGGTAAAGAATATTCATAACCGATCCGGGCTCGTAAACACCTAATTTCAGGTTAAAGTCTACTACCTGGAACATTGGAATATTTCCAATAAGGATACCAAATCCAATTGGAATGAGCAACATGGGCTCAAAGTCGTATTTAATTGCAAGGAACAGGAAAACAAATCCTATCAGCATCATAATTACGTTACCCCATGCAATGTTGGCAAAACCGGAAAATTCGTAGAAATTGAATAATCCTGACATTGCTCCGCTGTAATGCTTGTATTCATGTCCGTCGCCAACAAGTTTACCATTGTCAGAAAGATGTAACACTCGTTGCGGGAGTTTTACCATTTCTACTTCGGTATCGTAACCGGTTGATTTATTCGGATCGGTATTCGCACTTAAATGCGTAACCGGAATTTCGTTAAAATTCAGAATTGCTTTATCGCCGGAGATTGTAAAATGCCCTGTATAACGTGTTTTTGCAGAGTCTAAAATAAATGCTCCGTGTTCTTCAAAAGTGAAGGTCTTAAAACGTTTTACAGTTCGCGGTTTTTCGGTTTGCGTTCCATCCTCTTTATAGGTTGGAATAGGAACATATCCATCGGAATAGTTAACCCATTTCCCTTCTGTCAATACTTCGCTGATTTTTTCTGATTGCTCAGCACCAAAAACCGATGGTGTAATAAAAATCAGTAGTAATAATAGTTGAAATATTTTTCTCATTGTAACAAAGTAAAGGTTAACCGATTTCAATCAAAACATCATCCTGTAACACACTGTCGCCAACACCTACCTTAATTGCTGTAACTTCGCCGGCTTTTGTAGTTTGCACCTGGTTTTCCATTTTCATGGCTTCCATAACCATTAGGTTTTGACCTTCGGTAACTACGTCGCCAACAGTTACATTAATTTTAAGAATAGTACCTGGTAGTGGTGCTGTAACTTTGTGTTTTCCGGTTGACTCTGATTTTTTGATCTGTCCTTCGCCAGGCATTTTTTCTACCGGTTTCCGGATCAGTTTCGGAGTTTTTGATGTTTTTACTTCTCCGTGAATTTCAACTTGGTAAATGGTCCCGTTTACATCCAGTTCTGCGACATTGTCTTCAATGTCTTTTAAGTGAACGTCGTATTCGTTACCGTGTATTGTGAATTTATATTTTTTCATTGTATTCTATTTATGCTCTTTATACTCAGAATTATTTATCGTGGCCAGTTGTTTTGTACACTGTAAATTTTTGAACTCCATGGCGAGTACGATTTTCTTACCTTTTTAATGGTAACAATGTTACTTTCTTCGTCGTGCAGTTCGTTAAAATACATGTGCAATGCCAAACTAATTGCTGCTGTTACGTTACCTTCAACATAGTCATCATCTTCAGTAACTTGTGCCTGTTGTTTGTTTTTGTTTCTTTTCAGCTTTTCCTTGTTGAATTTCATATTTATCAACTTCGGAGTGTTACTGAATACAATAACAAGGCAGGTTAGAGCAGTAAAAACAATACCGAATCCAACAATTGCAACGGTGTATCCAAACTGAACAGAACTGGCTAATAGAATTGATAATGGTTCCATAAATTGTTCTGTTTTTAAAGTGGAATATTTGAATGTTTCTTAGGTGGATTAACCAGCTTTTTAGTAGCAAGGCTTTGTAATCCGCGAATAATTCTGAACCTTGTATTACGAGGCTCGATAACATCATCGATGTAGCC
Organism: uncultured Draconibacterium sp.; assembly: GCF_963676815.1. NCBI lineage: Bacteria > Pseudomonadati > Bacteroidota > Bacteroidia > Marinilabiliales > Prolixibacteraceae > Draconibacterium > uncultured Draconibacterium sp. The sequence continues at coordinate 5,236,794 of NZ_OY781365.1, forward strand.
AAAAGATGCAGCCTGATAAGGATTTGCAAATTTTTCTTTGTATTCCTCTTCGTGGTCGGCAATAAATTTAGCACGCTCTTCAGCATCCTCAATATCGCGCAATTTTCTTCCGTGAAGTACTTCAACAGCACCGGCAGCACCCATAACTGCGATTTCGGCAGTTGGCCATGCGTAGTTAAGGTCGCCTCGCAATTGTTTACTCGACATTACGTCGTGTGCACCACCGTATGATTTACGCAATGTGATAGTAATTTTAGGCACAGTAGCCTCGCCATAAGCAAACATCAGTTTTGCCCCGTGAGTGATGATACCACCATATTCCTGACGACTTCCGGGCAAGAATCCAGGAACATCAACCAAAGTAATAATTGGAATATTAAATGAATCGCAGAAACGTACAAAACGTGCTGCTTTTACTGATGCATCAATATCAAGTACACCGGCTAAGTAGTTTGGCTGGTTAGCTACAATACCAACAGGCTGGCCGTCGAATTTAGCAAAACCAACAACGATGTTTTTCGCATAGTTACGGTGAATTTCCAGGAATTCGCCATAATCAACAATAGTGTGAATAACATCTTTAACTTCGTATGGTTGGTTTGGATTATCCGGAATGATCTCATTCAAAGCATCGTCCAAACGATCAATCGGGTCTGAACTGTCAGTAACAATCGGATCTTCCAGGTTGTTTTGAGGAAGATAGCTGATAAGTTTACGCAAGATAGAAATTCCTTCCTGCTCGTTTTCAACCAGGAATTGTGCAACACCTGATTTAGATGCGTGAACTTTACCACCACCAAGATCTTCAACCGAAATGTCTTCGCCGGTTACCGTTTTAACAACTTTTGGTCCGGTTACAAACATGTACGAGTTTTGCTCGGTCATCATGATAAAGTCGGTTAGGGCAGGAGAGTAAACTGCACCACCGGCACATGGTCCGAAAATGGCTGAGATCTGTGGAATAACTCCCGAAGCCAAAATGTTACGCTCGAAAATTTCGGCATAACCAGCCAACGAGTTCACACCTTCCTGAATACGTGCACCGCCCGAGTCGTTGATACCAATTACTGGCGCTCCGGCTTTCATTGCCATATCCATTACCTTGCAAATTTTCTGTGCAAAGGTTTCTGATAACGATCCTCCAAAAACTGTAAAGTCTTGCGAGAAAACGTAAACTACACGTCCGTCGATTGTTCCGTGACCGGTAACTACACCATCACCCAAAAACTTGGTTTTTTCCAAACCGAAGTTTGTACAGCGGTGTGTAACAAACATGTCAAATTCTTCGAAACTACCTTCGTCAAGAAGAAGTTCGATTCTTTCGCGAGCAGTAAATTTGCCTTTTTTGTGCTGCGCTTCAATTCTTTTCAATCCGCCACCCAGCTTAGCTTCTGCTCTTAGGTCGATTAACTTTTTAATTTTATCCTGGTTGCTCATAAAATCGGTTATTATAAGTGTCTTTTATTCTTTTCCACAAATTTCGGTTAATACACCCATTGTAGCTTTTGGGTGAAGGAAACCAATGTTTAATCCTTCAGCACCTTTACGCGCTGTTTTGTCGATCAGTTGAACTCCTTTTTCTCCAAGTTCGTTTAACGAATCGTTTACACTGTCAACAGCAAAAGCAAGGTGGTGTACGCCTTGTCCTTTTTTCTCCAGGAATTTGCCAATTGGTCCGTCAGGACTGGTTGATTCCAATAACTCGATTTTAGTGTCGCCAACCTGAAAGAAAGCGGTTTTTACTTTTTGGTCTGCCACTTCTTCAACGGCATAGCATTTTAGACCCAGCATCTCTTCGTAGTAAGGAATAGCTTCTTCTAAACTATTTACTGCGATCCCGATGTGTTCTATATGTGAAATGTTCATCTTGTAAATAATTGTATTCTTGAAAATAAGCAGACTTTGAAGCAGTTAGTACAGTTTGTAAAGGCATTAATCGTTTCTATTTCTACTTATTTAGAATGGTTATAAAATATTAATAGTCAAATTTTTAAACTCCAACAAAGTTATGCTTCTTACAATTCCCTATTCACGAAAAACCGAAAACCTGATTGTTTGGCATTACGATTTTAGAATTAGTTAATATTCGAACGAAATGATAAAATTGTTGATGATAATAGTCATAAAAAAAGCAGACTAAAAGTCTGCTTCTTTAAACATATGTCTTTTATTCATCCCATACATAATGAAAATGAGGACCAAAACGTTCAAATGCTGCTTTGTCCAAACTTTCCTGATGGTCGGGGTGAGCTATTGATGTCAATAATTTTGCTCTGTCTTGCATTGTTCTTCCATACAAGTTTACTGCACCGTATTCGGTAACTACCCAGTGGATATTAGCGCGTGTACTTACTACACCGGCTCCGAGCAACAATGTTGGAGCAATTTTGCTAATACCTTTAGCAGTAACAGATGGTATTGCAATAATTGGTTTACCACCTTTACTTAACGATGCACCACGCAAAAAGTCGATCTGACCACCAACACCTGAATAATGAGTTGTTCCAATAGAGTCGGCACAAACCTGTCCGGTAATATCGATTTGAAGCGCAGAGTTAATTGCGGTTACTTTTGGGTTTTTAGCAATAACACTTACACGGTTGGTGTATTTTACATCTTGCATTAACACTCCGGGGTTGTCGTCGATAAAATCGTAAAGGCCGGTAGAACCCATTAAGAAAGTTGCAACCATTTTGCCTTTGTCAATCTTTTTGTTTCGGCCGTTAACCACCCCTTTATCTACCAAAGGAAGAATGCCGTCGGCAAACATTTCCGAGTGAACTCCTAGATCTTTGTGGTTACCCAACATGCTTAGTACAGCATTTGGAATAGCACCAATACCCATTTGCAGAGTAGCACCGTCTTCTACCAACTCGGCAACGTAACGTCCAATCTTACGGTCGGTTTCGCTAATTGCACCCGGAGCAGGAGCATACAGCGGGCTGTCATCTTCAACAAATAAATCGATGTCGTTTATATGAACCATTGCATCGCCAAAAGCACGTGGTACGTTCGGGTTTACAATAGCAATTACGGTGTCAGAATTTTCAATTGCTGCCAAAGTGGCGTCAACAGATGTTCCTAACGATACATAACCATGTTTATCGGGTGGACAAACCTGAATCATGGTTACATTTACTTTTAAATAACCTTCACGAATTAATCGTTGTGTTTCTTGCAGAAAAACTGGAATGTAGTCGGCATAACCGGCTTGTGTTTGTTTCCTTACGTTTCCACCAACAAAGAAAGATTCCAATTGAAAAATGCCTTCCAACTCGGGCTCAGCATAAGGAGCTGGTCCTTCAGTGTGAATGTGCTGAATACGCACATTTCTGAATTCTTTGTTTTTCCCTCTTTCAACCATCGCATTGATTAGAGGATGTGGCGTAACTGCCACACTGTGAAGGTGAACGCGGTCGTTCGATTTAATAACTTTTACTGCATCAGCAGCTGAAATGAATTTTATATTCTTCATGCTTAATCGGATTTAAAATCGGCTAATAGTTTCAGGTGCGCAAAGATAAAAATTTAATCACCTCCGCTATAATTCGAATATTATTTAGAAAGGTTCGATTGTTTTTGTAAAGTTTGTGTTAAAGAAGACGAAAAGGTATTTAATGAATAAAGTTCTCACAGTTAAAATATTTCTGAATGGGATATGAAAAAGATTAGTCTTTTGTCCCAATATGAAAAAACATTATGAATAAATGTTCTTTTTCAAGATTTCTTAATTTATTTTTTTGTCATATTGTTTTTTGTCAATAAATTTAACCTCAGTACTATACGTTTTGTGTAGTTGTCTCAAATGAACCTAAATTGTTTACCTCTATTATGAAGAATCATCTTAAGAACCTCATCATTTTTCACTCGCCTGAGATGCAAAACAGCGGTCTTGATGTACTATTAAAAGACAAGGGCTTTAATGTTGTACAGGTTTCACGAGTAGATATTGTAATTAAAAAGATTATTGATGATGAAGTAGATTTGCTAATCTGCCCATATAAAATTAACAGCGAATCCGGTTTTAGTATTTTTAATCGGTTAAAACCATTTCTTTTAAAAAATGCAATACCCTTTTTCTTACTCATGGAAAAATATGATGAAAAAGGCATAATGATAGGCCTTGAGATAGGTATTGACAACTTTATATTTTATCCGTTTAATTATGATTCTATTGAGCAGAAAATTGAACAGGCGTTAAATAAACGAATGGAAGTTAATGTATTTGCGTTAAATCATTTTAAGAAATATTTTTCGACATCGGAGGTGGCCATGTTTTACCTTGAAAAAAATGAAGTAATTCGTGTAAATGATGCTTTTTGTAAGCTTGCAAACCGAAAAAGAGAAGAAATTGAGCACCAGTATTTCGATTGGCTTTTTTCTATAAACGGGCATACCGAAAATGAATTTAACTATCGACGATTTACGGATGGGGTAGCAGATGTATGTAAATTGAAAAATGTAACCTGTTGTAATACCAATGGCTTTAAATATAATGTAAGCTTGCATCGTGGCAATCAGTTTAATATTAATTCAGTTTTTGCAGAAATTATACCTATTAATAATAGCTCTGGTAATGATGAACCTCAACCCAATGAAGCAAAATTGGTAAGCCGACTTGACAGAGCAAAAGATATGTTTGGTTTAACAAAAAGGGAGTTGGAAGTATTTCATTTGTCGGCAAAAGGACTGCCTGTAAAACAGATTGCAATTGATCTGGGAATTGCTGAGCGTACCATTGAAAAGCATCGTTCAAATATTATGAGGAAAACGGCTACAAGAAGTATTTTAGAAGCAATTTTAGCTGTTGATGAAAATTTAAATGCTACGCCTGTTTCAAAAATATAAACATTCTTTCGAGTTATTTATTCAAACTAAAGATCATATTTTAATTTAAAATTGTATTGAGTTACATCACAGTTTTACTTTTATAATTGATAATATGTTTGTAAATCATTTAAGTTATCACTTTTATTAATCTCCTGAAAAATTCTGACTATTCAATGTTAAAGGCGATTGCCGATACTTTCGATAAAATTAGAATAAGGGAAATCACGTATTTTGTTAGTTGCGGTATGGAAATTACGTATTTTATTTTTAAATGGTGCAGCGTAATTTAGTCATCGGAAAAAGGGAATTGCCCCCTAAGCGTTCCCCGATCTACGACGATAACAAAATAAGGGTTTATCTCCAGGTCATTTTCCAATAATACATTTTAAAGCCCCAGCCATTAAATCGGTTTTGGATAATTGTGCTCCAGCGTAGTGCTAGGAAACAAAAATTATGTAATTGAAAGTTATGTATACAATATAACTTAAAAGTATAATGATGTTAAACCGAGAAAAATGAAAAATGACTTTAGCCTAATTGAAAAAGTGTAAGCCGCAATCACAACAGTGACGTAGTACGCGGCATCCCCCGTTCGTTCCGGCTAACTATCAGACTACGCTGGTGAATTTACCGGAAACTAATCCTGACTCCTCGGGATTATCAAAATCAATAGTCCTTTTAAAAACAACTTAAATTAAAAAAATGAAAAAATTAGTATTTCTGTTTTTCATAGTGTTAGTGTCTGGCTTGGCTATGGGGCAAAATACATCAACGACAACACAATTGGGCGATAACCAGCAAGCCGATGTTTCGCAGGTTGGTTCATCGACATCGATCATTACTCAAAGTACTGACGATGACTATGCACAAAAGGCTGTTGTTGATCAGAATGGTGCCTCTAATATGGCTAACATTAACCAAATTGAAACAGATATTGGAACCAACCAATCAATTTTTGCTGCATTTTCTACAGTAACTCAAACTGGTGATGAAAATAACGCAGATATTGATGTTTTTGAAACAGGAGGCGGAAATAAGGGCAACCTGGTGACATCTCTTATTCAAATTGGAAACCAGAATTCCGGTACTCAAAGTTTAAATGCACCCGGATCAAACAGTGGCCATAATGTAACTGCTAAGCAAGTTGGAAATAATAATAATTCTACACAAATTACCAATGGTGGTTATACTTTAAGCTATCAGGTTGATCAATATGGAAGCACGAATAATGCTTCACAAACAGGGCACGGTGATAGATATACTGATGCCAGAATAAAACAATCTGGTGAGCGTAATTCCGGAACACAGGATATCTTTGGTTCGAATAATGGCTACTCAGCAGCAGTCGTTCTTATTGATCAGTTTGGTGCAGGAAATGTGGCTACTCAGAGTTTTACCGGTACTGGTTGGAGTCATCGTAACAACGGTGAGATATGGCAGGATGGAACCTCAAATAATGCAAGTCAAATTGCCAATGGTAGATCGTTAGATTTACAAATCAACCAAACAGGGGAGTTGAATGAAGCTACTCAAAATGTTACTGGTAATAATTATGATTTGGGTATCGGTTTAATTTCAGCTACGCAGCTTGGTGATGAAAATGAAGCAACACAAACTGCAAATGGTGACGGAATAGTGGGAACCATTGCACAAACCGGAAATTATAACGTTGCTACTATGTTGCAAACCGGCAATTTGCATTCGGCTACCATTACACAAACCGGTAATACCAACACTGCTACAATTACTCAAAACTAAATTTCGCAATCTTAATAAGTTTAAAATTTAACAATCATGAAAAAACTAAGTATTCTCTTTGCAATGGTATTTGCTGTAACCTTCGCGATGGCGCAAAATACGGCTACCTCAACACAAACAGGTGATGAAAATACTGTTACTGTTTCTCAAACCGGAGTAACAAATACTGCTACTGCAACACAGGTTGGAGACGGTAACGAAGCTGTACAGACTCAGGACGGGACTTCTAATGCAGCAACAATAGTACAATCGGGAGTTGATATTACAAATCTTGAAACATTTGATAATGAAGCTACCCAATCTCAGAAAGGAACTTCAAATGTTGCCGACATTGATCAACAAGAAAAAGGTAATAATGTAGCCTCTCAAACTCAGGATGGTACTTCGAACGAAGCAACTATTATGCAACGAAATCCTTGGGGAACTCCATCTCCGGGAAATGACCATACTCAAAGTCAAACCGGAACTTCAAATAAAGCAGTTGCAAATGCATTTAATGGTGGTAATACCGGTTCTCAAACTCAGGTAGGTGATGATAACTACTCATTAGTAAGTCAGTCACAAAGTGGCAATGATGCAACTCATGAACAGGATGGAATAAACAACTATGCAGTATCAAGTCAGGGAAGTGGTGGCAGTAGCGTAGATATTTATCAGCATGGTGAAGATAATATTGGAACTACCAAACAAACAGGTGACGGAAACAGCATTGATTTAGACCAAGTCGGTAATGGTAACAACGCAGGTGTTTTGCCATACTGGGATGGTGATAGAGGAGTAACACAAGTGGGTGATGGAAATACTGCAGTTCTTCGTCAAGACGGAGACGATAACACACATTTTATTTTACAAGAAGGAGATGATAATGAAGCTGATGTTGATGTTCTTGGTAACCTAAATGAAGGAACTATTTCGCAAACAGGCAATTTAAATGTTGCCGGGCTTGTACAGGAGGGGACTTATAATGTTGCAGATATTGAGCAACTTGGGAATTCTAATTCCGCAGACGTGGAACAGCAAGGAAGCCCTGTAACTGGAAATTATGCAGAAGTAAATCAGTTTGGAAACAGTAATACTTCTGATGTAACCCAGGCCAGTGATAATAATGTTGCCTATGCAGACCAATTGAATGGTGATAATAATACCATTGACATTGATCAATCAGGAGGTAACGCTAATGAAGCCTATGTTAATCAAGGTATGCTTACTGATTATTACGGTTATACAAGTTCTGAACTAGTAGGAAGTGGTAATGACGCAACTGTAGAACAAGTTGGAGCATTGAATGTAGCTAGTAGTGAGCAGTATGGCGAGACAAATGTTGCAGGAATATCGCAAGAAGGTAATTCAAATACAGCTTATTCTTATCAAGGATGGGCATATGGTTTCTGGGGTGAAACAGCAATTACATCTGCCTTATCTGTTACAAACAGTGATGTAAGTATTACTCAGGTCCTGGATGAAAACTATGCAGCAGTTTGGCAGTATGGAGGTGATAATAATAGTGCGACTGTCGATCAGGATGGTATGTCTAACCTGGCTAGTATTTCTCAAGGTTTTATTTACGATGATGCTCCATATAACTTTTCAAATCCTGTATTCAATGTAAACGATAATACCGCAACAATAAGCCAGTCTGGTGATAATAACACTGCAAAAGTATTTCAATTGGGTGATGGTAACTCATTTGATTTAACCCAAACAGGTGGGGGAAACACTGTTGGGCTAGCAGCCGGCGGATTACTTGAAGCAAGAAATGGTTATTTCGAACAAGATGGTAATGGTAACACCTTTACTGGAAGCCAAAGCGGTGATGCATTACTTGATAATTTAAGTCGTCAAACCGGTAATGACAACACCATTAATATGTCTCAAGGTTTGGGTGATTATGCCAAATTAATCCAGAACGGAGATTTGAATACTATTGATTTGATACAAATGGGTGGCGGACAAAGTGCTGATATTTTCCAGGATGGAAATAGCAATGCAGCAACCGTAACACAACAATAAGATCAACCAATACCTGGCCATCAAGTTAGGTGATTCCTCGATCAAATTAATGTGATGGTTTTGCACTTTCTCCGGCGTAAAGTCGGGGGAGTGCTTACCATAACATTAAAAAGTATCAGGAGTTGCACGACTGACCTGAAAAACGTTGAATAAAATTGATAAAATGAAAAAAATAGCATTCCTTTTTTGGTTTTTACTTGTAGGAGGTGTGGTGTTAGCTCAGTCAAATATTACCACGATTTGGCAGGAAGGAGAAAGTCAGGTAGCATTTTCAGAGCAAACAGGTACATTGAATACGATTTCAATAGAACAAATTTCAAATAATCCTCAGTTTGCATGGGTGTTTCAATCCGGAGAGATGGAGGACGAAACTTCGGGTGATATTACTCCGGGAGGAGAATCCAATCAGGCTGTTGTAGATCAAACGTATTCTGGTGACGGTAATAAATCTTTTTTATTTCAGTACGGTTCCTTTAATAAATCGTACCAGAAACAAAATGGAAACGGAAATCAATTCAATTTTGCAGGGAATTTTCCGGAAAACATTTTTGGATCAGGAAGTTTGCCCGAAGACGCAGTTCCAAATCAGGACGGTGATTATCATCAGCTCTCGCAAATCGCTGTTGGCAATTATAACCAATCTTGGATCTATCAGGCAGGAAGAGCAAACGAAGCTTCGCAATACATTGAAGGCGATTTTAATGAAACCTGGACCTCTCAGAGTGGTTACCAGCAATCATCTGAAATGATTATTGCCGGAAACAGGAATGGAAGCCACTATCTGGAACATGAAGAAGGCAAATTTCCTCACTCTGACGAAGAGGAAGAAAGTTCTGAAGGTCATTCCGGAGGAAATGGCAAAAGCGGTCATTCCGGAGGGGAAAGCGAAGAAGGAGGTATGCCCGACGTAATTCCACCACCACACGACGAAGATCATGTGTTTGTACCAACCGTGAGTGTAGCAATAAAACAAATGGGACGAGGCTCGCGCGCCGAAATGTTAATTGACGGCGATGATAATAAAGCGGTGATCATTCAACGTGGCGGAACTGGCGATGTTGATGATGGCAGAGTTCCAGAGGAAGATGCTTGTGGCGGGCATTTTGCCGATCAGGATATTTACGGAGACTGGAACAGGATTTTTGTAAGCCAAATGGGCAAACAACATACCAGTTTGGAATATGTGAATGGTACAAACAATTTGGTTCTGTCAATGCAAAGAGGAAATAGTAATTATTCCGATATCGATGTAATTGGTGGATCGAATGAGCTTGGAATAGATCAAAAAGGAAAAGGCAATATTTCGGTTGCCAGTATTGACGGGTTTTTCAACGGAAATTTTGTTGATGGTATAGATGAATATGCAGTAAAACTTGTACAGGAAGGGAAGGAAAATTATTCTTCCATTCAAATCACGGGCAGTTATAATCAGATTGACGCTCACCAGGGAGGTGGCGGAATATCATTTATCACCCAAAATGGCGACTGGAACACAGCAGTTCTGAACCAGGAGAGTATTGATAATCATTAATCTAATACTTAAACTTTTTATCTCATGTCAAATGAGTTCATACGAATCAAATAGGAGGAATAATTGAGACACTATGTCTATGAAAAGATTTCAAATAACTATCCTGTTTTTTCTGACAACGTTGTTTTTACAAGCTCAACAGGTAATAACCAGTGAAGAATTGCAGGATTTACTAAACAGCAGTGAGCTGCCGGTGGAGAATCCGTTTATAACGAATTCTTCTTTAGTCCGTCAAATCGACCAGGCTAATTCGTTTACGGCGATACAAAACCAGCAAGGTAATTTGCAAAATAACATTTTGGTTAATCAGAATGGAACCAGTAACTCGGGCTACATCAACCAAACGGGGGCCGGGCTTGAAACAAAACTCTGGCAATATAAAGCTTCTAACGAGGCTAACCTGTGGTCGGAAGGAGAAAATATAAACGTGGAGGTAAAACAAGACGGTATAGGCAATTCAATTAACAGCTTCATCGAAAACTATTTTTTGGTTTCGCGTTCAGCTTATCTTTTGCAGCAGGGAAACAACAACAGGATAGAACTCGCCTTATTTGGCGACGCCGTTCCATCAGTTAACAATGCTCAACAGGTAGAAATTTCGCAAACCGGTAACGACAACAGTGTGGATGCTATGTTGGAAAATACATTTGCTCCAATTTCTATAACTCAAACACCCGGAGTTAATGGAGAAGGCATGCAAATAAATATTTCTAATTCGGTGTTTGCATTTCCGATGAAATAATGAGATGAAGCTTTTGATCGCCATAATATTTTTGTGTTCTCTAGCCTTTATTGGCGCAGCTCAAACTGAGGTAACTCAGGATACTTTACATTTTAAAGAAGCACCGGACGACCTAAAAAAACTGATCGAGGAAATTTCAGCAACTAAAGAAAAGGTCAGTTCCGATGCCGACATTGAAATTGATGGCCTGCTTTTCGACGAAACCAAAACGAAAAGCGGAAGAGATTTTTACGATTTCTTTTATACGGCGTGGGAGGCACCCAAAGGAGCTCGCAATTATTTTATTTATATCAGCGAGAAACCCTACCGCTTATCAACGACGATGATTGAAATTAGAATTAACGAAACACTTGTATTTCAGTCGTTTCTTCAACCACGAAATGAAATTGTGGAGCAACTGGCACAACAAGCAGTTGCACGCACACAGGTATACCTGGCTAATTACGAGGAGTTAGTTAGGCAACTGGATGGAGAAGACCGTTCGGGTACAGGTATTTTTTAAACCACACATTATGAATAAGATTTTATTTTTTATTCCCATATTCTTGTTACTGTTTTGCCATTCGGCAGGCGCACAAGATTTTGTATACACACCAAAAAATCCGGCTTTTGGAGGAAATCCGTACAACTACAGCTGGATGTTAAGTTCGGCCGAGGCACAAAATACCATCGAAGCACCTAGCGATGGAACCGATCCTTACAGCCGTTACGGCAGCGATCCTGCATCAGATTTTGCGGAGAGTTTGAATAGACAGATATTAAGCCGTTTATCGCGCGAAATTGTTACACGCCAATTTGGTGAAGAGGCCCTTGAAGAAGGTTCTTATATTTTAGGCGATTACCAAATAGATATTGGTGATGCAGGAGGCGGAGTTAATATTACTATTTCTGACAATTCCACAGGTGCAACAACTACAGTGGAAGTACCATATTTTTAATTGTGAAAACTATAAAAAACCAGAGAGTTATGCTGAGAAATGTGTTTTTCAGGTTTATGATGTTTTCCTTTGTTGTATTGATACTTACTGCTTGTAGTCCCTATTTTTATCAACCTTTGGGCGAGGAGCACGAAGCTCAGCTTGGTCCTGAGACTCCAATGAAAAAAGATCTACTTGATCTGCCATCTCCGAAAGAGCCTATTGTTGTGGCTGTATATAAATTTAGAGATCAGACGGGCCAATATAAACCGTCGAATGTTGGTGCAAGTTGGTCAACTGCAGTAACTCAGGGAGCAACAAATATTCTGATCCGGGCTTTAGAGGAGTCTGGTTGGTTTATTCCAATTGAAAGGGAAAATATCAGTAATCTTTTAAATGAACGAAAAATTATTCGTTCCAGTCGTGAACAATACGAAGGAAGCTCAGGAGTAATGCTACCGCCTTTACTTTTTGCCGGGGTGTTACTCGAAGGCGGAATAGTATCTTATGAAACGAATGTTTATACAGGTGGTGCCGGTGCTCGTTATTTTGGAACTGATGTTTCGGCGCAATATCGTGAAGATCGCGTTAGTATTTATTTGCGAGCCGTTTCCACAAGTAATGGAAAAATATTAAAAACGGTTTATACCACCAAGTCAATACTCTCTCAAGAAGTTTCAATGGGAGTGTTCCGTTATGTGAAATTTAAACGTTTGCTGGAAGCTGAGACTGGTTACACTTACAATGAGCCAACAGAAATGGCAGTTACAGAAGCGGTTGAAAAAGCGGTTCATAGCCTGATTATTGAGGGAGTCCTTGAGAATTTGTGGACACTTGAAAAGCCGGAGGAGATTGGTAATGCGGAAATACAGAATTATAGACAAGAGAAAGAAGATGCATTAGAGTTTGATCATATAGGACAACCTTTTGAACAAACTAATAGAACTCGGTTTTATAATGCGCTGAAAGGAAGTGCGCAATTCTGTGCCAGCGACTATTCTTCGAAAGAAATTCGTGGAGGAGGATCATTAGGGGTAGGTTTTGGATTGACAAAGTCTTTTTTCCTCGAAACAAATTTTGGAATTCAAAGTTCGTTTATTGAGGATGTGATGGTTTCAACCGAATACTTTAGTGATATTAATTTAAAATTTTTGGCCAACCCGGAAGGCAAATTCTCTCCGTATCTAGCCTTCGGAGGTGGTACGTTCTACGATGGTGGTAATGCAATTGGATTATCTGATAAATTGTGGTTGCCATATTTAACCTATACCGGAGGCACCGAATATCTCTTGACAAATAGATTGGCTATTACAGGAGAGTTGTTTGTAAAACAGCTTTTTACGGATTATTATGATGGTGAAAAAGCGGGGTCATTTAATGATCATATTTTGGGAGTTCAGTTAGGAATGAAATTTTATATTGGAAAAAACTAAAATGATGAAAAAAATAAAAATATTAAGTTGCATTCTATTGCTAATAAGTGCGCTGGCGTGCGAAGAAGATAAACTAGATATTGAAAAATTTGGTTCTGTTAGTGGGATAATTCTTGACGGGGAAACTTATGCATCTTTAGAGGGAGTTCAAATTGCAACTAATCCGGCCAGCTCGTCTTCGATAACGAATGCTGACGGGGTTTTTACTTTTTCTAAAGTAAAAGAAGGAGATATTGCAATAACTGCCCGAAAAAAAGATTATTTAAGTAGTACTGTTAGTGTGGCAGTTTATGATAATGAAACAACCAATCTAACTTTTTTCCTATTGAAAGATGATAACAATGTGGGGTGGGTTACTATTTATGATCCGGTTCCGGGTAATGGTGCGACCGATCAAAACATTAGTCTGAATTTTCAGTGGCAAGTTGATCAGGAGAATAATGGAAAAGAACTGGAATATACCGTCTACTATTACAAATCTAACTCGACAACTCAAAAGGTTGCAGGAGAGAATCTGACAATAAACGAGGTGGTTGTTTCTGATCTGGAGTATAACACAACCTATTACTGGTTTGTTGTTGCTAAATATGAAGGAAATCGTGTTGCGAATAGCCCTACCTGGACGTTTAGGACAGAAGACAGCAATGATTAATCTGCAATACTGTCTTCTATTAATGTTCTCGTTAAAGAATGAAATTAATAGACTTAAGGCGATAAAATTTTGACCGGATAAATTTTCTCAATCAACATTCGATTTTTAATTCGTTAAGAAAGATCCAAAAACGGGTCTTTCTTTTTTATGTTTCTGTCCTTTTTCATACTTTTAAGCTCAAAATCATAAAACAAGTAGATCATGTTGAAAGAAAAAATGTTAAAAGCTTTAAACGAGCAGATTAATGCCGAACAATACTCATCTTTATTATACCTCTCAATGTCAGCTTATTTTAACGATATTGGCTTGCCTGGTTTTGCAAACTGGATGTATGTTCAGTATCAGGAAGAATTGACTCACGCCAATAAATTTTACAATTACGTTGTTGAAAGAAGTGGTAAAGTTGAATTAAAAGCCATTGATCAAATGCCAACTACTTGGGACGGTGTTATTGATGTATTTGAAAAAACATTAGAACATGAACAACTGGTTACAGGACTGATTAACAATCTTGTTGATATAGCAGTTGAAGAAAAAGACCACGCAACACAAAGTTTTTTGCGCTGGTTTGTTGATGAGCAGGTAGAAGAGGAAGCCAATGTTACCGATATTCTTGATACTTTGAAACTCGTTAACGGTCAAGGCAATGGTATTTTTATGTTGGATCGTGAGATGCGTAGTCGTACTTTTGTTGATACTACCGCAGCAGCTGAATAGAAACAAAGTGAATTCTTAATATTTGAAGGCTGCCATTCTGAGCAGCCTTTTTTATTTTCAATTATGGAGCCCAAAGAACAAATATTTACCAGGTATGACCACTTAAAGGAATTTTGCCAATTAACGTGGGACGATGCATCATTTCTAAAACTTGAAAATGCATTTGATTTTGCACAGTCAGTTTTAGGAGAGACCTGTTTTTCGCATGGTGAAGTAATATTGAGCCACTCGCTTGAAGTTGCATCGATAATTGCAATGGAGATTGGTCTTGAACCGGATTCTGTGATAACCGGATTGCTTCATAATGTGATGTACGCAGGTTTAAAAGAAAAACCAACACATGAAGATATTGGGAGCAGATTTGGGAGACATATACTTTCCATTCTCGAGGGAATGGCTAAAATCAATGCACTCGGAACCGATACTATTGATCTGCATTCTGAAAATTACCGCAAATTAATGTTGGCGTTAGCCGGCGATGTTCGGGTAATACTGGTAAAAATTGCCGATCGCCTGCAGGTAATGCGCAATCTTGACGTTTACAGCAAGGAAAATCGCGAGCGTCTTGCTAATGAAACACAGTATCTTTATGCGCCTTTAGCACATCGTTTGGGATTGTACAATATTAATTCCGAAATGTTGGACATGTGCCTGAAGTCTCAAAAACCTGATGAGTATAATTACGTAGTTGCCCGGTTAAAAGAAACGGAAAGAGAACGCGCCAATTTTGTTGCCGAGTTTGTAAAACCAATCGAGAAGAAGTTGCAACAACGTGGACTGAAGTTTTCGATGAAAGCACGTACCAAGTCTATTTCGTCGATAAATAACAAGATGCGTAAAAAGAATGTTTCATTCGACGAGGTTATGGACCTGTTTGCCATTCGCGTAATACTCGATTCGGAGCCTGAAAACGAAAAAGCCGATTGCTGGACTGCCTATTCTTTTGTTACCGAAGAATATCAAACAAATCCAAACCGTTTGCGCGACTGGATAACAATACCGAAATCAAATGGTTACGAATCGCTCCACACAACAGTAATGGGGCCACATAAAAGGTGGGTAGAAATACAGATTCGAACTAAGCGGATGGACGAAGTGGCTGAAAAAGGTTTAGCTGCCCACTGGAAATATAAAGGAGGAAAAGAATCGAGTTTTGACTCGTGGTTGGCCGGAATTCGGGATATTTTGGAAAATCCGGGTTTAAATGCGGTAGATTTTATTGACCATTTTAATACCGATATTTACAGCGACGAAATATTTGTTTTTACACCAAAAGGCGATCTGAAGAAAATGCCATCAGGAGCTACGGTACTTGATTTTGCCTACGAAATACATTCTCGCATTGGCGATACTTGTGTGGGCGGAAAAATCAATGGAAAAAAAGTTACCTTAAAGCATCAGTTAAAAAACGGCGATCAGATTGCAATAGATACTTCGAATAACCAAAAGCCTAAGTTAGACTGGCTTGATTTTGTAGTTACATCGAAGGCTAAAAACCGCGTAAAAACGAGTTTGAACGAAGATAGAAATCGACAGGCAAATGATGGCCGCGAAATGTTGTTGCGCAAATTTAAAAACTGGAAACTGGATTTAAACGACGATGCAATACGTAAAATTCTGAAACATTTTGGTTTTAAACTGGCTGTTGATTTTTACTATGAAGTGGCAATCGGGAAAATTGATACACTGGAAGTAAAATCGTTATTTGTTGAGAAAGAAACTGAAGAAGATTCGACGAAAAAGACCATTGAAGAGCTGTTGCTATCAACCGATGCTAAAAACCTGACGTATGATGGTGGCGACGATTTTTTAATTATTGACAACAACCTAAAGAATGTAAATTACAAACTTGCCAAATGCTGTAACCCTGTATTTGGCGACAAGATTTTTGGTTTTGTTACAATAAACGATGGAATTAAAATACACCGCGACAACTGCCCGAATGCACCGCAAATGAAAGAACGATTTCCATATCGCATTATAAAAACCGTTTGGAAAGATAATACAAGTAATAGCTCATTTTTAACATCATTGCATATTTCCGGAACCGATGAAGTAGGTATCGTTTCCGAGATTACACACATTATTGCTAAAGATGTTGGAACACAAATGCGATCGGTTAATATCTCGAGCGATAAAGGCAATTTTGAAGGAATATTAAAAGTATCGGTATATAATCTCGATCACCTCGAATTTCTTATTCATAAACTAAAAAAGGTAAAAGGTGTTATTTCTGTAAGTCGCGGAGAGAAATAAGAACAATAACTATGAGAAGTAAAGACCAGCGTCTTGCGCAAATTGAAGATTTATTAAAAGCCGAAAAAGCAGAGAAAGCGCGAAACCTTTTTGAGAAGCTTGAAGAACAGCAAACAGCAGATTATTATTTGCTGAAAGGAAAACTTGAACAGAAATACCAAAACTGGGGAGAAGCTATTAATGCATTTAACAAGGTTTTGGAAATCGATCCGCAAAATACCGAAGCAGCAAACAATCTGCATCTGATTGATAATATTTTGAATTTTTGGAATCCGGATTTGCTAAATCCTTAAAATTTAAAAAGAAAGTAACCAATTTAAAGTGGTATTGTTTTTGTTTTTACAGAAAGTGGTGGAAAAGAGTCGAGAATCTTAATTGCTGTATTTTAGGTTTTTAATTCAGAATTACTATTTTTGGGGCTCATCGACGAAATTTAGACGAAAATTAAATTGAATTATAAAATATTAAAAAGTAGTTGAAAAATGAAAAGAGTAGTATTGTTAATGGTGATGGTGTTTATTTCTGTAATGTCATTTGCCCAGGATTCCAGTGAATTAATGACTCAGGCAAATGCCGCTGTAGAAAGCAAAGACTTTGAAAAAGCAATTGAATTATTCGAGTCAGTGTTGGCCATTCCTGATCACGGACAAAATGTTGATAACATTAATGCTGTGCTTGGTCAGTTGCGACCAGCTGTTGCTAAAACCAAAGCATCAGATGCAGTAGATAATAAAGAGTACGATAAAGCAATAGAACTGTATAAAGCTGCTATTGCAGATTATCCTGATGCAGGTATTGAAGAACAAGCCGGTAAAATGTTTTATAATGAAGGAATTAAAAGCTACAAAAGCGAAGATTTTGTAGAGGCTGCTAATAGTTTCGCAATTGCACAAGTTGATTTTAATTACGAAAAAGCAGAGAAATATAAGAGTGCTTCGTTGAAAAAAGCTGCCGAGGCTCTAGTTGCTGAAGGAAAATCTTCAATTGATGGAGTAAGCGTAAGTGAAGGAAATAAGGCTGAATTAAAGGAAAACCTGGCAAAGGTTTATTTCTCGCAGGGATATGAAAAATACCAAGAAGGAGCCGCAACAATTAAAGCCGCAACAGATAAAGTAAATGCTGGAAGCATCACTACTTTAGATGATGAATACAAAAATGCAGTTGCAGAAGGAAAGAAAAGCTTCGAGCAAGCAATTCCGTTTTTGAAAAAGGCATTGGAAATCGATCCAAGCAATGCAAATGCTTCAAAAGTATTGGCAGCATGTGAGCAGAGTCTATAAGAAAGTATCGAAATAAATAATAGTAAAAGGTTCAGAAGAATATTCTGGACCTTTTATTTTTATGGAAACACCGACACCTTGGTCATTATTATTCATTGTTAATCCTAAATTGCCAGTTGCAATAGCCTGACTTGTATTGTATTAATTATCCAATTTGTGATGCTGTGGAATGATATAACATTTGGCTGTTTTTGAATAAGAGGCTGAGTTAATTATTCATTTTTATTAAAATTAATATTGAGACTAAAATCTTTTCGAGCTCTCAAAAATTAGCATATATTTGCAGGCGATTAAGTAGAAAACTTGTTTTTTCCTGAGTATTAACACTGTATTGTTAATTGTTTTTGCAAAAATTGGGTTAACTGCTTGATTATTTTCTAAAAAAGTATTTTCTTTGCACTCCGTTTTTAGTAATGTGTTTATTTTGAACATCAAGAAATTAAAAAGAAATGTCACGAGTTTGTCAAATAACAGGTAAAAGAGCAATGGTGGGTAACAATGTTTCTCACTCGAAAAGAAGAACTAAAAGAAAGTTCGATATAAACCTGTTTAAAAAGAAATTTTATATGCCCCACGAAGATCGTTGGGTGCAATTAACAGTATCTGCTGCCGGAATGCGCACGATTAATAAAAAAGGCATTAAAACTGCTTTGGCCGAGGCACAGGAAAAAGGTTTTATTGATAAATTTTAAAGATCTTAAGCAATGGCAAAAAAAGGTAACAGAGTTCAGGTTATTCTAGAATGCACTGAGCATAAAGATAGTGGTGTGCCAGGTACTTCAAGGTATATTACTACAAAGAACAGAAAGAATACTCCGGATCGTATGGAATTGAAAAAATACAATCCTATTCTTAAGAAAGTAACAGTACATAAAGAAATTAAATAATTAAGACATGGCAAAGAAAGCAGTAGCATCACTACAGAAAGGTGCCGGTAAAGGTTATGCGAAAGTAATCAAAATGACTAAATCGGAGAAAACCGGAGCATACGCTTTTAAAGAAGAAATGGTGCCAAACGACGAAGTAAAAACTTATTTTAAAAAATAAGAAGATATAATTGTATAACAGGAAAAGCTTTCATGTAAGATGGAAGCTTTTTTTGTTTATATCAACGATTTGGTATTTTTTATTCTACTTATACAGTGTAACCAAATTTTGTACTATTTTAGGACCTGCAAATCGTATTTATATGGCCATATTCGGAAGTTTTAGCAGAAAGAAGAAAGAGAACCTTGACGAAGGATTGTCGAAAACAAAAGAGAGTGTATTTAAGAAATTAAGTCGTGCAGTAGTTGGTAAATCAAAGGTTGACGATGAAGTTTTAGACAATCTCGAGGAAGTGTTGATAACCTCTGACGTAGGTGTTGATACAACGCTTAAGATTATTGAACGTATTGAAGAACGTGTTACGCGCGATAAATACATGGGCGTTAACGAGTTGAATGCTATTCTGAAGGAAGAAATCTCTGATTTGCTGGAAGAAAATAATACTACTGATGTTTCTGATTTTGATCTTCCTAAAAAGGATGGGCCTTATGTAATTATGGTTGTTGGTGTTAATGGAGTTGGAAAAACCACAACCATTGGCAAATTAGCATACAATTTTAAACAAGCCGGTAAATCTGTTGTACTCGGAGCTGCTGATACATTTAGGGCTGCTGCAATTGAACAGCTTGAAGTGTGGGCCGAAAGGGTAGATGTACCAATCGTTAAACAAAAAATGGGTTCCGATCCGGCATCGGTAGCTTATGATACGCTGGCATCGGCAAAAGCAAGTAATGCCGATGTGGTAATTATTGACACCGCCGGACGCTTGCATAATAAAGTTGGTTTAATGAACGAGCTGAGCAAGATTAAAAAAGTAATGCAGAAGATCGTTCCCGATGCTCCAGACGAAGTTTTACTTATTCTTGATGGATCTACCGGTCAAAATGCATTCGAACAGGCAAAACAGTTTACAAAGGCAACAGAAGTTACTGCCCTGGCATTAACCAAACTTGATGGAACTGCTAAAGGTGGTGTTGTAATTGGTATTTCAGATCAGTTTAAGATTCCTGTAAAGTATATTGGCATTGGCGAAAAAATGGAACATCTGCAAATTTTCCGTCGTCGCGAGTTTGTCGATTCGCTGTTCTCATAATAATTGTTTGTTGCAATGGCTGAACTGAATAAGGCTGAAATAAAAGCTCAATTAATTGCTGAAATAGCAAAAACAGAGAAGTTGATTCAGGAATATTCAGAGCTTACAAAACCTGTTGAACCTGAAAATGCTATTGGACGCATATCCAGGATGGATGCAATAAACAACAAAAGTGTTACTGAAGCTACTTTACGCAAAGCAAAAGATAAATTAGAAAAACTAAAATTCGCTTTGTCGAAAGTTGATGATGATGATTTTGGCCTTTGTGTAAAATGTAAAAAGAGTATTCCGTTAGGCCGAATTCTGATTATGCCACAGGCGCTAACATGTGTCAGTTGTTCGCATTAAATTGCTTAATATTTTTATCTTAAGCCGGTTGTTTGAGGCTTGATAGAATCTTTTGAAGCAGGTTTTTATCAATAGGTTTTACAATAAAATCATCACACCCGGCAGCCATTGCTTCTTGTTTGTAATTTTCCTGAGCATACGCGGTTTGAGCAATAATATAAACCTGACTATTAAATGTCCTTATCCTTTTTGTCGCTTCAATTCCATTTGTTTTTGGAAGCTTGATATCCATTAAAACTACATCGGTATCCGGATTTTCGCGCACAAGATTAACCACTTCAATTCCGTTGCTAGCCCACTTTATACTACTCGAAAAATCAGCAAGCACGTGGTTTAAAAAATTGTAGGAAGTTTCATCGTCTTCCGCAATAATTATTTTTAAATCGTTAATATCCGGATTGAGTATGTCTTCTTGTTTTTCGTTTGTCGAAGTCTGTTCCGGAGCTTGGTTTTCTATTTTTAAATTTGGTAAAACAAAAGTAAACGATGTGCCTTCGCCGGGTTTCGAGGAGACAGTAATTTCTCCATTAAGAAGGTTTACGTAACCTCTTGTGATTGACAGTCCCAGACCAGATCCTTCATATCCACTTGAATGCGAATGGTCGGCCTGAACAAAATAATCAAAAATTGCCTTTTGTTTCTCTGGTGCAATGCCAATTCCCGTATCACTTACAGTAATTTCCAACTCGGTAGCACTTAATTTGTAGTCAACCTTTACAAATCCTTTTTTAGTGAATTTAATGGCATTTTTAATCAGGTTGGTTAAAATTGAAGTTACCTTATAGGTATCGCTGTAAAAGGTGCCGGCGTTGTCGTCAATTTCATGCTCAATTATCAGTTCAATTCCCTTTTCGTTGGCTTCAACAATAAAGAAATCGTGAAGTTCTGAAATGATTTCTTTAATGTTTACTTTTTTTATTTGTGCTTCTTCGTTGCCCGATTCAATTTTAGAAATATCAATAATGTTGTTGATGGTGCTTAGCATTCTGTCGCCACTTTGCTGAATAATTTTAATGAATTGAAGTTCTTCATCTTTCGAATATTCCTGTGTCTTCAGAAGTTCAGCAAATCCCAGAATACCATTCATGGGGGTGCGTATTTCGTGGCTCATATTGGCCAAAAATGCTGATTTCATTTTATCGCTCTGCTCCGCCTTATTTTTTTGGCGCGATAGCTCCTGCATGATTTCAGAGTTCAGATCGAGCTGATGTTGCAGATCTTTTGTTTTACTGCGAACTCTAGATTGGAGAATCTGATTAATTATTATGAGTAGAAGAATAATAAATCCAACAATCGAACTAATTAAAATAATGTAACGCCAGTAGGCTCTCAATCCATTAGATTCTTTGTCGTATTCTGCCAGCCATTTATCATAGATTCGTTGGTATTCTCCGTTAGAAAGCAATACTTCGGTTGCATTGTTTATAATAGCTGCAAGCTCTACCGAATTTGACGATAACATAAATCCCATATTCCGCTCCAAAATCCGGTGGTTTGTGGTCGAAATATAATCTTTACCATGTTCAAGTGCATAATATTTCCCACCAATTCGTTGGGCAATTGCACAAGTTGTGTTTTTATCATCCAGAAGTTTTATCAAACTGTCGTAGTTATCGGCGTATACAAACTTCGTTGATGGATTAATACTTAACATGTATCGCGTAAGAACATCGTTATCCCACAAGGCAACAACAGGTTCTTTCATGGCGCGCAACATTTCAATGGTAATTGTTTTTTTGAAGTTGCTGTTGTAAAAAAAACAATGCGAAGTATTAATGATAGACCTTGTGTACAAATGTTCGTTATCGGGGTAGCCCGGATAATGTGCTCCGGCAATCCCGTCAATTTCTTTTTCGTTAAGCAGGTAATTAACCGTTGCCCAGTCAGCACCAATTATCTCAATTTGGTTGTTATACAGCTCGTTAATGGCTTTTGCCAGATCGATGTTAAAGCCTACCAATTCTCCATTTCCGTCGATATAATTAAACGGAGGATAATTGTTACTGGCTCCAATTTTATACTGAGCATTTAGGTAATAGCAGTTTGTTAAAACTATTACGCAAATTAAGATAATTCGCATATTGGGTTATTTTCGAACAAATCTAAAAATTTTTCTCAGATTTCTATTTCTGCTAAATTTAAATATATTAAGCAATATTGAAAACAAACATTTCAAAAATGATTGAAAACAGTTTCGAATTTATTTTGCGGGAAGTAGAGGAAAGGCTTTCAGCTTTATTTAACCATGATGTAAAAATTACCTCCTCCAACGCAATATCCGGGGGGTGCATAAATCATGCATCGAAAATTGATACCAATTATGGGCAGTTCTTTCTGAAATGGAATTCTGATTGCGAAAGTGAACTGTTTATTCGTGAGGCCGAGAGCTTGAATGAGCTTCGGAAAGCTTGCGATAATACGCTACTGGTGCCTAAAGTGTTCTATGCGAAAGAATTGAATGAAACTCCGGCAATATTGATTATGGAATACCTGGAACCTGGAGGTACTGATCAGTCTGAAAACTTAGGAAGAGGATTGGCGCACATTCATAAATATGGCCAAAACAAATATGGTTTTTATGCTGACAACTATTGCGGAGCTACTATTCAGAATAATAATTGGGGCACAAACTGGATGACATTTTACAAAGAAAATAGGTTGGCGTTTTTACTAAAAATGATCGAAGATACAAGGGGGCTTGATCGCTCGCATAGACGTTTATTCGATTCATTTCTAAACCGGCTGGATGAGTTGGTTCCAAATGAAGAGACGGCTTCGCTAATTCATGGTGATTTATGGTCGGGTAACTATATGCTCACAATCAATGGACCGGCCTTGATCGATCCGGCAGCGAGTTATTCTCACCGCGAGATGGAGTTTGGAATTATTACCATGTTTGGTGGCTTCTCGTCGCGTTTTTTTGATGCTTATAACGAGGTTTTTCCGCTTGAGCCAGATTGGCGTGATAGAAATAATATCTATCAATTGTACCATGTTCTCAATCATTTTTATTTGTTCGGAGGTGGTTATCTGCAACAGGCAATATCTATCGTCAAGCGTTATTTATAAATTTCTTTTCGGTTAATTACTTGTATTTGTATGCTTTGTTTTTGTAACTTATAAGTTATAATGCAAAAAGTTACAGCCATGAAGCATGAAGTTTTTGAGATACCATACCGAGCCGAGCTTTGTTACAAAAAGAACAAGGGGTTAATATTGCCAGAGGATGTTCCATACATAGGCATGGGGGCTTCGCACATAGCAACAAAAGCTTTTCGTTTTATGGGAATTAACTTTTATCCTGAAAAAGCTGCAGAATATTTTAATTACCTTTTAAAGTATAAAGAACCCGATAAGGGAGTGCTTATTTCACAATCAGGGCAAAGTTCGGAAACATTGTGGTGTGCCGATTATTTTAAGACGTTTACTGCCATTGTGAATGATGAGAAAAGCCCCCTGGTAAATCATGCAAACTGTTCGAAAAAAGTTTTGTTATACGCCGGAACCGAAAACCATATTGCTACAAAAACATACATTAATACATTATTGGTTTTGTATTTAGGCTTTGGATTTGATCCACAGCAAGCGGTTAATGCTTTAAAAATGCATCAAACCGAGTTTGAAGAAGTGGGCAATGAAATCGGAGGAATGATATTCTCAAAGATTCAGCGAAAAAAGCGATGCTGTTTATACATATTGGGTAACGGACCAAATATTGCCACAGCAAATGTTGCCTCGCTTGTTTTGAGCCAGGTGATGCGAATGCCGGTTGTAAGTATGTCGGTTTCGAATTACGAGCACGGCTTTATGGAAACCACAAAAGACTCGATGGTAATAGCCATTAATCATGATGGTAGGGAAAATGCACGCACTAAAAAATTGCTCAAAAAGGTAAAAAATGCCGGTGCCGAAACTTACGAGTTGTCGAATAATTATGTGGAAAGTATATTCAGCCCGCTAACCTTACCAATACCATTTTATTATGCAGCAGAATATTTGGCGCAAAAACTAAAAGTTAAAACCTTGTTTCAGGTGGGCAACAAAGTGGTTAGCCAGGTAAGTGTCGATAAAAATTATGAGTAAAGCCATTGTTGCCGGTTTACTTATTGATTAAATTAGCCGCAAAACCAAATTCCAATTTTTAATGATTGCACAAAAGGCTAAAGAAATTACTCCGTTTATAGTAATGGAAGTTCTTGAAAAGGCTGCCGAAATGGAGCAGAGGGGGATAAATGTTATACACCTTGAAGTTGGGGAACCTGATTTTAACGTTCCGAAATGTGTTTCGGTGGCAGAACAAAAGGCATTTGATGAAGGCCGAACACATTACACGCATAGCCTTGGCGATCCTGAATTACGCAAACAAATTGCCGATAAATACAAGGAGGAATATAATGTAACTGTTTCTCCCGATCAGATTATAATTACCTCGGGCAGTTCTCCCGCAATTTTACTCACACTTGGCGTTTTGTGCGAAAATGATGATGAAGTAATAATTTCAGATCCGGGTTATGCTTGTTATGAAAACTTTATCCGGTTCATCGGGGCAAAAGCCATCAATGTTCCCGTGTACGAAGAAGATGGTTTTCAGTATCGTTACGAGGAAATTAAAAAGCGTATTACGACCAAAACACGCGCTGTAATGATAAACAGTCCAATGAACCCAACCGGTAATTTATTATCACTCGAATTAATGCAGGATTTAACAACCTTTGATATTCCTGTCATTTCTGACGAGATATATCACGGTTTGGTATACGAAGATCGGGCACATTCAATACTGGAGGTTACAGATAAAGCTTTTGTTTTAAACGGATTTTCGAAACGTTATGCCATGACGGGGCTTCGCCTGGGGTATGTAATTGCTCCAAAAGAGTATGTGCGATGCATGCAAAAATTGCAACAAAACTTGTTTATTTGTGCAGGTTCAACCACTCAGCGAGCAGGAATTGAAGCATTAAAGAATGCCGGTGACGAAGTGGAGCAAATGCGCTTAACCTACGACAAACGACGCAAATATATAATTGAGCGTTTAATTGGATTAGGATTTGATATTAAAGTAAAACCAACCGGTGCTTTTTATGTAATGGTAAATGCCAAACATTTGTCAAACGACAGTTACAAGCTGGCTTTTGATATATTGGAGAAAGCACACGTTGGAGTAACTCCCGGAATAGATTTTGGAGCAAATGGCGAAGGATTTCTACGTTTCTCGTATGCCAACTCAATTGAGAACATTAAAGAAGGAATGGATCGTTTACAAAATTACCTGCTTGAATACCATAATTTAGCTACGGATTAAAACGATCAAAATGAACAATCTCATCAATGGGTTTACGCTTTTTATCCGGTCTTTTTCCATCGGAGTAGCCTAGCGGAATCAATGCGATTGGTTCAATATTATCAGGAAGTTGTAGAATAGCAGAACAACTGGTTACATCAAAATTACACACCCAGCAGGTTCCCAGGCCAAGTTCGGTTGCTTTAAGTGTTATATGATCAATGGCTATCGCCAAATCAATATCAGCCGAATCTTTTCCGTCCGAAGGTCGTTTCCACGACTGTGAATGATCGGCGCAGGCAACAATTATTGTCGGAGCCGAGCGAAACCAACTCCGATCGTAACAAGAATGCAGCTGAGCGAGCAACTCCTCGTTCTGAATTACAATAAAATGCCAGGGCTGAAAATTTACGGCAGACGGAGCCGTTCGTGCAGCTTCCAATATTTCCAGAATTAACTCTTTTTCCACTTTGGAGTCTTTGTAATTCCTTACAGAGTATCGGTTTTTAATAATTTCTGACAAATTCATATGTAAAAGTATATTTTTTCAAGTTTTAAAAGTGTAAGCAAAATTATGGTTTTCTATCAATTTTTCATCTGTTTTTCAAATTTAAAAGATCAGAGTGTAAGGGAAAAATCATTTGCGCTTAATGTCTTTTATTTTCAACGTTTTAGTGGTTAATAAAATGTGTTTTAGAGCATTGTAATTTGTTATTGCAGCATTGAAATTTATACGTCATTTGCACGAAAATTAAACAATAACAAAGTTTAGAGTTGAACCTTAAATTTTAAATGTCATGAGAAAAGTAAATTTTATAATCGCAATTGTTACATTTTTAGTAATGGCAAGTTCAGTTGCCAATGCAACCGGAATACGTACTGAGTTTAAAGAATTTGAGTTTACCCTTGTTGACGATTTGTACATGGGCAAAAAAGTTGATGCAATATGGACCTTGAGCTACGACAATTCGGAGAAGCCTGTTACTGTTGTAAAACGTAACACAATTGAAGGTACAGAGTATTTGGTTAGTTCAGAGTTTTTTGCTGTTCGTTATGTCTCTTCTACGTCGGGTTTTGGTGTAAAACCGGTTCGCAAATCATGGAGTAATGTTAACAGCCGGATTAATCATGCAGTTATTAATCAAGATCAGTTAAAAAATCAGGAAATCATTTCGCCAAACAAGGTGGATGATAAAATGGCTTTGGGATTGATTGCAAGTTACCTTCCTGATCTTTTAAACGACGGATACACGCACTTACTCAATTAATAGCAATAAATAGAATAGAAGTAATTTTAATTTGGAAGCCATCTGTTGAAAAACGGGTGGCTTTTTTCGTTATTATGTTTTTTTCGGAATTGAACCTGAAAAAATTATAAAATTTCGTCGATAAAATTTGTCGTTTACCGACAAGTTAAAATTGCAAGAAATGAAGTTCCGATTTCCTTTTTAGAAAATAGATTAATAATTAAAACTAGAATGGCTATTTGTATTTCAATATGAAAGCAAATTAGTCTTTATAATTGAGATATGTAAAAAACAATATTTTTCTGTGAACCGAATCTGTTTTAGAGCAAGGCTTTTGTGTGTCACCAAAATGTAATTAGTGCGTCTCTACAGTACAAATAATTACGAAAACAATTACAGTCAGAAAACAAAAATTTAGAGTCATGAAAAAATTAAATTTATTATCCGTATTGGTTTTAGCATTTGTTTTAGTTTCAGTAAGTGCTTCGGCAACAGGTGTTCGCACGCAGTTTAAATCATTCGAAATTGAACAAGTAGATAATCTTTACATGGGAAAATCGGTTAAAGCACTTTGGACCGTAAGTTACAGTACTGAAGAAGAGCCTGTAACAGTTGTAAAACGTAAAACACTTGAAGGAGTTGAATACGTCGTACATTCAAAGCATTTCGAAGTTAGTTATGCTTCAACCGGCGAAGGATTTGGTGCTAAAGAAACAAGAAGATCATGGAGTGAAGTGCCAAGAAAAATTTCAAGAGCCGTAATTAATAAAGAAGAGTTGGCTCGTCAACGTGTAATTTCACCTAATAAAGTTGATGATGAAAAGGCTTTGGGATTAATTGCAAGTTATTTGCCCGACTTAATTAACGATGGCTACACACATCTTTTAAACTAACAGCAAATTTATTTCATAGAGTAATTTTGAGAGAGCCGCGAGTAATCGCGGTTTTTTTTAAATGCAGCCGCAAACAAAACCGTCGGCCAGGCTATCAAGTGCCTCCTTTTCTGCTTTTTTCTCTGCATCAGTTCCTTTGCAAGCTGCACAAACCGGCAAGTTTACCACCATATTTGTTTCCGCTTCATCAGTGCGAAGCGATTTTTTGCAAACAAAACAGGTGTTTTTTAAATCTTTCATACCAAACATTTGCGCCAAAAGTATTAAAAATTGACTGAATGTATACTTATACTTATTCGATACTTAAGAATGTGGTATGCGTATATGGCAGTTCATTTGGCAGATAATTTCGATATAAGCTGTAAATGTGTCTGAAAAAATGAACCAAAACTATTTGGCATAATTATTAGTAATAAGTAAAACGATTGTTTTTTTAGCCTGTACAATTAATTACATTTGCACAGGTTTTATATAATTTAAATATAAGTTGCACAGATGGCATTTGTAAACAAGATCCTGGGAAAAATTCTGGGAAACAAATCGGAGAGGGATATTAAAGAAATAACTCCTATTGTTAATAAAATAAAAGAGGAATACGAACGAATCTCCAAATTATCTCATGATGATCTTAGGGCCGAATCGGCAAAACTAAAACAAATAATCGCCGAGCGAATTAAACCTGAAGAAGATGAAATTGCTGCTTTAAAAGTAGAAGTTGAAGAAGTTGAAATTCAGGAAAGCGAAAAGATATACGAACGTATTGACAAGCTGGAAGAAAAAATAGATGAGAAAATAGAAGAAGTTCTCAACGAAATTCTGCCAACTGCATTTGCTGTTATAAAAGATACGGCACGAAGGTTTGCTGAAAATGAAACCATTGAAGTTTCTGCCAACGATTTCGATCGTGATCTTTCAGCAACCCGCGACAGTATAAAAATTAGCGGAGACAAAGCCATTTGGGAAAACAGCTGGTTAGCCGGTGGAAACCGCGTAACCTGGAACATGGTGCACTACGATGTTCAGTTGATTGGTGGTGTGGTACTTCACCAGGGGAACATTGCTGAGATGGCAACCGGTGAAGGAAAAACATTGGTGGCAACATTACCTGTGTTTTTGAATGCACTTACCGGAAAAGGGGTGCATATTGTAACGGTTAACGATTACCTCTCGAAACGTGATGCCGAGTGGATGGGACCTATGTACGAGTTTCACGGATTATCGGTTGATTGTATCGATAAACACCAACCCAACTCTGAAGCACGAAGAAAAGCCTACAA
The DNA here is from genome assembly GCF_963676815.1 of uncultured Draconibacterium sp. Classification (NCBI taxonomy): domain Bacteria; kingdom Pseudomonadati; phylum Bacteroidota; class Bacteroidia; order Marinilabiliales; family Prolixibacteraceae; genus Draconibacterium; species uncultured Draconibacterium sp. Next base: position 5,266,106 of record NZ_OY781365.1, read on the forward strand.
TTCGGATATTACTTTTGGAACGAACAACGAATTTGGTTTCGATTATCTGCGCGATAACATGGCCATTAATCCTGAGGATTTGGTGCAGCGCAAACATCACTATGCCATTGTCGACGAGGTTGACTCGGTTTTGGTTGATGATGCACGTACACCACTTATTATTTCAGGTCCGGTACCAAAAGGCGATAACCAGCAATTTGAAGAACTAAAAGGATACGTAGAAAAATTATACCGTGTGCAGCGCGAATTGGTAAATAAAATATTTATCGATGCCAAACGCCTGCTTACAAAACCCGATGCAACTTCCGAAGAGAAAAAAGAAGGTGGTTTGCTTTTATTGCGTGCCCACAAAGGTATGCCTAAAAACAAATCCATCATTAAGTTTTTAAGTGAGGAAGGCATGAAAGCTGTTTTGCAAAAAACAGAGAACCTGTACATGCAGGAGAACAGCAAGAACATGCACATTGTAACCGATCCGCTATATTTTGTTATCGAGGAAAAGCAAAATTCAGTTGAGTTAACCGACAAAGGTATTGATCTTATCTCTGCCGGTTTTGAAGATGCTGAATTTTTCGTTCTACCTGATATGGGAGGAAAAATGGCGGAACTGGAAAACAGTGAAAAATCAGCTGACGACATACAGGTTGAAAAAGATAAGTTACTACAGGACTATGCGGTAAAATCGGAGCGTGTTCACACCATAAACCAATTGTTAAAAGCCTATACCATGTTCGAAAAGGATGTGGAATATGTGGTAATCGACAATAAGGTTAAAATTGTTGACGAGCAGACCGGACGTATTATGGAAGGTCGTCGTTATTCTGATGGTTTGCACCAGGCAATTGAAGCAAAAGAGCAGGTGAAAGTTGAAGCGGCAACGCAGACTTTTGCAACCATTACGCTTCAAAACTATTTCAGAATGTATCACAAACTGTCAGGTATGACCGGTACTGCTGAAACCGAAGCAGGTGAATTCTGGGATATCTACGAACTGGAAGTTGTGGTAATTCCTACCAACCGTCCGATTATTCGCGACGATAGGGAAGACCTGGTTTTTAAAACCAAGCGTGAAAAATACAATGCCGTAAGCGATGAAATTGTTGAACTGAACAAAAAAGGTCGTCCGGTACTGGTGGGTACAACATCGGTTGAAATATCGGAGTTGCTCAGCCGAATGCTGAAAATAAAAGGTATTAAGCACAACGTTTTGAACGCGAAGTTACATGCACGCGAAGCTGATATTGTTGCCGAAGCCGGTCAGGCAGGAGCGGTAACAATTGCAACCAACATGGCGGGTCGTGGTACCGATATTAAGTTGACCGACGAGGTGAAAAAGGCCGGAGGTTTGGCAATTATAGGTACCGAGCGTCATGATTCGAGACGCGTTGACAGACAGTTGCGAGGACGTGCTGGGCGACAAGGAGATCCGGGTTCTTCGCAGTTTTATGTATCGTTGGAAGATGACCTGATGCGTTTGTTCGGCTCCGATCGTATTTCAGGAGTAATGGACAAGCTTGGTTTGGAGGACGGTGAGGTAATTCAACACTCGATGATATCGAAATCGATTGAACGTGCACAGAAAAAGGTTGAGGAAAATAACTTTGGTATTCGTAAGCGTTTGCTTGAATACGATGATGTAATGAACTCGCAACGTGAAGTGATCTACAAAAAACGTCGTCACGCATTATATGGCGAACGTTTGGAAGTAGATGTACTGAACATGATGTACGACTCGGTTGAAGAGCTGGTAAATGAATATCATGGTTCTGATATGTTTGAAGATTTCAATATGGAACTGATGCGTTTACTCTCGTTGGAATCGCCTGTTAACCATGAGGAATTCAAGAGTTTAAATGCGGGCGAAGTTACCGAGCGTATTTACGAAAAAATGATCAACAATTACAACCGTAAAGTTGAAACCATTTCGCAGCAAGCTTACCCGGTTATTAAAAATGTATACGAAACCAAAAAAGAGGTTTACAAAAATATTGTTGTTCCAATTACCGATGGGAAACGTGTATTCCAGATTATTTGTAACCTTGAAAAAGCCTACAATAATAAAGGTAAAGAATTGGTGAAATCGTATCAGAAACAGATTGTACTGAATACAATTGATGAATCGTGGAAAGAACAACTTCGCGAGATGGACGATTTGAAACAATCGGTACAAAATGCTACTTACGAGCAAAAAGATCCGTTGTTAATTTACAAGTTCGAGTCGTTTAACTTGTTTAAGGTTATGGTTGCCAAAGTAAATAAAGATGTTGTTTCAACCTTAATGAAAGGCCAGATTCCAATTCAGAATCCTAATGAGGTTCGCGAAGCTGAAACGAGACGGCGCACAGACATGAGCCGTTATAAAACGCAAAAATCGGAACTGCCATCGGCTGAAAATGCCATGGAAGGAGCCAATACAAATACTGCTGAAAAGGCGAGGCCACAACCGGTTAAGGTTGAGAAACGTGTTGGGCGTAACGATCCGTGTCCTTGTGGAAGCGGTAAAAAATACAAACAATGCCACGGAAGAGGTGGTGACTTATAATCAAACTACATGATGAATATGATCAGTTTGCTGAACTTCATTCACTGGAATGTTGATCCGGAAATTTTTAGCCTGGGCCCACTTTCGATAAGATGGTATGGTTTACTATTTGCTTCCGGGTTTTTAATTGGCTACTACATTGGCGAGAAAATGTTAAAGTCGGAGAATGTTAATCAAAAATGGATTGACAGTCTGTTCTTTTACATCATTATTGCAACTGTTGTTGGAGCACGACTTGGCCATGTTTTCTTCTATGGCTGGGAATATTACTCACAACATCCGGGAGAAATTATAAAAGTCTGGCATGGCGGATTAGCCAGCCACGGCGGTGCACTTGGTATTTTAATTGCCATGTACTTACACTCAAAATGGGTAACCAAACGAACCATGCTCTGGACACTCGACAGAATTGTGGTTCCAACGGCGCTGGTAGCAGCATTTATTCGTACCGGTAACCTTATGAACTCAGAGATCTACGGTATTCAGACGGCGTTGCCGTGGGGAGTTATTTTTGAACGAAATGGCGAAACCGTGGCCAAACATCCCACGCAGGTTTATGAGGCATTATCGTACCTCATTTCGTTTGGTGTGTTAACGTATTTATACTGGAAAACAAGTGCAAAAAATCGCCCGGGACTATTGTTAGGTGCATTCTTTGTATTCATTTTTACTGCACGTTTCTTCATCGAATTTATAAAAGAGGATCAGGAAGCATTTGAAGCCGGAATGGCATTGAACATGGGGCAGTGGTTAAGTGTTCCTTTTGTACTAATTGGTGCATTTTTGGTATACAGGGCAATAAAGAAACCAGAAGTGGTTTTTAAGAATACTTAAAAATTAATGTTAAAACTAAATAAAGGAGCTGTTAGTATTTTGTTAGAGAATTGAAAATAACTTATTTTGCAGCTCATCAAGAATTTAAGAAGTATGTTAGAGATAGGAAAATATAAAATGGTGAAGTTGACGTACGATCTTCGTATCGACAACGAGCAAGGCGAGTTGGTTGAACAGGCTACAACTGAACAACCACTAGAGTTCCTTTACGGAGCAGGAATGATGCTACCAAAGTTCGAATCTGAACTGATCGGTTTAAAACAAGACGATCCGTTCACGATTAAAATTACCAGTACCGACGCATATGGTGCAGTAAACAACGAAGCCGTTGTTGAATTGCCTAAAAATGTATTTCTGGTAAATGGTGAATTCGACGCAGAATTGATTAAAGTTGGCAATACTGTGCCTATGATGAGCAGTAACGGCCAACGTTTAAACGGATTAGTACTTGAAATAAGTGACGAAACCGTAAAAATGGATTTTAATCACCCACTTGCCGGCGAGGATTTGTTTTTTGCCGGAAAAGTTATTGATGTTCGCGAGGCTTCAGACGAAGAAGTTGCTCAGATCCTCTCAGGTGGAGGAGGCGGTTGTGGTTGCGGAAGCAGCGACGGCGGATGCAACGATGGATCTTGTGGAACAGAAAGCGGTGGCGGCTGCGGTTGTGGCTGCTAATAAATTTTGATAATAAGCTCAATTTAATTATTTTAACCCTGTTTTCATAATGTTATGAAAACGGGGTTTTCACATTTATAGGGCTAAGGGTATGAAAAATGAACTACCTTTAACAGTATTAACTTTTTTTGTACCAGATTCTATTTGTTACAATTAGTAGCAACCAATATTTTACAGATGAACACTTTTGGAAAGATATTTCGCTTAACTTCTTTTGGAGAATCTCACGGACGAGGAATCGGTGGTATTATCGATGGATGTCCGGCAGGAGTTGAGTTAAACATAGATTTAATTCAAAAAGACCTGGCCCGAAGAAAACCCGGTCAGTCAAAAATTACCACACAACGAAAAGAGCCCGATCAGGTGGAGTTTCTTTCGGGTGTGTTTGAAGGAAAAACCCAGGGAACACCAATAGCTTTTGCCATTTGGAACAAAGATCAGCATTCGAACGATTATAACGATCTTAAAGACGTTTATCGCCCGTCTCATGCCGATTATACCTACACTAAAAAGTACGGAACACGTGATCATCGTGGAGGAGGAAGATCTTCAGCTCGTGAAACAATTGCACGGGTTGTTGCCGGTGCAATTGCAAAACAAATACTGGCGCAAGCTGGTGTTTCTATTCAGGCATTTGTTTCGCAGGTTGGAGAGGTAAAATTGGATAAACACTACAAAATGCTTGATTTGGGACAAACCGAAAGCAATATTGTTCGGTGCCCCGATCAGGAAGTTGCAGACCAAATGATTGCCCGAATTGAGAAAGCAGGCCGCGAACATGACACGGTTGGTGGTGTAATAACAGGAGTTGCCACCGGAGTTCCGGCAGGATGGGGAGAACCGGTTTTTAATAAGCTACATGCCGACATGGGATTTGCCATGCTTGGAATTAATGCTGTAAAAGGATTTGAATACGGTTCAGGTTTTGATGGAACAAAATTAAGTGGTTCGGAACACAACGACGTTTTTATAAAAACAGAAGATGGCGTTCGAACAAAAACCAATAATTCAGGTGGTATTCAAGGTGGTATTTCAAACGGCGAAGACATATATTTCAAAGTTGCATTTAAGCCCATCGCAACCTTGCTTAAAGAGCAGCAAACAATCGATAAGAATGAGGAAAGTATAAAAATTCATCCAAAAGGAAGACACGATCCATGTGTGTTACCTCGGGCTGTTCCAATTGTAGAAGCAATGGCCGCACTGGTTTTAGTAGACCATTTTTTACTCAATAAACTTAACACGATTTAATATGCCAAGAAGAAAAAGAAACAGAAGGATTCAGGTGCCTCCGGTAATTAAGGGAATGTCGGTTTATGGCGTTCGCGGACGTAAAACGAACGAAGTTATTCTTCATTTGGAAGAATACGAAGCAATTCGTTTATTAGATTATCAAAATCTGACGCAGGAGGAAGCCGCTGTTTACATGGATGTTTCCCGCCCAACATTAACTCGAATATACGAAGAAGCACGAAATAAAGTAGCAACAGCGTTTGTTGAAGGCAGAGATTTGATTTTCAGAGGCGGTGATGTTTATTTTGATAAAAACTGGTTTAGGTGCAACAGTTGCAAAGCAAGCTTTAGCGATTACTCGGAGAACAAAGAAAAGTGTCCGGTATGTAACTCTAAAGACCTGGTTTCTTTAAATGATTATTACATGGATAAATAAAAGTATGAACCTAATGCGTTCGTATTTTATTGAAAAAGAGACATAAAAAAACCTCCGGCTCAATAGCCGGAGGTACCCAATTAAGTTGTGATAAAACCAGAGCCCTAGTACACTAGGATGACTGCAATATACAACTATATGTTCTTCAAGTCAATACTTGATTTCCCTTATAAAGACAAAAATGCCTGAATTAAACGTTCAAATCGTAAACTGCATGCGCTTTTGCTTGGATATCAATGTTTTTGTAGAATGTTAATATTTAATATTTTTTGTTAAACTTCAAATCAAGGCATTTATCATATATTTACTCCCAAAAGAAATAATCAATGAAAATTCGGAAACTTCTACGCATATTACATCGCGATTTAGGATACTTTATTGTTGCGATGACAATTGTTTATGCAGTCTCAGGTATTTATCTAAATCATCGGCACGATTTTAATCCTGATTACAAAATTATAGTCACCGATTTTAACCACGAATTACAACCGAAAGCTTCCTATTCTGACGATGAAATTCGACAACTTGTAGAGTCGGTTCAGGCAGATGTAGTTTATAAAAAACACTACATGGATGGCGATGGCGATATAAAAGTATTTATTGCCAACGGCGAGGTAATTATTTTCCCCGAATCGGGCGAGGGAAGAATGCGTTACCTTCAGCGTCGTCCTCTGGTATTTAGTATGAACAAACTTCACCGTGCAACGCTAGGAACGGTTTGGAAGTGGACGAGCGACACAATGGCCGTTATACTTTTGTTTGTAGCAGTTTCAGGGCTTTTTCTTTTGAAAGGAAAAAGAGGATTACGCCGTTGGGGCTGGTGGTTTACAGTTGCCGGCATTATTGTACCATTACTTTTTGTAATTTTATATCTTTAGAACATCATTAAAATCCAAAACATCTAAAAAAATGAAAAAAATTGCATTCATTAGTTTATTAGCGCTTATACTGTTTGCTTGTGGACAACAAACAAAAAAAGCCGAAGTAACAGCCGAACCTGAAAAATCGGCCGTAGTTTTAAGCGTTGACGATTTGCTTGAAAAAGCACCTGAACTGGCCGATAAAGAGGTTGTAGTTAAAGGAACAGTATTTCATGTTTGCCAGCAAGGTGGCGAACGCTGTTTTTTAATGGGAAGTACCGAAGATATCTCAATTCGGGTAGAAGCCGGAGAAAAACTAGGTGCTTTTACTCAGGAGCAAATGGGAAGTGATTTGGAAATTACAGGTATTCTGAAGGAGGTTTTAACCGAAGCAGATGCACACAATCCCGGAAAAGAACACGGTGAAGAAGAAGGCGAAGTTGAAGATGCTGAAACCGAAGCTGCACATGAAGTTCTTGCTGAAAATCAGGCAGCAGCAGAGCGTGTTTTTTTTATTGAAGGACTGAAAGTGAAAGAAATGACAGAATAAATTGATCTATTCGTAAAAAGAAAAAGGAAAACAGCTTTACTGTTTTCCTTTTTTTGTTTCCGTATTTGCCGGAATAAAATCGAGCGAAACCGAGTTTACGCAGTGTCTGGTATTTTTATCGGTAAAACCTTCACCAAAAAATACATGGCCAAGGTGGCCTCCGCAATTCGCACAGGTTATTTCTGTGCGACGTCCGTCTGCATCCATTGTTCGGTTAACGGCACCTTCAATTTCGTCGTCAAAACTGGGCCAGCCGCAGTGCGAATCAAATTTATCAGTTGATTTATACAACGCAGCCCCGCATTGTTTGCACACATAAGTTCCACTTTCTTTATAATCAGTGTACTTACCTGTAAAAGGGCGCTCGGTTCCCTTCTCAAGAATTACATACTTTTCAAATTCATTTAATTTGTTGTATTCCATTTTCTTAGCTTCTTTTACGTGCTTTTCATTTTGGGCATAACTTCCAAAACTCAAGCTCAGAATAAATAATAATGCAATTGTTTTCATATCAACTATAACAACGTACATTCGGCCTGGTTTACACTTCCTCGTTAAGAAATGTGAAGGAACAAATTCAAATCTCCATTGGTAATATTACCTTTGGAATTTTTAAATAAAATATGAATATCCCAGTATTATATCAAGATGAATCGATTATTGTGGTTGAAAAGCCAATCGATCTTCCGGTTCATAAAAATGATTTTATGCCTAACGATGCTCCTTACTTAACCAAACTTGTGGGAGACAAAACAGGTAAATGGATGTACAACGTACACCGTTTAGACTCTAAAACATCAGGAGTGATTGTTTTGGCATTCTCGTCGGAGGCGGCCAGTGTTTTAACTAAACAGTTTGAACAGAAGGAAGTACAAAAAACCTATTATGCTATTGTTCAGGGAAATCCGGGGGCAGGAACATTTGATTCGAAAGTATTGGTGAAAAAGAAGTCGAAGTTTAAGAAGGCAGCGGTAACACATTATAAAACAATAAGAACGGTTCAAACCAAACTAGTGTCGAAGGATAAAACAGACATTGAGTTGAGTTTGGTAGAAATTAATCCGGAAACCGGACGCTGGCATCAATTACGGCAACATTTTGCCAAAAACCAATTTGATATTGTTGGCGACACACATCACGGCGATTTTACTTTAAACAAAATAATTTTGGCAGATACCGAACTTCGACGCTTATTTTTACATGCTGGGAAACTGGAATTTAAACATCCGGAAACCGGAGAACAGGTAGCTTTTGAATCGGCCATACCTGAAGAATTTGATAAACTGCTTAAATTCTATTCGTAATTTTGGTTTTTACCCACACGAATTTCGATAAAACTTATTTTTTGATGTAACGAAAAATTGCACTGTACGTCTTATTCAAAAAATATGTCATGAAACGTACAGCTTTTATTTTGCTTGCAAGTCTTTTTGTTTTAACCTCATGTGTTTACGAATCGGGAGTATCTGAAGCCTATTCAAAATATCGTTTTAAAGATGGTGTTACCACTGTTTCAGTGCCGGGCTGGGTAATACATTTGGCCGCCGGAATTGGCGATTTAGAAGATAATGAACGTGATTTGCTACAAAGTATTGACCGGGTAAAAGTAATTGCTGTTGAAGATGACAATTTAAATGCCCGTGTTAATTTACACGATGAATTTTACAAAAAAATTAGTGAAAAGAAAGATTACGAACAGTTATTGGTTGTGCGCGAACAAGATGAAAATGTTACGATTTTTGGACGAATGGATGAATCGGTAATTGAAGAAATGGTTATTCTTGTTGGTGGCGACGACAATGCATTGATCTATGTAAAGGGGGAGATCAGGCCGGAATTATTAAATAATTATATGGACTTATCGAAACCCAATCGTTTTTTGAGTCTCGGTCATTAATTCAGCACGCCAGATATTAATAACTATCTCAATTCAAATCAGTTCTCATTCTCGCTAAAGAATTTCTTCTTGTGCACTTCGGCATAAGCCAATAATTTTTCGGCAATTTCCGGATGTTTTAAAATTACGTTGGTAGTTTCATACGGATCGTTCTCCATATCAAACAACGAAAGTTCAATTCTTGCAGAGTAATCATATTTTCCCGGCATTCCATCTTTTCCTTTAATGTCAGTCATTGTTCGGTAATTGTGGGGGAGATGTAACTTCCATTTTCCATCGCCCGACATTATTGCCTGAAATTCTCTGTCGTTGGTAAAAGCATAATAATCGTGAGGATTCCTTGCATTGGGTTTTCCCGAAATAACGTCCCAAACATTTTTGCCATCTATTTCATTTGCCGGAAGTGGAATTCCGGCTACTTCACAAAGAGTTGGTAACAGGTCGATGGTCATAATTGCCCGGCTACTCTGACGATTTGCTTCCAGTCCTGCCGGATACTTAATTATAGTTGCCGAGCGCGTTCCACCATCAAATGTAGTTCCTTTGGCCTCGCGAAACGGTGTGGTTCCGGCATGGTTTCCATAAGCAATCCACGGGCCATTATCCGACGAAAATATTACGATTGTATTGTCGTCAATTCCATTGTTTTTTAATGCCTGATTAATTTGACCAACCGACCAGTCCAACTCAGTTAATACATCGGCATATAATCCTTTTCCTGTTATACCATCAAACTCGGGGCTGCAAAACAAGGGAACATGCGACATGGCGTGTGGAACGTAGAGTAAAAAGGGTTCATCCTTGTGTTTTGTAATAAAATTTACGGCATGTTCTGTATACCATTTGGTCAGCATTTTCTGGTCTGTTGAGTCAACATCTTCTATCGTAACTTTACCGTTCTCCCAATATCTGAGTGGCCATTGCCCCCAGTAATCGGGACTTTCGGGATGATTTTTCCACATGTCGTTTGAATACATCAGACCGCAGGTTTCATCAAAACCACGGTTATGCGGGCGTGTTTCGGGCTGATCGCCGCAATGCCACTTTCCGAAAAGTGCTGTTTTGTACCCCGCATTTTTAAAAACCTCTCCAATAGTTGGGAAAGTGGTCTCAAGACCGCGATCGTTAGGTCCATGAGCACTGAAAACTTTTGTTCGCCCTGGATAACATCCTGATATTAAAGCTGATCGCGAGGCAGAGCAAACGGCCTGAGGGACATAGAAATTTTTGAACATAACTCCTTCTTCTGCCAACTTTTGCACGTTTGGTGTTTCAATATTGGTTTGTCCAAACGGCACGAAATCAGAATACCCCGAATCATCAAGAAAAATAATGACTACGTTTGGTTTTTTAGTTTCCTGTGTATTGTTGGTACAAGCGCTTGCAAAAAGAGCTAGCACGATAATGAAGAAAAGTTGGTTTAAGTTCATTTTTACAGATTTTATGCAGACTAAAATAGTATTTATCTGGTAACCGAAAAATGTCAGAACATAGAGTTATGGAAGTTTTTTAAATTAGTGAAAAGTTTACAAATGAATTTTACTGCACAAATAATACTCTTACTGGGCGGGTTGGCGCTTTTTCTGCACGGGATGAATGTGATGACAGACGGGCTTAAAGCTGCGGCCGGGAGTCGAATGAAATCGTTTTTAAAAGGAATGACGCGTAACCGGTGGACCTCGCTGGTAGCCGGAACCGGAATTACAGCAGTTATACAATCTTCGTCGGTAACAACAGTTTTGGCTGTTGGATTTGTTTCTGCAGGGCTAATTACTTTCCAAAGCACTTTGGGCATTATTTTAGGAGCTAACCTGGGAACAACTATAACGGCACAAATTATAGCTTTTAAAATTACTAAGGCATCGTGGTTAATGATTGCTGCGGGTTTTCTTGCAAGTTTTCTTTTCAAAAAACCAACAATAAAAAATGTTGGAACGATTCTTCTTGGTCTTGGTCTTGTGTTTTTAGGGATGAATGTAATGAGTGAAGCAACAACACCCTTAAAAAGCTACCAGCCTTTTATTGAATTAATGAGTGGCCTTGATAATTATTTGTATGCTATTTTAATGGGTGCGTTGTTTACGGCGCTTGTTCAAAGTTCATCGGCAACTACCGGTGTTGTCATTATCCTTTCCATGCAGGGACTTTTAGGTATTGAGGCGGCTATTGCCTTAATTCTGGGAGCGAATGTCGGAACTTGTGTTACAGCAGTTTTATCGGCACTTGGAAAACCACAGGATGCCATGCGAGTAGCAGTATCACATATTTTTATTAATGTGGCCGGAGTTCTTATTTGGTATGCTTTTATTGGCCAACTTGCCAATATGGTAGAATTTATTTCAGCAGATAGTGCCCGACAAGTGGCCAATGCACATACCATTTTTAATGCAGCAAACACGCTTCTGTTTATTTGGTTTGTAAAACCGTTGGCAAAATTGGTTACATGGTTGGTTCCTGAAAAGAAAAAAGCAATTTCGAAAGTGTTTCCTGAGCTAAACGATTATTACCTGGAAGATATTGATATTGCACTGGAATTAGCACAAAATTCCATTTCAAAACTGGGTGAAAAAGCTTTTGAAATTATTAGAGCGGGTATTCCAATAGCTTTAACCGGCGAAGAATATCAACTAATAGAACTACGTGATAAGGATATATTAATTGATAAAGGACACGCCGAGATTCTAAACTTTATGCAGAGTATACAAAGCCGTGAAATCAGTAAAGAGCAAACCTATATTCTTGAACAACAAATTGAAGCTGTAAACGTGCTTGAAACTGCTGCCGATATGGTTACTACAACCCTGGTAGAGGCTGCTGAACACCGTATTGAGAAACGTTTTAAGGTAAGCGATGTGACAATTGATAAAATAACAACATTGCATAATATGGCTTTAAATGCCTTTGAAAATGCGCTGCTGGAATACCAACTTATAAAAAAGAGCGAGACCATTGATTTGCACAAAGACCGGTTTAAACAAGAACTTCAAGACGTACGTTTGCACCTGGTTGAGCGTTTATCGGAAACCGAAACAAACAGAATTGAAATATATCGTTTTGAGTCGGAAGTACTTGAAGGAATAAGGCGATTACATGCACTTGCAAGAAGGTTAAAAAGAAAGGCAGGATAACAGATCAATCAATCCCCCTTTTGGTTGCCTCCCGATACTGTGATCGGGCCAGGCTCTTCGCCAAGGGGGACAAAGAAAATTGCAACATGAATTAAATTATCAATATTGAATTTCCAACAATTCTTTTCATTGGAAATTTCTGATTGAATATTGATATTTTACATTTTATTTCTGTAAAAGATCATCACCTTAACGGATGATGCTACTAAGTACCGGCTCCTTGCCCCTGTGACGAAACAGGATCATAGGTACGCAACTGTAAAACGCTGTGCGTAAGGGCAACAATATGTTGACGACAGGCAGGAGGCCTAAAACAAAAGGCTGCCCTCCGGAACAGCCTTTCGAAAATGAGTTGGGGTTTACGCTCCCTCATTCCCTCTCTGCGCGCAGAGAGGCCTGCCTACCGTCAGGCAGTGACGATTGTGTCGCAAACGCAATCAGGGTGAGTTAATAGTCCCACAAGTTCATTTGTTAACATTATAGTTTTCAGAAGAAGCAGCGGGATCAATCTTCTTCCACCACCTCATCGTCAGGTTCTTCGCCCGGCCGCGATACGTAAACCACGCCCCACTCGCGCGCCAGTTTACGGCGGTTGGCGGGTGTTTCTTTGCGGTAGTAAAATTCTACCTCGTCGTAAATATCACGTATCAGTTCGTCAATTTCGGGCAGCATATCCAGCACATCTTTGTTTTCGGCATCAAAAGCCTGTTTTTCGGCCGACTGTGCATTACTCAGCTCCACATATTTGTTGAGCTCGGTTTCTACTTCGGCTGCCGATGGGTTGCTCATAGGCACCTTTTCCTGCACGCTTGTGGGCACCACATCGGGGGCAACGGGCACTGCGGGTGCTTCGGGAGCACTTTGCTGCGTACGCGTGGCTTCGCCGTCAATCAGGTTTCGTGCCCAGGTAACCAGGTCTTGTTCGGTACTTAATTTGGGCAAATCGCTTTGGTTGGCATTCAATCCGTAGTACAGGCGGTCGGACGGAGAAAATACGCCGCGTTCAACAGCCATATTAAACACACGCATAAAATGCGACACATTACGATACAACACTTGCTGTTGTTCGTTTTCGGCCTTGGTAGCCTCGGCTTGTTTGGCAAACTGCTCCTGTCGCTCGGCCATTTCCTGCCGCAGCCGGGCATAGAAGCTTACCAGCTTTGTTTGCGTTTCGCTACTTATTGCCCATTGTGCAGCGGGCGTACTGTTTGCTTTTTCGTTGGTTTTCTCCAACACATTGTACCTGCCAATGGTACTTTTGGGTAATTCTCTTGTTGGCATAAATTTAAATTTTAGTCCCGGGGGTTGTTCCATTCGGAATGCAACCGGGTTGATTAATAAAATATTGAATTATAGTTCCGGAGGAATTTGGTTTTAGCACCGCACCGCCACGGCCTAAAAAAGGCCAAAACACAAGTATTATCAATGCTTTCAGAAGAAAGAGAATCAGCCATTCTGGTTTATAAGTGTTACCTTCTGCATGCAGAAGAGGCCATTTTTCTGTAAAAGTGATGCCTTCTGCATGCGGAAGAGGCCATTTTGGCGAAAAAGTGATGCCTTCTGCATGCGGAAGAGGCCATTTTGGCGAAAAAGTGATGCCTTCTGCATGTGGAAGAGGGCATTTTCGCGAAAAAGTGTTGCCTTCTGCATGCGGCAGGATGTGTTTTTTTGAAAAAATGATGCCTTCTAAATGCGGCGGCATACATTTTTGCACAACAATTCTACAGTTTTTAGTCACCACAGGCAAGTAAAAACACACTGATTGGGCATATGTAAAAATGGCGAAATGCACTTGTGTTGTTTTTGGTGAACAAAAGTTACGAAAAATATTGTTATGGTTCAATATAATTAGGAGATTGCTTGCCTAAGCGCAACCAGTGTTCTCCGAAAACCGACAACTATTTCTGTTCTTCTGCAATTTGCTAAATGCCGTTCTTGAAATTCACAATATGCTTGGACAACGAGTTGTTCGTTTACTCGATAAACCGGTTGAAGCGGGTGAATTACAGCGAGTAGAATTCAGACCTGAAACTGAAATTTCAGGAATGTATCTCTACAGGTTGGATATTAACGGAGATACCCGTATTGGAAAACTTATTTACCGTAATAAATGATAAATACTTTTTCAGAATCAATAAATTACAACTTTACTGAAAACAGTAATTGATTTCGGGAGGTTCTACTAAAAGTAAGATGAGAGGCTAGCTCAGAGGAGCAGCCTCTTTTCTTTTGTATTTTTCGATAATCGTTAGTAATATTAAACTTTGTCATAGTTCTGAACCGAACATTTAAAAAGCATTTTTATGGATACAAAAATCCACCTATTTATAGCCACCAGCATAGATGGTTATATTGCCGATAAAAATGGCGGAATTGATTTTTTATACCGTGTGCCAAACCCTGAGCATAAAGATCTTGGCTACAATGCTTTTATTGAAAAGATGGATGCTATTGTAATGGGGCGGTCGACTTTCGAAACGGTGCTGGGGTTTGATATTCAGTGGCCTTACCAATTGCCGGTATTTGTACTTAGTACAAGCATGTCAAAAATTCCTATAGAGTTAATTGGAAAGGTTGAGATAGTAAACGGAAATCCGGCAGAAATTACTAAACAAATGAACGAAAGGGGTTTTTCGAATATCTACATTGATGGGGGAAGTACGATTCAACGTTTTTTGAAGGAAGATAGGGTTGATGAAATGACTATTTCTACCATCCCCGTTATATTAGGTGGTGGTATTGCTTTATTTGGTGAATTATCGCACCCGCTTGATTTTGAAATGGTTTCATCCGAGGTTTATCTCGATGCCATAACACAGGTAACATACCGGCGAAAACGTTCATGAATATTCTGTTAGCTCTTTTTGCGTTTTACTCCACGCAATGGTTCTGCCTTTAAAGGGTTATCAGGCCAGTGGTGTTTTGGGTAGCGAGCTTTTAATTCTTTTTTCACCTCAAAATAAGTATTATCCCAAAAACTGTTCAAATCATCGGTTACCTGCATGGGCTTAAATCCGGGCGACAAAAGGTGAAGTAAAACTTTAATTGCACCGTTGTTTACCGTTGGAGTTTCAAGTAACCCAAACATTTCCTGTAAACGCACTGCCAAAACCGGGGCTTCACCATTAGGGCCGTATTTTAATTTAATGTTTGAACCACTCGGAACTTCAATTCGCTCCGGTGCCAGTTTATCCAATAGCTGCTGTAATTCATACGAAAGATGATGTTGCAGCACATTTTTTAGCTCGATTTTTTTCGGGTCTTCCGGCTTTTTTACATCGGTAAGGTAGGGCGAAAGCCATTGGTAATTAGTTGTTAACAGATGATTTGTACTAACATCTGGCCAATCGTGATTTTTATCCCATATCTTTAAACTGCCAATACGATTTTGCCATTGTTCCACTTCCGCATTAAAATCGAGTAGCCAGCCACCTTCTTTTTTTACCGCATCAGAAACGGCCTTTATCTTTTGCTCAACATCATAGTTTTGCAAAGGCTTTTGTTGAAGAATAATACTTCCAATTCGCAGTTCTTCAAACGCAGAAAATCCACCTCGTTTTGTATCCCAGCTAATGGATTCAATGGTTTTTACCATAGGTGCCAAATCGCGTGGATTTAGCGGAGATGCCAAAAAGATTCGACCAACACCATCGCGGGCATTTACACTAGCGATCGACAACCAGTCTTCATGCGCAAGATCGTCTTCGTGCCCGGCTGCTGCGATATTGCCGTTAGCCAGTTTAAACTGTGCGTTGTTGCCCGGAGTGGCGTGTGCAATACGTTCCGGGTAAGCATAAGCCAAAAGCAAACCTGTTTCAAACGGATCAGTTGCCGAGTTGTCTTCTTTAACATTGAGCATTTTTTGGTACTGCGCCGATATCTTTGCGATATGTTTCAGTCGCTTGTTTTTTAAACTTCCTGTGCGGTATCGGCGCAATGCTTCAATTCGTAAATTAATATCAATTCCGGCATCGCGGTTTAACGGATCACGCTCTTCTAAAATGGCTGCAATATCGCAAGCCAATGTAGTTAAATCATCGTGTTGTGCTAAAAGCAGCATGTGTGCCAACCTGGGATGACAAGGCAAACTGTGAATTGCTTTTCCGTGTTCAGTAATTCTACCTTCCTCAATGGCATCCAATTGCTCAAGTAATTCGTTGGCCTGCAAAACATGCCCTTTAGGAGGTGGAGTTAACCAGGTAAGTTTGTTAATATCGTTAACGCCCCATTTGGCCATTTCCAATGCCAACGAGGCTAAATCTGCTTCTTCAATCTCGGGCGTACGGTGTTTATTTAACCTGTTATGTGTTGCTTTGGTCCACATACGGTAACAAATGCCCGGGCCAAGCCGTCCGGCTCTTCCAGCTCGTTGGTCGGCCGAATCGAGTGTTATTTCAACAGTTTCGAGGCGAGAAAGCCCGGTATTTGCATTAAATTTTAAGGTACGGCTAAAACCACAGTCAACAACAACGTTAACGCCTTCAATCGTTAAACTGGTTTCGGCGATGGATGTAGCAAGAATAATTTTCCGTCGTCCTTCGCGGCTGGGCATTATTGCAGCAAACTGTTTTTGCGGTGGCAGCTGTCCGTAAAGTGGATGAATGGCGATTTCCTTATGTTTGCTTCGTAAAATGACCTCAGTATTTTTAATTTCTGCTTCGCCAGGCAGAAATACCAGGATGTCGCCATCGTGGTTTTTTACAGCTTTTGATACAATCCGACTGGTTAATTCCGGAAGCAGTTTCAAATCGTTTTCGCCCTCGTAATAAATTTCAACCGGGTACTGACGACCTTCGCTAACAAGTGCCGGTGCATTTAGCAGTTGCTTAAGCTTTGGCATATTCAATGTTGCCGACATAATCATAATCCGCAAATCAGGGCGTAAAATCTGCTGAGCTTCCCGCGACAGAGCCAGAGCTACATCGGCAAATAAACTGCGCTCGTGAAATTCATCGAATATTATCATCCCGATTCCTTCCAGGGCATTATCGCTTTGCAGCATGCGGGTTAAAATTCCTTCGGTAACCACCTCAAGTTGTGTTGCCGCGCTTACACAATTATCAAAACGAATACGATAACCAACACGGGAACCTACTTTTTCTCCCAATAAATCAGCCAATCGGGTTGCAATACTCCGTGCTGCCAACCGACGTGGCTCAAGCATAATAATTTTTTGCCCTTTTAACCAGCTTTCTTCCAGCATAACAAGTGGAAGAATTGTACTTTTTCCGGCGCCGGGAGGGGCATTTACAATTAAGGTATTTGTATTTTTTAATTTAGTTTTGAGCTCTTCTATAATGTCGGTAACGGGAAGATTACTTGTATATGGATTGAATTTCAAAATAGCTGTTCTTAAAATAAAGCACAAAAATAGGCAATCCTTTGCAGCTAATGAACATTTCATTTTTTAATATGAACGCAAACCGATACATTTGGTAATGATGCTGGATATACAATTAATATTATTACTGCTATTGGCCGGAAGCATTGCCGGGTTTATAGCCGGATTATTCGGTGTTGGCGGAGGTATAATTGTTGTTCCGGTAACATTGTGGGTGCTTAATACACAGCATGTTGAGTCGGAGTATATTCAGCACATCGCTGTAGGTACATCGCTTAGTGTTATGGTTTTCACAACCTCGATGAGCTCGTGGGGTCACTACAAACAGAAGGCAATTGAAGGAAAAGTATTTCGGAACATGGCGCCGGGAATAGTTATTGGTTCGTTTATCGGGTCGATGCTTGCTAGTTTTATTCCGAGTAAAGGCCTGCAAATTGTATTTATTATTTTCTCGTATTTAATATCGGTTAAAACACTGGTAGGATTTAAACCCGAATCGTCGTGGAATTTACCTAGGCCCGCAGGAATTTTTGGCGTTGGATCGCTTATTGGAAGCATGTCGAGTTTGCTTGGAATTGGGGGTGGGGTATTTAATGTGCCGTTTTTACTGGCCTGTAAAGTTCCCATAAAAAAAGCTGTTGGCACATCATCAACTTTAAGTTGGGCTGTAGCTGTGTCGGGGGCTGCAAGTTATTTATGGTCGGGGTTGCAGGTTGCCGATTTACCGCCCGGAACATTTGGGTTTTGTTATTTACCGGTTGCAATAACCCTTGTAATTACCACAACTCTGTTTGCTCCACTGGGGGTAAAACTCACCCACGCACTACCTCCAAAGGTAATGCAAATCATATTTGGGTTATTGCTGCTTGTTATTTCTACTCAAATATTGTTTGAGTGGGTGATTTTAAAGTAATTGTGTATTTATTGATCTAAAAAATTAATTCAACTCAATACCAACCGGACAATGATCTGATCCCATAATTTCGTTTAGAATGTATGCGTTTTTTACGTTTGGCATAAATTGTTCCGAAACAAGAAAATAATCGATTCTCCAGCCTACGTTCTTGCCTCGTGCTCCGGCCCTGTAGCTCCACCACGAATATTTATCTGTAACATCGGGGTAAAAGTGTCGGAAAGTATCAACCAGTCCGCCCTGTGTAAAACGATCCATTCCATCAATTTCTTCCTGCATGTAGCCGGCCGATTTGTTGTAGTTTGGTTTTGGCCGTGCCAAATCAATAGGGCGGTGGGCTACATTAAAATCGCCGCAAACCACTACCGGCTTCTTTGTCTCCAACTCTTTCAGGTAATTAAAAAAAGCCAGATCCCAGTCTTGTCGGTAATCGAGACGTTTTAACGCGCTGCCCGAATTGGGTACGTATACCGTTACCAAATAAAATTTTTCGTATTCAAGACAGAGTACCCGGCCTTCGGTATCGTGAATATCAATTCCCATATCGCGCGAAACACTTAATGGTTCGGTTTTCGAGAGTATTGCTGTTCCGGAATATCCTTTCTTTTCGGCCGAGTTTGAATAAATATGATACCCGTTTATTGATGCCAGTGTTTCAGCTACCTGGTCATCTTGAGCTTTGGTTTCCTGCAAACAAAGCATGTCGGCATTCATTTGTTTAAAGTCTTCGAAAAAATTCTTTTTAGCTACGGCACGTATTCCGTTAACATTCCACGATATGATTTTCATTTCTTTCAATTAATATTTTCGGTTAAAATAACAATTACAGTTAAACTAAGGAAGTGTTCAAAAAGAAAAAGCCCGGACAAAAGCCCGGGCCCAAAATATATAGTTTTTTGAAGTTATTGGAGTATCAAACTCAAATTAGAACGAGAATCCAAGTTCTAATTCAAACTGATTCATTTCAATGTCGATGGTTTGTCCTGATGGAGGATCCATTGGATTAAAACCTTCAACATTGCTGTTCATTGCATAATTCATTGCCAGGTGGAATTTATTACCACTTTTTCCTACTTCTTTTGACAGACCTAATGCAATTTGATTTTGAATTACACCCGGAGCCAAGATATTGAACATCACTTCTGATTCTGAAATTGGATTTTCGCCAATCGAAAGTCCGGCACGGAATTCCCAAGTGTCAACACCGGCATAATTTAAACCAAGTTTGTAAACAAAAATATTTTCCCATCCGAAACCTGCACCTTCTTCAGTTCCAAGAGGCGAAGTCATCAGGTTAGGAAGCATCGGATTTCCAATCGAATTTACATCGCCAAACATAATTTGTTTTACGTCGGCCATTACAGTAAAGTCTTCAACCATTTCCCATGCAAAACCTAATGTCCAGCTTGATGGAATATCGAAATCACCTTCTTCTGCAAACAATCCTGCATAATCGTCGAACTCGCTCATCCAAACTTTTGACTGGTAGGTAACACCAATACTAAAATTGTCGGCCAGTTGTCCGAGGTAACCAATTTTAAATCCGTATCCGAATCCGCTGTCGGTTCCGTTACCTGAAAGAGCTGATGGATTAGAAGAAAAAGCACCAAAAGCAGTAAGTCCTTTTGCTTCGAAATACTGATAGGCCAAAACTCCGGTTACACCAATACTATGTTTTTCGCCCAGTTTTTGCGAGTAAGTAATATTACCAAACATTTGCGCAAGGTTAACTCCGGTGGTTTCCGAAGTTGGATCGTAAAACGTAGCTGTTGGATAATCTGTATTCATCCCACCGTTTCCGAATAGGGCAGCAGAAATACTAGAGTTATCGCTTACCATCCAGTTGGCACCGACTGAAGGCATCAGGAATAATTTGCTGTCGCTTTCAATGGTTCCGGGCATTAAACCAAACGTACCTTCCATACCCGATGGATTTCCGGTAACGGTGTATTTCCTGTTTGGATTAAAAAAGTTAACGCCCAACTGGTATTGCGTTCCTAAAAATACGTTTCCGGCAGGGTTTCCGTTAATTAACGATCCCTGGTAAAATGCAATTCCGGCACCGGCTAATCCTTTGTTAATTGTGCCGTAGCCAACGCTAAAATAACCATCGGTTGCCAGGGTTTGGAAAGAAATTAACAATCCGGCCATAACGACCAGCATAGTCTTTAAGTTTAAGTGTTTCATTATAATTAATTTTTTAGGTTATGGTAAATCAGAACTGAGTTGTAAGTTAATTTTAGTAACAATTCCAGATGATCATATGTTTATGATTTTCTTCAATTTACCATTAAATTATTCAATGTTGCCGCAAAGGTATTTCTGAAATTATTTTAGCATTAACGAGCGCTTATGATACATATCATATGAGTAACATTGAGGAGAAAGTCACGTATATCGATTGAAAAGCAAAATCGTTACATTTTGTTAGAATAATATGCCGTAGGGTTAACAAAACAATAAAGAATTGCTGCTTTATGGTTAATTAAGAAATTTCATGAGATTGATAAAACTTCAATTCTGTATTTTTGTTTAAGGATTAGAAATATAAATATTATGCGAAAAAAATCTGCTCCCTCAAAACAGACTAAAAGAGATCGCCGGGATATGATTCAATACATTAATCTGCAGTTGGCCGCATTAGGGCAACCAACGTTTAATGACGATTCAGACTCAGGCACTAAATATGCCAATTCAAAATTTCAGGCATTAACCGAAGGCCTGGTAAAAAGTTTTCAGGAAAAATCGCGTTTGCTGAGCGAACACATGTCGCCGGCAGATGCCCGTATTCAGAACTTTATTGATGATTACCTGAAAGAAATTGAATTTAAAAAACCGTATCGTTTACCCAATAATACGTTGGTATTAAACCAGAAGAAAATGGCACGCGAGTTAAGTTTGCCGCCCAACGGTACCGAGTTTAAAAGTGATTTGTTGAGTTCGTATCGATTAAAGCAGGGGATTTTGAACAATCCTGCCAAAGATAAACGAACAACAAAAGGAACTTTTCATATTGTGCGTGGCGGACTTCCGGTTCCTCTCGACAAAAAAGAAGTACCAAAAACAACTTTTGCACACCTGTTACATGCAGCTGTTAATCCAACTGATGAGTTGATGACCTTGCCGTTTACTTCGGCGCAGGACGAACGGGCAAAAGTAATTGTTTCGTTATTACTGCGCCCTGTGGTTTGTCCTGAAGTACCTGGAATTGTTAACGAAAAGAGTATGGAAGTGCGCTTTTTTGCGCCCGGCAGTTTAGTTAGTAACCTCGACTTTGTGGAGACCATTTTTGGTAATGCCGGCGACCCGAACCTGGCAGTAAACGATGCAGCACTCGATGTTGAGCACTGGACCGGGCACACCGGATGTATAATATTAGCACCACACCTTACTAAATTAAAAAAGAAAGATGTTGGTCTTCCACACTACGATGACGCTTCTGAACGTCAGAAACGCGAAGGAATGTGCTGGAAAGATGAAAATGAGTTATACAACGATGGCGGTGCATTTAAGATTACCTGCCGCGATGACAGGGGAGTTGTTGTTACCCTGATTGCCGATAACTATTTTGGTTACTCGAAAAAAGAAATTAAAACGCAGATAAGCTACTCAGCCAATCTTTATGGTTTGGTGGAAGAGGAGCACGCCGGAGGCGCCATCGCTTTTCCGCGCGGGAATATGAGCGACAGTGTTTTTGGTGCTCATTTCACTAAAAAGTTTGATCAGCCTTACTCGTTTGATGAAGCTAAAAAACTGCTAGGCAGCCGCATTGAGGTTCAGGAAGGAAATTATGCGATCGATAAAAAATATCCGGATGTAGTTTATATACCTGAAAATGCCGACATTGATGTGGAGAAAAGTTCGGTTAGCTGGAAATACAAAAATAAAGATTACAGCTTAAAACTATCGCCAAACAAAGTTTATGTACATCCAACCGGGCACAAATTTCAGTTGGTAAAACATCCAACTCAGGCACTTTGGCGTATAATCGATACGGCTCCCGAGGGAATGTTCTGCCATAAACCAAGTACCGTTTCAGGAGGCGGAAAATCAGAGATCTCCAAGTCGATGCAAAATGCCATAAAATTCGGATCTTTCTATATCGAAAACCTTGAGTTGGTGGAAAATATGGTGGATGAAATCATTAATAAAGACTACTCGGACCGGTGGAAAAATGTTCGTCCTGATGCGGACCCGTCACGTTCGTTCCTTAGTAAAGAACGTACTTTAGGATCGGCTGTAAAATTGTTAACTCCTTCCGATCAATACAGCGACGAGTATAATAAATTCCTAAAAGATTTGCCTGACAATGTTCGCACGCTGGCATTTTTTGTAAAACGCCACTATCGCGGAAACGAAGAACGAGGATTGAAATGGCGCGAGTTGTTTAATGTTGAAATTGTAAATGGCCGCCCCGGAAATGTGTTGCGTTACAAACACAACCCAATTACGGCAAGTTATGTGCGTATTGGTTTTAACGAAGAAGGCCGCTGGTATTTACATAAACTGCGTTCTGATTTTGTTCCGTCGATGAAAATTCAAACAGAAGATGATATTTCGGCCACCATTACGGTACCGTCGAACATGTTGAAAGATTTGAATAAGGAATACGATAACCCGAGTGTGAAACTGGTAGCTAACTGTGAAAGTTATTTGTTCCAGCGCCCGGATGAAGCGGTAATAAGAGGTTACGATAAAGAAGCCGAAAAGGAAATTGTGGACAACAATACTTTCCTTACTAATTATGAACCTTTATCGCGCGAGAACGCCATAGAGCTGATTGACGATGCTATTAGCTTTGAGAAATATACTAAACCGGTAAAAAACTTTATTAAAGAAGTGGCTGCCGGAGATGGCGACAATTATTTCGTTACTCCTTCTCATCCACGAATTGTAGATGGCGAGCCAACGAAAAATCCACGTTATTTGCAACGTAACATTTTTAAAGAAGAAACACAGGATGCATACCTTGGCGAAATTGGTGTGCGTTTGTATCGTAAAATAAAAGACAAAGATCCTGTGGTATGGCCGGTAAATGCTGTTTTACCCGGACGAAGAAACAACCCTGCAGACAAAAAAGCGGGCATTCGCCCATTGGCAGTTTACAACCCGATACATTACCAGGAGTTGCCTGAATTGTTTATGGATTTTATTGCAAGTATCACTGGAAAGTCGCCGTCAACAACGGGTGCCGGACTGGAAGGTGCGCTTACAAAAGGGCCGTTTAACATGTTGGTGCCAACCACCGATTTGAACAACGCCTTGTTGTCGTATATTCTTACCGAATACCAGGGATTTAGTTCGGCAGCCGGTTATATTGGTTCCGAGAACCGTTTTGATCATGATATCAGTATTCTTATTCCTGAGATTTGGGCACGTTTGGTTCCTGAAGATCGCGATCCGAAAAAACTGATTGAAAATGGTTGTTTGGAAAAACTCGAAGATTTTGAATACGAAGGGAAGAAAGTTTTGGCAAGCCGATTAGGCTACCGAATTACCGAAAATTTTGCTTTCCGTTGTATGAACCGTTTGTTCGACGAACCCTTGGCAGTTTTTAACCAACGCATGTTAAAACCCGAGCTTCAGGGAATGGAAGATTATGTTGACGGTATAAATAATATTACCGAAGCAATGCAACGTGCTGCGCTCCCATTTTTCGAAGATGGAAGTGTTGAGGCAGCTATTCCGCCGCTGAAGGTATTATTGCATGTTATGGCTTATGGTCATTACGAAGGTAAGGATATAAGTGATCCGGAATTGCGCAAAATGTTTGAACGGGAAGAGGTGCTCAAAAGCGATTGGTACAAAGCCCGTTTAAAACTGAAGCAAGATAAGGAAATGGCATTTCTTGTGGAGCAAATTGGTTATCTCGAGGACTTTAGAAACAACGAGAATAATGCAGCACTGGTAGCCGAAATGGATATTGACGGTCGATTGAAAAAAGCAAAAGAACGCTTAAAATATGTAGAATCGAAACAATATCTGAAAGAGCTGGTTGGTACAATTGGTGTCGATCCGCTGTGTAAAAAGTAATTATAATATTCAAATAGAAAATAGGGATTCCGGTTGTGTATAACGATCGGAATCTTTTTTTATCCTTTTTTTCAAAAAAAAATGTAACTATCCGTTTTCAGCTTTACTAAATAGAAAAATACACTGGAAAGTGACGAAAGAAGAGAAGTTTAACAAAATTGTATCTGAAAATAGCGAGCGGATCCGCAATATCTGCAGGTACTACAATTCAAATGGCGAAGATCAGAAAGATATGTACCAGGAGGTGCTAGTAAATATCTGGAAAAGTCTCGACAGTTTCAGGGGTGATTCAGCAATGAGTACCTGGGTTTACCGGGTGACTGTAAACACGTCGTTAACATATACCGGAAAGGCTTTCAGACATATGAAATTGATGGTAAACAGCGACACAACCAACCTGAACTCCATTCTCGATGATGAAAACCTGAAACAAAAACTGGCTGAGGAAAAGCTGCTTGATCGCATGCAGCTTGAGCTTAATCAGCTGTCGGTAATCGATAAAGCATTGATATCGCTGATGCTCGAAGGGCTGTCGATGAAAGAGATTGCCGAGGTTATTGGTATTACCGAGCCAAATGTAAAGGTGAAGATTCATCGAATTAAATCGCAATTAAAAGAAAAGCTGAAAGGAGAACAATTATGACCGCACATGAATTTGATACCAACCTGAGTAAATTAACCGGGAAACTGAAAAAGGAAGACAGACAGTATGCCACTATAGTAAAAGCAATTCAGATTTTTTACTGGATTTTTATTCCTTTGTTTATAGTGCGTACGATTAGGTACTACACAGATTCGCATAGCATCAACGATTTAATAAGTGGTGTTGCATTAGTAATAGGATTTTTGATAATTGCACTCACGTTTCGTAAATATTACAAAGAGTACCAATATGTTGATTATTCATTGCCCACACTCGAAATGCTGAAAAAGGCTGCATATCGTTACCAGCCTTTTCAGAAAAGGGGATTATGGATTATTCCGGGCTTGTTATTGATGGATATGGGTTTAACTTTTGAAGGCTTTGGTGAAGGCAAATCTGTACTCGACTCCCAAATATTTTTTCTTGGATCGATATTATTTGGAGTTGTAATCGGACTGGTGATTTGGTATTTTAAATACAAACCATTACGCGACAAAATTCTAGAAATGGTTAAAGAAATTGAGCATTAATCCGATGTAAAAAAATTTTGGAAACAGGTAAGTTTATTCAGCGCAATAAATGCCAAAATATTATTGAAATAGATTTTTTATGAATTTAGGAGATTTAAAAACTGATAGCTTTTCAAGTTTATAAATCTCCTAAAATTTTTAATAGCCTGCCGCCTGTCCGTCTTTTCTCGATTCGGAAGCCCCGTAATATACTTTGTTTTCTTTATCCCACATTATCGCCTGGTAACCACCGTAAGGTCCAAGTGCATATCCAATGCGGTGTCCCTTGCTCATTAGTTCGCGAATAGTTTGGTATTCAAATCCACTCTCCAGTGAAACGCGTCCGCCGTCGTTCATTTTTTCGCCGGTCGGCTGGCTCGATCCGTCGTGGCTGATACGTGGTGCATCGCCTGCTTCCTGCAGATTCATTCCAAAGTCGATCAGGTTGCAAACAATCTGAACATGTCCTTGTGGTTGCATGGCACCACCCATTAATCCAAAACTAATGTATGGTTCGCCATCTTTTGTTATAAATGCCGGAATAATAGTATGGAACGGGCGCTTGTGTGGTTCGTAAACATTCATGTGGTCTTCTTCCAGTGCAAAGAGTTCTCCACGGTCTTGTAGGATAAATCCAAGTTTTCCCGGCGTCATTCCCGAGCCCATTCCGCGGTAATTACTTTGAATTAGCGAAACCATGTTGCCGTCTTTATCAGCAGTGGTCAGATAGATTGTGTTCCCTTGTTCCAGTTCGCCGGCAGGATAGGAGCGCGCTGCACGATTTTCGTTAATCAGTGCTGCTCTTTCTTTTCCGTATTCTTTCGAGATCAGTTCATCAATTGGCAAGTCGTTGAAATCCATATCGGAATAATATTTCGCACGATCTTCGTAAGCCAGCTTTTTTGCCTCAATAAAATGATGCATGTATTCTGGTGAGCCAAAACCCATGCTCGCAATATCGTAGTTCTCCAGTATGTTTAACATCTGTAGTACCGCAGTTCCCTGTCCGTTTGGAGGTAGCTCCCAAACATCGTATCCGCGGTAGTTGGTTGAAATAGGTTCTACCCACTCTGAGTGATGGTCTTCAAAGTCTTTCATGCTTAAAAAACCGCCCTGTTCACGAACATATTCTACAATCTTTTCGGCAATCTCACCTTTGTAAAATACATCTCGGCCCTGTTCTGCAATCAATTTAAAGGTGTTGGCCAGGTATGGATTTTTAAATACTTCACCTTTTAGGGGAGCTTTTCCATCGGGCATAAAAATCTCTTCAAATCCCGGGTACTGACTTAAAAAGGTGCTGCGCCCCCAGTAATAAGCAATAAGTTCGGTTAGCGGGAATCCGTTTTCGGCATACGATATAGCAGGATCCAAGACTTCTTTCATTGGCAGGCTGCCAAATTTATTGTGTAGTTCGAACCAGCCGTCAACACAACCCGGCACTGAAACCGGAAGGGGGCCGTATGACGGAATTTTTTCATAACCGTTTTCCTTAAAATAGTCGAGTGTTAATTCGTAAGGCGATCGACCGCTGGCATTTAAGCCGTACAGTTTTTTTGTTTTTGCATCCCAAACAATGGCAAACAAGTCGCCGCCCATGCCGTTTCCGGTGGGTTCTACCAAACCCAGAACCGTATTGGCTGCAATGGCTGCATCGATGGCATTTCCGCCGGCTTTTAAAATGTCAAGCGCCGCTTGTGTGGCCAGCGGCTGGCTGGTACACGCCATTCCGTTTTGTGCGATTACTTCGCTGCGTGTGGCAAAAGTAAGTCCTGTAATTCGGTCTTGTGCAATTAATTGAAAGGCTAAAACAATGGTAAAGAGTGACAATGCAATTTTTTTCATGTTGTGAAAGAATGATTTAAATAAAAGGTTTTAACGAAAGCTCTAATTTAAGAAAATTTTATTGCATCAAATTCTTGTTTATTCAGGCTAAACTATGAACTTTAAACCCTGAACGATGAACTCAAGTATGGAACGATTTCTCTCGCAATGCGCTAAATTTATTTATCAAAAACATCAAAACGAGTTAAAAGATCTGTGTGTGGTTTTTCCTAATCGAAGAGCCGGCGTATTTTTTACTCATTATTTGCAGAAAACTGTTGATGGTGGGGCGATTGGTCCCAATACGACTACGATAAATGAATTGATGGCATCGTATTCGTCCATGCAAAAAGGCGAGAAACTACAGCTGATTTCTTTGCTTTACGATGTTTTTCTGAAGCATACTAAAACCACTGAAACTTTCGATGAATTCTACTTTTGGGGCGAGATATTGTTGGCTGACTTTAATGATATCGATCGATACCTGGTAAATGCCAAAGATCTGTTTACCAACGTTTCTGATTTAAAAGAAATCGAATCGGTTTTTGATTACCTCACTGATGAGCAGAAAAAGGCGCTGGAGCAATTTTGGGGAAGTATGGCCGTTGTGGACAAAAAAGGGTTCAAGGAAAAATACATATCGATTTGGGATAAGCTGTATCCGGTTTACAAAGACTTTAAGAAACAGCTGGCGGAAAAGCAATTGGCTTACCCTGGAATGCAGGATAGGGAAGTGGCTGAAAATCTGGATGATGAAAAAAATAATTTCCCGTACAAAAAATATTATATCGTAGGTTTAAATGCTCTGAACGCCTGCGAGAAACGATTTTTCAAACATCTGCAACAATTGGGGAAAGCTGAGTTTTTGTGGGATTATGATGAGTCGTATCTTGAGGATCAGCAAAATGAAGCCGGCTATTTCTTGCGAACAAATCTGCTGGAATTCCCGCAGCCTGAAGATTTTGAATTGGATGTGACGCAATTCAACAACCGGAAGAACATGAAAATGGTTGCTGTTTCGTCGGTTTACGGGCAGGCGCAGCAGGTGCCTAATTTTCTGGATGAAACAAAAAAGTCGTATAAAAAAGAGTTTGACAATACGGCGATTGTGTTGGCCGATGAAAGTCTGTTGTTTTCGGCCCTCGGCGCAGTACCCGCGAATATCGACAAGGTAAATGTTACCATGGGATATTCGGTGCGAAATTCGGTGGTTTACGGCTTTTTAATGTTGTTGGTAACCTTGCTGAAAAACAAACGAAAAGAAGACGATAATTTTGTAGCTTATTATCGTTATGTAACCGACGTGTTGAATCATCAGTTACTGGGTGAGACGGAAACGGATGCTTGCAAAGCATATATTAATCAATTGAAAAATAACAACCGTATAACTGTGCCGCTTGCTGATATTGACTTTTCGCCATTGCACAAACAAATATTTACACTGCCCGAAAAAACAGCAGATTACAGTGGCTACTTTTTAGATGTTCTTGCCGCGTTTTATCGTCATTTAAAAAATACCGAGGTTGACAATACCATGCTTTTGGAACTGATTTATTCTATTTATCAAGCCATTGAAAATTTAAAAGCTGTTGTTGATGACGTGTTAAGTGAGCAGCAGCGCGAAGTTAGTGAAGCCGTTTATTTCAGGCTGTTTTCGCAGTATCTGGGGCAGGTTTCTGTGGCTTTTGAAGGTGAACCGCTAAGCGGAATGCAAGTGATGGGAATTCTGGAGACCCGTTGTCTTGATTTTGAAAACCTGATTATTTTGGGATTAAACGAAAATAAATGGCCACGAAAATTCACGGCTCCGTCGTTTATTCCCTTTAATATTCGGTTGGGATTTGGTTTACCCGGCATCGACGAGCAAGACGCCATGTATGCCTATTATTTCTATCGGCTTATTCAGCGTGCAAAAAATATAACGGCTACATACAGTGTTGTGAAAGAAGGAATTGGAACGGGGGAATTGAGTCGTTACGGTTATCAGCTGCAATACGATTCGGTGCATAAACCTGATATGTTGAATCTCGATTTTTCATTTTCGAATGATCCCGTTGAGGAAATCCGCATAAAAAGTTCTAAAGAAATAGTAGCGAAACTACTGGCGAATAATTCGGAGGATCATCCGCTTTCGCCCAGTGCAATTAATACTTACCTCAGTTGTAAATTGAAATTCTACTATCAGTACGTAGTTCGTTTGCCCGAGCCCGAGGAGGTGAAAGAAGAGATTGATGGCGTTGTTTTTGGAAATATTTTTCACGATACACTTGAGGAATTGTACAAGCCTTATGTAGGCCGGGTGGTTGAGAAAAGTAATATTGAAAAAATACAGAAAGACCGTGTGTGGCTGGAAAACGAGGTGACTAAACAGATTGCCATACATTATTTAAAAAAGAAACTTCCGTTAAAAGGCGAAATCAAACTGGAGGGAAAAACTTTGCTGATTTTTGAAAATGCCATTACCTATTTGCGCCAACTATTAAAAATTGATAAGGATTTGGCGCCATTTACGGTGGTGAGCCTGGAGCAGCGCTACAAGCGGTGGATAAAAGCCGGCGACAATCAAATCTGTGTTGGTGGAATGATCGACCGCGTTGACCGGGCTGATGGCGTAACTCGCGTGCTCGATTATAAAACCGGGAATGTAAAGACAACAAGATTTTCGAAAGTTGAAGACCTTTTTGTGCGTGATGCAAAAGATCCTAAAAAGGAGATTTTGCAGGCTTTGATTTATTCGTGGGGATTGGCGACGGAAACCAATGCTGCAGAAATTCAGGCGGCCATTTACCCATTACGCAGCTTGTTTGCCGAGAATTTTAGGGCGGCAGTACAACTGAATTACAAAGACTTTTTCTTTGATGAAGTTGCTGAGGAGTTTGAAGTCGAATTGGCAGGATTAGTTGCCGAAATCTTTTCAGAACAAAATGTGTTTGCACAAACCGAACACGATAAAAAGTGTGAATACTGTGCGTATCGCGGAATCTGCAGAAGGTTTTGAGAAGCCTAGAGATCGAAGAGCGAAGCTTGAAGAGAGAGCCTGAAAACTGATTGCTGAGGCTGTAAACTAATAAACGGCCAGCCAGTCAAAAACCTTTTCTGTTTTTTTATAAATGCTTTCATTAGCTTCTTCGTCGTCGTATTCCAATGTGATGGTTGGAATATTACGCTCAACACCGCAGTAAGTTCCAAACGATCCGGGAGTAGGGTACCCCAGGTCAGCAATTACCGGATAATCGCAAAGTTCAGAGATTTTCTCCGCCAGTTCTTTTGCTGGTCCATCGTAGTTAACGCATTTTAATGGGGCATGCAGTGTTAGGATGATATCGGGTTTTAAGTCGCCTAATAATTCGGTCATTTGACGGGTTGTGATTTCTGAGGCGGCGTGTGTACCCGAGTAATATTCATCTTTTTCGGTCTCAATCCAGTTTTTAGTAGGGTAATTACGGTTTAAGTCTACACCATTATGGTTGCCCCGAACACCACGTTCTTTTCCCCAGGGATTCAGGCAGGGGATAAAATGTAAATGGTTATTAAGGTTTTCAAAATTACCACTCTCCAGGTATCTGTTGATTACAGATTCGCCCTGTGGTTCTTCTCCATGAAAAACACCAATAATTAGTATTGTTTTTGCGCTGGAATTGTTCGAGGGCTTTTTAATTAATTCAATTGTGTTGGTTGTGGTTGTGTCTTCCATAAATTAATCTTCTCCTAAATACTTTTTGTAAAGGTCGGGGCGCAATGTTTTTGTTCTTTCAATGGCCTGGTCGTGTTTCCAGTCTTCAACCAATTTGTCGTTGCCACTAAGTAAAACCTCGGGCACTTTCATCCCTTTATATTCAGCCGGGCGTGTATAAACAGGCGGACTTAACAGGTGGTCCTGAAACGAATCGGTGAGGGCGGAGGTTTCGTCGGAAAGCACTCCTGGTAAAAGGCGAACAACAGCATCGGTTATTATTGCTGCAGCAAGTTCGCCGCCTGTTAGTACAAAATCACCAACCGATATTTCCTTTGTAATATAAGTGTCCCGAATTCGCTGATCGATACCTTTATAATGACCGCAAAGAATGATTAAATTTTTCTTTAACGAGAGCTTGTTCGCTTCCTGTTGATCAAAAACTCCTCCGTCTGGAGTCGTAAAAATTATCTCATCATAATCGCGTTCGGCTTTTAAGGTTTCAATGGCTTTTTCAATGGGTTGAATCGCCATAACCATGCCTGCACCCTTGCCAAACGAATAGTCATCAACACGTCGGTGTTTGTCTTCCGAAAAATCGCGTAAATTATGAATATGGATTTCTGCCAGGCCTTTATCCTGCGCCCGCTTAATAATTGAATGTTGAAACGGACTTTCAATAATTTCCGGCAAAACTGTTATGATGTCGATCCTCATTTCTGAAAAAATTTTGCGCAAAGTTAACAATATTTTCAGCTTAGATTGAAGTAAAATAAATATCCAAAAAAATAGATAATATGACAGATCTGCAGTCGCAAGATCACAAAACGGCCAAAATGGCATTATTTGGAGTAGCGAAATTGACAAGATTGGCCGAAAAAGTTTGTTGGAACAGGAATTGATTTATGGCATGCAGTAATTTGAAAACAAAATTTTAACAACAGAATTAAAAATATTAGGAGGAAAAGTCATGA
Organism: uncultured Draconibacterium sp.; assembly: GCF_963676815.1. Lineage (NCBI taxonomy): Bacteria > Pseudomonadati > Bacteroidota > Bacteroidia > Marinilabiliales > Prolixibacteraceae > Draconibacterium > uncultured Draconibacterium sp. The sequence goes on from NZ_OY781365.1 coordinate 5,298,171, forward strand.
ATTTAGTAAGATTTGAAAACCCACGTTACAACGTAAACAGAACTTTAGTTGACGAGTTATTCAACAATTTCTTGAAAAACGATTACCACGAAAACTATGCTAAAAATAGTGGAGCATCGCCGGCAACCAACGTTTTTGAAACAGAAAAAGAATTCAAAATCGAAGTATTGTTACCGGGATTTGTAAAAGAAGATCTTCAGCTGAATGTTCACAAAAATGTATTGACTGTTAAGGTTGAAAAAGAAGAAAAAGAAAACAACGAGGCTTATAAATATGCACACCGCGAGTTTGGTGTAAAAAATTTCGAAAAGAAATATCGCTTGCCAAAATCGGTTGATGCTGAAAAGATTAGCGCGAAATTTGAAAATGGAATTCTGAACATTGAACTTCCGAAAAAAGAAGAAGCGTTGGAGAAAGAGCCCGTTGAAATTAAAGTGTCATAATTGGTTTTAGAGTAAAAGGTTATAACGCCAGGCCTGTTTTTGTAGAAATACGAAAGCAGGCTTTTTTTATGCCATTGATTTTCGGCTCTTCCTGCTGAAATTTGTACCTTTTCAGGTTTCAAATATTATATTTGTATTTATTACAATAACTAAAACTACAAAACATGTTTCGAGCCGTTTTATGTACGCTAGTGCTGACCTTCTCTGTGTTCAGGCTTTCAGCAAAAGAATTTCAGTTAAAATCCCCCGATGGAAAAGTGGTTGTAGCCATCTCTGTTGGTGAAGATTTGGGGTACACTGTTACCTATAACAACAATGAGGTGTTGGATTTTTCAACGATAGCCTTCGAGTTTGTTGAAGCAGCCCCGATTGGAAAAGCTTTTACTGTCCTTGATACAAAACAAGCTACAGTTGACGAAACGTGGAAACCGGTATTAAAACGATATGACGAAATTCAAAATAATTATAACAGTCTGGTAGTTTATACGCAGGAAATCCGTTTCCCAAAACGTTTGGTAAATGTTGAATTCCGGGCTTACAACGATGGAGTTGCTTACCGTGTTGAATTTCCGGAACAGTTTGCTAACCGGGAGAATACGATGACCGACGAACTATCAGTATTTAACTTTGCAGATGATTTTACCTGTTGGTCGGCCGATTACAAAAGCTATGTGAGTTCGCAGGAAACTGAATTTTGGAAAAAGAAAATCTCGGATATTACCGATAAAATGGTAACCGGGCTGCCGATAACCATTGAAGTGGCTGATAATTGTTATGCGGCACTTACAGAGGCCGATTTAACTGATTATGCCGGAATGTTTGTGAAACCATATTCAAAGGCCGGAAAATTTGCTTTACGTTCTGATCTGGCACCGTTGCCCGGACAACAGGAAAATGGAAACAAAGTAGTATTTAAATTTCCACATCTTACACCCTGGCGTGTGCTTATGCTGGGCGAAACTCCAGGAGATTTGGTGGAATCGGAGATTGTGCAGAACCTGAATGATCCGTGTGAGATTGAAGACCCGTCGTGGATAAAGCCTGGAATTAGTGCCTGGGATCACTGGTGGAGTGGAGAAGTAAAAATGGAGCAGGACGTGATTTTGCAATATATTGACCTTGCATCGGAAATGGGCTGGGATTATATGCTGATCGATTGGCAATGGTACGGTATGTATAACCAGGCGGAAGCCGATATTACAACTCCTGCCGAGCAACTGGATATGCCGGCCATTTTTGAGTACGCAAAAAGCAAAAATGTTAAATGCTGGCTGTGGATGTACTGGACAGACGTTGATCGCTCTGATTTTGATGCTGCCTGCGCGTTGTATCACGAATGGGGAGCTGCCGGAATAAAAATCGATTTTATGGATCGCAGCGATCAGGAAATGGTAAATTGGTATCACCGGATTGTAACTACAGCCGCAAAACACCAGTTGATGGTTGATTTTCACGGGGCTTATAAACCAACCGGTTGGCGCAGGACTTATCCAAACTTAATGACCCGCGAAGGCGTGATGGGAAATGAATACAATAAATGGTGGTTGTGTATGACGCCCGAGCATCTTTGTACTTTGCCTTTTACCCGAATGCTGGCTGGCCCGATGGATTACACGCCGGGTGGATTTTTAAACCGCATGCCCAATAAATTTAGAAATGGAACTCCTGCAAATGTTATGGGAAGTCGCGCTAATACTTTGGCTCAATTCGTAGTTTATGATAGTCCGTACCAGGTGGCCTGCGATCATCCGGATAATTACAGAGGGCAAACCGGTGTAGAATTTCTGAAGAAAGTAAAAACAGTTTGGGACGATACGAAAGTGCTGAATGGCGCAATTGGCGAATACATAACAATGGCGCGCCGCAATGAAAACGACTGGTTTATTGGCGCAATGACCAACAGTGAAGACCGAAAACTGGAAGTGACTCTTGATTTTCTTACTGATGGAGAATATAAAATGACAATCTATTCGGATACTGAAGAGACGCCGGACAATGGTGAAGCTGTCGCCGAAATGGAAAAAGTGGTAAAAAAAGGAGATGTAATAGAAATTGACATGGTTGCCGGTGGCGGTTATGCTGCTGTTTTGGAGCCGGTTCAGTAGAAATCAATAATATTCAAACAAAAATGGCGGAAACTTCAGTAGTTACCGCCATTTTTTTGTTGAGATTACAACTTATTCTTCAAAACAATACAAGTTTTCAAATCCTCTTAAAAATAGCTGGTTATCAACAAAAACGGGCGATGCGTGGAAATCATCATCTAATTCGTTTGAAGCCAGAATTTCAAAATCGTCACCGGCTTTTACAACCAAACAAATTCCGCTTGCTGCAATGTATATTTTGCCATCGGCACCTGAAGGAGATGAGAAAATTGTGCTGATTCCCTCCAATCTTTCTTTGGAGTAATTTACGCTTCCGTCTTTCGCATCAAGGCAGGTCATAACTCCATTATTCACACGTAAGAAATAAAGCTTTCCATCCATCAAAAGAGGAGTCGGCGTATATGGTGTATCCTGGTCATAACTCCAGATAATTGCATCCGAATCGGTAATGTCGCCACTGGCTTTTGAGAGGTCGACAGCTTTTAAAAACGATCCTCTGAAACCACTCATCAGATAAACAATACCGTTTTCGTAAACCGGAACCGGAATTACATTTTGTGTTAATCCTTTCCCTGACCAAATGGTTTCGCCGGTTTCGTAATCATAGCTAATAATTTGGTTGGTACCGCTGGTAATTACCTGTGTTTTTCCGTTGGCTTCTACTACAAAAGGTGTGGACCATGATGTTGGCTCGTCTCTCTTGAGTTTCCAAACATCTTCTCCTGTTTTTTTGTCCAAGGCATATAAATATGAATCACCTTCGTGGTCCCATTGTATAAAAAGCCGGTCTTTATATAGGTACGGCGACGCGCCATCGCCAAAGTTCATGCGCTTTTCCATGGTTCCGAAATCACGTTTCCAGATCACATTTCCGTCAAAATCCAGACAATACAGTCCAAAAGATCCAAAGTAGGCGTAAATCATTTCACCGTCGGTGCAGGGAGAATTCGAAGCCCAGCTACTTAGTTCATGTATTTTACCTTTAGGAAGATCGGTAGCTACCGTTTTTTCCCAGATAACACTACCGTCGTTTCTGTTCACAAGAATTACCTTAAAATCGTGGTCTACATTGGGCGAAACTTGTGGGTCGACAGACGGATCAGTCGGAACAGCCGTCAGAATAACAATTTTGTCTTCGTAAACAATTGGCGTGGCGTTTCCTCTGCCCGGTATTGCGGTTTTCCATTTCAGGTTTTTGGTTTCGCTGAAATCAACCGGAGGATTAGCTTTTACGGCTACACCGTTGCCAAGCGGGCCGCGCCATTGCATCCAATTGTCTTCGGCCTTGGGTTGTGCTTTGGTCGTTGAAAAAGCAAAAAGAAAAAGAAGAGAAAATAGAAAGATTTGAGATTTCATGGTAAAATTTTTTGGTTTATTTGGTTTTGACTGCCAATCCGCTTTTTGGTTTAAAGGCTTAATCGCTTTCTATATCAAAACTGTTTACGGTTTCAAATTGCCATATTTCAACCACCTGCGAAACCGAAATTTCGTACGGCGAATAATTTCGGTTTAACGAAACCAATAAGAAATTTTTGTCTTCTAAACGTTTGTAAACCAGTTTGAAAACTACGCCCTCGTCTTTTGTTACCACAATGCAGGCTTTGCCATCTTTTATGTTGGTCCAGTCTTCGGCAAAAGAACAAGTTACCCACGAGCCTTCTTTTATCGGCAACATCGAGTCGCCCTGAATCTGGAAAGTTCGGTAGGTTTTTTCTTCCGGCAAAAACGGAAGTTTAAATTTGGGCAGCGACGCAATAAAATCCAGATCGCCGTAGCTGTTAGTGTAGCCGGCCTGCGCTTTTACCGGAACCATTTCGATGTTTTCCTTGCCTTCTTTGTCGACAGAGATTGTTAGTAGCCTTAGTTTGCGGCCCGTCACATCCACATCAAATCCTTTTTCGATTTGCGAAAGTTGCTGCTCCGACAAAACTTCCAGCCGGTATTTAATCAGTGCATCGAGCGACACATTAAAATACTCCGATATTTTTATAAGCACCGGGAAAGGTGGCTGCACATTTTTCTCGTACCCGGAAAGGGTAGTGCGTGTTAATCCCAGCTCTGTTGCCAGATCCATTTGCGATCTTTTGCGGCGTTTGCGTAGAAATTTTAGATTTTGTGCGAAATGCATAGTTCGTTGTTTTTAGTAATTGAAAGATTGCTTCTCCCGATTTATTGGGAGAAGCAATCTTTCCTTCATTTCCGACTTTCTCTTCCAAATATAATAAAATTGACTAAATTATAGTCGAAAAATTGACGAAAATATCGACATTTTGAATCGAAATATTGTACATATTGATCTGGACACCTTTTTTGTGTCGTGTGAAAGGCTGATGAACCGGGAGTTGATCGGCAAACCGGTGTTGGTTGGAGGTACCAGTGGACGGGGAGTGGTGGCTGCCTGCAGTTACGAAGCGCGACAATACGGCATACATTCGGCCATGCCCATGCAAATGGCCCGCCGACTTTGTCCCGAGGCCATTGTGGTAAAAGGAAACAGCTCCATTTATAGCAAATTCTCCGACGAAATAACCGATATTATTAAAGAAGGAGCACCGCTTTACGAAAAATCATCCATCGACGAGTTTTATATTGATGTAAGCGGAATGGACAAATTTTACGGCTGCTATAAGTGGGCGCAAGAGCTACGCGAACGAATTATTGATCAGACACATTTACCCATTTCTTTTGGACTGTCGACCAATAAAACGGTGTCGAAAGTGGCAACAGGAGAGATAAAACCCAATAATTTTCAGCAGATTGAATACGGGCATGAAAAAGAGTTTCTGGCGCCGCTTCCGGTGAAAAAAATCCCGATGGTGGGCGATCAGACTTATAAAATGCTGCTGAGCATGGGAATCCGTTATGTAAAAACCATCCAGGAAATGCCTATCGAATTGATGGACAAAGTGATGGGAAAAAACGGGATTGTGTTGTGGAAAAAGGCGCAGGGAATCGATAATTCGCTGGTAGAACCGTATCACGAGCGGAAATCTATTTCATCGTCGCTTACTTTCGAGAAAGACACCATTGATGTGCAGGCGCTGAAAAACTTGTTGCTGGCCATGGCCGAAAAACTGGCTTTTTATCTGCGCAACGGAAACAAACTTACGTCGTGTGTTACGGTAACCGTGCGTTATTCCGATTTCGATACCCGCACCCGCCAAAAGCGCATTCCGTATACTTCGCTTGATCATACGCTTATTCAAACTACTATGGAACTTTTCGATCAGTTGTACACACGCCGGGTTTTGGTGCGGCTGGTGGGCGTGCGTTTTAGTCATTTGGTGGGCGGAAGTTACCAGATGAAACTGTTTGAAGACGATACCAAGCTGATAAATCTGTACCAGCGCATGGACAAGATCCGCAACCGTTTTGGCCAGAATGCAGTGCAGCGGGCCTCAACCATGGGAACCCGTGGTATCGGACAAATGGCGAATCCGTTTAACGGCCAACCACCGGTGATTCCGGCACACAGGAGGATGTAAATTGAGTGATGAATGATGATTAACGATTTAAGAATAATGAAGGAAGAAGTGTTCAGTGAGCAGGCGCAGTATTCAGAACCAATGACTCGAAACTTACTTAAGGCATTCTCGCATTGAAACATTTATGCGCTTTTTATGCTACTAAATAGCCACACATACTACAGCTACAAATTCGGAACGCTTTCCATCGACGAGTTGATTGATGAAGCGATCGGGAAAGGCTACAACTCGCTGGTGTTGACCGATATCAACAATACGTCGGCTACCATCGATTTTATCCGCCGTTGCGAGGGAAAAGATTTGCGTCCGGTTGTGGGAATCGATTTCAGAAATGGCGCACAGCAGCAATACATTGGCATTGCACGAAATAACAGTGGCTTTCAGCAATTGACCGAGCACCTGACGATGCATTTACATGAAGAGGCTGATTTTGCAGAACGGGCGCCGGAAATGGAGGACGTGTATTTTATTTATCCGGTTGGGAAAGTGCATCCAAAGCTGTTGCGCGAGAATGAATTTATCGGGGTAAAACCAACGCAGATCAGTAAAATCTTTGGAGATCTGCGGAATCACCGGGAAAAACTGGTGGTGTTGCAGCCGGTCACTTTTCGTAATAAACGCGATTTTAATATCCACCGGCTTTTGCGCACAATGGACAATAATACTTTGCTAAGTCGTCTTCCAAAAAGCGAAGAAGCCAGCCCGGATGAGATTATGTTTTCGCAGGAAAAAATTAGTGAGGTATTTCGCGATTTTCCGGATATTATTGAAAATACACAGCGTCTGATTAATAATTGTACCATTCAGTTTACCTTCAAAAAAGCCAAAAACAAAAAGTGTTTTACCAATTCGCCCGAAGAAGATTTTGAATTGTTGACAAAGCTGGCGAACAAGGGATTAAAATATCGTTTTGGCAATCCTTCGGAGGCTGTGGTTGCGCGAATGGAGAAAGAACTGGCAGTGATTCGTCAGATGGATTTTTCCTCGTATTTTCTCATCAACTGGGATCTGGTGGAGTACGCCCGCCGCGAAGGTTGTTACTATGTGGGGCGGGGAAGTGGTGCCAACAGTATGGTGGCTTACCTGTTGCGTATTACCGATGTCGATCCGATCGAACTGGATCTGTATTTCGAGCGTTTTATCAATCCGTCGCGGAAAAGTCCGCCTGATTTTGACATTGATTTTGCCTCGCGTGATCGTGATCATATTACGCGCTACATTTTCGACCGGCACGACTGGGATCACACGGCGCTGGTGGGAACGTACATCACTTTTCAATACAAATCGGTAGTTCGTGAGTTGGGAAAGGTGTTTGGTTTGCCAACGCACGAGATTGAAAAACTGCAAAAAGTAAAAGATTTCAGCAGTCTGGATGATATTGGAAAACTGGTATTGCAGTACAGTAAACTGATCCACGGTTTTCCGAGCCATTTGAGTGTGCATTCCAGCGGCATTCTTATTTCCGAAGAACCCATCAGTGCGTACTCGGCTACTATCATGCCGCCAAAAGGTTTCCCAACCGTTCATTTTAGTATGCTCGAAGCCGAAGACATTGGTTTTGCCAAGTTCGATATTTTGGGGCAGCGCGGGCTGAGCAAAATTCAGGATGCTATTCAGTTGGTACAGGAAAATACAGGTGATGAAATTGATATCCACGACCTGAAGACTTTTAAGGAAGATCAGCAGATAAAAGAGCTGCTAATGCGCGGAAATACAATCGGGTGTTTTTATGTGGAATCGCCGGCCATGCGCATGTTACTCACCAAACTGGAGGCCGACGATTACCTGCGTTTGGTGGCGGCCAGTTCTATTATTCGCCCGGGAGTGGCACAGAGCGGAATGATGCGCGAGTACATTTTGCGTTACCGCGATCGTAGTCGTTGTGTGGCAGCAAAAGCAGAAGCACCGGAACTTTACCAACTGCTGGAAGAAACCTACGGTGTAATGGTGTACCAGGAGGATGTGATAAAAGTAGCGCACCTTTTTGCCGGTCTCACACTGGCCGAGTCGGACATTTTGAGGCGCGGTATGTCGTGGAAATTCAAACAACGCAACGAGTTTGGAAAAATCAAAGACAAATTTTTCTCCAATTGTGCAGAACGTGGCTATGCCCTAGATTTGATAAAACGTGTGTGGGAGCAGATCGAGAGTTTTGCTAATTACGCTTTTTCCAAAGGGCACTCGGCCTCGTATGCGGTAGAGAGTTTCCAGGCGCTGTTTATAAAGGCCTACTATCCGCTCGAATATATTGTGGCAACCATCAACAACGGCGGAGGTTTTTACCGCACCGAACTGTATGTGCACGAAGCGCGTATGCACGGGGCAACGATTTTTCCGCCCTGTGTGAACCGCAGCGAAATGCAAACCGTAATCGACGGAAAAGTTATTCATCTTGGTCTGGGATTTTTAAAAAGCCTCGAAACAAATACCGTAAATGCTGTTTTACAAGAACGCTACCGGGGTGGTTATTACCAAAGTTTACAGGATTTTCTGGAACGCGTGCCCATTTCGCTGGAGCAGCTGAGTATTTTAATTCGGATTGGCGCCTTTAACTTTACCCGCAAGTCGAAAAAAGAATTACTGTGGAATGCGCATTTTATTTTGTCGAAATCGAAAAAGACAGCACCCGAGCGCACTTTGTTTAAGCGGGAAGTGAAAGAGTTTAAAATTCCGGAGTTGTATTATCATCCGCTGGAAAATGCTTACGATGAAATTGAGCTGCTGGGTTTTCCGGTTACCTGCTCACCTTTTCATTTACTGGAAGATATGCCGTTGCCGCCAACCACTGCCGCCGATCTGCCTTTTTTAATCAACCAGAACGTGGCGATTGTAGGAAGTCTGGTGCATGTAAAACGCACCCGAACCAACGATGGAAAGACGATGAGTTTTGGTGTGTTCATCGATTTTAAAGGACACTGGATCGATACGGTACAGTTTCCGGAGGTTGCCGTACGTTACCCTTTTTCGGGTGGTAGTTGCTACCTGATAAAAGGGAAAGTGGTGGAAGAATTTGGCTTTCTCAGCATTGAAGCAACAGAAATTTACCGCCTGCCGAATGAAAATATGGAAGAGCCGTCGACTCGGTTAAAGGCACCGGATAAAAGTAAGTTGTTACGGTCGATTGTTGCTGAGGATGCTAGATTGTTAAATTGAAAAACTTATAAATTGTATTGTGTCTTATTAGTTTTGCGTCATGCTTTAGCTTGGCGATAATAAATAGCAGAACAAATAGGCTTTAGCCTTTACTTTTTCATATATCAGGCATCACCGCACTAAAGTACGGTGCAAAACATAAATCGCTCTTTGTGACTTAGTGTTTAAACAAACCAGCAAGAGCACAAAGACTTTTCTAAATATCTTTTCCATTTCAAATTTCTTCTAACTACATTTGAGTTTAACAAAACTATGCTCAATGAAGGCAGTTTATTACGAAGAATTCAAGGGGAAAGTAGAAGTTAAGGAAGTTCCCAATCCAACGGTTTCGCCGGATAGTGTGATAATAAAAGTGGAAGCCACCGGGCTTTGTCGCAGCGACTGGCATGGCTGGATGGGGCACGATCCGGATATTGTTTTGCCACATGTTCCTGGTCATGAATTGGCTGGAACAATCGCTGATGTTGGATCAGAAATCAAAAACTTTAAGGTTGGCGACCACGTTACGGTACCGTTTGTCAGTGGTTGCGGCTGCTGCCCCGAGTGCCAGACCGGCAATCAGCAGGTTTGTGATAACCAGTTTCAACCAGGATTCACAGCCTGGGGATCGTTCGCTGAGTTCGTGGAAATAAAATATGCCGATATCAACCTGGTGCATTTGCCCGATGAAATTGACTTTGTAACAGCTGCCAGTCTGGGATGCAGGTTTATCACCTCTTTTCGTGCAGTTATCGACCAGGGAAAAGTTACGGCCGGACAATGGGTGGCTGTGCATGGCTGCGGAGGAGTTGGACTGTCGGCCATTAATATTGCTGCTGGTGCAGGAGCAAATGTAATTGCTGTAGATATCGACGATGAAAAGTTAAAATTGGCTCAAAATCTGGGGGCGAATTTTCTTATCAATGCTAAACACATAGAAGATATTCCGGCTAAAATTATTAAAGTAACCGAGCGTGGAGCTCATATTTCCATCGATGCGCTTGGCAGTCAGGAAACCTGTTTTAATTCCATTTCCTGCTTGCGAAAACGGGGAAAACATGTGCAGGTTGGATTAACAACCGCAGATCATAAACACCCGAAAGTGCCTATGGATAAAGTGGTGGCTCATGAAATTGAAATCCTTGGTAGCCATGGAATGCAGGCATTTCGTTACGATGCTGTTTTCGAAATGATAAAAACCGGCAAAGTGCATCCTGAGTTGATGTTGGGAAAAACAATTTCATTGGAAGAAGCACCTGAAGCTTTGATGAATATGAATAAATTTGAGAATCTGGGAGTGACTGTTATCAATATATTTAAATAAGGGAACGCTGATGACGCAGGTAAAGCTGATTTACGCTAATATCAGTGACTATCTGAAAGATCAGTGTTCTCAGCGTTCAAAATAACAAAATGGAAAATCTAAAAATTACCATCATACAACCCGATATAATCTGGGAAAATCCAGAGGCAAACCTGTACAAATATTCAGAAATGCTTGAGAAGAATAATGAAACAGATTTGATCATTCTTCCGGAAATGTTCACAACAGGTTTTTCAATGCATCCGGAGAAGTTAAAAGAACAGATGAATGGGCCGTCAGTAAAATGGATGCAGCAGGTAGCTGCCCAAAAGAATGCAGCCGTAGTTGGTAGCCTGATCATAGAAGAGCTTGGAAAGATTTACAACCGTGCACTCTGGGTATTTTCCGACGGAAAAATTGAATCATACGACAAGCGACATTTGTACAGCATGGGGCAGGAACACTTGCATTACGCTCCCGGAAAAGATAAGTTAATTGTCGATTACAAAGGCTGGAAATTCTGTCCGCAAATTTGTTACGACCTGCGTTTCCCGGTTTTTGCGCGAAACCTGGAGAATTATGATGTTGTTTTTTACATGGCCAACTGGCCATCGCCACGTCACCATGTTTGGAAAAACCTGCTTATTTCACGAGCCATCGAAAATCAAGCCTACTGTTTTGGTATTAATCGTGTTGGGACTGATGGAACCGGTTTAAAATATCTTGGCGATTCTACTTCTATTTCTCCAAAAGGAAAAGCTGAATTTATGGGGGAGAATGAAGCTGTAAAAACATTCGAAATTTCTTACTCTGAATTACACGATTTCAGACGGAAATTCCCACTGCTAAACGATCGTGATACTTTCTCAATTCTCTAAATATCTTTATTCTATCTCTTTTCTTCATATTTTACAACTAAAAAATTAGTTGTAATAACAATCATTATACCAGTTGCTTAGAATTTTTCAATTGTAAATAACTAAATATTTAGTTTGAAAACTAATTTATTAGTTATATGTTTGTCTACATAAAGGATAACTGAAAGCTATAGTCCGAATTAGCATGTTGTTTTTACTAAAAATGAACGGTAAAAATTTGAAGTAATAACAAAATTTTGACGATTATGGAAGTAAAAAAAGTACAAAAGGCCGATCTGGAAAAAAAGCGAAACACCTTCTTTTTAATTGGATTGGTAGTGGCGCTGGGAACAACGCTTGTAGCCTTTGAGTGGACAACAGCACCGGCAAAAGCCAACTCACTTGGAGTAATTCAATCGCTTGAAGTTGAGGAAGAAATTATTCCAATTACCAGGGAAGCGGAAGTAAAGCCGCCGCCACCGCCGCCGCCACCAAAAGTAATTGAGGTGTTGAATATTGTTGACGACGATATTCAAATTGAAGATGAACTGGTTATAGAAGACACTGAGGCCGATGATGAGACGGTTATTGATGTGCAGCCTTTGATTGAAAACTCGAATGAAGAGGAAGAGGCCGTTGATGAAATATTTGTGATAGTGGAGGAGGTGCCTGAATTTCCGGGCGGCACCAGGGCTTTGTATCAATACATCAATTCTCAGGTTCGTTACCCGGTAGTTGCACAAGAAAACGGAATACAGGGAAAAGTATACGTAAAATTTGTTGTCGACGAGAATGGAAATGTAGATGATGCAGAGGTGTTACGACCGGTAGATGCTTTGCTGGATAAAGAAGCGCTGCGTGTTATAAACAGCCTGCCACGTTTTAAACCTGGTAAACAACGTGGTAAACCGGTAAAAGTGTACTACAATGCGCAAATAACATTTAAGTTACAGTAAGCAATTTAAATTAATCACTAATAAAAAAGAATTATGAGAAATTTTGTTTTAATCATTTTGGGTTTAGTCCTGACATTCAATGTAGTTGCCCAGGATAAGAGTACTAAAAGCGACGTATTTGTAATTGTTGACGACATGCCGGAATATCCTGGTGGCCAGGAAGCGCTGCGTAACGATATTGCATCATTGGTAAAGTATCCGCTTCAGGCAAAAGAGAACGGTATACAAGGTAAGGTTTATGTAACTTTTGTGGTGAATAAAGAAGGAGATATTGAAGGTGCAAAAATAGCACGAGGTGTTGATCCATCGCTTGATAAGGAAGCATTGCGGGTTATGAATGAGTTAAACAAAACATGGAAACCCGGTAAGCAGGATGGTTCTCCTGTAAAAGTTAGTTATACCGTACCTATTAAGTTTGCTCTGGATGGAGATGAGAAAAAAGAAAGTAATATGAAAAGCGGAGAAGGTGCGGATGCTGTATTCTTTATTGTTGAAGATATGCCTGAATTTCCGGGCGGCGATGAAGCGTTAAGAAAATATATAGCCAATGCACTTTCTTATCCTGAAATTGCACAAGAGAAGAAAATACAAGGCAAAGTATATGTTTCGTTTGTAGTTGAAAAAGATGGCTCGGTTGGAGATGCAAAAATAGCTCGTGGTGTAGATCCTTCACTGGACAAGGAAGCACTTCGTGTTGTAAAAAATTTGCCCACCTGGAAACCTGGCAAGCAGCGTGGTGAGCCCGTTCGCGTTTCATATACCGTGCCCATCAATTTTGCTTTAAATTAATCGCGTTATAATCAAACTGTACCTAAATAAATAGTTCTCTAACTAAATTTTTAGGTACAGTTTTTGTAGTTTAGCAGAAATCAAAAACAAACGAACAAAATGAAGGAACTTACCAAAGCCGAAGAGCAGGTTATGCAGTTACTCTGGAAACTTGAAAAAGCATTTGTAAAAGACATTATTGAAGAAATGCCTGTTCCGAAACCCGCTTATAATACAGTCTCTACGATTATCCGCATTTTGGAAAAGAAAGGTTTTGTAGGGCACAATGCCTATGGTAAAACACACGAGTATTTTCCTTTGATTTCGAGAAAAGAATATACGCGTTCGTTTATGAAGAATTTTATGCGAAATTATTTTAGTGGCTCGTTTCAGGAAATGGTTTCGTTTTTTGCTAAGGAAGACAACATGAGTTTATCGGAACTGGATGAGCTGATGGAGGATGTGAAACGCGATATAGAAAACGAATACCGGGACACTGATGAATAATTTAGTGAATTTTATTATTGAGTCGGGAATAAGCCTGTCGTTGCTGTCGCTTATTTACGTGCTGTTTTTACGGAAAGAAACCTTCTTTCGTTTAAACCGGCTTTTTCTGCTGTTCTCCGTTTTATTTTCGGTAATTCTTCCTTTTCTACATTTCCGGGTTTATGCACCTCAATCAAACATGCTGGCCGAAGTTACCGTAACTCCGTATCGAAATGTTTTAGAGGCGGTTACCATTTACGGTCAGGATTTTTCCGGCGCAGTGGTAAAATCTATCAGTTCAAGCAAGATTATCATTCTTATCTATTTGTTGGGATTGATATTTTTCCTCGGACGAATGATTTTTCGGATCGTTCAGATTTTGTTGATCATTTCGAAAAACGAGGTTCAATACATTGATAATTATCGTTTTGTGTTGGTTGACAAAGAATTCAGTCCCTTTTCGTTTTTGGGCTATATTTTTATCAATCCGAATATGAAAAAAGATTCGGGTTACGAAAGAATGGTAACCCACGAAATGGAACACATTAAACAGGGACACACCTTCGATGTGCTGATTCTTGAAATCCTTACTGTTTTTCAGTGGTTCAATCCGTTTATGTGGCTATTAAAACGTGCCATTCGCGAAAATCACGAATACCTGGCTGATCATGCGGTTCTGAATTCAGGAATAAGTTCTGCCCAGTATAAACAATTGCTTTTAAGTCAGGCGGTTGGTATGCAACTGGATATTGCCAATAATTTCAATTCATCGTTGGTAAAAAAGCGTATTCAAATGATTTCAAAAATACGGTCATCAAAATTAGCTAACCTAAAATATATTTTTGGCTTTGTGTCGTTGTTAGCATTGATTGTGATTTTTGCATGTGAACAAAAAGAAACACTTCAGGTAACTAAAGTTGAGGATAGTAACGAGCGCAAAATAACAGTTTCGATACTTGATGACCGGATGAAATTGAACGGCGATCAGGAAGATCTTGAATTTTTGCAAGGCTTGCTAAATGATAAGAACAAGTACGAATTTGAAACTGACAGTACTGGGAATGTTTTTCTTGTAAAAAGTAAAGAACAAATTCCGCTTGAGTTAGATGAAGAAGATCAGGTGTTTTTTATTGTTGAAGAAATGCCGGAATTCCCGGGTGGCGAAATTGCATTGCGGAAGTTTATCGCCAACTCAATAAAATACCCTGAGATTGCCATAGAAAAAGGTATTCAAGGCAAAGTTTATGTAACTTTTGTGGTTACTGGCGATGGAAAAATTGCCAATGCAAAAATTGCCCGGGGAGTTGATCCATCTATCGATAAAGAGGCGCTGCGTGTTGTAAATACACTGCCTAAATGGAAACCCGGTTATCAACGCGGAAAGACAGTTAATGTAAGTTATACCGTGCCAATTAATTTTGTCCTTCAATAAAATATGGAATAAAACACCTCTTCAAACAAAAACACTTTAGATTAAATAGAAATGTATGCGTTATAAAATTTTTACTCTATTCCTGATAATGGTATGTGCCGCAACAACGTTGTTGGCACAGCGCAAAATTGATTTGCTTTTAATTGAAAAAAGCTACGATAAAGCATTACAAGAAATCAACAAGGAGTTGGTGTCCAATCCTTCATCGGAATTGTATTATAAAAAAGGCGTGGTTTATAAAAACCTGCAGGATTACCAACAAGCACTTCAGGCTTTTTTGAACGGGCTGCAATACAATGCCAGTAATGTTTTAATGCTGGAAGAAACAGCTGAGTGTTTTTCAATTTTGGGAAACAACCAGGATGCAATTTCCTTTTTTGAAAAAGCACTGCAGGTTGAACCCGAAAATTTGGCTCTTGCAGGCAAACTTGGGCGCGTACATATAAATCTCGACGACTACAAGACTGCATACAACGTTTTTTCCGGAATTTACGAAAAGGACTCCAGCAACGTTTACTGGAACAAACAGTTGGCCTATTGTTCGTATCGTGTTTTTCAGCGCGAAAAGGCACGCGATCTGTATGAAAAAGTTCTGGATGTCAATCCTCGAGATCATGGAACCTACATAAACTTGATACATTGTTACAATTGGAAAAAAGAAGCTAAGGAAATAATAGCAACTATTGATTCCGGTTTGGTGCATTTCCCGGCAGATAAAGACTTGTTTTTTGAAAAGGCCATGTTTTTTTACAAAACAAAACTCTATAGCCAGGCAATGTCGCAGTTTGAGAAATACCTGGAGCAGGAAAAACAACCGGCTTTCGAAACCATGATGAATTATGGAATTAGCACCTATTTTGCCGAGCAGGAAGAAAAGGCGCTGGATATTTTTGGCGACTTAAAACGCCTGAATCCGAACGATCCGCTGGTGATGTACTACCAAAGTTTGTGTAACCGGAAACTCAAAAATTATGATGATGCCATTGAGTTGATGACTTTCGCCATTGACGCAACGGTACCGGATTATGTATCGGAAATGTATCACCACCTGGGACAAATGTACGGGCAGCAACGGCAGTTTAAAGAATCGATAGAAGCATTGAAAAAAGCCTATGAACTGAATCCCGGGAAAACTGAAGTTCTGTTTGAAATTGCAACTACTTATGAAGAATACAATTCGAATAAAACGCTGGCAATGAACTACTACCGAATTTATTTAACCGAGTCGGGCGAAGCGGCCAAAAACGCCATTTATGCGCTTGAGCGAATTGAGAAATTAAAAGAGGACCTGTTTTTTGATGAATAATATGGAAAGAAGAAATTAATTTTCTCCGGTTTTCTCACGAACCAGGTTTGCCAGTTGAACCCTGCTTTTTACTCCGGTTTTGGTATAGATCCGATGATTGTGATCTTTTACAGTTTGTAGGGTAATAAATAATTTATCAGCAATTGCTTTGTTTGATTTTCCGCTACAAATTTCCTGAATGATTTCTGCTTCGCGTTTCGATATTTCGTACAAATTACAAAACGATTGAAAATCCATGTTTTCATTTTCTGGCATTGTTTGATTCTTAAAGCGAATTATTGCAGGAAGTATCAGATTGCACGCAAACAAAATAATTAAAGCAATACAGGTAGAAATATATCCGAACCGGTTGAAAAAAAACATCACGCCGGAATAAAGTACGGTGCCGGCAAAAATACTCAGTACCAATTTTTTGTCGAGCCCGGTTTCTTTTAACAACCCGGCATCTTTTGTCTTTCTGAAAAAGGGTAGTAGAAAAAACAAATACACAACCAGATTTAACAACACTAAAATCCGTACTACAAAAAGATCGGCATTTTCGGGTACAAGGATAAGTTCTTTCTGAATGAGGAAAACCAGTGCAAAAGCTAACACTACAAAAGTTGGAAAGAAAGAAAAAATGAACGTTTTTGTGAGTCGGCGCCCGTTACAATTATTGGCAAATTTTAACAGCATAAACCAACTTACTACCATAAACGGAATTCCGATAATGGGTATAAAAACGGCTAATTTGGCACTTAAGTCATCACTAATATTTAAATCGGCAATAACCATTCGCAAACTTATATTCCCCCAAACTCCATAAAACAGAAAAGAAAACAGAAATATTTGCTGATACAGCAAAGTGGTGAAAATTGGCTTTTTGTTTTGCTGGTATTGCTGGTACGCAAGCAGTATTCCCCCAGCCGAAATTCCTGCAGAAATAACAAATGTAATAACGTATGCTAAAATTTTAATCCACATAAAAACTACTTAAGTAGTGCATTGCAATTTTACGCACTTTGCCCGTGCAGCGCTAACTACGAAAGTAGTGAAATTACTAAATCCAACTTTAGTAGGAAGGATTTTTTTGCGATATACAGTAGATTTGAATAACAATTACAAAAAACAATGTTCAGGCGCCGAAAGGTGCCACTCAGAAAACAAAAACATTAAAAACAAAAACAATGGAAAGCTTAAAGTATTTTGAATTGAGACCATCGGCAGGTGGAAGTTTTAGTTACGGTTGGAGAAAAATGTTCGAGAAATCATTCCTGCCACTTCTTGTAGCCGTAATTATAGTTGGACTATTAAATGGCCCCGGATATGGATTTAGAGGCGAATGGAGCGGAGATGATTTTAATGGCTTCGGTTTATTGCTTTTACCTCTTGCATTATTTGCGCTCGCATATGGTTTTTTATTTATGCCTGTAATTAAATATGGTGAAAAAAAGCTGTTCTTATCTGCCATGAGAAACGAAGAGGCTGACCTTAAAGTAATGTTTGAGGGATTTAAAACACAATATTTAAATATTGTTTTAGCCAATTTAATTGTAGTTGCATTGGTAACAGTTGGCTTTTTTATGCTAATAATACCCGGTATTATTGTTGCATGCCGACTGGCTTTTGTGCCTTACCTGGTTATGGATAAAGAACTGGATGCCATGAAAGCCGTTGAAAAAAGCTGGCAAATGACACGCGGCTACGGTTGGACTATTTTCGGAATGGCAATTCTTTCATTCTTTATTTTTATTGCCGGATTGATCGTGTTTTTTGTTGGAGCCATTTTTTCAGTAATGTGGATTCATGCAGCATTTGCTACACTTTATGCATCGGTTGCCGGAGAAAAAGAAGATGATAATCCGATACCAATTTTAGGAGTTAACGAAGTAGAAGAATAAAAAACAAAAAATGTTCAAGTTTAGGAGCCCGGATTTTTCCGGGCTTTTTGTTTTTATATAGTTTCGTTTGTGTATTTTGCATTTCATTTCCACCTATAAAATGAAGAAACTACTTTTATTGCTTCTTGTATTCACAACCTATGTTGCACAGGCTCAGTATTTCAATACTGGGCAGGATCCTTCATCCCTGAAGTGGCGGCAAATTATTACCACTAACTTTCAATTGATTTATCCAGACTATTACGAAAATCAGGCACAGGTTCTGGCTCAGAAACTGGAGATGGTTTACGATTTCGGAAGCTATTCGTTAAAATACAAACCGGGAAAAATATCAGTGATTCTGCATACGCAAACGATGCAATCGAATGGATTAGTGGCTTATGCTCCAAAACGCTCGGAATTTTATACCACACCACACCAGGCAATTTATCCGCAAGATTGGCTGGAACAACTGGCATTACATGAATTTCGACATGTTGTACAGATCGATAAATTAAATTCCGAGTTACCTAAAATCATCAAAATAATACTGGGAGAACAGGGAACCGCTTTGTTATTCGGAGCTTATCTTCCGTGGTGGTTTATTGAAGGCGACGCTGTTGTAACCGAAACAGCATTGGGAAAATACGGGCGCGGACGTTTCCCTTCTTTTTTGATGGAACATCAGGCGCAGGTCGTCGACAACAAAACATTTTCATACGATAAAGCTTACCTCGGATCATTCAAAGATTACGTTCCCAATCACTATCAACTGGGCTATTATTTGGTGGCCAATTCTCGAGAACGTTACGGAAGTGATATCTGGGAAAAGGCTATAAAAAGAGTGGGGACGAAACCTTTTTCGGTAACACCTTTTAATAAAGCATTAAAGTTGGAGACAGGTTTGGGTAAAGTGCAACTATACGAATCGATTTTCGACAGCCTGGCAACGGAGTGGAAAAATGCCAATGTACAATTTGAAGGTATTCCATCAAGTCAACTTTCGAAAAAAAATAAAATCTATACCAATTATTTGTATAAACACTGGCTTAACGATAATGATCTGATCGCCTATAAAACGGGCTTGGATGTGGTTCCTGTATTTGTTAAAATCAACACAAAAACCGGAGCTGAATCGAAGTTGATCACTCCGGGATATATTTTTCAAGAGTCTGTAAGTTTCCGGGGAGAATGGATTGTGTGGGCAGAGAAAGTACCCGATGTTCGCTGGTCGCACAGCGGGCTTTCACGAATAAGGATCTTCAACGCAAATACAAAACAAATGTATTCTGTTGCTCCCGAATTTAAAGCGTTTGCCCCGGTACTTTCACCCGATTTAAAGGACGTTGCAGTTGTTGAAACCGATTTTTCCAGTGCAAATTATTTAACGGTTTATGATATTTCGAGTGGAAAAATAAAATACCGTTTCCAGACCGAGAATAACAACTTTTTCTTTTCTCCGGTTTGGCTCAATCAACACGAATTAATTGTTGTGTTGTTGGATGAGAAAGGAAAACGAATTGCAAAAGTGAATCTGCAAAATAACGAACAGATCTTACTTCCGGGAACTGAATTGGGAGAGGTAAAACAGTTGCATATTTCTGGCAACAAGCTGTATTTTATTAGTAGCTATTCAGGTAAAAATGCGCTTTATACTTACGACTTAACCACTTCTGAAATTGAACATTTATATGAACCGCGTTTTGATGCAGCTTATCCGGCGGTTCAGGAAAACGGAACAATTGCACTTAGCGATTACACCGGAGATGGTTTTCGGATTATCGAATTTCAACAAAAAAATACAGTACAGCTAACAGATATTACACCTGCCAACTGGCCGCTTGCAAATGCTATGCAACAACAAGAGCCGGGTATTGTAGATTTTTCGCAAGTTGATACCACAAAACTGTTTACTACAGAGGCTTACAGCAAACCAAAACATCTTTTCAATTTTCATAGTTGGGCGCCTGTTTTTGTCGACCCCGACAATTATGAGTTTTTGCCCGGTGTTAGTTTAATGTCGCAAAATAAGTTAGGAACCGCATTTACTACTTTGGGGTATAAATGGGACACCAGCGAAAAAACAGGCCACTTTTACGGACGGTATACTTATAAAGGTTGGTTTCCTGTTTTCGATTTAGAAGTAACCGGTGGAAAACGTGCATCACAATATTGGTTGATTCGCGAATACCAGGATCAGAACGGACAAGTGGTTAACAGAGATACCACACTTCAGGATTATAAATGGAATGAAACAACTTTCAGCGCCAATATGCGCATTCCTTTAAATTTATCGAGGGGAACATTTACACGCTTTTTTCAACCTGAAGTTGATTACCAGTTGGCACATTACGGCAAGGAAGAATCGACACCGGATGACTTTCGCGCTGGTAATTATCAATCGTTATCTTACCGCTTGTATTACTACCAGCTTCTTCGTAGAAGCCATCAGGATATTTATCCCAATTTCGGATTTGCTCTCGAAGGAAATTTTCGTCACTCGCCATGGCAATCCAACGAAATGGGGCAATTGAAGTCGGGTGCGGCAACAATGTATCTTCCAGGTATTATGAAAAATCATGGAATACGTTTGTACGGTGGTGTGCAAGATAAAAGTTCCGGTAATCTTTTTGGATTCTCTGATGCGATACGTTTTCCCCGGGGATGGACAAAAATTGAAACCGAACAATTACAGTCTTTGTCGTTAAATTATGCACTGCCACTAATTGATCCAGATTTAAGTATTGGCGGACTCACCTATATACGCAGAATAAGTGCAACCTTATATGCTGATTACGCTAATTTGCAGGGAAGCTACCACGGCAGTGACGTTCCAACAAAATACAATGTCGACATTTCCTCGTATGGTGTCGAATTGTTGGGCGATGTTAATTTCTTTCGGTTTTATGCTCCGGTAAAAATAGGAGTCAGAGCTTCATACCTAAAAGAATTGGAAGATGTTGCTTTCGATTTTCTGCTGTCTGTTGATTTTAATTCGTTGTAGGAAAATTTTAGAGAAGCACCTCAAATGAATCAGAAGCTTTTGAGGTTTTTGGTGAAAAATTCGGAAATCGTGGCTATTTTGTCTATTTGCTTGTCGCTTTCAAATTTCAATATTTTACTATAAGTCATTAGTTCAGTGCGATTTATATATTCAAAATCACTTTTTTAAGCTTTTGAGAATTTGCCAGATTTTAGTTTACGCGTATTTATACGTAAATATTTACGGCATTTTTAGTAAAACCACAAAAATGGAAAGAAAAGGGGCTGTTTTAATCTATCGGGATAAAAATTGAATTATACTCAAGGGAAGGTTTAAAGTATTACTTCTCTTATAATCAGGATACAGAGTCGGAGACCAATACTACATAACTACTAATAACACTTGTAAAATTTACAAATGTATTTACAGAAGTATACAGAAATATAAAAATGAATAAAAGTTATGCGTATACAAATGTTTTATAATCTAACTCTGATATGTTTTACATATGTATGATTTCTAAAATAAAGTAACAGAATAATGTTTAATTATATAAATGATCTGAATAGTCAATTTATATATATGTAACAAAGTAAGAGGGGAGTGTTCAAATAAATAAAACCAAATTGTACAAAATAGGGTATTTTAAATCTTACACTGATTGTATAAATATGCATGCCATGTAATTATTGTTATACATCTATATATTAGAGAATTACGCAGATTACATAAAGTTATATATTATATATTATGAGTAAATCATGCATTCGGCGCGGCCGAAATGTGTGGGGCTCTTATATAGTGTTTATTACTAGTGTTTTAAACTATCTACTTAAAGTTATATATTGCGTATTTATTGATGTTTTGCGTTTTCGCTATATTTACATTTAGAAAAAAAGTAGTTGCTAAATTCGAAAAGAATATTTACATTTGTTGATGAAGTATACACGAAGTCTGTTGGACGCATGACAAATGTATCTTTATAACACACTTTTAAAAATGAAAGACCGAATTAAAAATTTTATCGATGCAAAAGGGATATCAGCCGGAGAACTAGCTGCTGTTTTGGATGTGCAACGATCTAATATCTCACATATTCTTAATGGTAGAAATAAACCAGGTGCTTCATTCATTGAGAAGTTGCTACTGGAATTCCCTGATTTAAACGCTCGCTGGCTACTAACTGGCGAGGGAGATATGTTTAGTGGACAAGTATCAGTAGCTAGTGCTCCACAACAAAAGCTGCCGATGGTTGAGGAAACTCGAAAACAGCAGCCTTTAACTGAGAAACCAATAAAGAAGAACGTTATTACCGAGGAAAATATAAAAACACCAATAACGGCTCCAAATAGTGAGATCGACAAAATGGTTATTATATACCGTGATGGTACATTTAATATATATAAACAACGCTAAGAAATTGAATAGGTAATGTATAAAGCAAGTAGTAACATTGCTATATTATATCACTTAGCTACAGCGACGTTTTGCATAACCACAATGATAATTGAAAGAATTAGACCCGGTGGTTTCTATAATGAATAGAATAAAAACATTTGTATATTATATGTTGTAGAGAATTGTAATCGCTATTACTAAAAGGTATTTGATCTCCAAACGGTGATTAAACCAGAGTAACAAAGAGGGCTGTAGTATTATGGCCCTCTTTTGTTTATATGTAAATTCACTAATTAGTACTACTGTAGTTTTCAAATGTAACACATTTAAATTATTGGTTTTTAAAGTGATATAAAACAAAAGTAAACTTTTTACAAAAATAATTTTATTAAAGTTTGCATATGTGAATTTTTGTTTTCATATTTGCAATAACAAAAGTAAACAACAATACGACATGATGATTAAAACAATACAGATTCAATTTACAAACCCAATTTAAGTTGATAAATCCAGAAGTCGCTTGGCCACTAGTAATAGTGGCCATTTCTGGTATATAGACGTATGGTTTAACGAAAATATTCGTAATCGTAAAAAAGTAAAATATTGTTTTGGAAATGTAAAATATATTAATACATGTTGTACACATATAAACAAAGACCCTTATTTTTTACCTAATTTAAATATTACATAGAAGGCCGTTATTCAACGGTCTTTTCTTTTTGTATCAATTATCAGCGCGAATTTCAACGATTATTCTATTATCTTTGCGGCAAAATCAGAATACATGCCAAAAAAGTTTGTTAAAGAATTCAACGTAATTGAAAATAGTGCGCTAAACGCTACAAACTTTCTTATCAAAGTACAGTCAGATACTGAACTTCCGGAGATAAAACCAGGACAATTTGTAAATATTGAAATTAAGGAAGCGGAAGAAATCTTTCTTCGCCGGCCTTTTTCCGTATTTGAAGTAGATTACGAGAATAATGTAATCTCAATGATTGTTAAAATACTGGGAAGAGGATCGCGTAAGTTAACGGAGATTAAAGCTGGAAGTAAACTTAGTATGGTTTACCCACTTGGAAAAACATTTACGTATCCGTCAGCAGACGATAAAATCTTGCTGATTGGTGGTGGTAGTGGAGTTGCGCCAATGCTTTTCTTAGCCAAAGAATCGGGACTTCCGGTTGAGAATGTTGACATTTTACTGGGAGCACGATCAAAAGAAGACCATATAAATGTAGATAGTTATAAAAAATATGCGAATTTACATTATGCATCAGAAGACGGTTCGCTTGGTGAAAAGGGTTTTGTAACACAACATTCGTTATTCACCAATAACTTAAAATCCTACAGTAAAATATACGCTTGCGGTCCGGATGGAATGATGCGAGCCATTGCTAAAGAGGCAAAAGTAGCGAACGTATTTTGCGAAGTGTCGCTTGAAAACCTGATGGCCTGCGGGTTTGGTGTTTGTTTGTGCTGTATTGAGCCTACAAACAAAGGAAATCAATGCGTATGTACTGATGGTCCGGTGTTTAACATTAATGATTTGAAATGGTAGATTTAAAAGTAAAATTACACGATATAGAATTCAAAAATCCGGTAACACTGGCATCGGGAACCTGCGGATTTGCGCGCGAAACAGCTGAATTCTTTGAACCAGGACTACTTGGCGGATATTTTCTGAAAGGCACAACGCTTAAAAACCGCGATGGTAATTATTACCCGCGAATGGCGGAAACCCCGTCGGGCATGTTAAATGCAGTGGGTTTACAAAATAAAGGCATTGATTACTTTATTGAAAGCATTTATCCTGATATTGTTGACTATGATACACAGTTGATTATAAATGTAAACGGATCAACAGTTGAAGATTATATTGCTTTAACAGAGAAAGTTAACGAGCTGGATAAAATTAATGCCATTGAGTTGAATATTTCGTGCCCTAATGTAAAAGAGGGCGGAATGGCATTTGGTGTTAGTTGCCCGGGAGCAGAAATGGTAACACGCGAAGTGCGTAAAGTTTACGATAAAACGATGATTGTAAAATTGTCACCAAATGTTACCGACATTACTGAAATTGCCCGTGCTGTGGAAGGACAGGGGGCTGATGCCGTTTCATTGGTAAATACTTTCCTGGGAATGGCCATTGATGCCGAAAAAAGAACACCTCTTTTATCTACAATAACCGGAGGATTATCTGGTCCTGCAATAAAACCAATTGCATTACGAATGGTTTGGCAGGTTGCCAACGCTGTTAAAATACCTGTTGTTGGAATTGGTGGAATAATGAATGCTGCCGATGCCATTGAGTTTATGTTGGCAGGCGCCTCAGTAGTACAGGTTGGTACAGCCGTATTTAAAGATCCGATGATTCCGGTGAAGATTGTTGAAGGCATTGAAGATTATTTGAAACGCCACAATATGCAGTCGGCTAGTGAATTAATCGGTGCTTTACAAGTGTAGTATACATTTGTAATTATGTATATAACTTTTGTCATTCGATAAAATCTATCTGAGATAAATACTATTTAGTACGATTTTTCCCGATTCTCGCCGTTAAAATACATTTAACTTTATTTTTGCACAAAATTAAAATTGCAATCTGAACATTTCAATTTTAGTTCTGTTGTATTAAGTGCAAATAGCAAAACATAGATTTAAAGTATTTATTATGGCAAGTTTTAATATCGTAATGCCTAAACTGGGCGAAAGTATCCAGGAAGGCACCATTACCAAATGGTTCGTAAAAGAGGGAGACACTATTGAAGAGGATGATATGCTCTTCGAAGTCGCTACTGATAAGGTAGATTCAGAGATCCCTTCGCCTGTAGATGGCGTAATCACAAAAATTAATTATGAGGAAGATAGTCTGGTTGCAGTTGGCGAAGTTCTGGCTGTTGTAAGTCTTGATGGTGAGGTTGAAGAAACTGAATCAGAGGAGACCGAAAGCAAAGCAGAAGCAGAGCCTACAACTGGCGAGGCACCTGCAAAAGCAGAAACAGAAACAACCGATGCTTCGGTTGATGACAGTAGAAAACTTTCAAACCGTTTCTATTCTCCTTTGGTAAAAACTATTGCTAAAGAGGAGAATGTTTCGTTTGACGAGCTGGAAAGTATTGAAGGATCGGGCGTAGGAGGCCGGGTTCAGAAGAAAGACATCATGGCTTACCTTGAAAACAGAGGCAGTTCTGCCGCTCAGCCGGAAGCCAAAAAAGAAAGCAAACCAGCTGCACCTGCAGCACCTGTAGTTGAGAGGAAAGTTGCACCTCCGGTTTCAGTAGGAGCCGGCGACACCGTTGTTGAGATGGATCGTGTAAGAAAACTGATTGCAGATCACATGGTGATGTCGAAACAAGTATCACCGCACGTAACTTCAGTTGTCGAAGCCGATGTTACCGAACTGGTGATGTGGAGAAATAAAAACAAAGAGGCTTTCCAGAAAAAATATGGCGATAAAATTACGTTTATGCCAATATTTACGGAGGCAGTTGCTGCTGCTCTGGCCGAATTCCCAATGGTAAATTCATCGGTTGATGGTGACAAGATCATCCTGAAGAAAGATGTAAACGTTGGAATCGCTGTTGCTAAGCCCGATGGAAACCTGATCGTTCCTGTAATTAGAAATGCAGAACAGCGCAACCTGGTTGGTTTAACAAAAGAGCTGAACCGACTGGCTGATGCAGCACGTAACAATAAACTCGATCCGGCCGAAATTCAGGGTGGAACATTTACTATTACCAATTTCGGATCGTTCGGAAATATTATCGGAACACCAATTATCAACCAACCGCAAGTTGCTATTCTGGCAACAGGAATTATTGAGAAGAAACCAGCTGTTTTGGAAACTCCAAGCGGCGATGTAATTGCAATTCGTCACAAAATGTACCTGTCATTGTCGTACGACCATCGTATTGTTGATGGTGCACTGGGAGGAGCTTTCCTGCGTCGCATTGCTGATCATCTGGAACAATTTGATATAAACCGCGCAATATAATTTATTATGAAGGATTTAAAAGTACCAAAGCAATATACAATTAAGAAAACTCCGAAGGAGACCTTGGAGAATTGGTACCGGTTAATGAAAGTTGGCCGTGCCCTCGACGAGAAAGCACCCAATTATTTGAAACAGGCCATTGGGTGGTCGTACCATGCTCCTTATGCCGGTCATGATGGAATTCAGCTGGCTATCGGACAGAATTTTGAGCAGAAGAAAGACCACTTATATATGTATTATCGCGATATGTTGACTGCTCTTGCGGGCGGAATGACATCAGAAGAGATAATATTAAACGGTATTTCAAAGGCAACTGACCCATCAAGTGGTGGTCGTCACATGTCGAATCACCTGGCAAAACCCGAGTGGAACATGCACAGTGTGTCGTCGGCAACCGGAAACCACACTTTACACGCTGTTGGAACCGGCCGCGCTATTAAATATTATGGCGAGAAAGCGGTTTCTATCAGTAGCCAGGGTGAATCATCGGTAAGTGAAGGTTACGTTTACGAAGCCATTACCGGTGCCGATAAAGAAGAATTGCCAGTAATTTTTGTGGTTCAGGATAATGGTTATGGTATTTCGGTACCTAAAAAAGACCAGACTGCACAACGAAAAGTGGCCAATAACTTCACAGGATTTAAAAACCTGCGCATTATTCACTGTAACGGTAAAGATGTTTTCGATTCGATGAACGCCATGGCTGAAGCCAAACGTTATGCCATTGAAGAAAGCAAGCCGGTATTGCTGCAGGCCAACTGTGTGCGTATGGGATCGCACTCAAACTCTGACGACCATTTGCTTTATCGTTCTGATGCTGAAAGAAACTACGTTGTTGAATACGATCCGCTGGCAAAATACAGAAGGTTGTTACTGCGCTACGAGCGATTCACGGAAGAAGAACTGAATAAAATTGACGAAGAAGTAAAAGCTGAAATAAAAGCTTCTCATAAGGCGGCTATGGCTGCACCGGATCCCGATCCTGCATCGATTTTCGATCATGTTTTTTCTGATCCGTTTGTATCGGAGAAATACCCGGAAGGATTACATAACGAAGAAGGTGAGAAGACAAAATTTATTACAGCGCTTAACGAGACTTTAAAGGCAGAATTCCGTCATAACCCGGATACTTTCATCTGGGGACAGGATATGGCCAACAAAGATAAAGGCGGTATTTTCAACGTCTCGAAAGGTATGCAGGCCGAGTTCGGCGATAAGCGTGTTTTTAACGGCCCGATTGCCGAGGATTTTATTCTTGGAACGGCCAACGGAATGTCGCGCTACCACGAAAGAATCCGCGTTGTAGTTGAAGGTGCTGAGTTTGCTGACTATTTCTGGCCGGCAATGGAGCAGTATGTTGATACCAGTCACGACTTGTGGCGATCGAATGGTAAGTTCTCGCCAAATGTGACCATTCGCCTGGCTTCAGGAGGTTATATCGGCGGTGGAATGTACCACTCGCAAAACATTGAAGGTTCGCTGGCTGCTATTCCTGGCGTACGTATTGTTTATCCCTCGTTTGCTGATGATGCAGCCGGATTGCTGCGTACGTCATTGCGTTCGGAAGGATTAACCATGTTTATGGAGCCAAAAGCATTATACCAGGATCCGAAAGCTGCTACCGTGGTACCGGATGACTTTGAAGTTCCGTTTGGAAAAGCAAGAGTTCGCCGGGAGGGTAGTGATCTGACTATTCTTACCTACGGAAATACAACACACTTAAGTCTTGACGCTGCAAAGAAACTGGCAGAAGAAGGAATTGCTGATGTTGAAGTTATCGATTTGCGTTCACTGATTCCGCTGGATGAAGAAACCATTTTGAACTCGATCAAAAAGACCAACAAAGTATTGGTAGTTCACGAAGACAAAGTGTTTGGTGGTTTTGGTGGCGAGTTAAGCGCACTAATCAACGAAAAAGGTTTTGAATACCTTGATGCGCCCATAAAACGTGTAGGTTCGCCGTTTACACCGGTTGGTTTTAACCGTATTCTTGAAAAAGCGATCTTACCAAATACAGAGCGTATTTACACAGCAGCAAAAGAATTAATTGAATACTAAAAATCGGAAAAATGAGTAAAACCGCAATTATATACAGTTACAATACTCAAAAATCGAAAAAGGTAGCAGAGAAAGTGATTGCTGCTTTTGGCGAGAAAGAGATTGAAGCAGTTAATGCTGAAGAGCTAAGCAAAGACGTGCTGGAAAACTATGACAATTTTATTCTAAGCGCACCAACCTGGTTCGATGGTGAACTACCCAACTACTGGGATGAGTTCGTGCCTGATCTGGAAGAAATGGACCTTAAAAAGAAGAAGTTTGCGATTTTCGGATTGGGAGACCAGAAAGGATATACAGAGAACTTCTGCGATGCAATTGGCTTGTTAGCTGAAATACTTGAAGAGTGTGGAGCAACTATCGTTGGACAAACCTCGGTTGAGGGATATACCTTCGAGGCATCGCGCGCACAACGAGGCGATAAGTTTATAGGATTGCCAATTGACCAGGAAAACCAGGCTCGTAAAACAAAACAGCGAGTAGAAGACTGGGTAGGACAACTTAAGAAAGAGTTTAAATAGAAGATTACAATAGTTATCGATTTGAGAAAAACTCTTGCTATATAAGGTTTTTCTATTTGCATAAAGGCCGTTGGTGTTGACCAATGGCCTTTTTTTTGTTCATTGTGCACAAATGTGTAATAGCTACAAGCGTCGTCATATAAAGGTTTTCGTGTTGTTACGAAACCACTAATGCTTTTGTGTTACATATGTGTATTTGGGCAGATTTACAAATGTATTCACTTTTGTAAACGAATTAATTACCATATTTTACCAATTGATGGTTTTTAAATATTTCGATTCACAGATCAGTAAATTTTAAATAAGCTCAGGAAAATGATTTAATTATTGTTAAACAGGATGATGTTTTTAAAAGGACATTGTTATTAACTATTTACTATATCGGTTAAATTGCCCGTTCATTAGTTTACGGTTCATATTAATTGATTAATTTTGTGGCTTCGAATTAAAAATAAATTTACCGTGCCTGAAACTAGATACATATTTGTTACCGGTGGAGTTACTTCGTCGTTGGGAAAAGGTATTTTAGCCTCGTCGCTAGCCAAGTTGCTACAGTCTCGTGGTTACAATGTTACCATTCAAAAATTGGATCCGTATATTAACGTTGATCCGGGAACGCTAAATCCATATGAACACGGAGAGTGTTTTGTTACCGAAGACGGAGCCGAAACCGACCTTGACCTGGGACATTACGAGCGTTTTTTAAATACTGCAACATCGCAGGCTAACAACGTAACAACCGGACGGATTTACCAATCTGTTATCGATAAAGAACGCCGGGGCGATTACCTTGGAAAAACCGTTCAGATTATTCCTCATATTACCGACGAAATTAAACGGAGAATAAAAATTCTTGGATCAAAAGGTAAATACGATATCGTTATTACTGAGATTGGTGGTACGGTAGGCGACATTGAATCGTTACCTTATATTGAGGCGGTTCGTCAGTTAAAATGGGAATTGGGAAGCCGGGCGATGGTTATTCACTTAACGCTGGTTCCTTATCTTTCAGCAACTGGCGAATTAAAAACCAAGCCTACACAGCACTCGGTAAAAATGTTGCTCGAAACCGGAGTTCAACCCGATATTTTGGTACTTCGTACCGAGCACGATATTGAATTATCGGTTCGCCAAAAAGTTGCATTGTTCTGTAATGTTGGATTAGAATCTGTAATTCAATCGGTTAATGTGCCAACAATTTACGATGTTCCGTTAAAAATGTTGGAAGAAAAGCTGGATATCACAGTATTGAAAAAGCTTGGATTGACCATTAATGAAGAAATTGATCTTTCGGCCTGGAACGATTTCCTTGCACGCCATAAAAACCCAACGCAAACGGTTGAAATTGGTTTGGTTGGAAAATATGTGGAATTACACGACGCTTATAAATCAATTGCTGAAGCGCTGGTACACGCCGGAGCTGAAAACAGGTGCAAAGTAAATATTAACTGGATTCACTCGGAAGAACTGAACCCTGAGAATATTGATGAGCAATTAAAAGACATGAACGGAATTATCGTTGCTCCGGGATTTGGTCATCGTGGAATGAAAGGAAAAATTCTGGCAGCGCAATATGCCCGCGAAAACAACATTACCTTCCTTGGTATATGTTTAGGAATGCAGGTAGCTGTTATTGAGTTTGCCCGAAATGTAATGAATCTGGAAAATGCAGACTCATCAGAAATGAATCCAAAAACTCCGCACCCGGTAATCGACCTTATGGAACAACAAAAAGGCATTACCAATTATGGAGGAACAATGCGTTTGGGAGCCTACGAATGTCGTATTATCGACGAAAATTCAAACGTAAGCAAGGCATATAATAAATTAACCGTTCACGAAAGACACCGTCATCGTTATGAGTTTAACGAAATATATCGTCAGCAATACATCGATGCCGGGATGGTACCAACAGGAATTAATCCTGATACCGATCTTGTGGAGATTGTTGAAATACCTGAACACAAATGGTTTGTGGGAGTTCAATTCCATCCGGAATACAGAAGTACCGTATTAAATCCACACCCTTTGTTTATTGATTTTATTAAGAACTCATTACCTGAATAAAAGAAAATGGATAGGAAATCGATTATTGGAATCGTTTTAATTTTTGTGATCCTGGTTGTATTTTCATTAATCAACCAGCCATCAAAAGAAGAAGTTGAAGCTGCAAAGCAACGACGCGATTCCATCGCTCAAGTTGAAGCTCAACAAGCGCTTGAACTGCAAAAAATGCAGGAACAGCAAGAATTGCAAAATGCAGCTATGGAGACCGATACCGCTGCGCAGAACCAAATGATGCAACAAAAAGTTGAAGAGCTTGGTGCATTTGGAACTGCAACTGCCGGAACTGAAGAGTTTACAACGCTCGAAAACAACCAGGTTAAAATTACCTTCTCAAATAAAGGTGGTCGTATTTACTCGGTTGAGTTGAAAGATTATGAAAGATATGATTCAACAAAGTTGGTTTTATTTGATGGGCCAGCAACAAAATTTGGTTTGAATTTCTTTGCTCAAAACAGAAGCATTAGTACTGATAACCTGTTTTTTAAACAAGTAGGGGGTGCCAAAAATGTTGTGGTAAACGGTCCTGAAGTTCCTAAAGGAGACGAAGGAAGAATAAAGTTTAACGCGGAAAATCCTGGAGGAAAAGAATCGGTTACTTTCCGTTTAGAGGTGGCGCCAGGTGATTTTATTGAGTACACTTATACTCTGTCGTATAACTCGTTTCTGGTTGGATTTGATGTGAATATGCAGGGAATGAATAGCTATATTTCACGAAATCAATCGTACCTTAATTTTAACTGGGCTTTTGATGTACCGCGTCAGGAACACTATTCGCGATTTGGTGAAGACCGTTATACTTATATGACTTATAAGTTTTTTGAAGACGAGGTTGATAACCTGGATAAAAATAAATCAGACGAAGAAAACCTGTCGACCAGTGTTAAATGGATTGGTTTTAAACAGTTGTTTTTCAACTCTACCATAATTGGCGATCAACCATTTCCAAACGCACAAGTACGTCAGGAAAAGTATGATTACGAAGACAACAACTTTTACCTGGGGAATTTTAATGCCGATATTGCTATTCCATTCAACGGAACACAAAATGAAAAGGTTGGTATAAAATTCTATTTTGGTCCAAACCACTATCAAACCCTTAAACAATATGGGCTTGATATGGAGCGCCAAATCGATTTGGGATACGCAATTGTACGTCCGGTAAACCGTTACGTAATTATTCCGGTATTTAACTGGTTACGTCGTTCTATCGACAACTTTGGTATAATCATTTTGCTGCTTACTTTGATGATTAAAGTTGTTCTATTCCCGTTTACCTATAAATCATATATGTCTCAGGCAAAAATGCGTGCATTAAAACCTGAGGTAGATGAGATAAATGCCAAATTTCCCGGACAGGAAAAAGCCATGGAAAAGCAACAAGCCACAATGGCGCTTTATCGAAAAGCGGGCGTAAATCCAATGGGAGGGTGTTTGCCAATGGTACTTCAGATGCCAATTTTGTTTGCCATGTTCTTTTTCTTCCCAACATCAATTGAGTTAAGAGGAGAAAGTTTCTTATGGGCTACAGATTTATCAACTTATGATTCAATTCTGAATTTACCATTCTCCATACCGATTTATGGCGACCACGTAAGTTTATTCTGTTTGTTAATGACAGTAACTACCATTATTTCAACAAAACTGAATCAGTCGGCAACAACCAGCCAGGGAATGCCAGGAATGCAAACCATGATGTATATGATGCCGGTAATGTTCTTATTCCTGCTGAATAACTACCCATCAGGTTTGAGTTATTACTATTTCCTTGCTAACCTTATTACCATTGGCCAGACCTACCTGATTCGCTCGTTTGTTGACGATGAGAAGATTAGAGCACAGCTGCAAGCCAATAAAAAGAAACCGGCGAAAAAACAGTCGAACTTTCAGAAACGTTTGGAAGAAATGGCTAAACAACGTGGTGTTCAAACTCCGAAGAAAAAATAGTTGAAGATATATTACAAAGAAAAGCCGACTAAGAAACATCTTAGTCGGCTTTTTTATAACTCTTTCTTTTAATTGTTTTCTATGATGCTTGAATTTAGAACAATAATCCAAGACTTATGGAGGCCATTTTATTGTGTAAATCGGGAGTATCTTTGTACACTTCAACAAAGCCCATATCGTAGTTTAAACCTACCTGCAATACTTTTTGGTTAAAAACCGGGAACTCCAATCCAAGCTCCAGCCCCAGGCCGGCATCAAAATCTTTGGTTTCAGTGTTCATATCATATTTAACACCGTCTAACTTGCCTTCAGCATCTAATTTGTAACTTAGGTATGGTCCTACAGCAAAGTAGAACCGTTGTCCGTTTTTGAATCCGGCCTTTTCACCTGCCGAAAATTCAGCTTTTAGTGGCAAGGTTAAGTAGTCTAACTTATTGGTAACATCTACATCAGCTTCAGTAAAATTTCTACCTTTTTGCTGATACATTAAGCCACTTTTCAGTGCAAATCCCTCGGTAAAATTGTATTTCCCGATCAAACCTACAGATGGGCTGAATCGCACATCGCAATTGTTGGCAAGTTCAAGTAAATCAGACTGGCAAGCTGCCTCTGCATCTATTCTAACACCATAACTCAATTGGGCTTTTGACATGAATGAAAAGCCGATGGTTAATACTCCAACCATTAAAATGGCACGAAGACTTTTTCCTGTAATTTTAATTTTCTGTTTCATTTTTAATATTGTTTTCTATTTCTAATTGAATTGTATAATTTGAACTAATATCTAAAATATTCGAATTATAGTATAAAATTTTTTTAGGTACATATCCCGTAAAAAAACATATCAATCACATTATTTATCTTTTCAACAGACTCGTCAGTTGCATTTGATTTTGTCAATAAAGGAACTTCAAAACCAATCATACATGTTAAAATGGCTTCAGCAATAAAGTTTGTATCAACAGGTTTAAATTCATTTTTTTCGATACCCTCTTTAATGATTTCGCCAATCATATCTATTTCAATGTCTCGATAGTTGTTACGAATCTTTTCAATAAATGAAAAAGTCGCCAGAAAATTATCATTTAGCGCAGTTGCCAGGTTGCCCCTTTGAACAAAACGTTTCATTCTGATATTAACATAGCTTCTAAGTTTTTCAACAGCTGGTTTCGATACATTTATCGAGGCGTTTATTTCGTTTAACAGGTGCTCAGCTTCATGAGCAACAACAGCTTCAAATACTTCCTCCTTGTTTTTAAAATAGTAATAGAGCGAACTCTTTCCTTTTCCGGCAGCATAAGCTATATCGTCCATGGTAGTTTTTTTAAAACCATAACGTTCAAAAACGACACCTGCTGCTTCAATTATTTGTTCTTTCGAATTTGCTCTCATTATTTTATACTTAATTCGACGATTTTGTTCCAAATGTACAAGAAATTTTGTTGTATTAATAATAGGTATTACATGATATGAAGAAATTGAGCCATGAATTGTTGTTTTTTATCAGCGAAATGGAAGTTGACCTTTGAATTATTAAAGTGATGAAACATTGTTTTTTATTTTTGCAGCCATGCAAAAATACTACGTATTATTATTTGTCTTTATTAGCCTCAATAGTTTGGGCCAGGAACGACGGTTTGAACTTTGGAATAAAACGCGGTTTAGTGTTGAGCCCTGGGAAAATATAAGTATAGATGTATCGGAGAAGATACATTACTCTACTCAAAATTCAGAATTAAGTCTAAAATACGGTGATATTTTTATTGGTCACGATATTCTCAATTGGCTCGAATATGGTGCAGGTTTTCGAATAAGTTATGTGAAGCTAGAAGAGGGCGAGTGGTTGCAAGAAAATCGTCCGATGCTTTTTGTCAATTTGGATAAAGATTTCGACAAAATCGAATTTGATTTTTATAATCGTTTTGAATACAGAAGTTACAAGGATGTAAAAAATTATTTCAGATACAGGCAGTCGTTACGCATGAAACTACCGGCATTAACCGGTTGGGGATTACAATTTTATTTGCAGGAAGAATCGTTTATAAAACTCAATGGTTACGGAACTCACCTGGCAAGGTTTTATTCGGGCTTAACAGCCTATGAAAAAGAACATTTTGAACTAAAAATCTACTATGCCCTGCAAAAACAAGAAGTGCAGAGTAATTGGTTAACAAGCGATATAGTAGGATTGAATTTAAGTTTTGAAATTTAATTAAAGGTTTAGTATTTAATTACAACCGTCAGTAATAGGACGAAGAATATCTACAATCAGCAAATGATTTTAACTGCTATAAATGATTAATTATTGTAGTTTATTTCGGATAAAAATTTGCAATTCCAATCATTCAACCAAAATTTATTGTTTTCAGCTTATTCAGTTATGCAGATAAGTTCATAATATAAAGAATTAGTATAAATTAACACTTTGCTTTTTATTTATTGTATTCTACCTTTTGTTAATTATAAACGGTTTTTCAAATGTGTTATTCTAATATTTTCTAATTGCAACTAAAAAGTAAAATTCTGCCAGTATTCTGTTTTTTATCACTTTTTGCTATCCTGAGATTTTACTTTGCATAATAGCAATCTCAAAATAATTAGAAATTTCTAAATACAACTTGGAATTATATTTCAACCATTTTCCCATTATTATGTTATATTGAAAAGAACAGCGAGTTATTACAACACTCTCTGTATGTGGGGGTTATTTGCAAATGAAAACTAGCTTAATATCTTTGCACGATATACAAACCTATATTTTTTTTGAAGTATTAAAATGAGAAGTGATGAGAAGGACGTTGCAGAATTATGGTAGTTACAATTATTTAAACCTCTTAGTTGTAATTGCATTAAGTTTTATTACATTTTCAGTTGGTGCAACCAACTATTATGTGAGTGCATCAGGAGATGATGGGAATTCAGGAACCAGCGAATCTTTGGCTTGGAGAAGTTTGGCCAAAGTGAGCAGTACTACTTTTAAACCAGGAGATCAGGTTTTATTTCGAAAAGGAGACACATTTAACGGAACACTTAAGGTTAAAGGAAGTGGATCCGCTACTTCGCCAATTAAAATTGGAGCATACGGAAGTGGAGCCATGCCTGTAATAAGTGGATTATCGAAAGTAACAGGATGGGAGCTACACGAAAATGGAATTTACAAAGCTAGTATTGACAATATTAGCCAGCTAAATTTGGTATTATTAAATAGCAAACCGGTGGCGATGGGACGATATCCTAACTCAGGATATTTAACTTTCGAGTCTCATTCAGGAACATCTACTATTATCGACAACGAATTAAGCAGCCAGCCTAACTGGACGGGCGCGGTTGCAGTTGTAAGAACAAATCATTGGATTATAGATCGGAATAAGATTACGAGCCACAGTGGAAAGACTATTACCTTTCAGGCATCATCAGGATATACTCCTCGTGATGGCTTTGGATATTTTATTCAATCAGATTTAAGAACGCTTGATCAGAAAGGTGAGTGGTATTACAACAATGGGGTATTATATATGTATTTTGGCTCAGATACTCCAGGTTCGAACACAGTTGAGGTAGGGGTTGTGGATCAACTCGCCAACATGCAATTAATTCAATATATTGAATTTAATAATATTGAATTTAAAGGAGCAAACCAATACGGTTTATATGTTGATTATGCTGATAATATTAAGATTCAAGGCTGTCGGATTTCGGCAATCGGTCTTGATGGAATACATGCCAGAGGAGCAAAAAATCTGGAAGTAAGAAGTAATGTTGTCTCTAACTGTTTAAGCATTGGTGTAAAAACCAAATGGGACAGTAATGATGCAAAATTTATAGAGAATACAATTACCGATATTGGAATGCTACCCGGTATGGGGGGAAGTGCCGACGGAACTTATATGGGATTGTCAACCAAAAGTAAAAATGCGCTTATTCAATACAATCACATTGAAAGAGTTGGATACAACGGAATTGATTTCCATGGAGATAACTCGAAAGTGGAAAATAATTACGTGAATAAATTTTGTCAGTATAAAGATGATGGTGGCGGAATTTATTCATTTTTCGAGACGAATACAGCATTTCGATTTACGGGAGTAAAGATTCTTAATAACATTATTTTAAACGGAGGAGGTCATGAGGAAGACTATGGAGTGAATCCAAACTCTCCGAATCAGGTAGAAGGAATTTACACAGATGGATTAACAAACAGTTTCGAAATTGCCGGAAATACAATTGCTTATACTGCTTCTGCCGGAATATTTTTGAATCAGCCCAGATGGCACAACATCCACAGTAATACACTTTTTGGAAACAAAAAAGCACAGTTTCACTGGAATAATCTGAAGATGAATGGTATTACTCCAGGTGGGAATGCGGTTTCAAATAATATAGTTTTTAATCCTAATACTGAGCAGCACAGTATGCACCTCTCAGATGGTCATGGGGTGGAAATTTTAAGCTTCGGAACATCAAACAGTAATAAATATGTAACCATTGAAGGAGATAAACCTTCATTTTACACCGTTACCTATAACGGTTCGTGGAATAACGATTATTATGATTTGAATGAATGGAAAGCTACTTTTAACAGGGATATAAATTCCCAGCAATTTGAAACCCCGGCCAATGAGTATGTATTTGAATATAACAATACAAAAAGCTCAAAAACAATTGCGCTTCGACGAGGGATGGTTGATTTAAACGGCAAAAAATACAGTGGAAGTATTACCATTTCTCCATATTCGTCGGTAGTACTTTTACCCGATCCGGATGGCGACACTGATGGAAGTACGAACAAAATATATACGGAAGAAGAAATTTTTATTTGCGAAGGAGAATATTACAATGGATGGGGCGAAAATGGTCAGTATCAGCGTACTCTTGTAGCTACTAACGGTGCAGATAGCGTTATAACAACAAACCTGGTTGTAAATCCAATATACAATATCACTGAAAATATAAGCATCACACAAGGCGAAAACTACCTTGGCTGGAGCGAATCAGGTGTTTATGAAAATGTATATCAGAGTTCGACAGGTTGTGATAGTGTAATTACTACCATTTTAACCGTAACACAAAACGGGAATACTATACCGGACGCAGAAGGAATTATTGAGTACGTTACCATTTGCGAAGGAGAATCGTACATGGGATTCACCGAAACAGGCGAGTATCAACGAACCGAAACAATAGCGGACAGCACTTCAGAGAAAGCCATAAATTTAATTGCCAGCGACAATTTTTCAAATGGCATTACCGATTGGAGAACATTTGCGGCAACAGGATATTCACTAAATATTTCAGCAGATGAACAGGAGTTTTACTCAGCACCTTCAAGTATGCGGATTGATTGTAGTGAAAATGGAGATATAATTCATTACATGCAATTAATTACCGGAGGCCAATTGATGGTGGAAAAAGGTAAAACCTACGAATTATCATTTAACGCCAAAGCCACAACGCCATTTACCATCGGAAATTTAATTGTGGTAAAAGGAACAAGTCCTTGGACGGACTATGGCACATTTTCAGATCAAAAGCCTGGTATAACTACTGAATGGAGTACGGTTAAAGTTACATTTACAGCCAACTATACCGCCAACGATGCCACCTTCAGAATCTACCTGGGGAACAGTCTGCCTGCAGGTAACTCGTTGTACCTTGATGACTTTTTTTTTGCTGAAAAGTCGGAACAATCAAATTCTCAGACAAACTTAATTACCACTTTTCTTACCGTTTTACCCACAAGCTATTCAGTTGAAAATGTAACTATCAGCGAAGGGGAGAATTATCAGGGATGGACAGAACCTGGAGAATACGAAAGGGTTTTAACATCAAAAACGGGCTGCGACAGCATTGTAACAACCAATCTTACAGTTGTTTCTGCTATTTATTCGATTGAAGAAATAAGTATTTGTGAAGGTGAATCTTATTTGGGATGGACGAGCTCGGGACGGTACGAACGAGTACTTACAAGCAACTCGGGAGCTGATAGTACCGTAACTACTATTTTGTGGGTTAATCCTGTTTATGCTATTTCTGAAGACATAGCGATTTTTGAAGGAGAAAGTTATCTTGGTTGGACAGAAAGCGGTGTGTATGAACAAACACTCTCAAGCGCGTATGGTTGCGATAGTATTGTCACTACAAACCTGACGGTTACTCCTAAAGAATCGAATTACTTTATACCTGCCTGGTATGGCGAGAATGGCCAGAACCACATGACTATTGGTGTTACAGCTGCGCGTATTAACTCGTTACCATTGGAGGCCGATGATGAAATTGCGATATTCGATGGCGATAGATGTGTTGGAGCATCGAAACTCTATGGTGAAATTCTTACTGACAATCCTGACAGCTACCTTTTTATAAAGGTTTCGCAATGCGACGGAACAGGAATAGGTTTTACCGAGGGAAATAGTATTACATATAAGATTTACGATGCCAGCGCACAGGAAGTAATTGCAGTAAACGGTATCACCTACAAAGATGATCTTGCAGAATGGATTACCAGCGGCAATTTTGTGTGTAACGGAACTTCGGTTGTTGAAATTAATACAACCATTGAAGCAGAGCCGATAACTCAGTCGATAAGCCTCGAAAAAGGTTGGAATATAATTTCATCGTTTGTAACACCTGCGGATCCTGATTTAGGAATGATTATGACGGATATCCGTGATAATCAGCAGTTATTCAAGGTGCAGGACGAAATTGGGAATACCTACGAGTATTGGGGAAATAAAACCGGATGGCGAAACGAAATTGGCGCATTGCAAAATACCGAAGGCTACAAAGTACGGGTAAAAAATGA
The DNA here is from genome assembly GCF_963676815.1 of uncultured Draconibacterium sp. NCBI lineage: Bacteria > Pseudomonadati > Bacteroidota > Bacteroidia > Marinilabiliales > Prolixibacteraceae > Draconibacterium > uncultured Draconibacterium sp. The sequence continues at coordinate 5,338,070 of NZ_OY781365.1, forward strand.
TTGTATGCTGCAAATTACAGGTTTACCGGTAAGCTTACCTATGAACATACCTCTATCGTCAGGAGCTAATTTGGTCTCATTTCCCGTAAATGGAGCCGTTGACGCAATGGAAATTGTACAACCACTAATTGATCAGGGCATAGTTGATAAAATCCAGGACGAAAAGGGAAATTCCATCGAATACTGGGGGAGTAGTATTGGCTGGATTAACGGCATCGGGGATTTCAGAGCAGGCGAAGGTTATTTATTTAACGTGAATTCCGATGCAACTCTGCTGATTGATGATGTATTTAATAAATCCAACTCGATACCGGAGGAGCTTCCAGCAACAGTTTATTTCAATGCAGATTTTATTGGGAATGGATTGAATCACATGAACATTAATATTACCAACTTAAACGAAACAAATCTTAAAGTTGGCGATGAAATAGCCGCTTTTGATGGCGATGTTTGTGTTGGCGCTATTCGATTAACAGAACGTCATCTGAGAAATAAAGTTGTAAGCATAAGTGCTTCTCTTTCTGATGATGACTTAGCAAATGGCTTTACCGAAGGGCACGAGGTAACGCTTGTAACCTGGAATGCAGAAACCAATTCGGAACAAGAATTTCATCCAATAATTGATGGGCAACAAGTTGTTTACCAAGGCCTGGTAAGTACGTTTGTTCAATTAAAAAACGATGACATAAACAATAATGCTGAGTTTGAAATGCTAATTGATGTATATCCAAATCCGGCCACTGATTTTGTAACCATTAATTTCTCGGTTTTACCGGAACAAGAAACCAGAATAATTTTAACCGATTTAACAGGAAAGCAATTAGTAAACAAAGTGGTTGAAACAACCCTTGAAAGGTTAGATATACAGCCATATTCTGCCGGAATTTATATTGTTAGAGTTGAGAATAGTAGAAATTATAAAATAAGCAAACTAATAATTGATTGAAACACGATTTCAAAAAGTGTGAAATTTTAAACTACCGAGGGTTTAGCTGTAAAGCTATGCCCTCGGTTAGTATAAGTGAGTTAATTCAGGAAAAAAGACAAAATTTTAAATTTTATCCAGGTACATTATGTGATGTATTAGTTGGCCTCGTATTTTAATGTTGGATGAATCGTTCCAACACGGCTTCTTCTTTCAATCCACAATACCAGTTGTACAATAAGCGAATTCCATCATCAATTTCAATTTGGTGTTGCCAGCCAAGTGCATGAAGCTTACTTACATCAGTAAGTTTTTGTAAGGTTCCGTCCGGTTTCGATTTGTTAAAATACAAATCACCTTTAAACCCAATTGTAGCTTTTATTTTGTTGGCAAGTTGACTAATACTAATATCTTTTCCGGTTCCGATATTAATATGGGTATTTCTTATTTCTGTTTTGCTGAAACCATTGGCACTAAGTTTCTGACTTTTCTTTTGCTTGTTCTTTTTAAAAACATCTTTAAGCTCTTTTGGTATTACATCTTCAAAATCAATGTTTTCCATAATAAATATGCAAGCATCTGCCATTTCTTCACTCCACAAAAACTCGCGCGAGGGAGTGCCGGTTCCCCAAATTTCTACTGAATATTGGCCATGCATACTTCCCGGAGTAGGAGCAATGCCATATTTTTCTAAAACCGTAAGAATCTCTTTTTTATCTGAATTGCCGTCCACACCATCAATCGGGCGTTTATTCAAATCGTATTGAATAGCTTTCCAGTTTTTTTCTTCAAGACATTTACCCAGATGTATTTTTCTGATTAAAGCAGGCAAAACGTGACTTTTTTCGAGATCGAAATTGTCGTTAGGGCCATACAAATTAGTTGGCATAACTGAAACAAAATTGGTTCCGTATTGCAAATTGTAACTTTCGCATAGTTTTATGCCGGCTATTTTGGCTATCGCATAAGGTTCGTTAGTATATTCTAACGGAGAAGTTAACAGGAATTCTTCTTTCATAGGTTGTGGTGTCTCACGCGGATAAATACAAGTACTTCCCAGGAAAAGCAGCTTTTTTACATCGTATAAATAAGCGTAGTGAATTACGTTATTCTGTATCATCAGGTTTTCATAAATAAACTGCGCGCGATAGTTGTTATTGGCCGATATTCCTCCAACTCTGGCAGCTGCAAGTATCACGTACTCGGGCTGTTCTGTTGCAAAGAAGTTTTTAACGGAAGCAGCATCTATCAAATCAAGATTTTCAGAAGTTTTACCAATTAAATTCTCATATCCTTTTGATTTGAGGGTTTTCCAAATTGCCGAACCAACCAATCCTTTATGACCCGCAATGTATATTTTCGAATTTTTATTCATACTGGAAGTATCAAACGTTGATATCAATTAGGTAAATTATGAATTCATTAGTTAACACCAACACTATCATTCAAAATAATTTAAGGTGTTAAAACCCGCGCCTTTTAAATGATGATCTTTTTTCATCAAATTTACATCACTGCTCATCATATCTGCTATCAAAGCATTTAAATCATATTCCGGTTCCCAACCCAAAATATTTTTTGCTTTTGATGCATCACCAATTAACAAATCTACTTCAGTTGGGCGAAAATAAGCCGGTTCCACACCCACAACCTGTTCATTTTTTATAGCACGCAATCGAATCGTTTCAAGATGTTCTTCTCCAACTTTTTCGATGAATATTTTCTCGTCTACTCCGGTAAGCAAACCCTGTTCATGCTTATCTTTTCCGTAAAAAGAGATCTCCAATCCAATTTCGTCTGCTGCCTGAATAATAAAGTTTCTGATGGTTGTTGTAATTCCTGTGGCGATAACGTAATCATCCGGAATATCTTGTTGTAAAACCAGATACATCGCTTTTACATAATCTTTTGCATGCCCCCAGTCGCGTTGACTACTTACATTCCCCATATAAACGGTTTGTTGTAAGTTTAGTGCAATACGGCTCAGTGCCCTGGTAATTTTCCGGGTAACAAAAGTTTCTCCTCTTATTGGGCTCTCGTGATTAAACAGTATTCCGTTACTGGCATGCATGTTATACGCCTCGCGGTAATTTACTGTAATCCAGTAGGCATATAATTTTGCAACAGCATAAGGCGAACGCGGGTAAAATGGCGTGCTTTCCGATTGTGGCACCGCCTGAACCAAACCATACAGTTCGGAAGTTGAGGCCTGGTAAATTCGGGTCTTGTCCGTCATATTAAGCAGGCGAACAGCTTCCAGAATTCGCAAAGTTCCTAATCCGTCAGCATTCCCGGTATATTCCGGTATTTCAAAACTTACTTTTACATGACTCATGGCTGCCAGGTTGTATATTTCATCGGGCTGAACCTCCTGAATGATTTTCGTGAGATTCATAGAATCGGTCATATCTCCGTAATGCAGAATCAGGTTTCGGTTTTCCGTAAACGGATCCTGATAAAGATGGTCAATTCTTTCGGTATTAAACATTGATGCACGGCGTTTAATACCATGAACGACATAACCTTTTTTTATTAAAAATTCGGCAAGGTAGGCACCGTCCTGGCCAGTGATTCCGGTTATTAATGCAGTTTTCATATTTTTTAAATTAATTTGTTTCTAATTGATAGTTATTGAGCAGATTATCAACTCATTTCGCCAATGAGTCGTGATTGATTATCAATAATCGTGGATATTTGATTGATGCTTTCCACAGCAAGAAAAGCGTACTTAGAACAGTCTGAATATTATATATTTAGATAATGTTAGAAATGTTTTATTAGAGACTAAAAACAGGCTCGAGGCAGTTAATTTGTTTTAACTGTTTTTGGTGATACAAACTGAACCCGACTAATGCTGAATGCTTTTACACCGGTTGCAGCCTTTAAAATTTTAATAAACTCTGTATCTCGTTTCTCTTTCGTAAAATTCTCAGAACACCTTTTAAACGATTCCTGAGCCATTTTTTCACGATCAAAACCGGGCTTTACCAACGTTTGTATTGCATGGTTCAGCGATTGTATATTGCCCAGCTGATACGGAATTCCTGTTTTATTCGGGATGAAATAGTAATTGATAACAGATATGTCGCAGTAAATTATTGGTTTGTGCATTTGCATAGCCAATAACGACACCAATTGCCCTGAGGCGCCCACGTCCTTTTTTAACGGAACGATTACGCCGAGAGCGTTCATTAATAGTTTATTGAATTGTTTGTTGTCGGTGTCTTTATAAACCTTGACATTTGAAGGAATATCGCAAATATCCCTGTTTAATGCAGATGCAACAATTACAAAGTTTACCTCGGGATTTTGCCTGATACTTTCAAGCAGTAATTGATAATCCCGATTACTGTAGCCTCCGCTAAAAATATAGTTCCCGTTTTTTAAATCAGCTTTATCAGGTAAATTTTCCATTGAGCATGAAAACGGGATAAAATGAATAGGAGTGATTGCATACTTTTCATAAAATTTCACTTCGTTAGGCGACTGTACAATTAATGTAATTCGTTTCGACTTTAAGAAAAATTTCAGAAAATGATGAACGAATTTATTGGAGCTTAAATCGTGGAGATAAAAGTTATAAGAATATAAATGATAGTCTTTTCCGAGTAAAAAACCGAATAGTCGGGTAACCACAAAAAACGAATAATGCCCCCCGAAACAAAATACCGATTCATTTTTGAATTTAAACAGATTGAGGACTATTTTAAACAGGCATAAGAACTGCTCAATCACTACTCGGCTCTTGCTAAATATCTTATCCTTTTTATTCGATCTCCTGAAAAAATAGAAGGTATTTACACCAAACTTTTCGCGTTTCAATCGTTCAATCAACGATTCTTTTTCCAGGTACTCGCTATAATAGTGAACAATGCGCGTGCTTGTTTTAACTTCCATAATCAAAAAGGTGTATGAATATTAGGATTCACTCAGAACAGTCATTAATAAGGCTTTCTGATTAAATTGTTAACTGTTTTATTTCTTTTTCAGCATCCTGGTTTTTCGACATGATATTGTAAAGCTTTTCCCAATCCGGAAGACCCAATAAATTTCGGTCGTCGATATACAAATCGGCATAAATCTTCCGGCTGTAGGTATTATCAAATTCTTCGCCTTCAAAATTATTATTTACAGCATGAAAGATTAGTTCTCTTTCGCGACAGAATTCTACTGCTTTTTCGAGGTCTTTACCCGAACGATACGACCATAGAATAAGTTTGTGACCTCTTTGCTGAAATATTTTCAACGTTTTTATTGCAAACGGAATTTCTTTACCAATCGACGGATATTTGTGTTTTACAATGGTGCCGTCAAAATCAACTGCTATAATCATATGTGTGTATTTATGTTGCTTACATTAATGAGCAATCAAGCTATGCTCATTTTGTGTTTATATTCTCCATAGCCTTTCTTCCAGTATTTGTTACCATAACCGTAGCCACGGTCGGGCGCTTCGTTTATTAAAATGGCCGATCTTTCAATTTTATTGAACTCAACCGTTTTATTAATCTGCTTAATTTGCTCTTTGTGGCTGTGGTTTATTCTTAAAATAAAAAGGCTAACATCCGAGAAACGACTTGTAAGAACCGCATCGGGCACCAGTAGAAGGGGAGCGTTGTCGATTATTATATAATCGAATACTTTTCGTGCCCGATTTATCAAATTTTCAAATTTTACACTGTCAATCAAATCCGAAGGATTTTTAGGAATAGGACCTGCCTGAATGAAATACAGATTTTCGATAGAAGTTGCCGAAAGAATTTCTTCGTAACTTTTTTCGCCAGCAAAGTAATTGCTCAGTCCGTCGGTTTCGTCCACTCCCAGGTAATTGTGTAAAGTTGGTTTGTGCAAATCGGCTCCAATTAATAGTACCTTCTTTTTCGTTTTTGTTAAAATAGCCGAGAAATTAGAAGAGATAAATGATTTTCCTTCGCCCGGAATGAGCGAGTTTATTGAAACCACTTTTGAGCCGGGACGTTCTAAAATCGCATTTAAATTTGATTTTACCCCTCTGAACGATTCTGCAATACCGGATCGTGGATGATGAATTACCGGTAGTTTTACTTTGTATTTGTGTTGTATAATCCCATCCAGAACCGGGATTCGGCTTTCTTTCTCAATTTCTTCGCGAGTTTCAATTTTATTGTTGAAAAAGCTTAGCAGAGTGATGATGATAAACGGAATAGCAAAACCTCCAACAAAGCCAGCACCCACGTTTTTTACCATATTTGGACCAGTTTGAACTGCAGCTTCTACCAGCGCCTCGTCAATTACCTGAACTTCAGGAGCAATTGATGCCTTGGTAATTGATGCTTCCGCCTTTTTTTGTAACATATAAGTATACAACTCATTGTTCAGGTCGAATTCGCGCTGAATACCAATCAGTTTCTTTTCAGTCTCGGGCAATTTTTTCAATCGGCTTTGAATGGAAGTGTAGCGTTCTTGCATACTTTCCTTCTTCGAAATGGTGGCTTTCAATTGGTTTTTTAACGTCTCTTCAAGGCCATCGCGTGTAACTTTTATTTCTTTTTCAATTACAATCAGCGTTGGGTTTTTATCTTGCACACTGTACGAGAGTACTTCGCGCCGACTGTACAAATCCATCAGTTTGGCTAACATTCCGTTCAGGTTCTGATCGGTAATGCCTATGACAGAAGGATTTACCATCTCTTCAATCTTCTTCGAATTATCAAGGTATTGTTGCAAGTCGGTGTAGTAATCAATTTGCAGTTGCGTTAAATACTGTTCCTGTTCAATTTCTTCCAGTTTCTCGTAAATTAACTGTGCTTCCTGTCCCAGGTTCATTACCTGGTTGTTTTTGCGGTAATTACTAAATTTCTCTTCGGCAGTACCGAGCGAAGATTTTATTCTTGCCAGCTGTGAATCGATGAATTTAACCGAGTTCTCTGAATTCTCGTTCTTGTTTTCCATACCGAAATCGATAAATACTCTGTTCAATTCATTTATGAAATCGGCTTCTTTGTAAGGCTTTTCTCCTTCAATCGATATTGAAATTAGATCGGAGTTAAGATCCACCAATTCAATTTTTGTTTTTGCAAGGTATTGTGTGGTAAGCGTATTTATATCGTTGAATCTCAGCAAATATTTCTGACCTGTTTTTCCATCGCCTTTAGTGATTGTAAAATTGAAAAACTCGTTGTAATAAGGCTCTCCAAATTTTTGTGTAGTTTCAATAGCAATGGTTTGCAGCGGCCCGTTTTGATGGGTGGTACCTTCTGCTTTAATGCTGTATTTCCGGTCGTTCAGAGCAATAATTTCAATTGTGGTATTTTGTGCATTAATGCCATTAGGCGGCACTTTTAACTCAAACGGTGGTTGTTTATAAAGCTCGGCATCATACAACAATTCTTTGCGATACCATGAGGTTTCCCAGTTTAAATTTTTTAATGCCTTTCGGTACAAAGTATACGACTTTAAAATCCCAATTTGGTTTTCAATGTTCGCCTTTTTTCCCATGGCCATAATCGGATTATTTGACGAAAAAACTGCACTCAGCGAGTTGTCGTCTTTCTTAATCAAAATCCGACTTTGTACTTTGTATGTGTTTGGCGAGTTCAGGTAAATGTAGTAACCTGCAGCAACTCCCAAAGCACACAGCACAACAAACCATGGCCATTTTTTTATGTATTTTAAAAAGACATTCTTTGTCTCTTTCTTCTCATGCGAATCAATTAGACTTATAATTTCTTCAATTTTCTCCATAACTTTTAACTTCTATAGATTCACTACTAATGCAACGGCAACAACTATAGTTGATATAGTTGATAAAATTTGTGTATAGGTATCGCTTCGTTCACTTCTGCGTTTCAGTTTACTTGGTGGAATATAAATTACGTCGTTGGGTTGGAGAAAATAGGCTTCTGAAGCATAAATACTGTTGTCGTTAAGGTTTACATTAAGAGTTATTACCCGGTCTGCCTTATCGGTTCTTTTCACAACCACATCTTCAATATTGGCAAAAGTTGTAATTCCGTTTGCCATACTTAATGCATCAAGCAATGTTATTGTTCCTTCGTAGTTGTAGTATATTCCCGGATTAACAACTTCACCGATAATATTAACTTTATAGTTTAAGAATTTAACCTGAACTGTTGGCTCTTTTAGGTATTCAGTAGCTCTTTCTTTTAATCGCACCTGGGCTTCGTGTAGGGTAAGCCCTTCAAGATTAATTTCTCCCATTATTGGTAAGTTAATGGTTCCTTCTTCCGACACCATGTAACCATTAATGTATTGGCTCGATCTGGAACCGTACATTTGTTGAGTACCCGATGCAATTCCGCTGCCTTCGAGGCTGGGATTAAACAGTTTGTTTACTTCCGGATCAAGCGTTAGTACGCTTAAATATAAATTATCGAACGGTTGAATTCGATGGTCAGGAACAGATGTAGGGATATCGTAGTAAGTGTTCAAATCTTTTTTCTCTCTGAACATGGTAATGTCTCTTGTTGATACACAAGATGTAAACAGTAGCATTGCCAGAAAAATGAGTAAATGTGTGTGTTTCATATTATTTAATTTTATTGTCCGTTTCCGATAAAAATTACTCTAAAGGTTTTTAGGATAATTATAAAATCGAGTGCCAGCGACCAGTTGTCGATGTATTCCATGTCCATTTCCATCCACCGTTTAAAGGATATGTTATTTCGCCCCGAAACTTGCCAAATGCATGTAATCCCGGGGTTTATGCTGAGTCGGCGGGTGAGGTTTCTTTCGTACATTTTTACCTCGGAAGGAATTGGCGGCCGCGGACCAACAATCGACATGTCGCCCAGTAGTACATTAATAAACTGCGGTAATTCATCGAGCGATGTTTTTCGCAAAAATTTTCCGATTCGGGTAATTCTGGGGTCGTTTTTAATTTTAAAAATTGGGCCGTCCTGCTCATTTAAGTCCATAATATCTTTTTGCAACTCCTCGGCATTGGTTACCATGGTTCTGAATTTTAGCAGCTTAAAATGGCGCCCGTGTTTTCCTACTCTAACCTGCTTAAACAATACTGGTCCTCCGTCATCAAGTTTGATAATCAGGCCTATTATCAGCATAAACGGCGACACACAAACCAGAATGAAAATGGTTAAAAAGAAATCGATAGTTCCCTTTAGTTTTAAACCGAAGTAGTTTCCCGGAGTATTTCTGAATGACAGCAGGAATTGCCTGTTTATGTACGAAACGGCGGGTTTTAGTCCTCCAATGCTAAATACATTATTGTGAATATGGAAGATTACACCAATCTCGCGGCATAAATCAATGTGTTTTCGTATTCGTTTAGTTTCAAAATGCTGCTTGCAAAAAATAACTTCATCTACAATGTGATCATCAATTATTTTGGCAAAGTTCTTTTTTTCCGAAAAGAGAGGGAAAACACCGTCATATTTGAGTTTAACTTCCTTTGAATCTGTAATTATTCCCACAATATTATAACCCCATTCGCTGGTTTCGATTATTTGATCGATAAATGGAATTGAATCATCATCGGCAATAATCATGATCAATCGAATGTTGAATCCTCTTTTTCGCAGGTATCTCATTATCGATCGGCCGATGACCTTTTGCCATGATAGTACAACGTGGTTAAGCAGGGCAAACTTAAGTAGTACTGTTGTGCCTAAACTTTTAAATTCAAATAGTTCAACCAGCAGAATTAGGGCTGCTACGCCAATTAGTACCACCAAAACATATTTGTGAATTATGGTGCGGTAGCGCTGAATCCTTGCCATGGTGCCCATCTCAAAAAACTCCAATAGCCCGAACCAAATTGGAGCCATGATAAAGGTTAAGACCATGTGCTCTTTATTGTGTAGCAGGTAATTAAGTGTTAGCGTTCCTGTTACCCAAAGTGTTAGGTAAAAACAGAGTATTGTTAATGCCACCTGAAAAATGACACTAACTCTTTCTAAAGCCGGTTCTCGTGATTTAATCATGATTAAAAATTTAAATGATGAAGGTTATTTTTGATAAAATCTATATTTTGAAATAGAGTTATCAGGTGTTTGATGTTAAGTATTTTGTTGCTTTTGATGGGGTTAAAAGATCGGTGTAGGCGTTTATTAAATTTTTACTTTCGTGTTCCCACGAGAGCTCATTAATTACACGATGATAACCGAAATCAGCCATTTCTTCCCGTAGCTCAGGACGGTCGATTAAGTAAAGTATTTTGTCTGCGAAATCTGCAGTGTTATTGTTCTCGGCATATAACGATGCTTTTTGCGCCGATACTCTACCTTCTTTCAAATCGTACTGAACAATTGGCTTTTTTAGTGCCATATATTCCATTATCTTGTTCATCGTCGACAGATTATTCATCTCAGATGGTTTATCCGGATTTACGCACACCTCAGTTGTATTTAGCACTTCCATTAGTATTTCGTCAGAAACCCTGCCATAGAAATCGACAAAATCGGTTAATCCTAATTTGTTGCAAAGCGCTTTCAATGTATCAAGGCTGGTGCCTCCACCCAGTATTGCAAATTGAATATCCTCGCGTTTTTCAACAATGTATTTTATACTTTCCAGAAGAAGGTCGATACCTTCTTGTTCGCCAATAACACCAACGTACCCAACCAAAAATTGCCGGCCATTTTTATACTTAGGTTTTTTAGGCAAAAGTTTAAGTCGTTCTAACTTAGGTCCACTTCTAACAATGTGTACTCTTTCAGCAGGCATTTTCCCGCGTTTAACAGCTATTTCTTTGTACGATGAATTTGTTGCAATGGAGTACGATGCTGTTTTAAAGGTAAGGTACTCCAGTGCTAACATTAGCTTGTAAAAAATATCTTTTCGGTTAAATTTGGCAATATAAAGTTCGGGATTAACATCATGATGGTCGAAGATATATTTAACGCCTAATGGCTTAAATGTAAGTGCTGTTAGAAATATTAAATCAGGAGGATTGCAGCCATGAATGACATGAAATTTTTTCTTAAAATAAATCTTCCAGCTTAAAACAAATTCCCAAAAAACGGCAACGGTATATTCCATAAAATATCCCAGGGCGCCGCTGCCTTCAACCGGAAGCGGATGCCGGTAAATATCAATATCGTTTATTACCTCGCGGCTTTTATTATAACCTTTCATTTTGGGGCAAATAATACTTACATCGGCTCCGTTTTCTTTTAAAGTGTTGGCTTCCTGCCAAACTCTTCTGTCAAACGGAACGGGAAGGTTTTCAACAATTATTAAAATATGTTTTCCGTGCAATTGATTCATTTAACGTGGTGTATTTGTGAGTATTACAGGCGATTTTACCCGAGATGAAATTCTGTGTTTGGGCATTTGTTTATCATACGCTTCAGAGAAATCCATGGCCCAGTTTATGCCGGTATAATTTTGTTTGCCAAGGAAGTTTTCGCCAAGCCTCACCATGTCGATGATAATCTTGTTATTCACATTGTTTAAAATCTCTGTGAATTCATTTTCCTTATTATTTACAATTATTACATCGCATTTTTCAATTATTTCTTCTGTTGAATTTACCAGCAGCGAAGACAGGTGAGGAATTTTCTGATCGATAAATTCTTTGTTGGTTCCGGTTAAAAGCGAAAGGTTAATATTCTTATCATAGATTGAAATGTCGCATCCTTTACCGATTAATCGTTCAATTACTGTAACAGCCGGACTATTTCTTAAGTCATCTGTACCGGCCTTAAAACTTAATCCCAAGAAACCCAGTTTTTTATTCCAGTGTTGCAGTATCAGATTAACAGCTCTGTCAATCTGCAAATCGTTTGTTTTTCCAATACTGTTTATAATTGGCGTGTCGAGGTATAAATCGTGCGCCAGAGTTTGTAAACCTTTCAAATCTTTTGGTAAACACGATCCTCCGTAGGCAAAGCCCGGCTTAAAATAATAGGGCGATATATTTAGCTGTTTGTCTTTACAGAAAATATTCATCACCTCGTGCGAGTCAATATTTAGTTCGGTGCAAATGTTGCCAATTTCATTTCCGAAAGAGATTTTAAGCGCATGAAATGTGTTGTTCACATATTTCATAATTTCGGCAACTTTTAAGTTGGTAATAATAATTTCGGCCGGAAGATTTTGATACAGAATCGATACTTTATCGGCCGCCTCTTTATTATCAGATCCAATAAGTGTAAGCGGAGGATTAAAATAATCGTGAACGGCCGTACCTTCTCGTAAAAATTCCGGGTTATCAACAATCGCAAAATGTTTGTTTCTTTCTTTTCCTGATATTTCCTCGACAATACTTGCAAACTCATCGCAGGTGCCGGGCATAATTGTCGAGCGGATTACAATAATATGAAAGGATTCTTTTTCTAATAAAGCCACACCAATTTGTTCGGCTACATTAAAAATGTACTGCAAATTAAGGTGGCCATTTTTACTGCTGGGAGTACCAACTGCAACAATACTGATCTCTGAATTTAGTATTGCTTCGTTAAATGAAGTTGTTGCCGAGATTCTATTCAGCTTGTGTTGCTCTGCAATTATTTCAGCAATATCTTTTTCAATTATGGTTGCTTTGCCACTATTAATCTGGTCAACTTTTGTTGCATTAACATCAACGCCAATAACCTGGTGGCCATTTTTCGCTAAACATCCAAGGCTAACGCATCCAACGTAGCCCAGTCCGAAAATACTTATTCTCATGGTTATAAATTTTATTTTAGTGAAATGATGGATTGAAATTTCTGTGTATGTGTAATTTTTGTGGTGCAGTAAATGGTATTACCGGGCTCTTTTTGCATAAACGACTTTGAATACCAACCCAATATCTGAGGGGATTCCTGACCTCTTATATTGCTTGTTTTCAGTTTTTTATCCAATTGAAGGTGAACCGTGTGTAATTCTTTATCAATACATTGAAAAGCTGAGTCGTTTAATTTATTTACGTAAATATCTGGATGTAAATGAAAGGGCAACTCGATAAAGTACTCTCCATTTTTTTTGCATTCAACCGTGTCGGTAATACAAATGCGGTTTTTGTTTTTTTCAATACAAAATTCTCGTGTATGTGTTATTCCAAACTTTTCATATCCGTTGTGTTGTGCAATAACGGTATCGCTATCTTCCGACATTTCGAGCTTCAAAATCGCGCATTTATAGTGGTTCAACCAAAGTGTAGGACCCGCCAGTTTTGCCTGGTCGGTTTGGTTTACACGAATGGTATTGTGCGCCAGCGTTCCCACAAAATATTTTCGCCAATCGTATTCAGTATGGTAGGTGTAAGTTCCCGGATCGACAAAAAAGGGATTGCCATTGATGTGCAAAATAAACGATAGCGCATCGGCATGTCCGTGTGCCGCTATTGATAGAAAACCAAGAGGAGCAGCGTTAAAGTGCACATAAATTTCTTCTCCTTTGGCCTGAAAGCGAAAAAATCCGTGTCCTTCTTTTTTGTAAAATTTCGATGAAATAGCACCGGCGCTTGCATCCAATTTATTAAGGTGTGTTGGTGTTCCAACTTCAGTTAATACTATTGTTTTTAAATCATTACCGGTTGTTCTAAATGCCGGTTCGTTAAAAAGAATTGCCCCCGTGTTTAGCAATGATTGAAAATTATTGAATGTGTGATCTTCTGTAAACAGAATACATTTTCCGTCATCTTCATCGCCATATTTTGGGAAATTACCATTTGTATCAAGTAAGCTATTTATATAGAAAAGAATGCTTTTTAAAGCGCCTTCGTACTTTTTACTAAACGGTGTATTGTTTTTTCGTGCAACAACATAGGGCAGCATAAAGAAATCGGTTATAAACTGTATGTATTCAGCTGCTTCCTCTTTGTTTACGCCGTTTAATGAATGTTGTCTTACAATCTCTTTTTCTAATCCTTCTTTTGCGTAGCAGTTCCATTTCTTCGATTCGGGAAATTGCCAGAGTGTAGATGCAATGAACAGTCCCGAATATTCGGAAATTAAATGGTTGTTAGATGATGAGTACTTTGACGGATTGTGATACGAATATTTGCAATGCTGGTAAATGCAGGGCAACCATTTCTTTTCTACAAAGTCTTTAAAGAAATCATGTTTTTTAATTAGCGCTTCGGCATTCAGTATGTTCCAGCAAAAATACCATACAATAAGCCTGATATTAATTTCGATGTTACTGTACCAGTTTATACCTTTTAAATATGGATTTTGTTGAATCCACGATTCTATAATGCCTATAAATAGCTTTATATCTTTTATGTGTCCAAATTTTTTATAATTCAGAGCGATAATTGTTAAAAACTGCATTCGGTTAATTTCCCATACTACCTTGGCCGAAAGATCGTTGTGTGCTCTAATGTTTATAGATTTAGAGAATTGCTTTGAAAAACTTTGGTTCGAAAAAATATCTGTATGCCAGTCAATTTCGGGCGTATTGTAGGCAAATTCTTTTCCAAAAACATATATTACTCCGCGAGACTCAAATGCGGTGAGCCCGTTTAAATTTACAGGAAGACTATTGAATTTAACCGATGGAACTTTGGTTTGCTGTCCCACTACAAAAAATTTCTCGTAATATTTCTGAGCAAATTGTTTTATTCGAAATACAACCTCGAAAACGGACATTGCCCGAAGCCTGTTTATAATCCACATGCGTTAAGCGCTTTTAGAATTGGAAATAGGAGAGTGGTGAACCACAAGCGAAACAAAAAATATCGTTTTAAAACAGCGAAGGGGCGTAAAACAGGCTATTGGTTTGTGTTAACAGTAGATTGAAATTTATCCAGTTTTCCGCGTGGCGAGAGCATTAACTTATCCACTGTTTCTATTGTGAAATCGATAATTCCTTTGGTTCGTTTTGCAAATTCGTTTTGAATTTTGGGTAGCTCACTTTTTTCAAAACCACTGCCCGGAACAATTAAAATCCGAACTTTACCTTGTTCATTCTGAATAAACTGATAATTCAATACATTTTTTAAAACCTGGTTATGCAGGTTAAATGAAGCTTGTGAAATAAATTCCATGTTTTTACCATAAATACCATCGTTACTTTTCCATTTGCCGGCAATTTGGTAACCTCCCGGAACCTTAATTGCCGAATCGTCGGTTTTGTATCGAATTAGCGGCATTGTTCTATTTAAAAAGCCAGTTCCCACAATTGATTGTGTTCCGCTCTCGTTGTCAGGCAATTCAGTATAACCGTAATATGGATCAAACTCGTATACTTTATTTTCTACCTCGCGTGCAATAATACAGCGTTCAGAGTGCCCATAAAAAGTTGCCGATTTTGTATTGAAAAATTCTTCAATAAATGTTCTTTTTTCATCATCAACATTTTCCGAAATCAGAAATATGCCCTTTAATTTATGCTTCAATTTCAGGTTGTTCTCCTGTAATAGTTTGGCAAAAAAATGAATGGATGATAAATAGCCATGCAGAAACATTGGTTTATAATCATTCATCTTCTCCAGATACCGTAAAATCGTTGCCGACGACAACCTGAATGGAGAAAAAAGCATTTCGTTATACATCGGATTCATTTTGTAATACTTGTTATCAAACTTAACGCCTCGAAAAGTTGCCATTTTATCATCAAAATTGTAATTCAACGTTTTTCGGTAGAAATAGATAAAAGCATTTTCCATGAATATTGAGTTGTAGTCGAGCAAAACCTTTAACGGCCTTCCTGTGCTTCCTCCTGTACTTGCCTGGTAATAACCACCACTTACTTTATTATTGGATATAAGCTGGTCGAAATTTTCATGTATGAGTTGTTTCGTCAAATATGGTATGACTTTAATATCATCAAACGAGCTCATTTTTTCAGGATCAAATCCTACCTTTTTAAACAGGTTATTGTAATACGGAACATTCGTACTGGCGTGTTTCAGCATATTCTTTAACTGAGCGAATTGAAATTCTCTGATATCAGCAGAAGATAGGCTTTCCCGCTCTTCGAGCGAATTAAAACACTCTCGGAAATTGGGATTATTTACCAGTTTATTTCTGATAATTGGATTTGCCACAACTTTTAAAAACTCAGGCATATTATCTCTTACTGTTTTCAGCAGGTATTTATTCATAATTTATGGGGCTTACGAGTTATATATATTTACCAGTTCGGATATTACAGAGTTTGGCAAGTGCCTTTTTACAAGCTGTTTCGAAACAATTCCGTAGGCTTTTATTTGGTCGGGTTGGCGAATAAAAAAATCAATGGCATTTTCAATTTCTGCCAAATTGCCGGGAGTAATAAGTATTCCGTTTTTATGGGTTTTAACAATTTCCGGAATTCCACCCACATTGGTAGAAATTATGGGATGACCATACGACATGGCTTCCAAAATAGAGATCGGCAGTCCTTCGTAGTACGAAGGCAAAATGTACACATCGGTTTTCTTTAGCCAGTTTGCCTTTTCTTCTTTTGTAATCCATCCAACAAATTCAACTATTGCCGAAAGTTTATTTTCACGAATAAAACGGCTTAGTTTCTCAATCTCTCCGTTTCCGCCAATAACAATTTTAATTTTTCCCTGGTACTTTTCTTTGTTTTTGGCCACAACGTCTAACAAGTCGAAAATGCCCTTTTGTTGGGTAATGTATCCAAGAAACAGAAATATCAGTTCCTTTTCTTTTTTTGTTGACCGATATACTGCCGGATAATCAATAATGTTAGAAATAATCTCAATTCTTTTGGGACTAAAATTCTGTGTAAAAAAAGCTTCCCATTGCACCGATAAGCAAATAAGGCAATCAACATTATTGATGAAATATTTTATTTGCCTCTTTACTAACGAGTTGCTATTCTTGTAAAACACATGAAAACCACCACCATGTATATGGTAAATCACCTTTTTATCAAACAACTTTTTAGCAATAAGAAAGCAAACGTATTTCCTGAAAAAACTTCCTCGTGATGCTCCGTGAATGTGAACGATTTTAATGTTCTTGTTCATCATCAGCTTCTGAAAAAGTGTTATAACTGTTTTCGGAAATAATAGAGCATTCCCAACTTTAGTGCCCGGTTTGTGACTTCTTATGTATTGAAAACCACTCGAGTATTTGCTGTATATTTCAATAACGGCCCCAATTCCACCCCGGTGGTTTTTATACTGTGGCCCTATAGTTAATACCTGCGCTGGAATTTTTGTGGGTATTAAAACCTGTTTTTCCATTCTTCTTATATGCATTTAAGTAGTTCTTAGCACACACGTTAATATGGTAATTTGCCTTAAATAGATTTGTCAGGCTAATTCTTTCAATTTTATTTTTTGATTCGAAGAAAAGCACTAAGCTTTTGTAGTATGCCTCTTCCGTTGTGTTTTCAGAAACATATCCGTTTACGCCATTAACGATCATATCTTTGATTCCTCCGGCCGGAGTGCAAACTGCCGGACATCCGCAGGCAAATGCCTCGATAAGTGTAATTGGCATTCCTTCGTGTATTGACGAAAGGCAAAAGGCATCTGCGGAATAGTAGTAATCGGCAATGTTATGTTTTGGTCCTAAAAAGTGAATATTACTGCCGGCTTTCTCTTTAAGCATTTTTGCTTCCGGCGAATCAAACCCGGGACCAACCACATACAATTCAACATTATAGCCGTTGTTTTTTAATTTGTTAAAAACGGCAATTAACATCTCTTGGTTTTTCTGTTTGTTAAATCGTCCCACATGAACAAAAGCTGTAGCACCGGATTTTTGTAATTCCTTTTTAACCGTATTTAATTCGTTTGTGGGGCGGGGAATACTTCTACCATTAAAAATCTCTTCGTATTTGTTGGTTTTGTAGAATTGCTGAAACGAAAACGAGGTATCTTTCGAAATGGTAATTGCCCGAACAATAGATCGTGAATAGAAAAAACGGCGGATGATGTATTCAAATTTATTGCTTATTTCTTTTGGAGCATCGTTGTGTATGGTATGAAAGAACCTGGTTTCTGAGAATAGAAATGTTAATGGGAATATATAATTTACCAGGTTTAAATGACCGTGTACAACATCGGGTTTTACTTGTTTAATTACCTTGTAAAGTTCATAGATATTGCTAAATCTTAACCCTTCAGGAATTTTTAAATTAATGTAATCTACATTTTCACCAATCTCGTTTTTGTAAAATCCGTTATTGGCTTTTGAATCATCGCGCAAGGCACAAAGCGTTACCTCGTGCCCGAGGGCCGAATGGGCATTGCATAAATCAACAACAAATCGTTCGGCACCACCCGGTGCCAGTTCATAAATAAACTGAAGAATACGCATAAAATTAGTTTTCAAAAATAAATTGATAGAGTTCCTTTGAATTCTTCCTGTAGTCGAAATCTTTCATTCCGGTATCGAACGACCGACTGGCAATTAATTCTCTTTTTTCAGGATATTCAATCGCCTCCCGCATTTTTTGACTATATGCTTCAATTTCAAAATCTTCGCATAAAAACGCATTTAAACCATCTTTAAAATAGGCTTTAACTTCCCCGATATTTGAAGAAATTATAGGTCTTCTCGATGCAGTGTATTCTCCTAGTTTGTGCGGAAATCTTGCTGTATCCTGCAGGTTTGGCCGAAGCGGTATTAGCAATGCCAGGCTTCCTTTGTATAAGCTTACAAGCTCGGAGTAAGGAATGTTACTTTTAATGGTAACCTGTTGAATATTATTTGTTTCAATGTATCTTTTTACTTTCCCGATCCATTTAAGATCGCCGCTTATAACCAGTACCAATGCTGTTGTTGAATGAATTAATGCGTAAGCGTCGAGTACAAATCTGATAACTTCGAAATAAGCTGCTGATCCACAATACAAAAAATATTGCGAGCCGTTTACATAACCTTTGTGTTGCTCAAATAGCGAGAAATCGCAAATGGCCGGAATTTTAATGGCCGCAGTGCCCGGCTGATTTTCATTAAGCTTTGTCATTAAAAAATCGCTGATAACTATGCTTTTATCTGAAAAATAGCCATAATAACGATCGTTTAAATAGGAATCGAGCTTTCTGTTTCTCCCAAAATCCTGAGCACTCCAATATTCTACCTGGTCTACAACTGATGTGTAATTCAAAATTTTGGCAAGCACTGTATAATACAGAATACCTTTAAAATTATTACAGGTGATAATTAGTGCATTCGCATTTTTTTTACGCCTTTCTTTAATCAGCGTTTTCAGTTCAATAAATAATCCTTTTATTTTTAAAATATTTCTTCGAATAAAGCTGGTGGGGCGAAAGGGAGTACCGCTACAATATTTATAATCAATTCCTTCAAAACAGCCTTCTGCTTTAATCTCAGTTTCCCGTTGCGAGTGTACTCCATAACGGTTAAGTACAAGAACTTTACAGTTGTGTTCTGCCAGTCCTTTTGCAATAAGTAACTGACGTTGAACCTGCGCCAGTCCTTTTGGAAAACTTGGATAACCTACGTAGATAATTTTTTTCATTTTCGATACTTGGGGAGGTTTATTTTTGTAATGCAATCAGGTAACTGTATGCTTTAAACTTAAGCAAATCGTATTTGGGTAAGTACTTACTTCTGATTAGCCAGAAACACATCAATAAGGGCGTAAAAATCAACGCATAACTTATTGATATCATTAAAATGAGCAAAGTGTGGAAAAACCATCCTTTGTATCCGAATGCTGCAGCAAAATCGATTGAAATTTTTACTAAGCTGTACGAGAAAAACAAAAATCCTACAATTCCGAATATGGCAAGTAAATTCCCGATACCCGAGACTGTACTTATTTTAGCTCCCAACTGCTCGGTCCATTTTGCTTCACTATGTCCGCCATAGCCTACAATGGGATGATTTAAAAAATCAATAAAATCAATTTGCAACGATTCAAAGCGTTGAGGTCGGTAATCGAACCCCCATGTTACTGAGTTATAAATAAGCTCCTCGGTGTTAAACATTGAAACCTCTCGTAGCTTTTCAGTCATAAACGGGAGGGTGCTGACGTAAATAGTTAATACTAAAATAATTGGCACCAAAGCAACAAAATATTTCGATTTTTGATTGTAGGCATAAAACGTCAACAATATCAAGTATAATGAGTAACCTGTGGTGGACATTGTAGTTAACAACGCTACAGAAAGCACCCAAAATTTTGTTGTTTTAAAAATGTTGAACTTGCTGGTAATAAGCTGGCTAAAAATGGCCAGATTTATAAAGGTTGCAAATGCTCCGGGCTCCCAGGCAAAACCTGAATTACGCGGGATTGCAAAATTCTCGAGAATGACGTCACTTTCGATGGTGTAAACGATTACATTAATGTGGTGCTCGTTTGGCCCCGAAACAGAAAGCGGCTGCAGTAGACTGGTTAAAATGCCAGGTGCAACCACCTGAATTCCCCAAAATGCAATACAAATGATACACAGGTAATAAACGATGTTTGCATACATTATTAAAAAGCGCTGTTTAAAAGCATTTACCACTACATATGCCAGAAAGAAATTGACGATATATATTCCGAAAAACCGCGGATGCACTTCTCGAAATTTGAATGTTACAATGATAAAGTAACCCAAAAATCCAAGAAGCAGAAAGCCGAACAAATAGGAGAATGACAATTTGCGTTCGACCATAATCCATACAGAAAAAGCAACAGGAACCAGCAATCCTAAAGGATATTCCCATGTATTTAACGAAGCTGTAAATTGCGATGCAGAACCCGCATAAATTACGGTCATCACCATAAAACAGTAGTCAATCGTTAAATTTCTTTTTGCGTTACTTAAACTTCTTAATTGATTTTTCATACAAATTGATGTATGCCCGGATTATAACTTTTGTCTCTTTAGCTTTTTCAGGTATTCTTTTGCCTTGTTAAAGCCATGGTTTAACTCTTCAACTTTAAACAGCCACAGTAGTAGTATATAAATACCGGGCGCCGCAGTAAAACAAGCCAGCAGGTATTGAATATTGTTGGTTATTACTTTTGATAAAAGTATTCCGGCAATGAGCATAAACAACGATGCCACAAAAAACGGAAAGATATTTCTCAACTGAGAATACAGGGTAATTGCAATTATTTTTTTAAGGAAATAGCACCCTACAAAAAATGTTAAAACAGTTGCAATCATGTGACCATAAATCAGTGCTGAAATCCCATATTTGTAGGTGAGTACAATGGCCAGAACAATAAATACTTTATCAATTATCTGAATGCGCAGGTAAAAATCGCTTCTGCCTTTAATGGTAATAATCTGGTTGTTTATCGTAAAAAAAACATAAAGCCAGGAATACACGCACATCAATTTGAGGTATGGAACAACCGGCAGCCATTTTTCTCCAAGAACAATTTCGATAAGCGGTTCAGAAGTGATGTAAATAAATGCCATAAGCGGCAAAGCGGCAAAAGCCAGTAGACGGTAAACTTTTGTGTAACCATCAACAATTTTCACGGTATCGTTTTGTATGGACGAAAACACAGGGAAAGTTACCTTCTGAATTACTGTAGTTAAGGTATTAACGGGCAATTCGGTAAATTGTGCTGCCCGGGTATAATAACCCAAACTTTTTGCCTCGAAAACTCGCCCGATAATAAGGTAGTAAATGTTTCGGAATACGGATTGCAGTAAGCCCGCCAATAAAATCTTTGAACCGTAAGAAAACATTGTTGCCAAGGATTTTTTGCTAAAAATAAGTACTGGTCGCCATTTACTAACAAACCACAAAAGTACGGTAGTAATTAAGCTTCGGAGCACCGTATTTACAACCAATGCCCAAACACCAAAATCTTTATAAGCAAGAACAATACTAACTGCTCCTGAAACGAATACACTTACAATTCCGATAATTGACGATGCTTTAAAATCGAGGGCTTTTTCGAGATAAACAATTTGAATTAATCCAAAGGCATTAATAACAAAATTTAAACAAATTACCTTTGTTAGCAGCACCAACTGCGGCTCGTTATAAAAGCTTGCAATATATGGCGAACAAACATAAATTAGGAAATAAATGAAAGTACTCGCCAGAATATTAAAATAGAAAACAGTGGAAAAATCGGTAAGATCGGCATCCTTTTTTTGAACCAGTGCCTGGCCAAATCCGCTGTTGGTTAAAGCCTGGCCAATTACAATAAAGATTGTTAACATGCCAACCAACCCAAAATCGGCAGGACTTAAAAGCCGGGTTAATATTATCCCGATTACAAATTGGCCGCCAACCTTTCCTACATTATCTAAAAATGACCATTTAAAGCCACTTATTGTTTTTTCTTTCAGTGTATTACCCATTATCTTTTAATCTTTTCCGGCTATTCAGTAATGAATTTGAAAATAGGTAGGAAATAACAGCTCCCGTTGTGTTACCGATCAACGATGAAGTAAAACTTCACTTACTGACAGTAACTTGGTAACCGCTATTTCACTAACCTATTTGAGATAAAAAACAAGGGTATCCTAAATCAAATTGTCGGTATACAATTTGCGCTTAACTATCGTATGATATTTATTTTTTTCCGTTCAATTCCCGAACCGTTTTGAACGATAAGAATGTACATTCCCTCGGCATAATCGTTTGCATTTAAGGTTAAATTTATAGGTACATTCTTGCTTACATTTTCATTTAAAAGCCGTGATGTTTTTTGCCCCATTGAATTATAAAGATCGACAGTGGCCTGCCCGTCAACCGACGGATTAAATGAAATGGTTGCAATGCCGGAAACCGGGTTCGGATATACCAGCAATTCTTCAACACCTGTATTCATGTCTGTTACGTTAATTGACGCAGATTTCATTTCGCTTTGAATTTCAACCGGATAGTCACAAAGCATACCTCCATCGTGACTGGCTCCCGATACAATCAGGAAGTCGCCAAAAGTCATGCCTGCATAAATGGGCTGCGAGCAACTTGTATGTATTTCTATCGGATCACCATCGTTAATCGTCAGGAAGATTTTGGGACCCATTTTATCATGCTTATTCACGCCGTCAATTGTAAAAATGTCGCCGCTATTTACGTTATCCAACGTTACAAAAATATGATCGGCTTCAAATTTGCTTTCATACACATTTATTGTAGCATTTGCTTGTTCTCCCAAATATTCCAGTTCTAACATGGTAATCTGGCCTTCGCAATCACTGCATCCTGTCTGCGGAGGATCTTCATTTTCTATCGGGTTATAACACAATTCTCCGCCATCGTGACTGGTACCTTCAACAATCAGAAAATCGCCAAATGTCATGCCCGCGTATATGGGTTGTGAGCAGCTAGTGTGAATTTCAACAAGACTCTCGCCATTTACCGAAACGAAAATTTTGGGGCCCATTTTTCCATGGTTTTTGTTTCCAACCAACGAAAGAATATCTCCGTTATTCACATTATAAAACGTTGCGAGCTCATGTCCATCCTGGTATTTACTTGCATAAACAGCCACTGTGGCATCCGTTTCATCGCCTAAAAATTCCAAGTCCAATGTTGTAATTTGTCCTTCGCATTCAGCGCATTCCTCAGTTTCTTCAACCGTTAAAAGCACTGAGCCGGTTATAAACGAATCGCCAACTTTTCCATCAAGATTAACTTCTGGTGAGTAAATTTCAACAGACACAGTTGTAACGTTTCCAGGAACATCTGAAAGCTGAAGCTTTTCGAGCCGCAGAAGTTCTCCTTCATTATTGGTTTGAAATTCAGACTCAACCATATCCGTTCCGGCTTTTAAAGTAACATTGGCCCATCGCAGGAAATTACTTTCCAAATCGCTGAATGGAATAACCACTTCGATGTTGCGAGGTGTTGCAGAAGCCGGAATGTTAAATTCGTAAACTAGGGGAGAGGTTGATCCGTTGTTAAAAACAAAAGCATGATCGTCTTCCACCAAGCTGTAAACATTTGATGGGCTGTCGTTTCTGTAAACGTAGGCTGTAAACGACAGGATTTCGCCGAAATGAGTTAATTGCTCGAGACTTATACCTGAGGCGTCAACATCGTTAAAGGTTGCTGTAAAATAGCCAAAATTGTAAAAGTCTCCGTTTGCATGAACGCTTAGGTTTTGCTCAACATAGTTAAACTCAACTTCATAATCTTCTCCGCCCACAGTTTCGTAAAAACGAGCGGTGGCCGGTGCTTTGTCTTCGAAAATACAAGCAGCTTCAACTACAACCATGTCAATACTGGCCGGATCGGTAAAGGTTAATGTTTGGTTATCCATGTTTAAAACGCCTTTTCCGGTTAGTTCAATTTGTTGTGCTGTTGCAAAATTTACAGCACAAAATATCAGGCAAATCAGTAGTAAATAGTTTTTCATATTACGTATTTTTAAAGTAAAAGAATATAGAATGCGAGAACGCATTACTGAAATTTTACACGCATAAGATAAATGCATGTTGATTAAAAGAGTTACCTTAAAGTAGGTGCTTCAGCATTTTGGGCGGTTAGTATATCACTAGTAAAACCGTACCTTTTAACGAGTTTAGCAACATCGTTAGAAAACAGTTTATAATTATATTTCTTTTCGCATAAGTATTTTCCGCGTTCACCCATTTCCCTTGCTTCATCCGGATTTTCAATGAGGTAGTTCACACAATCTTCCCAACCCTGGACATCTTCAAAATCGATATTAAATCCAACTTTTTCCTTCTCCAAATCAAAAGGGTAGGCTTTGTTATGCGACGAAATTACAGGTTTGCTCATGGCAAGTGCTTCAAACAAAACAGTTAATCCGATAGGGAAATGAGTGATACTCTTTTTTAGCGGAATAGCAACCGCTAAAGCATTGTAATACTCCTGCCGAATAAGCCCGACGGAATATAAACCCGGAGTAACCGTATCGTCAATTTCAATATTGTCTGTTTTGTTGTTAAGAATATGATTTGCCAAATCGCCTTTGGTGGTAATTCTTAGTCGGTAATCAATATTTTTAAATGCCTGAAAAAGTGTATTGTAATCACGTCCGGTGCCTCCTGTTGCGTATACATAATTTTGTGCCGGTGGCTCTTGCTGACGCTTGATATAAGCATCAAAAAAATCAAGATCAGCCCCCCAGGTATTTGTGAATTGGTGTACTGCTTTTAACTTTTTATAGTCGTTACAATGCTGATAGGTTATTTCATTAATAAAGAGCAGAGAATCAATTCCATTTACATAAATCGAACGAAGCATTTTTTGCCTTAAACGCTTGAAATAATTCTTTTTATACGGCGTAAAGGCCTCCAAAGCTACCGCAACAACTGGCTTATTATAGAGCCCGAATGATTTGAGAAGTGCCAGTAGAAAAACATCTCCTACAAAAGGTGCAAAAATAACGTCAAAATCATCAGAGCGTTTTAAAAACTCAATTTGTTGCTGTAGGTTCAAAACCTTTAGCTTCTGACCAATTTTATTCCACTTGCTATTCTTATTGTAATCAATACATTCGGCCTGTAATTCATCTTCTTTTAATTTGTCGTAACACCAAATGTGATGTCGCGGATACTCTTCGCCCTTTTCAATAAAATCCATTATCTTATCGAGTGAATAGAATCGAATGATCTCTGCTATTTTTGTCATAATAGGTACTTAATTTTTGGGTGTTTACAGGCAAATTAACTCCGGGTAAAGTTTCATTCCTGACAGCATTGCTGCAATCTCGTCTTCGTATACTCCGTTCATTATTATAACCGTGTCCGGGTTAAGTTCAGCCAGCGCTTTGGGACTAATATATTGGATTCCGATTCCGGGAATATAATTTCCCTGAATGTGAGGGTTAATATCTACAACATGATTGATCAATTTTAAATCATCAAACTGGGTTAAAAACCCAACCGATTTTGATCCGCCTCCCCACACAACAACTTTTTTGTTTTCGTTTTTCATTTTTAAAAGTTGTTTCCGCCAATTTTTCAATTGCTCATTAATTGTGGTAACAAAACGCTGAACATATCCTTTAAGATCGTTAACAGATTCTTCAAGAATATGTGGCGTATCCAGAATTCGATAGGTTGTTTGGGCTACAAGTAACAAGTATTGACTGTCGTATTCCAGTTGAATATCGAGTACCTCGAATTTATTGTGCCTGAAAAGTTTGGCTAACGATCCCGCACTAAAATAGGAGCAGTGTTCGTTAAAAATATCCCAAAAAGCACAAATATCAAGTATTCTAATAATATTCGGAACTTCAATCAGAACGGTAACTTTTTTCTTATCCGTAACCGATTTTCTGATGGTTTGAATAAATTCGCCGGTGTTAAAAATATGCTCTAGCGTATGCCTGCACACAATAACATCCATTGGCAAATTACCATGTTCTTCCGAATAAAACTCGTTTAAAAACGAAACATTCGGATCTGGTTCTGACCTTCCCGGCACATATGCCGGATCAATTCCAATTCCTTTGTTGTTGCCCAGTTTACATATCAGGTGAAGAAAATCTCCTTTGCCACAACCGATTTCAATAATGTTTTTGTTTTTTACGTCATATTTATCTACAAAACGCTCTGTTGTGCTAGTAATAAACCGTATAAATGTATCTGAAAACCCTTGTTGATCTTCGTAGCCTTTTGTGTAATAGTCAATTGAATTATCGAAGGAGCTGTTAAAAACAAATCCGCAATTATTACAAAAAGAAAGGGTGATATCGTTTCGGGGAATCGCAATTGCTTCTTCATAAGTTTTTACGGTGAGCACACTTTGTACGGGTGCATTTTTTACCGTAAAAAAGTCTTCACAATCATTACCCGAACAGCTTAAACATGTTACTTGCTTCATACTTTTTCTGAAAGTTGTGGCGTAATCAGATTAATCTAAAACCGTTAGCTCCGGCGCAGGAATAACTAATTTTCCACCCCAATCGCGAACATAATTTATCTGGGCACTAATTTCTTCTTTAAGATTCCAGGGCAGTATTAACACGTAATCAGGTTTCGATTCGCTAAGTTGATCGGGGTGATAAACGGGAATATGACTTCCGGGTAAATATTTTCCCTGTTTTGAAGGAGCAGCATCGCAAACAAACGAAATTAGCCGATTGTCAATTTTTCCATAATTTAATAAGGTATTTCCTTTTGCTGCTGCGCCGTAAGCTCCCACTTTCTTGCCGTTTTGTTGTTGAGTGGTTAAGAAGTTAATGAGCTCACTTTTAATTTTATCCGCTTCATTCTGAAAACTCAGATATACAGAAAGGTCCTGCATTCCGTATTCTTTTTCTTCGTTCAAAAGTTCTGTTACCGCTTCGGTATTGGTTCTGGCATCTTCCGTATGACAGCCATAAACGCGTAAACTACCGCCATGTGTTGTTAATTTTTCAACGTCGAAAATTCGTAATTCTGCCATTTTAAATATTTGGATAACGGAATACAACGACAGGTAGGAGTAATGTTCGTGGTAAGCAGTGTCGAATTGTTTAAAGCGAATTAGGTTTAGTAGGTGAGGAAACTCCAGCGTTATTGTTCCGCCTTGTTTTAAGGCAGTTTTTAATCCAAGGGTAAAATCATTTATATCAGGAACATGTGCATAAACATTGTTGCCAATTATTAAATCGGCCTGCTGATTATTTTGTGCAAGACTTTTTGCAAACTCTTCGCCAAAAAACTCACGAATTACCGGCACTCCAATTTTTTCTGATGCATCGGCAGTACTATCGGTCGGTTCAATTCCAATACATGGAATTCCTTCGGCAACAAAGTTCTTTAAAAGATAGCCGTCGTTTGATGCCACCTCAATAACAAAGCTATTTTTATTTAAATTCAGGCGCTTTTGAATCATTTGAGCATAATGCTGCGAATGTTTAAGCCAACTGCTCGATACGGAAGAGAAATACGCATAATCTTCTGTAAATAAATCTGCTCTGTTCGAGTAGTCTTCAGTTTGAACGAGCCAGCAGTTGTGGCAAACAAACAATTTCAACGGAAATTCTTTCTCGGGATGAGAAAGTTGATTCTGATTCAAATAGGCATTTGAATGTGGTGCATATCCTAAATTCAGAAAAACATGTTTTAGCGGTGTTTTGCAATGTCTACATTTCATTTCGTATTTTTTTTTGAAGTATTAACAATGTAAGTATGGGGTCATTCTTAAGCATTTAAGTAATCATCAATCTGCTGATTACAAATTGATTGCATGTCTTTATTTTCATAAAATGCCTTGTGCCACTCAACAATATTTTCCAGCGTTGTACCAATATCCCATTTGGGTTTCCATTCCAACAGTGATTTTGCTTTCGAAATGTCGAGTTTTAAGGACTGTGTTTCGTGCGGGTGTATATTACCATCGAGTTTAAACGATGCATTGCCGCCCCATTTATTACATAGAGCTGAAATAATCCATTCTACGTTTTTTGTTTCAGAGTCGTTCGGACCAAAATTCCAGGCTCCGCTATATTTGGGGCCATCGGTAAGTAATTTACTCAGAACGTTTAAATATCCTGCCAACGGTTCGAGTACATGTTGCCACGGACGTATGGCTAAGGGGTTTCTAATAACGATTTCTTCTCCCTCCGAGATAGCTCTTATAAAATCAGGGATCAGCCGGTTTTTAGCCCAATCGCCACCGCCAATTACATTGCCCGCACGGGCACTAGCAACGGCAACACCGTGTTCATTATAAGTGTCTTTATTAAAAAATGAATTGATAAATGAGGATGTTACAAGTTCGGAACAAGCTTTACTATTTGAGTAAGGATCGTAACCACCCAACCTGTCATTTTCGCGGTATCCCCACATCCATTCGTTGTTCTCATAGCATTTGTCGGTAGTAACATTTACAATTGCTTTAATACCGGCAACGTGTCGTACAGCTTCAAGCAAATGAACCGTGCCTAAAACATTAGTAGAGTAGGTATCAACCGGATTTTCGTATGATTGCAAAACCAATGCTTGTGCGGCCATGTGAATTACAGCATCGGGCTGAACGCGCTCCAAGGTTGAACGAAGTGCATTATAATCCTGTATGTTTCCAATTGTTGAGTCAACACATGCATCAACATTTGCCACATGGTATAGCGACGGATTTGTTGGCGGCGATAGAGCAAAACCCGAAACCTGCGCACCAATTTTATGTAGCATTAAACATAGCCAGGCGCCTTTAAACCCGGTGTGTCCGGTAACAAGTACCTTTTTGCCTCTGAATACTTCAAGGAAAGTATAATTCATTTAATCAGGCATTTACGGTTTGAATGCTTTTCTTTCCGTTAATTTTCCCTGCAGCGTTTTCCCACAACATCCATGGTGCCTTTTTCGAGTAAATAAGTTGGTCTAAAACGTTCTTGTCTTTTATCGTATCCATTGGGCTCCAAAAGCCCGAATGTTTGTATGTTACCAGCTGTTTATCTTTAGCAAGGCGTTCCAGTGGTCCTTTCTCGAAAATAGTTGAATCGCCTTCTATATAATCCATTATTTCGGGCTCGCAGACAAAAAATCCGGCGTTTACCCATTGTCCGTCTCCTTTTTGCTTTTCCTGAAAACTGATTACTTCATTCTGATCGTTAATTTCTAAAGCTCCCCATCGGCCTTCGGGTTGCACCGAGCTAACTGTAAGTAGCTTTTTATTGGCCTGGTGAAATGACACAAGATTGGAAATGTTGATATTCGAAACACCATCGCCGTATGTAAGCAGAAACGTCTCTTTATTGATGTAATCTTTAATTCTTTTTATCCGGCCTCCGGTCATCGAATCCATACCTGTGTCGATTAATGAAATTCGCCAGGGCTCTGAATGGTTGTTAAGAATTTGGGTTTCGTTATACTTTAAATTAATTGTAATGTCAGACTGGTGCATATAATAATTGGCGAAATACTCTTTTATCACGTAACCTTTGTATCCAAGCAGGATTACAAAGTCATTAAACCCGTAATACGAGTAGATTTTCATTATATGCCACAATATTGGTTTTCCTCCAATTTCAACCATTGGTTTGGGCTTTAATTCTGTCTCTTCAGACAAACGGGATCCAAGTCCTCCTGCGAGAATTACTACTTTCATACTATTAAATTATTTGATTTTAACTGAATTGTAAGTGGTGGTTCGGGGAACGAAAATTTGTGCTAAGTTGCCAGAAGAGTGCTGGATTTATTCATTTATACCCCAGTATGTATTTCATCTCTTTTAGCCAGTTGTTTAAGATATGGGAGCGAAAGAATGGCAGGTTCAAAATTATCTTGCCAGGTTCCTGATACTTTTACTTTGGTTTCCGGGTATTCTTCTGAATTCGGTTTCTGAACTTGTTAAATCTTTAATCATGTTTTTCGAAACATTCAACGATAAACAATAGCCCAACGATTCAACGCGAATCATAATTCTGGAATGTCCACTCATTTGCACTACTTCGCCAATAACCCCTTTTAGCGGGCCATGTTGTATTCGTACTTTCATTCCACTGGAAATCTTTTCACGTGTTAAAATTACCTCCTGATCACCTTGTTCAACAAATATTTTTACATTTTCAATCTCATAGTCAGGTATTGTTTGAGGCTTTCCTCCAAAACTTACGTAACTAAAAACGCCCGGAATATTTAATACATTAAAAAATTCAACATTACTTACTCTTACAAATATGTAGCTTTTAAACAGTGGTTCTTCTATCCATTTTTTTCTGTCGCTCCATTGTTTTAACGTTTTATGTACCGGCAAATAGCACTCAATATTTTGCTGATTGAGATATCCTTTAATTCTTTTTTCAAAATTGGTTTTCGTGTATACGGCATACCATGCATAGGTGGTTTTCTTAATCATATTTAAAATTTTTAGGTGGTAATAACATTTCTTTTTCTATTAGGAGTTACTCCTGGTTTACTATTTTGAATTTTCAAGCTTTGCTTTTAGTCGCATGTTTTCAAGACTTAACTCGGCAAACATTCGTGATAGTCGTTCGTAATCTTCTTTTAGTTTAAGTAATTCCTGCTTATTGTAATTTTTCGATTTCGAGTATTTAGCCTTCCAATTGTAAAAGGTAGCCAAACTAATTCCGTGTTCTTTTATTAAACTTTGAATAGATGCTCCCTCTTCGTATTTCTGAAGTATTTCAATTATTTGATTTTTGTTAAATCTCCGTCTAACCATTTTTTGAAGTTTTAAAAAGTTCGAGATACTTGTGTTATCGAAATGAAATCGTTACTCTAATTCTCCATCATTAATCCATCGGATTTCAATTTTTCAAATGGATTTTCCTAATGATTTCATCGTTTTATAATGCAATTAAATGACACTATTAAGCGACTTTCACCATATTAAGGAAGTGGAGTAATTAAAATTTTAAGCTTTTCTAAACTAAATTTTAGAATTCTAAAAAAAATATTGAAATTTATAAGAGGCAGTATATTAGATACTTGTGTGCTTGCAATCTTGTTTTTCTTCATCAGATTCATCAATTTTGAGTTTAAGGTAGAGGTATCCCTACTGTTACCCCCATTTTTGTAACATTTTCACAACTCAAAATTTTGCTTTTTCTCTGGATTCCAAATTTGTGGTTTGGAATTATGAAAAAAAGTTACGAATTCGAAAGTTAATTTCCAATTGAATTCTCAGAACAATTTAGATTAATTCTTAATAAAATGCCATATAAATACCTCTAAGTGTTTTATTGTCAACATATCATGAAGCCTTTTAGAATTTTTATTTTTTTTACTATTTATTCGTTTTTTAATGATTATTTAGTCATAGCGACACAAAATCAAATAAAAAAGGCTTGTAGAGATTAGAAAATTCTAATTTCATAACAAATCAAAGTAGTCGGATTTGAAAAATGAATCCTTCACCAATCTCATATTTTGTAAAATAGAATAGGGCAGATTAAGAGGTGATCGGAGAAGGCAGCAGAAAGTCGTTGAATACTAACAGGAAATTTGTATTATCGATAGAGCACAACAGGCGATATACACCATAATTGCATTAATAACGAAATCTTGTTTGAACAAGAAAGAGTTATAAATGTATTTTAACTCCTTTTTTAATGGTTGAATCGAAAAAGTATAAATACATAAAGAAGGAGATACGCCAAATTTAAAACCTTCCAATTAATTCGTTTCAACTCATTTCTCACTTTAATTTCGCTTCAATTATCATGTAACTATAATCCCAAAAGAAACCCTTCTGCACAAGTGAAAAGCTTTCATTTTGCCAACTTTTAAACTGTCCTGTTTTTGGGGAAGCTTACGGAAAATTGTTTGTTACGTATGGGTTTGCGTGTGATTCTCTGTCCGGGTACGGACGAGAGAATGAGCGGAAAACCGCTGCTGGCATACCACTGAAACCCTTATGGAATAAACAAAATGTTGTGTTTAGTATTTAATTTTTCCCTATTGAATTTGCCATCTCAAAATATGACTTAAAAAAGTCAAGTTTTTCAAAGGAATTTAAATGAAATAAATAATTCATTAAGTCATAATAAACAACATTAACTTGACTTGTCGATAAACTTCCATAATACTGTTCTTTCGTATAAATATGTTTGTTGACAAGATGTTCAGTTGTCTTGATATTTGCTATTATCTCGTGAAACTCAGTAAGATTTGTTGAATCAAGTTCAAAAGGAAAACTAATAATATTGGTCAAATTTTTCCATACAAGCATACTTGGAAACGCCAGTCAAATTGACCACCCCAGGCCAATTTAAATTGACCATCGACGCCGGAGCAAATTGACCACCGACCATTTTCAACAAAAAAGAGAACGTTTTTCTTCTGTCAGATTACAACAAATTTACTGTTTTTTTATTCACTATAAATGTTTCGTTTTTTTCTCATCGATTCCCCCATCAGCTCAATCCTGTGCGATTGATGGATCAACCGGTCAAGTATGGCATCGGCAATCGTTTTTTCCCCGATTATTTCATACCACTTACTAACGGGCAGTTGTGATGTAACAATCATTGAGCCACTATTGTGCCTGTCTTCAATTAACTCTAACAGAGCTATCCGGTTTTGGCTATCTAAGGGTTGCAGACCAAAATCATCGAGTATTATTAACTGATGCCTGGCCATTTTTGCAAGTTCTTTAAGATAAGATCCATCGGCTTTTGCCATTTTTAGTTTAGAAAACAGTTTTGTTGTATTAAAGTACAAAACCCTGTATCCCTCAATACAGGCCTGATACCCTAAGGCTGTCGCAATATAACTTTTGCCGGCACCGGTGCTGCCCGATATTAATACATTCTCGTTTTTATTAATAAAATCGCATTCAGCCAGTCTTAACAGTTTTGTCCGATCGATATTTCTTGCATGTTCGTACACCACGTTTTCAATGGTTGCTTTATAGTGGAACCTTGCATTTTTTATCAATCGCTCTATCTTTCGGTTGTTGCGATCGTCCCACTCGGCATCTGTTATCATCGATACAAACTGGTCGATGGTGTAATCATCGGTTTTACCCGTTTCGATAGCTGTTTTAAAAGCCCCATGCATACCATGGAGCTTCATCTGTTTCATTCGTGTTAATGTTACTTCGTTCATTGTTTTTTACTTTATCAGTTGTAATATTTTCCTCCCCTTATATTGTTATGAAAAGGAAGTTCAGGTTCGTCCGGTGTTTCATCGTCAAGTTTATCCAACCCTTTTTCCAGTATCTTTTGTATGATTTTGTAGTTGTAAACCTGATGTTCCAATGCACGTTTACACGCATTGGCAAGCCTTTCTTCTCCCACCTTTTTAGCAAAAGCCAATACGCCCATACAGCTTTTATAGGATTGTTCAGGGTGTTGTTTTCTTTCCAGCACATTGATTATAAATTCCTTTACACTTTCGTCAATTGAAGCTGCCCAGTTGATAAAACGCTGCGGTGTCCAGTCGGTAACAAACTGGTGTGTTGTTGCCAGGTGGTCTTTGTTTGTGGTGTAGAAGTATTTACGTCCATCTCTTTTGTGCAAAGCTATGCGGTTGTATTTATGGTATATTTCAACGGTTTTTGATGTAAACACCAGCTTTACCTTCTTCTTTAAATATTGGCAGGGAACACTGTAATAATGCTTGTCTTTGCTTAACAGCACGTGCCCGTTCATGGCTACGGTGGCTATTGCTATTTCTTTAATCTCGTATTTTTCTACAGGCAATGCGGTAAGCTTGTCTTTTTCGTCTTCAACGAATAATTGATACCGGGACGTTGGCCTGCCAGTCAGCTTTTTGTTGTTGTGTTTATCCAGCTCGTCCCAAATGGCATTATTTAGCTCGTCTAAACTATAAAAGCTTTTGCCGCGCAAGGCCGGATATATTCTTTGGTACAGTATCTTAACTGCCCCTTCTGCCAGAGACTTGTCCCGGGGACGGTAAGCCCGGGCCGGAAGAACTGTTGTGCCATAGTGTTCGGCAAAGTCCATAAACGTTTCGTTAATGGTAGGTTCAAACCGGCTGCTTTTGGTTACGGCAGACTTTAGGTTATCAGGGACAATAGCTGCAGGAACTCCCCCGTAAAAGTGCAGTGCATTTTCAACCGAAGCAACAAAGTCTTCTTTTTGTTGGCTCGGTGAGGCTTCTGCATAGGTGTATTGACTGGCCCCCAGTATGGCAACAAAAAACTGTACCTCTTCAATCTCGCCTGTTTCTTTATTGATAACTTCAAGGGTTTTGCCAGCGTAGTCAATAAACATCTTATCGCCTGCTTTATGCTCCATATGCATTACCGGGTTAACCTTTTTACTCCAACGCAGGTAGTGGGCTTTAAACTGGCTTAGTTTTAGCCCATCGGGATGTTTTGCATAATATTCTTCCCACATCAGCTGTTTGGTAACGCCGGTCTTTTTTAGTTCGCGCTCCATGTAGGGAAAGAAGTTATAAACCTTTTTTAGCTTGGGGGAAAGAACATCTTCGGTATCCCTGCTAAAGATCTTTTCCAGCTCGGAATCACTCTTTTTATCAATATCATCAATTGTAAGGTTTAATACCTTGTATAGAGCGATATACTTCTTAACGGTGTTACGTGAGAGGCCCAGGTACCTACTGATAAATTGTTTTGCTTTTCCCTGGTGGTGCAACTGAATGACTTTTCTTACTTTACTCATGTCGATTAATTTATTAGCCATGTTTTCATATTAATTTGTTTAAATCAGTATGAAATTATGGCTTCGACAGAAGTAAAATCAATCTCTTTTGATGGGTGGTCATTTTATTCCGGCCTTGGGTGGTCACTTTGACCGTTTTTTCCACTTTAGGTTCAAATCCATGCTGACGTTGTGATATTCGACCAGTTCCTTAAGCGTTTTCCCGGTCTCTTCAATACCATAGAATTTATCTTTTACAGCGTCAGGAGTTATTAATGCCTTCTCTACCACAAGTTCCTGGTAGTAACCGGTTAGCTGGGAGCGGATCTGCTCAAGATAGGAGTTAAGCCGTGCAATTTCAGAAGACTTTCCTTTTGCCATCCCTTTCCCTTTGTTCCAGCTGGCAACGGGTATTCTCTTTTTTACTGAGATTTCACAGCGGTTGGAGTCAACCGTAATACGTGCATAAATTGGCGCAGTTCCATGCCTGGTTTTGGCTCTTTTTAGCACAAAATGAATTCCGAAAGTACTTTTTGTTTTCATGTCAAATCATTTAATTTGGTTCAGGTTCCCAAAAAGGTCACCTTTTACTGCTGTTTTTTTGCTCCAAAGTGAACCAAACCGCACCATTTTGAATGAGAAAAAACCTCTGTAACTGTCATTCTTATAGTTTGTTATGAGCTGCGCGGTGACCTCTAAGGTATGAAAAATTAGAGGTCACCGGATCGGACCCATTTACAATGGTTTTTTATGGTGTTTTTTGACCTTATAAAAAAAAGAAAGCCTGCAAATCATTTGATTTACAGGCTTTTGGTGTTTTTTAGATTTTGAATCTGTCGGGATGACAGGATTTGAACCTGCGACCCCGTCGTCCCGAACGACGTACGCTACCGGACTGCGCTACATCCCGAATAAGGGTGCTAATTTAAGCAAAAATTAAAAAATATTTTAGCCAGCAGAAAAGAAAAAATCAGCAACAATTACGTCGTTTTTATTTGTTATTTTGAGCATCAGTTCAAAAGACAGATTATGAAAGAATTAGATAAAGTTGAATTGTATAAAATCGGAACAATTTTCACACCGCATAAAACCATCGCCAACATTCCGATTCAGGCGATTGGGGCAAAAGACTACATCGGTATTATCGGGCTGGAATCACATTTAACAGCGGCATTGGAAGGACTTGAGGGCTTTTCAAATTTGATTCTGCTCTACCACCTTCATCGTATTGACGGTTATAAACTAAAAGTAAAACCGTTTATGGACGATAAAGAGCATGGAGTTTTTGCGACACGATCACCCAAGCGTCCATCGCCAATTGGCTTATCAACTGTTGAGCTGATAAAAATAGAAAAGAATAAAATATGGTTTAAAGGTGCTGATATGCTTGATGGAACTCCCTTAATTGATATTAAACCTTTTTTCCGGCAAGTGGATAACCGGCCGGATGCAGTTAGCGGCTGGCTCGATTCGAAAGATGATGATTTACCGGCCAAACAACGTTCAGATGATCGGTTTGCCTAATTCTGCTATTTGTCTTTCTTTTTAAATATACTTTTGATTTTTTTCCAAAGCTGCCCCTTTTCTTTGTCCTCAACTTTTACATCGGGACGGTCTTTTAAGTCTTCCTGATCTTTTTTACCAAAAATACTGGCGAAATTAAAACCATGTTTTTCGATGTCGAGCACTTCCTTATATTCAGGTTCGTTCAGCATAGCCAGAAGTTCGGGTTCTGGATTTGGAAAAGTGCTGTATTTTAGGTATTCATATTTTTGGTCGCGATACGTTTTATAAAAAAACTTACCTACAATTGGCAGGGCCATATATGCTCCCTGACCATAGGTTGTCGTTCTGAAATGAACACGCGGATCATCAGCGCCAACCCAACAACCGGTTACCAATTCGGGCGTGAGGCCAATAAACCAACCATCCGAGTTATTTTGAGTTGTTCCCGTTTTTCCGGCAAATTCGCCAGGTATTTTATAAATAGTACGAATACCATGCCCGGTTCCTCCATCAACAACTGCTTTCATCATATTTATTACCGCCCTGCAATTTTCAGGCGACACAACCGGTTCGGTAGGCAAGTTGTAATCGAAGGTTTTTAAAATATTTCCATTTTTGTCAGCAATTTGCAAAAGGTAATTTGCTTTTACCGGTTTTCCGTCGTTTACAACACCTGCAAAAGCTTCAACCATTTCTTTTAGCGATACAGATGCAACGCCAAGAGCCAATGACGGATAATCCGGAAGTTCAGCAGAAATACCCAAGTCTTCAGCAATATCAATTGTTTCATCAATTCCGGCTTCCAGTAATACTTCAACCGAAACTGTGTTTAATGATTTTGCCAGTGCACCTTTCATCGAGTAATAACCACCGTATTCGTTGTGCGAATTTCGGGGTGCCCAATCTTTGTATTCTTTGTAAACTTTGTGCTGATTTATAAAGTAAGTATCAGGTGAAATGCCTTCTTCCAACGCTGCCAAATATACAAACGGTTTAAAGGTAGAACCCGTTTGGCGAGGAGCAGTAACATGGTCGTATTTGAAAAAACGGTAGTCAATTCCGCCAACCCAGGCTTTAAGATGCGATGTATGCGGATCGATTGCAATAAAACCGGCGTTCAGCAATTTTAAATAATGTTTTAACGAATCAAGACGCGAAACTTCAACACTTTTTACACCGTCCCAGGTGAACAACGAAGCATGTGTTTTGGCTGAATATTTTTTTAGCTCTTCTGAATAGCTGGTTCCACTGGTATTTTTATTTTGTATCGCACTTTTTAATACTTCCGGATTTTCTTTAAAAATGTCCCGTGATTTCCAGTGATTATCAAATACCTGTTGCAGGTTATTCATGTATTCCTTTACCGATTGCTGTGCATAACGCTGAAGATTATAATCGATACTTGTTGTAATTTTTAAACCGTCGGTGTACAGGTTATAAGGTTCTCCGTCCGCTTTAACGTTTTCTTCGCACCATTCGAGTAATTCGGGCTTTAATTGTTCCAAAAAATAAGGCGCAGGTCCTTGATTATAAGATATTAATCGGTAATGAGTTCCCAAAGGTTTCTCTTTGTACTTTTCGGCGTCAGTTGCATTCAGGTAATTATTTTTAACCATTAAATCGATTACCACATTTCTACGCCCAATGGCACGATCGGGATGAGTACGCGGATTATAATAGTTGTTGGCTTTTAACATGCCAACTAAAACTGCTGCCTCGTGCACATCGAGAGCACGTGGCGGTTTTGAAAAGAATCGCTCGGCTGCTACTTCAATTCCAAAAGTATTTTCGGCAAACGGAACTGTATTTAAATACAAAGCAAGGATTTCTTGTTTGTTGTAAATTCGCTCTAAGCGATAAGCAATAATTGCTTCGCGAAGTTTGTTAACCGGCATAGAAAGTGGACCATAGTCAACACGAGGAAACAGGTTTTTTGCTATTTGCTGGCTAATTGTGCTTCCTCCGCCGGCAGCATCGTTACGCAGCAAAATAGATTTTACCAATACCCTGGCAAGAGCAATTTCGTCAATTCCACGATGTTCGTAAAAACGGGCATCCTCGGTGGCAATAAGTGCGTTTATTACGTTTGGCGAAATCTCATCAAAAGTGGCATAACTGCGGTTTTCAATGTAGTAACGGCCAAGAATTTTTCCATCGGAAGAATACACTTCTGATGCCAGTGGATTGTTAATTTGATGTAATTGCGTTTTTGAAGGTACCGGGCCCAAAACGCCCAGAAAAACCAGAATGAAAAACAAACATCCTAAAAGAAACAAAGCCGCACCGGCTTTAAGAATAAAACTCAGAAAAGGATGTTTTTTACCTGATTTTTTTGATTTGCCTTTTTTCCGGCTCACCGGCTTTTTTGTCCGGGAAGTTGTATTTGCTATCTTTTTTGCCACACGACAAAAGTATTATTTAAAACAATGTCTATGGTAAACAAACTTAAATCAAATGAAATTATTATAAACGATGTATTGTTTATTTTATGTAGAATTAAACAATCATTTCTTTTACAAAATACCAGGTCATTAAGCCTGATGTGATAAGTTTAAGTAATGTTCCGGCCAAGAACCCCATAAACGAACCAAACCCGGATTTTAAGGCAGCTCCGGAATCTTTTCCTGCAGTAAGTTCTCCAATAACAGCACCAAGAAAAGGACCAATGATGATTCCAAACGGAGGAAAGAAAAACAAACCAATTACCAGACCAATAATACTGCCCCAAACACCACGTTTACTGCCTCCAAATTTTTTGGTTCCCCAAGCCGGTATTAGGTAATCGAGCGCATAAACTACAACTGTAATAATTGCCCAAATGATCAGGAATTTTGATGAAAACTGGTAACGCTCGGTAAAATGTAGTAACAGCAACCCGATATAACTTAATGGAGGGCCCGGTATAATGGGTAAAACACAACCTAAAATTCCGCTTATAATAAAAACTGAACCTAGAACGATTAATAAAATATCCATGTTTATTTCAAATTAAATAGGTCGTAAAAATACATTTCCTGTGTTATCAAGTTGAATCTTTTCGGCGAACAGGCTTTTATCATCGGCGTTTGCCAAACCAGGGAATGCTGGTGAAAAACATCAACACAACCGATAAAGCCATAACAAATGTGCTAAGAAGTAGGAGGTTATTGCGTTCTAACAGGTAAATAGAATGTTCGCGAATTTGTTGCCAGTAAGTAACAGTTAGTAATACCATTGCATTATTTATGGAGTGCCCGATAATAGCTACCAGAATGTTTTTGGTACGCAACATTAGCCAGCCAAGCAGCAGCCCCAACAGAAATGTTGCCGGCATTTGCCATGGGTTTAAATGAAACAACGAAAACAATAGTGCTGACATAAAAACGGCCACAAACCCATTGTAATTCTTTCTGAAACCGTTGAA
Organism: uncultured Draconibacterium sp.; assembly: GCF_963676815.1. Lineage (NCBI taxonomy): Bacteria > Pseudomonadati > Bacteroidota > Bacteroidia > Marinilabiliales > Prolixibacteraceae > Draconibacterium > uncultured Draconibacterium sp. Next base: position 5,377,681 of record NZ_OY781365.1, read on the forward strand.
TATTAAGCCCCTGAAAATAAGTTCTTCAACAACAGGTGCAACTACTGCCACTTTCAGAAAAGCTCCCATAAAACCATAATCACCTTCAAAAATACGATCGAAAAGCTCCCAAAACCAGGGTGGAGCAGGCAACATTTTTTCTACCCAGATATTTACATCTTCCAAAATATTATGAGCTCCCCAAAGAAAGGTAACTGCCGGAATAAAGATTAAAGGATTAAAAAGTTTAAAAGGGAAAATCTCCAGAATAGGTGCTTTGGCTTTTCGAATTCCGTACAAGAGAATAAAAACTACCGAGCCAACACCAAGTGCAATCTTTTTAATAGGGTTGTACAGGTATTCCGTGCCTTTATAATAGTCGATAACAGCCAGCGGAAAATCAACCACGGTTTGAATAAAAATGTAAAGAATAACAAGGTGAATGCCCTGTAAAATGGTGGGATAATATTTATTACGGTACTCTTCCATACGGCTAATAAATATAGTATAATCCACAAAATTAATGTTCCCCTTTCCGAAAATTTACGAACGATTTCGGATGGGAAGTAGTTTTTTGCCTGTTTTAAAGGTAAAATACCGTTGCGCCATGTAGCTGTAAACGATTACCAGCATTGTTGTTATAACTTTTGAAAGCGTGGCATATAAACCACAATACTCAACAAAAAACTTCAGAAAAACATAGTTCAAAAATATTGAGCCGGAAACGGTAAGCAGATAACGAAACAGTTGAATTCGTCCTTTAATAACTGATGAAGAAAATGTTACATATTTTGCCAGGAAGAAACCAGTTGTAAAGGTAATTGGGAAAACCATCAGAAAAGCTGCTATGTGAGGACTGATGGCTACAAATCCCAAATCAACAATCTGCATTTTTAATATAAACCGGTAGAAAATAAAATACAACGTGATATCGAGAGTAGTGTTTGAACCGCCTGTTGCAGCATATCGAAATATTTCGCGCGGAAGAAAATGCAGAAACGGGAAATAAAACCAGTCAATAAAATTCCTGATTGTGTTACCTGTTTTCTCTAATATGTTCTGCATGTTTAATTTTTCAAAATCGAGGTGCAAAGAAAAGAAAATAGTTCGACTCTCGCTAATACAAAGTTATACACCCGTATTAGAACTGAATTAAAGATATGTTTTAGAGCTTGTTATATGAGAATCAGATTTTCAAAAAAAAACAGAAAATCAGGGTAGGGTAATAGCTTTTTAATGCGGTATGAAATTATAGAAACCCAAAAAATACTACAATGAAAAAACTTCTACCGAAATTCCTGATTCTGGGAATTATTGTTTGGCTTTGCCAGCCTTGTTTTGCAACACTGCAAGAATGGCAAACCGCAAATGCTCAAAGCATTACTGCTTATGAGGCAAGCTACCATCCCAACTACTTCGACATGAACAATCAATATCAACTTGATTCGATGGTTCAATTTAAGTATTTCGGAAATGACTCTTCTTATCAATACAAAATTTGTTACGAAAACCGCACCATGGGCAATCAAACCATTAAACAAGCTATTGAGTACCAATGGCAAAACAAATGGGTTGAAAAAGCGAAACAGGAATACACCTACAATGCGGGAGGTGAACTAATGAAAAGTTCAGCTTATTTGATGGATTCTGTATCGAATCAGTGGAAAGAAACCGCTCAACATTCTTACACCTACCAAAATGGGAAAAAGAATAGTAATATCATGCAACGAATGGATTCCACTTCTCATTCGTGGAAAAATGCGTACAAGTACGAGTATGCATACAACAGTAACGACTCTGTTACGCAGCAATTAATGTATTGCTGGAACGATACGGCCAGCGAGTGGCAAAATTGTTACAAGCACGAGTATTTTTATAATTATTTAAATTGTCAGGACTCGAGTTGCCAATACCAGTGGGACAGTGTGGCAAATGAATGGATCAGACAATACAAATATGAATACCGTTACAATACCGATAATCAACTTGCAAAACAATACCAATATTGTTACGACAGTGTGGATTGCGAGTGGGATTCCTGCGCCTGCAATTTATACGAATATGAAAATGAGTATTTGTATAAACACGAATATTGCACGTACGACAGTGTCGGCAATTTGTGGAATTATGAATGGAAACATGAGTATCTGTATTCCGCAGATGGACAAATTAAACAGTTACACCGATATAAACATTCAAGTTTAAAAAGCACGGCGTCAGACTGGGAGTTAGATACCAAAGACTTCTATTTTTATGCAGGAGAAGTTACCGGAATCGCCATTTCTGAAAATATTTTAGAACAGGAAATCCGTATTTATCCCAATCCGGCTACTGAGCAATTAACGCTTGAATTGGGTGATGCTGAAAACTGCCGTCTGCAGATAGTTGATGTTTCAGGGAAAGTGCTTAAACAGATTTTGCTTCAATCCAACAAAACTGTAATTCCATTAACACAATTTGAGCCCGGCGCTTATTTCTTTATTATTGATAATGGGAAAAACCGAACAACTAATAAGGTAGTTGTGCAATAACAATTTTGTTGCACAATAAGTATTTTCAAAAAAAATCCATTTCATAAAAATGCCGGGAATACCACCCGGCGTTTTTTTCCTCTGCAAGAACAAACCTACATGTCACGCGTGTTTCTTCTTAATTGTTTTTTCATTGATTGTTGTTTTTTCTTATCCAGGCGCTTTAATTTTGATGATACAGTGGGTTTTGTTTTTACACGTCGTTTCGGTGGAGTTAAAGCCTTTTCTATCAGTTCGATAAACTTGGCGATGGCATTTTGTTTATTTTTCAGCTGGCTGCGTTCGCTGCTTTCAAACAGTACTATTATTCCATCAGAATTGATTCGGTTTTTTAATTTGATGCCAAGCCTTTGTTTTTGTGTATCCGAAAAAATGGTGGAATCATTCAGGTTAAAACGCAGCTCTATTTTAGTGTTTACCTTGTTAACATTCTGCCCACCGGGGCCACCACTTCGGCTGGCCGAAAAAGTACAGGCGCTGATAAGTTCATCTTTTATTTGTTGTGGGAGCTGCATGATTAACCGTTTTTGCTGATGGTTCGAAGTTTGTCAGATTCAACAATTGTTATGTTTTTACCTTGTAAGGTTATAATCTTTTCCTTCTCAAACTCTTTTAAAAATTTAATGGCACTTTCTGCCGATATGGAAGCAAAATCAGCAATATCCTGGCGGGTTAAAAACTCGAAAATATTTTTCTTCAGAAACTCTTCCTGGCTAAGGTAAAGCAGTGCAGAAGCCAGTTTTCCACGCATTTGTTTGTAAGAGATATTCTTGATTATTTCAAACAAGTGTCTTTCGTTGCTATAGTTTTGTGAGGTAATTTTTAACGCAAATTCAGGATTTTCGAGTAAGATTTGTTTCAGGCTTTCTTTTTCAATCATACATATTTGCGTATTGCTAATGGCTTGTGCGGAATAAGTATGAACCGGCTCGCCAAACACCGATGAAAAGGCCAAAAATTCACCTTCCTGTGCTATGCTTATATTCATATTTTTTTCTACACCGGTTTGCAGATAAACTTTTACCAGCCCCTCCACAACATACATTACATACGGGGCAAACGCGCCCTGTTTAAATATGGTTTCGCCTTTTAGATACTGAACACGGGTTTTGTATGCATTCAGGTCATTTAAATTCCTTATGTTGTCTTTCAACTCCAATTCTGTCTTCTATATTTCCCCAAATTTACATAAGAATTACAATAATTCAAGCTAAAACTATCAAACGACAGGAAAGAAACTGTCAAAGTTCAGGTTTATTACCTGCACACTTCAATGGTGGTTTTTCTGTTCGTATTTTCCTGTAATCTATATTTGTAGTGTTGATTTTTCACAATGATATTGAGTTAATAAGGATTGATTAAGAGGAGAGATAAAACAGAGTTGCACTATTTTTTTTGAGCACTCTGTTTTTAAAACTAAAAAATGAAAAAAGTAGCCATACCGATAGCGAATAAAATTGTAAGCGAATATTTATGCATGTGTTCGCACATTGCTTTCTACAATATGGAAACAAAAAGTATTGATCTCGTTAAAAGCGAAAAAATCGATTTTAACAATTCAAACGAAGTTCGGTTTTGGATTAGAAATAATGGAATAACCGACGTTCTTCTTCATCGGATAAAAAAGGAATTGATAGAAACATTCACGTCAGAGCGTGTTAATCTTTTTGTAGGGGTGCCACAAGTTTCAGCCGAAGAAATTATAAGGGCATATCGTTGTGGAAAATTGGAATCGGATAAAAAAATTATAACAGAAATAACAAATTAAAAAATTATCAAATGAAACTTTTAAGAACAGGATTACCAGAAATAGAGTCAGCAGCAGAGTTAGAAAAAGTATTGGCAGAAAACGAGAATGTTATGGTTTGCTGCGGTAGGATGGGCCCCATGTGCTTTCCGGTTTATAACATTATGGAACGCCTGGAGAAAGAGCGCAGCAACGTAAAATTTATGGTTATGGCTTTTGATAATCCGGAGGCAGCACCAATACGCAACGCTCCTGAATGCAGTGGTTTTATGGGCCTGCCGTTTACCATGTATTACAAAAATGGCAAAGTGGCCAAAGCAACAACAAGTATCCAAACACACGAACAGGTTACATCTATTCTTGATGAACAGTTTGGAAATTAAAAATTGATTGAAGTATGGCAAAACAAGAAATAAAAGTTAGCTGGAAAGATAAAATGGCTTTTGAAGCCGAGGTTGACGGGCACAAAATAATGCTCGATGCAGCTGAAGCAGTTGGTGGTGAAGATCAGGGGCCGCGGCCCAAACCACTTATGCTTACTGCGTTGGCTGGCTGCACCGGAATGGATGTTATTTCTATTCTGAATAAAATGCGGGTTGAAGTGGAGGATTTTGATGTAACTGTTGAAGGAGATTTAACGGATGAACACCCGAAACAGTATTATAAAATGAATGTTATCTATACGTTTAAAGGCAAAGACCTTCCTTTGGAGAAACTAAAAAAAGCCGTTAGTTTGTCGGAAGAAAGATATTGTGGAGTAAGTGCGCTTTACAAAAAAGCGATTGAAGTTACTTCTGAAATTAAAATTATAGAATAAAGTTATGTCGACTACAGTTATTGTAATTCTTGTTGCCGTTGTTGCTCTTATCGGGTTAATTGCGGTTAACTATTTCCGAATGAAAAATGCCAAACCGGTAGCCAACAGTAAACGAATTAAGGTTTTAAATGCCAAAAATTTTAAAGCTGCCACCAAACGTGGCGTTGTTTTGCTCGATTTTTGGGCTCCCTGGTGCGGACCATGTAAAATTATTGCACCAACATTAAACGAAATTGCCGACAGCCAGACTGATTTTATGGTTGCTAAAGTTAATGTAGACCATAACCAGCAGCTGGCACAAAAATTTAAGGTACGTAACATACCAACCATGTTAATTTTAAAAGATGGCAAAGAAGCCGGACGGATTGTTGGAGTAAAAACAAAACGTACCATATTAAAACAGGTTGACGCAGTATTGGCCGGATAACCGGAAAAATAAAAAACCACATTATACAGAAAGTCGCTTGCCCTTAATTGGTAAGTGACTTTTGCTTTTTAAGTGGCTTTCCTACAATTGTTTCATAAAAGCTGATATATAGTAGGCAATTATGCAGCTAACTTCAAACCATTTAATAGCCGCATTTAGGAATTATTTTTAATGAAACTTGTACCGAATAGGTTACTTTTGAAATGTAAAACACAAAACAAATCAAGATAAAGTCGCTTTCAAGACGAATTTACAAGCCTGATATTTTCAGGCTTTTTTTATGCCTGTTTGTTGACTTAAAAATAAACCCGATTTATTTAGCACATTTTTGTTATAACTAATATTGAAGTGCTTGCCGCATGAAAAAGATATTTATATTGCAGCCCCTAATCAAACCAATAAAACTTCAGTTAAAAGCGAAAAAAAACCTTGTAATTAGTATTTTAGAAAAATGAATGCAGGTAAAATAGTTATTGGTAGCGAAGAGTGGTGCGGTTTGCCACAATTGAATATTCCCGGAGTTAAAGCGAGGATCGATTCCGGAGCAAAAACATCAGCATTGCATGCTGTAAATATCAATCAATTTAAAAAGAACGGTCAACCGTGGATTAGTTTTGATGTACATCCGCTGCAAAAGGATGGAAAAACAACCATTCATTGCGAGGCTCCCTTGCTCGACAAACGAAAGGTAAAAAGCTCGAGTGGCAACAGCGAAGTTCGCTTTGTTATAAAAACTGTGCTGTCCATCGCAGGCGAAGCATGGGAAATTGAGGTTACACTAACTAACCGCGATTCGATGGGCTACCGCATGTTGCTGGGAAGGCAGGCAATGTCGGGTAAAATACTTGTTGATCCGGAAGAATCGTTCCACCTTGGCGACCTTTCGAAAGAAAGAATTGCATCTTATTACTATACTAATATCACACGTCCAACAGGTTTGAAAATTGGTTTATTGGCCAGCAACCCTGATTTATACAGCAACACTCGCATTATGGAAGCAGGGCAGGAACATGGCCACGAAATGGAGTTTCTGAACCTAAAAGACTGTTACATTAAACTGGATGGTAAAAATCCGGAAATGCATTACCGTGGTGGCCGTGTTTTAAACGAGTTTGATGCGATTATTCCACGTATCCGCCCAAGTGCAACCTTTTATGGTTGTGCGCTAACGCGGCATTTCGAAGCAATGGGGGTTTATACGCTGAATACTGCTTCGGCAATTACCCAATCGCGCGATAAGTTGTATGCTTTGCAGCTGCTCATCAACAATGGATTGCCAATTCCAACTACAGGATTTGCAAATTCGCCACTCGATACCAACGAGCTCATTCAAATGGTTGGCGGAGCTCCGCTAATTGTAAAGCTTTTGGAAGGTACGCAAGGAAAAGGAGTGGTGCTGGCTGAAACAAAAAAGGCTGCTGAAAGTTTGATTAATGCCTTTAAAAGCCTTCGCGCAAATATCCTCGTGCAAGAGTTTGTAAAAGAGGCCGACGGCAAGGATATCCGCTGTTTTGTGGTAAACGGGAAAGTGGTTGCCAGTATTATGCGTACTGCGGCTCCCGGCGAGTTTCGCGCCAATATTCACATGGGAGGAACGGCATCAATTACTAAAATTACTGCCGAAGAACGCCGAATTGCTATTCTTGCAGCAAAAACCTTAAACCTTAAAGTTGCCGGTGTTGATATTATCCGTGGAAAAAACGGGCCATTATTGCTCGAGGTGAATTCATCGCCCGGACTTGAAGGGGTGGAAGGTGCTTCGAACAAAGATATTGCCGGCAAAATGATAGAAGCCGTTGAGAAAGATTTAAAATACCACCGGAAATAATAAAACAAAAATGGCAGGAAAGAATAAACCTAACCTGCCATTTAATATATTTTGCAATTAAACTATTTACTAGTTGAACCAGGCATCAATCATTGCCTTGTTTTCATCGTAAAATTGTTGTGCACCGGCTTCTTCACCAGATTCTGAAATTTTGCCCATCAAATCATAAAGTTCCGTTTCTTCCAGGTTAAAGTTTTTAAAGAAAGTACCTGCTTTAGGCATATCTTCAGCAAAACCTCTGCGCGAAATAATTGCACAAACATCCTTTGGATAAATTCCTTTTGGATCCTCTAAATATTTCAAATCGTTTTTTGCCCATTTAAAATGCGGTTTCCATCCTGTAATCACAATCCACTCGTTGTTTTTAATTGCTTTTTCAAGGCTGGCAACCATTGCCGGCCCACTCGATGTAATTTGCTCGAAATCCAAACCGTATTCTTCAATTGCTTTCTCAGTATTTGCATGAATACCCGCACCGCTACCAATTCCGATAATTTCGCCATCGAATTTATCTTTGTTAGCGTTCAATTCTTCAATTGAGTTAATCGTAACGTATGATGGAACAACCAATCCGGTAGTACCATTACTAAACGATTCGCCCAATTTTACTAGTTTGTCGCCGTAGTCGGCCCAGTAATCTTTGTGTGTATTAGGCAACCATGCATCTAAAAATACGTCTCCTTTTGAATCATCTTTCGACAATTCTCCATAAATCAATCCTGGTTCAAGGTTAGTCATTTCAACATCAAAACCGTTGGCTTCAAGTGCAACTTTTGCCAGGTGGGTAAAGGCAATACCTTCGGCCCAGTTCGGGTATAAAATGTTTACTTCTTTTTTTTCTACTTCAGCAGATTTGTTTCTCGATCCGCTGTTTGAACATGATGTAATTGCAAATAACAGTGTTGCAGCTACAAACAGAGTTCCTAATTTTTTAATGTTCAGCATAATATAACTTTTTAAGATTTATAATTTATTTTTTAGCAACAGCCTGAGTAATACGGTCTAATATAATTGCCAGCACAACAATTCCAAGTCCTGATTCGAAACCTTTGGCAATATCGTTTTGCTGAATTCCTTGGTAAACAATGGCACCTAAGCCTTTGGCACCAACCATTGATGCAATAACAACCATCGACAGTGCAAGCAGGATTACCTGGTTTATACCGGCCAGAATAGTTGTTTTTGCGAGCGGTAACTGTATTTTAAACAGAATTTGTTTATCGGTAGCTCCGAAGGCATGACCTGCCTCAATAACATCGGCGGGTACATTTCGGATTCCCAGACTTGTTAAACGCACTGCCGGCGGCAACGAAAAAATAACCGTTGCAATAACACCCGGCGTATTTCCTACACTAAAGAAGAAAATAGCAGGAATAAGGTAAACGAATGCCGGCATGGTCTGCATTAAGTCGAGAATTGGACGTATAATAGCATTTGCAGTGTTACTGCGTGCAGCCCAAATTCCCAGCGGAATACCAAACAGCAGCGCAATAATAGTAGCCACAATAACAAGTGTTGTTGTTTGAATTGCTTCTTCCCAGTAACCCATTGCCCAAATAAGCAACAGACCAAGAACAACAAACAGCGCTAAGCCTATACCTTTTCTGAAACCTTCTTTTTTAAAGGATTGTTTTCCGGCGTTTGCATAGTAGGCACCAAAAGTTACAAGGGCAATAATTATGATGAACGGGATAGCCAGAAATGTGTCGTTCAGGAAGTCAACTGTCCATGATATTACATCATCGATAGCTCCCCATAAACCCGACAAACTCTCTTCCAGTACATTAATTCCCTTTTCAATAAATGTTCCTATGTCGATTATTTTTTCCATACTATAATTCGTTAGCTTGTTCTTTCAATTTAATCACTTCTTTCTTCTCGAAGCGCGTGGCCTCAATAATCAACGAGGTTTGTGTTACCAGTCCCAGAAATTTCCCGGTTTCTTCTTCAATTACGGCAAGCGGATGCCTGATTCCGGTAATTAATGGTAACATATCTTCTACAGTGTAGTGTTTGTATACACTTGGCACATTGGTGTTTATTGCCTTCTCAATTGAAGCTGCTTTTTCCTTTTCCAGTTCAAGAACATCCTGCAACCACACGTGGCCAAGGAATTTTTTGTGTTCATCAATAACCGGCAACTGATCAACAGCAATTGAGCGCATTTTTCGAACTGCACCTTTTGGCCCGTCCTTAGGTACTTCAAGCGTTGTGTGCTTTTTAAACATCAATGTTTCGGCAGTAATAATCGTTTTTCGGTCTACTTTTTCCACAAATGCCTCAACATACTCGCTGGCAGGATTTGTAAGAATATCCTCAGCCGTACCGATTTGTTCCACTACACCATCTTTCATAATGGCAATACGGTCGCCAATTTTAATGGCCTCGTCAAGGTCGTGTGTAATAAACACGATGGTTTTGTGCAGTTTATCCTGAATCTCGAGCAACTCGTCCTGCATGTCTGATTTAATCAGCGGGTCGAGTGCCGAGAAAGCTTCGTCCATAAGCAGCACCGCCGGATCGTTTGCAAGTGCACGAGCCAAACCTACCCGCTGTTGCATACCGCCTGACAACTCTGATGGATATTGTGCTTCGTAGCCTTTTAAACCTACGGTTTCGAGTGCCTTCTTAGCTCTTTCGTCACGATCTGCTTTTTCTTCGCCACGAAGTTCCAGCCCAAAAGCTGCATTTTCTAAAATAGTACGGTGGGGGAGCAAACCAAATTTTTGGAAAACCATACTCATTTCTGTTCTACGGGTTTCCAGCAATTCTTTATTGCTTTCACGCGTTATGTCGTGATCATCAAAAATTACTTTCCCGGCTGTAGGTTCGTTCAAGCGGTTTAAGCAACGAATTAAAGTTGATTTTCCACTTCCAGAAAGTCCCATGATAACGAAGACTTCACCTTCTTTTATATCAATGCTGGCACGACTTACACCAACGGTGCATTTCGTCCTTTTCAGAATCTCGTCTTTAGAAACACCTTGCTCTAAAAGTTTTAGTGCCTCTTGCTTACGTTTACCAAAGATTAGCGTTAAATCTTCGATTCTAATTTTTGTTTTTCTTTTATCAGGCATATTCCCTCTTGTTTATCTTAAAAGTAATATCCAATATTGATATTGAATCTTTTGTTCCAGTCAGGGTCTTCTACCCCTGAACCTAAACCTTTACCAAACGATTCGGTTAACCATGGTTGGTTTTTACCCATTGCGTAATCAACATAGGTATAAACCGGACCGGCACTAATCAGGAATCCGGGAATTAAGTGTTGTGTATCAAAAAAGGCATCTACCTTTTTGTCAATTAAAGTGTAATCAACGTATGGTTGTATACTTGAGATTGGACCAAAGTCAACAGGAATTGTGTACGCCAAACCAACTACATAAACATTAGCGTTTGAGGCTACACCTCCGGTATATCCGTCTCCGCCAAAGTATTCATAACCATAAGCCCCCATTTGAACCACGTCAAGTTCCTGGCCATTATCGCCTTCAGCTTTGTAGTTATAATTAATGTACTCAGCTTTCAGGTTAAATTTGCCAAAGTTTCCTACCACGTGAGCAGCAAATGCTGTTGCAGCTTTAGCTTCGTCTAATACTGAGTTATAGATGCGGCCAACCTGTGCAGATACTCCAACTTCCCAACCTTCTGTAACATCAACTGCCAGGCGAGCATTAAATTGATCAAGTTCGCGTAAGCTGGCTGAAGTAGAAACAATGCTACCATCGGCTGCTACGTATGCTCCGTTTCCGGGAACAATATCATATGAGTAACGGCCCGGACCGGCATTTCCAAAAGTAACATCGCCACCAAATTTTGGTCCTTCAGGTTCGGCCTGACGGAAATAGGCAAGCGAAATTTCTACTTTATCACTTGGATTAATGTCGAAATTAATACCCATATCGTAGTCATCTTCCAAACCAACGTAATATGGCCCCTGGAACCACCACGAGTGCGATGCCCAGGTTGTAATACCAAAAGGCACTTGCGTTACACCTAATTCCATATAAACCTGGTCAGAAAATTCGTACCCTAAAAATCCGTGGTGGATAAAGTGTGTACCGAATGTTGGGTAAAACCTGTATTCGAAACTTAAATCAATGTCACCCATCGATCCGTCAACATTCAGTCTCCAGGTATCCCAGGTAAATTGTGGATTCAAGTTACTTGCTCCACTCTCGTAATTTGTTGAAAGGAGGTTAAAACGCATGGCTCCACCAATTTTGAAACCATCTTCATTTTCTTCGTCTTGAGCGAAGACAATTGAACTAGCAAAAATTAAAATAAATAGAAGTAAATTTTTTCTCAAATTCATAAAGAATACTATTAGTTAATAATAAAGTAAATTGTTTTTCCTTGTCGACAGTAAGTCGTCAGCGAGTAAACAACTATTGTTACAGCTGTTTACAATACAGGTGGTTTCTTGGGATTACCTGTAGAGCGGGTATAGTTGTAGAAGAGAATGTTTGAGTTGCTGTAAAAGCCTAACTCTTTCCCGGTAGTGTTCGTTTTTCTATGTCGAAGTCTTTGTGATATCTTCATAAAACGTCGTAAAGAAACTAAAAAATGTCGAGATAGGAAAAATATGTAAAATTTTAATCACCATTATTAATATTAATTAATTGTTAATCAGATACTAGAAAACAATATCACCAAACTATTATATTTAACAAATGAAAAATATTCAGAGAATATATTTCTATACGAATCAATTTCAAATAGCACCTTACTTAATTCTATCTTTTAGGTTTTAAGGGCATTATAGCCTTTTTACCTCATGTAGTAAATATCCATTTTTACAGAAAAGGATTTTTGCGATTGAACTTTTTGTTTCGATTCGTTTTTATATGCATTATTATAATAATATTGCGATTGACCAACAACAAGCGAGTACCTATAATATGAAAGACAAAGATTTTGCGCCAATAAATAAGAGCAACCGGCTAGAATACCTGGATTTAATAAGAGGTATTTCTATTTTCGGGATTCTGATTGTCAATCTACGGTGGTTTTCGCTTTATACGCCTGGGTTTAAAGGTGTTTTCGTTTTTCCTGAAATCGATCATGTGGTGCGCACATTGCAGTACATTTTTATTGAAGGAAAATTTTATTCGATGTTCAGTTTGCTTTTCGGCTGGGGGATAGCACTGCAAATAGAACGCTCGCGAAAAGACGATGCATCAACAGCGGCCTTTATTCGTCGCCGACTTTGGTTTATGTTGCTTTTGGGCGGAATACACCTGTTCTTTATTTGGGAAGGCGATATTGTTTTTCTGTACGGACTGGCCGGATTTATACTCGTAGCCTTGCGCAATTATTCGAACCGGACATTATTGATTACCGGAATTCTGTTGATTCTGTCGCCAATCTTGCTCTATTTCCTGAAAATGCATTTCTCTTGGATAAACTGGCCATCAGACATTTTATACGAGGCCGGAGAGAAAGTGTATCAAATGCAGGGATTAATAGACCAGGATACCAGCAGGACGCCTGTTTTGCGCGAAACAAAGAATATCTTTTCCATTATTGGCATAACATGGGCCGATGCACCATATCGTTTTGCCTACCTGTTTTTTGTAAGTCGTATTCCGAAAGTTTTGGGAACCATGTTAATTGGTTTTGTAATTGCACGAACCGATTTTTACCCAAAAGCGATGCTGCACAGGAAGAAATTGTTGCAGATTTTTATTGCCGGACTTCTCATTTTTGTACCGCTAAATGTTGTACTTTTTCTGCTTGTAAAAAACGAAGAAGCTTATTATGCTATGCAACCACAAGGTTTGTATTATACCGCTTTTTATGCTTTAACCGTATTTCCGCTGGCTTTGGTTTATATGATAGGTCTGGCTTTGGCCTTTAAAAAACCGTGGATAAATAAACTGTTACGCCCGGTGCTTCCGGTGGGCCGAACTGCTTTTAGTAATTATGTGGGACAAAGCCTTATCGGAATTATTCTGTTTTATGGAATTGGTTTTGGCTGGGCAGAACAATTTGGACCGCTTGCCTGGACAATTTTGGCAGTAATAATTTTTACGGTGCAGGTTATTTTCAGTGGTTTATGGCTGAAATATTTTCGATTTGGATTACTTGAGTGGATTTGGCGAAGTTTTACTTACGGAAAAATTCAATCAATTCTTGTAGCTAAAAAGTAGCCATTTCTTCTTGTAAAACGTCACCGACAAATATTAGTAAATTTATTCGTGCGAATAAGTAATGTTGTAAATAGTTCCGGATGCATCGTCAGAAACAAGAATAGAACCATTGGGCATTTGTATCACATCAACCGGTCGTCCCCACGGACTTCCGTTTTGGAACCATCCATCGGCAAAAGTTTCATAAGAAGTTGCCATATTACCGTTTAATTCTACTCGTGTAAGTCGGTAGCCAATAGGCGTTGAACGATTCCACGAGCCATGTTCAGCAATCAGAATACTATTTCTGTATTCATCGGGAAACATATTGCCGGTGTAAAATAACATTCCCAAAGCAGCCACGTGCGGCCCCAAATCCTGTACCGGAAAGTTAAACTCGTCGCAATTTCGCTGGTCGCCAAATTCAGGGTCGGCAATTCCTGAACCATGACAGAACGGATAACCAAAATGCATATCGGCTTCTGGTGCTCGGTTTAGCTCGTCGGGCGGAAGATCATCACCCATCCAATCGCGGCCATTATCGGTAAACCAAAGTGTCCCGTCCTCAGGGTGCCAGTCGAAACCAACGGAATTCCGAACTCCATGTGCAAAAATTTCATGATTGCTGCCATCAGGATTCATACGTGAGATTGAGGCGTAAATTTCATCTTCTGAAAGGCAAATGTTACACGGCGCGCCAACCGGCACATAAAGTTTGCCATCAGAGCCAAAAGCAATGTATTTCCACCCGTGATGACCATCGGTCGGAAAATCATCACTTATCAGAACGGGAGCTGGTGGAGAATCAAGATGATCTTCAATATTTTCGAATTTCCATATTTTACTGATCTCGGCCACATAAAGATCGCCATTCAAAAAAGCCACTCCATTGGGTTGGTTCAAATTATCCGCTATTACAATTACCTGGTCTGCTTGGTAATCCTGGTCTTCATCAATAACAGCATAAACTTTTCCGGCCGTTCTCGATCCGACAAACAAGGTGCCTTTATCACCCAATACCATCGACCGGGCATTGTCTACATCTTCAGCGTAAACATGAATTTTAAAACCATCGGGCAAATTTATTTCCGGAACGGTTTCATAATCAGGCAAAGGTTTTTCTGTTTTATCAGATGATGTGCAAGCCAGTGTGGCCAGAAAAATAAATAAGAGTAATGCAGTATTTTTCAAATAATTCATAGTGCTGTTTTTTCGTGCTAAAACCTCGTTTAATTATTTAAACAGCAAAAGTCTGACGTTGTTTGTTTTGCCTTTTTGGAGTATAAAAATTCTACGCGTGCATCATAATTCATGGCCTTGCAACATAATTTATATCCCCTCGCGAAACTTCATATGGTTTGGCGCATAAGTTATTGGTGCTGCATCGGCGTTTGTCGGAACTTTACATCAACAAAAATCAATGCAAAATGACACGTTTTTTTCGATACATACAATTTAGGTTTGGGACTGAGAAAAAATTTAGTGCTTATTTGATTTATGCTGCAGGAGAAATTTTCCTGTTGGTTATAGGTATTTTGCTGGCACTGCAGATTAACAACTGGAACTCGAACAGAAAAGACCGTGAGGCGGCTACAAAGGCCTATCAGAATATTAGCCAACAACTGACGGAGGACCGTAATGAACTGATCAGCGTAAGAGACTTCAATAATTATTATTCAGGAAGGTATAAACGTGCAAGTGAATTGATTGCCGGTCACGCGGTAGAGAAAACCGATTCTATTGCAATCCTGATCATGGAATTGTCGCAGTATTCCGATTTCCACCGTAGTGAAAACATTTATGAAACGCTGGTAAACAGTGGTTCTATAAAACTGCTTAAAAATTCGAACATCACCAGTGCCCTTCAAAAACTTGAAATGACCTACACCAGTATAAATAAGCTGGAAGATATTCACTGGGAGATAATTTTAAACGAGTTGTATCCGGAGATTAGAGGTGTAATAAATTACGCAACGCTTGAAATCGTAAAACCTGACAGATTGAGTTCTGTTGAGATCCAGAATTTTCTTGTGGAAAGTATTTATCTTACAAAAGCCAAAGAATTGGTTTATAACAAAGCAATTAATGAAATAGACACTTTGGGTGATGAAATAGCCAAAGAATTAAATCATAAAAACTAGAAATCATGAAAACAAAAAAGAGAAACAAAGACAAAAGTTCCTGGATAACAGGAGGAACAACAATGATGGGTTTGGGTGTAGGATTTATCCTGCTGAAATATTCGGTGATGTATTTCCTGGCAGCGCTGTTGATCGGTATTGCAGTTGGCCTGGTTATCACACCTTTTATACCAGTAAATAAGTTAAATAAAAGCGCAAAACAATCATGAAAACTCGAATAAAAGTAACAGGAATAGCCATCTTATTTTTTGTTCTGGTAGCTGCCAGTTGTAACAGCACAAGCAAAAATTATAATTACCAGGTTCCGACGCAAACAAACGATGGGCTACAAGTTGAATCGTTGGAAAAATCAGACATTGATTCAACATTGATAATTGACGTTGCAAAACGCATTGAGAGGGGGAAATATGGAGAAATTCATTCGATGCTGATTTATAAAAATGACAAGTTGGTTTTTGAAGATTATTTCGAGGGACATAAGTACCAGTGGGATGCTCCGGGGCATAAAGGCGATTATATAACCTGGGATAGAAATACACCACACGTGTTGCAATCAGCCACTAAAAGTTTTGTGTCGATATGTTTTGGAATTGCTATTGAAAAGGGATTTATAAAAAGTATTGATCAATCGATTTTCGATTACCTGCCTGATTACGAAAATTACAATGCCGACAACAAAAACTATGTTACGATAAAAACCTTGCTTACCATGACTTCCGGCTTTCTTTGGGATGAATGGAGCGTTGCATTGAGCAGTACTCAAAACGATGCCATCGGTATCTATTTTTCCGATAAAGATCCTGTTGAATTTGTATTAGAGCGACCGTTGATTGCTGTTCCCGGAACACATTTTACCTATTCGGGAGGCGACATGCAAATTCTGGAAAAAATTCTAAAGAATGCAACCGGAATGAATATCGATGAATTTTCGGAGAAGTATTTATTCGAACCGCTCGGAATTGAATCAAATGACTGGTGGTTAAGGTACGACACCGGCGAAATCAGTACCGGTGGTGGTATAAAACTCACACCGCGAGACATGCTAAAAGTTGGCGTACTGTTTTTAAACGATGGCGTTTGGAATGGAGAGCAAATTATTTCAAAAGAGTGGGTTGAAAAATGTGGACATCCGTTTGGGCCGAATTATGGCATAAAAATTCCGGGAGAAGATTTGGGAACCGTTGGATACGGATACACGTGGTGGACCAAGCAGTACGAAGAATACGGACGCATGTACTGTGCTCTGGGTTGGGGTGGACAGAAAATTATGGTTTTCCCGGATTTAAATGCAGTTGTTGTATTTACCGGTGCTAACTTCAAATCGAAAGTGAAGCAAAACCGTATTCTTGAAAATTTTGTTTTACCGGCGCTTCAATAAAGAAATGCATAAACCGAAAATAAATATCTCACGACTTGCACTTTTCTTCTATCAGAAACTTTTATAACTTTGGTAGTGAAGTAAAGCCGTATTCTGTAAAAACAGGTACGGCATTTAAAACTAACTAAAACTAATAAACTGAGTAATGAAAAGTAAAAGTCATTCATCCCGACGATCGTTTATAAAAAATACGGTCCTCGGAGCAGCCCTAGTTTCCACCGCTCCAACAATTATGGGAAATTCCTACAGTCAGCGAATCGTGCTGAAATCGAGAGAATTTGAGCCAACACAGTTTGCTGCCAACGACCAGGTGCAGCTGGCATTGATTGGAGCCGGAATACAGGGAATTTACGATACCACTTCGGCGCTTCGTGTTCCCGGAGTAAAGCTGGTAGCCGCCTGCGATTTATACACAGGCCGCTTACAACGTGCAAAAGAATTGTGGGGCGATGATATTTTTGTAACCCGCGATTACCGCGAAATTCTTGACCGTGATGATATTGATGCGGTCATAATTGCCACTCCTGATCACTGGCACATAAAAATCAGTACGGAAGTGTTAAACGCCGGAAAAGCCGTCTACTGCGAAAAACCGATGGTGCAAAACTTTGATGAAGGTCATCCGCTGATTCAGGCCTGGAAAGATTCAGGTCAGGTTATGCAGGTTGGAAGTCAGGGTATGTCGTCGCTGGGTAACGAAAAAGCAAAACAATTGTATGAAGATGGTGCTATTGGCGAAATTGTAATGCTCGACATGTTCAACGATCGTTATTCGGCAGAAGGAGCGTGGCAATATCCGATACCGCCGGACGCCAATCCTGACACGGTGGATTACAACACATTTTTAGGGCGTGCACCAAAAGTTCCTTTTGAACTGAAACGTTTTTTCCGTTGGAGAAACTACAAGGATTATGGTACCGGAGTAGCCGGTGATTTGTTTGTACATGCATTTTCTACTTTGCATTATGTAATTAGTTCAAATGGTCCGGAGCGAGCTCAGGCAACCGGTGGATTGCGTTACTGGGACGATGGGCGAGATGTACCCGATGTTTCGATTACACTCTACGATTTTCCAAAAACGAATACTCACGCTGCTTTTAATGCTGCTTTTCGTGTGAATTTTATTGCCGGAAATGGCGGTGGTGGCGGTTTCCGATTGGTGGGAACTGAAGGCGAAATGGAGATCGGTTCGAATAGTGTAAGACTCATCCGTTCGAAACTGAACATGAAACCGCAGAGTTACTCATTGATCGCTTACACCGAGGAAATGCAAAAGAAAATCAAGGAAGAATACGACATGAAATACCTCAACGAAAGAAAAGCTGATCTGAATGTTGGTGAAACGAATTATGAGGCTCCGCGCGATTATAAAGGTGCTCATTACGATCATTTCTATAATTTCTTCCAGGGCGTTCGCGGACAAAAGGAAATCGTTGAAGATCCTGTTTTCGGACTACGTGCTGCCGGTGCCGCGCTTTTAGCCAACGAAAGCTATTATAATGCAAAACCGGTTCTTTGGAATCCGGATACGATGAAGTTAGGATAGAAAATCTTAAAAGACTTTGAGTATATAGGAAAAAGAGCATTTCGTAATTGAAATGCTCTCTTTTTTGTTTATTTTTTGAAACACCAGATAGAATTCACCCCTAAAATCACCCATGCGGGTGATTCTTTTATACGGGTTTTCTTTAAACTTTGTAAGAGTATTTTAAAGGAAAACAGAAACAATACCATGAAAACAACTAACAAAATTGATGTACATCACCATATTTTTCCAAAAGAATATGTTGAGGCGTTAAAGGAAGTAGGAATCGAAAAATCTTTTGGTGTAAAATTGCCAAAATGGACAGTGGACACTTCATTTAAAAAGATGAAGGAAAACGGAGTTCAAATAGCCATGTTGTCCATTTCAACACCGGGTGTTTACTTTCCCGACGTTGAAGTGCCTGATGATTTTCCTGAAGTTCTGGCACGATTAACCAACGAAATTATAGCAGAAACGAAAGATCGTTACCCTGATCAATTTGGTGGTTTTGCCACAATCCCTTTGTTAAATCCAGACGCGGCTTTAACTGAATTGAACTATGCCTTAGACACTCTTCATTTAAATGGAGTTTGTTTGATGACCAATTATTTAGGCAAATATTTGGGTGATGAAACTTTTGAACCATTTTTTAAAGAATTGAATAAACGAAAAGCTGTGGTTTATATTCATCCTACTGATCCGGGAGTAGAATTCGATTCGGAATTGGGTATGCCCAATGCATTAATAGAGGCACCTTTTGATACCACACGTGCTGTAGCCAACATGATGTATAGCGGAGTGCTTGACAGACACCCTGATATTCGTTATATTTTATCGCACGGAGGTGGCACAATACCCTATATAGCATGGCGATTGGCAGGAATTGAGTATGGACAAAAAGATAAAAAGCCACCAATTATAAGAACTTTATACGATTTTCTGGTAAATGGCGAACCATCCAAAGGACTTCAACACCTGAAAAGAATGTATTACGATACGGTTAATGTTTCTGGTGACTATGCCATAAAAACGTTACAGGATTTTGCCGGTCCGGACCATATCGTTTTTGGAACTGATGTTTGCATATCGAAACTGGCACCAATTGTAACTAAAAACCTACTAAAACAGGGAGACTTTAACGATGACCAATTAGAGAAAATGGCATTTACAAACTGCCTGAAATTATTTCCTGAGCTTGAAAAATACTATAAATGACCAGTGATGGAACAGAAAACCAAAGAAACATACTGGAGCCGATTTTCGGAAGATTACGAAGAAAAACAGCAAAACGTAGTTGGCAAAGAGTTGCTTTCTCTCACCAGAGAAGAAATGCTGAAAGAATCTGATTTAGGAAAAGTTCTGGAACTGGGTTGTGGAACCGGATTATATACCGAAATCCTTTTGAAAAATTCAAAGATTGTTGTTGCCACGGATTTCTCCGATGAAATGGTTGCCACTGCAAAGCAAAAAAGAGGAACCCTGCAAAAAGTGGAATTCAAAAGAGCCAATGCCTTGAATCTTGATTTTGAAAATGAAAGCTTTGACACGGTTTTTATGGCTAACCTGATTCACATAATTGGGAATGCAGAAAAGGTGATTCAGGAAAGTAAGCGGGTATTAAAAAGCGGTGGATGCCTGATAATAACCTCTTTTGCTATAGATGATATGAATTTCTTTAGCCGGATGGCCGTAGGAATTCGCTACGTAAAAACTTTTGGGAAACCATCTGATGAAGCATTAAAAGAAAAAACCACCAAAAAAAGTGTCGAGAGTCTGCTTGTGAAGAATGGTTTTGAAATTTCCAAAAGTGTGATGTTGGGCAAGAAGTCCAAAGCATTTTATATCACATCAATAAAAAATTAGAAGAATAAAAAACAACAGAAACATGAAACTAAAAAAGAAACGAACTTTACTAATTGTAACCCTGGGATTAATAGTATTTCTAATTTTACCGCCGGCATTTAAAAACAAGCCGCAAAGGATGTTAACCGGACCGGATCTTTCAGAAATAGAATATTCCGAAATTACATTTGAGAACAAAGCAGATAGTTTAAAACTGGCAGGAATGCTGATGTTACCTGAAGGCGACCGGCCATTTCCCGTGGTTGTTTTTATCCACGGATCAGGACCAAGTTTTAGAAACAGTGTTTGGTATTTATCGGTGGCAAAGCATTTAACAAATAATGGAATTGCTGTTGTGCTTCCCGATAAAAGAGGATGTGAAAAATCGGAAGGAGAATGGATAGGAGCTGATTTTAACCACTTGGCAAGTGATGTTTTAGCAGCTGTTGAATATGTAAAAGAGCAGAATATTTTTGACTATTCTGAAATTGGAGTTTTGGGAATGAGCCAGGGGGGATGGATTGCCCCGGTTGCGGCAACTAAATCCGCAGATATTGATTTTGTGGCAACCATGTCAGGGGCAACGGTTACAACCGACGAACAATTGGTATACGAAGAAATTAATAATATGGAACCTTATACTTATCGGTTTATTGCAAAGGCTCTTGCTCCGCTTACTTCCAAAAGGATCAGCAAAATGCCCCATCAGAAAGCACTGGTTGGTTTTGATCCTATTCCGTATTGGCAACAGATACATGTCCCGGTATTTATTGGATTTGGAGGCGATGACAGAAATGTTCCTGTTGAAAAATGCAAGGAGAAACTAAAAGTTAACAATCTCAATAATTTCCTTGTAAAGGTTTATCCAAAGGGTGGACATGCCATTAGCGATCCTGTCACAAATAAGGTGAACGCTGAATATCTTGACGATTTGGTTGCATTTATTCCGCTACCTCTTGTAAACACAAATAAAACGTTGACTGAGCTACCGAAAAATGATTAAAAAATGACTGCAAAAATCGGACAAATTTCTCAAACCGCATTTCTAACATTGCAATGTCATGCTTTGGATGCAATCTCCAGGCATTCCATATTATATGACAGGGATTCTTTAGACACTTTGGAGGCGTTAAAGGAGATAACCGGACTTCCGGGATTTAACTCAAACCAAATTAAAGAGAGTCTGGTCAATCACATCGCACTTCGTGCCAGGCAGTATGATTTGTTTGCTAAAAGTTTTATTGAAAAACATCCTGATGCTGCGGTTGTAAATATTGGGTGTGGAATGGATAACCGGTTCAGAAGAATCGATAATGGGAAAATCCGTTTTTACGATCTGGATCTCCCTGATATTATTAACATCAAAGAAAAAATTATTGCGCCAACTAAACGTTACAGCCAATTTGCCCAATCGGTTTTCGAATTCGACTGGATAAACGAAATAGACAGAGAACACGTTTTTTTGATGGCAGAAGGAGTTTTCATGTATTGTGAATTGGCTGATGTGAAAGCTCTGTTTGGCGAACTTCAAAGAAAGTTTACCAATCCGGAAGTTGTTTTCGAAGTCTTTAACACGAAATGGCTTACTGGATGGCGCGGAAAAATGATGGCCATAAAAATGAAAAACGAGCTCAAACTTGGGGAAGAAACGTTATTCAAATTTGGGATTACCGATAGTAATGAAATTGAAACATGGGATACGAAATACAAGTATATTAAGGACTGGTCGTACCTTGATGAAGAAGAAGCCAACATACCGTTTCGGAATTTTTTTAGAAGCGTAGATGCTTTCAGGAAAATACAATGGACAGTTCATTATAAACTTAAAAGCAATTAATTTTAAATCTTGACTAGAAAATCATTTCATTAAATAATTCTAAGTATGCCTTATTATAAATTTGAAAACGGTAACGTTTTTTATGAAATTTTTGGAGAAGGTGAGCCACTTTTATTGATTCATGGAAATAGTGTTTCATCCCGAATGTTTCATCCCATAATAAAACTATATGCTGATAATTACAAAGTAATACTTTTTGATTTTCCGGGGCACGGTAAATCTTCCCGATTGGAGAAGTTTGAAACGGATTTCTGGTATTACAATTCAAAGGTGGCAAACGCCTTGCTGGAAGAATTAAATCTAAAAAATGTAAATGTAATTGGCACCAGCGGCGGGGCATTGGTTGGGATTAACCTGGCGCTCGAACATCCGGATAAAGTCAAATCTTTGGTGGCCGATAGTTTTGAAGGAGAAACATCTTTGGGAACCTTTATAAAAACCATAAGAGAAGACAGAGAAAGAGACAAACAGATTGAAGAAGCTCAGTTTTTCTGGAAAGATATGCACGGAACGGATTGGGAAAAAGTGGTTGATATGGACACCAATGTAAACATAGAATTTGCAAAAACCGGCAACTCTTTTTTCCATAAACCGATTTCGGAACTTGATGTGCCAACATTGCTCACCGGAAGTTTGGAAGATGAATATTGTAATCATCTGGATAAGATTTTCGAGGGATTAAAGGACAAAAATTCAGCTCTTAAAATTCATATTTTTGAGAAAGGCAATCATCCGGCTATGTTCTCGAATCATGAAGAATTTTTCAAAATTGCAAGTGAATTTATTGCTAAAAATATGTGAAACAGGCGAATCGTATCATTGCATTTTTAATATTGACATTTTCGTTTTATTCAAATAGCTATGGGATGAAAAAGCAAACGGGATTTATACAAATTGAACCACACCTGAGATTATGGGTGGAAACCTACGGTGATGACTCGAACGAAGCCATTCTATTTATTTCAGGAGCCGGCGCTAATTCATCATTCTGGTCGGATAAGCTTTGCAAAAACCTCGCCAACAGAAACTTTTATGTGATAAAATACGACCATCGCGATTTTGGTTATTCTACGAAAGTTGATTACGAAAAAAATCCCTTCGACGTTATGCAACTTACCAAAGATGCCATAACAATATTGGATTCGCTTTCGGTTAAAAAGGCTCATGTTGTAGGCCATTCGATGGGTGGTTTTATAGTTCAGCTATTGGCAATTCATTATCCCGACAGGATTATTTCCATGACTTCCGCTTCTGCTTCAACAAATTCCGGTAGTATCCCTCCGCCACCACCTAAAACCTGGGAAATATTTATGGAAAACAATCCGACCAATAATTTTAATAATGACCTGGAAGATTTCCTGAAAGTCTGGAAATACCTGAATGGCACTACCGAATTTAATGAAGAACTGGCTATTGAATACACCAAAAATCTGTATGATCGTCAGGATATTATTGGGGCTATTGGCGACTCGCATGTTAAAGCACAGGCAAATCTTACCGACAGAACAGAACAACTGCAACAGGTAAAAATACCGGCCCTAATTATTCATGGTGAAGAAGATTACCTGGTTGATAAGTTGGGTGGAATTCAAACAGCAGAGAGTTTATCTAACTCAAATTTGGTTTTGATACCAACTATGGGGCATGTTCCTTTTAACCAGCAAATTCTGGACAGGTTTGAAGAGGAGATAATTCAGTTTGTAGTAAAAAACAAGACAAGGTAGATTAATGACGCAATTGTCTTCATGCACTGACAAAGTTTTAAATCTTCTACGGATGTATTATCTTTAGGAGGTTTGCAGTAAACTACCAGTCATTAACCAGAAATGCTACTAACTAAACTACATATTCCGCAACCCAAAGAGCATGTGGTTCACCGATCAGCTTTATTTGAAAAATTAAATGAAGGATTGAACCGGAGATTAATTCTTGTTTCCGCCACAGCAGGTTATGGAAAAACTACGCTTGTTAGTGACTGGATACTTCAAAACAAAATACCAACTGCCTGGTACTCGGTGGATGGCCGCGATAATGATCCCTTTGAATTTCTGAGCTTAATGATTAACAGCATCCAGACAGTTAATGAAAACATTGGGGGCAAATCACTTAATTTATTAAAATCTCCGGGCACTGCAGAAATAAAGTATATTATCGAACTGCTTATAAATGATATACTTTCTGTTGAAAAAGAGTTTCTGCTTGTTATTGACGACTTGCATTTAATTAGCTCCTCAGAGATATTTAAGACCCTAAGTTTTATCATTGAGTACAAACCTCAAAACTTTAAAATTGCGCTGTTAACTCGCTCTGATCCACCCATTTCATTGGCACGGCTGAGAAGTCAGAATGAACTTATGGAAATTAGGTCCGCTGATTTAAGCTTTAACGAGCACGATATTACCGGTTTTTTTAACCGGAAATTAAAGCTCGGGCTTACCCGGAATGACATTAGCCTGGTAGGGCTAAAAACCGAAGGTTGGATTGCAGGTTTACAATTAACAGCAATTACACTTCAGAATAAAGATAATATTTCGGAATACCTGAAAAGTATTGCCGGAGACAGCAGGTATATTATGGATTACCTGATTGAGGAAGTCCTGAATACATTGGATAATGAGACGCGCGAGTTTCTTTTAAAAACCTCGGTACTGGATCAATTCTCCGGCTCGCTATGCGATGCAATACTCGACAAAAACAATGGCCAGCAATTACTCGAATCGCTTGAAAAATGTAACATGTTTATCGTCCCGCTCGATGATGAACGCAAATGGTTTCGTTACCATCATCTTTTTGGCGATTTATTAAAACAACGACTGCAAATCAAGTATAAAGAACAACTACCAGAATTGCATAAAAAAGCTGGCTTGTGGTATGAAGCAAAAGGATTTTCCTTGTTTGCCATTGAGCATACTCTAAAAGCCGGAAGTACGGAAAAAGCACTGCAATTAATTGATAAAGAAGTTGATAATTTGTGGGAAACTTCGCAGTATTCAATAATCCTGAAATTTGCACAGCATCTGGATGAAAACGAAGTTCTCTCAAGTGGTAAATTTGGTATTGCCTACGCCTGGGTACTCATTATAATGGGTAAGTTGGATGTCGCCGAGGTATTTCTGGATAAATTACAATCCAGTATAAAGAACGACGACTCTAACGGCGCCAGGAATAAACTGATGGGAAGATTGTATGAAACCTACAACCTTTTAAAAGTCTTTTCGGGCGATGTTGAAGCCGCATTCAGGTATTCAAAACTTGCTATTGAAAATATTGAAACAAATGATGTTTTATGGAATTCGTGGGCTCATATTTCATACGGAGAATCAAATTTGCTTCGGTTTGAATTGAACAAAAGCATCAGCTCATTTAAAATTGCAAGAGAAAAGGCTCAAAAAGTAGATAACCTGTACCTGAATTTAATAGCAACCTCTAAAACTGCGTATGTATTAAAAGTAAAAGGGGAGTATACTAAATCACTCGAACTATGTAATAACCTTCTTGAAACATTTAATGCCGATTCAAAAATCGAAGAATACCGGATTGGCCTGTTATCGTCAATACTTTATTCCATAATTGGTTATATTCAGGCCGAGCAGGGAAAAACTGAGGAAGGAATTAAAAATGCCCGTAAAGGTTATAATCTTTCAAGAGGAGTTTTAAGCCTGTCGTTTCAAGCTTACAATGGTTTATTGCTTGCAGAAACATATTACAAAGCTGGAGAATTCAATAAAGCTTTGTCGTTAATTGAAGAGCTTGAAAAGATCGTTAATCAGGATATTGCGCAATGGCTTTATGTTTTGGCCAATTCCTTAAAATGCAATTTGCTGATATTGCTTGGTGAAGATGAAAAGGCTCTCACAATCCTTAACCGAAGAAAAGAAACAACTAAAAACCACAATTTTGAGAACTATTTTTATAATGTTGCCATTGCTCGTTGTCGTATCTCACAGAAAAATTATAGCGAATCCATCTCGTTGCTAACAGACCTGAAGGAGGGATTGGAGAGTCACGAAGCTTTTGAATTATTAGCAGAAGTAGAACTTTTAATGGCAAAATCCTTATTGCTTGCCAATAAAAGGGAAGAGGCCATAAATTCCGTTTTGGATTGTTTAAAATGCACCCAATCTGATCATTTTAATAGAATTTATATCAATGAAGGGGCAGAAATTGAGTCCTTATTAAGGGAAATAGGACAAAGAAAGAAAGTTAGTTCGACGGAAAAACTAGATGCAGTGTCTTCCAGCTATTTGAATGTTCTTATTGAAGCTTTTGAAAATGAAAAGAAAACAAGTAAAGCTGCAACGGAAAATGTTTTAAGTGCCCGTGAATTAGATACACTTAAACTATTAGCCAAAGAATACTCCAACCAGCAAATTGCCGACGATTTGTTTATTTCTTTGAATACCGTAAAAAGCCACTTGAAAAACATTAATCTCAAACTCGAAGTGGATAGTAGAACAAAAGCTGTAGAAAAGGCGAAAGAACTTGGGATTGTCTAATTCAGATATTCAAATATGCTTCTAACTAAACTACATATTCCGCAATCCAAAAAGAATATTGTTCACCGACAAGATTTATTTGAAAGATTAGATAAAGGATTAACCCGTAAATTAATTCTTGTTTCAGCTACGGCGGGATATGGAAAAACGACGCTTGTTAGTAATTGGATTCATAAACATAATTTCCAAACTGCATGGTATTCCTTAGATGAAGGAGATAATGTGTAAGCTTCCCCTTTTTAGGACTATCTAAAAATAGATTATTTTCTTTTTCATAACCAAATTCTGAAAGCTTTTTCAATGTGATTTTTGGTTCTGTCAAGGGCGACTGAGTTAGCGAAGTCGTTTATATACCCTTGACAGGTTCGTAAATCACATTTTCTTTGCTGTTCAGCTTTTGGTTCTTCATTTTATTGGCATAACCAATGGGAGTCATTCCTCCCAATGAATCATGCGGTCTTCTATTGTTGTAATCAAATATCCATCTTTCTGTTTCATTTCTGGCTTCATCCAACGATTGAAACAGGTAGGCATCCAATACTGCCCTGCGGTAGGTTCCGTTAAATCGCTCTACAAAAGCATTCTGTGTTGGCTTGCCTGGCTGGGTATATAAAAGTTCAATTCCTTGAAATTTGCTCCATTCTTTTAACAGCTCAGCAATAAACTCGGGGCCGTTATCCATCCTTATTTGTGATGGTTTGCCCCTGCGTTTTATCAAGTGATTCAGGACATAAACTACTTTATTGCTTCGGATGGAATGGTCAAGTTCAACATGGAGCGCTTCTCGGTTAAAGTCATCCATAATATTGAAACTTTTTATCTTCCGTCCATTCTCCAGAGCATCGTGCATAAAATCAATCGACCAACAATTATTGATATTTTCGGGGATTACCAAAGGAACTTTTACCCTGGCAGGGAGCCTTTTCTTTACTTTCCTGCGCATATTCAGTTTCATCATGCAATAAACCCGATACACCCGCTTGTGGTTCCACTCATTGCCTTCCAGGCGTAATCGGCCATATGCCTTCCAAAAACCTTCTGTAGGGTGGTCTTTCGCTTTTATGGTAAGTGCATCAATTACCTCAGCATCGTCTTTTATCGACTCGTAGTAATAAACGGAACGACTCATATTTAACACACGGCACGCCCTGCGGATGCCAACTGTTGGATTGATGCAAACTTCCTTTGCAATCTCTCTTTTTTCACAAGGCTTTAAAGCTTTTTTTCGATAATCTCTTTGGCAAGTTTTAAATCAAGAGCTTGTTCGGCATACATCATTTTTAATTTGCGGTTCTCCTCTTCGAGTTCCTTGAGCCTTTTCAACTCTGTGGCTTCCATGCCGCCATATCGTTGCCGCCATTTGTAAAATGTAGCTCGGCTAACACTATGGTCACGAACAATTTCTTCTACGCTTTTGCCGTTTTCGTACTCCTTCAAAATCGAGGAGATTTGTTGTGGTGTAAATCTTTTCTTCTTCATCTTCTAACAGTTCAAAATTAACGTTTATTTGTCTACTTTTAAACTGTCCTTTTTTTGGGGAAGCTTACAACAGGTATTGAAATATTGAATAGATGTGGAAAAGCTTGTTGCGAAACATCCAAACTTTATCATGGTGTTTGTAAAATCAGAAATAAGAATGCCTCTGAAACAAATACTGATATTTTGTTTAATGACTTCAAGGAAGAATATTACAATTCTGACAATTTTACAAAAACAGGAAATACTATAACCTTGATGTTTGAAGAGTGTACTTGTCCGATGGTGAAAAATGGAGTGAATAATTCATTTTTATGCAATTGCACTATTGGATACTCTAAAAAGTTATTTGAAACTTTATTTGACAAAAAGGTGACAATTGATTTGGAAGAATCTATTTTAAAAGGCGACCGTGTCTGTAAGCAGATTATTAAGATTTTAGTTTAGGTCAAAATATGATAATATACTGACATGAAAAATAAAAAAACTGCCTACAACAAAGGCTAAAACCAATGGCCTCCGTTAGCAGTTTCAGTAAGACAGAACGTGAATAGAATAACGATAATTAAAATAAAACATCAACGTATAGCAAACGGCCACTGGTCTTAGCCAAAACGAGAGTGGAACATAAAAACTATTTGCCAAATAATATTCCATCCGATAAATCGCGGTTAAGTTGTCTATTTTGTTGAATACTGTAAAAAACCCACCTGAAAAAATTAACCTCAAACTTGAAGTAGACAACCGTATTTTAAGCTGCTAAAAAGGTAAAAGAACATGGAATTGTCTAACTCATATAATAGTTCCTAAACTATTGGAAGATGTATGTATTCATTTTTTTGTATAAGCATAATTCGTGAGCCGATATTGTGGGAACATAACTTTTTCAGTTATATATTGAAGTATTATCTTTAGATTCCAATTTAGACGGGCCAATTAGAATTATTCAAATATGCTACTAACTAAACTACATATTCCGCAACCTAAAGAAAATGTTGTTCACCGATCAGCTTTATTTGAAAAATTAAACGAAGGATTAAACCGCAAATTAGTTCTCGTTTCAGCACCGGCGGGTTACGGAAAAACAACGCTTGTTGTCGACTGGATTTACAGTAAAAAGCTTAAATCAGTTTGGTATTCGCTGGATGAAAGCGACAACATTTTTACTTCATTTTTAAGTTATCTGATAACCGGACTGCAAACTATCGATAAAAGCATAGGAGAAACCATTCAACCACTCTTAAAAACCGCTGTAAACCTTTCTGCTGAAAAAATCACCGGGATATTGGTAAACGACCTGATCCAGTCAAATAAAATGTTCGTGTTGGTGTTCGATGATTTCCATTACATTCATCAAAAAGAGATCATTCAGTTCATCAACTATTTTATTCGCTTTTTACCGGATAATTTACACATCGCCATTATAACAAGAAGCGATCCTTCAATTCAACTTTCAAAATTGCGAAGTAAACAGCAACTAATTGAGTTGAGAATTGATGATTTGAGTTTCTCGGCAAAAGATACCAACGAGTTTTTTTACAGAACACACAACATTAGCTTAAAAGAAGAAGATGCCGATTTTCTGCAGACCAAAACGGAAGGCTGGATATCAGGCATTCATTTAGCCGGAATTTCAATTAAAGGGCAGGATAATGTTTCCACATTTATTCAAAATTTGAAAGGTAGCAGCCGGTATATTATGGATTATCTACTTGATGAAGTCCTTTCTGTTCAGGATAAGCAAGTGAAAGATTTTCTGCTAAAAACCGCCATTTTGAAGCGCTTGTGCCCTGATTTATGCGATCACATTCTCTGTACCACAAACAGTCATGAAATAGTGGAGTTATTGGAAACCAACAACATGTTCATTATTCCACTGGACAACGAAAGAAAATGGTATCGTTACCATCATTTGTTTTCCGATTTACTCCGAAAAAGGTTGATTCAATCTTCATCAATCAACATTCCGGAACTACATACTTTGGCAAGTGAGTGGTTGATTAACAACGACCTTGTTGACGAAGCCATTCATCATTTGTTGCTTGCAAAGAATTATGAAAAAGCCGCTGAATTAATTTCGCAGGAAATGTTCAAAATCTGGGATGATGGCAATCATTATAAATTTAGTCCGTGGCTAAATTCTCTGCCTGAAAATATCCTGAGTCAAACCCCTCAATTAATCATTCTCAAAGCAGAACTGGCAATGACCAGGTGGCAAATTAAGGATGCTGAAGAATTACTAAACAGTGCAGAGACTATACTAAATGACATTGAAAATAACAAGATTACACCATTAATTTCACTTTCAACAAGTGGTAAAAATTACAGAGGGCGAATATTGGTGAACTACGCCTTAATTGCTTCTTATCATGAAAAGCCCAAAGACATCATTAGATATGTTGAGGAGGCATTGGAAATACTCTCAACTGATCAGCTTATCTGGAGAAATTTGGCTAAAATGATTTTGAGTGATGCCTATTTTATAATAGGAAAATTGCCTGAAGCACAAAAAGGGCAGGTCGAAACTAATAAGTCCTACATGATTGCTCAAAATCCCTTCCTGTATTTAATGTCCGGGGCAAATTTGGCTGTTACGCTTAGGCAGCAAGGAAAACTAAATGAGGTACTAGAGCTTTGTGAAAACCTTATTAAAGATGCTGAAGATAAAAAGCTGAGCAATACAACTGTAGTGGGTTGGCTACAAACAATTAAAGCTGAGGTTCTGGCAGAATTCAATAATATAGACGAGGCTGAAAAGATTGCACTAAAGGGAGTCGCAACAGCTGAGAATTTTAAAATTTTTGGTGTGGTTTTAAAATGCCGTTTATTGCTTATAAGAATTTACTTCTCAAAAGGGAAGTATTCCGAAATTAACCAAATTTTGCAGCTAATTAAGGATGAAACTGTTGGTTTTGGAGTAACCGGACATATAAAAAGTCAAATTGATTCCTGGAGAGCCAGAATGTCAATCTCTCAAAGCAATTACACTGAGTTGGAACAATGGATGAGCGAATACGAAGACCGTGAAGGGATTATTTTCGATTACATCAACGAGAATAAAAATATAGCAGCATCACGGGTGTACATGGCACTTGGAAGATTCAATGAAGCAGAAGAAATCCTTTCGAATTTGGAAACCGAAGCAGAAACAAACAACAGAATAAATGCTCTGATAGAAATTCTTTTGCTGAAAGCTCAGTTGAAATACCAAACAGGAGAATCTGAACTTGCAAAAAAACTATTATACAAAGCCTTTTCGTATGCCGAACCCGGTGGCTATATAAGAACCTTTATCGATGAAGGACCTGTCATTGGGGAACTCGCAAAAAATCTACAACGAAATAAAAATTCAGGATTTATAAATTCTAAAGTTGCAGTCTCGCAAGAATACATAAATCAATTATGTAGTGCTTTTTCTGCAGAGAATAAAAAAGAGGAACAAGCAGAAACGGGGCTCAGTACCAGAGAACTGGAGATACTAAAACTGATAGCTAAAGATTATTCCAACCAACAAATTGCCGATGAATCGTTTATTTCGTTGAACACTGTAAAAACCCACCTGAAAAACATCAATCTTAAACTCGAAGTAGACAGTCGGATAAAAGCTGTAGAAAAGGCGAAAACATTGGGAATACTCTGATTTTTAATTTCATGAAACATTCAAAATCACCCTCTGAAATCACCCAAAAGGGTGATTTTTTTTTGGCGGATGATCCGGACCTTTGAAGTGTTGATTCAAAGCAAAACAAAATGAATGGTACAATTAAAATAAAAATCAAAGGACATCTCGATTCATCGTGGAAAGAATGGTTTGATGGTTTGGATATCACAACTAAAGGCGATTACACCATTTTGCGCGGAGATGCACGAGACGAAGCATTTATTTACGGTATCCTGAATAAGATCAGAGATTTGAATCTGAAACTTATTTCAGTAGAAAAGACGGAGAGTCCCGGCAAATAATGATTTCAAAAATCAAAAAAATGACGGACAAATGATGCTAGATGAAATAATACAAAACCGAAGATCTATTAGAAACTACCAGGATAAACCTGTTTCGCTAGTTACAATACGAAGCATAATAAAAGATAGTACTTTGGCGCCAAGTGCCGGCAATGAGCAGCCATGGAAGTATCTGGTTGTAAACAACAAAGCAATGCTCGACCGGATATCTGATGAGTGCAGGCAGAATTTCATCAAACGTATTGCCGTGAATCCTGGCGATCCTGCAAAAAAATATGAAAAGATGCTTCAAAATGAATCTTTCCATATTTTCTATCACGCGCCTGCTGTGGTTTTTATTATGGGCGAAACGAATATTAAAAACCTGGTTGCCGACTGTTCGTTAGCCGCTTGCTATTTTATGTTTTTGGCAACAGAGAAAGGATTGGGAACATGCTGGGTGAATTTTGCCACGGCAGTTAGTAATCCTGAATTACGAAACGAACTAGGAATACCAGCGAACCTAAAAATAGTTGCACCTATTGCATTGGGATATCCGAAAAAAATTCCCGCAATTCCCCCAAGAAAAGAACCTCAAATATTGAATGTAATTGAATAAAATGAAAAACGCGAAAACAAAAAATATAGTACTGGCAGGAGCTACAGGGTATTTGGGAAGATACATCGCAGCCGAATTATTGGCCCGGGAATATAACACCTGTTTAATAGTCCGGAACAAGGAGAAGGCCGGATTTGATCAGGATAAATTTGATGTAATAGAAGCAGAGGTAACTAATCCGATGAGTATTATTGAATGCACGTCAAATGCGGATGTTGTTATCAGTACTGTAGGAATTACCAAACAAAAAGATGGACTGACCTATATGGATGTTGATTACCGGGCCAATTTGAATTTATTGGAAGAAGCAATTGAAAGCGGAGTGAAAAAGTTCATTTATGTGTCAGCGTTTAATGCCGACAAATTAACACATCTGAAAATGTGTGAAGCTAAAGAAATGTTTGTTAAGAAGCTCAAGGAATCGGGTATCGGCTATTGTATTGTACGGCCAAATGGCTTTTTCTCGGACATGGCCGAGTTTCTGAAAATGGCAAAAAAAGGAAAAGCCGAACTTTTTGGCGATGGAAATTTTAAAATGAATCCAATACACGGTGCCGATTTGGCCAAAATATGTGTTGATGCCATTGAGTCGAATGAAATAGAAATTGAAGCCGGTGGTCCCGAAATTCTTACGCATAACGAAATTGTAAATATGGCATTCGATACGCTCGGGAAAAAACCAAAAATTAGCTACATGCCCGAATGGATGAGAAAAACGATATTATGGTTCGCCAGAACATTCACATCTCAGAAAACTTATGGTCCGATGGAATTTTTCTTCACTGTTCTTGCCATGGATATGGTTGCCCCATGGTATGGCGATCATAAGCTTAAAGACTTTTTTGAAGGCATAAAAACAGAAAACAATTAAACGATTAAAATTTAAGCCATGGAAACAATTAAACAAACAGAATGCAGAAACGACAAATCATCTTCGTGGATTATAGGAGGAACTACGATGCTTGGATTAGGCATTGGTTTTTTTGTGCTCCACACATCGGCAAAAGCGTTTGTTGGCTGCATTATGGTAGGAATTGGGATAGGACTTATGATTAGCTCGCTTATCAACAAAAATCACTAAATATTTTTTAAGAAAACGAAAATTAGAAACATGAAAACAATGAAACAATTTTTAAATATTGTCATAATTATTCTTATATCCGCTTTTTTCTTCGGATGCGATGAAGGAGTTTATGACATGGATGAACCGGGAAATTTGCTCCCGAAAACTGTAACTGAAGATCTTCGTCTTCCGCGGCTTGAAATAAACGGAAAACTCTTTCATGCCGAAACGATGGGAAACATTGAAAACCCGATTATTATTTTTCTGCATGGAGGTCCGGGAAGCGATTACAGACCAATGATTAGTCAGAAAGGAGTTGAAAACGCTTCAAGGTATCCTGATGAAAGAACAGTTACCAATGGCGGAATAAGCCAACTTCAGGATGAATATTTTTGTGTGTTCTACGACCAGCGAGGAGGAGGTCTCTCGCCACGTTTTGAACCGGGAGAATTGAGTTTTGATCTGTATGTTGAAGATTTAAATGACATTATTGAATATTACCTGCAGGCAAAAGAAAATGAAACAGGTATTTCCGATTCACA
Source organism: uncultured Draconibacterium sp. (assembly GCF_963676815.1). Lineage (NCBI taxonomy): Bacteria > Pseudomonadati > Bacteroidota > Bacteroidia > Marinilabiliales > Prolixibacteraceae > Draconibacterium > uncultured Draconibacterium sp. The sequence continues at coordinate 5,412,002 of NZ_OY781365.1, forward strand.
GGTGTATTTGTTTGCCTGGTCGTTTGGCGGGACACTGGCAACTGGGTATGTTAACATCTATCCCGAAAAAGTAAAAGATATTGTTTCCTATGAGCCGGGGCCTTTGTCCAAAGAAGTTTGGGACTATGTTAAGGATAATACAACTTCAGTGTTAAGTGAAATTGGTAAAGAATGGCTGGAAGAGTATTTAATTGCCCACGATCATTTTACTCCTGAGGGGCACGAACGAGCCGATTACCAATACATGATGAACGTAAGCCAGTCCGACAAATCGCAGCCTGAGTTCCATGCAGATCCAAACTCACCATATTGGCGTGCGGGAGCTTTGCTTCTCGATGATAACCTGGATTTTATTGAATCGAGTAGTTTCGATATCACTTCAAATCTTAATTTATTTCAGGGTAGGTTTTTATTTATCGGGAGTGAAAACGTGCTGAATGAATTACCAGAATACGCCGATATGCAAATGCAATATTATCCCCAATCTGGTTTAATTGAAGTTTCAGAAGTTGGGCATACGGGCCCATGGGAAAAGCCTGACGAAATAGCATTATTAATCAGAAATTATTTTCAGTAGATTTTTTAAACAGAAAACAAAATGAACAACATAAAAGCCATACTAATTGCAATAACACTGCTTTTTACCTTAAATCAGTTGTCGGCGCAAACCATAATAAATAACGATCCTGACGTAAACAACAGGGTTTATCTGAGAACGGGAATAGAACCTGCAACCATGCTTACGTTAGGCTATGAGCGTAAATTTAATATTGGATTTTTAAACCAAAACATTGTTGGTTTTGCAGAATTTGGATCATCAACAGCAAATTTCAGCAACAACGATTTTAAAATAGGTGGAATTCTACCGGTGCTTGAAAAAGGAAAATTCAAAATTGTAAACAACCTGAATATTTCGGCCGGAAGCATGTCGGCGAAGAATTTCTATTCGAAAAGGTTTGCTGCTGCTGATGAATTGGCTTTCGGAATATACGGAGAGAAACGGTTTATAGCATTTACTGCTGAGTATGAGAAAATCTTTCTTAATAAAATAGAACATTCTGATTTCTATAAAGAAACTTATTACGAAGAAGCTGTTGATGGCTGGTACAAAGGTGCCGGCGGAAGGTTTCAATTTGGACTGGAAGGTGGATTCACAATCAAAAAGAATATTGATGTCTATTCGGAATTGAAACTTCCATTTACAGAAAAATTTAATAGTTACAGAGGTTCTCCAATGCACTTAAACTTAGGGATAGCCTACAGATTCTAACGTTTTTACAAGATGAACAGAAATGAGAAAAAGGAATAAGATAAAACTATTAAAAATAGCATTTTGGATAGGTGCTATGACTGATGCGCTTGCTGCAATAATTATGATTTTTCCGAAACTCGGAACATATCTTTTTAAGCATGAAAATGTAGTTATTACCCCCGAATACAGATACGCTCTTGGTATGGGAGCCGCTTTAATGGTTGGTTGGACTGTGCTCTTAATTTGGGGCAGTTTTAAACCGCTTGAACGTAAAGGAATTTTAGTGATCACTGTTTTTCCGGTAATTACAGGTATTGTTTTAGCTCAGATTTATGCAGTATCATGTGGATACATTGCATTAAATAATATGATTCCGATATGGATTCACCTGACCGTGATAAGTTCCTATTTTCTATTCACTTACTTTAAATCAAACAAATTAAATAACAGATAAAATGAAAATTACAGATATTATTAAATTCAGTCAACAACCCGAGATTTATAGTTCCGGCAATGCATTTATGTGGACCGATCCGCATATTTCAAAACAACTGCTTAATATTCATCTGCATCCTGATATTGATTTGGCAAGCAGAAAAAAAGCAACCATTGAAAAAACGATTCATTGGATTTTTGAACAGGTGGAGGACAAAAAATTAAAAATCCTCGATTTAGGTTGTGGCCCAGGGTTATATACGCAGCAAATTGCTCAAAAAGGTCATAAGGTTTCAGGAGTTGATATCTCAAAAAATTCGATTGACTATGCAATCGAACAGGCAAAATCAAGAAACCTGGATATTGAATACATTAATAAAAACTATCTGGATCTGGAATTGCCGGAAAATGATTTTGATTTGGTAATAATGATTTACACCGACTTAGGGGTATTGTTGCCGGATGACCGAAACAAACTTCTTGGCAAAATAGAAAAAGCCCTAAAACCCGGTGGCACTTTGATATTTGATGTTTTAAATGAGAGAATTGGATAAAAAAGTAAGTCCGAAAAACTGGGAAGTTGCAGAACAGGGATTCTGGCGAGATAAACCTTATATAACCCTTTCTGAATCCTTTTTTTATGAAAAGGAAAAAGTAATACTTAACCAGCATGTTGTGGCTGATGATGAAGAAACCAGCGTTTACCGTTTTTGGACGCACTACTTTTCACATGATGATTTAATTCGTCTTTTGAAACCATTTGATTTTTCAGGTATTGAATTTTATGAAAATGTACTACCTGCAGATGATAATTTATGGAGTGGCGAAAATGTAACTTTTTGTAAGATGGCGAAGTCTTAAATAGTAAAATTGCTATGTGTTAATACAATGACAATTAAGCAAATACAAATGAAACTAAATATAAGAAAAACAGATAAAAGCGAATTCTTTCAAACAGAAAACCTGACAAGGGAAACATTCTGGAATTTATATCAATCGGGTTGCACCGAACATTTTATGATCCACAATTTTCGTAAAAGTAAAGCCTGGGTTAAACAGTTAGATGTTGTTGCCGTAATCGATAATAATATTATCGGGCACATCATTTCAACAAAAGCAAAGGTGATTGACGAGAACAACAATGTACAGGAAGTATTGCATGTAGGACCTTTTTCGGTTGATGCTGAACTTCAAAACAACGGAATTGGAACACAACTGTTAAGCTATTCAATAAAAGAAGCCAAAAAGTTAGGATTCAAAGGAATGATTCTTTTTGGCAATCCGGATTATTATCAACGCTTTGGTTTTCAGAACGCCAAAACATATAATATCACCACAAAAGAAGGGATGAATTTCGACCCGTTTATGGGTTTGGAACTTCAGAAAAACGGGCTTGCAGCCGTTAAGGGAAAATTTTTCCTCGATTGCTCAGCTGAAATTAATGAAGCGGAATTAAGTAAATATGAAGAACAATTTCCTTTAAAAGAAAAGGGTGAGCCGAGAATTAAGATTTCTTTATAAACCCATAAGATTTGTGCATTGCTGAATAGATAGAATATTATGCTTATAGTTGAAATAATATTGTCAGGAGCTTTTGCAACAGCAATAATGGATTTATGTGCCGGCGTTCTTGCTAAAAGAAAAGTTATACATCCATTTATTACCCAAAATGAATTAGGGCGATGGTTTCTGTATTTATTTAGAATGAAGTTTTTTCATCGGAATATTGCTTCAACGCCATCATTAAAAAATGAGAAGTTTTGGTGTTTTATCTCGCATTATTTGATTGGTATGGTTTTAACCGGAATTTATTTTTATCTGGAATTAAAACTCCCCGGAATAAAAAATCAATTTTGGGCGCCAGTAGTTTATGGTTTTACCACCATAATTTTTCCATGGTTTTGGCTTCTGCCAAGTATCAACCTGGGATTTATGGCGGCCAAATCTAAACAGCAATCAAAAATTATTCGCACCAACATGCTTAATCATACGATTTTCGGCTTAGGAATTTCGTTATGGATAATGTTATTACAGCCCATGATATTTTAATTTACAAAAGCATATAGAGATTTTAGCTCGTTTTAATGGAAAATTTTGAATATGAATATAATGATCGGGAAAAGCTTTTGATTTTTGAGGCCAGAAATAATTTGGCTATCACTGACCTTCTTCAAATGATAGCGATTTTGGCTTTATATACGAAGAGTTCAACTACAATAAGGGTTTTACTCGACCTTCGTTTTTTTCATGCTCAATATGAGATTAATGAGCAAGAGAAGCTAATTAAAGCTTTTCATAAGGTTGTAAATAAATCACGCAAAATAAAGATTGCAGATATTGTTAATTCTCCAAGAGAAACATCGTTTGCGCTAATCTTTCTAATGGAATTGAAAACTATTGATAATGTTGAGTTTGAAGTTTTTTGCACCAGGGAATCGGGCATGGATTGGTTGAGAAGCTGAAGAGTTTATGCAATGATATTTCTGCAAAGTTGGTCATGGCATCGATAGATCAATTAAAAAAAATACATTTATGAATACAATGGATATACCCCTGAACAAACATGCAGGACTTGAAAAAATGCCTAAGTCCACTGAATACATTTTTAGAATGCTGCCTGACGAAAGATTATTAAATCATCTTGGAACGCTCCACGCAGGGGCCCTGTTTATTTTGGCAGAAGCAACAAGTGGCGAATTCTTGTTAGAAGAATTTAAAACTGTTGTCAACAAAGGAGTTCCGGTAGTTCGAAAAGCAGAAATCAAATTTAGCAAACCGGCAGATGGCATAGTTTATTCAAAAGCTGAATATCTGAACACGGATAAAAATAAGGTATTAATCGAATTAAAAAACAGGAAAAGGGCAATTGTAAATGTAAGAGTTGATCTTTATAACGAGTCAAAAGAAAGAGTATTTACCTCGGTTTTCTGCTGGTTTATTATCATGAACTAGCTGGTACACAGATGAGACACAACCAACTTTTATTTGGGAAATGTTATAAAAGTATTTAAATATGTATAGTTTTTATTTGCAACTGGATAGAATAACAAACTGTAGCTAATGATATTTATTGCCGGAATAAGCATTGCCGTCTTCTTTGAGTTGATGCTGCTTTTTAAAAAGAACAAGACTCGATCAGACAAGATTCTGATTTTGTGGATGTTCCTTATCTCGGTGCACATGTTTTTGTTTTTTATGAATTACACAAAGGAAGACCTGAACTATCCTTTTTTACTTGGATTTGGTTTGCCACTTCCTTTAATTCATGGCGTAATGCTGTACTTATACGTTGCTTCTTCCACCAGGCAACTTCCAAAAAACAGAAGTCTTCTGGCACTGCATTTTATACCAATAACGGCAGCCTTTATCTACTTAATCCCATTTTTTTTATGCCCGGCAGAGGAGAAGATCTTCATCTATGAAAACAATGGAGTAGGATACGAGATCTTCATGAAGCTATTATTTTTAGCCTATGCGATTACTGGAATAGGTTACCAGGTATGGTCGATTATTCTATTGGAACGCCATAAGAAGAATATTCTAAATCAATTCTCTGATATTGAAAAACGAGATCTGACATGGCTTCGTATTCTTGTGTGGGGAATGGCTGTTATTTGGTTTGTTGTCATTCTTGATGTGGATGATTACTATGATTTCCTTACTGTTACATTTTTTGTATTTGTGATTGGATTCTTCGGGATCAAACAAGTTGCAGTATATCCACAACAACAGCATGGCCCTGAGCAAAAACAAAAGGGTAAATATTTAAAATCAGGCCTGAAAAAAGATGTGTCGGAGGAGTTGTATCGTAAGCTGACCCATTTTATGGCTGAAGAAAAACCATATACAAAAAACGATTTACTGATAAACGAACTTGCATCAGAGTTTGCCGTACATCCCAATTACTTGTCGCAAGTAATAAACGAAAAAGAGGGAAAGAATTTTTATGAGTTTGTAAATCACTATCGTGTAGAAGAATTCAAACGACTCATTGCTATTCCCAAAAACCAACAATTAACGCTTCTTTCGCTGGCTTTTGAATGTGGCTTTAATTCAAAGTCATCTTTTAACCGGTATTTTAAGAAAAGTACCGGCCAAACGCCATCTCAGTATTTCTCACTGATTACCAACAAATAACAAGATTCAGAAAGTGTCAACCTTCAGGCTGACACCACAAGAAGGTACCACCTTCTAAGCTGAAGCGATGCGCCTTGTTTTCCGCTTTATGTTTGTATCGAATTTTAAACAATTAAAAAGTACAAACATGAAAACGATGAAACAATTTTTTAAGTTATCAATTTTTATCTGGGCAATCCTTTTAGTTTTCGGTTGCAGTAAAGATGATTTTTATGAAATGGATGAACCCGGGCTTTTGGTCCCGTTAACAGTGGATGAAGATCCATCTTTGCCATCTATTTCAGTAAATGGTACAATGCTTCATTCTGAAGCTTTTGGAAATCCGGAAGATCCGATGATTGTAGTTATTCACGGTGGCCCGGGTGGAGACTATCGCACATTGCTATGTAGCCGCGATTTGGTTGACGATGGCTATTACGTAGTTTTTTACGATCAACGCGGATCGGGTTTATCACAGCGGCATGATGCTGACGACTTCACGGTACAAATGTATATCGATGAGTTGGATGCTGTAATTGATTATTACCGTTACAATGAAAATCAGAAAGTTATCCTGCTAACTCACTCTTGGGGTTCAATGCTTGCCGCTGGCTTTGTAAATGAATATCCGGAAGCCATTGATGGCATGGTACTGGCTGAACCGGGTGGTTTAACTTTCGACCAGATGGAGGAATATCTATCACGGTCGCTGGAGGTTGAACTTTTCAACGAAGCAACAAACGATGCCATTTTTCCAGACCACATTTTTGCCGGAAGGAGCGAACATGAGATACTGGACTATAAACAAAGTTTTTGGATTTCATTCGAAACGGCCGAAGGAAATACCATTGGTAATCCAGGCCCTTATCCACACTGGAGAAGTGGCGCCGTTGCACATAGTGCCTCACATGATTACGTGGTTGAACATGGATTCGATTTCCAAAATAACCTTGGAAATTATACGCATAAGGTGCTTTTTATGTATAGCGAATGGAATAAAGCTTATGGTGAAGATTGGGCCGAAGAAGTAGCAGCTCCTTTCCCAAACAAAGAGATAGAAATTGTACTGGGTACAGGCCACGAAATGTTTTACTTCGGCTGGGACGACATGTACCCAAAGGTTTTAAACTATTTAAATCAAATACAATAGCCAAAATGAAAAACTTAGAAATTTTAAACAATCAGAAAACAATTAATAGAATTCAAATGAAAACATTAAATAAAATAATCATATCCTTAGTCTTTTTACTCACCTTAAAAGCAGGCATTGTAAATGCTCAGGATATTAATTGGAATGACGTTGAAAATGGGAAAAAACATTTTGTCACCCTGAGTCTGGGAGAAGATAACAGCTCATATTATGGTTTAACCTACGGGTACAACATTGGAAATACCAAATTGCCATTGATTCTAGATGCAGAATTCAGTGTTCCATTTGGTGAAGACGTATTCGATGATTGGAACTCCAGAATAGGACTTCAGACGAAATTATGGAGCCACAGTGATTTATGGTGGTCAGCTAAAGCTTCGGTTGTTACCTGGAAATTTGAATCTGAGGTTGCCAACCTTTTAAATTTTGGATCCAGCTTGTCAACTTTATTTGGTTATCAGAAATCAAAATGGGGAATAGCCGCAGAATTTACTTACGACCGTTCGGAGATTACTAAAATTAAGAATGGCATTACCAAAGACTACTATCCGGAAATAACAGATGGCTGGTATAACACTTCAGGCGGTAATTTCAAGATAGGATTACAGGCCAATGCAAGCATCAAATCTACCAATCTGTTTTTGCGTTTCGGAAAAACATACGGACAAGATTTTGAACACAATCCAACTGTACCTTTCTATGCAAAAGTTGGGATAAGCAAATCGTTTTGATGAAAAGATGAACAAGAAAATTGAAAAGATATTATTTCTTGTAATGGTAATTGTAAGTGTTATCCTTTTACTTGCAGAACTGTTATTGCTGATTAATCAGTAATAACAGTTCTTTTACTTTCAAGCTGCTTAATACCTGGATTTTATTAATTACTTTCCGATACAGAAAATGTAAAAAATATAAAAACAGACTATTATATAAGTAAAATACAAATAGGAAACAAAGAAAATACAATCCTGCTATTTAGAACGAATCTAAATTGACGTTTTGTTTGAAAATTATTTTTTATCATTTTTTGTTAAATTTTATATGTAATCAACAGTACGAATTTCTACCACACTCTTATAACTGCTTTTTTTAATTAATGCCGCTATCTTTTCTAAATAATGCTATATTTAAAAGTTAGATTCAATACTGAAAATATTCATCATAATTTTATATTTAGAATTAGTTATAATTTCTATAATATTCTAACTACTCCATTAAAAACATCTATTACTTGTTTTTAGTGCTTTATGTTTACCTTTCGTGTCTACGAGGGTATATATAACTGCTGCATAATGAATGTGTTATATCAGAATATCTTCTTTTTTATATTTTAGCGGCGTATTTGCAAACCTATTAAATTTTTAACCAATTAATTGTGATAAGATGAAGACGCTTTATCCGTATTATTTTATGATTTTGAAAAATTTTAATCCGTTAATGCAAAAATTAATTGCTTTACGATCAAAGTTCTTAAAACGAATTTATGGCAGCCTGCTTGCCATATTTTTTATATCGCTGGCAATTACCAGCAATGCTACGGTATATTATGTAAGTGCAAATGGAAATGATGCCAATACGGGCACAAGTCCGGATCAAGCATGGCAATCATTAGACCGTGTTAATAGCCTTACTCCCTCTCCGGGAGATCAGATACTGTTTGATCGAGGCGGGCAATGGTATGGCACTATAAATCTAACAGTTTCCGGTAGTTCGGGTAATCCAATTGAAATTGGTGCATATGGAACCGGTGCCAAACCAATATTATCAGGTTTTACGACTATAACGTCAGGTTGGACAAATGAAGGTAATGGTATTTTTTCGTATCCTATAACATCTGATTCGGAGACCAATATGGTTGCAATTGATGGTGTTGAATACGGTAAAGGGCGTGAACCTAATGCTGATGAAGATTATTGGACCTATGAAAGTTATAGTGGACGATCATCAATAACTGATAACCAGCTTTCGAGTTCACCTGATTGGGATGGAGCAGACCTTGTTAAAAGATCAAATGATTGGTCGTGGGATAGATACATTATTACAAGTCATTCCGGAACAACTATTAATTATACTAATTATAGTGGTTTTTCGAGTGTTTGGACCGGGGTTAATGGAAATGGATATTTTATTCAAAATGATTTAAGAACCCTTGATCAGTTTGGAGAGTGGTACCACGATGAAGAAGCAGGCAAGTTCTATTTATATTTTGGAAATAGAAATCCTAACGAGTACTCCATTCAAGTTGCGACAAAAGATGAACTGATCTACACTCGTACATATGATTATATTACAATTACAGATTTAGATATACGAGGTTCCATTAAAAATGCCATCAACACAGGTTACTTATCAAATAATATAACAGTACAAAATTGCGATATTTCTTACGCCGGTTATGATGGTATTCATATTTGGGGATCTAATGGTGTTGCGAATAATAATACCATTCATGATATTAATCAATCAGCAATTCGAATTATAGGTGCTTCTAGTACTATTACCTATAATAAAATCTCCAGAGTAGGAATAATAATTGGTTCAAGTCCAAGATATTATAATGCCATAATGAATGACAATGGAGCAGGATCAGTTGTTAGTTATAATACTATTGAAAATGTTGGGTATAACGGTATTCTTTTGTATGGTGAAAATACAAAGATTCAATATAATTTTATCAATCGCACGAATTTGAATCAAAATGATGGAGGAGGCATTTATACGTCTGCCTCTACGATGAGCAATGCAGGCATGCTTATAGATCATAATATTGTATTAAATACCGAAGGGAATTCAAAAGGTGGAAATACCTCATATATAATGGCTGAAGGTATCTATCTTGATGAATATTCAAATCATATTACTGTTTCAAATAATACCGTTGCATATAACGGGTATTCAGGAATAAAACTTCACAAGGCACATGACATTGTTATTGAAAATAACATATCATTTAAAAATGGTTTTACCAGTCTTTTCCTTCAGAATTCTATGCGAGATGAAAATAATCTGATTAATAATACAATTCGATATAATCAATTTGTTAATGAAGCCAATGTGCTTACACTTTATATACTGGATGTACATGCCACAAGCCCTGTCGGTATAACTTCTGATCATAACTATTGGACTAATCCTTCAGGAGAATGGAGAAGTATAATGACTAGTTATGTTGGCAATTGGGATCAAAGAACATTAAGTCAATGGCAAAACGAGGAAGGGAAAGACGTTAATTCTTCTGCTTCTGCAATAACCATTGATGATGATAATGACTTACAGCTGTTGTACAATAATACCAACCAAAACAAAACTTTTAATTTGGGTGGCAAAACTTATTATGAAATTGATGGTAGCCTACTTTCAGGCTCAGTTACTTTGGAATCCTTTACATCCAAAATTTTATTTGGTTCTGGTTCGATAACCATAGAAAATGAAAGTCCGGTTATTTCCGATCAAATCTTTAGTGTTCAGGCTCCTTTGACAGCCAATCAAGTGATTGGACAAGTAGTTGCGTCAGATAACGACCCTAATCAAACTTTAAACTATGAGATTACTGAGGGTAACACAGATGGATTATTTACCATCGATGCCGCTACCGGTGAAATTCTAGTGAGTACTGGAATTATCACTTCCGAAGACCTATCATATATAATAAATGTTCAGGTATCTGATGATGCTGTCGAACCATTGTCTGCCTCTGCTACAATCACCATTATCATAACAGGGGATGAAGAAATAACACCCCCAAGCCCAGACGTATCTGCACCATCAATATCGTCTTTTTCTATTCCTTTGTTAGCTACGTCATTAACAGTAGAAGTGTCATCTTTCATAGCTATGGACGATCAAGCAGTTACGGGTTACATGTTAACAGAAACTTCAATTGCTCCGGCAGCCGATGACCAAGAGTGGACTTCTTCTGTTCCTACTTTTTACACTTTCTTAGAAGAAGGGATAAAAACTCTTTATGCCTGGGCTATAGATGCTGCTGGCAATATTTCAACTTCGGTAAGTGCAACTGTAACAATTAGATTCCCTGATTTATCATCTTCATATTCCGAATATTTATTTGAAGAAGGTTCCGGCACTGCAGTTATTGATTCGAAAGGGTCGAATGATGGAACAATCATGAATGAAGAAATAAGAGTTGAAGGAATAAAAGGGGATGGTTTACAATTTACAGGGGCAGAATATATTACCTTGGGGCAATGTTTTGGAGATAATGTTCAGACGGAGCTTACATTAAGTGCTTGGATTAAACCTAGTGCCATGACAGGAGGATTTCAGGGAATAATACTGCATGGTGGGCCAAGCATTAGTACATTTGCACTCTATATTTATCCTGACTCGAAAGCAATTGCTTTTAAAACAGCCGGCACTTCAAATTCATTGTATACTTATGCAAATATCAATGATTTGTGGGATGGAGATTGGCACCAGGTGGTAGTTACTTATGATGGAGCTGAAAAGAAAATTTATCTTGATAGTGAAGAAATTGCATCGGTTGCTGCATCCGGGGATATACAATCGGGAGAAGGCTACAATTTATTGATTGGTGCCGGAAGAGATGAAGCTACACCAACTCTTTTATACGAAGGTTTAATCGACGAGGTAAGGATTTTTAATTACGCACTTGGTAATTCAGAGGTGACTGAATTGTACAATCTTGTCAATACAATTTCAGATACAAAATACACCACTGAATATGTTGAGCTTTGCGAAGGTGAATCTTATAACGGCTGGACCGAAAGCGGCGAATACCAACGAACATTAACGGCAACATCGGGAGTTGATAGTGTTGTAACAACATCCCTTACAGTAAATCCGGTGCTTTACACCACCGAGGAGGTAACGATAAACGAAGGAGAAATTTATAACGGCTGGACCGAAAGTGGCGAATATCAGCGCATATTAACCGCTGTAACTGGTTGTGATAGTATTGTTACAACAAAACTCAGTGTTTTACAGGGAATTAATACCACTGAATATGTTGAGCTTTGCGAAGGTGAATCTTATAACGGCTGGACCGAAAGCGGCGAATACCAACGAACATTAACGGCAACATCGGGAGCCGATAGTGTAGTAACAACATTACTTACAGTAAATCCGGTGCTTTACACCACCGAGGAGGTAACGATAAACGAAGGAGAAATTTATAACGGCTGGACCGAAAGTGGCGAATATCAGCGCATATTAACCGCTGTAACTGGTTGTGATAGTATTGTTACAACAAAACTCAGTGTTTTACAGGGAATTAATACCACTGAATATGTTGAGCTTTGCGAAGGTGAATCTTATAACGGCTGGACCGAAAGCGGCGAATACCAACGAACATTAACGGCAACATCGGGAGCCGATAGTGTAGTAACAACATTACTTACAGTAAATCCGGTGTTCTACACTACCGAGGAGGTGACGATAAACGAAGGAGAAGTTTATAACGGCTGGACCGAAAGTGGCGAATACCAACGCATATTAACCGCTGTAACCGGTTGTGATAGTATTGTTACAACAATCTTGACCGTTGAATCTAATGGAGAAATTATCACTCAGAGCATTTCTTTAACAGCTGGCTGGAATATTTTTTCTTCATATTTATCTCCAGCTTCACCAAATATGGAAGACGTGTTTGAAACCCTTCGTGAATCAGGTCAGTTAATAATGGTGGAGGATGAAAATGGGAATACATATAAGAATGATGATTTGAAATCCAGTTCATGGACAAATACAATTGGAAATATAGAGAAAACGGAAGGATATAAAATTCAGGTAAATTCTAATTGCCAACTGAATTTAACAGGTACACCTATTGAACTTCCTCTCGTAATTGAACTTAACGAAGGGGTTAATATTATTTCATTTCCTTTAGAGAACTCAGTAAATGCTATGGATGTAGTTCTACCATTAATAGATAAAGGAGTATTGGTAAAAGTACAGGATGAAAAAGGAAATGCTATTGAAGAGTGGAAATGGTGGAAATGGTCTGGTTGGCGCAATAAAATAAGAAATTTTGAAAGTGGCGAAGGATATAAAGTAGAGGTTAACACAGATTGTACATTGGAAATCTCAGACTCATACCATAAATCTGGTCTTGATGCACAAAAAATGACACAAACAGACCATTTTATGGTTGAATTTAATGGAAATGGTTCCAATCATATGAATATTAATATTGGAGGATTGCAGGAGGCCAATTTTATTGCAGGTGATGAAATTGCAGCATTTGATGGTTCTATCTGTGTGGGCGCCATCAAACTAACAGGTGAACATATTTTAGATAACTCTGTAAGTATTAATGCTTCTGTTGCCGATGATGGAAAGGAGAATGGTTTTATCCATGGAAATACAATTGAATTACATGCTTTCAATTCTTATTCAAAAGAGAATTCAATTATAATTCCAGACCAAGTTAATGGAGATATGACCTATCAAACCGAGGCAAGTGTTTTTGTTTTATTGCAAGAATTACACACAGGGATTGAGGATTCAGAATTTTTTGTAGTTGATATTGATATGTATCCAAATCCTGCAAAAGATAAAGTTAATATTCGATTTTCTAATATGCCTATTGAAGAAACACGAATTGTGCTTATGGATCTTACAGGAAAAGAATTGGCAAGCAAGTTCGTACAATCGACATTGGAGACTTTTGATTTACAAACATATCCGAATGGAATTTATTTAGTAAAAACGATGGTTGGTAATCATTATCAGGTTAATAAGCTAATTAAAAATTAGGTCGATTCATTCTTCTTTATTTGCAACGAATATGGATATGAAATTAAATGAAAAGAAGATAAACTATTCATGGACATCAAAGGCAGAATTGAAACAAGAAAATTTGGTACTGAAAAGGATGATTCAAACTGCCAAAGTTGAACAAGCAATTCTAGAGCATGCTATTAAAAAAATTGCGGAAATTGATACTAAAATTCACTAGTTACTATAGGGTACCATGTAATACAAAAAAGAGGCAATCTTCAGTTTTGAAGATGCCTCTTTTCTATTATCCAGTATTTTCGTTCAATGAAAAAATACTAATTTCCTTTATACCAATCAATGAATTTGTCTAAGCCCTCGGCAATATCAATTTTGTGATGCCAACCTAGCAAATTAAGTTTTGAGACATCGGTTAGTTTACGCATTGTTCCATCCGGTTTGTTGGTATTAAATACAAGATCTCCATTAAAACCAATTTTTGTTTTTATCAAGTATGCTAAGTCTCGAATACTAATTTCTTTACCTGTACCAATATTTATATGGGTATTTCTAATTTCGTTTTTAAAGACCGAAGTTTTTGTTGTTATTATATCCTTGAAATCAACATTTTCCATAATATAAACACAAGCATCAGCCATTTCCTCACTCCATAAAAATTCACGCATAGGCTTGCCGCTACCCCAAATATCTACTTGTAATTTTTGCTGAGAAGCAAAAATACCGTACTCTTTTAATGTCTTTAATATTGTATTTTCAGAATCCATCCCGCATACGTTTCTTATAGGACGCTTATTAAGATCATTTTTAATGGCAGTCAGATTATTATCCTCAAGTTGTTTGGCAAGATAAATTTTACGCAAAAGAGCAGGCAGGACGTGTGAATTTTCGAGATGAAAATTATCGTTAGGACCATAAAGGTTGGTGGGCATTACTGAAATAAAATTTGTATTGTATTGTATGTTATAGCTTTCGCACATTTTTATACCTGCAATTTTTGCAATAGCATATGGCTCATTGGTATATTCAAGTGGGCTAGTTAGTAAGTAATCTTCCTTCATTGGCTGAGGCGCTTCTTTCGGATAAATACAGGTACTTCCAAGAAACAATAACTTTTTCACATCATGTTTCCAGGCACTATGAATAATATTGTTTTGTATCATCAGATTCTCGTAAATAAATTGGCCGCGGTAAGTATTATTTGCAATTATTCCGCCGACTTTGGCAGCAGCCAGAAAAATATATTCAGGCTTTTCTTCTTCAAAATATTGATCTACGGCAACAGAATCAATAAGGTCAAGTTCATCAACTGTTTTGCCAACAATGTTTTTATATCCTTTGCTTACAAGATTCTTACAAATTGCAGAGCCAACCAAACCATTGTGGCCTGCCACATAAATTTTACTTAATTTTTTCATTTTTATTTCTGAATGTCATATTTTCATGTCCATTTTCGGGTTATTGCTAAAATCAGCTAAAATCAGAAACACGTTACTCAAAATAATTAAAGATGTGGTAACCTCCTTCTTTTAAGAAAGCATCTTGTTGCATCATTCTTATATCAGAGAGAATCATATCTGAAATTAATGCATCTAAATCATATTCCGGTATCCATCCCAATTTTTCTCTGGCTTTTGAAGCATCTCCCATTAACAATTCTACCTCTGTAGGTCGAAAATACTGAGGATCGACAGCGACAATTGGAAGAATATTTTTTCTCATTTCCGATTTTAAGGTACGTTTTTTAATAATTGGAAGGTATTTATCTCCAATTAACCTACAAAATAGTTTTTCATCAATATCAGAAATATATCCTTTTTCATTTTCTTTTTCACCTTGAAAGATTATTGACAATCCAATTTTGTTACACGATTTTTTTATAAAATCACGTATCGACGTTGTTATCCCTGTTGCTATAACATAATCATCTGGCCGTTCTTGCTGAAGAATAAGGTGCATTGCCCTTATATAATCTTTGGCGTGTCCCCAGTCTCTGCATGACGACATATTACCGATAAATAAGGTTTCTTGCATTCCCAGCACAATTCTTGAAATAGCCCTTGTAATTTTTCGTGTAACAAAGGTTTCACCGCGTACAGGTGATTCGTGGTTAAACAAAATCCCATTTGATGCATGTAATCCATATGCTTCTCTGTAATTAATAGTAATCCAGTAGGCATAAAGTTTTGCTACGCCATAAGGAGATCGGGGATAGAATGGGGTTTTTTCGGTTTGAGGAACTTCCTGCACCATTCCGAAAAGCTCTGAAGTTGATGCCTGATAAATTTTGGTTTTATTTACCAAATTGAGTAAGCGTACAGCCTCAAGAATTCGAAGAGTGCCTATTCCATCAACATTTGCAGTATATTCAGGAGTGTCGAAACTAACTTTTACATGGCTCATTGCTGCCAGGTTGTAGATTTCATCGGGCTGAACCTCCTGTATAATTCGCGTTAGATTTAAGCTGTCGGTTAAGTCTCCGTAGTGTAAAATCAAATTACGATTCTCTATTTGCGGATACTGGTAAAGATGATCGATACGTTGAGTATTGAACATTGATGCCCGGCGCTTTATTCCATGAACGACATATCCTTCTTTTATTAAATATTCAGCCAGATAGGCTCCGTCTTGTCCGGTGATTCCTGTTATTAAAGCCGTTTTTTGCATCATAATTTCAGGGTTTTAGTTTTTGTTTCTTGGCATCAGTAAGCAAATGGTATATTTTTTCCCATTCAGGGATTCCTAAAATGTTTCTGTCGTCAATATAGATATCAGCATATATCTTTCTACTGTAAGTATTATCAAATTCCTCTCCTTCAAAATTGTTATTTATTGCATGAAAAAACAGACCTTTTTTTTTGCAGAAATCGACTGCTTTGTCAAGTTCCTTACCCGAGCGATAGGTCCACAGTATTATTTTGTGTCCTTTTGATTGGATAAGTTTTAATGTTTCAATGGCATAAGGAATTTCTTTCCCAATTGCCGGGTATTTATGCTTTACTATTGTTCCGTCAAAATCTACCGCAATAACCATTTTTTCTGGATTTATTGAATGATTGAAATTTTTGAGTGGATGAATTGGTTTGTGTCTCTATTTGAGAGGCAACTTGAAATATTTTCCTAATTATTTGATGGTATTAGCCGCTTAATTAACCAAATAAAATGAAGCCCACCGTATCGATAAAAATAAGGGTACATGTAATTTATTGATTACGAAAAAATCACCATAAATATTAGCCATATTCGTAAAGATTATACAGAAATTATTGTTAGTTACTAATACATATGGTTACGGTGGGCTTTTTCATTTTATAATTTGATCAGACTTTACCCGTTAAGTTGTATTTATGTGTAATCTTTTCAACTTTAAACATTTCATTGTAGATATTATCTAACTGAAGACAAATAACAGACTGGTTAAATAAATTAGTGCTCAAGTATATAGATTCTTCAGAAATGGCCATTCTTAATTCTCTGTTTTCTATTATTTTATGAAGCTGCTGTGCCAATTCGTGTATATCACCAGGTTGAAATACTAAAGCATTTTTTCCATTTATTAAAACATCAGGTAATCCACCAACAGGAGTTGTTACAACTGGCAAACCATAAGCCCAAGCATCAAGCACTGCCATTGGGAACCCTTCAGCATAGCTTGGTAAACAAAACACTGAAGCTTCCTGAAAAGCTTTAGATTTTTCAATGCCATTTATCCAGCCCAAAAAAATTACCTGTGTATCTATTTTTAGTTCTTTTGCAAGTAACCTGGCTTGCTCAATTTCGCCGTTGCCTGCAAATACTATTTTCCATGCTGGGAATTTGCCGGAAATCCGGGCAAAAGCTTTTATTAAATCAGCATACCCTTTACGAGCATTAATTGTTCCGGCATACAGAATTTGTCTTTTTCTGTTATGTTTCTTCTTAATGTCTGGTTCAGTACAAGGGTTATACAGAACTTTTATTTTATTCTCCAGACTAAAAGCGTCAAGAAGTTCTTTCTTCCAATATTCAGATAATACCAGTATTGTATCTGCTTTTCGGAATAAATAACTGTAAACCATTTTGTACCTGCTATTAATTGTTGTTTTGGGCGAAAATGAATGGAAATGTACAATTGTTTTTTTATGGAATAGATAGGCCACAAACAGAAATATAGTTTTTCTTAAAGCAGATGGTGGTTCACTGGTATGGATATGGATTAAATTGTATGAAGGTAGTATGAATAAATAAATGATGAAAGACTTTAAAAAGTACATTAATTTATGCAGAAATGATTTGTCAATATGTGTCTCAAGCCATCTGCAGTCATAATTTCTCCATACATCACCAGCTTGGTGCGATTTTACAACGGATGTAATACCTCCTCTGGTTTTTCGCGAAGTGGCTACAATTAGAACCTTGCTTTTTTTAATAGCCATAATCTTTGTTTTTCAGTCATTAACAACAAAACGATTTTTAAAATCATATTGAACAAAAGCTTTGGGAATAACATAAGACTTGAAATTTTGACAGGATTGAGTGTTTGGCACATCTGCGAGCTTAAATAGAAATATTATTTAAGAAAATTGACTATCTCTTTAACTCGTTTGCAGTAGTATTTTCTGTAATTTTTGTTTAATTCATCTAATGATAAGCGCTCATCTTCAGGATATAATGCTTTCTCATGTTTTATGATTTCCGATGGGGTGAATTTAAAACCAATAACTTTTGCAGGATTTCCGGCAACAATGGAATAGGGGGGGCTTGAAAAGCGACAAACTGATCCGGCACCTACAATTGCGCCTCGTTTAATGGTAACACCGGATAAAAGCGTAACATTAGCACCTATCCAAACATCTTCTTCAATAACAACATCTTTATCCGCATTGCCCGGTTTCTCTGTGTCATCAACAAACCGATGCCATCTTCCAATAGGTGATACATGGTTTCCTGTAATTACCGTTAACCCTTCGGCAATTCCGGTGTTCTTTTTTACAATAAACTTTGCAAGCACGGTTAAAATTAAAGCATTGCCCAGAATGCTGGTATTTTCGTACAAATAGACGTTTTTTATTCCCTTTATCATTATTGGCTGACGATACCAAGCGGTAGGATGAATATATCCGAATTTGCTTCGTGTAACAGCAAAGTACCTCAAATATACAGCACGTATTGCACTTAAAAAATCGTTTTTTTTAAGCTTATTGTAAATTGTCATCCAAGAGTTATTTTCACCTGTGGATCGAAGCATATCTACATACCAGGTCGTTTGATTAATGAAAGAAGAAAAATGTTTTAATGTTTTCCATGAATAAGAAAACTGGTTATTTTTTTACTACTTTCAGTACTTTGTTGCCTACTTTTAAATAATAGATTCCTTCTGAAAATTCACTAATATTAAGCTCTGTAACATCACTATCCTTTTCAAGTACTTTTTGGCCAAATGAATTATAAACTACAATTTTCGTCTGTATCGGGATATTTTCATTTATTATACTTATTGGGCCGGAAGTAGGATTTGGATATGCTTCCAGTTTCTCATAACGAGAATCAATTAATCCAGTACTTAGAACCAGATCCAGAGCTACATCAATTATAAACTGTGCAAAAAGAGGTCCTGCAGTTTCATTTGCGATTGTGTTCGGATGCGAGTCACTATCATCATGAGAACGCTCAAAATCGTATTTCAGGGCATATTGAAAACCATGATCCGGATTTTCTTCAGTTTGGGCAACAATACCGAAAAAATCAAAAATATGAATATTCTGGTGGTCTTTTCCATCTTCATTTAACCACTGATTTTTCACCCATTCTACAAATTCGCCTGCTCTGGCTGCATCCTGCCTGTTGGTGGCCAGCCGGTGTAATGGAGCAAGAGTCCAAACAACGAAATGCGTGTCGGATAATTCATCCATTTTGTCGCGTAAAGCCCGGTATTGAAGTTTGTAATTGGCAAGTGTTTTAATGCTACTACTTATATCTCCTTCCGCATTACCGTCTTTTATTCCGGCACCCGGAAAACAGTGTTTCCATGCAATAATATCGTATGACGTGGCAATACTTTCCAGACATTCAATTCCGCTGCTATTATTATTGCATTCGTTGTTAATCCAAAGGTTCCAGTAGTCGTAAGGATAATTTTGCCAGGGATAGGGAGTATTGGGATAAGATCGTTTCTGAATTTGAATATCGGTTCCATTTTCTATGTTGTAATCATTTATAAAATCCGATACATTCCCTTCGTTATATACGTTGGAACCTGTGGAATGATGAAGGAAGATGGCGGTTTGACCAATGGCTATAGTTGTTGTAAGAAATAAAATAATGACTGATAGAAATATTTTCATGATTCAAATTTTAGAGAGATTCTACAAGTTCATTGAAATCAGAATAAAATAGTCTGTTCAAATTCAGACATTACATGAATAGAATATTGAATCTATTGATGAAGGTATACGTTTTACATCTTTTATCCTTTTACAAAAGGATGTATTGTTCGGAATTTCTAATTGGCCTCAACAATAATTCTCTTACTATTCTGAATGGCGTATTTTTCTCTAAACGAAGTTAGTTCTTTTCTGGTAAGACGTTTATCAAATGAATAAAGCTGTTTTTCATGTTCAATAATTTCATCAATTGTAAAACGGAATTTTAGAACTTTTGCAGGCACGCCACCAATTATTGAATAAGGAGGACATGATTTATTTACTACTGCTCCGGCTGCAATAATACTACCACGGCCAATTGTAACTCCTGATAACAAAGTAACATCTATTCCAATCCAGGAATCACCTTCAATTATCACATCTTTGTCATTTTCTGGTCTTTTTTCATAATCTGCATCAAACATAAAATGTCCAACTTTATCAAACCTATGATTTCCTGTTATTATTTTTAAATAAGGTGATATTGCAACTTTTTCGCCTATAAAAACTTTTGCTTTTGTTGAGTAAATTACAGCGAATCGAGCAATTCTAATATTATCGGAAAAATAAAAGTTTTCGATTCCTTTAAATACTGAAGTTAAGGGTTTTATTTTAACATTTTGGCCACAATTTCCCATCGCATTTTTAATAAAAAAAGCCAGGAATATGTCTATGAAAAATTCAAAAGCATCTTTAATTTTACATCCAATACAAGTCATTTTATATCGTTTTCAATTTTTTTCCGTTCCGCTTAATTACTTTAGCGGGAATTCCGGCAACTACACAATTATCTGAAATGTTCTTTGTAACTACTGAATTTGCACCGATTACCACATTATCTCCAATAGTAACCTCTCCAAATATTTTGGCTCCCAATCCGATATAACAATTATCACCAATGTTAACCCAACTATAATCAGAATGTAGTTTTTTATTCCCAATTACAACGCCTGGCATTAGCGAGCAATTTTTACCTATTTTACAGTTAGGTTTTATTCTTATCAATGCACCTAAATGATATATCCTGAAACCAGGAGCCATATTATTAGGTTTAATATCGATCTTAAGCTTAAAACACATTCTCTTATACCTAAGAAAATGATAGAAAAACAGGATCTTTGATTTTCCTGTGTTCTTATAATATTCTACATAGCGAAGATGGCGTTGATATTTGTAAATATACCAAACCTCATTTTTTAAAAACCAGTCTTTTATAGACGGTTTTTCGCCGAACCTTTTTAAGTCCTCTGATAAATAATATTTTAAACCAGCTCGGTTCTCAATCATTATAAATTACTTAAATATGTATCAAGTTGTTTGGTATTGCTCCTGAAATCAAATTTATGAAGTCCAAGTTTAAATCCTCTTAGCCCAACTTCGTCTGCCAGACCGGGATTATTCATTACAAGTTCGAATTGAGAACTTAGTTCCCGGGGCGTTAGACTTTCGCAAATAAATGCATTAATCCGGTTTTTAAAGTATTCCTGTATCACTCCAACATTTACGGTAATTATAGGACGCTTCGAAGATAAGTACTCGGCAATTTTCTGGCTAAATCTTGCTTTATCTTGCAAATTAACTTCCGAAAGAGGCAGTACAAGAGCAAGTGCATTTTTATATAAATCCATTAATGTGCTATAAGGTATTGAGGTATATATCTCAACATTTTTTAAGTCAAGCGCTTGTATTTCATGCTGAATCTTTTCAATATCTTCCGGACTACCACCTAAAACTAACTTTACCCGAATATTTGATTGACTATTGGTTGTTTTTACGGCTTGCAATAAAATAGATATTAACCTTAAAAATCTGGCATGTCCACAGAATAGAAAATACGAAGCTTTGTGTATTTGTGGCAATTTTATATTCTCCTGAAAATCAGCTAGGGCAGGGAGTTTTAACATAGGTTTATTGAACTTTGATGCCTTTTCTAACAGATAAGAAGAAATTGGCAGAATTCCGGTAACAAAATAGCCGAAAGTAGAGTCGAACAGAAGATATGACCATTTCCGGTACGCGGGAACCAAAAAAGACTTATGCCATTCATGAAATATGGCGATTCTTTTATAGCCGAGAAACTTAGCCATGCTCATTACTACCACAAAAAAGGGATAGAACTTAGTAATATCATATATTAGGAAGTTTTCTTCGTCTTTTTTTAATTTTCTCAAAATTATAAATAGCGATATGTAGTTCGTAAAAATTGTATTAAGGATATATTTTTTACGAGGGAATAGGAAGCTCTTAGAAAAGGAATTGTGCAAAACCTTTATGCCGTAATTATTCTTAGTCCCGTTTTGACTGTTGATAATAGTAATTTTATTTCCGAGCATATTGAGGCCTCTACTCATAAATTCAACTTTCGTATTTCCTGCTGAATATTTTAAAGGATAATCATGAGTAGTATCAACAAATACAATATTTTTCATTCTGTAAAACCTCCAGGTAAACTAATGCAATCCGATTGTTACTAATATTTCAATTTATTATTGCCCGTCGTGATTTAGAATCACCTTCAATGTTTTTAGCATTATAATAAAATCAAGTGTTAACGACCAATTATCAATATATTGCATGTCCATTTCCATCCATTTGTCAAACGGAATATTATTCCTGCCTGAAACTTGCCAGATGCAGGTAATTCCGGGGGTTACACTTAACCTCCTAATCAAGCAGCGTTTGTATAGCTTAACCTCGGAAGGTACAGGCGGTCTTGGGCCAACAATTGACATGTCTCCTATAAGCACATTTATAAATTGTGGTAGCTCATCTAATGATGTTTTTCGTAGAAATTTACCGACTTTCGTAATTCTAGGATCATTTTTTATTTTAAAAACAGGCCCATCTTGTTCATTTAGTTCCATTAACTTTTCTTTCATTTCTTCGGCGTTAACAACCATTGTTCTGAATTTTAAACAATTAAATAAACGACCGTGTTTTCCAACTCTAACTTGCTTAAAAATAATAGGGCCTCCGTCTTCCATTTTTATTAACAGGGCAATAAGTAACATAAAAGGAGAAACCATTGTTAAAAACAGTAAGGATAAAAAGAAATCAATAGCTCCTTTTATCTGAAGTGTAATATAGTTTTCAGGAGTATTTCTAAACGACAGAAAGAATTGTCGGTTTAGAAATGTAAGTCGTGGAGCAATACCACCAAACGAAAGCACCTTGTTATGGAGATGAAAACCTACACCAATTTCTCTGCATTCGTTTATAAGCTGCCTTATTGAGTTCGTATCAAAATCATGTTTGCAGAAAAACACTTCGTCAATAACCTTTTCATCAATTAAATGCTCAAAATCTTCACTTTCGGGATGTATCGGATATTGATCGCCAAATTCATTCTGTATCTTCTCGGAATTTGTAACGATACCTCTTATTCGGTATCCCCATCGATCGGTTTCAATTATTTGCTGTATAAAAGGAATGCTGCTTTCATCGGCAATAATTAGAATGGTTCTATAATTATATCCTTTTTTTCTAAAAAAATTTATCACCATTCTTCCGGCAATCTTTTGCATTGAAAGAACAAAAATATTTGCTACACCAAACACTAAGAAAATGGTTCCCGGTATTGAGTATAAATTGAAGATATGGAAAACGAGATATAGAATAACAGTACCTATGAGGTTTAGAAATATGTATTTCTTAAGGATGGTTCTATACCGTTGAATACGGGCCATCGTTCCCATTTCATACATTTCCAGAAGTAAAAACCAGACAGGAATAATAACAATCGCTAATATCAAATGGTCCTGTGTTTCTAAAACATTTTCTTTCGAGACAATTCCTTTAAACCACAATACCGCGTAAAAACAAATTAATGTCCAGAATATTTGGATAACCACATTAATTCTTTCAAATGTGGATTCTCGTTCCTTTATCATGACTATAAAAATTAGAGTTTAATCAAGTATTTGTATAAGAGTGACAACTGATAAATTCTTATTTTTTATCAGCAATCCTTAAAAGCAGCTGGTTGTAATAATTTAAACCAGAGAGGAGTGTAGAGTTCTATCTAAACTCGCATTGAGCAGGACTAGTACGTTCTTTATTGTGTTCTTATCCAGGATTAATATTCAAATCCCGGCAGGATTGTTTTTTATACGCTTTCAGCACCAGAAGGTAATTTCCTTGGATTTGATCTGGTTGAAAGTGATTCTGCTTTCTCCTTAAGAATGAGATAGACAAAAACAAAGTTTCCGATTAAATATCTACGCCATAGTCGGCGAGGTTCTTTACATAAGCGATATAACCACTCAAATCCAATCTTGATAATCCAATTAGGTGCGCGCGAAACAGTGCCTGCAAAGAAATCGAAAACTGCACCTATGGCACAAATATGGCCGGCATTTACTTTCTCAAAATTTTTAGAAGCCCACTTCTCTTGTTTCGGGGCTGTCATCCCTATAAACAAAACATCTGGCTTAAAACGATTAATCATTTTAAGCATAATTTTATTGTCGTGTTTAGTGAATTTTGCAACAAACGGTGGCGAATAGCATTTTATCCTTACTTCTGGGTACATAATTCCGGCACGAACCTTTATACGTGCAAGAGTTTCAGGACTACTTCCTAAAAAGAAGCAACTTCCTCCAGATTTATTTAACCTCTCCATTTCATAAAAAAATAAATCAGATCCTGCAATTTTATGAATACTCTTAGAGTTTAATAAACGTTTTGCAAGCACAATACTAATTCCGTCGGGTAATAAAACATCCGATTTCGCTAGTGCATTTATATATTTTCGATCGTTTTGGGCAATATTATAACAATGAGCATTAATTGTATTTATGAGTAGCTTCTTGTTTGGCAAACTATTTAAATCATTGTTATAAAGCTTCAGGTGGGAGAGATGCAGATTCATAATTCAAGAGTTTTTAAAGTTTTATATTCCCATTTAGTATTTACCAAATAAAAATTTGGCACAAAGAGTTGCACGCATGAATGAAGTATTATTCATTACGATGAATTATAAGGGATAGGAGCTTTTACCAATAGAGATTGAAATACTAATTCTTTTTTCTGGTTCAGGCAATACTCATTTTAAATTTGTATTCGCCATATCCTTTTTTCCAGTATTTATGGCCATAACCATACTCATAACTTCTATTGATTGTGTCGTTCAGGACAATAGATGAACGTTTTATTTTGTTGAACTGAACAATTTTAGCAATTTGTTTAATTTGTTTTTTGTGGCTGTAATTGATTCTAAGCACAAACAGACTAATGTCTGAAAAATGACTGGTTGATATAGCATCTGGAATTAGCAAAAGTGGAGCATTATCTATAATAATGTAGTCGTAGTTTTCACGGGTATTTCTAATTAGTAGTTCAAATTTATTGATGTCAAATAAATCTGAAGGATTATTGGTAGCTTCACCTGCCTGAATAAACATTAGATTAGGAATGTCAGTAGATACAATAATCTCGTTAATGCTTTTATCTTCACGCAAATAGCTACTCAGGCCAGCTTTTTCTTTTTGTTTAAAAAATTGTTGAAGTGTTGGACGATGAAGATCAGCCCCAATAAGTAAAACTTTTTGTTTGTTTTTGGCTAGAATAGCAGATAAGTTAGATGAAATAAAAGATTTTCCTTCACCTGGAATTAAGGAGTTAATTGATATTACTTTGGCCCCCGGTACCTCTAAAAACGTATTCAGATTTGTTTTTAATCCTCTGAACGACTCTGCTATACCCGAACGGGGATGATGAATAACTGGCAGGTTTGATTTATACCGATGTTTAATTATACCTTCCAGAACCGGAATATTTGTTCCACTTTCAACTTCTTCTCTGGTTTCAACTTTATTATTAAAAAATCCTAAAAGGGTAATAAAGAGAAACGGAATAACAGCTCCGGAAGCAAGACCTACTACTAAATTTGTTAAAAGGTTTGGACCAACACGAACTGCCGATTCTGTTAACGCAGCATCAATTATTTGAACTTGTGGAGCAATGGATGCTTTTGTTATTGAAGCCTCAGCCTTTCGCTCCAACATATAATTGTACAAATCATTATTTAAATCAAATTCTCTTTGAATACCAATTAAATTTCGCTCTGTTTCGGGTAAGCTTCTCAGTCGTCCCTGAATTGTATTAAACCGATCCTCTAAGCTCTCTTTTCGTGATTGTGTAGTTTTAAGTTGATTTTTGATGGTTTCCTCAAGCCCGTCGCGCGCAATTTTAATTTCTTTTTGAAGTACGATGTAGGTCGGATTCTTTTCCTCAACACTATACGATAAAACTTCTCTTCGGCTATACAATTCAGTTAATCGCGTGAGTAGTGAGTTGAGACTCGGGTCGGTAATACCAATAATTGACGGATTAAGCATTTCTGACATTTTTTTAGAATCATCGATATACTGCAGCAAATCTTTGTAGTAATCGATTTGCAATTCTGTTAAATACTGTTCCTGTTCAATTTCTTCCAGCCTTGAATAAACAATTTGAGCTTCCTGTCCCAGGTTCATTACCTGGTTGTTTCTGCGGTAGGTGCTAAAAGTCTCTTCAGCAGTATCCAGTGATTTCTTTATACGTAAAAGCTGAGAATCAATAAATTCAATTGATTTTTCAGAGCTATTGTACTTATTCTGCATTCCAAATTGTATAAAAACATTGTTTAGCTCATTGATAAAATCTGCATCTTTCTGTTTCACTTCGCCTTCAAGACTTACTGAAATAATATCCGAATTTTCTTCCTCAACATTAATTCTTGTGTTTGTAAGGTATTTGTTGGTTAGATTATTTAAGTTGTTGAACACCAATATATAGGTTTGGTTAGGTTCTGCATTTCGTTGTGTTAGCGAAAAATTGAAGAATTTATTTGTAAATGGTTCATTAAAATTAACTTCCTGGCTAATATCAATCTTTTCAACATAATTATTCAAATCTGTTTCACCTTTAATATTAACCTTGTACTTCAAATCACTTATTATTTCTATCTCAATAGGAACATCCTGAGCATTAATTGCGTTTGGGGGCTGCGACAAGTTAAATGGTTGGTTATTATAAAGATCAGAATTGTATAGTTTTTGTTTTTTATACCAAGAATAATCCCAGTTCAAATTATCTAATGCCTTGCGGTATAATGTAAAAGAGCGAAGTATTCCAATTTGATTTTCTATATTGCTATTAGGCATATTAATTATTGAATTTTCGAATGGTAAGAAATTGTTAATTGAATTATCTTCATTAATAATCAGAATCCTGCTTTTTACCAGAAACAATTCGGGTGAGTTTTTTGTGAATAGATATCCTGATATCAGTCCAATAATACAAAAGAGTAGAAACCATGGCCACTTCTTAATGTATTTGAAGAGAAGATTCCTGGTTCTTTCTTTTTCGTGTGTATCAATAAATTTTATTACTTCTTCAATATTATCCATTGGTTACGTTTTTAAAGAGATAAAAACAATGCTGCTGCTACCAATAAAGTAGAAACCGTTGATAAGATTCTGGAATACGTATCGTTGTTTTGTGTACGCCGCTTAAGTTTGCTGGGAGGAATATATACCAAGTCGTTTGGTTGTAAATTAAATGCCTCTGTATAATAAACACTATTGTTTGTGAGGTCAAGATTATAAGTTAGAATATTATCTGATGTTTCTCTTTTTACGATAACATTTTTAAGGTCAGCAAATTCGGTTATGCCACTAGCCATACTAATAGCATCATATATTGTGAGATGACCTTCATAATTGTAATAAATTCCCGGATGCGTTAATTCTCCGCTAACATTAACTTTAAAATTTATGAGTTTTACCTGCACTGTTGGTTCTTTTAGGTATTCCTGTGCTTGTGTCTTTAAATATTCCTGTGCTTGCTCTAAAGTAAGCCCAGCCAAATTAATTTTACCTAAAATCGGCAAGGTGATTGTTGAATCAGAGGAAACCTTATATCCGTTTATAAAGCGACTTGTCGGAGAACCATACATTTGCTCAGTCCCTGAACTTAATCCGTTTACGGCCAGACTAGGATTAAAAAGTTGATTTACTTCCTGATCAAGAGTTAGTACTCTAATATATAAAATGTCATTGGGTTTAATTTGATGTTTCTTTGGTATTAAAGGTCTGGATTCGTATTCCTGCTGTACCGCCTGAAACATAGTAATATCTTTGGGGCTTCTGCAAGCTGCAGGGGCAAGTAACAGTAATAAAAGCACATAAGAAATAGTATTCTTCATTTTATTGGTTTTTGATTATTCCATTCATATTGGGCTACTATTTTAGAATCCAATTCGTTAAAATGATGCTTCTTCTATTGTTTCTACAATAAGTTGAATAGCTGAATTATTAGTTGCTTTTGATGGATTTATTTCCTTTAAAACAACACAAGGATTACCGGCAGCAATAACATTTGCCGGAATGAATTTTGTAACAACTGAATTTGCACCTATTATTGAATTTTCACCTATTGTTACTCCTTTTAATACTAAAGAATTAGCTCCAAGCCAAACATTGTTTTTAATTACAACTGCTTGAGGATTCGAGGTACGGGGATCATCAAGATGTCCATCACCATCTGTAATTGTTGTATTGGCTCCAGCTCTGACATTATTGCCAATAATGATTGATTTAAAAGATCCGATAGTTGTTCCACTAAAACCGCAGTTATTTCCAATTGTAAGACTCGCATTCTTGTTTTTGGTTGCAATTATGCATGGGTGGTTTATGCCAAAAACATTATGCCTTGAACTCATGGAGAAATAACACCCTTCACCTATAGTAATTTTCGTTGATGGTAAACGCCTGATTATTATTGGGCCATCGAATTTAATCTTCGGAGAAAAATTAATACCCCACCACTTTAGTTTGACAATATTGGGGATATAGTATCTTACAATAATTAATTTCTTAATTATTTCATGACAATAATGTGCATAATTCTTTAATTGTAACTTTTTCATACTTATCTGGAGTTACTTAAATCAAATGAATCGTACTTGACTTATTTATTAAGATTTCTTTGTTCTTTCGAGAATGAGATTAACTGGAAAAGTTCTGTTACTCTAAAAAGTAAATAAATGTTGTTGTTTGACAAGCTCCTG
Organism: uncultured Draconibacterium sp.; assembly: GCF_963676815.1. Classification (NCBI taxonomy): domain Bacteria; kingdom Pseudomonadati; phylum Bacteroidota; class Bacteroidia; order Marinilabiliales; family Prolixibacteraceae; genus Draconibacterium; species uncultured Draconibacterium sp. Next base: position 5,441,122 of record NZ_OY781365.1, read on the forward strand.
ATTTTTTTCGACAGACATGCACCAATACAGAGCCAAAATAGAATATAGTCGATTGAATAAGCTGGCAGCCCGAATGGGTACATAAGTATTAATCGTTCCAATACAATAAAAGCACAAATAATCGTCAGGTTGTTTTTTGTTCTGTAAAAACCTAAAAACATGGCTCGTAATCCAATAATAACCAGCGGGATTAGACCAAGTAGTCCGGTTTTAAGAATTATTTGCAGATAACCAGACTCCACTTCAAGCCGGTGACCGTAAGGAAATCGGAATACATTTTCATTTTCATTGTAAAGTTCTTGTAGTGTTATGAATCGAGGACTATAGGTTGTGCCTAACGCTCCTCTTCCAAATAATAAATCAGGCCATTTTGAAAAATCAATGGCAAAATCCTCAAAAACCATGGTTCTCGTATCAGAATTTAAATTGTCTTTTTCATACGATTTAATATTTTCAACAATCACGGGATCTGAAAAGTGTTTGCTTAACCTACCGGTGTAAATGTACATAAACCCACAAAATATAATTACAGCGGTAATAACGCCGGTAATTTTAACTGAGATGTTTGTAATACTATTTAGTTTATTATTGATTCGGAAAGTTGATATTATAACCAAATAGTAGAATAATTTTGCAAACTGGTTACGCTCGCTGGTAATAACAAAAAACAGCATAACCACCCCAATAGCCAGATAGGTGTACAAAACATATTCTTTCTCAAGTTTATCTTTATTAAGAAGAAAGAGTGGTAAAATATAAGTTAAACGCCATAAGTAATTGTTCTCAAAAAAAAACAGGGAAGGACTTAAAATTAAAAAGATTACAATAAATATTTTAGAGAACTGCCATAATGAAATGAACACTTTAAGATTGCCACCCCAAAACACAAATAACGGAGCCAGCAAAGCTGCCGAATAAAGTCTTCCGCCAAGAAATCGCGGCATCGTTGTTAAGTTGCTAAATGGAATATGAATTGACCTGAAAATACAAAAAATGAACCAGGTCAAAAGAATTCCAATCAAGATATTATCTTTTGCACTAAAACATGCCGAATTAATAACCGGAAATTTAATGAGACCAACAATTATTATGATGTATGATAATGTATTAAACAGTAATCTATAGTGTTGTGCATTCAGGTTTAAACCTAAAACAAGAATTAAGGTTGCTATTATAGTACTACAATACAGCAGAATAATGCTATTCTTAAAATAATCTACCACTTTGTCAATACCTTTTAGTTTTATTATTATTCAGGATAGCAGGCAGTTAACCAACTTATCCCCCTGTTAAGGTTGTTTTGTTTCCGTTGTTTTCAATAATATCTATTATGCGATTAACGAATAGTGAGGAAATTTTTGCAGCACACTTTTTGTTAGGGTGGGGGTCGTTTATCGAATTTGCATATTCAGGCTTTATAAAAACATCTCCGTCAGTTTCCAGTTCCCTAAAATCCCATATAAATATATTGTCATTCTTCTCATCCCATTCTTTAATCATCCAGTCACTAAACAAGTTTGCCCTATTTGCAATGTCTTCTGTGGTTGCATTTTTAACCAAAGCGGGGGGTGTCCATACAATAAACTTCGTAGTTGAAAACTCATGCATTTTCTTTTTTAGTGCATTGTACTGTAGCTTGTAATTTTCCAGTGTTTTTATCTTTGAATTTACGTTCGGATGTCCATCATTCTCTATAATACTGGAAACAGGAAAGCAGTGTTTCCAGATTATTATATCGTAAGTTTTGGTAAGTATTTCCAAAGTCGGTTCTTCCTGAAAGAGTGAGTCACCTGCATGCTTAACCCAAATGTTATAATAATCATATGGGTAGTTTTTCCACCCGTACGGTTTCTTCTTCGGGAAGTTCTGTGCATAAAATTCATATTGGGTATTATGTAGGACATTGTACTTTTGAAATAACCTTTTAACATCTCCTCTCTTTGTTATTTTATACCATATTTTATTATGATTTCCCCTTAATATATTCTTTCCGGTACTATGATGCAAAAAGAGGATTTTAGTACTGTTATTCTCTTTCATACTGGTATCGTTTTTACATTCAACAAACAGAACTATAATTATTGCCAAGAGCCAAACTGCACGTGTTTTCATTGAATGTATTGGTTGTAGCATAGGTGTAAATAAAATTAAAACTTGTTTACGGGGATTTTTGAACGAACTGCGAATGCAATAAACATTATTAAACCAGCGTATTATGTGGCTTTTACTTTTTTACCTGCAGAATTGATCTTCATCCCCTTCGCGAATTCAATGGTCTGAGGAATTTTATGACGATCAAGTTTTTCTCTGCAGAATGATTTCAGAACTTCTGCTGTTACAATCTGCTTTGCATTTTCTTTCAAAACTATTGTTGCTTTTATGGCTTCACCGGTTATATCATCATCAATTGCATCAATGGTACAGTCTACAACATCAGGGAAAGAAACAAGAACTTCCTCAATTTCTTTAGGACTGATTCGTCTTCCTGCCACTTTAATAATTTCTTTTTTTCGTGCAGTCAGGTAAATGTATCCGTCGCTGTCAATGGTACCAACATCGCCGGTATATAACCATCCATCTTTTAGTGTCTTTTTTGTACTTTCAGCATCTTTATAATATCCCAGCATGATATTATCACCTTTTGCGATAATTTCACCAATCTCTCCAGCTTGTATTTGTTGTCCGGTTTCATTTACAACCTTTAGCTGAACATCCGGGATACCGTGTCCAATGGAGCCCAATTTGTCATTTAAATCATCCGGATTGAGGTACGAAAGCCGTGCGGTAGCTTCGGTTTGTCCATACATTACATAAAATTTGATATCGGGGAAACAACGAATAAATTCGGAAATGAATGTATTGTGTAGTTTACCACCAGCCTGAGTAACATATCGCAGTGTTGGGAATTTCCCTTTTTTAAAACTTTCTGATTTTCGTAGCAGGATTTGAAAATGACTTGGAACACCAGCAAATCCTGTACATTTATATTTATTAATATCATTTAGTACAGTTCCAAGAAATATAAAAGTATTATTTAAAACCATGGAACCGCCAACCCTTAAATGGGTGTGGAGAAGTGAAAGCCCGTAACAATAGAAAAAAGGCAGTACAACTTCCATAATATCTTTTTGAGAGAGTTTAAGGTATTTTATAATAGAATTTGTGTTGGCAATAATATTTTTATGGCTTAATACTACACCTTTTTGTTTGCCGGTTGAACCAGATGTGAAAATAATTTGTGCCGACAAATTCGAATCAAAAGTATCATTGTTTTGATATTGACTTTCGTTACTTATCAAATCTAAATATTCCGTATCAGTCACAGTTTGTATCACCGAAAGAATTAATTTTTTTTCTAATCTTTTTTCTAAAAAACACAGAACAAATTCACTTTTTTCAGCGATATAATGGAAATTGCCGATTTCAATTGATGGATTTAGAGGTACACACACATTCCCTGATAACATTATTCCTAAATAGCAAACCAGAAAAAAACGATTGTTATTACTTACCAATAAAATATTTTTCTGACTTCCAAATTTCTCAGAAAGATAAGTGGCCATTTTCGAACTTTGCTCATAAAGACTGGAATATGATATTGTTTCTTTATTTCCTAAAACAAAATCTTTGTCAAGTCTGGCAGTTTTTTCAAATAAATACTGTGTTGCATTCATGGTAGTTTTAATTTAAAATCGAATTGGCAAATTTTGCAGGCATTAGACACGAGATCATTTATTAATAATGGATCGGCGGCATTCTTAAGTAATTCGTCGTTTGCATTTTTCGTCTGAAATTTGTGTATATACTTTCAACTTCTTCTTCGGTAAAATTCAATTCTGCAGCAACTTCCGCAGCAGAGTATCCATTCTCCCATCCATGCCATAACGGATCCATAATATTAAAAGGAAGTTGGAAAAAGAAGTCTTCCTGGGTTTGTTCTGCTGAATAAGTATCCGTTGTTGGTGTTCGTTTGATTATTCCATCGGGCACACCCAGGAAATGAGCTAATTGATAAACCTGTGTCTTTAACATATGGCCAATTGGCATCACATCGGCACCGCCATCGCCGTATTTAACAAAAAAACCTTGTCGTACCTCGTGTTTATTAGGCGTACCAATAACAGCATAATGATTTGCTTCGGCATGGTAATAGAGCATCGACATCCGACTTCGTTGCTTAAAATTTGATGCAGCAACAATTTGCAGGTATTCTTTCAGTGGCAATCTTTTACTTTCAACTTCTCCGTTGCTAAAATGAACGGTAGCATAAAATATCGGTGGTAATTTCATATTAATTACCTGTTGCTTAATCTCAATTTTAAATTTATCCTCATTCGGATTAAAATCGGGAATTACACTTTTAACGGCTTCGTCTCTTCTTGCATAACAGCCAAATCCATTTAGTGCGGCAGTTATATCCTCCTCAATTGTTTTAATACCAAATTTACCGGCAAGTTCCAATGCTAGTGTTTTGCTATCTGAACTTGAATCACGATCCGGCATTATAATGCCAAGTACATTTTTTGCACCTAAAGCCCGGAAAGTGAGTGCAAGGGTTACGGCAGAATCAATTCCACCACTAATACCAACCACACCACCTCTTCTTTTAAGCACTTTATAAACATCGTTTTTTAGATGTTCGGTAATGTTCAACACTGTTTGTTCAACATCCGTTAGTTTTACAATATCACTTGAGAATGCTGGTTTCTTTGCAATGGTTTTTAACGAGATATTCATTTTCCGATCTGATTGTGCATGAAATCAATTCATTAATATTTAGATGTCTGAATTCTTTAATAAACAGTTTGTGTAATAGCTGAGTAGAAAGTATTGCTGTAAGTGCCATATTGTCAACCTCCGAATGTTCTCTATTTTTCGTCATTTTGTTTAGTAATTTGGAGACTGACTCGTAATTGAAAATACCCGAACTCTGCAATGCTTTTTTGTTTAGTTCCGATTTTACATACCCTGGCACATGTTCGCCGAGAAAACTATTATGGATAGGAGCCCGGTAAGCCTGTTTCGGTCTTTTCAGAATCTCATCCGGTAATCTTCCTTTCATTACTGATTTTAACAACACTTTTTCATTTAAACCTTTTAATTTGAATTCAGGTGGCAATGACGCGCAGAATTCGATAATACGATGGTCAAGAAACGGATACCGTCCTTCAACCGAATTTGCCATTCCCACTCGGTCTCCCTGCGATGATAACAGATAACCTGCAAGAAATACTGTGGTTTCTATGTATTGTGCTTTGGCCAGAGAATCCAAATGATTGATTTTGCCATTTAGTTTTTTGAGAATTGTTGAATTAGGATTAAAGGACGATAGTTTATCAAGTATATCAGGATGAAAATGCCGGATAATATTTGATGAATTTTTCCATCTTAACAAATGAGAATATATTGGCGAATCTGTTTCTGTAAGTTTATACGCAAAAAACATTCTAAGAACGTACGGATTTGCATTTTGTAAGGATGGAATATAAGGATACAGTTTTTTTAAAAGCAGTGGGCGAATTTTGGAATCCGGATATTTTGACCAAAAATGTCGTATTTTATTTTCCTTAAAAATATTATATCCTGCCAATAATTCGTCGGCACCTTCTCCTGTAATCACAACTTTAATATTGTTTTCTCTTACCTTTTTCGACAGGCTATACATTGGAGAAGGAGAAGTACGTAGTAAAGGTATTTCGCTATGCCAAATTACCTTTGGAAAGTTTTCAGCTACTTCATGCGTTGTACACTTATGGCTTGTATGTTCTGTCTTAAAATATTCTGATGCCAGCTTTTGGTAATGTGATTCATCAAACTCGCTCTCTGTAAATCCAATTGAGAAAGTTCGGAGCATATCAGGCCTTATCACTTTAATATATGCAGTTGTTGCGCTGGAATCGATTCCTCCACTTAAATATGCGGCAACCGGAACATCTGCCCGTAAGCGTATTTTTATCGAGTCCCGAAAAAGCTCATCAAATTCTGCTTTAGCTTCTTCAAAATTACCCTGGTAATAATTTCCTTCAGTGGCAAAATCTAAATCCCAATACTTTTCAATTCTTATCTGTCCGTTTTTGTATTTAATGAAATGCCCCGGCGGACACTCTTTTATATCTTCAAATATTGTATTTGGCGAAATTGTTGTCCAAAATGTGAATGTTTCAGCCAAACCGTTAACTGATATTTTTCGATTAACTTTTGGGTGTTCAAAAATGGCTTTTATTTCCGATCCATATACGAACAGATTTGCAGAATTGTAGTAAAACAATGGCCGAATTCCTATCCTGTCTCTTGCTAAGAATAGTTCCTTCTTGTGGTTGTCCCATATCGAAAATGCAAATTGGCCATTTAGTTTTGAGAGACAATCTTCTCCAAACTCTTCGTATAAATGGATGATTACTTCTGTATCAGATTGCGTTCTGAAAAAATGGCCTTTTGATTTTAGTTCATTTCGAAGCTCAATATGATTGAATATTTCTCCGTTAAAAACAATCCAAAGATTCAGGTCTTCATTGGGCAGTGGTTGCTGCCCATTGAGAATATCAATTATACTCAGCCTGACATTCCCAAAACCAAAATGCTTGTTGAGATATATTCCGCACTCATCGGGGCCCCGGTGATGAATGCGAGAAAGCATTCGATTGATTATTGTTTGGTTTGCTTGATTGTTTGAATCAAAATAACCGGCGATACCACACATCAGAAATGGATTTATAACATTGATTTTTTCCTGTCAATAAACGCTACAATGGCATTAATTGATTTGAAATTTTCCGGCATCAGTTCAGTATCGGCTACTTCAATTCCATATTCATCGGTAATATGACTAATCAGATTTAGAAAACCTAATGAATCAAATATACCTTGTTCGAATAGCAAAGTTTCATCTTTTAGTTCTTCAGGTTTGGTAAAACTAACTTCTGAAATAAACTCCCTTATCTTTTCTGTTTGTATAACACTAACTTCCATGAGCTTAGTTTTAATATTTGTTTACATGTTATATTTATACCTGTTTTTAGATGAACTTATTATTCATTCCAAATACCCACTGCTTTTTTGTTTAGCAGCATATGTACCTGCGAAATTTGAAGGATTGCACTAATTATAAATGTGCAGTTTATTGCCATTACAATGGCAGTACTATCTTTATAAATATCTTTAAATACATAGATTAATACAAGGTAGATTATCATGCCTATTGTGGTTGATATTAAAGAGATTTTTATTTTTCCAATTCCATTTAGAAAGGCCGAATGTGGCAATATTACAATTTGCATAATGCTATAAATTCCTAGAGATATAGATAATTTCATGGGGACATTTATTTCGCTTCCAACCCAAATCAGGTAAAACCAATTGCTAATAAGTACCATTACAATAATTCCTGCTCCAAAGACCAATGAAAAAATATTTAATGTTTTTAATGTATTTTTTAACCATGAAAAATCTGCCTTTGTATAAGCGTCTGTTACTGCCGACCAGATGGGAATTAATATTATTGAAAAGGCCATGTGAGGTAGTTGAAAATACTTAAATGCAATGTTGTAGATGGCAACTTCCTGCGGGCCAAAAAACTGTGTAACAAAAATGTTTGATGTTGAATAAACAAAAATGTATGTAAGTTGTAAAAAGAAAAACTTAACTCCCAGGCTCAATAAGCTATGGCTTAATTTGATGTCTATTTCTCTGAATGAAGGACTAAATATTCTGTATCTTCTTTTAAAAGCAAAAAACGAAACTGCAATAAGAAGAATGACAGGTATAGCACTTATTACTGTGCCTAGCAGAATAAGATTGCCTTTAATAGTAAATCTGGTTAAAAGGAGAACAAAAATAAATGAAACCAGGTTCCCCATTGTAGTTACTAATTTTCCAAAAGCTGGTTTTTGATCGGCCTTGTAAATAACTACTATTAACTGAAAAATAAAACGAAGTATAAAAAAAGTAAATACTATTGATGCCAACACGTAAAGCTCATGGCTATCAATGCTCTTGGTGTTTAATATTGCGTTCCAGTTGAGAAAAAAGTTGCAGATGTGAAAAAATAATAAAACGACACTAAAAATGCCTGTTAACAATGCGTATGTTGTACTTACATATTTTTTTCCCAATCTATTGTTACCCAACGCAATCGATTCGGCCAATTTGTTTCGCAGCCCATTTCCTAAGCCAATATCAAAATAGCTGAACCAACCAAGAATAGAAGTTAAGGTAAGCCAAATTCCATATTTTTCTTGAGTTAAGTAATCAAGGAGGAGAGGAACATATAATAATCCAATAAGTATAGATAATCCCTGAATACCAAAGGAATATAATATGTGGCGTTTTGCTTTTGCCCCTCGTGTTTCTCCTTTTAGCGATATAGTTTGATTTTGAATTACAAACAGCAATTTTCTCCAATAGTTATTCGCTTTTTTGTAGCTCAAATATTTTTGAGAAGCTTTATACACGAGTGCTCAAACTTTTTTTATACAGAAGTTGGCATTTAATATCATTTCTATTCCTGTTCAATGTTTCAGAATCTATAAACTGAACCTGATCTTGTGCAATATTGGTATGTATGCAGCACCCCATTGCTTTTAGTCTTATCAAAATTCGTGAATGCCCGTATATCTTAACGATCTCGCCCTGTACACCTTTTAATGGACCAAAGTTAACTTTAGCTTTAATGCCTTTTGATATTCTGTCTCGTGTAATTACCATTTCTTTTTCTCTCTCTTTAACTATTGTTTTAATATCCTCTAATTGTGTATCAGGAATACTTTGGGGCGTTTTACCAAATGACACATAATTAACTACTCCGGGCATATCCGCAACTTTGAAGAATTCTTTATAACTCACTCGCACAAAAATGTAGCATTTAAAAAGAGGTTCTTCAATCCACTTTTTACGATCGCACCAATGTCTTAATTTTTTGGTTACAGGTAGATAGAACTCAATTTTTTGTTCATCTAGTAGTTGTGCAATTTTTTTTTCCTGATTTACCCTGGTATAAACGACATACCATTGATAATTAAGCTTTCCGATATACATACTCACTAATTTTAAAATCATCAAAACTTCTAGTTACAATGCATTCTTAATAGACTCTTCATATTTTGCCAACAATGTTTTCAATTTTTGATTTTCAAGACTTATGTCAACAAACATTCGTCTTAGTCGTTCGTTGTCTTCTTTCAGTTTCTTAATCTCTTCCGGATCATTTATATAATCTCGTTGATACTTCGCTTTCCAATTGTAGAAAGTAGCCTGACTTATTTGATATTTCTCCAGAATTTTTGGGATGGGTGTACCATTCTCATATTCCTTTAGTATATCAGTTATTTGATTTTTGGTAAATCTTCTATTTCTCATTTGTTTTTATGAAAACTGTTACTTATTGACTTGAAAGCATCGTTGGTTCTTTTAGAGCGCAACAGGAACGTTATCTGATTTCTCCAGAATTAGAGAATAGATTTTTATTTTAATAATGCTGATGTTTATGATTATAATTTTATAAAACAAACTCTCTTATCTTAATTTCTGAAAGTATTGCTTTTACATGCCATGTAAGTTTTGTCAAAAAACTTCTAATTTGGCTTTGTTAATTTCTTCTCAGGATTACATGTTCTAATTAGAAATAGATGTAGAATTCTTATAATATCAATTTTGTACTTTATTTTTCAACTGGTTAATAGGTTTGATAAATCTATTTCTGAATTTCTCTTTTTTAGGGTGGTAAAAAAAGTTTCTAGTTGTTTAAATCTGGGGGTAGAAAAAGGGTCCCCCTACATTACTAACAGTTTTAGCAATTCATTTCAGTTTCTATTGTTACATACCATTCATCATTCAAATCCATGGTATTTATGGATCGGAAATGTTTAGCAATTATATTCAATTATTAAAATTGAATATTTGGCTTTCTAAGTAGCGACAATTATAATATTTGTATTTGTCAGAATATGAAAGAGGTATAAAAGTTAAAGTTTCTTCTGATTTAAATAATACTATTATTGTCCCTTATTTTTTTATCAAAACTAGCTCCTGATTGTTAACCACCACATTCTGCGCGAATTAGTTCACTCTGGGTCAATCAGGTTCTTAACTCTTTTTATATAGAAGTACTCTGTACCTCAACTAGTGTTTATAAGCTATAATGATTTTATCGCTGAATTGGAAAATAAAGTTAGAAAATTTAGAATGATAAATAGAAATATTGTTCTTTCCATTTTTTAGTTCATTCTGTTCATTTTCGTGAAATGAATTATTAGGTTTAATATAAGATAAAAATAAAATAATAGATAACAAACACTATACCGACTTAAGTTCAATAAAGATTAAAAACTATTTCTTAATCACTTTTATTCTAAATTTTGTAACAATTTGAAAATTAAACAGTAAATCATATTGGAATTATAATGATTTGAATCTTCTAACAGTCTCTAGAATATGGATATCTACAAGTTATTACGAAATAGTATCCAGAGCCAGATTAATAAAAGTGAAATGTATGGAAGTGATTGCACTATACTGTCACAAATGATTTTTGAAAAAACACTACGACGGATAAGCAGCTCTACCATAAAGCGATTTTTCGGTCTTATAAAATGCAATTATAAACCCTCTAAATATACACTTGACACCTTCGCTGAATTTATTGGATATAGAAATTGGAATGATTTCAAGACTTGTAATGATGATAAACTAATCACCGATAGTACAGAGGTATCTTGGAATATTCTAAATAATCGAACAAGTCGAATTACGCTTAGAAGTTTATCATCGTTAAAACAGAAAACTAACTACAAAAAGGACGAGTTCATTTTTAGGCAACAGGGAAGAAAACGATTTGAAGAATTTGAAGCAGATACTTTACCTGCAACTCTTTTTATTGCACCTGATGGATATGGTAAATCAACAATATTGATTCAACTTATGGAAGAATATTTTCTGCAAGAGGACAAGAGGTATCAACACGATATTGTTTGTTTAATTGACGGAGAGATATTTTTCGATCTATATTTTAAAAGCGGTAATGTCGACATTCTAAACGACCTTATAGAATTTGATATAAACACAAAGCAAAACATTTTTTTTCAGAAATATAATGAATTAGCAGAAGGTCGTTTTTGGCTAATTATCGATGATTTTGATGATGTATTCCATAAGCGAAGTGATTATATCCAACTTGTTGAAAATTTGACACATATTTTGATGATGAATGAAGGAGACTGGTTCAAGGTAATATTAACATGTCGACCTGAAAATATAGATACATTTAACTGTGTACTCCATAAAAGACCATTTTTGAAATCGCTCTGGTTTGATGTTGATTTTGCTCACGAAAACTACATTGATGCAATAAATATTTCTCGATTAAATACAACCGAAATTAACGCATTGTTCAAGCTTCATCAAATAAAGAGTCTATGGACTGATATTTTTAGTCAATTTGATGATATTCTTGGGATTGTTTCTAAGCCTTACTTATACTCTGTTTTTATTGATGAATTAAAGCGCTGCAAAAACATCTCTGAAATTAATCTTTTAAACCAATTAATTAAGGCTGAAATATTGTCCCCTCCATTGCTTAATGAAAAATTATCGCTGATAGAGCATTACGTTTCTCTGTGCGAACGAGGACAAGAATGTTTTTGGGTTGAAAAAAATCAATTATTGTCAGAAACAAATATTGCACCAGCCTACAATCAACTTATTTCCAGTGGAATTCTTTATGAAATCTTTAAACCTACAAATACTATTGATTTACGAATAATGGTCAACTTTACACAAAAAACAATTCTTGAGTATATTATTTTTCTTTGCTGGTTAGAAAAAAATGAATTTACAATTCACTTATTTTTTGAAATTCTGGATTACTATAAAAGCAATCAAATAATGCAGCACAGAATGATGAGTTTTTTTGTAAAAACGGCGATGCACAAAGGAGACTTAGTCATAATTAAGAGAATAAAGGATAAACTACTAAATAAAACGATATCAGAAAAAAATAACCATCCCATTTATACGTCGGAATGTGCAATGGATTTATTATCCATTTTGGAAGAATTATTGGTAAAGTATTCTGAACTACAAAACTAATTCAGAAGAATAGTTGAAAAGTGAATCCATCCGAATTATTTATAGTAGTAGAGGAGATCCTACTCTCCTTTTTAAGAGAACCATTATAAAACAAAAAGTATTAATAAAAAATAAAGAAAATCAGAAAACAGTTTTGTAAACATTATTGGAAACGCCAGTCAAATTGACCACCCCAGGCCAATTTAAATTGACCATCGACGCCGGAGCAAATTGACCACCGACCATTTTCAACAAAAAAGAGAACGTTTTTCTTCTGTCAGATTACAACAAATTTACTGTTTTTTTATTCACTATAAATGTTTCGTTTTTTTCTCATCGATTCCCCCATCAGCTCAATCCTGTGCGATTGATGGATCAACCGGTCAAGTATGGCATCGGCAATCGTTTTTTCCCCGATTATTTCATACCACTTACTAACGGGCAGTTGTGATGTAACAATCATTGAGCCACTATTGTGCCTGTCTTCAATTAACTCTAACAGAGCTATCCGGTTTTGGCTATCTAAGGGTTGCAGACCAAAATCATCGAGTATTATTGTAAGCTTCCCCTTTTTAGGACTATCTAAAAATAGATTATTTTCTTTTTCATAACCAAATTCTGAAAGCTTTTTCAATGTGATTTTTGGTTCTGTCAAGGGCGACTGAGTTAGCGAAGTCGTTTATATACCCTTGACAGGTTCGTAAATCACATTTTCTTTGCTGTTCAGCTTTTGGTTCTTCATTTTATTGGCATAACCAATGGGAGTCATTCCTCCCAATGAATCATGCGGTCTTCTATTGTTGTAATCAAATATCCATCTTTCTGTTTCATTTCTGGCTTCATCCAACGATTGAAACAGGTAGGCATCCAATACTGCCCTGCGGTAGGTTCCGTTAAATCGCTCTACAAAAGCATTCTGTGTTGGCTTGCCTGGCTGGGTATATAAAAGTTCAATTCCTTGAAATTTGCTCCATTCTTTTAACAGCTCAGCAATAAACTCGGGGCCGTTATCCATCCTTATTTGTGATGGTTTGCCCCTGCGTTTTATCAAGTGATTCAGGACATAAACTACTTTATTGCTTCGGATGGAATGGTCAAGTTCAACATGGAGCGCTTCTCGGTTAAAGTCATCCATAATATTGAAACTTTTTATCTTCCGTCCATTCTCCAGAGCATCGTGCATAAAATCAATCGACCAACAATTATTGATATTTTCGGGGATTACCAAAGGAACTTTTACCCTGGCAGGGAGCCTTTTCTTTACTTTCCTGCGCATATTCAGTTTCATCATGCAATAAACCCGATACACCCGCTTGTGGTTCCACTCATTGCCTTCCAGGCGTAATCGGCCATATGCCTTCCAAAAACCTTCTGTAGGGTGGTCTTTCGCTTTTATGGTAAGTGCATCAATTACCTCAGCATCGTCTTTTATCGACTCGTAGTAATAAACGGAACGACTCATATTTAACACACGGCACGCCCTGCGGATGCCAACTGTTGGATTGATGCAAACTTCCTTTGCAATCTCTCTTTTTTCACAAGGCTTTAAAGCTTTTTTTCGATAATCTCTTTGGCAAGTTTTAAATCAAGAGCTTGTTCGGCATACATCATTTTTAATTTGCGGTTCTCCTCTTCGAGTTCCTTGAGCCTTTTCAACTCTGTGGCTTCCATGCCGCCATATCGTTGCCGCCATTTGTAAAATGTAGCTCGGCTAACACTATGGTCACGAACAATTTCTTCTACGCTTTTGCCGTTTTCGTACTCCTTCAAAATCGAGGAGATTTGTTGTGGTGTAAATCTTTTCTTCTTCATCTTCTAACAGTTCAAAATTAACGTTTATTTGTCTACTTTTAAACTGTCCTTTTTTTGGGGAAGCTTACATTATTAACTGATGCCTGGCCATTTTTGCAAGTTCTTTAAGATAAGATCCATCGGCTTTTGCCATTTTTAGTTTAGAAAACAGTTTTGTTGTATTAAAGTACAAAACCCTGTATCCCTCAATACAGGCCTGATACCCTAAGGCTGTCGCAATATAACTTTTGCCGGCACCGGTGCTGCCCGATATTAATACATTCTCGTTTTTATTAATAAAATCGCATTCAGCCAGTCTTAACAGTTTTGTCCGATCGATATTTCTTGCATGTTCGTACACCACGTTTTCAATGGTTGCTTTATAGTGGAACCTTGCATTTTTTATCAATCGCTCTATCTTTCGGTTGTTGCGATCGTCCCACTCGGCATCTGTTATCATCGATACAAACTGGTCGATGGTGTAATCATCGGTTTTACCCGTTTCGATAGCTGTTTTAAAAGCCCCATGCATACCATGGAGCTTCATCTGTTTCATTCGTGTTAATGTTACTTCGTTCATTGTTTTTTACTTTATCAGTTGTAATATTTTCCTCCCCTTATATTGTTATGAAAAGGAAGTTCAGGTTCGTCCGGTGTTTCATCGTCAAGTTTATCCAACCCTTTTTCCAGTATCTTTTGTATGATTTTGTAGTTGTAAACCTGATGTTCCAATGCACGTTTACACGCATTGGCAAGCCTTTCTTCTCCCACCTTTTTAGCAAAAGCCAATACGCCCATACAGCTTTTATAGGTAAGCTTGTCTTTTTCGTCTTCAACGAATAATTGATACCGGGACGTTGGCCTGCCAGTCAGCTTTTTGTTGTTGTGTTTATCCAGCTCGTCCCAAATGGCATTATTTAGCTCGTCTAAACTATAAAAGCTTTTGCCGCGCAAGGCCGGATATATTCTTTGGTACAGTATCTTAACTGCCCCTTCTGCCAGAGACTTGTCCCGGGGACGGTAAGCCCGGGCCGGAAGAACTGTTGTGCCATAGTGTTCGGCAAAGTCCATAAACGTTTCGTTAATGGTAGGTTCAAACCGGCTGCTTTTGGTTACGGCAGACTTTAGGTTATCAGGGACAATAGCTGCAGGAACTCCCCCGTAAAAGTGCAGTGCATTTTCAACCGAAGCAACAAAGTCTTCTTTTTGTTGGCTCGGTGAGGCTTCTGCATAGGTGTATTGACTGGCCCCCAGTATGGCAACAAAAAACTGTACCTCTTCAATCTCGCCTGTTTCTTTATTGATAACTTCAAGGGTTTTGCCAGCGTAGTCAATAAACATCTTATCGCCTGCTTTATGCTCCATATGCATTACCGGGTTAACCTTTTTACTCCAACGCAGGTAGTGGGCTTTAAACTGGCTTAGTTTTAGCCCATCGGGATGTTTTGCATAATATTCTTCCCACATCAGCTGTTTGGTAACGCCGGTCTTTTTTAGTTCGCGCTCCATGTAGGGAAAGAAGTTATAAACCTTTTTTAGCTTGGGGGAAAGAACATCTTCGGTATCCCTGCTAAAGATCTTTTCCAGCTCGGAATCACTCTTTTTATCAATATCATCAATTGTAAGGTTTAATACCTTGTATAGAGCGATATACTTCTTAACGGTGTTACGTGAGAGGCCCAGGTACCTACTGATAAATTGTTTTGCTTTTCCCTGGTGGTGCAACTGAATGACTTTTCTTACTTTACTCATGTCGATTAATTTATTAGCCATGTTTTCATATTAATTTGTTTAAATCAGTATGAAATTATGGCTTCGACAGAAGTAAAATCAATCTCTTTTGATGGGTGGTCACTTTAGTCCGGCGCAGGTGGTCACTTTGCTCCGGCACGGGGTGGTCAGTTTAAACTGGCGAGGGTGGTCATTTTATTCCGGCCTTGGGTGGTCACTTTGACCGTTTTTTCCAACTCATGCCTATTTCTGTCATTAAGTGACTGTGACTGTCGTCAACTGTCAGGCGCTGCCATCATTTCGCCAGTTTGTTGTCGGGCAACAAATCTGGCTTTATGGGCAACAACTGTACAACAAAAATAAACAAAAAAGAGTAAACGGGCAACAAAAATAGGAAAATAAGAGCTTGTAAAGTTCAGTAAATGAAGGGTGATAACAAATATCGGAAAGCGATTTACTTTCCGATACAGAAATTCTTAAAAATATGCCCCAAAACTTCCTCTGTACCAACTTCTCCGGTAATTTCAGCAAGATAGTGGAGGCATTCGCGAATATCCTGTGCCAGGAAGTCGCCGGTGATTTGCATGTCGAGGCCGTTCAAAACACGTAAAATGGCTTCGTGTGCATTTTTAAGTATTTCGTAATGGCGGGCATTGGTCACAATTACATCTTGCTGTTCGGCCTCGTCCATATTTATAGAATGAGTCATGTAATCAATCAACTCATCCAGGTTTTCCTTTTGTTTGGCTGCAATAAACACTGCTTTTTCGTTATCGGTAAGTTCCATTACTTCAATCTGCTGAATAGTATCGCGTAAACCTGTATCGATTTTATTGGCGACAATAATCAACGTTTGATGCGGTGCGATACGTTCGCGGATCTTCTGAATACGACTTTCCACAAGCGGGTAGGGGTTGTGCGTATCAACTACCAGTAAAACAACTGTTGCCTGCTCCAATTTACTGTAACTACGTTCAATTCCCAGATTTTCAATCTGGTCTTCCGTTTCGCGAATACCTGCAGTATCAAAAAAACGGAATGCAGTTCCGTGTATATTTACCACATCTTCAATCACATCGCGCGTGGTACCATGAATATCCGAAACAATAGCGCGGTCTTCATTCAACAAAGCATTCAAAAGTGTCGATTTTCCAACATTGGTTTCGCCAACAATAGCCACAGGAATTCCATTTTTAATGGCATTTCCCAGCTGAAACGAATCTTTCAGTTTTCGCAACAACTCTTCAATTTGTTCGGTTAATTTGCGCAGCGCTGTGCGATCGGCAAACTCCACATCTTCTTCACTAAAATCCAGTTCAAGCTCAACCATTGCAGTAAAATGTAATAACTGATCGCGCAAGGCACTGATCTCTTTCGAAAATCCACCGCGCATCTGGTTCATGGCCAGTTTGTGTGCGGCAGCGTTTGACGATGCAATAACATCTGCCACAGCTTCAGCTTGTGACAAATCCATTTTCCCGTTTAAAAATGCTCGTTGTGTAAACTCACCGGGCAAGGCCAAACGAGCTCCGTTTTCAACCAGAACATTAAGAATACGTTGCTGGATATAAACTGAACCATGACATGATATTTCTATAATATCCTCGCCGGTAAACGAATGCGGCGCACGAAACAATGCAATAACCACTTCGTCGATGGTTTGGTCGGCTGAAACTATTTTCCCAAAATGAAGGGTATTTGCCGGTTGATCTACCAAAGATTTTCCGGTTTTCGGACTTTCGTAAACCTTATCGGTAATACTAATAGCATCGCTTCCCGAAAGACGAATTACAGCAATTGCTCCAATTCCGGGAGAAGTTGATATGGCACAAATTGTTGACTGATCAAGCATGATGCAAAATTACCATAAATGCTTTATTAAAAATGATCTTCTTTACACTTTTTAAAATAAATAACCGGTAATTCTTTCGTTTTGAGTTGAGTTTTGTGCAACCAAACATTTTGTAAGCGTTCCGCCATGAACGCGCAAACACGTTTTTGGTAAGTATCGTTAACTAAAATATTTGAACGTTTTTCCAATTCAAACAACAACGGAAACAACCACGACATATAATTATCGAACAGCTCCCACGAGGTAATAAACATATTAAAAGAATATAATCGATTTCCTCCCAGTACTTCTTTAAAACTGCTGTAATAGTCCGGTGTTTGTTCTTGTACTATTTGCTCCATTAGTTTCAGGTCTTCAATCCGATGCCTTTTTGCATATTGTGTTTCAACCGAATATTTGAAGACTTTTTGTTGAGGCAAAATAATATCGTAGCTCTTTAGTAATTTCGTTACATCTTCTGAATCAAGTATGTGATTTTTCCATTTATCAATGTTTCGTGTATAGTAAAGTCCGTAACGTTTTTTATGCAATCCTGCTGCAAATTTAATTGCTGATTTTAAGTATGTAGCACGACTTTCTTTCGTTGTAAAAAAACGGCGATAATGACTTGTTCCAACAATATCATGGTTTTCATTTTTCCAAATCCAGTACCATCCGGTCAGCTCGCTGTAAAACGGATTTTTTGATGAAATATGTTCACCTGTATCATCTGTTAAATATGTTGTAATTTGTTTTGTGTGTCGGGTACCTACCTGGATTGGAGTGCATAATTTACTTGTAATTGGTAGGTTAGCCTGCTTGTGGCATGCAACGTAAATATTTGTATATTTCATTAGTATTTAAAATATGTTTGGGCCTGTTGGGCGTTAAAACGTGCGAAAATAATTTTTAAAACGATTAAAGAACGCGACAGTCATTAAAATATTTGAAATATTTATAAATAATTATGAAAAATATGAAGTCATTATTGGAAGAAGCCGGAAAAATAATCCAGAATTCAAATTTCACTATTGCTTTTACCGGTGCCGGAATTTCTGTAGAAAGCGGAATTCCTCCATTTAGAGGGGAACACGGCCTTTGGAACAAATACGATCCGCAGGTGCTTGATTTAGGTTATTTCCTGAATAATTCTGAACGAAGCTGGTTATACATTCGCGAAATATTCTACGATTTTTTTGCCGAAGCAAAGCCCAACCAGGCACATCGGGTACTTGCTAATTTGGAAAGTAACAAGCTGTTAAATGCAGTTGTTACCCAGAATATCGACAATTTACATTACGAAGCCGGAAGCAAAACCGTTTACGAATTTCATGGTAATTCAAAAAAACTGAAGTGTTTAAAATGCGGACAAATTTATGACGCGAAGGATATCGATTTTGAAAATATTCCGCCCAAATGTGTTCATGATGGCGAGGTATTGAAACCCGATTTTATTTTCTTCGGAGAAGGAATTCCGCACGATGCTTACGCCGATTCGTTTGCCGCAGCCGAGAAAGCTGAAGTATGCATTATTGTTGGGTCTACCGGAGAAGTTACTCCTGCATCGTATGTGCCACGAACTGCCAAACAAGCCGGGGCTACAATAATCGAAATCAACCCTGATGAAACAATTTTCACCTCTTCAATTACCGATATACATTTAAAAGGCAAGGCCGCCGAAACTCTTAATAAGCTTCAAGAAATATTGTTTTGAACTTTTCAACCAAATGTTTGAAGTTTATTATCTAAAAGCCGATACTTTGCCCTTAAAGCAATTAATCTACAGTTCATTTTCCGTAAAACTTCAAGAAAATTTATATTTGCGCTACGAAAACAAATTCGGTGGCGATGGATTATCTGTGTTGCCATCAAAATTAAAATTATAAACGAATGAAATTACTTGAAGGAAAAACAGCTATAATTACCGGTGCTTCTCGCGGTATTGGTAAAGCAATTGCTGTAAAGTATGCACAGGAAGGGTGCGATGTTGCCTTTACCGATCTTTTTGAAGATGATAATATGAAAGCCACGGAAGAGGAATTAAAAACTTACGGCGTAAAAGCTAAAGGTTACGCTTCTGATGCAAGTAATTTTGAAGATACTGACAGGGTAGTAAACGAAATTGTTAAAGATTTCGGCCGTATTGATGTATTGGTAAATAATGCAGGTATTACCAAAGATACTTTGCTGATGCGAATGACTGAAGATCAGTGGGACGCAGTAATTAACGTTAACCTGAAATCAGTATTTAACTTTACAAAAGCAGCACAACGCACCATGTTAAAGCAACGTTCAGGTTCAATTATCAACCTGAGTTCGGTTGTTGGTGTTAGCGGAAATGCAGGTCAGGCAAACTACTCGGCATCAAAAGCCGGTATTATTGGTTTTACCAAATCAGTAGCGCGCGAACTGGGTTCTCGAGGTGTGCGTTCAAATGCCATCGCACCTGGTTTTATCATTACCGAAATGACCGGTAAAATTCCGGAAGAGGCTCGTAAAGCATGGGAAGCTTCAATACCTTTAAAACGTGGAGGAACTCCTGAAGAAGTAGCTGGGGTTGCTACTTTCCTGGCATCCGACTTATCGTCGTATGTAAGTGGCCAGGTTATTACTGTTTGCGGTGCTATGAACACTTAAAATGTAGTGATAAAATATAAGGGAAGCTGTCTGAAAAGGCAGCTTTTTTTGTTTCTTTGTACTTGATGAAACACAGAGCCTTATTCGTTGGACTAACGACCATCGATATTCAATATTTTGTTGATGATATTCCAATTGCCAACACGAAAGTAAAAACAGATATTCCGAATATTTTAGTTGGCGGCCCGGCAACTAATGCTGCTGTTGCATTTGCATATTTAAATGACACGGTAACACTTGCCAGTCCGAATGGATTGAATGCTTTTTCTTCTTTTATCGATCAGGATCTTAACAGGGTGGGAGTTGAACATTTTGACCTGGCATACGGCCAGGAATTTGAAACAATATTAGCCACTGTTTTAACTTCAAAAAATGGCGATCGTACAATTGTTACGCACAATCCGAAAGAAGTTGAAAGCACAATTTCTCCCCTTAAACTGATTGATTTGGTGCAACCTGAAATTTTACTCCTCGATGGTTTTTATCCAGAGTTTAGCATTGAGTGTGCACGTATTTGCTCCAAACGCAACATTCCCGTTGTTTCGGACTGTGGAAGCTGGAAACCTCAATTTAAAGAACTGTTGAACTATATTAACATTGCCATTTGCTCTGCTGATTTTATGCCTCCGGAGTGCACCAACCAAAAAGAGTTATTCGATTTCATGCGTTTAAAAAATGTAGAGTCAACAGCCATTTCTAATGGTGCTTCTGCTATCCATTTTTTATCCAACAACAAAAAAGGAAGTATAGAAGTACAGAAAGTTGAAGTAAAAGATACACTGGGTGCCGGAGATTTTCTTCATGGAGCATTTTGCTATTATTATCTTGAAAGCAATGATTTTGAAACTGCACTAAAAGCAGCATCAACCTTGGCATCGTTCACATGCTCTTTTGAAGGAACACGTGAATGGTTAAATTTTGACCATAATGCCTGACATCTAAAAAATAATCCGTAAATTGGATTTTATCTGAAACAATAAAACAATGTATGTTAAATAAATCAATTGCATATCAGTTGAGTGTTTACATATCCTTAGCAGTAATAGGAGTGTTTATTGCTTTTATTGGAATCTTTTTCTTTTTCAATCAAACCTTAATAAAAGACAGTGTAAAGAATAAAGCAATGTCGCAAAGCACCGAAGTTTCAGGAAGTGTTCAGCGATACCTGGTAACAACTTCAGAGGTTGCCGGAAACATTGCAGACCAGGTAATTTTTTACGGGCAGCAAGATCATGCCGATTTGTTTATTCAAAGTTTGGTAATAAAATATCCGTTTATTAATGCGATTTATGTAAAAATCGATTCTACTGTTATGGATCTTTCGTACTCGAGTTACTTTACGTTTAAAGAAGGAGATTCAACATTTATACAACGCGGAAGAACAAATTTTTCGTTATGTGGAAACGAACAAAGATATTTTAAAACGCTCATTTCGAACGACAAAAAAGGATGGTCGGAACCATACATGTGCGAACGAAACAATATTGTTGTTGCTGCCTACAATACTCCAATTACCATTAAAAATGACAATGGAGAAAGCGTTAATGTTGGTCAGGTAATTTGCGAAATGTCGGTAAATGAACTCAACAAAGAGGTTAACAATCTGAAAATTGGGAAAGGGGGCTTTGCATTTCTGCTATCAAAAAACGGAACTTATATTACTCATCCCGTAAAAGACTGGATATTAAATAAGAGTATTTACGAACTATCAAATAAAGTTTACCGGGGCAATGTGGCTACAAAAACCGACAGCATAATCTACAATTCAGAATCAGGAACTTTAATTGCCTATCCCGAACTGTTTAACTACGAAAAAGCATTGGTTTATTACACTCCAATCAGGCAAAATGGTTGGACTTTAGTGTCGGTTTTACCATATAAAGAACTTTTTGAGCCATTGTATTTACCCATACTTCAAATGCTGTTCTTTTCGGTATTGGGAATACTTGTAATTTATTTAACCGTTACCTACATTATCAACCGCCAAATTAAACCATTAAGTATGGTTACCAAACAATTAAAACGTTTCAGCAACTTAACAGGCCCATATAAAGATATTCCTGAGAATGAGGTTATTCAGGTATCAGAAAGTTTAAACTATATGAAATCGTGGTACGAAAAGTACCTTCAAACGCAGTCGGATGAGCAAAAGAAAAAACAACAACGACAGGAAGACATAAACCAGGCCTCCGAAATTCAGCAAAGTTTTATTAAAACAATTTATCCGGCCTTCCCAAATCGTACTGATATTGATCTTTATGCAACATATCAACCGGCAAGGGGAGTTAGCGGAGATTTATTTGACTATTTTTTCATCGACGACGATAATTTGGTGCTTACCATGGGCGACGTTTCGGGGAAAGGAGTTCCTGCTGCATTTTTCATGAGTGTAGCGCAAACAATAATAAAAACCAATGCGCTGGAACCAAAAGCCGATTTGATTGTGCAAAAAGCGAATAAAGAACTGTGCACAAGCAATCATCACCAGTTTTTCTTGACACTGGTTTTGGGTGTTTTAAATGTTAAAACCGGCATTTTAGAATATTGCAACGCAGCACATACGCCAGGATACATATTAAGCACAAACGGTAAAATAAAAGAGTTGGCACAATCGCACGGATTACCATTGGGACTTTATCCGGATAAATCGTACAGTTCTGCCCAGGTTCAGTTGGTAAAGGGAGATACACTTGTGTTGTATACCGATGGAGTTACAGAAATGCTTAACGAGAATAATGTTCAGTATGGAAACCAAAGATTGATTGAAAACCTCGTGTCCTTATCGGGTCAAAGTCCGAAAGATATGGTTGAACGATTAGAAAAAAGTTTTAAAATGTATATTGGTCACGGCTATCAAACTGATGACATTACGATGCTGATATTTAAGTATAAAGCATAAAAAAAGGAGGCCAAAGACCTCCATTTTTTTATACTGTTTTATCAATACTTTTATTCCTTAAGTGCTTTCTTGTTTGATAAAATTCGCATTTGTAATTTTTCGTTCTTTTTATCAAAACCTACCGAAATTGTATCTCCTTCAGTAATTGAAGCTTTAATAATAA
This sequence comes from uncultured Draconibacterium sp., assembly GCF_963676815.1. Lineage (NCBI taxonomy): Bacteria > Pseudomonadati > Bacteroidota > Bacteroidia > Marinilabiliales > Prolixibacteraceae > Draconibacterium > uncultured Draconibacterium sp. The sequence goes on from NZ_OY781365.1 coordinate 5,464,234, forward strand.
TTTCGGCCATTTCATCTTCCAAATATTTCTGAATGGCTCTTTTTAGTGGTCGCGCACCAAACTGTGGATCGTATCCTTTTTCTGCAATAAAATCTTTTGCAGCCGGAGAGATTTTTAGTTTGTAATTTAGTGCTTCAACGCGTTTATATAAGTCTTCAATTTCAATATCGATAATACTGTGAATATGTTGTTTCTCCAGTTGATTAAACATTACAACATCATCAATACGGTTCAGAAATTCCGGAGCAAATGCTTTTTTCAACGCTTTCTGTATAATATATTTTGCATGTTCATTCTCCTCTTCAGGTGTTTTTGCTGTTGAGAATCCAACTCCACGTCCAAAATCTTTTAACTGACGCGACCCAATATTCGAGGTCATTATAACAATCGTATTTCTGAAGTCGATATTGCGTCCTAAGCTATCGGTCAAACGTCCTTCGTCCATCAACTGAAGCAAGATATTAAATACATCAGGATGTGCTTTTTCAATTTCGTCGAGCAGAACAACCGAGTATGGTTTTCTTCTGACTTTCTCTGTCAGTTGCCCACCTTCTTCGTATCCTACATATCCCGGAGGCGCTCCAACCAGTCGCGAAACTGCGAATTTTTCCATGTATTCACTCATGTCAATTCGAATCAACGAATCGAGATTATCGAACAAATACTTGGTTAATACTTTCGCCAACTGGGTTTTTCCAACACCGGTAGGACCAAGGAAAATAAATGTTCCGATTGGACGGTTCGGATCTTTCAAACCTGCCCGGTTACGTTGAATAGCTTTCACAATTTTGGCAATTGCTTCATCTTGGCCAACAACTTTGCCTTTAAGGTCTTTGCCCATATTCATCAGACGTTTCCCCTCAGCTTGTGCAATACGCTGTACAGGAACTCCCGACATCATTGCAACAACTTCTGCAACTTTGTGCTCGTCAACTGTCTCCCGATGGTTAATAAGATCTTTTTCCCACTGTTCTTTCGCATCTTCCAAAAGGGTCAACAGATTTTTTTCCTTATCGCGATAATTCGCCGCAAGCTCAAAATTCTGACTTTTTACAGCGGTAATTTTGTCTTCTTTCGTTTTTTCTATTTTTTCTTCCAGTTTAACAATACTGTCGGGCACATTAATATTTGAAATATGCACACGAGATCCGGCTTCATCAAGAGCATCAATTGCTTTGTCGGGCAAATAATGATCGGTGATGTAGCGAGCAGTCAGTTTAACGCAGCTTTCAATTGCTTCGGGTGTAAATGTTACGTTATGATGATCTTCGTATCGATCTTTAATGTTGTTCAAAATCTCAATTGTCTCGTCAACCGAAGTTGGGTCAACCATAACTTTTTGGAAACGACGTTCAAGTGCTCCATCTTTTTCAATTTGCTGACGATACTCATCCAGTGTTGTGGCACCAATACATTGTATATCACCTCGTGCCAAAGCCGGTTTTAACATATTTGCGGCATCCAGCGATCCGGTAGCACCTCCTGCACCAACAATAGTATGAATTTCGTCGATAAACAAAATAACATTGTTTACTTTCGACAGCTCATTCAGAATGGCTTTCATTCGTTCTTCAAACTGACCGCGATACTTTGTCCCGGCAACTATTGATGCTATATCAAGACTTACAACTCGTTTGTCGAATAGAATTCGTGATACTTTTTTGCTAACGATACGCAGTGCCAAACCTTCAGCAATTGCCGATTTTCCAACACCCGGTTCTCCAATAAGTATTGGGTTGTTCTTTTTACGACGACTCAGAATTTGTGCCAGTCGTTCAATCTCTTTCTCGCGGCCTACAATTGGGTCGAGGCTATTTTCTTCGGCTAGTTTGGTAATATCAATACCAAAATTATCTAACACCGGAGTGTCTGATTTTGCACCGGCAGCTTTTTTAGAACTTTGGCCGCCCGAAGGACCTTTACCAAATCCTTCACCCGGCTCATCATCATCACCTTCCGAAAAATCCGATTTTGCTTCAGGTTGCTGATAATCCTGCATTTGCGACTTAACCATATAGTAGTTAATTCCTAACTCAACCAGTAATTGAGTGATAAGGCTGTCGTTGTCTTTTAAAATTGCAAGTAGCAGATGGCCGCTATTGGCAGTCGCACTCTTAAACGATCGTGCCTCAAGATAAATCAACTTCAATGTTTTTTCAGTTGACTTCAGCATAATCAAATCAGCTTTCTGATTTATATCTTTATCGGTGCGTACTTTCCCTTCGATTAGTTGTTTAACTTCAACCAAGTCAACACCCAGGTTTTCAAGAATATCAGTTGCAGTACCTTCGCCTTCCCTTAAAATTCCCAAAAAAAGGTGTTCCTGGCCTATATAATCATTCCCCAAACGAATTGCCTCCTCCCGGCTGTATCCAATAATGTCTTTAATTCTTGGTGAAAATTGTGAATCCATATATAAGTTTCCTTTTTATCTCGATTTAACAAATACTATTCCTAAAAGGTTGAAACACTAAATTAAATAAAATTCGTAGGCACATAGTAACGAAATGGCAGAAGTTATCAAACGTAACAAAAACATCATGAATTTATGACAGTTAAATTGTTAATATCTTCTTATCAAAAGCTTGTAAAACACTACTAGATATGCGTGTTACACGAATGATTTTACTATTTTTGTGGGTCTTTTAATAGTGATAATTTATTTTGAAAGGAGATATAATGACAGAAGGTGAAAAGATTATCAGAATAAACATTGAAGAGCAGATGAAATCTGCCTATATTGATTATTCCATGTCGGTAATTGTTTCGCGTGCACTACCTGATGTGCGCGATGGTTTTAAACCGGTACACCGCCGGGTATTGTTTGGTATGCACGAACTTGGAATTTTATCCAATCGTCCATATAAAAAGTCGGCCAGGATTGTAGGAGAGGTGCTTGGTAAGTACCACCCACACGGCGACTCTTCAGTTTACTTTACCATGGTACGTATGGCGCAACACTGGTCGTTGCGTTACCCAATGGTTGATGGCCAGGGTAACTTCGGTTCTGTAGATGGCGACAGTCCGGCAGCAATGCGTTACACAGAGGCAAGAATGTCGAGAATTTCGGAAGAGACATTAGCTGATCTTGATAAAAATACTGTTGACTTCCAACCAAACTTCGATGAATCGTTGGGCGAACCAACCGTTTTGCCAACCAAAATACCACAGTTACTGGTAAACGGAGCTTCAGGTATTGCAGTTGGTATGGCAACTAACATGCCGCCTCATAACCTTACTGATGTTATTGATGCTACAATAGCTTATGTAGATGACAATGACATTGAGATGGAAAAACTTATCGAAATTGTTAAGGCACCTGACTTTCCGACCGGAGGAATAATTTACGGTTACCAGGGAGTTAAAGATGCATACGAAACCGGTAAGGGACGCATTGTTATCAGAGGTAAAGCCCACATAGAAAATGAAGGTGGCCGCGAAAAAATTGTGGTAACAGAAATTCCTTATATGGTTAACCGGGCAGAAATGATACAAAAAACTGCCGACCTGGTTAACGAAAAGAAAATTGAAGGAATTTCGAATGTGAACGATGAATCAGACCGCGAAGGTATGCGTGTAGTTTACGATTTGAAACGCGATGCGATGAGCAACGTGGTTTTAAATAAACTTTACAAATATACACAGCTTCAAACTTCGTTTAGTGTTAACAGCATTGCGTTGGTACATGGTCGTCCAAAGATTCTGAACCTGAAAGAGCTGATCAAACATTTCGTTGATCACCGTCATGAAGTAGTTACACGCCGTACTCAGTACGAGCTGGAGCAAGCTGAAAAACGTGCTCATATTCTGGAAGGTTTAATTATTGCCAGCGATAATATTGATGAAGTAATTGCAATTATTCGTGCCTCGTCAACTCCTGAAGAAGCACGTAATAAACTGATTGAACGGTTTGAATTAAGCGAGGTTCAATCGCGTGCAATTGTTGAAATGCGTTTGCGTCAATTAACCGGTCTTGAGCAAGACAAACTTCGTAAAGAATACGAAGAAATTATGGCGCAAATTGAACACTATAAAGCCATTCTTGCCGATGTTAATTTACGAATGGATATTATTAAAGAAGAGTTGCAGGAAGTAAAAAATAAGTATGGCGATGAACGTCGTACCGAAATTGTTCCTAACGCCGAAGAATTCAACCCTGAAGATTTTTATGCCGATGAAGAAATGGTTATTACTATTTCGCATTTAGGTTACATAAAACGTACCCCGCTAACTGAATTCAGAACTCAGGGCAGGGGAGGAATCGGTTCGAAAGGAAGTACTACCCGCGACGAAGACTTCCTTGAGCATATTATTATTGCTTCAATGCATAACACTTTGTTGTTATTCACTGAAAAAGGAAAATGTTTCTGGCTGAAAGTTTATGAAATTCCTGAAGGTACAAGAGCATCAAAAGGACGTGCGATTCAAAATATGTTGAATATTGAGTCGGATGATCAGGTATTGGCATTTATTAAGGTAAAAACACTTGCCGATCAGGAATTCATTAATAATAACTACATTATACTTGCCACCAAAAAAGGTATTATAAAGAAAACAACTTTAGAAGCATACTCACGTCCGCGACAAAACGGTGTAAATGCAATTACCATTAAAGAAGGCGACCAACTGCTGGAAGCACGATTAACAAATGGTAATAGTGAGGTTATGCTGGCAGTGCGTTCAGGTAAGGCAATTCGCTTTAATGAAAGCATTGTTCGTGCAATCGGTAGAACTGCTTCCGGAGTTCGCGGAATTACGCTCGGACACGAGAACGATGAAGTAATTGGTATGGTTTGTGTAATGGATGAGAATGAAGATATCCTTGTAGTAGCCGAAAAAGGATATGGAAAACGTTCTAAAATTGATGATTACCGTGTTACTAACCGTGGAGGAAAAGGCGTTAAAACGATGAATGTAACCGAGAAAACCGGCGAATTGGTTGCAATCAAAAGTGTTTCTGACGATAATGACCTAATGATCATTACTCAAAAAGGAATAACAATTCGTTTAGCGGTAAATACCATTTCTGTTCTTGGAAGAGCAACACAAGGAGTGCGCGTAATTAATTTAAGAGAAGAAGACAGGATTGCCTCGGTGGCCCGAATAGCAGTTGAATCAGAGGCTGAAGAAGAGGAAACCGAAGGTAATACAGAAGGTGTTGATAATGAAGAAAATAACTTAGAACAAGAATAAATTATTGATTATTTTTGATGTTATTTTGATAAAATTTGAAAACATATATTTTTGTGGCCTGTAAACAGGTTTTAATTAAACATTGAAACGAATTTTAAAATTTTAAATAGTATAGAGATGAAAAAAACGATTATTCTTCTAGCCTTGGTATTATCTGTTTCTGCCGTTTTTGCGCAGAAAGGTAAAGTTACCAGTGCTCAGAATCTTAAAGACACCGGCAAATTAGATAAAGCTTTAGAAGCAATAAAAGAAGCAACTGATCCGGCAAATGATAAGGCAGAAAAATCACTTCCGTGGCCAAAAACCTGGGAAGTTAGAGGTGAAATTTATCAAGCGATTTTTGCCAGCCAGGACGAAAGTGTAAAAGCTTTGAGTGATGATCCGTTAACAGTAGCTTTAGAATCGTACAAAAAAGCACTTGAACTGGATGAAAAAGACAAATTCTCGAAAAGTGTAAAAATTAAATTAACACTTTTAACCAACGATTTAACAAATCAGGCGGTTGAAGCATTTCAAAACAACGACTTCGAACTGGCTTTAAAATCTTTTGAACAAATTTTGGAAGTTGAAGATATTCCAGTTGTTAAAGAGGATAATCCGGGAGCTATCGATACCGTTATTTTATTTAACGCAGGATTGGCAGCATACAATGCTCAGAATTACAATAAAGCTGTAAAATATTACGGAGAAGCTGCTAAACATGGCTATAACGGCGCCAGAACATATTCATTAATTTCTGAATCGTACATACAAATGCAAGATACTGTTAATGCATTAAAAACTGTTCAGGAAGGTTTTGAAAAATACCCAGAAGATAATGGTGTATTGACCAGCATGATTGACTTGTATATGAAAATAGGTAAAAACGAAGAAGCATTGAAATACCTGGATATGGCCATTGAACAAGATCCAAACAATGTTACTTATTATTTTGCCAAAGGTGCGTTATACGAAAAATTTGGTGAAGAAGAAAATGCTGTAGCCGCTTATGAAAAAGCATCAGAAATTGATCCAACATTTTTTAATGCATATTACAACTTAGGTGCACTTTACTACAATAAAGGTGTAAAACAGATTGAAGTTGCAAATGCTGTTCCTGCCAACGAAAATGAAAAATACGAAGCTGAATTGAAAAAGGCTGATGTTTGGTTTGAGAAAGCACTTCCATATATGGAAAAATGTCGTGAACTAAATCCTGATGATGAGATGACTCTGGAGTCTTTAAAAAACTTATACTACCGTATGAAAAATATGGATAAGTACAACGAGATTCTAGAAATCTTAGGACAATAAGATATTCTTTAAAAGGAGGGAATTTCTCTCCTTTTTTTATATCTATTTAAATAACATAATATCAATTATAAGACAAGTAAAAATTTGTTAATATTTGATAATCAGAAAGATAAGTTTTTTACATTTCGGCTGTTATGTTTGCAAATTTTAAACATAACTAATGAAATTAAAATTTACTTACACACCGAGACAAGACGCAAACGGATATTTTTTGAGGTTGCCGAATGGTAATGAAAAAAGATTCAAGACAAAAAAAGTTTTTGAACGTTGGTTTTTATTCGCGTCGAATGAGTTAAATGGAGTTTTTAAAATACTTCTGATTCAATATCCTTATCTTTCTGAATTATACTCCGAATTGTACATTCGTTCAAATGTACATAATTATAATCGACTTGCTTTTATTCAAAAAATACACAATGAGATAAATATTATCTCTGGGATTTTCGGCATTATTCCAAAACGTGGATTTTATGAAGCTTATACAGACTTGTATAGGCTTTTGTCATTTTATCGCGGTTTATACTCTATTTACCATGATGAGTTCACAATCTTTTCAGATCGATTTGTATTGAATAAACTTCGAATGCTTCGCCAATTATTGGAATTACAACAAAATAAACTCGATGAGCTATGAAAAAAAAATGTGATTTATGTCAAAAAGAAGAAAATGAAATTGATCTATTTCATTATGATCATTTAGTCGGTGATATACCTGAGGATATACTTATTTGTGAAGAATGCCTCTTTGATTGCGTTGAAAAAGATTTTCAATGTGATGATTGTCAAACTGAAGTATTAAAAATTAAAATAGCGTAATATGATTATTAAGGATTTACCATTTGCTGCGAAATTTAAATTCCCGAATGGGAACAAGGTCTATTCATATCATGGTGTCTATCCACCTGCTTATAATGAATACTTTGAAAGAGCCGCTTATATTGATTTAGATACGGGTAAGCGGTATTTTACTGATTTATATAAATCAGTAGTTAGAATTTAATTTGCTTAAAAACGGACGGGAAAACCCGTCCTTTTCCGTTGGCTTGTCAATGTCCCCACAACTCAAAAAATGATTGATAAATGATTGATACTGAATTTCGTACATTAGATAATGGTTTAACCTCCTACCCTGCTTTGTCGGTTTCGCCTCTTGGGATAACTGCATATCGCATTAGTTGTGATGCAATGGGAAATTCTCCTTTAAAAAATATGGGAATTCGTCCACCTCTCAAACATCAGGAAACTGGATTTATAAGTAAAAAAGGAAAAAGAGCTATACAACGTGCTGTATATTGGTTTTTATATTCAGTAGATAAGAATTTAATCATAAAAGGTTATGGCCGTAAGAAAGTCGGATTTTTTACTCTAACTCTACCAAGTAGACAACAACATGGTGATAAACAAATAAAAAAAGAATGTTTGAATCAGTTGTTAACTGAATTACGCTCGGATTATGGGGTCAAAAAATATATATGGAAAGCTGAGAAACAAGATAACGGCAATTTACACTTTCATGTTTTGACTGATACCTTCCTTCCGGTAGTCGAAATGCGTGATCGTTGGAATAGAATAATTAACAAACTTGGTTATGTTCACGAATATTCTAAAAAGATGCGTAAAATGTCGCAAGCAGAATACACCGCACACCGGATAAAACAATATCGTGAAAAGTATAAAAAGCAACCGGATTCAAAGCAGATAGCAAAATTCTTGAACGCTTATGAGAAAGGTGTTTCTGAAAAGTGGCGAAACCCAAATTCAATAGATATTGAAAGTTTGAAAAAAGTAAAAAATATTGGTGCTTATATTGGAAAATATATGAGCAAAGAGCATAAAAAAAAGGAAATGACGCTGGAGGAAAAAAGCGCGCTATCGGTGGATGGTCGGCTGTGGTATTCTTCCGCGTCAGTTTCTAAAATGAAAAATTTGCAATTAGATGCTTTTGATTCAGAATTTCCCGAATTTATTGATATGGTATCAGATGCAAAACATGAAAAATATTTATATGAGACCGATTATACTTTATCTCTTGGAGTTCCTGTTGATGTTCTCTATCGTCGTGGTTATGTCGCTATTCCTAAACGTTTTTTGGATTATAGTAAAGACGTATTTAACGGATTTAAATATTCTGAATTTGATAAGCAAAAACCTGATAATGAAACGCCAGGACAAAAACGAAAAGAAAAAGTAAAACAAAGTAAATTAGATTTTTTTGAAGATTTACCGAAGTCTAAAAATCTTACCGATTACCATTAAATGAAATGAAAAGCAAGCGAAGCGCGGTAGATGCGCGGTGAGCGCGTAACCATAGGCTGTTTACGTTAAGTTTCAAAAATCGTTGAAAATTTTGTTGGTCAAAGAGATAAAAGAAACATTGAAAAAACTCAAGTAGAATCGTTTGAAAAACCGATTCGTCCTATAAACAACTTCTTGAAATTATGGAATTACAACTAATCGATTTAATGAATTTTTACGGTTGTTCACGCTCAACAGCTCAAAATAGAAAACAGGAAATAAAAGACGGTTTGAAGTTGCCAAAAAATAAAAAACGTGTTTTGCTGGTACACCTTGCAAAATATGAGGGTTTGAAAGTTTCGGAAGTTAAGGAAATACTTAAAATGATTAAGAATGTATAGAAAGGGGGTTAAATGATAAAATAGTACTTGTTTTAAATTGAATTGATTGAAAATGAATAAGCGTCCGTTATGGGCGCTTTTTTTTTGCTCTCTCGAATTAACAATAATTAAAAATCTAAAAGAGACAAAAAATGAAAGTTGATGCAATTACTGGTGTTGCTGACAAACAGGTAAAAATTTACAAACCTGTTTCCGGTGTAATGATTACTAAAGACGGTAATATCGCCGATGAAAAAATCGAAATTACTCGTGTAAATGGTCGCCGTGGCGAAGTTGAAACAATATGCCCTCGGATGAAGCTTGCCGATCATTTTGAAATTTCCGCACATGGTGAGGGTTTGTTTATCGATTCGAATGCGGGAAGTCGTGGACTTATCGCTGTTGGTATCGCTGGAGCTGCTAATCTTGATGATCAAAGGTATTTGGAAATCGATTTGTCCGGTCTTGCTGCTGGTTCAAACTACGTTGTTTACGGTATGGAAGAGGGGGAAATTGTTGAACGTGTTATTGTTTACAATCCTATTATCATTAATGCCGATGAAGTAAACCGCGATTTTGGTCTGCAAAATCAGGAATTTGTTGCGCTTCCTATTGCTAACCTTGAAAAGGTTGAATTGGTTATGTCAGGCGGTCAAACAATCAGTTGGACGCCCGAAGAACTAAAAGCGAAGATGGAAATTGAAAACGACATCTGCTGTCTGCATTATGATGGTAATGAGATTACCATGCATTACGGTTACAGAAATCTTGCATTGCTTGATGTATCTGCCGCCCAAGTGTTGAAAATACACAAAACGGCTGGTAATGCTTACGGATTAACATTTATCGATCAAGCTTAAAAAGGGGGTAAACATGGGATTTTTTAAAAAAGCAATTAAAAGTGTTGGTGGTTTTTTCAAAAAAACTGCTGGTACAATCGCGAAAACTGCGCTCGGTGGTGCTGCTACAATTGTGGGTGGTCCAGCTGCTGGTATTGCAGTAACCAAAGCAATTGGTTTGCTGGGTGAAACAAAAGTAGGTCAAATGGCTGCAAAAGTAATATCTGACGGTGTTGTTAAAACCGATAAGGTTGAATCAACTCTTAAAAATGCAGGTATTAATACGGATGTTGACACGGTGCAAACCGTAATCAATGCGCTGAAAAATTCAGCGTCGGGAATTGCGAATAAAAACATCGGTGTAACAAGTGGATTTACAGGTGGCGTTTCAGCTTCCGGTTCGGTTGCATCTTCAAATGTTACTTTCATGGATAAAGTTAAAGGTTGGTATTATACTGCTAAAATTTGGATTATTGAGCATAAAAAAGCCGTATTAATCGGCTTGGCTATTATGGCCGCTGCAATGATTTACTTTTTTGGATTTGGAAAACGTAAAAAATGGAGGATTTAAGTTATGCCATATAATAGAAAAACAGGCGAGTATTATGAGCCAAAAAAACGATATGGTTCAAGTCGTTACCGTCCAGCTCGAACACCAGTCCGCAAAAGTTCATCTTATAAAAATAATGGTGGAAAAAGTGGTTGCCGTTTGATTGAATCAAATAAAAATGAAAAACCTTGTATAGTAGCTTGGAATAAAAGTAAACGACGTGGTTTAGTTACGATAGTTGCCGTTCCATGTAATGATTTTACTATACCGAAAAAGAATAAGCTTACGGGAAAAGAACAGAACTCAAAATGTGATAAGTGGGTTGCAAAAGTAAAAACAAACTTTGGAGCTCTTACCCAAACTTGTTTTTACAATCCTGTTACTAAAAAATTGACTTTTCCGGATATGGAAATGGTTGCGAATCCGAATACAAATTACTTTGGAACGTATAAACAATTCTAGTAATGAATACACTGAAAAAAGTACTTACCTACGTTGGAAAAATTAAAACTGTACTCGCGTACATTCAAGCATTAGATGCTGGTTTGGATGCTTTTAAAAACAGTTTGGAAAACTCTAACATTAAATTAAATGACAAGAATTAAAAACTCAAAAGTCGCAACGGTCATAGGTTTGGCCGTTGTTGCTTTAGTAACATTAGGCGTAATTATGGCTGAATTTATTTGGAAAAAACAGATAAAAGTAGTTAGTCCTGGGTCTGACCAAGCTCGCGGAATAAGAAACAATAATCCGTTGAATCTTAGACGCACAAATATTGAATGGCATGGTGAACGAAAAGTTGTAACCGATCAGGAATTTGAAGAATTTGAAACGATGGAATTTGGTTTGCGTGCCGGATTGATTAACATGCGAACACAAATAAGAAATGGTTACGAAACCTTAGAACAGTTAATTAATCGCTGGGCTCCAGCAAGTGAAAATAACACTGTGAATTATGTGAACATTGTATCAGAAAAATCGGGTTATGCACCAACTGATATTTTGGAATTTGATAAAGAGGAAATGTTCCCTGTTGTTGAGGCAATGGTGAAAATTGAATCAGGTATGGACTTAACACTCGAATTGTATGAAAAAGCTTGGGAAATTATTTAAGTATAAATTGTTCTGGATGGTTACGGCTGCTCTTTTCCTTTTGTTCGTATGGCCGGTTAAACAAACTCTTAATTGGCTTGGATTGTCGAATAATCAATATGACAAAATTGCATATAGTTTAAATTTGGCAATGATGAATAATGGCACTGATGAAGAAACTATTCTCGAATTATTGAGACCGTTAAAAGCTTGGGAGTTAGAGAAGGTTTATAATTCTTTTGGAACTCGCGGTTATCGATTTAATGGGGCGTTTTCTTTTGCGAAGCAGTTGAATTTATTTGAATGGTTCTCTAAGGAATTTAATCGAATTGTCGATAGGAAGTATTTGAATGAATTGCGTGAAATATGGTCGAAAACTAACCTAGAAATTACTTTCTAGGTCTCTTTCTTCTGATTGTTAAACCGATTGCAATTCCTAGAATTATGGCTAAAATGATAACTATTTCAATTGTTCTTTCAAGATTTGCATCGTAAATACCATCTAGTAACATGATTAAATTATTTAGTGAATTATTCACAAACATAATCTTTCTAAGCTTAATAAACAATGAGGCATTTATCGAGGTGGTTACAGAAATTAAGAATCTTGCTGCTGTGTTGCTTGTTCGTGTCTTGTGGTACGGCTGCGAAAAGATGTATAAACAATACAAAAACAAACGAAATGCAAGAAAAAAATATACAGTTGCAAAAAAGAGATAAGGATTATTCCTTGTCCGAAATGTCGATAGAAGAATTCCAAAGATTTGCTTCTATCTATTTGGGCGTTGAACGTGCCAGACTTGAACCGTTTATTGAGGTTGCTAAAAATGTACAGGGTGAAATAATGCGAAAAGAGGGCGTTTTGTATTACGTTCAATCACTTTCCGCACGTGGAGTGTCTTACGATGTCAACAATGTTGAAGTAGCTGCAGATTTGCGAGTAGGTATAAATATTATGGGTGAAGAATATTTCCTATCAGACCCAACCTATTATTTGATCGTAAATGATTTCGCTTGTGACGCTCTTGAAATTGAAAACATGGCTTGGGCTGGTGGCGGTGTAAAATTGGAAGATAATAAAGTTTATGTCGTTGGCTGGAAAGCAATGAGGTATTAATATTTAAAATTGAAAAAATGGAAGTAATATATCCAAGAAATACAATTTCGGATTCTCAATCTGCCGGAACTATCGGCGAAGCTGGCGGTACAGTAATAAATGAGGGAAATTTAAACCAAACGTTTAACGAATGGTTAACTCAGTATTTTACAGAAGATCGCAGTAGAACAATAATTGAAACCATTAATAATTATGCTGGCGAAATGCCGGATACAGGTGTTAATGAATTGATTATTGCGTTTATGGCCCGTTTTGAAGATTTGTTAAATCAGTTGATTAACACAAACAATCAGAACACTGACAAAATTATTGAAAAACTTGCTGAATTACACACAGTTCGCGATTTGGGCGAATTTGTTTGGAACGATGGAAATACAACACAACACATCTATATTTTAGAGGGTGGTGTTCCTCCTACGATTACAATAAATCAGTACATAAACAATATCTGTGGTGTTGCAATTTTCGCTGCTGAATTTACGTCAAACGATGCTGCAACCGGATTAGTTCCGATTTCACTTTATCCGGTCGATTACATTCAGGAATTAATTGCTAATAATCCGGTTATAACTATTGGTGCCGAAAACTATGTTCCTATTACTATTTGTGATTTAACGCTAAATAATAATGAACTTGGCGGTCAATTAATAGATGATACTGAAACTGAGGAAGGTACTAGCATAGATGCTGTCACCTCTGAATTTGGTTATTATTACAATGCGTATACTGTGCACCATGCTAAAAATATAGGAAGTTCTGAAGATTGGACAATACCAACACAACAACAATTTATTGATTTAATGAATTATGTTGGTGGTGCTGCTATTGCTGGAAATAAATTAAAAGCATCCGGTTTGAATTATTGGAATACTGATTTGGGTTTAGATGAGTATGGATTTAAGGCGGTTGGTTCAGGTTATTATGCAGGTAGTGATTTCAGTGCTCTTAAGCAAATTGGAAAATTGTGGACTTCAACCGCCAAAAGTGAATGGTTTACATACAACGTTGCATTTAATCATAACGACGGTTCTATGAGTACAACTGAAAATTCGGGATTGGCTGTAGGTATGTCTATAAGATTAGTTAAAGATGCAAATGGAGTGTCAGATGGAACTGTCATTGAATACGTAGGGAATAATGGCATTAAATATCAGGCTATTGCAATAAATGAATTGTACTGGACTCCTAATTTGTTAGAAACAAATTGGGGTGATGGTTCGGAAATGACATTTGTAAATGACCAATCAACTTGGGCGGCTATGGAAGATGAAGCATATGCGAATTACGATTTTTCAGAAGTTAATCAATATACAAATGGAGGTATTGTAATTCTCGATAATGGTAGTGTAAGTATTGGACAAATTGATTCTGTAAATGGATTAAATGAACCTAAAAAAGTTAGCGAATTAAATAAACCAGTTCTTGGTTCACTATTATTGAGGAAAATATAAGGGTTTGTATTCTTTTTTTTTCATGGCTTAAATGGGGGGCGTTTTAGGACGTTCTCCATTTTTTTTTTATATGATGGTTCGTAAATGTCTTGAAAGTGCTTTAAATCGAAATTATTTGTATATTTCAAAAAAATGATCGTAATTTATACTGTTCATTCAAAAACAGCCGGATAAATGCTAAAAATAGCTTAAAAGCCTTGAAAATAGGCGGTTATCTATGATAATAGTATCAATTATAGGACAATGCTATTTAGATTGTTTATCCAGGAATTCAATACATGTTACGCCTAGCTTTGCTAGTTTGCAAAAAATCAGTTATTGTGGTTGCAAGTCCGAATGCAAAAGTTATTCAGTGCTCCTTTACAAGTCGTTTCCCTATAATTAAATATTACGTCTGCGCTCGTGTCTCGTGTAGCTTCGCTTAATCCTATTTGCAATCACCATTCTCACATTCCTTCTAAATATTATTGATAAAACCCAGCATTAAAATTTCTATATTCAGAATAACTGCACATTATTTTATTTTTATGCGATTCTCAGCTACTTAAATTCTCGTGAGTAACTAGCATAAAAAAAGCCGGATAAACCGGCTTTTTATTTAAGTATGATTGTTCTTTAATCATTATCCATTTCGTCAATAACACGAATCTTGTCTTTTAGCAATTCAATCTTCTGCTTGGTGACTTCGATTTTCTTCTTCACATCCTCAATCAGCGATTCCGCATTTTTCGACTTAGCAAAGAATCCAATGTTATTATCAAGCAATACAAGATCGTTTTCCAGTTGCTTCATCTTGTTCATATACTTATCACGTTCCATGCGCATTTTATTCTGCCCACGCGATGATTCTGAGAACGACGACATTTTGTTTCTGAATTTTAACAGGTTCCGCTTTTCATCATCCAGATTTAAATCGTCAAATAGCTTGTTTATTGCATCCCTAAACTGAACTTTAATTTCATCTTTCTTTTTAAACGGAACATGTCCAATTTCAGTCCATCTGCGCTGGAATGCTTTTAATGATTCCAGATTTTCTTCTGTGTTTTTAACCGGTTTAAAGTTTTTAACTTCTGTAATCAGGTCTTCTTTTGCCTTTAAATTATCAACTTGTTCGGTATCAACATCTGAGAAATGTTCTGATTTTTTATCAAAGAAAAAGTCGCAGGCTGCCCTAAAACGTTTCCACAAAGCATCTGAATGTTTTCGTGGTACTGCCCCAATTTCTTTCCATTTTTTCTGGATATTAATAAAATCCTGTGTTGTTTTTTTCCAATCAGTACTGTCTTTCAACGACTCAGCCTGTACACACAAATCAGTTTTTAGCTGCAGATTATTCTGTTGCTCTTCTTTATTTTTGGCATAAAATGCTCGCTTAGCATTAAAAAAGGCATCGCATGCTGTTCTAAATCTATCGTAAATTTTGTTATTGTCTTTTCTAGGTGCAAAGCCAATTGTTCTCCAAACTTTCTGAAGTTCAACAAGTTGCTTCGATTTTTCATCCCACTCCTTGTGGTTGCTAATTTCTTCTGTAATAATTTCTTCTGCCTTTTCGCAAAGTGCAGTTTTCGCTTCCAGGTTTTTCTTTTGTTCTACCTTTCTGTTCTCAAAAAACTCCTGGTGCTTTTTATTGATTTTGGTTGTTGCGGTTTTAAAGCGCTCCCAAAGATCATCTTTTTGTTCGCGTGGTACAGGCCCAATTTCGCGCCACTGTTCGTGATATTTCTGCAGCGTATTAAAAGCTTTTAAAATTGAAGACTCTTCAACGAGCAACTCCTCTGCCCTTTCACATAGTCTTATCTTTGCTTCTAGGTTCTTTTTTAAATCCAGGTCACGAAGTTCTTGATTTATTTTAATGTAATCGTAGAAGTTTTCAACATGGAAATGGTAGGTATCCCACAAGTTCTTCATTTTTGATTGAGGAACCAAACCAATTTCGCGCCATTCGCGTTGAAGATCTCTAAACTCATTAAAGGTTTTATTAATCGATTCCTCGTTATTAATTAGACCTTTAATCTTTTCGATTACATCATATTTTTTCTGCAAATTTTCCTCTTTCTCGGCCTCAAGCTGTTTGTTATGCTCGATACGAATATGACGATATTTTTTTAGCAGATCTTTTATATCCCTTTCATAAGGATCTTCTTCGGGCTTAAACTCCTCTTCAGCACCGCCATCAGCTATAAATTTCTTTTTTTCTTCCTCGAGGCTTTCGTTCAGATTTTTGTAAAATACTGCTTTAATGGCCTCAATTTCATCTCTCAGATTGATATCATTATCCTCTTCAAGAATGTCGCGTAGTGCATTTACCAACTCAACCTGAGAATGGTTTGAATAATCAACCGGCTCCTTTTTTTGCGGCTTCTCTTCTTTTTCAGGTTCTTTAGTATCTGCATCACTAACCTCGGCTGCTTGTTCCTCCTTTTCTGAATTTTTATTCTCCTGCGCTTGTACTTCTTCCACCGCATCTTTTTCAGAAGTTGTCTCACCTTTTTCATCGGTTGAGTCTGTTGTATTTTCTTCCTCTGATATTGATTCCGGTTCCGACTTACTTTGAGGTTCTTCAGCTACATCTGCTTTCGGTTCCTCTTCCACAGTTTTTTCATCCGATTCTGCATTTTGTTCAGATGTTGTTGCTTCTTCCTCTTTTGGTGCAGCACTTTTGTCATCCTCAACAGCATTCGATTCATCGTTATTCACAGCTTCTTCTGATGTTGCTTTAACTTCAGAATTCTCAAGGTCAGTATTCTCCGTACGCTTTAACTCTTCCGAGTTTTTTAGATCTTTAGGTTCCATTTACAGTATTTTTTTAAATCGTATTGCAACGATTTTAATGATATCATTCACCTACGAAAATAGGGAAATCCACATTAATACTCAATTAATCAGAGAAAATAATAGATCATGAATTTTAGAGCAATTGGTTTTCAATTGGTTAGCCAGCTATTATTTATAATTTTGTTCCGCTAATATCTTCTGTACAAGCTATTTTAGGCCGTATTACAAATGGTTTTAGCAATTAGTTGCGTATACAAAATTATGGTCTCGTAAAGTTTTTAATTTGGCTGCAATATGTTCTTCAATCATGTTTCTAAACATTCTTAAAAATCTAAATATCAAGACATAAGGCATTTTTATTCTGTTAAAATTATAGTAATTTACATTTTTGATTAAAAACAGATACCAGCTAAAACTAAAAAAATGGGATAAGTATTTTATTCTTAAGCAACCGAAACTCATGCCGAAGCCAAATGGCCGAAGCAATTCTCCGTAATTACAACGATGATAATCTACAAATTTATTCTGCCGGACTTGATCCGGTTGACCATGTTAGCGGAATTGCAATTGAAGTGATGCGCGAAGCAGGTATAAATTTAGATCAAAATGTGCCACATAGTTTTTCAGAATATGCACATAAGAGATTTGATTACCTGATTACCGTTGGGGAGGGTACAAACGAAGAAATAGAGATACCCAAAGTGCATTTTAACCGGAAGTTACACCTGGGTTTTAAAAGTCCTTATAAAGGTGCCAAATCGCAGGAAGAGATAAGAGAGAGGTGCCGCGAGGTGCGCGAAGAATTGCTTTCGGAAATGGATTATTTCTATCACCGGATATTGAAAGAAAGGCATCCATAAATTAATGAATGCCTTTCTTTGGTTTATCCTTTTTGAACAATCGCTTCTATTTCATCAGGGGTAATAGGTATCCGCTCTCCTATTATTTGGCTCCCCGATTCAGTAACCAAAATATCGTCTTCAAGTCGGATTCCGCCAAAGTCACGATACTCATTTACTTTATCAAAATTTATAAAGTCTTTGTTAGTGCCTTCGGCCTGCCATTTATCAATCAGTGCCGGAATAAAATAGCACCCCGGCTCATTGGTAATTACAAAGCCTGTCTTTAGCCGTTTTCCCAAACGTAGCGCTGCTGTTCCAAACTGATCTGAGGGACGAATTTCATCATCATATCCAACGTAAATCTGTCCGAGATCTTCCATGTCGTGAACATCAAGTCCCATCATATGTCCTAAACCATGTGGAAAAAACAAAGCATGTGCACCTGCTGCAACAGCCTCTTTGGTATCTCCTTTCATTAAGCCAAGTTCTTTTAATCCGCCAGCCATAACTTCTGCAGCAGCCAAATGAACCGATTTATACGTTACTCCTGGTTTTATAAGTTCTGTAGCCTTATTATTTGTTGCCAAAACAACCTCGTAAATTTCACGTTGTCGGGTACTGAATTTTCCGCCAACCGGGGTTGTTCGTGTAAAGTCAGAAGCATAATGCAACAACGATTCAGCCCCGGCATCGCATAACATTAATCGGCCTTCCTGCAGTATTTGAGAATGATCGTGGTTATGCAGGGTTTCTCCGTTTTGCGACAATATTATCGGAAAAGAAGCCATTCCTCCACCGGCAAATGAAATTCCTTCCATTGTTCCCGCAATTTTTTGTTCCCAGATTCCGGGTTGTGCCATGCGCATTGCTGTTACATGCATTTGATAACCAGTTGCACAGGCTTTTTTTATTTCTTCCACTTCCTGTGCTTCCTTAATTTCGCGAATTGAAATAATGGCTTTTATAAGCTCCAATGAAGCATATTTTTGAACCGTCAACGAAGAAATGCCGGTTAATTTCTCCAGCAGAATTTTATTCTCACCACGGTATGCAGGAAGGAAATGAACTTTACGGTTTGAATCCATCGCTTTTTTAACAACATCAAAAAGTTTTGCAAATGGCGCTGTATTGGCAATTCCCACTTTGGCGGCATTATCTTTTAAAGGAACCTGTGGTCCCATCCAAATAATGTCGTCAATCTCAACATCATCGCCAAAAATGTATTCGTCACCACTTTCAAAGTCAATTACTCCGGCCAACCCGGGAAAATCAAGACCAAAGAAATACAGGAAGGAACTATCCTGGCGAAAATGATACGTGTTGTCCAAACAGTTCATTGGCGATTCACCATTTCCAAGGATCAATCCAATACCTTTTAAACCTTTGGATTTCAATTTATTTCTACGATCGGTGTAAGTATTTTTGTCAAACATATTGTGCAGTTTTATAAAAATTTCACGAAGATACCATTTCTAAAATTATTTAGAACGAATAAAAATTTAATAGAAGTTAAAGTTAGTTTTTAGGTTTTGGAATAGAACTGATACTTGTCACAACAAAAAGTAATCACAATCAAATATCACATTATCTGACAGTTAAACAATTTATGATTTCGAATTGTGATTAATATAGTTGTAAACCCCGCTTTGGTGTTGCACTAAATTTATCAATAAAAACATAACATGTTTACCATAATTAGCGTAATCTAGAATACAACAAAGCTTAAACATTATGGGAAATTCGTTGATGAACTATCTTAACAGTCGCCTGAAAGAGGAAAGACCTCACGAATTGGGCAACAGGAGTCAGGCAGGACCGGTGATTACCATTTCACGCGAGGTAGGTTGTAATGGCCTTGTTTTGGCACGGTTGATTGCCGAACGATTCAACAAAAAGTTTACGAAGGGTTCGTGGAGTGTATTGAGTAAAGAAATATTTTTTGAAAGCGCAAAAGAACTCGATCTCGATCCTGAACTGGTGCGGCAAACTTTTAAAAAGACCGACCGCTATGTTTTTGAGGAGATTTTAAAGGCCTTTAAGGATAAACGTTACAAAAGTGAAGAGCGGATTATAAAAACAGTTAAAGAAGTGGTTCGTACACTTGCAATTGAGGGGCATTGTATTATTGTTGGGCGTGCAAGCCATATAATTGCCAGTGACATTAAAAATGCGCTACACATCAGGCTTACGGCTCCGCTTGGCTATCGAATAAATACTATTATGACCAATAATAAACTCAACCGAAACGAAGCGGTTGCATTCATTGAAACGGTTGAAAAAGAGCGAATGGCATTTCGTAAGGCATTAAAGGAAAGCAGTCTGCATGAAGAATTTTTCGACCTTACTATTAACCGCGGATCGTTTACCAACGAACAGGCTGTTGACCTGATTGAATTTGCAGTTGAAAGTAAAGGTATTCTGCATGAATTCAACCATCGAATTGAGTTTCATTAAGGAAAAGAAATTTCCCATAAAAAAAACGGGTAAGATCAATTTGGTCTTACCCGTTTTTTATTTTTCTATCCCGTAATTTTATCGGGTAAACCTTTAATGTTTACCGGTTTTTCGGCATCTGGTTTGGGCTCGAACATATCGTTTGGCGATAATTCACATTCCTCCATCATTTCCAGACAATACTCCAGTTGTCCAAGGTTTTTGGTAACGTTATTTGTACCGAATGAGAATTTTATCCCCGCTTCTTTTGCCATCTTTATCATTACAGCACTAGGTGTTTTATAACGGGCATTTATTTCAAGAGCAATTCCGTTATCGGCCAAAACTTTTACTACGCGCTCCATGCGTTCTTTTGTCCATAGCTGTTCGTATTCGGGCATTAATTCATCCGGTAAAACTGTTGGATTTACGTAAATATCAACCGGTTCCTGCGAAAATATCGCTTCAATCTTTTCTACCAGGTCATCCATAAACTGCTGTTTCTCGTCAACCCACACTTCTTCCGGAATCCAAATACGGTTTCGACGTCCCTTTTTATCCGTAAAGGTCATGGCATCGGTAAATACATAATCGAATTTAGCTACAGCTTCCGGAGAGAATAATGTCACCCACTCGCGTCCTTCAGCCTGCATTCCTTTATACGTTGGGCTGCCTTTTACTTCGTCCATGTAGGCATATAACGATTCATCATCGGTAACCGGGAAATAAAGCCCGCAGTTAGGTGCAACTCCATAATTTATACCAAGACGTTGCGAATTTTCAACCAAATCATCGAGTGTTAAACCGCCTTTTAAATGCACGTGATAGTCTACCAACGGAAATCCTGCATGCATTAGCTTGGTAACTTTAGTGTCCCATTCTTTATCTACGTCGGGTGTTGTTGGTTCCGCTTCAGGAAGTGCTTTTACACGGATATTACGGTAATAAGTTGTGCTACCCGGATCATGCGCCTGAAGCGCAAATGTACCATGGCTTAATTTGGTGTTTTCGCCACCATCCCATCGCCACGGATTTTCAGGCTCGATGTACTTATTCACTTTAACATCGTCCACAAAAACTTCCACCACATTTTCCACCACTTTAATACGCATGGTAAACCATTCGTTATCACCAGCCAGCGGATAATAAACATTACGCACATTATAGATGCTTCCGGTTTTTCGTCGCTCGGGATATTCTACAGATCCTCGGTAGGAATTATTAACCTGGATTTCGTAGCCTTTTGCCGGCCATCCTTCTTCCTGGTATTGAGTATGAATAAATACGCCCGAATTCGAATGTTGCTGCGCTTTTATTTCGGCTTCAAATTCAAAGTTTTTGAAATCGCCGTTGTAAAACAGGTGCGATCGTTCTCCGGCACATTTTATCATTCCGTCTTCAACGGTAATACTTTCCGGATTTTCGCCAGCTTTTTTCCAGCCATCCAGTGTTTCGCCATCAAAAATGGTTTGCCACTCTCCCACCGGAACTTTATTCTGACAAGCGGTAATTGCTAAAATCAGTAAGATAACAAAAGGGAAAAATACTTTTCTCATTATTATTGGTTTAGATTATTATTGGTTCTTAAAACTAAACAAAAAATCGTTAGGTGAATAAGTATAAACGATTTGTTTTAAAAACAAAGGCGCTTGCCTCAAATGCTACAAACGCCTTTATTAATTTTTACTCATCGGCCAGTGGAATCAACCGTGCCGAGAGATCCGGATCGGCCATATCTTTATCCAAAGGAAACATGGGGCGATGAATACGTTTATATCCCAGTCGCTCCAGGTCCTGATCGACACCACCTGGTGTTAGAGCCATTAACCAACCTGCGCGCATATTATAGAGTTCCGGCACCAGGTAGCCGATTTTAACCACTACAATGTCAGCTTCGCGCGGATACAAACTAAGATCAGTAAAATCTGTTTCGTGATGATAAGGTTTCCTTTTTTTAGTCACGATTACATCAACACTGCCCACATTTATAACCACCTCGGTTTCGGCATAACGATCGCCCTGCTTAATGGCCTCTACTCTACCTGTTAATTCAATTGGTCCGCAATAACGATCATCCACTTCGGCACCAACCATACCGGTAATTGTTTCGCCTATACCGGCTTCTACGGCTTTCGCAACCAAATCGGGTCCGGGAATGGACGCATAAATTAAGGATGGCCCGTTTTTCTTTTTAAATTCTTTCCGTTGAAGAATTTCGTTCAATGTCCAGGTAACATCGCCGGCACCACCAGCTGTTGGATTGTCGCCCATATCGCTGATTATAAATGGTTTTTCTTTAAATGCAATAGCTCTGTCGAGACATTCGTCAAGCGAAGCTACCGGAGCCACAAATTCAAACTGCTTGCGCACATCCCAAAATGCTTGTGCCAGTTCTTCTGCTGATTTCGTTACTGCTTCTTCATCGTCGCCGTAAGCCATTACTACTGCACGGTTACGTGGCTCGTCGGCCCATGCGTAGCCCACCCAAATTGCAGCATCAATAACACCTTCGCGCGCTGCTGCCGGGGCAACTTTAGCATAAAGACTTTTCCCCGGTTCAATGCGGGTACTTGTCTTTTCGCCAGGCAATAATATCGGAACCGGAATCCAGGCTTTGTATTTTGGCTTGCCTTTACCGCTCTCCAAACGATCGAGCAAATTGGTTAATGCACGTTTCTTCGATTCAATAGCATCTTCGTGAGGTGCCATGCGGTAACATGTAATCATGTCGCTGTAATGAGCCAGTCGTTCGCTTACATTTCCATGTAAATCCATCGATGTCGATATCAACACATCCTCGCCAATTACTTTACGAATCCGTTCGATAAAATCGCCTTCGGGATCATCAAGTCCTACAACACTCATTGCCCCGTGAATATCAAAAAACAATCCGTCGTAAGGCATATTTTCTTTTAGGCGGTCCAGGGTTTCGCCAACCAGTGTTTCGTACGCATCGCGGGTTACAATTCCCCCGGGCAATGCATGACCACGCAAAGTCGGGAACCATTCCGCACGTTTTCGTGTAGCTGCCGTATCGTCCATAAACGGATAATAACTGAATATCTCATCTCCACGACGTGCCTGAAAAGCATCAATACCCGACTGTGCGGGCGAAAAGGTACTCGATTCAATGGCCAGTCCGGCAATGGCAACACGCGGAAGTTTGTTTTCTTTTTTCTTCTTACAGCCCACAGTAAAAACCATGGCGGCAATCAATAATCCGAAAAGAATTCGTCTCATATCTTTCTAAAATTTTTAAATAATCATACAATTAAAGCAAATTTACGCAGAAATAAAGGAAAGCAAATGAGTTTGTTCATAATTGTTTTAGAACAGGATTGGCTTTCGCTGGAAATATTTGAATAAAAATTGACAGAAAGGATTCTGAATACTCATTTTGTCTATTTTTGCTTTAGAAATTAAAAGCAATAAATGAGAACAGGCAATACCATACAAAACCTTCGCCCAGTCTATCTTGATCGCGAGAAATTGCTGATGTTTCTCTACATCTTCTCCGAGCTCTAATTTCTTTCATTTCATAATCCCAAACAGTTTAACATTCAATTTTTAGCAATCGTTGTTCTTTATTTTTTGAAATGAAACGAGCATTCTGAAAGGCCTAAAAAATCCATAGGTGTAGAAAATGCGAGTTACATGAGTCACCTCTAAAATAAACAATTTTAGACGAATGAAAACGTATTACAACTGGCTGAATCAGCTGGTTAACAACAATAAGTCTGCTTTTTCAGAGTGGACAAACCTTAGCTGGTTAAACAGCTATTCTGCCAACGAAGCGCAGGAGAAAAAAGTTGCTTTACTCGAAAAAGCTGAAAATGTTTTATTTAAAGGCACCAAACCATATTACAAACAAATATCTAACGGGTGCAAGCTTTGCGGGCTTGGGCAGTGGAGCTGTTTGTTTATTACCGGAAAATGTAATGCCTCGTGTTTTTATTGCCCGGCATCGCAGCAGGAAGACCATTTGCCAACAACCCAGAACCTGAGTTTTGCCGACTCTGCAGCGTTTGCAGAATACGTGAATCATTTCCGGTTTAAAGGTGTGAGTTTCAGCGGTGGCGAACCGTTGTTGCAATTTGACAGAACTCTGGATTACTTGAAACAAGTGCGACGAAAATGTAATCCGGAAACATATGTCTGGATGTATACCAACGGAATTCTGGCTGAAACGCAAAAGTTAAGGAAACTGGCTTCGGCCGGAATTAACGAGGTACGATTTGATATTGGAGCGACGGCATTCCGATTGGATAAAATTGCAGCAGCAAAAGGTATTGTCCCGGTAATTACTATTGAAATTCCGGCGGTGCCCGAGGAACTGGAGCGTTTAAAAAAGCTTTTGCCCGAAATGGTAAAAGCAGGAGTCTCGAACCTGAATTTGCACCAACTGCGGCTTACCCAGCACAATGTTAAACAGCTATCGAAACACAATTACACCTACATTCATGCCGAGCAGCCGGTGGTTTTAGAATCGGAACTGGCAGCTTTGGAGTTAATCGCTTATGCCCACGAACATTCTATCGATATTGGCATAAATTACTGTTCATTCCATTTTAAAAATCGTTTTCAGAAAGCCGGATTTCGAAATAAGGTAGCCACCGCACTGGCTAACGATGAAGATGTGCTAACACAAAATGGTTATATCCGTGGATATACCGACACCGGAATTGGTTATGATTCGATACGGATTTTTGATGTGAAGCCCGAATTAATTGCTGTTCAGGAATTTCAGCTAAAGAATAAAACTTATTATTATTCGCGCCAGGCAGTGATGAATACTATCGCAATTGATTCAGTTATGAAGGACAAAATTGATCAACTTATCTCGGCTGAACCAACTGAAATACCGGACGATCCGTTGCTGTTCAGAATTTGGCAAATGGAATACATTGAGCGGGGATTGCGGGAATACTAATGAAACGTAACATGCTTCTATTTAAGCCGTTTGATTTCTTCCACTCTGAATTTTACAATTTCTGCAATCAAATCAAGAGGTAAAGCTTTGTTTATTGGAAACTGCACCGAGCCTTTACCTTGTTTAAACGTGGACAATTGATTTTTAAATTTTTCATGCCCGGAAGGAGTAGCATAAAAGCCAATGTGCTTTTCGAAACCACCGAAATAAACAAGTGGCTTTTTATTGAGTTTGTAGGCTGGCATTCCATAAGAAATACTCTCTATTGCATCCGGCGCATTAGTTTGAATTATTTCACGTATTTGGACCAGTTTTGACTGAGTATCGGTTGAAAATGCTGAGATATATTTATCTACAGTAGCTGGTTTTTTCATACATCTAAAATTAGAAAAACTAATATAAATAAAGATTTAAGACGAAATATCGAAAAGTTTAATTCTCGTATGCATCCTGTGGATTATGTGCTTTAAAACTAAAAGCAGCAAGTACCAGAATGATTCCGAGCAACACATAAATTGCATATGAATAGCTGCCCAAATGCGAATGCGACAAGCTGAAAAAGATCGGACCCAGCGCGCTAAAGAATACGATAATGGCCATCACAAAACCCGTTATTTTTCCCAGGTGATCGCGGCCGTAGAAACGGGGCCAGGTTACACTTAGCAGCACATTGTACATACCACTTGGTATTCCGCTGCCAATTATAAATGCATAATAGTAAAATCCATCGTTAATGTTGGCCAGCGAATAAAGTGCAACCACTTCTCCGGCCAATAATAAATACAGCAGGTATTGTAATTTTATTTTGTCGCTAATCCAACCACCAACAAAGGCCAGCGTAACAGAGATTAGCGAAATGGGAATAAAAACCGAAAGTGCATGGTCTTTATCAATTCCGGCCTCGCCAAATACCGATACCAGATGAAATATATAACCGGTTAAAAACAGCGCATACACAGCAACCGGCAATACAAATAACCAAAAGGTCAATCCGCTGCGCGCCTCTTTCAGCGTAAATTGTTTAAACGGTTTTATGATTACATCGTGCTCCTTATTTCCGTGTTTTTCTCCGTCGGGAATTTGATCACAGTCTTCAGGATTATCGCGAAAGAAAATAAAGACAAACAGGAAGAAACCAATACCAATTCCCATTGCCATTAGTAACCAGGCCCAACGCCACGAGGTTCCTTCAATTAACAAATCGAAACTTAGTGGAGCAATGGAAAATCCGAGCGAAACAAACACCGAAGAAATGCCGTTTACCAATCCCCTTCGTGCGATAAACCATTTCATAAGCATGTTTCGCGAAACGATAGTAATTACTCCCTGCCCCGAGAAACGCAACATAAAAAAGAAAACAATACACGTTGCTACTGCCACGCCCACATATATATTGGAGTTCTGTGGAACAATTGCTTTTATAATACGATCCGATTGGCTGAACAAAACCAATACAAAACCCAGCGTTAGTGCGGCAGCCATTCCCACCCAACGTGCGCCGTATTTATCGTAAAGTGTACCTGCGTAAGTAAGAATAAACGAACTACCAATGGTTCCAAACATGTAGGCAGTGCTGATTTGGTCGCGACTAATGCCAATGTTATCGATCAGGTAATCAGTAAACGTAGAAACTCCAGTTGTTTGTCCGGGTGCACTGCACAACACACCAATAGTGGCGGCAAATAAAATCACCCAACCATAAAAGAACGGCACTTTTGATGGATTGAACGGGAAGTTGTTGTATTTCTGTTTGAGTTTCATTAGTACAAAGCTACTTATTGATTAATAGCAATTCGTACAATATGGTATTTATTTTAGAATGGTAATGATTTGTTATTGGTCACTAAAAGGATTGATGGAGATTGAGTAAAGATTGAAATTAGATTTAGATTCTCTTATTTGTGAAGCGTTGTACTTTCCTGGTGTTGTTTTGTGGTATCGAAAATGTAGATGTTACTTTACAATCTTAATTTTACTAATATCAAAACCGCGATTTTTCCATATTTCTATCAATTCAAACAAATTGTTTTCGGCCACTTCATCAGCAACTAAAAACTGACATTTAAAATTCTGCTGATTTCTTGTTAAGACCAGAAAGTTATCATATCCGGAGAACGAATTGAACGGACCTATTATATCGCCCTGCATACGTTTTCCATTATAGCCACTATACGTAATATCCAAACTATCAAGAGTTGCAATATCAACAGTAAAATTTTGCTGTTCTGATTCAACCATAATTTGAGTTTTATTCAAATAAATTTTCCCGGTGTTTTTCAATTTGTTCTTTGTAAGAACGAGGAAAAGAAAGAATCCCATAATAGCAAAGGCACTCAATCCATAACTATAATCAGGAATTAGAAAACGAGAAGCGACTATAAAACCTGCCAAAACAATTATTGGGGCAGTT
This sequence comes from uncultured Draconibacterium sp., assembly GCF_963676815.1. Lineage (NCBI taxonomy): Bacteria > Pseudomonadati > Bacteroidota > Bacteroidia > Marinilabiliales > Prolixibacteraceae > Draconibacterium > uncultured Draconibacterium sp. The sequence continues at coordinate 5,491,774 of NZ_OY781365.1, forward strand.
AATGAATATTTTTTTTGCTCACTTAAAATTGGAAGTTCAAGCATGAATTAATTTTCCATAAAGTTAAAAGAATAGCTCGATTTAACAATGATGAAGCTTGGTAAGTTTAATTCAGTAAATACAAATACTTTTCAATTCCGGAAGTAATTGTCCATGAATCAAATTCATAGTTATGGCCGGTGGTAACAATTACAACATCAAGTGTTGGAAAAATGTAAATAAACTGGCTGCCAAAACCGTTGGCCCAAACACAGGGGTACTCCTCTCCTTCCCATTTTAGTGTAAGATTCCACCACTGATAGGCGTAATTATCGTCCGGAATATGCGTGTGTGTTTTAAAACCGGTGGATTGTTGTACCCAATCTTCAGACACGACTTGTTGATCATTGAATTTCCCTTTTTGTAGCACCATTAATCCAATTTTTGCCAGTTCGCGGGGTGTTATTTCCAAAGAACCTGCCATACAAGGATATCCGTTTTGTTTTCCAATTTCCCAGTTGTAATTCAATATTTGCAAAGGTTTAAATAAATATTCATTGGCAAATTCATCGGCAAACATGTTGGTTTTCTTTTTGATGATAGCTCCAAGTAGTTCAGTATTCCCGCCATCGTACTGAAATTTGGTTCCCGGTTCGGAGTTCAATTTGCGTGACAGTGTGGTTGCAATACGATCGTTACTTAAATATAGCTCCTCGTCGTTTGGTGTTAAACCTGAAGTCATGGTTAATAAATGCTCGAGCGTAATTCGTTTGTCAAAATCAGGCGCTTCCAGAATCGTTGCAACCGACTCATATAAATCGGGGATAAATCCTTTGTCAACTGCAATTCCGATAAGCAAGGAAGTAATACTTTTTGTAGTTGATTCAGCCTGATGAAGTGTGCTCTGTTCGTAACCATAAAAATATTCTTCGCAGATCAATTTATCATTGCGTATCATCAGAAATGAATTCAGGCGGCCATAGTCTCCAGCAACAATTTCGGGCAATAACGAATAGAGAAAAAGTGAATCGTTTTCACTAACCGAATTTCTGACTTGTAATAAATCATCGTATTGGTGCAGATTCCGGCGTGTAAAGTTGTAATCAGCTTCATTGCATCCGGAAATTGCGTCAGTTAGAAATCGTGCAACTCCATCGTTTTTAATCAGCACCACCGAATCAAAGGGCTCAGCATGGCAAGCAAAACCTCCGGCAATCGTATTCCCTGCAAGTTCTCCGGTATAAGTACAATTCCAATTCGGCACATAAAATCGAATGGAATTTTCATCAATTATCAAACTATCGATTTTAAAGCCCGAATCATAAAATCCATCATCTGTCCAGTAACCTTTTGCAAAAGAGCTATCGGCGTCAATAACATGAGCATAGAATTTTTTAACGGGATCGTCCGGATGCGGTCCTTCCCAAAATCCGAAAAATGAACTACTGTTTTCATTGGTTGTGCATGCAGTAAAAAGCACAACTAATACAAATAAGCTAAAGAACCGGAACATGGCTGTAGAATTTGATTTTATTCAAATTTAGCCTTGTTTTTGTTCTAAAACAACATTGGTTGACGAACAACCACAAAGGCTATTTAAATGGCTAAAATCCTTTGCTAAACGGCAATTTCGCTTATTCAGCTTTTTGGCAAACAACTTCAAACTTAATCCCGTCAGGAGCTTTAAAGAAAACAGCATAATAATTCGGGTGATATTCAGGATATAAACGAGGTGCAGTTACAATATCTGCATTCATTTCCACTAATTTGTCATGTACCATATCAACTTGTTTGCGTGTTTGTGCTTTAAAAGCCAGGTGATGAAGTGCTCCAGGCCGGCGGCGGTGAACAGCTTCATCCTTTAACGATTCGCGTGGCGATGTGAGCGCAATACAAAGATTGGGGTGAGAATACTCAACCACGTGTTTTTCGTGCGAAGCAATATAAGCAGCTGTTTTCTTGTCAAGAGAAAAGCCTAGCAATGGCAAAAACTGATCGTAAAACGAAACGGTTTCTTCAAAGTCTTTTACCGTAATTTCAATGTGGTCGATACTGGGTTGCATGGCTTTTATTTACAAAGATGTAAAATAAAACTGAACCTGGTTTAACCAATAACATTGGCAGCAAGTGTTGTTCCTTCCAGTTTTATCTGGTAAGGCCAGTTTTCTTCAGGCGTTTCTTCGGCGTCGTTTCCCCAGTGCATAACAATTGGCCAGTGCTCGGTAGGTGCTCCCATAACAACCAGCCACAAATATTCAGTATTCGCAGGAACTGTAAAACTGGTGCTACTTTCCTTGTCTTTTTGCATTTCGCCATAAACACGACTTCCATCTTTTAACGAAGCTACAAAACCGTAGCGCCAGCCTGCTTTATCTGCTTTTACAGCATTGTAGCCATCAGCACCGGCAATTCCTTTAAAATTCAAAACTACTGCAGTACCAGCCTCCGGAACGTTTAATTGAATACCGTTGTAACCGTAGTTTTGCGGACAATTTTCTGCTGTTATTTTGTACCAACCGTTAGCTACCGGAACTAACCTGCTTTGATGTTGATTCGCATATTGATGAGCTACTTCCTGAACACGGTCAAGATCCCATGTGATAAAACGGCGAGAAGCATCAAACATTTCATCATTAAATTTTTCCTGATTGGTTTCGGTTATACGTTTGTAAGTTGTAACCGGATCTTCATTTTCCAACGTATTGCGATATATTTTCCCAAGAAAATCTTTTCCATGAATCTGCGACCAGTATTCCAGCACGTAAGGCGAGTGGTACATATTTATTGGGTGCAAAAAAGCATAGTTGGTTTGTTTCATAAAATCTACCAGGTGGTAATTTTCAAATGTCATCCATTCGGGATAAACCTGCCATAATGAGTACTGTGCTGCCATTTCCATAATTGGTCCGTTTGGTCCGGTTCCGGCATCGGCATTCGATACATACTGAAATGAATGTGCCAGCTCGTGCGCCAACGCTCCGTAAGGTTTTTTATTAATGCGAACGGCGGGTGTCCAAAGCATTCCAGCCGTATCTTCTTCCCCTCCGCCAAAGGCAGTAGCTTCATCGCCTCCAAAAACAATAATTAGCATTTTATATTGGTCTGTAAGCGAATTTCCTTTCTCAACAATCTTTAGTTCATCAACGTAATAATTGTAAAATCGCTCGCATTCTTCAATTGCTTCTTTCGGATCAAAACGTTTCGTTGCATCAGGATTTGCCATCGGATCATCGCCGTATTCTTTTGCCCAGAAAAGCGCAAAATTATCACTCTCAGTCATATGCTTGTAACTGTATTCGCTTTCAGGGTTTGAGAAGTCGTTACCCTCAGGGACTTTATAAATATTCTCAGGAATATAAAGCTCTTTTTCAATTTTAGGTTCGTTGCTGCACGATTGAAAAATTGCAGCACAAATGCATAAAATATAAACGATCGTTTTATGGAAGAAAGGTTTCTGTTCTGACATAATTGTATGGATTAAATTCGAAGACATTCAAAAATAAGCACAGATTAGAAACAAAACAACTTCAAAAACAGGGTTTTATGATATTTGTTAGTGTAATTTTTGCTAAAAAAAAGGGCCCCCCAAAACCGGGCGACCTTTTTACATCTTAATCAGACCAATTATTTTTCCCCATTCAAACTGTTACTTATTTTCTTTCGTTTCAGCTACAATTTTCTCGTACTCTTGTTTGGTGATCTTATCAGCTTTGTAGCCTTTCTTTTCTATAGCTTCGGCCAGTTTATCATCCGTATTCTTTCCATCTTTGTATTCTACCAAAATGGTATTTGAAACGTGATCAATTTTCAAGTCTTTCACCCCTTTTTCAAATTTAAGGTATTCGGTAACTGTCTTCTCGCAGTCGGCACAATCCATGTTACTTTTAAAGCAAACTACTTTGTTCTCTTTCTTCTGTGCAAATGTTTCATTACCGGCAAAACCGATAAACATTGCCATTGTTAATAATAAAATCAGTTTTTTCATCTTTTCTAAGTTTTTAGTTTCAAGACTCAAGTCACAAGTCATTCTCTCTTGTAGCTTAAGGCTTGAAACCTCTATTAATAATTCAAATTAAAACGTAACCCGAGGTAGATTTTTCTACCCATTGTTGGCCCCCAAATATTGGTTGCACTAAAATTCTCGCCAAACGGATTATCGGCACCTTCAATCGGGTTACTTTGTGTAAAATCAGTAAGATTCTCAACACCGAGGTAAATATTCCAGTACCGAAAATATTTGGTTATCTGGGCATTCATAATGGTATAAGGCGAAAATTCAAAATAGTCACCTGCAATATCTGCACGATCCATCCAATCTTCATAAACACGCGGAATTCGTCCGCCACCATTAAACTGAATGGTATAATCGAACATCCACTTTTTCAGGTTCGTGGTGTAATTCAGGTTGATCAGTCCCTTGTAGTCGCTTGTTAATGGCGCATCTTTTAATTCTCCGCCAATGGTTTCTTTAATGTCGTTAACTCGGTAAGCCAGCAACATATCCAGTCGTTCAATGGGCTGCCAACGCACATCAAACTGAAGACTATTTGCGTATGCCTTTTCAGTCGAAGGCAAGAGGTAAATAAATTCAGACGATGTTTCCCGATCAGCTACTAATTTTTGCTGAAATTCGGTGCGAAAAAATTCGGCATTGATACTCAGGTCGCGATTCAGTAATTTGTAATTCTGTATAAACGCAAAACCAAAATTCCAGGCCTCTTCCTGCACAGCATCATCAGTCCAACTTATTGGGCGCGAGTTAGCCAGCAGATATGTATTTTCCGAAATTACATTCGCAGTTCGGTAGCCTTTCCCCGCACTTGTGCGAATGGTATAATGATTGGCAAACTGGTAACGAAAATGCATGCGTGGTGTAACAAAATTTCCAAAAATATTGTGGAAATCGGCACGAATACCGGCCATCAGCGTTAGTTTATCGCTGGGTTTAAAAGTATATTCCGTGAATATTCCCGGAACCTTTTCAGTGCGTTGAACATCCTGATTGTAGAGCATTTCGTTAAAATCGTCGTAAATAAAACTGGCTCCGCTATTTAGCACATGAATAGCCGCTTCGTCTAAATCCTGCGTATAAACCAAATTTGCATAAAAACGTGTTTCATCGGCATCGTAACGCGATAATCCGTAATACGAATCCGTTTCATGACGGGCAAAATTGGTAAGAATTGCCAGGGCACGATGATTATCTTGCGAAACAATTCCCGATTTAAAAAATGCATCCAAACGGTTGGTTTCAATATTTACACCGTACGGATTGTCAATTGAAGGAGTCATATCTCTGTCGGCACCAAGCTGACCTCCCAATCTGTCGTTCCACAGCAAAGTAACTCCTGCCTGTGCCATTCCGCCTTTATGGTTGTTGTATTTCCAACGGTTGGCCACCTCGAAAGTGCTCGACAGCGGCGAATCAAGAAAACCATCGTGATTATGGTCATTTTCATTTGATACGTCGCTGGCATGCACAAAAATACCGGTAGTAAGTGTATCGCCTTTTACTTTAATGTTTGTGTTCCCGTTAAATTCATAACGGCCTTCGTTATTGGCAAAAACATTCAGAAAAAGTTTTTCCTGGCTGTCCGGCTTTTTCAATTCCGCGTTAATTTGCCCCGCAATTGATTCGTAGCCGTTTAACACCGAAGCTGCTCCTTTCGAAACCTGGATGGATTCCAGCCAGGGTCCAGGAATATAAGTTAAGCCAAAAGTTGTAGCCAGTCCTCGCAATGCAGGCATATTTTCTACTTGCAGCTGTGAATAGGTTCCGTCAAGCCCCAACAGTTTTATTTGCTTAGCTCCTGTAACGGCATCGCTGTAACTTACATCCACCGATGGATTGGTTTCAAAACTTTCGGCCAGGTTACAGCAAGCGGCTTTGTGTAACTCGGCGCCGCCAATATTTTCGGTTTGTATGGGATTGATAACCGACAAATACGTTCCCCGGTCCTTTTGAATTACTGTAACTTCTTCCAATTCGAGATTGGGTTGAAGCACCACTTCTAAAGGCGCATTATCGCGCACATGAACGGTTTGCGACTTGTAACCAACAAAGCTAAAAACAAGCTTGTTTTGTCCCGGCTTATTTTTTAATTGAAAGCTCCCATCGGGCATTGAGGCCGTACCATTACTGGTGCCTTCCCAAACCACATTCACCCCCGGAAGCGGTTGTTTCCCATTCTCATCATTTCCAAAAACAACACCTGAAACAGACTGCGCTTTCGTGATAAACGGAAACAGGATAAATAAAAATAATATGTATCTCTTCATTCTTGTTAAGATTATAATTGACAACAGACCATCTCGATTAGGTATCGAAATGCACCATTCTATTGCTGCAAAAAAACAGCAGTGTTCTGAGTAATCAGAACAAATCTTAAGCTAACGAAGGGATTTTGAGTTGTTGAATATGAATAAGGTAATCCAGTGTGGAACTTATAAGGGGCGGAGGATCGGCATAATAACGTTTGTTTAGGGTGTCATCGGTATCGGCAGAAAGCTCCCCGAGAATATCTGAACTGAATATTTTTAACTCTACAGGCTGTACGGTCACAAACTTTACTGAATCGTTTACCGCCTTATCCATCAATTTCATAAAAATCGATTCAGGCGCTTCACAACCACACGTATCTGAATGTTCTCCTGCTGGTTGGCATTCATGACATTCTCCTTCTGAACAGGTAATTTCATTATTCGCCAGATCATGTTTGTGATGTTGATGAAAATCGGTTTTGCAGGTTTCCGGTTTTACAATAATGCTGGTGTAATCCTCGCCTGAACAAGCACAGTAACTCTTGTACAGAATGAATCCGGAAGTAGATAAAAGAAATACCACTCCAAGAAACAATACCGCTATGTTCTTTATTTGATTCACACTACAAATATAACCTCGGATGTGCCGAAATTGTTGTTAACGGGGAGTTAAACCCGGCGATTTACAAATTAGCAGAAAAAAGAACCGGGAAGCGACTAACTTCCCGGTTTGTATTTGTTAAAGTCCTAAAACTTCTGCTCCTTGCTCAAAAACAATATCGCGCGGAATTCCGGCCTCTCCTATCCGGTCCAGATCTTTTTGAAGGGCTTCGCGGATATAGCCTTTCTCTTCAATAATTTGTTTGGCCGTTTCGTAGTCGCCATCGCCCTGAATTTTCAGAATGGTTTCCGAAAGGTTCATCATGGCAGCCTTCATCTTTTCATAATCTACACGATAAGTTCCTGTTGCTTCGTCGCGTGTAAATGCTCCCATTTCCTGGAAGTAATAAAAACGCATCATGTTTGCCTTACCATGGGCACTGGCAGCACCAAAACGTACCGAGCGGAAAATACCGGCCATAAAAGTTACAAAGTTGTCCATCATATCTTTTTCGCCCAGCTCGCCCATTTCGTTGAGTTGGTAAACGCACCACAAACCTAAAATATCGGCTTTGCCTTCTTCAATTGAAGTATATGCATCTTTTAAAGCTTCGCGAACAGTGGTACTTTGGTCAACGGTATTTCCCAATCCAAGACCGTGCGCTACTTCATGAAACATGGTATTTTCGAAAAATGCATCGAATTTTACGTGCTGGCGCTGATCTTCAGCAATCAACAAATCGGAAATCGGCACCAAAATTTTATCGAATTTGGCCTGCATCGAATTTTTCAACTGCAGTTTGCGACTACCTTTTGTTTCGCGAACCTCTTCGTCGTTTGGAAGATTGATAGCGATGGTTTTACTTCCGGCATTACAATCGCCTGCATAATAAATGGCATCGTAAACATTCATATCCGAATCAACACCCGGAGTTTCGTCTTTGTATGGCTGCTCGCAAGGCAATGCTTTTTGCAAGCCAGGCAACAGTGCTGCATATTTCTCCAATTTCTGACTCCAGTCTTTATCTTTTACAAGGATAAAAGATTCGTGCGCTGCTTTATATCCGTATAGTTGGTCTTCGTAATTTTCAATGGGGCCAATAATAAACTCGATGGTATTGTTTTTCATCTCCATCCAGGCAACATCGCTTGCATAATAATCATCGGTAATTAGTGCTTTTGAGCGTTCTTCCAGGTACTTTTCCAGTCCGGCATCTTCGGCCAGTTCAGCTGCCTGCAACAACAGCTCGGCAGCCTTTTTTATTTCTTTTTTGAATGCGATGTGGTATGGAATGGATTTTAAATTACCGTCTTCGTCGCGACGTATCAAGGTGTACAAACTTGTTTTTGTTTCATCGTCCCAGGCTTCAAATTCATCCTTAGTCATATCCTTTGGATAAAAATTGGCACCTGCAGGTTTCTGATCGTAGCCGGGTAAAAATGGTTTATTGGCATTTAACCGTTCCCACGGGCCATAATTCAGTTTTATAAATTTCAGGGTGTATTCATCCCAGTTCTTGCTCAACAATTCGTCTTTGTCGCCGTAAGCTTCCTGCCAGTATATGTCGTTCATTAATTTGGCCGCTTCGAGTAAAATCGGCAACATCTGCTTTTCATTCTCGCTAAGCACACTTAAATCGGTGGTTAGTTTAAACGATACAAATTCGTCGGCTTTCTTTTTTATTTCCGGATTCACTTCCATTTTTGTGTTTTCTTTTGCTTCTTTTTTAGTGCTTGTAGAACAACTAAAGAATAGAGTTGTTGCTATAAACAGCATAAATATTCGTTTCATAGGTAACAGTTTTTATTTGCTCTCAAAGCTAAAAAAAGCCGCTACTAAATGAAATAGTTAAATACAGCTTTTTGCAGTAATCCATCATATTTTCGAATGTTATTGAACAAAATTCGATGAGAAAAGTTAAAAAAGCAGACTTAACAGCTGAAAAATGACCATTCGTGAATAATTTATTTAAACTGAATTAACTTTGCACGCGTAATTTCATCTGCATGATTTTATCGTAACTGATGAATTTCGCTTGTTTATAATCATTGTCGTGTATGCCCAAAAGGTGTACTCGTTTCATAAAAACTAATTATGAGTAACAATTTATTAAAAGGAAAAAAGGGAATTATTTTTGGGGCATTAAATCCCGATTCAATTGCCTGGAAAGTGGCAGTAAGAGCACACGAAGAAGGAGCCACAGTAACATTATCAAATACCCCGGTTGCCATTCGTATGGGCGAAACAAACCAACTGGGAGAGCAAATTAATGCCGAAGTGATTGGCGCCGATGCAACCAATGTTGAGGATCTGGAAAACCTGATCAGCAAATCAATGGAAGCTTTAGGTGGCAAAATCGACTTCATTTTACACTCTATCGGAATGTCGCCTAACGTTAGAAAGGGACGCCACTACAGTGATTTAGATTACAACTACCTGGACAAAACCCTCGATGTATCTGCGGTATCTTTTCATAAAGTACTTCAGGTGGCACGTAAAATGGATGCTATTAACGAGTGGGGATCGGTAGTTGCCTTGTCGTATGTTGCAGCACAGCGTTCGTTCTTTGGCTACAACGACATGGCCGATGCAAAAGCCTTGTTGGAATCGATAGCCCGTAGTTTCGGTTATATTTATGGTCGTGAGCGTAATGTTAGGGTGAATACCATTTCGCAATCGCCAACCATTACCACTGCCGGAAACGGTGTGAAAGGTTTCGATCGTTTGTTAGACTTCTCGGAAAGAATGTCGCCACTTGGCAACGCAACCGGTGATGAGTGTGCCGATTACTGTATCACACTTTTCTCTGATTTAACAAAAAAAGTTACCATGCAAAACCTTTTCCACGATGGTGGATTCTCGAACATGGGAATGAGCCTGCGTGCGTTGGAGCAATACGAAAAAGGTTTAGATAAAATATGTGCGTGCGATAGTGATAAACCACACGCAGATGAACATCGCTACGACTAGTAAAAACAAAAAGATATAAATCTTAAGGCCGTTTCTGTTGAGAGACGGTCTTTTTTTGTGCCTTTGCTAAAATTTTGTCTTGTTTATATCCATCTGACTTTTAGATTCAAGAATAGAATTAAAGCAAAAAACCTTTCGTTAGACAGCAAAAGGTTTTATAGATTAAACAGCAGTGGTAGTGTATGGCAATGCCAGTTTCAAAATTGAATACAAAAGTCCTGACGTACTCCTGCGAAAGCTTCAAGTTGGTTTCAAAACCCTTATTGTAAGCCTGCGAAAGCACCAAATTCGTGGTTGGGAAGCCTTCGATGGGCCGCGAAAGTTACGATTTGATATTTGTGGTGCTGGATGACTTGAACAAAAAAAGCCGCTTCAAATAAATGAAGCGGCTTTTTCTATATTTTATGATTTACGCTTTCTTATGGAAGTGTAAAATCAACTGAAGTTCCTTCGCCGTAATCACCAGGAATAGTAACTACTTCAGCACCATTATTGATTAACATGATACTTCCGCTTCCTAATCCGTCGCCATAAGCGTCTGCTACAGTAAATGTGTAGGCTCCGTTAGGAAGACATGCTTTTGCTGAGGCATCCGCTTGTCCATCAGAATATCCTGATCCGGCAAGAACAACTGTTCCTGAACCATCAGTAATTTGCCATGCACACTCGCTTGCCCAATCGTCAAATGTAAGCAGAACATTCAAGTCATTTTGCTCACAAAGTTGAGTTACTGAGAGCTCCATTGCATCGCCTTTAAAAACACCGGCATCAACTTCAAGGTTTAAAACAATGCTAACACCGTCGCCAATGTTTACATCTGTTAATCCCAGCATAAAAGTTCCGGTATTTGAATTGGCCGGCACAGTTACTGTTGCAGGAACACTGTATGCTTGTGCATCAGCAGTGGTTGCTTCCAAATCTACAGTAATATCAAAAGTTCTGTCGGTGCCTACTGTTTGTGTTGTGTAAACAGCAATTTCATAATCGCTTGAACCATCAATTGTCACTCCGAGGTCCATTGAAGTTGCCTCAAAAGTTACATAGTTCAGGTCTGTTGTTTCCGGCATCTCAGTCTCACAACTGAATAAGAAAACAGAAGCAACAAACAGGAATAAATATTTTATGTTTTTCATATCTCTTTAATTTTTCTGATTAAAATAAATTCTTTCATGAATCTTCTTCAAAGCAGAAGCGTTTCATTACTTGTTACCAGAATCAACATATGGGTTATTTTGAATCTCCTGAATTGGAATTTCAAAAGTCAACCTTGGGTCGTTGTATGGAATTGGTTCTCCTACCAACGATAAGTGATTTGATCCTCGTACAATTGTTGCTTTATTTCTCTTCATTGCCAGGTAACTCTTACCTTCACCCCACAACTCAATACGTGTTTGCAAATAAATTTCGTCTAACAAGGCCTGGCCTGACAATCCGTCAATATAGCTGGCATCTGGTCTACGATGGCTAACCACTGCTTTTAAACTCTCTTTTGCAGCATCTTCCTGTCCTAATTTTGCACTAACCTCAGCATTCAACAAATACATTTCGGCAACACGCATATACAAGTAATCAGTTTCAACATTACGCTGTCCACCAATTTCTCTTGCTGAAGTATAAAATTTTCCTAAAGGAATCAGGTAATATCCAGAACTTGGATCGCCATAGAATTGGCCTTTTCTTACGTCATCAGCAGGAATTGCATCGTAAAGATCCTGGTCGATAGCTTTTCTATCGCCTGCCCACTGGTAACTGTATGTAAACACATCCATCTGTCCCCACCATGAAACAAGGTCAAGACCATTATCTAAAGTAATGTCAACACCCCAAATCCATCCGGGAGTGTTTACATCTCTGAAACCACCAACTGAAGCATCGCCCATGTAAACAACTTCTGTTGAATCCATCAAAGTGAAACCTCCGTTATTAATAATGTCTTCTGTTAACGTTTTTGCAGCGGTAAGTTTATCGCCTCCCATTGTTGCATAAACATAACTCAAAAGACCTTTTGCTACATTTTGATCTACCTCATTTTTAGCTGAACGCGTGAAAGTTTCCAAAAGATCAATAGCTTGCGTTAAGTCTGATTCCATTAACGCGAAAACATCTGCAGTTGTACTTTTAGGTTGGTTCGGCTGTGTAGGATCAGTATAAATTGGAAGAATCTCTTTTGAAGGTTCGTATTCCAACGCATAGAACTGACTTAGATAGAAATAACAATAAGCACGCAAAGCTTTGGCCTGTCCCATTAAGTGTTTGTTCTCCTCATTTTCAGGAGTTACATCGTTACCACCTAATGCCGAAATCACAGTATTTGCTGAACGGATAAGACGGTAATAATACCTCCACGCCCTGTAGTTTGTTACACTGGTATAGTCAGTAGTAGTAGTATATTCAGTAGTTCTGCGGTACCATCCGTAAGTACTTACAGAAAGTGCCATATCGCTACACAAGAAATCACTAAAAACATCGTAACCTTTTTGTCCAAAGTCATCGTGATCCAAATCAGATCCTCCTGTTCCGGTTTCAAACATTAGGGTGTAAATACCACTAACACTACCGGCAACAACATCTGGGTTGTTTTCGGCTGCTTCAGCAACTTGCTCTTCCGATAGGAATTCGGTTGGCTGAACCTCCAAGAAATCGTCTCCACAGCCGGTAATTCCAAGGAATAAAACGGCTATGAGTGATAATAAATATATTCTTTTCATAATTCTCTTCATTTTAACTAATTTCAAAATCACTTCTTAGAATTTTACGTTTAATCCCATTGTATACGTAGTCAACGGATTATAAGTATACCAATCAGAAGTACCTGTTTCTGATGTTGCCGGGTTGAAACCATCGCGGGCAGTTAATAAGAACAGGTTATCACCCGATACAAACAATGTTAATCCTGAGATACCCCATTGTCTAACCAGGCTAGAGAAGTCGTAACCTAAACGAACGTTGTTAAGGCTTAAATAATCAGCTTTTGTTACAAAACGTGTTGATGTACTTGCAACGTTCGTATCGTATCCGTTTGATAAACGAGGAACGTTAGTTACGTCACCAGGTTTTTGCCATCTGTCAAAAATATCAGTTGACCAGTTATTATTACCGATAGGATCATTATCCATCAATGCAGCATATACAAAGTCGTATGAATAACCACCTAAGCTATACAAGAACTGTGCACTTAAAGTGAATTTTTTAACGCTGGCATTAACACGGAAAGCTCCACGTACTTTAGGAATAGATGATTTTCCGATAAATTTATTCGTTGCTGTTGAATACGATTTTGTAGTAGTTTCGCTGATCACATGATCAGGATTTTCCTGTTGGTACTCGTATAATGAAGTAATTCCTTCACCGGCATCCAAAGCACCGTTTCCATTTTCGTCATAGTAACTTTGTTTCCACATTGATGCACCGTCGGCAGGATCAACACCGGCCCACTCTCTGATGTAGAAATCAAATAATGAATGTCCTTCCGCACGACCAAAACGACCACCTATATCAATAACTTTTGGCAAGTCGGTTGCAGGGTCAATTGGCATATCAATAATTTCGTTATTCAACATCTCACCGTTTAATGTTACGTCTAATGTATAATCAGACTGACGGATGATATGTCCTGTTAAATCAAATTCGAAACCACTGTTACGTAAACGACCATCATTAACTGTAATCATTGCATAACCAACTGAAGGTCCTACCCTACGGTCGAATACCAGGTTGTCGGTATTTTTCATATAGTAGTCGAATGATCCATCAACATATTCGCCAATAGCGAATTCAATTCCTGTTTGGAACATTTTTGATGTTTCCCAGGTTAGTTCAGGGTTACCAACGTCGCGCGCCGAAATTGAAATCTCATCATTCAGGTTGTTAACATTGTAAGTATTAATTGCTGGATAGAATCCAACACCTTGTTGTTCACCAACAACACCATAACTTGCTTTAACTTTTAAGTAGTCGAGCATTGGTACATTTGCCATAAACGACTCTTCAGACACAACCCACGATGCACCTACAGAACCAAAGTTATCCCATTTGTTGTCGCCAATAAAACGAGAAGTTCCGTCGCGACGAACTGATGCTGATAAATAGTAACGGTTCATGTAGTTGTAGTTAACCTGTCCGAAATAACTTTCCAGGTTTACTTCATCAGTATATGAAGTTGGAGGAGAAGAAACAATTACAAAGTTGTTTAAATCGTCAATGTCAGGGTGAACTGCTTTCGATTTGCTTGCAGTGTTTCTTTTTCTTTCCCAGAAGTTGGCTTCGTGTGCAGCGAGCGCTTCTATTGAATGCTCACCAAATTCGGTACGGTAACGGATAAGATTAAGTACGTTGTATGTAAACATCTGAATATCTCTTTTATAGATAGAACCGCCTTGTCCGGCTGCTGAACCATAAAATGGGTTATTCAGGTTGTTGTATTTTTGCATGTAATATTGTGCACCAAAAGTATTTTCAACGGTTAATCCTTCCATAATTTTGATGTTAGCACTGAAACTTCCAGTTGCCTGATGCTGATTTGTACGACTTCTATCGTAATGTGCATCTGCAATAGAGTTGGTTAAAGCACCAAAAGCACGACCATTACCGTAATCATATTGATTACCACCAAAAATTTGATCTTCAACAATTGCTCCACTTTCATCACGAAGGAATAATGGGAAAATTGAAGGAATATTATCTACAAACCAGAAAATACTACCTGAGTCTGTAGATTGACCATTATTATTGGTTTCGGTAATCGCATAAGTCATACGTGCTGATGTTGTCAACCATGGTTTAACTTCTGTTTCCAGGTTAATAGCAGCATTGTAACGTTCAAAATCAGAGTTGATAATGTAACCCACATCTTTCAAATACCCTACTGAAGTAAAGTATTTTGTTTTTTCTGAACCACCACGGAAAGTAAGGTTAGCTTCTGTGCGGTTTGAACTTTGGAAACCATAATCTTCCCAGTTTTCAGGATCATACTTTCTGGTTACACCAGGAAGAACAGTTCTTGTTACCGGGTCAATTAAATCAGCACCGCTGTTCACATTCCACATATTATATTGTGGATTAATACCACTACCTGAGAATAAATTGTCGTTAGCATAAGCAACAGGGTCAGCCTGACCGGTTGCAACACCACGGTTGTACATTGATTCCCAAGATAAACCGATGTAATCTTCAGGCGACTTAATAACATCGTGGCGAGGAATTCCACTTACGTTTACACCGTATTTAATATCGGCTTCAATAACACTTTCTCCGTCCATACCTGATTTGGTAGTAATTAAGATTACACCGTTTGCACCACGCGAACCATAAATAGCTGTTGCAGTCGCATCTTTCAGAATAGTAGTTGATTCAATGTCATTCGGGTTAATTGCATTCAATGATCCAGAATAAGGAACTCCATCAACTACGTATAAAGGATCGCGGTTACCATTAACCGAACCGAATCCACGAATACGAATTGTGGCGGTTGAACCAGGCTGTCCTGAAGTGTTGATAACACTTACACCTGCAACCTCACCCGAAAGTGACTGTGAAACATTGGAGATCGACTTACTTTTAATGTTTTCACTTTTAATTGTTTTTGCTGTACCAACAAACGATTGGCGTGTTGCAGTACCATAACCTACTACCACAACTTCATCCAAACCAACAAGGTCAGCTTCCATTACCACGTCAATTGATGAGCCACTAATCTCAACTTCCTGCGTTTTCATACCCACAAACGAGAAAATCAACGCAGCAGCATCAGCAGGAACTTCCATCTGATACACACCATCAAGGTTCGTAACTGTACCAATTGTGGTACCTTTAACACTTACTGAAACACCAGGTATCCCCATACCATCGTCGGAACTAGTTACAGTACCGGTGATACTTTTTACCTGTGCTTCAACCACAAGCACGCCAAACAAGGCAATGCCCAATAGCATTAGCGCAATTTTTTTCATAGAATAAAATTTATAAATATTAGTAATTAACTCACTCACCTTTAATACTCGTCGGCAAATTAGAAAAAAAAAATATCAATTAACAAATATTTACAACATTTCGTAAGGTTGCAAATAAGTTATTACACGATTATTCGGGTTGAAATTTTTCCTAACTAATTGTTATCCGACCGTTTATCTTTATCATACTTTTGACAAATTTAATTAATGGGTAACAAATTTATGTGACTTTTGTCATTTTTTGTCGACATGAACGCTTTTTCCAACAAAAAGTTTTAATATTCTTTAACAATTATATAAATCAAAAATCAATTTAACAATTACATCGGGAAACAGTTTAAGATTTCGATAGTAATGCGGTTAACAAAAACCTTAATTATTTATCGCGCAAATATTTTCTTTTTTCACGTTTTGTCATCTCAAACTCCTGAATTGAAACAGGGTGAAAAACCTGATACTGACTGGCCGAGTTTACTATTTCAGCTTTACCATCTGCATTTACTACAAACTGGGGAATTACAAACGACATTTCCTTGTTAAATAATGAATCGTGAAATATGAGCACAATTAATTTCCCTGTTTTGTCAGCTATTTCCCCAATTTTTTGCCCCGCATAAACTTTTTGCCCAACGGCTATTTCATTCGGATTACAGCGCACGTTGTGGTAACAAACCAAAGTTCCGTCGGCTTGGAATAAGGTTATGCTGTTTGTCCAGGTATGGTACCAATACCGAGCTTCTCCACCTCTTGATTCACCTACTATTTCGGCCACAATACCGTTGCGGCTTGCTAAAATATCTTTTGCTGAATTGGTTTCAAAACCTGTGGCATACCACGAATCCGGATTTTCAGCCCCCCAAAAACCATCAATACTTTTCACGTCAAAAACCTTGGTGGTTGTTCCTTCTCTAAAAGGAATTAAATACGGAAAATTAAGGTCGACATTAGCGGTGGGATTCGACCGAAATGTTTTTATCTCGTAATTAAACCGTGGCACATCGGCATCCAAATCGCGCTGAAGGGTAAACAGATCATTAAAGCCCGGTTCCAGTTTTTTAATGTATGGCAGCGGTTCGTTAAACGTGGTGTTTTCCAGATCGGCAAAATTAATATGCAAATACATTGGCACTTTGGCATTGTTGTTTGCACTAAAAATACAATCGCCTATTGCGTTGTAATTTGCCTGCACTTCAACATACTGAGCCAAAGAAACACCGGAAATTAATACGAATACGATCAGAAAAAGAAATTTGCGAATCATATAATGCGTGTTTTACAAATGATAAAATTAAAAATTAAATTTAGTTTACCTTTGGCAGATGTATTCAAAAGAGGAATTAAGACAACTAAAAATTGATTTCTGGCAGCTGTTTGACAAGCGATGCAGTGTGCATCCGGAATTAAAATACAGGAAGCGAAAGTGGGTGCTTCATAAAACAAAAATAAAGGGTGTGGCACTACGTTTTGATGTGAGCCGCGAAGATGCTTTGGTTATTCTTGAGTTGGGCAACCGAAATGAAAACAAAAGATTAAAAGCCTATGAATTCCTTGAAAGATACAAACCCGTTATTGAAGAGGGTTTTGAAGAGGGTTTGCAATGGGAGTTCTTTCACGAACGGCAGGATAGTGACGCTGAAGTATGCCGCATTTTTACCCGGTTAGAAGGTGTCGACTTTCATCGTCAAAATCAATGGCCCGACATTTACAATTTTTTTATCGACAACATGTTAAAGCTTGAACGCAATTTTCTCGAAATAAGAGACCTCTTGCAACAAGAATTAAAATAAAGAGTTACCTGCTAAATAAACAGTTCGTTTAAAGCGCCAAAGTAATCTTCATCCCAACCATCTGAAATGTTTTCAAAAGCATCATCCGGAATATTGGTTTGACGCAATTCAATGCTTGTTCCTTTTTTATGCGGATGCAATTTTATAGTAACTAACGAATCTTCCTCTTCGCCAAAAAACCATTTCTGAACAATCTTTTTATCTTGTTCAAATTCAACATTCACTCCTGAAATACTTCCGCCCCACAACGAAAACTCAGAGTTTGGTTCCAGCGGCATAACTGCCGTTTCTCCCGTCCAAATTTCCAGCATCTTTTCGTTGGTTAAAGCGTTGTAAACATCTTTCGGGTCGGCTGTAATTGTGTAATAACGTTTTAAGTCTTTCATCTGATAATACGATTTGTTTTTCGAAGGTATAAAATATCTTATCTAATCCGATGTGTGCGCATTACCTTGCGATTAATTTTATACGAAAACCCGATGGTGAAAAATTCTTTCACCTGCAGTTTTGGTTTATCGCCGGTTTTTTCGCCATCGGCATTGTAAACAGGAAATTTCACATCATCATCATAAATAAAATGGAACATCAAACGCATATCGATGTATGAGTTGAGCTGCATTTTAAAATTATTTTCCCAGTTAAGGTCGAACTTGGTTAGCGGATCTTTATAGTTGATAAACATTTTGTATTTGGTTTCATACGAAATGTCATCCGTAATATCAACCTTGTATTTTAAATCGGCATTTAAACCCGGCTCCCAAAATGCTTTTCTTCCTTCCTGAATACTAAAATTTGTAGGATCGACCAATGCGGTGTCGCGAACATAAACGTTTTTCATGGTTAGCGGCGACAGAAACAACGATAAGTTTTTACTGGGCTTGTAATCCAAACCAATTTTTAAATACGTTTTTGAAGGAGACAGGAAAGCAGACAGCACCTCCGGATTTTCTTCTTTAGGGTAATTATAGCCACGGAATAACTGGGTATTAAAGTTCAGCTCGGCACTGTAGTACCACTTTTTAAATGCACTTAAACCATAGCGCGTGGTAATTTCAAATTTATCATCGTTCTTTTGTAATTCCGACTCGTCGCCACCCGGTCTTATCCAGCCATTGCGAAACTCCGCAGAGTTTTCCCATTTTACTTTACCGTCTTTGCTTGAATAATTTGCCGAACCTTTTAAAACCATCAACAAGGCCAACGAGCTTTTACCCCCTTTTTTCCAGTTATCAAGGTAGGTTTGAGTTAGCCCAATACTACCGTCGCCGGCAATGTTCCAAGGCGTTTCCAACTCGTAACTTTTTCCTACACCATTAAATTTGTTAAAGTCCGGTTTTAAACTCTCGAAATCAAAATCTTTTGTTTGTTTCTCTTTGAATCGCGAGAAGGTAACGCCGTCGTCAATTAACATTTGCACCGTACGTTTATCGGTGTTTTTTACCATAACGGCCAACGAATCATTTTGCTCGTTTTTTAACCAAATTCGAGTGTATCGTTCGGCACCGTTTTCCAACAAAATATTTTCCGATTCACCATACAAATTCACCATCGACAAATTCATCGTGTCAATATGGTCGGCATAATTCATTAAAACATTTAAAACCGCTTTAATTGAGTCGTTTACCTGGGCAACAACTTCATCGTTGTAGGCTTTTAAGGTGTAATAATTACTTAGTTTTACTTCGTCTTTATACCTTTTTATACGGTATTGCAGGTTTTCATTGTATTTTTCAGCGCGGTAAACACTTACAATTTTGCTAATATAATCGGCCTTTACCGAGTCGTTATAAAATACCCGTTTCTGTTCAATATATTCCCTGCGCAGACTGTCTCGCCGCACAAGATCGTTAAACAAATTAGGAGAATTCAAAACTGAGTCAGGAATAACTTCAGGAATATAAAGTTCATCAGGGAAAGTATAAACAGAGTCGGCAAATAGTGTCATTCCTTCACCTTCGGGCACTTGTTTAACTTCCTTTTCTGCTTCACGAATAATTGCAGGCGGCACTGCTATATCTTCAGGTTTAACGCTTGCCCGGTATTCCGATTCAATAATTTGAACCTCCATTTGCTGATCGGCGTATGGCACATAACCGGGCACACTCAGACTATCCTCCACATTTTCAGGCAATCGCATAACATAATTCCCGGCAACACGCTGCGTGTCGTTCAAATTATGAAGAATGTCTTCGATAGGTTGGTCTTCAATAAAGTGCAACAAAGCGTTTACATCGGTGCCAACTTCTTTCTTAACAACGTGCCAATTGTTGTTTTCAATAAAATAGCTTCTTAAAACCTGTATATTTTGGCGCAAAAGTTCATCTTCACTTGAAGAGTTTTGCGCGATTAAAAGTTTTGAGAAGCCGGTAAGAAATAGAATAAATAAAAAGATCTTCCCTTTTTCTGAGAACATATTCACTGTTTTTTTAGCTTTCGGATAAAACGCAAAAATAATACCATTGTTATCTTATCCTACATATTAAATACTTAAACTATTAACACTTGTTTTTTAATTTACTTATCGTCAAAAACTTGCAGCATTACCAACTTGTATACGGATGTTCCGATAACCACGCATTAAAATAACGATGATCGTTACTTACTTCCGTCAATATCCAGTTTGGCAGTTTTACTTTTTGATTTTCGTCCGATAATTCCACTTCTGCCAAAACAAGCCCGTTATTCTTATCCTCAAACACATCAATTTCCCAAATCATTCCATCAATTTCTTCGACATATCGTTTTTTACGAATCGGAAAATCATGACACAAATTCATCAGAATTTCGGCCTCGTTCAACGGTATTTCGTACTCCATCTCAATACGCGAAATCCCATTTGTTTTGCCCTTAATTGTTAACCAGGCTTTCTTGCCTTTAATCCGCACCCGCACAACTCTTTCTTTATCAGTTGAAAGGTATCCCTGCACAATCGGATTTCCATCATCTTTAGGACTCCACTTGTTGGTATCGACAAGAAATTTCCGCTCGATTTCAATCATGATAATAAGTTTAGTTGTTTAAACGGCACAAATTTATCACTATTTTTAATGCGGCGAACATTTATAAATTGAATATGATTACACGAGACGAAGCGTTGGAGATGCTAAAATCGCATGTACAGGCTGAAAATATGTTAAAGCACAGTCTTGCATCGGAAGCAGTGCTGCGAGCAATGGCGAAGCACCTGGGCAAAAATGAAGAAGAATGGGGCATCGCAGGTTTGTTGCACGATATTGATGTGGAAATTACAAATGCCGATCCATACACGCACGGACCATATGCAGAACAATTGTTGAAAGGAAAAATAACCGACGAAATGCTCGATGCAATTATTATGCATAACGAAGTGGCAACCGGAAAAGACCGCTCAACAGAATTTCAGCATGCGCTGGCTGCGGGCGAAACAATTACCGGGTTAATTACAGCAACCACTTTGGTTTACCCCGATAAAAAGCTGTCAAGTGTAAAAACCAAATCAGTAACCAAACGAATGAAACAAAAAGCTTTTGCAGCCTCAGTAAAACGTGAGAATATTTTAGAGTGTGAGAAAATTGGTATTCCTCTCCCCGACTTTGCAGATTTGGCGGTAAACGCAATGCGCTCAATAAGCAACGACCTGGGCTTGTAATCGTAATTATTTTTAACAATAAATATTTTAAAGGGATTGTTTTTTTGTTTTTCTTGCGCTTGAAAACAGAATTAAGCCATGTATACCCAAAAATTGAAATTAACCGACAGAAAACTGTCAGTATGTTTTACTGCAGTTTTACTCTTTACTCATTTTTTTGCCGGCAGCCAGGTGCTAAGTGGAAAAATAACAGATGAGCAAAAGCAGCCGGTACCTTACGCTACTGTCTACATTTCTGAGACGCGCCAGGGCACAACATCAAACACAAACGGAGATTTTAGCTTTAACCTGCCTAAAGGAAATTACCACTTAACGGTACGATCGATGGGTTACGAAAAGCATGAAAAATCCGTAAGTCTGCAAACTGACAGTTTATACCTACCCATAACTTTACCCACTCAGAATTTTGAACTGGCCGAAATTAAAGTGTTTCCGGGCGATGAAGACCCCGCCTACTTTATTATGCGAAAAGCCATAGCTAAAGCACCTTATTACCGTAAAAAAATAAAACATTATAATGCAGATTTATACATAAAAGCCAATTTTGCTTTTAGCAACATTCCTAACCTGATTAAAAAGCAGGAAGTGGAGGACGGACGCAAATTTAAAGACTACTTTAAAGAGAATGTAACTTACGTAATCGAATCGCAAAACCGTATTACGTTCGATTATCCCGACCAATACGATCAAAAAGTAATTAGCAAAAAAAGTTCGTTAACAGGATTTGACGAACCTCCGGTGATGGGATTAATGACTGCCAGTTTTTACGATGAGCGACCAAACGAAGTAGTTTCGCCACTCTCGGTACTGGCCCTAAAACATTATAACTTTATATACGAAGGCTTTATAACCGTTGGCGATTACGATGTATTTAAAATCAGGGTTACCCCCAAACGAAAAAGCGATGAGCTGGTAGAGGGGTTTATTTATATTGTCGATCGGCTATGGTGCATTTACAACCTCGATTTTAGTTCGAGTTTCGAGTTCTTTAACTACCACATTAAACAACAATTTGAGAATTTAGGAGAAGGAAACTGGATGCCCGTTTCGCACAATATAAACGGCGATTTCGGTATGTTAGGACTGCGTGGTAATTTCTACTATGGCGCATCGGTTAAGTACGATTCAATAGTAAATAACTACACCGAAATACAATATGATGACATAGAAACTACTGCTCAAACAAATACGGTAAGAACAGCGCGAGAACCCGGTGAAAAAGAACAAAAACTGGTTGAGGAGTTAAACCTGCTGAATGCGAAAGAAGAATTAAGCAATGCTGATGTTAAAAAGGCTGCTCGCCTGAATCGGAAAATATTAAAAGAACAATACAACGATTCTACGATTGTGGCACCGAAATTCGGCACTTATAATATTTCGGAGAATAAAGATTCCCTGCAAACAGACATTGCCTGGGATACCGTGAGAAGCATTCCGTTAACACAAGCCGAGATTGAAAGTTACCGTATTTCAGATTCGCTAAAACTACGCGAAAAAGGTGTTTCGAATGATACCATTCCGGGCAACAAAAATTCCAAACAGTTTTTAGGCAATTTGCTGGCCGGTGCTTACGATATTTGCAAAGATTCAACTATACGGGTAAGTTACGACGGGTTACTATCGCCCATAAATTTCGATTTTAATGCCGTAGACGGTTATAAATACAGGCAGGAGTTCCGCATCCGTTTTTTAGTCGATTCAACCAAACGCATATATATTACGCCACAATTGGGATATGCACTTAACCGGAAAGCTTTGTTCGGAAGTATTAATACCCAATTTGTTAACTTCATGGCAAATGGAAATCAGATTAGTATTTATGCTGGAAAACAAAGCAGCGATTTTAAAAGTGGATTCGAAGCGATTACTCCGGCGGTGAATGCCATCAGTTCGTGGTTTTTTGGCGATAACTACATACGTTTGTACGAAAGCGAATTTCTGAAACTGGGATTTGCTCAGCGTTTTAAAACCAATTTCAGATTTTATGCCAATGCCGGATATGAGCATTTTTATCCGCTGGAAAACAATATTTCGTTTCCGCTATCGGATTACAAAGATTTTGAACCGAACATTCCGGGTAATTTTTCGGTTGATGACCCTGAACTTACAGAACAGAAAAGCTTTAGCTACAGTTTTGGCTTAAACTATCGAAAAAGACAACAAAAACCATGGCTTGAAGAATCACCATTTTTATTTATTGATGATTTCTATGAGTTCGACCTGTCTTTTAAGAGAGGCGTTCCCGATATATTTGGATCAGACGCAGACTTTAGGCACCTCGATTTTTCTTTCCGCCAACAGGCAAACCTCTCGCCAAGCAAGGCAATTGACTGGCGATTAAATATCGGTCACTATTTTACCGACAAACAAATGCATTTTTCGCAATTCAAGCATTTCCGCACCACCGAAATTCCGGTGATGATGCGCCCGTTTACCCACCGATTTCAATTGGTTAACGATTATGCCATCAGCACCAACGAAAGCTATTTGAGTGTAATGACCGAATACAAATCGGAATATATTCTGCTAAGGTATCTATCCGTTTTTAACAAACGCACCTGGAGCGAAAGCATACATTTAAATTATCTTACTACGCCGGATTATAATAATTACTGTGAAATTGGCTACAGTTTAAATAACCTTTTCTTTGCCGGCAATGTTGGCGTTTTTGCCGGATTTAACGAGAGCGACTTTGAAAGCGTGCAGATAAAATTAAGTATTTCGGCTTTCGACTAATATTCAGTGGTAAACATTTCAGGAAACTTCCCTTTTATACCTTTTTCGCGGTAAAAATCTTTCATGCGTTTAATATCGTCTTGTGCACTATCTGAAAGCTCAAATGGCTCGCCAACCGAAATTTCTTTTCGTCCCCAATCAAAATACCCCAGATACACCGGAATTCCGGTTTCTTTGGCAATGATATGAAAACCTCCTTTCCATCGTTTATTCAAACTTCGTGTTCCTTCAGGCGTTAATGCCAAATGAATATAATCTCGTTTATTTATCAGCTGAATTGTTTGGCGAATAACATTTGCTCCTTTTGAGCGATCGATAGGTAGACCTCCCATTTTTCGTACAAAATACCCCAGTGGCCAAAAGAAAAATTCCCTTTTTATTAGAATATTGGCAACCGCGCCTTTTGAGGTGTAAAACAACCACGAAATAACAAAATCCCAGGCGCTGGTATGTGGTGCGCCGATTATAATACATTTATTAACCGGAGCCTGGTCCCCAACAACGGTCCAGCCCATTAGTTTTAGCAAGAATTTGCAAATTCCTTTCATTTTATAACTTGTATTGTTTTTAGTTCAAAATTAGTAGCATCAGCATAGATTTTTAATAAACGCTCCGCCTTTTCAGTTGCATTTTTTAATAGTTCTATTGGTTCGTAGGCAATAATTATCATTAAAAAGCGCCTGGTGTTTTCCGTTACACAAGTACGAACCGAGTCGCTTGTGGGTGTTCCAAAAGCACTTTTTGCATCTCTGAATACCGGCATATTTTCAATATTTAATTCGCCGCGGCCAATGCCTTCGTAAAACTCCTCTTTTTTACCGATGCCAAAAGTAATATTTCCTTCAATTTTATCAGCATCGTAACCACCAATCGAAAATCCACTCGATATCGATACCAGATTCAGTTGGTCAACAACATTATTTACCTGGTAAATTTCTCCCCGTTTTAAAACCCTTCGCAACAGTGCTTCTGCCGATAAGCGGTAGCGAGCGGGGTCTTTACCGCATTTTTTGTATGCTCTTCGCGAAGCTGCAATTGCAGGAAGCTGACTTATTTCTTCAACACGAAGAGTATCGTTTAGAGCTTTTATCTGTTCTTCTACTTCGTTCCACAATTTTATGTTTTTTTCCTCAATATGTACGTCACATTCGATACACGAGAGTACAATTTCCGGTACCTTTTTACCCAACTCTTCACTTATTGAAATATGTTGCATGACAGTGTTGATAAGTATTTTTTTATAATTTCAATTTATCCTTTTTAAAAATTTGCAAAAGTTGTACTTTCGTATAACAGAGAATAAAGTTGCTTTTAGCACTTGTAAAACCATTGCAAAGAAAGAAACTTTTGTTTTTGATGCCAACTGTTTGTGCACTAAGAACAGGGTTTTGCAGTTGTAAAGAAATAAAGTAAGCAACAACTTTCGATAAAGAAATTTTTTCAGAAATCATATAAAGTGATTTTATTTAGTTAAACTGCACGAAAAGGGATATGAACCATATCCCTTTTTTCTTTTACATAACACATTGATATTGTGGTATAATTTTTGTAATTTTCTATGAAAATTTAATATCATGAAAAAAATAATTTTGTTAAGCTTCCTCATTCTTTCAATTGCTGCTGTTAATGCACAAGACAAAGAATTAACCCGAAAAGAGAAAAAAGCACAGCGTGAAGCGATGCTTACCGAACAAACAAAACAACTTGTTGAAACCAATGAATGGCAATTCTATGCATCTCAGATGATTCCTGCAAATGGTAGAAGCCGTAATTTATCAACGCCATACAGCGTGGTATTGCAAGACGAAACAGTGGATTCTTATCTCCCCTATATCGGCGAGGCATATACATCTCAATATGGATCAAATGAGTCTCCATTAATATTTGAGAAACCAGTTGAAGATTATAGTATTGAAGATGCCAAAAAGGATGGATATACGATAAAATTCAGTGCTAAGAATAATAATGACAAAATAGATTTCACTTTTTATATTACCAAAACCGGGTCTGCTTCTTTGAGAGTAACGAGTATAAACCGCCAAAGTATTTCCTACCACGGAGAATTGGTTCCGGTTGAAGAAAAAGAAAACTTATAAATTACTCTGACAATATTCAGCCGGGATAATATCTTATTCCGGCTTTTTTATAGCTCGAAAGGTAATTTTTTAGCAAGAGTAATATTATGAGGTGTAACTTTTGCCTGCATCGGAAATATTTCTACCCCGGCAGCAAATGCTTCTTTTAACAGGGCGGCGTATTCAGGATCGATTTCTTTTGCCGGCGCAAAAATCTCCACATCACTACGCTGAATGATATAAAGCATTACCGCACGCATTCCCTGCTTCTTCACCTCTATCAATGTTTTTAAATGTTTCTGCCCTCGTGTGGTTATTGCATCCGGAAACAAGGCATAATCATTTTGCTTCATTGAAACATTTTTCACCTCCACGAAACATTTCTCCTGCTTATTTTCTGCGAATACATCAAATCTTGAATCCCCGAATTTCACTTCGCGCCTAACTGTTGTGTATTCTTCTAAACCAGGAATATGTCCGGCAGAAATTGCTTCGAAAGCCAGTTTGTTCGGATTTCCGGTGTTTATGCCTACCCAGTCGCCGTTTATTTTTATCATTTCCCAGGTAAACTTTGTTTTGCGTTTTGGGTCATCAACCGGTGTCAGATAAACCTCTGCTCCATTTTCAAGGCAACTTTTCATCGATCCGGAGTTGGTACAATGTGCCACAACAACTTCGCCTGTATCCAATTCTATATCAGCTAAAAATCGTTTATAGCGTTTTATTAGTGTTCCGTGAATCAGTTCTTTTTCAAATTTCAAAATATGGTATTTTCAGGAAGTATTTACAATTGAGTTCGCGCAAACGGAACAGCATCCTGCCCGGTAAATTCGTTGTTTAAATATTTGTAATATCCGGTAATGGCAATCATTGCTGCATTATCCATAGTGTATTCAAATTTTGGAATAATCAGGTTCCAGCGGTGTTTCTTCGCATTTTCCTGTAGTGCATTCCGTAACCCCGAATTAGCAGAAACGCCACCAGCTACAGTAATTTCGCTAATGCCTGTTTCCCGGGCTGCTCGCTTTAATTTACTCAGCAATATTTCAATAATTGTATGTTGCAACGAGGCACAAAGATCGGCCAGATTTTCTTCTACAAAATTTTCATTCTCTTTCAGATTGTCGCGCAGAAAATAAAGGAAATTGGTTTTCAGTCCACTAAAACTATAATCTAAACCGGGTATTCGCGGACGCGAGAATTCAAAACGATGCGGATCGCCTTCTTTGGCCAAACGGTCAACATGCGGCCCCCCCGGATAAGGCAATCCCATAACCTTTGCACATTTATCAAAAGCTTCTCCGGCAGCATCGTCAATGGTTTGCCCAATAACTTCCATATCTAAATGATCGCGAACAAGAATAATTTGCGAATTACCTCCGGAAACGAGCAGGCATAAAAAAGGAAATTTTGGAGGATTAAAATCCACGCCATTTTCTTTTATAAACAGAGCCAACACGTGACCCTGCAGGTGATTCACCTCGATTAACGGAATTTTCGACGCCAGCGAAAAACCTTTTGCAAACGAAGTACCCACCAATAAAGAACCCAGCAATCCCGGCCCGCGCGTAAAAGCTACGGCCGAAATTTCGTTGCGATTAATGTTAGCCCTTTTAATGGCCAAATCAACCACTGGTATAATATTTTGCTGATGAGCTCGCGATGCTAACTCAGGAACTACGCCTCCATATTCCTCATGTACTTTTTGCGATGCCACAACATTCGACAGAATTTCTCCATCGCGAATGATGGCAGCAGAAGTATCGTCACACGACGATTCAATCCCCATTATAATAATTCCTTTATCAGCCATATAATTCTTCCCTTTTTTACGTTATTAAAACAAGATAAACGCTATTGGGTTTATATCTTTGCACTTATTAAAAATGAATAGTTAAAAAAACGCCTTATCCTTTTCGTTGTTATTGATTGAAATGGATTATGTTCGTTCTAAAATTGCAAAACTATTAAAAAAGGCTGGAAAATAATCATTGTTTTGCTGGCAGCATTTATAATGTTGCTGGGTGCTGCTTTTGTACTTGTTCAAAATAGTTGGGTGCAAACACAAATTACCCGCAAAATAGCCAGCAGCCTGTCGAAAGATTTGCAAACAAAAATTACGATTGGCAAAGCTGATATTGGATTTTTTAAACGGCTAAAACTTGAAGATGTGCTGTTTGAGGATCAGCATGGAGATACACTGATTTACAGCGAACAAATTAAAGTAAGAATTGATACTTTAAAGTTTAAACACAAACAGATTGTTTTAAGAGATCTTGATTTTCAAAACAATCGGATATACATATCAAGAGATACCGCCAATGCATTTAATTTTGGATTTCTGGTTGAAGAATTTGGATCGAATCCTGAAAAAGACACCATAAATCCATGGACATTTGCGTGTCGCGAATTTAAATTTAACGACATGAAAATCCGATTTGACAATAACCGAACCGGAAGTCATAATATCATTGATGCCCGCGATTTAAATCTGAAAGTTTCGAATTTTTACTCGTTCCGCGATTCTATTGCCTTTAAAATAGAAGATTTAAGTGTGAATGCTGGTCCCAACCTGCAACTTAAACAAGCTGCTGCCGAAATAACCAATGTTGGGAAAGTGCTTACGGTAAACAATTTTAATATGGTAAGCTCACATTCATCGATCACCAATACCGATATGCGCTTTGAGTTTTACAGTGCCAACGACTCGATGAGCCGCAGTTTTGATATGGACATTCAGATTGCTGACTCAGAAATTGGAATGCAGGAAATTGGTGCAATGATTCCGGCGCTTCAGGGAATGCGGGAAAAGGTTAAACTGTCGGGAATTATTTATGGTAGCCTGAACGACCTGAAAGGAAAAAACCTTTATTTACAAACTGCCAACGAAACAACTGCCCTACTCGATTTTTATGTAAACGATCTTTTAGATCCGGCAGGCATGTACTTGTTTCTCGATCTGAAAAAATCGGAAACTACTTTTGGCGATATCAGCAGTATTCGCTTGCCTAACACGGCCGCCAACCGTTATATCCGATTTCCGGAAAGTTTTTACGAAGCCGGCCAGCTTCGGTTTAAAGGTAACTTTAGTGGCTTTTTAACCGACTTTGTAACTTTTGGTACACTTGAAAGCGAGATGGGAACACTAACCACAGATATTTTGGTGATGCCCGAAAAAGAAGGTCAGATTTATTACCGCGGCAACATTGCCACTTCAAACTTCCAGTTAGGCGAACTTTTTAAACAAAAACAACTTGGCGCAATTACGCTACAAGGATCTGCTGACGGGCAATTTAATAAAACCACCGAAGTGGTGTCGGGAATTTTCAAGGGTACTATCGACAGCATTCAATATAATAACTATACCTATCAGAACTTATCCATTGACGGCATTTTGCGCGAAAAAATGTTCGACGGATTATTGGAAATACAAGATCCGAACCTGGATTTCACCTTTCTTGGCGAACTTGATTTAAATAGTAATACACCCAGGTTCGATTTTAATCTGAATCTTCGTCACGCCTATCCCGGAAACCTGAACCTGACACAGAATTTTCCGGCAACAAATATGGCTTTTCAGATGGAAGCCAACTTTACGGGCGATAAAATTGACAACATTAATGGAATGATCTCGGTAAAAGAAGGTTTTTACAGAAATCGTTATGGTGAAGTAAATCTTGAAGGTATTGAATTCTCTGCCAATCAAGACAATGGAAAAAATAAACTCCGTATTGAATCTGATTTTCTTAACGCCGAAATTTTGGGAGAGTACAACTTTAAAAATTTAAAAGACGATTTCTACCAAATTGTAAATCATTATGTTCCTGCAGCACAATTAAAAACAGGTCCTCCTTCATCGAACAAGAATAATTTCGATTTCAATTTAAACGCGAAAGAAGTTAATCCGCTGGTTGCTATTTTTCTGCCCGAACTATCTTTTGAAGGTCCGTTTTTGCTGTATGGCAAGATAAATACCGAACGGCATATTTTGAGCTTAAACGGCAGTATTCCGGGAGTGAAATACAACGACAACTGGGCCCGAGATGTATATATTGGCAACAATACCACAGATGCTGTTTATAATTCGAAATTCAGAATTGGCGAGCTTTATCAAAAAAGCGGTTTGAACTTGTACAACTTTACCATTGACACAAAAATTGCCGGCAATAGTTTAGAGAATGCCATTTCGTGGAGTAATTTTGATGAACTAACCTACAGCGGAGCCCTGCGAACCCGATCGGAATTCTCTTTTTCTGATTCTACCAAACACCGCCACATCGACATTTTTGGTCTGCCATCACAAATTTACGTAGCCGATACACTTTGGTCTGTTAATTCGTTTTATGCCAGTATCGACACTACTTCAATAAGTATTGATGGTTTTAAAATTCAGCACAACGACCAAATATTTACAATTAACGGCAAAACAACACACAAAAAAGCCGATGTTGTTAATTTAGATATGAAAAACATCGACCTTGCCTACCTTGATAAATATTTTGATACGAAAATTGATGTTGATGGAAAGGTGAACGGCTATATTGGTTTTTCGCGACTGTTTAACGAGCCTGTAGTATTATCTGATTTAAGAATTGACAGTCTTTCCTACAAAAACGAATACATGGGCGACATATCCTTGTCGAGCCAGTGGAACCAGGCAAATTCGGTTATCGACTCTGAACTTAAAGTAATCCGGAAGAATAAAACAAATTTTCATGCATCAGGAGCTTACACACCGTCATCAGGTGATTTGGATTTTGATATAGAAGTTGACAGTGCTTCATTGCTTATTCTGTCGGCTTTTATGCGCGATAATTTTTCGAACTTTCAGGGAGTGGCTTCGGGTAAAGTAAACCTGGGAGGAAATGTAAACGGAATTTTACTGAATGGTGCACTATACGGAAGTAATGCAGGATTAACCATTGATGCTACGCAGGTTCCTTACCATTTTTCCGATTCGGTATATTTTAACGATCAGCGGATTATTTTTGATAACATTACTGTTTATGACGACTTGAATAATTCCGCCATTTTTGATGGAGAAATTACTCAGCGCAATTTTCAGGATATGACATACAACCTGAATTTTCAATCGGCAAAAATTAAAGCGCTAAATACCACTCCAAAAGAAAATGAACAATTTTATGGTTTGGTAATGGCCAACGGAGGAATTGAGATTGTTGGACAGGCTCAACGCGTTGATTTAAACTGTTATGGAACGACTCTGCCGGGTACCGATATTAAAATTTCGATGGAAAGCCAAAGCGAAATCAAACAATACGATTTTCTGCAGTTTGTTGAACCCGACACCGAAAAACAGGAATCCTCATTCTTTACCAATACATCAAATAACAACGATGGTGGTTTTAACCTAAGTATAACTGTTGAAGCGACTCCGGATGCTGAAGTTCAGTTAATATACAATTCGCAGATTGGTGATGTGATTCGGGCAAAAGGTGAAGGAATATTGCTTTTTGAAATGGATGATGAAGGAAATATGAGCCTTTCCGGCAACTACAATCCAACCGAGGGCGACTACCTTTTTACCCTGCAAAATGTAATGAACAAACGTTTCTCAATTGAGCAGGGCGGCTCAATTCTTTGGTCGGGCGATCCGTATAATGCAGTTGTTGATTTACAAGCTATTTACAAATTAAAAGCCTCCTTGTATGACCTGTTAACAGACTACCAGAATCGATCGCAAACTAACCGCGTGCAGGTAGAGTGCGTTATTAACCTACAAGACGAATTGGTAAATCCAACAATCGGATTCAATATCAATTTCCCAAATATTGAAGAACCTTTACGCGAGGAATTGCAGCAGTTTTTTAAAACCGAGGAAGAAATGAACAAGCAAATCCTTTCGTTAATTGTGCTTGGAAAGTTCTACACACCGGAGTATCTGCGCGGCACTTTCGAGGCCCAAAACCCAAATATGATTGGAACAACTGCCAGCGAAGTTTTCTCGAACCAGTTAAGCAACTGGCTCTCGCAAATTGACGAAGACTGGGATATTGGTATCAATTATCGACCAGGAAACCAGGTTACCAACGACGAAATAGAACTGGCATTAAGTACACAAATTTTTAACGACCGGGTAACGCTAAACGGAAACATTGGCAACAATACCAACCAATACGGAACAAGCAATAACGGTAGCCAGATAGTTGGCGATTTTGAAATGAGTGTAAAACTGGTTCGCAGTGGTAAAATTTTATTTAAAGTGTATAACCGGTCGAATAATAACCTGATTTACGAAACCGCTCCGTATACCCAGGGAATTGGTCTTTCGTTCAAAGAAGAATACAATTCGATTGACGAAATCATAAAGAAATTTGGTGCACTTTTCAAAAAGAAAGAAAAGTAGTGAAATGAAACATTTCGTTTTTCAATATTTACAATTCAATATTTAAAAATCATTAAAAAAACTGACAGATTTCCTTTGAAGATCATTTTCTTCGGATAATTTTGCTGTTCTTTAAAATAAAACTTATACCTAAAATTATTTACTATGTTTATATTAATGGTTGTTGTGTTTGTTCTGGGCTATACTGCAATTGCCCTGGAGCATCCTCTTAAAGTCGACAAAGCTGCATCGGCTTTAATTATCGGAACATTGTGTTGGGTAGTATATATACTGGGAGCCGAAAGTATTTTGCACTTAGGTTTCAGTCCAACATGGGAAGCTTTTCTTGCAGCACATCCCGATTCACATGGAATACATGCCGTACACGAGTTTATCGTAGAATCTGAAATCATTCATCACTTAGGCGAAATTGGTGAAATTTTATTCTTCCTGCTTGGAGCAATGACAATTGTTGAAGTGGTTGACCAGCACGAAGGATTTAAAATTATTACTGATAAAATTAAAACCACCAATAAAGTAAAACTACTTTGGATATTAAGTCTTCTTACTTTTTTCATGTCGGCATTACTAGATAACCTTACAACAACTATTGTACTGGTTGCTCTGTTACGCAAACTGATTGACGACAAACAAACCCGCTGGTTTTTTGCCAGTATGGTAGTACTTGCGGCTAACGCCGGTGGTGCATGGTCGCCAATTGGCGATGTTACCACAATTATGTTGTGGATTGGCGGACAAGTTACAGCCGGAACAATTATCGCCAATGTTATTCTTCCAAGTTTAGTATGTATGGTAGTTCCGTTGGCAATCCTTTCGGTAACAATGAAAGGCGATGTTGCGCGTCCGGTTATCGATGAAGATGAGATTGAGTACAGTACTGAAAAGGAACGAATTCTGTTTCTTGTGCTAGGTGTTTGCGGTTTATTATTTGTACCGGTATTTAAAACAGCTACACATCTACCTCCATACATGGGAATGCTACTTTCGTTAGGTATTTTATGGGTTGTTGGTGAAATTGTACATAAAGACAAACCAAAAGAAATTAAAGACAAGCTAAAAGTAACAGCTGTTCTTCAACGTGTTGACGTACCTACAGTATTGTTTTTCTTAGGTATTTTATCAGCAGTTGCAGCATTACAGTCTGCAGGACACCTGAATATTCTGGCAACTTACCTCGATGAAAATCTTGGAAATATTTATTTGATCGACCTTGCAATTGGTGTGCTTTCATCAATTGTTGATAATGTTCCGTTAGTTGCCGGCGCAATGGGTATGTACCCGATTGCCGACGCAGGCGCTGTTGGTTACCAGGCTGCTTTTGTTCAGGACGGTGCGTTCTGGGAATTCCTGGCCTATACAGCCGGAACCGGTGGCAGTATGTTAATTATTGGTTCAGCGGCCGGTGTTGCAGCAATGGGATTGGAAAAAATCGATTTTATATGGTACCTGAAAAAAATCAGCTGGCTGGCTTTAGTTGGTTATCTGGCAGGTGCTGCTACATATTACGTAATGTTTGGCTTGTAAGCTATCAAAAAACAGTTGTTCATAACTCAACAACTTACTACTGATAAAGCAAACAAAGCGGCAAAAATATTGCTTATTTTAGCGAGGTATAATAATTAAGGTTATACCTCGTTTTTTATTTTAGAAATTGTAAAAAAATAATTGGATAAACATGTTTAATTTATTGATGATTCAGGCTGATCTTCCACAAGAGCTGGAGGCTATGGCAACCGAGCCGGAAGGCATTTCTACAAAATTTTTCGACTTGGCTTTAAAAGGCGGCTGGATTATGCTCCCAATTTTGTTTTTATCGTTGGTTGCAGTTTACATCTTTTTCGACAGGTACTTTGCGATAAAAAAAGCAGGGAGATTTGATTCTAGTTTACTGGAGAAAGTCAAAGTTTATATCACTTCAGGAAAAATCGATTCTGCCGTAGCTTTGTGCCGCAGTAATCCAAATCCTGCATCGCGTATGTTGGAAAAAGGAATCAGCCGAATTGGCCGACCATTAACCGATGTAAATGCAGCTATTGAAAACGTAGGTAACCTCGAGATTGCAAAACTGGAAAAAGGACTTCCTGTTTTGGCATCGGTTGCGGGGGGAGCTCCGATGATTGGATTTCTTGGCACGGTTATGGGAATGATTCAGGCATTTTACGACATGTCGAATGCAGGAAACAATATTGATGTAACACTACTTTCAACCGGTATTTACCAGGCAATGGTAACTACAGTTGCCGGACTGATTGTTGGTATTATCGCTTATTTTGCTTACAATATTCTTGTATCGAATGTAGAGAAAGTGGTATTTAAAATGGAAGCAACCACTTCTGAGTTTATGGATCTGTTAAACGAACCGGCATAATCTGACGTAAATGGCACTAAAAAAGAGAAATAAAGTAAACGCTTCATTTAGCATGTCGTCGATGACCGACATTGTATTTCTGTTGCTTATTTTCTTTATGGTTACCTCTACACTGATTGCGCCAAATGCTTTAAAATTATTACTTCCACAAAGTAACAATCAAACAGCGGCCAAGCCAATTACAACCATATCGATTACATCAGATTTGAAATACTACATTAACGACGATAATAAACTTCAACGGGTAAGTTTCGGCGAAATAGAACCTTA
Source organism: uncultured Draconibacterium sp. (assembly GCF_963676815.1). Lineage (NCBI taxonomy): Bacteria > Pseudomonadati > Bacteroidota > Bacteroidia > Marinilabiliales > Prolixibacteraceae > Draconibacterium > uncultured Draconibacterium sp. The sequence goes on from NZ_OY781365.1 coordinate 5,526,764, forward strand.
TCTTCAGAACAAATTTGGCTCGGGAAACGACGATATTTTTATTTCGTTACATGCCGACCAATCAGTACCCGTTAACGAAGTAGTTAAAATAATGAATATTGCCCGTAAGAATAAATATAAAATGATACTGGCAACATCGCCCGAATAGGAAGAAAATGATACAAAGAGAGGAATATAGCGAAAAGAAAAAGGGGCTTGTCGGAACGATTGTTTTTCATGTAATCGTACTGATATTATTGCTTGTGCTTGGCTTTTTTACGCCGCTACCTCTGCCCGGAGAAGAAGGAATTCTGGTAAATTTTGGTAATTCAGAAAATGGATTGGGCGACCGCGAACCAAGTCCGGCACGCCGACAACAACAAACTTCTCCTCCACCTCCACAAACCGCACAGCAACAATCAACACCTCCACCGGCAAAACAAACGCCTCCGCCTCCGGTAAAAACTTCGGAGCCTGAACCGGCCGAAGAAGTTGCAATGACTCAGGATTACGAAGAAACCGCAGCAATTGAGGCTGCCGAGAAAAAGAAAAAAGAAGAAGAGCGTAAACGCCAGCAAGAGCTGGAAGAAAAAAGACGCCGGGAACAAGAGGAACTTGAACGTAAACAAGCAGAAGAAGCAGAGCAGAAACGTTTAGAAGAAATAGAACGCCAACGGCAAGAAGAAATTGAACGTCAGCAAAGAGAAGAAGCTGAACGAATTGCCCGCGAAGAAGCTGAACGTAAAGCACGAGAAGAAGCAGAACAACAGCGTAAACTGGAAGAAGAACGTAAAATTGCGGAAATAAACTCGCGTACCCAGGGTGCATTTGCCAACAGTGGATCAGGAAGTGGTGGCACCGGCAGTAGCGATGGAAAAAGCCAGGGAGTAACTTTCCCGGGAGGTAACCAGGGTGTTCCTACTGGCGATCCGAATGCAACGAATTACGGCCCGGGCGGAAGCGGAGCCGGAAACCAGGGATCGGGATCTGGCATTTCATTCGATTTGGGCGGACGTTCAGCAATCTCATTACCAAAACCGGAATATCCTGCCAACGATGCCGGAATTGTTGTTGTAAAAGTTACCGTAGATAAATATGGCAAAGTTACATCTGCCGAACCTGGCGCGCGAGGTACAACAATTGCGAATAAAGCTTTCTGGGATGAAGCCAAACAAGCTGCATTAAAAGCAAAATTCAATGTAGACGATAATGCTCCGGCATTCCAACAGGGAACAATTTCATATCGTTTTACACTTGATTAAAATTCAAAATTTTAAACCACCTACCCATTACAAACAATAGCAAAATAACCTTGTTTTGCTTTCGATTTTCAGGTCCAATATTTATTGACAATTATCTGTTTTTTAATCCATTAAAAATGTGTTCATTTGCGAAAAATTTCGAGAGATGGCATTTTTAACAAAAGACAGAATTTTTAGTAAAAAGTGGATTCAGGACAACCTGTTGCTTATCGCCGGCTCGTTTATACTGGCAGCCGCTTTTGTATTTTTTGTTACACCACATAAAATTGTTCCGGGTGGCGTTTATGGTATTGCTATTGTCGTGCACTACCTAACCGAAGGCGTATTTTCTTTCTGGCCCGACGGAATTCCTGTTGGTACTTTTGCGCTTATGATTGATATTCCGCTAATCATCGCAGGAATAAAAATTCTTGGGCCTCGATTCGGAATAAAAACAATTACGGGCTCGGTATTAACAGCTGTTTTTACCGACTTGTTAACCATGATGCGCCCCGATGCAAATGTTCCATTGGTTGACGATATTCTTTTATCGTGCTTATTTGGTGGTGTTATGATGGGATTTGGTTTGGGCTTGATATTTAAGTCGCGTGCAACTTCCGGCGGCTCAGATATTATTGCCATGATCATTGGAAAATACACCCACATTCAGATTGGAAGATTAATGATTTATGTGGATTCGGTTATTGTGTTTTTTGGATTACTTGCATTCCGCGATTGGGCTATCCCCCTCTACTCGTTAATTGTAATTTATATCTGTGGAAAATTGATTGATGCAGCGCTTGAAGGAGCCAGCTACAATAAAGCGCTAATAATTGTTTCGCGAAAACATGCTGAAATAAAGGAAAAACTATTGGTTGATTTGGAACGTGGCGGCACCTACCTGAATGGAGAAGGAATGTTTACCGGAGAACAAAAACAAATTATCTACACCGTTGTTAGCCGGCGCGAAGTTGCTATTCTGCAAGAATTTATAAGCAAAATAGATCCCGATGCATTTATTACAGTTATGGATACCAAAGAAATACTTGGCGAAGGTTTTCAGAGCCTCAATCAGAAAGTAAACAATTAGGCTTTAACACCATCCTGATTTGCATTTTAACAATCTTAACTATTTTTAATTTTAACCCGGTAAAAATAGGCTGTAATCGTTTTGTCCGGCTGAATATTCTGTTATCTTCGTGGCACTCTGAAAGTATTTAGTAAATGGACTTTTCCGGAAAGACAATATGGATAACAGGAGCATCATCGGGCATTGGTAAAGCTGTAGCTATTGAGTTATCGGCAAACAATGTAACACTCATTCTTTCAGGCAGAAAAGAACAAGCCTTACGAGAAACCGAAAAATCCTGTATTAAAAATGGCTGCCAAACAGTTATTCTTCCTTTCGATTTAGGAAACGAACAATCGATTGAAGAAGCTGCTCAATTCATTAAAGAAAACAACATAAAAATTGATGCACTGTACCAGTTTGGCGGAATTAGTCAACGTTCGTTTGTAGCCGAAACTCCGGTAAGTATCGATCGTAAAATTTTCGAAGTAAATTATTTTGGAACAATTGCATTAACCAAGAAAATTTTACCGGCAATGATTGAAAATGGAGGCGGACAAATTGCGGTAACATCCAGCATTGTTGGAAAATTCGGATTTCCTTACCGATCATCATATTCCGCATCAAAACAAGCCCTTCACGGTTTTTTTGAAAGTTTACGTGCCGAAAACACAAAAAACAAAATTGCAGTATCCATTATCATTCCGGGGCGCATTAAAACAAACATTTCCGTGAATGCAATTGATAAAACCGGCAACACACACGCAAAAATGGATGCCGGGCAAGACAGCGGAATGTCGGCAGAAAAGTGCGCAAAAATAATTTGCAAAAAACTGAAAAAAGAGAAAAAAGAAATATTGGTTGGTGGATCAGAAGTGATAATGGTACACATCAGGCGGTTTTTGCCCCGATTGTATTATTACATGGCTTCACGCGTAAATCCACTATAAATTGTAAGTATTAAGCGAGTATGAAAGCACAAATTAACGGGATTCAGCAATTGGGAGTTGGAGTCGAGAATCTTCAGGAAGCCTGGAAATGGTACCGCGAACATTTCTCGATGGATATCAGAATGTTTGAAGACGAAGCAACTGCAGAACTAATGCTTGCCCATACAGCAGGCAAAACGCGCGACAGAAGAGCTGTTTTGGCGCTTAATATGCAAGGAGGAGGCGGTTTTGAAATTTGGCAACACACCGGGAAAAAACCCCAACCGATTGATTTTGAAATTCAGTTGGGTGACCTCGGAATTAATATCGGGAAAATAAAAACCGAAAATGTACAAGCCGTTTACGATAAATTTAAGACTTCGAAACTGAACTTGCTCACGACAATTTCGACAGATCCTGCCGGTAATGATCATTTCTTTATGAAAGATATTTACGGCAACATGTGGGAAATTAAAAACCAGGGAGGCGTTTTCCGTAAGAAAGAAAAATCGTTAAGCGGTGGAGTGTTAGGTACCGTTATTGGGGTGAAAGAAATGGACACCAGTCTTAAAGTTTACCAGGAAATTCTGCAGTACGACGAAATCGTTTACGATGAAACCGGAGTTTTTGAAGATTATAGAGGAATACCCGGAGGCGATAAAAAGTTCCGTCGTGTATTGTTACGTCATTCCGATGTAAAACAAGGCGCTTTCAGTCCGTTTTTTGGACAATCGGTAATCGAATTGGTTCAAGCCTTCGATTATGAACCAAAAGATATTTACGAAGGAAGAATTTGGGGAGATCCCGGTTTTATACACCTGTGTTTCGATATAAACGGAATGGATCAATTTCGTGAAAAAGCAAAAGCTATTGGATATCCGTTTACCGTTGACAGTGCAAAAGCCACTGAATCGTTTGATATGGGCGAAGCAGCCGGAAATTTCGCATATATCCAGGCGCCGGAAGGTACTTTAATCGAATTTGTGGAAACACACAAAATACCAATCATCAAGAAAATAGGCTGGTACATCGATTTTAGAAAACGCGGTTATCACCCGCTTCCTAACTGGATTATGAACATGTTCCGCTTTATGCGGGTAAAAGACAAAAAATAGAAAGTCACAAAAACAGTAATAAATCGCATAATAGACAACAAAAGTCATAGTCATTGCAAGAATTCTGCTCTTCATTTGCACAATATTATAGCAGAATGGAATCGATAAAAGAAATCTATAAAATAGGACATGGCCCGTCAAGTAGTCATACGATGGGCCCTAAAAAAGCTGCCGAAAAGTTTTTATCGGAAAACAGTGAAGCAGCAAAGTTTGAGGTAACTTTGTACGGCAGCCTGGCGGCAACCGGCAAGGGCCACCTTACTGATTACGCCATAGAACAAAGTTTTGGTAATCGTAAGTTGCAAATAAACTGGCAACCTAAAACATTTCTTCCGCGTCATCCGAATGCTTTAAATTTTAAAGCTTTTAACACAGAAAATGAGCTATTAAAAGAATGGACTTGTTATAGTGTTGGTGGAGGCGCCATTATCGATGATTTTACTCAATCAGAAACCGTTGAAGTATACGAACATACCAGCATGCTGGAAATATTGAACTGGTGTAACCAAAACGGAAAAAGCTTTTGGGAATATGTTGCCGAATTTGAAGAAACTGATATTTGGGACTACCTGGAAGAAGTGTTACGCGTAATGTACGACAGTATAAAACGCGGACTAAAAATGGATGGTGTGTTGCCCGGTGGTTTAAAGTTGCCCCGTAAAGCACAGAGTTTTAATACCCGAGGACGCAATTTTGCCACACCATTTAAACGACGGTCACAATTGTTCTCATACGCATTGGCGGTTATGGAAGAAAATGCGTCGGGAGGTAAAATTGTTGCAGCTCCAACCTGCGGTGCCAGCGGTGTTATGCCTGCAATTTTAAAGTATTTTCAAAAAATTCATAACACCGACAAACAAAATGCTATTAGAGCTTTGGCTACGGCCGGGCTTATTGGCAACCTTGTAAAAACAAATGCCTCAATTTCAGGAGCAGAAGTTGGTTGTCAGGGCGAAGTTGGAACTGCCTGTGCAATGGCCTCGGGAGCCGCAACACAAATGATGGGTGGTACTATTTACCAAATTGAATATTCTGCAGAAATGGGACTCGAACATCATTTGGGACTTACCTGCGACCCTGTTGCAGGACTTGTGCAAATTCCATGTATTGAACGTAACGCATTTGCCGCCGAACGCGCTGTTTCGCATAATAATTACGCCTTACTTACCGATGGAAGACACCGGATAAGTTTTGACGAAGTAGTGGAAACAATGTATAAAACAGGAATAGATTTACAAAGTAAATACCGCGAAACCTCGGAAGGCGGATTAGCGAATTTTGATGCTTTGCCTAATTGTTAAAGCTGGTTTTTAGGATAGTTTTTAATTGGTATTTCAATCTCAACCAAATCGCCTTCTTTCCACTTTTTTGCAATTACACAATAGCTGCCTGGTTGTGTAAAATATTTTACCTTTTTTACCACAACCGTTGTTCCTTCTGCCCATTCCGGAATACGAATATACAGTTCAATATAACGTTTCTCAGTCATTCCAAAATGTAAACGTACACTACCCGATTTTGGATATGAAGTTTCTTGTCTGAAATTCACCTCTCCTCCAAGTGTGTGATTATAATTTATCTCAACTGGCTCAAAAAGATTTACATAGATATGGTCAACCCTTTTAGTAAGGACAAATGGCTTAATGTATTCCGAAAGTGAATCCGTTTTAGACAACTCCTCCAATTGTTGAGCGTATTTTTCTTCTCCTGTTAACTCTAGTAACAAGCCGCTTATCTCAATCCATATTGGTAACCCCACAGCACTTTTTATATTACCGCTGTGGGTTGTAAGAAATTGACTATAGGCTTCTTCAAATGCTTTTAAACTAAATGCAGGATCCTTATCATTATATTGTTTTACAAAAGTAAACAATTGATTAAACTGCCCGTAATTACTACTATTTAAGTCAGTTACACTTGTACTGTCATACGTAATACGCTCTGATTGTTTTGCCGGAAACCGTTCTTTATTTGAACAAGAAACAACGATAAAGAGAATTAAAATACTAATCAGTTTAGGATTCATCTGTAGTTATTTTTCAGCTTATAAACACTCATATCAGCGAAGTGTTCAATGAAATTGCATATCAGTAAATTATCAAAAAAATAATTTGTTTTCTAAAAAAAAAATTCCATAACTTTGTCACACTCAAATAAAACGAAAACTAAAATGAATATCTCAACAAATATTTCCGTCACAGTTTGCCGACCGTTCTAGGTTGGCCATGAGAGATTATTCAATTAGTTATTCATTTATTTTCCATATATTTTACAATGTTACGTATAAGAGCAATTGTTTTGTCTGTACAAAAATTAAAAGACATCGACTTAAAAGAGCTGTGGATTGACGTTAAAGAGGCGATTGGCGGCTCAGAACGAGATTTTACAAATGCCGGGTTGGGCAAAGCTATTTTTATTTTAGCCGTTCCAATGGTACTTGAAATGATAATGGAATCGGTATTTGCCGTAGTCGACATCTTCTTCGTTTCAAAACTTGGTGCCGATGCTGTGGCCACTGTTGGTATTACCGAATCGGTAATGACCATTGTGTATGCCATTGGAATGGGACTGAGCGTAGCCACTACTGCTTTGGTATCGCGCCGAATAGGTGAGAAAAATAAAGAGCAAGCAGGTGTTGTTGCATTTCAGGCAATATTGGTAGGACTGATTTTTTCGGTGTGTATTGCTATTCCCGGAGTTTTATTTGCAGGAAAGTTCCTAAAACTTATGGGCGCCACTGAAAGTATGGCTTCCGAAGGTTACCTCTTCCCTGCCATAATGTTTGGCGGCAATATGGTAATTATGATGCTTTTCATCATCAATGCAGTGTTCCGTAGTTCGGGCGATGCAGCTATTTCTATGCGGGTAATGTGGCTGGCCAATATTATCAACATTATTCTTGATCCGCTGCTTATATTTGGCTACGGACCTTTCCCTGAACTGGGTTTGGCCGGAGCTGCCGTTGCAACTACTATTGGACGAGGCTTGGCAGTTATCTATCAGTTTCATCTTTTGTTTAAAGGAAATCATCGTGTTCGCTTGTACCTCGGTAGTATTAAAGTTCGTTTAAATGTGATGCTGAAGCTCATTAAAATATCAGGAGGAGGAATTCTGCAGAACCTGATAGCAACATCAAGCTGGATACTTTTGGTGCGAATTATTGCTGTTTCAGGCCCTGATGCACTAGCTGGTTATACCATCGCCATTCGCATTATTATTTTTGCGCTATTGCCTGCCTGGGGACTAAGTAACGCTGCATCTACCTTAGTTGGCCAGAACCTTGGAGCCAACCAGCCCGAACGTGCTGAGAAATCAGTATGGATTACAGGATATGTAAACATGATCTTTATGGGAATCATGGGGCTCATTTTGGCCATATTCCCTGAATTCTGGATAAATCTATTTATTCGTGAAACAGATGTTATTGCACATGGCACATTGGCATTACAAGTTATCAGTTTTGGTTTTCTGTTTTATGCACTTGGCATGGTACTTATGCAAGGTTTTAATGGTAGTGGCGACACAATTACTCCATCAAAAATCAATTTTATGAGCTTCTGGCTTTTTGAAATTCCTTTAGCTTATTTTCTGGCTATTGTGCTAAAAATGGGTTTGTTCGGGGCTTGTATTTCTATAGTTATTGCTGAAACTTTTTTGGCAATAACAGCACTTTATTTATTCCGTAAAGGAAAATGGAAACAACGAAAAGTTTAATCCAAAATATCAAAAAATGACATCAATAAAACTACATAAAACACTGGCAAAATTTGCCAAAGACAACAATATAAATGACACAGAAATTGCCCGGGTTGTTACGGTGCACAAAGATCGATATATAATTCAGGATGAAAATTCAGCGTTAAAGGCCGAAATTACAGGAAATATCAGATTTACAGCTCAATCGGGCGCCGACTTCCCTACAGTTGGCGACTGGGTGCGTTTTACAAAAATGGATGATGAAAATGCTATTATTTTAGAGCTGTTTCCCCGATTTTCCTTATTACAGCGTCAGGCTGTTGGGAAACATGGCGATGTGCAACTTATTGCAGCCAATGTTGACACCGCATTCATTGTACAAGCTGTAGGTCACGACTTCAATCCGAACCGTTTAGAAAGGTACCTGGCTATTTGTTATGCAGGAAATATTAATCCTGTTCTTATTCTCTCTAAAACCGATTTGGTTGAAAAAAGTGAATGTTTGAAACTAATCGACGAAGTAAAAAATAGGCTTAAGAATATTAAAACAATTGCCTTAAGTAATGAAACAAAAGAAGGGATTGATCTTCTTAAAACTGAACTTGAAACATCAAGAACTTATTGTTTTCTAGGCTCATCTGGTGTCGGAAAATCAACAATAATAAATCAATTACTCAATAAACAAATACTGGAGACACGAACAATTAGCGAGAGTACCAGCAAAGGGCGGCATACAACCAGTCACCGCGAGTTGTTTGTTCTGGAGAATAAAAGCATTGTAATCGACACACCGGGAATGCGCGAATTAGGTGTAACGGACTCTTCCGAAGGACTGGAAATGACATTTGACGATATTGCAGATCTGGCTGATGAATGCAAGTTTAGCGATTGCAGCCACACCAGCGAATCGGGCTGTGCAGTGTTAAACGCTGTTGAAAATGGCAATTTAAGTGAAGAATCCTTTGAAAATTACTTAAAACTAAAACGCGAACAAGAGCATTTTAGTAGCACCGTTTACGAAAAACGACGGCGTGATAAAGAATTTGGAAAAATGATCAAATCAGTTTTGAACGAAAAGAAGCGTTCAAAACCCAGGTAAACAATGAACAATAAAGCCCTTTCATTCATTCTTTATCTGAAACCAAAACTTAAAAATCGATGAAAAAATTTGCAATTGAGATTAAATGGGCCATTTTATTCGCAGTTATTCAGCTCGTTTGGATGTTTGGCGAACGAATAGCCGGACTTCATGATGAGAACATCACCAAACATGCCATTGTAACCAATTTCTTCGCTATTGTAGCGATTGCTGTTTATGTGTTTGCATTGCTCGATAAACGCAAGAACGATTTTAACGGAAAAATGACCTGGATACAAGGATTTATAAGCGGATTGATCATTACTTTAGGAGTCACTATTCTTACACCCCTAACGCAATACCTAACTGTTGAAGTGATTACGCCGCATTACTTTGAAAACATGATACGCTATACAGTTGAGAATGGTTTGCAATCGCAGGAAGAAGCTGAAGCTTATTTCAATTTACGAAGTTACATGATTCAAAGTGTGATTTTTGCGCCAATTATGGGAATAGCAACATCGGCAATCATTGCTATTTTTACGCGTAAAAAATAAGCCTCATGCCGCAATCAAAAACAGTTGAGGAATATATTCTGAATGCCCATTCGAAACAAGACATTTTGATGGTGCTTCGCGATCTTCTTAAATGGTCAGAACTTACAGAAACGATAAAATGGGGAGCTCCTTGTTATTCGCTTAATGGAAAAAATGTGGTTGGTCTTGGTGTTTTTAAAGAACATGTTGCCATATGGTTTTTTCAGGGTGCTTTATTAAAAGACGAAGGAAATGTACTCATCAATGCTCAGTCCGATAAAACAAAGGCTCTGCGTCAATGGCGTTTTGTAAATGCCGAAGATCTTGACGAAGAACTGATTATTGCATACATAAATGAAGCCATTGAAAACGAAAGACAAAATAGAAGAGTAAAAATTAGCCGAAATAAAGAGTTAATTATTCCGCCAGAATTGAACGAAGCTTTAAGCGAAGACACAAATTTAAGGATCGCGTTTGCAAAATTTTCTCCGGGAAAACAACGTGAATTTGCAAATTACATTGAGAATGCCAAACAGGCCAAAACCAAGCAAACGAGATTGGAGAAGATTATCCCGATGATTAATAATAACATCGGGTTAAACGATAAATACCGGAAATGTTAATGGTTATTGAGAATTGTTTTTAATTTCATCAGATCAAAAGTTGATATCATGAAATTAGCGTTTTCCCTAATATTTTTATTTATGGCCACTCTGCTCTCGGCGCAATCATCAAAACTTAGCTTCGATCAAAAAAAAGTCGAATACCTCTTTCATTTTGCATACGAATGTATCGATCAGGAATATCCGAATAAAACCGGGCATGTTTTGGGAGACGATAGTTACCTTCAACCTCCTCGTGTTATGCATCCCGCTTTTTATGGCTGTTTCGACTGGCACTCGTCGGTGCACGGCCACTGGACTTTGGTTAAAATTCTATCTGAATTTCCAGACTTTAAATACCGCGATGAGATCATTTACAAACTAAAGAAAAATATTACAGCTGAAAATATTTTGCAGGAAATTGCCTATTTTGATGATGAACACAACAGTACCTACGAACGTACCTACGGCTGGGCCTGGCTTTTAAAACTTGATGAAGCTTTGCGCGAATGGAATGATCCGGTAGCGATGGAATTACAGGCAAATCTTTCGCCGCTGGTTGATTTACTGGCCAATAAATTTGGAGAATTCCTCGACAAATTAGTCTACCCCATCCGAATTGGAGAACACAGCAACATTGCATTCGGCATGTCGTTTGCATACGATTGGGCAAAAAAATACGATCCAGATTTGGCAATAAAAATTGAGAGCAAAGCACAAGAATATTATGCAAATGATTGTGATTGCCCGCTAACCTGGGAACCGGGTGGTTTTGATTTTCTCTCACCATGCCTGCAGGAAGCATCAATCATGTTAAAGGTATTGCCTGAAAAAGATTTCAGGAAATGGCTGAGAACCTTTTTTCCAAAATTTGAGAAACATCCTGAAAAGTATTTGGAAATCGCTATTGTAACCGACCGAAGCGATGGCAAACTGGCTCATCTTGATGGACTAAACTTTAGCCGCGCCTGGTGCTTATTTGAAATGGGGCATGCTTTAAATAACCAAAAACTTATTGAATTAGGTGATGCTCATTTTAATTACAGTTACGAAAAAATGGATTCTGGCGAATATGCCGGTGCGCACTGGCTGGCATCGTTTGCTACTTATGCTTTGGTAAAAAGTAACAGCCAATAAATGCATAGCTCATCCACAAATTTGTAAGTTGTTCTATGTTCGTAATTATTATTCGCTGCAACGGCACTATTATTGTTAACTTACATTCTCATAAAAACATTTTGTCTTGAAAATTATTACCCTTTCCATTTTTTCCTTTTTACAATTCAAATTACATTTTCTCAAACCCACTAGTTTAATTATCATTTGTGGTCTGATTCACTAACCTATCGAATAAGTCCACAGCCTGTTATAAAAGGAAATACTGCACAATCTGATTCTATGGCTAAAATTATGAATGCTAAAGAAGTTTATGAACAGGATGGTGTTTTCTACTTTATCAATTCGTGGGCCGACTATTATGCATGGTACGTTGCAAAATACCCCAACAAGTTTCGCAATCCGGCGCTTTATCAGCAATATTATGAGTCTGGCAATAATTATGCTATGGTAAAATTTGTCAAAAAGAACTTTAAAGAACAACAGTACCCCGCTCAAATTGATGTTACACTAGAAAAAGAATACGCTGAAAATGACAGTTACTTTAACAAGTGGGAAAAAAATTAGAGGACAAAAGAGAACATAAATTAAAATACGAGAAACGTTCAAACGCAGAAGAAAAAAAGGCAGTACAACAATTCCATAACATCAAAGGTTTCTGAGTCATCTAAAAAATAAGAAAAAGGTTCATTATGACGTTGCATAAATAAAGTGCAAAGAATCTGAAAGATAATCCATAAAAAAAGCCCCGACGAAACCGTCAGGGCTTAAATGTATTTCACCTAAATAATAAAGTCTTTATTTTACTTTTTCTACGATTGCTTTGAACGCTTCAGGTTGGTTCATCGCCAAGTCGGCTAGTACTTTCCTGTTAATTTTAATGTCGTTCTTTTTTAACAATCCCATGAATTGTGAATACGACATTCCTTCCAATCGCGCTGCAGCGTTAATACGCTGAATCCACAATGCACGGAATGTTCTTTTCTTTGCTTTTCTATCGCGGTATGCAAACTGTTGACCTTTTTCCCAGGTATTCTTTGCAACCGTCCAAACATTACTACGCGAGCCGAAATAACCTCTAGTCTTTTTCAGTAATTTTTTTCTCCGGGCGCGTGATGCTACATGATTTACACTTCTTGGCATACTTTTTACTTTTTTGATAATCGGCGCTCTTCGTCAACCGACGAAAATACTTTAAAGCACAATTATCTGGTTTTTAACTTTTTTACCTCTCTCGATTAAAAGGTTTAATAAAGATCAATCATAAATGATTGATTACTTCATGCACAACAAAAGTTTTACGTTGCTTTCATTTGTCTTATCGATAGTTGTCCAATAAGTCAAATTACGCTTACGTTTTGTACTTTTTTTAGTCAAAATATGACTTTTGTAGGCGTGCTTCCTTTTAATTTTACCACTTCCGGTTAATCTAAAACGTTTTTTAGCACCGGAATTCGTTTTCATTTTTGGCATAATTCCTACTAATTAAAATGTTATCAAAGAACTTTATTATATATGGTTTTACCCCAGAAACAAGCTTCGTTTAGCAAAACTTATTTCTTTTTAGGTGAAATAAACATTGTCATTCTTTTACCTTCCAGTTTAGGCATTTGCTCAACCGTTCCCCATTCTTCCAATTCTGTTGCCAGTCTCAGCAATAGAATTTCGCCCTGGTCTTTAAATAAGATCGAACGTCCTTTAAAGAATACAAACGCTTTCACTTTTGCTCCGTCCTGAAGGAATTTTTCAGCATGTTTCAGTTTAAACTGAAAATCATGCTCATCAGTTTGCGGACCAAACCGTATTTCTTTTACCACAACTTTTGTGGTTTTTGCTTTCATCTCTTTTTGTTTCTTTTTCTGCTGATAAAGAAACTTTGAGTAATCAATAATTTTACAAACCGGCGGATCGGCTTTTGGTGAAATTTCTACCAAATCCAATTCCATCTCGTCTGCTAATTTTAGTGCATCACGTAAGGGGTAAACACCTTGTTCTTCGATGTTATCTCCCACTAAACGTACTTGTGGCACCCTGATCTTGTGATTTATCCGGTGTTGTGGTTCCTGCTCTCTTCTTGGCTGAAACTTTCTTCTCGGACCTCTTCTTTTAATAGCTATAATGCGTTCCTCCTTAAGTTAGTTATACAATCCTGATAATTGATCTCTTACTTCTTTATTTATAAATTCAGCAAATTCCTGCATAGTCATTGTTCCTTTGTCGCCTTCGCCTTGTCGACGCACTGCAACTGAATCCGACTCTGCTTCTTTCTCTCCCACAATCAGGAGATAAGGAATTCGTTTTAATTCGTTGTCTCGTATCTTCCTACCAATCTTTTCGTTACGATCGTCAACGACGGTGCGAATATCGGAAATATTTAGAAAATTTGAAACTTTTTTAGCATAATCGTTATACTTTTCACTGATCGGTAATACTACAACCTGCTCTGGTGTAAGCCATAGCGGGAACTTACCGGCAGTGTGTTCAATTAACACTGCCACAAAGCGTTCCATCGACCCGAACGGTGCGCGGTGAATCATTACCGGGCGATGACGATTATCATCGGCACCAATATATTCCAACTCAAAACGTTCCGGAAGGTTGTAATCTACCTGAATGGTACCTAACTGCCAGCTACGTCCCAAAGCATCTTTAATCATAAAGTCGAGCTTCGGACCATAAAATGCAGCTTCGCCCAATTCGGTTACAGTATTTAGTCCTTTTTCTTCGCAAGCTTCAATAATCGCCTGTTCTGCTTTATCCCAGTTTTCAGGAGATCCGATATATTTTTCCGGTTTTTCCGGATCGCGTAATGAAATCTGAGCAGTATAGTTCTCAAAGTTTAACGCTTTGAAAATGATAAAGATAATATCGATTACCTTTTTAAATTCATCTTTCAACTGATCCGGACGACAGAAAATGTGCGCATCGTCCTGTGTAAAACTGCGTACACGAGTTAAACCGTGCAACTCGCCACTTTGTTCATAACGATAAACTGTACCAAATTCGGCCATTCTAACCGGTAAGTCTTTATACGAACGTGGCCATGCTTTATAAATTTCGCAGTGGTGCGGGCAGTTCATCGGTTTCAGCAAATACTCCTCTCCTTCTGCAGGTGTGGTTATTGGCTGAAATGAATCCTGACCGTATTTTTGGTAGTGCCCCGAAGTTTTGTACAATTTTACATCGCCAATATGCGGTGTCATTACCTGCTCGTAACCATATTTTTTTTGTACCTTTTTCAGGAAATTCTCGAGTTGCTCGCGCAATTGCGCTCCTTTCGGTAACCACAATGGCAATCCTTGTCCTACCGATTCAGAGAATGTGAACAATTGCATTTCCTTTCCGATTTTACGGTGATCGCGTTTTTTTGCTTCTTCAACCATTTCAAGGTATTCGGTAAGCATTTTCGCTTTCGGAAAAGTAACACCATAAACGCGGGTTAGCATTTTATTTTTTTCGTCGCCACGCCAGTAAGCACCTGCAATAGCCGTTAATTTAATGGCTTTAATGTAACTGGTGTTTGGCAAGTGTGGTCCACGGCATAAATCAGTAAAATTTCCCTGGTTGTAAAGAGTAATCGTACCATCTTCCAGTTCGCTAATTAACTCCTGCTTAAGTTCATCATTCTTATCAGTGAACATAGCCAAAGCATCTTCTTTCGAAATATCAGAACGAACAATGTCGTTTTTCTGACGTGCCAGCTCAAGCATTTTTTGCTCGATTTTTTGCAGGTCTTTTTCCGAAAGTACTTTTCCTTCAGGAAGATCGATATCGTAATAAAATCCCGTGTCAACAGTTGGACCGATACCAAATTTAGTACCGGGGAAATATGCTTCAATGGCTTCAGCCATTAGGTGGGCTGATGAATGCCAAAACGTTTCTTTCCCTTCTCTGTCGTCCCACGTGTGCAGTTTAATTTTGGCATCGTGGTCTATTTTCCGCGATAAATCCCAAACTTCGCCATCTACTGAAATCGACAGCACATCCTTTGCCAGTCGGCTCGAGATTGATTTCGCAATCTCTAAGCCACTAACAGGCTCCGCAAACTCGCGCACACTGTTGTCAGGAAGTGTAATTTTTATCATTTTACTGTTACTATTTTTTATCTCAATATTGCTATTGAGATCCATCTGTTATTTTAACTATTGTAATTCAAATACAGTCAGAAGTTTTTGGTTTAAAAATCTTCTACTTCAAACCTAAATTACTTTTGCGCGGCAAAGATAATCAATCCATTGATACTAGAAAGAATCGAGCCCCTGCATGTTAGGCAATTGTAACGTTTTTTCAACACTGCACTGTTAAATGATGAATTGAGTGCTTGCACCAATGGTCTGCTACGCAAAACTATGGCAATCATTAAATATTAATTTGAAAACATTTAATTCATATTCTGTTTAAATTATCACTAATACTGGTTTTTAAATTACAGTTTAATATGAATATCTGCATTTTATTAATTTCTTTGTGAACAGACAGCAAGTTTCACAAGATTGTAATTTATTGAAGTATGGGATTTAAAGATCCGGGAGAATGCAATTCTCTGGAAGAAATAAGAAATGAGATTGACAAAATAGATGAGCATATTGTTTTGCTTTTTGCCGAACGACATAAATACGTTGAGGCTATTGTTCGGTTTAAGAACGATAAAGATGCCATTATTGCCCAGGAACGAAAAGATGCAGTAATTCAACAACGCCGAAAGTGGGCCGAAGAAAAAGGCCTGAATGCCGATGTTTTTGAACAGGTTTACACCCTTTTAGTGGAAAGCAACATTAAACATGAAATGGAATTATTAAAAATTAAAAACAGCAAATAATGTACAAAGCAGACATAAAAGTGATGGATTGCACAGTTCGAGATGGAGGGCTGATGAATAAATGGCAATTTAGCGACGATTTTGTACGTGGCGTTTATAAAGGCTGCGTTGAAGCAGGCGTTGATTATATGGAAATTGGCTATAAAAGTAGCGAATCGGCTTTTTCGAGAGATGAAGTTGGCCCGTGGAAATTCTGCGACGACAAAGACCTTCGCCGTGTTGTTGGCGACAACGATACCAACCTAAAACTTTCGGCAATGGCCGATATTGGCCGTATTGCACCGGAAGATATTCCGCCTGCGAGCGAAAGTTTAATTGACATGATGCGCGTAGCTTGTTACTGTCACCAGGTTGACAAAGCGATATGGCTGGCCGAACATTGCATGGATAAAGGCTATGAAGTAACGATAAATTTAATGGCCGTTTCAAAAGTAAACGAAGCCGATTTGGATGAAGCGCTGGCCGATCTGGCAAAATCGCGCGTTCCTGTAATTTATGTTGTCGACAGTTTTGGAAGTTTGTATTGCGAAAGCATTGAACGATTAGTAAAAAAATATGCTGCTGCCATGCCCGATAAAGAATTGGGTATTCATGCGCATAACAATATGCAGTTAGCCATGTCGAACACTGTTACGTCGCTAATAAACGGCGTTACCATGCTCGATGCAACGTTACTTGGAATGGGCCGCGGCGCCGGAAACTGCCCGATAGAAATTCTGATTGCATTTCTTAAAAACCCAAAATACAGGTTACTTCCGCTGCTTGAAGCAATACAAACGCATGTAAAACCATGGCAGGAAAAAATTGATTGGGGTTACCACATTCCATACCTGATTACAGGAGCCATGAACGAACATCCAAGAAGTGCCATGAAATGGATGGACTCGGAGCAAAAAGACGATTTCGTTTCGTTTATGAAAGAAATGCACGACTACGAACTTTTGGAGTAAAATAAATATTTGGATTAACGTAAAAGGATGCACCTGTTTCTCACATAAACTAGTTTGCATCCTTTTTTAGTTTAAACCATTCCTGCTAAAACCGGCGTGTAAACATTACATGCAATTAAATTATCTCCAAAAGCTTCCCAACTCAATAATTAACTTCACGAATAATCTATCGGTGATTGAGCTTTGGAATAACATTTTTATATTTTTGTTCAGCATACAAAATGATAAACATGAAGAAACTGCTTATTTTACTGGTAGTAATACTTACTTTTTTTACAGGCCAGGCGCAGCAAGCGCAAAAAATTACATTAGAAGACATTTTTCAGAAAGGAACTTTTCGTGCGCAATCGGTATACGGACTGCGTTCAATGAACGATGGTATTCATTACACCACCATGGAAGCGCGAAGTAAAATTGTAAAATACAGCTACAAAACCGGCGATGAAGTTGAAGTTCTTTTTGATATCAGCAAGATTGATGATGCCCCGATATCATCTTTTTCTGCCTACGAATTTAGCGATGACGAAACAAAAATATTACTTACAACCGAGCGTAAACCAATTTATCGCCGCTCGTACACAGCCGAGTTTTATGTATGGAATTCGGTAACTGAAGAATTATCAGAACTTTCGGATGACGGAGCGCAACAACTGGCAACCTTTTCGCCCGACGGAAACTATGTAGCCTACGTGCGCGACAATAATATATTTATAAAAAACCTAAAGTTTGGCAGCACACATCAGGCAACCAACGATGGCAAATTCAACGAAATTATTAACGGTGCTCCCGACTGGGTTTACGAAGAAGAATTTGGCTACAACAAAGCGTTTTGGTGGTCGCCCGACAGCAAATTTTTAGCCTACGTAAGGTTCGACGAGAAGGAAGTTCCTGAATTTAGCATGCCAATGTATGCCGGAGCTGCTCCTACTCTTGAAGAAAACAAATTATATCCCGGAGAATATACATTTAAATACCCCAAAGCAGGAGAATCAAATTCAACGGTTGAGGTATATTCATACGAGGTAAAAACAAAAATTGCGATAAAAGTTGATATTGGCGAAGAAACCAATATTTATATCCCTCGCTTAAAATGGACTCCAGATGCCAACGAACTGGCTGTAATGCGCCTAAATCGTCATCAAAATCAAATGGACATTTTATACGCCAATCCGTACACAGGTGACACTCGTAATTTTTTAACTGAAAAAAACGACCGTTACATTGCCGAAAATTTTCTTGATGCATTTACTTATCTCGACAATGGAAATTTTGTGATACAGAGTGAACGCGACGGTTGGTCGCACTTGTATTTATACGACAAACAAGGTTTTGAAATTGCGCAACTTACCGAAGGAGATTTTGATGTAACCGATTTTTATGGCTACGATCCCGACAAAGAGCTTTATTACTACCAGGCTGCTGCTGAATCGCCTTTGCGCCGCGAGGTATATTACGTTAGCGAAGACAAAGAAGAAAAAGGAAAACTATCGACACTTGAAGGCACAAACAGAGCCGTTTTTAGTAAAAACTTTAAATACTTCATCAATTACTATAGCAGTGCCAAAGTTCCTGCGTACATAACGTTACACGACAATAAAGACGGAGAACAAATTCGATTTCTGCAGGACAATACGGTATTGAAAAACACGGTTAAACAAATGGATATTTCGCAAAAGGAATTCTTTACTTTCACAACTTCTGAAGGGATTGAACTAAATGGCTGGATGTTAAAACCGCAGGGTTTTGATGCATCCCAAAAGTATCCTGTTTTTATGACACAATATAGTGGCCCAAATTCGCAAAGCGTTACCGACTCGTGGGGCGGAATAGGTTGGAACGAATACCTGGCACAGGAAGGTTTTCTTGTGGTTTGTGTTGATCCGCGCGGAACAGGTGCCCGAGGTGAAGATTTTAGAAAAGTTACCTACATGCAATTAGGAAAATATGAATCGGACGACCAGGTGGAAGCAGCAAAATACCTGACAACACTTCCCTATGTCGACGATCAGAATATTTCGATTTTTGGTTGGAGCTACGGAGGTTTTATGACCTTGCTTACACTGGAAAAAGGCGGCGATTTATTTAAAGCAGGAATAGCAGTGGCTCCGGTAACCAGCTGGCGTTTTTACGATACAGTTTATACCGAACGTTTCATGCGTACACCTGAAGAAAACCCAGAAGGTTACGACGATAACTCGCCGCTTTCGCATGCTGAAGATATTAAAGGAAACTTATTGATTGTACACGGAACTGCCGATGATAATGTGCATGCTCAGAATACCTTTGAAATGACCGAGAAAATGGTGCAGGCAGGCGTACAATTCGATATGGCAATGTACACCAATAGGAACCACGGAATACGAGGTGGCAATACAAGCATGCATTTGTATACAAAAATGGTGAATTTCCTGAAAGATAATTTGATGGATAAATAAACCGAAGACTTTATAAAGAAAAATGGCTGCTAATTGA
This sequence comes from uncultured Draconibacterium sp., assembly GCF_963676815.1. NCBI lineage: Bacteria > Pseudomonadati > Bacteroidota > Bacteroidia > Marinilabiliales > Prolixibacteraceae > Draconibacterium > uncultured Draconibacterium sp. Next base: position 5,546,366 of record NZ_OY781365.1, read on the forward strand.
TTTAGCAGCCATTTTTTTATTTCATGTAATTCTTATAATATTCTGTCTTTTCCTCGTCGCCAAATCGGGCATAAATATTGGCCAGGTAACCGGCATATTCTTTTCCGGGATTCAGCTTCCAAAGCTTATTTAAATAAGGTAAAGCCTTTTTAAAATCGGCAGTTACCAAGTCCAGTTCTTTTAAAAGTGTATTGTAGTTTTTACGGGTTTTGTTCGCATTGTATTTCGCCATTTCTCGCTCATAACGATTTTGACCGGCCCAATAATATTTTTTTGCATTCCACTCTAACGCTTCCAGGTTTTCTGCATTTTTGTCAAGCAATACATTGGCCAAACTATCACAAACGGCTTCGCGTTCAAGCGCCTTATTTACTTCAAAATAATTTTGCAGGTTTGCTTCTTCATTTTTCGAACTGCTGTCCATTGTTTTCCACACGGCAACTGCTTTTTCATTGGCATCAATTTCAGTATAAATCGCCAGTAAACGTGCATTTACATCGGTACTTTCAGTTCCGTAATTATCTTTCACATATTCCAGTGCCGATAATTCTTTCGACAAATTATCTTGTTGCTGATAGATGGCTGCCAGCGATTTATACATCTCGGCATCGGCATAGTTTTTATAACGTGCCTGATCGAACCAACCAACAGCCTGTGCTGCATTTCCGGCTTTAAATGCTGTTTTTGCTGCCTGTGCAAAATCGGCTCCGGCAACGGTTTCAATTTCGGTAGTGTTAAAGTAACTTGTCCAGGCGCTTAGCGCCTGAGAAAAATTTCCCTGAGCCTCAAATGATTCGGCCTCATTTTTTGCGGTTGTCAATACCTTCGGAGCTCCGCATGATGCAAAGAATAAAGCAATCATTAACCCCCAGAATAATTTATTTTTAGCCATAGTAAAATAATTTTCGAGGGCCAAAACTAAATAAAATATCGGGAAAGTCCTTTTTAAGAGCTATTTCCGAAGAAATCGTTAACCTGAAAATATAAAGCACGTTTCACTTTTTGTAAAATGCACCATGCGAATTCAAATAAGTACGCGGATTATTCTGCAAAGAATGCGGAATATTAAAACAGAATAAATGATGTGAGATTACCTCCCGAAAGTTGAAAAGAATTCCTCCGGATCTTTGATATCTTCAATTCCAAGAATCCAGCAAACTTCTGAAAGATCAGAAAAATCTAGTCCACCACTGGCAACTGCTTCATTGTTATATCGGCCATCTCTGCCATTGTACCTCAATCCAATTTCAATGGCCTTCCTCCATATTTGTATTAACTCAGTATCTTTCACATTTGTTTTCCAACTGTTATAACCAGGAGTTCGAAATCCCGGGGTTCCGTTTCCTTCCGCGTTGCCATCAGGTATTTTATGATAGTTACTCGTTACTTTTACAAAAGCAAGACTCTCTTCTGATGTAACCTGCTCGTTCCAATCGCTGTGTTGCACAATGTGAATTCTTTTGGCTGTATTGATTTCCGGCGCATCTTTTTGCAATGCTTTAATTAACGCTGCTGAAAAATCGGATTGACCAGCTTCGGCAATCCATATATTACCTCCTTTTTGCAAATAACCAAGCACAACAACTTTCACTTTCTCTACAGCTTTTTCTCTATTGCTGTGCGCATCCGCCCAATTTTCACCAAAAGCCATTTTAAACAACTCATTCGGAGGTACATATAATCCCTCTTGCACTCCGTAACTTCCTGCAACCGCATAATAATTTATGGTTGAAAACCGTGGGTTGGTCATCAGCATTTTTAACGCAGCTGCCGAATGAATGTCATCAACATCTGTTTTACAATCAAACTGCATGATAAGCAAATCAGTATTCCGGTTAAAACGGGTTGTTTTCTCCACCTGGTTTGCCAAACCAATTTCCGCCAAAAGGAAAAAGCCACAAACAAGCAGCATCAATTTGTAAGCTATTCTCATCGTTTTAGTCTTAAAATTCATTTATCGATTTTTGATAAAGCTACTAAATAATAAAAAAGGTACTTGTTTATGAACAAAAATAACATCCATCCTTTATTCATAATAAAAACTGTGTTACGTACAAATACACAATAACATATGGAAGAAATAAACACGATTTATTTAGCGGGAATAAAAATAGATGAGCCAATTGTTACCCTCACCGATTTGCTTGTTTCTGTGTTCTGTTTTGTGTTTGCCTATAAACTGCACCAAAAACAATCGCGCGAAAAAGTTATCACCTATTTCAAACTGTATTTTCTGATAATGGGCATTGCAACTGCACTCGGAGGATTAATTGGCCATGCTTTTATGTATCATTTCAGTTTTTACTGGAAATTGCCGGGATGGATAACCAGTATGTTTTCAATAATGTTTGTTGAAAGAGCCGCCATTGAACATACTCGCATCAGACTCTCAAAAAAAATTGTGAAGATACTGAGCGTACTTAATATCATTGAATTTCTCACCTTTCTCACACTCACAATTGTTACATTGAATTTTTTCTATGTTGAATTTCATTCCGGTTATGGGTTAATGTTCGTAGTGCTTTCGCTCGAAGGATTTTTATTTTTGAAAACCCGAAACAAAGCCAGCAAAAACATATTAATTGGTGTTGCATTTGCCGCTGTTGCAGCACTTATTTTTATGAACAAGCTAAGCATTCATCAGTGGTTTAACTACTTGTCGGCAAGCCATGTATTAATGGCTGTTGCGGCTTATTTTTTCTACCGCGGAGCGAAAAACATTGACATGCAAAACAGCTGAAATTTGTAATCAAGCAAAAAAATTAAAAAATACTGTAACACATATTTAATTTGGCAGTCTTATTGAAAAACCTTTTCAATGAAAATTGCGTCTGTATTCCTGCTTCTATTCCTTACTCAATTCATTTCAGCACAAGAAAAACGAACATATAACGCTTCAACTGCTACCAACCTAAACATTACCATTAACGGCATTTTCGATGAAACTGCGTGGCAAAATGCCAACTGGGAGGACAATTTTATTCAACACGAACCGAACGAGGGCGAACCGCCTACCAAACAAACCGAATATGCTATTTTGTACGATGCCAACAATCTTTATGTAGCAATTCGTTCGTTTGACAATCCTGATAGTATTTCGATGCGCATGTCACGTCGCGACGAAACCGATGGCGACCTTGCCGGTTTATACATCGATTCATATTTCGATAAACGTACCTCTTTTGAATTTGTAGTTTCGGCAGCAGGAGTACGCTCTGATATGGTTAATACCAACGATGGAGACAACGAAGACAACACCTGGGATCCGATTTGGGATGCAAAAACTTCGGTAACTAAAAACGGATGGAATGCGGAAATGCGAATACCTCTTACACAATTAAGGTTTGAAGAGAGTGAAGAACAAGTGTGGGGATTAAATGTTTTACGCTACATTTTTCGCGAAGATGAACTCTCGTCGTGGCAGCCAATGAAACGCGAAGCAGCAGGTTTTACTTCGCAGTTTGGAATTTTGCGAGGCATTAAAAATATAAAACCACAAAACTCGCTCAATGTAACACCGTATATGGTTGCCCGAACTGAACGCTTTGAAAAGGTTCCGGAAAACCCATTCCTGGAATCGGGAAAATCAAATGGTTTTGATGCCGGGCTGGACGCTAAAATTGGCCTGACTAACTACTTGACTATGGACCTAACCATTAATCCCGATTTTGGGCAGGTTGAAGCCGACCCCTCACAAGTGAATCTTAGCACTTACGAGACTTTTTTTAGAGAAAAACGACCCTTTTTTATTGAAGGAAATAATATCCTGTCGTACAAACTTGCCTTTGGCGACGGCGATCAGTCGGCAAACAATCTATTCTATTCGCGCCGGATTGGACGCCGTCCTCAATATTCACCCGATTTAAATGAAAACGAGTATGCCGATAATCCCGACTTTACGCGAATTCTGGGAGCCGCCAAAATAACAGGAAAAACTAAAAATGGCTGGTCTATTGGTGTTATTGAAAGTGTAACTGCCGAAGAAGATGTTAAGATAAAAGGGCCGGGAGCTGACCGAAAGCAGGCTGTTGAGCCATTAACTAACTATTTTGTGGGAAGAGTGCAAAAAGATTTTAACGAAGGAAATACTTATTTGGGAGGTATGTTTACCGCGGTTAACAGAAACATTAACGATGATCACCTGGATTATTTGCACAAAAGTGCCTACACCGGAGGAATTGATTTTGTACACAGATGGCACAACAAAGACTGGTTTGTTGATGCAGGAGTTTATTTCAGTAGAGTTGAAGGCAGCGAAGAAGCAATACTCAACACACAAACTTCCTATTCGCGCACTTATCAACGCCCCGATGCAGATTACGTAACACTCGATTCAACACGGACTTCGCTGGCAGGAACAGGCGGTAAATTTACCCTGGGTAAAACCGGAGGAAGGTTTAAGTTTGCCGGAATATTTAGCTGGAAATCTCCGGGGCTGGAAATAAATGATATCGGTTATACTCCTGAAGTTGACGAAATTGTTCAGGCATTTTGGGCCGGTTATCGCTGGTACGAACCCTTTTCAATTTTCAGAAGTTTGGGGCTTAATTTTAACCAATGGACAAATTATGATTTTGGCGGTGAGTTGATGGGAGCCGGGGGTAATATTAACGGGCACGCACAATTTAAAAACTTTTGGAATGCATTTTCAAGCATAAACGTAAATGGCGAGCAACTATCGCATTCAGCTTTGCGAGGAGGTCCGTCGATGAAACTGTCCGGAAACCAAAGTTTTTACGCCGGATTATTTTCAAATCCTCAGAAGAAATTTACGTACGGTGCCGATGGTGGAATGAATTGGAGTAATGAAAAAGGTTTCTACTCAAACAAAAGTTTTGAAATTGAGTTTGGTTACCGCCCCGTGAAAGCTATGCAAATTGAAATCAGTCCGGAGTATGGTGTAAGCAAAAATAAATTGCAGTACATCACTCAACAAGATTTTCAAGGTGGCAAACGCTACATAATGGGAAGTATTAAGCGAAAAACATTTAGCACCTCAGTGCGAATAAACTACAATGTTACACCCGACCTTACTATTCAATTTTGGGGACAACCTTTTATTGCAACCGGTGCTTATGATGATTTTAAATACATAACAAACAGCCTTGCAAATGAATTGACCGACCGTTATACTTTATATTCGGGCAACCAGATAAATTACGATGCCGGAAACAGCGTTTATAATATTTCTGAATCGTCAAACGACACCCCTGACTACAGTTTTGATAATCCTGATTTTAATGTGAAAGAATTTTTATCGAACCTCGTAGTTCGTTGGGAATATCGTCCCGGATCGATGATTTACCTGGTATGGTCTCAAAACCGTGGAAATTATGAGAACAGAGGAAAATTCAATTTCGGTGACGACATAAATACCTTGTTTGATGAGAAACCACATAATGTCTTCCTGGTTAAATTTTCGTACCGTATAGGAAGATAAATTACTATGCGAAGGGTTAAAAAGAAAAGGCGCAGCATTTTGCTACGCCTTTATTGTACCAATCGGGGCTTTAAATATATATTTTAACTATTTACTTAACAGCAATTGGGTCGGCATTTCCATCAGGATCGCCATTTACATAGCCATCAATCGATAAGTTGCCGTTGGTTGCCAGCAACAAACCACAAACATGCGGAGCGGCCATTGATGTTCCACTCATTGTTGTGTAACCACCACTTTTGTAGCACGAAAGAATATTTACTCCCGGAGCACAGTAATCAATTGGGGGATTTCCGTAATTAGAAAAATAAGCAAAATCGTCGTTTATATCCATTGCTGAAACAGTATATAAATTTGTTCCATTTGCACGGGCAGGCGAATGATTATTGGTATCGTCGCTTTCGTTACCGGCTGCCAATGCAACCAAAACTCCAGCCTCGCCCAATGCTTCAACAGCAGCATCAATTGGCTCATAAACGCCACCACCTAAACTCATATTAGCAACGTCTCCCGGTTCTGCATTTAAAGCAACAAAGTCAACACCAGCAATAATTACAGAGTAAGCACCTGATCCTTTTCTGTCAAGAACTTTTACTGGAACAACAGTTGCGCCTGCTGCTACACCTACAACGCCCACTTCGTTATCAATTGCCGCAACAATACCAGCACAATGTGAACCATGGCCGTTATCGTCATCAGGTGAAGTTGTTCGGTCAATGAATGTTTGCCCACTTGCAGCATCAACATTTAAATCAGGATGATCAAGATCGATACCTGTATCAATAATCCAAGCTTTATGGCTTCCGGTATAAGTTGCACCACCTCCTACTCTTGTAATTCCGTATGGAACTGTTTCACTAGGTGGATCAGATGGCAATGTTCCCGGTTTTTTAAGCGCCACCATTTTATCCGGATAAACACCAACTACTCCGTCAGCATACTGTAATTGCTTAGCTTCCTTTTCGCTAATATTTACAACTACACCTTCAATAGTTTGGCTATATACCATTTTAGGTTCCCCCAGGTTAATATTTGCTGCACTGCTTATTTTTTGTGCTTTTGTTACCACTGCAAAATCGGCTTCAGTTTTACTTCTATAAGCAGATTTCAAATTAAAGATTCGAACATAACAATGTACTGTCCGGGAATTACAGTTTCGGTGTGAGTAATAAACTCAACCTGATCGGGGTTCGTTACTGAAATATCTTCCGTTTTTTCACAAGAAACAATTACAACGGCTAATGCCATTATAAACAATAATAAATACTTTTTCATGATAATAAGGTTTTAACAATTAAACAGCGATTGGTCCTATTTAAAATTATAACATAATTTCATTATATCCTAATAGAATTTTTCATCGAATCAATTATATGTTCATTATTTATACATATTGCCAGTAAAACCAATACCTTTAACTCTTATAACTTTTCTCTATGAAAATTAGAATTCTGATAGAAACACAATAAAAAAGGTCTGCTATTAAAATCATAGCAGACCTTTCATTATCACAATTTTTATCTAAATGTTATTCAATAAAAGTATTCTTTCCTTTGAGTTCGATTGTTTTTGAAAGGCCATTCAAACCTTTTCCTTCCGGTTGACTACCTCCAACAAATAGCTTAAAATCTCCGGCTTCAATAACGCGTTTATCATCGGCACCAATTACTGAGAATTGGCGAGGTTGCAAAACAAATTTTACTGTTTTTGTTTCGCCGGGTTCCAGGGCAATGCGATGAAATCCTTCCAACTGGTATTTTGGACGAAGAGTTGAAGCGACGACATCTGTTAAATACAACTGAACCACCTCTTCGCCTTCTGTTTCGCCCGAGTTCGTAACTTTAACACTGATTTCAACAGCATCACCAATTTTTGCCTTTTTTGCCAATTTTACATCCGAGTATGTAAATGTGGTGTAGCTTAATCCAAAACCAAATGGGTAAAGTGGTTCGCCGTTAAAATACTTGTAAGTTCTATTGTCCATATCATAATCTTCGAAAGGTGGCAACTGATCAACCGATTTGTAGTAGGTAACAGGCAAACGCCCTGCCGGATTATAATTGCCCATTAAAACATCGGCTACGGCATTTCCTCCCTCCTGCCCCGGATATCCTGCAGAAAGAATAGCTTCCACATTTTCATTAGCCCAGTTAACAGCCAAAGCACTTCCGTTTAACAAAACCAGAATAACAGGTTTTCCTGTCGCTTCAACAGCTTTCATCAGTTCGCGTTGTGTTTCCGGAAGTTTTAAATGGGTGCGGTCTCCACCTTCAAAACCATCTACTTCTATTTGCATCTCTTCGCCTTCAAGACGTTGCGAAAGACCAAGCACCAAAACTACAGCATCTGCATCTTGAGCCATTTTTACCGCTTCTTCCTGCATCCTGGTATCAGGCACCGACCAGAGCAACTTTGCATCGCCATCGCCTTTATCGTTAGCATATTCGTAAACAAATTTATATTTCTTTCCGGCTTCCATTTTTACAGCCTTTTCGTGATAAAAAGCGCTGTGTTCAGAGTTATGACTTAGCAACATTTCTCCTTCCAGCCAAATAGTAAGTTTTGGCATTCCCCAGCAACCTATTTTGTATTCTCCTGTTACCTGGGGAACAATGTAGCCTGTCCAACGCACACTAAAATCATCGTCGTTTAATTCAGGTGCTGGCGATCCTGATTCCCAATAAAAATTAATGTTCTCATCAATTCGGGTAAAAGCGGGTTCTCCTTTAAACTCAGCATTATTAAAATATTCGGCTTTTACACCTTTCTTGCCTTCAGCAGTTTGTAAATTCTCAGAAGGAATGGCGTGTAGGTTACTTACTCCATTGGCTAAATGACTTCCTTCTGCATATAGAATCTTTGTATTCGGCAATTTATTTTTCAATCCTTTTAATACAGTTACCGGATTTTTCGCAATACCATTGTAATTTCCAACCAACGATTCCCAGTTATCGGCATTGGGACCAATCACAGCAAGCGTTTTAATGTCTTTTGAGAGTGGCAGTGTTTTATTCTCATTTTTAAGCAACACTATACTTTTACGAGCAGCTTCCAGCGCAAGCGCATCATTTTCTGTTGATGTATTTACCGAGAAAGGTATCTGCGCATACGATACATCTTCCTCGGGATCAAACATACCCAACTTAAAACGTGCAGTAAACAGGCGTTTTACAGCCACATCAATTTCGTCTTCGGTTATTAAACCGCGTTTAACAGCCTCGGTAAGATGACGGTATGAATTTCCACAATTTAAATCGGTACCGGCTTTTACAGCCACTGCCGCGGCTTCGGCTGCATCCTTCGAAAATCCCTGGTAGGTATAAAAATCGGAAATGGCCCAACAATCGGAAACAATGTAACCATCAAATCCCCAGTCGTTGCGAAGAATACCATACAACTCGTCGCTGGCACAGCACGGAAATCCGCGAAACTGATTGTACGCCCCCATTACTGAATAAGCGCCTCCGTCTTTTATTAGCATGCGAAATGCCGGCAAGTAAGTTTCGCGCAAATCACGTTCGCTTACCAGTGCATTAAATTCGTGACGCAATGGTTCAGGTCCGGAATGAACAGCATAATGTTTAGCGGTTGCAACTACTTTCAGGTATTTCGGGTCATCACCCTGAAGTCCTTTTACAAACTGGGTTCCCAAAATTCCGGTGAGGTACGGATCTTCTCCATAAGTTTCGTGGCCACGTCCCCAGCGCGGATCGCGAAAAATATTGATGTTTGGCGACCAAAATGTAAGTCCCTGATAAATTCCTCGTTTATCGCGACGAACAAATTCATGGTGTTTGGCACGTGCTTCATCCGAAATTGCCACAGCTACCCGATTTACCAAATCGGCATCCCACGATGCTGCAATACTTATCGATTGCGGAAAAACGGTTGCGTAACCGGCCCGTGCAACTCCATGTAAACACTCGTTCCACCAGTTGTATTCAGGTATCTGCAAACGATCAACGGCCTTTGAAGTATACTCCAACTGATCAACTTTTTCCTGAAGTGTCATTTGCGACACTAACAAGTCCACTCGCTCCTCCATCGGTAATGAAGGATCTAAAAAATCGAGATTTTCATTTTGTGCAAAAACTGAAATAGCACAAAAAATTAGCATTAAGTTTAGAATTGATTTTTTCATTTTAAAATTTCTGTTCTGTTCTATTCTGTGGTTTCTAGCAAATATACAATTATTTGATGAAACATGTAAAAAAATACGTTTGGATAAAACCAACAGATAAGCAGATACAAAAAGTTGCGTTGCAATATGAATTTCTTCTAGTTTTCAGATTGGTTACCTTTGCCCAATAATAAATTAATAAGAATATGGATTTTACAGCATACGAAAAACTAAAAAACACCATTGATAAATTATCAGACGACCTGGAAAAACAGCACAAAAAACATATGAAATGTAAAGCGGGCTGCGACTTGTGTTGTATGGATTACAGCATCTTTCCGATAGAATTTTTCAGTATTGTTATAGCGTTAAATAAACAAGTAGATAAACCAAAAATTAACACGGGTAATGATGAATCAAGTTGTATTTTTTTGAATAACCACACGTGTGAAATTTACTCTGAGCGCCCTATAATCTGCCGAACCCACGGTCTTCCATTGTTGTATATGAACGAGGAAAACGGCTGGGAACTTTCAGCATGCGAACTGAATTTCAATGAGTTTGACATGGAAGAATTCTCAGAAGAAAATACTTTGCCACAAGATAAATTCAATAGTAAATTGTTTTTGTTGAATAAAGAATTTATTGCTAAAAACAAGCTAACAGATTATTCGGAGTTTGATTTAATACCGATAAAAGAATTAGTAAACCATATTAAAATCTGAAATTATGAAACGTACTTTTATACTTTTATTATTAACCCTAATTTGCAGTGTAACATTGGCAACTAACAACGAAAAGATGGAAGAAAATAAAAACAAACTGGCAGTATTGTGGACGAGTGGCGATCCGGAAGTTGCAGAAAAAATGGCTTTTATGTATACCTACAATGCCAAAACTCAGGGGTGGTTTGATGAAGTAGTTCTGATAATTTGGGGGCCATCGGCAAAACTAACTGCTGAGAATAAAATGATTCAGGATTACATTAAAAAGATGCAGGAAGCGGGCATAAAAACCGAAGCCTGCTTGTATTGTGCTAAAATGTATGAAGTTGATGAAAAGCTTGCCGAACTTGGCGTTGATGTAAAAGGAATGGGAGTTCCTTTATCGGAATATTTGAAAGATGGCTGGAAAACATTGAGCTTATAATTTGAAGATAAAAAAAGCACCCGTCAACCGACGGATGCTTTTTATTATCATGTGCTAATTCTTAGTATTCATCTTCGTTAAAAAAGAAATCATCCTTGCTTGGATAATCCGGCCAAATGTCCTCGATGCTTTCATACATCTCCCCTTCATCTTCAATCTCCTGCAAATTTTCAATTACTTCAAGCGGAGCGCCAGAGCGTATTGCATAATCAATTAATTCGTCTTTTGTTGCCGGCCAGGGCGCATCTTCTAACTTCGATGCTAATTCCAGAGTCCAATACATGTGCCTAAAATTTACGTGGTTAAACTCGATTTTTTATTTGGCGCGAATATAACAAAAAAACTATACGAAAAAACTTTCAGTAAAAAAAAATATCAATACTTCCAGGTTGTTTCAGCAATGCCTTTGTCATGCCCAAGTTTTCGTGCCAGAACAAAAAGATAATCAGAAAGACGATTAATGAATTTTATCAGTTCCGTTTCTACCGGTGTTTGTTCCGAGAATTCCAGTATACGTCGCTCTGCCCTTCGGCAAATTGTTCGTGCCATATGGCACTGAGCTGCTGACAGTTCTCCGCCCGGCAGAATAAAGTTACTAAGTTCCGGTAGTGTTTCATGATATTTATCGATTGCTTTCTCCAGCATTTCAACGTCTTCAGTTTTAACCACCAGTTTCTCGGTAAATTCTCTTCCTTTCTCATCCGATGCAAGCCGTGAACCAATGTTGAAAAGTTTATTCTGAATTTTTAACAATAGTTCCTCAACATCGCTGCCATTATCATACGATCGAATAACCCCGATGCTTGCATTTAATTCATCAACGGTTCCGTAACTTTCTAATCGCAGATCGTATTTTTTCACACGGCTGCCACCAACCAGTCCGGTTGTCCCGTCGTCGCCGGTTTTTGTATATATTTTAGATTCTCCTGACATCTTTATATTTTTAATTCTGAAACATAAAAAATCCCGAGATGTTTACCATTCGGGATATAATATTGTAAACGTTTTGCAAAGTTAATAAATCGGGTTCTCATTAATAACATCCGACTCAACTTCTCCGTCTTTTAATCGAATTATACGATGTGCATGCTCGGCAATGTCTTCTTCGTGCGTTACCATTACCAGTGTGTTCCCTTTTCGGTGAATTTCAGCAAACAGCTTCATAATTTCTTCCGAAATTTTTGAGTCGAGGTTACCGGTTGGCTCATCGGCCAAAAGCAAAGCCGGCTTATTTACCAATGCACGGGCAATTGCCACACGCTGACGTTGACCACCCGAAAGTTCGTTGGGTTTGTGTTCCATTCGGTCTTGCAAACCAACATCCACCAAAGTTTCCTCAGCCATTTTTTTGCGTTCGGCTTTTCGTTTTCCGGCATAAACCAGTGGCAACATTACATTTTCGAGAGCAGAGTTACGTGGCAAAAGGTTAAATACCTGAAAAACAAATCCAATCTCCGAGTTTCTGATTTCTGCTAAACTATCGTCCGACAGGCTACTCACATCTTTTCCGTTCAACACATATTTTCCGCTGGTTGGGGTATCTAAACAGCCAATTATATTCATTAATGTCGACTTCCCCGAACCCGAGGCGCCCATAATGGCTACATATTCGCCTTTGTGAATATCAATAGAAACCGAACGAAGCGCACGAACTTCCTGCGTTCCTACTTTATAAGTTTTTACAATGTTCTCTAAATGAATAATTTTTTCTGGCATAGCTTTGTTTTATGTATTTGTCGTAATTTTTCTATCGCATTACATGAAATAAACGAATCGAATATAAAAATATGATTTTCCTCGCGTTTAGCGGCCCGAAATAATAATTTTTAAGATTTATTATCATAAGTAACTTTTCGCTTGGTAACAAAAACTGTACCCAACTTGGTTAATTATTTTGAATATTTCATTATTAATCCCTGTTGCCGCACTTTGTGCGAATATGTATATTTGCTCCATGCCAGAATTTCTCGATCAGGAAATAAAATTTTTACCCGGCGTGGGTCCAAAACGTGCGGAGATTTTATTCAAAGAACTGAAAATTAAAACCTTCAGAGATTTGATTTATTATTACCCGTACAAATACATCGACCGCACCAAGTTTTATAAGATTTCTGATATCAACACGGAAATGGCATACATTCAGGTGAAAGGCGTTTTGCGCTCGATGGAAACTGTTGGCACCGGCGGCAAACAGCGGCTTGTTGCCCGTTTTTCAGATGACTCAGGAACAATGGAACTCGTTTGGTTTCGGGGAATAAAATGGCAAAAGGAGCAACTCCGCATAAACAAAACCTACATCGTTTTTGGGAAACCGGCTTTGTTCAGCGGCCGAATTAGCGTGGTACATCCCGAAATGGAAACCGAGCAGGAAATGCAATTGAAGCCAATCGGGCTTTTTCAGGGACATTACAACACCACCGAGAAAATGAAAAAGCAGTTTCTCACCTCAAAAACCATTAATAAATTTCAACTGACTTTACTGGGACTGGCAAAAGGTAAAATCCGGGAAACACTGCCCGAATACCTTACCAACGAGCTAAAACTGATGCCGCTTGAACTGGCATTGTCGGCAATTCACAAACCGGAAAATCCAACAGAACTGAAAAACGCCACTTTCAGGTTAAAGTTTGAAGAGCTGTTTTTTATTCAACTGAAAATACTCGCACTAAAACACAATCGTAACCAAAAATTCAAAGGATTTCACTTTGAAAAAGTGGGTTATAACTTCAATACATTTTACGAGAAGTATTTGCCGTTTGAACTCACCAATGCACAGAAAAAGGTGATCAAAGAAATCCGGCGCGATGTTAACGGCACATCGCAAATGAACCGTTTACTGCAAGGCGATGTTGGTAGCGGCAAAACCTTGGTGGCACTAATGACCATGCTTTTGGCTATGGATAATGAATTCCAGAGTTGTTTAATGGCACCTACTGAAATTTTGGCTCAACAACACTATCAGTCGATATCGAAAATGGTGGATGGCATGGGAATAAACGTTGGGCTGTTGACAGGATCTACAAAAGCCAGGCAGCGACGCGAATTGCATGCAGCGCTACAATCGGGCGAAATGCAAATTATTATTGGTACGCACGCACTAATCGAGGATACCGTGAATTTCAATCGTCTCGGATTGGTTATAGTTGACGAGCAACATCGTTTTGGTGTAGCACAACGGGCAAAACTCTGGAAAAAGAATGACCTGATTCCGCCACACATTTTGGTAATGACTGCCACTCCGATACCTCGCACACTTGCCATGACCGTTTATGGCGACCTGGAAGTATCAATTATCGATGAACTGCCGCCCGGACGGAAACCGATACAAACCATGCACTTTTTCGAGAACCGCAGATCTCAACTTAATCGTTTTTTGAAACAACAAATTGATAAAGGAACACAGGTTTATATCGTTTATCCGCTTATTTCAGAATCGGAAAAGATGGACCTGAAAAACCTGGAAGAAGGTTATCGGCACATTTCGGAGACTTTCCCCGAATATAAAATCAGCATGGTACACGGGAAAATGAAACCCAATATTAAAGAAAATGCCATGCAGGCTTTTAAACGTGGCGAAACCCAAATTATGGTTGCCACAACCGTTATTGAGGTTGGTGTTGATGTTCCCAACGCTGCCGTTATGGTAATTGAAAGTGCCGAACGTTTTGGCTTGTCGCAGTTGCACCAGTTACGCGGTCGTGTAGGTCGTGGCGCCGAACAATCGTATTGTATTTTGATGTCGTCGTATAAAATAAGCACCGAAAGCCGCAAGCGACTGGAAACAATGGTACGCACCAACGATGGTTTTGATATTGCCGAAGTAGACATGAAATTACGTGGCCCAGGCGATTTGGAAGGGACCCAGCAAAGTGGCATGGGTTTCGATCTGAAAATTGCGAATCTTGGGAAAGACGGCGAGATTCTGCAAAAAGCCCGCAACATTGCCAACGATATTCTCGACGATGATCCGTTTCTGCAAAAAGAGCAGAATCAACTGCTTCTTAAAAATCTGTTATCATCAAAGGATACAAGCTTCGACTGGAGTTCGATAAGTTAATTTTTATCCCTAACTTCCCGGAACATTGTCACCCAAAAAGTTTAAAATCATGGATAAAGTACAGTTACCCGAATCAGACGTAAAAATTACACCAATAACTTTTGGAGCCTGGGCCATTGGCGGATGGTTTTGGGGCGGAGCCGAAGAAAAAGAATCGATAAATGCCATTGAAGCTGCCATTGCCAACGGAATGACAACCATCGACACTGCGCCGGTTTATGGTTTTGGACAAAGTGAAGAATTTGTTGGAAAAGCCATAAAAGGCAAACGCAGCAAAGTTGAACTGCTTACAAAGTTTGGTTTGGTTTGGGACCGGAAATCGGGTCATGTACATTACGAAAAAACTATCGATAACCAGGGCAACGAAGTGAGTTTGTATCGATTGGGAAGTAAGGAAAGTATAATAAAAGAGTGCGAGGATAGTTTGCAACGACTGGGCACCGATTACATCGACCTTTATCAGCAACACTGGCCAGATAGTTCAACTCCGATTGAAGAAACTATGGAGGCCTTGGAAATCCTGAAAGATCAAGGGAAAATACGTGCTGGTGGCGTGAGCAATTATTCGATGAGCGAAATGGAGAAAGCGGAAAAGTATTTCAAGCTTTCATCGAACCAGGTTCCGTACAGCATGATTAACCGCGGTATTGAAGATGAAGTGGTGCCCTACTGCATTGTCAACGATAAAGCAATTATTGCCTACAGTCCGCTGCAAAGAGGTGTTTTAACAGGTAAAATTACTGCCGATTATAAATTTGCAGAGGGCGATCATCGGCCTACTACTCCGTTCTTTAAGGAGCCCAATTTGTCGCGAATTAATGCATTTTTGGATAAAATAAAACCGATTGCTGAAGCCCAAAAGGCAACTATGGCTCAACTGGTTTTAAACTGGACCATGAACCAACCCGGGATCACCTGCGTACTTGCCGGCGCACGAAATGAAAAGCAGGTATTGGAAAACCTGAAAGCGACAACGTTAAAAGTTTCCGATGAAGAGCTTTCTTTCATTCGAAATGAACTGGAGCAACTTGTTCTGGGAATCTAATTTAGGTCAACTCAAAAAAGAGCTTTTGCAACAAACGAGTTGTTTCACCCTGTTTTCCGTTGCCAACCAATTTGTCTTCGATTTGTACAACCGGACAAATTTCGCTGCCGGTTCCTGCAATAAAAACTTCGTCCATTTCGTAAAGTTCTTCTTGTGAGTACAAGCGTTCTTCAACCGGAATATTATTGGCAGCACAAAGTTCCATAATCACTTTTCTTGTGATGCCCGGCAAAATAAGGTTCGATAATGGCCGTGTTACAACCGTACCATTTTTTACACAAAGTACACTTGAATGTGTTGCTTCAGTTACCTTGCCCTCGCGAATTAGAATACACTCTCCTGCCCCGCTTTTGTGGGCTTCGTTATAAAGCATGGTATTTGGCAACAACGAAACTGATTTTATGTCGCAGCGTTGCCAGCGAATATCATCTCGAACAATCACATTTATTCCATTCTCCAACTTTTCGGTTGCTGAAGGCAAATCAAAAGCATAAGCGTAAACCGTTGGAGCAATCTCATCAGGAAAATTATGCGAACGTTTGGCCGTACCACGCGAAACCTGCAGATAAATTCCGGCATGTTTGTCAAGCATATCGTTTTGCTGAATAAGTTCCATAAAAACAGCCTCAAGCTTTTCAGTATCATATTCAATACCAATCTCTTTCAAACTGCGGTTTAAACGGTCTAAATGATCCTGGAAACGAAAAGCCTTACCATTGTAGTATTTTGCCACTTCGTAAACACCATCGGCAAACAGAAATCCGCGGTCATTTGGCGAGATCTTAGCTTCTTCGGCTGCTATAAATTCTCCGTTCAGATAAACGATATTGCTCATAATTTTAATCGGGTTGAATTGAAATTCAAAAATATAAAAAGTTTGAGTTATGGGGTTTATAAAAATAAAAAGGGATTCAAATTAATGAACCCCTTTTTTATATAATCAAAAAATTCTTTTCTGATCCTAGTAACGGTCACGACGTCCGTAACCACCACCGCCACCACGGTTGTAACCACCGCCACCACGGTTGTTATTTTCACGAGGTTTTGATTCGTTAACTTTGATGTTACGACCTGCAACCTCTGCGTTGTTCAATTCCTCGATAGCTTTGTTAGCTTCGGCATCGTCTTCCATTTCAACAAAACCAAAACCTTTGCTTCTTCCAGTAAATTTATCCATGATAATTTTAGCTGAAGCAACTTCACCATACTCTTCAAAAATTTCTCTCAAATCTTCTTCGCCCAAGTTGAAGGGCAAATTTCCAATGTAAATGTTCATTTTATACTATTATTTAAAGTTAATATATCCATCTTACTGATTACCAGAAGGAACCTGTCAAAATGTATCACGTCCTGGAGTTACTTAAATACAGTATAAAAGAAGCTTTAATAACGATTGAAATAACGTCGGGAAAAACACAAGAGAGATAAACTGTCCGGTTTACTAAATATCAATAAAAAAAGACCAAAATGCTAATTGCCAGACTTTTCTAAAAATTAACAGCCCAAAGGTAATCCTTTATTCGAACTAACAAACTAAAATTAACATATTTCTTTAACATACGATTATTCACTAAGCAAATCGCGGATAACGGCACTGGCAATAAAACATCCGAATAAAGGAGGCATGTATGAAATCGTTCCTACTGTCGATTTTTTATTCTGTCCTTCCTCAATACGAACTGCTTTTTCGTTAATATCTTCGGGAGAAAATACCACTTTAATGCCTTTCTTTACTCCGAGGTGCGACAAGCGTTTACGCATCATTTTGGCCAGTTTGCAGTTGTAGGATTTTTTGATGTCGGTAAGCTCAATTTTCGACGGATCCATTTTTCCACCGGCCCCCATCGAACTGATCACACGAAGTTTTAACTGCAAGGCATGATAAACCAGAAAGACCTTTGGCGAAAGTGTATCGATGGCATCCACAACATAATCGAAAGGCTGGCTTTTTAAAAGCTCGATAGCCCGCTCGTCTCGTATAAATTCATTTACAACCTTCAATTCCAGATCAGGGTTGATATCCACAAAACGCTTGGCCAGAATCTCAGCTTTTGGTAATCCTTTGGTGCTAATTAAAGCCGGCAACTGGCGGTTGCGATTACTTTCTTCCACCACATCACCATCAACAATGGTCATTTTACCAATTCCGGCCCGGCACAATTGTTCGGCTGCATACGCTCCAACACCACCTAGGCCAACCACCAAAACATTGGCATTCTTTAATTTGGCCAGTTTCTCTTCTCCCAATAATAACTCGGTTCGTTCTAACCAGTGCATAACTCTTTATCAAAATTTTAGTGCGGCAAAGAAACAAAATTGTGATTAAACTCTTCCGGGCATCAACGATTTTTCAATTTTATTGAAGTTTCTCCAAACAGCTTCTTTTAAAGTTTCAATTTTCACTTCTTTTAATTCTGCTGCTTGCTGATAAATGGCATCCACATTTTTGTCCAACTCATCGGTTTCTAAAAATATTTTGTCCAAAGGCAAATATTTAAATGATTTGACTGCCTTAGAATTCTTTCGGAAAAGACCTTTCCCGAAGGAAAACAGAAAACCTTTATCTATTAATTGCTTTGTTATTTCAAGGCTTCCGTTATAGCCATGCATAATCCAGGGCATTGCCGGATTCATTTTCTTACGAAGTGCAATTATCTCATTCATTGCCTTTACACAATGAATAATCAAAGGATATTCATACTCTTCGGCAATAACGGCCTGCGCTTCAAAAACCCGAAGTTGTTCGATAAAATCGCCGCCATTAATTTTGTCGAGCCCTGCTTCCCCAACGAAAATTACATGATCGAATTCGAGCGCTTCCTCAACCATTTGCAGCGCTTCGTTATTTTCATCTTTAGTACCCAAATGCCAGGGATGCAAACCAACAGAATAGAAATTGCGTCCACCAAAGGCAGCAAATCCATCGCCCGGGAAAATATTTTGCACGGTTATCGTGCCTTCATCTTTATGAAAAGGATGTGTGTGAATGTCGATATAGGGAATTGAGCTCATATTATAGTATTCTACTTAGCTATCTCAAGTATTTTTGCAACAACATTTGAAGCACCTTCGGCAATTTGTTTAATGTTGGCATCGAGCATATAGCATGGCGTTGTAACCACTTTGTATTTCTCATCAACCACAATCTCGCCATGTGTGGTAGTAACGTGTTTTGCCCCCAGCGACTCAATGGCATCGGCGGTTCCTTTGTCCTGCCCAATAGTAACGGTAACATCGCCCAAAACCTTGGCAATTATTGATGGTGAAATACACAGTGCTCCCACCGGTTTTCCTGCTTCAACAGTTGTTTTTACCGCATTCTCAACATCAGGATTCACTTTACAATCAGGACCTTCGAAAGCAAAAGTGCAAAGGTTTTTAGCAGCACCAAAACCTCCGGGAATTATAATTGCGTCGTAATCGGCAGCCTTATATTCTGACAGTGCTTTAATATCGCCCCGAGCAATTCGGGCCGCTTCTACCATTACATTACGGGTTTCCGGCATTTCTTCTCCGGTTATATGGTTTACAACATGGGCCTGGTTAACATCGGGTGCAAAACACTGGTATTCGGCTCCCTGTTGTGCAATGGCCAATAAAGTTAATGTTGACTCATGAATTTCGGCACCATCAAAAACGCCGTTCCCGGCTAAAACTACTGCTATATTTTTCATTATTTCTGGGTTTATGTATTTGTATCTCAAAGTTACGAGATAAATAGAAAATAGAAAAAGCCGCAGCCTGTTTATCAGAAAATATTAACTTATTTGTTCCAGATCATAAGGTGTTTCCTGGTAAACGTAGTAGTTTAACCAATTTGAAAACAGTAGGTTTGCTGTTGACTTCCAACGCATAACCGGTGTTTTAGACGGATCATTATCCGGATAATAATTTTTTGGGATCTCTATAGGTAAATTTTTTGCCCTATCGCGTTTGTATTCACCATCAAGCGTATTGCGTGAGTATTCCGAATGCCCGGTAATAAACAACTGTCTGCCATTTTTGGCTTTTACAATCGATACACCGGCATCATCCGAGCACGAAATGATCTGCAGTTCATCTACTTTCTCGATATCCTCTTTACGAATTTCGGTATGACGCGAATGTGGAATAAAAAATGCATCGTCGAAACCTCTGAAAATCGGCAAAGTATTGTCCGACAAATGATGCTCGAAAACGCCAAACATTTTCTTGGGGAGCGGATACTTTGGCACCTTGTAATAATGAAATAAAGCCGCCTGTGCCGCCCAGCAGATAAACAACGACGAAGTTACGTGATTCTCAGCCCAGTTGAGAATCTCTTTCATTTCATCCCAATAAGTTACTTCCTCAAAATCAAGCTGCTCAACCGGCGCACCGGTGATTATCATACCATCGTACTTTTTGTTTTTTAATTCATCAAAAGTGTCGTAAAACTCACTCATGTGCTCCGATGGAGTGTTCTTTGGCGTGTGCCCTTTTATCTTCAGAAAGTCAATCTCAATCTGTAAAGGAGAATTCGATAACAAACGAAGCAAATCTGTTTCCGTTGATATTTTCAGTGGCATCAGATTTAAGATCACAATTTTCAGTGGTCGTATATCCTGGTGCGATGCCCGCGATGAATCCATTACAAAAATATTCTCCTCACGAAGGATTTCGATTGCCGGTAATTTGTCGTTAATATTTAGTGGCATTTTATTGTCGTTTTTTCGTAACAAAGAGGACTGCGGTTTCAACCTCGTCACTCCATTTTTTTAGTTCGCGCAAAATTAACCAACATTCCGAAGTTGGAAAATATAATTCACCTGCTGACTCGAGTCAACAGGTGAATTATTCTTTTTATACTTTAGCTAAAGCCTGTTCAAAGTCGGCAATAATATCATCGATGTGTTCCAAACCAACACTCACACGCAACTGAGTAGGTGTTACACCGGCTGCTGCCTGTGCTTCTTCCGACAATTGCTGGTGTGTTGTAGCTGCCGGCTGAATGATCAATGTTTTAGCATCGCCAACATTAGCAAGGTGACTTACCAACTCCAGATTGTTTACCACATTGTTCGCTGTATCTTTATCGCCTTTTACATTGAAAGACAAAACACCACCGGCACCTTTTGGCAGGTATTTCTGCGCGTTGGCAAACGATGGGCTGCTTTCCAGTCCCGGGTAATTTACACTTTCTACTTTCGGATGTGTTTCCAGCCACTTGGCCACAGCCAACGTATTTTCCACGTGTCGATCCATTCTGAGCGACAAAGTTTCCAATCCCTGAAGAAGCAGGAACGAGTTAAACGGACTGATTGCCGAACCGAAATCACGCAATCCTTCAACGCGTGCTTTAATAATAAAAGCAATGTTCCCGAATGGCCCGTCGAAATTAAACACATCCCAATATTTCAATCCGTGATAACCTTCTGAAGGTTCGGTGAAACCGGGAAATTTACCATTGCCCCAATTGTAAGTTCCGGCATCAACAATTACACCGCCAATGCTAGTTCCGTGGCCACCTATCCATTTGGTTGCCGATTCCACAACAATGTCGGCACCATGTTCAATTGGTCGGAACAAATAACCACCGCCGGCAAAAGTATTGTCAACAATAAACGGAATATCGTATTTTTTTGCCACAGCCGCAATCGCATCAAAGTCAGGAATTACAAATCCCGGATTTCCAATGGTTTCAAGGTAAATAGCCTTTGTATTTTCGTCAATCAGTTTTTCGAACGATGCAGCTTCCAGATCTTCTGTTAAACGGGCTTCAATTCCCAATCGTTTAAAAGTAACTTTAAACTGGTTGTAGGTTCCGCCGTACAAATAAGGCGATGAAACAATATTGTCGCCGATATCCAGGATATTATTCAGTGCGATAAACTGCGCTGCGTGTCCTGAAGCCACGGAAAGTGCTGCCACTCCCCCTTCGAGAGCTGCAATTCGCTGCTCAAACACATCCGAAGTTGGATTCATGATACGTGTGTAGATGTTGCCAAACTCTTTTAAGGCAAACAAATTGGCCGCATGATCGGCATCGTTAAACACGTACGACGATGTTTGATAAATTGGCACAGCACGCGAGTTAGTAGTTGCATCGGGTTGTTGTCCTGCATGTAACTGCAGTGTTTCGAAATTTAATTTTTGAGTCGTCATTTTACTATAATTTTTTGAGTTAGAAACTTGTTACCTCGAGATCCCCTAAAGGAGACTTAGTCCTCTTCAAGGACGATTTCTCGGGTTAGAAAAAAGCGTTATAAATCTCACGTACACTTTTTTCTTTGTAGGCTTCCTGAACTACCAGATAGCTTACGAGGTCGGATGCGCCGGAGCCGCTTAGTATTACATTAATTTTGTTGTTGGCTACAGCAGCAAAAATCTTTGCCGACACGCCATAAGCCTGTTGCATTCCGTGACCGACAATACCAATTAGCGCCACGTCGTGTACCACCTTGATATCAGTAACAGCCGAAAAGCCCAATTTGTGCACGAGTTTCAATGCTTTTGCACCATTTTCTTTACTTAAAATAAAATTGATGGACGTTTGCGAAGTGATAACCGACTTAATGTTTAACCCGGAATCGTTTAACTGGGTGGTAACTTTTGCCAGGATACCCGGCTTTAAACCAACACCCGGGCCGTCGAGTTTTAGCAGCGAAATATCATCGGTGCAGGCTACACTTTTTACAATCTGCTCCTCGATGTAAGTCTCTGTGTTAATGATGGTTTCAACTTCGCCATCTGCGGTATCTGTACTCAATACCTCAATCGGAATATGCGCGTGTTCCAGCGGTTCCACCGTTCGCGGGTGAAACGAATAGTGCTCGAAATACGCCAACTCACTGGCCTCGGAATAAGTCAGTCGTTGAATAATCTCAGGATTCTCAATGATTGCAGGATCAGCACGTTGAAAATCATTATCCAGTCCCCAAAGTTTTAATGTGTTTATTCCAATTTCCTTGGTAAGAAATGCGGCAGTATAATCAGCAGCTGTTTTACCCGATCGTGCCGGTTTATTGTTCTCCGTAAGCCCGTAGGTGCCCGGAATTAAATAAACGCCAGGTTCAAAATCATTGAGTGTAGCCTTATCTACCGAAAGAAATGTTGCGTTCCCAAAATCAGATGATACCTGCAAAGTAATATCTTCCGGGAAAATAACTTTTGCTTCATTCCATAGCGATGCCAGGATCTCAACCGACAGTTTCTCAGCAAAACTTAAAACCTGATCTTTTAAAGCACGCGAATAATCGCCGATAAGACCGATTCCTTTCAATAAACCAACCAACTGACCGGCTAATTTTGAATACGCTTGCGATGGATGCTCATCAGTTGTAACGATATAAAATCCATTAATCTCACTTAATAACTCCTCCTCATTCAGTTCATTTTGAAATACCTCGCCAAGGCTGGATTCAATTAAACTAAGTAAACCGGGAATAGCCGAAACCACCACGAAATTACGGCTTTTGCTGCCGTTTAAATAGACTTTTAAATTTTGTAATGCTATTTGGTTGCCAATATGGCTTCCACCAAATCGAATAACAGTATCCGACATAAAAATATTTTTTGAAAATTTCTTTTGTGAAAAGTAACGCTTAAATAAGATGCCTTCAAACAACGAGTAACCATCGGATGAAGGCTAGCGCATAAACATAAACATAGACGACATAAACATAGCTCCGCAACGGATTGCCGCGATAGAAGAAGTAGTATTTCTTTTGTCAATGTTCATTCTTGTCGAATTTGTTTGACGCAAATATAAATTGATTTTTGATAAATGCAAGCTTATCTGGAATGATTTTAGATAAAGTTTACATTAGAATGAAATTTAAACCAGCTAATGCTGTCCAACTCTGTTTCGGTTAGTTTGGCCAATCATTGATAGCTGTGATTTGGTATTACAGAAAAACGAACCACTGATCTTTGGGATTCAATTCAATTAGAAATTATCGAAAGTTGCTTAATGCAATTCAAACGACTTAAAAAAGTAATCCATTTTAGACAGATCTTTTTGTTTAGGAGAGAATGTGATTTTAAGTATATAAATAGTGTTTCCAACAAGACATGACTTAATAAAAACCGGCGGATAATTTTCATCGTTTACAGCTTGAGTTATTCTGCCTTTTATAAATACACCGGGAAATCCGGATAGCGAAATCGTATCACTTTCAAGCACCTCGCCAGTCATTTTTAGGGTAACAGCGGCGTAGTTTTCCAGAACTTCAAATCGACTTGTTTCATTTAATTCAGGTTTTAAAACTTCTTCCGACATATACATCACCGTTAAAGTTGTTAAAACAGCATTTTCAAAATCTTCAGTTGGAAAATATTGAATAACTTTCGAACTATCAATCCCAAATCCTGCCGGCATATCAATTACCATAGGTTCACCCGGAAATTCAATTTTAAAAACTTCTCCCGGATCCTCGTATGTAAACCAATCCTGCGAAATCCATGCAGGATAGCACCATATTAATAGAATCATTAAATTAAATTTTTTCATCGTATCGGTTTTAGAAATTTAGATCTTTGGTTATTTGTATTACGACTATTACAAGTTACAAAATTGTCAACTAAACACCGATTAAACTTTCAACATAAACACCTGACTATATATCAGTTACTTCACACGCCATTATAATTTCTAATAAAAACGAAAGTTGATTTTCATTTTGGAACTAGCTGTGATTAGCTAAATTTTTATTTCATTTTCTTAAGACTTTGCCCAGCCAAACTCATCTCATTAAAATAAATAGAAAAAATTAAAGCGTGTGCAACATAATTGCAATGAATTGAGCCATCGTTGTTAAGTGCCGTGCTTTTAAAATACTGAACTTGTACTGTCAAATCAATAATCTTACAACATTTAAATCTTACATTATGAAAAAAATTAGTCTAATAATCATTTCACTACTTATTTGCTTTAGTACATTTTCAGCCAACAGTGAAAACAGAACAGAAGTTAAAACAATAACTTACTCCGATTGGTCGATGTCTGTTATTTGTGATGGAGAAATGATAGGCCACCTCGTTGGAGAAGTAACTATTAAATTGAGAATTCATCACAAAAATAACTGGCAGTTGGAACTTGTAAGAGGAACTCTGGAAGGAACAGATTTATTGGAAGGCGAGAATTTCGAAATCAATTATCATGGAAAAGTATTTAATAACTGGTGGGAAGAAGATTTCCGAGTTAATTTGCACTTTATAGCAAAAGGTGATAAAGGTACCAAGTTGATAAACTTCGGAACTTTTGATTACACAAACGGTGCAGTTAGCCTCAGGAGTAATTGTTTCTAAAGAACAGTAACGTAAAAAATATAAATCAAGTTAAGGGCAAAGACAGAAATATAACTATTTACGAAACCCTACATCAATGTCTGGCAGAGGTAATTCAGGTTATCTTTTGGTTTTCGCCCTTAAATCTATTCTATGTAGCTTTTCTCGACTACGCTCTTTACCTGCAAAGAACAGGCGGTATTAAATCAAGTATTACTCATTATATTGCTCAGGCCCTACAGATATTTTGGTTACGAAAAGCACTTTGAAATATTCCCCCCATAAAAAAAGAGTCAGATATAAATCTAACTCTTTTTTTTGTACTCCGGACGGGATTCGAATATTTTCAATAACTAACTCAATTAGTGGCAATTAAAATCTCAAATGATTATAGGTCTCGATTAAGTCTCTCTTCGAAATATCCCATAATGTTTCTCCTAAGTTAGGAATTTTTTGAATAAAGTTTAAATAAAAATATTGAAATTACAATTAAATAAATAAGCTTTAGAATACTCGAGTTCAACATTGTATAAATTTTTAATACTTCGGAAAAAGATTTGGAGGCTTCATAAGGAATATAAATAGAAATTCATGGAAAGAGAAGCTGATTTACTTCTCTTCTTTGTGGTAACTGGTACCACCAGTTTAGGATCTGAATCCTGATGATCCAGAATATAATCAACAGCTTTCTGAGCCAAACTAGAAGTCAATACTAATTTTTTCTTTTGTAAGTAACTGTCATACCCTGAGAGTAAATTCGTTGAAAATCATTTTTTATTATCCCATTGGTTTCTACTTCCTCATAATAGATAATACGTTTTAACTGTTAAGACTTTAATTCGCAGAATTAATCAAGCTTATAATCGCCAGATTAAAAGTCCCTGCCGGACAGGCACAAGCGATTTTGTGAAACAAAATCACATCTTGCCAACCCCTCCCCCACCAGCTATAGCAAGGACTTCAGGCTTCTGAGAATAAAAAAGAATCGGCTTTACCCGTTCCTATTTCAAAATTCTGGCATAGCCATTTTATATTTGGATTTGTAAAGACTGCAACTATCATAACAACCATTAAAAAAAGGCTGATTTAATTTTATTTGATCAAATAAAATATTCCTCTAAAGAAGAGAAAAAAGAAAAAAAAGAGAAGAAAGCCCTGGAAACCGCCATCCGGGGATAAACGGCAAGGCTGGCCCGCCTCTTTCAACTATAAATTCAAATTTTAAACCCTTAAAGCGGGTCATTTATTTAGCCTTGCGGTTTATTGGGCGTTGGCTTTGGCGGAGGATGGTGATCTTTGGGCGTCTTTTTTTGTTTTCAATCTTATTAAAACAATTAACTGTTTTAGTTAATTTCGTTATTAGGATTTCGAATGGTCTTTTTCGGTGTTAACTATATATTGTACTCTTGATTTCTTGCTTTATATTTTTCCATATTTTCTGGAGAGCGTCTTTATTACTGTTTATTATGTTTGTAATGTTTATATCCTTATATACCGTCGCAGTTCCAGTATCACTTCTTGTCTCACTTCTTGTCGTAGTTCCTGTATTTGTTCTTGTCGCAGTTCCGGTATCAAAAGTGATACAGGAAACTTTCCTATCGGTATACAGTTTTCCCGAGAAGGTATAATCAATATATCCCCAGTCGCGAAGCGGTCTGATACATTTTTAATAGATGAAAGTTGAACCAATATGGGCCTAAATGTCTGCAAGCTTTCAACACTGCATATCTTTCAGTTTTGTCGGGGATTTCATCAAAAGCTATTTGTTCTAATTCAGAACTCGCCTCTCCTACTCAGCTGTGTAAAAAAATGAAGAAGCGTATGAACATTGCTCGCAAGTCGAAAAAGATCCATAAATGGCTTTTGAAAAGGATTTTCTTCGCTTTATGCTTAGTGATGGTATCAATTCGTATTCCTCTCTAATAAAAAGAACGAGAATAGAATCTCATTCAAAATTGAATGGATTCAAATGACTTCGTATGCCAGTGAACTGCCAACTTGTCTGTTTACAGGAGTAGAACTTCGTGATGATGGAGAAGTGAAGCTGGTAGGAATTTGAAAGCGGGGAGCTTATCAATCGTTCAGTTATGACCGTTAAGCAGGATATTGGCCTATTAAAACCAAATATTATCCGTTATTGGTTTGGCCACCTGAAATATTGTCTGAAAAAATACAACCTTGACCCAAAGGATGTAGATTATGTTATCCCTCATGTCTCATCAATGTTCTTTTACGGGAAGCTTGCTGAGGGAATTGAAGCAAGAGGATTGGTCCTGGGGACACACAAGTGGTTCACCAATCTTACTGAAATTGGAAATATCGCGTCTGCTTCCATTTTTGCTGCGTTGGATGAACTTTGCAAAACAGAAATGCTAAAAACAGATGATAAGATTTTATTACTGGTACCTGAAAGTGGACGTTTTTCTTATGGAACTGTTTTGTTGACTGTAAAATAGACAATTAACTCTTTTTGCAAAACATCAAATTAGCTACATTTAAAGCTGACTTTGGTCCCAAATTGCGTTTCTGCATTTCTCTTCTGTTCCATTATTTTTTACTTGTGGACAAAGAAAAATACAGTTCAGATACTTTTTGTGATTTTTTTTTGTTTCAGGATTCCGTTTGAAAGGATGAAATTTTGAAAAGTTTGGTTTTATCTTCCTTCAGTTACCACATTTAACATTGGTCCACTAAACTATCCCTAGGAGAAAAAAGCACCCTTTCGTTGGTTGGGTGCTTTTATATTATTGTTTTATTATAACCGCCCGGGTAGATTATGGAAAATGTAATTGCTTACTGAATGGCCTTAATATATTCAACTACAGCCGTATGTCCATTTGAACTGGCAAAGTCCAATGAAGATTCTCCATCGACATCGACCATATTAAGATCGGCACCATAGCTAACAAGTGTTTTTAAAACTTCGAGCTGTCCTTCTGCTGCCGCCATCATAGCAGCGGTCCAATTTTCTTCTTTTTCTATCAAATTAGGCTTTGCTCCAGCCTCTAATAAGGTTATAACGGTATTTACAAACGGGCCGGTAGAAGCATACATTAATGCTGTCCGATCAATCTCATCTATTGAATTTACATTCGCTCCCTTATTAATCAGAAGTTTTACAATCTCTGTATGTCCATTATATGCAGCTAACATCAATACAGTTCTTTTATTTTCATCAACGATGTTGGGCTCAAATCCCTCTTCAAGCGCATCTTGTACAATTTGTATATTTCCTTCAAGTGAGGCCTGAAAAATTAATGATGTGTCAAAATCTGTTTTTTCATTTTCATATGACGTGGATTCATTATTTGATTCACCCTTTTTTGATTCATTTCCAGCCTTAGTCCCACACGACAAAATAGAAATACTGAGAATCAACATTACTGCTATCAACCTTAGTTTATTCATTTTTAAATTGATTTTGTTATGCAATACGCACCAAACGAATATCATCCGGGCAAGCTTTCAGCAGAGCCGTTTTCACCTCATTTGGTTAAAATACTACCCATACCATAAACTGACGCCCCCTGCACCCTTTCAGATTTGTTGTTCGCTCTTAGTAAAGACCAGTGTTCCCCTTTTCCCAAAGTGGCATTAACTGCTCCACTAGTTCAGGGTTTTGCTCTGCAATATTAACAGTTTCATTCAAATCATTCTGATGATCATATAACTCAATTGTAGGATTTTGGTTTCTAAAATATTTTGTCAGTCTGTACCTTTCCGTTCTTAGCGATATACCATTTCGGTAATAACCAAACGCAGTATCTTCCCAATCGGTAAGCGGATTAGAAATGAGTGGAACTAGGCTCTTACCATCGGTGTCATAAGGCATTTCCACTTCGCACAACTCCATGAGTGTTGGGTAAATATCGACTGTAGAGACCACTCTATCAATGCTTTCTCCATGAGTTTTACCGGGAACTTTTAGAATGAAAGCACTTTTTAATGCCCGTTCAAAAATGGTGTGTTTTCCCCAAACAAGCTGATCACCCAGGTGCCAACCATGATCTCCCCACAACACAATAATTGTATTCTCAGCTATACCAAGTCGGTCTAATTCATCTACCAATTTCCCAACTTGTGCATCAATATAACTTATACAGGCAAAATAAGCGTGACGGAGCTTTCGTGCATATTCATCAGAGACAGGACCATTAAGCGAGGCTTCCTCATCTCCCAACCGATAACCGTTAAATTCACCACTTCCTTGCAAACTGGCTTTGTTTACATTTTCCGGTATTGATGGGTTTGGAGATAAAGGAATTTCATCTTCGTTATACATGTCCCAATATTTTGAAGGTGCGGTAAACGGAAGGTGCGGTTTAAAAAATCCAACGCCCAAAAAGAAGGGTTTTTCTTTTTCTGCTAGTTCCTGTAGTTTCCTTACTGCCAGTGCAGAAGTCATTCCATCGGGATATCCCAAATCGTCAACATCACCTTTTTCGTAAGGTTTAACCTGACGGTTCATGCTTTGCCTGTTTTCGCCATTTGCATAGCCGAAAAAAGCATTCCAACCGGTTTCCCATTTTGCAGGATTAAAAACCAGTTCAGTCCAGCTTTGTGGAAGTTCGCGATCTTCACTTACCGGATCGGTATATCCATAAAGCAAGCCATCGGCATAATGACTTATTTTTCCAATTCCAACCGTGTAATAACCATTATTTTTTAGATGATGAATAAATGTTTCCGGACCATTTGTTGAAGGTTGCTCGGCAATAAATTTTTTGCAGGCTTCGTTACTCAAATGCCCTTTTGTTTT
Source organism: uncultured Draconibacterium sp. (assembly GCF_963676815.1). Classification (NCBI taxonomy): domain Bacteria; kingdom Pseudomonadati; phylum Bacteroidota; class Bacteroidia; order Marinilabiliales; family Prolixibacteraceae; genus Draconibacterium; species uncultured Draconibacterium sp. The sequence continues at coordinate 5,576,182 of NZ_OY781365.1, forward strand.
TGGCAGCATACCGGTAAGCATGCTATAACGTGATGCCCCACAAGTTGGAATCTGCACAAAGTGATTGGTAAAAACGGCTCCTGTCTTAGCCAATTTGTCGATATTTGGTGAATGAATGTAATCATTACCATAACAACCCAATTCTGGGCGGAGGTCGTCAATACAAATAAAGAGGACGTTGTTTTTTTTGTTTTCGTCTGTTTGTTCCTTCTTTTCAGAATCAGAACAACCAAATAATCCTGAAAATATTGAAAGCAATATTACTAATATCATTTTTCTAGTCGTTTTAAATTATATTCTACCGTTAAATTAATTACCCCAAATCGTTACAAGTTTCTTTTACATTATTCAAAGTTTTTCATTTTTCATGAATAACTCACCTTTCCCTAGCTTCGAGAAGAAGGATGAAAGGAAAAGTTCTTGCAGTATAGACTTACTCATCTACAAAAAAAACAGAACTTACTGCCCCCAATTTCAATTTACACCTTGTATAATTTTGGCGAGAATCATTTTTAAAGGAGTTTTCAAGTGGAGTCATCTCTCCCGTGTATGGATTCCATCCCCTTAATTTATGTTTGCCCCTCACAATCACATCTATGTCAATTTCTTCGTCACTTGAATTGGTAAAGAAGTAAATATTTTTGCCATCCTTTATTTTATGGATGTAGTTAAATTTACCAAAATCAGTTTCTAATACTGGATTGGGCGAAAAACTTACATCGGCTGTCATTCTTTCATCAAGTACCTTTTGAATGTTTTCCTTGCCAGGCACAGGTATATGCACAGCTAAGCCACCGTATTCATTTCGAGACACAAGTATTTGAGTGGTATCAATTTGTAGAGGGTTTACTCCAAAAATATCACCAACCAAATCAATTACACGCTGATCATGTCCCATTTCCGAAGATTTAAATGGTAGTTTAGTAGTTGAAATAATGGTTCCCCCACTTTCATAAAAGGCTTTCAGTTTTCCCAGCGTTTTGTATGAAATGGTTTTACATCCCGTTAAAAACATCACTTTATATTCCTGGTAATTTTCAGCATTGTTAAGGATTATTTTTCCATCTTCAACCAAATACTTTTCATCCAGCAAGAACTCGGGGTGCACAAAAGTGAAATCGCGGCGGATATCGTTTGAAAGAATCCCACTTATAAGCTGGTAGTCGGTTTCTTTTGACACATAAAATCCTTGTCGGATTCCATCGGGATTATCAAAAATAAAATGACCTGCTAACTCTTCAAACGGATACGTTACACCTATTTCAGAAACCCGTCTTCCGCCCTGCAACATCATACACGAACGGCCAACAAACTCGGAATAAGCAGGCAAAGACGGTGCAATTTTCTCACTATACGGCGATACTAACGGCGATATGTAAACCTTATCGGGATTATACCACATACCGTGGGGTATAACCATATTTACTCCTCGTGCAAATAAATCCATCATTGAGCGGTACAACATCAGTGAATCAAAAGTAGCTTCTTTATAAGCACCATAAATTTCTGTTGAAACAACAGGCCTATCGTAATAATCGGCAGCCGAACTAATCAGTTTATGTCCGTTTTGACCAAACTGATAAGCAATAATAGCATCAGTAAGCGGAATTTGTGTGTAGCGGTAAAACTTAAAAATGTCGGCATTCATGTCAATGGGTGAAGGATCGTAATTGCCAGGAGGATGTCCTGTGCTCTTCAGACCATTAGCTTCGTTCCATTGCCCTACCAATTTCGGAAAACCTTCTGCCAACAATTCAGCTCTGGTTCTGAAAAAAGCATTTCGAACCGCTTCAGTTTCGGGGCCAATATCTTCCCACAACGCAGGGTAATAAGGCCGCGGATCGTAACCGTTCAGCTCTTCAAACTTTGTGTTAAAAGAGGGTGTCCAATTACGCGGATGCCTCCAAAAACCCACATCATCAAAAAAGGTAGTTTTAATGGTGTTACCAAAATACTGACCAAATCGCTCTTTGTATTTTTCGTAGGTTTCGTTAATCATATAACGAACAGCAGTTGTATCCATAAAATCCATACAAAGGTATTTTTTATGAAAACTGTCTTTCACTAAGGGAAACAGCTGAATTTTCCATTCACCTGCAGGAACTACCCATACAAGAATACTATCATTTACGCGTTTGCTTATTTCAATTCGCTGCTTGGTTTCAGTATTCGTTGCGACGGCAGCCATTAATTTTATGCAGGAAATGGTATCGACAATAGTTTCGGGGCCTTTAACTAAATATTCAATTTTATCCAGGCGTTTCATGGTATGATCGGGATAAAGCTCTTCCATTTTTCCACCGGCCATTCCACTCGGAAAGTCATTGTCGTCGTACAGAATAATTTCCATGTCCAACTCCTCGGCCACATCCAACATATCCTGGTATCGCTCAAAATATTCTTCCGACAAAAATTTAGGCGTGGTACCCGGTCGAGTTGGACTTTTCTCGGCAAGCGGCAATAAACTCACTCCCGAAAAACCGGATTCTTTAGCATCTTTCATTTGCTGTCTGATTCCTTCTGTGGTCAACTCCCCATTAATGTGCCAAAAAGGCATAGGTTTAAATTTTCCTGGCGGATTTTGAAAATCTTTTTCGAGTGTTGAGGTACAGCTTATTGAAAACACAAACAGCATAACCACGCAAACCAGACGATACGATTGAATAAGCATATTAATTATTTTACAGATACGACTTTTACGATACTTGACTCCAGTCCATCAGCAGCAACTTCAACTGTAATATTACCTGATTCCTTCTGACTTTGCAGAATCATCAGGCATTTACCATTAAATGCTTTACGTTGGTTCAGTTTTGTTGAAGCCAAATCCAGTGGATCGCCATTGTCTACCCCAATATTTGTTGCGGGGCCGTTAATTTTAAATGAAATCAAATTGTTCGCATTCGGCACAAAGTTTCCATTTGCGTCCAAAATATTCACTTCTAAATGCGCACAACTTTCTCCATCGGCTTGAAGTGTGTTCTTATCAACCAGAACTTGAATTTCAGCCGGTTCTGAAGCTGTTTTTATTACTTTTTCAGCAACAATTTTTCCGTCACTTTTTGCCACAGCTTTTAAAGTTCCGGGGTCGTAAGGCACATCCCACGACAGGTTCATTTGTCCTTTATTCGATTTTGCTCCCAATGATTTCCCGTTTAAGAAAAGCTCCACTTCATCGGCATTGGAATACGTCCATACAGGAATAACTTTTCCTTCTTTTCCGGGCCAGGTCCAGTGTGGTAAAATGTGTACCATCGGCTCACTCGTCCATTGGCTTTGATAGAAATAAAAGTGGTCTTTAGGAAAGCCACACACATCGATAATACCATGACTAAAGAAACGAGCTGGCCAGCCTTTAATCGCTTCTCCGAGGTAATCAAATCCTGTCCAGCGGAATTCGCCAGCGATATAATCAAGGCTATCAGTTCTTCTCCATGAATCGCGGGCATTTATTCGAACACATGAATTGTCGTATGAGGAGCAGTATTGTTCATGAAACTCCGGGAATACCTCCTCTTCAGTTAGATCTGACAAAGGCAGTCCATCCTTTGGAGCACGCTTATAGCTTATTGTTTTGTATACGCCCCGGGTTTGGTACGAATGCGGAACTTCAGTGGCAATAAACTTACGATTAGGGTAAGTTGCTTTGTCGCGCTCGTAAAATACAGAGTTGCCGCCCCCATTGTAACCGGTTACTTCAAGCATTGATGCAAAACCTGTTGGATTAGCTAAATGTATGAAGCAACATCCACAAGTTATCGGACGGGTTTTGTCCAATTCAAGCACAATGTCCATCAATGGTTTCAAACGTTCCGGGCCTTCCGGATAACATTGGTCTGGAATTTCATTTCCCACACTCCACATAAAAATACTGGGATGATTTCTATCGCGAACAATTATATCTTTCAAATCGGTTTCTGCCCACTCCTCGAAATGTAAATGGTAACCGTATTTTACTTTTCCCTGATTCTTGATATTTTTTATCCAGGGCCACGAGGCAATCCACTCGTCAAAAACTTCGTCCATAACCAGAAAACCTAAGGAATCACACATGTCGTAAAACTCGGGCGAGAACGGATTGTGAGCAGTACGAATAGCATTGCACCCCATTTCTTTAAGAATAAGTAAGCGTCTGTATAGCACATCATCAGGCACTGCTGCTCCAACCGGGCCTGCTCCGTGGTGGTTATTTACACCTTTAACTTTTATGTTTTCACCGTTTAACCAAAAACCTGTTTCCACTTCAAAACGAATATCCCGGATTCCGAACTTGGTTTCGTACTTATCCACCAAATTATTTCCATCCATTACCTTTGTCACCAACAAGTACTGGTTTGGCCTATCAATCGACCACAAAACAGGATTTTCAACTTTAATCGATTGATTTGCCGTTGCAGAAGCCTCATTTTCAATTTGTTTTTCAATTGTAGTTTCGGCCACTTTTTCGCCAGTCGGATTATAGACCTCTGATACCAATTTTACATTTGCGTTGTTCGCCGATGTATTTTCAAGCTTGGTTTCTATTTTAATGTCGGCGGAAGCTGCATTAAATTTGAAATTGTTTGCATGCACATAGGTACCGTTTTCGGCAACTGCTACTTTGTTTTTTACATTTAACCACACATTGCGGTAAATACCACTACCAGTGTACCAACGACTGCCCGGTTGTGCTGAGTTATCTGCTTTAACAATCAAAGTATTTTCGCCAGCGTTTAAATGGGGTGTTAAATCGTAGGTTATCCCGACATATCCGTTAGGGCGTAAGCCTAAATAGTGCCCGTTTATCCACACCTCGCTATTACACATTATTCCATCAAAAGTTATCAGTACTCTTTTTTCAGACCATGAGCTATCGAACGGAAAAGATTTGCGGTAAAAACCTAATCCACACGGATAAAAACCTCCCTGCTTACCCGAGGGATTGTCTTTGTTGATTTCACCTTCCACGCTCCAATCGTGAGGAATTTTCACACTTCCCCACTTCGATTCGTCTAATTCGTCTTTCGATGCTTTTTCATTTTCGCTCAATTGAAACTCCCATCCCTCGTTAAACCTTATCTTTCTGAATGAAAGAGTTTCTTGATTGCTTTCTTGACTACAACTGCTGAATATACCAAGACTGGTAATTACTAAAAATAATGCGTAAAGCCTGTTCATATTTATTCTTTTATATCTATTCATTCAAAAAATCTTTGCCCCATTTTTCTCGTAACTCCTTAGCCAACAAGTGCACAGTTTCCTTATAATCGGCATGTTCAGCCAGGTTGTTTAATTCCAGCGGGTCGGTAGCATGGTCGAACAACATTCGTTCATAAGCTATGCCTTTATCGTCTGTCCACTCGGTATAAAACAAATTGTCTTTTATTAATGTAACTGCATCTTTAAACTTACAAACTGCCCAATCTTTGCTCACTTCCTTTCCTTCAATTAGAGGAGCAAAACTTTTACCTTTAATTGTATTTGGTGGTGTAATTCCTGCGAGTTCGCATAACGATGGATAAATATCGACGTATTCTGTAATCGCCCCGGTTTGTTGTCCTTTTGTTTTATTGGGGACTTTTACAAGCAGCGGAGTGCGCAATGCTGTTTCGAAAGTACAATGTTTACACCATAACATGTGGTCGCCCAGATTCCAGCCATGGTCGCCCCACAATACAACAATAGTATTTTCAGCCAACCCCAGTTTTTCCAATTCTTCTAAAACCAGCCCAATTTGAGCATCGACATAGCTAACACACGCGTAATAACCATGAATTAACTCTTTGGCAAGGTCATCCGACAAATGTCCTTTTTTAGCAATGCCGACATACTTTCGCAGTTCGCCATATTTATGAAAAGCCTTTGTGGGTGTGGTGTTTGGCTGGATATAGCTCTTCGGGAGTTCAATTTTTTCTTTGTCATACAAATCCCAATATTTTTTCGGCGCATTAAAAGGTAAATGTGGTTTCATAAAGCCTAACGCAAGAAAAAACGGAGCCTTATCACTTTTAAGCTTATGCAAATCTTCAATTCCTTTTTTTGCAATTCTTCCATCAAAATAAGCTTCATCAGTCCCTTCGGATATTTCGTAAGGGTTACCGTAACCGGTTTTAGTCGTAAGTTGCTTGTTTTCTTCTAACCGATAGTCGCGTATATTCCCCTCTGGAAACCATCTTTCATCCCAGGCTTCTGCATCATCCGGGTTATGATGATATATTTTACCGTTGGATATGGTCTTATAACCATTTTGTTTAAAAAGCAGTGGTAATGAAATAGCCTCTGGCACATCGTGGTCTTTTTCTGTTCGGGCATCAAGAAAGCGGTGGCGGGTTGGTCGCATTCCTGTTAACAAACTGGCACGAGATGCTCCGCAAACCGGCACATTGCAATAAGCGCGTTTAAATACTAAACTCTCGGCGGCAAGCTTATCGAGCTTAGGTGATTTAATGTGATTTGAACCGTAAAAGTTCAGCTCTGGTCTTAAATCATCAATAGCAATAAAAAGAATATTTGGCTTGGTTTCTTGTTCATTATTTTGTGTTGAGTTTGAACAAGAACTAAAAAATAATGCCCAAACCAGAATTACAAATAAGAAGCAGATAGTTTTCATAAACAGTGTATAACAATATTAATCTTACTCAAAAGCGATGAGTTTTAACGGGCTAATTGGTCCATCTGGAATAACATCAGGAGCATGACGACCATGGCTTTTACCCATACTTTCCCATTTCAGAAGGTATTTGGTTTCGCCATCGGTTTTAGTTGAACGGCCATTCTGAATATTTACCGACATCTGTGGATGATTGGTAATTCTGTCATTAATATTTTTTGGATAAGCAGGCGGAAAGTGTACTTCTTCATCAACCAACTCAAGCGTTTCAGGATTAATCACATAGCGTCCTGATTTTCCGGTTTCTGTCTTCCAGTCAATTCCTAACAAACCTTCCTCCGAGAATCCGATGAAATCAAAAACGCCTCCCATTGTCATTTGGTCGCCGCCTTCAACAAACTGCCAACGAAAATCCCAGTTGCTTATTTGTTTCGACACCCATTTTCCATTTTTGAAATGAGCCAGGTAAAACTGTGTCAATCCCTCTTCATCGTATTTTACGTAGCCGGCCAAAGGCTTTTCGTCGGGTGTTAAAATAATCCGGTAACGTGCGTTGCTCATGCCTCCTTTTGTTGGAGTCGGGTCAACTATCAGTTTTTCATCGTCGGGGCGGTGCGGTAAAGAAATTTCTTCGCCTGCCGCATTTTTCCAGTTTATTAAATCGGGCGTGGTGGCATAGCAAATTTGGTGGCTGGTTTCCACCATCGGAGTCCAGCGCCAAATCCACAGAAAATGAAAATTCCCCTCCGAGTCTTTCACAAACTGATGATAAGCCGCACGGTCGTCGTTGGCTTCAACACCTTCAAACAAAGGCTCTTTCAAATATACCTCCCACTCCTTTTGTTCTGGCAAAAATCTTTTCACCAAGATATTCCCGTTTCCACAGCTTCCCGAACGGTACGAGTAAAGCAAGTCCCCCTCTTTGTTGTAAAAAAACTTGGGATAAGTCACCCGTTGCTCATTCATTCCAGTCATTTCATTCAATTCGAGCATCGAGCTAATATCGTAGGGATACTCGCTACGAAAGTAAACCAACGGATTAACATGCATGTTCCCGGAAACATGAATATAGCCTTGTTTGTCGATACCCATGGCAACGTAATTATGCGAGTCCCAGTGCAGTTTATTGGGTAAAGTTGTTTTTTGCCAGTCGCTACTTCCAATTTCACGGGATGCTACAGTCATCATTCGGTTTTTATCGTAGTAAGCAACAAACTGTTTATTGCCGACAGTTTGTAGTGCAAACGAAACTTTGTTGGCTACCCAAACCAAGTCGATTAGTATTTCTTCAGTTATTTTCGGAGAGTCTGAGACTTTGGTTCCCGACGTTTTAACAGAACAGTTTACAAACGAGATGATTGCGAATACAATCAGTGCAATCGAACAAATATGTTTTACTATTTTTATCATCATGAACAGTTACTTCTGTAATTAATTATTTAAATAAAAATGAATCGAATTTGAACAGGGAATCGCCTTCCCCGACAAAAACAAAACACAAAGTTTCGGTATCGGACATTGATGGTAACCGGCAACTAACTTTTTGTGTTTTTGCGTTTCCTGGCGCAATTTCACAGCTGCCTAAAAGTGTTCCATTGGGTGAGTTTTTGCGAATTTCAATAGCTCCCTTTTTCTTAAATGAAATATTGAATTCCACTTTCGCCTTAGTATTTAGGCCTTTAATATTCTGAAAAGTCAAATAATCGTTATTGCTGATATCATCAACTACAAAACCACCCGTTTCAAATTCTTTTTTGGCTAAACCCGAGGCCTTAAAATAATCTTCAGCCTCAATGGTTTTATTGGCATCGTATTCGCCAACGCCAATTCCATCCACCCGGATTAAAGCCATTTCGCCATTCTTTTTATAGTGCACATAGCTTATAAAAGTATCGCGGAAATAGCGGTTGCCTGTTTGGCTAATGTCACAATAAGCAAAATATGTTTGGTTGTGCCACTGGAAAAACGAACCGTGTCGCCCTTGCCTGAAACCTGTTGGCCAGGTTGGCGCATCGTAACCGGGAGCAAAGCTCTCCTGCTCAATTATTGAGCCTTTGTAATCGTAGGGTCCATAAACATTGTCGGCCATGGCATAAAAACAGCCCCACGACAAGTAAAACTTCCCATTATAAAAATGAATAAAGGGTTTATCGTCGGTTGGTTTCTCTTTGTTTTTTCCATCCAGATTATAAGGGCCATGTGGATTGTTTATGGCAATCTTCCGTGGCTTTTCAGCCAGTGAAATCATGTCTTCGTTTAATTTGGCAATGTAATAATCCCATACGCCAAAAACGATGTAATACTCCCCCGTTTCATCTTGCACAATGCCCATGTCGTATTCATGGGTTGGGGTCATTTCCGAGCTCAGCAAGGGTTTTCCAAGCGGATCTTTCCATGGCCCTGATGGAGAATCAGCAACCACCACTCCAGTTTGCTGGTTCCCCTCAGAAAAATACCAGTAAAATTTTCCGTTTCGTTTTACAATATCAGTTGCCCAACATTGGTTAAAGGGCTTTCCAATGTACGTTTCTTCGGGTTTTAAGGTGTATTCAAGTTTCCAGTTTACCAAATCATCTGAAGACCACAACCACCAGTCTTCCATAGTAAAACCTTGATTACCTTTCGCTTTATCGTGCGATGCAGATAAATAAGCTTTGCCATCTATAATACGAATATGCGGGTCGTTAGCGCCTTTGTTTGGAATAATAGGATTGGAAGCAAAGCCGATACCTTGTAAGACTAAAAAGATAAAAAGAATGATTAGTTTTTTCATCGGCTTAGGTTTATTGGTTTATAAAAAAATAAAATGAGCTAGTTGCATTTATAGCTCATTTTATATGAGTTTGTCTTTTAATTATTCTGAAGTTTTAGCATCTCGCTCCCGGCCAGTAAAAATGCCCCTGTTCCGTAGTTTTGCCAACTATCGGCATCGGCAGGTTTTGGTGAGTCGCCAATGTTTTGTACCCAACCAACCATACCTTCATCATTCTGACAGGCGCGCAAAGCTTCCCAGGCTTTTGTAACAACTGGTTCGTATTCATTTTTATCGAGTAAGCCATTATTTATCCCCCAGGCAATGGCGAAAGTGTACAAGCCACTACCGCTTACCTCGCCATGGTTGTATGATTCAGGCGACAATAAACTGGTGCGCCACAAACCATCTTCATGTTGAATTTCTTTTAAACGGGCAGCCATTGTTTTCAGTAAATCTTCGTAAAAAGTGCGATGCTCGTAATCGGCTGGCAAATGTTCAAGCATTAGTGCCAAACCGCCAATTACCCAACCGTTTCCACGCGACCAAAATACTTTTTTGCCATTCGCTTCCTTAATGTCTTTCTCATCACCTTTCCAGACATATCGTAAGTCACGGGCAAATAGTTTCTCTTCCTGGTCGAACAACAAATCGTAAGTTTCTTTATAGTATTTATGCATGGGTTCGAGGTATTCCTTCTCGCCTGTAAGTTTGGCATAAAAAGTAATTACCGGTGGCGCCATAAACAAGGCATCGCACCACCACCAAAGGGTAGGCTTTTTGCTCTCTCCACCAATTCCATTCCACTCGTTGGCTTCCATTAAATGCTTATCCAGCCATTCTTTTGTTGGCGCAAGGTCAACTAATCTGGCGCGTGTTGTGTGAATAAACAAATAGGAATAGGAAATGGAAATATCATCGGCATGATGTGTACGATACAATGGTTGCCAGTTGTTTTGGTAGCCCATTGTTTTTAGTGCAGCCAAATACCGTTGGTCGTTGGTAGCGCGGAAAGCTTCGCTAACGCCTTTGTAATAAACGCCGTTTGTCCAATCGGTTGGCGCCAAAGCAAAAATCGGATGCGCTTCCTGCCATTCCATGGCTTTAACCATGGCCTCTTTATTGTTCCACTCTTTGCTTCTGGGGCTTGCCTGGCACACGCCAAACAACATGCTAACTGCTAAAATACAAACACTTGTTTTTACGAATAACTTCATTTTATAAATCTTAATTCAATGGTTTATTTAGAATGAGTTTACTTGAATAGAAATATTGTTAACTCCGGGATTTAAACGAATGGATCCAAATACGGGATTAACCGTTTGACCATTTAATGTAACCACATCTTCCGATGAAAGTTTAACACTAAATTCGCCAATCATATTTGCAGGCAGCTCAATGGCGTAGGTACTCATTCGGGCATTCATTTTTTTGAAATCCGCTTTTATTTCGCCTTTTATTGTTGGCACTTTTATGCTGCTATTTTTCAAATTTCCCATTTGTGGTTTTACCTGAACCGCTCCAAACCCAGGAGTTTCAGGTTGAATTCCCCACATTCCACGCGGAATAATATTGGCAGGTGCTGCCCCCCAGGCATGGTTCCAGTCGGCATTACTTTTATATTTCATATCCCAGGCTTCCAGAGTAATTGTCGCTCCAATTTTTATCATGTTGTACCAACTGCGGTCGTGGGTGGCCGTCATTAAATCGAGGGCATAATCGGCTTCTCCGGCTTTGTATAAGGCTTCCATTAAATATTGAGCACCATAAACGCTGCATGCCATTCCTCTCGTTTTTACATAGTCAACTACACTTTGCTTGCGTGATCCGGGCACTACATCAAAAGCCAGTAAAATCATATTGGCATGTAACGATGCATGGTCGGTATCAACGCCGTCAACATAAATTCCTCTTTCTTCGTCGAAAAGTTTTTCGTTAATCGACTTTTTAACTTTTGCAGCTCTCAATTTAAAATCGAGGGCTTCAGTTGGTTTGTCCAGAACGGTAGCAAACTCTGCCATTATTTTCATGTTATGGAAGTAAAAACCATTTACTACGGTATTTATGCGTTTAAACACGTATCCATCACGCTCGCCCGGAATTGGTCCTTTACCACCAAAGTTCGCTGCTTTTGGCGGCCAGTCAACAATGTCGCGCAAACGACGCGTTGTATCACGGAAACCAAGCTGTTTTATCAGTTCTACATTATGATTTGGTGATTCGGTGCTGATAAAACCATCTTCAACTTCCAAGTCCATCAAGGTTTTTATTTTCAGGCGTTCGTAATACTTTTCAATCAGCTCGGTATTTCCTGTGTACATATAATCCTGGTACATCATCATAGCAACATGCAACTGCCACTCGGTAGGCCAGGTTGGCTTACTATCAAAAAAGAATTCTATGGTTTTACGGGCAATAGCATATTCGTTGTCTACTGAATAATGGCTTAACTGATTTAAATAAGCGTCTGCTTCGTAAGGAATTCGTTCACGGTCGCCATCAACATAGTAACCGGCAAAAGTGGTAGCTTTCATCGAGTATTTACACATGTCCCAAACCTGATTAAGAATTTCGTTGGAGCTGCTAAAAGCACTTGTTGTATAATCGAAATAATTAAAATATCCCAATTGAATTGTTTGGTTTGGTTCGAATTCTTTGCCTACTCCTTCGATTTCGGCATAACGAAATGGAAGTATTACTGGAAATGAATCGGGCATTGTAACTGCCAGTTCGTTGGTATTACGTTCATCAGGCACCAATTCCAGAAGATATGTACTCTTATCGGGTGTAACTTCCAATTGAACTTCCTGATAACGAATTGTTCCGCCGGGATTACGATCGATTCTTCCATCCAACAATTTCTCTCCCAATCGCACCGTTACGGTTTCGTTTTTCTTTGGTTGATAATTAATTTCCAATGTCCCGAAAGCATGTTTTCCAAAATCCAGAAAGTAGGCACCTTCTTTTGTTTCTTTCACATTCACTGGTGCTTTTCGTTCAATCTGAAAAAAGTTTTGGGAAGTCCCTTTTTCGCTTAATTCTCCGGTTGTAAACTGCTGTGGTTCGGAATATTCCGAAATTCGATTGTCCTTATCAAAGATACGTACTTTCCAAAAATAGGTAGTGTTTTCTTTTAATGGCTCTCCCTGCATTTCAACATCAACCGATTGATTACTACGCACATTTCCACTATCCCAAACATCTCCTATATTATTATTGATGTTTGCCAATGAAGACGACAGTAATATCTGGTAACCTTTTTGTATTTCGGCAACGGCAGGCACTACCCAGCTAAACTCTGGTTTACTATCTATTATTTTGGTTTTTGCGGGTTTGCGAATGTACTCGACTGTTAAACCTGATGGAACTCCTGAATAAGGGTCGGCATAACGTTCGCCAAGCTCATCGTTTTTAGTACGTAATTCCAGCAACACATCTTTGTATTTCGGGTTTTTTGCGAGGTTGTTGGTCTCTTTCGGATCGTCTTTTAGGTTATAAAGCTCTTCCAACGATTTATCGTTAATGTAACGCAAGTATTTCCATTCATTGGTTCTTACTCCTTCGCTTGGTGGTATATTTTCAAACTCCCAAAGATGCTCCACTAAAATAGTATCTCTTCCAAGAGATTTTTCATTTCCGCTAATAATAGGAACTAAACTCTTCCCCTGATAGGTTTCAGGGATCTCAACGCCAGCCAAATCCAGAATTGTAGCCGGGACGTCGATATTCAAAGCCATATCCTCAATATCAAGATGTTTGTTTAAACGAGGATCGTAAATAATAAGAGGCGTACGAATTGAATTGTCGTACATCAGCCATTTTCCTGATATTTGACGCTCACCTAGGAAAAAACCATTGTCGCCCAACAAGATAATGACGGTATTATCAGCTATCCCTTGTTCTTCCAATTTCTTTCTGATTTTTGCAATCTCCAGGTCAATGCCATAAATCATGCGGTAGTATCCCTTTGTACTGTGCTGGTATTTCTCGGGAGTATCATTCCTCCATGTCCATCGCAAACGGTTAAAACCATCTCGAACAATTTTGGGTAATGCATAGAAATATTTATCATCAGCTAACTCGGGCTCGGGCATATCCATATTTTGGTAAAGCTTATCGGGCTCCTCTTGCCAAAAATATTGTAATGGTGCCCCATCGTGTGCGTGTGGTGCGCTAAAGCATAACGACAGAGAGAAAGGCTTATCATCGGGAACATTATCCAGAAAATCCAACGCTTTTTGTCCAGTATAACGTGTAAGGTGAACTGTGTCTTCTCCCAATGTTTTGTAATAGTAACCACGATAATCTTTGTAACGATTATTGCGGTCGTAATCTTCAAACACATCAAAATGGTTTGCCTTCCCTGGATATTTTACACCGTACTTCCCAAAGAAACCGGTATAATAACCTGCATCTTTTAGCATTTTTGGATAAGCTACCTCCATGTATTCATCACGAATATCTCCGGTTTGGAAAGTGTATTTATGGGTACGCTCGTGCAATCCTGTAAAAATACTTGAACGGCTCGCAGAACAAATCGGAGTAGTAACTACCGAATTTTTAAAATATGCACCACTTTCAGCCAATTTATCCATCTCGGGTGTTGTGGCCAGTTTATTTCCGGCGTACCCCAGGGCATTATATCGCTGATCATCGGTCAAAATAAAGATAATATTGGGGCGTTTCTCAGCAGCTTTTTTTTCTTTGGCACAAAGTTCTGAATCTCCCCAAAGCGAAATTTTAAAGAGTAATACAAATAGTACAATTGTAATTCTCACTAAATTTTTGTTCATGGTATATTGGTTCTTTTAAATTTTATTTGTCTGTTATTTTAATGCTCTCTTTTTTTAATTGATGGATATTGATCGATTTACTTTCTACATCAAAACTATAATTTGGCAGCATTCCTTTTTTTCAATATTGTGCAATTAGTAGAAATATTGTTTCAATTCTTTTCGTCTTTATTCCATTTCTTATTACAATTGTTTCGAAGTGTAAAAAATTGCCTCCGGCTTATAAAATTCAGAAAAAATATGAGGTGTAACCATTACACCCCATAAATCAAATCTAATTAAACTAACTAACTATACTTCCAAAGCAATCCCTTTGGGAAAATTATTGTATTTTATTTCATGATTCATTTTGCTTTTTTATCTCGTACTCTAATAAATAGTAAAACAGTCTGAATGATCCAATCTGCTCGACAACATTACTGTTAAATTCTTCCTCATCCGGTTGAAGTGATTCTAATTTCTGTAAAACGTTTCGATAGATCTTTTCAGAAGTCTCCAGGTAAGAGTCATTTTGACAACTTGCTAAATCGAACAAGGTTAAACTTACCAGGCTTTGAGACAACAAACTTATTTTATCCACCATTTTATCATCTATTTCGCCATTATTAAAAATCGAAATAAACACCTGTGCTATACCTTCACAATACTTTAAATAATTTTCAATCCCTGTTTCGTTGTATAAGTCGTAAAAGCCACAAATACCAAGTGCCAGTTTATAAAAATCTTCAGATTGTAAAAGTTTTAAGTTTTCTTCTGAAATACCATCCGAGAATACCGACATAAGCCGTAAATCTTTTTTAAAAGCTTCTTCGTATAAAAATGAAGTATTTTGCAGTGCAAAACTCTGAAAAACAGGGTCTCCAGTTTCTTTAGTGGCGAAAAACATTATTTTGTTTTCCAATAATAACTCCAGATTATTTACCGTAACTACTTCCAATTTCATTTTTGCTCTCTCTCTTTCGAGATAGGAAATATGATCCGATAGGCCATTGACAATTACACCGAGTAATTCATTAGTCGGATTATATTCATAAGCCGACAGAAACATACTTTGAATATGTTCGCCATTGAGTACATTACTTTTCTTAGTTGCTTTTTGAATTTCTTTAGAAAAATCTATAACTGGTTGATTCCAGTCCTCTTTTCCCTCTAGAATATTTAATTGCCACAGAGTTGCGGGGAAAAATAACAATTCGGGATTGTCTTCTACTTCCTTATTGAAATCGACAACCTTACACAATTCATTCTTTTGAATGCATGTGTCGAATGGAATTTTTGCAGAACTGCTATTTTTAATATAATTGAAATAAGAGTCGAGAATACGACTTTCGGTTGACCTTAAAGCATTGGAAAGAATAGAAAAATTTGCTTTTTCTGTATTGTTGCAGCCCAAAAGAAAAAATTGAGTTAGGAAAAGGGCAAAAACGATATTTCTTATTCTGAGAATCAAGGTTGTATGATTTGTTTTATCGAAACCAAACATAGCTACTTGAAGCAGCATTTAATTTAACAGAGAATGCAGGATTGTGAACTTTTAGATCAGTATTGAACAGATGTATCATATTGAACTAATTGTTCAACTATTTCGTTATGATTTATTAAATTGCAGGAGCAATAATGATTAATTTTACAAAAAAATAAGAGGTGTGAAATATATCGTTGCATTAGCCATTTCTCTTTTAACCTATAATTTTGTTATTGCGGATAGCAAGGAGTACATTTTCGAGCAAATTTCGCCGGATGCAGGTTTTGCTTTCGACCAGGTAAGTAGCATTGTTGAGGATAAGAATGGTTTTATTTGGTTTGGCTGCAACAATGGTTTATACTATTACAACAGTTTAGAAATTGTAAAATATAACTACAATCCAACAAAAGAAAACACTCCTCCATCGAATATAATTACCAATCTATATAAAGATTGGAACAATACCATTTGGATATGCACTGACAACGGTATTTGTTATTTTAATGAAAAAGAAAACGCGTTTGTTCGAATGAATTTAAATCAGGTGGATTTAGTTCAATCAAAACACAATGTTGGTCACATTCTTCAATATTCTGATTCTGGTTACCTTATAATAATCAACCATGAACTTTATCGTTTTAACATCAAGGAACAGAATCTTCAGCTTATCGACCTTAAAACTGACATTTTGAGGTCTGCGATGTGTTTAGCAAAAGATAACGCCGGGAATATTTTAATCGGAACAAAATTTGGCAAATTACTTGTTACCGATAGTACCTTCGATAATATACGTATAATCTATGAATCCCCTACTCTTAACTCATCGAATGACATTTTAAATATTTGCACAACAAAGTCTGAATATTGGCTGGGATCAAGAAATAATGGAATTGCTGTTGTTGATAAAGATGGTAAACTTCTAAAAAAATACAACAAAAATCTAAAAGGAGAATTTGCCTTACCTAATAACCGGCTACACAAAATAATTGAACAAGCTAATGGTGATATTTGGGTGACTACCTTTGACGGCATTCACGTTATTAGTAAAACTGGGAACCAGACCATAAGGCCATCACAACACAACAATCTGCCACATAACATTATTTTCGACTTTTATATTGATAGAAATGGCGGTACATGGATTGGCACATGGACCGGAGGTTTGGCTTATTACAATCCTAACAATTACCGATTTGAACATATAAAAAGGTTGAACGAGGGAACACCTACGCCGAGAAATGTTATTTCGTCTTTTGCTGAAAAACCAGACGGCAATATTTTAATTGGAAGCGAAAATCTTGGTCTATTTGAATATGATTTAAAAAACAGGCTGTTTGTAGAAAGTGAATTGAATCAGGAAAAGGTTCCTTTTAAACGTATTGAATCTTTGCTTTTCGATAATAATAAAAATTTGTGGATTGGTACTTTTAACGAGGGATTATGGAAATATGCCAATCAGCGACTAACGGAAATTGAAAGCAATGTAAGTCTTAATCTAACCAATACTTCCATAACCGCTGCCGATAATGGTTTGTGGCTTGGTGGTATAGGAAATGGTCTATTGTTTTTTGATTTTAAGACGAATAAAACAACAGAGTACCATGAAGATGATTCGAAAATTGGATCGCTAAGCTCTAACCGTGTGCGAGAAACATTTTTAGATTCAAGGGGTGATTTATGGATTTGCACCAATTACGGCCTAAGTTTAAAACGTAAAAAATCAGAAAATTTTGAACGCTTTTTCTACAATGAAAGTAATAATAGCATTAGCAGAAATATGGTTTATACCGTAGCCGAAGATAATGCAGGAAATATATGGATAGGCACTGCCGGTGGCGGAATTGATATTTACGACCCGAAAAGCAACTCATTTTATAAGCTTAACCAAAACAAAAGTATTGGAAATGCCGATGTCTTTAGCATCATAAAAGACCTAAATGACGATATGTGGATAGCCTCTAATAAGGGAATTTTTCAGTACAACACCAATACAAATAAGTTTAAGAGCTATTCAATGCAAGATGGGATACTTGGAAACCAATACAATCCAAATGCATCCTTTATAAACTCTACTGGTAAAATATTTTTTGGAGGGGCAAATGGTTTTAATATAATTGATCCCGATATTGTAAAAGAAAACCCGGTGATCCCCGATATATTTCTGTCGAAACTATTAGTAAATAACCACTCTATAAACAGCGAAAACACGATTAAAGTAAACTCTAAACATTTTGCCAATATCGATAAGCTGGAACTTAAACACCATCAGAACACACTGGTTTTTGGTTTTGTAGCTAATAACTTTATAAAATCGTCGAAAAACCAGTTTAAGTACCGTATTAAAAATTACATCGACGATTGGGTAGAAATAAGTCAGGGCCAAGATGTTTCATTGGCAAAAGTGCCTCCTGGAAAGTATGTGCTTGAAATACTTGGCTCAAATAACGATGGAGTGTGGAGTCAGCAAGCAAAAGAAATAGAAATTATAATCCATCCTCCTTTCTGGCTTTCATGGTACGCCTATATCCTATATGCCATTTTTATTGGTATTATCTCCTTCATTATACTCAAGGAACTGGCCTACAGGGTAAAATTGCGAAAAGAAATATTGGCTGAGCGCTATAAACATGAAGCGGAAGAGAATTTATTTTTAGAAAAAACCAAATTCTTCACAAACATTTCGCACGAATTCCGTACTCCCTTAACACTCATTATTTCGCCGCTAAACAGCTTAATAAGCCGTTTTGAAAACGAAAAAGGCGTGCAGGAGCATTTGAAAATTATGAAACGAAATGCCGATCGGCTCTTACGTTTAACCAATCAAATTCTCGATTTTAGATTAATCGAGCTTGGAAAAGTTAAAGTAAACATTCAAGATGAAGATGTTGTAAGCATTTGTCAAAATATAGCTCAACATTTCGAATTTCAGATAAAGGAAAAGGAAATAAATTATATATTCTCTTCACCATTTAAATCGTTTAAACTGTTAATTGATTCTGAAAAGCTTGAAAAAGTATTGTATAATATCATTTCGAATGCCTTAAAATATTCGCCTGAAAAAGGACAGGTAATATTTTCGATAGAGCAAAAAGAACTTAACGAAACCACTTACGCTAAAACTCAATTTACCGGAAATAAGTTTTTGGGGAGTTCCCTTGAAATTAAGGTAAAAGATAATGGAAGAGGTATTAGTGAGAAAAACTTACCCATAATTTTTGATCGCTTTTTTGTTGATAAAGAAAGTGATGAAACAGGTACAGGGATTGGGTTGCACATTTGCCAGGAATATATTCGTTTACACAATGGAAACATTATGGTTACATCGGAGCAAGGAAATGGAACTACATTTGCCATAAACCTACCACTTGATGATAACCCGAAGTTTGAAAAGGAAAACATTATTATTCAATCACACCTTGATAAAGATATTGATTCGGATTTAGAAGAGATACGCAAAGTTAACTCGGAAAATAAAAGGGTTTTATTGTTTGCAGAAGATAATGATGAATTACGTGTTTATCTAAAAAATGTGCTGGTTAATAATTTTAAAGTACTTACCGCAAAAAACGGTCAGCAAGCTTATGAAATTGCCACAGAGGTTTTACCTGATATTATCGTTTCTGATATTATGATGCCTGGAATTGATGGCATTGAGCTTACCGACAGGATAAAAAGCAATCCGAAAACCAATCATATTCCAATTATTCTGTTAACTGCACTTACCGATAATAAGTACCAAATAGATAGTATGCATAAAGGGGCTGATGCTTTTCTTACCAAGCCGGTCGACGAAAAATTACTATTTGCCCGTATAGAGAATATTTTAAATACTCGCGAAAATTTAAAGAAAAACTTCGACGATCAGGGTCAGAAATCAACTGATTCAATTGCCAACGAAACTTTCGGGCAAAAGGCGGAGCGAATTGTTGAGAATAATCTACAAAATACCTTGTTCGACATCGAAAGCCTATCAACCAAACTCGGTCTAAGCAGAAGTTCTCTGCACCGAAAAATTAAGGCCGCCACAAATTTAAGCCCATCGGAATTTATTCGCGATGTACGTTTAAACAATGCAGTTAAATTGATGAAAAGTGGCAAATACAATATCGATGAAATTGGAACTTTTGTTGGCTTTAACTCCACCTCTTATTTTATACGGTCGTTTAAAAAGAAATACGGACAAACGCCTAAAGAATATTATTCGAAGTTGAAGAATTAACCCTTATATTTTTAGGTAGATTTACATACTGCCTGAACGAGTTTTAAAATAGTATTTTTTCGGGACCAATTAGTTGGTAATTTCAATAATTAATTGGTTTTCGCATAGGCATGCAACTCTTTCACTACCTAAATATTAGTTTTCCAAAGTGTACCTGCTTGTTTTCGTCCAACACCCTAACCACATAAATACCCGATTTATAATTGGCATTGCGATAAAGTTGAATTAGGGAATCGGTTGTTTGCTTGCAAAACATAACTTGCCCGGCCATATTGTAAATGGTCAGATCAGCACTACGAAAGCCATCCAAAGCTATATTAACGGTGTCATCGGCAGGATTGGGATAAATTTTCAACAGCTCTGCTTCTGTTTTAATTTCCTTGTTACCGGTTGGTTGCGTCAAGCTTAGTTCGAAATAATCCATATCGTAACCATAGCTTAACTTGTAAAAACGTATCACGTGCGTTCCTTTTTCCAAAAACAGGTTACCTACATTTTCAATCAGGTATTCGCCTGTCCCGGTATAGCTAAGTGGCACATCGCTAAGCAAAGTTTTGTTTTCGTCGTGTAACGATATTGTAAAAGCCACAACTTCAGGCTCACGCCGTGTGGTATGACGAATAAATAAATCGTAATAACCTTCGGTAGTTACATCGACGGTGTACTCCAGCCACTCTTGCCCCTGGTTGTATACCACCACATTTTTCGAGCTGTTTAAATCCACAGTTTCATCTTCCCAATACGAGTATTTTGAAAAATCCGGGTCAGACCTATCGTAATACGATACATCTGCCCCACCATAATCATAGTCTTCAAACTGAATTACGCCCGGTACCGGATGCGGTTGAAAATTGCTGGTTCGGGCCCACTGCCCCGGGGTTAGAATGGAAACAGAGGTTTCAACAGTTTCGCCACCGGCATCTTTGGCAACCAACTTCAGAATGTACGACGCTTCTGTCATGTTAGTAAGTTGTGCCACCGATTCCCAAATAAAAGGCGCCTCGTTTAAAGTGCCAACATTTGTACCGTTAACAAAAAGTGCTACTTCGGTAAAGTCGCTTCCAACCACTGCTTCAACCGACACGTTACTGCCTTTTTCAACCATGGTATTATTGGCAAGGTTTTTAAATCCCAGCACCCTGCTTAAATTTACTTCTCCTTCAACAACAAGATTTCCTTTTTTATCAGCATCAGCTTCCAGTACGTGGTTGCCGAAGGTAAGCTTAGTACCCTCGCCTATGTAGAGTGTGGTTTGTGCTTTTTCCAAATCCTGTTCGGTTCGTACTACTGCAAATCGTCCATTAAAAGTTAAACCCATTTCCGGCAGCGCAAACGTTTGGTTTTCATCTTCCTGACAAATCACGTAATCAACTATTGTTCTATTATCAATCTGGCTGGTAACTTTTGCACCAACAATCACCTCTCCCCTGTACAAATGCTCAACCGATTTTACACTTGTATTGGTTGATTTTGATGGCTCAAATATATGAACGAAAGGCTTATTCCAGGCTTCACCATTTTGTCGAACTGCGATTATACGGGTCATTTTATCTTGGTAATCCCCTTTCGCTTCGCGTGTTGCCGGACCGATAGCTTTTGTATATTCGCGTGTTACACCGGCAGGCACAAATAGATTCATGTAAGTATTGGTTTCATTTAAGTCGAAACGAACTTTGGTTGCCTCGTCAAGCGGTACTGTAACTTTCGTCTCTTCAAAAAAGCGCCATCCCGGAGATTTATGGGTATCACCAATATCGGTCTGATATCTTGTGGTTGGCGACACACTTAATTCATCGCCATTGCTATTTAAAATATGTGTTTCGTCGCCAATATTGTGGTATATGTAATCGTGAAAATTATTATTTACCGTAGATTTTGAACGGAACATATCAAAATAATACCCGCTTGTTTCACTGGTACGAATCGTACTTAGTGTGCGTTGCTGCTCGCAATCATTCACTTCATCATCCAAAAACTGTGTGGCAAAGCTGAAATTCGGATTAATCGGGTCTTCCATATGTTTCGGTTCTGCTGCCTCGTTTACCGTAGTGTTCATCCATAAATCAGAATTTGATTTCCAGGAACCTTGTTGAATCCCATGCGATGTACCATTCACAATTACCGTGTTGTTACCGGCATGTCGCCAAAAGTACCCCATGTGAACTTCTTCTTTTCTTTCGGCTAATGAGTTTGGCAAACCTCCATTGGCGGCCATAATATAATCGGCTCCATAAAGTTCCATGGTAATACCTGTGCAATGCGAGTGCACATAATGGGCACCTCCAATTATTCCACAAAGTCCGTAATCAATATTATTTTCCTCCACATAATTTCGTTGAAGTACAACACCGGCATGTTTTATAACGACGGTTGGTTTTTGAAAATCAATTTCTCCATCAATTTTCTCCGGAATATCTATTCCCAAAAACAACTGTTCAAAGGCTTTTACATTATCAAATGTAGAAACCGGAACTGCGGGATCATAACCACCATCAGCATCGTAGCCTTGGCGCAAAGCAACCTTAGCCTTTTGTTCGTATTGCGAAAAGCCTCTTCTTGTAGCCAAATTCAGGGTATACCTGTAAAGTGCCCCTGTTCCATCATTATCTCTGTGCGAATCGCCATAACGCACAAAACGTCTGTTGGGATACCTCAGATTATCAAAAAGGAAATTACCATCCAAAATGTGCATGTTATTTGCCATCACATTCATTTCCGGCTTAAGGCGATCGACCAAATTAAGTACCAGTGTTATGTTTGGCATAAAACTGTAGCTAACTGCTTCAGGCCAAACACCCTGTTCGCCAAACATGGGTAAAATAGTTTTTGTAAATGAATTTTGCTGCTTTGTTCCCGTATTCCAAAATACATTAAACATCCGCTCTCTTTCGGTATCGTCTTCCACACAAAGAATACAAAACAAAACTCCGGGAGCCCTTAAAATGGGGTGGTTACTAACCGTTTTTCCAATTCTGGTATCGTCTCCTGCATGCTCTTGTAACGCATTCATAGCAATATTATGTACCGCTTTTTGTGCTTTTACATTATCGAAATCTACCTTAGCCCTGGTTGAGTTCTTATAAAGTTTAGTGCCCGATTGTTTTAGATAATTAACCATTAAATCGTAGGCCATGGCAAACTGCAGATAACCAGCCCTGGGGTCGTAAAAATGACTTCCGCTGAAGGCTGTTGTTTCGGGTGTTCGCGGCGCCAGTTCTTCTATGTAAAACCAAAGAATATCGGCAGCAAACTGTGCATATTTCTCTTCACCTGTCACATAATAAATCATCGCCGCATACGATGCATAATTCAGTACCTGTGCATGTTTGGCATTGCTAGCACTGGCTTCAGATTCCGAAAGGTGATCAGTGGTTTCGCACTCCGGGATTGTGGCTAAAATTGCCCCTGGATTAGAAATATGTGTATTCACTTTATCATCAACTGCAGCTTTGGCTTTTGTAATTATACTGGCAGCCCAGCTGTAATTTTCTACTTTGACCTGAATTTCGCCTTTATCTTGAGCAGTTGCCCAAATAACAGGGTGTTGCAACGATTGGGCTTGAGCTGCCACAAAAGTAATCACGAGCACAAGTAGCAGTTTGGTTTTTAATACCTTGTGTTTCATTGGTTCTTTTCAAATTTTTTCAAACGTAGTCCAGTTTCGCAAGAATTAATTTAAGCCAAAAACCAGTTTCCTGAACTTTATGGTCAAGGTTGAACAGATGTTGCAAATTGAAGTATTTGTTCAATTAGGGGATGATTTTCAACCATCCCCTTGCCATTCGTAGTATTAGTATGAAGACTATATCCTTGTAAAGAAAATCGATACCAGCCACAACGCTCATATATAGAAGATCACTAATAGTAGCCACATTCGCCCCCAGTTGGGATTATTTGTCAAAAAAATCATACTAAATAGCAACACACTACGTAGTGCGTAATTACTTTAGAATTAAGCTTTCTATTTCTAATAAACTTATTTCTGTTATTGGATTAAAATCTCTGCCATTCATGTATTTTTTAAGGCTGTAAAGCAATTGGCGCGCTTCCGGGCGGTTTTTTATATCCGATTGAAGATCGACTCCTGCCATAAGCAATTTACCGTTACTCACTTTAGCCTCAAAAATCAACGCCAGGTTGCGGTTGGTAACCCAATCATCGATAATGCGCACAATTGGCACGGGTGTATTTTCAAATCCTTCAATATTAATGGCATTGGAATGACTCATGGCATCCCACCACTGCCAGTTAGAATGGTACTCAGTAGGAAAATCCGCCAAGGCCGGATGATCAGAATTGCACAAAATGCCCAATGTATGTGGTTTTTGATAGTTTGTCCATGCTGTATTCCAGAAAATGCTGGAGAACCCAACGGCTACTTCGCCTCCCTGTCCTTCCTTAATGCTGCCTTTTTCAACTGTTAGCAGCACCTTGCCGCCTTTATTTAAGGTTTCTATTGCTTTTTTATTCAGTCTTGAAACCACGAGCACATCGCTTTCAACCTTTGGCAATTCCGATGGATACACCCAAATATCCCATGTATTTACAAAACCAGCCACATCTACCTGCAATTGGAATTTAGCAGCTTTCTCAACTTCAATTGATTCGTTTATTGAGCCCAAGGAAATGTTGTGCCCCCAGCTGATATCGGCTTTATTGAAAGTCCCTTCTTTTACAGTGTTTCCATCGGCATCAACTATCCTCCATGCCGGCACTATTTCTTTGAGTTCCTTTTCGCCGTAATGTGATATTTCCACATCGCAGGCCACTTTTTCGTCGCTGGTGAAAATCAATTTTTTGAAACGTGCCAATGGCACTGTTACATCGCAAAACTGTTTGAATTCTTCTGGCGTAACGTATCCTTTTTCATCGTAAAATGCATCCAATACACCCACTAAAGCTGTTCCCTGGCCCGAGAAATCGCTTAAATCCAACAATTGAAAACCGCCAATTCCGGGAGTTCGCAATGCAGCTTCAATATCGGCCTTGTAGCAAAGAACTTGCAGCATTCCCGATGCCTTTACAAAATCGTCGGCCAAATGCATCATTCCATGCGCCTCCAGACTTTTTTGAAAAATTTCGAAGTTGGTCGCTTTCATAACCCCATCGTACTTTTCGATCTCTTTAAAATTTGGATATACACACCATTGTCCTGTTTCGTGCGCTATCATGGGTGCATCCAGATTTTCCATTATCTTTCTCCAATCATAATCGCTTCGTGGTTCTTCCTTATTGATAATACTTTCCAGGTTTTGGTTCCAGCCCTGAATACGTGTGCCCCGGTGGGTATTGTGAAAATCATTTTCGGGAATAAGAGGCCAGCCGGCGCCAGTGGTATAAATGCGGCGTGTATCGCCTTTTGCTTTCCAGTATTTCACAAAATCAATTAAATAGGCTTTGTGGTTTTTACCGTGGGGCTCGTTACCGTATGGCATCAAACAAAATGACGGATGATTTCCGTAAACCTCAACCATACGTTCGCTTTCATCGTAAATCCATTGATCCAAAGCCGTGCTATCTCCTAAATTAACCGCCCAGGCCGAAGCTTCAACCTGGTAATAAAAACCCAGTTTATCGGCTACATCAAAAGCTGCTTTTGGCGGGCACCAGGAATGGAATCGTATGTGGTTTAATCCGTATTCTTTGCATTTATTAAGAATGCGTTCCCACGATGCTCTATCGGTTGGAGGGTAGCCGGTTTTTGGAAAAACTGCGCAATCTAAGGTTCCGCGTAAATATACTGGTCGACCATTGTTTTCGAGCGTTTTACCCACATTTTTGAACTCGCGCATACCAAAGTTACCCTTCCAGGTATCGTTGGCATTCGCTGCATTCAATTGCACCGATAGTTGGTACACATTTGGGTTGAACTCGTCCCACAACTGCACATCGTCGCCCATTTCGTAATTCACAACAATGGTATCTGTTTCTGCTTCCATGTCAAAAGCAGTACTCAAATTGGCTACTTTATGTATTGCATCTGAATTGATTGTTGCAGCTCCAATTTGCAGTTTACCAGCTTGGGCACTGCCGGTATTATTTTTCAGAACAATTTCAAGGCGCGCCTTTTTTGTTGCCAGGTTAGGATAAATCTGCACGTTTGAAACATACAATTTATCTCTTTTCACCAGCTTAATTTCGCCAACAATTCCGTTCCAGTTGCTTTGGGTATTATCGCTTATGCTGTGTGCATCAATCCCCACGTTTACCTCTTTTACCCGGTTATCAATGCTAATGGTTATGGTATTTGCTCCGGGCTGAATAAATTCACTCACATCATAACGGTGCGCCACTCCCAGCGCATTTTGTAGCCCAACGTAATTGCCGTTAACCCAAACACTTGTTTCCCAGTGTGGACGTTCCAGGTAAAGTTCCAGGCTTTTCCCCTGCCAGTCCTCAGGCACTGTAACCTCCTTTTGGTACCATGCTCTGCCCACATAATGGTAATCGGAAATGAGCCAAAACGGATACCTGAATTTATCGTTGCTTAAATACGGTTTGTAATTTTCATCGTCGTACCACTGTTTTCCCTCGGGGTATTCCCTCCATGTATTTCCAGTGAATTTGGTATGGTAACCCACCGGAATTCCTTTGTTTTGTTCAGGCATGGAACCCGGTAAAACAATTGTATCATTCAATTCCTTTGTAAACCACTTTTCTGA
This sequence comes from uncultured Draconibacterium sp., assembly GCF_963676815.1. Classification (NCBI taxonomy): domain Bacteria; kingdom Pseudomonadati; phylum Bacteroidota; class Bacteroidia; order Marinilabiliales; family Prolixibacteraceae; genus Draconibacterium; species uncultured Draconibacterium sp. Next base: position 5,602,662 of record NZ_OY781365.1, read on the forward strand.
AAGTCCATTATCCAGACTATCGATTTGGAAACTCCAGTCACCCGAAAGGTCGATTTCAGTTACACCCTTTTTTGCACAGCTGCTCAGCAGGGCAATTCCCAAAAACAGTACTAAGGTTACATCTCTCATTTTTAAAAAACTCAATTTCCTCATAATAAACATTTTAAACCACCCCATTTGCGATTACTTTTTCACCATTAATTTTACATCTCTGCCTTTTCCTGTAGCTACCTCAAGCATGTACATTCCTGCTGGCAGATCGGTAGTAGTGATATGTAGTTCATTTACGAAATGGGATACCTGTGCTTCTTTTAATATTCGTCCATCCATGGAGACGATTCGCCAAAGACTAATTCCATCTACTAAGTCAAGACTTACATTTATTTCATTTGTAAACGGATTGGGGTAAGCTTTTATCGTTGGTTTATTTCGCACACTACTCACTCCTGTTGAAATATCCTTCGTGTAATACCCCATTAAGCTCAACTCGGCAACATTTGTAAACGCGTTACTATTAACCTCTGATAAAGCTACCAGGCGAACATATTTGCATACCACCGTATCGGGCAATTGAACCGATTTTTCATCGCCATTTGCAGCGAAAGTTCCGCTGGCAAGCGGTTCGCCCCAATTTTGCTTGTCGTTTGAGGCATAGAATTCGTATTCGGCAATATTCCCGTTCAGGTTATTATCCTGACGGGGCAAATAGTTAAAAGCATATATTTTTGCGCTGTCTCCCAGGTCAATCTGAATCTCATGCGGATAAGAAGGACTGTTATCTTTCCATTCGGTATGCCAAAAGGTGTATGGATTTCCGTCGAAGGCATAGGTTGCCAGATTACCACCATAGTCATCCTCGCTGTCGGCGTATAAAAGCTGCCAGTTCTCCTTACTTAAAGTTGAATCATTGTCGGAAGAATCTTCGCCTTTCCACACCCGTATGTAATCTACCTGTGTTTCGGTTAAGTAACCAATGGGAAGATCTACGAAATACTGGTTGCCTTCCACACCAAAACTGGCTCCGTTGGAAAGCCACAAAAACTCGGGACTGTGCACCACCCATTTCTGATCGGAATAACGTACTTTGAAAACACCATCGTAATATATTTCCATGGCATTGGGAGTCCAGTAAAAACCCCAAACGTGAAATCCTGAATGAATTCCGGGCGTATCAAACTGTTTTGTGTTGGCCTGATGATTTGCACCATATCCATCAATATGCACTACAGATTTTGTAAAATCACCCGTCCATGCCGATTCGAAAACATCTATTTCTGCTCCATCGTTTGCTGTGCCATCCACGTTGCCCATATTTGGCCCCTGCAACCAAAAAGCGGTGTGTGTACCTTTGCTTGCGTCACCAATTTTAATGCGGGCCTCAAAATAACCATACTGGGTGTGGTATTTACTATACGTTTGAATGGAACCGTTGGTCATGGAATTACTACCTGTTTTAAACACCTTCAGAATCAGGTTCCCTCCATCAACCGAAACATTTTCGGATTTCCAGCGCCAATCGGTGATACCGATTTTTGGTCGTGCAGCTCTCGACTTTGTACTGTTATCAATGTTCCATGTGGCTGTATTTACTTCTGTTCCATTAAACTCGTCGCTGAATTCGAGCTCCCAGGAACCGGGAACCGACGGGAGTGACGGTTTTACATCAGAAGGTGTTGCCTCGTCCACAAACTGCGCAAATAATTTATTGGTAAACACCAAAATGGAAATCAGCAGTATTAAATACCTCATTTATTGATTTTTTATAATTGTTTTTGAAACAACTCCCTGCTTACCATGAAGTTGCAACAAGTAATTGCCACTGTTCAGTTCACTGGTATTAATTCTTTCCAAATTCGAATAATTTGAGAATGTTCCGCTCTTCAGTATTCTACCCGACAAATCGTATATTTTCCATTCCGAGAAAGAAGATTCTCCATCTGTTTTTATCATTATTTCGTTTGAAAACGGATTCGGATAAACAGTAATTTCCTTTTCCGCTAACATTCTGTCTTCAATTCCCACCGGCGTATCGGAACCATACAAGGTTAACAATCTTGAATATTCGGATGTACCATCTGAATTAAATGCAGCTAATCTGAACGTATATTCATCTTTAGTATTGGTATTTTGAAGCTTATATGAAGTCGCATTTTGTCCGCTGGTATAAATGGTTTGAAAGGCACCATCGACCAATTGCTGAACTACAAATCCATCTTCATTATTCGACACATCCAACCAAATGAGTTCAACCTCCAAGTCGCTTAACCTTCCTCCCTGAACAAACTGTGGTGTTTCAGGCACATTTAAACCTATGAATTGTGTGAATGCTGAAAGTTCAGCACAACTAGCAAATACTGCTCCGTTCACTTCCGACAAAGCAATCAGCTTAATGTACCGGGCATTATGCGCACTTGAAAACTCGACTACTTTTTCTTCAAAATTTGCAGCCCATGTTCCTTCAGCAGCTTTTGTCCAGGTTGAGTTATCCGTTGAAACATAGAACGCGTAATCTTTAATGGTTCCGTTTAAATTGTTGTCCTGACGCGGCAAATAGCTAAATCCTTTCAGGTTATACGTTTTTGCCAAATCAATAACCAAGGTATGCGGATGCGATGGTTTCGGCGTGGCATTCCAGTCGGTATGCCACATGGTACTCTTTATATTATCAAAAGCATTCGTCGCACTGTATCCATTGGGTACTTCACTATTTACACTTACCAGCGTCCAGTTTTCTTTTGAAACCGTGCCCTCAGGTTCAGTGGTTACAGCCGCATAATTTGAAAAGGCCGACGATTGATTGGCGTTAATTGCTTTTACCCTGTAGATGTAGTTATCGGCTTCAGTTATCTGATTATCGGTAAAAGAAGTTTGTCCAGCTGAAACATTGCCAATTTGAGCAAATGCACCTCCCGCTTTCGAACGTTGAATAATAAATGCAATTTCGTTATTGGAATTGTCTTTCCAGTTTAGTTCCACATTACTATTTTCATCAATGCTTGCCACTAAGCTATCCGGATAAGCTACAATCGGATTCATTCCTTCCAGTTTAAATTTCAGAATGCCACTTCCGTAGGTAGCAAAATTTACCGTGTTTTCCCGTACAATGAATTCGACATCATTAAAGCTTACATAAGGCACGGCCTCATCATTCATTTCAAACCATTGATCGTCGTCAACCGAGTACACCCAAATACCTCCGTAGGCACAAGCTGCAAAAATAAATTTCTCATCTGGCGTATAATCAAAATCACGAATCCGGTAAACATTCAAGCCATTGCTGTGGTTAGTGAACGTTTCTCCACCGTCGTCGCTAATCATAAACAGATTACCAACACCGGCATAATAAACTCGCTTTTCATCAATATTCGACCCCTTAATTACGTGCTGATTCTTGTGGTAATTGTAACCCTGATCGTTTGCACGAGGGAAAACGCCATTATATGATGATTCCTTAAATGTTTGTCCCCCATCAAGCGAATAATAGAAATTGCCCGTTTTAACCGAAACATACCAGCGGTTTGAATTCAACGGCGAGTAACCGAAACCGGTTATTTCAGAACCGCTCTTGCTACCAAAGTCATAATAATGATTGGTTTGAACGATTGAATTGTTCGCCGGATTATACGTGAGTTTCGTTAAACGCGGTCCGGCTGCTATATAAACAGCATCTTCCTTTTTATCGGGCGAAGTTACCATTGGAGCCGCCCACCAGTTGCCGGTATAATTTATTTGGGCAAGACCCGAGCTTCTAACGGCAAAGTTTGCCTGCCGGAAAATAGAACCGTAATACATCCAGGTCCATACCGATTCTTCTTTGTTTCCTAAGGTTACCCTCAGTCCATCCGTTGTTTTCACATCGGTAGTGTACGATTCATTGGTGTAAGTTTCGAACCCTACGGTACCCCGATCCTGAGTACTTGTAAAAGAGCTGTAGTAGTTTTGTGCATGATCCGCATCGTAACACATTTGTGTAGGTGCAGAATTGTTCAGCTGTAAATAGGTGTTTGAAGATTCCGGTTCATCGGAAATATAACAACCAAAGTCCTTCCCTACAAAATGGAAATAGCTGCCATCTTTTTTTTGGTACATTTTCATGTGGTGAACATCCCACCCCAACAAGTGCGAGAAATTTGAAAAAGACATCCCGTAGTTAACCGACATATTCACATCCAGATACCCTTGAAAAATTACATTGGGTTTTGTAGCATGCACTGTGCGCGGATTGGTATCGCCATTACTGTTATTTGAACTGTTTTTAAGTTGCCAGCTATTTCCCTTATCGGCAGAATAATAAATGTGTGTATTTTGGGCAGCCACATAAAAGTGGTATTTATCGTTGTAATAAGTACCAAATATTCTGTTCATACCAACAAATGTTGTAGTAGAAGTATGAATTAATTTGAAGTCGGAATCGGCTGGTGCGCATTCGTAAATTCTCAATTTGGAATCGGAATTCGACAGGGCGGCGATAAATACCGACTCGGTATTTGCAGCCTTAAACATTTTTACGTTATATGCCGATGAATTAAAGTTGATTGATAGTGCACTGTAAGAAGTACCGTCGTTAATGGAAATGTAAGTTTGAAGATTATTTGAGCTTGTTTTTACCAGGGTGAAAATACGATTTGCACCTGCCTTTTTTACAACAGCACCTTCAAAGCTTTCACCAGCTGCAGTAACTCCGCCGGCAGCCGACCAGGTTCTTCCTTCATCATCGCTGTATTGCATTCCATTACCGGACGACCGAACCATGCGAAACGAGCCGTCGCTTTTATTTAATCCATCAATATATGATTCCAGAAAGTTGCCTTTATGATTCATCAATTCCCAGCTGGTTTTGGTATAATCATCACCTTCGCGATTTATCTTCCAAATGTGACCGGCATAGGATATGGCATAAATCACATCGTGTTCCTGATCGTAAACCGAACCGTCGACCCGAAAACCGTAACCCGTTTTTCCTTCTGAAAGGAAGCGCATTTGCTCCCAGCTGCCTTCTATTATTCCGTTTGCATACGACGATACTCCCGAGGCACTTTTTAAGGCTGGACTGGAAAAATATCGTTCAATACGTGCTTTATTAACCGATTTTTCCTGTTCCGAAAGAATTACTTCAGGACGTTCTTCATTGCTTTCTTCTCCTTCATTTTCAATCTTTTCAATGCCTTCCTCCTGTTGTTCCGATTGTATTTGAAAAAAGTTTACTCCCCAAAAAGCAATTACGCTTATGCATATGAATATTAGTGCCTTTTTTTTCATCATATAGTCTAACAAGAATTAATCTTCAGTTACCTTACTTCCCCACCAGTTATTCTTCGGGTCGTAATCTTCAGACAAAAAATGCAGTCGTTCTCTCTCCAAAGCAGGAAGACGTTCCTGTTCTATCCGTAGCAAACGGTTCTGGGCTTTTTCATTGTCGTAGTTGGGATTTTCAACGGGAAATCTGGCATTAACAGCTATCAGGTAATCAAAAAGTTGTTGGTGCAATTTAGTTGTCAAATCAGTATTTTCAGTTGACAAGTCATTTTGCTCTTCAATATCGTTTCTTAGGTTGTATAATTCATCCGTATCGGTTTCGTAATAATGAATCAGTTTCCAATCGCCCAATCGGATAATTGAAACCGGGTCGCCACCTTGATTTCCGTAGTGCGGATAATGCCAGATTAATGGTCTTTCAGGAATACTTTCGCCCTTAAGCAACGGTAACAGACTTACACCATCGGCATGCTCGTCAGGACGCAGTTGCGCTCCTGCTAATTGTAAAATAGTTGGATAAAAGTCGGTCCCGGTTACGGGTGTGCTGTTGGTTTTACCGCCTTCGGTTAATCCGGGTACTTTTACAAAATAGGGCTCGCGAATACCACCTTCGTATTGGTATCCTTTACCACCTTTTAAAGGCAGATTCGATGTGGAGTAATTATCTCCCGAAGCAACACCACCGTTATCGGCAGTAAATATCACGACTGTATTTTCTTCTAATCCCAATTCTTTTAAAGTAGTTAAAACCAATCCAACCGCGTCGTCCATGGTTTCAATTAAACCGGCATAAATGGGATTATCCTGAACCGTGCGGATAGGCAAACGACTGTCCATGTCAAAACCACTTTCTGCAATGCCCATGGAGTCAGCTTTATCGCGGAATTTTGCCCATTTTTCTTCGGTGGTTTGAATGGGTGCATGCACCGCGTAAAACGACAAATAGGCTAAAAACGAAGTGTCTTTGTTTGCTTTTATAAAATCAGCTGTTTCCTGAGCCAAACGCATGGTAAGGCTCTCTCCATCGGGGCCACTTGGTAAATTGGGATTATTCCAGGGTGCATAGAAACCACCTTTGGGACTACCCACATCCCATCCCCCTTTATTAATATCAAAACCATGATCTTCGGGCCACGATCCTTTTTCGCCAATGTGCCATTTCCCTGCAAAAAAAGTCAGATAGCCGGCTTCCTTTAAAGCCTCAGGCAAGGTCACATATTTCTGGGCCAGAACTTGCTCGTAATCTGGCGGTAACAATTTCGTATTGGCTCTACTTCCCCAATCTTCACCTGTTGGTGCTCCAATCCAGTCTGTAATTCCATGTCGAGCCGGAAATTTACCACTTATTAAACTTGCCCTCGATGGACTACAAACCTGGCATGTGGCATAACCATCTGTAAACACCATCCCTTCGTTGGCTATTTGATCAATGTTAGGTGTTTCGTAGAACTTGCTTCCCATACAACTCATGTCGTGGTAACCAAAATCGTCGGCTACAATAAACAGAAAATTTGGTTTAACGTCTTCTGGTTTTGTTGTGCACGACAATGTTCCGGCGATTGCCGAAACAAGAATCAGATGATATAATTTTTTAATCATTATCTGTATTTTTTAAATTCGTTATTTTACTACCACTTTTTGTACATTGTTACCTACTCGTACAATGTATAATCCGGATGAAGGAACTTCGAAACAGCAAGTTGATTTGTAATGCCTTCCAATCAAAAAACCATTAATCGTATAAATCCAAACATCTACATCCCTTTCATCTTTAGCATTCAGATATATGGATTTGTCTTTCACGTAAATGAAATAATCCGTTTCTTTCTTTCTTACAGGAACTGAGGTGGGCAAGCTTCTAAGTGTGGGATCATCACTTACAATAATTTCATCGATGTACGCAAAATTCGTAGTGTTATCAAGAACAAATCCGTTAGGATTATTCTCAAAGCCACAATCACCTAAATACCTTAGATTGTATACATCAAGCCCGGTTTCTCCTCCAAATATTTCAAATACCAGATCCTGCCACTCACCAAAATTTGTATACGGATTCAAAGGACGAATATTACCTTCATTTCCTGCCTGGTTCAAGCGTAAAACAATATCGGGTTGAGCGGAGTATCTAACGAAAATATGAACATAACGGTATTCATTTTCCGGTACTGAAAAGTTACAAGGAATATCCACCAATTCATACCAAAGTAATGAAGTCCGGCCTATTCTTCCTGAGTTTTCAGATCTGTTCAATCCTTCGTTATCCGGATTTTGTGCTACGTCGAAACTTGCACCAAAATCAGGAATAACTTCAATTGGCGTTTCAAAATCAATGATTTTGGTCTCTAACGCTTCCAGGGCTTCCCCGGTTAATAGAATTTTAAATATTTCGTATTCTCCTGAACTGTTTATGTCAAAGCTAATCTTTGTAGGAGAAACTATTTCAACATCGCCATTTTCAATAATATAAGGGGCTGCTTTATTTGTTTGCGTATAATCTTCAGGTCTGAATTTCTCAACTTTAACTATTTGTTTTGCCTCAAAATTATGCAGCAGGATATTTAACTGTGTTGCGTCATTATTCTTTCCGGTAACATAAATCAATAGCATATCTTCTGCTGTAAGAGCACTGGCTATTCCGAAGTTACTATCAGAGATCGCCCTGACCGCTTCACCTTTGAACGATGACGCCATATCTCCTAAAATTTGCCCACATGGGAAAACCACCGATGCATTCCAACTCACTATTCCAACACCGGGAGCAGTGCTGTTAACCGGTGGCCAATACGCCGCGGCATCGACTCCGTGTTGTGCATAAATTTGTACAATGTCGGGGATAATATTGGCCGCTTCCATATATACTCTTCCTTCGTTATAATCACGCGCAGCCATCCATTCCGAGCAATAAATAATCAACTCTTTATTAGGATTGAAGTTCCTGGAGCAAGCGTCAATTTTTTCACCTAGTGTTTGAATAGCAAAACCCGTTTTATCATTTGGAGGCTGATAACCGGTGTATGTATGCAGCGCAATACCGTCAATTTCATCATAGGCTTCCGTAAAATTTTCTTTCATGGACGCAAATTCCTGCGGTTCGGTAAAGTCACCGTTAATGAGTATATTGAAAGTTCTGTCGGGATATTGCTCTGAAATGTATGCAGCAATTTTCATTGCTGTTTTACTGTAGTTTAACAGCTTTTGTGAACGATTTGCCCCACCGGCGTATTGTAACCACCATTCATTTCCAATTTCAACATATTTAATATTAGCAGATCCTGCCCTGTTAATTGCATCTTTTGCATCTTGCTGCAAAGTATTAATAGCATTTTTCCAGGCTGTTGAGTTATATGTTTCGTTCATTGCTCCTTGCGTAGAAACAACCACCGAGTAATTGGAATAGTTATTTTTTACGGTTGTGATTGAGGCGCCTGGAGTTTCAGGAGCAGAACTCCAACCGGGAGTAGTATTGCTTGGCCAATCCAGCCATTCCGATTCCCATCCTCCCGGATACCTTAATACGTCAAGATCAAGACTACTAAAAGCAGCAGCAAAAGAGGGGAACAATTCATCTGAAATAAATTTCCAATCGTTGTTTACACCAAAAATATCTGGTTTTATTGCAACTCTATCTGCTACATAAATGTTCAGGTTTGATGTGGATTGTCCATTAATCTTATAAACAGCTATTAACAAAAATACAAATATCGCAAATGCTTTCATTTCACCTCGTCGATTATAATTCGCCTCTCTACTCTCCATTTTCAGAAAACAATTATTACATCTTCTAACATTTCGATACTTCATTCTACTGTTTTGCTACAACTTCATTTTTCGAATGCCAAAATGTATACTGATGTTGATCAACTTTCATTTGCCTTAACCAACTATCAAACTTTTGCTGAAGTTCCTTTGCCTTTTCCACTTCAACCCCAATCAAATTATTTCGTTCGCCAATATCTTCATTTAAATTGTATAGCGCCAGTTGGCCACTGTTTGCTCCCAACATTATTTGTGATGTAATAGGTCTCCAATCCGGGTTATAATCTTCTGCATAAACCAGTTTCCAGTCCTGATCGATAATTGCCCACTGCTTGCCAAATTTAAAACAAAGGGGTTCTTCAGCTTTTACTGATGGCTCATCATTCAAAATTGGGTAAATCAGGCTGCTCCCATCAAAAGCAGCTAATTCGTTTGATACAATACCAGCTGCCTGTAAACATGTTGGAACAATATCAAATGCACTCACCCGATGCCGATATAATTTTCCCTGTGGCACAGATTTTGGCCATGAAACAATAAAAGGCACCCGAATTCCTCCTTCGTGCATGGTGTATTTCGATCCGCATAACGGAAGATTATTCGCTCCGGTTAAAGGCTCTCCTCCATTATCTGAGATCAGAATTACCAAGGTATTTTCCATCAACCCCTGTTGCTCAAGTTCATCCAATAATCGTCCAATATTATCGTCGAGGCAATTCAGGTTGGCCAGGTACAATTTGCGTTTTCCTTCATCAGAAATATCACCGACTTTAGTGTATTTGTAATAATAGTCGTTATAAGTACCCATTGATGGATCGTAGTTTGGAATTTTTGGTGCATCCCATTTTTCGCGGTACTCATCCGGCACCTGGTGAATTAACTCGTGCACAGCATTGTAGGCCAAATCTAAAAAGAACGGGCCTTCTTTATTTTTTTCAATAAATTGAATTGCTTCGTCAGTAAAAAGATTGGTTGAGTAAGTATCATCAAAACCAACCTTGGTGGTATCGCGCCACAATCTTCCCAACGATGCACTTTCGCCGTAAGGATCAGGTGTCGCCATTTCAATTTCCTCATCTAAATGAAAGAAATCGTGTGCATGTGCACTAAAGCCGATAAAACTTTCGTAGCCGTGATGCACCGGAAACTCGTGGGCGTGTGGATTGTGGTAATTTGTTCCGTAATCACTTTTTCCAACCCGGCCTGTAGTGTAACCATTATCTTTAAGCATTTCAGCTAAGGTAGGTACATTTGTAGGTAAGCCTGGTCCCCAGCCCATATTCGGATCCCAGCGTTCCTGGTATTTTCCGGTGTAAATGGCAGCCCTGGAAGGACTACAAACCGGCCCCGACACGTAACACTGATCGAACAAAACACCGCTTAGCGCAATGCGATCCATGTTTGGCGTTGCACAATTGGCCGAAACATGATCGTAAGCACTTAAATCGGCATATCCCTGATCGTCGGTCACGATCAGAATAATATTGGGTGGCTTGCTTCCTTCGGATTCAGAGTTCTTAGGATTGTTGCATTGAACAAACAAAAATCCAAATGCAGCGATTATGTAATAAATTTTGTTTCCCATTATAGTTCACTAAAAAGTTTTTTCTCTATTTCCTTTACAACAACCTGATGCCCCAGCTCATTGGGATGGTTGTTTTGAGCCATGTATTTTGAGATATCTCCTTCCTCCTGCTTAAGCTTTTTAAACTTAGCGTAGACATTGACTACAGGAATTTGATACTCTTCACCAAGTTTTTTAATCATTCTGACATGACCAACCAGAGGGGCATTTTCGTTGAGAATATCTTCCTTTAAATCGGGTGTAGGTGTTAGCAATACCAGTTTTATATCGGCCTCAAGCGCTTCTTCAATCATCGCGCGCCATGCAGTTTCTGCTCTCTCCACTCCAATTCTTCTGTCGTTTAGTGCATAGTCGATAAAAAGCAAATCGGGTTTCATGCACAACACATCATCCTTAAAACGTTTGGCGCCCTGTTCTGCCTCTTCTCCACCAATTGACGTGGTAATACAATTAATTACGGCTTTAGGATAATTCTCTTTTAAAAATTTCAGGAACAAATGCGGATAAGCCGCCAGTGTATTTACTACACCACCTGTAAAATAACCTGACGGGACACTATGCCCATGAAATACGACGTTTATTGTTCTATTATTTGGCCATTTAAACGTTAACTCCTGCTTAAGTTCCGCGATATAATCGGATTCAGATTCTGTTTTTTGCTGTGCCACACAAGCAAAACTTGCAAACAATATTATTACTGCAATTAATTTCATTCTATTTGGAATTCAGTTTATTAAGATGTTCATAATCGTTTTTTACTAATTTTAAAATTCCAAGAAGGTCGAGACAAGCTCCCTTTACAGTGAAATTTCTGTTTGGCATTTCACAAACGCTTTCAATTGTTTCAATAAACGGCTCTTTGTTTTTTACATAAAGTAATTCGTTTACAGTAAGAAGTGCAATATGCATATTCTCGCTTTTGCTAAACGCAATTAAAATTTCACGAGCCGCTTCGTTATCAAAAAATTGGTAGGCAATGGATGATGCCATAACAGCAACCGGTAGATACTGGTCATCCATGGCTGCCACAATTTCCTTTTTGTATTTTGAAAGCACTTCACTGTATTGCGAACGCAAACCCACAATTGCCCAGTAGCGAATAATATTATTTTCGCTTTGTAACAGTTCTATTTGCTTTTGCGCAAAATCTGCTCCTCGCTTTCCTGACAATGACGCTGCGGCATAAATGTCTTCGAAAGGATAGTTATTCTCATCCAACCGGAATTCATAGGCATTTCCGTTTTTCGAAATCAGCACCAACTCATATTCCGGCATAAAATGTGCGTCTTTCGCTGCCACAATCTCATCATCCAACTGCTTGCGCATTTTTTCAAGAACCGCTTTATATTCAGGATTTCCAACAAGATTGTTGCGTTCCCAAATGTCATTTTCAATATCAAAAAGGTATTCCGCCGGACGATCTTCAAATACGCTTTTCTGAAAGTCATTGAGTACGCCTTTTTTCAAATCGCTACGCATTTCGTTTGTGATATCGGCAATTTCCAGATAGCGGATATAACGCATTTGCGGCATAAAAGGCATAAAGTTTCTGGAATACACAAACCGGCCATCAGTAATGGTACGCACCATATCCGGGCCATTGTCGGCACGATCGGCCGACAGAATCAGGTGATCAGCTTCAGGGCTACGATTTTCTCCCAATAGAACGCGCCCGGTCATGTATTCCGGCACTTTGCCGCCGGCTAAGCTTACCAATGTTGGCGCCAGATCTTTAAAATCAATCAGCTCGTCGGTAACAACCCCGGCCTCTCCCCATGGAGAAAGGTGTTTGTACATTTCGGGGAACCAAATAACAAAAGGTACACGGTAGCCCAGGTTTATGCCGTTGGTTTTTCCACGTGGTATTCCTTCGCCATGATCGGCGTAGAAGAAAATAATGGTACTGTCGCGTAAATTATCCTTGTCCAGTTTTTCCAGCAACTCGCCAATACGTTTATCGGTTAATTTTATGGAGTTATAAACACGGGCAAAATGTTTTCGCATCTCCGGCGTATCGTTATAAAACGGTGGCATTTCAAAAGCATCTTCGGCAATTACCTCTTCTTTCGATAGATTTCCCAAAACATATTGCTCATACCATTCATAAGAATGGCTCATGGTACGCGACTGATGCGAGTCGTTGAAATTAAACACCGCAAAAAACGGCTGTCCGGGTTTTCGATTCCACCAGCCTGCTTTGCCCGAACTTTCGTTCCAGGCTTCCGCAGTAAATTCTTTCATGTTGGCCACGTTGTAGTCGGTTTTGTAACTATTGGTCACATAATAACCTTGCTGTTGCAGATAGTAGGGAAAGCCTTTAATAAAATCAGGAATCCGGTAATTACTTCTGTGGTTTCCTGTGCCCATTTTAAAAGTATGTACACCCGTGATTATTGCACTGCGGCTGGGAGAACATACCGTTCCGGTTGAAAAGGCATTGGTAAACCTTATACCTCCATCAGCCAGCTTATCTATAACAGGCGTTCGGGCATCTGAATTACCATAACAGCCAATAAACTGTGGCGATGTATCTTCAATGGTAAGCCAAAGTATATTGGGTTTTTGTTGCCCAACGGCGCTAAATGAAACCACGAAAAAAGCACAAATACAAAACAGGTATTTATGCTTCAGCAAATAATATATTTTTGAGATTATTGAATTCATTTGTTCTGATTTGTTATTGAACAGGTTGACTTAATTGATACTTTCGGTCATACAAATCCAATTGTACTCTTTTCCACCGCGCTCCTTCCAAAAACAGTGGATGAGGCAAGCTTACATCCCAATTACCCAATTCCTGCAAGAGTTCACCTGTAACATCAATGTGATCTAAAGCAACATTATTTTGTTCCGAAATATCTGTAGCTAAATTATACAACATAGGAATTCTGTCGGGAATACTTATCAATTTCCAGTCCCCTTTTCGAATTGCTTTGCTTATTGTAAATCGCCACAACAATTCGTTATGGGGAGCAGTTACTGAGCTACCATTAAGGTATGGGAGTAAGTTCACTCCTGTAAATTTATCTTCAGCACTTCTTTTGCCACCTGCAAGTTCATAAAAAGTGGGTGCAATATCTAACGAACTTACCATTTCGTTGTACACCATTCCTTCTGTTAACATGCCCGGCCAGTTCATAACAAAGGGCACGTGTATTCCTCCTTCCAGCAATATTCCTTTTTGTCCGTTTAACGGAGCATTTAAGGAGGCGTTTTGGTCACACGGACCGCCATTATCGCTCATAAAGACCACCAGCGTTTTCTCAGATAACCCTTGTTCTTCAAGAGTTCCCATTATCCGGCCAATATTAATATCCAAACGATGAACCATGGCACAGTACTTCCTGCGTTTCTCATTCTTTACGTGTTCAAACAACTGAAGATCATCGTTAGTAGCTTGCATGGGTGCATGTGGTGCATTGAATGATGCAAACAAGAAAAACGGTTCACTCTTATGCCTTGTTATAAAGTCGATGCATTCATCGCCCTTATCATCGGTAATATAAGTGAGTTTTTGCGGTGTTTTATAATTACACTCAATGGGGCTCAAATAACCTTTACTATTTGATTCAACATTAAAGTAATCATGACCTCCTCCTGTATAACCCCAAAACTCGTCGAATCCCCTTTTTAAAGGATGAAATTGAGGAAGGTCGCCCAAATGCCACTTACCAATTAATCCTGTTACATAGCCCAGCGATTTTAGGCGATCAGCTATGGTTTTCTCCGTTAGAGGCAGGCCATTAAACGCACCGTCGAAACCGGGCTGCACATTCGAAAGGTTATTATCGTGCCCAAACTCAACCTGATTTCTTCCGGTAAGTAACCCTGCCCGCGAAGGGCTGCATACCGCAGATGATACGTAGCCCTGTGAAAAACGAACACCTGAACTAGCCAGGTGATCAATATTTGGGGTTTCTATTTGCGTACTTCCGTTAAAGCCGACATCGGCAAAGCCAAGATCGTCGGCAACAATTAATATAAAATTAGGCTTCCCAGTTTGCTGCTCAGCACCATTTAATTTTTCTTCACCTGCAGCAGTTATTGATAAAAAGCAGAATAGAAAAATGCTAATTATTGCCAACGTTCTAATCATAATAACTTCCCCGTTATTTTTTTATGAATTCTAATCCTCGTAAATATCCAGATCATCAAACTGCTTGTCGGATTTTTCTCCTGCCAAAACTTTTAAGTCGGACATCTGAATGCTATTTGCAGGATTAAAATCACTGCTGTTCATGTATTGCAGCAAGCTTGAGCGCAACTGACGGGCAACAGGACGATCATTTAAATTGTTAGATAAATCGATGGCAGAGAAAATGAGTTTCCCTTTTCCAACCTTCGCCTCAAAAACATTTGCCAAATGATGGTTTGTTACAAAGTTATCGATAACCCTTACGATGGGCGTAACATTTAATGAGTCGATAATCAGCGATTTTGATTGGATACATAAATCCCACCAGTTCCACTCCGTGAAAGTACCTGTAGGAAAGTCGCTAAAAGCAGCATGCTTGTCGTCTATTAGCAATCCCATTGTACTTGGCTGATTCGGGAAATGCACCGGACTCCAGAATACAGGAACAAAACGGCCTGTAATGCCCTTTAAAGTTTTATAATCAGGGTTCAGCAATACAGTTTTGCCTTCTTTTAATGCTTTTCCGGCTATGCTGTACGAATCGGTAACAACTACATTTTCGTTGGTAATAGGTACATCTTTTGGATAAAACCATACAGGCCAGCTGTTTTTGTACGAAGTTCCCGTTAAGGCTACTTCAATCGTTAATCTCTTTGCTTTATCGACATTAACATCAAGCTCAATTGTACCCAGATTGCCATTGTTGCCCAGCTCCAGGTCGATATTATCAAAGTTACCTTCCTTCATAATTTCTCCGGCATCATTGGCTACTGACCATTTGATCGATTGCCCCGTCAATTCTTTGTAAAAGTTAGCTACTTCCAAAGTTGCGCTAAATGTCTCGCCATTTTCATATACAGCCTTTTCGAAACGGATAAGCGGAACCAGCTCTGAGTTAAACTTCCTGAATTCTTCGGCACTTATTGCACCTTTCGATTCCCAGAATGCGTTAAGCAAACCAACAAGCGCGGTACCCTGTCCCGGGAAATCCTGCAATTGCAGCAATTGGAAACCATCGAAAGCCGGTGTTTTTAAGGCTCTTTCAATCTCCTCCTTGTAAAGAATTGCAGCCAATTTCCCGGACGCATAAGTAAATTTATCAGCTAAATCCAACAACCCGTTTTTCTCCAGTTCATATCGAACGGCCATAAAATTGAGCGGCTTCAATACGCCTGTATATTTTTCAATTTCCGACATGTCGGGATAAACCGAATATTGTCCAATCTCATGCGAAATTAGAGGTACCGGAACATGTTCGCTTGTAGCTGTATAATCCTCATCGAAATTTGGCACTTGCGAATTAAAAATCCCTTGTCCACGCACCCAGCCCTTATCAGTTCTTTGCGTAACAAAGAAATCATCTTCCGGTTGGGCCACCAATCCTAACGGGCGTTGAAACGAATACGTGGTGGTCATGTATAAATGACGATTATCTTTTGCTCGCAAAGCTGCGACAGTAGAATTCAACAGATCAACATCTCCTTCCAGTTCGTTACCCAAAGCCATTAAAACAAACGATGGATGGTTTCCATATTCTTTAAGAATTTTATCGCCTTCAGCCAGGAGAAAATCGGTTGTCCTCCGATCTTCACCAAAATGTAAACTCCAGTGTGGTAATTCCACCTGGTAATAAAAACCAGCTTCATCGGCGGCATCAAAAGCCGCTTTTGGAGGACACCACGAATGAAAACGTAAATGGTTCAATCCGTACGCTTTTGCTTGCCCAATGAGTTTTGCCCACTCCTCTTTTCCCATCGGTGGATGCCCGGTTAAAGGAAAAATGACACATTCCAAATTACCACGAAGAAAGATTCTCTTACCATTTAAAGTCAATACTTCTCCATCTTTACCAATTTGGCTGTAACCAAAACGTACACTAACGCTTGTGTTTCCAGAAGTCAATTTAAACTCGTATAGATTCGGATCAAATTCATCCCACAGTTTAATTCCCTCGGGAGTTGAAAGCGATATTTCATCTTTACCTGATTCTACTTCACCTTTGGCAACAACATCGCCGGTAACACTTAAAATCTGATAGTTTACAGCCGCTTCTGAAGGGTTGTCGAAAGTAGCCTTAATAGTACCTTCAGCCACATTGGAATA
This sequence comes from uncultured Draconibacterium sp., assembly GCF_963676815.1. Taxonomy (NCBI): domain Bacteria; kingdom Pseudomonadati; phylum Bacteroidota; class Bacteroidia; order Marinilabiliales; family Prolixibacteraceae; genus Draconibacterium; species uncultured Draconibacterium sp. Next base: position 5,619,497 of record NZ_OY781365.1, read on the forward strand.
TACCTGCAGGTTTTCAATTTTATCTGCTTCGGAAGCGGTTAGTTTAATATCGCCAATAATACCATTCCACTTAATTTGTGTGTGGTTGGTATAAGCATGTGCCATATCCTGATTTACCGGATCGGGATACCGGTTTCCCTGTACATTAATAAGTGGATAAAAATTGGAATTATCAATACAAATGGTAATCGTATGTTTGCCGGGAGTAAGTGCTTCACTTAAGTTGTATCGATGTGGTGCCACTAAACTTTCACCTCTTCCGATAAGAGTTCCGTCAATAAATACTTTTGATTCCCAAATGATTCTTTCCAACTCAAGATCAATTTGTTTTCCTTCCCAATTGGCAGGTATATCAACCTCCTTTTGATACCAGGCAGCTCCAATGTATTGATGCTTACGCGTTAGCCCCCACATAACACTGTTATCCATCACCGGCACCTGGATATTCTCCTCTCCAATACCGGCATCATCCAAAGTTCCGGGTAGTTGAATTGTTGCACCTTCCAGATCTTGTTCAGCCCAGCCCTCTTCAATGCCAACATTTAAAGAATCAAGAACCACTCTCCATTCCCCCTCCAGTCTAATTTCTTCCACCGAAGGTTTTGAGCAACTTATAAAAACTAGGGTCACAAATAATATTAAATATATATATAACAATTTCATATTAAATTCCATTTAAATAATTACGCAACTTCAGCGGTAACTTGTTCTAACAAATCTTTTGAGCCTACATGCATAGAATTCAATTGCAATACTTCTTTCAAATTGTCTATTGCATCACCATACGATCCCAAACCAACATGCGCCAATGCAATTAGGTATTTCGCATCGATGGTATTTCGTTTCTGAATATCATCTTCAAATACCAGCAAAAGCGGTAATGATGTAGCAAAATAGTCGATCTGAGCTTTTTCGTTCAACTTGCTTTCTCCAAATTTCTTAATATCAGCCAATAAAATTTGAGCCTCAACCTTCTCACCCAATTCGTTTAGCGACAACGCTTTATAATATGACAATTCAGAGTAGGCACTTACGGCCATATCAATAAAATCGCCTTCTTCATCTTTACTTGCCAGAAAGTGTGCTTTGGCTTTTTCTATTTTTCCGAGCGCTTTTAGTGCCATTCCCTTCCAATAATTAATGTGTGCAACAGCCTGTAGCGGATGGTATTTTTCACCCAGATTATCCGGTGTATTCACGGATTTGCTAAAGTATTCAAATGCAGTTTCAGCATCTCCGTTTTGCAAGGCTAATTGCCCCAGTTTCAAACAAGCATAAGTAAACTGACGTAATACCTGGCCTTCACCACCTTCCCAAGGATGGAAATCACGGTTTTCGAGCAGGTCTAAAGCCTTATTATACTTACCGTTAAAATTGTACAGGGCCGCGAGTTCTACCGAGAAATCATCACGAGTAATTATCTGATCTTTAATCTCTAACAAATCTTGTAAACGTTCTTTCGGATTATCATTCAATTTTTTTCTTAACTGATCAAATTCATAGCGAATACGCATATCGTTTGGAGCCAGTTCAACCGCTTTTATGAATGCTTGTCTGGCTTTTTCGCCGTCTTCAAAAGTATTCCAGTAGGCAATTCCCAGATTGCGGTATAAAGTGCCGTAATTGCTGTTTGCATCGGCAGCTTGTTGCCAAACGTTAATGGCATCTTTGTGCCGTTTCAGGTTGAAATAATAATTACCCAGTCCGAAAGCAGCCACTGTATTTTCTTTATCGATCTGTAAAGCCCATTCCAACACTAACTGTTCGTAAACGCGCGATGGAAATACATAGTCGCAGGATGCTGATTTTGTTTTGTTCAGATTTTCGCCGGCAACAGCACTATTTCCATTTAATTCATATAACCAGGCCAAAACGAACTCCGTCATCACTGCTTTTGACATTGGATTTGGCACAGCACATTCCGGAATTTCATTTTTTTGATGCAGTTCGATTACAGCAATGGCTTCGGCGTAAAAACCGGCTTCGGCATAATCAAAGGCAATGTCTATTATGGTTTGTGCATCGTTTCTTGACGACGCGATAAAATCAGTGTAATCTCCGGATAATGTTGCCAATTCGAATTTCGCCCATTGATCAAGCGCATCGGTTTTGAATAATTCGGCTAATACAGCTTTTGCAGCTACTTTATCACCCAGATTTTTCAGAATCACAGCTTTTAAAATGTAAGCTTTGTTATTCTGACGGTTTGTATCCAACGATGCCTCCAAATGTTCCAAAGCTGTTTCATAATCAGCCTTCAAACAATCAAGCGTTGCCAGCTGATAATAAGCCGATGCACGCCACTCGAAATTCCAGGTAGATTTATAGAAAAGTCCGTAAGCCTCTTCCTTTCTACCCTGTAAAGAACAAGCTAAACCACAGAAATAATGCGCCTCGCCCGATGCCGGGTTTGGATGATAAGTGGTCATGATGTCAATGGCAGTTCTGAAGTTGTTTTCAGCTTTGGCAAACTTTCCGTTTTTAAGTTCAACGCGGCCCAAAGCAATATATGATTTGTAGCTCTTCGGATCTTTTTTAATCGCTTCTTTCCAGTACGGTTCCGGGTAACGGGTCGGGTGACGATACAACTCCAGGTGCTCGCCAATCAATTCCAGTTCGTTGGCACTTTCAATTTCCTCCGGTTGTTTTGGCTCAAATGCCAGCTTGCGGTTGCGTTCTTTCGGAACTTCGCGATGATGGTAAGCAATCAATTCTTTTCCTTGCTCATCAATAACAATCAACGAAATTGAATTCTCCTGTCCGGCTTCAAAGTGAATGGTATTGTCTTTCCATGGGTTTTCTGGAGAAACGGCTTTATTTTCAAAGACCTGCTTTTCGTTTCCGATTACCAGGATAAACTTCAGATTCTCGAATTTACGACTTGCTGCCACACCTAAATCCAGTTTATTTCCCTGCTGAATCTCAAAACGGATTGCCAGATCTTTGTTGGCATTTTGTACCGGACCCAGTTTTTTATAACTCCACCAGAATTGCGAAAAAGTTTTTGTCTCGTATGGAAGCAGGTAGGTAAAATCGGGCTGATTATCGGTATAAACACCTGCCATCAACTCGAAATATGGTCCGCCTTCATCAGTCAGTTCGCGATCCCAGGCACGGCCGAAATCTTCGCTACCCCAGGTCCATTGTTTTTTACCCGGCGCAATATGACGATTCGCCACGTGAATAAAACCACCTTCTTCTTTAAAATCGTAACCTCCAAAGAAATCGTATTTCGTATCACAAACCATGTAGCTTGTTGGCACAGGAATATTGTTATAATTACGCAAGTCATTTCTGCCCGGTCTTTCGTGGTAAGGAATGCCGTAATAATCGTTTTCGGCAAACGGGAAACTACTTTGCGCACGCACAGCATGATCGGCCACATAATGTACATCGGGAGGGAAAAAGCTTTGGTAATCACCATGTACTTCTACAGCCACGTTTGCCCACCACAAAAAGTTTTGAGTTAAAGGCGTGCGGTTAAATAAACGCCCCCGTAATTCAATCAGGGCGCTGTTCGGACGAATTCGAATTCCATGCATTCCTTTCAGACGGTACATTGGGTCGTATTCCGACATCCAGATTGTCCGTGCGCCATCGGCTTCCTCTTCAATGTAAACATCAGTTGGCAAATACGTTCCCGGACGGTGGTGCTGTGGCCAGTTAAACTCCACACCTCCACTTATCCACGGACCAGCCAAACCAACCAGTGCCGGTTTAATCACTTTTTGCTGGTAGAAAAAGTTATAATCGTTATTTGTTTTATCTTGCGCTTCGAATATTCGTCCGCCGATTTCAGGTAACATCACCAGTTTTACAAACTCGTTTTCAAGTGTTGCTGCCTGGTAATTCCGATCTACTTTATGATCGTACACCTTATCGATAAAAGGCACCGGATATACTTTACCCGATGATCCCTGGTAAACTCGTTTTTCAAAGAATACGGGATTAATTTCTGATTTTCCCAATTCGTAGGTTGGGATCATCAGGTTTTGTTTATAAGCTTTTACTTGCTTCATGTTCTATTCCTTTCTCAATTAATGAAATCTCAATCTTCGTTAGTTTAATATCTCCTCTTCAATTTCTTCCAGTGATTTACCTTTTGTTTCCGGTAATCGTTTGTATATGAAAAGCAGTCCTGCAGCACAGATAATTCCGTATAACCAGAAAGTACCTGAGGCACCAAATGCAGAATTTAGTAGTGGAAATGTATAGGTTAACAGGAAACTTGCAATCCACAACGATGCTGTTGCGAACGACATGGCAGCACCACGAATACGGTTCGGAAAAATTTCGGAAAGTACCACCCAGGTAACCGGTGCCAACGACATGGCATAACATGCAATTCCTAAAACGACTAAAAGCAGTAAAGGCCATCCGGTAACTTGAAAACAGTACCCGGCACCCATTAAAGCGTAAATTCCTGCCAGCCCGGCAGAACCAAGAATCATCAAGGCCCGACGTCCCAATTTGTCAACCGTATAAATAGCAACGAACGTAAAAACAAGATTTACACTTCCGGTAACCACAATATTGAAAAGCGTATCAGAAACGCCGTAACCTGCAGCTGCAAAAACCTCCTGTGCATAATTAAAGATAACGTTAATACCACACCACTGCTGGAAAGCGGCAACAACAATACCTATCAATAATATTTTACGCATACCCGGCGAATTCAGGAATTTAAAATTTACCCGTCCTTCATCGTGTACCAGGTTTTCGTGGATACTTTTATATTCCTTTTTGGCATATTCTTCGCCACCAATCTTTCCAAGGATTCTCAACACTTTATTCTCGTTGCCATTTTTTGCCAACCATCTTGGACTTTCTGGCACAATAAACATGAGCAGGAAAAAAGCTCCTGCCGGTAAAGTTTCGGCCCAGAACATCCAGCGCCAGGCCATTTGTCCGTTCCACGACGCCAGAATATCGGCCGCGGTTGCACCTTCCGGAACAGGTTGAGCTATTTGCCAGTTGGCAATCTGTGCACCTAAAATTCCGATTACAATGGTGAGCTGGTTCAGTGAAACAAACTTTCCGCGCATTGCTGCCGGCGATATTTCGGCAATGTACATGGGCGATAAATTAGAAGCCAGCCCGATGCCGATTCCACCCAAAATGCGGTAAATAATAAATGGAGTAAAGTTGTTTGATGCCCCAGTACCAATTGCGGAAAGTGTAAATAGAAAAGCTGAAAATATCAGAAGTTTTTTCCGTCCTAACCGGTCGCTAAAAGCACCTGAAGTTAGTGCTCCAAGCAAACACCCCAACAGAGCGCTACTCATAGCCCAGCCTTGCAGGAACGGGCTTTGACTGATATGAAAGAACTGCTCGTAAAACGGTTTGGCCCCTCCAATTACGACCCAATCATATCCAAAAAGAAGACCTCCCATGGCTGACACCATTGAGATCATGAATATGTACCTTGTGTTTAATTTATTCATCCGTTTAATATTATTATTTTTCTATTTCGGTTCATGAAACTCATCCTCTAAACAGAGGCTACTGTTCATTCCAATGTTATTCTCCTTTTATTGGTAACGACGCCTCTACATCGGTTAACCAGGCTTCCAACTCCTGTTCCAGCTGTTTTACAATGGCTGACTCAACATTTGAAAGATCGTTTGTTTCTCCTATGTCATCTTTCAGGTTGTAGAGTTCGAATGTGTTTGTTTCGTAGTTTTTAATCAATTTCCAATCACCACTTCGAATGGCAGAAGCAGGCTTTCCTCCCTGTGGACTATAGTGTGGATAATGCCAGCATACCGCTTTGCGATCAAAGCCTTCGCTTTGTTTTAACAGAGGTACGAGGCTTTCACCATCTGTTTCCTGTTCAGGCTGAGCAACACCAGTCATTTCAACAATTGTTTTATAAAAATCAGTAGTTAACACCGGTTCGCTGCATTTACTTTTTGCCTTGGTTACACCAGGCCAAATCACAAACATCGGTTCACGAATTCCACCTTCATACATCCATCCTTTTCCACCTTTTAAAGGCAGGTTTGAGGTAGCACCGTCATTAGTTGCCAATCCTCCGTTATCCGCTGTGAAAATTATAATCGTATTATCATCTATCCCTGCCGCTTTCAATTCAGCCGTAACTTTTCCTATAGCCTGATCCATTGCTTCTACCATTGCAGCGTAGACTACGTTACTCTGATTGGTTCTCAATTTCTTTTCGCCAAAATCTATAAACTCATCACCTAAATTCAGTGAATCTCTTTTTTGTTGGTACTTGGAAATTAATTCTTCTCTTGCCTGAAGCGGAGTATGAACTAAATACAAAGGATAATAGATAAAGAACGAGCTGTTTTTATTTTCCTGAATAAACTTTCTGGTTTCATCAACGAGGCGATAAGGTAAATATTCTCCTTTCGGACCATCAGTTAAACGTGGGTTTCCATAAGGAGAAAAATACCCGTCGTACTCGTCGTTTAACGGAGGATGCCCCATGGCAAAACCACCTTTATTTATGTCGAATCCCTGATTTTCGGGCCAATATTTTTCATCGTGTCCCAAGTGCCATTTACCTGCAATAAAAGTTTTATAACCATTATCGCGCAGCGCTTCTGCAATGGTGTATTCCTCGAGTGGCATATGTTCAACATATGAAGCAGGTTCCAGGGTACGATCTTTATGTCCCATCCACCCTGGGAAAGCTGCACCAGGTTGTGGAGCACCAAACCAATCCGTGTTTTTAGTACGTGCCGGAGTTTTTCCGCACATTATACTCGAGCGTGTTGGTGAACAAACCGGGCTTGCCGCATATGCATCAGTGAAAGTCATACCCGAAGCCGCCAGGGCATCAATATTTGGCGTTTCATAAAACGAACTGCCGGTATAACCTAGATCCATCCATCCCAAATCGTCGGCAATAATTAAAACTATATTGGGCCTTTTTACTACCTCCTGCTGAGTGGTTTTATAACTACACCACGCTATTGACAGAAGAATCACGAATATTAATTTCATTCTCATCATAGTACCTTAATTTCTAAGAACACCTTTTAATTCACAACCAGCGTTGAAACCGATTGCTGAGGAATAATTAGATGATCCAACTCAACACTACTTTTTTCTAAATCTCTTTTATGGTCGGTTATATACATTTCAACATCAGCAGATTTTAGTCCGTTTATAGCAATCCGTTTATCTAAATTCGAGTGATTAATAAGGACTAATACTGTTTTATCACCAGTTTTGTCTTTATAGGCAGAAACCTGCAAATCAGTAGCCTGCTCAACTAAACTTAATCCATTGTTTATTCTGGCATTTATTCTGACCATTCCCGGCCTTACAAAACGTGAATAATTTCCGAGAGCCCACAAAAGCTTTGTTTCAGTTATATTACCATCATAACGTAAATCTCTGTTCATCTGGCTTGTATCACTTTCCACTCCATTTCCTTTCCCATCATCTAAATGGATAAGGCCGTCTTTAAAGTTAAATTGCGATAAAGCTGTCCACCATTCCCACGAACGGGCATTTGCAATGGTTAGATCTGAATGGATTACTCGTGCCACATACAATGCTGTTGGCATTTTTAAATCACGTCCCCATCCCCCTTCTATCTCCGGGTTCTTTTCGAGAATACAGAATTCAGTTTGATGGTAATCCAACTTTGGATTTACCTCCTTAATTCGAGTAGCCAGTTTTTCGCGATATAAAATCTGCTGATCAATTGGCCAGGTTGTAAAATACGAATGCGAGGTTATGGCATATTCAAGATTCGGGAAATTCCCCAGATATAAATCTGACTCCGGGTTAAAAAACACGTTAATCTGATCGCCATTGTTGTTCTTTCCTTTCTCTTCGTACAAATATCCCACATCTCCGGCTTCGCCTATCAATAACCTTGTATTACTATGTCTTGAAGCTAATTCATCTGAAAGTATCTTAACGTATCGGTACAATTCCTCATTTGTAGCAGGTGTACCTTCCTGATTGTTTTTGTCCCAGGCCCACTGAGGCTCATTAAACGGACTTAAGAATTCAAAATGAATATTCTCGTTTTTCTCAAAATACTCGATTACATCAACCAAATATTTTGAATAATCTCCATAGTGTTCTTGTTTTAGATTAAAACCCAAATCACCATTTGTAGCATGTGCCAGGCCGTTTTTTGTATAAAATACTGGTGGTGATATTGTATAGGCAGTAAAATAAGGGACTCCTTTTTCCTTTGCTTGTTGAATAAACCAGCGCTGACCTTTATATTTTGTCCAGTCGTAATTACCGTCTTCATCCAGAAAACTTTCCGAACGACGCCAAACATTTTGAATATCTGATGCATCTCCTTGTTCTGCAGAGCCTGCACCCAAATAAAAACGCCAGTTGCTCAGGCCAATTCCAACAGGATTGCCTGCCTGATCATTTTCCAGACTGAAAAGGAGATTTACAATTCTTTGCCTCTTTTCCGCTGGCCAGTTTTCACCAACAAATTGGCATCTCCATGAATCGGATGCTCCAAAACTGTGTATCGTTTGAAAAGTAGTTTGATCATCTATTTCAACCGTAATTGCCTTCTCATCTGAACTGTATGACAGAAAAGAAATCAAAATAATCGCTATTAATAATACTTGTTTCATAACATGTTATATTAAGACTGATTACTGCCTGACAACAACTACTTTTTTTGTTTCGTTGAAATAATTGCCTTCTCCGCATACGAGGTAAATACCATCAGGTAAATGCGAAGTTGAGAAAGTAACTTTTTGCTGTCCGTACCCCAGTTCTTTTACTTGAATTAATTTACCAGTTACTGAATATAGTTTCACGCATGTGACATGAGAATTATTTTTTATCGAAGCATCTATAATATCTTCTGAAACAACATATTGAGCCCAAAAAACCGATTCTGGTATTTTATTTTCAATAGAAGATACTACTTCCAGATCGGCTGTTAACGTTAGGACAGAATGAGCAGGAACTATAATTTCATTTGATGCCCAATTCACATCCTGAACAGATAAACTTGTGTAAGCATCGGTTAGATAAACCAAGGGCTCATCTAATTCTTTTCCTGACGAATTTTTAAGTGTCAAATTCACTTTCCTTGTATCGGCGGTTGTGTTTACCGCTATCATCACGATTTTATCCTCAGAAGAAGTGGTATAAGCAGAAAACATTACATCCGAAATTTCCTGATAAGCCTTTAGATTATCGGAGCGGAAAATACCTAATCGCTTCATTCCCGGACGGATAAAATGTGAGAAATTACCAAACGTATAGAACAATTTATTTAGGTAATAAAAACCATCCGAGCTATCATCTTCAGTAAAAGCTTCAATCAAACAATACCGTGCTTCACCTCCATGTTTCCCTTTTTCAAAGGTTGTCCACCATTGCCACCCCGTAGTATTGGCTACATTCAAATCGATCATAATCACCCGTGCCAGTGATAACGCACATTCCATTTCAGAAAGCTTGTATTCCTCCGGATAACCGTTATTGTAACCTTCTCCCAGCAACGAATATTCGGTTTGCCAGGCTTCAGGAACCGGGTTTAATAACTGCGACTGGTTGTAGAAATTTTCCCGTTGACTAACCAGCTCAGTACCAAAATCTTTCCAGTAACTGTGGTACGACACTATGTTTGCAAATGCAGGTGTCCCTAGTAAGGAATAAGAGGAAGATTGATTCCAGAACTTATTTAACTGACTTGAAGCATGCCCACTCCCACTTGTATGATAATGAATTGACCCCGCTTCAGTAACAAACAATTTCGTTTCGATATTCCGATCTGAAAATTCGTTTCCAATCGCCTTAACTACATCATGGATCTCCTGATTTGTCCATGGTGTACCTTCCTGCGTTACCGTTCCTTCAGCTTCAGACGGGCTCCAGTTGTACTGTGGTTCGTTTAAGGGACTTATATAATCAAAATGTACTCCTTCGATGCTGAAATGCTCCACTATATCACCTAAAAAACGGGCAAATTCATCAAAATGTTCTGCTTCCAGAATAGTTGATGTAGGGGTTCCAATATCTCTAAAACCCAAATTATTTTTCGTATAAATTACAGGAGGACTATTTTGCCACCCTATAATATGATTTACATTATAATCAATTGCAGCCTTCCTTAAAAAGTATTGCTGTCCGATTTGTTTATTCCAGTTATAAGTTGCGCCATCCGGGTTAAGAAAACATTCCGTTCTTCGGTCTTCAATACTAATTCTACTCGCTTCGCCCTGTTCTGCAGTACCTGCTCCTATATTAAAACGCCACGCTGATAAACCAATTCCGACAGGGTCGCCATATTCATCCTTCTCGGTGCTGAATAATAGCTCGGCTAATTTTTCCTTTTTGTCTTCGGGCCAATATTTTCCAATTCGTTCGGTATTCCATCCATCAGAGGCTCCAAAGTTTTGAATGGTTTGCTTTTTATCGGATAAGTCAATTTCAATATCTAACGGACTTCCAATTGCGTCCCAATTTGTAGTGTTGTTTTCTGCCGGAGGAATTTCCTTCTCATTGTATAATGCAGCCACCTGATTAGTAGCTAATGCTTTATGGTAAATTTTAATATCATCTAAACGGGCTGAAATATAAAAGTTGTCTGATCGATGCGGATTACCGCCAAAAAATAGAGAATCAGCCTGGAGAGTAGAAGGAGTAAATGTTAAGTACCCTCTTGACTTTTCCTCGCCATTAATGAAAACTGTAACATTTTGCTTTGCAATAGTTATGGCTACGTGAAGCCACTCATTCTTCACTAATTGAGGCGCGTTCACCGCCTGGTATAGGCTGTATTCCTTTTTATCGCTAATAACAGAACACATATTATTCCCCCATCCGTTTTGTGGAGTAAAGAAAAAGTTTGATTTTGTTTCGGAATCGAATACCTCAAACAGTTGATGCCATGATCCAGCGTCTGTACTCTCCCAAAAGAAGTAAAACGAAATGGTACACGAATCAGAGTTTAAAAGGTTTTTGTTTATTGCAGCATAACTTTTTGATTCGGAATTAAAACGAAGCACAGGACCTCTTTCCGAATCGTTGTATAAGCTCGTTTTATTCCGAAGAAACAGCTCAGAATATTCTTTCTCGTCTGCAATGTTGTCATTATTAAATGAATAATATGCAACTGGTTCAATGTTATCTTGCCCAAACAAGTTTGCAGAAAGAACAGAGATTATAACTAAAGTAATATTAAGCTTTAAAAGCAGATGCATCCTTTTAATATAAGTTGTAGACAGATTGAGAATCAAAAATTGGGAAAAAGAAGATGTTGTTTCCAACATCTTCTTTTCAAACTAAACTAATAACTAAACTATCTAATGCTTATTTTTTCAGTATCAACAAATCCATTTTCAGTTAATACGCGTACAATAAAAATCCCTTTTCTCATTGGGATAGACAACGTAGTAGTTCTTGTTTCTTTCTGATCGACCAAAGCACCTGTAATGCTATAAACCTGATAATTCACAATCATCTCGTTTGATTGAATATTTAAACGTTGGTAGTCCTGCCAGTAGTTAATTTCGTTGTCGAACTGTTGTGTTTGAACGTCAGTTACAACCATTTTACTAGGTGTTGGCTCTATCACTTCATATATTGGAGTAATTGATTTAATCTTCAGTTCCACATTGTCAAAGATTATCCATTGGCCAGCAGGTACTAAATTACCTTCACCAGCTCCTTTTACTCCAAACTTCAGCGATTCATCTGTTACCTTGGCAATGGTCTCTGTTTTTTCAAAATAACCCTGGTTAATTGGCATTGCAGAGACATCACCACCACTTTCGCCAAAAACAACAAAAGCACCATCTTGGCTGGTTCGTGCAATAGCACTAACGGCGTATGTTCCATTAAAAGTTCCGCTTATTGTTTGAGAAACTGAGATAGCATATTCAGATCCGGCCCAACAAGTAATGCTTCGCGATCCATCAACGCTTCTGCTTTCGGCATATGCTGCACCATCTTTGCCTTCTGTTAGCCATCCTACCAAATCTTCTTCAAAACCGCTATTTACAACCGGAACATCTGGCATACGGACTACCTCAACATTATCAAACACAATCCATCTTCCAGCCGGAACAGCATTGTTTTCACCTGCACCTTGTACACCAAACTTAAGCGTTCCATCTTTTACCTCTACAATGGCTTTTGTTTTTGCCAATTGGTTACCTGCAACCGGAGCAGAACTTACTACTCCAGCACTTTCGCCAAAAACTACAAATGCACTGTCCTGGTTTGTTTTTGCCATCGCACTTACGGCATAAAATCCGTTGTTTATACCTGTGAGTGTTTGTGAAACTGCAATTGTATAATCAGATCCACTCCAACATGTTATACTTCTTGATCCATCTACACCTTTATTTTCAGGATATGCTGCTGCTGTTACACCTTCAACCATCCAATCTGTTAGGTCGTCTTCAAAACCGGCATTAGATATTGCAGATTTCGATGACCACTTAACTTCAAATTCATCAAAAACAATCCAGTTTCCTGCAGGAATGCTATTGTCCACTCCGGCACCTTTAATACCGAATTGAAGCATGCCACCTACAACGTCAACTTCGATAATTCTTTTTGTTAAACCACCTTCGTTTACGAGAGGCAGAACCGCGCTGTTATCTCCACTTTCAGCAAACAAAGCTATTGAATTATCTGCGCTCACTCGCGCGAAACAGCTGACCATGTAGGTTCCGTCGGGAATACTGCTTATTGTTTGTGAAAACTTCATTTGGTAATCGGCTCCTTTCCAGAAAGTAATACTACGTGAACCATCAACACCTTTATTTTCAGGATAGGCTGCTCCCGGAGTTGGTGACTCCACATTCCAATCGGCCAATCCATCTTCAAAATCTGCATTTTTTAACTCGATTGGTGTATCTCCTGCTTCCAAAGCACGCTTAAAAGCTTTAACAGCGGCTTGTATGTCTGTGGCGACTTGTTCCAGTTCTGCTACTGTTATTCCTGCTGTATTAATGGTTGTAATAGCGGCATCGATGGCAGCAGTAAGTTCTGCTTTGGCCTCTTCAAATTCCAGAGTAGCTTCTATTAACTCTTTTGCTACAATAATTTCATCAATAACAGTTTGTGTGTTATTCAAATGAGAAATGGCAGTCGTATATTCATTAACACCACTGGTATCGTTTGCCAGTACTGTTTCGGCATTAGTAATAGAAACATCAAGTCCGGTAATTAAGCTGGTATCCTGTCCGGCCAAAGTTTCACCATAAGCTTGTGCTGCAATAATAGCCTCTACAAGACTTTGGGCTTCTTCAACTTTAGCTACAACAGCGTCAATCTCATCGTAAGACAAGTCACTTTCATTAAGAAAAGCTTCTGCTTCATCAACAATTGTATTAAATGAGTTTTTAATTTCAGGCTCAACCCCGGTTGTATCAATAAAAGCACGTGCATTACTAATTATGGATAATAATCCTAATGCCTGATTGAACTTTGCAACGGCTTCATCAATGTTAGGTTGAAAATTCAACATTTCTCCATCTGTTCCAAAAACTCTTGTTTCACGAGCCTTTTCCAAAATATAGAATAAATCATAACGAGCTTTTTCAGGGGCATTCGGATTATCATTGTATAAATCATCTCCGCGAACAATCGATTCTTCAAAAAGTTTTATCGGATCAAATTCAACGAATTTAAAAACATTATTGACCATATTCTCCCTGGTAATAGCAGTGGTCTTTACTCCACCAAAAGAAACAATGCCATCCTTCACATTCATTGCATCGGCTCCCGGAGTATAATTTATACCGTAAAGAGATCCGTCAGTTGGTTTTTCAATTGTTTCAATAATCAAATACCCATCGAAACCTTCAACAATACGAAATTGCTTCTCCAAATCTGTAAGTGGATCTCTACTTTCATCTGTTGCTAGGTATGCCAGCCAGTTATACGACATTAAGGTAGATGTGGATAACATCTCTTCATGATGGTTTCGAACATTCAAATATCCTGGAAAATTTGGATTTTCCTCAAAGCTCCAAAGTTGAGAACTGGAACCATCAAAATAATCTGCTACCTGAATTTTTGTTTGCCACCCCGGTGCATCATGATTATAATACACAACCTTTTCATTTGTCTCTCCATCATATACCTGGAGATAATATTTTGTTCCATCCGTTTTAACGAGGAAGTTGTCCTGAGCGAATGCCGAGATGGACACCATTATAGTTAAGACAAAAATTATATATTTCATTTTCTTAATCTTTTAATATTCATCAATTAAACTACCATCCACCATTTTGCATAAGACCGTTGCTAACGTCTCGTTGTGGAATCGGATATAAATTCATTCGCTCTTCAAAATACCGGTCTTCCAGTTTTTGTTTCACGTAATTGAATGTTCCATCAGCATTTTTGGTCACTTCCATTTTATAAACGGGTTGACTTAATACATCATCGGCAATTCCCCAACGACGTAAATCCCAGGCACGTTGCCCCTCAAATGCCAACTCGATAAAACGCTCTTCGCGGATACGTTCTCTTAGCTCATCTTGACTAATTCCTGCCAGTGGTAATTCATCCAGACCACCGTGACGAACAATTGTTTGGTTCAAAATAGTTGTTGCAGTAAGGTAAGAATCACCACGGTCTGTTGGTCCCCAAACTTCATTGACAGCTTCCGCCCAGATCAAAATAATATCGGCAAAACGGAATATTGGCCATTCGCGGTTTGAACCTTGTCCCTGACGTAGGTCTAATGTCGGATCAATGTATTTTTTCAAATAATAGCCGGTTTTTGTACCGTAATCGCGATCCATTCCATCACGCCCTCCTCTAAAAATCTCAATTGTACGCGGATCCACATTCCGTTCGTTCCAAGCGGCTCCATTATATAAAATGGTTTGTTTTAAACGATCGTCGCGATTCTCATATGGATTGGTAGGATCATAACCGGAATTTGGATCATCGATGTGTAATCCGTTTTTCATACGATAGGCATCCACCAGGTTTTGAGTTGGATTTGTGCTTCCTAACGAAACATCAATTCCCTCGCTACCGATTGGAAAATTCCTTTTTTCCAGTTGATTAATGTTTTTATGACGATAGCCAAGAATAACTTCAGGACTTGTTCCATCATATTTGTCATATGGCCCGAAAGAAAAGATTTTGTCAAAGGCGATGTCTTCAGCAGTTGCAGCCACTGCCTTCCAGTAATTCATCTGCTCCGATGACCCTTCTGTAATTTCTTTGTGATAAACCGGACTTGCCAACAACAACTGCGTTTTACATTTTATTGCTTTGGCAGCAGTTCCGTTAGGACGCCCCTGGTCAGCTCCTTCATCCAACAAAGGAAGTAACTCGTTGTCTATCAAATAATCGCATTCGCTAATTACGTAGTTTGCACATTGGGCAAAGGTTGATCTACCGGCAGCAAATGCATCACTACTCACATCTTCAAGATTTTGAACTGAATTATCTCCCAGCAAGACTACTCCTCCATAATGTTTAATCAGTTCATAATAAAATAAAGCACGTAAAAAGCGAACCTCTGCTTTAAAATACTCCAATCGGGAAAGATAGAGTGTTCTTTGTCCTGGTTCAAAGTTTTCATAGGTAATGTCAGCTGTTTTTTCCAGAAACAAGTTTACCTTATAAATACCACCATAGTAATGGTTCCAAATATTATCAATAAATCCGGTAGTTGAATTCCAGTTTCCCGAATTCATGTTTTGTATTGATGTTCTGGCATTCGAATTTTCTGCTTCATCGGTAGCATTAGCATAAAAAGTCCAACCAAATTCCCGTGTATTAAACCCAGATGGCATTTCGCTAATAATATCAATAACATAGTTTTCAACATAGCTGGGATTACTCCAGAGCAATCCATCCGTAATATCGGTGTCTTGTTCCATTTCCAGTTCCTGGCAAGCCGTAAAAAACAGAACAATGGAAATTAATATCGTTACTATTTTTGTATGATTCTTCATCTCAATTTTGTTTTATCTGTTTTACGCTAAAAGTTCAAGTTAACTCCGAGTAAGTACGATTTCATTGGAGGATATCCAATAGAGGTGTATTCCGGATCTGTATAATCCCAATTACTGAGAGTGAGAGCATTCACAGCCCTGACAAAGAACCTTACTTTTTCCATTTGTAGGCGTGTTAAGGTTGTTTTAGATAAGGTATACCCTACTTCGAAGTTTCTTAGTTTTACAAAATCACCATTTCTCACCCAATATGATGAAGCTTGATAATTATTCATATTACTAAGTGATAGAGCCGGGAAACCATCCTCAGCAACAATTTCATTTACGGCATTACCATGAATAAAAGGTTGTGTCATTGCATTTCCTGACAGATTGATATCGTTATTAAATTGCCCCTGTAGAAATGCTTCGGCATCGAAGTTATTCCAGGTAAAACCAAGTTTTAAGCCTAAATCCATATTCGGGCGCGAATCACCTATAACAACTTTATCTCTCGAATCGATTATATTGTCGTTATTCTGATCCGCATATTTTAAATCGCCAACTCTTGGTGTTCCAAATGTTTGTACTGGTGAAGATTGAATATCTGCTTCACTTTCGAAATACCCCTGTGTTTCGTAACCGTATATGGCAGTAACAGAATTCCCCGTTTTATTCAGATTTTCCAGTTCTCCCGTATTCAAAGCCTCTCCCATTTCATCAACAGTACTCTTATAATAAGAGAACATTAGATCAGCATACCAGTTAAAACCGGATTTTTGTGAAGCGTATCCAATTTTCATATCGAATCCGGTGTCGGTAAGTTTTCCAATATTTTCGTATGGGAGTGTGGCTCCTGAAACTGCAGGATGAGTGTAATCGATATACAGTACATCGCTGCGCTTATTATTAAAGTAGTCTGCTTCCAATGAAATTTTACTAAAAAATTCCATTTCCACTCCTACATTTAAATTGTTAGCAATCTCCCAACCAATATCTTCATTGGCTAACATTCCTGGTTTAATTCCATAAAACCAGTTCCAGTCCGTTCCTAATGGAAAATCGCCACCGTCTACATAAAACTGCATAAAAGGATATCTTCCATTTTCGTATCTGTTATAGCCACTTATTCCGTAAGATGCTCTTAGTTTCCCGTAAGTGAACATTTTGCTATCACCCGCAAAATCTTCGTTCGAGAATACCCAGCCTGCCGAAACAGATGGGAAGAAACCATATTTATTACCATCAGCATACTGATCAGAACCATAATAACTAGCAGCAGCTTCCAATAGATATTTATCATTTTTTGAATACTGAATTCTGGCACCAAAGTTATTGGTTAGGTATGGCGAAAGATCTTGATTTGTTCTGTATTGTTTGTCACTCTGTGCACGCAATATCACATCAAGCTTATTTCCGTTATGTTGAGGCATGGTATACGTAATATCAGCATCAACACTAGCATATCGTTTACTGGAAGCATTACTCCACTGATTGTATTGAGTATCTTCCCGGTATGAATAATAGTTATAGTCATCTCCTGTACCGGAAGCGATTTGTTTTACCACAAAGTATCGCCAGTTACCATCGCTATTTGTAGCACCATTATCCAGCACATATCCCACGCTTGCGGAAAGTCCTTCAGAAATAAAATCTAAATTCTGCTTTAATCTAAAACCTGCATTCAAAAATTGATTCATGGCAGTATTTCGTCCTGAGGTTTCAAGCATTCCTAAAGGATTGTTTAGGTGAAGAGATGAACCGCCGTAACTACCATCAGGATTTACAGGATTCATTGCATTTGGCGGAAGCGTTAGCAAAGAGGTCCAAATCCGGTTGGTATTGTCCGCAGGATAAACATTTCTATTAATGCTACCTGCCAGGTCTATAGAAAATGTAGTACTTTTAGTAATGCTCACATCAATATTCGATCGAATATTCATTCGCAGCAAACTGGTGTTTGAATTAAAATCAGGATTTTCCGGTTTATAAATGCCATTGTTATATAGAAATCCAAAATTAACAAAGTAGCGAACGAAATCCGAACCACCCATAAATTCTACATTAGCTTTCGATACATTTGTATAATCTTTTAGTACCAGATCTTGCCAATCTACATCAGGGTAGCGTGGTGAACTACCAGCCGCTGCAATATCATTTGCTGAATATTTCTGCGGAAGACCATCATTTAATGCGGCCTGGTTGTAATAGTTCATGTACTCCGACGCTCCCAAAACTCCCATGGTAGCTTGTGGTGTTTGTACACCCGACTGTAGAGTAACGTTGATTGTACCCTTTTGGATTCGTCCTCGTTTTGTAGTTATAAGAATAGCTCCATTTGCACCTTTCATACCGTACAATGCTGTTGCTGCTGCATCTTTTAATACGGAAACAGATTCAACTTCTTCAGGTGCGATATTTGTCATATCTCTTTCAAAACCATCGATAATTATCAGGGGATCCTGGGTTGCTCCTCTCACTCTAAGCGTAGGAGAGTCATTGCCAGGTTCTCCACTTCCCTGAAATACAAAAAGCCCGGAAAGTTTACCAAATAAAGTATTCCCAAAGTTCGATACTGCACCTTTAACCAATTCATCACCTGAAACAGTTGATATGGCAGAGGAAATATTTTGTTTCTCCTGCGTACCGTAGGCAATATCGATCTTTTCTTTATATATTTCTTCGCTGTTCACAGGTATGGTATCAGTTTGAGACCTTCCGGTTAGAGATAACATGCCCAGAACAACAGAGAACATAAATATTTTTATATTTTTTTTCATGATACTCGCTTATTTATGCCTTTATAAATTTGATTAATAGCCAGGATTTTGGAAAAGTCCCGGAGTATTGTTTACCCAATCGTTTTGAAATGGATGGAAGTATAACTTGTCGTCCCAGTTATTGGTCCAATTCAGATTACTTCTTGAAACAACTCCGTTATTTACAGTACAACCAACAAACGCAACCTCAAGATCATCACCATTTTTCCAACGACGAAGATCGAAATAGCGCTGAGCTTCAAGGTAAAATTCAACTCTTCTTTCATATTTTATGGCGTTTTGGAATTGGTCCTCAGCTGTCGACCCTTCATAATTTGTTGCATCATAATCAGGCATTCCTGATCTTGATCGAACCATATTCAAATAACTGATTGCCTCAGAATTAGGACCATCATTGTACCTATTTAGTGCTTCTGCGTACAGTAGGTAAACATCAGCCAGGCGAATTATTGGATGAACAGGTACGTATGTAACTGTTGAGCTTTCACCAAGAGCTTCGTTAACAAATTTACGAACCATAAACCCACTTGCAAAACCAGACCAATCACCATGTGTTCTGTTCGGCACAGTCTTATCCACATCAAAATTGATTAATTTATCGTTATAACCTTCACCAAATTTGGATCCGTGGTATACAATGTTCTCATGAAAACGCGGGTCTCTATCCTTTGCAAAATTCTGGTCAGAGTAACCTGCATCTAAACCCGCCTGAGATATAATTGGCTTGGTGCCATCTCCTCCTTCATAACCTTCAATAGGAAATTTACCATCTTTCATTTGGTAGCCATCTACATGTTGAAAAGTTGGCTGATAAGCAAGGTCTGCCCTGTTATACCAACCAATACCATATGGCCAGTTCATCATGTTGTGCACATATTTCCAACCACCTTCCGAGTTAGACGATTGGAAAGTTTGATACATAATATGTTCATCTGTTAAATTTATAGCAAGCTCGTAAATATTTTTTTCTTCGCCTGCTCCGTCGTACAAGGCATACCCTGCCGAATGAGCCGCATCAATGGCTTCCTTACAAGCATCAGCAGCACGTTTCCAACGTTGCTGATCGTAACTTCCGTACCCTAAAACTTCAGGATGTTCGTAGCCTGATGCATACGATGGAATTGGTCCATTGTATAAGTCGCTAGCAGCATATACCAACACTTTGGCTTTTAATGCCTTTGCGGCAGTTTTTGTAAAACGACCTGTCCAGCGATCATCCCATTGTTCAGGCAATAAATTTGCTGCTATATCAAGTCGACCTACAATGCTATCAACCAATTCATCAAAAGGCATTCTTGGAATAGCTTCTTCACCTCCTTCCAATCGGGTGTTTATCCATGGTAAACTTCCCCAAATTCGGAATCCTTTAAAATATTGGTAAGCTACATGTGCATGTGCTTCACCTAACATCCGGTTTATGTAAGTTTGGTCGGATGCAGATTGCACTGGTATTTCATTTACTTTTTGGATGTATGTATTGGCTGATCGCACAGCGTAAAACAATTGACCGATCGGATAAAATTGATCGCTTGCTGAGCTCATCGTTCCATCTACATACTGCCAGTGCATTGTCCAGTTAGCCTTAGGAAAATACATATCTTCACCAATTTCAGACCAACTAACCCAACCATCCCACCAGTTTAACGGGATATTATTTGGGCTAAAGAATCGATCGTGATAAAGCGAAAATATTACCTGCTGAGCATTACTTGAAGACGTAAATATCGTGTCCAGAGTTACATCGCTAGCTGCAGGTTTTTCAAGGAAATCCTTCTGGCACGACACTATCAGTGTAAATACAATTGCAATAAATGCAATAAATTTAAATTTATATGTTATATATTTTTTCATTTCGTATTGTATTTAAATTAGAATTGTACCTGCACACCAAGATTAAAAACACGTGAGCGAGGATAGCGCAGCACTCCATTGGTTGTTTCCGGATCGAGATACTTTATAGAGCTAAACGTCAACAAATTCATACCGTTGGCAAACAATCTAAAACTCTCTAATCCCAAAGTTTTTACAAATCTGTCTGACTGATCGAAGGTATACCCTAATTCAACATTCTTTAAACGAAGATAGGTAGCGTCCCTCAACCAATAAGATCCGGAATATTTCCAGTTATCATTATCAGATGTTAATCGAGGAAATTCAATTTTTTCTCCCGCAGCATATCTTTCGTCTGTATATCTATATTCTACAAAATCCAATAAAGATCCTTTGGTTGGATTTGGGCTGTTGTCTGTTCTTATATTAATAACATAATCTGATGCCCCTTGAAAGAAAGCTGAAAAAGAAACCTTTTTATGGGTCACTCCTGCTTTTAATCCAAACATAGTTTCCGGGAAATTTGGAGTTCCCAAATATCCTTCATCCATATTAGTTATTAATCCATCACCATTTCGGTCAATGAATTTTAGGTCTCCGGCAGAAACATCACTTCCGGCTGAAAAAATCTGGTAGGCCTGGTACGAGTCTTTATCTGCTCCAGGATTTAAGGCACTGTATGTAGCCCATAATTCATCGCGATATGCATTTGCCTCTTCAGCAGTTCGGAAGAAATCTTCCTGTTGATACCCCCATACCTCTCCAACACGTTTTCCGGTTTGCTGACGGTATTCATACGGCTGTTCAGGCTCATCCATTTCAATAATTTTATTGCGCGAATGAGTATAATTTAAATCGACATTTAACTGGGTGTTATTACCAATTCGTTTATTCCAGCCTAATTCAATTTCATAACCTTTATTTTCGACCTGACCTAAGTTCAGTGCTAATACGCCGGTTTGCTGATAAACAGGAACAACCTGTTGGTTAATAAGAATATCTGTTCTATCTTCTGTGAAATAGTCAAACTTTAAAGAAAACATATTACTTAAGAAGGACAGATCGGCGCCATAGTTTATTTTGGTTGACTTTTCCCACGTAACATTAGGGTTACCGGCAGTTCCTGGTATGGCAATGGGGTTATTGGTTGTTGCACCGGGTTGACCGAAGTTAACTCCAACATCATGCCAGCCATGATAGTTGTATACATTCATTGAGTATGAATCTGGTAGGTATAAAAATCGAATATCGCTACCGTTAACCCGCATTCTGTCGTTACCTACAGTACCATAGGAAAACCTAAGTTTTCCATAGCTTAAGAAATCTTCTCCAATTATGCTTCTCAACCATGGTTCTTCAGTAAATGTCCAACCAGCAGAATAAGCTGGGAAATACCCAAAACGATTTCCTTCGGCAAAGTTTTCCGAACCATTGTAACCAATATTAAATTCAAGCATATAACGATTACGGTAGTTATACGTTGCTCTTCCCACAAGTCCTAAATATGCACGCGGAATTTCATTCCATGTATTCTGTGTAAAGTGCGACTTTTCAGCATTAAATAATGCCAAAGCAGTAAAGGTGTGATCATCATTGAATGTTCGATTGTAGTTTAATGCAAATTCATAATATTCCTTTCTGTTTTTATTTTGCCCCGTAGAATTGAATGGAAGTATATCTTCTTTTGCCTGGTAAAAAGTTACCGATTCATCTTCATTCAGATATGGAGTCCAATACGGAAGTCTTTTTTCATCCTTTTGCCTCCGAATATAATTGCTAAAGTATGTTACCAGAGAAACCGTAGCTTTTGCTGATAATCCTTTGGTAATAGCATCAAGTTTTTGATCAATAACAAAAGTATAGTCAGCCGTATTTTCCAATTGAACGTTATAACCTCTCATGTCGCTATTCAACATTACAGAGTTGGCATTTTCTTGTAACATAACCAACTTATTGTCATGCAAATAAGCTTCCCACGGAGATGAATGAACCAATAGATTCCAGTAGAAACTTCTTGATGGCTCGTTTCCTTGACCTAAAGAGATATTTTCATTAAAACTACCACCTATGTTTATTTTTGCGACTGTGGTATTCGTAAGGTTTATATCAAGATTTGTTCTGTAATTATATCTTTTATAACTAGTTGACTTATCTAGTTCAGAATTAATATTTTCAAACATTCCTCCCTGATCATAATAACCTAAGGACGCGAAATACTTTAATCGCTCGGTACCACCAGAAACGGTAAAATTATGTTGCTGTTGAAGCGCATAATCTTTTAACATTACTTCTGCATAATCGGTACTGGGGTAGAAAAATGGATCACTTGGATTTAACGGGTTTCCATCAATAACCCCTTTAAAACGATCTCGAATACTTTGAGGATAAGGTGCTGTTGGATCGGTTGTATTCATAGCATATCCCTGATACTCATTAAGCATTCCGGTTTGCTGGTAGCTATCTAAAACCTGAATACTACGATTTGGGACTAATACTGCCATACTTCCTTTATAAACCATTTTGGCAGGCCCAACTTTTCCCCTTCTAGTAGTAACCAAAATTACACCATTCGCGCCTCGTACACCAAAAACTGCGGTAGATGACGCATCTTTAAGGATTGACAGATTTTCAATTTCATTTGGATCTAGAAAACTTAAAGCACTTTGGTCGCGTTCAACGCCATCAATTAAGATAAGTGGATTTGAACCCGCTCCTGCATCAAGAGTAGAAATCCCCCTGATTTTTATTGTTGCAGCATCTTTACCCGGGCGACCTCCCGACTGATTAGCAATTAGTCCCGGCAAACGTCCAGCAAGTGCCTGAGTAACATCACTTACCGGCTGCTCAACCAGTTCTTCGGCCGACACAGAAGATAAGGATCCGGTTACAGTTTCCTTTTTCTGAGTACCATAACCAATAACAACAACCTCTTCCAGGTTTTCGGTTTCTTCTAATAAAACAATATTGAATTCTGTTTGCTCGCCGGAAATTGTAAATTCCTGAGAGCCGAAGCCGATGTACGAAATTACAACCACTGAACTAAGAGGAACCTCCAGGTTGAAATTACCATTTACATCTGTTACTGTACCCGTGGTTGTACCTTGAACAACAATACTAACTCCGGGGAGCGGGAAATCCGTTTCATCAACGATTGTTCCCGTAATTTTTACACTTTGTTGAATAGCATTATTCTTAATTCTTTTACTATGGTCGGATGCATTTGCATGAAAAGCACCAAATACAATAAAAAGAATAAGAAAAATCCAAACAGGTCGAATACTCGAATTTCCGATGCTATTCCTGCTCGTTAATTTCATAAGCTTAAGATTTTATTCAGTTTTATTTATACTAAAATAACAGTTACAAAATTACCGGGATAACAGGTCCATGTAAATGGATAATTGTACAATTTCCTGTACAATCCGATTATTTTTAACTAAAATTGCATCGATTAAAGATTCTAATTATTGATAATGTATTCTAATATCTTAATTGAACACTAGAAATAGAGGATATATTAAAACATATACACAACACTATTATTACAGTATTACTGACAATGAAATATCTCAAAAATCAACAAGTAATAAATATTTGAAGCAAACGTTAACAAAAGCTTAATGTAAATTTATTTTGATAATCTGATTATTTTTAAACAAATTGTTTTAACATAAAATACTAAACAATTATGAATATTAAAACAGACATTAATTTGATCCAACCAAATGAAGGTAAATCTGATAATTTCAGAGGAGATAGAAGTGTTGTTTTGTCAAAGAAACAGTTAAAAAATATTAGAGCAAATCCGTTGATAAATGATTTGTTTATAAAAGCAATCGGATTTTATCCAAATGCACTTCATCACTTCAGGAAAAGAAAAAAGGGAATATCTGATAACATACTCATCTACTGCATTGATGGAAAAGGAACTATTCTTATGGACAACGAAGAGTATAATCTGGAACCAAATAGTTTTTTTATTATTCCTTCGCATAGAGTACACACATATTGGGCATCAGAGGATAATCCTTGGTCTATTTACTGGTTACACTTTGAAGGAGAACGCGGTTCTCTCTTCAAGGATTACTATGGAAAGATAATTAGAATAAATCAATCAAATCAATCCAGGATTGATGATCGCATTAAAGAATTTAATGAGTGTTTATCGGCTCTTGAGTTAGGCTTTTCTCGTGATTCTATTAATTATGCTAATCTTAAACTGAATAGCCTACTTGCATCCTTTTTTTACATCGAAACTTACAGAGCAGCAAAAGGACAGAGGGGTACTGATCCAGTTGATCAGGCAATCATATTCATGCAGCAGAACCTAAGTAAAACAATTAAAATTTCGGACATTTCTGGCCACGTGAAGTTGTCAGAATCTCATCTGTCAAAACTTTTCAGAAATAAGACAGGATCATCTCCTATGGATTATTATATTAACCTTAAAATGCAAGAAGCTATTCGTTTATTAATGAACCAAACATTGAAGATAAAAGAGGTAGCTTATAAACTAGGATACAAAGATCCGTATTATTTTACACGAATTTTTACCAAACAAATTGGATCCAGCCCTGCATCATTCTTAAAAATGAGAACCCGATAGTTTTTCAATATTTAAGTGACAGTAAAAGCTTGAATATCTATCACAACAGGTGGTTTAACCATAACAAAGAAGAAATACCCAAGAGAGCGTAATTTGATTATCAGTCAGGCATCTCAAATAATAACTATTAATCTAATTTTGGTTGTAAGCCTTTTGTGTATTCTATGGTCCAAAATTTTATAGCCTGCTCATTTATCAATTAGCCTTACTATTTTTTAACTACATTACTTGGTTTATAACCGATTCTGTGTGCCTTTACTAATAATTTTGCGCCTTCTGGTAATGCAAAAGCATCCTGATACACACTCCATGACATTGGCTCCACACCATCAATACCAACAATTTTATAACCGATTGAAGCTCCTTTTGTCGGACAGGAAATACTTACTTCTCTTTCTGCCATTGAAATTACAGGATCGGCTGTTTTCGGTTGTGTTTCAGCGCCATTCCAAAGTTGTCCTATTAATTCAGCTTCAGGCAAATTGGGCTGGTCGCCAATTTCAGCAATCCATCGATCCATTTCGTCGCTTAATTCTTTTAATTTTGAGCTGTATGCGGGGTCTCCAGCCAGATCATTTAATTCGTGTGGATCTACCGAACAATCAAATAGCTCTTCAATCGGTTTATGTTTTCTAAACCACTGTTCTTGAATACTATCTAATCTCCCCTCTTTGTGCATACGCAATAACTCTTGCATGGTCGGTATTCTTTCGCGATATTCAATAGGAAGATAATAACCTTGCTCCGGGCGATAATTACGAATGTATTTAAACCTATCGTCGCGAACTGCACGAATTGCATCGGTAAATCCATCGAAACGGTCGGCAGCGGCATGAATATATTTACGTTTTTCAGCAGCAGGAAACTTGCCCATAAAAGCCTGTCCCTGCAAATATTCAGGAGCTTCAACACCCACCAACGAAAGTAAAGTTGGAGCAAAATCAACAAAGCTGATTAACTGCTCGTCTTTTTTTCCGGCTTGTTGCTTGTTCGGGAAACGAATAATCATTGGCGTATTCAATCCCGAATCGTATATCAAGCGCTTTTGCCTTGGATACGGGCCACCATGGTCGCCATAAAAAAAGATAATCGTGTTTTCCAGCAAACCATCCTCTTCCAACTGACTTAATACTGCCCCCACCTGCTTATCCATTTCTGCAATATTATTGTACTCCTTCCACATATCGCGTCGAACAGTATCGGTGGCTGGTAAATAAGGAGGAATATCGAATTTTGTTTCTTTTGGTAAGTTAACCGGCGTTTCTTCCTCCGTCATTCTATCTGCTTTCCAGGTATAATTTCTATCGCCTTCGTGGTAGTGCCGCGTTTCAATATGCCTGAAACCATACGGATCGAACAACCCGGATTCGTGAGTTTCGGTAAAATTGAATACGGCATAAAAGGGCTGTCCTTCAGTTCGGTTACGCCAGTGTGCATAAGGGCTGCTTTCGTCCCAGGCAGTTACCGGAGCCTTAAATTGGTAGTCTTCCTTATAATTGTTCGTACAATAGTAGCCTTCTTTTCGGAGCATTTCGCTAATCATTTTAACACTGGATGGAGGTATGGCTTCATAGGCAGGCAATCCGGTAACCTCGGTGTATGAGTTAACCCGCATATGGTTGGCTCCAATCCCGGAAGGATACATTCCCGTTGCAATTGCAGCTCGGCTAGGCGCACAAACTCCCGATACCGAATACAGGTTGGGATAAATCACTCCCTCATCAGCCAATCGACTTAAATTTGGAGTCTCTATAGTAGAATCGCCAAAAGCAGAAAGATAGGGGCCCATATCTTCGGTTACCAACCACAAAATATTGGGTTTTTCGGGTAACTGAACTTCAGAATAGTTTGGAATATCCTCTTCCTGTATTTTTAGTTCGCTTCGGCAAGCTGTTAAAGAAAAGCACATTATTCCCACAATAAATAATGCAAATATCCCCTTTCCAGATGTACGGATTTTGATTGACTTCATAATTTGCGAAATTTATGTCTTATTTTTTAGTTATTGGATTATTTTCAATATAGGTTAAAAGTAAAGCTTTAACATCGTCAGCGGTTCCAGTCTGAAGCCCATTGTTTATATTCGCTCCGGTTATCCAGTATAAAACCATTCCGGCATCCGAGCAATCCCATTTACCTTTCTGAAATTTAACAACATCATCAACTTCAGCAATTTTTCCTTGTACCCAAACTTGCTGAATACGAGGATCGGGATGCGTACGTGCCCACTCCCACTTTTCAATATCTACTTTCAAATCGATGTTTTGGTCAAGAATACGAACTTCTTCCACACCAAAATCCAGGATTTCCTGCCAGGAATAGAAGTCGCCAGCGTTATCATTGGCCGGATGATGTGTAATTACTTTTACAAACTTATGCTTCTCTTTTGGCGATTGATCCAAAGCAAAACCAATAAGGTCTGGTTCTCCGGCTTCAACAATCCATAGCGGATCATCAGCTGTTGAAGCATAAATTGCCTTAATTAAATCTTTTACAGTTTTATCGAAATCCCATTTTGCATCAAAAAAGGTAAGGTCATCAAAACCACCCCATCGTCGTGAAGTAATAGCGCAACACGCCTGCATTAAAGCATGACGTTCAACTTCAGCCTTTTCCGAAATTTTGTTCTCTGGCGAAAATGGATTTACCCCTACCAAATCGCAACAATGCGAATAATGAACCAATCGGTCTTCCAATCCGGCAGCCCGAAGTAATGCAATCGAAACTGCCGTTCCTCCAAGATCGTCAGGATCGGGAGAATTACCATCGGCAATAATGGCTAATCTACCTGCGGGAGCATTAATGATTTGAGCATTAATTGCATTTGAGACCATTAGTGCAACAATAAATATTAGTGTTATTTTGCTCATTGTATTTAATTTAGATCAGTATTCAAAAATATAACTACCAGAACCTAATTTTAAAGTTAAGTTATCTCCTACTTCGTTCACTTTCATTTCAAGATTTTCTGAATTCATTTTTATGCTTTTCCCTTTAGCATTGGGGAGCGTTACGGTACCCGAAGCATTCGCAGGGATAGTTACCTCGTAGATAAACTTGTCGTCTTTGATTTCCCAAGCTGATTTTACCTGGCCGTACATCGATTCGAAATCAACTTTGGCATTTGTTAAACCGCCTCCGGGATGTGGATGAAAGAGAATGTGTTTGTAACCTGGATTCTCGACATCTATATTTAAACCGGCAACATGATTGTATAACCACTCGCCAATGGCACCGTAGGAATAATGGTTAAAACTATTCATTCCCTCTATTATCGTCCCATCGGGTTTCTGAGTATCCCAACGCTCCCAAATGGTTGTTGCGCCCATTGTAACCGGATATAACCAACCCGGAAATTCTTTGCGGTTCAGCAACATATAAGCCAGATCGTCGCGCCCGATTGACGATAACGTAGTACATAAAAGTGGTGTTCCTAAAAAGCCGGTGGTTAAATGCTTAAACTTTTCAACTTGGTTTGAGAAATGCATGGCGGCTGCATCGCGCAAATTATCGGGCATTAAATCGAAAGAGAGCGCCATGGCATAAGCCGTTTGCGTATGCGAAACCAAGCGTCCGTTGGCGGTAACATACTCCTTTGCAAAGGCAGCTTTTATGTTTTTAGCCAATGTATCAAACTCTTTAGCATCATCGGTTTTTCCTAAAATGCGTGCAATTTGGGCCATCAACGAGGTTGAGTATTTAAAATATGCCGTTGCAATTAAATCCGTTTCGGTGTAAGCCCCGGGATATCCGGCCTTATTTGAATTAAACGAAAGCCAATCGCCCCACTGGTGCCGCTTTTGAATCCACAGGTAATCGTCGCCGGCATGTTTCTTCATGTAGTTAATCCAGTTTTTCATGCTGGAGTATTGCTGTTCCAGAATACGCGTATCGCCATAAGCCCGGTAAACAGTCCATGGAACGATAACAGCAGCATCGGCCCAACCGGTACAACCACCAAATTTGTTATTCCACATATCGGGAATAATGTTCGGCACCTCGCCATCGGGAAGTTGGTCAAGGGCCAAATCTTCGAGCCATTTTTTATAAAATGGAGCCACACCAAAGTTAAAGGCGGCTGTCATGCTAAACACCTGGGTATCGCCGGTCCAACCTACACGTTCGTCACGTTGCGGACAATCGGTAGGAATATCCAAAAAGTTATCGCGTTGCCCCCACTGAATATTGCTTTGTAATTGATTTATTAGCGGGTCAGAACATTTAAAATTTCCAGTTGGTTTCATATCTGAATGAATGACTACTCCGGTAATTTTATCCTTGGTTAATTCGCCCGGATAGCCTTCAAGTTTTACAAAACGAAATCCATGAAAAGTAAAGTAAGGTTCGTAAACTTCTTCGCCACCACCTTTTAAAGTATAAATATCGGTTGCCTCGGCAGCACGTAAGTTTGTGGTGTAAAAATTTCCGTCCTTATCTAAAACCTCAGCAAATTGGAGTTTTACTTCATGACCAGCTTTACCTTCTACTTTCATACGAACATAACCCACCATGTTTTGCCCTAAATCCAATACCAGTTCACCTTTTGGAGTAGTAAGAATTTCTATGGGTTTAATTTCCTCGATGGCACGAACCGGCAAACCGTTCGATGCAACCAAAATATCTTTAGGGTGATTTAGAATTATAACATCTTCCCATGAGCCAGAATCGAAACCTGGATTTGCCCAACCCGTCATTTCTTTGCGGGCATCATATTTTTCTCCGTTGTAAATATCCGATTCGAGAATTGCACCATACGATATTTTCCAGTCTTTATCGGTAACAATGGTTTCGCTTGTTCCGTCGGTGTAGTTAATTTCCAACTGAAGAAGAAGCGCCAACTGATCGCCATAATAGGCTTTATTACCTTCCCAACCAATATAGCCGCGATACCATCCATCGCCTACCATTGCTCCAATGGCATTCTCTTTTTGAAGCATGGAAGTTACATCGTAGGTTTGGTATTGAATACGTTTTTTATAAGATGTAAATCCCGGAGTAAAAAGCTGATCACCCACTTTTTCGCCATTGATAAACAACTGATACAATCCGAGAGAAGTAACATAAACTCTTGCTGATTCTACTTTTTTGGAACACGAAAATTCATTTCGGTAATATTGGCTGGGTAAAGATTTTTCTGATACTTCCTCTTTCATGGTAATCCACGAAGCTTTCCACTCTTTATTATCCAAAATTCCGTTTTCCCAAAAGGCTGGTTCGCTCCAGGTGGTTGCCTTATCATTATTATCCCAAACACGAACTTGCCAGTAGGCTCTTTGAATTGATTTTAGTGCCTTGCCTTCGTATTCAATGTTTACTGATTGGTCGCTCTCCACTTTTCCGGTTGACCAAAGTAAACTACTTTTCTTATTTAAATTTTTAGGTGAATTGGCTACCCGAATTTCGTAAGCTGTTTGTGTTACATTTGTTTCATCCGATAAAATTTGCCAGCTGAAACGTGGTTTTTCCACATCAATTCCAATGGGATTTTCGTGGTATTCGGTAACGAGTTTTACCACCCTATTTTTTGCCTGAACAGAAATGGCAATAATGCTGAATAAAAAGATTACCGGAATAAGTCTTAGATTTTTCATTTTTGATTTGATTACAATTTTCACAAAGCCAATTATAGTAAATTCCAAATCCAATATTTGTTGAGATTATCCCAAAAAATATTGGATTTGTTTCATGTTTTTCCGAAGCTATATGAATACTTACACACAGTCATGGAAAATATGAATATGCCTATTATTTCAGACTAAACACTTTCTCCAGCCGAATATCGTCAGAAGCGCTTCCCGCCATCAAATTAAATTCACCTGGCTCTACAATTCGTTTCATTTCTGCTCCGGTAAACGACAAATCAGTTTCAGGTTTTAACGAAAAGGTAAGTGTTTTTTCCTCACCTGCTTTTAACCACACCTTTTCGAATCGCACCAATTGTTTTGCAGGGCGTGTTACCGAAGCCACTTTATCTCTGAAATAAATTTGAACAACTTCTGCCCCATCCCTATTTCCGGTATTTTTCACTTTTACCGAAAGGTTGACAACTTCATCTAAATTAAAGGCTTCTTTCTCAATATTTAAATTGGTGTATTCGAACGATGTATACGATAATCCATGACCGAATGCATAAACCGGCGCCGGTGGAGTTTCCCAGTATCCTTTGTAATTTGAGTTGGCTTTCATCGAATAATAATAGGGAATCTGTCCGGCAGAATGCAGGAAGCTAACGGCTAATTTACCCGACGGATTTACATCGCCAAAAATTACTTTAGCCAAGGCATCGCCATTTGTTTGCCCCAAATAAAAGGTATTAACAATTGCCGTTGCTTTTTCTGCAATTTCAGGAATTGCAAACGGTCTGCCTCCCATTAACACCACAATTACCGGTTTTCCTGTTGCAATGGCATCCAGTACCAGTTTCTTTTGGTTACTCAACAAATCAATTGTCGACCTGTCGCCAGCAATTCCCACGCGGTAAAAGGCTTCACGGGCTGTTTTTAGGTTTCCGCCAACACAAACAATGGCAACATCTGATTTTTTAACTACACCAATTGCCTTTTTAATCGAGTTGCTCTCTTCCGCCTCTGTAAACTCAATGATTGCGTCATTTCCATCTACTTTTGTAAAATCGGCAATTTTGCAGCCTTCGGCATAATTCACCTTAACCGCTGTTCCTACGTATTTTGTTATTCCTTTCAGGATATTTACAACATTATCATTTTCGATGGTGTATGTTCCCATCTCGTCCGAATTAGCATTGGGGCCAATCACAGCAATACTCTTAATCTTTTTTGAGTTTAACGGAAGTAGATTATCCTCATTTTTCAATAGAACAATTGATTCTGTTGCCATTTTTTCGGCAAGAGCAACATGTTCTTCATTTCCTATAAAAGCCTTAACACCTTCCGTTTCTGTAAATGGATTTTCAAATAAACCAAGCATAAACTTCAAACGTAATATCCTTCTTACACTCGCGTCCAGTTGCTCTTCAAGCTCGGGATTCTGTTCAACCACTTCTTTAAGGTATTGAAAAGCGGAAGATGATGGTAAGTCGATATCCATACCGGCGATTAATCCAAGTTTTGCCGCATCTTGTGGAGTTTCCGCCATGTGGTGAAATTCTTCCAGACGTTTTATGTCGTTATAATCCGAAACAATAACGCCTTTAAATCCCCAGGTATCTCGCAACAAATCAGTTAGCAGCCATTTATTCCCATGTGCTGCTACTCCGCCAACTTCGCAATGCGATGCCATCATTCCCAATGCATTGGTTTGTTCCACAACAGCTTTAAACGGCGGTAAAATTTCATCGTGTAAAACTTTAGTATCGATAGGTGTAGCAGCGAAATTTCTACCACCTTCCACCTGACCATATCCGGCAAAATGTTTTGGCGATGAAATGATATGTGTTAACCCGGGATTACCTTCGCTTCCCCCCTGCAAACCCGAAATAATTGCAAGTGCCATTTGCGTAGTCAAATAGGTATCCTCGCCATAAGTTTCTTCAATTCGTCCCCAGCGCGGGTCTCTGCCAATGTCGAGGACAGGAGTATGTGCTTCGTGACCTCCTCTGGCTCTGGCTTCACGGCCAATTACATCAAATACTTCGTTTAGCAATTCCGGGTTCCAGCTGCATGCCATGGCAAGTGGCGTAGGAAAAACAGTAGAATTATGCCCTGCATGACCGTGTAAACATTCGGTACCAATAATGGCAGGTATCCCCAGGCGTGTTTTTTCTTTCAAAAATTTCTGGAGACTGTTGACCATTGAAACACTTTGTTCTGGCCCGCGTTGGTCGAAGGTGTTTTCAATAAAACCAATACCATTTTTTATCTGCTCTTCAATCGACTTCTCAATGGGTTCTACGCCCTCTTCAACTGCAGCCGATTTTCGTATTGTTGCAGCATTCAATTGCATGGCTTTTTCTTCCAATGTCATTTTCGATAACAGGTCATCAATCCGATCATCGATACTTGCATTTGCGTTAAGATAAGTTGCTTCACCTCCCGTTGATGATGTTTTATCGGAGTTGATGTTATTTTTCTGACATCCGAAAAGGATAATTACCAGTAAAATAAGAAGTTGATTCTTCATTGTGTCAATATTACTTGTTTGTTGATGTATATTCAATTTGATAATTTCCAGAACCTAAAATCAGCATTGTTTTATTCTGAATTTCAGTATTATTTTCTGCCTGAAATTTATCCCAACCAGTTCCGTTAATTTTTAAAGTAAGCCGCTCCTTTTCTGAAATTTCAACCCTTGCTTTTGTGTTAAATGGTACGTTTAATCGCATAGAAATAGTTGAGTCGATTTGTTCCCAACTGTTATGAATAGTACCATAAGATGTTGGAATATTTACGGTTGTATTTGTAATGCTTTCAGGCGAGATTGGATTCACCGAAAACTCTTTGTAACCAGGTTTGTCGTAAGTTGATTTTATTCCTCCCAACGATTCGTAGAAGTAAGCTGCAAAACCACTGTGCATGGGATGATTTAGCGAATTGGTTAATCCCTCCATTTCGTCCCAGTAAAACTGACGTTCGGGCCAGGTGGTAAAGCCGTAATTCATTACATAAGTTTGGCTCGGGAAGGTTGGCGTTGTTAGTATTTGATACGCCAAATCTGCATGTCCATATTTGTTCAGAACGGTGTAAATGTATCTGTTGCCATGAATACCTGTAGCATGATGTCCTCCTTTTACTGCCTCGATATTGTATTTTAAACCGTTCACTACCGATGCTATTTTATCTTCTGGAACCATGCCAAATTGCAAAGCCATTACCGTAGCTGTTTGGCTTCCATACCAATAATAATTCACCAGTGGAATATTTTCCAAATAAACCGAATTAAAAGCGTCAAAGAGTTCTTGCTTTTCTTTTTTCATTTTTTGTTGAAATTCAACATCATCATTCATTTCAGCAAAATATTCCATTACGCCCAAAACATCGTAGAAATAGGCATTGGCTGAAACAACCGGATGGCATTCCATCGCATCCGGATTTTGACGTCTGTCCCAGCGTGGCGGGCACCAATCTCCCATGCCGTTGTCAATAATTCCTTTTTCGTTTTTAAAAGAAAGGTAATAGTTGGTCAATTCTTTCATATCCTTGTAATACTCGGTTACAATCGAAGAATCGCCATAATAAATGTAGTTGTACCAAGGCAAATACATGGTTGCCACTCCCCAATCAAGTTTTGCAATTGTTGAGGTACGTTTACCGGGAGCAATCATGGTGGGTACGTTGAATTGTTCGTTCGTATTTTCGCCTTTTGTTGGACGCATCTGAGTACGAATATCCTCCATGTATTTTTTGTAAAAATTGGCTAAATCGTAGGTATACAAAGCATATTCGCCAAATGCATGAGCATCGCCCAGCCAACCGCATTTTTCGCGGTGCGGACAATCTTCCGGAATACCATGCAGGTTATCCACAATGGTCCAGCGGCTAATGGTATCCATTTTATTGAGTAATGGATCGGAGCACACAAAATTCCCTTTTTGCTCCACATCGGTGGCTACTAAAACTGCTTTAATAGTATTTGCATCAGGCTTGGTTGAAACGCCTGTAATTTGAGCGTAACGAAAACCATGATACGAAAACTTTGGCTCCCAGGTTTCCGGTCCGTCGCCCTTGCAAATGTATTTTAAAAGCTGTGGCATTCCATTGGCTCCTCCACCCGTTGTGCCCGGGTAAATATTATCGCCACTTTGCGTTAACGCTTCGGTTGGAATAATTTCAATAACCTGCCCGGTTTTTTCGTTTACGGTAATTTGCACCCAGCCGGCTATATTTTGGCCAAAATCAATAATCCAATTTCCGGTAATTGGAGACTTGAATACGCGTTTAGGCGGAAGTTCTTTCAATCTGCGAATTGGTGGCATTTCCTGAATACTAATTTTATTCAGTTTAGGCGATATGGTTTTCGCTTTCGTCCATTTTGAATCGTTGTAAGCAACAGTATTCCAGCCCTCAATTTCGAAACGGGCATCATACGTTTCGCCGCCATAAACATTATCGAAAACTATTGGTCCTGTTGAATTTTTCCAGTTCTCGTCGGTGGTAAATTCAGCCTGTGTTCCATCGGTATACGTTAGCTGTACCAACAAACGCGCTGCAGGAGTTCCATATGCCATATCGCGCTCCGATTCCGGGTCGTTTTTCCACGAAATGCTTTGTCCGTAAAAACCATTACCAACGATAAGACCAAGCGCATTTTCTCCCTTTTTTAATTGATTGGTAACATCGTAGGCCACATAATACGCTTGTTTGTCGTAATTCGATGGAGCCGGGTCTAAAACGTGGTCGCCTGTTTTTTCGCCATTTATGTATAACTCGTAATACCCCAAACCACAAACGTAGGCACGGGCATTTTTAATTTCTCTATTTGCAGTTATTTTGTTTCGGAAATAGCCAACCGGGTTACTGGTTACTCTGGCAGGTTTCTCCATTCTTCCGGTTTTGTAGTCACGAAACCGGTATTCCGATGTGCGTGTATTTTTCGATAAACAAATCCATTTGGCATCTCCCCAGTTGCTTTCGCTAATCAATCCTGTCTCGAAAGTATTAACCGGCGACCAGTCTGAAGCTTCACCTTTTTCGTCCCAGATTTTTACTTTCCACCAATATTTTTGGGTCGGATTCAGCTGTTCTCCTTTGTATTTTAGATGTGCCGATTGCGCACTTTCTACTTTTCCTGAATTCCAAAGATCAGCGTCATTTTCATTTAACCATTCCGGATTAGAAGCTACCAAAACCTGGTAGGCCGTTTGTTCCCGGTTAAAACCATCGGCATTTACAATCCAAGATAATAGTGGTTGTTCGTTATCAATAGCAATCGGATTTGTTTGGTAATTGCAGGTAAGCGATTGGAATTGCAAATTCTGGGCATGTGCGTATTTTGAAAATGTTAAAGTGGTGAGAGATAATAAGAATAAGAATATTAGGTTTTTCATTTCGGATTGGTATAAATATTTCTTCTTAGAGCAAGTATTATTATCGGTACAATTAATCGAGATTACTGAAATTGCCCCATGCAACTTTATCGCATTTACTAATTTGGAACGTGGGGCAATTTTGCCTGTAATATTTATCCCAGCGCTTCGCACAGGACTAATAGTTTGCACACCTTTGGTGCTGTGTCTAAAATCTGACAAAACATAGTTAGAATAAACCCTCCCCAAAAGGGAGGGTTCCTGTCTTAGTTAAACTAACTAAACCTTGTCCTACTAATTAAAATAACTTTGATAGTCTTTTATCTTGTTGACACTAAACTATAATTCGGTTAATTCGATTGTGAATTCTTCAAACTCCACATCTCTGTTTCTTATTACCAATGTGTCTTTTACAGCGTGGGTTTCATCGTTAACAGTATCAGTATACTGGTAATCTAAATAGATAACATCACGTTTTTCGCCACCCCATTCGTCACCATTTTCAACAAATTGGCCTGAACCAGAAACGTTATATGGATCATCTCCGAAACCAGTGACAACGCATGTTTCATCAGTACTAAATTTTAATTCAACATTCACATCTCCGGGACTAGTGAGATCTCCTCTTCGCACACGATTAGCATATGTTACATCATACCTACCACTCGTTGTTACATCAACTAACTCATCTTTCTCAACATATTCTGACCTATATGTAGAGGTAGTTGTCTCACCCAAATTATTTGTCATGACATCTACACCACGACGTAAATATTTCCCTTGAAATTTGTTCATGAATTTTATACCAAAAAGTGTATAATCTTTAGGGGCAGGATTCCAATCTGCATCCAATATTTTAACTGGATTATCTACAATAGGTACTCCCGTTAATAACGAATCCAGCTCTTCAAAACCCGTTATTTTTAACGGAATCACGTAATGCGTTTCGTTTTTTCCGGCAAAAGAAAGTGTGTCGTCAAAAAAGGCATCTTCCAGTTGAACAGAGATACGACCATTTACAGAACCTACCGGAATTGTAACAGAACCAGATTGTTCTATCGTGTAGTAGGATTCAGGCAATACCTGCACATTTACAGAATCTACTCCCAGGATATTGGCATCTATTAATTCCGGAGCCAATTCAAAATACACTTTTCGATTTATATTATTTTCAAAAACGCCAGACATCACTACACCTATTTCAAAGCGTCCGTTGTTGTCGTTATCGTTAAAACCCAAATCATATTTTCCTAAAACCAAAGTTCTAGCAGGTCTTTGGTAAGGGAAAAAGACTGAAGTAGTATCAAAATCCCGTACCGCAAACTCCTGATTTTCACAAGCCATAAGACTCAGAATCAAAGCGGAAATTATAACTAATTTTAATTTCATGTTATCTAATTTTAATTTTTTAAATTATGCAATTACCATCCAGCATTTTGTTCTAACTCCGGAAACTTTAAAATTTCATCGTTAGGAATAGGCATATAAGTAGCAAATGATTGATAATTCCTTGTCTCAACAGATATACCTAAATCATAATCGGTTCCATCAAAGAAAGCCCCTTCAACTGTTTCATTTAAAGACAATCCCCATCTTCTTAAGTCCCAAAATCTGTGGCCTTCAAAACTCAACTCTATGCGTCGCTCATTTCTAATTAGTTCTCGCATAGCTTCTTTTGATGTAACAGATGCTAAATAATCATCAGGTTGAGCAAGCCCTGCTCTTTCTCTTATTGCGGCAATAACATCACGTGCAGACATCCCGTTAATCACCTGGTCAGGACCACCAACTTCATTAGCTGCTTCGGCAAATATTAGAAACAACTCTGTATATCTGAAATAAACATCGTAGTGTCTTTGATCAACTGTAGAGCCATCATCATTCAACCTTACGTCAGGACGTAATAACTTTTTAAGGTAATAACCTGTTCTTGTTGAATACTCAGGAATGGAATCTAATCTATCAATTCCTCCTCCAACACCAGTATTAATAGTTCCTCCTCCAAAAGAGCTTCCATTTAGCACTACAAACTCAGCTAATCTGGGATCTCTGTTAGCATAAGGATTTTGTGGATCATAACCATTATCCTCTGTTGCAGGGAATCCGCTTAGCATAGGGAATGCGTCTACAAAATTTTGTGAAGGATTGATTTCTCCATTGCCATTTACAGAAGGCGGAAACATACGGCTCTCCATACCTGAATTTGGGCCTCCGATAGTACCTCTCCAAATCATTTCGGCATCATCATTTTCGTCGTAGGCTTTGTAATAATCAACACCATTACCAGCCAAGCCAGGAACACCTCCTATAGTATTCAATAATTCACTTGCATCGGTTGCAGCCATATTGTAATAACCCTGATCATTTAAAAATGATGGGCTCGCTGCGAAAAGTGCCAAACGGGCTTTTAACGCTCTCACTATTCTACCCGAGATTCGTAAATTATAACGAGAACCATTAACAACGTCGTATTTATCAAAATCATAGTTTGTATACAATGGGTCTACATCTCCCTCACTTAAACCATAGTCTGTTGGTAATAAATCAAGTGCAGCATCAAAATCTGCCATAATGGCTTCAACAGTAGCTTCGAATGATAAACGAGGTGTATTAAAATCACCATCAGCCTCTATAAACGTAGTTATATAGGGTACTCCTAACAACTCACCAGAAGTACCTACACCCGCATGTGCCTGTAATGCATAAAAGTGATGTAATCCTCTCAATGCAAGAGCTTCACCTTCCATACGGAGATAAAACATTTCGTTCATTTGTTCGTCTGAAGTCCAAACAATCTCACCTGCTTCAATGATCTCTAAAAATTTGTTTACCCATAAAATACTTTCGAAATTATTCCAGCGTGAAGCTGGGTTAAACTGCGCATTCAGCTCACCAAGAGCCATACGCTTAAAATTGTTATCTAATTGGTTATTTACAGCGTCGTCTGTTGCAGCATCAATAAAGGTAAACTGATCTACTAAACGCGAATAGCCATTCAATAATATTCCTTCTGCCGATGCCGGATCGCTACTAACAAAGTCATAGTCCAACCTGTTTTCATCAATAGGGTCCAACAGACTTTCGCAGCTTACTATCGCTGTAAAGACCGACATAATGACTATATATTTTATTAAATTTTTCATTTTATCTATCTATTTTATATTAATTAAAATGATACTCTTACTCCAGCAATATAAGTTCTGGCCTGCGGATTACCACCAATATTTAACTGACGGATATCTTTATTTTCACCTACTTCAAAAAGGTTAGTGCCTTGTACATTCACGCTTAAACCTTCAATGCCGATTTTATCACATAAAGTATCAGTGAACTCATATGTTAACTGTGCACGGTTGATTCTAAAGAAGCTATTATCATACAACCAGAAGGATGATGTTCTAAAGTTATTTTGATTATTCCCGGAAGATAATCTTGGAAAGGTTGCTGTATTAGCAGTTTCAGATGTCCAACGTCCTGATACCTCCTCAGAGTATTTATCCGTTCCGTTAGGAGTATAGTAATTATTAAACGTACTACTTAGCTTATTACCACTTCCTCCTGTTTGACCGGTACCTAATACAAATAAATTGAATCCTTTATATTTTAGATTTAGGTTGACTCCATATGTCCATGGACTCGCATTCTGTCCGATAGCAACTTGATCATCTTGATCGATAATATTATCGCCATTTTGATCTGCATATCTTATGTCTCCTGGTTGTACATCTCCGAAGTTTGGTACGGGAAGGTTATCGTTTAAAACAAGTTTTCCATCTGCATCTGCAGTAAAATCAGATTCGGAGTAAAAACCTAAATCTTCATATCCAAAAATACTAGACACCTCTAATCCTTGTCTGTTTTGGTAATCAAACTCGTTCGTTTCTGAACGTTTTGAAGCTTCTGTTTGACTATATAACACATTCGCACCGACACCAATTGAAAAATCGTTAATTGTTTTCTTATAATTCAAGCCTAATTCAAACCCCGTGTACAAATTCGCATTAAAATTATCATAAGGTCTAAATGTGTTATAATAAGACGGATATTGATCAGCTAAAAATACTAATTGTTTATCAAGTTCGGTTCTAAAATAATTCGCTTCTACCCAAAGTGAATTCATCAAATAGCTTTCAAAACCAATGTTTAAGTCTATACGTTCTTCATATCCCAAATCAGGATTGGCTCCTTGCGAAATTTTTTGTTTTCGGTTGGAGTATACGCCATCTCCCCAGGTAAAACTGGCTCCGTCAGAATAATTTTCATCGTATAAATAATAACCTGAAATTCCTCTATCAGATTTAATTATTCCTCCGGAAGCTTTTAATTTTAAGTAATTTATAAAATCGACATCTCTCAAAAATGACTCTTCGCTCAAAATATATCCCAATCCAACTGTTGGCGAAAAACCGCCTCTGTTTCCTTCTGCTAACTTTAGAGAATGTGCATAAGCTCCGGAAAAATCAACAAATAATTTTTTCTTGAAGTCGTAAGTCACTTGAAGCCCTAAATGAGAATCTTTATCTGCTTGAACAGCTCCATCTCTTTTTTCCTGATTATAATACCCCAGAAACGTTGAATTAATTGAGTGATCATCGGCAAAGGTTTTTACATAATTCACTAATGCGTACATACCTATTCGTGATGTAAATCCATTGGAACTAACATTCTCTGACAAATCTCTTCTATCTTGTCCAAAATCTTGTAAAGCCGTTATTTTACCATTTTCCCAGGTAGGAGCATAAGTTCTATACTCATTTGATATAGATGTAGTGTAAGCATCGTAAAAATCGAAACTTAAATAAGTTTTTGCCGACAAGCCTTCGGTTATTCTGGAAAGATCGAAATTTATTGCGTTATTAAACTGAGTAACACGAGACACCTGATTTTGATAACCACCAGCTATAGATTTTGCCACGGGTGCATCGACACCATATTGCTGTGCAGTACCCAGTAAATTACCATCAAAAATGGTAGCTCCGGCTAGTACAGTTTCAAGATCCGGGTTGTTTTCAAGATCAAACGAACTTACCGGGAGTAAGGGCGCATAATCATAAGGTATAAATGTAGTGGCGGCACTTAACAAGTTTGCTCTGGGACTTTTTGAGTAGTTAAGAATTGCCACACCATCAATACTACTGGTAATCCAGTCGTTTACCCTAAAATCTATATTACCTCTTACGTTAAAACGATTTGATCCTGCGTTTATATCCTCATTAATATCAACCCAATCTTCATTGTAGAGCCATCCTACATTAACATAGTATTTCGATTTGTCATTACCTCCAGAAAACTCAGTAATAACATTATGAGTATTTACATATGATTGTACAAAGTCATACAAATCAACATCAGGATACTCGATAGGATTTAAACCATTTCTTGTGTTCTGAATTTGTTCTTGAGAAAAACCTACCACAGATGGATCTATACCATCGTTTGTAAAAGCCTCATTGCGAAACTCCATAGAAGTGGCAGCATCCAAATAATTCGGCAAAGCTAAAGCTGTTTTAATACCAGAACGCACATTTACTTTTACCTCTTTTTTATTGGTTTTACCACGTTTTGTGTTTATGATAATCACTCCGTTTCTCCCCTGGCTACCATATAATGCCACGGCATTTGCATCTTTAAGTACGGTTATTTGTTCAACCTCGTCCATATTTAATAGGTTAGGATCACGTCCAAAAACACCATCAATTACGAACAATGCCTCTCCTATACCTCTAATATCGGATGAGCCTCTCACCCCTGTTGTTAAACCAGCAATATAATCTCTCACAAACTGAGTGTTATCATAGGATAAACGGTCTTTCGTGTTTACTGACGACACAGAACCAACCATATCACGTCTGTCTCTTGTTGCAACTCCCATGTTAATTTCGTCATCTTCTGACGCTAGAAAGTCTGACTTCACCAGAGTAATGTCACTAGTGCCAGCAATATCAGATAAGTTTAAAAGTAGCGACTCATAGCCTTTCTTTTCTATAACTACCGCCTGGTCATTAAGCAAGGTAATATTAAATTGTCCATCGGCGTTAGTAGATGCCCGAGAACCTTCTGCACCGTAAATATTAACCTCATTTAAAGGATTCCCTTGCTGATCGATCACGGTTGCTGATACTTGTGTGCCAGCAGACTGAGCCGTCACCATACCACAAAAACTGAACATGGTGAAGCACACAAGGATGAATAACTTATATAATTTATTTATCTTCATTTTTCTTTCGTTTTTTGTTTTAGTAAAAACAAATGCATTCAAGTTTTACCAACCTGGGTTTTGTGGAAAACCTTCATAAAACTGTGTTTGATTTGCTTCAAATGGTAACCAATAGTGTTTCGGATACTCGCAAACTCTCTCAATAATCACGTATTCATTAAAGAAGGTCCAATCTTTATCAAAATATAATCCAGTTTTCACTCTGTATTTATCCTCATGGGCAACTCCCCAACGGCGTATATCCATCCATCTGTGGCCCTCATAAGATAATTCCACGGATCTTTCACGTCTTAATTCGTCCATGAATTTTTTGCTATCGGCAACAATAACAGAATTTACATGAGGAACCCCCGCTCTATCTCTTAATGTATTAATGGCTTGTTCTGCAGTTAATGCAAAAGAGCTGGATGGTGTGGTTGCTCCTTTAGCAACATGAAGCGCCTCTGCATACATTAGGTACACATCAGTTAACCTCATATGAATACGCATTCCAGTAAATCGTCTAATAATATTGTTTCCTTTTTGCACATGATATTGACCATCAATCTCCGGATAAAACTTCTTAAACATATACCCGGTTCGTGAAGCATTAGATGCACGGTGAGCACCAGAATTACCTGTACCATCATCCCACAACTGCGCAGTTTTATTAGCATCAGGCACACCTCCTCTGGTTGAAATAACATCCCTATCCGTAAAAACCCATGCATCAAAACGAGGGTCACGATTGTCAAATGGTTTGCTAGGATCATAGGTTGGTGTGCCGTAAGCACCACTCATATCATCCTCAATAGATAATCCATTGGCCATACCAAAATTGTAATAAATAAAATTATGGGTTGCGTTATCGTTTCCTGATGCCGATTGACCAATTGGCCTTGGAATACCATTTGCCATAAAAGCTATGGTTTGACCAACAGATGAACCTCCTGAACCTGCAAAAATTAATTCATGAGCTTCCGGAACCAATCCAGGCCATGTATTTTGTGGTGTTTCCCAAAGAACCTTTTTGTAATCTTCCATGTTTTTGGCTAGCGAATATTCACCTGCTTGTTCAAGTTTAAGCACTTCGGCAAAAGCCTCTGC
Organism: uncultured Draconibacterium sp.; assembly: GCF_963676815.1. Lineage (NCBI taxonomy): Bacteria > Pseudomonadati > Bacteroidota > Bacteroidia > Marinilabiliales > Prolixibacteraceae > Draconibacterium > uncultured Draconibacterium sp. The sequence continues at coordinate 5,662,839 of NZ_OY781365.1, forward strand.
TGCCATAGCTGCTAACTCTGTATCATAGGTATAAGTATCAATACCCGGTTGATTATTGAAATGCATTAAGGGACTAGCCGCCCAAAGTAAATTTTTACCTTGAAATGCATAAGCTGCACCTTTGGTAACTCTGCCTGCATTGTTCCCTAGTGTTTTTTGGCCATAGGATTCATTGTCCCAATTAACGGGTAATAATGAAATGGCTTTTTTGTAATCTTCATTAATGGATAAGGCTACTTCCTTGTAGGTTTCTGGTCGGGGTGTGGTAATTGTTCCCTCGTATACTTCTGTTATATGCGGGAAACGTCCCCAAAACTTCATAATCTCATTATGAAAGAAAGCTCTGAAGAAGTAAGCTTGACCCAATATTACATTCTTTTCGTCCTGGGTCAATCCTACCATTAACTCTTCGTTGGCAATCACCAAATTAGCCTTACGAATTCCTAGCATGCTACCACGCCATACTCTAGGTCTTCTCCTCGCTTGAGAGTTATTGGTATCTCCAGGTTTGTTTTGGTGCGTATTTTTACCGAGATATGCGTATCGTTGGTTATACCAGTTGTTCAAATTTCCCTGGTCAACAGCTCCGCTGAACTGACCTCCCCTATAGGTGTCGTCTCCAAAAATATAATCCTGAAAGGAGTGACCGGAAGTACCATACTCAACTACCAGATTATACATTTCTTCCACAAAACCCTGAGTGGATTCGAAAGTAGCAAATACATCTGTAATGTCAATTTCCGCTTCCGGAGCTATATCTAAATATTCTTCGCAGGAAAACATTAACAGTGAGCCTACGAGAAAAACTATTGCTATTTTTAATTTTTTCATACTTCCTAATTTTAAAAATCTAAATTAAAACCGAAATTAATTCGTGCCATAGTAGGATAATCTCCTCTATAGCTAGAATCGGCTGTTTGACTACTGTTAAACTCTCTATCATCTGGTAAATCTGTCCATAAGAATAAGTTATTACCATTGACAAAAACATTTAGTGCCTGAACACCCAGTTTTTCACATGTTCTTTTAGGAATATTATAGCTTAACGCTACAGATTTTAATCTTGTTAGAGAACCGTCAAAAAAGTTGGATCTAGGATCACTGGCTCCTTGTGGAAAATCATATGTTGGTTGGGTTCTTACCCCAGTTGGGTTGTCTTTCGTCCAATATCCTAACTCGTGTTCAAAGAATGTATCTATTCTATTTGAGAAAGTTCGGCTACTGTAAACTCTATTTGTATTTTGGGTACCATAGAACTGAGCAGATAGTTTCCATCCTTTATATTTTGCTCCCACCGTAGCACTCCATGTTCTTTGCGGACGTGTAGGGTAACCAAATGGTACATTATCAAAAGAACCATTATAAACACCGTCTCCATCATAATCAACTAAATTATAATACCCTGTACGTATAAATTCCTGTCCACTTACTCGTGGCGTTGAACTATACAAATCGTCTAAACTGCCCATAATCTCAGCAGGAATAGCAGATCTTGGTTGACCAATAGGGTAACCCTCGGCTTTTTGGTAAAACGGACGTAATTCCGGATCTTCTCTATCAATAACCAAATCTTTAGCTTGGGTAAAACTGTAATTACCAAAAATATTTAAACCGCTTGCAAAAGTGTGATTAGCCCCTACCAGGATTTCATATCCTCGTACCTCTACCTCACCTCTGTTAAAGGCAGGAGGACTAGCTCCAAACCACTCGGGCACTGCCCTCTGAGAACTTGGGATTAAAATATTGCTACGATCTTCTCCAAAAAAGTCCAATTCTGCAGTAATTCTGTTTTTAAACAAGCCTATTTCTGCACCAATATTATACTTTACAGCCGTTTCCCATTGCAGATCTGGATTACCAACATTTGCCTCCGTGTAAAACACATAGGGCGAACGAGTGTTTGAGCCATTAGGCACTATAAAAGCACCACCGCCGTTACTCCAGGTTTTTTGATATTCAAACCTGTTTCCTCCGCTGTCATCACCAATTAAACCGTAAGATCCCCTTACTTTAAGTAGGTTTACCCAATCAATCTCGCTCATGAATGCCTCGTTAGACGCCGTCCAGCCCGCTGCCACAGCAGGAAAAAGATCGAAACGATAGCCTGGACCAAATTTCTCCGATCCGTTGTAAGCACCACTAATATCAAGGAAATATCTCTTATCATAATCATAGGTAACCCTACCTACCCAATCTTCGCGATGACTCACAAAGCCATTGCCTGTACCACTCTCGTTCCGCCTTAGTAGCGCCAATGCTGTAACATAGTGCTTTTCGGCAAACGTTCTTTCGTAATTAAATGAAAGGTCATACAAGGTACGACGGGTAATCGAACCGTCTTGAATATTTGGAGCCCCTAGTGTCCATGGGTATGGTACAAAACCAAAATCATTTACACCACTTGGAGACTCAATTCGCTCTTCAAATTCGGTGTTATACACACGATATATAACATTTTCCTGACCATCACCGCCTGGATCATTTAACTTCTGCTGACTTTGAGATCTATTATCTAAAGATAAACGGCCTTGAAATGATAAACCTTTAGTAATAAAGTCTAATTTTTGCTTTAAAACAAAATCGGTATTTATATTAAAGGTATTGGTAGTAGTGTACCCGGTATTTGTTAAGGTAACAAGCGGGTTTGTATTTGCAAAAATATCTCTATCATCTCTACCAAATGCACCATCGGGAAAAATAGGCGTGTAGGCATTAGGGGCAAGCTCATATATAGCATTGGTCACTAAATTTAAGTTACCCGGCGTTTTTTGAATGCCGTAAAAGCCACCAAGATTTAAAGATAATTCTGTAGTTTTGGTGATATCGAAATCAATGTTACTACGAAAGTTAAATCTATCATAGCCAAAACCACTCTTGTAACTTTTTCCAGTATCGTAACTATTACCGTCGAAAATATCGGAAACTGATTGGTAGGCTAAACTTCCAAAATACCTGGCGTTTTCTCCTCCTCCACGTACAGATAAGTTAACACGATGGTCTTGAGCAAAATCTTTTACCAGGGCATCTCTCCAATCTACATTAGGATATATGTAACTCTCCTCCACACTTCCAGGATTACGGAATCTATCCGCTACAGCTATTGGTCGATAATTATTAAGCCAAACTTCTTCATTATGAGGAAGCTCGCGCATTAGAGATGAATTTGCTTCCATAATGGCATCAAAAACATCTAGCTTTTCGGGCAACTTGGAAACAAATTTAGTAGTAGTATTCGCCTGTAAAGACAATTGTGCCTTACCTTTTTGCCCTCTTTTAGTAGTAATCAAGATAACACCATTTGCACCCTGAACACCAAAAACAGCAGTAGCAGAAGCATCTTTCAGCACAGAAATATTTTCAATATCATTAAAATCAATATTGTCAATTTCCCTTGGTGCTCCATCTACAAGTATTAAGGGCTGCCCGGAACCGTTCCATGATGCCTGACCACGAATGTAGATCTGCATATCATTTCTACCCGGAACACCACTACCCTGTATAGCGACAACACCAGGTAAATTACCTTGCAAAGCCTCCTCAACATTACTCATACCCATGGTTACCTCTTGTAGTTCTTTCCCTTTTATTTGAGAAATAGAACCAACCACACTCTCTTTCTTCTGTACACCGTAACCAACTACCACCACTTCTTCTAAGCCAACTGTTTCTTCTTCTAAGGTGATGTTAAAAACAGTTTGCCCGGCTATTGGATATTCCTGTGACTTAAAGCCAACAAACGAGAAGACCAAAATTTCGGCATCGGCAGGTACATCTACCGAGAATTCGCCATCGAAATTGGTTACCGTCCCAATCGTAGTTCCTTTTACTACCACCGTAACACCTGGAAGAGTTTCTCCATTGCTATCGGTTACCTTACCTGTTAAAGTTTTTTCAGTCTGATCAAGAACTTTAGAGTTCTTTAAGCTTGAAGATTCCTTTTCTATTGAGGAAACTCCATCTTCGGCCATAGAAGTTGCCGTTGAGATGAATAGTAATAACAGACAAATTTTCATTGCCTGCGTAATTTTCTTGAGTCCCTCAATTTTGGGAATCGAAAATTTAACCTTTTTCATAAATTTGTATTAGTTTTATTAGCACTTAAAAATTCGTTAATAATCGCGGTTAAAATATTGGGGAGGATTATTTCGTGTAACTCCTTCCTTTTTTTAGCCGCTCTTAATTTTAGTCATCATTTATTCCATAGTCTATTTTTCATTAATTTTTGTATCATTTTTATTTTTAGTCTAACAGTTCTTGTTTCACGTTCATTTTCAAAACTACTAGCAAGGCACACCTTGTAATTTCAATTTTGCTTCGTTTAATTGAAACATTACACCAAATATGAACATATCTTTCACATTGAACTGATTGTTCAATTTTAAGCGGTGGCTATTTCAGTTAACCTTGAATAAATACAATAAAAAAACCCAGAAAAAACTTTCCGGGTTATCCTCATTCCTCATTACTGGACGAAGGCACTATATTCTTTATCAGCGGCTTACTATATTTTGGGATCCCAACCTTTGGCGTATTCTCTACCCCATAATTTCATAGCATCCTTATCGAGCATTTTTCCTGTTTCCGGATCAATATCATAGCCTTTTTCAATTCGATAAGCAACATTACCATAGTGCACCATGGCCATACTTACAGCGGCATCGTCAATAGGTGCCTGCAGTTTTTCTTTACCCCTAATTGCATTAAAGAAATTCTCGACATGAACGGTTGACATTCCTCCGCCACCACCTAAACCAATACTGCCTTCCTTGTATTTTGCTTCTACTGTTTTTACCAGTTTTCCACCTCTATCATGAAGTTTGTACAATCCACGGTCTACGAACACGGAACCTTCGCTACCATAAATAATGGTTCCTCGCCCGCCACCATAAGTATTGTAACCATTTCTGCTCTTTCCATCCCATTTTATGGTTTTATTACCATCAAACTTATATGTTGCATCCATGGCATCGTACATTTCCCAACCATCGTCAACAAAAGCTGTTTTGGCAGCATCAACCTGCACATGATTTGGGAAATCGACCTGTAGTGCCCAACGTGCTACATCAAGTTCGTGTGTGCCATTGTTTCCGAGTTCGGCAGTACCGTAATTCCAGCCATACCAATGCCAGTTGTAGTTCCATGTTTCTGATGTATAGTCGCGACGAACTGCGGGTCCCTGAAACAAGTCCCAATCCAAACCTTCCGGCACCGGAGCAGCTTGCTGATGAGGTACTTCGCCACGTCTATTGGAGAAAAAAGCAACAGCCCGGTATGGAGTACCTATTATGCCGTTATGTATTTCCTTAATAATTTCGATGGTGTGTTCAGCAGAACGTTGCTGGTTCCCCATTTGCACAACCTTACCGTATTTTTTCTGTGCTGCCACAAGAAGCTCGTTCTCGGCCATGTTATGGCTGCATGGTTTTTCAACATACACATGTTTTCCTTCTTTCAAGGCCATTATCGAGCCCGGGGCATGCCAATGATCTGGAGTTAGATTAAACAATGCATCCACTTTAGTATCCTCGATTACTTTACGAATATCGTTTTCCAGCTTAGGTTTGTAATCCATACGATCTGCCACGACTTTTCCGGCTTTAACTCTCTGACTTTCTTTTACATCGCAAAGATACAGCAGTTCAACATTATTCCGCTCTAATGCAATAGGCGTATATATTGCATTAACCCGTCGTCCCAAACCAGCAATAGCAGCAAAAATACGATCGTTAGCTCCAACTATTTTGTTATAACTTTTTGCAGAAAGGTGACTACCACCTATCATAATACCTGCTGTTCCCACAGCAGCAGTTTTCAGAAATTTTCTTCTATTGGTTTCCATTATTGTAGCTCTTTAATTTTTATATTCTTAAAAAATACCTTATTCCCATGATCCTGAAGCAGGATATTACCTGTTTTAGCTTCACCAAAGTTGGGCCAGTCTTTGTATTTACTGGTAGCTACCAAGTCTTTCCATTGCTGGCCGCTACGGTTGTATTTTACAACCATAATTCCATTTAAATAATGCTCAACATCTGCACCGTTTACCACTATCCGGGCACGGTTCCAGTTGTATTTATTAACTCGTTTTTTAGTAAACTCATCGGGGCTAAATTTTTTCGCATTGGCAGTAATCAGGTCGTATAACGAAGCCAGTGTGCGGTTTCCATTTGTACCCTTTTTTGCATCAGGGTGAAATTGGTCATCTAAAATCTGGTATTCGCAACCAATTGACGAACCTTTTCCTTTGTTCAATTCGGTATCAACAAAATATTTAATCCCGCTATTGGCGCCTTTTGTAATTTTAAAATCAACCTCAAGCTCGAAATTTTCGTATTTTTTAATGGTAACAATGTCGCCACCGTTTTCCGATTCCTCGCCACCGGCATCGGCAACAATTAATTCGCCATTTTCAATCGACCAACCTTCTTTAGGAAACCCGGTAAGTTTGGCTCCACGCCAGCCTTTTGTTGTTTTTCCATCCCAAAGCAACTGCCAACCTTCTGCTTTTTCGCGTTCGCTTAAGGTATTTTTCAGGTAACTGTTCTGCACAATTGGCGTTTCTACTTTGGTTTTGTTTTCTTCCAGGTTAGTAGTACAAATTTTTATGTTTTTGAACTTTACCTGACGCCCATTTAACCTCTCGGGACATGCATGCACTTGTAATCCAATAAATCCCGAAGCATCCAAATCGTCAACCACATCAGCTGTTTGCACGCCATTCACCCAAATTTTTAAATTGTTACCAATGGCTTCAATTCTGAATTGGTTCCATTCATTCAATTTAAATGCGTCTTTTGCATCGGCATTGCGCTCCAGGTTATAAATCCACCCGCGGCGGGCTTCATCGAAAATACCACCTGTCCATTTCCTGGCAGATGGATCCATTTCCATTTGATAACCATGCACCCTGCCATCCTTGTAATCAGGGCGGCTCTGTGCTCTAAACATCACTCCCGAATTGGTTTCTTCACCTAAAAAACCTTCAAACGTTAAAATAAAATCAGAATAGTTTTCTTTGGTACACAAAAAAGTATTTGGCGTACCCGAGGTGTATGTTCCTACAATCATTCCATCTTCAACGGTAAAAGGTGCTTCTCCGTTCCGAAGTTCCCAACCATCCAGGTTTTTTCCGTTGAACAGGTCAACAAAATCACTTTTTTCACTTGTGCATGATACTGCAAAAAGGCTTACCAGTAGCAAGCCTACTAAACTTCGTTTCATAATTACTTTTTTCTATTATTAAATATTTTGGTTTATACTATTGTTATCGTCAACTCTATTTTTTGCTCTCCTTTTGGGAAATAAGCCATAATTGGGACCGCTTCAACACCGGGCACCATGTTAAAAGTGCGGCTGCGTGGCATTTCTTTAATTTTTATAGGTGCATTTGCAGTAACCTTAACCAATCCCGCTGGTTTTTGAATGGTTATTTCATTGGTATTCAACTGCGTTACCTTTTCGCCCGATTGAGATACAATTGGTAAAACAAATGCCGTTTGCACTTTTATAGTTTCTGTTGTTTTAGCTATAATTTGCATTTTATCTGCCGAGCAATTGTATAAAATATCGAAATTGGATGCCGTATCTTCAACAGCCTCCCGCTTTTCATTTTTAAGTTCTGCTTTGGCATGCATCGAGATTTCATCGGCGTTATCCGACGATTTAAAAGTTGCAGTTAAGTCGAACAGGTTGGTATACCAAACCTCGTCTTTATAAGTCTCAACGCGCGGTGTTAAAGCAATATCCTCGCCGGGAGCTTCTTGTTGGTTGTACACTTCTCCCAATTTATAAATGGCCATACTTGCTGTACACAACAGTCCTAACTTATTATGATACAGCATTGCCAGAGAACCACCCGTTGCCTGGCGAAAGTCGTTCTTGTGGTAATATTCAGCATCGTAGGCACTAATTGTTCCCCGCCAGTCGCCACGTGCAAAAAGCGAAACATCAAGCTCCTTGTAATATTTTACACCATCGGCTACTGCTCTTGGCAGCGGTGTTTCTGTATTAATTTCAGGAAGATGATCCCAATGATCGAGTATTGAAGCCAAAGGTTTTACATGTTCAAAAGTATGGTGAATGCATGGTTTTATACCATGCGAAACGTAATGCATACCTCCATGCAATAAGCCATCGGCTGTGCACTGTTTAAGCAATTCGGTATATTTTACAGCAGCAGTACCTAAAGCGGGATTACGATCGGCCAACATTACCAGGGCGGGTTGACTGCCATCAGATGTGCGGCTACCCCAATATGTCCATTTAAACATGCGTGTTCCCCAACTGTTGTCCCATCCTCCATCGGGCAACATAAATTCCAAATGCGTGTTCATCGATTTTGTAGCCAGTTGCAGCAGCTCTTCATCATTTTCCTGAAGTGCGTACATCACCAAACTGTTAAGGGTTTCTTCCACATTATATCCTAAATCGATACCCGGTAAACCTTTTTCACTTAATTTATGTGCCGTTGGTTTTATTTCGCCAAACAATAATTTGTTGGGTTCAGTAAAATAGGCTTTTACATCGGCTGCCAGCTCCTTGCTTCGCGTCGTATATTTCGGCTCATTCAATACCCTTCCGAGCAAGTTAAATACATAAATACATGATGCTCCGTAATTTACATTGGTAGTATCAACAGCAGTAAATTTTTTATACGTGAATTCAGCTGCCCTGCGCAGTCGATCCATCCATCGGTTTCGACGTTCTTCATCCAATAAATCGCCGTGGTATTTTAATGCTTCGGCAAGCGACACTGCGCCAAAAGCAGTTATTCCATCCCATGAATTTGGTTTCAGCTCATTTGTCCAGGCACCATCAGGTCGGGTAACATTTTCGCTCCACTCAAAAACGGCAATTCCGGCATCGAGGTATTTTTTATCACCAGTTGCTTTTGCCATGTACAGAAAAGGATAAACTGCATCGAAACAGCGGGTATGAACCGTATCGCAAGCCGGGCATTCCAGCATTCCATGAACTTTAGGATTTGATGGATTATTGACTTGAACCTTAGTCATTCCATCGCACCAGTCTTTTAAAAGTTCAAATGATAGTTTTTTAAATTCGGCCGAGTGCTCTTCTTTTGTTGAGCAACCTTGTAGTACTGAAGCTATTGGCAGACAAGTTCCCAGTCCGGCAACAGTTGACAATTGTAAAAAATTTCTCCGTTTCATTTCTCTTCACTTTCAAAATCATTAAAACCCAGGATACTCTTTAATGTGCTGCCCCAATTACGTGAACAGGTTCTCCATCCGTACCATTTGTTCTGGCTTTCTGTTCAACAAAATAGGGCTGAAATGTGTATGACGAAAGTGAATCCCACTTCACATTGGTGGTTGGTAAATATTTTTTCAACAGACTAATTTCATCCTTGTATTCTGGATTTTTTGACTGGTTGATAAATTCATTTGGGTCACTCTTATGATCATACAATTCCTCCGTACCATCTTCATACTGAATGTATCTGAATCCGCGGGCTTTTACTGCATGGTTGTTCATGCCATATGTTGTTAAGGCGTAATCATCGCTATTCGCCCCGGTTCCTTTCATTACCTGAACAAGGCTTTCGCCTTCAATTTTATCATATGAAGGTAGTCCACACAATTCCAGCAAAGTAGGATAGATAGAAAGCATTTCTGCCGGAGTATTTACAACCTTCCCTTTGGGTAAGTTTGGCGCAGCAAACATTAAGGGTGCATTGGTTGCCGGTTCCCAAAGTGCATGTTTTGCAAAGGTACCTTTCTCCCCTAAACGGTATCCATGATCCGACCATAAAACAATTACAGTATTCTTAGCATACTCGCTATTTTCAAGCGCGTCAAGAACACGGCCTATTTCATAATCAACAAAACTTACACATGCCAGATAGGCTTGAATAATGTTTTTCCACTCGCCACTTTCTTTTGCCCATTCGGTTGATGGCATCATGGGTAAATCATTAATTTTAAGTGCCACAGGTGGAACGTCATCTAAATCATCTGATCTATAAGGTGCCACTTGAATTCCTTCTATCGGATGCATATCAAACCATTTTTGAGGAACATACAAAGGCACGTGAGGGCGTAAGAATCCAAGTCCCATAAAAAATGGTTTGTCGTAACTTTTATTCAATCGTTCTATCACCCAATCTACCGACTGGTGGTCGGGCATTAGAGAATCTGCTTCAGGAAAAGCGCCCCAATCGGTACTTGTCCTGCCATAATTTTTTCGGTCTGATGTTCCAAAACCATCCCAAACAAATCTCTTCTCAGGAAGTGGTCCAAATCCTTTAACTCTACCGCCGGATTCATCAAAAACTCCATCCGGTGCATGAGAATGAAACAGTTTCCCAATTCCCATAGTGTAGTACCCCTGGTTACGGAAATATTCGGGCAGATAAATGATTTCTCTTGTTGCCTCATTATCTTCTCTTCGGATTTTATTGTCATCAATCATACCATAAATACCCGTAGTTGAAGGTCGCAAACCAGTCATAATTGATGCTCTGGAAGGACCGCACAAAGGGGCCTGACAGTGTGCATTGGAAAACAAAACTCCCTGTGATGCCAATTTATCCATATTTGGTGTTTTGGTATTTGAATAGCTTTTTAAACACCCCAACCAGGTATTTAAATCGTCGACGGCAATAAAAAGAACATTGGGTTGACCAGACATTGTTTCAACCGTTTTACTATCCTTTTTTGTTTGGCAGGAAGAAAAAGAGATTAATCCAGCTAATGCTATTACACAATAAATTTTAGTCATAGTCCTTTGTTAAATGTTTTATCCCTTTTGCAAATCTTAATTAAAATGAAATATCGTAAACTTCACCAATTACAATGCGTATCTACTTTTCAATAAGATTAGGAGATACCACAACATCTACATCGTTGTAATCCTGAATTGCCAAATCGTCCCGAAACTCCTTTTTTCCATCGAAACCAAACTTTTCCAGGTAATACTCACGAGGCTTTACTTCTGTTTCGCCAATGCGCGACAGCTCATTCATTAATTGCTTGTCGAGTTCTTGCTGAATTTCAGCATAGTCTTCATTTCCAACCAGGTTATTTAACTGCAAGGGGTCTTTTTCATTATCAAAAAGCATTGACGGGCCATCGGGTGTTTTCGCATAGGTATATCTGGCCGTTTTTATTGCTCTATATTCATCATCATCATATGCAATATCAAAAGGGCAAGGATTCATAAACAACGCTACCCTGTCTATGTCTTTCGATGGGTCTTTAACAATTCCCGATAAATCATAGCCTTCAATACTTTTAGGTATTTTGATATTACAAAGCGACAATAAAGACGGTAAAATATCAGGGGTAGTAATTGGCGCTTCAGCCTTTTTACCCTTGGCCATTTCCATATTAGGATATGAAATCAGAAAAGGTATTTCTGATGATTCGGAATAAGCCTGATGTTTCATAAATGGACGATACCCGTGTGCCCCCATCATTTCGCCATGGTCGGAAGTAAACACAATTATGGAATTATCGTAGATTCCCAATTCTTTTGTTTTGTCGATAATTTCGCCAATGGCTTTATCGGTAGCTGTACAATGCGCATAGTATCCTTGTAATTCTTTTAAAGCCCACTCTTGCATATCGTCTGTAACGTTAGCACTTAACTTCAATTTATCAGGAGTATACATTTCCATGTATTCTTTTGGTGCCGTTTGATGCGGAAAGTGCGGTGTTGCCAAAGAAACGAACAACAAAAAGGGCTTCTCTTTCTGTGCGTTATCCTGCATGTATTTTTTTGCTTCATTAGCAATGGCGAAGGTTGAATAACCCTCCCAATATTTTATTTCAGGATCGTTGTTCGCGTAATAATGTTCTTTAGGATAATTATGGTCACATTCCGAACCTTTCCAAAAATCGAAACCCTGACGACGTTCGGGAGCTACATTATTTTTTCGGCCATGTCCGTCTAAATGCCATTTTCCAAGATAAGCGGTACTGTAATTGGCTTCTTTGTATATTTCAGCCATGCATAATTCTTCTGACGGCAAATACACATCGTTTAGGAACATTCCGGTTGACGTGGGGAAACGCCCTGTTAAAAGCGAAGCGCGATATGGTGTACATACAGGACAAACAGAGACGGCATTGTTAAAATTCACTGCCTCTTTCGCGAACTTATCCAACTCGGGTGTCCTTACAATATCATTACCAGCATATCCCAATGCTGATGCTCGCCACTGGTCGGTAAGAATAAATATAACGTTAGGTTTCTTTTCTTGTTTGCACGACGAAAATAAAACAAGGATCAGAGCAAAAATGACTAGTTTATTCATAAAAAATATATTATTGGAAATGAATTAATAACTTATGCTAAAACACTAACTTTTACTGTTACACTATTCGATGTTTCGGGATTAATTTCAGCCAAAACCGGAACTGCTTCAACACCTGGAACCAGGTTAAACACCCTGCCCCTTTCGGTTGGCTTTATTTGTAAAGGAACATTCGATTCAAGTACAACTGTTCCCCCGGCTTTAAAAATTTCAATTTTATTGGGTGAAGATTGAACTACTTTTTCGCTATTGATTGAGGCCACAGGTAAAACCAATGTAGCTTCCTTTGTATTACCTTTTGAAGCTTGCGCTCTTATTTCCACAATGTCATTTGTGAAATTGTAGTTTAATTGAAAATTGGAACCTGCTCCGGCTAACTTCTCTCTATTTTCATTTTGGATTTGGGTCTCCACTTCAAATCGAATTTCATTGTCTGATTCCGAACAATTTACTTTTGCTTCCAGATCGTATAAATTGGTATACCACTGGTTGTTTTCTTTCACCTCTATGCGTGGTGTAAGAGCAAACTCTTCGCCATCGTAATATTGCTGATTATTCGGTTCAACAATAATATATTTAGCCATACTTGCAGCAAAAAGCAAACCTGCTTTTTTATGGTACAAAACAGCAAGTGCCCCGCCCGTTGCCTGTTGAACCGGCTTTGTTTTGTGATAAAGCATATCGTAACTGGTAACTGTTCCGCGCCACGATTTATTGGAAACCAACCATGTGGAAATTTCGGGAAACTCTTTTAAACCGTAGGCAGTTTCGCAAGGTAAAGCCCTTTTTATATCGATTTTTGGCAGCTTCTTTCCGGCATCCAATATTCCGGCCAAAGGTTTAGCATGTGCAAAAGTATGGTGAATACAAGGTGGTATTCCGTGTGAGATATAATGCGGTCCGCCATGAATTAATCCATCGGCCGTGCATTCTTTAAGCAGCTGTGTACTTTGGTAAGCCACTCTTCCAAATGCCGGATTTCGGTCAGCCATCATCCCGTAGCCCATTTGGCAGCCATCGGTGGTGCGGCTTCCCCAATAGCTCCACTTATTATGGCGCGTTCCCCAGGTATTGTCCCATGCACCATCGGGCAACATAAATTCGGCGTGGCTTGCCAGGGCTTTCTCCAGTAACTCCAACAACTCGCTATCGTTTTCTTCCAGCGCATATAAAACCACGCTGTTCAACGATTCTTCCACGTTGTAACCCAAATCTACTCCGGGCAAGCCTTTGGCACTTTTTTTATCGATGGGTTTGGCTTCGCCCCACAGTAAAGTATTGGGTTTGGTGAAAAAGTTTTTTACATCTTTGGCCAGCTCCTTACTACGCGCTGTATATTTAGGCTCGTGCAAAACTTTGCCAAACAAATGCATCCCGTAAACAGCCGTAAAGCCATAATTTACATTGGTAAAATCAATCGAAAATTTGTCTAAAATATAGTCGGCAACTTTTCGCAATCGTTTCGTCCATTTTTCACGTAAAGCTTCATCCAAAATATTTCCATGGTAATGCAATGCTTCACCCAGCGCAATGGCACCAAAAACAGAAATCCCTTTCCACGATTTTGGATTTGGTATTACCGTCCAGCTACCATCAGCCTGCGATACATTATTTTCAGCCCATTCCATAACAAGAATAGCGGCGTCGAGGTATTTTTTATCGCCAGTGGCATCAGCCATATATAAAAAGGGATACACTGCATCCATACAACGACCGTGAATATGGTCGCACGACGGACAGCCTAAAGCACCATGACGTTCAGTATTCCCGGGTTCAATAATCTGGTTTTTAATCATCCCGTTGCACCAATCCGTTAACAGGTCTTTTGCCATTAACTGGAATTCGCTCCATTTTTTCTCCTTTCCAGCACAAGCTGTAAACAACCCGGATAAGGGTGTTGAAAGAATGAGGCTGCCTATTCCTATATCCCTGACAAATTTTCGTCTTTCCATGGTTTCTACTTTAAATGAAATCTTAAAGTTTGGTTATCCGCAGAGGAGGTTCCAATCATTAAATCGAATGCCCCGGTTTCAGGTTTACGTGTCATATCTAATCCGGTAAAAGCCAACATTTCTGGAGTGATTTCGAACGAAACAGTTTTGGTTTCGCCCGGTTTCAAACTAATTTTATCGAAAGCTTTTAGCTCTTTATTTGGGCGAGTTACCGAACCATATAAATCTTTTATGTACAATTGAACAACTTCTTTTGCTTCCACGTTGCTCGAGTTGGTGACATCAACGCTTACAGTCAACTTTCCTTCCATTGTTAAAGTGGTATCCGATAACATAGGAGTTGAATAATCAAAGTTTGCATAGCTTAAGCCAAAACCAAAGGGATACAGCGGAGTAAAATCAGAAAACAAGTAACTTTTTTTGTAGTTGATTTCTTTTTGACTGTAATGAAATGGGATTTGCCCGATAGTGCGCGGAATGGTTACCGGTAATTTACCCGATGGAACGGCATCTCCAAACAGGATTTTAGCCGCTGCTCTATCACCAAATTCGCTTAATTCCCAGCAATCGATAATGGCATCGGCGTGTTCTGTAAAAGTATTTATCGATAAAGTGCGGCGGTGTTTGTAAACCACAACAACCGGTTTTCCCAGTTTCTTCAATTCCAATAACAATTCATCCTGGTAACTAACCGGGTCGATGTTATCGCGATCGCCCAAAGCGCCATTAAAAAATGCTTCTTTCGAGGTAAATTCATCGCCGCCGGCAAACAATAAAACCAAATCGCTGTTACTGGCTGCTTCTACAATCTTCGCAATACCAGCTTTGCATTCAGCCTCGGGTGTAAGCGTTGGAATTGCCTTTTTCCCATCTGTTAAATCATAACCCTTTTCCGATATAAAATTAAAGCGATTGCCGGCTATTTCTTTAAAATATTTCTCGGTATCAGGACTTAAAACCGGGCCAACTAATGCAATGTTTTTTACGTTTCCTGGCTGAATAGGTAAAACTTTATTTTCGTTTTTCAATAGAATTATTGACTGTAAATCGGCGTAATGCGCCAACTCCACAGCTTCATCATTTCGGGTTATTGTTTTCGCCTCTTCCACCGAAGTATAGGGATTATCAAAAAGCCCCAATATGAATTTTGTGCGCAATACATGTTTCACCGAGCGGTCGATGTATTTCTCCAACTCAGGGTCTTTTTCAACCATTTCAGGAAGAAGCGCATACGCATCGTCGGCGTAAAGGTCAACATCCATACCTGCTTTTAATCCCAATTCAACAGCGGCTTCCGGAGTTTCAGCAACTTTCATAAAATAGTGCAGGCGACCAATGTCGTTGGCATCAGAAACGGTATAACCTTCAAAGCCCCATTGGTTGCGCAAAACTTCGGTTAGCAACCACGGATTGGCGTGACTTGCTACTCCGTTAATATCAGCATGAGAAGCCATAATTCCAAGCGTATTAGCGCGTTGAACGGCAGCTTTAAAAGGTGGAAAAATCTCGTCGATTAAAGTACGTGGCGAAATTTCCATAGCAGCAAAGTTTTTACCACCTAAAACTTGTGCATAACCCGCAAAATGTTTGGTAACGGCACCAATATGGGTACTTTTTAAGCCATCAAAATCGCCTTGAATTCCGGTTATGGCAGCAACAATCATTTCGGTTGTCAGGTGTGTGTCTTCTCCAAAACCCTCTCCCATTCTGCCAAAACGTGGGTCGCGGGCAATATCGGCAACCGGCGAGTGGGTTAAATGCAAACCGCGTAAACGGGCTTCAATTCCCATCGTATTATATACATCTTTCACCAGTTGTTTGTCCCAACTTGCCGACAGGGCAATTGGACGCTCAAAACGTGTACATCCCTCGGCATCAACCCCGTTGTACGATTCGGTTACAAAGAAGGTAGGAATACCCAGACGGTTATTTTCAATAATGTATTTCTGAAGCTGGTTATTCAATTTAGCCGAACGTTCGGGCGAATAATGTTCGCCTGGGTTTTTGATACCTGCTATCCCATTTTTCAATCGTTTTTTTACATCGTCTGATAATACCAAATTATCGTTTTCATCCAACTCAATTCCTTTATTGGCATGAAACATACGCATCTGACTTACCTTTTCCTCCAAAGTCATTTTAGCTAACAACTCATTAACTTCCTTTTCAAAAAGCTTTTCCTGTTTACCTGACTTTTTACTTTCGGTGAATGAGAGCACCGTAAAAGCAAGGATGATTAGTAATACAAAAGTCCTCATGTTTCTAATTATTTATGATTTTTACTTTTTCTGTTTTAATCTGCACGGGCCCCAATAAACCCGACGGCATCAATTCATCATCAGCTTTATAAAATGATGCAGTGCAAAAGGTTGTGCGTTTTCCGGCCGGCATAGGTTCGTTATTGGCGTACCAATCCATCATTATTCCTTTTGGGAAATTGCCTTCCAATTTATAGCCGGTATAACTTGCAGGAAAACGTTCGTCGCCAATTAACTTGTTCGACCACTGGTTGGTGATTTCTATTTCCAGTTCATTTTCACCGGCTTTTAAATGCTCTGTTATCTCCAATTCGAAAGGCGGCATCCAATCTACTCCAATGCTTGAGCCATTCAATTTTACTTCGGCAACAATCTTCACATCGCCTAAATCGAGAATATATTTGTTGTTTTCTTTTATGTAGGATTCATCAACAGAAAATGATTTTCGATATATAGCTGTTCCGGAATAATATTTTATTTCATCAACTGAACTGTTTTTCCAATCTGCAAGCTTATGGAAAGTATGTGTCGCCTGGTAATCGTGTTCTTTCAGGAACTCAACGCCCCAACTGCCGTCAATTTCCAATGGTTTTTCGTTTGAAAGTGTTTCTTGCTGCAACTCATTTTGGGCGTTTAAAACAAAGTTGTCTGTTTTTAATTCTTTAGCTTCAGAAACAGTTGGAACGCCATCAGAAGATTCCCTGAAAACCACAAATACTGATTCTTCGGCATCAAGATTTATCCAAACTTTTGTTTTGCCGTTTTCGTTTTTAAACTGTGCGGTTTTATGCGTTTCGCCGGTCATTGGATCCCACAGTTCAGGTATTTTTCCCTCTACCCGGAACGAACATTCAAACTGTTGTAAAACAGAATCGGGATTAAAAAAGAAATAGATGTCTTCGCCTTGCAAACTGCGGTGAATAAATGAAATATCATCCCGGTTAAAAACGTTAAAATCGGAATCGATATTTTCAGCATTCATCATTTTGCTCCAATTGTAATCGGTGTAAACCTTTTCGCCGCTCCAAATTTTGTTGGCTAATTCAATAAATGCATTTTTATTTTGTTCGGAATTCGAATAACCTGCAAGCAATTGGGGTTTCGGGCCAACAATAGGGATTCCGGCTTTTGAAATCTCCTGAATGCGTTGCAAGGTTTCCATGGTAAGGGTTTCGCAATTTCTAAGAACCAGCGCTTTGTATGCTGTTCCCTCGGGCAAAACCAACTTGTTATTTTTTAGTTGAATGCGGTTTACCAACACATCGGTATTCACGCAGTCGAAGTTTGTTCCTGAAGGAATCTCAGGCTCAAAATCTTTTCGTAAAAAAACCGAATTGGGCGAACCATCTCCTATAAAAACCAATAAGTCGGAAACAGGAACTCCTTGTCGCAGCATGTATTGTCCGCGTGCCATATACTTAAACCAGTCGGCTCCGGCATTTGCCCACCAGGTTTGTGTGCGGTCGAAATGAAAGCCCCAGCGATGCATAGTCATGCCGGGTTTTACATGTGTATTTGCCTGGTGCGCAAAGCGGTGAAACATAAATTCGTTTATCCCATGGGTCCATGCCAAATCACCCGATATTTTTGCCATAGCGGGATTGCCTTTCCAGTTAATTTGGGGAGTAGAAGTAAAGGATTCGGCAGAGATAACATTTTTACCATAAATGTGCGATGCCGAAACGGCAGATTGAACCATGGTCATTTCACGATTCATCCAAAATTCACCCATATTAATATCGGCTCTTTTACCAACATCAAGGTCATTTAACGGCCCAAAGCCATAAGGTTCGATATAACTTTTAATTCCATCCTTGTGGCAGAGTTCGGCAAAGTAGCCAAAGTAATTTTCGTCCATTAACTGGCAATTTATATCGCGGATGTCCCATAAAACTTTATCTGAGGACTCAGCGCTTTCAATAAACCGCCCGGTAAATAAGGGCAAAAAACTAATAATGTCATATCCTTTCTTATTCCTGAAAATAGTGTCGTAATTCTGCGTCCAGTTTTGCCCACCCATTTCGTAACTATCTATTTCGATGTATTGCATGGCATTGGGAGCTACGTCTTTTGTATTCTCGATTACCTTTTTAGAAAATGCATCGTAATGAAATTTAAAAGCTTCGCGACTAAATTTATCACATTCCAAACCTCGTCCTTCATCGGACGCCGGATGATTAAAAGCATCGGTAGTGGTGTATCCAAAGCGCATAATTGTCCAGGAACCTTCGGGCAAACTGGCTTGCAATTTTCCTTTTGAATTCATTTTTTCGGTAAGGTTTATCAGCTTGCTTTTATCAATTATCATTTCTGCTTCCGGACTTCCAATTGGCGTCATTTCATGGTCTTCGGTGCGTGCCATACTGGTACGCCCCAAAACATTATGCAAACATCGGGTAGAGAGTAAGCGAACTTCTTTAAAAGACATGGATTTGTTCAGCTGTATCCTGAAATATTTGGATTTTAAGGCATCAAAGCTATCGTTAATTGCATCCTCTGTTTTTCCCGTCCTCACTTTGTATAGTTCACGAACTGATTCAAAGTTTCTTCCATCTTCTGAAACCTGCAAAACAGCCTCTCCACCTTCGCGGTTAAATACCATAAACACCGAACGGATTTCATGTGGTTTATCGTATTCGAACTGAATCCAGGGATTATTATCGTCACTTTGTTCAATGCGGGTTGTTTCGTCCCAACGATTATCGCTGGCAATTTTAATGTCGAAATTAGGATCAGACGCAGTAATTTTTGGAGGATTCTCGAAATCAGCAATTTCTGTTTTTAAAGATGGATAAGCCAAAACCGCAATATCTTCGTAATAACCTTTACGTGTAGTTGGTTGTAGTAATTGAATGTTCACATCCCCCCCACTGGCAATGGTTTCGCTCCAAACGACCATTTTCATACTCTGTTCGGGTGTAATCCACGGGCCACCGCTCGACGACCAGCCATCGCAATTATGAACGCCAAAACTTAAGCCCAAACGTTCGCATTCGGCTGCTGCATGTGTTAACATTTCGTGGTGTTCGGGCGAGTTGTATTTTATGGGGCCGTTGGGAATTCCCTGCGTAACGTTAAAAAGCAGAATACCTCCAATCCCAACTTTTTCAATGGCTTCCAAATCTTTTGTCAGACCGGCCTTACTCATGTTGCCACTCATGGCATGAAACCAGGTCCGTGGTTTGTATTCCGCCGATGGATTTTTAAATTCTTCTTCGGATAAAACCGTTTTTGTTTTTTGTGATTGACACGAAAAGCAGAACACGGCAAGTATGAATAATATGGTAGACTTCATTTTTATCAATTTACTCTTTAATTACAATTTTGTATTCACCTGATTTCAATGAAAAATTATTTTCATCAACAGTCTTTTTATTTAAGCTAATTTGTTCTGCAGAAAAAGCATCCATCCGAACTTTTGCAGTTGTATTTTCAGGAATGGACAATGTCCAGCTAATCATTCCATTTTTGCGTTCCCAGGCGCTTTTGATAAGCCCGTGTGGTGAATTATGAGATGTTTTCACCCAGTCTAAACCGGGTATAAAACAAGGCTGCAAAAAGAAATTTTTGAATCCGGGATGCTCGGCATCGGGTCGAATTCCCCCCAGGCTTTCGTGAAACGATGCGGCAAAACCACTGTTCATTGGGTGATTAAAGGAATTGCGGAAATAACGTTTCCCCTCGGGCCAGTTATTTGGCGTCTCCGGCCAGGTTGTTAGGTCGTGTTTATCAGTCATAAACCCAAGACTCGGATAATCGGTTATGCTCCACAACTGCTGTGTTACCTCGGCGTGCCCATAATCGTTAAGCATGGTATATAACGGCCGGTGACCAAAAATACCACAGTTATAATGGCCATTCTTGTCATTCATAATCAAATCAGCCAGCTTATCAGCTATAGCTTGTTCTTTATGTTTTGGCACAAGTTGCGAGAATAAAGCAAAAGCATTTCCTGTTTGTGAACCATAAGAATTACTGGCCGCATCAAAAAAACTAATATTAAAAGCCGTTTTTACTTGTTCAGCCTTTTGCGCATAATCCACAGCTGCTAAATCTTCACCCAAAACAAGCGCCATTTTATGCATGGCCAGTAGTGTTTGATAATAAAGTGCTGTAGAAGTTAAAGCCGGTGGTGTATCCATTGCTTCATTGCCTCCGGGAGGGCACCAATCACCATATCCACCATCAATAATGCCTTCAACTTGTACTTTTTCGTCAACATAAACCATCCAGCCTTCCATCATCGACCAGGCATTTTTTACAATCTGCTTATCGCCATAATAGATATACGAATACCATGGCACCATCACAGTGGCAGCTCCCCAATCGGGCCGGGCCTGCAGGCATAAACGTTTTCCCACACCAATATTTGATGGAGTGCGCGGGTCATATGGGAAATCGTCCTTAAAATGTGCAGGAGATACCCCCAGAACGGTTTCCATGTCGGCTGATGTTTTTCGCCAGAATCGCTCAAGGTCGAAATTAAATGTTGCAGCTTCGGCCACCGCATAAGCATCGCCAAGCCAGGCGCAACGCTCGCGGTGTGGACAATCGCTTAAAAGCCCCTGCAAATTATCTTCAATGGTCCACATCGAAACATTGTAAAACTTGTTGATCAGCGCATCTGAACATTCAAATGTGCCAATTCTATCCACATCTGTACGCACCAACCAACCGGTAAAATCTTTCAAATCCGGTTTTCTGCTAAGTCCTTCAATTTGGACATAACGAAAGCCATGATACGTAAACCTGGGCTCCCATTTCTCCCGGTCCTCACCATTGCAAATGTAAATATCGGTTTGTACCCCACCCGTCACGTGAATTCCCGTGGATGCAGGGTCGATATTTTTCCTGTCTGGCATTAATAGCTCAGCAAACTGCATTTTAACAGCTGTTCCTTTTGTTTCCTTCACTTTAATTTGCAGCCAGCCGGTCATGTTTTGGCCCATATCAATAATCCACCCTTTATCGGCTGGCAACACAGCTATAGGTTTAACTTCCCGTATTTTGCGCATGGGCTCCATTTCTTGTTCCACCAGCTTGTTGGTTGGTACATCCATCTTTTCTGCTGAATCCCAGGTTGAATCATCAAAACCTGCAGTGCACCAGTTCTCCACTTCCAGGCGGGCATCATAGGTTTCGCCATGATAAATATTGTCGAATAAAACCGGGCTCATGTGCGCTTTCCATGAATCGTCAGACACTACCGTTTCTGTTGAACCATCTTTGTAGACAATATTCAAACTTAACAGCGCTCTTGGCATTCCGTATTCCAGTTTATGCTGAAACGCAACATTCTGTCCGTAAAATCCATTTCCCAACATTATCCCCAGTGCATTATTTCCTTTTTGAAGCAGGTTTGACACATTATGAACCACATAAAACGCACGTTTATCGTAGGATGTTTGTGCAGGATCGAGTACCCTGTCTCCTAGTTTTTCACCGTTCAGATAAAGTTCATGGAGTCCGAGTCCACAGCTATTTATTTGTGCCGACTGAATTTCCTTTGCAATACGA
Organism: uncultured Draconibacterium sp.; assembly: GCF_963676815.1. Classification (NCBI taxonomy): domain Bacteria; kingdom Pseudomonadati; phylum Bacteroidota; class Bacteroidia; order Marinilabiliales; family Prolixibacteraceae; genus Draconibacterium; species uncultured Draconibacterium sp. The sequence goes on from NZ_OY781365.1 coordinate 5,684,843, forward strand.
ATTTGTTTTCGTAATAAAGGAGATGGGTACGATTTTTTAAATGTTGTCTTTAGTTCTTCGTTGGTAGGTTCCCAGGTATTTATATCCGATGGTGGTTGATTGTATATCATATCTCGCCCGGCCCATTCTTCCGGGCGATTATCTTTGGTATATCCTATCCAAATAGCTTCTCCCCAATCGATACTTGTTTCTAATGAATCGTTAACAGCGAGCGCTTGCTTTATATCAACTCCATTGGCCGTTTTTGCAGAAACGGTATCGAATACTGCAATCAAAAATATACTGAAAAAAATAAGTATTGTTCTCATCTTTCCCTATTTCATAATTTCAATGGTTACGGGTCCCAATAAACCTGATGTATGTGGTTCTTCGCCCGTTTTTATATCATCAAACACAGTCCAGGTATATCGCTCATCTTCAGGCAACATTTTATCTTTTATCATTTGGTTCCGCCAAAGGTTTACCACTTCAACTTCAAGTGTATTTTCACCTTGTTTTAACAGGCCCGAAACATTTAAGCGGTACGGAGCTATCCAAACACCACCAACTTCTTGCCCATTCAGTTTTACTTCTGCCATTACGCTCACATTACTTAAATTAAGGAACATATCACCCTGATCAGGCAGAGCTTCAACATTGAAAGCAGTACTGTAAACCGCTGTACCCGAGTAGTATTTTATTTTATCATTCGTTGATTTTGACCAGTCTGACAGTTTTTCGAAAACTACCGGTTCAGCAGGGCCAATTTCCTTGTTTAGGAAATCAACAGTAAACGATTTATTTATGGTTTGTAGCACTTGCGGCTCTGGGAAATTTATCGCGTAACCGGCTTTAATATCCTCGTCATCATTCTTACAGAATACCACAAACCAGCTTTGTTCCGGCTTCAATTTTATTGGGACGGTTGTACCTGCTTCTGAATGCGTATATTCATTTAAGTGCCCAATTTCACCCGATACGGCATCCCATAATTGAGGTTTTAAGTTCTTATTTACTCTGAAAACAGGTTTGATTTCAATTTCTTCATCACTTTGGTTGGTGATAAAATAAATATCCATTCCGGGCATGGTGCGATGTGTCCACAGTATCGGTGTTTCATCCGGCACATCCACATCTTTTTTCAGTTTTAGCAGACTGAAAACTTCGCTAAGCTTCTGCCCATCCAAAACAAGCCCTTCGCCGTATTTATTGGTTAGTTGCCCATCCACATATTCACCTGCCCAAAGTTTGGCAGCCAGTTCCTGCACCTGTTCATCGCATCTCGGATAATTCTGAAGACTTGGTGATTTTTCAGGTTTTTGTCCCAGAATAACACCGCCCTGCTGAACCATTTGTTCCAGTTTCGCCAATATTTCCGGGCGCATTGAATTTACCGGAGGAAGCACCATTACGCTGTAACTCATTCCATCGGGTAAAACAAATTTGCCGTCTTTAACCGAGAGACGGTCGAGAATTACTTCTCCGTTTATATAATCGTAGGTATAACCTTTGGGAATTTCCGGGTTTCTGCCACCGGTCATAATTGGTGCATTTTCGCCAATAAAATAACAAACATCGGCAGCGTATTGTCCTTGCTGCAACAAGTGCTGGCAACGGCGCAAGTAATCGAAATAATTATCGGCCTGACTAAACCAGGTGTTGTGGCGGTTAAACTCAGTACTAAACCATGCGTTCATTCCGGGCATTCTATTATCGTCGGGTTGCTGAATATAAAGGTGTAATACCAAGTGGTTAATACCTTCAGTAAAACTCCAGTCGCCACGTTTTTTAAGCATTGCCGGGTGTCGCAAATAGGATTTCCGAGATGCAGTAAACGCCTCTGCCGAAGTTCGCCCTTTTCCGTATGTGTGTGAGGTTGATGAAGAAGCTTTGCATTCGATATTTCCCAATGTTCCTTCATTCCAGAATTCGCCGGCAATTAAATCCGACTGTCCGCCATACATCATAAACTCCGATGGAAATCCCCAGTGTCCATAGTTTTCCAGCCAGGTTTGTAAGTTATGTTCGTTGCTGGCTTTTCGCAAACCACCAACATATTCGTAAGCAACATCGTCGGCTACCGAACGACGCAAATCCCAAAGAAAACGTTCCGATTCTTCCACACTCCCAACAATTCTTCCTGATAAAACCGGCAGGTATTTTACAGGGTCGTAGCCAAATTTTTCCCTGAATTTTATTTCGTAACCGTCGGTCCAGTTTTGCGAGCCCATTTCGTAACTGTCGGCAATCACATATTTAAAAGCCGATTTACTTTCTTCAGGAATGCGCTTTAAAAATTCACCTACAAAATTATCGAAATGAAACTTAGCCAACTGTCTGTTCATTTTGTCAATTTCGTACCCCTGTCCTTGTGGCGCCGAAGGTGAGTTTTTTGTACCGGTCGGACTCATCCCAATTCGTATAATGGTCCACTCCCCCTGTGGAGCATTCCAAACCAGCTGTCCGTTTTCGTTTACAAACTCACTAACATCAATTACCTGTTGTGCATCAACGATAAGCTCTGAATCAATCTCTGAATCCTGTGTATCCCAAATATATGTGTTCCATTTGGGCGTCGGAGTTGGCAACATTTTCCCCAATTGTTTTTCAATGTATTTTTCTAAAACGGGTGCTTCTGAGATGTTAATTTCGGCAAAGCCAGCCTGATTTGTTCGGCTTACAAAGCGTTTACACTCTAATCTGAATCTACGGGACTTAACGTCGTTTAAAGAAATAGCCAAATCGCCATGTGTAATTGGGCCAACATTAACTTTAAAATTACTTCTGTTGAATTCAAACTGTTTAACAAATGTTTCTTCTCCATCAATTTCAGCATATAATGAGCAAGAACACTTAAAGGCATCGTTACCTGGAGTAATCGAAATCTGACGTGCTGTCATTTCTTCGGATAGATTGATATCAAAAGATATTTCAGTTTCTCTTTCCAATTTAAAACTTACTGATGTTTTCAGATCACCATCGACTAAATTTTGAAGGTTCTGCATATTGGAATCAGAATCTACTTTGGCTCCAAGTTTAGAAAGGTTACGGTTCTCATCAGCTGGTGCTAAAAACGCTAAAGTATGTGTATCCTGAAATTCAACCTGTGGCTGAACCAGTTTTACATTTACTTTTGCGGGTCCAGTAACTTTAGTTTCGCTATAAGTGAGGTAACGCATTGCCTTTGTATAATCGACCCACGGTCCGCCCGATTGACTCCAGCCGGGACAATTAAAAATACCAATATCTACACCTATCCGTTTCCCTTCGGTAACAGCATGTACCATGTGCGCCCACCAGTCTTCACTTAACATCGGCACTTTACCATCAATACCTGCAGGATTAATGTTGCCAATTAAGGCAGCTCCAATACCGGCTTCTTTCATGGCAAGCAAATCTTTGGTAATACCTTCCTTCGAAATATCATCGTTAATCCAGTACCAATAACACCAAAGGGTATTGTTATCGGTTGGCGATTGAAATCCCTTTTTTATCTCCTGAAATTTTGTATCGGAGATAGTTGCATCATTTTGACATGAATAAAATACAAGAACCGCTAAAAGGGCAAAAAAGATGTTCTTTGAGTTTGAATTTAGTTTCATAATTGGTTTACTTTTTACTTACAAGTATAGCTTCCAAGCCTGGTTCCGTCTTATATAAAATCGTTCGTTTTTTTTATTCTTTGTACCAATTTTTAGCCTTTTTTCCTGATTTGTTACTCATGTGTGGTTTTTAGAGATGTTTGGGCAGGAATCAACATCCCTGCCCAAATCTCATTAACTTAACTAACTAAAATCAATTCTCTCATTATGGATAGAGAGGTATATAATTAAACTAAACCTTTTCCTATTTGCCTCCAAGTAATTTATATACTTCAGATCCGGCACTTAAAAACGCTCCTGTCCCGTATACTTCTGTTTTATCTAGCCAGGCATTTCCTGGAGCAGCGCCAACAGGCTGCACGTAACCCAACATTCCGTCTTCAGTGATATAACTTGCCATGGCATTCCAGGCTTTTACTACTGCCGGTTTGTATTTTTCATGATCTAAAACACCATTGTTTATTCCCCATGCAAGTCCGTAAGTGAAGAAAGACGAGCCACTGGTTTCGGGTGTTGGATAATAATCCTGCCCCAACAAACTCATGGCCCAATGTCCTTCTGGCGTTTGAATTTCCAGCAGGCGTTTGGCCATTTTCTTATAAATTTTCAGGAAGTACTTGTGTTCTTTACTTCCAGGCTCGAGTTCAGTCAAAATATTTGCAAGACCTGCAAACACCCAGCCATTGCCACGTCCCCAAAATATTTTGGTTCCATTATCAAGTTTTCCGATATAACTCTCATCGCGATAATAAAGTGATTCCTTATTATCGAATAAGAAATCCGTGGTTGCTTTATATTCTTCCACCATGAAGTTGAGGTATTTTTGTTCGCCCGTAATTTTGTAAAGTTTTGCCCACACAGGAGGCGACATAAACAGGGCATCACACCAGCTCCAGCGGTCTTGGCTATATGGAGTTTTCCAGTTCAATTTACTTTGTGCCGGGTGATATATAATAAAATCGAATTGCTTAACTGTAGGTGCAATCATTTCTTTATCTCCGTATTTACGATACAACTCGCAATACATTTGACCTACGGTATGGTCATCAGCATGATATTTACGTTCGTGCAGTTGATACTTATGTTCTATGGCAATATTTTTCATCCATTCCCAATAGGTATTATCATCGGCCATATCTGCCCATTTTACCATACCTACATATAGTGCTCCATTGTGCCAGGCCAGTGGATGATGTGGTTTGTTAGGGTTGCTGTAACATTGGTCGAAATGTTCGATTTGCCAATCAGCAACTCGTTTCATATCTTTTTTTACATCTTCAGGTTTTGGCGATTGAGCAAATCCCGTAATTTTTAAGGAAATTATAATCAATACTAAAAAAATCTGTTTCATTGGTTTGATGCTGTATTTTTGGTTCTAAAAATATTTGCTATTCAGAATTTATTATTTAAATGGTGTGCTCATTTATTGAACATGTATGCCATTTATGAACTATTAAATCAGAATAGAGGATTTGTTCAATTTTTAATGATAATTCATCTCACCATCCAACCCAAACGAGATGAAGGGGATAAAACCGAACTACCTGTTCATTCAATAATATAATTCTATAGAAGTATCATTTTATGTTGTTCTAATGATTTAATGACGGAGTTTGCATTACACCTTCCCCCTTATCAAAATCCCAGTAGTTAATACAGTTCTTTGTTGTATCCAACACAAGGTTGAATTTATTCAAATAATAATCTCGCGGTTGAAAATCGTCACCAATTTTTGCCAGTTGCTCATTCAGTTTCGCATCCAGTTCTTGTTGTAAGGAAGCAAATTCCGGTTGATCCACTAAATTAATCATTTGGTAAGGGTCATTTAAATTATCGAACAATTTTGCAGCTCCCTCCAACGTGCGGGCGTAGGTATATTGTTTGGTTCTTATGGCGCGGTATTCCGGGTATTTGTATTCCCTGGTAAACGGACAAAGATTCATTACCAGTGCAGCGCGATCAACATCCGTATTAGGATTTAAAACCAATTCAGCAAGATTTTCTCCTTCAATAGTTTCTGGGATCTGCAAATTGGCCAAGCCCAGCAATGAAGGTAATATATCGGGCGTATTGATAGGCGCATTAACAACTACACCTTTATTTTCATTAATTCCGGGATAATGAATTAAAAACGGCACCCTCATGGATTCGTCCCAGGCCAATTGTTTAGTATATACTCTCACCCCGTGTGCCCCCATCATTTCACCATGATCTGAAGTAAATACAACAATTGTATTCTCCATCAGGTTAAGCTCTTTCATTTTGCTCAGAACGCGACCAATTGCTTCATCTGTTGCGGTGCAATGAGCATAATAACCTTGTAACTCTTTACGCAAAGCAGACTTCTTTTCTTCGGGCACATTGGGTGCAAATTTCAAATCTTCCAATGGATACATGTCCTTGTATTTCTGTGGGGCACTGTTATGTGGAAAGTGTGGTGTAGCTACTGAAATAAATAAAAGAAAAGGCTGATCGCTGCTGGCATTATCGGTTAAATACTGTTTAGCATCCTTTGCCAATGCAAACGGCGAATATGTTTTCCAATATTTCATTTCAGGATCTTCGTTCGAATAATAAGGCATGTTGTTATAATCGTGCGAACACTCTAGCGCCTTCCAGTAATCAAAACCCTGCCGTCTTTCGGGTTCAACATTATTGATTCGGCCATGGCCGTCGAGGTGCCATTTACCCAAATATGCCGTTTTATACCCTTCTGCTTTAAAAATTTCAGCCATACAAAGTTCTTCATCGGGCAAATACAAATCGTTTAAAAACATGCCTGTTGTTGTAGGATATTTACCGGTTAATAACGAAGCACGATGGGGTGTACAAACCGGACACACCGAAACGGCGTTGGCAAAGTTTACAGCCTCCTTTGCAAAGTTATCCAGTTGAGGTGTTTTAACGTTAGGATCACCGGCATATCCGAAAGCCGAAGCTCGCCATTGGTCGGTTAGGATGTAAACTATGTTAGGTTTTGTAATTTCCTCAACCTGTTGACAGTTAGCAAGTGCACTAATAGCAAATATTAAAACCAAAATTATTATATAGACCTTTGTTTTCATTTCGTTGATAATTGTTGTTTATAATCCACTTTTGTGATCTTTTTAGTTGTCGTTTGGAAACAGGGTAGGACAGAAAATACTGCCCTACCTGATCATCTAACTAACTAAATCTATGCTCCCATTTAAAGGAGAAAAATCTATGAACTGTCGTGTTATTAATAATTCCCATTCTGTGGAAGCAGATTCGGGTTCTTATTTAACTCATTAATTGGAATTGGGAAGATTAACTTATCCTCGCTAATCCTGAATGATTCATCAGTGACAGGTAAAAAATCAGGTGGATCCAAGCTAGGATTTGCCCTTTCCATTGCACCATGTGCGGTTAATATTTCAATTGCTTTTCCACTTCTGATAAGATCAAACCAACGGTGGTTTTCAAAAGCCAATTCTACTCTTCGTTCTTGCAATAAAACATATCTAAGCGCTTCTTGATCGGCTGCATCAGCAGATGATAACGATTCCAGGCCCGCACGATTCCGAACCTCGTTTAATAATTCAAATGGTTCGCCTGCATTAAAGCTTTGTTCGTTAATTGCTTCTGCCAACATTAACAAAGCATCTGCATATCTGTATACCGGCCAGTTATCAGGAGTTCTTGAAAATTCGGGATCTGTATCGTGGTCATATTTTTTCACATAATACAAAGGTGAAGTTGCCCGATCAAAATAACCAATTGAAATATCCTTTCTTAAGTCACCCTCTTCATAGGCATTAACCATATCGTTTGTTGGGATATTCCTGCCGTTAGCTGTTTCTGGCCCAACAACAACAACTCCACGAGAATCTTTCGGAGCAAACTGATACATAAAATTACTGGCTTCTCCTTCGTCTCCTTCTTTAAATTGTACCTCAAAAATCGATTCTTTGCTATTTTTGTTGGAAGGATTAAATACTTCTGCATAGTCATCCAATAATCCATATTGTGTTGCACCAACAATCTTTCTTAATTCAGCTTCAGCTTTTGAGTATTCATGACGGGTCATATACACATCGGCTAAAAGCATTGTTGCAGCTCCACTTGTTACCCTACCAACATCAGTGCCTGAATAACTTGCCGGTAAAGTAGAAGCAGCAACATTAACATCGCTGATAATGGCCTGATAGACCTCTTCTACGGTACTTCTGGTAATGGCAAATGCATCCTCAGCTGTTGTAACAGGTTCCAGTATTAAAGGAATATCGCCCCAATACCTAACAGCGGTAAAGTAAAAATAGGCACGAAAAAACTTCAATTCTCCTTCAACTTGTTTGGCTACATCTGCATCAATTTCTGTACCTTCCAAACCTGCAAGAGCAAAATTGCAATCTTTAACCGCACCATAAATCAGGTTCCATGATTCGTTAATTGTTCCAGCATCAGAAGTCATAAGCCATTGATCGATAAAACCATACTGACGACCACCGCCCAAACTCCCCTGATCAAGCTGATTATCGTAGGTTGTATTATCAGAAATGCCTTCCTGTAAAAAATGGGCTTGTAACGTAAATTGTTGCAGTTTGCCATAAACGCCAATTACAGCCTGCTGGAAATCGCCTTCTGTTTTATAAAAGTCACCTTCTGTAAGGTAATAATTAGGTGTTACTTCCAAAAATTCTTCCTGACATGAAATGGTAAAGAATAGTGAGAAAACAACTAATCCTTTCAATACTTTTGATATATAATTGTACTTCTTCATTTCTCGAAAATTTAAAATTTAATATTAGCACCAAATGAAATGGTACGGTTAACCGGGTAAGAAAAATTATCAACCCCAAACTGTTGTGGATTAGAGCCATTAGTACTAACCTGTGGATTAGGGCCTGAATAATTGGTGATTTTCAGTGCATTTTGAACACTGCAATAGAAACGTAATCCGGATATCACTTTAGTTTTACTAAGTACTGATTTTGGCACCTGGTATCCCAGAGTTACATTTTTTATCCAGATATGGTTACCACTTTCAATCCATAGGTTGGATGCAGCATGTTGCCCGGGATAAAAAATTGCAGGAATTAAACCTGCTCCAGGATCATCCGGGGTCCATCTTTCCAGAAATTTAGTACTCACATTCCAGCGTCCTTTTTCGTTGTAGAGCACTTCGTTTCCTTGTGGAAGAATGTCGTAACCAAATGCTCCGGTGGCTAAAATTGAAAGTGAAAAATCTTTGTAATTAAACACATTATTAAAGCCTAATTGCATTTTAGGGTGAGGATTTCCAAGAACATCCTTATCAGAACCATCAATTTTTCCGTCGTCATTAACATCTTCGTAAATATAAGCACCCAGTTTTTTGGCGCCTTTCCAACCGTACAAATTAGGATCGTCTAACTGTTCCTGTGTATTAAATATTCCATTAATTACATAACCATAAAGCGAACCAACGGCATAACCAACCTGGGTAACATTATTTCTTGAAGTAATTTTTGAAATTTCCTCAGGCATGTAAGTAACTTCATTCTCCAAAAACGATAAACTTAAATTGCCACTCCAAGAAAAATTATTAGCAGCAAGGTTGGCTCCAATTTCAATATCCCATCCCTTGTTTACCATTTCACCAACATTATCTCGTGTTGAACTAAATCCTGATGCATTTGGAATGGAAACATTAAACAACATGTCTTCTGTTGTTTTCTGGAAATAACCTGCACTAATTGTTACTTTATCATCAAATAAACCAGCGTTAAAACCTACGTCCAACTGTCTGCTGGTCTCCCATTTCAAATTCTGATTACCAAGTGAAGTAAGTGTTTTTCCCACTACAACCCCGTCATTTAAAACATAGTTATAATTGTCAGACACATTATTTAAATTAGGAATAGAAACCAATCTACCAAAGCGGTCGAAGTCACCAATTGCAGAGTTTCCTGTTATACCATAACTTGCTCTAAGTTTCAATTCACTCATGAAAAAATCCTTTGGAAAGAAATCTTCCTCAGAAACTCTCCATCCAACTGATGTTGAAGGAAAATTACCATACTTATTGTTGGTTCCGAATTTGGAGGAACCTTCTCTACGGAAATTTACCTCGATTAGGTATTTGGCTTTATAATCGTAATTTAAGCGCACAAAGGCAGCATTTAATGCCCAGTTGGAATAATCGGCAACGGATGCCGAAGTCTCTGCTGCTTCCAGGTAATTTAACTTATCATCGGTTGGGAAACCGGTTCCGCTAATACTGGCAGTCTCGCCTGATTGCTTTTGGGCTGTATAACCCAATAAAACACCAACATGATGATCGCCTAAAGTTTTTGTATAGGTTAACAGGTTATCGATGCCCCAATTGGTAAGGTTCCGGTATCGGTTTGAAGCCGAATTTACAAAAGGTGGTGCACCAGGAGAAAGGTTGCTGGCATTTCCAATTCCCATTCTACCTATAGTAGAAGGAGTAAAAGAATTATTCTCATCGCTAAATAAACGAGCATAAACCTGTGGTTTATAATGCAGGCCTTCAATTAGCTGAACATCTAATCCAAAAGTTGCATTTAAATCTTTCCCAACGGTAGTATTGGTTCTTTCAATCGCTTCAAAAAGAGGATTTGCACTGGAGAAATACCCCGGAGAATCTGCCGGAAGGTGAGGTATAAGATTCCCATCTTCATCGTAAGGAGATTGAAGCGGACTCAAGGTGGCAGCTTTCATAAAAATCCCCCTCGCTCCACTTTCCGGAATTGAATTACTCTCAGTACGCGCTACAGATATACTAGCAGTTGATTTCATCCAGCTTGTAATTTCAGCATTAACATTTGTTCTGAACGAGAAACGTTCGAAATCGGTACTTGGCATAATACCATCTTGTTTTTGATAACCTCCAGAAACAACTGCCTGTAATTTTTCATTTCCGGCTTTAATCGAAAGATTGTGATTATGTAGCATGGCGTCAGTCCCCTCTCTGAAGATATGATCTTGCCAGTTTGGTAAATTCTTATAAGCTTCAGGGTTTGCAAGCACATCGAGGTAAATCTGCGGAACCGCGTTATCCTTACCACTATACCAATTTAATTCCTCAATACGTTCTTTGTTGTATTGTGCATATTGCACTGCATCCAACATCGGTATTCTCCACGCATCAGGAAAATACTGAAATCCTTCTGACACATTGTATTCGATTTCCATTTTTGATTTATCGGCATTCACCGTCTCAATCAAAATTACCCCATTTGATCCTCGCGCTCCATAAATAGAAGTAGATGCTGCATCTTTTAATACCGTCATCTGCTCAATGTCGTTCGGGTTTAAACTTTCGGGCATTGAATTTCCAACCGGAAAACCATCAATAACGATAAGCGGGCCAATACCAGCATTAATAGAGCTTAGCCCATGTATTGTAATTCGGGGAGAAGCGCCGGGTCTACCGTTATTATCATTAACTGAAACGCCTGAAGCCCTTCCCTGCAGGATTTGACCTGAAGATGTTACAGGCATATCTTTAACACCCTCCATGTCAACTTTCGAAATAGCAGAAGTAATTTTCTTCTTACTCTGTGTGCCGTAACCAATTGCAACTACCTCTTCTAAACCGATAGTTGAAGCTACCAGGACAACCTTCATATCTGTTTGATTTCCAACCACAATTTCCTGTGGTTCGAAACCAATAAAAGAAAATACAAGTGTTGCATTTTCATCGACCCCAGCTAGCGAATAGTTTCCGTCCATTCCTGTGGCGGTGCCAATAGTTGTTCCCTTAACTACTACCGAAACACCTGGCAATGGTACTCCTACATCGTCTGTAACTACCCCCGTCACCGTTTTTTGAGCCGCGGCTCCAAAACTAAATGCAACGAAAAATAAACACAGCATCAAAAAGCTCATCGCCTTTTTTTTACTTCCATTTTTGTTTTTCATAAGAAAATCATTTTAAATTAATTTCAATTGTTAGTTTATTCTAGAATGCTATTTGTCATTCTTAAGCTTTAAAATTCTTGATCTGCAAAAAGCTTCCAAAAAATAATAGTCCGCGTAAATAATCGGTGTATCAACCTCTAAACCCTGAGCTTTCGCCCCTGTTGAATGTCTAAGTAAGAATCCATAGTTATCTTTAGGGTTGGCTAGAAACTCATCACTGAAAAGAGTTTCTAATATCTTATCAGCAGCAAGAATATATTCATCCTTATTGGTCGAATAAGAACTCAGTTCGTACAATGCTGATGCAATAATAGCGGCGGCTGATGCATCGTAAGGTTCATTAGGTATATCCGGAGCATTAAAATCCCAGTATGGAATCTTATTTTCAGAGAGGTTGGGATGATTTAAAATGTAGGCAGCGATATTCTCTGCGTGATACAAAAACTTCTTGTCACCGGTTTCGCGATATACCATGGTAAAACCATAAAGTCCATAGGCCTGTCCCCTGCTCCAGGCACTTTCATCCGAATAACCACTAATTGTATTTCGTGCTTGTACTTCTCCTGTTTCAGGATTATAATCGGCAACCTGGTATGATGAATAATCTTCCCGAAAGTGATTAGTCATTGTATTTTTAGCATTCTCCACTGCTATTTCCCTGAACAGTTCATTCCCGGTTTCTTTTGCAGCCCAAAACAGCAATTCCAGGCTCATCATATTATCAATTGTTACCGGGTAATCCCATCGTTCCAAATCATAATCCAAGGAGCGAATACAACCAATATTTGGTTTAAACCGGCTTGCAAGTGATTTTGCCGACTGAATGAGTATCTCACGATATAAAGGATCTTTTGTATTTTCCCAGGCCTTACCAAAACTACAATACATCTTAATTCCTATGTCGTGTGTTTTGCTATTCCATTTTTCGTTTTCAAGTGATAAAGTATATTGTGATGCCTTTTCTTTCCAATAAGAATCAGAGGTTAATTCATACATCATCCATAATTCCCCGGCAAAAAAGCCACTTGTCCAGTCGGTGGTTGGCACCATTCGTATCATTCCATTACTGGCAGACCTTGGTGAAACTAAATCATAGTTTCTTGCTTCAGCAAATATTTTAATCGAAGCTTTGAGTCTTTCTTCTATTAAATTAACATTTGATGAAATTTCCCTCGGTGTTTTATTGGAACTACAAGACCAAAGGAACAGAATAAGTACAATAAGTTTTAGTTTATTCATTAGTGGAATCATCAGCTTTAGTTCAATCCAAATCTAGCCATCAAACAAGCCTACATTCTTGCATTATCGTGCTATTTCTTTCAATATTGCGCTATTCTTTCACTATTGTTTCAGGTTTAAAACATTAGTACTAAATTTACATTAGTTGCTATCACTATTTTTGCATACTGATTGCACGACACTAACTATGAAAAGCATTCGAACTATACGAACAATACTTATATTCTTCCTGCTGTTTGGGATTAAAATGGTTTGTGCCAACAAAAATGATCTTCGCTTTCAGCAGATATCGCCACCAGGAGGGTTTACTCTCGACCGGATTCAATCTATTAATCAAGACAACTTAGGTTATATATGGCTGGGAACCAGCCAGGGACTTATAAGATATGATTCGCATAACGCAAAATGGTTTCAGCCCATACCCGGCGATTCGTTAAGTTTGTCAAGCAGGAGGGTACAAGATATTTTTTGTGATGACTTGAATCAAATATGGGTATCAACAAATGATGGTTTATGCCTTTTTGATCGCAGCACGCAACAGTTCAGGCGCATTAAATATACCTACGAGGATGGCTCAAAACCTCATAATCTAATACGTGCAACTTTAAAAATAAGCGATGAAAAACTACTGATTATAGACCACTTATATTTGGGGTGTCTCAATTTGAGGACAAATCAATTTTCGCGAATAGATACAAACCAGATACAATTGCCGACCACCATATATAGAGACAATTCAAACAGGATTTGGATAGGGACAAGCACCGGGGACATTTTTCTTTATAATCCCATAGAGAATTCAGTAAAAAAATTGATTTCGAACAATGTTGAAGTCCGATGTATCTATACGGATAACAATCAAATATGGATAGGCACTGAAGGCCAGGGAGCTAAGCTATTTGATTTAGAAGGTAATCTCATTAAACAATTATCATTTGTAGATGCAGTCAATAATTCGAATAAGGGACATGTTAGAGTAATTAAAAGGGACACTTACGGGAGGTTATGGTTTGGAACCTACCAAGGATTATTTATGGATGACGGCAGAAAACTAACCCGCTTTAAACCTGAAGATTACCCAGGCCTACCACATAATTCTATTTATGAGATATTTGAAGATCAACAAGGGGGATTGTGGTTTGGAACCTGGTCGGGAGGCGTTGCCTTAATTCACCATTCTGATAATAATTTCGAAACATTCCGACATAGTTCTTCTCCCAATTCAATTAGCAGCAACACAGCTACAGCTTTAACTCTGATAAGCAATAATAACATGCTTGTTGGGACTGAACTTGGGGGTTTAAACAAGCTCAACATAAACATCGGAGAATTCAACAATATCCAACTTTCGGAAAATGAATCAATTCAGAACATCAAATCATTATGTAAAGACACAAAAGGTGGCATTTGGGTAGGAACATTCAGAAAAGGCTTGTGGTATAAATCTGCCGTTAGTAATAAATTTAAGGTATTCGATTTCGGTCCCGATGATGGAAAACACATTTCGCAATCCAGTGTTTATTCATTATGTGCTGTTGATTCTGGAGTTTGGATTGGTACTTTCCCCGCAGGAGGTGTTAATTTCTATAGTTTTAAAACCAAATCTATACGACGTTGTTTCCTGGATAGAAATGATGGTGTCGATTGGGCTCATATTACTCCATACGACTTATTGGCCGATACAAAATCAAATTTGTGGATAGGTACAGTTTATGGCGCAATATATAAAATTCATATCCCTACCGGGCAAATAACAAAAAGAGAAACAAGTGATCTTGCTGCTTTAGATATAAGTAATACCATCCACTATTTTTGGGAAAACAGTTCAGGCGAGGTGTGGATTGGCACAAACAAGGGAATTTTAATATACAATCCTGAGTCAACAAGTTTTAAAACGTTTAATCCAGATGGGGTTTTAACCGGGAAAAGCATATATAGTGTAATCCAAGATGCGAATAAACAAATTTGGATAGCTACAAACAATGGACTTTTTTTATATAATCCCGAACAAAATACAGCGCGTAACTTCCTATATTCCGATGGCATTCAAAGTAATCTGTTTTATCCAAAATCGGTTGCTCAGGATGTAATGGGGAACATCTATTTTGGAGGTCCTAATGGCATTACCAAAATCAATCCGAATAATATAAAATTAAACGACAGAAAGCCTTTTACAATTATTAATGAAATAACAACAAAAGACAATAGAACCATATATCCTGTCTATTCTAAAAATCATGAAATTGAGGAAGTCATTTTTCGTCCCGGAGAAAACACTTTGCGTTTCAGCTTCTCTGCCGACAATTATTTGATGCCAGAAAAAAACAGGTATAAATACCGCCTGGTAAATTATTACGATGATTGGATTGATATTGGCAATGAAGGAAGCGTTTTATTGACCAGTGTTAAACCGGGTGAATATATTTTTGAGGTTAAGGCATGTAATAATGATGGAATTTGGAACGAAACACCCACCCAGCTAAAATTTGAAATAAAAAAATACTGGTACAACTCAAACCTTGCGTATGTTGTTTATTTTCTGTTTTTAGCCACCCTAACCTATTTTATAGCTCGATTTTATTTAAGTCAGCTAAAACTAAAAAGAGCTGTTATGCTTGAAAAACAACAGCGTGAAAATGAAGAACAAATGCATGAAATGAAATTGAAGTTCTTCACCAACATTTCGCATGAGTTCAGAACACCACTTACGCTTATATCATGGCCATTAAAACGGCTGATGAATGCGGAGAACATCACTAAGGAGCAACGGGAAGAACTGGATGTTGTAAATCGAAATTCAAACCGGCTACTTCAGCTAATTAACCAACTAATAGATATTCGGAAATTGGAAAAAGAAAAGAGCAAATTGAATATTTCCAGGACTAATATTATTGATTTTACAAAAGAATTGCAAAAAGGTTTTTCTGTTGAAGCAAAGTCCAGAGAAATAAGTTTTTTATTTGAATCGCCGCATTCCGTAGTTGAAATTGAAGCTGATCTTGAAAAACTGGATACCATTCTTTATAATCTGCTCTCAAATGCATATAAATACGTTGCAGATAAAGGACAGGTTAAAGTATCCATCGCCAAAAATAAAATTAATGCAAGCACCACATATTCAAACCAATTAAGTTTTGGAGAAATACTTGTTGACGAATTTATTGAGATAAGTATTGAGGATAATGGTGCCGGAATTGACAATGAAGATTTACTTAAAATTTTCACCAGGTTTGAACAAGGAAAACAAACGGAAAGAAAAGATCTGAATAGAGCAAAAGGAAGTGGTTTAGGTTTAGCTATGTGTAAAGACTTTACCTTATTGCACCATGGCAAAATAACCGTGCAGAGTGAAAGAGGTAAAGGATCGCGTTTTACCGTACATTTGCCTGTTAAACAGAAGGCACAAAAAGTTCTTTTTGATAGTCATCAAGAGATTAAGAACCTAAATCTTGAGCAAAATTCAAAGACTCAAATTAAAAATAAAGTAAAACCGGAAGAATGGAATCAAATTCTGATTGTTGAAGACAATCCCGATTTTAGGAAATTCATTTCAAAATATTTAAATCAATACTACCAAATTCAATCCGCATCAGATGGAAAAGAAGCTCTTCAGATGCTAAAAAAGCACAACATCGATGTAATTGTTTCGGATGTTATGATGCCGGAAATGGATGGATTTGAGCTATGCAGTATTGTAAAAACTCAGATCGAAACCAGTCATATTCCCGTCATTTTATTGACCGCACTATCGTCTTCCGAAAATTTAATAGCAGGTTTGGACAAAGGTGCAGATGCCTATTTAACAAAACCTTTTGATGAAGAGGTATTGGTAAAACAAATTGAAAATATAATTGCACAAAGGAGAAGGATTCAGGAAAATTTCAGCAAACAATTTATAGGTAAGGATACGATTGAGGTGGGTAGCCTTGACAACTTCTTTCTCAACAAAGTACGCGATGTTATTGAAAAGAACCTTACTGAAGAAAGCTTTAGTATGGAAGCTTTGGCAGAGGAATTAATGATAAGCAGAAGTAAACTTCATCGAAAAATAAAATCACTTTCGGGTATAACAACATCAGAGTTTGTAAACCTGGTTCGAATAAAAAAAGCTGTTGAACTCATTACAACTGAAAACTATCGTTTTAATGAAGTAGCATACCTGGTTGGTTTTTCCAGCCAGTCGTATTTTAACCGGTGCTTTAAAAAAGTTTACAATGTTACTCCAAAAGAGTACTTTTCGGAACCAAAAGAATAGATTTTACTTCAAATGCGTTATTCATGGAACGTGCATGCTTTGAACGTACATAAGTTTTAGGATTTCGAATGAAATGAGACACGAAAATACTAGTTGATTTGAAGTTAGTAATTAAAGAGTTAAGTATTACCACACCCATCAGAAAAACCCGGAATAAACAACTAATCTTCAGCAGGATCAACATTCTTCAAAAAGTAAGAGACTGTAAAACACACGATAATTGCCCCCGTTCTCAGCGAGCTAACGAGGGGCTAATTGGACCAGTTATTTTTTCAAGATACTAAGAATATCATCCATAAGATCTCTCGTCTTCTCAAGGGATCAGTTCGATAAAATAGTTTTGTATCTCAAAACGAAAGTCTCCCCAATTCTATTTGTTGTCGCTTTCTAAATATGATTTTCACCTTCGTTTAATGAAATACGTTCACCATTCCAAACAAAAATCCCCGAAAGACCAGTTGGAAGCACTATGGTTCCGGAGATTTTCTTGTTCTTCGTTTGCTTTAAGCTCACCTTAATTTCACCAAATTTATGTGGCATTGTGCCATCAATCCATTCCAAATTACCTAAATGCGGTTCAATGCGTACGGTATTAAATCCGGGAGTTCCGGGTTCAATGCCACAAACCAGTGAAAAGAAATAATAGGCAGGTGACGCGCTCCACGCATGACAGTCTGATCTGGTAGGATCGGCTTTTTCAGGAAAGGTTGTCAGTCCGTTATCAATTAGTTCTTTTAGCGGGGTTAATGTTGATAGGTAGCTATCAGCCAGACCCGCTTTTTTAAGCGCTTCCACAAGATAAAAATCAAAATAGTACGAGCATTGGGCAATGCTTTTATCACTAAGAATTCGCCGCAGGAGTTCTTTTTGCATCCCGGGATCGAAGGTATTGGTTAATACGGCGAATACATTGGCATGCTGACTAAATTTATCCTTATCAGGGGTATCAGCCAACAGTTGTTTTTCATCATCCCAACAATTTGATAGTATTGCATTTCGGGTAATTCCGGCTTTTTGCTCCCACTGTTTTTTTACCCCCGGCATACCGAATTCGTCAAATATGTCCATTGCCTTTTGAATGGTGTACACATACTGTAAACCTATAATCGACGAATACTTTTTTGAACTGGTGAGCGGCGGATAACCCGTTTGCCATTCATCAACCCAATCAACAAAAAGCCAGCTTTCCAACCTTCCCAGCATTCCATTGCTCTCCGTCCGTTCATCGTACCAATTTAGAATATCCAAAATGGCCGGGATCATTTTTTGAATAAACTGGTCATCCTGGCAGTGCATCATATAATCGTGAACCATTGTTATCCACACCAGTGAGAAGGTACCAATTATTTGTGTCGTGCTGCTGGGGTAGCGCGACTGAGTGAGTCCGAACGGTAAACGCGAATCATAATAATCCTGTATGGCGTCTTTCCAGAGCAAAGTGTCGCCTGAATTGTAGGCTGTAATCAATCCCTGAATACGTGTATCTCCGGTGTATTGAAGTTGTTCATAATAGGGACAGTCGAAGAAAGTTTCGCCTGCACATAAGCGTTGGGTACGCCAGGCCACATCAAAAATATCGCTAAAATCCGGATTGTCGCATTCAAATTTCGACTTCAGTTCAAGTGGGTATGCTGTAAATTCACTACTAAAATGCTCCAAAACCAATGGTTCACTTTCTGTGGTTATTTCCAATTCCACATAGCGGAAACACCTCCACCAAAGTGGTTCAAAGAATCGATTGTCTCCCCCATCCACTTCTACAATGTCAAAATTACCCCATATAACTTTGCCCTCCACAACATCACGATTGCCTTTTGAAAAAGTAGGTTCACCATCTTCCGGATAGAAAAGACTTTCGGCATAGGTAATTTTAATGGTGCTGTTATCGCCTTTGCTGTATATTAATTGTGGGTAAGCATTTGTAAGGCACCCCTGATCCAGTAATATCTTCACTGAACTGTTCGCCGGAATTTCAACAGACGTATTACCATTTATCAGCACATCAACATTTTCAATTCCTTCAGTTCTTCTAACTGTTGCAAATGTCTGTTGTTTTGCTTCCATCATCGGTATCGATCGGGGAAACAGCATCCGTTTTTCAAATCTGCCCGTTTGAGCCAGGCTTTTTAAAGTTGCCCCATTATTCCCCTCCTTCGCTTGTAACCAGGATAAATATTCACCGGATGTTTCCCAATTCCAAGGATGCAAACTCCCAGAGAATTTTTCGCCGGGACCGGAAGCATAATACCTTTTAAGGTGATTTATACTGTAAAACGAATAAGCTTTATCTATTGTAACCCTCCAGCTTTGATCCGTATTAATGGCTTTTTCTTTTTCGGTGTTTCCCTGTATGATCAAACCCGTTACGTATGACATTTGAGCCGTAGGTTTTAGCTCTGCCATATTCCAAACTTTTGCAGCTATATGGTTCTCTCCTTCTTTTAAATAAGGCGAAATATCAAGCGTTTCAAAAAACCACCGGTTTAAATCGCCACGAGCCGGTCCTCGGGCAACAACATTGTCGTTTATGTATAAAAC
Organism: uncultured Draconibacterium sp.; assembly: GCF_963676815.1. Taxonomy (NCBI): domain Bacteria; kingdom Pseudomonadati; phylum Bacteroidota; class Bacteroidia; order Marinilabiliales; family Prolixibacteraceae; genus Draconibacterium; species uncultured Draconibacterium sp. Next base: position 5,704,343 of record NZ_OY781365.1, read on the forward strand.
GTATCGGTTATCGGCTGAGACATTGATTACATAACTATGGGGACTTACATCAAGTGTTACAACTTTTTTAAACAAATACACGCCTTCTTCCTCACCGGTAATATCGGGATGAGTAATCCACTTCGCGGTCCATTTTTCTTTTAATAAATCAGGATTTACTGTTACTAAATTTTGGGCACTTAACGTTAACCCAAGAAATATTAATCCAAAAATTAGAATTGGTTTATTCATAATCAGATTGGTTTATTCGTTTTAATAACTTCATCAAAGACAATATCGCAATAGTACAACTATTAGACTATGCATCAAATCAATACACACTCGCTGCCTCCATTAAATTCTTGTTTTTAATAAGCTCACTTCTGAGCTTAGCCCCATCTGCTCCGGTTCTTTCAAATTAATCCATCGTTTTGCTGCACTGTTTTCGGTTAACGAATTGGCATAATTTGCCAGGGTAGTGGTGTACTTTATTTGCAGCTTATTTTCGCCTTTTCTCAATAAATTCTCAGGAATAGCATACAAATGCCGGCCCCACCAGCGTGTACCCAATTCAACTCCGTTGATTTTTGCCTCGGTAATTTGCTTTTCGATTCCAAGGTCCAAAAAGCTCCAATCAGAATCTTCCAATTCTACACTGGTTTCATAATTAACCTGCCCGGCAAAAGTTGCAATTCGCTGGTCGGTGTTGTTACCAAACTCAAACAACTTGTTACTTTCCACCTCAAATTCTACTCCTTTAAAAGGTATGAATTTAATTTTCCAATCACCGTCAACGACAACAAGCGATTTTTCGTCGGGATATTTGATTAAAGCTGCCTCTCCATCCTTGCTTTCGTTTAATACAACCAGCATTGATTCAAGGGGCTGCAGCCTGATAGTAATGACTCCCGGTTCAGAAACTGGCATCAAATACCGTTCAGCTGATTGTGGATTCCAGCGCCAAACTGTTTTCGATTTATTATCAAAAGTTGCCTTAAACACCTGTTCTTTGTTTTCGTCCTGGTTGGAGAAAAAGAAAATTTCGTCGCTATTGCTTTGATGTTTCAATACATACAGCTTTTCATCCTCCTTATCAATGGAAATACCCACCCTCAGCTTAAACTTATCCTTAACACTTGATGTCCAGCGCGTAACCGACTCGGCATTTTCAGGAGCATCCTGCACAACAACATTTTCCAAAGCCGAAGTTTTATGCATCAAAGCCTGAACCTCGCGGTGCCCTTTGTCTTTTTCGAAATACGTTGGTGTTTCCGATGGCAGTTGGTCGACAAAAAGAAAATTTACGCCTTGTTTGGCCAGTTCATAAATAGCCTTTGCAGTCTCCGGCATAATTGCTTTTGCGCCCGATACAATTACCAGCTTATATTCAGCCTTTTCACTTTTCAGTTTGGGCCCCCGGGCAGTTGCTCTTTGCAATACTCCTTCGTTAATGTAATCAGCAGCTATACCAACTCGGCTGAATCCTTCCCATAAATCATGGTTATACCAGGGATTCATATAAAATGGCGTTCGCATAAGTCCCCATTCTTTCCAAATGTCGGCTTCCGGCGTTAAAATAGCTACATCGGTAACCGGTGTTGTATTTTGGAATAAAGCAGATAAACGGGCGTTATACGCACTCCAAAGTTTAAAATACGGCCACCATGTATTTTGGTCGCTAAAGTAAGCGCCATAACGTACCCATCCCGGGAAGCCAGCTTCGGGCGGTGAATAATTATATCCGTGCAAGACAGAATGATTAATACCCGAAATAAAATTAAAATCATCGTATTTTTTGATCGTCTCGAGCGTGGCACGAAATACGCCATTGGTGTTTGTCATTGTTTCGCTGCTAACCACTTTTGCCCCGCTTAGGTGGGCTCCTGACGATGTGTACTTATTCCATATCCAGAAACCATGCGATTTGGCATTTGGCGAATAAATCCAGTTGTTACTTTCCGGTATATCAACCATTCGGTACCCATCGAGCATGCCCATTAACCAGGGCATTCCATATGCCTGGTAGCGGCTTTTCATGCCATGCTCGTTTGCCCATTTATGAAATGTTGCTGTAAACCTTTCAAGAAATAATTCAACAAGTGTTTTGTTAAAATCGTACCGAATTCTTTTGATATTGTCATTAAATTCTTCGGAATAGTTCAATTCATCGGTAAAGCCCTTGTACGGGTGATAATAAACTAGCGGGATGAATGGTTTCAAATCGTAGCCCCTTCTTTTTTCAAATTCTTCAAAAAAGTCATCGGTTATATTGGCTCCCGATAATTCTATACTGTCGCAAAATAATGAACGAATGTGGTCTCCCATTTTGCCCCCCAGTTCAGGTTCCAGAGCATTAGCCAGTTTATCCATGTAGGCCCGAACATCATCGGCATCGTAATGGTCTACCACCGGTCCTTTCGATCCCGGGGCACCATGCATTACGGTTCGGTAGGCACGTTGTTTGGTTCCAATATAAAGATCGTGTTTCCCCTTTGGCACCTCAATTTCAATTGTTCCATCGTCGTTAACATTCGCCATCAAATCAATCAGGTTTGCTTCGCTGCTTGCGCCGTGTGGAATTAATTGCAGGAAAAAAAGTTCGGCATCCGGGGCATCCGGATTTTTATGAGAATTGTCGTTACCCGGTAATTGCCATTCTTCCTTCACATTTAATGAAATAGTTTGCGGGCCATCAAATTCCATTTTGCGGATTCCGACACCTTGTAAGAACTGGTCTTCTTTTAAAAACTCTCCACCAAAAGGCCAGCCCGACCCCATAATCAGGTCTACAATCATATCGCGTTGTTTGGCCATTTCAATGGTACCTTTTACACGTTGGTTCCATTCGGGGCTCAGCCAGTCGTAACACTCGCAATCAACCGGGTCTCCACCATCTGGTTTGGCAATCGGATTTATTTCAACACCCCCGATTCCGGCAGCCTGCATCACATTGAGTTCCCGCTCCAGTTCGTCCGGTTCGATACAGTCGCCATTCCACCACCAGCGCACAAAAGGTTTGGCACCAGCCGGTGGATTTTGGAAAAGTTGAAACAAGTCTTCACTTGCCAAAGTAGTATTACCGACCTGAATATTTTTTTGAGCCCATTGACATGCACCTAATGGCAATAAAACGCTACTGCCGCCGGCGATTATCGAGCTCTGAATAAATTTTCTTCTGTTAAGCATGATATTATTGGTTTAAACGATTTTTACATACAAATTATTAGTAGATAAATGGATGATGAACCATTAATAACTTCGGTCTACGAAGCGGTAAGATTTTCAATTTACTTCATTTCCGAAAGAACTTTCAAAATCGCCATTGGCTGCATCCGCTGAGTGTAATCAGGCTCTATATGACCGGCTATTATTTTCTGATGTTTATCAATAATGAAGGTTGCCGGTACAGGTAACGTTTTTGAACCATCTCCATTTAATAGCGTTAAATCACGACGTTTGTGATAGTCCTCTCCTGGATCAAACTGAAGATTATACAATTTTATAACTTCCTGATTTTCATCGCTAAGAACATCATAACCAAGTTCATTTTTTTGCGTTATGGTAAGCGCATCATCAGGTTTTTGCGGGCTTATTGCCAATAAGGTGGCACCATAAGACTTTATCTCAGGCAAATGCTTTTGTATCTCCCGAAGATCCATGTTGCATATCGGGCACCATTCACCCCTATAAAACTTTAGAATTACTATTCCGGATTCAAGTATTTTTGACAGTGAAATATTTTTTCCAAAGGCATTAGGCAAATTAAAATCAGGTGCTGTATCACCAATTTTTATCCCTTTTACCAGCCTGGCATTGTTTACAACTAATTTTTGAAAGTCCTCCAGATGTTCCATATTTGATAATTTTATAATTACTGATTCCCGTTTCCCGGATTGTTTTGTATTTGTACAGGCCCGATTAAACCGGAAGGCAATAGATGCGTTGCACTTGTGAATTTGCGAATATTTGTTTTTGTACATCGTTTATCCTCAGGTAAAAATTCATCACCTATCAAGCGGTTAGGCCAAAGGTTTATTATATCTATTTCCAGCTGGTTTCCTTTGTCCTTCAATACTGAAGAAATATTCACCTTAAAAGGTTTGGTCCATAACACACCCAGGTTTTGTCCATTTAACCGAACCTCTGCCACCTCATGTACTTTTCCCAGATCGATAAAATATGCTAAACTATCCATCTGCCAGTCGGTTGGCATATCAAATGTTTTAAGGTACGTTGCTTTGCCTGAATAGTATTTTATTCCATCGTTTCTGTTTTGTGACCAGTCAGTTAACTTTTCGAAAGTGGTTGACTGCGGCCCGCCCCACTGTGGATTAAAATGAACTTCCCAGGAGTCTTCAAGTTGATGAACGGTTTGATAATTGGACCAGTTTTGCTGCGCATTTATTTCGCTAACCGGTTCGCGAAATACAATAAAGTACGAACCGCAGGGATCAAATTCAATGGGAATTATCGTTCTTCCGTTTTCCTGTTTAAAGTTGGTTAGCTTTCGAGTGTCGCCCGTTACGGGATTCCATAGTTCCGGCTGTTTACCGCTTACCCTAAAAGTACATTCAACTTTTTCAACGGGTTGCCATTTGCTGCATACATAGTAAATATCGTCGTGCTCATTTTCTCTGTGAATAAAGTCAATCACACCATGCTTGCTCACACCAGTAACTTCAAAATCGGGCAGCACATCTTCTTGTTGCAGCACTTCACGAATGGTAGTATTCCAAACAAAACGCCCTTTACCAATTTTGTATACACCCTCATTTTGCTTACTCCAAATGCGTTCAACTATTTCTTTATATTCGGCAACATTATCCGCGTTTCCTAAGAATGATTTGGGAGCCTTACCAACAATTGTTGCTCCCTGTTCTGCCAGTTCAACCAGTTTTTGCAGCGCTTTGTACGATACCGGTGCTATTGAATCGAGAGCTAACACCGAATAGCTCATTCCATCGGGCAAAACCAATTTTCCATTTTCTACACTTAGTCGCGTTAAAAGTACTTCTTCGTTGCACTTATCGTAATCGTAACCTTTCCCCAAACTAGGCGGAGGATTTTTCAAGCCATCTTCCCATACACCGGCATCTCCGCTGGTGCGCATTCCGTGCCCATTATAAAACAGTACATCGGCAACAAATAATCCTTGTTGCAGCATATACGAACAACGCGACAGATAATCGACAAATGGAGCAGATTGTTCCCACCAGGTGATGGTTCTGTCGAAATGTGTTCCGGCACTATGGGTCATTCCCGGAACATCGCTTACCAATGGTCGGTGCGAAAAGGTGTGAAAACAAATCCAGTTTAAACCATCGCAAAACGCCTGGTCGGCTGCGGCTTTCATCATAAATGGTGACTCCTCCCAGTTGGGGCCTACCGAGGTAAACGATTCGGCAAAAACCCGATTAATACCGTAAATATGCGCAGCAGTTGCCGCCTCGCGTACAAGGAAACGTCCTGATGGTTTTTCGCGGTGTGGCGAGGGCATCCAGAATTCGCCCATGGCCACATCGCAACGGCTGACACACTTCAGCAAATCGGCCTGAAACTGATGAGGGCCGGCAGCTTCAGCGTACGAATGCAAGCCATGTTCGTGCGCCACATCGCGTTGATGCTCATAATGGTGCTCCGATATTAAATCGCTGATAGTTAATTTAAAATCGTTTAAAAAGCGTTCGCTTGCTTCAGTAGAATTAATGTTTGTTCCGACCAAAGCCGGTAAAAAACTGATGATGTCGTACCCACGTCGTTTTTCAAACTCATCAACAAAATGTTTTGTCCAGTTTGGATCACCGGCTTCCCAGCTATCGCACTCCACATAAGTAAACGCCAGACGCTCTTCGGGACTCATTTCGCTTAACAATAAACCGGCGGTGTTTTTCCAGTGTAAATCAAAAACTTCTTTGCTCAAATGGTCGATATAAAACACACCATTCAGATTTCTGCCTGTTGGTCGATAGCCAAAACGAAGAATGCGCCAGTCGCCAGTCGGAGCATCCCATCTCAAATTTCCATCTGTATCAAGTTTATCGCTTAAATCGGTAACTTCTTTTTGCTGTACTGTTTCTTTTACGGGGATGGCCAAAACGGCTATATCCGTATAGCTGGAATGCTGCGCATCTTTTACGGTTTGGTTTTCCCCCTGCCTTTTTGTTTGAACCGGTTTTGATGGTTTATTAATTTTCAACTTTAACGTTCTTCCACCAGTAACAATTGTATCGCCCCAAACCACTTCCTGCTGGCCATATTCCGGGGTCACCCATGGAGCTGCACAACCTGCGGGGCCTATAAAAACGCCAAAATCGAGTCCAAGTCGTCCGGCTTCCTTCGATGCAAACCGTACCTTATCGCGCCAGGGTTTCGACCACATTTTCATTTTTTCTTTTGGCTGCTCCAAAGTGCCACCTTCATATTCATCGGTAAACTCATATCGGATTTCAGTGGTGTCAATGATCGTTTTCTTTTTCCACTTATTGGGACCAAAGGGTGCAACTCCCCCATCCAACACCATGCATCCCGAAAGGCCTTTTGCTTTCATTTCTTCCAGATCGAGCGTGATAGCTTCTTGCGTAGTTGGTGTTTGTAACCACCACCACCAGGCCTGAGGGCGAACTTCGTGGGGCGGATTTTTAAAATGAGCTTCCCACTCTTTTTCGATACTATTTGTGTTTGGTTCCTGGTCGGCTCTATCCTGAGATTTACATCCCCAAACAAGCAAGGCCGTAAGGCAAACACTTATAAATAAAACATGCTTCATATTTGACCCTATTTTATACCCAAAAGACTTCTCATTCTTCATTAAACGAGTATTGTTAATCGATTTCAACTTCTTTGGAAATAATCAATTTTACCGGCCCTAATAATCCCGAAGGTAATAATTCAGAATCCTTATCCCAGTGTTTATAAGCGGCAAAAGTAGTTCGCTTTGTAGGGCGTTCGGAATTACTTATCAGCCAATTGGGCCATTGTTTTATTCTATTCCCATTTCGCTCGTAGTCCAAAGGCAATTGTTCGTCGCCGATTAATCGGTTCGGCCAAAGGTTGGTAACTCGTATTTCCAATGTATTGTTTCCTGCCACGATAGCCTCTTTAATATCAATTCGAAAAGGTGCTTTCCACAAAACGCCCAGATTTTTTCCATTTAAAATCACCTCGGCAATTACTTTTACACTACCCATATCTAACTGTAACAAGTTGCCCTTTTTAAGAAGGTCTGCAGAAACAGTGAACTGTTTTTGATAGCTTGCTGTCCCCGAGAAATAACGAATGGCCTTATCCGCAGAGCTTGACCAGGATGTTAAGCGCTTGAAGCTGGTATTAAGCACATTTCCATTAGTTTCAGGAAAGTTTACATTCCATGAACCAGTCAATTCAATTGGTTTGGGAACTGATTTTACCCAAATCGTTTTGTTTTTCCCTGAAGAATTGGTATAAGTTAATTTCCCGGAATAAGGAGTTACCCAATAAGCTTGTCCATTTTTATAAATCATTTCAGCGTAAGGAGTTGACCTGGCTAAATTGAGAGTTCGTCCTTCAGGAACGGAGACCGTATGTTCCTCTCCATTGGTAGAATAAACAACGCGTAGAGTTTTCTTATTATCGTTAGCGGGTATTTCATCAACGAGACTATCGGTTACCGGAATTTCCAACACACCCGAAACAAGCAGAGATTTAATATTTTCGGTTACATCATAGATCGGATTATTCGCTGGGATACCAGGCACCCCTCTTTCAAACTTACCAAATACTGCTTTCAGAATTTCTAATTCGCCCTTTTCAATGGCCGTGATATTTAGCCATTCTTTTTCCATCGCGTTTTTTTCAAACACGTCATTTCCGATTCGATATTCAATGCGCAATTCTTTTTTGTAGCCTGGAGCGGGATCACATGAACAAAGCTCCCTGTTTGCGATAACATTCAATGTATTGTTTTGAACACTATTCGCAATAACCTCAGTCACATCAACCAAGCCATCCGGTAATAAAGTTCCGTATTCGGCTTTTATAATTTGTAAATCCGGAAGTGGGTCTGAGTTCGACTTTTGAAGTTCCATCGTGATACTTTCAATATTACTCTCGCTTGCAATTGGTTTTCTGAAAATAACAAAAACAGAACCTTCCGATTTAAGTTGAAGCGAGACAGTTGTAGTACCATCGCCATTATCCTTCCATACTGCAGCATTTGTTATTTCACCTGTTTCGGCATTCCACAATTCGGGCTGTTTGGCTGATACACGAAAACGGCAACGCTCCGTCCGGCTTCCCTTTCGTGAGCTTGCAACAAAATAAATATCTGTCTCTCCGGTTTTTCGGTGGATATAATCCAGATTCTCACGGCCTCCTTCTTCAACAGAAAAATCAGGAGGAAGTGTACCATTTTTTAAGAAATCCAAAACGGAACCCACTTTTATCAAATCCGCATCCCATAATTCTTTCGATAGTTTCAGAACCTGACTATCGCATTCGGGATAATTTTTAAGACTTGGTGATTTTTGTGGTCTGGAACCAATTATTGTAGCACCTGACTTAGCCAGCTTTTCAATTATTTGTAGCGTTTCGGGTGTTAACCAGGTAGATTCAGGTAGTGCCAACGCCTGGTATTTGCCTCCAACCGGAGTACAAATCAGACCATTTTCTACGGTTAATATGCCGAGTTTATTTGCGCCAATTAAATCATAATCATATCCTAGCGCTTTTATTTCAGGCATTAGCAAACCATCGTTTGGCGATGCTTCACCTGTAAAAACCAAAACATCGGCAACCGGTGTTCCCTGTTGCAGCAAAAACTGACCTCGTGCAATATAATCGAGAAAAGCTTTTCCTTGTTCCCACCAGGTATTCAAACGATTGAAATCAACTCCGAAAGGTCCAAGAGTCAGTCCTGGAGCGATATTCCATGGCTGATGAACGTAACTATGAAAAATAAAACGATTAATGCCTTGTGCCCAGGCCATATCGCCAATGGCCTTAAAGTCTGCAGGATGCCTGTTCCATCCTCCCATATCGGTAAACGCCTCGGCTCCGACAATCGAGCTGCCATTTAATTTGGCAATGGAGGCCACAAATTTAGGCGAATCAAAAAATGCCAACTCTCCACTCCAAAATTCGCACATTACAATATCGCCTGTTGCCCCAACCTGCATATTATCGAAAGGTCCCCAATAGGGTTCTACAGAAAATTTCAGGTTATTCTCGTGGCACTTATCCCGAAAATAGGCGTAATAGTTTTCAGCAATTAAGTCGCCAATCGTTCGCCGGAAATCCCACAAAAAACGCTCGCTTATTTCGCCGCTTTCAATATAATAACCGGCCAGCGCCGGCAGTAACAAAGCACAATCATAGCCCCGAAGCCTCTTGAATTCTTTTGCAAAACCGGGAGTCCAGTTCGTCGTACCTACTTCATAACTATCAATTATACAATTTGTAAGAGCCGAACCTACCAGAGTATCCAGCTTTTCAATAATTGGGCTGATTCCTCCTTGCCAAAAAAAGTCAACGGCTTTTTTGCTCATTTTATCACACTCCAGGCCTTGACAGCCAGTGGGCGCAGAGATGTTCTTTTGGCCTGTTGGCGTGTGGCCTATTCGCAAAATAATCCAATCGCCGTCAGGAGCATTCCATTCCAGCCTCCCATCAGCTGAAACTTTATCCGTTAAATCGATAATATTGGATTGACGAACTAAAGCTGATGCAAGAATCTGTTTTGCCTCCGGCCCCAGGTGATTACGCACTCTTCCCGAAAGATTTTTAAAATCGAGACCGTCAATTTTTACCTCACTTTTCGGTTTCGGGAAAGCCAAAACGGCGATATCGTTGTAATAGTTTAAGCGGGTTTCGGGCTGGGGTAAAAAGTCGGAAAACGCTTTGCCACCTTCTACCATCACTTCACTAAAAACAAGTACCTGCATGGCATATTCGGGGGTAATCCACGGGCCACCGCTCGACGACCAGCCGGGACCATTGTGAAATGCCAATTCAAGCCCTAAACGTTGTGCTTCTGAAGCCGCAAATTTAAACAGCTCCAACCACTCTTCGCTTAAATAAGTTGCGTGTCCTTGTGGTTCGCCCAAACTGGCATTAAATAGTTGAGCCTCCTGGATACCAACACTTTTCATCGCCTCCAGATCAGCCGTTATTCCTTCTTTGGAAACATTCCCATTCATCCAGTGCCACCACGTTCGGGCTTTTGCTGCTGGTGGTGGGTTCTTGAAATTCCCGATTAAATCTGCCGTTTCTGTAACCAGAATATTTTCATGCTTTTTAGCTGAACCTGAATTACAAGCCACTGCAAGAAAAACAATGGCATAAATGACTGTATAAAACATGTGGGAATTTGATTTCATACAATTTATCGTTCAATATTAGTTCACAAACTTATTCTACTCATTCCTTTAATACCAATTAGAACATGGCTAATTTAGCATATGTTAATCTTGTTTCATTGTAATGTGATATTTTCCAGAACCAAACTCTCCAATGGAAGTAAAATCAGAAAGCGTATTTTCAAATTGTATCCTTTTTCCGTTTATGCTTACCTCCACATTATTCTTGTAGTTAGGTACAAAAATCTCACCCCTAGAGTTTTCAGGAACACCAATCTCCCAGGTAAACTGTCCCTCATCGTTTTTCCAAGCGCTTGTTATGGTTCCAAATGGAGATTCATAGGATGCGGTTGCATTCTTCAGCTGTTTGGTAAGATAGGGTTTAAATTCTATCTTTTTGAATCCGGGTTCAGCTGCTGATGGATTAATTCCTGCTATTCCTGAATAGAACCATGTATCGTATCCTGCTTGCATTGGATGACTGCGCGAACAAAACTTAATTTCATTGCCAACTATTGTAGAAACAGGCAAAATCTCCCATAAGGTTGTCGCATCGTACTTGTCCCACATAAAAGCAAAACTATTTTCACCTTTTTTACTTAACAGGCGATAAACCTCATCTTCAAAGCCATTATCGGCTAAAACTTTGAAAATACGAGAAATTCCAAAAATTCCTGTACTTATAAATCCATTGTGCTTTTCGTGTATATTTTTAACAATCGATGCGGCAACTTTTGCTTTTATTTCTTCAGGAACAATGCCAATTTCCAAAGCCATTGCATCGGCAGTTTGACTTCCGTAGGTAAAATTTTCTTTATCGAGAAAATGCTGATTAAAGTTTGCAACTGTTTTTTGATGTAATTGATTGTAATATTCAGCGTCTTTATTCATTCCTAAAATAGCGGCAGTTTGTGCCATCAATTTCAAATCGAGAATGTGGAAAGCTGTTGAACTTACCGGAACCGGACACTCCATGTTTTTATTTCCTCCCGGAGGACACCAATCGCCCAAGCCAAGTGTAATAATTCCATCTTCGTTGTTGGCCTGAACATAATCTACCCAAACTTTCATGTCAGGATAAAAATTGCGCAATACAATGGTATCGCCATAATACAAATATAAATACCAGGGCAGTTGTGTCATTGCTGATCCCCAGTCAGGCGATGCCATTCCACTGGTACGTCTACCAGGAACAATCATAGTAGGAATTCCTGCAGGTTTATCCACAATTGCTCTGTCGTAAAAGTTGGTTCTGAAAGACGATATATCTGTTCTTTTGCGCCCCGACGAGCGCATGTCGAAAATATATTTACTGATAAACTGCTGCGCATCAAAATTATACATTAACGCTTGTGCCAGCGCATGTGCGTCGCCCGTCCAACCACATTTTTCGCGGTGCGGACAATCGGTAGGAATACCGTGAATATTACTTTTTAAAGTCCATTCGGCCAGTTCGTGCAGCTTGTTAATGTTTTCCTCGGAACAACTAAACTGCCCGGTTTTAGGCAACGAAGAATACACCACAATTCCGGATAACAAATCGTTCGATGGTTGCGTACTTAGTCCTTCCACTTCAACATAACGAAATCCAAAGTATGTAAATTTGGGTTCCCAAACCTCCACTCCTTCTCCTTTACAAATGTATTTCTGGGTTTGAATCACTTTTGTAGCTCCAGAACCTGCTGTCCGTGGAACAATGTCTCCATTTCCATCTAATTCTTCCACGCACCTTAAGGTTATCTCTTGTCCCTTTTCTCCTTTAATCTTAAGTTTTAACCAGCCGGCAAAATTCTGTCCAAAATCAAAAACGTATTTACCATCAGCTTTTGTAATAATTCTTTTGGTTTGTATGCTATCCATTTTTTGAATGGGATTGGCAAATTGCTCCAGCAGATTTGTTTGGTGATTAGCAACCTCTAAAGCCTTCTGCCAGCTTTCTTCTGCACTTTCTGCACTAAACCAATCGTTAATTTCCAAATTTGCATTGTAGCTCTCGCCGGCATAAATATTCGAAAAAGTAATGGGTCCGTTTTTCCACTTCCAGCTTTCATCAGTACCAATTATTTTAGTGTTTCCATTTTTATACTGAATTATAAGCTGAGCCATAAAAAGAGGTTGCCCGTAAATCATTTCCTTTCCCCATACCACATTCTGATTGTACCAACCATTTCCAAGCATTACTCCCAAAACATCCTTTCCACTCAGTTCATTCAAATCCAAATCATAGGCGGTATAGTAGGTATAATCTTCGTAGTTGGTTTGACCAGGGTCGAGCACGTTTTTACCAATTTTTTTACCATTCAAAAATGCCTCATAAAAACCAGGTGCTGCAATATAAAATCTTGCAAATTCAATATTTTCTTTATCAGTAATTTCAATAACTTTCTTGAAAACCGGCAATGCAGCATCCAGCTGATAATCGTAGGTTATCCATTCGGCGTTCCAGTCTTGCGGGTAATCAATCGGCACATAAAAGCGGCTAACTTCACTCCAGTTACTCGCATTATCTGTATCGTTCCAAAGCTTTATCTTTACATAATACAAGGTGCCATTTGCCAATTTTGTACCCGAGTATTTTAAATTGGAATTCGTGCTTTCAATTTTTCCAGAATCCCAGACATTGCCCTCATTATTATTAATATCTTCTAAATTATCAGCAATTATTATCTGTACATCCGATTGCAAAAAATCCGGGGAATCACTCTCTGTTTTCCACGAAAAAATGGGTTTGTTATCGATGTTGGAAATAAAACGCGTTTCAAAATCAGTGATTTTTATTCGTGCTTGTTGACAAGCATTAAAAATAAAAGCCATTAGAATGAATGATAAAAGAATAGAACGTTTTTTCAGTTTTTGTTTCATGTGCTATATTTATTTTATTGTCTTTTAAAGTTTTGATCCACTTCATGCGAATCAAAGGTTAAAAAGCAGTAAAAGAAGTGTAAGTAACAGCTTATTCATCTTTTATTTTCCTTTTGTACCATTAAAGCTTCGACTCAAAAACATAATTTCCGGAATGAACCTCCACCTCAAAATTATTTTCAGTCTTTTTCAAAAGTTTGGCATCCGAATTTTCAGTGAATTCAATTCCGTCCAAAATAAAACTATCAGCCGTATTTGCCGGAATCACAATTTTAGCTGTTGTGTTTGACGGCACGGTAACTTTTAGCTCAAACTTTCTATTTTCAATTTTCCATGCAGAGCTTACCAATCCATAAGGAGTATTGTAACTTGCCTCTGCCGATTTAAGTGGCCCTCCTGTTATGGGAGCAATTTCAATTTGTTTGTATCCTGGCCCTATGGGTTTTATTCCTGCTATCCGTTCGTACATAAATTGCCCTATGGCTCCATAAGCATAATGGTTAAATGAATTCATTCCCCCGGGATTAAACCCATCTTGGTGGGTGTAACTGTTCCAACGTTCCCACATGGTAGTGGCACCTTGATAGATGGAATAAAACCACGACGGGTATGTTTCTTTAAATAACATTTCAAGCATGAGGTCCGTTCTGCCTATTTTTTCGAGCACAGGAGCCAAAAGTGGTGTTCCCAGGAAACCGGTTCGTAAATGGTTATCCGCTTTTTCGATTTCAGCAAGTAAAAAAGGAATAGCATTATCTTCCATTTCGGGAGTAAGCAAATTAAAACCAATGGCCATTAAATAAGCTGTTTGTGTAGGTTTTCCTTTACTTACACTTCCATTGGCATTAAAAAACTGGTTCTGAAAAGCAGTCTTTATTTCGCCTAGCCAGGATTGCAACATCTCAACATCATCGTTCAATCCTAATACTTTAGCAGTTTGTAAGGTAAGATCGACAGACCTTGCATAATAGGCTGTATTCAACAATTTTTCATCTGTCTCGCCTTTACGCTCATCGGTGGGATGTTCAGAGAATGGCTGAAGCCAGTCGCCAAAAGTAAACATATCCACAATATGATTATCGGACACTGAGCGATAATATTTTATCCAGCCCAACATGGTTTGATAGCTGTCTTCCAATATCCTTTTATCCCCGGTTCGCATGTATGTTTCCCATGGAATAACGGTTGCTACATCGCCCCACCCAGAAGATGTACGTTTTCCACTAAGATTGGGCACAACAATGGGAATGGCTCCGTTATCTAATTGGTCATCGCGTACACTTTGCATCCAGCTGGCCCAAAACGAATGAACATCGGCAATAAAAAGCGAAGTAGGAATGAACACCTGTGCATCACCCGTCCAACCTGCACGTTCGTCGCGCTGCGGACAATCGGTTGGAATGTCGAGGAAGTTACCGCGTAATCCCCATTCAATATTACTTTGCAGTTGATTCAGTTTCTCGTGTGAGGAAGAAAATGTACCCGACCTTTCAAAATCAGAATATTGAACCATTCCGGAAACCCACGATTTATCGGGCGTTGTATTTTCGTCAAATCCACTCAGTTCGACATACCTAAATCCGTGAAATGTAAATTTTGGAAACCATTCAATCATTCCGTCTTTCGCGGGCAAATAAAAATCGGTAGAAACGGCACTTCTATAATTTTTGGTATAAATCTCACCATTGGATTGAAGCATTTCGGCAAAGCGAATTTTTACCTTTTGTCCTTTTTTAACAGGGATGTTTATTTTAGCCACACCGGCCATATTTTGCCCCAGGTCGAACACAAAACTTCCTTTCGTCGGTTCTGTTATCGTTTTTGTCGGCAAGGTTATTTTTGTTGTAACCGGGTTGTGACGTTTAGGAGTTAATTTAACCTGTTCGGAGATTGACTCTTCTTCCACTTTAGACCACGCTGAGTCATTAAAATCAGTTGTACTCCAGCCAGGTATTTCCAGATTCTCGTCGTAATATTCCCCATCGTACAAACTGGAATAAAGAATTGGTCCGTTTGCGGTACCTCTCCACGAATTATCGCTTATAAAAATTTCTTGCTCACCATTTTTATAGGTCACTTCAAGTTGGGCAAGCACCTTTGGGCTGTGGTTTGCATAACCACGAAATATAAAACGGCCGGCATACCAGCCTTCTGCAAGTTCTATCCCCAGTGTATTTTCTCCTGTATCGAGCAAAGAGCTTACATCGTAGGTCAGGGTTTCAATGCGTTTTTTGTAAGTAGTCCATCCGGGAGTAAGCGCATCGTCGCCAACCTGTTTACCATTTAAATGTGCCTGAAACAAACCTAAGGCCGTGATATAAAGGCGTGCACTTTCAATGTCATCCTGAATTTTAATATTTTTGCGTAAGTATTGAACCTTGTGTATTTTCTTGTCAATTTCAGGTATTTCAATCGCTTTTTCATCCGGAAGGCTTATCCATTTTGCCTGCCAGTCGTTGTTCTTTAATAATCCCAGTTCAAAAAAGGCAGTTTCACTCCATTTTGATTCCTTCTCATTATCGTCCCAAAATTTAACTTGCCAATATACCTTTTGACGCGATGAGAGTTTTTTACCAGCATAGTTCACAAATAAACTTTGATCTGTTTCCACTTTCCCACTCTCCCATAAATCTGGATTATCGGGCAGCAATTCTGGCGAACTGGCAACTACAATTGAATAAGCAACTTGCGATTGAACACCTGTAGGTAATTTCCAGGAAAAGGCAGGGGTTTCGTCATAGAATCCTATCGGATTTGTAAAACCTTCACTAATTTTCAAATCGTAAGGCCCCTGGCTATTTATTTCGTTTTGACACGAAAATAATGAAGAAAGCAGGAATACGACAACCAGGTTATTTATAAAATTTAGTTTGTTTTCCATGCTAGTAAATGATTTAGATTTCTACTCTTATTTCTTAATTAATGTTCTGCAAAACGATATTAAAGTATAAATGAAAATCAGCGATCACCCGAGAAATTTTATCAAATCATATTCTCAGGATAACCGCTGATTGCTTACTAAAACTAAACTATTAACTTAAACAATCTATGCTAAAAATAAGGACTTAAATCAGCTTCAGCAGCAGGCAAACCATAAGTTAAACGAATTTCCTGAAATCCATGAGGATAAGCTTCTTCTCCTTCAGGAAAATAATAGTCCTGAGGATTGGATTTAACTCTTTGTCCATAAGCTGTTATAACTTCAACAGCTCTTCCGGTTCTTACCAGGTCGTACCAGCGTTTGTTTTCAAAAGCCAATTCTACTCTGCGTTCTTTAAATATTGCTTCGCCAATATCTCCTGTAGCCTCGCCTAAACCAGCACGCTCACGTACCTGATTCAAATACATCTCAGCGCCGGATTTTCCTTGCTCATCCAATACTTCAGCTAAGGCTAAAAGAACTTCAGAATAACGATACACAGGCCAGCTCATTCCATGGTTACTATGTAAGGCGTGTGTTTTAGCATATTTTTTAATGTAAGGATATATACCATCTCTCCATAAGCCTTGACTTAATGTTATATACCCAATGGTTGCATCCTTTCTCAAATCACCATCTTCGTAGGCTGCAATAATATCGGGTGTTGGAATGTTATTGCCTTCACTAGACATATCCAAAGGATTAGAAGTTCCTGTTATTGAACCAACTTCTTCCTTAGTAATAGGTCTTGGCAACATTTGGTAAAACCAAGCACCCTGTAAACCTTCTGATCCCTCTTTATACTGAATTTCGAATAAGGACTCTGCATTATTTTTATTGGATGAACTTTCAGAAAAGGCTTCTGCATAAGTTGGCATAAGCTCGTACTCGTTACTGGTAACGATTGCGGTTAATTGTGTTTCTGCGTCTCCCCATTTCTCTTGTGTCATATAAGCATCGGCCAAAAGCATTCGAGCTGCTCCGGAAGTGGCCCTGCCCGGTTCTTGTGCCGATTTTACCGGCAACAATTGTATCGCCTCTTTGGCATCCGTTTCAATTTGAGCATAAAGAGCAGCTGCATCGGCTAATTCCAATGCGGCTTCCTGACGATTGGTAACAGGAACCAAATGCAAAGGCGCTTTACCAAACAAGCGCACCAATTCGAAATATGAGTAGGCTCTTAAAAACAATGCCTGTCCTTTTATATTGTCTTTTGCATCAGCGTCAAACTCTGCTTCATCAATTGTAACCAGAATCTGATTAGAGCGGGCAATAATCTGGAAAAAGTTCTCATACGCACGTTGTACATATAAATTTGTTGTTACCCCATCAGCAGTAGGAACTGCATGTTGTGCCACATCGTGCCACCTTTCGCGGGCACCAAAAAACGGATTTCGCTGGAAAAAAGCATTATCAGAATGCATTTCGGTTAAAACAAAAATACCTCCACCCTCTTGATTATTTAGCAGGCGTAAAGGAGCATAAGCACCATTTACAGCCTGGGTAAAATCAGCTTCAGTTTTATAAAATGTGGGTACACTTAGCGATGTTTCAGGATATATTGTAAGGAAATCATCGCAGCTCGTAGCCAGAATTCCTATTAGCCCGAGCAATATGAATATTTTTTTCATTTTCAATGTTTTTAAATTTAACTTGATTTTATACCTGTTGAAGACCATTATTAGAAATTAATATTTACTCCAAAGTTGAAGATACGTGGCACTGGATATCCAGACCAATCAACCCCCTGTTCAAGGTTTCCACCATCACTTTGACCATTTCTTGCAACACTAATTTCAGGGTTTGGTCCTCCCCAGTAATCTGTAAATATGTATACATTTTGAATAGACGAATAAAAGCGTGCTGATTTAAAATATTTACTTTTGCTATGCAATGTATAACCCAAAGTAATGTTGCGTATATTTAAATATGACGCATCAGCTATTTCCCGGTCGTTATTCCAGTCACGCTCAACACCGGTTACTCGTCCGCCACCAACGGTTGTTCCATATTTTCCTTTACCCGGATTATCTTCAGAACGCCAGCGGTATTTTACTTCATCTAACAAATTGAAAACACCATCCAGGTTGGCAGTGGTCACTAAATGACGCACCATTACGTCAGCTCCTTTAGAACCTGTCATCAAAATAGAAAAGTCGAAGTTATCGTAATTTAAAGTATTAGTCATTCCATACTCAAAATCAGGAAATGGATTTCCAATAATGGTACGGTCGTCATTGTCACCACCTTTAGTAATTACGCCATCTCCATTGATATCTACAAGCTTAATACTACCAACCGTTGAGCGTCCGGGAACAATTGGCGAATTATCAAGATCTTCCTGATTCATATAAAGTCCATCAGACTTCCACCCATAAAACTGCGCGAAAGGTTCACCAACTTTTGTAATATGGAAAGGAGAATAAACCCGGTCAATTCCTTCTGCTAAAGACTTAACTTCATTGCGGTTAATCGAGATATTAGCAGAGGTTGTCCATTTTAATTTGCCGGTAGTGTTTATTGTTTTAACAGCTAATTCATGTCCCCAAAATCCGATCTCGCCAATGTTATCGCTAAATCTATTAAAACCCGACTCCCATGGCACTTGTACATTATATAATAAGTTTGTAGTCTTCTTATTATAATAGTCGTACACTACGGAAACGCGGTTATTATACAAGCTTAAATCAAAACCAATATCAAATTGTTTGGTTGTTTCCCAACCCAGGTTCGGATTAGCCATTGAACTTACTGCTGATCCTGCTGCAAAATTATCGTTGAATGCAGTACTGGCTGTGTTATTAATTAACGCATATTGGGTATAATTACCAATATTGTTGTTACCGGTTACACCATAACTTGCCCTAAGTTTTAACATAGAAATTGCATTGGCATCAGCCATAAAATTTTCATCCGAGGCAATCCACCCCACTGAAACAGAAGGGAAAGTACCCCAGGCATTTTCCGATCCAAAACGCGAAGAACCATCGGAACGAATGGCAGCCGTTAATAAATATTTTCCTTTATAATTATAGGTTAAGCGTGAAAGGAAGGAAACCAAACTCCATTCATTAATTATGTCTTGTGTTCCGTTACGGTTAATGTTTGTGGCCGTTTGCACAAGTGGTAAACGGTCATCCGAAAAATTATCCATATTTAATTGAAATCTATCCTGCCGAAATTTTTGAATGGTTGCACCACCAAGTAAGGAAAAATTATGGTCTCCCACTTTTTTAGAATAAGTTGCTGTATTCTCATTCAACCATGAAAAATTAACATACTCATCTCTTGTGGATGTTGAAGTTGTTGGAATCCCCTGGTTTATGCGGTATGTTGCCGTTGAAGGATTAAAGAATTTAAATTTGGAGTTCGTAATCTGTGCATTTATGCTCGACTTTAACACTAATCCGTCTATAGGCTTATACTGTAAATAGCCGGTAGAAATAAGGTCTAAGTCTTTTGTTTCGTTTACCAGTTCTTTGGCAGAACGAACCCAGTTTGGATATTTAAAGATATTACCTGTTTCGGCAGGCATTTGATTAAAATAAGTTAATTCACCGTTTTCATCGTAAATATCCATAATTGGCCAGGTATGCAAGGCATTAAATAAAATTCCTGTATTTCTTCCTCCGTCTGTCCGTGGCGTATTGTCTTTTATATACGATGGAGCCAGGTTAAAACCTATTGTGACTTTATCCGAAACATCGTAATCCATGTTTAAACGAATGGAGTAACGCTCATAATCTGAATTAACTACCACTCCATCTTGCTTATAAAAGCCAGCTACTGCAGCGGTTCTAAGTTTATCTGTATTTGAGGTAACGGTTAAATTGTAACTCTGCACAGGCGCAGTTTGTAATAAGGCATCGTACCAGTCGTTGTTTTTACCTTCGTATATCGATGGATTCTTAAAAACTTCAGGTACCGGTTTGCCTGCATCTTCATAAAATTCCTTTTTGAATGTGGCAAATTCAACTGCATCCATCATATCAATACGTCCCCGATCAGGTACTTCCTGAATTCCATAAGACACATCTAAACTAACATTGGTTTGCCCGGCTTTTCCCTTTTTTGTGGTAATCAATATTACACCGTTTGCAGCCCTTGATCCATACAAAGAAGTAGATGCTGCATCTTTTAAGACGGTAATATCCTCGATCTCACTTGGATTAATTTTGTTAATTCCTCCTGTAATCGGGAATCCATCAACCACATATAAAGGCTCGCTACCTGCTGATATTGAAAACTGGCCACGAATACGGACATTCATTCCTTCACCCGGCTTTCCTGTAGTTTGTTTGATTTGAACACCCGCCATTTGACCCTGTAATTTTTGGGTAACTTGCGATACGGGTAGATCTTTTAGTGTTTCGGCATCAACAGTTTGTACAGAACCACTCACCTCTCTTTTAACCTGTGTTCCATAACCAACAGCCACAACTTCTTCGATACCTATTGCATCAGCTACCATGGATACATTAATTTCAGATTGGTCTCCGACAGTAACTTCCTGTGAAACCATGCCCACAAAAGAAAAAACAACCACATCACCACTACTTACATTGGGCAGTTGATAGTCGCCGTCAATGTCCGTAATTGTCCCTTGGGTAGTACCCTTTAATACAACAGTAACTCCAGGAAGAGGATCCCTTGAGCCATCCGTTACTTTTCCCGAAATTGCATTTTGCTGTGCAAAGGTCATTATACTACATAAGAATAGTACCATGACAAAGCAAAATTTCAATACGCTTCCTTTTTTCATAAGTTTTAATTTAATTAATAATTACGTTTATTTTTAGCTGTTATTCCTTATTAGTAAATTGAAAATTTACGTTTAAGGATGATAAACCTGAGAAGATACTTGTGCCAGAACAGCACTCGTACAAATATGAAGGATACGGTTTAGTTTCATCTTTCACCATTTTAAGTATAGAATTAGTTCGTGACCAAAACTATGGCTTGCATTTCCCAACATTTATTAGAAATGTGCTTTATTTTTTATTTTTTGTAGCAACTTGAACTATTGTATCAGAGTTGAAACAATAGTTCAACAAAACAACAAAACAACTGAAATAAAGCATCTTACAGCAAATTGCCTATTCCTTTTTTTTTACTTTTGAGTGAATCACTATTCTAAATCGAAACACTATGATTACATCCATGAAAAAGATGCTTACCCCACTCTTTTTGTTGATCATTTTAAATGGATATGGCCAGACATATACACATAATGCTACTCCGAAATTTCAAAATCTAAACTTCGAGGATGGAATATCTAATCTTTCGGTACAGTCGATCGAACAAGATGAACAAGGATTCATTTGGCTGGCTACTGCCCGTTGTTTAAACAGATACGATGGAATCTCTTTCGAGCATTTCTTTTTTGAGGATAATAATGATTTCTCTCTCAATCATAACAGAACATACAAACTTCATAAAAACTTTAATGGACAATTATTTTGTTCCACCGCAAATGGAGTTAACATGTATGATTCAAATCTTGAAAAAATGTATCGTATTAAATCGAATAACGAAAGGTTTTTAGACTTTGTTGATTACAAAGGGAAAACCTATGGTACAAGCGTTTCCGGAGGTTTATATGTTTATTGGCAGGAAGAGAGTGCTTTTACCCGTGTGTCGCAATTCGATTCCACAATTGTGATCAACTCCTTAATTTCAGACGAAGAAACAGGAATTTGGGGAAAAACCGACGATAGTAAGAACCTGATGAATTTCAATCCCCACACAAATATTTTAAAGAAATTTCCTATTCCGGGTAACGATGAAGTTTACAATATTGGTGATATACTAAAAATTGATGATATTCTTTATATTGCTGGCAAAAGCATCAAAGCGTTTAGTCTTTCTTCTTCTGCATTTATTCCTCTTCCTGCGCAATATAAAAAACTGGAAGAACTCAAGAATTGCGATTTTACTTTTATCAAAAACATTGAAAATGGAGTATTATGGATAGGTACAAGCACAAATGGGTTATTCATTTTCAACCCTCATTTGAATCAAATTTCAAATAAAACGAAGGCGAACTCAAATTTGCGTTCCAACCATTTAACAACGGTTTTTAAAGACCGAGATAATAATATTTGGGTGGGGACATTTGATCAGGGAGTTCACGTATCGTTTAAACAACCCAACTACTTCAATTTTGAAACTCAATTAGATAATCGTACCGAAAATTCATTCGTAACCAGCATTGCTGCCGATAATAATTCAAACTACTATATCGGTACAAGGTCTGATGGCTTATATGTATACAATGGCGGTGCGGAGAAAAGAATGAGGCATCTCCATAAAGGCAACAGCTTTTTGAAAAACAATAATATCAGAACCCTGTACATCGATTCGAAAAATCAACTCTGGATTGGTTCTGCGCAGAATCAATTTAAAACTGATTTGCAATTTAAGCATGTAACAGAAATTAAAATACCCAAACCGAATAGCGGAATTATATCGTTTTGCGAACAAGGAGGAAAAATTATTGCAGGATCCAATCTTCAGGGAATTTTCACCTTCGATTATAACGGGAATATATTATCTCAGAATAAAAAATATACAAATGATATAGTTGATGTAATTCCATTTGGTAATGAGGAGGTATTAACATCTGTTCTACTTGAAGGGGTATTTTTATTCGACGTAAATTCAAATACTTTTAAAAATATAAAAAAAGTCATCCCTACTGAAGGATATAATCTACGCGAAGTAGTAACTATACTGCTCGACTCTGACAGCACACTCTGGATGGGAACTTATGATAAAGGGCTTTATCGGTATAATTTTATCGATAAGAACTTTCGTATTTATACTGAAAACGACGGGCTTCCAAATAATGATATTGTTTGTATTGAAGAAGACGAGGATGGCTATCTCTGGTTAGCAACCTCTTATGGTCTGTCACGCTTCGATAAAAACGCAGAGTTTATAAACTTCTTCCATAACGAAGGGCTTTATAATCTACAATTTCATCGAAATTCATCGACAAGCAGCCGTAACGGGCTTTTGTTTTTTGGAGGGAATAATGGATTAACATTTTTTGATCCCACGCTGGTTGGTAAATTTAATTACACCGATACTCCAGAAATTACCTTAAAGTCAATATCGGTTAAAAATAAAGTAATAAAGCCAAACGATGAAACAGGACTTTTAACGCAAGCATTAGACAACAGCGAAGAGATTATCCTTAACCACAAACAGAACGTATTTACAATAAACTATCACGGTTTTGATTATATAGCCGCTGATAAAATTAAGTACGCATATATGCTGGAAGGATTAGACAAAAAATGGACTGATGCAGGAAAACGCACCCATGCTAATTTTTCGAATTTGAGGCCAGGAACATATACCTTTAAAGTAAAAGCTCAAAACAACACCGGACTTTGGTCGGAAATTAAAGCATTAAAAATATTCGTAAAGTCCTCTCCGTTTAAAACTCCTATTGCCTACTTTATCTATTTGTTTGTTTTTGCAACCATCATTTACTTCGGGTTCAAACTCACTTTACAAGCAAAGCTATACCGAAACAAACTCGAAACAGAACAAAAGGAACGCGTGAGAGAAAATGAGATCGCTCAAATGAAAATGCGTTTTTTCACTAATATTTCGCACGAAATCAGAACCCCGCTTACGCTTATTAAAGGAAACACCGATTTATTATCAAAACATCTCACTTCGAGTCAAATCCATTTAGATTCGTTTAAAGGCCTTCGGCATAGTACAAACAGGCTATTGGCACTTGTAAACCAGTTGTTATCATTCAAAAGTCTGGAAAACGATGCACTTGGTTTAAAGGTTAGAAACGATGACCTTCTTTCTATTACAAAAAACTTAATTCAGTCGTTTCAGTATGTCGCTTCTGTAAGGAAAATCAAAATCGGTATTGATTCTGATTTTGACAAACTAATACTGCCAATCGACAAAGACAAATACGAAAAAATAGTTAGTAATCTTCTGTCTAACGCATTAAAACATGTAAAAGAAAATGGGAAAGTACATGTTCGGATTGAAATGCTGAAAATGAACGAATACAAAACTTATCATCGCGAGAACAAAAACATAAGCGGAACTTCGTTTGTAAAAATTACGGTAATTGACAACGGAACAGGAATACCAGAAACAGACTTACCTCATGTATTTAACCGCTACCAACAATCGGAAACCGACAAAAATAAACCTGATTATTCAGGAACAGGAATTGGGCTGAATTTTACAAAAAGATTGGTTGAACTTCATCGTGGAGCAATAATAGCTCAAAGTACACCAAATATTGAAACAAGATTTTCGTTTATACTTTCGCTTGACCCGGAAATATATGGAAACGACTTTTCTGAAAGCAATGAACTCACTCAGAAAAAAGAGATTTTGCCGGTATCAACCGAAGGCAAGACAGGATCAAAACAAAAGAATAATTTAGCGGTAGTTCTTTTAGTTGAAGACGACCTTGAACTAAATCGTTTTATTTGCTCGTCATTACAAAACGACTTTAAAGTAATATCGAGTTACAATGGCAACGAAGGTTATTCGCTGGCAAAAAACCATTTACCCGATATTATTATTTCAGATATTATGATGCCGGAAACCAATGGCTACGAATTATGCAAACTGGTACGAGAAGATGATCTAATTTCGCACATTCCGATAATATTACTAACCGCAAAAGCCGATACTGAAAGTAAGATAAGTGGATATAAATATGGTGCCGACGATTATATTTCGAAACCCTTTGATTTAGAAATTTTAAAAATCCGGATAGAAAACCTTATTTCACTTCGCAAAAAGCTTCAGCAATCCTATAAACAAGGAATTCTTGAAGAACCCGATGTAGAGATTACTAATCTTTTTGAATTGAATTTTGTAAAACAAATTAATACCATTGTCTCTGCCGAATACCAATCGCCCCAACTAAATGTAAATTATCTTGCCGAGAAAATGAATATGAGCAGAACGAATTTCTACCGTAAGTTTATGAATATTATGGATGTTTCGCCAAAGGATTTTATTACAAAATACCGTATTAACAAAGCTATTGAACTAATAAAAGAAGGTAACGTCAACATTGGCGAGATAAGCTTTATTTGTGGCTTTGGAAGCCAAAGCAATTTCTCGGTGCAGTTTAAAAAGGAAAAAGGAGAAAGCCCGTTGCAGTATAAAAAATCGTTGCAACATGCTAACAATCCTACCGGTTTAAATAGTAATAATGCCTCGTAACTACCAACAGTTATAAAAGTTTGCCGATCTTATCCTACCCGATCAAAGTAAAGATTCCACCACAGGCACATTCGACGATAGAAGAAATTTTCTGAAATACATCTGGTAAAGACCATTTAATCGAATGCCAAACCCGATTGTCTGCGAATATACAAATGATCGATCGTGCCTTTTCCCTGGCGTGTTATTAAAAATTCTACCAATTCGGCAATTTCTTCGGGTTGAATTAATTCATCGGTATTAATATCGGGTCGTATTTCGCGAACCATTTCGGTGTTTACTCCTCCGGGCGAAATCAAGTGCACTTTTATTCCATCGGGTTGTACTTCTTTGGCCAGCACTTTTGTAAAACCGGCCAGTGCATGTTTCGACGATGCATAAACCGATTGATTGGCATAGCCTTTAAAATCGACCACAGAACCAACATTTATGATTACCGGATTAGTGCTTTGCTTGAGGTGTGGAGTTGCTTCTTTGCAAATAAAATACGGAGCCCGGGCATTCACTTTAAAAATTTTATCCCACAATTCCATTGAAGTTTCTTCAATGGGAAGAGAATTTGCAAGACCCGCATTATTAATTACCACATCTAAGCCGCCAAATTCGCGTATCGCCTCATTTACAACAGAAGCAGGTGCACTTTCCGATGACAAATCGGCTTCAACAAATGCACAATCTATTTTGTACTTTGTAATCTCATTTTTTGTATTCTGCAACTGATTTTTATTGCGCCCAACAATCATTAAATTATAACCCATTTCGGCTAACTTTAAGGCAACTACTTTGCCAATACCTCTTGATGCCCCGGTTATCAATGCGACTTTTCTCATTCTTCAAAAATATAAAAAGCCTTTACACAAACCGGAAACCTGGTAATGCAAAGGCCTTATTGAATCACTAAATATAAATTTTAGCTCAAAAACTTCTTTCTTAAATCTTCCACCTGAGCGTCGTTAATTGGAATTAGTTTCCCTAACGAAGCACCCATTGTAAGCGATTTTGCACTAAATTCGGCCACTTCTAACTTATCAAATGTTCCGAGTAAATTATCACCGGTTACCAATACCGAATCGTTATTAATAATTACTGCCGGTGTGTTTTCCGACAGTGTTTCGAGAATAGCTTCTTCGCCGGCAAAATGCGAACCGAAAGGCATATTGGGAATATCTTGCAAGAAAATCCAGCTTTCAGGAATGGTACGTACATCAATCTTTTCACCGGTAACACTGTAAGCCATTAGATATGGCGTTTGTGTTAAGATAATTGAATTTACATGTGGAAAACGTTTGTAAATTTCCTGGTGCAACCAAGTCGATCGACTTGGCAATTTTCCGGGCTCGCGCTTACCATCTTTTATCTGCACAATATCTTTTAACTGAATGTCCCAGCGCGCCACATTGGTAGGCGTTATCAGAAAATCATCTCCCTTCCAACGCACCGAAACAGTACCATACGAACTGATCATCAATCCCTGATCGCAGGCACGCAAAACAATACGCTGTATCATTTCCCTAATCGCCCGCTCGTTCGAAGGATATTCAACATTCTTCATCTCCGGCAACAAACGTGGAATCTGGTTTTCAAATTCATCGATCTGATCATCAGACAAATAGTTGGGGGTACCAATTGTGCTTCCGTTTATTAAAGTGCGGGCGCAAAACTCCATTGTTTCAAATCGCTGGTATGCATCACTTAAATTGCTTCCCCCCACAACTGTTCCGTGGTTTTCCATAATTACGGCATTCACTCCTTTTGCAAACTCATCAGCAATAACATCACCTAATTCATCACTTCCGGGTAAGGCATACGGTGCATAACCTATAGGGCCGCAAACATGTTTTGCCTGCGGAAGCACATTTGTATTCGGAATCTGACGTACAATACTAAAAGAAACCAGCGCCGGCGGATGTGCATGAATTACCGCTTTTATTTCGGGGCGGCATTTATAAATGGCAATGTGAAAAGGATACTCCGATGAAGGTTTGTGGCGTCCTTCAATACTTCCGTCTTTTCTTACACAAATAATATCTGTTGGTCGCAAAGTTCCTTTATCAATGGCCGATGGCGTTACCCAAACATCTCCATTATCGTCAATAATAGAGATATTTCCTCCCGATGTTGTTGTCATTCCACTTCGATAAATCTTATCTATGATCATAATTATCTGATCGCGTGGATGCATCCATTTTGTATTCAATTTTCTCATATTTACTAATTTTTGTTATTGAAGTAATTTCCCCAGATTATCAAATTTTTTGTTGTAATCCTCCACCGAAGCAGATATAACCTCATGAGCTTCTTTTGCGTTATATATGCCAACAATTTCGGTATCCTTTTCTTCGCCGGGCATATCCTTATAAGTAAGGAAATAGTGCTCAAGACGTTGAATCACAATTTCGGGAACTTCCGAAATATCCTTAAAATGACCATAAACAGTATCGTTTCTCAGAACCGCTATTATTTTATCATCTGCCTGATTCCCGTCAATCATCCGAAAACCACCAATGGGTATTGTGTTTACCAATAAATCACCATGTGCAATTGCTTTTTCTGTCAGTACACAAATATCTATAGGGTCGCCATCACCAACGATTCCCTCTTTTCCTGTTTTAATACTACAAAGTTTTCCAACCCCATTTCCACAAAAAGTTTGCGGAATAAAGCCATAAAGAGCAGGAACAACATTTGAAAATTTCTGGGGTCGATCAATTCGTAAATAACCACTGTCTTTATCGATTTCATATTTTACCGTATCTGTTGAAACAACTTCGATAAAAGCAGTCAATTCTTTAGGAGCTTTTTTCCCAATATAAACCCCATGCCACGGATGTGATTTGTATCGAAGTCCCATCAACCTTCCAATAGGATCAGATATTCTGTCTAACATTTATACGGTATTATTATATAAAAACCTGGTTTAATAGGCTGATTGATAAATTTCAATTGTATCTTCAAGCGTAACTGGTTTTGGATTTCCACCGGTACAAACATCGAGCAAAGCATTTTTTGCCATAAGGTCAAAATCCTTTTCTTTTACGCCCAGTTCTTGTAATCCGGCAGGAATACCCACATCCTTTGATAACCGAACGATTGCTGCAATTGCTGCATCATTTGCCTCTTCTATAGTCATTTCAGAAGTATCAACACCCATGGCTTCTGCAATATCCCGTAACTTATCGCCACAATCTGAAGCATTAAATTTCTCGACATGAGGAAGTAAAATTGCATTACAAACACCATGAGGTAAATCGTACATTCCGCCCAATTGGTGAGCCATTGAATGCACAAAGCCTAATCCGCAATTCGAAAAGGCCTGTCCGGCAATAAACTGACCCCAGGCCATTTTACTGCGCGCTTCAATATTATTACCGTCGGCAACAGCATCGCGCAAACTTTCGCCAATTAATTTAATAGCATGCAAAGCCAAATTGTCCGACCAATCGAAAGCACCAACAGTTACGTAGGCTTCAATTGCGTGAGTTAAGGCATCCATACCTGTGGCGGCAGTTAACGCAGCCGGTTTGTTCATCATTAACACAGGGTCGTTAACCGCTATATCAACCAAACAATTTTTATCTACCATTACCATTTTTACCTTACGCTTTTCGTCGGTAATTACGTAGTTAATGGTAATCTCACTTGCTGTTCCGGCAGTGGTATTGATGGCAATTAGAGGAGCCGATTTCTTTTTCGAAACATGAATCCCCTCGTAATCTTCAATTTTACCACCATTAGTTGCTAAAATTCCAATTGCTTTTCCACAATCTTGCGGCGATCCTCCTCCAAGCGTAATAATGCAGTCGCATTTATTTTGTTGATAGGCCAACAAACCAACTCTTACATTCTCTACTGTTGGATTTTGTTTAACTGCATCGTAAGCAATGTAGTCCAAACCACATTCATTTAAGATATCTTCAACCTTTTCGGCAATTCCAATTTTTACAAGTACGCGGTCGGTAACCAACAACACCTTTTTATAATTACTCGTTTGCAAGTCGCTTTTAAGCTCGTTTAAGGCTCCTGGCCCCACAAGACTTACTGGTGGTAAATAAATTCTTTTTGCTGATTCCATTTTCTAATTATTTTTTAAACCCAAGTCGAGTTGCGATACATCAACATCAGTAAATGTATCGGCAATTACCAATGCCGCACCCAAAGCACTTGAGTTATCAATTTCTGAGATTAATACTTTCTTGCCTGGGAAACTCACTTTCAATAAATGAATAAAAATTGGGTTACGTGCAAAACCGCCCGAGACATAAAGTGTTTCTGATTCGTCGTTCGCAGGAATTACAAGCTGTATGGCTTGCACACATAAGTCTGACAAATCAATCATGAGTTTGGTGTACGCCTCTTCGTAATTGGCAAAAACGCTCAAATCAGCCTTTTCCAAGCCTTCGTCAAAACTTTCTTTTCCGTTAGGGAAGTAAACCGAAGCTGAATATTTTTCGTTTAAACTGTTCAATAATGCTTCGTTTAATTTAACTGTTTTAAACGAGTCGCCGGGCACATCAAAGTATTTCGCCAGTTTTTCGGCCCAAACCTCATGAAAATGCCCCATAAACAAACGCGATGATTTTACCTGCTCTTTATTTGGTGTCAAAAAACAAAGGCAGTCCTGTTCCAACTGACCGGCAGTTAAGGGCTCAGTGTTATATGGATTCATATTTATACACCATGTACCGGTTGATACGAGTATAAACTTTTCGTTACTTGCTTTTAAATAAGGTGCCAGCGATGCTGAGCTATCGTGTATTCCTGTTCCAACTTTTACTTCTTTATCTCCAATTTTTACAGGAAATACAACATCATTAGTTATAGGTTCAGGCAGCGAAATATCATTATCTGCAATCCACTGGTGGTATTTCATATCATCAAAATCCCACATAAAAGTATGGCAGCCTATTGATGTTGGCTCAGATACTATTTCGTTGGTTAATGAATAAGACAAATACTGCGGGAAATGAAGTATAGATTTGGACTGATTAAACAGTGCTGATTTTTCTTTCTTAAGCCACAGAATCTGGATACCGGAATTTAACAAAAGTCCTAAAGCCGGACTAGCCGTTTTTCGGCAAAATTCGTCAACACCACCATATTCGGCAAACAGCTTTTCTGATATAGCCGGGTCAATTTCTTTCAAATAATTATAAACCGGCGTTAGTGGTTTTCCACTTTCATCCAAAAACATTAACGAGGCTCCGTATGTAGAGAAGTTTACTCCTACCAGGTCGTACTCGCCTTTGTTTACAATCTCTGTTAATGTTTCTGAAATCCAAGTGGTTATTAAGTCAATGTCGTCACATTCAAAACCGTCGTCGTCATTCACAACGGGAAATTTTTCTTCGAATTGATAAACAACCTTAAAGTCTTTATCAAACAACAATATTTTTTTATTGGTTTTTCCTATATCGAAAACAGCAATAACCTCATTCATAACCTTTTGGATTGGCAGCTGTGAATACAATACTAAATAAATCGTATTACAGCCAAATTAAAAAAACAAACCTCCTCTGTTCTCTGTCGGCATATTTATGCAGCGACTTAGAACAGAGGAAGATTCAACTTATTCTATAGAAACTATTAAACTATCGTTTTGAAAGAACTTCTTCTTCGTACTTTTGGATTTCGCCAATGTAATCCATTCCGGTTGGAACACCTTCCTGCAGGCAGTAGTAATCCCAAACTGCTGCAAATGGCATTGTTTTCAATTCTTCCAACATAGCCAAACGTTCGAAGTTTTTACCGGCTTCTTCCAATGCAACCATATCTTTTGTTGGCTCAAGTCCTGCAATTAGAAATGCTTTCATAGCTGCACGTGTACCTGTTACATAAGCACCAATACGATTGATTGAAGCATCAAAGAAGTCAAGTCCGATATTTACGCGGTCAAGGAAATCGTTACGGATAATTTCTGAAGCGATTAACTGAACATCTTCATTTAATGTAACTACGTGATCTGAATCCCAACGAACCGGACGTGTTACGTGCAATAAAACCTCATCAACAAATTGTAAAACAGAAGATATTTTATCTCCTACCTGCTCTGTTGGGTGAAAGTGTCCGTTATCCAAACAAATTAATTTGTTGTTTTTAATGGCATATCCCAGGTAAAAGTCGTGCGAACCAACAGTCATTGATTCAACACCAATACCAAACAGTTTACTTTCAACGGCATCTTTCATGTATTCTTTCGGATAATCGGTAGCCATCGCCTCGTCGAGCGACTTTTGAAGGTTGGCGCGGTATCCGTTACGGTCGATTGGTGTATCTTTCGATCCGTCAGGAATCCAGGTATTGTGTACACAAGGTGTTCCCAGTTGTTTTCCTGCTTCGGCAGAAATAGCGCGACAACGTTTTACGTGTTCTACCCAGAATTTTCTGTTTTCTTCGTTTTTACTTGAAAGTGTAAAACCATCGGCAGCACGGTCGTGAGAGAAACAAGTAGCATTGAAATCCATTCCAATTCCTTGTGCTTTACACCAGTCAATCCAGCTTTGGAAGTGTTTTACTTCAATCTCGTCGCGATCTACTTTCTCGCCTTGAAAATCACCGTAAATAGCATGCAGGTTTAAACGTTGTTTACCAGGAAGCATCGACAATACCTTCTCAAGGTCGGTACGCATCTGATCAATTGTTGAAGCTTTACCAGGGTAGTTACCTGTAGCCTGAATACCACCTGACAATTCGCCATCAGCAGTTTCGAAACCACCAACATCATCGGTTTGCCAACAGTGTAACGAAATATTTACATCTTTCATTTTTGCGATTGCAGCATCGGTATCAACGCCTACTTTGGCATATTGCTCCTTGGCAATTTCATATGCCTTTTTAATAAGTTCACTCATAACTTTCTCAGTCTTAATTAATTAAATTTATTTGTTCAGAATATTTTTTTATTCCATGTAAAACACTTCTTCCAACTCAACCGAAATCGGAGAATTGTCGGGATTCGACTTCATAATATCTTTCATGTAAGCCCACCACTTTTGTACAATCTCGGTTTTTCCTAAATCTTGCGAACCGCCATCTCCACTTACTTTCTGGAAAGCGAACAAGATATTGGTTTCTTCATCTAAAAAGATGGAGTATTCACTCACGCCGGCATCTTTCAGTAATTTCTTTAGTTCCGGCCAAATCTCATCATGACGTTTAATATATTCTTCTTTCTGACCTTCGTTGAGGTACATTTTAAATGCTAGTCGTTGCATATCTTAAAAATTAGAGTTATTAGAATAAATCAGCTTACAGGTTAGGAACAAAAACGGAGAAAATAAGTATAGCCATTCCTATCAGCAACACAACGATGGTTTTAGTAGCAACACCTTTCCATTCTTTAAGGATAATCCCCCAAACATTACTGAATGTTACGTTTAAGGCCATTAGTATCGACCATGAGAAAGCCAGCATAACAGGACTACCAGCCAAATAACTTTTACCAATTGCCAGTCCAAAAAATTGCGAATACCAAAGCACACCTGCCAATGCACAAAACAGTAAATTATTTACCCACACATTACCAGGAATGGTTACGTAATCTTTAAACGTTTTGTTTTTAAAATTTTGTTGTAAACAGAATGCTGCATTGGTTAAAAAACCACCAGCTGTTACCATTAATGTAGCAGGCAGGGTTGCAAATATATCTTTAGCTCCTAATGCTAGTGCTGCTTCTTTTAAAGGTTCACCGGCACTCAACCCAAGGGCAAAACATGCACTCATTACACCTGCTAACAAAGCAACAAGTAATCCTTTTGTTAAGGCAAAATCTTTAACCGCCGCTTTCTTTTGTTCCTCAGTCATATTTTGTGAACGCAATCCTCCTGCATAACCAATTGTTGCAATACCGGCAAGCGTTACAGACACACCAATCAGAAGCATTAAACCCGGACCGTGAAAAAGATCTGTTTTGTCGAAAAAGATTGCAGGTATGAGTGTTCCAAATGCAGAGCAGGTACCCAACGAAATTGACTGCCCCAATGCAACACCAAGATAGCGCATTGATAAACCAAAGGTTAGGCCACCAACGCCCCAAAGCACACCAAAAAACAGGGCTTTTAAAGCTGCGCCACTGTCAACGCCTAAAATCGTCATAAGCGATGATCCCTCAGGAACTGCCAGGAGCGCTCCCAGATACGGAAATACCAACCAGGCGAAAACCCCCTGCACAATCCAAAAAGTCTCCCACGACCAGTTTTTCACCTTGTTAATGGGAACATAGGAACTCGATTGTCCAAAACTTCCAATTGCAATAATTGTTAGTCCAAGTATAAAATTCATAATCTCAGTTTATAAGTTTATTGATTCAAATAATAAATAAGTCACTCTTATAGTCTATTTATTAACAAGTCAAAAATAATGGTGTTTTTTGGCTAAAACAATATAAAAACTGGCAGTTTTTTTATATATTTTGACACAAATTGAATGGAAAATTATTTTAAATATCTAACGACAGCAGAGGAGGATGTGGATTGGGGCTTGTATCTGAATGTAGCAGGCACAGGTAACATATTACCTAAAACAGTGTATCCTCCGCAGGAACACCCATCAGAATACTATTTTAATTGGGAAACAGGACGTATTTTGCAGGAATATCAGCTTAACTACATTACAAAAGGTACTGGCATTTATGAGAATAAACATGGAAAATTCCAGGTAAAACCGGGCAGCATAATGCTCGTACTTCCTAATGAATGGCACCGTTACCGCCCTATTCGCACTACAGGTTGGACGGAAAACTATGTGGGTTTTAATGGCGAAATTGCGCATAAGCTTCTGAAAAACAATATTTTTACACCAACACAACCTGTCATTAATTGTGGAATAAAGGAAGAAATAATTGACACCTATTTAAAGATTTATGATTTGGTTGAAAAAGAGCGTCCCGGATTCCAGCAAATTGCTTCGGGGATGGTTGTAAAACTATTGGGCTACATGGTTTCTTTTGAAAAACGTAAAGGTTTTTCAGGCAAACACATTGCCAAAGTAATTGAGCAAGTTCGTTTTTTAATGCGCCAGAACATTGAAACCGAATACAACATGGAAGAGCTGGCAAAAGAACACAATGTTGGATACTCGTATTTCCGTAAAATGTTTAAAAAATATACGGGTGTATCACCTGCACAATACCATTTGCAACTGCGAATAATAAGAGCAAAAGAGTTATTAGTATCTACCGATAAAACCATTACAGAAATAGCCTTCCAGCTGGGATTTCAAAACATTTACCATTTTAGTATGCTTTTTAAAAAGAAAACAGGATTGAGTCCTTCTGACTTCAGAAACGGGATAAATTAATACTCAGCACTTTGCAATTAATATAGTTCTCCTTCAGTATGATAAGTACTGTCAATACAACAATACGTATCTTTTATATTATACAACTACCACAGATTGCAACTTTACATAGTCGGTTTTGGTGCCTTCCTCCTTCAAATTTAGATGTCAGAAAAGTTTTTAAAATTTCTATTCCTTCGTTCTTGTTTAGGAAACGCCCCGGCAAACATAAAATATTGGCATTGTTATGCTCCCTTGCTAATTTGGCGATTTCGGGCTTCCAACATAATGCAGCGCGAATTCCCTGATGTTTATTTGCAGTAAAAGAAACACCCTGTCCGCTGCCACAAACCAATACGCCAAGTTTAAACTCCCCTTTTTCAACGGAATTTGCCAGTGGATGGACATAATCGGGATAATCAACAGATTGAGCTGAATCGCTCCCAAAATTTTTAGTTTCGTAACCTTGTTCTTCCAGCCATTTTAAAAGAATAATTTTCATCTCATATCCGGCATGGTCGTTCGCTATCGCTATCTTCATAATATTTTCGTCTATTGGATTTTTCTTTACTAGCCTATCAACCTACAGTTTTACTTTTCAATAACCTCAATACCTTCCGGCACGGCTATTTCTGATTTTATAGTACCATCAGCTTGTTTCTCATGCCTTACTTTTACAATACCCTTTGGGGTTGGATAAGTTCCCTCAACCCATGTTAGATCTCCCAAATGCGGCTCAATTGCAATCTTTTTACAGCCCGCTTCAAGCACTTTTATTCCAAGTACATACTCTGATAGCCATGCTGTAGGTCCTGAGGCCCACCCATGACAAAAGCTATGACGCAATCCTTTGTAACAATAATCACCGTATTCTGAATGTACGTCCACCAAATTATCAGTTGGAAATTCATCAATTCTACCTGCATTTTTCAACCATTCAATATCAAAGTCTTCCCAAAATGTTGTGGCTCCAAGCGCCAACATTCCGCCCCAATATTCACGAATTATATCCATTGCTCCGGTATAGTTCTCCGCCTTTGCCATGGCTAACAGCATGTAATACCCATAAAAAGTTGAGAATCGTTGAGCTCCATCTTTTTCAATAACAGAATTGGCTTCCTTTTCGGAAATTGAATTTGATATTGCCAAAAGAGCAGCAGCTTGTTTTGAATTTACATGATCAGGCACAACATTACTCATTAATGCGGCTTTTGAACGACATAGTTTAGCAGTTTCTACTTCTCCTATTGAAGTACAGAGCTCCTCTCCTGCCTCCAATGTCATTTTTAGCAGCGCATGATAACCGGCATCAATAGCTTCAGGATAAGGACTGCTTGGCCAATCAAGAAACCTGCTACCATCAAGATTCTCTCGCCCGTCATCGCCCACCATCGACGCAAACTTATTCAACAACGCAACCAAATAGCCTCTTTGTTGTTTTAGGTACTCCAAATCGCCATGATTATAATACCAATCTCGGTGAATAATCACCCACCACATAGAGTAAGAAGTAATACCATTCATCCATTCCTCAACCGGAGTAATATCCCGAATTAAATCAAGACTTTTTGGTACTACTTCGTTATATCCGAAAACCGAATTGATTGTTTTTATTTCGGGGTGCAAATCACCAA
The DNA here is from genome assembly GCF_963676815.1 of uncultured Draconibacterium sp. Classification (NCBI taxonomy): domain Bacteria; kingdom Pseudomonadati; phylum Bacteroidota; class Bacteroidia; order Marinilabiliales; family Prolixibacteraceae; genus Draconibacterium; species uncultured Draconibacterium sp. The sequence goes on from NZ_OY781365.1 coordinate 5,740,567, forward strand.
CCCAAACCAGGCGGTCGCGTTTAATTCCATCCCACAAATATTCCTGCATATTTAGATGTACCGTATACGCCCCAGTTTGCCAAATCTGATTTAACAAGGTGTCATTACTTTCAAAACTTCCCAAGTACGGTATATCGCGATAAATGGATATGGCATTGAATTCTTTCAGATTCAACTGAGCCGTGTCGCCCAATAGGTCAATCCGAACAAAACGAAACCCGGTATTCCCAATATCGAGTTTGCCCAGCCAGGGCAGAGTAATTTCAAAATCGCGCATGGCATGTTCGTTAGTTGCCGCAAATTCTTCGGGTATAACATCCGACAAGGTTTCGGATATCGATTCGCCAAAACGTAAACGCACTTTTTGCCCTAACTTATTGGGTAAAAAACTGGTTACGATTTGTATTCCACCGTGTATTTCTTTTCCAAAATCAAAAATAATGGACGCTTGCTTTTCCGGCGAGTTCTTTAATATGCAAATTTTATCTCGTGATAAATCAGCCTGACCTTTTCCAGGCACAAGCAGATTCTCCGCATTTTTTATAAACTCACCGGAATCATCCGATTTCCAAACAATGGATGAAGGAGTTAAATAATCCCGTACTCTTGAGTCTCTGGATATAAGCTTTGGATTCACACTGTTTTGTGCGCCAAGTTGCAACATAGCAAAACATATCAAACAAATAAAAGTGGTTAATCTTTTCATATTATGTGGTATTATCATCAGAAACATTGACTTCCAGAATTTGACCAATTCATCAATTCTGTTTTAAGTTTCAAATAGCCTCTTCAACAATTCAGAGAGAAGTCTGCTTCTACAACGTTATTATTTATACAGAACTTAATTCCTGACTACAAAATTCAATTTCTTCAAAAATGGTATTCCTTAAAATGTATTTTAGTTTGACGGCTTTAAAGAGTCGTTTCCGTCCCAATGATACCCCCAGGCTTTCATATAAGCCGCTCCATCAAGGAATTTATCACCTCGTTTATCCAGCATTTTCTGTAGCTCTGTTTCCAAATCCGCTTGTATCGAGCCATATTCTTCTTTATTTACCAGATTATTTAGCTGGTAAGGATCACTTGTGTTATCGTATAATAACCATGGTCCGTTCAGGTCTTTAGCATACGTATACTGTTCTGTACGAATTCCACGGTACTCCCTGCCGCCTTTCTTGTAATTCCACTGATGGAAAGGCACAGGGCACGTAATAAAAGCTCCATTAATGTCAAGATCTTCTTTTCCCAACAACTGTCCCGTATAGTCAACCCCTTCTACCGTTGCCGGGATCGGTAAATTACACAGCCCTAAAAGCGTTGGCATAATATCAGGAAATGAAAACATTTTGCTCATTTGTTTACCAGCTTTCAATTTGGCAGGATACTTTAAAACGAATGGAATATGTATAGACTCCTCCCAAGGCTGTTGCTTTTTAATTCGATCGTGAGAATAAAGCATATCACCATGATCAGAGGTAAACACAAAAATGGTGTTCTCTTCCAAACCCATGTTCTTTATTTCGGTCTGGAGTTCGGCCACACAATTGTCAAGCGCAGTCATGTGAGCATAATATCCTCTGATATCTTCTTTCGCTTGTGCTGCTTTTTCTTCCGGCACATTTGGACGCAACTTAATATCCATGTCCTTATACATATTCTTATACTTTTGGGGAGCCGTTTGATATGGGGCATGCGGAGGACCGTAAGACACAAATAGGATAAACGGATTCTCTTTATTGGCTTGAATGTACTTTATAGCATCTTTTGTTTGAGCAATGGCATCGTAGCCTTCCCACATATGTTTCTGGTTGTTTTCGTCGAAATAAACCGAATTGTTATAATTATGCGTACACTCATGTACCTTCCAATAATCAAATCCCTGGCGGCGATCTGCTGGGACAGGCTGCTGACGCCCTTCAGTATTCTTTACTCCCGGTGCATGGCCATTAATATGCCATTTGCCAATATAAGCTGTTTTGTACCCATTTTCTCTATACGCTTCGGCAATGCACTCCTCATCCGATTTCAAAGGTTTATCGTTGTAAAAAACGCCATGGCTTAAAGGATATCTACCTGTCATTAAACAAGCTCGTGCGGGTGTACAAACCGGGATATTTGAAATGGCATTGGTAAATACCACAGCCTCTTTCGATAATTGATCGAGTGCAGGTGTTTTTACTTGAGTATTTCCAACAAAACCCAGATCCTGGGCTCTCCACTGGTCGGTAAGGACAAATACTACATTGGGCTTTTCAATCCTCTTTTCAGCTTGGCATGACATCACAAAAAATGCCATGGCAACAAAAATTACATTTACTAATTTGATCATTTTATTTTGATTATTCGTTCTTTGTCATAATTATTATTTAGCACGTCATGCTGGACTTATTTCAGCATCTCTCGCATCTAATAATCAGTTATTTGTAAGAAAGACCCTGAAACGAGTTCAGGGTGACGTTCTGGTTGTGACCAATTGCGGACATTCAAATTTTATTTCTAGTTGAATTATTTATCCTTTGTTAATTTGAAATGTTTTTCCGATTTCATGTTTGGAACTAGACACTTCATTGTTTCCAGTTTTGTCATTAGCAATTCTGTGAATTTAATTTTCAGCTCTTTTATGTCGTCACTTTCGTACAAATTATTCCATTCTTTAGGATCCTTCTTCAGGTCATAAAATTCACCAGAAACGATATCGGCTTCGGTATAAGTTGAAGCATCTTCTTTTCGGGCAAAACATAAAATCAACTTATAATTATTAGTGCGTACCATAAACGATGCTTCATCTTCCCGTTCGTGCAAGGCACAAAAGGAAGCTTCGCGTGTTTGTTCTTTATTTAAAAGATTTATTCCAACTGCTTTTTCAGGAACCTCAATTCCGGCGGCCTTTAGCAATGTTGGGTAAACATCAACCAATTCAGCCGGGCGAACATCTTCTTCTCCTCTCCATTCTTTTGGTAATGCTGAACCGGAAATAATAATGGGAACACGAACACTGGCATCGTACAAGCAATACTTGTTAAAACGATAATACCTCTCCCCCAGCATCTCGCCATGGTCGGAAACATAAATGATAATTGAGTTTTCGAGCAAACCTTTTTCTTCCAGGGCTTCCAGAGCTCTGCCAAACATATCATCAATCCAGGTACAGTTGGCATAATAACGCATGGTCATTTCTTTCCATTGCTCCTCGCTTGCATTCTTCCAGAATCCTTCATACAATTCACGGCGGTTTACACCTTCAGCATGTGCCGAGTGGTCTTTTTCCCAGGGCGGTTGCACTGCATACTCTGTTTCATCGAGGTTGTAGTTATCTTCAAATCCTTCGGGTACATTATGCCCGGCATGTGGTTTTAAAAATGACAGATACAAAAACAGGGGACGGTCATCTTCCCTCCCTTTGATATATTCCAGGCATTTTTCTGTTACCCATCCATCGCGGTGGTCTTGTTCTGGAAGTTTACTGGTTTCGCCTATATAACCCGAGGGATCTTCTTCTCCCGGACCATAGCCAATTGTTTCATCCAGATAACGTTGTTTGGCTTCAGGATTAAGATCTTTCATCATTACGGCACCTTCCTCAAAAACTTCGGCTGCGTATCGTGTTTCAAAACCTCGCGTATTGCATATAACTCCCCAATGTGTTTTTCCAAATCCTGCTGTTTCGTATCCAGCATCAGCAAATACCTGTGCAAGTGGGGGTATCGGAAGTTTATCATCCGGAATTCCACGACCATTACGCAAAACACCGGTTTGATTGGCGTATAATCCAAACATCATGGAGTTTCGGCTGGCAATGCACATGGGGGCCTGGCAAACCGCTTCAGTAAAACGCACACCATTTTTTGCCAGTTCATCTAAATTAGGTGTTACTACCACACTTTTTTCAACTCCCAGGGCATCCCAGCGGTGCTGGTCGTCCATTAGGAAAATTATATTTGGGCGTTCCTTTGTTTTTGTCTCAACTTTTGAGGAACAAGAACTAACTATCAATAGGGTTCCAATAAAAAGAACCAACAACACCTTATTATTTATTTTTTTCGCCATGATCATCTTGTTTGCTTTTTAAATTTGGGAACCATTCTTCATCAAAAGACTTTTGCAATCCGTTTAAAATTTCCGTGTACGATTCGTCGTTTGTAAAATGCGTTGTTTCGTAAGGGTCTTTATTTAAGTCCATTAATCGCTCTTCAATTCCAACGGCATCGTACCGAACGTATTTATAGCCGCTTTCATCAACCACCATTCTACTTACTTCCCCTTCAACAGCAAGCGTTTTACGCCACTCTGTTTTTTTTCCTTCAAACAATGGTTTTAAACTTCTGCCTCTTGGATCAGCCAGTGCTTCAATACCTGCATAATCGCAAACCGTTGGCAAGAGATCTAAACCATTCGAAACCAAGCTAGTGGTATTTACTTGACCCTCCGGGATATGTCCTTTCCACATGGCGGCAAAAGGAATGTTTGCCGATTCCTCGTACAAAACTGTTTTATGCTCCATTCGGTGCGAGGCATCATTATCGCCATGGTCGCTCGAGAAAATAACCAATGTATTTTCCTCCTGCCCACTTTCTTTTAAGGCATCTAAAATCAGCTGAATTTGAGCGTCCACCATTTCAGTTAATCGCACGTAAGCCCAGCGGTGCATGCGCCACTGTTCATCGGTATAATGCTGGCGAGCATTTATCCTAAACGAACGTCTTTGGAGAAGTGCATTAATTGCTTTGGCTTCATCTTCCTGCGGTTCAAAATTAGGTGGAAGTGGTGGACAATAATTGGCAAAAAATTCCTCGCGATCAATTCCCTCGGGCAACTGCAAAGCTTTATCTAAGGTTTCAACTTCTGTTTTGCCATGTTCTAATAAACGCTGTGTCTGTTCTCCTTCTGCAAAATCGCGAATGGCCATGTAACAAATATCATGCGGGTTTATTAGCGACACGATCATAAAATACGGTTTATCGTGTTCCGCTTTTATGTGGTTTGCAGCTTCTATCGCCAATATATCTCGTTCATCATTTGTAATATCGTTAAACCCTAAAGCTTTTGGAGTTAATGAAGGAGGTAAATGTTCCTTCCCGCCAAATATGATATCGTAACCAGCATTTTTCAGGAATGCAGCAATCGTGGTTGACTTTACGGTTTCGCTCACCTCAGGGATTTTCATTGCTCCCGCATTTTCGCGCGCCTGATTTCCATTTTTATCGTAAAAATATCCCGGAAATCTTCCAGTCATCATACTCACTCTAGCTGGCGAACATACCGGATTGGTAGTGTACGCTCTTGTAAAACGGATACCGTTATTGGCAATATAATCCATTGCCGGTGTTTGAAGGTATTTGTTACCCGAACAACTCATCATTGTTTCGCTCTGCTGGTCCGTATAAATGTAAATAATGTTTGGTCGTTGCGGTGTTTTTGTTTCAACTTTTGAGGAACATGAACTAAACAGTACTAAAATTCCTATTACCACAATTCCAAAATTCAAAGTTCTATTATATCGTTTAGTCATAACGAACCACTTTAATCAGTTTCATAGTTTACCTTTCTTCCAACTCAAAAATAGATAACCAACAAGTATATTTTTTTCGATATTGTGCTATTTCTTTCACTATTGTACCAAGTTTCGTTTTTGAACTCTATTTCACCTATTAAAAAGTCAGGCAGAACATTAATTGTGGATTTTAGAAAACTGAATTAAGTTTACAAAGGGATAAATTCATTGTGAAAAATTCAAAAAAAAGGGAGTTACGTTTTTCAACATAAACTCCCCCTTAGCGTCTAACTAACCAAACTAATGCACTTGACAGTAACAAGTACAACTATTCCTATACTATTAATCCTGCGATGTTAGTAGTTCAAAGGGCTCAAACAAACCGTAATCGTTTATAAAATATTTATTAAACGAAGGTTGATGAGTTGGTGCATAGTTCCAGCCTTGCGGGCCGTAAATCCACTTTTTATTTTCAGTAAAAAATTCACCAAAAGTATTTTTTAAACTTCCCACAATTCTTACCGTAACTTCATTCTCGCCATCTTTTAGAAATTGAGTAATGTTTAATTCTTCAGGTGCAAATGCTATAATTCCAACATGGTTATTGTTTACCAATACCTCGGCAACTGTTCCATTCCATTTATTTAGTTTCACTTTGAAGTCATTTATTCCTTTTTGAATATTGTATTTTTTAGTGTATGAAACTTTATTGGAATAAAAAATATAACCATCATTTTTCCATGATCCCATTTCAGAAAGTTTACCCTTGGTTATTTCAAAGCCAACATCACGAGGTTGAACCTTAAATTCTCCAACAATATAGACTGGCATAACTTCTGCAAAAATCGACATTCTGGGTGCAGTTAAGGTAATGGTATTTTGTCCGGGTTTTAAATAATTTCCGATTTGATAAATCGGAAAATCCTTTTCAATCCAATATTGTCCAGTTTCTTTTTCAACAATAGTTCCGTTAATGCTAACCGACCAAAGTTCGGGGCGTTCAACCACCGCTTTCACTCCAGCAAGTGATGAAATATCAACACCATCAGCAATTTGAAAATGATAGTATACGTTAAAACCTGTTTCTTCTCCAAATTTGTCGAGGTCAACATAATTCTGTTTATACTGGATTTTATGCTGCCAGGGATTTCCAAGATCCATCCCATTACCCTTGAAAAGAGACACAAGCGCATCCATAAAATAAGCATCTTTCACCTCTTTTTTTGGTGTTTTCAGGTCGAGGTATAAAATGGGCAACACATTATCTGTTTCGGGCGAGATACTTGTGTTCCCGTATTTTTCAACTACTTTCCAATTGGATTTTTCGCTCGCCAAGTCAGGTTCTTTTTCTACTTTTTCGGAAACAAAATACATGGCACTGCCAACGGGTTCCAGAGACACTTCAAAAATAACTTTATCGGCTACCTTGTTTGCGTTCACCAAATTGGTTTTTCCACTATTCAAATCCATTATTACCACACTTTTACCCACTGCGGAAACCTTTGCATTTGATTTATTTTGACGGTCGGAGTTCACAAAAAACAGCAACTGACCATCATTTAGGATACGGCGCTGATGGAATAATTCTCCCCCATTTTTTTCTTCCTGAATTGAAAAATCTTCTTTAGCAAGCAATTCTCCAGCAAGTGGTTCATCCATATTTCTGGCACTTAACCACAAATCCGGATGTTTGTTTTCCAGATTTTTTGCTTCATTGCTGATTCGGCCATCAACTCTTGTAATTTTATCTGTAAAAGATAGAACTTTGCCACCAGATGCCAGATATTTTTCAAGTAAATCAAAAGTGCTGCGATCAATGTTTTCCATACTTGCCGGTATAACAACCAGATCGTACGCCCTTTTTCCTACCACCAGGTTATTATTGTTTATACTCCCTAACGTTTTCAACACCTGTTCTGAGCCAAGATCGTATTCGATGTGTTTTCTTTCCAGGAGATAAACAAAATATTTAAAATCGTGCTGAATTGAATCAACGGTTGGATGATTTTTTGTTCTTGAAAAATACATCCAGGCAGAAGTATTGGGCTGTAACACCAAAGTGCTATTTATTTGCTCTCCTGCCGACATGGCCATACTTATGCGTCCGATATAATCGCCCATTTTTTTATAGCTGTTCCACCAAGGCTCGTGATAAGAAAAGGATGGGGGGTAATCGAATTTGCGTACTCCCTTTAAACTGTAGTACGATAAATGCTGGTTCACAAAGTTTACGCCTAGCACTCCTTGCCAGTCTACCAGTTGTTTGTATTTTTTGAAGTCCATATCCCAACCGCCACCTCCGTAAGTTTCACTAAGGGTTCTGTTCCGGCCAGCCTGATTTGCTGTACTTAACAACTCGCGCACGGCACGTGCATTCCCAAATTGACCTCCCTGTCCTTTTGAGGTCAATTCATTCCCTAACATATCGACTCCGGGCTGTTGATGCCAGATATAGAATGCTGCTTCATCAAATCCATGCGTAGGTTTTGGCCAACCGTGTTCCCAATAATGACCAGTCCATGCCAAATTATTCTCTTCGCAGTAAACCGACCAGGGTTTTGCCCAGCGGTCAACAAACATTTCCAAAAGTGTTTCGTGATAGTCGTGGCGGACTTTTTTCCAATCGCCCACTTCCTCTGTTAATGCTACCAGGTTTATACGCAAGTCGTAGCCCCATCGCTCTTTAAAAACATCCCATAAATCAGGCGTCCAACGAAAGGCAGTACCCTTGCTCATTGCCGCTTCAAGGTTTGGTTCGTCGGTAAAAATGCCGGGTAGCGTAGTACCAAAATCTTTCTGATTGTACTTTTCATAGCCCTGCATGGTAACATCCATAAATTTCTTGGTTACTCCTTTGTACAATAAATCAACATATGTTTTTCCACCATACCAAAACGATTTTGCGGGGAAAGTTCGTTTAAAAACATAGTACTGTCCTTGTTTCCCTTTCTCTGCTTCCAGGTTGCTTACTTCTTCAAACCTGTCTCCAACTTGTTTTAATACTACCTCAATAGTATCCGAAATTTCAATATTAAAAGCATCCAACGTTTCAACACTCAACCCTGTACCATGCTGATAAGAATCAGGCATTTGTTCCGGAACATGACCTCCGGCAAAACCCGATGGATAAGAATTTTCATCGTAAATCCAAACTTTCATTCCTAACTCTTTTCCTTTTTGAACTGTATAATCAAAAAGCTGGTGCCAATCTTCTGAAATATATTCGGTGATTAATCCTGGACGGGGATGAACAAAAACACCTCCTATTCCGGCTTTGTTAAATTCTTCCATTTGAAATGAAATACCTTCTTTGGTAATTAAGTCATTCCAATCCCAAAGTGGTGCACTGCGGTATTCGGAGGGGGGATTTACAAACCAATCTTTTAAAAGAACATAGTTATTAATTTCAGATGAACTTTGTTCAATATCCTTTCTGGACGAACAAGCCGCTAATAAGATGCTGAGTAAAATAAGGATGCCAAAGTGTTTCATTTTAGTTGGTTTAAATTAAGATTATTCAGCCTGGTTTTACGTTCTTAATCTATTGCATTATGCACGGTTCGGTTTTAGTCATTATCAGGTGTTCCAAATCAAAGATGCTGCTTTTATCTTGTGTTGTAAATATAACTACTTAAAAGAAAAAAGGCCTGATTACCAACGTCTTAAAACAGCGATTGGAATCAGGCTTTTAAAAATCTATTTAATTAATAACCATCATTTTGAGTCAAATTCTTATTGATTAACCTTTCGGCTTCTGGAATTGGAAACAATGCCTCAAAAGCTTCAAATTTATAATCACCAGGAGTAAAAGGCACTCCCCCTCGGTCAGTCGTTGGATTAGCCCTTTCAACTTCACCATGTGCATTCATGAACACAGCCAACTCCGTTGGGCTCATGGTTCGTTTCAAATCGTACCAGCGATGGTTTTCAAACGCTAATTCAATTCTTCTTTCCTTGAACACTGCTGTTCGGAAAGACTCTTTATCGAGCCCACTTAAAGGAGAAAGCCCCGCTCTGGCACGTAATGAATTTACATATCCATAAATTTCGGTGGTGGGACCTGACTCTTCATTTATTGCTTCTGCCAACATCAACAACACATCGGCATAACGTAATACCGGCCAGTTTGCTCCGGGACGACCTAAAATTGTATGCGGCTGTAAGTACTTAGTTACGTATGGAACAGGAACCCATTCCCCTTCGTTACTGGTATACCCTTCTTTTAATGAAGCGTCTTTTCGTAAATCGCCATCTTCGTATGCTCCCATTATGTCGAGAGTAGGAACATTCCAACCACCACCACTGGTATTGGGAAAAGGAATAACAGCTCCATAGGAGTCTCTTGGATAAAAGCTATAGGTAAAACCACTCCATTCGCCCACATCGGTATCAGCCTGAAATTGAACTTCAAATATCGATTCAATACTATTTTCGTGTGCACCGTCCCATAAATCGGCATAATTATCAAGGATATCGTAGCCTAAAGATTTTACCTGATTTAATGTAGTAACGGCATCGCCATATTTTTTCTGAGTAAGGTACACTTTCCCCAATAAAGCCAAGGCGGCACCTTTGGTTGCCTGCCCCGCCAATGCTTGTGTTGCAGGCAAAGCAGCAGCAGCCGAACTTAGATCACTTTCAATAAATGTATAAACTTCAGAAACCGTAGAACGCGAATAAGTATAGGCCTCTGTTGGAGATGCTATTGGTTCGGTAACAATAATAACATCGCCATAGCACTGCACAAGCTGAAAATAGTAATAGGCACGCATAAACCTTAACTGCCCCTCAAAATTTGCTTTTGCAGTTTCATCAATGTCGGCACTTTTAAGCTTATCTAAGGTGATATTAATATTGCTTAGTCCAGCATACAGCTCATTATACCACTGGGTAATGACCCCGGTATTTGAAACATATTGCCAATATTCAATGGCTTCATAGTTTGGCGCATGTCCTCTCATTATAGGATCAAAATGCAAGGTTGTATTATCAGAGATGTATTCTGTGAGCCAGAATTGTAATGCAATAATCTCTTGCAGACCATCATACACCCCATTAACAGCTTGTTCAAATTGTTTTTCGGTTTGAAAAAATGTACCCTCGGCGAGTTGAGTTGGATCATATTTTTCCAAAAATTCATCTCCGCAAGACACAAATGTCAACCCTAATGCTATGCTTATTACTTTTAATATATTTTTCATTTTTTCGTTCTATTAAGGTTATTAAAATTTAATATTTGCTCCTATTGAAATTGTTCTTGGCACGGGATAGGCTTCATCATCCCGATTAGGTTGCAAATCTCCTGCATCACTTGTTTCCGGATTGCTTCCTGGATATTTGGTAATTAAGAAGAGATTATCGGCATTAATATAAAAACGCGTTTCTTTTAAAACACCAGAGTTTTTAGGGAGTGTATAACCAAGAGTTACTGTTTTCACCCACATATGACTGGCATCCATTATGTAGCGCGAATTAGACTCTCTTTCCCACTTCCAAGTATTTGATGTTGGGATAACTCCGTTACCCGGCTGCTCTGCTGAACGAAATCGATCGGTAGATGCTGCTTGCAAAAGATTGAAGACACCATCCATGTTTAAGGTAGTTTTTTCAATTTGTCTTGACATATCATAATTTTGCATACCGCTAAACAATATATTTAAATCGAATCGCTTATAATCTGCGCCTAAGGTTAAGGCCCATACAAAAGCTGGATGAGGATTTCCAATTTCAACCATATCATCATTTGAATAATCAATTATTCCATTGCCATTCCCGTCGAAATATTTATAAACTCCAGGCACAGCACCATCTTGTGCTGGTGAGTTTGCAATCTCTTCATCGGTTTGGAACATACCGAGAACTTTAAAACCAGTAAACATAGAAACGGGCCTTCCTATTACAGAACGATATCTTTGGTTATAGAAACCACCAGACCACAATTCATTCACATCTTCGTTAATTTCCAATACTTTATTCCGATTGAAAGAAATATTAAAATTACCATGTACGCTAAAATCATTTGTCACTTTTGTTTTATAGTCCAGTGCTAATTCAAGACCTTTATTCTGAACTTTACCAACGTTGGTGAAAGTACTTGTGAATCCTGTTATCACAGGAATACTTACCGGCAACAACATATTATTAGTAATCTTTTTATAAACCTCAGCTGTAAAAATCATTTTGTTATCGAGCAATGATAAATCCAAACCAATATCTAACTGGTTTGATTCTTCCCAGCCAATATTTTTGTTGGCAAATGAATTTAAAACAACTCCAGGAGCATATTGATTCCCCATAATATAACCTGCTGGTGCCAAACTTGCAGAATTTTTATATTCGCCAATGGCATTATTTCCTGTAATACCGTAGCTTCCCCTTAATTTAAGATCGTTAATCCACGAAACATCTTCCATGAATGATTCTTGCGAGACTCTCCAACCAAGAGAAACAGCAGGGAAATTACCCCATTTACTATTCTCCCCAAAACGCGAGCTCCCTTCTCTTCGATAGGACGCAGATACCAAATATTTATTTTGGTAATCATAGTCCAAGCGGGCAAAATAAGCCAACATGCTCCAACTCGATTCAGTCGATGACACAGAGGTTGTTTCTCCTTCTTGCAAAAACCGAATTTGATCATTAGGAAATTTTACGGCATTACCAGCAATTCCTCTGGCAGTAAACTCCTGTGCACTATACCCAATTAGCGCATTAAAAGAGTGATCTTCTACTACTTTTGCATAACTCAAAAGCTGATCGGCTGCAATATTAATAAATTCATTATACCCTTCATTTAATACTGCATTCTGTGCTGGAGGTTTATTCCAGGGCGTACCGGCAAGGGTTGAAGGTCGGAAATCATTCATGCGTTCGTTGCTTAATGAGGCATTAAATGATGACTTAAATTTAAAATCCTTTAAAAAGGACATTTCAACAAAGCCATTGGTTTTAAAAGTATTGGTAAATCTTTCCCGCTTATGTTCTTTTAGTTCCATCACAGGATTTGCAGTTCCAAAAGTGCCATCCTCCCCTCCAATATAAGGGTTAAATGTACCATCCTCATTGTATACAGGAAATCTTGGGTCGGCCCATAATGCTTTTCCCGCTGCATCATTTCTATTTCGAATATTTGTATAGCTTTCTTCGGTACGCGAACCTACCAAATTTAAGCCCATTGTGATGTGTTCATTAAATTCTCCCAACACATTTGCACGCACATTAAATCGCTCGAATCCGGTATATTTAAGGGCACCTTCCTGGTTTAAATAACTAGCAGAAACTAATGATTTTATTTTGCCGGTACCAGATGACAGCGTAAGGTTATAATTTTGAACAGGTGCATTATCATTCAAGACTTCGTCTAACCAGTTTGTTGAGTATGCTGTTTGTTCAGGATATCTGAGACCTTCCGGCACTTCTTCCAATGCAGGCTCCCTGCCTTCGAAGTAGCGTATTTTATCCATGAAACGATCTTTCAGGAATGTAGCAAACTCAACTCCATTCATCATTTCAATCCTTCTACTATCAGGTAAGTTTTGAAAACCATAGCTTGCTATTGCTGTTAAAGACACTTCTCCCTTTTTGGCATTTTTTGTTTTAATCAATACAACTCCGTTTGACCCTCTTGCTCCATAGATAGCAGTTGAAGCGGCATCCTTTAATATCGAAATACTCTCGATATCATTCGGATTAAGGTCCTGACCAACTGATGTACCAACAGCAAAACCATCGACTACATAAAGCGGTGAACTACCTGCTCCTAATGATCCAACTCCACGAATTACAACATTCATCTCTTCTCCAGGTCTTCCTGATGTTTGTTTAACAACTACACCCGCAGCCTGTCCTTGCAACATTCTGGATGCATTTGAGGATGGTCTATCTTTCAAGTTTTCAACATCAACCACTGAGATTGCAGATGTAATGTCGCTCTTTCTTTTTGTGCCATAACCAATTGCTACAACCTCTTCCAGCCCAATAGCATCAACTGTCATGGTTACATCAATTGTAGTTTGTGTCCCAACTGCAATTTCCTTCGATTGCATACCTACAAATGAATAAACAAGGATAGCCTCTTCAGAGATGTTCGGGATGGAATAGTTACCGTCTATATTAGTAACTGTCCCGTTTGTTGTTCCTTTAATGATTACTGTTACGCCGGGTAGTGGTTGCCCCGTGTCATCGCTTACTGTTCCGCTCACTGATTTTTGTTGTTGAGAAACAGATTTTGAATTAGTGTTGCTATCCAAATAGCCACCAGAAGCTAAGGAAACCATACTCATCATCATTAAAATAAGTAAAGTCTTCGTTACCTTAATTGTTTTGACCCATAGAACACTTTGGTTCCATGAAAAAAAGTTTTTCTTTTGTTTCATAAGATTAGAATTGAATTAAAATTTCATGTTTTAGTCTCGATTCGATTTGGAGGAAGTGGTAGGACACTTCCTCTTTTTTTAAAGTTTTATATCATAAGCTGTTTTTATCAGATAATTTTGTTTATTCATAATGAACAGGAATTCTTAATTGAATTCTCATTCTCACTTTGCCTCAGCAAATCTTCACTACTTTTACCTTCATTAAGTGCCCCAACTTTTCAATCTTATCGGCAATATGTCCAACACCAATAGCACAATGGTGGGCAGGCCCTTGTTTCGACCACTGATTCATAAATTCTTTGGCTCTAATAGAAAATCGGTAGCGACTGTTTGTATTTCCAATTTGCAGAATGGGGCCTTCTACCGACTCGCCTTCGGCAACCAGTAAGAATACCTCATCCTTCCCTTCAACAACCGAAAGAATAGTTACAGGACCATGTTTTACAGTCATTTGTATGGATAGCCCTTTCCCTGGCTTGCCATGATAAATGGGGAGTGGCACCAACTGAACATTTCCTTCGGCAATGGCAAAGTGTGCAGGACCGTCGTGCCCTAACATTACAATATCGTCGTTAAAATCCATTGCATAGAATTCGGAGAAAGAACCTCCAACACCAAAGGAGTCCATAATTTTCATGGCTTGTGCATTTTTTACTTCGCACTCGCCGGCAACCGGAATATTTTTACCTGTAAGCAAAGTATTTCCGGCAATAACAGAAGTTACAATATTTTCGTAATCGTTTCCGGATTCGCCTTCGTAATAGTAAGCCATTGAACCCAATTTGTGAGCCTCAACCAATTTATCCAATGCCACAGAAGTTCGGGCAGCCCGTTCAATTTCTTCCTGTTCGCAAGCGTCAACCACTTCAAAATTGGTGTGGAATTCTTTAATCTTCACGTCCACCTCGACATCTGTAGCTTCATCGCGATATTTTTTAACCTCACACATTTCCACCAACTCAATATGAGTTCCGAAGGCCGCAGCCTGTTTAGTGAGATCGGTATAAACATCGAGCATTCCACAGTAGTAATGCCCCAATACCCCTAAACGATTGGTACGCATAGTTTTGGCAACATTGGCGGCTTCAATCCAGGCTTGCATCTCATCCCAAACTGCTTGTTCACCCAAATAGCCGGTAATAAACTCGTAACCAATTCCGGCACGGTTAAACACATTGGCTATTTCGGGCACCGAGCAAGCCTGGCAATGTGCTAACCATTCGCCTGTCATTACTCCGCGGTCGCCCAGCTTATTGAACTTTTCGTAATCAATTGCGGCAACAGGCTGAATATTCAGCATAATAATTGGACATTTTAACTTTTGAGCCACCGGCAAAACAGTGGACGACAAAGCATAAGTTGAAATGTACAAAAATACAATATCTACATCGTTCGTTTTCAGGAAATCTCCTGCTTCTCTTGCTTTTTCGGGCGAATCTACCAAACCGGCGTCAACTACTTCGGCACCAAATTCTTCTACTTTATCGGCAAGTTGTTTTTGATAGCCTTTTAACCTGTCTAACAATCCGTCAAACTGATCCCAATAAGTATCTAATCCGATACCAAACAATCCTATTTTAGTCATATTTAATGTTTAATATTTTTATTTCTATAATCAATCAATAATTGTCACCTGGGGGTCTTTTTAGTTTTAATTTTTATCATTTGAATACAGAAAAGCATTCTATTCTGTTAAAGTCACTATAATTAAGTTCTTTCATAAGTTTACGTTATTGGCTCTCTTCGATTGCACAAAAAGAATGAGTTTTAAAAGTATCTAACTAATTAATATTTACAAAAAACGCTAGAAATATCAGTTCATCTTACCCCCTAGCAATCAACTCTATAAATATCTAATACATTTATAAAATATTAAATTCACAATTTGATATATTAATTGCACAAAATGACACACATTTAACTCACTCGGTCAAAATTCACTGAATAAGCTACCACATCATGAATTACTTGAGTAAACAAAACCATTCCACCGGTATTGAAATAGGATTGCAACTCAAACCCGGAATACAAAACCACAATACAAGTAATTCCTTTCAATGGTAATATTTATGTTTTTCCCGATAAAATTATTCTGTCGTTTCCATGATTTGAAACTCCAAAATAACAGCAGGTTCTTTGGCTTCGGAAATATACAATCGACATTTTTCGCTACACAGTTTATCGAACGTTAATTCGTTGTTTGCACCACATGTTGTACCTGTAACGATATCCTTCCATTGACTTTCATCCCAAAATTGAATTTTATAATTTTTAATATTGCTTCCCAATTCATTTATTACAACCTTATTAAAGGTTTGAGGTTTTATCCACGAAACTTCGAGCCATTCATTTTCAATACCATCCGATTTCCAGGCTGTTTCCAAATTATCGTCGTTGGCTTTAAACGCCTCAAATCCTGGAAGCTTTTCCGAAACAATGTGCATTGATGACGCACTAATACGGGCAATTTTCGATAAATTATTGCCTTTGTTAACCGGTTCGGGGAATTTGGTTTTGGGTAGTTTTTCTACACTAAAGTCGTACATACCAGACTCTACCTGGTAAATTTCATAATTGCCAACGGCAGCACTCTTCTCTGCTCCCAGATAGGTAATTCCTTCTGCGTTTTCAGCAATTAATCCATTTTCGTAAATTTCTTCTTTTGTTACAGCCGGAATGTAAACTTTAGCGGTGCAATTTGGTGGTATTTCAATGTGATAGCTTGCTGATTTTTGTGTTCGTTTCCAGTTCACTACAATTTGCCCATAGAGCGATTCAAACTCGGTATTGGCTGAAGTTAGGTCACCAACAGGTGTTGGTTTTATTATGAAATTCCTCATTCCATAATCTTGGTTATTCGGACGAATACCTCCAAATCCTTTAATGAAATACGCACCTATCCCCGTATAGCAGGTATGGATTTGACTATTTCCAACAGCCGACCAACGTTCCGGCCAAGTTGTGTGCCCTTGCCTGATAAAGTAACCATAACTCGGATGTCGGGTGTCTTGCAAAAGTTCATAAATCAAATCCATACGTTCGCCATACTCGGCAAAAAAGCGGGTATAAAGCGCCTGCCCCGAACTTCCGGTATCGTAATAAGGGAAAGTATAAAGCATGTTGTCTTCCAGCTGAGCAGTAACTTTTCCCACTTCCTCGGGTGGCGTAACTCCGGCCAACAAGGCAAAAGCCTGATTCACTTGTCGTCCATCGAGATATTTGCCAGTGGTGGCATCATACGAGAGTATGTGCGTGGCTTTTTGCTGAACCTTTAAACGATCGGCATACATTTTAGCATCTTCGGTTTTACCCAAGGCAGCAGCCATATTTTTTGAGCAATCGAGCATGTATGCGTAGGTGCAGTTGTTAAAGTGAGCCGCTTCGGGCGAATTGCTGCTATCCCAGAAATTACCACGTGGAGTACACCAGTCGCCAAGGCCGGGCATTTCTCGTTTGCCGCGTGCGCCAATTTTTAAGGCACCTCCTGTTTCAAAGTCCGAATGCTCGTACATCCACTCCATCCATCTGTGCATGGATTGGTAATTATCCTCCAGAAATTGTTTGTCACCCATCATTTTATAGGTTTCCCAAATGGTAATGGGACTATTGGCTTTCCACATCAGGAAAGGTCGATCTTCTTCATTAATAACGGCACGAATCTGCCCATCAGCAAACTGTGCATCTCGCATAAACTGCGAATATTGATCCATATACGCGCCCGTTTCGTAGTTAGGAAAGGCATCACCATACATTGCAGCTACGGTAACTTCGCCCCAGCCACGGCGCTCGCGGTGCGGACAATCCACTAAAATTCCATCCATCGTATTGGCAATGTATGTATTCAGGTTCACTTGGTAGATTTGGTTCAGCAGGGTGTCCGAACTTTCGAACGTACTTATTTGCTTACGGTTGTTGGTAACAACATAGCCTTTAATGTCTTTTAATTCCGGCTTATAATTTAATCCATATACCGTAATCCAACGTCCGGCTCCGTAATTAAAGCGGTTTGTGAAGGTACCTTCTCCACTCTTACCAAAAATATACTTACTCTTTTGTTTCCAGTTCATTACCACCTCAGTCTGGTCACTAATTTCAAACAGCACAGAATCGCCTTCAGCGCCATTGTACAAGTTCATTTCAAAAAAACCAGTATAATTTTCGCCCATGTCAATGCGGTAGGTGCCATCCTCGTTATCTTTAACTTCTTTAGCTTGCAGTTCTCTTAATTTCACCTGCGGTTCAACCATTTGGGCGCTTAACTCAGCTGTTATTGGAGTAAATCCCGCCTTAACACTTCTACTTTTATTCGAATTAATGGCAATTTCAACGCTGTATCCCTCCGGGTATAAGGCATTGAATTTTTGATGATCATATTCCACGGCATTCTGCCAATCGCGATCATCATAGGCTGCCGTATTCCAATCGTCTTCGCGCAAACGGTCGTCAATTATTTCACCGCCAAAACGTAAAATATCCCAATCGCCATAATATTCGCTATAACTTTTTTTACACTTCCAGCTTTCATCCGTTCCGAGACTGATTTGCTCATCACCCGCGGAAATTTCAACCTGTGCTTTAAAAACAAAAGGAACATTGCGGTATTCCCGTATTCTTCTCCAACGCGCCCATCCGGCAGCGTGCCAAACAGCAATTACATTGTCGCCTTTGTTTAAATTTTCAGTGATATCGTAAGTGAGGTAGGGAATGCGCTTTTTCATATAAGAAGAAACCGGATTCATTACATTATCGGTCACTTTTTGCCCATTTACATATAATTCGTGGTACCCAAATGATCCTACGTAAATGTAAGCTGACTCTGCCTTGTTTTTCAGTTTTAGGTTTTTGCGGTACCAGTTATGGTCCGATTTGGATTGGTCTGGCTTCATTATCCATTTACCGTTCCAATCTTCCGGGTTTAATAAACCAACGGTAAACTTTGCTGGCTCACTCCATTCCGAAACCTGTTCGTTCATATCCCACACCCGAACCTTCCAATAGCATTCCTGATTGGAAGTTAACTCAGAACCTTTGTACACCACATTTACCGACTGATTTGAATTTTGTTTGCCTGAGTTCCATAAATCTCCGTTGTTATTGGCCAAAACATCTTCAGACGAAGCAACCAAAACCTGATAGGCCGATTGTTTTTGTCCTCGCGTTTTCTGCGCATCAAATATTTTCCAACTTAATCGCGGTGTCGTATTATCTATACCCAAAGGATTCGTGCGATATTCACAACGCAGGTCATTTACTTCGAGCGATGAGCTACAACTACTTAGCCCAATAAGCAAAAGACAAATAATAATTGTGCTAATAAATCTAATCTTCATAGTTCGTTTTGTATTGTTGTCCTTTTAATCATTCAGCAAACTAAAAAACTAAGTTTTTAAGGTGTTTAATTGAAAAACATCAGCTCGGCAATAGCGGGTAATGAATTGGACTCTTGAATATTTAACCGGCATTTGGTACTGATAACCGATTTAAAATGATGCTGTTTATTCGCACCACAGGCCACGCCTTCAGCCAGTTTATTCCATCCATTTCCATCCCAATATTCAATAGTGTAACTCTTGATGTTGTTACCTGTTTCATTAATAACCACCTGATTAAAGGTTTGCGGTTTTACCCATTCCACTTCCAGCCATTCATTTTCTGAAGTTTTGGCTTTCCATGCTGTTTCTAAATTTTCATCATTGGCTCTAAAAGCTTCAAATACGGGTAACTTCTCAGACTTTATGGTCATCGAGGAGGCATTCATCCGTCCGATTAAGGCAAGGTTTTCCACTTTCTCTAATGGATCGGGATACCCTGTTTCAGGCATCCCATTCACAGTAAAGTCATATACCCCTGAGCCTAACTCATAAATCACATAGTTTCCTACTGCATCGCTTTTTTCTGTACCGATGTAACTAATGCCATTTACCTGATCAGCCACTATTTCACTTTCCATCACATCCCTTTTTTCTTTAGCAGGCAGATATACTTTTGCTGTTGTATTTACAGGTATTTCAATTTGATAACGGGCTGTTGTATCATTTTTCTCCCAATTCACCAGAATATCTCCGAACATGGATTGGTATGTTGTATTTGCATAGTTTAAATCTCCAACAGGCGCTGGCTTTACAATAAAATTCTGCATTCCCGGACGTTCTGTATTTGGACGAATGCCCCCAAAGCCTTTGATGAAATAACCACCAATACCGGTATAACAGGTGTGAATCTGACTTCCTCCTGTTGCCGACCAACGCTCGGGCCATACGGTTTTTCCTTCCCTGATGAAATAACCATAACTGGGGTGACGAGTATCTTGCAGCAACTCGTAAATCAAATCCATACGTTCGGCGTACTCTGTAAAAAAACGCGTGTAAAGCCCCTGACCTGAACTGCCCGTATCATAGTATGGGAATTTATAAAGTACCTGATCTACCAGGTTAGCATATACTCTTTCCTGCTCAGTTTCGGGCGTAACCCCTGCAAACAATGCAAAAGCCTGGTTTACCTGGTGGCCTTCGCCATATTTTCCGGTTGCTGGGTCGTATGATTGTTCGTGAGTAGCTTTTTGCTGCACTTTCAGGCGGTTGGCGTACAATGCTGCATCCTCTTTTTTGTTTAATACCGAAGCAATATTTTGAGCACAATTGAGCATATAAGCATACACACAATTATTGAAATGTGCCGATTCCGGAGAATTACTTGCACTCCAGAAATTACCGCGTGGCGTACACCAATCTCCCAAACCCGGAAATTCCAACGAACCCCGTTCCCCAATTTTGAGCGCACCTCCGGTTGCATTATCTGAATGCTCAAACAACCAGTTCATCCACTTTTTCATGGTATCATAATGGTTTTCAAGTAAACGCTCATCACCCAACATACGGTAGGTTTCCCAAATGGTAACGGGGCTGTTGGCTATCCACATTAAAAAGTAAAAATCATCGCCATTAATTACGGCACGCATTTTTCCATCATCGGCCTGGGCATCTTGCATAAACTGGGCATATTGTTGCATGTAAGCCCCGCTTTCGAAGTTTGGTAAGGCATCGCCATACATGGCAGCCACCGTAACTTCACCCCATCCCCGGCGCTCGCGGTGCGGGCAATCCACCAAAATGCCATCAATGGTATTAGCCAAATAGGTTCTTAAATTGATTTCATATATTTTATTCAACAATTCACTTGAACTCTCAAAGCTACTGATTTGCTTGCGGTTATTGGTTATAACGTAACCTATAGCATCCTTCAATTCCGGTTTATAGTGAATACCTGATATCGTTATCCATCGGCCACCTGCTAAATTAAAACGGTTTGTAAAATGACCGGTTCCGGTTTTGTCATAGACATACATACTCTTCTGCTTATAGCTGGATTTACGCCCGGTTTGGTCTGCTATTTCAAATACAACCGTATCACCTTCAGAGCCATTGTACATATTCATCTCAAAAAAACCTGTATAGTTTTCGCCCATATCAATGACATAAGTGCCCTCCTCGTTTTTCTTCACTCCAATGGGCTTTATTTCTTTAAACTTCACTTGTGGCTCCACCATTTGAGCACTAAGCGTAGCTGTTATTTTACTGCTCGGAGGATTGTCGTCGGTACCTGGCACCAGCACAGCACCTTTAGGACCCAAAGTAATATCTGCAATGCCAACTTCTTGCGCCTGCGACTGATCAAACACGACAGCATTGTCCCACTCGAGGTCGTTATATTCCGCTGTATTCCAATCGTCTTCACGCAGGCGCTCGTCAATTATTTCACCGCCAAAGCCCAAAATATCCCATCGCCCAACATAAGCGCTATGGCTTTTTTTGCACTTCCAACTGGTATCAGTGACCAGGAGTAAATTTTGGTCAGCAAATCGAATATCTGCTTGTGCTTTAAAAACAAAAGGAGGGTCATAGTACTCTTTAATTCTCCCCCAGCGTGCCCAGCCGGCAGCATGCCAAATACCAATTACATTATCGCCCTTTTGCAAATAAGGCTTAATATTGTAAGTGAGGTAAGGCAAACGTTTTTTCATAAAGGAATACACCGGATTCATGACACCTTCGGTCACTTTATGTCCGTTGACATAAATTTCGTGGTAACCAAAAGACGCAACATAAACCATTGCTTTGTCAGGATTATCTTGCAAAGTAAAATTCTTGCGGTACCAATTATGGTCTTTTTTACTTTGATCTTCTTTGTAGATCCATTCACCTTTCCAGTCTTCCGGGTTTAATAAGCCAATGCTAAACAAGGCAGGTTTGCTCCAATCCGATACTTTTCCATTCATATCCCAAATGCGCACCTTCCAGTAGCACTCTTGGTTTGAAGTTAATGCGGCGCCAACACAGGCAACATTAACCGACTGGTTTGACATTTGCTTGCCTGAATCCCACAGATCACCAATATTCTTATTTAACTCCTCCTCTGAGGATGCCACCAGTACTTGATAAGCTGTTTGTTTCTGACCGCGCGTTTGTTGGTCATCACTGATTTTCCAACTTAAACGCGGATTCACATTGTCGATGCCCAAAGGATTTACACGGTATTCGCACCGTAAGTCTACTGTTTGCACGTGAGAGTTACAACTGGATATTATTGCTACCATTAAAATAGATAACAAGACAAATGTTGTGGCATTCAACTTTTTGGATTCTATGTTTTTCATTTTCCTAGTTTTCTAATTCTCTACTTGTATTAAACGAACGGGGCCGAGCAATCCGGAAGAAAGCGGTTCTGTATATTTAAATGCCTCCATCGATTGTTTTGTAGTGAATGTGTACCTGCCCGTATGATATTCTTTTCCTCCCATTAGCCCGTTTTCGAACTTAACGGTGCGTACATTGGCATCAGTTGCCTGGCGGTCGCCCAACAAACGGTTAACCCAGCGATTGGCAACCTCAATTTCCAATTCGTTTGTGCCTTGTTTTAAGTCTTTGGAGATATCAATTCGCCACGGGGCACACCAAACTACACCCATATCTTTTCCGTTTAACTTAACACGGGCAATGTCGTTTACTACGCCCAGATCTATGTAGTGAGGTTTCTTAGTTAATTCCTCCAACTCAAAAACCTTTTTGTAAATGGCAATTCCTGAATAGTATTTTATCCCACGCATTTCGTGCTTTGTCCAATCTTGCAATTCGGCAAACTCAATATTTTCGGGTCCTCCAAATTTTGTATTGAACGAAACATTCCAGGCCCCTGTAATTGTTTTTACTTCGGAAAAAGCGGGGAAGTTACTTTGCCTTTCTTTTGAAGCTAAACTTGCCTCGTTTCCTGAAAATGTTACGAAAAAGCTTTCGTGGGGAAAGAATTCCATTGGGATTATAGTTAAGCCATTTTCAACCGAGTAATTGGCAATTTCTCTGGTTTCTCCGGTAGTACCAATCCACAGTTCAGGTTTGCCCACCGCACGGAAGGTGCAAGCAATTTTTTGAAAATCGTTAGTTCGATTTGCCACAAAATAAATATCCTGCTCATCGGTTTTTCTGTGTCCGAAACGAATGCTGTTGTTCTCCGATTTAAAATCTTCTACAATGTTTAGTTGAGCCAATAGTTCTGCTGTTGCTTTGTAAGATGGATATAAATCATCGGTTTTAAGATTTCCTCCCCAACAAATTTTGCCTTTGCCTATTCCTGTTTTGCTCAGCTCATCAGGTGTGTCAGATGTTCCCCAAAGCTTTTCTGCGAGTTTTTTCACCTCTTCATCACATTGCGGATAATTTACTAAACTTGGTGATTTTAACGGAGGCATACCAATTACCTTTGCTCCTTGTTCTATCAAAGAACTAATCTTTTTAAGCAACTCAGGAGTCATAGTTTCGAAATTTGGCAGAACCATAATCTCATACGAAGTAGAACCTTCAAAAGCAATCTTTCCATTTTCCACGCTTGCTCTTTTCATCAACAGTTTAGGCGAGCAGGCATCAAAACTATACGCTTTTTTATCGGGGATTGTACCGTTTTCGGTAATGGCATCTGCCGGAGGTGTAAAAACCATAGGCGCACCTTCGGGTGTTAAATATAGAATATCGGCAACCACCTGTCCTTGCTGCATCATGTGCGAACATCGACTAATGTACTCGTGATACGCACCAACCATTGGCCACCAGGTTTGTCCGCGGTCCCAATGTACACCATAACGTCCCATGGTCATTCCGGGACGGTGCTCTTCGCCTAACGGTTTGTGTGCAAAAGTATGGTACACAAAACGGTTAATTCCATGTGCCAGGGCCCAGTCGCTTTGGTCTTTCATATTGCCGGGATACAGTTTCCAGGCTTCAGTAGGTTGCGAAGTGAAAACCTCGGCACCAACAACCGGGCTACCTTTAATGTGGGCAATTGACGTGGCTTGTAAAACGGCGTACGAAGCATCGAAACCAAAACCATCGCTCCAGAATTCGGCCATAATAACATCGGCTATCTCTCCTAAATCGAGGTCACCTGCCGGGTTCATGTCGTAAGGTTCAATGGTTAACTCCAGTCCATTTTTGTGCGCGTAAGCTTTTGCAAATTCAACATGATTTTCAAGCACCAGTTCTTTGCAGGTTTGGCGCAAATCCCATAAAAAACGCTCAGTAATTTCCACGCTCTCCACTGCGCGACCGGTGTAAGCCAAGAGATAAGGCTCGGGATCGTATCCACGCCTTTGCTTAAATTCCTCAACAATGCCTTCGGTCCAGTTTTGCGCACCACTCTCCCAACTGTCGATATGGAAGCCTGTCCACCCCACTCCTTTTTTTAGGGGAGCGGTTTTTGCCAATAATATATCGGTATAGTTTCGCAGGTGATTGCGAAATGCTGTGGTATCCATTTTATTACTCTCCAGTCCAATCACCGGCTCCGGTGATGGACGCGTACTTGCACCGGTAACTCTTTTCCCCATTCGAATGATTGTCCAGTTTCCATTGGGAGCATTCCAGGCTAATCGTCCATCTTCCTGCAAAAATTCAGTTACATTTATTACTTCCGAGGGAGCAAGAATCTTGTTACTTTCCGGCTCGATGTAGCTAGCCAGGGAGGGCAACCAAGGTTTAACATTAGGTTTCGAGGTATAAGGGTCGCGCTCAAAAAGTGCTTTTTCATTTATGTCTTCAATTACAGGAATTGCTGAATTTGGAATAGCATAAACGGCAACATCAACATAATAGGGGTCGCTCATTGTGTGCCAGGTTGTACTACGTTGCTCAGGAATAGGAAGTTCAACATCCACTTTCTTTCCTCCAACAATTTCGGTTTCGCTGTATACCAAGTGCATCATCGACTCCTCTGGTTTTACCCACGGACCGCCACTACCGCACCAACCCGGACCGGCACCCAACAATATTTTAATGCCCAGTCGTTCAGCCTCGCGAACTGCATGTACATACAAATCCTGCCATGCTTCGCTCATAAAATCAACCGAACCTCGTGGAACACCAATACCAACTTCGAGAAAGATAAGGTTGCTAATGCCTGCTTCTTTCATCGATTCCAAATCTTTGGTCATCTCCTCCCTATCCAGATTCCCATCCATAAAATACCAGTAAACACCAGGTTTTGCTGAATCAGGAGGATTTAAAAACGCTTGTTTCAGGCTATTATTTGAATGATTCCGACTGCAAGCTATAAGAAGTACAATTGCAAAACAAAAAAGAAAAGCAGTTTGAAATGATTTTACAATATTTTCTCTTGTCATATCCATAAGTATTGGTTTATATAATAAATGAGCACATTTTGACTACATCTAAAGAATGTAAAAATAGCGCAAATCATAAATTGCAAGGCCTCCCAAACTCTTGTTACAATCAAAATCGAAATCTCACATATCCTTTTTATGAGAATATTACAGATTTATTGCTAAATTCACCAATGTAAAGGTGATTTAATTCCTTCCCACTTAAAATTGACGATCTGATATTTTTATTGCACAAAATGACATGAATTCACAAAACAGCTACCGTAAATACCTGATGATTTTTGAACACGATGAAAAATGGGGATTCTACATAAACAGCCTGGGAAGTACAATAATTGATGCGGGAGATTTATATCCTTCAAAAGGTCATCCGGGTAGTTACACTTTTTCCTGGGAACAAGGCCGTGTATTGGATGAATTTCAATTTGTTTTAATAACGGATGGCGAAGGTTTTTTTGAAACAAAAGAAACCGGTAAGAGAAGACTATCAGATGGCGATGGTTTTATGCTCTTCCCAGGTGTATGGCACCGCTACAGGCCCAAGAAAAAGAAGGGTTGGACCGAACGTTGGGTCGGCTTCTCAGGATCGCTTGCAAAAGAGTTTTTGTCCAATGGTTTTTTTAATCCGAATCAGCCTGTCATAGCAAACTGCAAGCGCACAAACATCCTTGGTTATTTCAACTCTCTATTTCAACTATTCAACAACGAACCTTTTGGCTATCAACGAATGGCTTCCGGAATTTGCATGCAACTAATGGCCGAACTTTACAATATTCAACAAATTAGCAATAGTATAGATGCGTTAAACACAATGGTATCGCGAGCCAAACACATTATGTATAAACGAATTAACGACTCCATTAATTTAGAAGAGATTGCAGCCGAGTTTGATGTAAGCTATTCGAAGTTCAGAACCGACTTTAAGAAACAAACCGGAACCTCCCCCCTTCAATATTTTCTACTTTTAAAAATTGAAAAATCGAAAGACTTACTACTTAACACCAATAGAACGCAAAAAGAAATTGCTTATTCGCTTGGATTTGAATCAGATTATTACTTCAATCGTTTATTCAAACAAAAAACGGGAATTACACCAAAACAGTTTAGAGAAAAACATAAATGAATTGCACGCCATTCGTGATGAACGAAAAGGTTATAAACTGTAAACTATCAGCACTTTTCATTTTCAAAGTTTATCATCTTTGAATTTTGGTTAGTAATCTTCTTCAATTTTCATATATTTGAAGTAAAAATAGCTTTATTGAAATTTAAGAGAGACTATACCGAGAACAAAATTGATCGACTGCTGTAACGAACTGATTTTACGCGCACAAGAAAATACAAAATCGTCCTTATCTGATCCCTCACTAATCGTCAAAATCTCCCAACTTTTAATATTCAAAACACTAAATATATAATTATTTCTACAGTTGTAAACAAATAGATATAATGGTGCTCAAAATAGATGAGACTTTTTCGAGAACAAACTTTATCTCAGCGAATGATCTACAATATTGCTTTCAATTTTTTCATATCTTTTGAGATTTTCTCATCAACGATTTTAGCGTAAACTTGAGTTGTTTTTATTGAAGTATGGCCTAACATCTTTGAAACCGTTTCAATCGGAATTCCATTGTTTAGTGTAACTGAAGTTGCGAATGAATGTCTGGCCACATGCATTGTAAGGTTCTTTTTAATATGGCAAATGTCAGCCAGCTCTTTTAAATAACTATTCATGCGTTGGTTGGTTAAAACAGGCAGAAGCAATCCCTTGTTCTCACATACAGGATAATTCTTGTATTGTTCAATAATTTTCATTGGAACATCTAATAAGGGAATTCTGCATCTGGTAGATGTTTTTGTTCTATCTATAATAATCCAATCATCACCATCTACTCCTTTCTGTATATGGTTTGCACTTAGCTTCGCAATATCAACGTAAGATAAACCAGTATAGCAAGCGAACAAAAAGATATCACGAACGATTCTTAATCTACCTATTTCAATATCCTTTTCTTTAATAATTTTCAATTCCGTAAGTGTAAGATATTCTCTTTTTGCTTCCTGCTTCTTCACCTTGAATTTAATGTAAGGGTTCTTCACAATATAATCGAATGAAACGGCGATGTTGAGTATCTTTTTTAAATGCTTATGATACCCCCAAACTGTATTCAGGTTATTCTTATAGTGTTCTTTCAAATATTTGTCAAAATCTGCAATAAAAGCGTAATCAATATCCAGAATGTCAACATCCAATTTTCGAAATTTCTTCTTAACAAATTCTTGTAATCTGTTTTTAGAGGTTTTATAGTGTTTTAATGTTCCTGCAGAGAATCCATTACCAAGCTGAGCTGAAATCGTATCTATGTAATAGTCAAAAATCTCAAAGAGGGTATGCGAATCAGAGATTCCAGTTAATTCAGATTTTAAATGTTTAATTTCGAAGTTTTCGTTAGATGCTTCCAACTTATAATATGCATCTAAAATATTACCATATATTTTGCGTATTCGGTTATTAGTATTCTTTATATCTGTGGATTTCCCATTAACTTGCTGATTTGCAGCATCCCAATATTCCTGCTTAGTAAATAATCCGGTAGACAACTCAATTCTTCTTTTTTTATGTGTAACTCTTACATAAATAGGGTAATCTCCATTTTTTCTCTCCTTTGACGTCTTTAAAAGAAATAAAATTGTAACTCTCATCATAATTAATTTTAAAAAACAGGTCTCGATTCACTGTATTTTACACCTTAAAATTACATTATGGGAGAGCATAAAACAACACCAAACAAGACCAATTCATACCAATTAACACTAACTATTTCAAAGAGTTACGAAGTTTCTGGTGACCCTTTTTATCCTATTTAACACATGGGTCACCAAATAGTCCCTCCAAAGTTGACTAAATTTGACCTTTTTTGTGTATTTCAGCAAAACAAAAAGGCACTTAAATCATTGATTTTAAGTGCCTTTAATTAATTTTAGTTTATTTACCTGTACCCCGGACGGGATTCGAACCCATGACCTACTGCTTAGAAGGCAGTTGCTCTATCCAACTGAGCTACCGGAGCAGCCTTATTTTGCGCTGCAAAAGTATAAATCTAATTGCAAATAACAAATACCAAATCTGAAATAATTCAAATTGCAGAACATTTCAATATTCAATACTGTTGTTTTGTTCTGTAAAAACCGTTGTATTCCTCGCTAAAAAATAAATAGGAGTAAAAGTAAACACTATTTTTGCGCCTGATTGGATGACAAATTTCAGTAAGAACATACCGCGCCTGTACCTGGTAAAAATCTCGAAATGGTTTAACATGGTTATGCCAATTGTTGTGCTGTTTTACCAAAGCAACAACATGGGCATGCAAGAGATTTTTGTACTGAAAGCCATTTATTCCATTGCCATTGTTGGTATGGAAATTCCTTCGGGGTGGATGGCCGATGTTTGGGGGCGCAAAAAAACACTGATCCTGGGTAGTATTTTGGGAAGTCTGGGATTTCTGATCTACAGTTTCTCTTATGGTTTCTGGGCATTTGTGGTTGCTGAAGTTATCCTCGGAATCGGACATTCTTTTGTGTCGGGTGCCGACTCAGCCATGTTGTACGACAGTTTAAAAGCCGATAAACGAACTGACAAATATGTTCGAGAAGAAGGACGGATAACCTCGGTTGGTAATTTTTCCGAAGCCATTGCCGGCGTGGTTGGCGGTCTTCTGGCAGCCATAAGTTTACGCACACCATTTTATTTTCAGTTTGCGGTAGCGGCCATTGCAATTCCGGCTGCACTTACAATGATAGAACCAAAAATTCATTCTACCGAACATATTCATTCGGTAAAGAAAATGGTTCAAAACATTCGAAACACCTTTGTTACCAATCACAATCTTCGCGTTGCTATTTTGCTGTCGTCGGTTACCGGTACTGCAACGCTGACATTTGCATGGTTTGTTCAGCCCTTTTTTAAAGCAATCGATCTACCTGTTGAACTTTTTGGTGTGTTTTGGACGGCACTAAATCTAACAGTTGGTATTTCCACCGTTTTTGCCTACAAAGTTGAAGAGTTTTTAGGAAGACGCTGGTCGATACTGTTGGTAATTGCATTGCTTTCGGCCGGATATGTTTTCTCCGGCATCAGCATTTCATACTGGGGCCTTGGCTTTTTGTTCCTGTTTTACCTGGTGCGTGGACTGGCAACACCAATTTTTAAAAATTACATTAACCAATACACCGACAGCGAAGTGCGGGCAACCATGCTCTCGGTGCGAAATTTTATTATTCGTATAGCTTTTGCAGGTATTGGCCCACTTTTGGGCTGGATTACAGATAATATTAGTCTGAGTAAAGCATTTTTGCTGGCCGGAATCATTTATCTTGTTGCAGCAATAGCCGTTACTTTGCCTTGGCTACGAATTAAAAAAGAAGAAAAATGAGTAAATCTGTATTGATATTCGATCTTGATAATACCATTTATCCGGTTAGCTCGATAGCCGAAAAGTTGTTTGAAAAGCTTTATGCGGTTATTGAAAAAAGTGGAGATTACAAAGGCGATCTTGAGACAATAAAACTTGAAATACAACGCACTCCATTTCAGAAAGTTGCAAAGGCATTTTCGTTTAGCGAGCAATTACTAAAAGACTGCATGGAAGTGCACATTAACCTTACCTATGATGATCCGATACAGTATTTCCCGGATTATGAGCTGGTGAGAAAACTTCCGCAAACAAAGTTTCTGGTTACATCGGGGTTTAGCAAATTGCAGCACAGCAAAATCGACAATCTGGCTATTCGTAACGATTTTAAAGAGATTGTAATTCTCGATTTGCAACAAACAAACGATACTAAAAAGGATATTTTCAAACGGCTTTTGGAGAAATACAAATTACCAAAGGATGAAGTTTTAATTGTTGGTGACGATATTAAATCAGAAATTCAGGCTGGTAAAGAGCTCGGAATCGACACGGTTATTTATGATCGTTTGGAAAAATACAGCGAACTAAACGTCACCAATAAAATTGAGAATTTTTCCGAACTCCCAAAGTTTCTTTAAAGTTCCAGTTTTAATCCGTCATAAGCCAGAAAAACATTTTCGGGTAATTCAGCCATCACATCGTCGTTTTTACCAAAAGCGTGACTAATGTGTGTCAGGTAGGTTTGTTCCGGTTTTATCCGATCCACAATTTCCAACACTTCTGCCAGGTTAAAATGCGACAAGTGTTTTTCTTTTCGCAGGCAGTTAATAATTAGGATTTTGGTTCCCTCAACCTTCTTCAATTCACTTTCTTCGATAAAATTTGTGTCGGTAATGTAGGTTAAATCCCCCACCCGATAACCATAAACAGGCAATTTATGGTGCCAGCAACGAATTGGCACAAACTCAACACCATCAATAGCGAACGGAGCATTATCAACATTTCGCAACTCCATCTTCGGGATGCCCGGATATTTAAAGGTGGCAAACACATAATTAAAAATGCGTTTAATGGCTTTCTGTACCCGTTCTTCTGCAAAAATTTCCATATGATTTTTCTGCACCCAGTTATACGAACGGATATCATCCAAACCAAAAATATGATCGACATGTTCGTGCGTCAGCAAAATCGCCCGAAGCGTTTTTACCTTTTCGCGTAACATTTGCTGGCGGAAATCCGGTCCCGCGTCAATCACAAAATTCTTATCGTTTATATTTAATAATAATGATGATCGCAGCCGTTTGTCCTTTTTATTAGTAGATGTACAAACGTCGCAATCGCAGGCCACAACAGGTACTCCCTGCGAGGTGCCCGTTCCGAGTAAAGTTGCTTTTATTTTTATTGAAGGATTTGCCATTTCGGGCAAAATTAACAAAAGCAATTGTGAAATAACAAGAATCACTACTTTTGCAAAAATCTTTTAACGAATGGCAACACTTTATCTGGTACCGAATGTTTTGGCCGATGGCGACTGGCAAACAGTTTTACCTGCTCAGGTTGAACCGATTTTAAGCAACACGAAGTATTTTATTGTTGAAAATATACGCACTGCCCGACGTTTTATGAAACAGGTAAACCGCGAAATAAACATTGATGAGTGCACCTTTTACGAAATTAACAAACGTACCAATGCTGCTGATTTGCCGCGCTTTTTAAAACCTATTGATGAAGGACATGATGTTGCCGTACTGTCCGAAGCCGGGTGCCCGGGTGTTGCCGATCCCGGCGCCGATGTGGTAAAGATTGCGCACCAAAAAGGAATAAAAGTAGTACCTATCGTTGGTCCATCATCGATTCTATTGGCACTTATGGCCTCCGGAATGAACGGGCAGAATTTTGCGTTTAAAGGGTATTTACCTGTAAAACCACAGGAGCGGGTAAAAGAGCTACAGAGTCTGGAAAAAACGATAAGAAACAACCGACAAACGCAAATTTTTATCGAAACTCCCTACCGAAACAATCAATTGGTAAGCGACGTTTTAAAATCGTGCTCACCTTCTGCTTTATTTTGTATAGCGGCCAATATTACCGGCAAGAATGAGTTTATACAAACCAAATCTATTCAGGATTGGAAAAAAGCCGGTGTACCCGATTTACATAAACAACCGGTAATCTTTTTGTTGGGGTAATTAATAGTTTTAAATAAGCTTAAGTTCCTGAAGTAGTTGGAATTCCAATTCAAAATTAGGAGTAAAAACATGTTTACCAAGGTTTTTATCCACCTGTTTTTTTGTCCAGAAACGAAGTTCTTCCACTTCATTCGACTGGATGCCAAAACCCTTATAGTCGTAGGTAGTAAACAGGTAAATCAGTTCGGCTTCCACCTCCGATTCCCATTTGTACACTTTCTGCAGCTTTGCAGAAAAATCCTTTAAGCCAATTTCCTCAAAAGCTTCTTTTTTAAGCGCTTGCTCCAAAGTCTCCTCTGCCGAAATATGACCGCCAACAGCCGTATCCCACTTACCGGGTTGAATCAGTTTATCAGCCGGACGTTTTTGAATAAGGATGGCTCCGTTATTATTTAGCACATGCAAATGCACCACCGGGTGTAACAGTTTGCTTCCATTATGCACCTGGCTGCGCGGTGCCCGACCGGTAACTTTTCCCTGTTCATCAACCAGCGGCACCCACTCTTCGTTTGCAAAAGCCTTTTGTTTCTTTTTCTGACGCAGCATTTCGTATAAAAAATAAACACCAAAAATAATGTAGAACAAACCACCACTGATAAATGCCCAGGCTTCCTTGCTCATAAAAAAGGCCGAATAGAACACCAAAACTGTATGCACTAAAAAGATGTAGAACATCGCCTTCATACTTTTTCGCATTTGTTTCATTTGGGCACTATTGAACTCCACATCTTTCATGTAGCGCTGCCCCATCATGCCAACTATATTTACATTCGAGAATGCAGAAATGGCTAGAACAGCCACCAATATCAATTCAATTAGTCCGGGTTTCAGTTTAAAGAAAATATCGTTGTCAAGCAGTATAGAAACGCCACCAAGAACCACGAGCAATAAAGTATCGAAAAGCACAAATTTCTCGAATCGCTTTTCTTTAATGGCAATCCAGGCCATTTCGGCCACACCTACACCTATGGCAACAAAAAGCCCGATTTTAGTCCCCCATATTTCATCGGCAGCGATGAAAACAAATAAAGGAATAAAACCAGGCAGTAACTTTTTAAATAATTGTGCTCTGTTCATAGCAAACAAAGAGCGATGGATTATTCTTCGTCGGTAGGATTTTCAAAAGGAATAACCTTGTAAACCTCTACCTCCATTAAAACCGTTTGAAAAGCTCCAATTGCATAACCTGAGCCTGATTGACCATAAGCCAATTCGGAGTTGATAACTAATCGAGAGCGTGTTCCGGGCTGCATATAGGTCAGGCCTTCTTCGAGCCCGGTAATTGAACCACCGGTACCTACAGTTACCTGATACGGCTCGTAACGATGCCCCTCGAGGTAACCACTTGTTTCGTCAACCAACGTACTGTCAAACCCTTCTTCGGTTTTGTCCAATGTCCAGGTAGCGTAAAATATCTGCACCCTGTCGCCGGCTTTAATCGTGTCTCCTTCTCCGGTACCCGCTTCATTAAAATAATAAAGACCCGACGAGGTTTCCTCTGCTCCGGGATGAGCAACCGCCATGTATTCATCCAACAGCGCCAATTCTTCATTCCTCATTTTTTGGTAATCAATACCATCGTTACAGGCAAAAAAGGCTACGCCCCCTAACATTAATAAAATCCATGACAATGTTTTCTTCATCTGACCTTTAATTATTTCAATTTAATAAACAGTGTGATTCAACTATAAATTCGCTGCAAATTTAATGAAGTGGTTTTATTTCTACCATTTCTACCGAAAAAACTATCGTAGTATTTGGTGGAACTGTTCCGTAGCCGGTTTCGCCATAGCCCAATTCCGACGGAATAATAAGAAAAGCCTGGCCTCCTTCATCAATAACAGTCATTCCGTTGTTCCACCCGTCAATCAATCCTTCGGTACCCAATTCGAACTCCCAGGTGTTTTCACCTGTCGAATCGAATATACTTCCATCGATAAAACTGCCTACATATTTTACTACACAAGTATCTCCAACCTGCGGAAATGTACCGTTTCCAACCGAATCGGTAACATAATAAACGCCGAGTGCTGTTGTGTCAATATCAAGTCCCCTGTTTGTAAGGGTGTCAAGGTAAATATTTAACAAAGCCTGCTCTTCTGCTTTTGTTGGCGGAATATAAGGCTCCCCTTCGTCAATACATGATGCAACCGCAACTCCAATAATAATCGCCAATAATAATCTTGTAACTAATCTCATTTTCATTTTTAACATTTTTAAATTGTTGTTTCCAACAACTGATGCTTATACTCGGGTAAAAGTTGCGTGAACTTCGATAAAGTTTCTTCAAAGTTTAATTCCGACTCTCCTCCGGCAGCATTCAAATGCCCGCCACCATTGAAATGGCTTGACGAAAATTCATTAGCCGGAAAATTTCCTTTTGAGCGAAAAGATGCTTTTACATATTCATCTTTTTCTATAAACAGCGCGCTGAACACGATATTTTTTATCGACAGCGGGTAATTTACAAATCCTTCGGTATCGCCAGGTTGAAAATTAAATCGTTTCAACTCCTCTTTAGTTATACTAATTACGGCTGCCCTGTATTCGGGAAAAACCTGCATTTTTTCATTCAGGCAGTAACCCAGCAACTGCATGCGGTCGGCCGAATAATTATGAAATACCGACGATTGAATTTTATCGGTATTAATTTCATATTTCAACAATTCGGAAACTACTTTAAAAGTGTTTTTCGAAATATTGTGGCTAAAACCTCCTGTATCGGTAAGAATGCCGGTATACAAAGCTTCTGCAGCTTTTTGCGAAAGATTTTCGTTCAATCCGGTTGCTTCAAGTACATCAAAAACCAACTCGGCAGTTGAGCTGTATGAAGTTTCGGAAACCATAAAATCGCAAAAATCTGTAGGATAAGGATGATGATCGATCAATACCTTTTTCTTCTCAAACTCAAGAATTTTCTTTTCCAGCTTCCCTGCTCGCGAGGCCTCGTTAAAATCCACACAGATCATTGCATCGGCTTCTTTCAACCAGCTTTTAGCTTTCTTTTTGTCTTTATCGTAAATAATTACCGGAACATCAGAAGAAAACCATTTTAGAAATACGGGATAGTCGTTTGCCGACAGTACTTTAACTTCGTGTCCTGAGTCGGCAAGCACCTGTCCAAGCCCAAGTGCAGATCCAATTGCATCGCCATCCGGATTTTCGTGAGGAATAACAACCAACTTCATTTTTGAAGCTGTAAGCAATGCTTTAATCGATGTAATAATCTCTATTTCAGTATTTTTCAAAATATTCAAAAATTAGAATTGGCAAAGATAAAAAATCTTACCTCGCTGTAAAACCGATAGTTCTCAATTTTTGTTAATATTGTATAATACAAGCATTTATTTGATTTTAAACAACTAACAACTTTTAAAATGGCTGGAAACAGGACTTTTACAATGATTAAGCCCGGTGCGGTGCGAAAAAACTACGAAGGCGCAATTTTAAAAATGATTAACGATGCAGGTTTTAAAATTCGTGCCATGAAACTCACACGTATGTCGACAACACAGGCTGCTGCTTTTTACGAGGTTCATAAAGGCAAACCGTTCTACGATAAACTGGTGCAGTTTATGAGCTCGGGGCCAATTGTTGCAGCTATTTTAGAAAAAGAAAATGCTATTGAAGATTTTCGCAAACTGATTGGAGCCACTAATCCCGAAAATGCAGAAGAAGGCACTGTAAGAAAATTGTTTGCCTGCAGTGTTACTGAAAATGCTGTTCATGGCGCCGACAGTGATGAAAACGCCACGCGCGAAGCCGACTTTTTCTTTTCTACTTTCGAACGTTTTTACGATTACGAATAAATATTTACACCGCCTTTTTAGGCGGTGTAAAAAGCTTCCTTACTTTTATTCAACACTTATTACAGCGGTAGTTTCGTGCGATTCCCCCGATGCCAGATCGATTTGATCATTGATTTTATTCACCGTCTCGAGGCAAACGAAAGTTTCATATCCATCATTGGGCATGTCACTCATTTGCTCGCTGGCTTCGGCTCCGGGATTCCAAACAGTTGAACACTTGCTGCCTTCTTTTGCAATCCTGATGTTTCGGTTAAAATATGGATCGTGAATAAGACAATCTGCTTCCGTATCGAAATAATGCCGCGTTGTAGCTTCCTTCACTTCCAGCAATTCTTCTTCCTGAACGTAACGATTGCCGTCCAACTGGTTTTCGTAATGCGTATTTGCCAGTCCGTCTATTTTTATGTTCTCGATAGACGATAAATTAATATATGTATGCAGTGCAGAAGTGTACGAAATTGCAGCATCAGAAGGATTGTTAACTTTTAAGGTAACCGACAGCGTGTCTCCAATCACAAAAATCATTTCGGCAACAAAATCATGCGGCCAGTAAGCTTTGGTTTCTTCCGACGATTTTATTTGCATTGAAACATAAGTCTCCCCTTTTTCCAAAGTATCTACCTCGGTAACTTCCCACATCGAAGTTCGGGCAAAACCGTGTTGTGGCATGGTCGAATCGCTGGCATGCGGGCCAAACCATGGAAAACAAACCGGAATTCCACCACGAATTGCTTTACCCTTTTCGAAAACACTGTAAGGGCTCATCCACAAAACATCGGTGGTTCGCATAGGCCTGAAACTGGTAATTTGCGCCCCATACAAGCAAATATCGGCTTCGGCATATTTATTTGTTATGGTTATAAAAGGCAAGTCGCCGTCAAGCTCCATAAAACCAACTTCGCCTTCAATTCCAAATTTTTCGTTTAATTCGTCAATATCCATAGTTTGTTAAGTTATTTAAATACAATCCTTGTTATCATTTCTTCTCCTGCGTTGTCATTAATCCGACGGCAAATCTCCTCGCGCATTAAAAACAATTCGTTTTTTACAACTGCCGAAGTAATGTCGACATATAAAACACGGTTACGGATGTAAATATTTCGGGTGTAACGCGCAATGGTTTTCCCGAGCAGGTTTTCCCACCCCTGCACAATATCCACTTCTTTCAGTTTCCGCTCCATGCGGTTTTCCTCGATATACTGTTTTAAAACTTCGCTTAACGATTGTGTATTACTTCGTCTCATTGTGCCAGTTCTACTTTTCCGTTTTCTACTTTAAAAATACGATAATCGGCATCCATCTTTTTAATAATGGTGTCGAGATGTTCGCGATTGGTGTCGGTCAGAAATATCTGACCAAACTGTTCGCCCGCCACAGCCGTAACAATTTGCTCTACGCGGTGCTGATCCAGTTTATCAAAAATATCGTCCAGTAAAAGGATTGGATTAATACCCGAAATCTCTTTAATGAACTCGAACTGTGCCAGTTTCAACGCTACCAGGTAGGTTTTTTTCTGTCCCTGCGAACCCAGTTTTTTTATCAGGTAATCACCAATCTTTAATTGCAGATCGTCTTTATGAATTCCAACAGTTGTATACTGTACTACCCGGTCTTTTTGTAACGAAGCTTTTAGTAGCGATTCAAGATTCGAATCATATAAATCCGACTGGTGTACCAACTCCACCACTTCGTTACCTCCCGATATATAATTATAGTAACGTTGAAAAACCGGTATCAGCTTTTCCACAAAACGTGTACGTTCTTCGTGAATACGAGTTCCATATTCTACCAACTGATCGTCCCAGATTCCCAGCAGTTCTTCATCGAAATAACGATCACTAGCAAATTGTTTTAGCAGATTGTTCCGCTGCATCAGTGCCCGGTTGTATTTCAACAGGTCGTCGAGGTAAGTTTGGTTGTATTGCGAAATTACACCGTCCATAAATTTGCGGCGTTCGTCGCTGCCACCTAAAATCAGGTTCACATCCGACGGTGTAATCATCACCAAAGGCAATAAACCAATGTGTTCCTGTAGCTTTTTATAAACCTTGGTATTACGTTTAAACTGCTTTTTCTGCCCTTTTTGCAAACCACAATTAATCGTTTCTTTCGACTCCATTCGGCTGTAATTTCCGTTCAGCATAAAAAAGTTTTCGTCGTGATTGATATTCAGCTGATCGGTGGCATTAAAAAAACTTTTGCAAAACGACAGGTAATAAATAGCGTCGAGCATGTTGGTTTTTCCGGCGCCATTCTTACCAATAAAACAATTCAGTTTAGGCGAAAATTCAGCCTTTACCTCCAAAATATTTTTAAAATTTACAATTGAAATCTCTTCAATGTGCATTATTAACTTCTTTATAATGGTTACCACAAAACTATATAAAAACCCTGCACATTTCTGAAATGTTGACAAAAAGGACTTAATAACACAACTATGTTGATTATTATAGAAAATAAAACAAGCATTGGTTTAGCTGTTTTGAAAAAAAAGCTATTTTTGCGGCACAATTTTGAAAAAGAGAGAAATGGCAAAGAAGAATGAACAGCAAGCCGATAATTTACAGGAACTTGAAAGTGCGTTAACAAAAACGGAACAATTTGTAGAAGATAATTCGAAAATCATTAGTTATGTGGTTGGTGGAATTATTATAGTTGTTGCTGCTTACCTTGGTTTTAATAAGTTTTATGTACAACCGAAAGAAGACGAAGCAATTTCGCAAATGTTTATGGCCGAGAACTATTTTGAAAAAGATTCATTCAATCTGGCTATCAACGGCGATGGTAACTACTTAGGTTTCCTTGATATTATTGATGATTACGGTATCACAAAATCAGCTAACCGTGCAAAATACTACACGGGTATTTCGTACCTGTACCTTGGTCAGTACGAAGATGCATTGGATTATTTAAATGATTTTAAAACCGACGATTTGCTTTTGGCTCCTGTTGCCGAAGGTGCAAAAGGCGATGCTTACCTGGAGTTGGGTGAAACCGACAATGCATTGAAACAATACAAAAAAGCTTACGCAGCAAGCGATAACGAATTAACAACTCCGGTTTACATGATGAAAGCAGCGAATCTGCTGGAATCGATGGACGAGCTGGAAGATGCACTGGCATTGTACGAAGATATTAAAGCGGAATATCCGCAATCTACAGAAGGTACAAACGCCGACCGTTACATTGCACGCATCAAAACAAAATTGAATTAAAATGAATTCAAACGATAGTTAAACCCCTCTTCGGAGGGGTTTTTTGTTTGTATAAACATTACTTTTGCTACATCAGCAAAACAAAAAGACAGAATTATGGCAACAAAAGATTTATCAGCATACGATATTAATTCGGTACCATCAGCAGAAAACATGCGTTTTGGCGTAGTAGTAGCCGAATGGAACTGGGAAATTACCTCGGCATTGGCAAACGGCGCTGTTGACACCTTAAAAAAACACGGAGCCACTGATGAAAACATTTCAGTAAAATATGTTCCCGGAACTTTTGAGCTTCCGTTGGGCGGACAATATTTTGCTGAATTGGATAATGTTGATGCGGTTATTCTGTTGGGTTGCGTTATTCAGGGCGACACTCGGCACTTCGACTACATTTGCGAAGGCGTAACTCAAGGAACAAAAGATTTGAACCTGAAATACAACAAACCGTTTATTTTTGGTGTTCTAACTACCAACAACGAACAACAGGCGCTCGACCGTGCCGGAGGTAAATTAGGTAACAAAGGCGACGAAGCTGCTGTAACAGCCATTAAAATGGTTGCACTGCAACAGTCTTTCAAATAAGTAAGACTCTAATTTCAAAATCCGTCAACTGACGGAGAACTGAAATTATCAAGTCGAACTTATCCCGATGCGAAGCCCTCGGGATCTGGAGGATTTTATTCCCCTCCCTCCTTGTTCTAGCATATAATAAATGTAACGACATGAAACAAGTTCTGCACATAAAAAATATGGTTTGCAACCGCTGTATAAAGGTGGTGAAGGAAGAACTTGAAAAGCTCGATATTCAGATTGAAGCCATAGAATTGGGGAAAGTTGATGTTTCTGGAAGCCTCTCTCAGGAACAAACTGAAGAGGTGCGTTCGGTTTTAAACAACAATGGTTTTGAGTTAATCGATGACAAAAAAAGTCAGCTGATCGACCGCATAAAAACCATTATCATCGAAAAAATCCACTACTCGAAAGAGGAAAAAGAGCCGGTGAATTTTTCGGATGTAATTGCATCCGATGTTAGTCACGACTATTCTTATATAAGTAAACTGTTTTCTTCGGTTGAAGGAATTACTATCGAGAAATACATCATCAATCAAAAAATCGAAAGAGTAAAAGAATTGCTGGTGTACGGAGAACTCACTTTGAACGAAATCTCCTATCAATTGGGCTACAGTAGTGTTCAGCACCTTTCTAACCAATTTAAAAAGGTTACCGGATTAACACCTTCGCACTTTAAAAAGCTAAAAGAAAACAAGCGCAAACCGCTCGACGAAGTGTAAAATCCCAAAATCTTATAATTCATTTCCAAAATAGTGTAAACAAATTCTCCTGAACCTTGCTTTACTTTGTATTGTAAAATTAATAGAATGCAAGCAGGACAATACATAGTAAAATTTTTAGGCGATTTTGCCATCATCTTAGGAGAAATGGCTCCATATCTTTTACTGGGATTTTTCTTTGCAGGATTGTTGTATGCATTTATTCCTCGCGAAAAAATTGACAAGTATTTTAATGGTTCGCCATTTCGCTCATCTGTTTTTTCATCATTATTGGGAATTCCGCTGCCATTATGTTCGTGCGGAGTAATCCCAACCGGAGCAGCCTTATATAAAAATGGTGCTTCAAAAGGTGGAACTGTTTCGTTTTTGATTTCTACGCCACAAACTGGTGTAGATTCTATATTGGCAACATTTTCATTGATGGGATTACCATTTGCTATTATTCGTCCGATTGCCGCATTGATTACAGGAATCTTCGGAGGATTGATTACCAGTGTAATTACAAAAAATGAACCTGTAGAACAACATGTTGCAGAAACTGTATCAAAACCAAAATCATTAACTCATAAAATCAAGGCCATTTTTCGGTATGGTTTTGTGGAGTTTATTCAGGATATCTCAAAATGGCTGATCATTGGTCTCGTTTTAGCCGCCATTATTTCGGCTTTAATACCCAACGACTTTTTTGAGTTATTGAATATGTCGCCGATATTACAAATGCTGTTGATTCTGGTGGTCTCAGTTCCGCTGTACATTTGTGCAACCGGTTCAATTCCATTGGCTGCCATACTCATTTTAAAAGGAGTAAGTCCGGGTGCAGCTTTTGTACTGCTTATGGCAGGACCGGCAACCAACGCCGCTACCATTACAATGATCGGTAAAGTTTTAGGAAAGAAAAGTCTGTTTACCTATTTGGCAACCATTATAATTGGTGCAATGGGTTTCGGGTTGATCATCGATTATGCGATGCCGGTACAATGGTTTACAGAAATTACCAGTCAGCATTTAGGACACGATCATGGAACAAACCTGGCGTGGTGGCAGATTGGCTCAGGTGTTTTATTACTCGGACTGATTATAAACGGTTACATTCAAAAATACCTCGCAGCAAAACAAAATTCTGAATCACAATTAAAGAACGATATTATCAAAGTACAAACTATTAAAGTTGAAGGAATGACTTGCAACCATTGCAAGGCAAATGTGGAAAACAACCTCAAAAAACTGGCATTTGTTGACAATGCAGTAGTAAACCTGGCCGACAAATCGGTTACTTTGGAAGGCGACGATATCGACCTGGAAAAGGTAAAAGAAACTGTTGAATCGATTGGCTATAAAGCTGTATAAGCATAAAGCATGTTAAAGCTTTGTTAAACGGTAGGCTAATTCGTTTAAACCTTTAGTTTTGTAAAACGTTTATTTAGTGAAGTTCAACTATAAATGATAAGAAAACTCAACCATATAATTTTAGCGACTCTATTGTTGGCAACAACAATGGGATTTGCTGTGAGCAAACATTATTGCCACAGTTCGCTGGTTGATGTTTCTTTTTTCGCCAAGGCAGACTCGTGCTGCGACGATGGCGGATGTTGTACCAATGAAAATAACTTCTACCAGGTAAAAGAAGACTTTTCAGCACCTGCAATTTCTACAGTTCCGTTACTTGCTGAAATTGATGTTTTGAATCAGACGATTCTCGATCCTGATATTTTATTTCCAAACGAATTAACCGAAGAATTCGAATTAGCCGACGACCCGCCTCCTCCAACGGTTATGGAGTTTCTTGCGGCGGAGCAGTTATACCTTTTATGATATTATTATGATAATTAATCAGATCATGAATACTCATGATCCGGATTTTCTATTGTATTAATCTCATAGCTAAAAGGTATGCTAAATAAAATCATCAAATTTTTTCTTGAAAATAAGCTGGTTACGATAGTGGTTCTTATACTTCTTGTTAGTTGGGGAATCATAACTTCACCGTTTGGATGGGACACCGGAGTTCTGCCAAAAGATCCGGTACCCGTTGACGCAATTCCTGACATTGGAGAAAACCAGCAAATTGTATTTACCCAATGGATGGGACGGTCGCCGCAGGATATCGAGGATCAGATTTCTTATCCGTTAACAACTTACCTGCTGGGTATTCCGGGGGTTAAATCCATTCGTAGTTCGTCCATATTCGGTTTCTCCAGCATTTACATCATTTTTGATGAAGATATTGAGTTTTACTGGTCACGCTCGCGGATACTCGAAAAGCTGAATTCATTGCCGTCAGGCTTGTTACCTGATGGTGTTCAGCCCGCACTCGGTCCTGATGCAACAGCGCTTGGGCAAGTTTACTGGTACACCATTGAAGGGCGTGACAAAGACGGGAATCCGACCGGTGGTTGGGATTTACACGAAATCCGCACCGTGCAGGACTTTTTCGTGAAATACTCGTTGAATGCTGCTGAAGGAGTTTCAGAAGTCGCTTCCATTGGAGGATTTGTGCAGGAATACCAGATCGATGTTAACCCGGATGCACTGAAAGCCTACAACATTCCATTGCATAAAGTGATGCAGGCCGTTCAGAAATCGAATCGTGATGTGGGGGCAAAAACCATTGAGATCAACCAGGCGGAATACCTCGTTCGCGGACTGGGTTACATTAAATCAACAGAAGACATTGAAAAAGCTGTTGTTGCCGTTCAGGACAATGTGCCGATCCGGGTAAAAGACATTGCGGTTGTCAGTCTTGGCCCTTCGACTCGTCGTGGCGCGCTTGATAAAGACGGCGCCGAAGTAGTTGGTGGTGTCGTTGTGGCTCGTTATGGCGCCAACCCGCTGGAAGTCATTAACAATGTAAAAGCTAGAATTGCTGAAATAGCACCCGGACTGCCCAAAAAGAC
Organism: uncultured Draconibacterium sp.; assembly: GCF_963676815.1. Classification (NCBI taxonomy): domain Bacteria; kingdom Pseudomonadati; phylum Bacteroidota; class Bacteroidia; order Marinilabiliales; family Prolixibacteraceae; genus Draconibacterium; species uncultured Draconibacterium sp. Next base: position 5,783,912 of record NZ_OY781365.1, read on the forward strand.
TTTGGACAACGGTGTGGAAAGTCAGCTTACAATCGTTCCGTTTTACGATCGTTCAACACTGATTCATGAAACACTGGGAACGTTGGAAGAAGCGCTATCGCTCGAAATTCTGATCGCCATTTTAGTAGTGATTGTGATGGTGCTTAATCTGAGGGCTTCGTTCCTGATCTCTAGCTTGTTGCCCATTGCAGTGTTAATGGTTTTTATTGCCATGCGCTATTTCCATGTTGATGCAAATATTGTAGCACTTTCGGGAATCGCCATTGCTATTGGAACCATGGTCGACCTGGGAATTATTCTCTCCGAAAACATTATAAAACACATTGAAGAAGCGCCTCCGGGACAGAAACTGATTTCAACAGTATACGACGGTGCTGCTGAAGTAAGCTCGGCCATTTTAACAGCCGTATCAACTACCATTGTAAGTTTTATTCCGGTATTTACCATGCAGGCTGCCGAAGGAAAACTGTTTGGACCGCTTGCATTTACCAAAACTTTTGCATTGGTATCTGCGCTAATTGTTTCGCTGATATTTTTGCCGGCTTTTGCACACTGGGTATTTGGAGCTAAAATCAAAAAGGAAAATATTGTACGATGGATAAACATCGCGATTATACCTGCCGGTATTATTGCTATTGTCGCCGGATATTCATGGGCCGGAGCCATCCTGATCGCCTTCGGTATTTCGGGATTACTCAATCAGATATATGGTGAAGAAGAGGTTAATACAACTGAAGATTCAAAAATCATCGCTTCACTGAAAAAATTTGGTCTGCTTGTTTTGAAACACGCCAGTATCATTATTTCAGTTATTGCCGTGGTTTGGCTGCTGGCTAAATACTGGCTGCCACTGGGCGCTTCACGAACAATTGTTACCAACTTCATTTTTGTTGGGCTGCTGGTAGGAATTATTTTAGGAGCTTTTCTTTTGCTCGAACATTTCTACAAACGCATTTTAACCTGGTGCCTGAATCATAAAGTGGCATTTCTGCTCATTCCATCTTTCCTTATTCTTGTGGGAATCACTTCATGGATGGGCTTTAACAACCTCTTTGGTTTTGTTCCGAAAGGTTTCGATAAACTGGGATGGAATGTTCGTACCACCAAAGTTTGGTCGACACTGGCACATTCCTTCCCGGGAGTTGGTAAAGAATTTATGCCTTCGCTTGATGAAGGAAGCTTTTTGCTGATGCCTACATCGATGCCGCACTCAGGTATGGCTTACAACCAAAAAGTGGTAGGTCAGCTCGATATGTTGTTGACCAACATTCCCGAAGTGGATTTGTCGGTTGGAAAAATGGGGCGTGTTGAATCGGCACTCGATCCGGCTCCTATTTCGATGTACGAAAACGTGATCAATTACAAACCGGAATACATGCTGAATGAAAAAGGTCACCGTGTGCGGTTTAAGGTAGATAAAGACAACAATTTTATACTGACGAACGGCGATAAACTCAACATCGAAGAAGCTTTACAGCGCGGAATTACAAGAGAAGATTTGATTCCGGATGATAAGGGAAATTTCTACCGCAACTGGCGCGATAAAATAAAATCGCCGGATGATATCTGGACTGAAATTGTGAATGTGACTAAAATTCCCGGCGTGACTTCGGCACCAAAACTTCAGCCGATTGAAACCCGGCTGGTAATGTTGCAAACCGGAATGCGCGCTCCGATGGGAATTAAAGTGTACGGACCAGATTTAGCTACAATTGAAGATTTTGGAATAAAACTGGAGAACATCCTGAAAACAGTTCCTTCGGTTAAGGCACAGGCAGTTTTTGCCGACCGCATTGTGGGAAAACCATACTTACTTTTCGATATCGACCGGGATAAAATATCTCGTTACGGATTGAATGTTGAAGATGTGCAGCAGACCATTGAAACGGCTGTTGGCGGAATGAAAATTACATCAACAGTAGAAGGTCGCGAACGATTCCCTGTTCGGGTACGTTACCCTCGCGAATTACGTGACGATCCTGAATCGCTTGGTAAAATACTGATGAAAACACCAACCGGCGCCCAGGTTCCACTGAATCAACTGGTACATATCAATTACCAGCGCGGTCCTCAGGCCATTAAAAGTGAAGAGACATTTCTTGTTGGTTATGTACTTTTCGATAAAAATGAAGGATTCTCGGAAGTTACCGTGGTAAACGATGCACAAAAAGTCATCCAGGATAAGATCGATTCGGGAGAACTGACTGTTCCGGCCGGGATCACATATAAATTTTCCGGAAGCTACGAGAACCAGATCCGTGCCGAAAAACGGCTGTCGATCATTGTTCCGATTGTATTGGTCATCGTATTTCTGATTTTGTATTTTCAGTTTAAATCGGTCTCCACATCATTAATGGTGTTCTCAGGAATTGCAATGGCTTTCAGTGGAGGGTTCCTGATGATCTGGCTGTACGCACAAGGTTGGTTTATGGACTTTTCGGTGTTTGGCACCAATTTCCGCGATCTCTTCCAGATGCACACCATCAACCTGAGTGTCGCAGTGTGGGTCGGATTTATCGCCCTGTTTGGTATTGCCACCGACGACGGCGTGTTGATCGCCACTTACCTCGATCAGAGTTTCGAACGCAATCGTCCAAAAAACTTAAGCGAAGTGCGGGCAGCAGTTGTTGAAGCCGGATTACGCAGAATTCGTCCGGCACTAATGACCGTAGGTACAACCATGATCGCTTTATTACCTGTACTTACTTCAACAGGGCGTGGTTCGGACATTATGATTCCGATGGCAATCCCTTCGTTTGGAGGAATGGCCGTGGCACTTATCAGCATTTTTGTAGTGCCGGTATTGTATAGCTTCAGGGAAGAACGAAAACTTAAAAAACAGTAAGCATGAAGATAACTATTATAATATTCATTTCAGTACTTCTCCTGGGCTTTTCAGCAAAAGCACAAACACTGGAAGATTACTTCCGGGAGGCAGCTGAAAATAATCCGGGGCTGCAGGCCCAATACAAAGATTTTGAAGCTGCTCTGCAAAAAGTGCCACAGGTAAGCTCGCTGCCCGATCCAACTTTTTCTTTTGGCTATTTTATTTCGCCGGTAGAAACGCGTGTAGGGCCGCAACGAGCAAAGTTTTCGCTTAGCCAGATGTTTCCATGGTTTGGAACACTGGCTGCAAAAGCCGATGCAGCATCGCTAAAAGCTGAAGCGAAATACCAGGCATTCCTGGATGCACGAAACAGGCTTTATTACAGCGTTTCGGAAGCGTATTATCCCTTGATTGAGTTGAACCGGTTAAAAGCAATTGAACAGGAAAATATTGAAATCCTGCAATCGTATAAAAATATTGCCAACTCTAAATTTAAAAACGGAGTTTCGCCAATGACCGATGTTTTGCGGGTTGACATTATGCTGAAAGATGCGCAAACCAACCTTGAAATTCTGAACAAAAAGGAAAAACCGCTGCGTGTTACTTTCAACAATCTGTTGAACAGAGATGAAAACCAAGCGGTGCTCGTTCAGGATTCACTGACCATAGAATCGTTGCCCGAAAATTTCAGAAAAGATTCTTTACTGACGAACAATCCGATGCTGGCTGCAATTGATCTGAATCAGCAAGCCAGCGAAAAGAGTGAGTTGGCCGCGCAACGGCAGGGACTTCCATCATTCGGAGTTGGGCTGGATTATGCATTGGTTGGAAAACGCACCGACATGGACGTGGCAGACAACGGCAAAAATGCCTTTATGCCCATGGTTTCTGTGAGCGTTCCCATTTTCAGAAAGAAATACAGAGCAGCTGAAAAAGAAGCACAACTGATGCAGGAAAAGTATTCCTTTCAAAAAGAGGAAACCATCAATTCGCTGACTTCCGGTTACGAATCCATTTGGTTTCAGCTACAACAGCAAAAAGATTTAATCGATCTGTATCAGGAGCAAATTCTTGAAACCGGGCAAACACTGAATCTCCTGTTTAGTGCCTACGGAAATTCGGGAAAAGACTTCGAGGAAGTGTTACGCATGCAGCAACAACTGCTTAAATACGAAAAAATGAAAGCCATGGCTGAAACCCAATATCAAACTGCTTTAGCAAAACTAAATTACATCACAGCAAAAACATACTAATGATGAATACAAATAGAAAAACGATAACCGTAGTTCTGACAACACTGGCAATTGGCTTGTTGCTGGGGTGGTTGATATTTGGTGGATCAGAAAGCATAGCAACTGAAGAACATCAGCATGAACACACTGCAGAAGAAGTGGCCGGAGAAACCATCTGGACCTGCTCGATGCACCCACAAATTCGACAAAACGAACCGGGTGACTGCCCTATTTGCGGTATGGATTTAATTCCGCTGGAAGAAGAACAAAACAGTGAAATTGATCCGAATGCAGTAAGCATGTCGGCAACCGCTATGCAACTGGCCGATATTCAAACGGCGGTTATAGGATCGGTAGAACCGGTAAAAGTGTTACGACTCGATGGTAAAATTCAGGAAGATGAACGTCTGATCTTTTCACAGTCGTCGCATATTCCCGGCCGGATTGAAGATCTGAAAGTAAATTTTACAGGCGACTATGTTCAAAAAGGACAAGTGATCGCTTCGGTTTATTCACCCGATTTGGTTACCGCGCAGGAAGAGTTATTTGAAGCGCAAAAAATTAAGGCTACGCAACCACAACTTTTTGCGGCAGCCAAAGAAAAGCTTAAAAACTGGAAGCTGACCGATGAGCAGGTCAATCAGATTTTAAGCTCGGGAAAAACCATGGAAACGTTTAATGTTCTGGCAGAAGTATCGGGTTACGTCACCAAAAAAATGGTAAACACCGGCGATTATGTGCGAAGAGGGCAAACCATATACGAAGTGGCCGATTTTTCGCGCGTTTGGGTGCTCTTCGACGTTTACGAATCGGAGCTTTCATGGATCAACAAAGGCGATAAAGTTTCGTTCACCATCGAATCACTTCCGGGGCAAAATTTTGAAGGAACGATCGATTACCTCGATCCGGTAATCAACCCGAAAACAAGAGTGGCCAAAGCGCGCGTTGTAAAATCCAATCCGGGATTAAAACTGAAACCCGAAATGTTCGTGTCCGGTAAAGTGGAGGCCAAACTGCCGCAAACCGATGCCCTTGTTGTGCCAAAAACAGCGGTTATGTGGACCGGAGAACGTTCGGTTGTATACGTAAAATCGGAAACTGACCAGGGCGTGTATTTTAACATGCGCGAGGTGGATCTCGGCCCTGCACTTGGCGAAAGTTACGTTATTGAGGATGGTCTTCAAAAAGGCGAAGAAATTGCCGTAAATGGCACATTCAGTATTGATGCGGCAGCTCAGCTGGCCGGCAAACCAAGTATGATGAGTCCCGAAGGAGGCACTGCACCGACGGCTCATAACCACGAAGGAATGGACATGAGTAATGAAGCACAAAATGCACCTGTTGAAGCCGTGGAAGTCGACCCTAAATTTGTAACGCAGCTTACAACATTTTACGAGGCTTACCTAAAGATGAATGAGGCTTTTATTGAATCGGATGCAGCCAAAGTAAGTGCAGAAGCAAAAAATACGCTACAGTCCCTGAACAGTGTTGGAATGGAACTGCTAAAAGGCGAAACTCACATGGACTGGATGGATCAGTTAAACGTTTTAAAACCGGCTTTGGAAACCATTAGCAACAGCAACGATCTTGATAAACAGCGACTGGAATACGCCACATTTAATCAGGCATGCTACAAAAGCCTTAAGATGTTTGGGCTCGATAACGAAACCACTTACTACCAGTTCTGCCCCATGGCCAACAACGACCAGGGTGCATTTTGGTTAAGCGGGACCAAAGAGATTCGAAATCCATATTTTGGAGATATGATGATGAGTTGCGGGGAAACCCGGGATTCAATAAAATAATATTCAATTTATTAACCATTAAAATTTTATAAGATGAAAACAAAAGTTTTGAGTTTAGTAGCCCTTTTTGTAATGGGCGCATTTACCGTTTTTGCAGGAAATAAAACGGAGAAAATTAAAGTTTACGGAAACTGTGGAATGTGTGAAAGCCGCATCGAGAAAGCGGTTAACGCAGTTGACGGTGTTTCGAAGGCAGACTGGAATAAAGAAACCAAAATGCTGGAAGTGACATTCGACGATGCAAAAACCGACATTCACAAAGTGCACATGGCAGTTGCAGCTGTTGGGCATGATACCGATATGCACAAAGCCAAAGATGAAGTTTACGACGAACTTCCTGGCTGCTGCAAATACGACCGTACAGCAGAATCCAAATCCGAGGAAGGACACGAGGGACATATGCATTAATTTTTAATTGAGCTAGAAAGAGAGGGTTTCATGAGTATTTGAAACCCTTTTTTTGTGATTAAAATTCGCAGGTTGTGGTAAAACTTCTACAAACAAATGTCAACTATTTTTCGTTTTCCTTCGTAAACAATACGCTTGCCCGACCTGTTAAAACTGGCATGATTTTATCGTAACAAAAACAACACACTTAAAAAGATTTATTATGAAGTATTATATTGAAACAACCATTGAAACCGACTTTGATTCAGCAGTAGAAAAAGTAAAAGAAGAACTTAAAAAAGAAGGATTTGGAGTGCTAACCGAAATTGATATTCACAAAACACTAAAAGCCAAACTGGATGTAGATTTTAAACAGTATAAAATACTTGGTGCCTGTAATCCACCAAAAGCTTTTGAAGCTCTGAAAGCTGAAGATTACATCGGGTTAATGCTTCCCTGTAATGTTGTCGTGCAAGAATCGTCGCATTCAAATAAAATCAATGTTTCGGCCATCGATCCGGTTGCTTCGATGATGGCTGTCAACAATGCTGCTATTGAACCAATTGCTCAAGAAATTAAAGAGAAACTTACAAAAGTTATCAGGCAATTATAATTTTTGTTAAGTAGAGGCAAAAAGAAGCCTTTCTGCAACTTTTTATTATTTTTGCTTTCCTCGGATGAGAACTGAACGATTAGAGCTTGAAAAATACTATAAACCATATCGGAAGTTTTTTACTGATTCTTGCAGGAGCAATTATCCTGTCGCATGCTTTTATTCCGCATCATTTGCACGATGGGCAGGCAGTTATCGAAACTTCCGCATATCAGTGTTCTTATCATCATCATGAAACTGGTTCTCAAACAGCAAGTTGTACGCATGATCATTCCGAGAATAAAACTCATGATTGTGTACTTCACAACCTGCTGGTTATTCCGGGGAAGCAAATAAGAGCCGACCAGCCACTAATTCTTGACATGCTGCAAAACTCGTACTGTTCATTGTTGATAGCCGGCGTGTTTAATGCCGATTCAAATATTAGCGAAAACAACTGGCAGTACCACATTCAAGGAACCATTCCCCTACCCACAAACATTTACACTTCCACAAAAGGGCTTCGCGCACCTCCTGTAGTTTAATTTTCCACCCCAACACAATTCTGATTCTTTTGAATCCTTACCCTGGTTATTATTTGGAAAATTAAATAGCATTAAAAAATGAAATTGAAATTTTTATGGGTGGCCACAATAGCTTTTTTATTGTTTTCATGCCATCAAAACTCAACCCATAATAGCGAAGCTGAACATGATCATGAACATGAGGCTGAAGCAGCAGAAAGTGAACACGAACACGAGAAAATCCAGTATACCGTTTACAGCAGCGATTTTGAATTATTTGCCGAAGCCGACGCAATGGTAACTGGCGAGCACGCTGTAGTACTGGCACATTTCACTTCGCTTAAGGATTTTAAACCGCTCGAGAAATCGGCGAAAATTACGGCCAAACTTATTGTAAACGGTAAAACGATAACGGAAACATTGGATGAACCGCTTCAAAAAGGAATGTATAGTTTTGAACTGGAACCAACAACAGCCGGTGAAGGAAGCTTGCATTTTGATATCGAAACCGAAGGAAATTTTTATGAAATAGCCATTGCTGATGTGGATGTTTTTGCCAACGACGAAGAACTACACAGCCATCACGATAACGGAGATGAGCTATCGGCAGTAAATGCTACAGTTTTTACGAAAGCACAATCGTGGAAGATTGATTTTGCAACTGCTTTACCACAGGAACAAGAATTCGGTCCTGCCATTAAAACAGTGGCAAGAATAGAACCCGCCCGCGGCGAAGAAGAGATTATTGCTGCAAAAGCATCCGGTTTGGTATTGTTCTCCAACAACAATTTGGTTGAAGGAAAACAAGTGGCAAATGGAGAGAAACTGTTTACGATTTCTTCCAGCGAAATGGCAGAGAACAACTTTGCTGTACAACTGGCTGAAGCCAAAAGCAATTATGAAACCAGTAAAGCAAATTACGAGCGAAAATCAGAACTTGTAAAAGACCGTTTAGTTTCTGAGCAGGAGTTGTTGAATGCAAAAAACAAGTATGAAACCAGCAAAGCCGTTTACGAAAATCTTTCAAAGAACTTCAATGAATCAGGCCAGATGGTGAAAAGTAAAATGAGTGGTTTTGTGAAACAGATTTTCGTTAGCAACGGACAATATGTGGCTGCCGGCCAGCCTTTGGTGAGCATCACGCAAAACAACAAATTGTTGCTTACCGCGCAGGTTCAACAGAAATACCTCTCGTATTTGCCATCAATTAATACGGCCAACATCACTACAATGCATGACAATAAAACATACACGTTGGAAGAATTGAACGGTAAAATTCTTTCGTATGGTAAGTCAGCAAGCAGTGATTCATACCTGTTTCCGGTGAGTCTTGAAATTGGAAATCATGCCGGTTTTGCTCCGGGAACTTTTGTTGAAGTATTTCTGAAAACAATGACCAATTCAAAAGCGATTACTGTTCCAAACAGCGCGTTACTTGAAGAACAGGGCATTTACTATGTTTTTGTTCAGATAACACCCGAAATGTTTGAAAAACGCGAGGTTAAAATCGCAGGAACGGATGGTTTACAAACTGAGGTAATTTCAGGATTAAATGCCGATGAGCGTATTGTAACGCAGGGTGCGATGCAGGTAAAACTGGCAAAATCAACCGGAGCTTTAGATCCCCATGCCGGTCATGTTCACTAAAAAACAGACATTATGATTAACAACATTATAAAGTTCTCGCTGAACAACAAATACCTTATTATTTTGTGTTCTGTGGTGCTGGTCGTGTTTGGAGTTTACACGGCAAAAAACATGGACATTGACGTGTTTCCCGACCTTACAGCGCCTACCGTAATTGTAATGACCGATGCTCATGGAATGGCTCCTGAAGAAGTGGAACGCCTGGTTACCTACCCCATTGAAACGGCAGTAAACGGAGCCATGGGTGTACGACGTGTGCGTTCAACATCAGGACTGGGATTTTCATTTGTCTGGGTCGATTTCGATTGGGGAACCGACGTTTACAAAGCACGCCAGGTAGTGAGTGAAAAACTGATTACCGTGCAGGAAGCCATGCCCGACAATGTGGGAGAACCAATTCTGGCGCCACAGTCGAGCGTAATGGGCGAAATATTTTTTATGGGCCTGCAAGCCGATACAACTGATTTGATGACGCTGCGTTCAATTGCAGAATGGGATATCCAACCGGTGATTCTGGCAACAGGTGGTGTTTCGCAGGTAACCATTATTGGTGGCGACTATAAACAGTACCAGGTGCTGGCCGATCCGCTAAAAATGAATTTTTACGGTGTATCCATCAATGAGCTGGCCGATGCCTGTCGCGAAATGAGCCAGAATTCAACAGGTAAAATCGTTCGCGAACATGGCAATGAATATGTGGTGCGCGGTGTCGCCCGTAATTCAAATCCCGAAGAACTGGGAAATACTTTCATTAAAGCTGTGGACGGGAAACCGATCCGGGTAAACGATGTCGCTGAAGTAAAAATTGGCAGCGCCGTAAAAATGGGTTACGCATCGCACAATGCAAAAAAATCGATTATTATTTCGGTTTCGAAACAACCCAAAACCAATACGCTGGAGGTTACTGAACAGATTGAGCAAAAGCTGGAAGCGATGAAAGCCACGCTGCCACCCGATGTAACCATCAATACGCAAATATTCCGTCAGGCAGATTTTATTGAAACCTCAGTTAACAATGTACAGCGTGCTTTGCTTGAAGGTGCGGTGCTGGTTATCGTTATCCTGTTTTTGTTTTTAGGAAGTTTCAGAACAACAATAATTTCCTTGTTGGCGATTCCACTTTCGTTATTGGGTTCGGTGATTGTTTTGAACCTTTTCGGCCTCAACATCAACACCATGAGTCTGGGAGGAATGACGATTGCCATCGGTTCACTGGTTGACGATGCCATTATTGATGTGGAAAACGTGTACAAACGTCTCCGGCAGAATTTCCAGCTACCAAAAGGTGAACGGCAAAGTGCTTTCGCAGTGGTTTACGAAGCTTCGAAAGAAATCAGGGCTTCTATTTTGAATGCAACCCTGATCATTATCGTTGCTTTTATGCCGCTCTTTTTCCTTTCGGGAATGGAAGGCCGCATGCTAAAACCGCTCGGTATTGCTTACATCGTTTCGTTATTCATGTCGCTAATCGTTGCTATGACATTAACGCCGCTACTTTCAAAAATGATGTTGTCAAGCGACAAGTATTTATCGCGAAAATCAAAGGAAAGCTGGCTGGCACGCAATCTTTCAGATGGCTACGAACGTTCGTTAATTTGGGTACTAAAACATAAAAAAGTAGTAGTATTACCGATCCTTGGTTTGTTTGTGGTTTCGCTGTTCATTTTATCGGGTTTTGGACGTAGTTTCCTTCCCGAATTTAACGAAGGAGCTTTAACGCTCTCGATAATCACACAACCCGGAACTTCGCTACACGAAAGCGATAAACTGGGGCAATTTGTAGAAACCGAGATGCTTTCAATTCCTGAAGTTAACAGCACCGCCCGACGTACCGGACGTGGCGAACTGGACACACACTCGCAAAGTACAAACGGTGCCGAAATCGATGTAAATTTCACATTACACGAACGCGAACTGGAAACATTTTTAAAAGAGGTACGAAGCAAACTTTCAGGAATTCCCGGAATTGCATTTACCGTTGGTCAGCCACTGGGGCACCGCATCGACCACATGCTTTCGGGAACACGCGCGAACATTGCTATTAAACTGTTTGGCTCCGATTTAAACCGGATGTTTCAAATGGGGAACGAGATTAAATCAAACATTGTGGACATCGACGGGTTGGTAGACGTAAACGTTGAACAACAGGTTGAAATTCCGCAGATTCAAATCCGCCCCAATCGCGATATGCTGGCTTTTTATGGCATTCCTATTCACGAATTCAACGAATTTGTAGATATAGCACTTGGCGGTGAAAAAATGGCTGACATTTATGAAGGGCAACAAACGTATGATTTGCTGCTTCGTTACAAAGCCGATTACACCGACCAGCTGGAAGGCATTAAGAATGCACTGATCGATACTTACGATGGTAAAAAGGTTCCACTAAGTGAAGTTGCAGAAGTTGTTTCAGCCAGCGGACCGAATTCCATAAGTCGCGAAAATGTAAAACGAAAACTGGTGGTTTCGGCGAACGTTGCCGGCCGTGATTTGCACAGCGTTGTAGAAGAGATCAAACAAAGTGTAAACGAAAATATCAATCTCCCGGAAGGTTATCGCGTTGAATACGGCGGACAATTTGAAAGCGAGGAAAAAGCATCGCGTATGTTGCTGCTTACATCAATTGCAGCGCTTTTTGTCATCTTCCTGCTTTTATTCCAGGAATTCAAAAACTTCAAACTGGCGGGTATCATTTTGCTGAATTTGCCGCTGGCATTGATCGGAGGTATTTTTGCGATCATGCTAACATCAGGAATGTTGAGTATTCCTGCAATTATTGGTTTTATCACACTTTTTGGTATTGCTACCCGAAACGGAATTCTGTTGGTTTCGCGCTACCAAAGTCTGGAACAACAGGGCGAAAACCTTTATGAAACACTGGTACACGGATCGAAAGACCGTTTGTTACCCATTTTAATGACGGCGTTAACGGCAGCTCTGGCGCTAATTCCGCTGGCAGCCAATGGAGATTTGCCGGGTAACGAAATTCAAAGCCCGATGGCACAGGTAATTTTAGGAGGTTTGCTCACATCAACCATCCTGAATATTTACGTGGTGCCAATCGTTTACTACGCGCTAAACAAAAATGGACACTCTAAAAAGGACTCGAAATGAAACAACTGATATTCATAATTATATCGATTCTTGCTATTAGTCAATTTGCGAAGGCACAAAATAGTATTGATGCCTTGCTGACCGAGATTGAGAATAACAACACTACCCTTTCAGCGCTCAGAAAAACTATTGACGCTGAAAAAATTGGTAACAAAACAGGTATTCAACTGCAAAATCCTGAGGTGGAGTTTCATTACTTGTGGGGCGATCCTTCTGCAATTGGAAACCGCACGGATATCAGCGTTCAGCAGTCGTTTGATTTTCCATCAGCTTATGCCTATCGCAACCAAATTGCGGACATGAAAAATGAACAGGCCGAGCTGGAATACAAAAAGCAAAAGATGGATATTTTCCTTCAGGTGCGGATGATTTGTGCAGAACTCACCTATCAGAATGCACTGCGAGAAGAATACCAAAAACGACAGGAAAATGCGAGCCAGATTGCTAAATCGGTTGAAACAAAGCTGAATGCCGGAGAAGCCAACATCCTGGATCAGAACAAAGCAAAAGTTACGCTTTTGAATACGGAAGCTGAGCTTCGCCACATTGAAATTCAACGACAGACACTGCTGCAACAATTGGCAACGCTAAACGGGGGTAATGCGGTTGATTTTGAAGAAACGACTTTTCAAACCGTTCCAATTGATTCCGATTTTGAACAGTGGGCAGCACAAGCCGCTGCAAATAATCCGGTACTGGCCTGGTTAGAACAGGAAATTGCTATTTCTGACAAAAACACGCAATTACAAAAAGCACAAAGTTTGCCAAAACTGAATGCGGGCTACATGAGCGAAAAAGTAGTTGGTGAGCATTTTCAGGGTGTTTCGGTGGGCGTTTCAATACCGCTGTTCGAGAATAAGAACACCGTGAAATATGCACAATTAAAGAACGAAGCTGCCCAACATCGTGAGACCGATGAAAAGCTGCGTTTTTACAACGAAATGAAAACGCTTCATGCCAAAGCAATTGCGATTCAACAAAATATATCGCAATTTCAGGAGCAACTTAATCTGCAAAACGATTTGGCCTTGCTGCAAAAGGCGCTGGACAAAGGTTCCATTTCGCTTACCGAGTATTTATTTGAGCTGACAGTGTATTACGACAGCCTGGAGAAATTGCTTGATATGGAAAGGGAATTAAGTTTTACCAAGGCGCAATTGTTGATTTACAGCTAACATTTTATAGAATCCGGTTAAGCTGTTTAAAGACCAAAGTCAGTAACGGAAAACAAAAGAGCTTTTATTGTTCTTTTTAATCCGGTCATTGACTTTGGTCTTTTTTGTACTTCAACCTTTTATTAATTTCAGTTATTGCATCTTCTCTCCCATTTCAACTCATTTATATCCTCAACACAAACCCAGTTAACATTGAAATAATGTTCACTATTAGCATTTATTTTATCCTCCAAATCAATTTTATCGCTTCATAGAATTTATTTATCATTACACAGTAACTATAAGTATCATAATACGTTACAACATTTAGCTTTTACATAAATTTTGGAATGCTAATATTCGTACAAATCAACAACCTAAAATCGTAATAGATTTCAATAATGATTCATCAATTATTTATATATCTATTTATATAGATATTTACATTCTATAACATATATTTGCAGCGAAAAAAGAATCAAAAACGATTACAAATATGTCAACACAAAAATTCAATTACCTACTATTATTGCTGTTATTAACGCCGGCAATATTAAAGGCACAACCAAGACCATTGAGTTTGAGCGAGGCACTCATTCTTGCCGAAGAAAACAACCTTAATGTAAAAAGTGCTGAAGCCCGTGTGGAAGCTGCACGTGCTAATTATCGAATGACAAACTCTGTTTTTTTACCGGGATTGGAAGCGAGTCACACGGGAATGTCAACCAACGACCCGCTAAATTCTTTTGGTTTCAAATTAAAACAAGAGATTGTAACACAACAAGATTTTAATCCTGATCTATTAAATGATCCGGGAAGCATCGAGAATTTCCAGACCAAAATTGAGTTACAGCAACCATTGTTGAACCTTGATGGAATTTATGCCCGAAAGGCAGCCAAAAATCAATTGGATGCGATGTCATTTCAGACTAACAGGGTTAAACTGAACATTAAATTCGAAGTAAAAAAAGCTTATTATATGCTTGAGCTGGCCGAATCGTCAGTTGAGGTACTGGAAAAATCAGTAGCTGTAGCAGAAGAAGCTTTACGATTAACAAAAAACAATGCCGAGCAGGGATTTGCTAAAGAAGCAGATGTACTGGAAGCCTCTGTACGAGTTGAAGAACGCAAGAATCAATTACTTGAAGCGCAAAACCAGCGTCAAACAGCCAACGACTTTTTGGTTTACTTGTTGGGCATGGAATTCACCGAAGTAATAGAAACTACCAATTCGCTGATTCAACCACCAATGCAGGTTATCATCGACCGTAATTCAGTAAATCTTGAAAGCCGTTCGGACATGCTGGCTTATCAGAAACAAATCGAGGCCGGCGAGAATATGGTTAAATCGAACAAAATGAAATTCGTTCCCCGCCTGAATGCTTTCGGAGCCTTTGAGTGGAACGATGAATCGTTGTTCGGAACTTCGGCTAATAATTATATGGTTGGAGCATCATTAAGCTGGAGCCTGTTTAGTGGATATAAAAATGCAGGCGCTGTTCAACATGCCACTGCACAATTAGACGAAGCACGCATTAACTACGAAGATTACTTGTCTCAAAGCCAAATTGAAATCAATCGTGCAACCCGCAAAATGGAACTGAATTATAATCGTATCCAATCGAGCAAACTGGCAAAAGATCAAGCCCAGGAGTCCTTACGAATCCGGACAAACCGTTTTGAACAGGGACTGGAAAAGACCGCTGATCTGCTGATGTCGGAAGCCCTCACCTCACAAAAAGAATTAGAATACATTCAATCAATTTATAATTACAAGCAAGCCATTTTCGAGATGGAATTGCTTATCGAACAGGATATTAACGAATAACGCCATATTTAAGATGAAAACACAATTACAAAAATCAAAACTCATAATTGCAATTGCTTTGCTATCAATAATTGCAATCTCGTGTGGTAACAAAGAGAAAGAACACGCCACGGTATCACAAGAAAAAGTTGCGGCACAAACTGCTGTTGCCAACCTTGCTGATTACCCGGTAGTACATAGTTTTTCGGGCAAACTGGAGGCCGACAAACAAAGTAATTTAAGTACCCGAATCATGGGGCAAATTCAGCGTATTTACGTAAAACCAGGTCAGAAAGTAAACCAGGGCGATCTGTTGATCCAGATCAGAAACCAGGATATCCTGGCTAAAAAAGCACAGGTTGAAGCAAGCAAAGTTGAAGCAACTACCGCTTTCGAAAGCGCTGAAAAAGACCTGAAACGCTACGAAGTACTTTACACACAAAATAGTGTATCGGACAAAGAAATGGACGACATGCGTACCGGCTACGACATGGCCAAAGCACGTTTGGCTGCCGTAGAACAGATGGAAAATGAAGTGGAAGAAAACATGCGTTATGCATCAATCCGAGCACCATATAGCGGAGTTATTACAACTAAATTCGTTCAGGAAGGTGACATGGCCAATCCGGGAATGCCTTTGTTAAGCATGGAAAGCCCGTCGCAGTGGAAAGTTATTGCACGCATCCCAGAAGCCGATATCGCAAAAGTTCAGCTTAACGATGCAGTTAAAGTAAAATTCACTGCAGCTGGAGTAGAACTGGAAGGAAAAATTATCGAAATAAATCCATCAACAACAAATACCGGCAACCAATACATGGCAAAAGTTTTGGTTACCGTTCCTGAAAATTGTACTGCAAAATTGTACAGCGGAATGTATGCCGAAGTATTGTTTGAGTATGGAACACAAAAACGCATCCTGGTTTCAGAATCAGCTTTGATCCATCGTGGTCAGCTGGTAGGAATTTATGCTGTTGGTCAATCGGGAAATGCCCTGCTTCGTTGGGTAAAAACCGGTAAAACATTTGGCGACAAAATTGAGATCATCTCCGGATTAACTGATGGAGAACAATATGTTGTGAAGTCTGACAGCAAACTTTTTGACGGAGCAATTATAGCTTCGAACTAACAAAAGGTAATTCCTCTGTGAATTACCCCTGTCGCTTCAAGGAAGCTCCTGTCCCCTTTTAGGGGGACAATCGGAACAAAGTGACGATAGGGGGTCTATTAAACGGAACTTAAAAAATGAATTTAAGAGAAAAAAAATGAAAACAGGATTTGCTGGCGGAATAGCCAAACAGTTTATAAACTCAAAATTAACGCCGCTGTTGATGGTCGCTTTTATGGCGATCGGTATCTACAGCTCGTACCTGACTCCCCGCGAGGAGGAACCGCAAATTGATGTACCAATTGCCGATATCCTCTTTAGTTATCCGGGAGCCAGCCCTAAAGAAATTGAATCCCGCGTAATGCAGCCACTCGAAAAAGTAGTTGCCAATATTCCGGGAGTTGAATACGTGTACTCTACCTCAATGCCGGGTCAGGCCATGCTCATCGTTCAGTTTTACGTTGGTGAAGACATCGAACGTTCGTTGGTAAAAATGTACAACGAAATTATGAAGCACATGGACCAAATGCCACACGGAACAAGTTTGCCGCTGGTTAAAACACGTTCTATCGACGATGTGCCGGTATTGGGATTAACTTTCTGGAGCGAAAATTACGACGATTACCAGTTGAAAAGAATTGCTCAGGAAGTAAATAACGAAATTGAACAGGTTACCGATGTTTCGGAAACAAAAGTAATTGGAGGCCGTTCTCGTCAAATTCGCGTGGTGTTAGACAACGGAGCAATGGCCCGCTATAACGTTGACGCACTTAGTATCGCTCAGAAAATACAGACTGCAAACCAACAGTTCAATACCGGATCTTTTAACAAAAATGATGTTGAATACCTGGTTGAAGCCGGTGAATTTCTGCAAACTTCTGACGATGTTTCCAACCTTGTTGTTGGAATCCACAACGGAAGCCCGGTTTACCTGAAACAGGTTGCCGAAATTCTTGACGGTCCTGAAGAGCCGATTCAATATGTGAATTTTGGTTACGGAATGATGGACGAAAAGAAAAAGGAATTTGCAGGCGAATATGGAGCTGTTACTATTTCAGTAGCAAAACGTCGTGGTGCCGATGCGATGAAAGTTTCTGACCAGATTTTGGAAAAAATCAGCCACCTTGAAAAAGACTTGATTCCATCTGACGTTCATGTTGATGTTACCCGTAACTACGGCGAAACAGCATCGCACAAAGTATCGGAACTGCTGATGCACCTTGCCGGAGCAATTATTGCCGTAACTTTTGTGGTAATGCTGGCCATGGGCTGGCGCGGTGGACTTGTAGTATTTTTGTCGGTGCCGATTACTTTCGCGCTAACAATGTTCAGCTACTATTTCCTCGATTACACCTTGAACCGGATTACGCTTTTTGCACTAGTTTTTGTAACGGGTATCGTAGTCGACGACTCGATTATTATTGCCGAAAACATGCACCGGCATTTCAAAATGAAAAAATTACCATTTATCCAGGCAGCATTACGTTCTATCGATGAAGTGGGTAACCCAACAATTCTTGCCACATTTACAGTAATTGCGGCCGTTTTACCAATGGTTTTCGTTTCAGGTTTGATGGGGCCATACATGAGCCCGATGCCGATTGGAGCTTCTATTGCAATGATCTTTTCGTTGCTGGTGGCACTTACTATTACTCCATACCTGGCATTCCGTTTGCTAAAAGTTGTTGAGAAAGACGACAAGGTAAAAAAAGCATTCAAACTGGAGAACTCACCGATTTATAAGATCTATTATAAAACGATGAAACCGATGTTGGAGTCGCCATGGAAACGCTGGACTTTTATCGGAACCATCACCTTTTTCCTGCTGGCATCGATGACACTGGTTTATTTCAAAATGGTAGCTGTAAAAATGCTTCCGTTCGATAATAAAAATGAATTCCAGGTAATTATCGACATGCCGGAAGGAACAACGCTGGAGCGCACTGCAGCCGTTACAAAAGAACTGGCAGCATACATCGCGCAACAAGAGGAAGTAATTAATTACCAGTCGTATGTAGGAACGGCGTCACCAATGAACTTTAATGGTTTGGTTCGTCACTACGACTTACGCAGAGGTTCGAATGTTGCCGATATTCAGGTAAACCTTACCGACAAAACAGAGCGCAAAGCACAAAGTCACGACATTGCAAAAGCGATGCGTCCGGGAATTCAGCAGCTGGCTAAAAAATTCAATGCCAACGCAAAAGTTGTTGAGGTTCCACCAGGCCCACCGGTACTTTCAACATTGGTTGCAGAGATTTACGGACCGGATTACGACGAACAAATTGAAGTGGCCCGTCAGGTAAAAGACTTGTTTGCCGAAACGGCCGATGTGGTAGATATCGACTGGCAAATGGAAGACGACCAGGTTGAATACAAGTTCAATGTATTGAAAGAAAAAGCGGCGCTGGCAGGTGTTTCTACACAACAGGTTGTAAACAGTGTTGCCATGGCTCTTGGCGGTCAGGAAGTAACACAACTTTATGCCGAAAAAGAACACGAGCAGGTTGGTATTCAATTACGTTTTCCTGAAGAACAGCGTTCGAGCATTGAAGACCTGAAGAAAATAAACATCATGAGCATGACCGGCCAGAAAGTGGCACTTGGTGATGTGGTTGAAATAAAAGAAGAAATTCAGGACAAAAGTATTTACCGTAAAAACCAGAAACGTGTGGTTTACGTAACTGCCGACATTGCAGGAGCCCTGGAAAGCCCGGTATACGGGATTCTGGATATGAGTAATAATCTGGATAAAATCCAACTTCCGGAAGGTTACACGCTAAACGAAGAGTTTACACAACAACCGTTCGTACAAGACAACTACAGCCTGAAATGGGACGGAGAGTGGCAAATTACCTACGAAGTATTCCGCGATTTGGGAGCTGCATTTGCAGTGGTTCTTTTGGTAATTTACATGCTCATCATCGGATGGTTCCAGAACTTTACGGTACCGTTTGTGATGATGGTTGCCATTCCTCTTTCGCTGGTTGGTATCCTAATTGGTCACTGGCTGATGGGAGCTTTCTTTACAGCAACTTCAATGATCGGATTGATTGCTTTGGCTGGAATTATGGTCCGAAACTCCATACTGCTCATCGACTTTATAAATCTCCGGCTTAAGGACGGAGCGCCGCTAAAAGATGCGGTAATCGAAGCCGGAGCAGTGCGAACCACTCCTATCCTTCTTACTGCCGGAACAGTTGTAATTGGCGCGGTTGTGATCTTATTCGACCCAATTTTCCAGGGATTGGCGATTTCACTAATGGGTGGAACAATTGCATCAACATTTTTAACACTGATTATTGTTCCGCTTATTTATTACATGACTGAGAAAAAGAAATACCCGGTAGAAGAAGCTCCTGTGGCTGAAACTCAAAAAACTGAAAATAACTTAACTAACGAGGAGGAAAAATAAAATGATGAAATTTGTAATAATTCAAAGCGCCGAAGCTTATCATCATGAGCTGGAGCAGATCTTTCGCGACATTAAGATTAATTCGTACAGCGAGTTACCGGTTGATGGTTTTATGGAGAGCGCCGACGGAAATTCAGATATTTCCAACTGGTTTGGATCGTCAAAAAATCCGTACCGCTATTTCATTTCATTTACTTTTCTTGAAGAAGATAAGGCGAATGAACTCCTCGCACGAATAAAATCATTTAATGAAGATGCTGAAGGAATAAGCCCGATAAGTGCCTTTATTTCGGCTATCGAAAAATTTGTATAAACTATTAAATTATAATACGATGAAGGAGAGAATAATACGCGCAGTTGCAGGAATACTTGTGTTGACTAGCATTCTACTAGCCATATTCGTTAATATTTACTGGCTTGGCCTGGCAGGTTTTGTGGGGTTGAATTTATTTCAATCGTCGATTACAAAATTTTGCCCACTGGAATTTTTCCTTGAAAAGGCCGGAGTAGAATAGCTCTGCAAAAAATGCGTAAGTTAAAAGGTTGTCTGTATCAGGCAACCTTTTCTTATTTTACGAAATCTTGGTATATCTGATGGATTTCCGTTAACTTTAATCGCGAACAAACACAAATAATGAATTGATATGACAGAAAATTTAAACAAAGAAACAACCAATAATTTATGGAAACTCATTATAACCCGTGGTGTAGTTTTGGCACTTGTTGGTCTTATTCTGCTTCTTTTTCCGGAAGCAACCCTAACAACACTTATTTTTATTTTAGGAATATATTGGCTAATTGACGGAGTAGTTACGCTTTACAACACTTTTAAACAACGAAAAATCAGAAAGAATTGGTGGTGGGGAGTAGTTACCGGAAGTCTTGCAATAATTGCAGGAATTATTGTAGTTGCCAAACCATTTTCAAGTTCGGTTTTAACCACTTCTTTTTTAATGTGGTTTCTGGGCATTGTAGCACTCATAAACGGAATAAGCAATGTGGTTACCGGTATTCGGATAAAAAAATACCAGGCAGGTGTACAATCAATGATTTGGGGTGGCATATTTTCCATTATACTGGGTATCATTTTAATCTCGTCGCCTTACACATCAGCTCTTGTTGTGGTTAAAGTAATTGGTTCTTTCGCCATTTTTGCCGGTATCATTACGCTATTTATAGGATACCAGGTTAAAAAGAAAACATAAACCTTCGGTGAAAAATAACAACTCCCCTATTTTTTGCATTTTTAAAAATATCATCTGCAGCAGAATCTACTTTAATGTGCGTTAACCCGAAGATTTGACTCAATAAATATCAATCTTTTGTTCATTTTGTATTTTGCAATTTCAGAATTGTTGCATACCTTTGTTAAGAACATAAGTTACGTATAAAATGAAAACAATTATCACTTCATCCGGAGATAATGTAAACTCAAAATTTGATTTACGTTTTGGACGTGCCGGTTGGTTTTGTGTTTATGACAAAGAAACCCACACAACCAATTTTATTGAAAACAGCTTTAAAAACTCGAATGGAGGAGCCGGTACAAAATCTTCGGAAATGGCAGCGGAACTGGGTGCAAACCAAATCATTTCCGGCCATTTTGGCCCGAAAGCCAAAGATATGCTCGACAAGTTTAAAATACAAATGATTGAGTTACACGAAGAAGAGCTGGATGTAAAGGATATTATTTTGAAAATCGAAAACAATTAGAAAAATGCCAGGATTAGACAAAACCGGACCAATGGGACAAGGATCCCAAACCGGAAGAAAACAGGGAAGATGCAGCACTGCATTGAGTGAAGAACAATTTGCCAACTTTGGAAGACGTGGCGGTGGCCGGGGATTTAGAATGAGAAATCTCGCAAGCGACGACACCTTACAAACTGGCTGGGGACGCGGAAAAGGGAAAGGACGTGGTAGAGGATTTGGCCGCTTAGAAAACTAATAATTCGAGATAAACCATGAGTAAAAAAATTGCTGTTCCTGTTGATGAAAACGGGATACTTGACGGTCACTTCGGTCATTGCAAATTTTTCGCATTAATCGATGTAGATGAAACTACCATTGTAAACGAAGAGCGTGTAACTCCCCCACCTCATGAACCGGGAGTTTTGCCTAAATGGTTGGCAGAAAAAGGTGTTACCGATGTATTAGCCGGAGGAATGGGCCACAAGGCAATACAAATTTTTAATTACAACAATGTAAATGTATTTGTTGGTGCACCTCAATTATCGGCTCCCGAGTTGGTGCAAGGATATGTAAACGAAACAATTGAGTTTACAGCCAATTACTGCGATCATTAAAAAGGGGTATTATAATTACCCTGTATGAAAAGAATAGTACAAACAGCGTAATAGTAAAACGCATAGCTGAGTCATACTTCATAGTCACTCAGAGTTAGCTACTAAATCGGTATTCCCCGGAGCAAAACTCCGGGGAATTTTTTAAAATCAGTTTATCATGCAAATTGCAATAGCCAGCGGCAAAGGAGGAACCGGAAAAACAACTGTCTCGGTTAATCTTTATTATTATCTATCGCAGAAGTATAACAACAAAGTGCAACTTATTGATTGCGATGTGGAAGAACCAAACGATATACTTTTCTTTCCTGAAGCAACAATGAAAAAGGAAACAGAGGTATTTACAATTGTACCCGAAATTGATACAACCAAATGCACTTTTTGCAAAAAATGTGCTGAATGGTGCGAATTTAATGCGATAAGTATTGTTAAAACACTGGAATTTGCAGAGGTAAATTACGAGCTCTGTCATTCGTGTGGTGCATGTTTCGAAGCTTGTTCTTTTGAGGCGATCAAACAAATAAAAAATCCGTTGGGTAGAATTACCGAATATCAAACAACATTTGGATCCGGTATTCACGAAGGCCGCCTTGAAATTGGTTCGGCCATGCAAACTGCACTTATAAAAAAAGTAAAAAAACACACTGATTCTCAAGAGTTACTTACTCTGCTTGATGCGCCTCCGGGAACAAGTTGCCCGGTTGTTGAAACGGTTGCAACTGCAAACTATGTTATTTTGGTTACCGAACCAACTCCATTTGGATTGCACGATTTAACCATTACCGTTGAACTGTTAAAAGAATTAAACAAACCATTTGGAGTTATTGTAAACAAAGCCAACCTGGGCAACAACGCTGTTTTTGATTATCTGGAAAAGAACAAAATCACTTTGCTGGGAAAAATTCCCTTTTCGAAAGAATACGCTGCAAATTATTCGCAAGGCGATTTGCTAAATAATATTCCGCCTGAGGTTAATGCAACCTACCGGCAAATAGTTGAGCAATTACACCCCATTATTAACTAAGATGAAAGAAATTACCATATTAAGTGGAAAAGGTGGTGCCGGAAAAACCAGTATTGCTGCGGCTTTGGCGTCGTTAGCAGAAAATGCGGTGTTTTGCGACAACGATGTTGACGCTGCCGACCTGCATTTAATTTTAAAACCGGAAATTCACGAAACACATCAGTTCGATAGTGGTTCACTGGCTATTATAAATCAAGACGAATGCTCAAATTGCGGAATATGCATAAAAGCTTGCCGTTTTGAAGCCATTTCTACCAACACTGATGGTTTTCCGGAAGTCAACCCATTTCAATGCGAAGGCTGCAGATTATGCGAGCGGCTTTGTCCTGTCGATGCTATTCAAATTAGCCAAAACCTAAACAACAACTGGTATGTTTCAGAAACGCGTTTTGGTACAATGGTACATGCCAAAATGGGTCCCGGCGAAGAAAACTCGGGGAAACTGGTTACCCGAATCAGGGAAAAAGCAAGCGAATTGGCAAGAGAAAAAAAAAACCGCTATGTAATTAACGATGGTCCTCCGGGAATTGGCTGCACCGCCATTTCATCTATTACCGGAACAAATGCAGTTTTGCTGGTAATTGAGCCAACCATTTCAGGATTACACGATGCCAAACGACTTGTTGAGCTGGTTAATTCATTTGGTGTTCCAATTTTTGCCCTCATTAATAAATTTGATATAAATGCAGAATTTACGCAAACTGTTGAAAATTATTTGGAAGAAGCTAATATCCCACTAATTGGCAAAATTCCATTTTCAGAGCTTTTTGTTGAATCAATGTTAGCTGAAAAATCGTTGATTGAATATGTGCCAAATCATCCAATAAGTTTAAATTTAAAAACCATTTGGGAAAAGATTAGCAACAACTAGCTTTATAAACATGCTATCAATATCAATTTTAACTGATAATACCGCCGGCGGGCATTTTCTGGCAGAACACGGACTCTCCTACCTCGTTGAAATAGACAACGAAAAGATTCTGTTCGATGCCGGTCATTCAGATGTATTTTTGAAAAATGCGGAAAGGCTAAATTACGATATCGAAAACGAAGTAGAGACTATTGTTTTAAGTCACGGCCACTGGGACCATGGAAACGGATTGAAATACCTGAAAAATAAAACTTTGATTACGCATCCGGCTAGTTTCGCCAGTCGTTACCGAAAAGCAGATCGCACCACAGTTGGCTTGGAACTATCAAAATATGAGATTGAAAAACAGTTTACTTTAAAAGAAAGTAAAACCTCTTTACAACTTACCGAAAATCTGGTCTTCCTTGGAGAAATACCAAGAAATAACGATTTTGAAAACAAGACAACAAGTTTTGAATTTGCAGATGGAAGTGATGATTTTATTCCCGACGATTCGGCACTGGCAGCAATAATAGATAATGAACTTGTAATTATTACCGGATGCTCACACTCCGGAATTTGCAATATTTGCGAACACGCTAAAAAAGTTACCGGATTAAATAAAATAAAAGCTGTAATTGGTGGGTTTCACTTGAAAAAGCAAGACAAACAAACATTAAAAACCATTGAATATTTTAAGAAAAATAGGATTGAGAAGCTTTTTCCATCGCATTGCACGGCATTGCCGGCACTGTCACTTTTTTATTCAACGTTTAAATCAGAGCAGGTAAAAACAGGAATGATTTTGCGATTTTAATAAGCTTGTTGAAAAACAACCTCACTAATGCCCGCAACTTTTTGGTCTGATGGATCGACATAAACCCGAATGGTTAACCTCCGGTCATTCACTTTAACCACTTTTTCCGAAGTCCATTTTAACTCTCCGGCTTTTAATTTATAGGTTGCTGCCTCTATTCCTTCGTATTCAATTTTTTGCCACGAAGCAAGTTTCACATCTCCTACAAGCGAGCGAATCCGATAAACACCATTCCGCACATTAATTTCATATTCAAAATAATCTTTCGAATTTCTACACGATGCATTTTTACCTTCGAACAGCACTTTCTTTAAACGTGCATTGCCAACCCCGCCCTTTGTGCAATACATCACTTTTTCGGCAGTATTCCAGCTCCCAAAAATCCATCCTTTTCCTGTATACTCTTCAAATGCAAGTATATTTTTTTGGTTTCCATTGCTAACCGGTGGAAGTCCAAAATCCACTTTCCCGCGGGTAAATGTTTTGGCAAAACCAAAGGTATTTTTAAAATACAACTCGTAAAGTTGAGGGAAAAAGTTTATGCAGTTTGCAAATCGGTTTTTGTAAGCAGGAACCGTATCACTGTAAACTACAGCAAGTTGTAAATATCCCCAATTATCATCACCCCAGCTGGTTCCCAGCAATTCGCCGGCCCTTATCTGCTGTCCTTCCTTAACGTCAATATTATTCTTGTACAAATGGTCGTACACGTAAAAAACCGATGGATTCGAGTTGCTTTGCAATAAAATACAGGCCTCCATACTTTTTCGTTCATCCTCCTTTTCTTCTATCCAAACCACGGTACTGTTTTCCATTGCAAGCAACCAGTGCTTATCAATTCCGCGCGAATCGGTTAATGCAATTCCAATACCTTCATTGTTACGTTCCGGTTTATCAGCATCAAAACATCCGTTTCCTTCGTACGAAAACATATAATTATCTTCGTTCAGATTCCAGTTAAATCCATCATTATAACTTACCGGAAAAATAAACGAACCGGGAGAAAGCATGTGGTTCTTTGTTTCTGATAAACAAATCAATGCATCCTTTTTTAACAAGCCATGTATTTCCTTATTCGAAGCGAGTTTTTTTACATTTTTATTATCGGCAACAAAAACTCGAATTGCGTTTAAACTTGTTGGTAAACTTCGTCGGCTCACCTTAAGTTCCACTGTATCATTCTGAATAATTAATGTATTAAAATGGTTTTCAACAGCATGCAAAACAACGTTTATTCCGTTAAACTGAACAGAATCTCCAATATTCAGATTGTAATAAAGCGCATTCCCCCAGGTAAAATCAGGAACAGAAATAGATTTCGCTTTTACAGAAATTGCAAACAATAGAATTAGTAATATTGATATCAGTCGTTTCAAATTGGTACTATTTGAAGATTTGTGTCAGCCACAATTTTAAAACAGTTAAAACGGATTTTACCCCTAAATTATCGTCAGACTTTTGCGAATAAGTATCCTTTTTAACAAAACTATTAATAAAACTGTTGTTTCTAAAATAATAGTGGCACAAAGCAACCAATTGCCTGAAAATTCGTCTGTAATAAACAAACAGCTGAATTTAATCAGTTTTTAAACAAAATTTAAGCTTTTCGTATTTAACATACTCTGTATTTTTAGTAATTTTGATTGCGTTCGGAAAACAATTAGCCAATGATTAAATCATTACTTGTCAGCATTTTACTTACTTTATTTGTACTTCACAGCAATGCGCAGTCTGTTGGTCTGGTGCTTAGTGGTGGCGGAGCAAAAGGAATGGCTCACATTGGAGTGATACGTGTATTGGAAGAAAACAATATTCCTATCGATTATATTTCGGGCACTTCAATAGGTGCGATTGTTGGCGGACTTTATGCAGCTGGCTATTCGGCCGATGAAATGGAAGAGCTTTTTAAATCGGATGATTTCTATTTCTGGTCGACTGGAAAAATACAGCGCGAATACCGTTATTATTTTAAACGTCAGGAAGACGATCCAACCTGGGTGCAACTGCGTGTGGCAAAAAAAGATGAGAAGGTTAAAATTTTGCCACCAACCAATATTATTCCGGGCGAGCAAATGGATTTTGCTTTTATGGAGTTAACTGCTGCCACCAGTGCAGCTTGTAATTACGATTTTAACCAATTAATGGTTCCCTATTTTTGTATTGCTGCAGATGTTAACAACAGTCAGCCACTTGTTTTACGTAATGGCGATTTGGGTAATGCAATGCGCGCATCAATGACCGTTCCTCTTTATTTTAAACCGATAAAGATTGATGGCAAATTACTGTTCGACGGAGGTTTGTTAAATAACTTTCCGACCAACTACATGAAAGAAATCTTTAACCCCGATATTATTATTGGCCATAAAGTTGCCGATGATGTAAAAGCTGCCGATGCCGACGATGTGATGCAGCAAATATCGAACATGGTTATGCGCCCAACAAATTTTGAGATAAAACCATCGGACGGAATTTTACTCGAAACAAAATTTGAGAATGTAGGATTGCTCGATTTTAATAAAATTGACACAGTGCTGGCACGAGGAGAACAAACAACAATGGCAAAAATCGACAGTATAAAACAACTGATTGACAGAAGGGTGCCAAAAGAAGTAATTCAGGCACGACGCGACAGTTTTAATGCGCGCAAACCTGAACTCAACTTTCAAAACATTCAGGTTGAAGGTGTTACCGACCCCATGCAACGTCAGTTTATTATTCAAAGTATTAAACACCGTAATAACATCGTTTCACTATCAACACTAAAAACGGAATATTTTAAATTGGTTGCTGACGATCAACTTAAATCGATTCAGCCAATTACGCGTTATAATCCAACTTCAGGTTATTTTGATCTGCACCTAAAGGTTGAACCCGAGAAACGCCTTGATTTAAGTATCGGCGGAAATATATCGACCAAACCGATTAACCAGGGGTTTGCAGCCATTAATTTCAGAAGTTACAACAGCAGGGCATATTCGTTGCATTCAAACATTTATTTCGGACGTTTTTACAGTTCGTTTAAACTGGGCGGGCGTATCGACTATCCAACATCGCTGCCTCTTTACATCGAATCGTACTTAACATTCAACCGTTGGGATTATTTTTCATCGAGTACCGAGTTGATATTTGAAGATGTTCGCTCGCCATACATTGTTAAAGATGAAACAAACGCCAGGCTGGAAACCGGATTTCCGCTTGGCCTGCACAGTAAAATTTATGCTGGCGTGGCCTATTCATCTGCCAGTAACGACTATTATCAAACCAATGAATCGGAATTGGGTAATATCCCCGACAACTCAAAATTTAATGCTTTTGTGTCGAAAATAGGATTTGAAAACAACTCATTAAACTACAAGCAATATGCAACTGAAGGGGCATACCGAGGAATTGATGGTAGGTTTGTTGTAGGAGAAGAAAAATACCGGGCGGGAAGCAGCAATTTATCTTCTTCAACAGCGTCAACCAATCACAACTATTTTCAATTGCACGCGCACTCGTTACGCTATTTTTCGTTAGGAAGTAAATTTATTTTGGGTACGCACCTCGAATCTTTTTTAAGCTCTAAAGAGCTGTTTCAGACTTACAGATCGACAAAACTTTCGGCTCAGGGATTTACTCCATCACCTCACAGCAAGTCATTATTTATCAACGAGTTTCAATCGAATAATTATTTGGCCGGCGGTTTAAAGGCAATTTATAATTTTTCGCCCGATTTACATCTTCGTATCGAGGGCTATGGTTTCTGCCCCATACACGAAGAGTTGGAGCAAAGTGATTTATCGGCCATTAAAAGCAACAATTTTATCGACAATTATTACATACAGGGATTGGCTGCATTGGTGTATCAAACGGGAATTGGGCCGGTGAGTCTGTCGTTTAACTATTACGAAAAGAGTAATACCAATCTTTACGTAACGCTTAATTTTGGATATATACTTTTCAATAAACGAGGTTTGTAAGTATTAACTACGAACGTGATTTTCGATACCTGAGGGAAGCTCAAATGACAGTTCCACTATACCGCAATACTTCCCGTTTTCCATCCAAGGTTTTTGAGTAATCACTTTTGTCTGGCCCTTATTTGTAGTGGTGTAAGTATTCTCTGTTGGCTTTTTTAGCATCTCGCGAAGTTTGGTTTTCGAAGGCTCGGGATGGCAATCCAACAAATTTGTACCAAGTAATTTTTCACCACCGTATTTTTCAAACTGACGAATGGAAAAATCATTCATGTAAACAATAATACCATCAGTATCACAAACTGTTATTGCTCCACCAAATCCATCCATCCAGTTTACATCACATCCTTTCAATGTCATTTTTTACGATAGCATTTTACCCATTCAACATCAAAATTGGCTGATGATCCGGATAATTTATCTACAACCAGACTTGAAGCATTTAGCTCCAAGGGCTTGTTCAAATCGTTGTTAGTGAGTTTAAGCACCTCAAGCTCGTTTATCTTCCAGGTAAAATTGGCTCCCGATTTTTCAAGCGAAAATATATAAGCACCTTTTTTCAGGTTATCAATTTCCAAACCTTCCGATGCTATTTTGCCTTTTCCGCTTAGAGTATAAATCCCTAAAATATTTTTTGCCCCCATTTCAACTAAATTGGCGCGAGGCACATTACTGCCGTTAGCAAGATAAAATGAACTGGCAACCTGTTTAACCGGATTAAAATTGATTTTAGCTTCCAAAATTCCATCCTCAAATTGAAAATGCTCGCCCGTACTAATCATTCCTGAGGTGTACTCAAAATCAGTTTGCACAAAGCCGGCGGGCATTTGCCAAACCATTCCTTCTGTGTTTTCCTTTTTTACCTGAATACTGAGTTTATTCCCGGTTTGTATATTTTTCCCATTTGTTAACAAACTTAAATCTCCTGGCATCGCATAATTCTGTCCAAGAGTTTTACTTGCCGTTAACGAACTGGTCATCCATTTAGCATCATCAAGTTTTTGCGCTTTAAACGTATCTTCAAAAACAACGTCCCAGTTTTTAAAAAAATCGAAATCGGTTGAGTCTTTGTATTTGAAATATTTTACAAACTCCGGTTTCTTCTTTTCTGTTTCGTACAGCCGAAGTTTTTGTGCATCTTCTGTTTTCTCCCAACGTTTTTTGTCTTCTAACCAAGCTTTTTGTTTTTTATAATCTTCTGATTCAATCAACTCTTTTAGTTCGTTATAGCGCTTTAAATCAAACGATTCTTTAACATCCAGGTAATTTTTGTATAGTTTCGATTTTTCGTATTTCAAAACAAATGTAACCACCGAATCGCTGGCCAGTTTCTTATATTCAGCATATTTTTTGTATGCTTCACTCTTTTCAAACTTCTTATTGTCTTTCAAAAATGCAACACGTTTTTTAAAGTCGTCGGTATTCACCAGTTCTTTTAATTCGTTGTAGCGCACAAGGTTGTGGCTACCACTTATTTCGTGATATAGTTTTAGTTTCTTCGACTTCTCAAACCTGAAATAATTTTTAATTTCCGAATCCTTACTTAACCGTTTAAATGCCTTGTTCTTTTCTTTATCGCTAACAGCAGCGGTTTTAAGCTCATTATATTGTTTCAGCTTATCCGAATCCTCAAAAGCTTTGTGCTGTTTTAGTTTTTCCGATCCCTCCAGCTCATTCCAAGCTTTAATCCCTGCCGATTTTTCAAGTTTTTTTAATTCTTTCAAATGCTTCTCTTCAGCCGAACCTTTAAACACCTCACTTTTAATTTCCTTTTTATCTTTTTCAAAATCGCCGTCTTTCACATACTCCTCCAAAGCATAAAAATCGGTAAGCTTTTTCGATTCTTTTTCCTTTTGATATCGACTCAAATCGGCTGATCCTTCAACTTTAAAATAGTTTTTAATTCGCGTTGCTTTTTGCAAAGCCTGAAATTCTTTTAATTGTTTTTCTTCTTCACTTCCCTTAAACGATTGCCCTTCAATTTCCTTCTTTTTCAAAGCAAATTCGCTTGAAGTCACATATTCTTCCAACGCTAAAAATGCTTTCAGTTCTTCCGAATTTTGTGTCTTTAAAAACTCGGTATAATCATCGGCTAATTGTTTCCTTTTATTCTCAATCGTTTCAACCGATTTTATTTTACCTGTAAGTTGAAGTGAAAAAATTTTAAATGACATCTGGCTTGCTATTAGATTCGTATTTCTACCAAAAATAAAAATTTAATGGGTTTTTGCGTATTAAAATATCACATATTAGACATTTAAACAATTTTTACCCATCCTGCTTAACATATAAATTGTTTTTAACAAAATCAGGGATTTAACATGATATAGCGGAGCTTAAGTGTTTATATGTTTTTCCCACTGCCATTGGCTTTCCATGTTATTTTAAATAGATTTGGTGGGATAATAAAAGAAAACTATGATTAAACAATCCGAACTTATATTGAACAACGATGGAAGTATATTCCATTTGCACCTGAAACCGGAAAATATTGGTAAACAAATTATTCTTGTGGGCGACCCGGCACGAGTTGACACCATAGGCAATTTTTTCGACGAGATTGTTTTTACAGTTCAAAACCGTGAATTTAAAACGATTACAGGTTTCTATAATAAAAAAAAGATTTCGGTAATATCTACCGGTATTGGTACCGACAATATTGATATTGTGCTAAACGAACTGGATGCACTTGCAAATATTGATTTGCAGACCCGCACCATAAAAAAGGAATTGAGTTCGCTTGATATTGTTCGAATCGGAACTTCGGGCGGATTACAAAACGACTTGCCGGTAAATACCTTTGTCGTTTCAGAAAAATCGATTGGTTTTGATGGTTTGCTTAATTATTACGCTAACCGCGAACAAGTTTGCGACATGGAATTTGAAGCTGCATTCAGGAAACACACAAACTGGAGCGATTCTTTAGCTGCGCCTTACACGGTTGATGCAGGCCCAGCACTATTAAATAAGTTTTCGGATGATATATTTAAGAAAGGCGTAACTATTTCTGCACCTGGCTTTTATGCTCCGCAAGGTCGCGAATTACGCTTGTCATTGGCTTTCCCTCAGTTAAACGAGTTGATAGAAACATTTTCGTACGAAGATTTACGGATTACGAATTTCGAAATGGAAAGCTCGGCCATTTACGGACTTTCAAAAATGATGGGCCACAACGCCCTTACGGTATGTTTAATTATTGCAAACCGTGTTACGCTTACGGCAAACGAAAACTACCGCGACGAAATGAAAAAACTAATTAAAGCAGTACTCGATAATTTAAGCAATTAGGTATGGAACAGGAAAGACTCGATGCTCTGGTAACCCTTCTCGACGATCCTGACGCAACTGTTTTTCATATGGTTGAACAGGAATTATTAAAAGAAGACGAGGCAATTATTCCGGCACTGGAAAAGAAGTGGGAACAAAGTTTCGACGAAAACAGTCAGAACCGCATCGAAAACATTATTCAGAGTTTACAGTTTAAAAGAACTTTTAGCGGGCTAAAAAACTGGGTTAATCAAACGCCGGGAACGCAAGATCTTTTTGAAGGTTTTTGTGCTGTAGATAAATTCCAGTATCCCGACCTTAATCCGCTTAACCTGACCTTAAAAATTGAGAACCTGCGAAAATCGATATGGCTGGAATTGAATAACTCATTAACGTTGCTTGAAAAAACAACCATTTTAAACCACTTCATATTCAATCTGAACGGTTATTCGGTAAATTTAAGCAATCCTGATTCGCCACAAAACTGCTTTTTAAACCAATTGCTGGATACAAAACGTGGCAATCCGGTTTCGATGAGTATTTTTTACACCATTATTGCACGTGCGGTTGAACTACCTGCCTACTTGGTTGATTTCCCAAAAAATCCGCTGGTGGCCATTGTTGATGCTGAATTAGCACAAAAAGTACACGGATCAACACGCGATACCGAGGTATTATTTTATATTAATCCATCGAATAAAGGAGCTATTACCAGCCGCAAAGAGATTGATTATCACCTGAAAAGGAACGAATATGAACCTGTAAAAGAATATGCAGAGCCAAAACCGGATGTCATATTTATACAACGTTTGGTTGAATCAATGCTTGACGCATACAATTCGGTTGGTTACACCGAAAAACAGGAAAAGATAAAACAGCTACTTAGTTTGTTTTAGAGGCAAAATTTTAGCATAAAAAAACTTCGACCGTTTGGCCGAAGTTTTTTTTATAACTGTAAATTGTAATTCTTACTTCGCGTAACTTACTGCACGGGTTTCCCTGATTACAGTAATTTTAATTTGTCCCGGATAAGTCATTTCATCCTGAATACGTTTCGAGATATCGTATGAAAGTTGTTCGGTATCCTGATCAGTTAATTTCTCCGAACCAACAATTACACGTAACTCTCTACCTGCCTGAATAGCATATGTTTTCAATACTCCCGGATAAGACAATGCCAAATCTTCAAGGTCTTTCAATCGTTTAATGTACGATTCAACCACCTCTCGACGGGCTCCCGGACGAGCTCCTGAAATAGCATCACATACCTGAACGATTGGTGCAAATAGCGACTGCATTTCCACTTCGTCGTGGTGAGCACCAATAGCGTTGCAAATATCCGGTTTCTCTTTGTACTTCTCGGCCAGTTTCATACCCAGCACTGCGTGTGGCAATTCCGGCTCGTCATCCGGCACTTTACCAATATCGTGCAACAGTCCGGCGCGTTTTGCTTTTTTAGGATTTAATCCCAACTCCGATGCCATTGTCGCACAAAGGTTAGCTACCTCGCGCGAGTGCTGTAGTAGGTTTTGTCCGTAAGACGAACGGTATTTCATTTTACCTACCAAACGAATCAACTCAGGGTGTAATCCATGAATTCCAAGGTCGATGGCAGTACGTTTACCGGTTTCAATTACTTCTTCGTCAACCTGTTTTTTCACTTTCTGCACCACTTCTTCAATACGTGCAGGGTGAATACGTCCGTCGGTTACCAGCTGGTGTAAAGCCAGGCGGGCAATCTCGCGACGTACAGGATCGAAAGCTGAAAGTACAATTGCCTCCGGAGTATCGTCTACAACGATTTCAACACCGGTAGCAGCTTCAAGGGCACGAATGTTACGTCCTTCACGACCAATAATTCGTCCTTTAATCTCGTCGCTTTCGATGTGGAAAATGGTAACAGCATTTTCAATAGCCGTTTCGGTAGCCACACGCTGAATCGATTTTACAACGATCTTTTTAGCTTCCTTGTTGGCAGTCTGTTTCGCCTCTTCCATTATTTCGTTAATGTATGCAACGGCTTCAGTTTTGGCTTCTTCCTGTAACGATTCTACCAACTGTTCTTTTGCATCATCAGCCGAAAGTCCTGAAATTTGCTCCAGTTTTTCAAGGTGCTGTTTATGTACTTTATCAAGCTCCTCCGATTTGTTTTCTACACGCTGAAGTTGCGTGTTCAAATTCTCACGAATAGCTTCAACTTCGCGACGTGTATTTTCAAATTCTTTTGTTTTGCGATTTAACTCATCGCGACGTTGATTTAAAGTTGTCTCACGCTGTTTATAGCGATTCTCCTCCTTCGCTAAATGCGAATTTTTTTCGTTAATGTACTTTTCGTGTTCCGATTTTAACTGCAGGAACTTTTCTTTTGCCTGCAATATTTTATCTTTTTTAATCACTTCGGCTTCAGCTTTTCCTTCGCCGATTATCCGTTTCTTTTTCGCCTTCAGGGCCTTATCCCACACCAGATAAGCTAAAGCGCCTCCTACAATAAACCCCGCGGCTACTCCTATTATTATTTCCATACTTCAAATAATTAGTTACTAAAAAACCCGTAATAAACCTGGTTCTCGCTTGAACCGGCCTAATACGGGCTTTGATTATTTATGTATTCAGACTTTATTTCTCTTCCTTTTCCTTAAGAAAATCAGAAATATCATCTTTTATATCCTTTATATCATCAACGAATTGAGAGTAATCCCGGCTCTGTTGCTCTTCAGTGTAACGTAATGCCACCTGAAATGCGGTCATTGCCATAATATCCTGATTGTCGTTATCCTGAAACATTTTTCGAAATGACGAAATTGTTTCTTCAACAATCTTTGCAGCTTTTCTGTATCTCTCTTCTTCGTCGCGATTGATATTGAGGGGGTAAACCCGTCCATCAATCTTTATATGTATTCTAAAGTCTTTATCTTTCAAAACATTACTTATTTAGTAATGCGATACATTTATCAATCTCCCGTATCAAAAAATCAATTTTCTGTTTAGCTTCTCCGTTTTCATCTCGCTCTGATAAAATCCGGTTGGCTACTTTCAGTTGCTCGTAACTCCGACCTAATTCAATCTTTTCATGCTCTATTAATTCAATTTCGTGCTTCAGGTTCTCTACCTGTTTACTCAGCATTTTATTTTTCTGTTCCAATTCGTTGTATTTTTCGAACAGTTGCTTTGTATTGCGCTTTAAATCATTAAGTAGCAAGTGATCCTCTTCGGTCATTTTAGCTGCATTTCGCGAACAAAGTTAACTTTTTTTCCTTATTGTAAAAGGAAATCAAATCGATTGCATTCTTTTTATGCTAACAAACCAATGTTAGTTGTTTACTCAGGCTCTAGCCAGAAAATAGCACAAAGTTGATAACAAGACTTGCTGCAGCCATAAATTAATTAAATTTGATGCCTTCAATTAACCCGGATAATTCATTTGATTCTAGCAATAAACATGTTTCTCCGGGTTAATACCGACGTAGTTGAGCCCATCTTTAAATATCAAATATGGAGACGAAACTTTGTCACGTTGAACTGTTTGGTGAGTGGAGATAAATAATACGGATTAAACAAAAATGAGAACATTCTTAACACCTCTTTTTCTTCTTTTCGCTTTGTTTGGAATAGCCCAGCAACGTTATTACACCGATCCGGTAAAAATTCCGTTGCTACTTAGTGGTAGTTTTGCCGAGTTACGAAGTAATCATTTTCATTCCGGCATCGACATAAAAACACAGGGAACAACCGGTTTGCCTGTTTATTCTGTAGCCGATGGATACATTTCGCGCATTGTGGTTTCGCCAACAGGTTATGGAAATGCTCTTTATATAAATCATCCAAACGGAACAACATCGGTTTATGGACACTTAAATGCATTTGGTCCTGAAATTGCGAAATATGTAAGAGATAAGCAATACGAAAAACATTCATTTCGGGTCGACCTTTCAATCCCCTCCTATCTCTTTCCGGTAAAACAGAATCAAGAAATTGCAAAGAGTGGCAACAGTGGAAGTTCGGGGGGGCCACATCTTCATTTCGAAATACGCGACACCAAAAATGAAGAGCCGCTAAATCCGTTAAATTTTGGGTTCCCGGTGAAAGACAATATCGCACCAAAAATATTCTCAGTGCTACTTGTACCGCTTTCGGATAGTTCGCATGTAGCCTATTCTGTTACGCCTAAAAGTTATCCGGTGGTATTTTACGATGGTAAATACCACTTAAAAAACAATCCAACCATTCCGGTTTGGGGAAAAATTGGTATTGCCATACAAACAAACGATTACTATAACGACACCTACAATAAATGTGGTATAAACCTGCTGCGCATGTCGTATAACAACGAAGACCAGTTTTCATTTACACTCAATCGTTTTTCGTTTAACGACACGCGTTATATAAACAGCCATATTGTTTACAATGCGTACATAACAGAAAAACGCCGCTACATAAAAACATGGCTTGAGCCCGGCAACAAACTACCCATTTACACACACAACGGCTCCGAAGGACATATTATTCCCGAAAATGAGCAAAACGGATTAATTGAAATTGAACTGCAGGATTCATATAAAAACAGCTCAATAATCGATTTTTCCATTATCGGCAAAAAAGCAGATTTACCTCATAACAACTTGAATAAAGTGACTTTCAGTTACGACAAATTTAACGCTTATCAAAACGATTCTGTCCGAGTGGAAATTCCAAAAGGTGCTTTATATTCTGATTTTCGTTTCGAATACAAAACTGAACCAACTTCAGGTGATTTCAACTCGGCTTATCATTTTTTACACAACAACACTGTTCCCCTGCACAAAAATGCAACAATAGCACTACGCACGAATAATCTGCCAGAACATTTACAATCAAAAGTTATTATGGCCTACGTTCATCCGGTTACCGGAGAATTTAGCGCTGCCGGAGGGCATTACGAAAATGGGTGGGTAACAACAGAAACACGTAATTTGGGTGTTTATGCGGTTACAGTTGACACAATTCCACCAGAAATTACCCCCTTAAGCATTGCGGACAATAAACTAACAGAGTCGAACCGCATACGATTTAAAATCAAGGATGATCTTGCCGGCATAAAAACCATTGAAGGTTTGCTCGACGGGAAATGGGCACTTTTTGAATATGATCCCAAAACAGCAACCATAACACATTACTTTGATAAGGAACGATTTGAACTGGGGAAAAACCATACCTTTAAGTTAACAATTACCGACTATCGAAATAACAATGCGGTTTATGAAACTCATTTCTGGAAATGAAAAGTAAAGAAAAGATGATAAATTCCGGCACAAATAAAAATACCATTAAAGCCATTGGCATGATGTCGGGCACTTCGCTTGACGGTTTAGATATTGCCGCTGTTGAATTTTGGGAGACCAACGGAAAGTGGTCATTCAAGTTACTGGAATCACGAACAGTTTCATATACTTCAGAATGGAAAAAACGCCTGGAAACAGCACATACGCTTTCAGGAAATGAGCTTACGAAACTAAATACAGAATACGGGTTATTCCTAGGCGAACAAGCCAGTTCGTTTATCCATAAAATAAAATTCGCAGCCGATCTGATCGCGTCACACGGTCACACCGTTTTTCACCAACCCGAAAATGGTTTTACGCTGCAAATAGGAAGCGGAGCACATCTTGCTGCCAAAAGTAATTGCCTTACTATTTGCGATTTCAGAACCGGCGATGTTGCTTTTGGTGGACAGGGAGCGCCGCTTGTACCCATTGGCGACAGCCTGCTTTTTTCGGAATACGATTATTGTCTTAACTTGGGTGGCTTTGCTAATATTTCGTACGATGAAAATGGCGTTCGCTTAGCTTTTGATAATTGCCCTGTCAACATTGTTTTAAATCCTCTGGCGGAAAAATTTGGTCTCCCCTATGATAAAAACGGCGATTTGGGGCGGCAGGGAAATATTGACCAAACACTTCTGAATAAATTAAATGCGCTCCCCTATTACCACCAACAACCTCCAAAATCGTTGGGCCGCGAATGGATAGAATCCGAATTCCTACCCATTTTAACTGAGACAAAACTAAATACACACAACAAGTTGCGAACCATTTACGAGCACATAGCAATGCAAATCACAAAAGATTTGTCGGGAAATGGAAAAATGCTGGTGACTGGCGGCGGTGCATTCAATACTTTTTTAATGGAAAGAATGCAGGCATTAACAACAACCGAAATCCTACTTCCCGAACCAGATTTGATCAACTATAAAGAAGCCATTGTTTTTGCTTTCATGGGCATACTTCGACTGAAAGAGCAGAATAACTGCCTGGCATCGGTAACCGGAGCTCGCAAAAACAGTTGTGGCGGCGTAATCTTTTTGCCATAATACAACTGTATCGTCTTCATTACATATTCTACAACAGGGTTGATTCATTTGCAGACAAAAATCATTCTCTCGTATTTTCAATCCCTATAACTTGCCCTCAAACTTAAAACTTTGAACATGAACTCAGATCCTGCAAAAAGAATTTTTGATATTCAGCAATTTGGCGAATTTGGCGGTGTAAACCCATCTATAACCGATTCATCAACCTACACTTTTCTGGAAGGCGAAACTATGGAAGAAACATTTCTTGGACATATGGAAGGATGTTTTCTTTACTCGCGCCACTGGAACCCAAGCAATAAATACCTTGCTGATGCCTTGGCTGGCATGGAAGGAACCGAATCGGCATGGATAACCTCGTCGGGCATGGCCGCCATTACCTGCACCATTTTACAACTTTGCCATTCGGGCGATCATATAATTACCAGTGTAACTACTTATGGCGGCACTTACGCTTTTCTGAAAAACTGGTTACCAAAATATAACATCGAAGTTTCGTTTGTTGACATTACGGATCTCGAACAGGTAAAACTTGCGATGCGACCCAACACCAAAGTTATTTACACCGAAACCGTTACCAACCCGCTTTTACAGGTTTCTGATATTCCTGAGCTGGCAAAAATTGCGCATGAACACGATGCCCAACTGATGGTAGACAATACATTTACCCCAATGATTTTTTCGCCAGCCCAACTGGGTGCCGACCTGGTTGTTTATAGTATGACCAAATTTATAAACGGGAAAAACGATTGTGTTGCCGGAGCAATATGTGGCTCTAATGATTTTATCGGGCAGCTTTCGAATGTAAATGACGGAACGGCCATGTTGTTAGGTCCGGTTCTCGATCCACTGCGTTCATCAAGCATTCTAAAGAATTTGCACACCCTGCATTTACGAATGAAGCAACACAGCAAAAATGCATTATATCTGGCAAAAAAACTTCAGGATCAAGGTATTTCAATTAAATACACAGGGCTGCCCGACCATCCACAGCACGAGCTTCATACCCGGTTGATGAACAAAGATTATGGATATGGAGGAATGTTATCAATCGACCTTGAAACTGAAAAACGCGCCAACGAAGTGATGTTTAAAATGCAACAGGCCAATATTGGCTACCTTGCGGTTTCGTTGGGCTATTTTCGCACACTCTTTAGCTGCTCGGGGCACAGCACATCGTCTGAAATTCCGGTTGAAGTTCAAAAAGAAATGGGATTGTCGGATGGACTGGTGCGTTTTTCTGTTGGTTTGGATAACGATATTGAAGAAGTATATAAGCGCATAAAAAACTGTTTATAATTCAACCAACAGGGAGTAAATCACTCACCTATCCTGCTATTTTATAACAAAATAAAAATCATTAGACAGTTTTGTCTTTTAATTATCTTTGCCACATTGATTGAAACAAAACAGACTTTAAAATGAAGAAAATCACGGTTGCAGGAATGCTGCTTATGGCATTCATCTTACTAAATCAGCAAATTTCAAATGCTTGTACTAATTTTTTAATTTCAAAAGGCGCTTCTATCGACGGATCGACCATGATTACTTATGCTGCCGACTCGCACACGCTATACGGCGAGTTATACCATCAACCGGCAGCCGATCATCCAGAAGGTGCCATGCGCAAAATTTACGAATGGGATACCGGCATTTATCTTGGAGAAATTCCTCAACCGGCACATACCTACAGTGTAATTGGTAATATGAACGAGTTTCAGCTGGCCATTGCCGAAACTACTTTTGGTGGCAGGGCCGAATTAGGGAGTCAATCGGGAGCTATTATGGATTACGGCAGCCTGATTTATGTAACGCTGCAACGTGCTAAAACAGCTCGCGAGGCCATTGAAGTAATGACCAGCTTAGTTGATGAATTTGGTTATTACAGTTCGGGGGAATCGTTTTCAATTGCTGATCCGGAAGAAGTTTGGATATTGGAAATGATTGGTAAAGGAGAAGGAGAAAAAGGTGCAGTATGGGTGGCCATGCGCATTCCAGATGGGTTTATCAGCGGACATGCCAACCAGGCTCGTATTACAACTTTCCCGCTAAACGACTCAAAAAACTGTTTGTATTCAAAAGATGTAATTTCGTTTGCACGCGAGAAAGGGTGGTTTTCCGGAACCAATAAAGATTTTAGCTTTTCAGACGTTTACGCACCGGTTGATTTTGGTGCTGCACGCTTTTGCGATGCGCGCGTTTGGGCCGGATTTAACAAAGTTGCCGGAGGAATGCAACAATACACCGACTATGCCAAAGGACTTGTTGAACAAGGTGGCGAAAATAATTTTGCAACAAACCGATTGCCATTATGGGTAAAACCCGACAAGCAGCTTAACGTTCAGGATGTGATGGGCATGATGCGCGACCATTTCGAAGATACTGAGCTGGATATGACACAAGACATTGGTGCCGGACCTTATGCGCTGCCTTATCGCTGGCGCGGATTAACATGGGAAGTTGATTCGGTTGAATACTGCAACGAACGTGCAATTTCAACGCAACAAACCGGCTTTTCGTTTGTTGCACAATGCCGCAGTTGGCTGCCTGACCCTATTGGTGGAATTCTTTGGTTTGGAGTTGACGACACCTACTCTACCTGCTACGCCCCTATGTATTGTGGAATCACTGAAATTCCGAAATGTTTTGCAGTGGGTAACGGCGATTTGCTTACCTACAGCGAAACATCAGCATTCTGGACATTTAGTCAGGTAGCAAACTATGCTTATCTGCGCTATAGCGATATGATTGAAGATGTCAAGCTGGTTCAGCGCGAATTGGAAGATAAATTTGTAACCTACGTTCCGTCGGTTGATAAAGCTGCCGAAAATTTATACAACACCGTAAGTGAAGAACAGGCTCGAAAATTTGTTACCGAATTTTCGCGTAATGAAGCCGAAAATATGACCAAAAGATGGAAAGAGCTTTACCATTATTTGGTGGTGAAATACACTGATGGAAATATAAAACGCGAGAGCAACGGCGAATTTGCCCGCACAGAAACTGGTATGCCGGCATCGCCAATTTTTGCAGGTTACCCCGAGTGGTGGTACAAAGCAATTATTAACGCCACCGGCGATCATTTTAAAGTAAAAGGCAGCAGCCATTAAAAATAAACTACGGTTTAAGGCTGAAAACCAACTAAATAATTGCAAATTAAAAAGCAAAAGTGTTTGAGGAATTGAAAAAAACACTATTTTTGCAGCCGATTTAATGCAATCTCTTTCCCGAAAATACTTCGGGATACATTGCCAACTTATTAAAAATTAAGAAAATGGACTTAGTTAAATTAGTAGAAAAAGAATTTGAGGTGGAAATAAACCACCCAAAATTCAGCGCAGGTGACACGATCACTGTTAGCTACAAAATTAAAGAGGGTAACAAAGAAAGAATTCAGAAATTCCGTGGTGTTGTTATCCAGGTACGTGGAAGAGGAAACACAAGAACTTTTACAATTCGTAAAATGTCAGGTAACATTGGTGTTGAGAGAATCTTCCCAATCAGCTCTCCTTTTATCGAGAGTATTGAGTTGAATAAACGTGGTAGCGTTCGTCGTAAGCGTATCTTCTACTTACGTGGCTTAACCGGTAAAAAAGCCCGTATCAAAGAAAAAAGATTCTAAAAATTGCATCGCAATAGTTAAAAGGTCTCCTGTTGGAGGCCTTTTTTTTGCTTCAAACGCAAGGGCAACAACTCAAATCCAAACTTTCTTCCGAAACTTCCCCAAAATCAGAAATGAACGAAATACATCATTTCTGTTCATACTGCCAGCCAAAATTCATAACTTTAATGTGTAATCAATTCGCCGAATCAACTACAAATAAAACAGTCATTAAACAATATTCGCATCAAATGACTTTCTTATCATAGCACATGATTCATATTAACATACAAATACCAATTCTATGAAATTTTTAACATCCTTTATTTTGCTGATGTTAGTTGTTGTTTCATACGCCAATGCGCAGGGAACACGTTTGCTTCGTCAGCCAACAATTTCTTCAGAAAGTATTGTTTTTGTTTATGCCGACGATCTTTGGAAAGTTGATCGAAACGGAGGCGATGCCATAAGACTGACCACAAACGAAGGTCAGGAATCTAATCCGCATTTTTCAAACGATGAGAAATGGATTGCTTTTTCGGCACAGTATGGCGGAAATACCGATGTGTATGTGATTCCCGCCGAAGGAGGATCGCCGAAACGCTTAACCTGGCATCCCGGTGCCGATGTTGTGCAGGGCTGGACACCCGACGGTAAAGTAATGTTCCGCTCGGGACGAGAAGCACGCCCAACACAAACCAGCAAGTTTTTCTCCGTATCGCTGGAAGGCGGGCTGCCAAAGGCT
Organism: uncultured Draconibacterium sp.; assembly: GCF_963676815.1. NCBI lineage: Bacteria > Pseudomonadati > Bacteroidota > Bacteroidia > Marinilabiliales > Prolixibacteraceae > Draconibacterium > uncultured Draconibacterium sp. Next base: position 5,826,430 of record NZ_OY781365.1, read on the forward strand.
CTTGATATTCCGCGTGCAGCATTCGGCGAGCTTTCTCCGGATGGAAAGCAAATTGCTTACATTCCTATTACTTTTTGGGACCCCGAATGGCGCAACTATCGTGGCGGACAGGCAATGCCCGTTTGGATTGTTGACATGAAAACAAAAGAACTGATACGCACGCCACAACCGACCAAAGAACGGCACCTCGATCCGGTTTGGTACAACAACAAAGTATTCTACTTATCGGAACGCGATTATGCAAGTAATATCTGGTCGTTTGATCCGGAGACCAAAACCGAAGAGCAACTAACGCACCAGGCACAGTTTGATATAAAAAGCCTTGATGCCTGTAAAGATGCCATTGTTTATGAATGTGGCGGCTACCTGCACCTGTTAAATCCCGAAACCGGCGATGATAAACAACTGGCGATAAATGTAAAAGGCGATATGAACTTTGCCCGCGAACGCTGGGAATCGGTTTCTGCCGGAAATCTTACCAACGCAAATATTTCACCAAATGGCAAACGTGCGGTGTTTGAATATCGTGGCGAAATTTTCACCGTACCAAAAGAAAAAGGTACCTGGAGAAACATTACAAAAACATCGGGAGTGGCCGACCGCTACCCGGTTTGGTCGCCAAAAGGTGATAAAATAGCCTGGTTTAACGACGCCAGCAATGAATACAAATTGGTTGTAGCCGATCAGTACGGACAGGATCAAAAAACTTACTCACTTGAAAATCCTACATTCTACTTCCGCCCCGAGTGGTCGCCCGACGGAAAACATATCACATTCACCGATACCGATTACAATATCTGGGTTATCGAACTTGAGAGCGGTGAAGTAACAAAAGTAGGAACCGATATTTTTGCCCATCCCAACCGCGAGATGCAACCTGTTTGGTCGCCCGACAGCAAATGGATTGCCTACGCTCGCCAACTAAACAGCAGTTTTAAGGCAATTTTTGTTTACAACGTTGACTCAAAGGAAACACTTCAGCTAACCGATGGAATGGCCGATGTATTAACGCCGGCCTGGGATGTAAACGGAAAGTATATGTATATTCTGGCCAGTACAAATTATGGCCTGACAACCGGTTGGCTCGACATGAGTTCGTATGATCCGGATGTAACTCGAAGTTTATATTGTATTGTTTTGTCGAAGGACGAAGCTTCGCCTATTTTACCAACCAGCGACGATGAAGAGGTAAAAAATGAGGATGCCGATAAAGAAAATGGTGAAGATAATGACGAAAAAGAAGCTGCTGATACTGATGATGAATTAACAGTGGAGATTGACTTTGATGGCATTTCGGAGCGAATTGTGGCTTTAAACATGCCCAGCAGAAATTACATGGGTCTTATTCACGGACCTGAAAAAACTGTGTTTGTAGCCGAATCGGTACCCAACCAACCGGGAATTACCATTCATAAATATGAGGCTAAAGAAAACAAGGCCGAAGAATTTTTAAGCGGAGTGCGCAGTTTTGTTACATCAAGCGATGGAAAGAATGTATTGTACCGCAAAGGTAGTTCGTGGGCCATTTCAGGAACCGCCAGCAAGCCAAAAAATGGCGATGGCAACCTGGAAACCAATATGAAAATAAAAATTGTTCCATCGGAAGAATACCAGCAAATGTTTGATGATTCATGGCGTTTTATGCACGATTTTCTTTATGTCGATAATGTACACGGTGCGCCCTGGAATAAAATTTACGAATGGTATGCGCCAATGGTAAAACATGCACGTCATCGTACCGATATGAATTATATTATCGACATGATCAGCGGCGAAGTTGCTATTGGTCACTCGTATGTAGCAGGTGGCGATATGCCAGACATCGACAGGGTACCGATCGGACTTTTAGGCTGCGATATTGTAGAAGAAAACGGCTATTACAAGATTTCGAAAATATATAACGGCGAGAGCTGGAACCCGGATTTCAAAGCGCCACTGGCAGCTCCTGGAATTGCTGTAAAAGAAGGTGATTACCTGCTGGCTGTTAACGGTGTAGAATTAAAAGCACCGATGAATCCATACAGTCTTTTTGAGCAAACATCGGGTCGCCAAACCATTATAAAGGTGGGTGCCACAACATCAATAAATGATGCAACAGACATAACCGTAGAACCGGTTAGCAGCGAGCGCAATCTCCGCTCCATCGACTGGATAGAAGGCAACCGCCGGAAAGTGGATGAATTATCGGACGGGAAACTCGCTTACGTATACTTGCCCAATACCGGCGGCGGCGGTTTTGCATCGTTTAATCGTTACTATTTTGCCCAGCAGGATAAAAAAGGCGTAGTGCTCGACGAGCGGAACAATGGAGGTGGTTCGGCTGCCGATTATATGATCGATGTTATGAGCCGCACACTGCTTGGTTATTTCAATAGCAAAGCCAACGACAATCGGCCGTGGACTACACCAATGGCCGGAATTTGGGGACCAAAAGTGATGATTATTAACGAACGCGCCGGATCGGGTGGCGACCTGTTGCCTTATATGTTTAAAGAAAAAAATCTTGGTCCACTTATCGGAACCAGGACCTGGGGCGGCCTGGTTGGCACCTGGGATACTCCTCCGTTAATTGATGGTGGACGAATTGTAGCACCGCGTGGAGGATTCTTTGATGTAGATGGAGAATGGGCTGTTGAAGGCGAAGGAGTTGCTCCGGATATTGAGGTTATTCAGGAACCAAAATTAATTTTGCAGGGTCGCGATCCACAGCTGGAGAAAGCAGTGGAAGTTGCCCTTGAAAAATTAAAAGGAAACGAATTTAAGTTAAAGCCGGAACCGGCTGCGCCGGTACGCTGGAAACGCCCCGATGGTTTTAAAGCCAACTAAAGCGATATAAAAAAAGCCCCGTTCCTTAAAAAAGAAACGGGGCTTTTTTTAATTATGGCGATACCCATCCTCTTATCCTTCCCTGCAAGCATGGAAGGACGATTGAACAGTGCTTTTCCTCAATAATTCCATTAATAAATTTCGTAGGTATTTGCTTTTGGAGGCTGATCGTCTTTCCCTTCCAGGAAGGGAGAGATAAGAGAGAGAGTAAAATTTTCAGCAATGAAATCTATTGCTTCTTTTCTTCCAAATCACAATCAACCTCCCGAGCGTTTTACTTTATAACCATCAGCTTTTAGCAGTTCGATTATTCGGTTACAGAAGTCACCTTGTATAAGAATCTCTCCATCTTTAACAGTGCCACCCACGCCACATTTCGATTTTAGCTTTTTACCCAATTCTTTCAAATCATCGTCAGATCCAACAAAGCCGGTAACAAGTGTTACTGCTTTTCCTTTGCGTTTTTTCCGATCCAGCAAAACCCGCAAATCCTGTTGATTGGCAGGTATAGTTTCCTGCTCTTCCTGTTCGTCTTTATTGTAATCAAAATCAGGATTGGTTGAAAACACAACTCCTAATCGTTCTTTCCAGTCATTATTCGACATACTACCTCCAAATTATTAATATACTCCCCGTAAAATAAGCCAAAACCCAAAATAAATAGGCCACTTTAGTATAAACAACATGTGGCTTACCCGCCTTAACATCAAGGCCATACGTAAAATACATATTCCAACACCAAACCATTTCTACAAACATTACAGAAAATGCAATTCCGCCCAGAAAACCATGAAGTGTAAAGGGTGATCCTGTTGATCCTTTCATCATTAAAAGTATGGCGATCAAATCCAGCAGCACTCCGAGGCTTATAAAAGTGAGTACAATTCTGCCAATAATTTTGAAACGTACCAGAGAAATGCTTCCAATGCCATAAGCAAGAAACGAAAGGGTAATTACAAAGGCTCCAATAATAGCTAGTGGATTCATTTTAACCGGGTTTTCGTGTTGAATAGTTTTTATTCTTTTATATAAGCAAACGCAAAAAATTGTAACGGGTTCGGATTTACTCAAAATTTAACCGGCCGCTGGTATCGCGTTTACTCAATAACAAGTTTTTTATTTTACCGTTTTTATTCACCTGAATAATGTTGCTCTGATCGCTAAACACATCGGTTAGCAAGTTACAGCTTACTTCAATATCATTCAGTTGTGCAATATCGTTAATTTCAAGGTAAGTCCAAACCACGTCCTTTTCCATTTCTTTGCCAACAAAATTAGCCTGTACCTCCTTTTCGTTTACACTGAAATGTATTTTATCCGTTAAATAGTTGAATATGTATTCGTCGGTATGTTCATTTTCCTTATCCTCGCCAATATACAGTTTTTCGTGCCCCTCTTCTGATAGCGCAACCAATAAATCATCGACAAAAATCTTTACTGAAATCTCGAGCGATTGGTTTTGCTGATTGTAATTTACCTGGCAAATACTCACATAAAAAGGATGTGCCTGCGAAAAAAACACCCCTAAAAAAAGAAACAAAACCGGAAGAATTATTTTTTTACCTATTTTCATGCCCTTCAAATTATAGGGCAAAAGTAAAAATTTTATGAGTTTATTTGAGATGTACCTCAAATTGGGGTTTAAACACATTATCGACATCCATGGTTACGACCACATTGTGTTTGTTTTGGCGCTATGTGCCGGTTACAACCTCAGTCAGTTTAAAAAGGTGTTAATAATGATAACGGCTTTTACCATTGGTCATTCTGTAACTCTTGCCTTGTCAACCTTAAATGTGCTTACTATTTCATCCGATCTTATTGAATTTCTTATTCCGGCAACCATTTGTGTTACGGCCATCGCCAACATTCTGCCGTTTAAATCAAAAAACAATCGTTTTGTTTATGTACTCACTTTGTCTTTTGGTTTAATTCACGGATTAGGTTTTTCTAATTACCTGAAAGAATTACTTGGGCGCGAATCGAATATTTTAACGCCGCTACTTGCTTTTAATATCGGGCTCGAGCTCGGACAATTACTTATTCTTGCCATTTATTTTGCGGTGTTGGTAATTACTGTTCAATTGTTTAGAGTGCGAAACGATTTCTGGCGCATTTTTGTTTCGGGAATGGCATTTGGCGTTGCCGTAATTTTAATGATCGATAAAGCCCCTGCCCTTTTTTAAACGCTTCTGATAGCTTTCAAAATTACAGCAATTACAAGCTTTTGTAAACAATTTGTATTTTTTATGGTCAATTTTACAATAACTTAAAAGTATTGCTACTTTTGCTTTTGCCATAATGGTATCGATTTTAGATATTTCACAACATAATGAAAAAATTAGCACTTTTTATTACCTTTTTTGTATCAGCCTGTGCAGTGTCGTTGGCACAGGAAAACATTAATCTGAACAAGTTCAGACAGTTAAAACAAGAGTTAGCAACGCCAAATGTTTACCGCACTGCATCGGGGGCACCGGGGCACGAGTACTGGCAACAGAAAGCCGATTACAAAATGAACATCAGGCTTGACGACAAAACCCAGCGAATTTACGGCGAGGAAACAATTACTTACCACAACCAGTCGCCCGATATTTTAAAATATTTATGGTTGCAACTCGACCAGAATATGCGTGCACCGGATTCGGACACCTACAAAACCATGACTTCAGGATTAAATCAGCGTGTTTCGTTTGGTCAACTGAAACGCATGATGTACGATTTTGACGGTGGTTTTAAACTGGATTACGTGCAAGATGCCGACGGCAACGACTTGCCGGCAACCATTAATAAAACCATGATGCGCGTTGATTTGCCCAAAACACTACAACCGGGTGAATCTTTCACTTTCAAAGTAAAATGGTGGTACAACATTAACGACCGCCTGACCGACGGAGGTCGCTCGGGGTACGAATATTTTAAAAACGAGGACAACTACATTTATACTATTGCCCAGTTTTACCCACGTATGGCCGTTTATAACGAAGTGGAAGGCTGGCAGCACAAACAGTTTCTCGGAACCGGCGAATTCACCTTGCCTTTTGGCGATTTTGAAGTAAGCCTAACCGTTCCGGCCGACCATGTGGTTGGTGCTACCGGAGTTCTTCAAAACACCACTGAAGTGTTAACTAAGGAGCAGATGGATCGTTTTGAAAAAGCAAAAGCCGATACGGAAGACCCGGTGTTTATCGTGTCGCAGGAAGATGCCGAGAAAGCCGAGAAAGGAAAAGTTAAAGAGGAAAAAACATGGGTGTTTAAAGCCGAAAATGTACGTGACTTTGCCTTTGCCAGCTCGCGTAAATTTATCTGGGATGCGATGGCCGTAAAATTTGGCGACCGCACGGTTATGGCCATGTCGTATTACCCAAAAGAAGGTAACCCGTTGTGGGAACAATACTCAACACGCGTGGTTGCGCATACCGTAAAAACATATTCTAAATTCACGTTCGATTACCCATACCCGGTAGCTATTTCGGTACACACCGACCGCATTGGAATGGAATACCCGATGATTTGTTTTAACGGCGGACGCCCCGAAAGCGACGGCACCTACAGCGAACGTACCAAATACGGAATGATCGGTGTAATCATTCACGAAGTGGGTCACAACTTCTTCCCGATGATTGTTAACTCCGACGAGCGCCAATGGACATGGATGGACGAAGGATTAAATACTTTCGTACAATTTTTAACCGAACAGGAATGGGAACCGAATTACCCGTCGTCGCGCGGAATACCGGCTAACATTGTTCCTTACATGAGTGGCGACAAAAAATTTATTTCGCCGGTTATGACCAACTCTGAATCAGTTTGGAGCCTTGGTAGCAATGCTTACGCCAAACCAAGTACGGCACTAAATATTTTGCGCGAAACCGTTATGGGACGTGAGCTGTTCGACTATGCTTTTAAAGAATATGCACAACGCTGGATGTTTAAACACCCTACCCCGGCCGATTTCTTCCGTACAATGGAAGATGCTTCGGGAGTTGATTTAGACTGGTTCTGGCGTGGATGGTTTTTTACCACCGACCATTGCGATATTTCGATGGAAAACGTAAAATGGTACCAGGCCAATACACAGGATCCGGAAGTGGAGAAACCGTTGCAAAAAGCAGCCGACGAAGAGGCAGCGATAACGATTACTACCATACGTAACAAAGCGTTTGCCGAAGAAACATACCGTGCAAAAAATCCGGAAGCTGCCGATTTTTATACTACTTACGACCAGTATAAAGTTACCAAAGAAGACAAAGAAGAATACGATAAATTCTTGAAAAGCCTGAGCGATGAAGAAAAAGAATTGCTTGGTGCACATCTGAACTTCTACCAGATTGATTTTAAAAACCTGGGCGGACTGGTGATGCCGGTAATCTTAAAATTTGAATTTGTTGACGGCACAGAAGAAGTGCAATACATTCCGGCCGAAATTTGGCGTAAAAACAACGAAGAGGTATCGAAAGTATTTATGTTTGGCAAAGAGGTGGAACAAATTACGCTCGACCCCTATCGCGAAACCGCCGATACCGATTTAAACAATAACTACTGGCCAACCCGCAAACAACCAACACGTTTCGAGTTGTATAAATCGCGATATGGCAGTGGCCGGTTTGGCAGTGGGCAAAACCCCATGCAAAAAGCGAAAAAGAAATAATACCGATGAGCTTCAAAAAAGGAGTCCCGAAATCGGGACTCCTTTTTCAGTCTATCGGCATTAACTATTGTAAAATGTAAAATTTGCCATACGCCATTTTATACATTACAATTCGTATAAGCCTAACCGCGACATATATATTGTCAAAAAGGGAGCACTCGTTTTAGAGTTTGCTCCCTTTTTTATTTTACTCCTGCCCCTACATTGTTTTCAAATTATATCATAATTGATTATTATGTTTATATTTGGTGCGCTTAAACCAAAATAACCAATTTAATAAACTGCAAAAATCAATTATGAAACTTAAAAGTTTATCCCTGTTCGTATGCAGCTTGTTGCTCGGCAGCTGCACCAACTTTTTTAGTGCAATTAACTACAGCCCGTCGCCAAAAGTGCATGAAATCTCTTTTTCGGATGAAGCCCCTAACCCGGCCTACCGTTTTTTTTATTCCGATACATTGAATAACACCTACCTGCGCACGCTGAGGCAGGATTATGCTCTGGACCAACTGGTGGCAAATGCAGCCAGCGAATTAGACAGCATAACGATGATACTCGGCTGGTCGAGCGCACAATGGGAACACAACGGCAGCAATACGCCATCGAAATCGGATGCACTTACCATTTTGGAGGAAGCCAAAAACGGCAGCCAGTTCAGGTGTGTGGAATATGGAATTCTTGCAGCCGAAAGTCTTAACGCGTTGGCTATTCCGGCACGCCCGCTAAGTATAAAAACCCGCGATGTAGCCAAAGTTCGTTCCGGTGCCGGGCATGTGGTTACCGAAGTTTATTCGGCTTCGTTTAACAAGTGGATCTTTATCGATCCGCAGTTTAACGTAATGCCCCTTAAAAATGGTATTCCTTTAAATGGCGTTGAATTTCAGCAGGCCATTTACAACAATGAAGCATTAACACTGGTAAACAACGATGGCGTTGTTGACGACGATTCTGCAAAACACTACCTGAAATGGATTGGGAAATACCTATACTTTTTTGATGTTACCTTCGACCAGCGAATTGGAGAAGAAAAAAAGCGGCAAACTTTTGAAGGAAAAACCAAACTAATGCTGGTTCCGTTAAAGGCTGAAAACCCGACTACGTTTCAACGCTCATCTAATATTAATTACTGCATTTACACTCACTCGCTTGCCGACTTTTACCGTGAACCTTAAACAATCACCTGAGTTAGCAGGCTTTTAATCCCGTTTGGAGAAGTACCTGTCCTGATTTTACTATCGGCAGGGAAACCGAATGGGATTTATAAGATTTCTTCTATTGTTTCCTGTTCCCCCGCTGTTTGGTTAACAGATTGGCAACATACTAAAGGGAAGAGGCTATTGGTGTAAAATTCGCTGTTAAAATTACCGTTTATTCGCTAAAACCTACCACTTATTACCTAAGAGTTACCGCTTATATATTAGCCATTTAGTTCTGTTTTATTTAACGTAACTTACACAGCGATAACGATCGAAAGATCATATTTTCAATTTTTAAACTTCAACAAATGAACAAAACTCAAACAAATCAATTCAGGATGTTTCTGAATACGCAGGAAGCGTTAGATTCAAACAGTACCTTATGGAGCAGTATTCCGGTTATGCTAAGTACAAAAAACAGTTTTGATGAACTGATTCAGCGAATTGGCGATGTAAACGAAAAAACAGTGTCGAACAGCAAAGCTGTTACCGCCGATAAAGCTGTTACCTTGAATAACCTGATTGCAAAAGCTGTTACGCTGTCGGGAATTTTACAGGCATACGCAGCAGTTACAGGTAATGTAAAGCTGGCCGGAAGGGTTGCTTTAACAAAAACGGATATTGAACGCGTTCGCGAAACCGATGTGGAAGCGCTGATTTCTCCGGTAATTGAGCAAGCCCGGAAAGAACTGGCCAACCTGGCCGACTATGGTTTAACAGAAGATATGATTGTTGAAACCGAAACTTCGCTCGACGATTTTAAGGTACTGATAGGCCAGCCGCGTATGGTACGCAACCAGGCTTTTGCGGCCATGACCCTAATGGAAGAACTTTTTGATGCGGCCAACGATTTGGTAAAAAACCAGTTCGATAAACTGATGATCCGCTTTAAGTTTTCCGACACCGAATTTTACTCGGAATACGAGCGCGCACGAACAATTGTTGATTAACAACAGAAATAAACCAAAACCGGTGAATCATTAATCGCGGAGCGGAACACAAGCTACTCCGCGATTAAAACATTTAACCCGCGAGGTAAAACAAACAGCATCAAAATTAAAACATTTAACTCAGCTACCGGAACATTTAACTCAGCTGTTAAAACACAGCTATCAACTGGTTAAACATCTAACTCCGTAATTAAAACATTGAACATCGCAGGTAAAACATTTAACCCGGCAACCGAAACATTCAACCCGGCAATTAAAACATAGGTATCGGCCGGTAAAACATTTAACTCCGTACCTAAAACATTGAACACAACACCGAAAGCAAAGAACACCCAGTCAGCAAGTTACAGGATTTTTAAAAAACAGTTTACAAGGCACATCAACCAATAAAAAATGAACAAAATCTGCCAACATACCAAAATAATGGCTACATTTAATGCACTAAATATTAACACCTATTGAATACGCGCCCGCAAATAAAGCTTGATAAAGGAGAACACCGCCAACAGCAGGTTGTTTTTGTGCGTTTTGCCTATAACAACGAAATAACCGAACTACTCCGCATTATTTTCCCGGTGTATTGGAGCCGCACCAAAGGATGCTGGTATATTCGTGAAAAAGATTTCGATCTCAGTAATTTTTTCGCATCGCTTAAAGACCGGGCTTATATTGATTATTCGGCATTAAAACCAAAGGCAAAGCCCTATATGCCCTACGCAAAAAAACGCGATTACTCGTACCGTAACTTTGTACAATTGCCACCAAAATACATCGATAAACTAATACAAAAACGATATAGCGAAAGCACCATACGCACTTACTCGGCTTATTTTAAAGATTTTTTACACCATTTTAACGGCCATCAAATCGACGAAATAAACCAGGAAGAAATAAACGCTTACATTAAACAATTGGTTGAAAAGGATCAGATATCGGGCAGCCAGCAAAATCAACGTATTAACGCAATAAAGTTCTATTACGAGAAGATTTTGGAACGCGAAAAGTTTTTATACCAGATTGACCGCCCGAAACGGAGTAAACAATTGCCCCGGGTACTGAGTAAAGCTGAAGTAAAAGAAATTATTAAGCATTGTGGCAATATAAAACACCGGTGTATTTTATCGCTTATTTATTCGGCGGGTCTGCGCCGAAGCGAATTGATTAATTTAAGGATCTCGGAAATTGAATCGGAACGGGGACTAATAAAAATTAAGGATGCCAAAGGGAAAAAAGACCGTTATTCGCTACTATCTCCGGCTTTATTGAACCAGCTACGCGAATACTACAAAAAATACCAGCCCCGGTATTGGTTATTCGAGGGCAACTCTCCCCGATCGCAATACAGCGCTACCAGTATCGCCAATATTTTAAACGAAGCAGCTTACAAAGCACGTATTCGCAGGCGGGTTACTCCACATATGTTACGCCATTCGTTTGCCACTCATTTGCTTGAACAAGGAACCGATCTTCGGTATATACAGGAATTACTTGGACATGGCTCGAGCAAGACCACTGAAATTTACACACATGTAACGAATAAAGACATTGGGAAAATTAAAAATCCTCTTGACGACCTGTTTGACGATTCAACATAATATGTGTATATTCCAAACCCATATGGGTATATAACAACACTTTTAAAAACGCTATAAACGATATAACAACAATGATGATACACACTAGTTACCGCCAAGTTTGAAAAGAATAAATTGGTGGTTATTTGAAAAGTTCGTTCTTTGGTTTTCTGCTCGCCCCGAAAGTTGCTGTCATAAAACTTGCAAATAAAGTTTAGTGCTGTTGCTAATTTTTGCAGTTTGACAATTTGTAAAACCGTGTTGCAGCCTGACTGGCCAGCACATTTTTAGGAACAGCCGGTGGTTATTCAGGCAGTTTCACTTTTGGCTTTTCGGTACTTAGGCTGGAATAAAAAAAATTGGCGGACAGTTTTGTACTCGCAAGTTTTCCGCCAGCGGCATAAGTCAGGAATGGTAAAACTCACGTTTCAACTTCCTAATCGGCGTTGGTTACTTGCAACCTACAAGCAACTTTGACTTTTGGGGGTTAAGAAAATTTTAGATACCAAGTAGTTACTTGGAAAATTTATGTGGAAATTGATACTTTTATACTGTTAACAAACTGACGATGAATAAAAACCAGGCGGTAACAAAGTACAAATGTAATGCGGGCGGGCGCGGTGTTGCAGCGTTTTCGCCCTGTTCAACTAACGCCAATCCGTCTTTGACGGATTTTAGTATAAAAAAATATGTTTAATAAAAAGCCGGTTTGGCTCAGTGGCAGCTTGACAATGATGTTTTTCAAAGTTCTGCACTCCACTTGTACCAACCGTTAACGCCAAGCATGAAAAAAAACCAGCATAGATGGAAAATACAGGAATCGCATTTGTAATAATGCAAATTGGAAATAAAGACCTCGACAATATTTATGATAATATTTATGTTGAGGCAATTGAAGCAGTGAACTTAGTTCCCAAAAGAATTGACAAGGATAATAGTGGATTCTTACTAAAATCTGAGATTGTTGAATACATTGAGAAAGCTGAAATAATAATAGCAGACTTGACAAATGAAAGGCCGAATTGCTACTTAGAGATAGGCTACGCAATGGGACTCGACAAATTCAAAAATCTAATTTTCACCGTTCGGGAGGACCATTTCCCTGACAATAAAGATTACAAAAAAGGTGGGCCTAAAATACATTTTGATGTCAGTGGCTATGAAATTTTATCATGGAATCCAGACAAGTTGGAGGATTTCAAAACAGCACTTACAAATAAAATTGAGCGGAGACTTGCAACCATAAATTCAGCAAATAGTGGTACGTCAGAATTGCTAATAAAAGACAATTGGTTTGAAGAACAACGAAAAATAATAAAAGACAAATTTTTAAGTACTGTGAATAAAAGAGAAATGCAGATTGCTATTTCGCCCTTGAATACAAATCTTTACATTTCTCAAAATGAGCTACTGGACATAACAGACAAAGCACAAGTTATGACATTTGGATGGCCAATCGCAATAACCTTTAGAAATGTTCCGGAATTAAAACCTTTTCCAAAAGCAGATGGAATTATCTCTGATATATCGAATTTGGAGAATAGAAAATCCTTCGATTATTCGTATTTCAAAAAAAACGGACAAATATTTATTGCAAAAAGTCTGTTTGAAGAAGAATACTATCCAAATTCAATAATTCCAGAAGTTCGAATTAAGAGGACAACAGAAATACTGTTATACATTTCTCGATTTTATTCCTTGTGCAATGTAAAACCGTCAACCAGAATAAAACTGGAAATAAAATATTCGGGGTTATTAAATAATACTATCAGTTTCGGAAGTCAAGGTCAATTACTCAGACCAAAAAAATCAACTGAAAACGAAGTCATTACTACAATAACAACCTCGTTAAGTGAGATAGAATCAAATTTGCCATTATTGGTTAAGAAATTGGTTGACGAACTATTTGTAATATTTGACTTTTATGAAATTGAGTTGGGATACATCAGTGAAATTGCAAATAAATACGTGACAGAAACAAAAAATGCCAGGCGTTAACAAATTGTATATGGCAGGCGGGGGTTTTAGCGGTCTGACAAGTCAGACCTTGTGCCCACTTTCCTGCGGGTCTGACAGGATTTCTGTTGGAAATCCCGCCCGACCACATACAAGTGACCGTTATAGCCAATTTTAAAACAGAAAATAATGAGACAAATTCTAATTTTATTATTCATTTTAATTTCATCTGTTACTTGGGGACAAAAACATCTCATTGGAGTACAGGGAGGATTAAATTTTACAAATTTCACATCAAAAGAAGGCTTTGCAAATACATCAACCAAGACTGGATTTATAGGTGGAATTACATACGACTTAAAGCTTAATGAAAAATACAGATTTGGAGTTGACATTCTATATTCCCAACGAGGAGTAAATGATAAGTTCATTCTTACGGATGACAATGGAGCATATAGCGGAGAACAAGATAATGAGATGAACTATGATTACTTGAGTATTCCAATAAAATTTGGGTATGAATTAGGAAACAAAATAAGATTTATCCCAAATATTGGAATTGTTCCTGCGATTGCAATTAAAGCAGAAATAACTTCTCCGACTGTTGATGGGAACGGGATGGTTACAGGAAAAGAGACTATCAACCACATAGACCATGTTTCTAAATTCGATTTTGGAGGAATAGTAGAATTTGGATTTGAAACTGATTTGTCTGAGAATCTTATTTTTTGTACAAACCTTAATTACAAACATAGTTTGACAACATTCTCAAACTCGGACTATTTTGAAGGTCAAAACATGAGACATTACGGATTTTCAGTTGCAGTTGGACTTAAGTACAAATTAAATAAATAAAAAAACTGGCTATAACATTTTGTTTATTGCATTGTGGTTCAGGTGTTTTGCTATCTTAAGTTATTCGTACTACATTTAGTTGTACGCGGACAGGAAATCACTCGCAATCCACAACGACAACAAACAATTTTCCGTTGTGTGTCATATTAAAACCGAGCTACAAACTATGAAATTATGCCTATAAATATTTATAATCAGACAACCAATGAAAAGCTAGAATGGTTATGCGATGATATTTGGGATTTACCAAATCAAATCGACACACTTGAAAAATGGCTTAGGACAAAAGGGACTTTATTACCTAAAAGTTCATATGTTGCTGATATAGGTTTTGACATACGAAAAGATGCAACTGGTGGCGGTGCTGTTATTAATTCGGAATCTATGAAAATAATGGGAGATATTGGAATGGATATTTTTCTTTCCGAATATCCAAATACTCAATCAGAATGAAGATTGTACTAAATATAAATGAAATTATACCATTTGGAGATTTCGAGCTTGGGTGGAGGTGGGATGATTCACATAATCCTGATTTGTCCATTGAAGAAAAAGGACAAATTAAGCCTTTAAGTATAATAGAATCAAAGAGAATTAATAAAGTCATTGATTACTTTGAGTCTGAGAGTAATTTACACAAATCTTTTGAACCGACTGATTGGATTCGTGCAAGTTCCGAAACAAAAAGGACTATTGATAAATTCTCAAATGATTTTCAAGAACTTACAAAAGATTATAGTGAGAACCTTTTTATTTCATGGAATCGTTCAACTTGTATTTATACAACAAAGGAGATTTTTATTAAATATTGGGATGATTTCTGCTATCCAAGTTCTGATGACATTACCATAATCTCTGAGTTGACAAATTGGGTATATTTTTATAATCATATTGAGGTTGGAAGATTTTGGAAAAGGAAATAATAAAATACGAACACACAACAATAAATATACGTAATGCGGGGTGATTTGGTAAATTTGAACATTAGAGCATTTAATAAACAAAGTAGCGGTTTGATAGTGAGGTGCTTTGAAGTCCCGCACTACGCATATTCGAGCCGTTATGGGCAAATTTAACGCAACCAAAATGCGACCTAAAACATCATAACTAAAACAAACAAAAGATACTACCCAAAATGAAACTAACTATTTTTTTCTTATTACTCATTATTTGTTCGTTCCTGTTAAGTTGCGAAAAGGACAGTGATAAAAACACCGGAAATGTATTATTTTATACAAATGCGCAGGCAATGTTAGATTGTGGTCCATTTGATGTGGAGATTTACATTGACGGGGCATTGGAAGGGATTATTGAAAAACCGGTAACACAAGCAAGTGAAAATGTTGATTGTAGTTTTGGAAATAGTGAATTTGTTCTTGTTATTGAAAAACCGGAAGGCGACTATGAGTTTACGGCAAAATTAACTTGTTCTGAAAATGCTGAATATTTGGGTGAATTTTCAGCGAAAAAAGATAGTTGCTCGGTTGTTTATATTGATTTGACATACGGAGAATGAAAAAAATTAAAAATCAGCGCATAACAAATTGTAATATGGCAGGCGGGGGGCTTAGCGGTCTGACAAGTCAGACCTTGCGTCCACTTTCCTGCGGGTCTGACAGGATTTCTTTTCGAAATCCCGCCCGACCACATACAAGTGACCGTTAACGCCAAGGTTAAAAATGCAGACAAACTAAAACATATGAAAGAACTTCAAAATCCTGACAGTAAAGAAGTCATTCTGTTATTAAAAGAAACAGGATTAGCTGCGACGAGTATTGAACAGGGACTAAATGCTTTGAGAAAAGCAAATTTCAGTAACAAGAAACTATATTACCAAGCTTTTTTTCTATTAAGTATTGGCATTGAGAGAATTTTAAAATTAATTGTCATTGTAAATAATCTGGTTACAAAAGACAGATTTCCTGAAAATAATGAGCTTAAAAATTATGGTCATGATATAATTGACTTATTCAAAAAAGTGACTAAGGAAATTAGACCAAATGAGGACTTTTTAAATCAAGATGAAATTTATCTTCCAATTTTAAATTTCCTTTCAGACTTTGCAAAAGGAAGTAGATATTATAACTTGGATACATTAAGTGGAAAAAATGGGAGAAAAGACCCACTGCACGAATGGAATAAAATCCAAATTTATATAAAAGGCAAACATTGCAAAGTAAAGCTCTCTGCTTTCGAAATTCATATTATTGAAAGTTTAGAGAAAAAGGCTATCATACATTTTCATAGTGAGAGTGACACTCCAATTATAACAGGTACAGAATATTTTGTGGAGAGTAAAGTCGCAAATCAAGTACAAGGATTTTCAGTTTTATATTTTTATAAAATCATTGACTATTTGATTACAATTCTTGTTAAACGTTCAAGTGAGAAAAGAATGCTACCAGAATATCAGGAATTCTTTCGGTTATTTAATAATAGGTCAATGACAGATGCTGACATAAAAAAGAAAAAAGATTGGAGCAGACTATAATAAATAAAACCCAGGCGTTAACAAAGAACTGAGCTTAAAAGCAAGTAAAAACCCATAATTTTTCTTTTAAAACAACCTGTTTTTATAGGGGGCTGTTCCAAAAGAAAAATTATTGAACAACGATACTACTTCGATACGCCGGATCATACGGTAATCCTGATTGGGCAATTGCAAATGACTGTTTTATTAGTTTGTTACAGACCGCAATCAGTGCTAATTTTTTCGATTTCCCTTTGTTTACCAACCGTTGATAAAGCGACCGACACTGCGGATTACACTGGCAGGCTGTAAAACTGCACATAAACAATTGATTTCGAATATATGGATTGCCTCGTTTGCTGATCCGTGAACGGCCTTTTACGCTGGTCCCCGAAGAATGCTCTATGGGAGATAAACCGCAAAAAGAAGATACCTGGCGATAATTATCAAAATCGCGGAAGCCATTGGTTAAAATGATAAGAAAGGCAGCAGTCTTTTTTCCAATTCCTGGAATGCTGGATAGATTAACAAACAGATCTGCATCATATTGGTGTATCAGCGATTGCATTTCTGTTTCCAGTAACTCAATTTCCAGGCGCACCTGTTTGAGTTGCCGCTTTAGCGAACGAATCAGCACTCCGCTTTTAACTCCCCTACTTTCCAAACTCTGGATATGGTTTTTTAAGGAGGTATTCTGTTTTAAATAAATAACAATCACCCGCTGAAGCTGTTTGCATTTGGTTATGTAATCCGGTGCCGGAATCCATGGTGATAGCTCGGGCTGTTCCTCTCCGTACAAAGCAATCATGCGTGCATCACTTTTATCGGTCTTGTTTTGCTGCAGCTTCATCTGGATGAAACGTTTGATGGAAATAGGATTAACTACTGCCAACTCAATATCATGCTCATACAAATACAGCGCAAGCTGCTGATAGTAGCTCGCAGTGGCTTCCATCACGCAAAAACTATTGGCTGGTAATTGTTTGGAAAACTGGCGAAAGCCCTTTCGCCCATTTGGAAAAGAACGATGTCCCGCAATACTGTCCCAAACATCAAATTTGTCTTTCGATACGTCAACTCCAACAAAATGATTAGTTTTATACATAATATTTTGATTATGAAGGAACGAAACTACGGTTATATAGCAACCTAAAAGCAGGCTTAACAGCCCAGAGAACTGATCGTATTTCTGTAGTAAAAGAGCGGGGATAATCTATGTTGACAGGCTCTGGTGGCCTATTTTGTATCTCAACCTTATTCCACTCTTTCGTTCTTTCTGTTTATTAGTAAAAGATAAGAAAATGTAAACTTAGGAATTGTATATGGCAGGCGGGGGTTTCAGCGGTCTGACAAGTCAGACCTGTCGCCCACTTTCCTGCGGGTCTGACACGATTTCTTCCAGAAATCCCGCCCGACCACATACAAGTAACCGTTAACGGTTATTATAAAGAAAATTAATCAACAAAATTACAAGCAATTATGAAACAAATCTTGACATGTACCTTGTTAGTTATTACATTCTTAGCTAATGGGCAAAGACCAATTGAAAAACTTGAATCAGGCGATATTCAAGCAGCATTAAATATGAATGGAATTGAAATATTTAAGTACGACATTAGCAAAAAAACTGAGAATTCTAAATTAATCATTCATCTTGACGAGATAGCAAATGACTCAATAATCAAAAGTAAAAGTTACAATTTTGGTAAGTTGGATTCTGCAGCAAAAATAAAAGACCTAAGAATTATTTCTTATATAAGTTCAGATACCGCAAGTGTTTATTGGATGAAGATAGGTTATTCCATAATGGAAACTAAAATACGATTTGATATTCCAAATGAATTTAGAAATGCACATTATTGGCTTGAAATAGAACCTGGTGAGATTGAATATAATAAGAAAACCCCATTGGTTTTTTGTGGATTGTCCTGGGAGTCTGAAATGAATGGCATGAAATTTCGAAGATTTTGTTGGGGAGCAAAAGTAGATAGAGAAATGAAAAACAAAACATTAAAAAATGTCAAACATATGATTTTAATAAGCTATGAATTAATAGAATAACATAATTGTATCTAAATCGACAGGTGAAAGTGATGAATTTTATGAAAATTTGGATAAAATACTAAAAAATAACAACCGTTAACAAATTGCAAATTGCATTGCGGGTGCAGTGCAGTACGTTGTCTCTGCTCCTTTCTTAACCGTCATGTCCTACCGGACACTGACGCTCTTCGAAATCCCGCCGGACCACATACAAGTAACCGTTAGTGCTAAGAGAAATCGTGCTACTTTTAAAAGAATAAGCCAAAAGATGATTTTAAAACACTATTAAGCTATTCCGTAAATTTAATCATGAGATTCAATTTGCCCAACCTGTTCAACAGTATAAAGATTGGCTTTGATATCAGTAGTCCAGCTTTTTACTTTAGCCGACAAACCTGATTTCATTATTTTTTCAGCATGTCCACTTTTCATGAAATTGGTAAACTTTTCACGGCTTGTCCATAAAGTTATACCTGTTATTGGACCGTTCTGTTGTTCGGGCTTCAAAGATAAACTCATTAACGCACCATCTTGCTCTTTAATCATTTCAGAAGTTTCATTTAACATATTTAAAACGTCTTCAAAATATTCCTCTTTAGGAAAATAGTTTTCTGTTACCAAATACGGCTTTGAATTCATATTATTCAAAATTTAACCATTAAAATATCATTTACTATGTTTTCGACACAAATACAATAATTTAACTTCTATTACATGCTTTTTATTACTTTATTTGTATGTTTTTGAAATAAAATATATTTTTGGGCTATGAATAATTCTTTAAATATTTTATCAGAGATTATTGAACATCTAAGAAGGTTTGAAATCGAAAAAGGACAAGAACCAAAGGACATAAAAGAGTTTGCTCTTTGGCTAAGTCAGCTTATGTTTGAATCGCATAGTTTGGTAGAGTCCAATCACGATGAGAACAGTATAGATATGGAGTTGACTTTTTTATTAATAATGCAAAGCAAACATTATAAAACGTATTGTAAAGAAGCATTGTTAAACACTGAAATAAATTCTCCGGATGAATATAGTTTTTTGTACCATTTAAGCTTAGTTGACAGCTTTAGAAAAATGGAATTAATACATATCCATTTATTAGAGGCACCTTCGGGAATTGAAGTAATTAAAAGGCTTTTAAAAAAGGAGTTTATTGAAGAATTTGACGACAAAGATGATAAGCGGGCAAAACGAGTTAGAATAACAAATAAAGGTAGAAAAGAGACCGATAAGATAACCCCACAAATGAAATCGGTCTATTCAAAAATGACAGCTGAAATGTCGCTCAAAGAAAAACTTTATGCAGTAACTCTGCTCAAAGAACTTAACGAATTTCACTTGACTCCAAAAGATAAGAGAAAGTAATTATGGATAATAAGATTTGTTTAATTACGGGCTGTAATTCAGGAATCGGTAAAGTTACAGCAATTGAACTTGCAAAAAAAGGTTACGAAATTATCATGCTGGTGCGTGATAGTGAAAAATCTAGAATGGCTTACCAGGAAATTAAGAATGACTCAGGCGGAAAAATAACCCTTAAATACGCTGACCTTGCATCACTTGATTCAATTAAGCGTGTATCAGAAGAGATTAAAAGACAGTATGAAAGAATTGATATTTTAATAAACAATGCAGGATTATTTAAACGAAAGTTTGAGAATTCTGAGGATTTATTTGAAATGACCCTGGCGGTAAATTACTATGCTACATTTGCCTTATCGATTCTTATGATTCCATTATTAGAAAAAAGTAAACAAGCGAGGATAATAAACTTAACATCCGAATTATATAAGCGAGGTAAAGTGAATTTTGACAATGATTTTGCTATTGAAAAATTTGATGGAAATAAAGCTTATGCAAACTCAAAACTGCTTGTTATTTATTTTACAAGAGAGCTTTCAAAACGATTAGAATCAAAAAATATTACTGTAAATTGTGTTCATCCAGGGGTTGTTGGAACTGATGTTTTTAGGGAGTATCCGAAATGGTTTGCTCAATTTATGAATGTATTGATTTCTAAACCAACAGAAGGTGCTAAACCATCGATTTACCTTGCAAGCTCTGAAGAATTGGAGAATGTAACAGGTAAATACTTCTACAAGACAAAGCAAAAAGATACAGATAAATTAGCCAATGATTTAGAATTGTCGGAAAAGATTTGGATAAAAACGGAAAAATTGACAGGAATAAAATACGCTGATTAAAGCACTAAAGCACAACAATGTGTATAAATTTTAAGGGTTTCAGAAGTTTTTCAGCGGTATCACCCGCATCAACGTTGGGTAATATGTCGATAGTTTTAAGCCTGCAACCCTTTTCGAACATCTTACCCAACGTTAGCGGTTATTAAAAGACACAAATGAGAAAACAATATCATATACTTAATGGTGATTCTTTAAAAGAACATTTTCCTGAAAGTATTCAAGGTGAAATTATAGTAGCTAAAGAATGTTTAGTAGATGGAAGTGTGAAAGGAAAGAGCCTAACTGATCTTTTTAAGACCAGAGCCGAATTTATTAGTAGCAATTATGATGTTTGTACTGAACAGGACTATTTCGAAAAGACAGTTCCTGAATTTCAGAAAATGCAAAAGATTCCTGATTATTCAGATATTAATCTATGGTTTGAAGATGACTTATTTTGTCAAGTAAATTTTTGGTTTACTGTTAATCTGATATTTAATTCGTTAAGATCCAGTAAAGTTTTCCTAATAAGACCAGCAATCCATAATCAATTTGGATTTGGTGGACTAAGTGAAATAGAACTAATTAAGGCTTACAAGCAAAAGGCTCAAATTACTGAATTAGATAAAATAGCACTTCTATGGAATTTCTATCAGAATAATGATATTGAGGAATTGGTAAAGACTGCTAATAAATTAGCACAAAAATATCCTTTCATTCTCAACGCTGTTGAGGCTCACATTAACAGAATTCCCAATGAAAATGGTCCAGGACGACCGAAACAAACTTTAATAGATATAATGAATGAGTTAGGATCAGATTCATTCGGAGCTGTATTTAAAGAATTCAACAAACGCGAAAGCATCTATGGATTTGGTGATTTACAAGTAAAAAGACTTTTTGATGAAGTAAAAAACAACGGATAACAAATTGTAATATGGCAGGCCGGGGTAAGAGCGGTCTGACAAGTCAGACCTCGTGCCCACTTTCGCGAGTAGCAGCCTACCTAGAATTGACGGTTAACATCAATAATTTGTCCCAACTCCTTTAAGCCCTGCTTCCCCACTCTCCCAGTCCAATAAGCAAAAACACATCCCCTTATTCATTCATTTCCAGTGGCTGTAAACCACTGCCTGATGTTGGATTCTTAACCTACATCAAGCTCATTTCTTATCATATGTCAAGTGTACGAGGCATGGCTGCACGGTAACTTTGTCTCATAAAATTTAAACAACGAAAAAAATGAAAAAATTAAATTTACTTCTTGTAGCAGTAGCACTAATAGGCGCACTAACTGCCAATGCACAGTCGAAAAAAGAAATCGCTGAAGCAAAAAAACAACTCAATGAAATTTTAGCCGGCCAAAAGCTGACTGAAGAGTACCTGCAAAAATTCGACACACTGGATTTTGTGGTTTACAGTAACCAGGAATGGGAAAGATTACACGAAAGTCATGCAGAAAACATTCTTGTTTATTACCCTGATGGAAGCACAACGGTTGGTTTGGAAGACCACATTGCAGCATTAGAACCGATGTTTGTTTTTGCGCCGAACACCAAAATTAACGTTCACCCAATTCGTTTTGGTACCGGACAATACACCGCAGTTACCGGTTATATTGAAGGAACCTTTTCAGAACCAATGCCAATCGGCGACGGGAAATTTATCGATCCAACCGGAAAATCGTTCAAATTACCTATGGTTACCATTGGCCTGTGGAAAGATGGCACAATGTACGAAGAGCACCTGTTCTGGGATAACATGGCATTTATGCAACAAATCGGATTGGCAAACTAAGTAAAGCATTCATAATTATTCATCTATAAAAATTAATACCATGAAAAAATTAGGTTTATTATTCTCGATAGTGGCTGTATTAACTTTATCAGCCTTTACAGCCGGAACTCCATCGGTTTGGACAAACGACGCAGCACACTCACAACTGTTTTTTACAGTAACGCACTTAGGCATTAACGATGTAAGCGGAACATTCGATGACTTTACGGTTAGTGTTGAATCAGCAAAACCGGATTTTAGCGACGCCGTGTTTAACCTTACCGCTAAAACCAGCTCGATCAATACCCGGGTGGAAGCCAGGAACAACCACCTGAAAAGCGCCGACTTTTTTGATGTGGAGAAATACCCGGAGCTGTCGTTTACAAGTACAGGAATTAAACCTGCAGGCGAAAATAAATACAAACTTACCGGTGATCTTACCATTCACGGCGTTACAAAAACAGTTACTGTTGATTTGTGGTACCGCGGACAAACCACAAACCCGATGTCGTCGAAACTTACCACCTCGTTTCAAATTGACGGCACCATTAAACGTTCGGATTTTGAAGTTGGCGGAAAATTTCCGGAAGCGATTGTTAGCGACGAAGTAAGAATTGTTGCAAACGGAGAGTTTGTACAAGCCGACGAACAATAATATAGAAACAATGGATATCTTAAAAAGTATATTAGGAATTAACCAGGGTGCTGCAACTATTGATGCAGCACTCCTGGTTTTGAGAGTAGCAATCGGAGTGCTTATGCTCCGACATGGTATTCCAAAAATTAAAAAGTTACTATCGCCTGAGCCGATACATTTCTTTAAAACTTTCGGATTAAGCGAAAGACACTCGTTAATGGCCGCAGCATTTGTGGAAGTCTTTTTTTCTCTTTGTTTGATTCTGGGACTGGGAACACAGCTTGCGGTGCTGCCTTTACTGTTTACCATGCTGATCGCTGCATTTTACACCTTAAAATCGCAGCCTTTCGACACAAAAGAAATCCCCGTTTTGTTTCTGCTCATCTACATTACCTTATTTCTTGCAGGAAGCGGAAAATTCTCGTTGGATTACCTACTGTTCGGAATTCGATAAATCGGTCGCTTTACAGGAAAGCTTCCTCGAAATTGACATTAAAGTTAAATGCTCAAAATTGGGGAAGCTTTCAATTTTTATTAATCGTGGCAGTTTAATAAGAAATATCTTTAAAATGTAAATAGTTTCATTTACATTTCCGGCTGTATTAATAAAATGAAACGCATCCAATCCAGATATATAGCACCACTTTTATTGGCTTTGATATTTTGTTCTTGCCAAAGCTTTAATCAAAATATCGAAATCACGGCATCGGGAAACAGCTTTACTCCACAAGTAGATTCTCTGGTTATTTCCAAAATGAATCACTACAATATTCCCGGACTCGCTATTGGTCTGGTAGCCGGCGACACAATATTGTATACCAAAGGATTTGGTGTAAAATGTATCAGCGATTCACATCCGGTTACGGAAGAAACAATTTTTCATACTGCTTCAGTTAGCAAATTATTTACTGCTCAGGCTATCCTGCTGCTTGTTGAAAAAGGAGAATTATCGTTGGATGATAAACTTCTAACTATTGTCCCGAAGTTAAAGTATAAAGACAAAAATGTTGAAAAAATAACCATTGAAAGTCTGTTAAATCACACATCGGGATTGCCTGATGTTCACAACTACCATTGGGAGTATAATAATCAATCAGAAAAGAGTCTTGAAGATTACGTTTTAGGTCTTAACCTAAAACTGAAATGGGAGCCGGCAACCAAATATCACTATAGCAATTTAGGATACAACATTTTAGGTTATGTCATCGAACGAATAACAAACACTTCTTTTGACACTTATCTGAAAGAAAATATTCTTAATAAAAGTGGCATGACCAGCAGTGATTTCAGGTATTTTAAAATCGCTGATTCACTCAAAGTATCGCCCCACTCAAGATATCGAATCACCGGAAAAGTATACGAACGGCAAACTTATCCCTATACCAGAGAACAAGCACCGGGCAGCACGCTTAATTCATCAGCAACAGATTTAAGTAAATGGATGATTTCATTTCTTCAGTTGCTTGAAAGCAATGATGCTGAAAATGTTTACGCAAAAATGATCGAACCTGGTTTCGATCCGTACCCATACATTGGCCATGGCTTTCAATTAAGTACGATCGATTCAAAAGCAGCGATCGGGCATTACGGGGGCGACAAAGGATTTAGAAGTTATTTACTAATGATTCCTGAAGAAAAAATTGGACTGGTGCTTTTAGCCAATTGTGATTACGAGGAAGATTTTAGACAAGAGATACTGCATCCGATAGCCAGATCAATGTTTGCAAATTTCTGAGTTAAATATACAAATGAAGAAAATTTTAGAAACAGACCGACTTATATTACGGGAATTAAACAGTGGTGACGCTGAAGATTTTTACCGGTTAAACATCAATCCGAACGTTATAAAATACACCGGGAATTCGGCCTTTCAATCGGTTGAAGAAGCCAAAGAATTTCTTGAAAATTACAAGGATTACAAACTGAACGGCTATGGAAGATGGGCTGTTATTACGAAAGAAAAGAATGAATTTATTGGTTGGTGCGGACTAAAATTCGGCGAAATGGAGAATGAAACTGATATTGGATTTCGATTTTTTGAAGAGGTCTGGAACAAAGGTTATGCAACCGAAAGTGCTAAAGCCTGCTTAAATTATGGTTTTGAAAAACTTAAGCTGAAACGAATAATTGGAAGAGCAATGAAAGAAAATATGGGGTCGATCCGGGTTTTGGAAAAAATCGGACTGGAATATGAACAGGACACTGATTTTGACGGAAAAAGTGCTGTGATCTATAAAATCGAAAAAAATCGCCACAGCAAACTATAATTCCGCTTAACTCACCACCTCGCCTACTGATCCGTTCTCTCCGGGTTTCAGCTGAAATACATACTGTGGTTTTAAATCCGGCTCCGTACGGTGCGAAACATAAAGAATAGCCGTTTGGCTCTCGTCCGCGATTTTATTGATGAGTGCCGAAAGCAGCGCTGCACTTTTATCATCCAGGCCGGTTGACGGCTCGTCGAGAATCAGTAGCGGCGGGTGTTTTACCATGGCACGGGCAATCAGCACCATGCGGCGGTGCACCTGCGAAAGATCGACGAAAGCCCGGCTACCTTTATCGGCAAGCCCCAGCACCTTTAGCCACTCGTTGGCCACATGTTTTTGTATTTCGCTGGGTCGGTGATACAAGCCGATGGAATCGTGAAAACCCGATATCACCATTTGCTCCGCGGTATGTCGTCGTTTAAACAGCTCCATCATCGACGGGGTAAAATACCCGATTCGCTTTTTTATCTCCCAAACACTTTCGCCGGTTCCTTTTCTTCGGCCAAACAGTTCGATGTTCTGCCCAAAAGCTTTGGGATTATCACCGTTTATCATGGTTAGAATAGTAGTTTTCCCCGATCCGTTGGGGCCTTTCAGTTGCCAAAACTCACCGGCTTTAATCGTCCAGTTAATCGAATTGAGAATTTGCCTTTCATGGTAATGCACCGAAACGCCGTTAAGTTTTATCAACTCTTTATAACTCATTTGGTCGTGGTGCAGTGGTCCGGGTATTTCAAGCGAAAAATGGTGTTCCGTTTCCGGCTCATACTTTTCGAGGTATTGTTTTATTCCATCATCAAAAACCACTTCTCCATTATCAACACGCATGGCATGCTTAATAAACGGTAACAGGTCACTCTTTCGTTTGAATACCTGTATCACGGCCATTTTGTTGGCAATGGTTTCCAGTTGTGCTTTTAGCTGCTTTACCGAAGCCACATCCAATGCATCAAAGGGATTATCCAGAATAATAAAACCGGGCTTTTTTTCCATTAAAAATTCCAGCAGCGCCTTTTTTTGCTCTCCACTGGATAAAGTGCGTATGCTTCGTCCGTAACTTTTCGTCAACTCAAAATTATCGTGTCTGAATTCATCTTCTATAAACTGCGCCAGTGTTGTATTCGAAAACAGCACCCCCCTTTTCGCCCTCAATCCTGGGAAATGCTCTGAGCTCTCTCCTTTCAAAAGTTTTTTGATAAAGGCCGAATCCATTGTTAGGTCATCGCCGTTTAACGCCACATGTTTATGCATACTTTAGTGTTTTGATTTTGCCAAATTAGAAATATCTGACCAATAACAATACAGAAATGGATGGATTGAGAGAAATCATTCCGGTTTTTTATTTTGAATTAATCTTAATAAGATGTAAATTGAAACTCACTTCCCATCAAATCATACAATATGCACTTTTAAAAACATCAACTGGCCATATCGGGAGTAGAAAGCTATTCTCGTAATTGTTTAACTTAAATTATTTAAAATGAGAAAGAACAACTTTGTCCGGCTGTTTTTTGGAGCCCTGTTTTTAGCCCTGTTGAACTTTGCGTGTACAACAAATTCGAGACCAACGGCCGAGGCGGCTCAACCCGCTGAATTATCGGCAGAAGAACTGGTTGTGCGCGGCGAGTACCTGGTAACTATTATGGGCTGCAACGATTGCCACACGCCAAAACGGATGGGTGCCAATGGGCCCGAGTTAATACCTGAGTTATTGCTCTCAGGTTATCCCGGAGACAGGCCCATACTGGATTTAAGTTCGGAAATGACACAGCAAGGTTTTGCAACTTTTTATCCCGATTTAACAGGCAGTTCAGGACCGTGGGGAATGTCGTTTGCGGCTAACCTTACTCCCGATGCCACAGGTATTGGAACATGGACACTGGACCAGTTTAAAAAGGCGATGAAGGAAGGTAAATATAAAGGATTGGACGGAACCCGGGCTTTATTACCGCCAATGCCTGTTGAGAATTTTAAGAACATAGAAGATGAAGATATTGCAGCTATTTTTGCCTATCTGAAAAGTATAAAGCCGGTGAAAAATGTAGTTCCGGCAGCCGTTCCTCCCGCAGGAATGTAGGAAAATTAACGAATTAACGGTTGTTTCTGGTTCACTTGTACGCGACTTCAGAAACAGCCGTTATTTGTATTTCCAATTAACGTTCGATACGAATGCGGGCATCAACGGCAAGTATTTCCTGCTCGTTGCCCAATAGCGGGTTAATGTCGATCTCTTTAATTTCGGTGGCGTAACGCAGCAACCACGACAGGCGCACGATAATATCTACATACTTATCGATATTTACACCTTCCTGCTTACGGAAACCTTTCAGTATTTTATAAGATTTTAAACTTGTAACCATCGAGTGGGCTTCATCATATGTTAACGGAGCCAGACCCGAAGCAACATCTTTCATTACTTCCACATAAATTCCACCCATTCCGCACAACACAACATGCCCGAATGTTTCTTCGTAGGTAGCTCCCAAAAACAGCTCGTTACCCGATGCCATTTGCGCAATCAGTACTCCCTCAGTGCCTTCAATCTGAAACAGGTGATGAAACTCTTTGCGTACCTGCGTAACATTTCTAACGTTTAGAATTACCCCGCCAACTTCGGTTTTATGCACCGGCCCAACCACTTTCATAACCACCGGGAAACCAATATTCATAGCTGCCAGCACCGCTTCCGACTCGGATTTAGCAACCATTTCTTTTACCCGTGGAATACCGGCCAAATCAAACAATTCGTGAATCAATTCCGGCGGCTGATAACCATTTTTGGTTTTGGCAAGTACCGCTTTCACTGCTTCCGGATCAATTCTATGTTCGCTCTCGGTTGCAGCTACCGGCCTCGGCGTATTCATTACTTTGGTAAGGGCGCGGCCAAGCAACACCTCATCCGGAAAGTTTACATTTCCGTGCGAAAGAAAATGAGCCACATCGTCTTTTACGTTAATAATAGATGGCAAAATGGGATAAATTGGTTTTTTGCAAACTTTCATTTTTTCGGAAAGCACTTCATATACGTCTCCAATTGGAAATAATCCGGGACTTCCAAAGATAACCGCCATTCCGTCAACGTCAAAATCATTCTCGCAGGCATCAATAATATGCCCCAGCTGTTCAGCTGTTCCGGTTGCCAAAAAATCAATGGGATTTTCAACCGACGATCCGGGAAATAACTTTTGCAACAACGCTGTTTTGGCTTCCGAATCGGCAATTTCCGGGATTTTCAGTCCGCCATCTTCCAGCGCATCGGTAAGCATCACTCCGGGTCCGCCGGCATGTGTAATTATGGCTAGTTTTTCGCCTTGCAATTCTTTACACATAAAAACACTGGCTACGGTTGTTAATTCCTCGCGTCCATAGCAACGCACAATTCCGGCTTTGCGGAACAAGGCTTCCACGGCCGCATCGGAACTGGTAAGTGCTCCGGTATGCGACGATGCAGCGCGGCTTCCGGCCGATGAACTTCCGGCTTTAATGGCAGCAATACGGCATCCTTTTCGGATTAAGGAAGTGGCATGTTGCAGTAATTTATCCGGATCGTTGATATTTTCAATATAAAGTAGTTTTACGCGCGGGCTTTCACCTTCAACATAATGCTCGTCAAGATAAGCCAGCACATCTTCAACACCAATCTGAGCACTGTTACCAACCGAAAAAACACTGGCAAAACGCAAGCCTTTCGGGATTCCCGATTCCATAATAAAAACTGCTGTTGCTCCCGATCCTGAGATAAAGTCGCAACCTTCAGAGGTCAGTTCAGGAATTGGCGTT
The DNA here is from genome assembly GCF_963676815.1 of uncultured Draconibacterium sp. Lineage (NCBI taxonomy): Bacteria > Pseudomonadati > Bacteroidota > Bacteroidia > Marinilabiliales > Prolixibacteraceae > Draconibacterium > uncultured Draconibacterium sp. The sequence continues at coordinate 5,855,600 of NZ_OY781365.1, forward strand.
GTAAACACACTGGCGTGCCAGGGCGTCATCACTCCAATACAGTTTGGCCCGATTAAACAGGCATCGTGCTCCTCAACAACCTTTACAATCCGTTGCTCCAATTCTTTTCCGGCATCGTTGGTTTCTCCAAAACCTGCCGAAATAATTATAAAAGCTTTGGTATTGTTTTGCTCGGCTAAATCAGTAATTGTTTGCAAACAATATTTTGCAGGAATGGCCAAAATGGCCAAATCAATCTCGGGCAACTCAGCCACATCGGGGAACGAAGGAATTCCCTGAATTTTTGATTCGTTGGGATTAATAGCAAAAAGATCGCCGGAAAAATGATGATCCAGAAGGTTCTTTATAATCTTCCCTCCGGGTTTTGCAATATTATTTGAAGCTCCAACAACAACAATACTGTTGGGTTTTAGCAGTTTTTCGTTAATCATAGTTTGCGCTTTAGCAGCATAAAAGTAGGTAAATCCATGTTAACCTTTCCTGATTTTTTTCAACATAAAAAAAATGGACGGCTGAAATGGTTATTTTTACATGAAAAACCACAAATGACAGATAACAAAGAACAGAAAATAGTTGTTTATACCGAGCTGAGAGAAACAGACCAAAACCTGATTCTTCATGGACTGAAACTGGCAGCTATTTTTAAAAAGGAACTTTGTTTACTGTATAATTACCAGCACAAAAAGAAAAAACAACGCGATGAGTTTAAAGAAAAACTGCAAAATTATGCTGCCGTAATAAAACAGGAAGTTCCGGAGCAAAAGGTATCAACACTTCTGATATCGGAAAGTCAGTCGCGAATGCCTGATTTGCTTGCCGAAGATTATGAAGCAGTTATGTTCGTTTTGAATTCTTTAAATTTTAAGCGGTATTCTACAGCACTGTCAGAAACTTCTGTTCCCTTTTTATTTGTACATCCCGAGTCGAAGATTATGGACTACAACCACCTGGTGCAGCCTATTGATATGCGAAAAGAAACCAGCGACAGCTCTCTCTGGTGTTCTTATTTTGGAAGGTTTAATGCGGCAGAAATTATTACCATTTCGGCAAACGACAAAACACGTGAAGCTAAAAACAAGGTGATGAAAAACACCGATTTAACCCGTAAACTGTATCAAAAATTCAAGATAATTCATAAACGGTTTAAGGGCAGCAAATCAAGTTTACGTAACGTTTTCGAGGCATTGGAGCTGGCTCTTGTATCTGATTGCAACCTGCTGGTTATACTTGGAAGTTCGAGCATTACTCCGGTTGATTGGTTGATTGGCTTGCCCGAAAGGAAAATCGTAAACCGGGCCGGAAAATTGCCGGTTATGATTATCAATCCGCGGAAAGATAACTACATTTTGTGCGACTAAGATTATTTAGTAATCAGTTTAGCTGTCTTTAATTTAGCAGTTTAACAATTTATCAATTGAAGAAGGTTTTATTACATTCGCAATCAAATTCTGAAATTAAATGAAGCAAGTACTGGTTATTATTTTTATTTGCAGCACTTTTATTAGTCGTGCTCAGGAATTTAAATATCAAATTTTGTTTGAAGGTATTGGCGATAACCGCGAGTTTACGCAGCCTTATGCCTATCCGCAAACAATTATGGGAAGTCGTGGTGCTTTTGAGGTTGGTGTTGATATTGACAATCATCAACTGCGTGGCGGATTAAGCCACTTGCTTGAATTTGGCAGCGATTTGGATGCGCAGAAACCAAAACTGACCCTGTATTACCAGTTTCAGGATGATGACAAGGAATTTGCTTTTGGCGCTTTTCCGCGACGCGATAAAATTGATTTTCCGCTGGTTATGCTAACCGACACCCTACTTTATTACCGACCGAATATTGAAGGACTTTTTGGCGAAATACGCTGGGATTGGGGGCATCAGAATGGATTTGTTGACTGGGTAGGCCGCCAAACCGAAACACAACGCGAGCAGTTTATGGCCGGTTTTTCGGGCGAGATATCCCGTAAAAACCTGTTCCTTCAAAACTACCTGCTAATGTTTCATAATGCGCATACACTTTATAACAATCCGCCTTTGCATATTGAAGATTTTATGGGATTTGCGTTACAAGCCGGAATTCGCACTCCTGAAAATTCAGCAATGCAAGGTTATTTTAAAACAGGAATACTTAACTCAACATACCGCGAACGTGGCGTTACCGATGGCTATGATGTTTCCACAACACTATTTACAGAGTTAGCCGGCCGATATAAAAACATCGGTCTAAAGTCGGTACTGAATATGGGCGGCGGACATCAATTTATGTATGGCGATCCGTACTACCATGCCGATGATTACTGGCGTACAGACTTGATATGGTATTTTATCAACCACGAGAAAATTCAGGGAAAGTTCAATCTATCGATGCATTTCGTTAACTGGGAAACGCTTGATCAGCAACAACAGCTTTCGGTTATTTACGTTTTTGGACAGTAAATACCGGTTTTCGTACAGTCTCTCACAATAACTCTTGGCAATGTTTTATTAAACATTATTAGTTTCTTGCTAATTTCGGATAAAGCATTTAACTTAATGCGTGATAAAACTAAGTTAAAATGCTCAAAACCAAAGCCCTTTCAATACTGTTATCATTTCTGGTTTTATTCGTAATCCATAAAATAGGATACTCAGAAACACGTGTTTTCTATCTGCAATCCGTTCCATCAACTACTGATGAATTAAATCAATTGCTTGACTCGCTATCTTACCGTTTGTTGAATAATAACAAAACGGGACAGAATGATATGGACTTGTTAATTGCTAACAAAGCAAGTTATTTTGATACCGGCAATACTATTTCAGAAGCTGCTTATTATTGCAAGCTGGCCGTAATTCATCAAATGGCAGACAAACATGAAACGGCATACATCTATCTCGATTCTGCTTTACACACAATGCCTGCTTCCCGCTCACGACACTCACATTTAAAAATACTTGAATTTGGAGTACGACTAGCTGATAAAAATCGTGATTATAACAGCCAGATTAAACTTTTAAAACAAATGCACAGTTCAGGTGTACTATCAGAAAATCCCATTAAACTGGCTGATGTTTTCCTCGACATTGCGGATTATTCTTGGAATATGCATGCGTATGATCAATCTATGGAATATTGTAATAAAGCACTTCCACTTGTGCAAGATGAGGAATATTGGGAGGGAAAAATTCGTGCTTTATTGCTCATGTATCATAATGCACATTTTAGCACCAACGATACAACCTGGAGCCTCTATCTTGATGAAGCGCTGAAACTGGCCGAACAACTCAACGATTCGACCCAATTGAGTAGCGTTTACTATACGATAGGTTATTCGCATTATCGAGAAAATGATCAGGAAAGGGCAATTGAATATTATAAAAAAGCCCGGTCGTTTGAAAAAGAAAAAGGTGGTCCGTCGGATTTAGCAATAGCTATTATGCAGGAATTAAGTTATTCGTTGGCAGACAGTGTTGAAGGGGTAAACAAAACTTCTTCATATATTATCAGAAATGGTTTGCAGAACAATTTGTACAATGTACTGGGAAACGCCTATCGAGGTCGTGCCTGGTACTTTGCCAAAACCGGCAAAAAAGATTCGGCTACCCATTATTTAAATAAAGCTTTTGAACACCGGCAATCGCTTGAGGAAAAGAAAAATGCTTCGCCGGGATTTTATTACGCCCTTTACGAAGTAGCCATGTTGATACCTGATTATAAACTGGCCTTAAAATTTCTGAACTTATCGGAGGCGCAAATAAGGCAAATAAGTATGGAAAACAATGCCCGGGAGTTAGGAGCTGCACGTGCCGATCTTGATTATCAGTTACAATTGGAACGCATTGAACGGCTAAGCGTGGAGAACACTCTGGAACACGAGAAAACCAAAAAACAACAAATCGCTATGTTTTCCATTTTGGCAGTTTCAATGCTTGCTTTTGCTTTTCTGTTATTTATTCGTCAAAATCATAAAAAGTTGAATTCATCGTACAGAGAGTTGGTAAAAAAGAACCAACAGCTGGATAAAATGTATAATCAACTGCAGCAGGCGGAATCGGCGTCAAAAACAAACGGAAATAACCATTCAAACGGAAAATCGATTAAAGATGAAGACTCACTGTACAAAAATCTAAAAATACTGTTTGAGGAAGAAAAAATATACAGAGATCCTAACCTCTCAATCAGGTTGCTGGCCGATAAACTGGAGACGAACACCACTTATCTTTCATTGGTAATTAATCAGCGCTTTGAGGAATCATTTAAATCCATACTTAACAAATACCGGGTTAACGAAGCACGTTTAATTTTAGAAACAAAACAATATGCAAACTTAACTATTGAAGGAATTGCTGAAAAAGTGGGTTACCATTCTCGTTCAACGTTTTACAGTGCATTTAAAGAAATTACCGGCCTTACTCCTACTCAATACCTCAATAACCTGGAAAATTAATTACGATTTTTCATTACCTTAATTTAGAAAGGATTTTACTGTTTTCCCTTAATCGTAAAAAAGAACGTACTGCCTTTACCTGGTTCACTTTCAACCCATATCTCACCGTTTTGGCTGGTTACAAACTCTTTACACAACGACAATCCGAGGCCTACACCTTTCTCGCCGTTTGTGCCTTCAGCTGCACTTATTTCATGTCATCATTAAAAAGTGCAGCTGCATAATCAGACTGCATTCCAACACCAAAATCTTTTACTGAGAATAGTACTGTATCCGATTCAGATTGAACAGCATCAATATAAACACTACTTTCTTTGTTGCTAAACTTCAGGGCATTCATCAACAGGTTTCTCAAAATAAGCATGATCATGTTCTTATCGAAAAATATTGACAGCTCCTTATTTTTGAGTTTATTTTCAATAGTAATCTGCTTTTTTAGAGCCGTTGACGAAACTTCAGTTAAAGCACTTGCAAAAATGTCGGCAATGTTTAAATGTTCCGGTATAAATTCAATTTTTTTATCCTGGCTTCTGGCCCAGTGCAACAAGCTATTAAGCAAATCAAAAGCATTATGCGACGACCTGTGTATATGTTTTATCATCTCAACCCGGTTCTCATCATCCATGTTTTGATATTCATCATTTAATACATCTGTAAATCCCAAAATTGCATTAAACGGATTTAATAGATCATGTGCAATTATGGAGAAAAGCTTATCTTTTGTAGTATTAGCTGTTGTAAGCTCTGTATTCAATTGAGAGAGGTTTTCAGCCACCTCTGCTATTTTCTTTGCTTGTACTCCAATTTGCTGCTTTTGCTGCGTTAGCAACGAATTTTTTTCGTATAGCTCCTTCTTCTGTATTTCCAAATGGACTTTTTTTCAGAATTTCATTCTCTCCAAACTTCTCAACTTTTTCATTCTGAAGAAAAATATCAGTTATAAATACATCAGGTGCCTCAGTATTTATTATCAGTTCTTCCGGATCAAAACCAATAACTCCTTTATCTCCCCCAAAAAACAGGACATTATCGGTATTTTTAGCACTACTCCGGGGTTTAAATATGCCCGAAGGAAGTCCGTCGCCCTCGTCAAGATTCAGGATTAACTGTTCATTATCAGGATTAAATCCGGTAATTCCGGTAACTGAACATACCCATAAATTTCCGTTTCTGTCTTCTTTTATAGAACAGATGTTCTGCACCGGAAACCCCGGGTCAACTCTATAAAAATCATTGCTCTCAGGGTTGTATCTGCACAGTCCTGAAAATGTTCCAATCCATATACGCTTTTTTGAGTCTTCAAATAAACAATTTATGTAATCATTAGGAATTGAATTGGAGTATTCCGGCACATTATAATAGCAGGTAAATTTCTTATCGCCTTTTTTCAATACGCTAACACCACTGGGAGTAGCTACCCATAGGTTTTCATCCGAATCAAGCAGAATCTGGAATGGCCAGTTACTCGACAAACCGTTTTTTGAAAAGTTATAGTTGTAAAACTTTTGTTCCTCGTAATCAAAATAATCAATACCCTTGCCGTGTGTTATAACCCAAAAATTACCTTCGGCATCTTCCGCCATTCCCCTTATATCGTTATTCGAAATGGAGAACGAATCCTGTGGATCATTTATATAGGTTTTAAAATTATCGTTTGCCCGGTTGTAACATTGCAATCCCCCGAGATTGGTACCAACCCACATCCTGTTTTGGCTGTCGTTGTATAAACTTAAAACTGCTCCCAAGCCCAGACTTTTAGCATCATTCAGGTCAGAATGATAAATTCGGTGACGCTTATTACCAAAATCAAAAACATCGACACCATCATTTCCATTTCCAATCCAGCAAATGTTTTTATCGTCAAAAGCAATCGCCGAAATATTATTATTGATCGTATGCCAAAACTTCAACCTGGTTTCATCATAAATTGTTATTCCCTTCGACGGATATCGCAGTCCTACTCCGCTGAGAGAATTCACCGTCCAGTAATTTCCCTGTTTGTCCTGAAGTATCTGAGAAGGAAATTCTTCAATTAGCTTTCCCGAAGAATTGGAGCTTTCTATCCTAACAAAAGTGTCAGATACTTTATCATATCTTCGTAATCCTTCTAAATCGCAAACCCAAATGTTTTTCTGATTATCTGAATACGTATACAGTACATAATCGGCATAGGTATTTTTCGTTGCATATCGCTTTATTTCCCGGGTTTTAATATCCATAACGTTGATACCTCCCCCGTAAGTTGCAATCCAAAGTTTTGAATTATCTATTAAAGAAATATCGAAAACATTATTATTGGCTAAACTTTTGTACTCCTCATTGTTTGTTACATATTTCTCTGTTGTTTGTTCTGAGGTATTGAAACAGGTCAATCCTCCTTTATCTGAGGCAATCCAGATGTGATTGTTTTCGTCGAAAAGAAAGTCGGTTATCAAAAGTTCAGCGTTGTTGTATACAAGGTCGTGTGTATTTTGCTGTTGATTGATACTGTAAATCGAATTTTCGGTAGATATATAGATCTTGTTGCTTTGATCTTGATTAATAGCCGAAATTTGATGAAAGCCATCTTCTTCCAATTCAAAGCCATTCAGAACACGGTTAAAGTTATCCAGATACGGATTATAAATACATACTCCTCTCATTGATATAACCCAAAGCAAACCTGATTGATCGATAAAAAGTTTCTGAATCCGGTTATCGTATAAACTAGTGCTATCCGCACCTCCTGCTAGGTAACATGATAAATTGTTCCCTTTAAGGCAATAAAGACCGTCGTCGGTCCCAATCCACATAAAACCGTTATCATCCTGAACGATACATGTACTGTTTTTGCTTTTGAATTCTTTATCCGGAATCGGATCTGCATATATTAAGTCGACAGTTTGGGCATACAAAACATTTGGAATAATGAATATACAAAGTAGTAGGAGGAATTTATTCCAATATTTTTTCTTAATCGTTTTTATATACCTCATACCTTTAACAACATAAAAGATCTCTGGCTTCGGATATTCACAAACGAATGCCACTTAATAATCCAGGTAATTTTATCATTTCGGATTGAATAAAAATATACCGTGGATGAACACTTCGATCAACTGTAAAAGTATTCTATATTTTTAAAATTAAGAGGTTGAAAAAGATGAGTTTAACTTCAAAATAGATTAAATTTCAGTAAAAGTGCACAATCCAGAATTTCATTTTTACTGAATTGTGCACTACAAACCATAAGCAAAGAGCCTATCGTATTCTATTATTTCACAATACTCATTTCATTCAGTAAATACCCCGCTCCTGCAAACTTGTCGATAATAAACAGTGCATAGCGAATATCGAGCGAAATGTTACGACAATACTCCGGATCGTACATAATGTCGCTCATGGTACTTTCCCAGGTTCTATCAAAATTTACCCCAATTAATTCGCCGTTTCCGTTTACTACCGGGCTACCCGAGTTTCCTCCCGTTGTGTGGTTCGATGCTAGGAAACAAACCGGAACATCACCATTCACGTCATATTGTCCAAAATCTTTATTCCGGTATAGCTCTTTTAGTTTATCCGGAACATCGTAATCGTATATTGCCGGGTTGTCTTTTTCCATTATTCCTGTTAGCGTTGTAAAGTATTTGTATTTCACACCGTCATTGGGCTCGTAACCTTCAACTTTTCCATAAGCCACACGCAACGTTAAGTTAGCATCCGGATAAAAAGCCTGTCCTTTTTTCATCTCCATTAAACCAGCCATATAAACTTTCATGTTTTCGTCAATAGATTTGTTGACCTTTCTAACCTCTGGCAAAATAGCTGTTTCGTAGATAAAATTCAGTTTATTGAACATTCCGATTATCGGATCCTTGCGTAATTTTAAGAGTTGCTTTTCGGTTCCGTTCTTCAGTAGGTCTTCCAGTTTGGCACGATCGGTTAAAACCGATTTCTGATAAACCTTCTTTATCAACTTTTCCCGATCAAAATCTTTTATTGTTTCTACAACTTCGGAAGGTATAAACGAAGCATCAAGGTCGTTGATCAGCACAGGCATTAATGCGGCAAAAAGTTCTTCGTCAGTTGGTTGATTATAATCTTTAAAAAAGCCGGGCAGCCTGTTTAACATCGACGAACGCAATTGTTCAGCTCTTTCATTCTGGTCGTTCTCAATGTTGTTTATTATCGAATTTAATGTTTGTGCCTGGCCGAATAGCTCCACACCACGATAAACCACCTCACGGTAATAATCGTACGCTTTTATGTATTTTGCATACTTTGAATAGTCCTTTTCAAACGCATCGAAAACAGGTTTATATTCACTTTCCCACGTACCATTTTGCTGTGCCCACGATTTAAATATTTCTTCGTATGTCAGTTTCTTATTTATCGCATCAAGACGTTGTAAACCTTTAATTTCGCCCTGCCATTTTTTCCATGAATTGCTTATAGATTGATATTTTGCAGCGTACTGAATGCGTATTTTCGGATCCGATTTCATATCGCCTCCAATAATATCGAGTTTTTTATCGCGTAACATAATGCGGTCCGGATCGCGCTGATTCATGGTTACATCAACTGCCTGATGTGGCCAGTACTGCATGGTAGATCCGGGATTTCCAAAAACCATTGTAAAATCGCCAGGCTGAATTCCTTTCATCGACACCGGAAAAGATTTTTTGGGTTTAAACGGAACATTGTCTGGCGAATATTCAGCCGGCTCGTTGTTTTCGTCGGCATAAATTCTGAACAGCGAAAAATCGCCGGTGTGGCGCGGCCACATCCAGTTATCGGTATCGCCACCAAATTTGCCAATTGCCGAAGGTGGCGCTCCTACTAAACGAATATCTTTATAAACTTTGTATACATACAAAAAATACTGATTCCCATAAAACAGTGGTTTTACAGATGCTGTAAATTTCCCTTCTTGCTTTGCCTGTTTAACAATTCGGTCAATATTTTCTTTAATCTTTTTATCTTTTGCTTCACCTTCCAAATTTTCGGTTTCTGCCATAACTCTTTCGGTCACATCTTCCATATATTCCAAAAAACTTACTGTTAACCTCTCGTTTGGCAGTTCTTCGTCACGGTTCATAGCCCAAAAACCGTTGGTCAGATAATCGTGCTCAACTGTGCTGTGCGACTGAATCTGGCGGTATCCACAATGATGATTTGTTATCAGTAATCCTTCATCTGATATAAGTTCTCCGGTACAACCTCCACCAAAAATTACCACAGCATCTTTCATGCTCGAATAATTCACATCATAAATATCTTGAGCTGTTAGTTTAAAACCCATTTCCTGCATTTCTTCCAGGTTGTATTTTTCCAGTAAAACAGGAATCCACATCCCTTCTTTGGCCGAAAGTTGAAACAGACTTAAACCAAGTAATAGTAGTAATAAACTTTTCTTCTTCATTCTTTAAATTTTTAAAGCCCTAAAGAGAATAAATTCAACCTAATAAAACAATGATTAAATACGCTTTTATAGCTGGATTTTAATTAGAGTTTAATGTTAGGACACATTTAATTAAACAAACAAAACAAGTTAAAATGCATTATAATACTTACATTTGTTAGAACTTCAATTGACGCAAAGCTATGATTGATTTTTTACCAACGGGCAGCATTATACAACTTGTAACTGCTTTTGCAGCTATTGGTACAAGTTTGCTCTTATGGAATTTCAGAAAAACCATTGAAGTTCGTTTTCTTATTCTGCTTGAGGTATTTGTGTTTATATGGGCGTGCAGTTATGCGCTGGAATTTAGCGCAGTAACACTTGAAGACAAAGTGTTTTTTTCACAGCTATCGTACCTTGGCATTGCGTTTATTCCTGTTTGCTATTTCTTTTTTACGACCTCGTTTAGTCAGAAATTTAATTTGGTTAGTAAACAAAGTATTATCATTACGTTGGTAATCCCAATAGTTACACTTTTGCTGGTATTTTCCAACAACAAACACCATTTGGTTTGGAAAGAGATTGCACTGGACAGCAATAATAATATGCTACTGTACGAACATGGAATTTGGTTTTGGTGTTTTTACATTTATACGTTTATTCTCATTGCTTTTGGTATATACAACCTCGCCAGTTCAATATCTACTTTTACCAGTTACTATCGCAAACAATTGCGACTGCTAATAATCGCATCGCTAATTCCGATTGCAGCCAACCTAATGTATGTTTTCAATCTGAATCCATTTCCAGGATTCGACTGGACAACCGTTTCGTTTGTGTTAACCGGGCTGGTTATTGCGCTGGGAATATTCAGGTATAAAATTTTCGAACTTATTCCGCTCGCACAGGAAAAACTACTTGACACAATGCCCGACGGGGTTTTAATGATTAATGCTAATGGAATTATTGAAGAAGCTAACCCGGCATTGGTAAAAACTTTCGAACTGAGTAAAAAACTTACCAAACATACCAAATACAACCTGGCATTTAAAAAGTATCCTGCTATAATTGAATTGCTTGATTCAAAAGAAGATAAAGTATTAAGTTTTGAATCGAAAAGAAACAACCAATTACATTTTTACCATATCCGAATGTCGATTATTTATAATCAGATTGGGAGTTTTAACGGAAAACTAATGGTTGTTTCTGATGTTACTTCGATACGATCGGCAGAAAAAACCCTGAAGCAAAAAAACAGGCAACTAAAAGAGCAGATTAAGAAAAACGAGAAACTAATTGACGATCTTGATGCCTATGCCCATACGCTGGCTCACGATTTAAAAAACTCGTTGGGACTGATTTATTCATCAAGTGATATTATTATTGAATCCATTGATGAAAAGGATATGGATACGGCAACTGAGTTCTCGAAGATTGTTAAAGAATCAGCCACAAAAACCATTAACGTTACCAACGAACTTTTAAAAATGGCTACCGCAGGCCATGTAGATGTTGAAACAGCGCCGGTGGAAATGCAAAAAATATATGAAACGGCACTTGAGCAAATTCAGGAAACCATTACCGAATACAATGCAAAAATTAGTGTGCAGGGCAACTGGATTAACGCTCGCGCTTATGCACCCTGGACAGAAGAAATATGGACAAACCTCTTATCAAATGCGATGAAATATGGCGGTACGCCTCCACTCATTCAGATTGGATGCGAACTTAACGGTAACAATCAGGTGAAATACTGGATTAAAGACAACGGTGATGGGATTCCGCAAAATCAACAACAGAATATTTTTAACAAACACACCCGTTTGCAACCCGAAAAAGCATTGGGTTACGGCCTTGGCCTATCAATCGTAAAACGTATAGTTGAAAAACTTAACGGAACCGTTGGTGTTGAAAGCTTTGGAGAAAAAGGAGCCGGAGCACTCTTTTATTTTATACTTCCAGCTGTAAAGGACAAATCACTTGATAATACGCATTAATATTTCCCACATTTCATTATGAAAAAGTACCGGTAACAACGAATTTCCGGGTGCTTCACCCATACGAATCACAACGATATCATTACCGGGTAAAACTTCTATAAACTGGCCATTTTTACCCATGGCGGCTACCAGGTCATTTGGTGCCTGCGGGCTCATATCTGTATTTACCGGAGTTGTGAAACCGGGTAATACAACAGATCCCTTACCATTTAGCCACCACAAATAGCCGTACGACAGATTTAAATCCTGCGACGAATTAAGCATGGAATTGTAATAATTTTTATCGTGTAAAATTTCCTGGCCATTCCAGTTGCCTTCTCGCAGAATAAATAAACCAAACCGTGCCGCATCACGCGCCGTACTCCAATAAACATTATTGTAGCCACTTTTTATCCAGCTGCCATTCATGCCTGTTTTTTGCCCAAAATAATCGTTTGTAAAACGGTTGTAATTCATATCTGCAGCGGCAACAACAACTTCCTCAAGCAAGGTGTACGGAGCATTGTGATAAAACCATTCTTCGCCGGCATCAACCCCATAAGTTAAACATTCGGGCAATGTACAATCCAGGTCGGTTTGCTCATGATTTAATCCGCTAGTCATTGTAAGTTGATGTTTTATCGTTATCAGGTTTTCTTTATCCGGTTCCAAACTTGTCCAGCCGGTTCCGAGGTAATCCGATGTTTTATTGTTGATGGAAAGAAAACCTTCCTGCTGTGCAATTCCAACCAAAACTGAGGTTAACGATTTGCCCGCCGACGCCCAATACCACTTCGTATTTTTATCGAACGAAGCAATATTCAGAATATCTTTTCCCCAATAATTCTCCAAAACTATACGTCCATTTTTTAATATTATGAAAGCTCTTGTGTTATTTTCTTCCAGAAAATCATAAAGTTCCGGAACCACTTGTTCGTTCCAGCCAAGCTCCAAAATATCAGCACTTTCCCAGCTTTCCGTTTCTAAGGGCGGAAAATAATTATTCGTTTCGTTTAGATCGTCGGTTTCATTTTCATTCGAACATGCAAACAACAAAAACGGGATTAAAAAAATGATATAACGATTCATGCCTGTGAATTTTGTTCTTCCAATATAAGGAATATTATTCGTCGCGGTAAATGTTCCTTGCAAACTTTTCGGCTGCGTTTTCAAGGTATTTCGCAGCATTTTTAATGGAATCCCCAACATCGGCTGCCTGCTCCATCATTTCAGCCAGAAAGTCGATTTTGTGTGCTTTTATTTGCTGAACAGTTAACTCACTTAACCCGCAAAAAACAGCCAACTTCTGTTTCGTTCTCGAATCAAGCACACCTTTTATTACTTTTCCAGAGAATGTTTGGCAGTCAAACTTGCCTTCGCCGGTAACAATCCAATCAGCGTCTTTTACCTGCTCATCAAAGTCGGCAATTGATTTTATGAGTTCGGTGCCCGATTTCAATTCCGCATTTAGAAACAAAACACAACCGGCTCCAAGTCCTCCGGCAGCTCCGGCTCCCGCAATATTTTGCAGGTTCTTTCCGAATTGTTTTACCACCCTTTCGCTGAAATTCTTCAACCCCGCATCCAGGTCATCTACCATCTGCCCAGATGCGCCCTTTTGCGGTGCGTAAATATGTGCAGCTCCATTTGGTCCGAACAATGGATTATTAACATCGCAGGCTACTTCAAATTTTACACTTCCGAGTTCGCTAATTACATTCGAAGTGTCGATGGTGGCCAATCGGTTTAGATCTTTGCCCGCTCCTTTCAGCAATGTGTTTTCAGCATCAAAAAAGCGAAAACCAAGAGCTGTTGCCATCCCCATTCCTGCATCGTTGGTTGAACTTCCGCCAATTCCTAAAAGTATATGTTTTGCCCCACGTTTTATGGCATCCAATATCAATTCGCCTGTTCCATAAGTTGATGTTTCCATCGGATTCAACTCTTCGTTCTTTAGTAGGCGAATTCCAGATGCTTCGGCCATTTCAATAAAAGCCAGCTTTTCTTTTTCGGAATACAGATAGTTGGCTTGAATGGGGCGTAATAAGGGATCGTGCACCTCTGCAGAAATCAGTTTTCCGCCGGTATAAAATTTCAGGGCATCGACTGTACCGTCACCTCCGTCGGCGAGTGGCAACTTTACAATAACAATATTTTCAAATTGTTTTCTGATACCACGTTCAACGGCATAGCAAAATTCAATTCCGGTTAATGAGCCTTTAAATTTGTCGGGTGCGATTACGATCTTCTTCATTTCCCTAAAATAAGAATATTTACAAAGTAGTTGGCTGTTAATCAAAAACGGGAAGTCACAATTAACTTCCCGTTTTCAATATCCATATTTTTTAAATCTACTACACTTTGGGTAGTTGCCAGTCTTTACTGTAATTCAGCGTCATTAAATCCGTGGCTGCGGCCTCGTTGAACGACTGCGATGCATTATTCCAGTGAATCCGCTGCCCAACGCGGTAAGCCATATTTCCCATCTCGGAAACGATGGCGGTTTTTGCACCAACTTCAACCGGAGCATTTAACGAACCGCCTTTCCGTATGCACGACAGCAGGTTTTGCACGTGCTCATTAAGTCCATCGCCATATTCATTCTGCGCTTTGGCCTCAAAAAACGGTCCTTTCAATTCATTGCTGTGATCAGGTAAAATTTCGTAACCACTACGGGTAACCACCAGCGTTCCTTTTTGCCCAACAAATGCCACACCATGTGCTTTTTGGTATGGTCCGATTCCCGGATTTAATCCACATTCCCAAATCATAGTATGTTTGGGATATTGATAAATGGCTTGCTGAATATCGGGAGTTTCAATCGCTCCCGGTTTGTGGTAAAAAATACCGCCGCCCGGAGAAATCGACTCAGGCATATAGGCATCCATAGCATATAATGCAAAATCGAGTAAGTGGACGCCCCAATCCGTCATTGCACCGCCTGCATAATCCCACCACCAACGGAAATTATAATGGAAACGATTTAAATTAAACGGCCGTTCTGGAGCTGGTCCTAACCACATATCATAGTCGACATAATCCGGCGCTACTGCATCTTCCATTACCGGATATGGTGTATCGTAACCTTTGTAAATCCATGCTTTTACCAAATGAACGTCGCCCAGTAGTCCAGACTTTACAATTTCGGAAGCTTCAAACCAATGTTTTGAGCTGCGTTGCCACATACCTACCTGGCAGAATAACTCAGGGTGTTTTGCCTGGGCAGCCACCATTGCATTACACTCTTCAATGCTGTGGCCCATCGGTTTTTCCACATATACGTGTTTTCCCGCATCCAATGCCATCATCATCATTATGGCATGCCAGTGGTCAGGTGTTCCGATAATTACTACCTGTACATCCTTATTGTCCAATACATCTCTGAAATCGGCGTAAGTAAGCGGTCGTTTCCCAGTCATTTTTTCAACGTCAGCAGCTCTTTTCTCCAACACGTTACTGTCAACATCGCAAAGTGCCACACAGGCTACATTGTTTTCCTCACGCAAGAAACTGCTGAGGTTACTAAATCCCATCGAACGACATCCAATAAGCGCCACGTTTACTTGCTCGGCAGGCGATGCACAAGCATTCAAAAGCCCCGGTGCAACGCCAACTGCGGCTGTGGCTATTGCCGAATGTTTTATAAATTCTCTTCTATCTGTCATTCTTTTGTTATAATCTTTAGTTTTCTGTTGTTACAAATGATTATTCATCAATCAATTTTGAAATTCTTTTTGCATTCATTTTGCCGGAATAGACAATAAGCGAATACTTTAAAACCAGTGGTTCGGTAGTTGACAGCGCAACCGGCTCAGAACCCGGCCAGGATATATTTTGCATGCTGTTCTTTTCGCGCAGGATCAGATTTTGCGGATAACCCGGATTTTCCTTGTTATCAATAATCGCAATACCAGCCTTTGAGTTTCCTTTGCCCAATGATCCAGAAATGCTTACAAAACCATCCGACTCAATTGCATTATCCTGAGGTTTTATGTTGCCGTGTGCTCCTGAGAACTGAACATCATCGGGTAAGATCATACGAACCGAAAAACCACCGTAACCTTTTTCATCTTCCGAACCACCAATACGTAAATTCTCTTCCAATGCCAGCAAACTAATTTCAAAATCAATTCTGCGGTATTTTAAAGTACTTTCATGTATGTGAATCGAAACATTCTCCTGAATATACGGCTTTGGTACGCCATTCTTTTTCCATTTATCCGACGACCAAAGTACCTCGCTCTTTAGCCAAACCGTTTTATCCGGATCTTTGATAAATTCGATTTCGGTAATTTCCTGGTCAAAATCTTTTATCTCCCACGGATCGCCAATACGTTCATCGCCAATCCAAACCTGATGCCAGGCCCAGAAAATTCCCCGGTGATGTAGATGATCAGCAGGAAAGTCTTCGGTAAGAATTTTACCGTTAAGACCCCAAAGCGGGTGAATATAGTTGCAGCGCTCGTAAGCACCATCCTTGTTTAGCGGGTGCATCTCGTAAAACAAAACGTTTGAAGAACCATCAACGATTTTAATTCCATCCGGTTGTTTTTTCATGGTTAGTTGCCCAAATGCCACACCGTTGGAGAGCAACACGAAGAGTAGTGATATTGCAAAAGATCTTTTCATGACCGATCCTCCTTTTCGATTATCGTTGTTTTTGTTTTTACATCATCGTCGGTGTATTCAACTTCCAGAATTTCAACATCCCTGAGTTGGTTGGAAATGATCGCTTTATCGTTCTCGGGTAGAATGAGCCAAATATTGGCAATAAAAGCCCCCATAGTTGCAGAATCGGCTTTTACCGAAACGGTTCTTTTTCCTTCAACAGGAATACCAGTGGCCGGACTGATGATCTTTCTATCTTTCATTCCTTCGCCATCGTCGCGAATATAAACGGTTCCGGTAGTATAAACCGTTTGATCTGACACCTCAAAAACATGTGCAAATTCGTTTGGCTGTTGCTGATTTCTGATTCCCAGTGGCCAGTCTGTTCCGGCAGGATGGTTGCCCAGAGCCAAAACAACATCTTCTTCAAAACTGATAATGGCATCTTTTACGCCCAAATCGATTAAAAGAGGTTTAACCAGATCAAGTGCAAATCCTTTTTCAATAGCTCCAAAATCCAATTCCACACCATCTTCTTTAAAACGAAGTCGTTTATTATCGAGGTCGAGTTCTAATTTATCGAAACCACATTTTTGTAGTGCTTCTGCCAGTTCGTTTTCTTCAACATCTTCCTTTTCAACCCAAAGCGATTGCACCGGAAACATCGTTACATCGAAAGCGCCCTGACTCATCTGATTAAAGTCGTTGGCTATGGTCAGAATTTCCCACAATTCATCGGGAACTTCCATCCAAACATCTTTTTCTGTTTGATTGATCTCGTGGATATCAGACAATAAACTAAAGCGGCTGATCGTACTTTCAAGCTGCTCAATATCGGCTTTTATTTGTTGAAATATATTTTTTGCGGTATCGGCCTCCAGATTTGGAAGTACCACATCGCAATGACTGCCAAAGGCCAGAAAAGTATCACTAAAAATAGCAGGTTCCGTCATTCTCATAGTTTTATGGATTCAGTAAAGCACTAAATTAAAAAAGTAAGTGAAATTTACAGACCTTCGCGCCAACAAATACAGCACCATTGTTAATTTATATTCCTTCTTCCTAATAAACCAGGCACAAAAAAAGGCAGGAAATTCCCGCCTTTTCTATGGTATAATATATCTAAAGTTTTGGTTCCCAATTTGGATCGTAGTCCCTGCCCCACAATTTCATGGCGTCGCGGTCGTACATAATTCCTGTTTTGTCATCAATATCAAATCCGTGTCCGATACGATAAGCCACGTTTGAGTAGTGAACCATTGTCTGGCTAATTGCGCCTTCCATAATGTGCGAATTCAGTTCACCAACACCACGGATTCCGTTAAACCAGTTTTGTACGTGTTTGGTTGACATGTCGCCACCGCCGCCAAGAGCTGTCCCGGCTTCCTGCGAGGCCGAAACGCTGTCTTTCACAACTTTTCCGCTACGATCGCAAAGCACATATTTTCCACGATCGACAAAAACAGTTCCTTCGCTACCGTAGATAATTGTTCCGCGGCCTCCCATTCCATAGGTATCGTAGCCTGAACGGCTGCGGCCATCCCATTTAATAACTTTGTCGCCACCAAACAGGAAAGTTGCATCCATAGTATCATACATTTCCCAACCGTCATCAAAAAAGTGACGTTTACCGGCTTCAACATGTACATTATTTGGCAAACCTACCTGCAATGCCCAACGCGCAACATCCAATTCGTGTGTTGCATTGTTTCCGGTTTCTCCGGTTCCGTAATTCCAGCCGTACCAGTGCCAGTTGTAATCCCAGGTTTCTTCTGTGTATTCGCGGTGAATTGCCGGTCCTTGCCAGATTTCCCAGTCTAAACCAGTTGGAACAGCTGCTTTTTTCTGTAACGGCACCTCTCCCCTTTGATTCAAATAAAAAGCCACCGCACGATAAGGAACTCCGATAGCTCCGTTATGAATTTCTTTGATGATTTCAATCGTATGATCTGACGAACGTTGCTGATTTCCCATCTGAACAACCTTGTTGTACTTTTCAGCGGCTTTAACTATCATCTCATTTTCTGCCATGTTGTGGCTACAAGGCTTCTCAACATAAACATGTTTTCCGGCCTGCATGGCCATTACTGATCCCGGAGTATGCCAGTGGTCGGGCGTGGCATTTATAATACAATCCACATCTTTATCGTCGAGAATTTTGCGGAAATCGTTCTCCAGTTTTGGCGCATAATCAATGTGCTTTGCAAAGTTTTCGGCAGCACGTTTACGTTGATGCTCCATTACATCGCACAAATATTTAAGTTCTACATTGCTTTCTTTTTCAGCAATTGGTGCGTAATACGCCCCCAAACGACGGCCAAGCCCCATAATGGCGACATTCAGTTTATCGTTTGCACCTAAAATTTTGCTGTAACTTTTTGCCGACATGCCCATGGCAGTTCCACCAACTGCAACACCCGCTGCACCTGCCGACACCTTTTTTAGAAAATCTCTTCTGTTAGTCATATTGTTGTTTTATTAGTTTACATTGTTGCTAAAATTCCTCTAATGTAGCCAAAACTTTCCATCATTGCAGGCAACGGATCTTTTCCTTCCGGTTCGTATTCCAGTGCTAAAGTTCCTTTGTAATTCAATTTCTGCACTGCTTTCAGGAACGACTGAAAATCGATAACACCATGGCCAATTGTACAGGTTGTACCATCGTGCTCGGCCGCAGTTACATCTTTAATGTGGATATCGAAAACACGATCGAAAAAGTCTTTCACATCCTGTTCCGGATCGCGGCCAATACGTTTTGTATGGCCAATATCGATACACAGTCCCATGCGCGCATCCATATCTTTGATCAAGTCGTAAGCACTCTCGGCACTTGGGTATAATTTGTCGCCCGGGCCGTGATTGTGAATGGCAAGTTTAATATCGTAAGCTTTAACTTTTCCTTCAACATACTCCAGCAACTCGTGGTTTGGCACTCCGATAATCATATCCATTTGTGCCATTTTTGCGTAATCAAAAGCCTGGTCAACATCTTCTTTCGAGCGCATATAAACTACTCCTCCACCATAAAGAGCAACTCCTTTTTCTTTGCATAAAGCCAGTGTTTTGTCAATGGCAGCTTTATCCGAATCCAGTGGTAAGTGCATGCTTTTAAAGGTTACACGATCTACCCCGCAGCGTAATACCATATCAAGTGCAGTTTCTGTGTCGAACTCGCGTAAGGAGTAGGATGCCACACCAAATTTGAAATCAGGTTTACTTTTTTCACTTTTTGCCGATTGTACTGCAGCCTGCGAGAAAACAGGAATTGCAGATACAGCAATTCCCAACCCGGCCGTTTTCAGGAAATTTCTTCTGTTAGTCATAAGTAGTAGTATCAATTTGTTCTATTACTGTAAATAAATTATCGTTTCAGATCAAGACAAGCCCGCCTGTATATCACTTTTCCTCTAATAAATTGCACTGCTATTAACCAGAACGAACAAATGTAATTTGACTACGAAGCCCATTTGTTGCATTTATTAGATTATACGTTGGTTTAAACTTACCGTGAACGAACACGACACACAAATATAACCATAATTTGGAGCTTGCCAATCTCTTCCTATAAATACAAGAAATTTTTTATTGTACTACTCGGATAACAAAAAAAGGCTACTTAAAAAGTAGCCTTTAATTTTTTTATTCTGTAATACCCAACTGGTCAAATATAAATGCATATTCCAGTGCCGTTTCTTTTATCCATTCATAGCGCCCGGATGCTCCACCGTGCCCGTAATCCATGTTTATATGAAATAACAATGGATTATCGTCGGTTTTCAGTTCGCGTAATTTGGCTACCCATTTGGCGGGCTCCCAATATTGAACCTGAGAGTCGTGCAGCCCGGTTGTTACCAGTAAGGCCGGATAATCTTTTGCTTCCACATTATCGTAGGGCGAATACGAAAGCATGTAGTAGTAATACTTTTCTATTTTTGGATTTCCCCATTCGTCGAATTCACTTGTTGTGAGCGGAATACTTTCGTCGAGCATAGTAGTAACCACATCAACAAAGGGAACAGCTGCAATTACGCCTTTATACAAATCGGGACGAAGATTTATACAGGCGCCCATTAAAAGTCCGCCTGCACTTCCGCCCATGGCAAATAGTTTTTCTGAATTCGTATAGCCGTCATCGATCAGGAATTGCGCACAGTCGTTAAAATCGGTAAACGTGTTCATCTTTTTCAGCAGTTTACCATCTTCGTACCATTGGCGGCCATTAATCTGGCTTCCACGAATATGGGCAATTGCATAAACAAATCCACGGTCGAGTAATGGCAAACGAGCCAATGAAAAGCTTGGATTGTAAGTATATCCATACGAACCATAACCGTACAATAGCGTTGGATTATCGCCATTCTTTTCCACACCCTTTTTATACACGATCGACATCGGAATTTTTGTTCCGTCGCCGGCAGTTGCATAAATACGCTTGGTTTCGTAATCGTCTTTGCTGAAACCACCCAATACTTCATCCTGCTTCAACAAGGTACGCTCTTTCGTTTCCAGGTTGTAATCGTAAATCGAATTTGGTGTTGTTAACGAGGTGTAACTAAAACGGAAAACGTCGGTATCAAAATCGAGGTTTACATTCGGACTAACCGTGTAAACTTCTTCATCAAAATCGATGAAATATTCTTCACCATTCCACGGAATTACACGAAGTTGGTTGATTCCTTCAATCCGTTCGGTAACTACCAGATAATCTTTAAAAATATCAAATCCGCTGAAATACACATCGCTGCGATGTGCGATTACCTCCGTCCAGTTATCCTTTTCTGTGGCGGTAACCGGCGTTTTCATTAAACGGAAATTCAGGGCATTGAGGTTGGTGCGAATGTAAAAATCGTTACCAAAATGATCAACCGAATATTCCAATCCACGTTCACGTGGCTGAACAATTTTGAAATCACCTTCCGGATTATTTGCATCAAGAAAACGGTATTCAGAAGTCAACGTACTTTCGCTACCAATGATCAGGTATTTTTGCGACTTGGTTTTATAAATAAAAACCGAAAAAGTTTCATCGTCTTCGTAAAATACTTCAACGTCGTCTTCAACCGGTGTTCCCACAACGTGTTTCATAATTTTTTCGGAACGAAGCGTAACATCATCTTTCAAAGTGTAATAAACCGTTTTATTGTCGTTGGCCCAAACGGCGCTTCCTGTAGTTAATGGAATCGCATCTTCCAAAGTTTCACCCGTTTCCAGATTCTTGAAATTAATGGTGTATTTTCTTCGGCTAACCGTATCAACTCCGTATGCAATAAGTTTGTTATTCGGACTTACCGATAATCCGCCAAGCATAAAAAACTCCTGTCCTTCCGCCAGCACATTTTCATCGAGCACAACCTTTTCTTCAGCATCAAGGCTACCCTTTTTACGGCAGTTTACATCGTATTCTTTTCCGGGTAATTGCTTGTAATAATAGTAGTAGCCATTCTTTTTGTAGGGCACCGACTCATTTTCCGGCTTAATCTTCGCCTTAATTTCCTCAAACAATTCTTCCTGAAGCGGTTCAGTATGTTTCATCACAGCATCTTTGTAAGCATTCTCGGCTTCCAAATGTGCGATCACTTCAGGATTTTCGCGCTCATTCATCCAGTAATAATTGTCAACGCGCGTATGACCATGTATCGTAAGTTCTTTCATTATCTTTTTTGCAACTGGCGGCTCTGGCTTCTCTTCCGAAGTACATGCCACGAAAAATAGTCCCCAAATAAAACTCAAATAAATTAACTTCTTCATGCTTTTGGTTTTTAGGTGATATTATTAATATTTTTTTCAGGAAGTCTTGAAATTACATCTAAACAACCAGCTTTCAAAATGAAAGTTTATTAGATTATTATCAATCTTACGAATCCACTCATACTTTTTACTTATTTCTAAAATTTATCTTCTGAATATTTTTCGAGATTTCTATCCGGTTATATATTGATTCGATGACCTGATCGTACAACTTATCTTTTAAAATATAGTCCTCAATGTCAACATCGATGTTCGGATTATCGTTCACTTCAACTACATAAACCTTATCGTTTACCAGCTTCAGGTCAACACCGTACAAGCCATCGCCAATCAAGGCCGATGCTTTTAAGGCTGTTTTTACCACTTCTTCCGGAACGTCTTCGATATTCACCGTTTCCGAATCGCCGGAGTACTCCTCGGCCTCACCGGTCCAGTTGTAAATTTGCCAGTGCCCTTTCGACATGAAATACTTGCAGGCAAAAAGCGGCCGGTTGTCGAGCACCCCGATTCTCCAGTCGAATTCAGAATAAAGAAACTCCTGACAAACAATCATGTCCGATTTTTTAAACAGCTGATTAATTGCATCAAAAGCCTCCTCCTTATTTTCCACTTTTGTTATTCCCAACGAAAATGCACTGTCGGGCTGTTTTAATACCAGCGGGAAATTCATATCGTCAAGGTCTTTCTTTTCAAATATGTTTTTGGTAAAAACAACCGTTTGCGGAGTTAGTATTTTGTGTTTTCTGAAAATCTCGTTCTGAAATATTTTATTGGAACACCGCAATATCGACCATGGATCGTCGATAACAACCAATCCTTCGGCGTATGCCATTCGCGAAAATTCGTAAGTATGATCGTTTACGTTCGTGGTTTCGCGGATAAAAAGCGCATCGAATTCGTTTATTTTATCAAAATCGTTTTTGGTAATAAACTCCGCATACAAGCCTTTTCGGTTGGCAGCTGCTTTAAACTTCTGAAGCGCCCGTTTGCACGATGGCGGTGTTTCTTCTTCCGGATCGATCAGAATGGCAATGTCGTATTTATAATTAATAAGCGTGGTTTTATTAAAACGCCGCTTGCTAAAATACTTGCGTGCAAACTCGTAAATAACTTCAATTTCAGTTTCGGGTAACTTATTCAGGGTTAATACTTTTATTCCTTTTATTATCCATTTCTCCTGCTTTACAAATTCAATCTCGAATAGCGGCGTTTCAAACAAAAGGTAAAGCCGGTTGGCAATTGAACTAAATCCTTTTGTTGCTGTCTGCCCGAAATATATTTTTAGTTGAAATTTATCGTCCTTTACTTTTTGAAGTGCTTTGTTTATCAACTCATCAATATCATACGAGGTAGAATGGATAATATTCAGCATTTTAAAGTCGCGCAACGTTACCGAACTCGGAATTACGCGGTGGCCGCGGGCTGCTGCCAGCAACGATACATAATAACCATAGCTCTGGTATTTGTACGAACTGCAAAGATTAAAAACACGCATGTCGCTGCTATTCTGATAAACCGGGTTACTGATGTACTCCTTTACCGAAATAACTTTCGCGTTCACATCGGTAAAAGTCCATTTGTGTGGTTGATTAATCACGATAATATTCGTGGTCTTTTTCCGGACTTCTTCGGATTCCAAACTGAACTCCATTTTAACGGCATCTTCCCCACTCGTATAGTAATCGGTAATCGTATGCGACTCCTTGAATCCATGCTTCTTGTACCATTCAATCAGGTCTTTATTTTTTGACTGAACCTCAATCAATATTTTTTGATAATGATTTTCGACTGCCTGATTTTTCACGTAATTCAACATGAAACTACCAAGCCCGACATTTCGGTATTCTGCCACAACTGCAATCGAATAAATTCTTAGTGCATGTTTATATTTAAACAATGTGAGCGCCCCAACAGAAGTTGTCTTTTTACCTTCTTTCGATTCTACTATTAAAACTTCCTGAAACGTACTATCCAGGCTGTGTTTGATACTTTTTCTGGAACTTTGTTGAAACTGCGGAAAAGATTCGTTTTCCAGCTTTTCAAGGAAATCAAAATCACCGGCTTGTGATTTTCTGATATTCAAATCCATTTAATGCGTTATAAATCAAAATTAATTGAAACCTATTTAACACTTCAACCCCATATATACTTTTTGGCAATTACGCCTGTATTTACAGGATCAATAAAATGAATACTTTTCCTATTTTATTGACAAGCAAAAATACAATATTGGCACATTAATTCCCATATTTGTCAACTAATTATGCAAACGGAAATTACCATACTTATTTATTTTGTTTTTATTGTTGGTATTGGCGTTTATTCGGCCTTTCGAATCAAAAAACCATCGGATTATTATGTTGCCGGAAAAAAAGCAGGATTATTACCGGTATCCGGTAGTTTATTAGCTACAATTCTTGGTGGTTCGGCATTGATGGGAACCATCGAACTGAGCCAAAGCAGAGGTTGGGCAGCTTTGTGGTTTTTGTTTTCTGCAGCAATCGGTTTATTTGTTCTGGCACCAATTTCAAAATATGTAAGTCGTTACGGAAATTACACACTTCCCGAGCTGCTTGGAAAGTTTTATGGACGCAAAGCCGAGCGATTTTCAACGCTGATAATTCCGTTAGCGTGGTTGGGAATTGTGGCAGCACAAATTATTGCAGCAGCACAAATCCTGCAGGGACTTGGTTTTATTTCTTATCAGAATGCAGCGATTTTATCCGGGCTGGTATTTATTGCTTACACCTTGTTGGGCGGCCAGTTGAGTATTCTGAAAACGGATACTTTACAAGCCGTTTTAATTATCGGCGGTTTGGTGACCTTGCTAATTTTCGCCGTTCAATCGCCGGAACATTCGCAGGTTGAGCCTTTAAAATTATCAGCGCTGTTCAATTCAAAATTTTCAGTTGTTGATTTGATCGTTCTGTTAATGACCTATTCGGTAACTTTTATTGTGGGGCCCGATATTTACTCGCGCTTGTTTTGTGCCGGAAGTGAAAAAACTGCACGAAGGAGTATAATAATAGTAGCGTCGATACTAATTCCCGTTTCGTTTGCCCTAACCTATTTAGGTGTTTATTCCGGAAAAGAAAACGAAGGAATTATGGCATTCGCCGGGCACCTGCTTCCCAACTGGGCCTATGGTTTGTTTATTGCGGCGCTGCTTTCTGCAGTAATGTCTTCGGCAGATACAACTTTGCTTACCTCGTCGATGATTCTAAGTGAACTCTTTAGTGGGAACCTTGAGAGCAAAAAATCGTTGCCATTAACACGTTGGCTGGTAGTTATTATTGGAATATTGAGTTTACTTATTGCCCTGTATATCACATCTGTAATTCAGGCGCTGCTGTTAGCACTCAGTTTCTTTTCCGGAGCATTTGTAGTGCCTATGCTTAGTGGGTTGCTCAAAATAAGAGTGAATTCAAATAACATAATCTGGGCCATTCTTCTTGGCGGTACTGTTGCGCTTTCAGGAAAATTAATGACGCTAAACAATCTCACAACAGGAGGCAACATGATCATTATATCAAGCTATTTTGTCAATGCTTTTATGTTATTGTACAAACATAAATCAGCAAATCACAATCTCAACTCCTAAATTCTTTTTAATTATAATTTTTTAATTACACCAGTTATAAATTAAGAATCTCTAGCTGGTTTTAGCACATTTGTTTTATTTTTGAGCGCTCATACCGTTTTTTGTTATAAAAGCGGAAAGACAAAAGGTAATTGGCCATTTGTTTTAAACTAAACTACAGACTAACTGAAAATGAAGGATGGAAAAAAATACAAACAGCTTATTGAAAGTTTGGGTAATGAATATTTCTTCTATTCGCACAATTTAGGAGGCGACTACCTTTATATGAGTCCCTCTGTTGAAACCGTTCTTGGCTATAGTGTTGAAGAGGCGAAACTTGGCCTTGTAAAACACATGACCGACAGTAAACTCAACAAAAAAACAGTAGAAACTTTAAAGAAAAGCGCAACAGGCGAAAGGCAAAAAACATTTCAGCTTGAACTGTATGCAAAAAATGGATCGATAAAAGTTATTGAATTAACTGAATCTCCGATTTATGATAAAAAAGGCAAGCTACTATCGGTTGAAGGTGTTGCACACGATATTACAACACGAATGCAACATGAAAAAACAATCGAGCAGCAAAACAAAATGCTAAAACAGCAAACCGAGGAGCTGGAAAAAACTATTGCCGATCTGAAACAAACACAACTTGAGCTTATTCATTCGGAGAAAATGCGGGCACTCGGTAACCTTATTGCCGGTATTGCCCACGAAATAAATACACCAATTGGTGCCATAAATGCTTCTGTTGATAATATTTCAAAATCGCTTGATGCATCAATGGAAAATATATACAAACTTTTTACCAGCCTGTCGGAAAAAGATTTGGTTATTTTCCTGCGCATCATGAAAATGATTGACCGAAAAAAAGCTCCCCTTTCATCAAAAGAAAAAAGACGCTTAAAAAAAGAGATAAAAGAAAAACTTAACGCTGCCAATTTCGAGGAAACAATAACACTTACCGATCATTTAATTTACCTGAACTTATATGAAGTGGTTGACGACGTAATTCCGCTTTTAGATATCGACGATCCCGTATTTCTTTTGAAATCAATAAAAGATATTTATTCGGTTCGTAAAAATTCGGAAAATATAAGACTGGCGGTTGAAAAAGCATCGAAAGTTGTTTTTGCATTAAAACGTTTTACCCATAAAGAACAGGAACAGTTTAAGGAAAAAGCAAACCTCATTGAAAACATTGAGATGGTGCTTACATTGCATCACAACCGCATAAAACAAGGAATTGATTTGGTTTTGGATTACGATACCATTCCACTCGTAAATTGCTACCCCGATGAACTTGTTCAGGTTTGGACCAACCTTATTTCAAACGCCATTCAGGCAATGAACAACAAGGGCACGCTGTCGGTAAAAGTTAAAAATCTGGCCGAGCGCGTACAAATATCGATAAGCGACACCGGATGTGGAATACCGAAAGAAAACCT
This sequence comes from uncultured Draconibacterium sp., assembly GCF_963676815.1. Classification (NCBI taxonomy): domain Bacteria; kingdom Pseudomonadati; phylum Bacteroidota; class Bacteroidia; order Marinilabiliales; family Prolixibacteraceae; genus Draconibacterium; species uncultured Draconibacterium sp. The sequence continues at coordinate 5,882,773 of NZ_OY781365.1, forward strand.
AAAGAAAATTTTTGAGCCGTTTTTCACCACAAAAAAAGCCGGAGAAGGAACAGGAATTGGTCTCGACCTGGTATTAAAAATTGTTGAAAAACACCAGGCTACTATTGATGTAGAAAGCAAAATTGACGAAGGAACAACTTTTACAGTTACACTTCCGGTAAACTAAGTGAGCTATGAAAAAAAAGGCAATTGTTTGTGTTGATGATGAGAACATAATCCTCGATAGTCTTGGAGAACAGATAAAGAACATCTTTGGAAACGAGTACCTCTACGAATCGGCCGAAAATGCGGAAGAAGGAATGGAAGTAATTCAGGAACTGGAAGAAGAAGATATTGATGTGCTTGTTATTGTTTCCGACTGGCTAATGCCAGGTAAAAAAGGCGATGATTTTTTAATTGAAGTCCACAAAAAATTTCCAAAAATTGTAAAAGTAATGCTTACTGGCCAGGCAGATGAAAAGGCCATAAATAATGCAATTAAAAATGCCGGCTTACACGCCTATCTTTCAAAACCCTGGTCGGCAGAAGATTTAGAACAAGTGATAAAAACAGGTTTAGCTAACAAAGAAAAGTAAGGGTAAATGAAAAAACAAACTATTATTTGTGTTGATGACGAAGAAATAATCCTGGAAGCCATTCAGGAACAACTGGAATCGACATTTGGCGATGAATATAATATTGAAACTTCGGACAGTGGCGAGGATGCCCTGGAATTTTTCAAAGAGCTTTTGGACGAAGGGCAACAAGTTCCCGTAATTATTTCCGACTACATTATGCCCGGAATGAAAGGTGATGAATTGCTAAAACAAATACATGAACTATCGCCTGAATCATTAAAAATACTTTTAACCGGACAAGCCAGTATTGAAGGTATTAGCAATGCTATTAACAATGCTAAGCTTTATCGTTTTATTTCGAAACCCTGGGATAAAAATGATTTGGTTCTTACAGTTAAACAAGCTGTAAAAAGTTTTCTGCAGGAAATTAAAATACGGAAACAAAACACAGAGTTACTGGAACTTAATGCTTCGCTTGAAGAACAAGTAATAGAAAGAACCGAAGAATTGCGAAAAGCCAATGCTGCCAAAGACAAGTTCTTCTCGATTATTGCACATGATTTGAAGAGCCCTTTTAATGCCTTGCTGGGTTTATCAGAAGCAATGCTCGAAAACTGGCAGGAAATTCCGGATGATAATAAAATCGAATTTGTTCAGGATATCAACAAAGCATCGAAAAGCACTTATAATCTTTTACAAAACCTTTTGGAATGGTCGAGATCTCAAACAGGTAAGGTTAAAGTTGAGGCATCGGAATTTAGTCCGCTGGAAATTGTAAACGATAACCTTGAAGTATTAAAACAACACGCTGATTCGAAAAAAATAACAATTGCCAACGAGTTAAATCCCGAGGTAAAATGTTTTGCCGATAAAAATATGATATCAACGGTTTTCAGAAACCTGATATCAAACGCAATTAAATTCACGCATCCTAACGGAACCATTAAAATTACCTCGTTTGCAAAAAACAGCCATTACGAGTTTTGTGTTACCGACAATGGAATTGGCATGGATGAAGCAACTAAAAACAGCCTGTTTAACCTGAGCAGCAAAACACAACGTTTTGGTACTTCACACGAAAGCGGCACAGGCCTGGGGCTTCATTTGTGTAAAGAATTTGTTGAAAATAACAAAGGCAAGTTATCGGTTTTAAGTAAGGAAAACGAAGGAAGTACCTTCTGTTTTACCTTACCAATTGCCCACTAAACAGGCTGTGTTATTTCGTCTAAAAAGTCATGATATTTCGTTTCCAGAAGTGGTTTTAATTCGTCGTTTACCCACTGATGGTAATCGTTAAGCCACTTTTGTTCTTTTGTTGTCAATAAATCTACTTTTATAAGAGATGTATCTATCGGGCAAAGCGTTAGCGTATCAAAACCGAGGAAACGTCCATACTCTGTTGTTTCCCGCTCAACACAAACCATCATATTTTCGGTACGAAGTCCGTATTGTCCTTCACGGTAAAAAGCCGGTTCGTTCGAAAGCACTTGCCCCGGAAGCATCAGGTTTTCGTTGTATTCCAGTCGGATTGCCATAGGACCTTCATGCACGTTCAGGAAATGCCCCACTCCATGACCCGTTCCGTGGCCGTAGTTCATGCCATTTTCCCACAATGCCTGCCGCGCCAAAATATCAAGATGACAACCTTTTACTCCGTATGGAAATTTAGCTTGTGTTAAACCGATCATTCCTTTAAGCGTGAGTGTAAAATCGGTTTTAAACTGATCTGATACTGTGCCCAAAGCAACTGTACGGGTAACATCTGTTGTTCCATCAATGTACTGGCCTCCTGAATCAAAAAGTACGACTCCATCAGCATCCAGCGGTTGTGCATCGTCGGCAAAAACATGCAGGTGAACGATGGCACCCCTACTTTTATAACCAACAATCGGGTGAAAACTCTCGCCTTTAAAACCGTCCTGTTTTGCCCTGAATTCAGCCAGTTTTTCACCAAACTCAAAATCAGTTACTGTTTGTTTTCCAATAACGTCTTTCAACCAATAAATTGATTCCACCAATGCCACACCGTCTTTTTTCATGGCACTTCTGAATCCTTCCAGCTCTGTTTCGTTTTTTAAAGCCTTTTGTATAGCAACCAACGAAGTACCTTCAACAATTTCGTTAGTTCCGGCAAGTGCATTGTAAGCAGCAAAGTTTAAAGTGGTTGGATCAACAAAAATTGTTTTCTCCTTTATTCCTTTCAGGTAATCGTAAAAGTCGCTGTACTCTTTTAGCTGAACGCCATCGGTTTCAAGCTTTATTTTTAGCTCCGAATCAATTTTACCACTTTCAACAAAAAGTATATTTTCATTTTGCCCAACCAATGCGAAAGCAGTAAACACAGGATTGTATGGCACATCCGAACCACGCAAATTATATAGCCACGCCAGTTCGTCGAGCATAGAAACCACATGTAAGTCTGCGCCAAAACCAACCAGTTCTTTCGCAATTTTTTGTTGTTTTTCGCGGCGGCCAACTCCCGCATATTTTACATCCAGCTCAAAAGCCTTTTCGGCAGGAACTGCAGGTCGGTCTGCCCAAATGTTATCCAGCAAATCGGGAGTTTCAACCAATTCAATGTCCTTTTTCAGGAATCCGTTCTCCAGGCTTCTGAATGCTTCAACTGTTAACGATTGTGCATCGAGTCCTACTTTGCTTCCGGCTGGTAAATTCATGCTCAGCCAACTATCGGGAGAAATTGCATCAGTAACGCGTAATTTCATCATTTCAATCCCTGTTCCTTCCAACTCTTCAGAAGCCTGCAAGAAATAACGTGTATCAGTCCATAAAGCAGCTTTATCAAGCGTTACTGCAACCAGTCCAAACGAACCGGTAAACCCGGCAATATATTCGCGTGTTTCCCATCGTTTTGGCAAATATTCACTCGAATGCGGATCGGTTCCTGAAATGTACCATGCATCAATATTTAGTTTTTTCATTTCGGCACGCAATGCCGCAAGTCGTTGCTTTATTTCTGATTTCATTATATTATTTTTTCGCTTTTAAACTTTTAAAATAGTCCTTTACAAAACCTTTTATCGATGGAGCCGGAATATCATTGTAATCCAGTTCTTCTTCTGAGTAGAATTTATAATCAAGAATATCGTCCATTGGTTTTAGGTTCTCAAGGGATTCGGCCTTAACCTGAAATGCCATATCAAGAGTAAATACTGTGTATTCAGAAAAAACATATTCGTTTGGCGCAGAGCCTGAGTATTTTAAGGTTTTTACGATTAAGCCCAACTCCTCGTTTAACTCGCGTTTAACAGCGTCTTCCGCCGATTCCATAGGGTCGATAAAACCACCGGGTAAATCAAGTTTTCCATAATTGGGTTCAACCCCGCGCGTAACCAGCATTAACTTCCCAGTATCATTAGTAACCAACGCTGCCACCGCCGCAGCTGAGTTGATGAAAAAATGAAAGCCACAAGAGGCACATTTTAATGAACGCTCACCGGTTTTATTGAACTCAGCAGATCCACATTTCGGACAATATTTTAATACTTGTAAAGGATGAGTATTCATTTAAATTATGAATTTCGATTAACGATTTTAATTTTTACCTTCTTATGTCGTTAATCATCATTCTACATTCATTATTTTATTATTTCGATTTCGTTCAGCCAGTCAACAAATAAATTTGGCCAATTATCTGCCGGAATTCCATTTTTCCGAATACCAAAACCATGTCCACCTTTTTGAAAGATGTGCATCTCGGCAGGCACATTAAATTCTTTCAATTTCAAATAGAAGTTAATTGAATTTTTTGGTGGCACTGCAGTATCATCATCGGCCAAAACCAAAAATGTTGGTGGTGTTTCGGCACTTACATTTAATTCATTCGAATATTTTCTGACCAAATCTTTGCTGTAGCCTTTCCCGATAAGGTTTTCTCGTGACCCCATGTGCGTATATTCCTCGTTCATGGTTATTACAGGGTACAGTAAAAGCATAAAATCAGGTCGGCAACTTTGTTGTTTAATTTTGTCCGTACTTTCTTTATTGCCATAATCGAAAACCGTTCCGGCGGTTGAAGCCAGGTGTCCTCCGGCAGAAGAGCCTGCAATACCTATTTTTTCAGGTTTAATTCCCCACTCTTTGGCGTTGGCGCGAACAATTCTGATGGCCTGCCGTAAATCGCTCGAAGGAACTTCGTGATTTTCGTAAGGTAATCGATATTTTAATACAATTCCTGTAATTCCTTTATCCTGCAGAAAACGTGCGATATCATACCCTTCATGGTCCATCGCTTCAATCCAATAACCACCACCGGGACAAATTACTACTGCAGCGCCGGTGTTAATTTCAGCATCGGGAGTGAAAACATACATTTCCGCTTCCGAAACATTTCGAACACGCACACCGTCGTATTTTTCTTCAGGTTCGGTCATCCCGTTGTTGTTTGGCGCCCCTTTGGGCCACACTTTTAGTGTTTTATTTTGTGCTATGGTAATTCCGGTTATAAGTGAGAGTAGCAGGATTAGGTTGATTTTCTTCATGATTACTTACTTTTTGCTCCAACAAAATAGTGCTCCTTTTCGGCAAACAGCACATTAAAAGTGGTTAGCGATCCATAAGCCCGTGTAATGTACTGCTGAATATTTACTTTTTCTTCGTCAGTAAGCGATTTGCTGCTGTTAATATTTTGCTCCAGAACACGAAGTCTGTCGCGTAGCATAACAATTTTATGGAAGAATGTTTCAACCGGAATTTCTTTTGGTTTAAGTTCCGGATTGGCCGGTTGTAATAACATGGTTCCACCTTCCCATTTTTCGCCTAAAGGAACAATTTCGTTAAGTGCAGCATGTTTATCGAGCACATAATTTAAAACCTTTTCTATTTCGCTTATCGACAGTCCAGATTTTGTTCCGTTTTCATTTGCTTCCAAAACTTTTAGATCCGTATTTCGCTTGGTGATTTCCATTTTTCCACCACGTTCAAAAAATATTTCATAAGCAGTCAGGTTGTCTTTACTAATAATTCCTTCTCCGTAACGAGGATGTTCAACCCGTGTTCCAATCGTTAATTCTTCCATTTTAGTTCTGTTAAATGATTGCGGTTAATATAAAACAAAAATTAACTGTAGTTTATGAGATAAATTATCAACTCGTTAATTTGTTGCTACTGTTATTAAACGAGGTTGCCCTTTTACGCGTTTTCGTTTAACCTCGTAATCTTTCGTATAAGAAATTACCGAAACGCCTTCGTTCATAAATCCTCCAAACTGCGAAAGCTGCTCGAAATGGTAATTCCCCTGCATTTGAAAGGTGTGCATATAAGGCAAACATCCTGAAAAATTGTTGCCATAAGCAATTAACGCGGTTAAAAAATACATGGTTACATCGTATCCCTGAAACCCGAAGTTATCAGGTTCTTTGCCAAAATTATTTTTAAACTTATTGATAAAGGCAATGGTTCTTGAGTCGGAGTAATCGGTATAATACGGAGCAATAAATTTTAGTTTCAGGTTATGAAACTGCTCGAGTTGAATACTGGAGTAGTTTGGGTAGCGGTTTGTACCAATCAGTGTTATCGAATATTCATCAGAAAGGTTATTCACATTTGATATGGCAACACTTAATTCGCCTTCGTTTGAAGAAGGTATAAATACCACATTTTCTTTGTTTTTCGACATAATTCTTCGCAACCCAAAAGCACCTTCGTTCTCAAAATCGTAAATGGTAAAATTAACCCCTTCGTTGCTACTCAACAATCCTGAATTAAAAAATTTCTCGCGCAGTAATTCTACCAATTCACCTTCTAAAGTTCCGTTGTAATCCGAAGTTTTAACAATAATAAAGTTGCTGTTATAATGTTCCTCGGCCACCATTTCGGCCGTTTGCCTTATCAGGTACTCGCGCGATGGATTTACCTGGTAGAAATACTGATTTCGTTGCGTAAGAGTTGATTGTGAAGCCAGTGGCGAAACGATAGGAATACCGTTTTTTGCAGCATAAGCGGCAATTTCGGTTTGTACATTCGGGAAGATTGGGCCAATAATTAAATCGGTTTGAAAAAATTCATTAGCCTGAAAATATTGCCTAATAGAATCTGCATTTCGTTGCGTATCGAAAACATCTAAATTTACTTCAAATCCTTCTTTTTGAATTGAGTCGATGGCCAAAAGCACTCCTTCGTAAAACTCCACAAAATTTTCGCTACCTCCATAAAATTGTTTAAAAAGCTCTTTTCGTTCTTCCAGTTCAATGGTGGTATCCAACGCAACCGCAGCTTCTTCGCTGGTAAATAAAGCGGTTGAATCAATCACCAATTCTTCACGATTCAGTGTATCGTTTGCCTCGTAATAGAAAGGTAAAAACAAAGCAACATGGTATTCTTTACCCGAATACGATGCAGAAAGATCGGGCTGACACGATGCAGGAATTTCAATCGGTAATTCCACTGCATAAAATTCTTCCAGTAACTTTGCTGAGTCAACATCGACAATTTCAATGTTGTCACTCTCCGGTTTAGACAAAACTTGTTCCGGCTTTTTAGGTATTAAAATGGTTTCGCCATATACCAGGTTTCTTCTATCAAGTATCGGATTGTACTTTTTAATATCAGGTATTGAAATGTTGTATTGGCGCGAGAGGCCATACAGGGTCTCGCCTTTTTCAACCAAATGCTGGTTAAAAGCTTCGGCGTTTACCGGCTTTGCCATCGGTTTTTTTGTATCAGCAACGGGAATACGAATTACCGCTCCGGCCGGAAAGCCTGTATTTAAAACCGGGTTTATCGATTTCAGCTCATCTGCCGAAACGCTGTATTTGCGTGTTATTCCCCACATGGTTTCGCCCGACTCAATAATGTGTTCGATATAATTTCGGTTTTTCGGAGCTTGTACAGGTTGGGGTTGCATGCTATTTTCTCCAGTGGCTGTACTACTGTTAATTTTTAAAACCATGCCTGCCTTTAAATTTCGGGCATCCGGATTTTGGCTTAATATAACCTGCTCAGTAACTCCGTATTTTTTGGCAAGCGAATACAATGTTTCTCCCGAAACAACCTGATGAGTAACAAGCCTTTCTGCGCCTTCGGGCAATTCCTCCATTTCCGAAATTTGATCTTCTTCATTCCAATACGGTATATTTAGCGTAATACGTTTTTTAAATTTTTTAACCGTAGGATTGTATGCATACAGCTCTTCTACAGTTATATCGTACTTTTTTGCAATGGAATAAGCCGTTTCGTTTCTCGACTCGATTTTATACTTCATAAACCCCGAAGGATCTCCTTTTCGTTGGGTTTGCAGCTTTTTAAGATCAACTCCTTCAACGTAGGGAATTTTTAAAACCTGACCAATTGTTAAACCTTTCTCAATTCCCGGATTATTTTGTTCGAGAGATGATTGTGATACGCCAAATCTCTTGGATAGAGAATAAATAGTTTCGCCGGTGCGAACCCGGTGCATAACAAACTTTTGGCCTTGAATAACAACAACCTCATTTTCGGTAAAATTTTGTCCAAAAACCTGTTGATTGGGCATTAACAAAACAAATGCAATGCATAGCAGCAAAAGACTTCTCATTAAAACTATGATTTTAAAAATTCGCTCAAATTTAGCAATTCTGCAACAACACTTAAATCTTAACGTACAGTTTCCGAATTAATTTTACATATTTCGGGCCAAAGACAAGCCGAACCATTATCTATTATTAACACCAGCCCTCTTTTCATTCACATTTGAAAAGATTTTGACACGTTATTAGTACTTTTGTGTTTTCATTAACAAAAGTCGTTATTCATGCAGGAAAAGATTTTAATCCTTGATTTTGGTTCTCAATACACACAATTGATTGGACGCAAGGTCCGCGAACTAAATGTTTATTGCGAGATTCACCCATACAACCACTTTCCGGAAATTGACGAAAGCGTAAAAGGTGTGATTCTGTCCGGTAGTCCGTATTCAGTTCGTGATGAAGAAGCCCCACGTCCCGATCTATCTCAGATCAAAGGAAAAATGCCGGTACTTGGCGTTTGTTACGGTGCGCAATATATGGCACATTTTTATGGTGGCGAAGTTGCTCCGTCGAATACACGCGAGTATGGACGTGCTAACCTGGGATTTATCGATCATGACAGTGTATTGTTTCAAAATATAAGCCTGCATACACAGGTGTGGATGTCGCATGGCGATACAATAGTAAAACTTCCGAAAAATTATAAAGTAATTGCTTCAACTGAAGATGTAAATTTCGCAGCCTATAAAGTTGATGATGAGAAAACCTGGGCAATTCAATTTCACCCGGAAGTATACCACACAACAGAAGGAAAACAACTGTTGCAGAACTTTGTAACCACAATTTGTGGTTGCACACAAGACTGGACACCCGACTCGTTTGTTGAAACTACAGTACAAGAATTGAAAGACCAACTGGGCAATGACAAAGTGGTTCTTGGTCTTTCAGGAGGTGTTGACTCATCGGTTGCCGGCGTATTATTAAACAAAGCAATCGGTAAAAATCTTACCTGTATTTTTGTTGATAACGGATTGCTTCGTAAAAACGAATTTGAAGATGTTTTGCACTCGTATGAAGATATGGGGCTTAATGTAATTGGCGTTGATGCCCGAAAAAAGTTCTGGGATGATTTAGCCGGAGTTACTGATCCGGAGCAAAAACGAAAAATAATCGGCCGTAACTTTATCGAAGTTTTTGATGAAGAAGCCCACAAAATTAAAGATGTAAAATGGCTGGCACAAGGCACTATTTATCCTGATGTAATTGAATCAATTTCTGTTAATGGTCCTTCGGCCACCATTAAATCGCACCACAATGTTGGAGGTCTTCCTGAAAAAATGAAGCTTAAAGTTGTTGAACCACTCAAGCTCTTGTTTAAAGATGAGGTTCGCCGTGTTGGAAGTGCAATGAATATTAAAAAAGAATTGTTAGGCCGTCATCCTTTCCCGGGTCCGGGATTAGGTATTCGTATTCTTGGCGATGTTACTCCCGAAAAAGTACGAATTCTGCAGGAAGCCGACGCTATTTTTATAAACGGGTTAAAAAACTGGGGACTTTACGACGAAGTTTGGCAGGCAGGTGTAATGCTGCTTCCGGTTCAGTCGGTTGGTGTAATGGGCGATGAACGTACCTACGAAAATACCGTTGCATTGCGCGCAGTTACATCCACAGACGGAATGACTGCCGACTGGGTACATCTTCCTTACGATTTTATGGCTAAAATGTCGAATGAAATTATTAATAAAGTACGTGGTATCAATCGCGTAGTGTACGATATTAGTTCGAAGCCGCCTGCAACAATTGAGTGGGAATAGTTGTTGCAAAATGTAACGAAATATATTTTGGCAGACTTATTGCAAAGATGTTTCGTTATAAATAAAAAATACGGATTATGATTGTAACAAAAATTAAACATATTAAAACCGCAGGATTAGGTATATTTTTAGCACTTTTCTTAATTGGACCTATTGTTTCGCAGGCTCAAAACGAGGTGCAGGAAAACCAGGTAAAGTTTGCCCGGTTACTGCGTTTAGTTGATGGTTATTATGTTGATTCGTCAGATGTTAGTGACTTAACGGAAAAAGCCATTGTTCATTTATTGGAAGAGCTCGACCCACACTCCACCTACATTTCGAAAGAAGAGGTGGACAAAATGAATGAGCCATTGAAAGGTAACTTTGAAGGAATCGGTATTTCATTCAATATTTATAAAGATACCCTGATGGTAACAACGACTATTTCCGGGGGACCTTCTGAGAAAGTTGGGTTACGTGCCGGCGACCGGATTGTTGAAGTGGACGATAAAAACATTGCAGGAATAGGATTAAAAAATTCTGATGTTTTCGATTTATTACGAGGAGAAAAAGGCACAAAAGTTGATTTAACAATTGCCAGAAAAGGAGAAAGCAACCCACTTGATTTTACTGTTGTTCGCGATAAAATTCCAATTTTTAGTCTTGATGCTTCGTACATGCTTGATGAGGAAACAGGCTATATAAAACTCAATAAATTCTCAGCTACAACAACTGATGAGTTTACAACCGCCATGAATGATTTAAAGCATGAGGGTGTAAAAAATCTTGTTCTTGATTTAAGAAACAATGGCGGTGGGTATCTAAAATCGGCAATTGAATTAGCAGACCAGTTTTTAAACGATGATCAGCTGATTGTTTACACCGATGGAACGAACGACCCGCGCCGTGAATATAAAGCTACAACTAAGGGTTCTTTTGAGGAAGGTAAAGTAGTTGTTCTTGTTAACGAAGGTTCTGCCTCGGCAAGTGAGATTGTATCTGGTGCAATTCAGGATTGGGATCGAGGCTTAATTATTGGTCGCCGTTCGTTTGGAAAAGGATTGGTACAAAAACCATTTTTCCTTAACGATGGCTCAATGGTGCGGTTAACAACAGCACACTATTATACGCCAAGTGGCCGATGTATTCAAAAACCATATGAAGATGGAGTTAGCGAATATCGGAAAGATTATGCCAACAGAATAAGTAACGGTGAAATGTTTAGTGCTGACAGTATACATTTTGATGATGACTTGAAGCATAAAACACTTGTAAATGGTCGTGATGTATATGGTGGTGGAGGTGTAATGCCTGATATTTTTGTTCCGATGGATACTTCATCGCATTACGCTTACCTCAATAATCTCAGAAGAAAACGTGTGACATACAATTTTGTATTAGATTATGTTGATGTTCACCACGAAGAACTTTTAAAAAAGTACTCTAGCTTTGATAAATACAATGAGAAATTTGCGATTACAAAAGAAGATGTTGATCAGGTAGTTACAAAAGGAATAGAGGAAGGGATTGAAAAGGACGAAGAAAGTTTAGTTTTCCTTGAGGACAATTTGAAACGGGAACTTAAGGCATTGATTGCACGTGATGTATATTCAAGAAATGACATGTACAAAGTTTTAAATGAAGAAGACGATGCGATATTGAAAGCACTTGATGTTATTGAAAATCAAGACAAATACGCAGCACTTCTTGTTACTGCTGATTAAAATTTATGACTGATATAGTTTTGGAATGGCTCTTAGGTAATTACATAGAAATACTGGGAGCCATTCTTGGTTTAGCCTACATTGTCTTTTCCATCAAACAGCACATTTTTACCTGGCCAACCGGATTACTCACATCGGCGCTTTATGTAGTGGTATTTTTTAATGCCCGTTTGTATGCCGACATGGGCCTTCAGGTCTACTATGTCATTATCAGCATTTATGGCTGGTATTTCTGGATAACCGGTAAAAAACAAAACGAAAAAAAGGTTGCAGTAAAAACTACCAGAAAAGTATTATGGATTAAATTGGCAGTTGTTTCAGCTGCACTTTATGCACTGCTCCTGTTTATCCTGAGCAACTACACCAACTCCGATGTACCACATATGGATTCAATAACCACTTCGCTTAGCATAGTGGCTACCTGGATGTTGGCCAGAAAATATCTGGAACATTGGCTGCTGTGGGTTTTTATAGATGCATTTTCTGCAGGTTTATATGTTTATAAAGGCTTGTGGGCAACCGTTATTTTATTTATTGTTTACACTATAATGGCTTGGTTAGGCTATGTTGAATGGAAGAAAGACCTGAAAGGTATTGAAGCAAAAAACTAAGCTAATTGCACCAACCGAAACAGAATCAACCGGAATAATTACGCTTGTTAAAACAAGTTGAACCACATTACCAAAATGGTTTCGGAACAAGCGATTAGGATATTATTGATTCTCGGCTAGAATATTAAAGATATGAGTGAAAGTTGTTTTCGATGAATTTTGGATTGGAAAACTGTCATTCTCATGTTATAAAATAAAGTAAATTGCGAAGCACGGAAAAACGCAGTAATAAGATCAACTACAGTTTAGATTAAAAAACCTTCAACAAGAACCTTCTTTTATACGTTATAAGTAACAATTCTTAAATGAATGTAGTTAGTTTTGCATAATAATTCAGCGATATGACAAATAACAAAGTGGATCAGAAAATATACGATACAATTACCAAACTTAGCAATCCCGAATCTTATAAGTTGGTTTGTCATAAACACATGATGGGCGAACCATTACCATCAAACAAAAAACTAAAACGAATTATTAACCTGGTTCGTGAAATTCTGTTCCCGGGATATTTTGGCAGCACAACCCTAAAAACAACAATTACACCGCATTATATGGGTGTTTATGTTGATGAACTTTTAGAAATGTTAACAGGTGAAATTCTGGCAGGTTTGTGTTTTGAATGCACTGATGAATCAGAACAACGAGTTGAGAAACATAAAAGCGTAGCCCAGGAAAAAGCAGTTGCATTTATCGAGTTTCTGCCCGAAATAAGAAGAAGGTTGGTTACTGATGTTGAGGCAACGTTTTTAAACGATCCGGCTGCAAAAAACTTCGGTGAAGTAATTTTTAGTTACCCAGGTATCAGAGCCATCACAAATTATCGTGTGGCCCATAAATTATTGGAACTTGATGTTCCTCTTATTCCGCGATTTATTACCGAAATGGCCCATAGCGAAACCGGTATAGATATACATCCTCGTGCACAAATTGGAGAAAGTTTTACCATTGACCACGGAACAGGAGTAGTTATTGGCTCTACTTGTATTATTGGAAATGATGTAAAAATATATCAGGGAGTTACACTTGGTGCAAAAAGTTTTCCTCTTGATGATGATGGTAATCCGATTAAAGGAATTCCACGTCACCCAATTTTGGAAGACAATGTTGTTATTTATGCAGGTGCAACAATTCTTGGCCGAATTACAATTGGCGAAAATTCTGTTATTGGAGGAAACGTATGGGTAACCAACGATCTTCCGGCAAATTCACGTGTAGTGCAAAAACGTCCAAAAGACGTTCCATTTATGGATGGAGCAGGTATTTAAAGAAAAACAAATAATCAATTGAAAGAATTTAAGTTAATCGCAAAGACCTTTTCCGGGTTGGAAGACGTTTTAGCAAAAGAAGTTAAGCGCATTGGTGGACAAAATGTGCGTCGTGGAAAACGTGCTGTTTTTTATGAAGGCAATCTGGAATTAATATATAAATCCAATTATCTTTTAAGAAGTGCATTGCGTATTTTAAAAGAGATCGAGCATTTCAAGTTTAAAAATGTTGATCAGTTTTATTTAAGATGTAAAAGTATAAAATGGCAAAAATATTTTAACGTCGATCAGAATTTTGTGATTAACAGTGTTGTTGTAAACTCACGCGATTTCAGAAATTCAATGTTTGCCTCTCTAAAAGTAAAGGATGCAATTGCAGATTATTTTCGCGAGAACTTTGGTAAACGTCCGAATGTTGATACTGACAATCCCGACATAATTATTAACGTACATATTTTTCAGGATACCTGTACCTTGTCGATCGACAGTTCAGGAGAATCGCTACACAAAAGAGGTTATCGGGTAAAACAAGGAGAAGCGCCATTAAATGAGGTACTCGCTGCAGGCATGATTTATCTGTCGGGTTGGATGGGTAACTCTGATTTTATGGATCCGATGTGTGGTTCGGGGACTTTACCTATTGAAGCTGCAATGATAGCACAGAATATACCTGCAGCAAAATTCAGAAAAGAGTTTGCCTTTCAACTTTGGAATGATTTTGATCCAATACTTTGGGAAAAAGTCACTGAACCTGTTGAAAAAAGAGAATTTAGATATACAATTTATGCGTCTGATATTTCGGGAAGTAACTTGTTGAATGCACAAACCAATGCACGACGTGCTCTGGTTTTTAATAAAATACAGTTTAAATGTAGTGATTTTAAAGATTTACAGCTTGATTTAAATAAAGCTACAATTTTAACAAATCCGCCTTATGGTGAAAGGTTGCGGGAAAATGACCTTGACGGACTTTATTCAATGATTGGAGAGCGTTTAAAGCACCAATACAGCGGAAACAGTGCCTGGATACTCAGCTCATCATTAGAAAGTTTGAAGTTTGTGGGATTAAAACCATCTCAAAAGATCGATTTATTTAATGGGGCCTTAAAATGTAAGTTTAATAATTACCGATTGTTTGAGGGAAAGGGAAAATAAGGGCATAAAAAAAGGGTTAAAACCGTCCTTGTTTTAACCCCTGTACTAACAACTCAATTGGTTCTGTATATAGGCTATTCTTCTTCAAAATCGAAAATATCTTTATCTCTTGATTTTGGTTGTCCTCCTCCTCGAACTTTATTTAGTTCTTCTTGAGAAAGAACATCAAAACCGAAATTATCTAATTCTAACGATGTATTCTGTATAGTTATAGCTTTCATTGTTTCTATTTTTTAAGCTTATTCTTCTTCAAAATCGAAAATATCTTTGTCCCTTGATTTTGGTTGTCCACCACCGCGTACTTCATTCATTGCTTCTTCAGACAAAACCTCAAAATCGCTTTTGTTCTCTGTAAAAAAATTAGCTATAACTTTCATGTCTTTAAATCTTAACAGTTAAATACTTTTTTTATTCTTCCTCAAAGTCAAAAATGTCTTTGTCTCTTGATTTAGGTTGTCCTCCTCCTCGAACTTCGCTCATCGCTTCTTCGTTGATTACTTCAAAACCCTTAACTTTGAAAGTATTTTCTGTTGATTCAAACTGTACTCTTTTCATCGTATAATAAATTAATTCGTTAAACTTTTTAAACACACATTCACTAATATATTCTGATAAGTAGAAAAAGGTAACCCCCCTTTTTTGAAAAAAATTGAAAAAAGTTCTATTTTGGTGGTATAAATCACAAGATCAGATGACAATTTTCAAGAAGTTAAACTTCATATTTCTCATATTATTCTTCCCTAGCATACTGCTTGCACAGACACTAGACTCGACCGCTTTATTACAGAAATCCAATGACTTACGAAGTGAGGGAGCATACTTAAGTAGAGATGGAAAACATAATGAAGCACTTGAAGTATTTAAAGAGTACTTAAACTATCGAAAAAAAATTTATGGAAATGAAGATTATTATCTCGCAACCGCCTACTATTCCATTGGAATTAGTTACAAAAACTTGGGAGAAAATGACAAAGCATTAGAAAATTATATGTTGTCTGAGAAAAATATATTTCTCCGAGAACCATTAAATTATGGACTGCTCGGTAATCTTTACATTAACATTGGAAATGCTTACAGAGCTAAACTGGATTATACCAATGCCATAAAATATTATAATCAAGCGGTTTCATCATATAAATCACAAAAGCCAGTTAATAAAGCAAACGTAGCTGATGCTTATTATGCTATTGCAGAAATTTATTATACTACCTTTAATCATCAAATGGTTATTGATATTGCGAAGGAATGTTACTTCTCTGCTGACACGTCTAATCAAATAGACTTCGACAATATATTAGGGGGTAGTTTCTATAATTTGAATAATTATAATAAAGCAGATTCCTATTATCGGCATGCTATTCAACTATCTAAAAAGTATTATGGAACGAGCCTAGATTTATCATTTGCGTATATGAATTATGCAGATTTTCTCTCTAGAACCAATCAATATGAAAAAGCCGTTGAGAACTTATCCTTAGCATATAAAATTTTGGAAGAGCAGCAAAATGCTTATGGAACAGAACTTTCCAATTACTACGAATATGAAGGGAATATATACCGAAATCGAGCTATAAATACTCAGGAAATAAACCGATTCAGAAGAGAGAAAAAACAAAATCTTTTAAAATCAATAGATTCCTATAAAAAGGGATTAGCAGCCTTGGAGATCAATGAAACCAATCCTGAAAACTCAGCTATTGAAATTCAACAAACAAGGTCGTTAATGGACTGTCTTGATTTGATAAAAGCAATTGGAGATGTATATCTTGAAATTGCTCTTCTTGATAATGAAAATAAAGGCATTGATTTCGGTGAGAACCTCGACTATGCGCTAAGCTGCTACGACAATACAAGTAATCTTATTCAACAGGCGCGGAAAGAAATTTCGAACGATGAAAGCAAGATTCAGCTTTCAAATCTGCAATATCAAACAATTAGCAAGATAATTGAAACAGCTTTTCTTGCTTATAATCACACACAAACTCCTAAATACCTGGACATTGCTTTTGAGAACTCTGAGCAACTAAAAAGTAGTGCTGTATTTGACAAAATTTCAAACGACCTGGCACAAGAAAACAGTTTAATTCCGGATAGTTTGTTAGAACTGGAACAAAAACTGAATAATATGATCTCTAATTATTCAGAATTACAATATCAGGAATTAAGTCTCGATGAACCTGACAGTACTTTACTAAATGAGTATAGCAACAAAATTTTTAGCGCATCAAGGCAAAGAGATGAATTAAACCGTTACATGGAAGAGAGTTATCCGGATTACTATCAATTAAAATATTCCAATTCCTCATTAAGTTTAAGTGAAATACAAAGTAGGCTAAACAAGAAGGAAGCAATAGTAGAATTTTTTCTAATGGAGCCCACAAAAGACAACAATACACAAGCAAATAAATCTGACTCGCTCAACGTATTGTACACTTTTTTCATAACGAACAGCGAAATTGACTTTTACAAAAAATCACTTGAAAATGATGATGTTAAAGCATTAGAAGAAACTTTCAGATTTATGTCGTCAACCGATTACATGTTCACTCATAATGAAGATGCGAAACGATACTGCGTTTCATCGCACCGTTTATACAATTTGCTAATAGCTCCTTACGAGAAAGACCTGGAAGAAAAACACCTGACAATTATCCCTGATGGAAAATTGAATTACATTTCATTCGACGGACTATTAAAAACGCTTCCTGACACCAGTAACACGATTCGATTTAATGAATTGGATTATTTGCTTAAAAATCTAAACATTAATTACGCCAACTCAGTAAATATATTTCTTAAAAACAGAGCTTCAAAACCAAAATTACGCAACCAAACTTTGGCTTTTGCTCCTGAATATAATTCAGAAGAATTTGAAATGACCGGACACCGTTATCGGTTGGCCCCATTACCAGGTGTTGAAAAAGAAGTTGATGCAATTTCGAAATCAGTAAGCGCCACTGTTTTAAAAAGCAATCAGGCAAGTGAACTAAATTTCAGAAAAAAAAGCGGTCAATTTGAAATACTTCACCTGGCTATGCATGCATATATAAACGACTCGCTACCTGCATATTCAAGGCTTGCTTTTAGCCAAAATGCTGATTCTACAGCACTGGAAAACGATGGATGGTTAAACACCGCCGATATTTACAACTTGAAATTAGACGCTAAAATGACAGTGCTAAGTGCGTGTAATACCGGAGTGGGAAAACTGCAAAAAGGCGAAGGATTAATGAGTTTAGCCAGAGGTTTTCTTTATGCGGGTTGCCCGTCGGTTGTAATGTCGCTTTGGGAAGTTGAAGATGTTGCCGGTACAAAAATTATGACTTCCTTTTATAAATACCTAAAAGCTGGAAAAACAAAAGACGAAGCACTTCGGCTCGCAAAATTAAAATACCTCGAAAATTCTAACTCCCGGTTAGCTCACCCTCATTACTGGATGAGTTTTAAATGTATTGGCGATAATTCTCCGGTGTACACAAGTTATGATCTTTACTTTTTTGCGATTCTTATTGTGCTAATTATCGCTTTTTCTATCGATCAGGGAATCCGCATAAAAAAAGCCCGTCGTAACCGACAGGCTTAATTGAATGTGTATATTTTTTCGAATTAATCTATGGACGATTCTTCGATTATTTAAAAGAGTACCTGAGCTTTCTTAAAATTGCTTTGGCATCTTTTTCGTAATGACCTTTACGATCGATAACTGCCAGCAATTCTTTCTTCGCTTCTGCTCTTTTATTCATTTTCAGGTAACATAGTGCTTTATACCACTCTGCTTCCTCAATAAACATGTTATTTCCGTGGTCAATAACTTTGGTATATTCAGTAACCGCTTTTGGGTATTTATTCAAATTCTGATAACTCAATCCTTTATAAAACTGAGGTACAAATTGATCATCAGCTTTAACTGTTGCATTATCTAGCAGATCAATAGTTTTTTGGAACTCATTCTGCTGGAAATACATTTGAGCCTGATGTATTATGTTCATTTCACTGTCAACAGAACGTTCAGAAGCCCATGATGTTGAAGTAAAGTATTTATCGTACGAATTGTCTAGCGTATTGGTATTCATTCGCATTGCACCAAGTAAACCAACCAGTACCAAAACCACGGCTACGCTGCTACGCCAAAATTTGGTAGTGCCAATCTCGATTCGAGGCATTATAATTGATTTTACCTCTTTCTTCTCCGATTCGTCTCTGGCGTCTTTCAACTTCTGACGTAAGCCCATGATATCCATTTCCGAAACGGCAGAGTTTATATTTTCGCGAAGTGCAACTTCTGCCATCAAATCGGTATTTTTCTTCAGCTCTGCACTGAATTCTTCCAATAAAAACTCGTCTTCAAGAACTCCATCAATGAAATCTTCAATAGTTTGCTCGCTAACATTCCATGAGGTCTCAGATTCCATAATATTTCTTAATTCACTTCGCAGATCCATTATATCATTTTCTGCAACCGAAAATTCAATTTCATTATGCAAACCAACTTCTGACTGTAACAATTCATTTTGGTCCAGCTCTGCTTCAAACTCTGCCAAAATATCGTCACTCATTTCACCGTTCAGGTAGCTATCAATATCCTCAACAGAGTATTGTGGTTCAACTGATTTAGCAACCTGTTGCAAGGTCTCGCGCAAGTTTAGGATATCCGTTTCTAAAACGGCTTCTTCCAAACCTTCAAGTCCTTCCATGTCGAAACCATTCAAATCTTCTTCAATAACGACTTGTTCCGAGCCGTTTTGCTCTTTATAATAATGATGTATGTTTTCGTTGCTTGTTCGTTCATGCTGATATACATGAACTTTTGGGAGTGATTCGAAACTTTCAATAAGTTCTTCGGGTGTTAACTCGGCTGTGGCTTCTTCAAATTCGCTGAAGTCGTCTAACAACTCGAATGAGCCGTCTAACTTGCCATTTTGGTTACTTGTTATTTGAATTTCCTCGAGTTTCCCTTTAAGGTCAAGAACATCCATTTCCAGCACTGCCGACTGAATGTTTTTGTGAAGTTCTACTTCTTCTCTTAACTCCTGGTTTAACTCTAGTTCTTTTTCAAATTCTTCTCTCTCTTGGTTGTTTAATAAATCTAAACAGTAATCTTCAATGCGTCCAAATAATTCTGCTTTAGGTGTCATCTTCAAGTATCTTTTTAAATTCTGTATCTTGCTTAATGCGCTTTATCAACAGTTCTTTACATTTATACTTTCTTGTTTTAGCATATTTTTCAGTTTTGTAGCCCATAATTTTCGCAATTTCTTTTAGCGGGACCTTTTCAAAAAACATCTGCAATAGCTTCTGACAATCTGTACTCAAAGTTTTGAAATGCTTTTGATACAAACCGTATTTTTCGTTTTTATCTACTAACTCAACCAGGTTGTCGTCATAAACGTCTTCCTGAAACGGTAATGAATCATTCAGCTTTTCCCTTTCAATGCGTCGTTTTTCGAGTTGCTTTAACCACAAAAATCGACATACCGAAAATAAATAACCTTGAAAAGAACTCTTTTCGAAAATTAAATCGTTTTCTTTTAATTTCCTGTAAATAACGATAATAGCTTCCTGAAAAATATCACTGGCATCGTCCTCACTTCCTTGGTTTTTCTTAATGAAATAATTTACTTTATAGTAATACTGTTTATATATGTACTGTAAAATTAAATTATCGTGCCTTAAGATTCCTTTCAGGATTTGCGCATCCGTATAATTTATCATCTTCTAATATATTATTCGATTATTGGTAAAAAGGTAACCCTCTATTTAAATTTATTCTATTCACAACTTCAAAGCCAACCTGTTCATAAACATGCAATTTAGCTTATTAACAAGCCGTTACAAGATTTGATAAAGATAAAAATTAAATTAAAAAAAGAAGCAGACTTTTGGGATTTATTGATTGGAAGGTCCTAGAAAACAAAAAGGACAGGTTCAACAACCCATCCTTTTCTCATTAAACTAACTAACCTAACTAAACCTAAACTTATGAAAATAAACGTACCACAAATATAAAGGCATATTGTAAATCCGACAAGAAAAAGATGTTAAATGGTGTTAAAGCTGATAACAATTAACATTGAATTTACTGTGCAACGAAAGTATATTGGATTGTTCCCTTTTGGCGGGCAGGCGCAGTGTTGTCGCTGTTGAAAACGGTTCGGGTTGCAGCTTCTTTTGCGTAAGCGAACAACTGTTTATCGCGTATAGAACCGTTGTCTCGAGGTTCGGCTTCAACAACCTTCCCCTGGCGGTTTACAGTTATATCAACTATTACAGTTCCTCCGCCCTGACTTAGATATACCGGAACAGGCAATCGCAAATGATACCGATTTTCGAGGTAGTAGACAATATTACTCTCACCGGCATAAATTACGTTCTTTATCGAATCGCGATCCATGCCTTCGGTAGTTTCAACCGGCATTTCAATATCGCTTAAATCAACAGTTTCTTTGGCTAGATTTTTATTTACGTTGGAAACAAGTTGTTTGGCAGCTTCCACCTCTTTTAAATAGTCATCGTCGAAAAACTCGTCGGTTGAGGTTGTGGTATTTTCTCTTGCCGATTGATTAGAGGCAACATTTGTTCTTGTGTTGGTTGTTTCTTCGCTATTTGTCTGTTCAGTATTTTCGTCTTCTGTTTCCGGTTCAACTATTTCTGGTTCCAGCATTTCCTCTGGAAAATCAATGAGAATGGCTTCTTCTTTTACATTTCCTTTAATATCTACATCGGCCAGTAAAAATGTAGAAAACAAGAGAATATGAAAAATCAGCGTACCGATTACTCCATAGACATTTCTTCTGTATATTTCTCCTATCTTCATTTCGAGCAAAAATATAAAATTAGCCGCTATATAAGCCGTTAATTGTAAAGAATACAACTATTCTTTTTGATGAAAAATATTTTCTAATGATAAAAAAAGAGCTCTCCATTTCCGGAAAACTCTTCAACTTTTCGAAATAAAACAGACTTATTTCGTTGCTCTTATCATCGCTCTGAAATAACCTATTGATTCGGCTATCCCCATAAACGGATCATCCATATTGCGTTCGTGCTCCAAGCTTATCACTCCGGAATAATTCACTTCGCGAAGCATATTTACAAATGCCGGAAAATCGATAATTCCTCGTCCAACTTCTACCGAATAACCTTCTTTACTTGCACCAGTAACATCTTTTAAGTGAATGTCGAAAACCCTCGAATGGTATTTTTTCAAGTCGGCAACCGGATCTTTTCCATTTCTGGTGTCGTGACCAATATCCAGACACATGCCAATTCTTGGATCCAGGTCTTTGGTGTGCTCCCAAACGTCATCAGCATCAGGATAAACATCAATGTCAGGACCATGCAAATGAATCGCAAAATATAAACCTGTTTCTTTCACTTTCTCATTTACGTATGGAAGCAACTCGTAATCTGGAACACCAACAATAGTGTTAACTCCCACTCTTTTGGCATAATCAAAGTACTTGTCGATATCCTCTTTGCTCTTCATGTACAATGGTCCAACAGCGTAACCCGTAACATCATAATCCGCGCATTTTTTATGAAATGCCTCAATCTCTGCAGTGGTGCTGTTAACCGGTAAATGAAAATCTTTAATACACAGATAATGAACATCGCACCTCTTCAGAGTTTCAAGCGTTGTTTGCAGGTCGAAATGCACAAAGGTATATCCCGCTACTCCAAGTTTAAACGACTCGGTGTTTTCCGGTGCCGGCTGCGGTTCAGGACGTTTAACTTCCTGTGCTGTAAGCGAAAAAGTAAAGATTATTATTAGTAGAAATAAAAGTGTTGATTTGTTCATCGTATTAAATTTAGTTGTTTCATTAAAAACAAATGTAACAATTAAACGAATACGACACAGATTATAATGGCCATGCGTGTTTGAGTAATTAAACAAGTACATATTCCAGGCGAGTTATAATGCCCGGTAACGATCATTTATCAAGAGTGATTGCAATTGAAGTAACAAATAAATCGCAATCAAACGGTTTGCCAGCGAGTTGTTATATTATAGTTTTGAGCATATTCCTCTCGCTCCTTTTCTTCATCTGTAATTTTGCTTTCATCCTCCATATTTTGCAGCTCAACACATGCATGATTAATGTCATTTTTTTCGCTTTTAAAGAATTTTTTCTTTATTTGATCGATCGCGCATCTAAATAATAAATTAACCTTTTTCATGTTTTTAGTTTTTTTGAGTTATTTCTTCGAATCATTCAAACGCTGCAACAAAACTGCAGCAAATGAACTCATCGATGTATTCTGAATAATTACATGATCCGGCAGGTCCAATATTTCATGAGTGAAATTCCAGATCGCTTTTACTCCACAGTTTACTAAATCTTCAGCTACTTCCTGGGCAACATTATTTGGCGTAGTTAAAATGGCAATTTCAACGTCTAATCGGTTCGAGAGATGAAACAACTTGTTATACTCCAAAACCGGAGTATTTCCAATGTGTTGCCCAATCTTTTTTTCATCTACATCAAATGCGGCTATCACTTTAAGTCCCAGCGTTTGATGCTCTTGGTAAGCCATTAATGCAGATCCTAAATTACCGGCACCAACCAAAAATGCTTCATTTACATGGTTGAATCCTAAAAAGTCTTCCAACGCATGACACAATTCGTAAGTATTGTACCCCACCCTCGGTTTTCCTTTTACACCGGTAAATGCCAAATCTTTTACTACCTGAGTTGGATCGCATTTGAGTTCTTTTCCAATCGAGGGTGCAGAAATATTCATCACACCCTGCTCTCGAACTTTTTCAAGAAAAAATAAGTAACCCGGCAGCCTCCTTAAAGTTGGTTCCGGAACTTGTTTTCTATTTTTTCTTAATGCGATCACTTTTGTAGCTTTTGTCATTTAATTCACTTTAAATATACTCAGAATACCTATTAGAGAATTTTTTCTCTATTCAATAAAAACTAACTTTCACTAAAAATTAACATTAAAATTGCCCTGATTTTCAATTGCAAAGAGCAGTTTGCAATATCTCTGAATTGATGTAAAATCGGTTATACACATTTGCAGTATAGATGAAAAGTTTACATATCGACAGAAATTGTAATCAGAATTCTAGCCTTCCTTCTCTAGAAAAACAATTCCTTATCATGATCAGGGAAAAATATGCCAGCATCAATACGCACCCTATCGAGCGTTTTTATCAAATCTTCACTCATCTTCCAGGTCATTTTCGGACTTTCGATTAAACCTGCATCCAAACATTCCATAACGTGTTTGGCTTCGTACTGATACCCTGCTCCTTCTTTCGTCTCGTTTGGAATTAACTGCTGTTCCTCACCATTTTTCCATACGGTTAAATCGGTTGGCGTAAACCAGCGCGGATGCAAAATGACATATCCATTTTCGCAACAGAATTCGGTTTGAACCGGCGAATGCACTGCAAAGCTTGATGAAAGGCTGGCCATCTCACCTCCTTTGTATTTGAAAATCATTTGAATACTTTCCTCACTTCCGGTAGGACTAAAATCTGCAGAAGATTTAATCAAATCAGGTACGCCCAAAGACGACAGTGCGGCAAATACGGGGTAAATACCAATGTCAAGTAACGAACCGCCTCCCAGCTTCACGTTATAAAGGCGTTTATTCACGTCAAAATCAGCATTAAAAGCAAAATCCGAGCGAACCATTTTTAATTTTCCCAGTTCGCCGGAATTAACGATCTCCAATGCTTTTTGGAAACTAGGCTGAAACATGGTCCAGAAAGCTTCCATTAAGAATGTATTGTTGTCCTTCGCACATTGTATCATTTGCACCACTTCGTGCTGATTCATGGCAAAAGCTTTTTCACACAATACTGCTTTTTTATGCTTTAAACACAACATTGTATGTTCAAAATGATGCGAGTGTGGAGTGGCTATATAAACAACGTCAACATTCGGGTCTTGAACCATTTCGATGTAACTGCCATACGCTTTTTCGAAGCCCAGTTCGTTTGCAAACTCCTTTGCCCGATTCAAGTCGCGTGAAGCTGCTGCATAAGGTTTTGCATTTGGCAATAATTTCAGGTCGTTAATAAACTTATTGGCAATTCTGCCACACCCTAAAACAGCCCAATTATATATTTTACTCATGAATTTGATATTTAGTTTGAAGGCTAAATGTACAAACTAAATATTCAATTGAAAAAATGGATAGCACTTTTAGTCTGCCTCTATTTTTGATTTAGCAGATTCGAAATATTTCTGAAATAATGCAAAACGTTGCGACTTACTTTGTGTACGTTTTTTTCGCAAATAAGAGAAATGGAGAGGAGAAACTTTCTCAATCTCATTTAAATAGTTTTTACTAAACCAAGTATGGTTTAACCCCACCGATTCAACAATCATCGTTTCAATACTCCGATTCATCAAACCTAAAAAGTCATCACCATTAACGCCTTTGAAACACCGCATTTCTTCCAACGCCATTCGCCCAAAATGAATGGTTTTATTTACAAATCGTCCGAGATCATTTTCTGGTAAACAAGAGAAAATGGTTTTTGTAAAAGCCAATGAATCCTCTCTTACATCCTGAATATCGTCGAGCAATTGTAAATAAACGCCGTAACCAAAAAGTGCTTGTTCTTCTTCCCGAGTCAATTCTCCGGCTACCAGGTAACCATCTGCTAAAACTGAAGCACCTCCTTTCTCAAAACAAATAGTACATATTTCATCATCTGACAGGCCGTTATCTGCAATCATTTTCAAACTATTGGTTTGCCCCTGCTGAATGGCGTATAAACTTTCATACACATTTGGAAATTCGATGCGCGGAAATTCTTCCTCAAACATGGTTATTAAACGGAATAACTGCTTTTCGGTATGATTAACCGGTTTTTCAGGCAAACCATGCAAACGACGATCGAATCGTTCTGAAAACGCTTGTTTTTGATCGTTACTTATTCCCGGGTCATCCAATAAATTATCGCTATATGGATAAATCATGGAATAGGCAAAAACCGACGGTGTAATCTTCACCGGCTTTTCTGCCATTAGCTGCAAGCCATTCATGATCCATACATTGCGCATTCCCTGGTAAATATCTTCTGGTTTTAACTCTGGCCCAAATGCCCGTGCCCGGTAGAAGAAATCCTTCGAAACATCTTTAAATTCATCTGACAGGATAATTTCAAGATGACCAGCTTCAAAATCAAAAACAGTTTGAAGAAATGATTTAAACATTGGAAAAAATGTTTTTGCCGGGTCATTTCGCAGCTGCTGTACTTTAGCCACATTCTGAAGTTCTTTCAGCTTTTTCTGGAAACCATCGAAATTTTGTTCGTGCCTTAACTTATCTTCCTTCGGAAAAGTTTTAGGGAATTCCGGAAAAGTTTCCGGACTCTGCGCCCACATTTCTTTAAAATGATCAATGTAATCCTGAACAGGTAACATAAATGTTTGTTTTCCCCGAAAATAGCGGATACAAAAGAAATACGGACAATTTATTAGATGATCGTGGGATTTTTGAGGGTTAAATGGGTTTATAAAACTGTAAGTATCATTTCAAACCATAAACGGAACTCCGCCCGGCCTGAAATGATACTTACAATTTTTATGCAATGTTGGTGTAAACGGCCTGAACGTCTTCGTCCTCTTCCATTCTGTCCAACATCTTTTCAATTTCTTCCATTTGTTCTTCGGTAAATTCTACCGGAGTAGTTGGAATACGTTGCAATTCGGCTTTCTTTACGTTAATTTCCAGCTCCTCGAATTTATGAGCCATATCGCTAAAGCTGGTGTATTCGCCATAAGCGTAATACGTACCTTCGTTCTCCTCAATTTCATCCAAACCGGCATCAATCAGCTCCAGCTCAATCTCTTCCAATTCCATTCCCTCCGGCATATCAAACTCGAAAACAGCTTTTCTTGAAAACATAAATTCAAGCGAACCATTGGGAACCTGACCACCACCGGCTTTATTGAAATAACTTTTAACGTTAGCAACAGTACGGGTTGTATTATCGGTTGCTGCCTCAACAAAAACCAAAACGCCGTGCGGACCTTTTCCTTCGTAAGTTGTTTCAATGTATGCCGTTGCATCTTTTCCCGACGCACGTTTAATGGCTGCATCAATATTCGCCTTTGGCATATTTTGCGCTTTGGCGTTCATGATAGCAGTACGTAAAGCAGGATTCAAATCCGCTTCAGGGCCACCTTCTTTTGCTGCAATGGTTATTTTCTTCGAAAGTTTTGGAAAAACTCGCGACATTTTATCCCAGCGTTTCTCCTTCGCTGCCCTCCGGTATTCAAATGCTCTTCCCATGAATAAGTCTGTTTTGAAATTTTGTGCGAAAATAAATACAGAAAACCTAATTACCAAAAACAGTGATATAGTTTTTACGCTAAATCTGGTTCTGGTAACATTTTATGTTTGATACTAAAAGAGAAAATGTAGTACCAGACTGGCTTATGCCGAAATCTTTTTCGGTTTACAAACTTTATCTTCCTTTTTTACTTTAGCGCCACATTTTTTGCAGCTGTATTTTGGATCTTCTTTATCCTGAAAGTCCTTTTTTTTACATGCTTTTTTGCTCATCTCCAATTTTCCTGTTCACGATGTACTACAACAACATTTACAGGATAATTGTTTTGCAAATACTCTCCAATTTTCTCGGCCGAATAAACTGATCGGTGCTGTCCTCCGGTACAACCAAATCCAAGCGAAAGATGCGTAAAACCACGATCGAGGTATACTTTTACCGATTGATCGACAAGTACTTTTACCGCATCAATAAAAAGCCTGATCTCTGATTTTTGCTCCAGGAATTCCTGAACCGACATATCTTTGCCACTTAATTTCTTGTACTCTTCGTAACGCCCGGGATTATTAATAGCACGACAATCAAAAACATGACCACCACCATTTCCCGACGGATCTTCAGGATAACCTTTTTTATACGAGAAACTGGTGATTCGCACGGTCAGGTTCGATTTTTCATGGCCAATTTCCTTTAAAACTTCGGAGTGAGTAAGTTGTTTTAATACACTTGTTAATTCCGGCAGATCAACCGGCAACTTCAAATCGGCAAGTAATACCTCCAGATTTTTCAGGGCGTAAGGAATACTTTTCAGGAAATGTTCTTTTTTCTCGTAAAAGCCACGAAAACCGTAGGCTCCCATCGCCTGCATAATTCGTATCAATACAAAACCTTTAAAGTAAGCGGCAAACTTCTCTTCATCTACTTTCATGTATTTCTTCAATTCCGAAATATAAAAGTCGTAAAGCTGAGTACGCACACTTTCCGGGATATCAGCTTTACCATCGTAAAGTAACGATGCCAAATCGTACTGTAATGCTCCCAAACGCCCGCCCTGGTAGTCAATAAAATAAACATCATCGTCTTTTAGCATCACATTTCGCGACTGAAAATCGCGATATAGAAAATAGTTGGAACTTGCACTCAGCAGATAATTGCTGAACAACTGAAAATCATCCTCCAATGCCTGCTCATCGAAATGTATTTTTGCCAACTTCAGAAAATAGTATTTGAAATAATTCAAATCCCACATCATCGATTGTTTATCGAATGCTTCGCGCGGATAACACACCGAATAATCCATTTCTTTTCCGGCAATAATCTGGATTTTTGGCAGTGCCTGAAGCACCTTTTTATACACCGAAATTATATTTTCCGAAAATCCTTCCTCTTCACGAGTTTTAGTCAGGTACTCGAAAAGTGTTGTATTTCCCAGATCTTCCAGCAAATACTTTTTCAAATCGGAGCTTACAGCATACACTTTCGGCACTTTTATTCCTTTATTATAAAAATGGTTGCTGAATGAAAGGAAAGCCGTATTCTCTTTTACATCGTTATTTGTAGCACCAATTATTGTTCGGTGTTCATTTCCCAAACGGCAATACTGGCGGTACGATCCAGACGGAGGTAACAATTCAAAACGTTCTACTTTTTCGTTAAAATGACTCTCGAAGAGTTGGACTATTTCGTTTTTTTCTGAAGTATTCAATGATCGAATTTTTAAATTAAACTTACATTTATGGTCTTAAACGCGAGCTATGTTTAAAACAAAAATCAAAAATATCCTTTTTTTGAGATTACTACGAAAATTCTTTGTATTGATTGGAATTTTCTTTTTCGTTTGCCTCGCCATTTCTTTAACCGAACAACCTTACT
Organism: uncultured Draconibacterium sp.; assembly: GCF_963676815.1. Classification (NCBI taxonomy): domain Bacteria; kingdom Pseudomonadati; phylum Bacteroidota; class Bacteroidia; order Marinilabiliales; family Prolixibacteraceae; genus Draconibacterium; species uncultured Draconibacterium sp. The sequence continues at coordinate 5,911,478 of NZ_OY781365.1, forward strand.
GGGGCTTCCACTGGCTGGGTACAAGCAAATCGGAATTAAAATGGGAACCCAAAACTATTATTTTGCTGGGCGGCGGCGGAATGCCAAGTCAAAGCAACCTGATGCGCAGCTGGTACACCGAAAAAGCAGCAAAATCATTTCCCAAATCAAAAGTAATTGTTGCCATGCCGGGTTTATTAAGCGACAGTTTAAGCACACCACAATTAATGAAATCGGAACTGGAACTGAGAGGTGTTTCTGCAAAACGAATAATTTTTGAGCCGAAAGGAACAAACACACGCTCGCAGGCATTGAATTGTCAGAGACTAGTAAAAATGCAGGATCCCATTTTATTGGTCACTTCTCCGGAACACATGCGCCGCGCTGTTTTAGCGTATAAAAAAGTTGGCTTTGAAAAAGTAAACGCCCTGCCTGCTTTTGAAAATGCTGCTGAAGCCGATTTTTCGTTTACCGACGATGAACTGGGCGGTAACACGATCCTAGTTCCCGATGTTGGCAACAACATGAATATGCGCTACCAAATGTGGAACCACTTAAAATATGAGATTCTGATTGCCCGCGAAATGGTAGCACTTACATACTACAAACTTCGGGGCTGGATTTAAATCTTTAAAGCTGAACGATTAAAACTGTTGGTTTCTCATCGCGCAAAATGTCAACAGAAATAGTTGCACCGGCTTCCAGTTTTTGCAGACGATCCATATATTCATAGATATTACCCACTTTTTTTCCGTCGATAGCAATAATAATGTCTCCTTTTTTCATTCCTGCTGCATACGCCGGTTTACCTTTCGAAACGGCGTCAACACGCATTCCGCGTTTTTCAACACCGGCAAAATCAGGCATTACGCCAAGCGTAACTTTAAAACGTCCTCCCCTGCTGCGCTGAAATTTACTACCAGCTTCCTGATACGTTAATTTCTCAGCACGGTTTACCACATCGTCAACCAGTGCGGCTGAATAATCCATTACTTTTTGTGCACCTTCAAAATTAATCAACTCCGCATCATCCTGCGGCGTATGATAATCTGGGTGAGCACCTGTAGAAATATAAATTACGGGAATATCCTGCAGATAAAATGACGCATGATCCGATGGCCCGATTCCTTCGCCTGTAAATGCCAGCGTAAAATCCGGATTCAATTCGTTTAACAAATCTTCGGTTTCTTCAGCAGTTTTCGTTCCACCGATATTTAAACTATTATCTTCTTTTAAACGGCCAATCATATCAAAATTAAACATGGCCACCATTTTATCTGTTTCAACCGGTGATTTCATTGTAAACTCCTTCGAGCCCAGCAACCCCATTTCTTCGGCACCAAAGGCAACAAAAATCACACTACGTTTATTGCTATTATCACCGGCTAATTTTTCTGCCAGTTGAATAACCGCCGAAACTCCCGATGCATTATCATCTGCACCATTATGAACAGCAACGGTATCGATGGCACGCGATCCTGAACCGGGTCCTCCCTTTCCCAAATGATCAAAATGAGCTCCGATAACCACGTATTCATCTTTTAATGTTTCATCGTTTCCGGGTAGCATTGCAACCACATTACGGGTTGTAGTTTCTTTTAAACCTACATTTACTGTTGCGCTAACCGTTGCCAGAACCTCCATATTTAAACCGACATTTTGTTCAAGTATTTTTGCTTCCAGTTTCTCAACAGTCTGGTCTTTGGCTTTTAGAATTTCGTTGGCCACTTTACGGGTAACCTGGAGTACAGGAATTGAAAACCTGCTGCTGTTTTTATCAAAAAACAATGACGACAATTCATCCGCTTCACTGAACCTCGTACCGGCTACAAAAATAATTCCGGCAGCACCTTTGTCCGATGCTTTTAGTGCTTTTGCGCGTTCGCTCGAAAACTCGAGATAAGGACTGTTTGGGTTATCAAGATCCGGATCGCCCTGTAAAACCAACATCCATTTTCCATTTACATCAGCACCTTCAAAATCATTCCATTTCAGCGAATCGCGATTTACTTCAATTCCAAAACCTGCAAAAACAACATCTGCAGCAACAGTTGTATTAGCAGAAAAAGCATAAGGCAAAAAGTCCTTTTCAACTTCGTATTCTGTGTCGTTTACCAGTAATTGATTTCCATCAGCAATTTCGGCCGATGTTACGAGGTTAAATTCCTGAAAACCGTTATCGAACAACAACTCCAAACCTGCCGCCTCAAATTTTCCGGCAATGTATTGTGCCGCCAGCAAATCGCCCTGTTCGCCCGATTTGCGCCCTTTCAACGAATCAGAAGCCAGGTATTCGATATTTTCACGAATATCATCAAGCGTTATTTCTTTGTTGAATTTGGGGCCGCAAGCCGCCATTAAAATTACAAGTGCAGCAAATACGAAATTCTTCATAAACACGAAATTTATTTTTGGTTTTGAAAACATCGAGGAATATTTTTGGTTTTTATGTTTTGTACACACTTCTAAAGAATCGACAAATACATACAATAATAACTATAAAACGTGATATAAAAAAAGTAGATGTGTATATTTAGCACTTCGTAAAAAAACAAACATTTTGATCTCATTCGGCATAAAATACTGGTTTATATTGTTGCTCTGCATCACCGTAGCATCGGCGGGTGTGGTAGTTTTACTTTACTATAAAAACAAGGCGCTAAAAGAACTTTCGAAACTTCAGCGAGGCCTGTTAATGGTGCTTAGGTTTCTCGCATTTTTCCTGGTTGCTTTTCTGTTGTTATCGCCTTTTATCCGCAACCTGAAGAAAATTACGCAAAATCCTGTGATCATTACCGCGTGGGATAATTCAGGGTCAGTAATTTCGCATGCCGACTCGTTACAATTAGCAAAGTCAATTAGAGAAGAAAAGGCAGAAATTGAACAGGATTTAGGAGCCGACTTTGAATTGGTGAGCTACACTTTTGGCGAAGAAACACAAACCGCTAATGACCTAAATTTCAACGAAAAAGGATCGAATTACAGTGATTTAATTGCCACGATAACCAACAATCATTTTAACCAGAATATTGGAGCACTGATTGTTGCCGGCGACGGGATTTACAACCAGGGGAAAAATCCGCTGAACATGCTCGACCAGGTGAGCTTTCCGATTTACACCATTGGACTTGGCGACACCACGGTTATTGCCGATGCTCGCGTACAAAATATTCGTGTTAACCGGACCGCTTTCTCTGGCAATAAATTTCCGGTAGAAGTAGATCTGCTATTTTCAAAACTAAAAAATACCCCGCTTAAACTTTCACTTTTTCAGGATGATGAAGAGTTGCAAAGTGTAATGATCACCCCATCAAACGATAACTTTTTCGACACCAAGGAATTTGTTTTGGAGGCCGGTTCTGCTGGATTAAAGCACTACACCATGCAAATTCAGGCGGCAGCCAACGAACGAAACACCAAAAACAACAGCGCCGGTTTTGTGATCAATGTGCTGGAGAATAAGCAAAAAATACTCATCATTTCCAACGGATCGCACCCCGATATTGGTGCCATAAAAAACACGCTCGATCAGCAAAAAACCTACGAGGTTTCAATATTTACCGAAGAACCTTACCCCAATGATTTGAGCGATTACAACCTGCTTATCTTAAATCAGCTGCCAAGTACAGGAAAGTCGATGGCCGAAGTGATGGAGAAGGCAAACAACAATCGTTTGCCCATACTTTTCATTGTTGGAAACCAAACATTTCTGCCACAGCTAAATATTTTAAGTCAGGGTGCAAACATTGAACCGCTGGCCGGAAGCGGAGAAGAAGCACAACCGGTTTTTAATGCGAATTATGCCACTTTCAACCTTTCGGAAGAACTGATTGAGATTATTCCACAATTTCCTCCCGTGCAGGTTCCGTTTGCCAATTACGAGTTAAATCCGGAATTTTCGCCCCTCTTTTATCAAAAGCTAAAAGGCATAACCACCGGAAAACCACTAATTGCAACAGGAAAACTGGAAGGCCAGAAACGAGGTTTTATTTTTGGAGAAGGAATTTGGCGCTGGCGCTTATTTGATTATTACCAAAATCAGGAACACGGGCATTTTAACGAGCTCATAAATCAACTGGTGCAATACCTTGCCCTGCGAGAAAACGAAGATAATTTTATTGTAGAATTTAACCCGGTATATACTGAAGTTGACGACGTGGTTTTAACGGCCGAAGTTTATAACGATGCTTTTGAACGAATAAGTTCAGAAGAGGTAAACATTAAACTGCAAAACGAAAACGACGAAGAATACAATCTGACTTTTGATGTGCAGGATAAAAATTATTACCTCAACGCCGGACACCTTCCACTGGGCGATTACTCATTCACAGCTGAAGTTACCATAGGTAACGAAACTTTTACCGAAACAGGAAGTTTTACTGTAATTCCGGTAAATATTGAGAATATTATTACACAGGCCAACCACACCCTGCTGTACCAGCTGGCTAATTTAAGTGGCGGCAAATTCTACCAGCAATCGCAAACCAACGATTTGGTTAACGAGTTACAACAAACCAGTAAATTAAAAGCCACAACTTATTTTCAGGAAATGGTAAATCAACTCATAAACCTTCGCTGGTTATTTCTTGTTTTACTGTTACTGTTAAGTACGGAATGGTTTTTGAGAAAGTACTGGGGAATTTACTAAACATTATTCTTTTTACGTATGAGCATTTTTAAACAAACAAATTACATACTACTTGTTAGCATTGTTCTTTTGTCGTATGCTTGTAGCCCAACAAAGCGGATAATGGTTGAGTTTCCGCAAAAGCCAAAAAACGAAATTTCACAGGATATTCAAAGTGTGCTAATCGTAAATCGTGCAGTTGATAATACATATACCGATTTAAAAACTGATTCGCTGCAACGATTATTCTACAAAAAGGATTTTAAGCTCGATACCACAATAAATGATCTGACAGCTGCTGATACAACTATAAAAGTAATTGGTGAGTTACTTTTTGAATCAGGCAGGTTCGATTATGTAATACCTGAAAACAGGTTTCTACGTGCCTCTAAAAATGCTTTTTTCTCCAATGCAATGGAATGGCAGAAGGTTAAAGAACTCTGCGACCTTTTTCAAACCGATGCTATAGTTGCTATTGATATGTTTGAGATGCAAGTGGCTACCGACCTTGAAGATGGCTCGCTTTTCGACCCCATGCAGGGCGTTTTTGTATCGGCCCTCGGAGCACAAATGGCAGTAGTATACAACGTCCTAATTCGGATGTACGATCCTGTGCAACAGAAAGTTATTGTTCGCGAAGTCTTTAAGGACACTTTGTATTGGGAAAATACGGCTTTTGATGTAAGAACTCTTTTTGCCGAGTTTACACCGGTAAAACAAGCCCTAACAGAAGCAGGGATTGCTGTGGCCCTTGATTTTTCAGAAACTGTTGGTACAAGCTGGAAAAGCGAATACCGCCTAATATTCGACAAAGGAAGCTCAGCGTTAAAAGAAGCAGCTGCCCTTACCGACGATGCAGACTGGACAAAAGCCATACAAGCCTGGGAATCTATTGTTGAGAAATCAGGCTCGAAAAGTGAAAAAAGCAAGGCATTGTTCAATCTTGCAACTGCCTGCGAAATTCAAGGAGATATAGACTGTGCTATAAAGTACGCGCTCGAATCGTATAACACAGCTTTTCATCCTATCACTTATCAGTACCTCGAACAACTTAAGAACAGAAAAAACCAACAGAAAAACAACACAAAATGAAGCAATTTATCTTATGGACTTTACTATTATTAAGCACAGCCGCGTGTACGGTTTATAAAGATTACCCGATAGAGATATATAAACCCGGAGAAATTGCGTATTCACCCGAAGCAAAAAATGTTGCAATAGTTTATCGCAACTTTAAATACAGTAGCGATTCGTTGCTGCACTATTACAAAGATGATTTTCGATTAAAAAAAGCCCAAAAAGATCCTGAAAACCTTGACAGTATTTTAGTGAGCAGATGTATGAATGAGTTGGCCAAAAATTTAAAAGAAAAAAGCAATTTTGAAGAAATAAGAATTTTCCCGGAATTATTTAAGCCTCACACTGGCGATAAGCTACCTGCTTTGAACATGGAAATGGTTGAAGAATTGGCGACAAGAACCAACACCGACCTCGTAATTTCGCTCGAAACGTATTCCAGTTTCTATTCAGAATATTCATCAACAGCCGAAATGCCAACAAAATCTAACGAAGTAATTACAGCAGCAGTTTGGGCAGTTTATAATCCTGTTGAAAAGCGACTTATTGAACGCAAAACCATGATTGATACCATTTTCTGGAATGGTTACGATGCCGAAGGAAATTACCGTAGAAATGCAAAATTGCCACCACGTATTACCGCGCTTAAAATTGCATCGCAAATGGTTGGAGAAAACTATTCGAAACGTTTCTTTGCCTCGTGGCAAAATGTTAATAGAATGTATTCTGTTCCACCACTACCCGATTTTGCAGCAGCCGATGAGTTGGTGCAAAAAGGAGACTGGGATCAGGCAATAATGCTTTGGAAACGTTATGCCGACGACAGCAATGGTAAAATGGCAATTAATGCACGTTACAACCTGGCACTGGGATACGAAATGAAAGACGATTTTGTAACAGCCGAAAAATGGTTAAACGCAGCTCAGCAAATTGCAACTGACTACCGAAGCAAAGACGATCTGATAATGATCATCAAATACAGACAACTCCTGGCAAAAAGAAAAAAGGATATTGTGCGACTAAACCAATAGCAAATGAAAAACCGTCTCGTTTTTTTGTACGGCCTATTTGTTGTATTTCTTACCACGGCTTGTAATACGCTTTACAATATAAAAACAATAGAAATTGAGATTGTTGAACCGTCAACAATGAGCATTTCGTCAAAATTCAAAAATATTGCCATTCAATACAACAACGTTAATTCATCTCCTAACCAATATTTAAATAAATACGATGAATTCGGGGAACAAAAAACAGAGCTAGAAAATTCGGACAGTATCGCCTCGCATATTTATTTCGAGAACTTCATTGACGAAATAAAAAACCAATCATTTTTCGATACAGTAATTAAATTAACTCCGCGCGATTATTCGACTATACGTATTGTTGACACGATAAATTATGCCCCTTATTTTAACAATGATTCAAGCGCTGAAAATACCTTGTCATCAGAACAGATCAATGTATTAAATTCAGGCTATTTCCTGAAAAACAATACAAATCCCGTTCACAAAAAAACTGACTCGTTAATCTTAAATCCGCGTCTTGGTTTATATTCACCAGAACAACTGCAGCGTATCCGAAACGCTACGGGTGCCGAAATGTTACTTTCACTCGATTTCTTTGGAGCGTCAGATAGTAGATACTTCGACAGACGCCTTGAAGTTGCGTCAGAGCAAGTAACCAACTGGACGCAGTGGAGTTTTTACAGCCTGGTTGAAATGAAATATGTACTTGCCTATTCAAAACTAGATACTGTGAGTTGGATGGATTTTGCCTCCAACCTAAACCAGGCTCGTAACGTAGTTCCTCCGCGCATTGACGCTATTTATAATGCGGCAGAGATTTCTGCTGATAACTTTGCGCACAACCTTGTTCCGCACTGGATACAAGTTGAACGTATGTATTACTCCTCGGGACATATTGAATTGCAACAAGCCGATGAACTCGTAGCAAATGGGAAATGGATTGAAGCCGCAGAATTGTGGAAAAAACAAACCAAAAACGAGAATAAAAATATTGTTGCAAAATGTATGTTTAATCTGGGTCTGGCCTGCGAAATGGAAGGAGACCTTGAAGCTGCGTTGGCATGGGTAGTAGAATCATATCATATTTTTGGGGCTAAAAACGAAATGCATGCTGAAAATTGTACAGATTATATAAGGTTGTTAAGCACCCGACAAGCCGATATGAAAATTTTAGATCAACAATTTGGAAATCAGTAGCACAAATAAACTCTTCAACAAAAAAAAGAGGGAAACCACTGCTTCCCTCCATATTTAACCAAAAATCACAACATGAAAATATTGTTAATCTAAATTTAGAACTTTTTGTATTATTGTTCCAAATCTAAACTTATGTTTTATAAAAGCTTTTAGCTTTTTAACAGTTTAATACCATCTGAAACAAACGAAATCAACCGTTTTTTATACAATCCGCCAATTGCTTTTTTAAAATTCTTTTTGCTAATTCCAAACATTGCTTTTATCATTTCGGGCGACGACTTATCAGAGACGGCCATAAAACCATTGTTTGCTTCCAATTCTGCCAAAATTTTCTGCGAAATCGAATCAACTTTTTCGTATCCCGGCTCTTCCAGTAGTAAATCTATTTTTTCATCATTTCTAACTTTGGCAATGTAGCCCTTTGTCTGGCTACCAATTTCAAGCTTCCTAAAAACCTGGTTTTTATAAAGAATGCCGGTGTGTTCCAAATTTACGATAGCCTTAAATCCCAAATCTGTTTCTTCAGTAATAATCAGGCTAACTTCTTGTCCTTTTACATATTCCGGCGGAGTATTATCCAGAAACTTATGCAACTTTGCCGATGCCACCACTCGGTTTGTTAACAAATCAAGGTAAACATATACCCAGTAGCTGTTTCCTTCCTGCATTTTAGTTCGTTGTTCGCTAAACGGCACCAGCAAATCTTTAGCCAGTCCCCAGTCGAGAAATGCGCCAAATTTAGCCGTTGCTTTTACTTCCAGGCGTGCAAATTCGCCAACCGTAGCCAATGGTTTTTCGGTTGTGGCTACCAAACGATCTTCAGAATCGGTATAAACAAAAACCTCGGCTGTTCCCTGCTCTTTCATTTCTTCCGAAACATATTTTCGAGGCATTAAAATTTCGCCGTGATCTCCACCATCAAGGTACACCCCGTTATCGGTTTCCCGGATAATATTGAGGGTATTAAATTTTCCTATTTCTGCCATGAGTGATTTTATCAAATTCGCAACAGCTCTTCTGCTGCTTTAATTGTTGTCTCTGTCAATTTTTCGCCACCTACCATTTTAGCCAGTTCTTCTACTCTTTCCTCTGAACTCAACGCTTTTATAGAAGTGAAAGTTTTGCCTTTCTCCTCAAATTTATAAACTCTGAAATGCGAATCGCCTTTGGCTGCAATTTGTGGCAAATGGGTAATATTTATTATCTGCGTATTTGCTGAAAATGATTTTATGATTGTTCCCATTTTCAATGCAATCTCGCCCGACACCCCGGTATCAATTTCGTCAAATATAATTGTAGGCAGTGCTTTTGAGTTGCGTAGCAGATTTTTAATAGCCAGCATCAGTCGTGACATTTCACCGCCCGACGCAATCTTCGAAATTTCATCCGGGTCAGAGTCAGGATTCGCGCTAAATAAAAATGATATCTCGTCTTTTCCTTCGGGCTGAAAATGTTGCAAATAATTGTGTATAACCTGCAATTTGGCCTTTGTCATTCCTAACTGGTTTAAATCGCCAACCACCGAACTTTCTATCTTTTTAAATGCCTTTTGCCGCAATTTACTTAAAGCCTGAGCCAGCATTTCCAATTCAGTTTTCTGCTTTTCCAATGTATTTTTCAGGGCCTGAATCTCATCGTCGTAACCTACGGCCTTATTTATTTTCTGATCGAAATCATCGCGCAAATCAATTAATTCGGCCACCGTTGAAACATGGTGTTTTTGCTGCAACGAATAAAGTAAATTCAGTCGGTCGTTCACTTCTTCAATGCGTGCCGGATTAAACTCAACACGTTCAGCCAACATTTCCAATTCCTGGTGAATATCACTCAATTCAATTGCTGCACTTTCCAATCGTTCGGCAAAACTTTCAGCGTCTTTCAAATAAGCGGTAACTTTGTTTAGTGCACGATGGCCATCTTTTACTCCTTGTAACACCGAGAAGTTTTCGCTATCCAATAAAGCAACTGTTTCTGTAAGCGCGGTTTTTATTTCTTCAGCGTGATTCAACTGCTCCAATTCCGATTCAAGATCTTGCTGTTCTGACACCTCCAGTTTGGCTTCTTCAAGTTGTGTAAACTGAAACTGAAAATAATCCAGATCGGCCTGTGCCTGCGCGGCATTTTCCTGCAACTTTTCAAGCTCCTTTTTGGTGTTTTTATATGCTGAAAATTGGGTTTTATACTTTGCCAAAACTTCTCCTGCTCCAGCTACCGAATCAACCAGATTCAACTGAAATTTCTGGTTGCTTAACTCCAGGTTTTGGTGTTGTGAATGTATATCGATTAACTGCAATCCCAGTTCACGCATTACTTTCAGGTTAACCGGAGTGTCGTTTATAAACGCCCGCGATTTTCCGGAAGGTGTAATTTCTCTTCGTAAAATGGTTGACGCATCATAATCAAGATCATTCGTTTCAAAAAAATGTTTTACAGGGTAATTACTTACCTCAAACTGCCCTTCAACAATACATTTTTTATCCTTTTCTTTCAGCACCGAAAGATCCGCACGATTACCCAAAATCAAACTTAAAGCTCCCAGAATAATAGATTTACCGGCACCTGTTTCACCTGTAACAGTATTTAAATTGGCATGAAAATTAACCTGCAACTTATTTATCAGTGCGTAATTCGAAATGGATAATCTGGACAGCATAATGATAAAAGATATTCATGAATTAATTCTTTGGCTAAAATAACCAAAATGAGAACACAGAATTACTTTCTGTGGAAAATGGGGATATCTTTTTAAAGGATCTGATTAGAAGCCTTCGTTTTCGGCAATCTTTTCGTATTTGCTTCCGTTTGATGGATCAACCTCATTCAAAATGGTCATCACCCTGTTCCGCTCGTCAGGGAATGATTTTGAAAAGATGTTTACCAATTCATCAGCCTTGGCATCAAAAAACATTTGCAAAATGTAAGTTGATGGACGACGGCGAAAAACTTTCTGAATATCGCGAAGTGACTCGGCAACATTAGCACGCCCTTCTTCTACTCTATCCGACATCATATCCAAGCCATTTCGGTGATAATTATACATACAAGTGCGGAATGATGAATACGATTTATTGAGCACATTCTCGATTAACCAGTACCTGTTCCGTTCACTTTCAAAGGCTTTCCATCCACGTTCGCGGGCATTTTGCGAATTATTTACAATGGCTTGCGCTTTCTGAAAAAACTCAGTCCCACCCTCTTCCGAAAAAGTATCGTAATCGAATCCTAGAATCACATAAGCATAAAACGCCATAATGTTCGTCAGGTTGTCGCGATTTGATGTTTCATTAAATTCCAGCGGTTGAAACTCCACATACTTGCAATGAAAATCGTTGTCTTTAATATTTAGAACCGTAGAAGTATAGCTTGAATTAAATATCGGGCGTGTTAACTGCACCTGTATTGATCCTCTAAATTCATCAGCAGAAATTTGCTCGTCAAGACGAATCAGGATATTACAGCGTATTTTCTCATCGTAACTGTACACATGATCTGTCCATTTTCGGTTATTCATGAAATCATACAGATCGGACTGCATGGTGCGAAACAGGTTTTGGTTAGCCCCCTGAATCCCTCGTGCTGAAACGGTTACATTACAACGAAGTTCTTGTGCAGCACCTTCTTCAACGAAAATAAACAGAAATAAAAGCGCTATTACGATTTGCTTTAACATATGCTAATGGTTCAATTCAATAATTTTTGCTACGATATCTTTTGCTACCTCAGCTTTATCTTTTAACTCAAAATCGGTTTGTTTATTGTCCTTTTCAATGATGGTTATTTTATTGGTGTCAACACCAAAACCGGCTCCCTTGTCTTTCAACGAATTCAACACAATAAAGTCGAGGTTCTTTTTCAACAATTTACCTTCTGCATTTGCCAGTTCGTTGTTGGTTTCAAGCGCAAAACCTACCAAAAGTTGCTTTTCTGTTTTTAGTTTACCTAATTCGGCAGCAATATCTTTTGTTGGTTGCAATTCGATGTGCCAGTTCTCTTTGCCGCGTTTTGTTTTTTCATCCTCCTTCTTTGCAGGAGTAAAATCGGCAACTGCAGCGCACATTATTGCACCATCGGCACTTTTAAAATGCTCAACAGAAGCCTTGTACATTTCTTCGGCCGATTCAACCGGAACAACTGTTACTCCCAATTTCTTTGTCGTTACCGAAACAGGACCGGATACCAAAGTGACGTCAGCACCTTGTTCGGCCAATTCTTCGGCAATGGCATAACCCATTTTACCTGAAGAATAATTACCAATAAAGCGAACGGGATCGATTTTTTCGAAAGTAGGACCGGCGGTTACCAGGTAGGATTTATTCAGAAGTTTTTTTTTTACCTCAAGCTGTTGGATAACTGCTTCGAGAATTTTTTCAGGTTCTTCCATCCTGCCTTTGCCAGTTAGTCCGCTGGCTAATTCTCCTTCGCCGGGTTCAACAATAATATTCCCATATTCTTTCAGAATTGAAATATTACGTTGTGTTGAAGGATGCGCAAACATATCGAGGTCCATGGCAGGTGCCACCATTACCGGGCATTTTGCTGAAAGATATGTTGTGATCAACATATTATCAGCAATTCCGTTGGCCATTTTTCCCATGGTTGATGCAGTTGCCGGTGCAATTACCATTACATCTGCCCACAATCCCAGGTCAACATGGCTGTTCCATGTACCGTCGTTTGCACCAAAAAACTCGCTAACAACAGGTTTGTCCGACAATGCTGATAAAGTTACGGGTGTAATAAATTGTTTTCCGGCAGGTGTTATCACCACCTGCACTTCGGCACCCTCCTTTATAAAAAGCCGAAGAAGCATTGCGGCCTTATAAGCTGCAATACTTCCTGTTACTCCGAGTATAATATTTTTTCCTTTGAGCCTCATATAAGGGCGTCAAAAAATTAGATGCGTTTTTTGTTCTCGCGCGTTGGATTACGGTGATAAATTTCACCTTCTTTTAATTCTTCAAACGCAATAAGAGTTGGTTTTGGCAAACGCTCGTAAAATTTAGAGATCTCAATTTGTTCTCTGTTTTCAAAGATTTCCTCCAAATTGTCGGTGTACGAAGCGAATTCCTGCAGCTTTTGGTTAAGCTCTTCTTTTAATTCCGATGAGATTTGGTTTGCTCTTTTAGCAAGAATCATTACGGTTTCGTATATATTTCCGGTTTCCTGAGTTAATACTTCAAGGTCGCGTGAAATAGTTGACGGAGCTGCTTTTGTTTTCTTGTAATCCATATTCTAATTAATGTTTAAATCTTCTTCTTTGTAATTTAATATTTCTGAGGCTTTTTCGTAAAACCTATCAACCTCTTTTTTGTACTCACTATCCGGATATTCATCAACAAATGAAAAATATTCGTCTAATGCATTTGTATATCGTTCATTTTGTTTTTCAACAACACTATTTGATGCCAGTAGGTATTTCGATTTCAACAACATGTACTTAAGCTCTTCACGGTATTTACTCTCGGGGTATTTTTCTAAACTGTTTCTCAAGGCAACTACCGCTGCTTTATATCTTTCAAAATCGTAATACAATTTAGCACTTAAATACGATTTATAAACTAATTTGTCTTCCAACTCATCAATTAAACGGTTGGCTTCCTCCACTCTGTCGCTATAAGGGTATAAGTTAATGTATAACTGTAACGCATCAATCGCATTTTGTGTTACCTGTTGATCAAGTCTTGGTTTTGGCGACAATAAATACGAGCAGTAACCAATCATAAATTGTGCTTCCTCAACATACTCACTGGTTGGAAATTCTTTTACCAACGACTTAAAATAATGACCTGCCATTAAATAGTCTTTCTGGCCAATCATACTTTTCGCATAGTAATAATAAATCTTATCGGCTCGTGAGGTTCCGCGGTAAATGTTTACCAATTCTCTGAACAGCGTTGCAGAACGAACATATTCTCCGTCCTCGTAATATTCAACAGCTTTTTTGTATTTGAAGTCGTAATCGGTACTTTTTACAATTTTGTTGTAGTCTCCACACGAAGCAGTTATCAATAAAATAGCTAGTAATCCAATCCCCAAAAATCTCATTTTCATAAACATGGCGCAAAAATATACTTTTTTTAATTAATTGAAACGAATTAACCCTCAAAATTTAAGGAATTTAAACTATGCAACAAGAAGCTTATTCAACTCACTAACAATCTCATAGCCTTTATGCCTCAAATTTTCACCGGTGAAAGTATAGCTATTTTCCGATGTTAAGTTGATGTGTTAGTATTATTTAACACATTTGCTGAGATTTTAAAAAAGATTACATTTGCACCCTTATAATTTAAACTTAAAAACAAATCATCGTGGATATATTTGATAAATTCAGAAATAATAAAGGTGATATTGGCAAGTGGATGGACCAAATTCACGGATATTTTGCATTTCCAAAACTGGAAGGCGAGATTGCAGCCAGAATGAACTTCCGTGGTAAAGAAGTATTAACATGGAGTTTGAACAACTACCTGGGATTGGCCAACCACCCGGAGGTAAGAAAAGCTGATGCGGAAGCTGCAGAGCAATATGGTATGGCTTACCCAATGGGAGCCAGAATGATGTCGGGACAGACCGTGAAGCACGAACAACTGGAGCGCGAATTAGCTGCATTTGTGAGTAAACCAGATGCATTTTTATTAAACTACGGTTACCAGGGAATGGTATCGGCAATTGATGTATTGGCCAGCCGAAACGATGTTATTGTTTACGATTCGGAATCGCACGCCTGTATTATGGACGGAGTTTTCCTTCATAAAGCAAAAGGCGGAAAAAGTTTTGTGTTTCAACACAACGATATGGAGAAATGCCGCAAAATGTTAGGTTTCGCACAAAAACGTGCTGCCGAAACAGGTGGTGGTATTTTAGTAATTACCGAAGGTGTTTTCGGAATGACCGGTCAGGTTGGTAAACTTGATGAGATTGTTGCGCTGAAAAAAGAATTCGATTTCCGTTTGTTTGTTGATGATGCACACGGTTTTGGAACAATGGGACCAACAGGAGCCGGATCGGGTGAGCATTTTGGTGTTCAGGACGGTATTGATATTTACTTCGGAACATTTGCAAAAGCAATGGCCGGAATTGGTGGCTTTGTGGCCTGCGAAACAGATATCTGCTACATTTTACGTTACAATATGCGTTCGCAAACATTTGCAAAATCGTTGCCAATGCCAATGACTATTGGTGCTTTGAAACGCCTCGATATGATTCGTACAATGCCTGAATTGCGCGAAAAACTTTGGACAATTGTTAACGCACTGCAAGGTGGACTTAAAGAAGCCGGTTTCGATCTTGGAAAAACAAATACTCAGGTAACACCGGTGTATATGAAAGGCGGCGAGGCAGAAGCGACTCAAATGGTTTACGATCTTCGCGAGAATTACGGTATTTTCTGCTCGATGGTTGTTTACCCGGTTATTCCTAAAGGCGAAATTCTGTTGCGTTTAATACCTACAGCAATGCACACTTTAGAAGATGTTGAACTAACATTGAAAGCATTCAAAGAAGCGCGCGAAAAACTACTTTCGGGAGTTTATAAAAGCGATGATTTAGCAAAAGTTGAAGTTGACAAATAATTGTCGGCAACTACGATATTTAAAAAGGGAACTTTGTGGTTCCCTTTTTTTTATGCCTTTATTTAATGAATTTTGTGGCCCAGGTAATGTATTGCTCCCAATCAAAAGTTGTTACATCGTGTTCTCCTGTTCGGATATGGTAAGCAACCGTGTTTTGGATCGGTTGGTTTAAGTCGGGCATTTCGCTTTGCTCAATTCCCTTCTCCCCATATAATTCGTACACAGGAGTAGCATACAAAGCCGACAGAAATTCGCCTTTTGGGTCCGACCACAAGTCCTCTTCAGCACTGGCAACATACACCGGACGGGGAGCTATCAATGCAATCAACTCGTGCTGGTCAACCGGTAAAGCTTGTTCGTTTTTACTGTAATTCCTGAAGTTCTTACAAAACCAGTGCGGAAAAGAATTATTAATACGCCATAAGGTTTCGCCAAAGCGCCTTTTGGATAATGCGGCACCTCCACATCCCGAATTATTTGAAATTACACCTGCAAAACGTTTATCGCTTGCTCCTGCCCAAAGAGCTGTTTTCCCCAATCGCGAGTGACCAAAAACGACTACTTTCGATTCATCAATATCCATATCCTGCTCAAAATAATCCAGTGCCCTGCTTAATCCCCACGACCAGGCTGCAATCGATCCCCACTCGTTGGCAGCAGGTTGTTGCTGATCGTCGATATAAAACAAAGGATGAATACCATCAGAGAAATCATCTTTATCCGGATCTACTTCTCCGTAATAAATTGTTGCCAATCCAAAACCTGCCTCAATAATTTTGTCAACGCACCATTTATTTGTTCGCACCCCTCTCGACTGCTCGGTTAACTGATTGTTTATAATTCCGAATGAAGGATTATTTGCCGCCCATGCTTCCGAAATTCTAACTTCAACATCCTCAGTAATTGTATGGTTTCCAAAAAAATTATAGCCCACAAACAATGGTACCTTCTCTTCTGTTTTGGGTAGGTAAATTAATAGCGTAAAATCAAGTGTTTTCCCATGGTTTTTAAAAACAAGCTCCACTTGTTTTCGTATCGCTTTTCCGTTCAGAGCATTGTTACTTTCTTCGATAACGTCAACCGATGAAATTTGGAGCTTCCCGGGCACTTCTCCATACATGTTTTCGGTAAAAAAGTTAAGCAATTCCGGGCGTCGTTTACTCTCCCACTTTTTTGAGTTTCTAATGTTTTTTCCATTGAATGATTTAAGTGGATTAGGTAATTTAAATTCAGGCACTTTGCTCTCGTCGTAATTAGCATCAAACTGAGCTGAAGCATTCGACAGAAAAGCGAAAAAAAGCAGGCACAAAATGAGTTTGTTCATAAGATAAATATGGATTGATTCAGTTTTTTATAAAATTGGGAAATTGTGTCTGTTATGCCAAAAGTTTCGTCGAAATTTTCAAGTGCTATCACCAAAATCTGTTACGCAAATTGAGACGAATAAGTGCCTGCACAACTATTTTTGCAGAATTTTTCCTTCTTTTTTGTACTCTTTACGTATTCCGGCCATCAACGCTTCATTCTCAAGCTGCGTATTTTTATGTTTTATTGTCAGCAAACCGGCATAATGAATAATATTAACGATGTTTGCACCGGTTAATTCGTAGGTTTTCGCCAGCTGTTCCAGGCAAATTATTCTACTAACTTTGTTGCTTTCTGGCATGTAAACCTGCCACAACTTTAAACGTTCAGATGCGTCAGGAGCATCAAATTCCACAAATGCGTTAAACCTTCGTGTAAAAGCGCTATCGATATTTCCCTTCATATTCGATGCTAAAATAACAAGCCCGGAATGGGCTTCAATTCGCTGCAAGAGATACGAAACTTCCTGGTTGGCATATTTATCATGTGCATCTCGAACATTTGTTCGTTTTCCAAATAAAGAATCAGCCTCATCAAAAAACAGAATCCAGTTTTTGTGTTCTGCTTTATTAAACAAGCCTGATAGATTTTTTTCTGTTTCGCCTATGTATTTTGAGATTACCATCGACAAATCCACACGGTAAACATCGCGTCCGGTGAATTTTCCCAACAAACATGTCGTCAATGTTTTTCCGGTTCCAGAGGGACCATAAAACAATACCCGGTATCCAGGTTTTATCTTATTACGCATTCCCCACTCGCTCATTAACTGCTCGTTGTAATTTAACCAGGTTTCAAGTTCTTTAATTTCATCTAACGTTTTTTCTTTCAATACCAGATCGGTCCATTTCAAATCCGTTGAAATCCGTTGTGCCGGGAAATCGCTGCTAAGTTTAGGACTCGAAATTTTCCCGGATGTAAAAAGATCAACGAATTCGTCATCCATAATTAAACGACCGCTCATTTTTGGTTCGCCGGCAGGAACAGCCTCAATATGAAGTACACCTTTTTGTGCAAACAAATGTTCCTCCTCAAACATTTTAGCCATTTTCATACGCTTTTCAATATCGTGCCCGGATATGATATAAAGAACTGTTTCACCGGTGGGTAACAGTCCCCTGTGATTTTTACCTTTCACACATCCAAACTCCGGGAAGTCTCCACCATTTGGTAAGTATTCTGCAATAATATTGCTGAAAAATTCAGGAGACACATGTGGTACAAGTGCTATTACAAGTGTTGTTATTTCAGGCTGCGACAAATTATGTTTTTGTATAAATTTTGCAATCTCGGAATTATCAAACACAACCTGTGGCAATGTACTGTCTTTAACACTAATTCCTCTTAATTCCTGTTTAAGCCGTTGTTCAATTACTTTTCGTAAGGTTAAAACAAGTTTGGAAACCATAGCTATTTTTATTTGTTAATACCGCCTTCTCGAAACAATACGCCAGTTTGCAAAATTGCCTAAGTGATTGTTATAGAGAAGACCTCCTGTTCGGTAGTAAGGTGCATCACTGGTTGCTCCTCTTCCTTTTGATCCTATATTTACAGTTACCTGACCAGTAAAAGGCCACATTCCGAAAGCTGCTGCAGGAGTTGCCAGCTGAGGAGTAAATCGAAAATTTTGTATCGAATTCCAATAAACATAGCGCAATGGTCGTCGCAAAAAATTACCGCTGTTATCATTTGCTGTTAAATAAGTCACTAAATGTAATCCTCGCCTGTATCGATATAAGTAATTCAATGGATTTCCGGCAACGGCAGGATTATTTCGTGCTTTAGGAATACCATGCCACGGTGAATCGAAATGCGAAACATGCACCGAGGAGCCACAGCCTGTTGGCATCCGAACGTTCGACGGATCATACCACACACTTCCTCCCGGAGCCGGATCGCGCATTGGCATTGGTGCTCGGTGACTAACAGTCATACTTCCATCCGCCGGTGTTGCTCCTCTATAATCGGCAATAATCCAGTTGCTCCACGCAGTTTGTGTTGTCCCTATTTCATGTAAACCACACTGATCACCGGGCTGACCATTAATTGTAACATCCGCATTTACTCGAATTTGGCCGGTTGGTGGAATTGCAATAGTTCGAGGATTTGCACCAAGGCGTGGAACCGGAGGCCCCAATTTTACAGGAGACCAGTTGGTAACATCGTATTGAGCGGCCATTTGCACATTATTAGCTGCTTTTGATATGTTTTTATTATTTCCCCGGCTGGCTCCTTGTTGCAAAGTGTGTGTTAACTCATGAGCTAATAATTTTTTTCCCTGATTAGATTGAGGCTTATAATTGCCCGAATTAAAATAAACATCGTTACCTGAAGTAAAAGCACGGGCTCCCAAATCCTTATTCATTTGCACTGCCCGACTGTCAGTATGAATTTTCACTCCGCTAAAATCAGCTCCAAATCCGCTTTCCATTTCTGTTTGTATTTTGGAGTCTAAGGCACTTCCGGCACCTCTGCTTTCGGCCAATAATTGTTCTGTAGTATCGTGGCTATTAAAAGAACTATTTTCAGTTTTAGGTTGCAATGCTTCTTCCTTTTCATCATCTTCTGATTGACGCTGAATTTCTGATTTCGCTTGTGCCTCCTCCTCTTCTTCCTTCTGAATTGCTACATTATCCAACTTGGCCTGTGCTTCTTCCTCTTCTTCCTGTTTCTGTACTACTGGAGTTACCGAATCAGCTAATAGTTTGGGTTGTAATGCAGATGATTTGGTTGAGGTAAAAAAAGAGTGCGATTCGTTCGCTCCATTTACAACCTGATCGGCAACACGATCGGCTTCCTGCTCGTATTTGTCGTTGGGCTGCCCAACATTAAGCTTTGCCTGACGCGCAAAAAAACCTGATTCTCTTCTATTTGAAAAAAACGACTGATTGCTTTTGGCTGAATTTTCCGGTCTATTTTTTCTTGTTTTCATAAGCTTACCATTCTACAAATAATAATTCCTTCTTCCATGGTAGTTTTGCAAAAGAAATGTTCCATTGCAATTTATCCAGTAATATATCCTGAGCCTTACGTTCAACAATGAGTTTAAACCCCTGCTCAGTTTTTATGAGTTTTCCGTTGCGACTAAGAAACATTTGTCGCAAACCATCAATTCCAGTATTTTTTAGGGCCGGCCAGTTTTTAATAACCTGGCTGAGTAGGTTCTCTGCTTCATCCAATACTTCGTTGTTTAGCAAACTTTTTTGTGGTATTGGAGTTGTAAGCGGCAGTCCACACAAAAACTTTTCAAATACCATATTTGCTTCAAAAAAGAGCGTTTTTCCCGAAGCCAGAAAATGAATCGCCTGAACAACTTTTAATGCTTCATTACGCTTTATACTGCCACTTTCACTCACCCAATTAAATTGTTTCAGAAAAGTTGGTAAAAAAGGACCCAAAATCACAAGTCCCGCATTCTGAACCAGAATTTCATTATTGCCCTCTTCAAAAAACGGGGACTCATTTTTACCGAAAACAAATTCAGTTTCCGGATTCGTCGGTCTGATATTTATGCTTGTACTTGCCGGTTCTGCAGATCCTTTTTCTATTTCAACCAGTTCATTTAAGATGTCTCTTATTTCATTTTCGTTTTTAGGAAGAAAGTCCGTAATCGATTCTTCTCCAAAATATCCACGTATTTCATCAACCAGGTTCTTTGCCTGTTCTTCTATTATCGCTAACTTTTTGTCTTTGGCTTTATGCGTTTTTATATAAGTCGTCAGTATTTCTCTGAAATATTTTTTGCCCTCAAGAGTATTAACAGAAAGCATAATCAACGATGTAAACAGTCTTTTTCTAAACTCAATACCACCGGAATTAACAAAATGCAAAAACTGCTCGTTATCACTAATATTTAGCACATTAAATGCCTCGATAAATTCTAAAACAGTTGCATCCGGAAACTGAAGAACCAATCGTTCAACTGCAGTATCACTATTTTGAAGTACGTTTTTCAGATCAGATAAAAATGCCTCATCAGTTATTTTTACACTCCCTTTTTTAAGTGTTGTTATCTCATCAATATATTCTTGTTTACCGTACCAGGGCAGATAGCCGTTTTTAATAAAAAACAGAAATGTAGTTTTAGCGTTTTGTTGCGTTTGTACAATTTGTTTAGAGTTCCTATTTTTCCCTAAACTTCTACTGATTCCAGGGTTACTCAGTCCTGATATTTCTGCCCGGCTCAGCTGCGCATTAATATTCTCCGTGAGTTTTAATTTTAAAGCTTCTTCATCTTCCCAGTCTTCCAACGAGAAACTGATATCCATCCGCTCGAAACGCAAAATAGTTTCTCCGCTATCATATTCATCAAACAGTTTCTCTAACAATGGAAATAACTTTTCTTCGGCATAAAAACCGGCATTATTTTTAATCTGAACTGCCAGCGTTTCACTTGTAGTATCTACTTCAAGAAGCACCTTTTCAATTATATGTTTTTTTTCGGAATACATTCTAATTTAATGGCTTATCTCTTGCATTTTAGTTCCAAAAGTCCTAATTTTGATAGCATAGGATTCAGAGATGAATTACTGGGTTGGTTGACATAGCGATGATAGTGCAAAGCGTTAGCGGCCTTATTTTTGTCTGTTAAGTTTAGTACAATTTTCAAAATGTTTTTTGCCCATTGGGATATCATTCGACGTATACATTTTTGCGACTGATATCCTTTTTTATTTATATACTTTCTCATAACTAAAGGTCTATAGCATTTTCTCCTGCAGGTGTACCAAAATAAATATCAGCAAAACCACTATAGCGCTCAATTATCGCATCAAAATCATTGTTATACAATTCGTTTGTTATATAAATTGAAAGTTTTGTTACGCCCGTTTCGCTGTGCAAATATTTTCGAAGCTGCACAAACAAAACCAAATCATCATGCGTATTCTTTTTATTGGTTTTGTAATAATCCAATATTGTTGAATTTACCCAATCGCCGTTAACCCAATCACCATCCAGTTTAAACTGAAGTTGCGTTTCATTTACTCCCTGAAAATCGGCCTTTAAAGTTCTCAACGTGCGTTTAATTTCTGTAGGCAATTGACTTGCAGTGGTTACCATTCGGGTAAGTTTTTGCCGCACTATTTCCGGATGAGTTACAATTCGTTCTTTCAACAAATTCCATTTTGCCCACTTGTCGTTGAATTTTCCGTAATCGTCGTCTTTATTCACCGGGGCAATTTTGTTTTGCAGCGCCTCGTAAAATGCAGCGTTATATTTTTTCAAATCGCGGCAACGCATTGCATCGGCCCTAAAAACGAGGTTATTACGAAACATTCCTTTATTGCTGTACGTGTAAATCGGATTCTGATAACTTAATGTTATATCGCGCAAACGAATAACGAAAGAATCCTCTTTAGCACGGGTAATCATAAAGCGTTTCTGACTCTCGTTAAAATCGAAAACCACTCCGCTACTAAAACGCGTATTCAATGCCTCTGTAATTGCATGTATTCGCCGCAAAAATATTTGCCTCAAAGGAATACGAATTATTGTGCCCCGGCTTCCCAGCAAGTTCTGTCCATTGATTCGATATTCAAGAATTTGCAGTACATATTCAGTGGGCATTATTTTATTTCTGCTTTGTGTACCTTTTGTACTGCGGGCCAGGTTATTCAGGTATTTCAGCGAACTTATCCAGGGGTAAGTACATTCCATTAACGAACAACAATCGTGTTGTGCCAACTCTTCCAATACACGATAAGGAAGGAATAAATCAGCCACCACTTTGTTTTCAGCTGCCACCAGAAGAAAAGTTCCACCTTTCACAACTCCTCCCCGATGTTCCGTTTGCGGATGTTTTTTAAGAAACTGAGCGACCGGATTCTCTACATTATCAAGTTGGAGCACCCGACACGAAAAGTCAAGTCCATTTGCCCTTATCAAACTGTTAATTTGGTTTTCACATTCTTCGGCATCCAAACCTAAATGTCCTTCAATACGGAAGAAGTTATATTCATCAGTACTAAATTTTAAAGGACTCTGAATTTCAGGAACATTCTCCAGTTTGTCGATGGTATAACTGAGATTATAATTTTGTTTCAGATTTAACGTCTTTTCAAAACTCCATGCATTCAGGAACTTGTCATCCAGCTTATAATAATACGGAACAGCTCTGCAACCTAATTCTCCGTTAACCTGCGAAGGAGTGACACGAATAGACTCCTCACTTTCAGTTAAATTAACCTGGTAATTATTTAGCAAGTGCTGTGCTCTTGAAACAAGGCTTCTAATTTTGTTTCGGTTAAATTGTTCGGTAGCCGAAAGCGGTGATTTATAAACCCGATGACGAAAAGTTTTGTAAAGCTCAGTTTCAATCAGTCGGCCAAGCAGCAAATGTTTTGGAAATGAATTGATGGCCGGTGAACATTCTACATTTATATGCAAAAGCAGTTTTTTAATTTCGTTATACGTATCTATAAAATCGGACAGTAAATCATACCGATATTGAAAATCGACAAGTGAATTGATTTTACTGAGATTAAGCTTTAATAACTGATCGATTTTTGATGACAAGGAAACAATACCAAATAACTCAAAAATGGTATCGAATCCATCTTTTAAATTAGAAATAACCGCTTGCGAAAAGGCGTCTGAAAAGCGTTGGCGCAAAGCTGACTGACTGCTAACATTTTGAAGGTTGATGCGCGGAAGTTTTATTTCCGGCAGCTGTGTATATAACTGGGTTATATTGTGCCATGTAAATATTGAATCGGACTTAACGATTTGCTCAGCACCTTTTTCGTTTACGATCAAAACCCGTAATTTCTGAACCTGGTTAATTCCTTGGTTATCACAATCGATACTGGTACACAAGTTCCCTCCATCTTCATACGATTCCAGGTAAAGCAGAACAACTTTATCTTCAAGTTTCAGGTTATTCAGCTTTACCCTGTTATTGCCACCTTCCGGAAAAATTTCCCACATATCAATCACTCCCGATTCTTCTCTGAAAGGTGTGTATTCTGCGTTTTCGTCGGTAAATTTTTTATAGTGAGTGTAAGGAACAAAACCTTCAATCAATTCCGATGCTTCTTTCAGTTGCAACAAATCTCCATCGGTTGTTATTCCAACTCCCTGTTCTATTTCAATTGTGCTGTCGTTGTTTGTTTCGTCTGATTGATTTACTTTAACCGAAAAACCGCAAACAATTCCAACGCCATGCAAAAAGACTTTTGCCAGCCTGTTCTGGTCGTCCAGATAAGTTACAAACTCGTTCAGCTGTTCAGCTGTTAATACCTGGTTTTCGACAAAAGTGTGGTAGCCGCTTGTTATTTTCGCTAATTTCGATTCCATCGCTTTTCAATTAAAGGTTTCCAATATTTGTGCGTCCTAAAACAATTTTACCTCCCAGCAAGTCCGCATCATCGTCGCAATCAATAAGTCTTCCGGTCGGGTATATCGTATTCAGTTCAGTAAGTATCGCAATCAAATTTTTTAGTTTCGTTTCATCTTGTTCTTGCCCCGAATTTGTTTTTGCCAGTAAAAATTCTTGATAAGCCTTTTCAAACTGTATCATTTCATTTTCCTCATCCGGAACCAATTTATCACGCTCACCAATCCAGCAAATGCGTGCAAGTACGTGCGCAGGTAATTCTTTCCGAATCAGTTCTTCCATAAATTTTCTGAAATCCATATTGCGGAAGCGGTGGGTCCACCCCGGTAACACAACTGTTACCCGATATGAATAGGGATCAATGGGCTCGCAGCTGGTACATTGTTTTGTACAAACGGGCATAAATTGGTTTTGTAATCCCGCCTCACTGGTTACATCTGGGCGCAACAAAATGTGCTCTACAATGAACATGCCCTCTTCGATAAATTCCTGAGTGAAAAATTCAATCATTTCCAGTATTGCAGCTTTCAGCTCTTCAGAAGTTTCGTAGTACAAAAACTGGCGGGCAATAATCCGGTCGGTGCTGTTCGGATCTGCATTTGTATTTATCACATCGAACGAATATTTTCCGGTTGGCGACACCTGTATCTCAAAATTACCCACTTCTTTTTCATCAGCAACACCTTCGGCAAATCCTTTTTCAATTGTTTCGGGGCGGGTTTCAACTATTTTTACAACCGTTTGATAGAGCTCGTCTTCGGCAAAAGCACGCGTGTTATATTCTTCGGTTGACGATAAAAAATACACGCCGTCGTTGTTCTTCACATGCCAGCGAAATACTTCTTTGCCTTCGGAATTGGTAAGTTTGTAGGTTTCGATAAAGGAAGGAGAAAGATTGCGGCGTTTAAAATTACGAATGCCGCTTAAGCGTGCGATGCGTTTTTGCGCACCGGCTACATTTTCAGTATTCCAGATTTCTTCGGGCGCTCTTTCAAAATAGTTAAAAGCACTTCCGCGCCAGTTGCTTATTCCTTTGTTATTCGCACTTCCATCGGTATTTTTAATTTCGCTATATTCTGATAAAAAAACTTCTTTGGCATTTATAATGGCTTCATCAGCGTATGAGCCATAAATCTCTTTCATTAAAAAGGAGTATCTGCTGAATTTCTCGGCAAAACGAGCAATTAAATGATCCAATAGTTCATTCTTTCGGGTGATGTTATCGTCAAGTTCTGATAATAGATTTTGTGCCAATGCTTCATCGTCTGAAAGCGGATAATCTGTAACCAGATCGGCAAAATCTTCCAGGTCTTTTACAGCTTGTGTAAAATAAGTTTTCGCCAGCCTGGTATCTACTGAAAGCAGATCTTTCACTTTATCGAGGTGGGCAAAATAAGTGGCAAAAGCCTGATCGAAAAACAACAAATAGCCTTTTAATTGCTTGGCCTGCGCTTTACGTGCTTCCGTAGCCCGCGATGGCAACCCAACATCGCCTATTCCGTAAGTCTCCGGAAAATCATTCTGAATTGTGGTAGTTTCTCCAACATCGCGAAAACTTCCTTTCGGTACTTCCAGCTCCATTCCAATTTTTGCCAATGACTGTTTCTCTGCTTCATCGATGTCTAGTTGCTGTATGTATCCCTTCACTTTCTTACTGTTCACATTTAGCGGAAGTACATCTTTATAATAGCTAAATGCACTGCTATCACAGCGTTTGGGCTTCATTTCTGGCCGTACACAAATCAACCATACATCGTTTTTATTTTCCGCATCAAGGCAATCATTAATCGAAATATCTTTAATGACTTTTACTCCCTCAATTTTCATAATCAGCTGTATCAAATCAGACAAGCGGACTTCTGTTCTGAGCTGCGCGTTTTCAAGCTCTTCCTCATCTATAAAACCATTTGAAAGTGTCGGGCCTTTAAAAATCTGATCAGTAGAATAACCTTTATCCAACATTTGCTGAAGCGAATAAAACTTAAGGCTGGGAGAGAAATAATTATCGATGGCGCGCAATACTTTCGCGTGAACCAACTCTTCATCGGTTTCCGTTTCTACTTCAATGCTGGCACAAACTTCAATAGCATGTGTTTCCACTTCTGCAACATCAATCAAATCTTCACAGAGGTTTCTGTTTTCGTGGTAACGCGAAAAGATCAATTCTTTGATGCGAGTTATTTCAGCATCTTTATCAGCTTTGTATGGAAACTCAGAATCATCTAATTCATCAAAATCCACCTTGAGTTTGTACAATCCATTTAGTTGAAAATCTCTTCGCAGTTCATCATCAACAGTATTAAAATCGTTGGGATTATACGACAAGAGATCATTTTTACAATCGACATAAACCGTTTTCTCATATTTGCTAAGCCAGCAGTTTTTAACCCCGTCAATATCTATAAACAATTTGCGGTAATCGTTCTCAGTAACCGGTTTCGACGGTAAAATTTGTAATGCATTAAAAAACTGATTTTCTGTTGATTTTGCGCCGTCGGCTGGTGCTAAAATATCTTCAATAGGCAATGAAATGCGAGCGCCAATATCGGTAATCGCATAACACAACATTTCAAGAGTTGTTATTCCCGGATCGTGCGAATTGTAATCGGTCCAAATGTTGCCTGCCAACTTCTCGATATACTCCAGTCCTTTTTCTTTCAGAAACTGATAATCCAGGTCGTTTCCCGAATTCACTTCTTTCGGTATGGTAATATGTTTGTTTATTTCTGACATATTTCTGCAGGTTCAATAGCTGTTTCCAAACAATCATTTTCCGCATCGTTTATACTGTGCGCTTTGGTCGAAACCAATATCACTTCGGGGCTCGATGGCGCTGCAACATTCACTTCCTGTTCTACCTCGCTACCTGTATTTTTTTGAAACAACCTTACATTGCTTACAAAGTCGACATAATCAAGCTGCTCTGCATAGTTTATTATCAAACTTTGATGTAGTATTTGGCCAAACTTTATAGGCGCAGTGCGATCGAAAGCCCAGGGCGAAAGAAAGCGTGTGATGTCGTCGTTCAATACTGTTTTGTAATAAACATTATCGTATCCTTTGTGGAATTTCACTTTCAAATAAATCCGCACTTCTTCATATTCCGGATTAATTACCCGTGTTTGAATCAGTTTCGAATTATGCTTTTTAAGAAATGTTTGAATTCTTGCCAAGGTAGCTTTGCTCACCCGTGGCTTATAAATATCAAAAACATTTTTATTAACGATGTCAGGAATTACAACCAGCACTACACTTCCCGGAGCAAGATATTTCATTTGCCGTTTACTGTCGACCACTTTTGTACAGGTGTGTGATAAACATTTTGCTTTATGAATTTCAGGGAAATTTTGCAACACCAGATGCTCGTAATCCCAAACTGTTATCGCCCGGTTTTTATGTCGTAGCCGCTCGCTGACCCTGCGATAATAAGCTTCATCACTTTCTGCTTGTTTACCACCAAACGAGTTGTAAGGCTGAGTAATTCCTTTCACTTTAGGAATACGATTCAACATCTTTGAAATTGTTTCAGCAGGTAATCCTTCACCTAAATGTTGAAGGTTATTTTGGTTGTTATAAAACTTAGCCTGAACAGCCTGAGCGTGAATGCCGATAACTTTTGAAACAGCGTTGTAATTTTTATGAATGCGGGCACGCAACCATGTTAAACCACCAGGCAGCAAGGTATTATCGCTGTTTGCTTCTTTTGGCAAACTGAATTTCAGTATTCCTGATTTTAGCAGGTTTTCGGTGTTGTTAGTAATAATTGCTGTTGAATCTAATGACCGCCAACTGTTTGAACAAAGCACATCCCATTCCACATGTTGTTTTCCAACAAACGACTCAACCTCAGGATTTTCACTACCTTCCAATACCTGTATTAAAAGCGAAATTATTTGTTGCGGCTCAGCATTCTGAAGCCCAATATATAAGTTGCCGCCTTTGCAATACTCAGGCACTACAAACAACTCTGAATTTTCATCTGTTGGCAACAAAATTTCACTTTGTCCGAATGGATGTTCGTGGAAAAGCTGAAAGCTGTTATTATAATTTTGGCCTCCCGGGTTAAAAGTTGCCCATGCCGAATACTCCATACTGATCTGCTCTACAAATGGCGTATATGGCTCGTTAGGAATCGACGCATTTTCATCGGTTATTGACAGTGCGTAGAGCCGCGGAAACATTTCGTGTAAAAATGATTCATTCAACGATAAACGAATCGGTCCGGCAGTATTATACTCGTTGGCGTTTGGTATCGAGAATTCGGCATAACAAACATCAGAATTTCTGTTAAACAAACGAATAGTTTGTGGCTCATCAATCGATTGCCAAACGCTATTCTCAAAGATCTCAATCCCGGCTGTAAAAAATCCATCGCCATTTACAATTAAGTCAGATTTCTTTTTGAGGCCATAAAACTGTGCTACTTTACTCTTCGATAAATCCTTACTCCACTCATTTTTATATGCATCATACCAATCTTTAAAATTGTCGGGTACGTTTTTCCATTCCAGATATACTTTTAAATTGTTCCAATTTTTTCTGAATAATTGGGGATAATCAATATAAAATTTTGATTTCTCTACCGGCCTGACGCCAAAAGGATAAAATGGTTTTTGTGCATTTAATACGCCTACGTCGTTTTGTATTAAAGGATTTTTAATTCCACGCACATTTACTTTCAGCTCAATTTTAGTAATGTTCTGAGCCAACAAATTGCGATACAAACGATGCCCTTTTTTGTGTTCAGTTTTTATTAGGAAGCGCGAAACCGGCTGCGAAGTATTAAAATTTTCTCCGTGTATTTTAGCCTTGTAAGCTACCAACGCCTTTTCATCAGCAGGAATTTGAAATGCAATGTTTAGATACTTACGGTTGCTTTCCGACTGTGAGGCAAACTCTGGCGTATTTACAATTTTAAAAGGACCAAGCCAGTCATTTTCCCCGGTACAGTATATTTCAAGATTTTCTTCTAAATCTTCGAAAGTAATACTTTGCGAAAGTGCTTTTGAAAAACTTAAACGCACCTGTACTGTTCTAACGCCTTCCTGCAATTGCAAAATTTCTCCGGCCAATGCAAACCCAATTTTAGCATCGGGCAGTTCAGGATATTCGTTTATGGCAGATTTCCCTTCCTCTTCATAATAACCAAACGGCCACCACTTTACTTCCTTATCAGGGAAATCTTCACCATTACCATCAAAAGAATTGGCTACGGTGGCAGCTTTTAGCTTACTATTAAAGTGATCGTTGAATACACTTTTCAGACTGGCAACTTTTGTTTGGTTAGCAACCAATGTGTCGGTTGTTTTATAAATCAGTTTTTTCCCATTTGCATCTTTTCCTCCGTCGAGCTGGGTATCGTTTCCGATATTTTCGGCGACAGCATTTTTTGCCAGTTCAAAAACAACATGTACTTTATCAGGTGTTATTTTCTGTTTTTCTATTTGCAATATCCGGGCAAAATAGAAATCGAGGTGTCGTTTTGTAAGTTTATTAAAGCGCTGTTTTGTGTGTTCAAGCAGTTTAATAAAAGTTATAAATAATGCCAGGTGCGGAGTAACTGCACCATCTTTTTCCAGTTCCGAAAGAAATTCTTTCAGCTCGGTTTTTGACTTAAAAAAGTCTTGCCAGTTTCCATCCGGAGCAGTAGAATTTTTCGTATCAAAATAATTCACATGAGAAGCAAAATTATACGCAAATTCCATCCATTGCTCCAAACCAAAATCATTCAGTTTTAATGCCTCCGGATTCAGCGAATCTATAAACCGCTCCTGTTGCTCAGTTCCTTCACGCGATAATAATATGTCTTTGCCACATTTTGCCATGTATTATCATTTTAAATTTCGGTGCCTTCGCCTTTGTAAAATGGGAATACCATATTTTTTCTCGAGTTTGTTGCCCGAACAATGTATTCGATATTGATCAGCAATTCTCCGTTCAATTCATAGGTTTCATCGATGCTGATCTTCCGGGCATCAATCCGTGGTTCATGATAAAGAATTGCAGTTTGTATTAAATCAATCACATATGTTTTTACGGTAACATTCAGTGGTTTAAACAACAGCTCATCAAGATTACATCCGTAATCGGGAACCATGATACGTTCTCCTAAACGAGTTGATAGCAAGATTTCAAGGCTGCTTTTTATGTCCTCTTCATCCCGAAGCATTTTCACTCCTTTCGTTACTTTCGTAAATTCAGGCGGGAAACTCCATCCTGTTCCTAAAAATGAGTTGTATGTTGTCATATTTTAACCTCCAATATTTACTGTTGTACACCCGATAGCAATCATTCCTCCGTGCACTGTTAAATCTCCCATTCGCGCGGCTGGTTTACCACCAATCATTACCGTAGCAGAGCCCACAGCAATTGTATCAGGCGGGCCACTGCAAGTAGCCATATCGCCAACAACGGCTGCCGGTACGCCTTCAATTAAAACCGTTGGTTCTCCCGGACCAATTACCGGTCCGCCAATATGCGGCGACGCATTCGAATTTAGCATCGGACAGGTATGAAAATCGTTTATTCGTGCTGCAAGTGGCATATCAGTTTATTTTTACTATTGATCCTTTAATTTCAGTAACGCCCGGCGACGATACTTCGGCACCGGCATTGCCTGCGGCAGTAAAATTGGCATTTGCCGAAATCTCTACATTCGTTCCATCAATTTTCACGTCGCCTGTGGCACTTAGGTTTATATCTCCTTCACTTTCAATTGTAATTCCATTGTCGTCAAGCTTTAAAATATTCGAATTCTCGTCTTCCAACTGAATAATTCCTTCATCCTCATCCACTTTGATAATTTTCCCTCCTGGAGTTTCAAGAGTTACCGACTTTTTATCATCGTCAAAAATGAATTTCATTCCACTGCGGGTAACAAACCCCTTTTCATGATTGTCATCCGAAGCCGTAATTGGGGCAGGTTTTGCACTGCTGTTCAGCATTCCGAGAATGATTGGATCGTTTGGATTTCCGTTTAAAAAACCAACAATTACTTCGTCGTCAATTTCGGGTCGGAAAAAAGAACCACGCTCTTTGCCTGCATCAAGTGTCGCAATTCGGGCCCACACACCTTGTTCCTGATTATTTACCAGTGGCATTCGCACCAAAATTCGGTCTTCGCCTTTTGGGTCGTCCTGAAGCTGTGTTACCTTGGCAATTTGCAGTCCGTTAACAGCAGCCAACAAACCTGAGGCCGGTAAAGGATTTATATCTATCGTTTCTGAAAACCACTTTGAATTTATGCCAAACTGGGCATCGCAAGTCCAATCTCCATCGGCAATTTGATGACGAACTGCTGAAACATAAACTTTCCCGTTAAAACGATTGCCCACGCCGGCCAATTCAATAGTTGTATTGGGTTTCACACCGTGTACTCCCTGAAACTTTACTTTTCCCCGAATTTTTGAGAGCTGATTGAATAAGCTTTTAGCGTTAGCCCAATCCTGCAAACCAGCATCCGACATTGAACTACCATCTCTTAACTCTAATTTATCTGCACCAATTACCGATGCCAAATCTTCAGGAGAAATATTACCGTTTGAATTGATGTGTGGCGTATCTGATTCTATCTCAAGCAAATCCTGGTCGGCCGCATTCCATGCATAAGACGTCACATTTTCAAACTGGTTTCGTGCATCAATTTCTGCATCAAAATCAAAAATTGTTGCCCCATAAACCAGCGTCAGTTTTTCCGATTGACTGTAATCAGGACTAACCACTGAGATTTTTCCATCGTCAACCACGCAAACTTTTCCGTTAGCCTGTGCACGCGTAACACAAAAATCCCAATCGCTAACGTTGTATTGCACCATTTCAGGATGCTCTACATTTGTTTCTTCAATTTCATTTTCCAGACTGTATGAAGCAATTACCTGTTCCAAAATCTCGCTGTCTTTACTTTCGTAGAAATATTTTGATTTTCTTCCTACAGTAAGTTTTACAGCCAAATCTTTGCATTCAACAATCAATACTGCACCACTCAAACGAATTTTTAAATTATGACGAATTACAATGCCTTTAAAAATGGTTTCGTTTTGCGAATGATATCCGGCTTTAATTTCAATTTCCTTACCCGGAATAAACAGATCTTCATTACTCAATTCAAAATCCTGCGATGCCGGATCGCCATCATGTAGTATAATTTTTGCCCACGGAATGCGATTGATCTCTTTTTCAACTGCAATACTCAAAATCTGGTAAACCGATGATAATTCTTCTCCATCTACCAATATTTTGAAGCTAACCAGATCGGTTGACCGGGCTGTTGGTATGACTCTGTTTTCAGGCATCAGCAGTTACTTGTTTAATCGGAGGAAAGAAAATTTTCTGTCCGGTTTTTAATTTTCGAAAATTGGTAATCTTATTTGCTTTGGCCACTTCAAGGTAGTATTTCGAATCGCCGTAAATACGCTGTGTCATCAATGGAAGCGTATCTCCTTCGTTAACAAATCGAACATGCGTTAAATCGGGCGAAGAGTTGTTTTCCAGAGCAACACGTAAGTTATCTTCGATTAAACCTTTAAATTTTGCAGTAGCACTTGCACGCATTGGTGTGCCGTCGGCTTTAAACATTTTGTAAGCAATATCAAGCTCGGTTAAAACACCTTTAAACAAAAGTGTTCCCCACGAAATTACCAGGTAATTAGGTCGATGTTCATCGCCATTATAATCAAATACAACACGTTTAAATAGCTTAATATCATCATCAATTCCAACGCCTTCATCAACATTCAGTTTATCATCCGATTCGCCCGGAGCTCCATAATTGATAAGCACTCCGCTGCGATCGAATATAAACTCCAGCTGAAGATCTTCGGGGGGCGTACGGTTATATCGTGGCGCCGAAGAACTGGTGCCCGCTCCCTGACGAGTGTTTTGCTCTACCTTGTACTTTAGGTTGTACTTTTCGGGATTGAGCAAAGTCCGGAATTCGCCATTGGCAACTTCCGTTCGGAAAGTCTCGTCGGAATATGCTTTTATTTGCAATTTTATTAACTCTCCCGGCATGTTAACGCTCCTCCTTTTTCGATAAAATTTCCATTACCTGTTCAATACAGGCTTTAATTATTTCTTCCCGACTTTCGCCTGGTTCGCTATTTTGTTCCAAAGCCGAAGACCGATTCTCGTCAACTGCAATTTTTATGTGCAATTCTTTAATTTCGATAGGCATAAGACTACATTACGTTAAAATAATTGTAGGTAAGTTCCAGTGTTTCAATAACCAGATTGTTTTGCTCGGCATTAAAATCGCTGATGCTCCACTTTACCGGATAAGCATGTACCACATTCCAGCTAATTAAAGGTTCATGCTCTTCGTTCAGTAGTTTTACAATCAGGTTTGTCGGCTTAAAGTCAAGATTTTCGACTGAGTTTCTGAACCATTTTATTAGTTCTGAATTAACCAGCAAGCCGCGTTTCAATACCAAATTCGGATACTTTGTACGAACCGGAACTTTGTGCTTAAAGCGATTTTCTCCCCCTTCGGCAATCTGCTCGGTTTCCACATCAACCGTGAGGCCGGAAACCGACTGAAACTGGAATTCGCCGGGATAACCGTCAAATTCAACTTTAAAATGAAAACCGAGTGGTGGGTAATAATCAGCCATTTTTATTCATTTTGAATGGATAATCCTTCGTGGGCCAGTTCCATTTTTTCAATAGCCACCTCGTTGCCATCGGCCTTTAAATCGGTCGACTGAATTTTAGTTGGCCAAGCATTTTTTATTTTCCAAACTACCACGGGCGAATGCTCTTCGTTTAGCAGACTAATTGTGATATTCCGACGCTCGATGGTATTTAATTTCACCGTATTCCACCAATCAAAATATTCGTTATCGGTAGCAAAAGTTCCCCGCTTAAGCGTAATATTGCTGTACTTTTGCATTCCGGGCATTTTGGTTTTTACATATTCAGGACTTGCGCCGTGTCGATATTCAACCACCTCGGTTTCAACATCTAAACCCGAAACCTCGGTGAATCCGATTTTGGTTCCGCCCCAATCAACCTGAAAATGAAACTTTACAATTGGATATTCTGTTGCCATGATTTCTTTCTTTTAATTTTAAAAATTATGATTCCTGCATTTTATGAGAGAATTTCAGAATGATAAACTCAGCCGGCCTAACTGCTGCCATACCAATCTCTACATTTAACTTACCTTCCAGAATGTCCTGGGCGGTCATTGTCTGGCCAAGTCCAACACGTACAAAGAATGCCTCTTCCGGTTTGGCTCCGGCCAATGCACCCGCGCGCCACTGAAGAACGAGAAAGTTCTCGATCATTGCACGAACTTTTACCCATGTATTTGAATCGTTTGGCTCAAAAACAAACTGTGCAGTAGCTTTTTTTACCGATTCTTCAACCATATTAAAAAAGCGGCGAACAGGAATGTATTTCCATTCATTGTCGTTTCCGGCAAGTGTGCGGGCTCCCCACACCAAGGTACCTCGTCCGGCAAATGCGCGAATTACGTTTATCGATTTTCCGGAAGTGTCGATATTCAAACCGTCCTGCTCCTGGTTACTAACTTTTTTGTTCGGACTAATAATATTTGTAACACCAACATTTGCAGGGGCTTTCCACACACCACGAGTTCGATCAACGCGGGCGTAAATACCAGCCATTGCACCCGAAGGCGGCAAGGTTACCGTTTGTTTTGCCAATTCGGTTTTAATCCGGTTATACAGTTCTGTATTTGCAATAACACTCGAATCGTTAATAAACAATCCATCAAAAGCACCTGCTGCAGTTGGTGCAGGAGGTGTAGTTTCGTTATGCGCAATGGTTACTTCTCCTTCATTGTAGGCATAGGGCAAGCTGGTTTTTAACCAGGGGTAATACGCTGCTCCGTATTTCAGAAAATCTGTTCCGAGACTTATTCCCGAACGTAAAGTACTGGCAAACGATGCTGCTTCATTAAACGTATCAATTATAGCAAAACGGTCTTGCAGTTTTTCGCACTGCGTAAGCGCCTCTTCTGCCAAACCGTAAAAATTATTCGACGCCGCAATACTTGTTGCATCAGGAAAGACAATTAATGTTGGCTCATCTTCTTTTGCCAGTTCGGCTAATCCGCCGTTAGCCCCCAAATCAGTTTTGCTAACCGTAGCATCGTAATCGCCAACAGAAATAATATAGCACGGCCCTCCTCCATTTGCAAAATACATTTGCATAGAGTAGTACATTTTGTATGGCGATTTAGTGGCGGGCTCGGGTACCTCAACTTTACGGGTGAGTGCTCCCGAAGAATCGTACACATCATCGATATTTACAACAATGCTTTCTTCATTATCTGCTCCTCCAAAATATTGCTCATACTCGAGCAATGATGTTATTCTTTTGGGCGTATTCAGCAAATCATCGTCAACAATTTCTTTTGCTTTTTCAGTGTAGCCAATAAAGGCAGGAATGGCGGTCTCAACCTGAGCCACCGAAGGCGGTAGAACCGAAATCTCTTCGACGTAAACGCCTGGTGTTTTGTACGTTGTTGCCATAAGTATTAAATTTTAATGTTACATGAATATTTCTGAATATATTTTTGTGAGAGTACTGTTTGCATTTATTTGCTGCACATCGGGATTTGGTAATTCCAACTCTCCAAGCTTAATTGATACAAATCCTTTTGTGGTAAGTGGCTGTTCTGTTTTGGTAATAAGTTGCCGTGGGTTTCCGTTTTCTTTTTTAACATCGTCGTTATTAGCCGTTTGCTGATCGGCATCAAAAAAGTAGCGCCAGGTTGTTTTTCGGTTCGCAAATACAATATTGAATTCGCGGTGCTCATTACGCAACGATCCGTCTGCTTTTGTAATATGATATGAACCATTTTCGCCCTTCATTCCAATCCGGATAATTCCAACCAGGTTTTCAAGTTCTTCTGTATTCATCAATCGCTTTTCATTGTTAATACTTCCGGCACTTAAGCGATACGAGTCGGTAATTGCCGTTGTGTTATTCGCCTTTTTTATAAGCGGAAAACCTGGGGCTTCTGTCGACAAACGATTATTTGAAAAGAAAAAAAATTGACCGGCATTTGACAATCCGACTTGTGTAAAGTGATTGAATGTGCTTTTTGTTGTTTTCAGCAAAAATGTGAGGGACAGAGAGTCGTTTAATGTTACCAAAGGCATGTTATTGTTGCTCTCTGATATTTGTGACCAGACCATAAAACCATGGTCGGTAATTTTACAAATCAATTTATAACCATTAAGTTTTAGGAGGGTCGTTGCTGATGGAACTATTGAAAAGAGTTCGGAAAGTGGATAACCGGCCAATTGTTTCTCCTTTTCAGCATCGGTCATGCTGAAATAATCATCATTACCCTTATTTAAAAAATATTTGTGTAGAATATTTACTTCGAACAAAGGTCTGTATTTTGTTGTAAAGCTCATGAGTTTATATCCGTAAGAGTTCCGTTTATTTCGGTTATTAGTTCTGCGCTTGCTTGTTTTTTGCGGCGGTCAACCTGCAATAGTTGTACTTTGTAAATAACCGAAGGTAATTGTCGGCCACCGTGGGTTCCCCAAATGTGATTCCACACTTCAAAACCCGGAGTGTACAGTTCAACAATAAATTTAAAATCATCCAGTTCCTGCATGGATACATTAGAGCGGTTAAAAACAGTGTTTTGTGCTGTAAAAACCTTTTTCCCCTGGAAGTACTCCACTGTTTTTGAAATGCTGATTAAAGAATTGGAATACAAATCGCAATTGGCGCTAACCATAAAAAAGAGGTTTACATTAACTGCAGGATTATAATATTCGGCTTTGTTGTTAACTACTTTGCTTGCAGGTATATTTTTTAATGTTGATTCTTCCTGGATATTCAGTAACGAAAGCACCACTTTATTTTCCAGATTATCGGCTTTGTCGTTTCCGGAATCGAGTAATGCCAGGTTCTCTAAAACTACTATTTTACCCAATCCGGCTTCTTCCAGATAACGATCCAGTTGTTCTTTTAGGATTTGAAGAGCTTCATAAATCATAATAACCTTTTTAGTTTTACCTACTATAAATACATAGCAAGTAGCGTCCTTACAAAAGGAAATCCTAATACTAAAAGGGCAATGGTTATTATCTTCTGTACTTGATGAAACTTTTAGGAGCCTCAATCATTTAATGGTGAATACAAGTTACGACAATATGAGTTACAAGTCAATACTTAAACTAAATCTAAATAACAACAGTTCAATTACAAACTGTATATCAAACACTTAAACAACTCATATTTTTTTTAAGCTCAGAAATATGAAGAATTTAGGGCTTAGTAGTTTTGTTTAAGCTTAATAAAAAGGTGCTCAATTTCTTTAATTAAAACACTGTGCGAACCACCAAAATGATTAAACATGAAAGAAAATACCAACTTGTTTCCGTTGTTGGTAGTAAGATAGCCGGAATAACAACGAACACGCGTCATTGAACCGCTTTTTGCCTGCAAAGTTTTACCAGGAAGTTGTTTGGTATCGAAACGTTTAAATGTACCTTCTCCAGCTACCGGCAATGATTCTACAAAAGCTTCATTTGTAGCCATTAATTTTAGAAACTGAGTGAAAAATGCAGGAGAAACGGCATTAAAATGTGAAAGGCCACTACCGTCTTCAATAAAAATGTTCTCTATGTCCAGTCCCCTGTTCTTCCAGTATTCTTTCTCAAGTTCAATGGCATCGTTGCGGTTTCCTAGTCCGCTTTTCTCAACGGCAATTTGTTTCAAAAAATGTTCGGCAAACAGGTTTACACTTTCGTGGTTGAGTACTTCTGTAATTTCGGCTAAAGTTGGCGATTCCTGTGTATAAATCAAGGTAGTATTCTTACTCAGGTTTTTCTCAAATCTTGTTTCACCATCAATAAAAACACCCTTTTCGCGTAGTTGCTGACGAAAAGACTCTGCTAAAACTTCGCCCGGTTCTGGAATTGATGCTTTAATTGTAAAAGCCCTGCGGTTGCGAGGAATAGTACCACGAATTATCCGGTGTTTATCAAACGGGCCACCAAAAACATAAGCATTATCGCTGTTATTATCAGCCGTAAGCACTTCATTTTCAATTTCAAGTCCACCAATTTTCGGATAGGTTTGTATAACTTTGGTTTGGCGCCCCTCTTTTTTAGGCGACGAAAAAGTAATTCGAAACAGATTATCAAAAACGGTAAAAGCATCCGGACCGGCGCCGTAATAGTTTCCAATGTCTCCCCATATCCAACTTTCCGGTATTCGTTCCGAATCATATATCCCATCGTCAAGTATCAGTTCTCCGTTAACTTTTTTAATCCCTGATTCTTTAACTTGTTTGGCCCAGTTTTTCAGAAACTCAAAATAATGATCCTGAAAATATTCCGATCCCAATGCAGGATCTGCCCCGGCAGTTAGTATCAAGTCACCGTCTAAAACACCATATTTATCTATTTTTCCCGTGTACGATATTTGTGTTTTAAATCGGTAATCAGCACCTAATATTTCCAAAGTCGTTCCTGATGTAATCAGCTTCATGGTAGAAGCCGGAATAAGAAGTTTATCGGAATTCAGGCTAAATATTGTTTTGCCTGATTCGAGTTCTATAACATTCATCCCAACCGAAGCATTTTTGTAATCATCCTGCTGAAGTAATTGCTCAACAGACGATTCAAAGTTGTTTTGTGCGATAATGTGCCCGCCAAAAAACAAAAGAAAAAGTAAAGAAAAATATAGTGCGCGCATTTTTACTATTTTTGAAAGCCTAAAATTAACAGATTGTTTGAGTTGGCTGAGCAAATTGCAATTAATTTGTAGCTTCATCTTAATCATTCTAAAAAAGCAAGAATAAAATGCTGCGAACAATATTAATAGTTGGCACCGGAGGTTTTATCGGAAGTGTTCTGCGCTACCTGGTACAAATTTTTGTTGAAAAAGGAATGAGCACCACTTTTCCGTGGGGAACATTTGTAGCCAACATGACCGGAAGTTTTATTATTGGAGTAGTGTTCGCGCTGGCGCAAAAAGGCAACCTGCTTAACGCCGAATGGCGCATGTTTTTAGCTGTTGGTTTTTGCGGAGGATTTACCACTTTTTCTTCCTTTGCTTATAACAACCTCACCATGTTAAAAGAGCAAGCTTACGGACAGTTCATTATGAACGTGGGTGGTAGTTTATTTTTTGGGCTGCTGGCAGTTTACCTCGGGATGATACTGGTTAGAACCATCCTTTAATTCCAGACAAACATCCAAAACCGTCAACCTACTTTCAAGCTATTATTTGAAACCAATTCCCCCATTTTTCTGTAAAACCAGATAGTGTAAAACCTTAAATTAACTACGCTATGAAGACAACAGAAAAAACCGGAATCCTTAAGATTTACATCGGAGAATCGGATAAAATAAATGGCCGGGTACTTTTTGAAGAAATTGTATTTGAAGCGCGAAATGCAGGACTGGCCGGAGCCACAGTCTATAAAGGAGTAATGTCGTTTGGTGCAAGCCACAGCATACATACAATGAAAATCTTTGCTCTATCGAGCGACTTACCGGTAACCATTGAAATAATCGACAACATTGATAAGCTTGATAAGTTTGTAGAAAAGCTCAATAAAATAATGGATGAAAGCCAACGAGGCGGATTGGTAACTTTCCAGGAGTTAGATGTTGTTCGCTACGAGAAAGGACTAAAATACCGCGAAGAATACCATTAATTCTCCAGCTTCTCCCCTCCCGTTTTTTTACGATAAACGAGAGCAATATATTCAATCCCCAAACTACAACTTCTGCACTTAACTATCAGAAACACAATTAGCAATACAAGACCTTTTAATCCTTTATATTCAACACTTTAACTAAACGTTAATAAACAAAATATTGTATCCTCTAAACATTTTCCGGAGGCACTGTAGAACAATAATTTAATATTTTCACGCCGCAGTTAAAGACAGACCTAAAAGCTCGAAATAACGAGCCTTTTTAGCTGTTTCAGCAAAAAACCGAAAATATATATTAATATGAGTTTTACACACGAAGTTGAAGGTATGGTTTGCGTTGCTAAGGGAGCAAATCATGGCCCGGCTCCAATTCCTCAGGAAGGAAGTTGGACTAAAGCCAAAGAAGTTACAGACATTTCGGGTTTAACCCACGGTGTTGGTTGGTGTGCGCCACAGCAAGGTGCATGTAAATTAACATTGAATGTTAAAGAAGGAATTATTGAAGAAGCGTTGATTGAAACTATCGGATGTACCGGTATGACTCACTCGGCTGCAATGGCTTCAGAAATTCTTCCCGGAAAAACAATCCTTGAAGCATTGAATACCGACCTTGTTTGTGATGCTATTAACACTGCAATGCGCGAGTTATTCCTTCAGATCGTTTACGGTCGTTCGCAAACTGCTTTCTCTGAAGGTGGTCTGCCAATTGGTGCCGGTCTTGAAGACTTAGGTAAAGGTTTACGTGGTGTTACCGGTACATTGTACGGAACATCGGCAAAAGGACCTCGTTACCTTGAAGTAGCTGAAGGTTATGTATCTAAAATTGGTTTAGATGCCGACGACGAAATTATCGGTTACGAGTTTGTTCAGCTTGGAAGAATGATGGACATGATTAAATCGGGTAAAGATGCTAACGAAGCATTGAAAGAAGCTACCGGAACTTACGGACGTTTCGCCGATGCAGTAAAAACCATTGACCCACGTAAAGAATAGGAGGAAAGAATTATGCCATTATTTGAAAGTTACGATAGAAGGATTAAACAGATTGAAGCTGTTTTAAATTCATATGGAATTTCTTCAGTAGAAGAAGCCAAACAAATTTGCGACGACAAAGGTGTTGACGTATACAACGTTGTAAAAGACACACAGCCTATCGCGTTCGAAAACGCAATGTGGGCCTACATTGTAGGTGCTGCAATTGCCATTAAAAAAGGTCAGACTGAAGCTTCTGAAATTGCTGCAACTTTAGGTGAAGGTTTACAGGCTTTCTGTATTCCCGGATCGGTTGCTGATGACAGAAAAGTAGGTATCGGCCATGGTAACCTGGCTGCAATGTTGTTGCGCGAAGAAACAAAATGTTTCGCTCTTTTGGCAGGTCACGAATCATTCGCTGCTGCCGAAGGTGCAATTAAAATTGCCAACTTCGCAAACCGCGTTCGTAAAGAGCCTTTACGTGTAATCCTTAACGGATTAGGAAAAGACGCTGC
The DNA here is from genome assembly GCF_963676815.1 of uncultured Draconibacterium sp. Taxonomy (NCBI): domain Bacteria; kingdom Pseudomonadati; phylum Bacteroidota; class Bacteroidia; order Marinilabiliales; family Prolixibacteraceae; genus Draconibacterium; species uncultured Draconibacterium sp. Next base: position 5,952,806 of record NZ_OY781365.1, read on the forward strand.
AAAAATTATCTCACGTATTAACGGTTTTACTTACGTTCAAACTAAATTCGACTACGCTACAGGCGAAGTTGTTGAAGTTAGTCGTAAGAAATATTCAGAAGGAACTCGTGGTGATGTAAACTGCTACGGTGCCGACGATGTACGCGAAGGTGTTGCTATTCTTCATAAAGAAGGTGTTGACGTATCGATTACAGGTAACTCAACTAACCCAACTCGTTTCCAGCACCCGGTTGCAGGAACGTATAAAAAAGAATGTTTGGAGCAAGGTAAAAAATACTTCTCTGTTGCTTCTGGTGGTGGTACTGGTCGTACACTTCACCCGGACAACATGGCTGCCGGTCCTGCTTCATACGGTATGACTGACACCATGGGACGTATGCACTCTGATGCTCAGTTCGCCGGTTCTTCTTCAGTTCCTGCTCACGTTGAGATGATGGGATTGATCGGAATGGGTAACAATCCGATGGTTGGTGCTTCTGTTGCTGTTGCAGTAGCAGTTTCGCAAGCTTAAAAGAGTGGCTTTGCCACTTCAACGATAAACACAAAGGCACAAAGACACGAAGTTAATTTCGTTGGCTTTGTGCTTTTTTTGTTGTGAAAAAGTTCTTCTTAAAGGCATAAAGTTTGAACAAAATCAATAGCTTCGCATTTTTATTATTAATCATATGTGCACTACTTTAAATACCACAAAAGAATTTATCATTGAAGACGCCCAAAAACATTTCGATGAAGGTTATGCCTGCTCGCAATCCGTGTTACTTGCGTTTGCCGATCATTTTAAACTGGATAAAACCACGGCTAAGCGCATTTCATCTACTTTTGGTGGCGGTATGGGACGCTTGCGTGAAACCTGTGGAGCGGTAACCGGCGGATTTATGGTTATGGGACTGGCATTTGGCAACGAGGAACCTAAAGACATGGATACCAAATTAAACAGCTACAAAAAAGTACGCGAATTGAGCAAATTGGTTGAAGATATTCACGGAACTACAAATTGCCGCCAGCTATTAATTAAACATGCTACCGAAGCTGAGGTAAAAGACCGGAAACACCACAAAATTATTTGCCGGAAAGTAGTTGGCGATGCCACGGCACTTGTTTATGATATTCTGAAAGAAAACAACGAAATCTAGCCAAGCTCCTCTCCTTCCATTTTCACGTCATGCTGTTTGCCAGCTAATGAATTCAAGTATCTAAGCATAAGTAACTAACTTTTTGCCTTATCAGGCGGATTCTACTCTTTGGTTTAGCCCAAAGAGTAGACAGAAAACCCAAGGCTGCGCCCGCTTCCCTCGGAAAAGCTACGCGGTGTCGTCTAAAATTCCTGAAACTCGTCGTCCCTCCTCAAACATCAGTAATTTTTTACGCCGTCACCACTTGTTTTCCGGCTCACCGGCCGAGGCCAGGCTCCGATGTAGCTGACGCTGCATTAGTGGACGGCCTCTTTTGGTCGTTCCTGGAGTTAAAATAGAACCTTAATGAGAGCGGGAAGCTCCGAGTCTGCGAGGAGATCACCCGTCCGAATTTAGGTTATATGAAAACAGAAGGTAAAGATCAAAAGCAGCCTTGCGCTCGGAAATGCCTTCCTCGTGTGTCGTTTTTGTGTCAAGACAAAAATGACAGCCTCCGGCAGGAAATTACTGACAACGGTACTTTATCCCCAAATAACTACAGTAAACTTTACAGATGATAAGTTGAGTTATCCGAATTCTAAAACTGAACCAAAGTCATTACTAGACTACACATTATATTGTAAACCAAATTAATGATCTTAAATTCACATAAAAAAGGAGTAAACTATTCGTTAATCTTCGTAATTTCGTGAAACAATTTAAGCGTCACGACGTTTACTTTGCAGTAATTGCACTAGCAATATTATCAAGTTAAATAAATAAAAACTACTTACAATGTTAATTAGCGACGTAAAAGCAAGAGAGATTATCGATTCTCGTGGTAACCCAACTGTTGAAGTTGATGTAACACTAGAAAGTGGTGCTTTTGGCCGTGCGGCTGTTCCGTCAGGAGCATCAACCGGCGAAAACGAAGCACTGGAATTACGTGATGGCGACAAAAGCCGTTACTTAGGAAAAGGTTGTTTAAAAGCGGTTGCAAACGTAAACGACGTTATTGCAAAAGAAATTATTGGCATGGACGCTACCGACCAGGTGGCTGTTGATAGCAAATTATTGGAACTCGACGGTACTAAAACAAAATCTAACTTAGGTGCAAACGCTATGTTGGGTGTTTCGTTGGCTGTGGCAAAAGCTGCTGCCGAGTACGCTGAGCTTCCATTATACAAATACATCGGTGGAACAAATGCAAAAACATTGCCTGTTCCGATGATGAACATTATTAACGGTGGTTCGCACTCTGATGCAACTATCGCTTTCCAGGAATTTATGATTCGCCCAATCGGTGCTCCTACTTTCCGCGAAGGTTTGCGTATGGGTGCTGAAGTTTTCCACGCATTGAAAAAAGTATTGGCTGCTAAAAACCTGTCAACTGCAGTAGGCGACGAAGGTGGTTTTGCACCGGCTCTAGGTGGTACTGAAGAAGCGATCGAATCAATTCTTACTGCCATTAAAGATGCAGGTTACAAAGCAGGCCGCGCTGAAGACGGTGGCGATGTTTCTATCGCAATGGACTGTGCTTCATCAGAGTTTTACAAAGATGGTGTATACGATTACAGCATTTTCGAGCCAAACGGTGTAAAACGTACTTCTGACGAGCAAGCTGCTTATCTGGCCGAATTGATTGAGAAATATCCTATCGATTCAATCGAGGACGGTATGGACGAAGGCGACTGGGACGGATGGGTAAAACTGAACGCTGCCATTGGCGACAAATGCCAGTTGGTTGGCGACGACCTTTTCGTAACTAACGTTGAGTACCTGAAAAAAGGTATCGAATTGGGTGCTGCGAACTCAATCCTGATTAAAGTAAACCAAATTGGTACGCTTACCGAAACGTTGGATGCTATTGAAATGGCACACCGTGCCGGTTATACTTCAGTAACTTCTCACCGCTCGGGTGAAACTGAAGATTCAACCATTGCCGACATTGCAGTGGCTACCAACTCTGGTCAGATTAAAACAGGTTCGATGAGCCGCTCCGACCGTATGGCAAAATACAACCAATTGCTTCGTATTGAAGAAGAACTGGGTGCAAGCGCTATCTACGGATACAAAAAAATCTACAAGAAGTAAACATACTTTTTAGATAAATATAAAAACCGTCTTTCGTTTTTGAAGGGCGGTTTTTTTGTGCCGTAACTCTAAGCGAAAATTTCATAATAAATCGAATATTGCTTGAACAAACCACCCTCCCAACTTGCTTTATTAGTAAGAACAATAAACTTTATAGCGCATGTTAAAAAAATCAGGCATAATTACATTTCTACTATTTGTTTCGGCAATGGCAATGGCCCAGGCCCCCAGTGGTATTCCCTCCGGACAGCCCGAACCTTTAGAGTTGAATTTGACCAATATCATCGTATTTATTGTTCTGCCGGTTATAATCGTTATCCTGTACATTTACTGGAGACGTAAAAAACGGAAGTAAAACTCTCCCCTGCCGTTGAAGGTATTATCTCATTCATAAAAAGCTAAACAACCATTTAGCAAACTCTTCCTCATTCCCTCTATTCGCGAAGAGAGGGACGATTGTGTTGAAGGCACAATCAGGGTGAGTTAATAAATTTTGAAGCATATTTTGCTACTGGCTTTCAACTGATTTTCATAAAAAAACAGCTCCCGAAAAACGAGAGCTGTCCACAACAAATTAAATGTTAACCTTCAAATCAGACCATCCCTGTCAGTCCGTATCCTTATTAGCACGTTTTTTAACCTGCTCGTTATTATCGTCAATAATCCGGGCTACTGTAGCGGCAAAAGAGCCGTAGGTAGCCGCCTGAAAACGTTCGCCATAGCGCAGAAACTGCACCAGGTCGTCGTTTATAATGGCCACAACGTTTTTCTTTAAAGTGGTTGCATTGAGTTGTGTCGATTCTTCGGCCTCTTCTTCGGCAAACTGGGCGCGTGTGTTTTCAAAATCGTCTTCGGCAGCCTGCAGGTTGGCAATATTATCGCTAACGCCCGGAAGCAGTGCAATTGAGGCCGACAATGCGCGGTCGGCAAAATCGCCCAGCATCGAAACAATGTGCGACGATTCTACCACATAGCTCTCCTCAGTAACGGAGAGACCATATTTATCGAACACTTTTTTTACGGTGGCAGCCGCTTCGCGCACTTCCTGGCTGGGGAAATACAGGTAACCTTGCACCAGGTATCCCACAGCACGCACGGCTTCGTCGCGCACATCGTCTTTGTCGGCCAGTATGCTTTCGACTTTCGAGCGGTCGATAGCTACACCCAGTTCATCGTTTGCAGTTACCAAACGGGTAAAAATTTCGGCAAGCGTAACATCCTCGGTTAATCCCGATTGCTGAAACGAAGTGTTAATGGTGCGTGTTGTTCCGTGAATTTCTGTAGTGCGACTTTTTAAAATAATCTTTTCAATCATAACGTTTAGGATTTATCATTCATATTGTAGTTTTGGGCCGGGTGCTTAAGCTTTTAAATGGGTTATTTTCAAGAGCTCGGGAGCACGAAGCATTTCAAAGTTACAACATGCCAATCAGAAAGAAAAGACCCGGGCAACATGTTATTGAACATAAATTCATTTTGCACAAAGAACAAAAACCATAACGTGGGACTACTCCCAAAGTAAACTAGCGGTTTTTTGGCTTTGGGAGTATGCCCAAAACAAGACTAGCGGTCGTTGGAGCCGTGGGAGTACTCCCAAACCGTTACTAGCCATCGTTTGAGCTTTAGGACAACTCCCAAACCGAGGCTGGCACTCGTTTGACGCCTGGCACTACTCCTAAACCGAAACTAGCGGTTGTTGGAGCCATGGGAGTACTCCCAAACCGCAACTGGCAATCGTTGGAGCTTTGGGAGTATCACCAAGCCCCTATTCGTTTTGCCCGCTTAATAATTAGTTCCCCCCAAATGCGTTTTCTTGAAATTATGATTACATTTAGTCCTCGAATAAATAATAAACATTGAACCATTGGCCTCGAATAGTACGATTTTTATACCGGGTTGGCTTATAATACCAATTAGGGCGTATAACCCAACTTGACAATAAGGAAATAAACTTACTTGTTGGGTTGTGTGTACGTTGTAGGGCATTTGACCGAACGTGATGCTAAACATTAAACATTTGACCAAAGAACGATACAAAATGATTGAAAAATTTAAGATTACAAAAGCGATAAACCTTGTAATTTCTGCGTTGATTTTTATCACGATTTTCCAGTCTTGCAATGGACAGGGTAAGAAGCATGATTACAATCCTAAAGCAATTGAGTTGAATAACAAAGCCGTAGAATACGCTCATACATTCAAGGAAGATAGTGCTTTGATTCTTTATGATATGGCAATTGAACTAGATGAAACATACTATTTGCCACATTCAAACAAGATAAATATCTATGTGAGTAGGAAACAGCTTGATAAAGCAGTTTATGAAAGCGAAATGGTGATTAAAAAGAAACCCGATTTAGCCGAAGGTTGGGTTTTTGCAGGTATGTTGTACGATAGACAAGGAGATAGAGAAAAAGCAAAAAAATATTACGAAAAAAGCATTGATATATTTAACGACAGGATTGAAAATCCAGACAAAGCTGATATGATTTCGGCAAATAGACTCAATAGAGCTTTTTCATATATCTTACTTGGACAAGAGGAAAAAGGTAAGGCAGAAATGACTTTACTAAAACAGGAAGAACCTGAAAATATTATGATTGATGAATTCTTAAAAATTAGCAAGGAAGAATATATAAATCAGATATTTGGAGAGTAAAAACGCCCTACAACAATGTATAAAAATAATAGCCGGGACAGTAGTAGTATCAAGGGCTTTAGCCCGCTTCAATTTTCTTGCAACTTGACAGGAAAGTGCAACGCAATCGGCTACTATTCTTATACTCACCGTTGTGCCTCATGTTGGAAATAAAACAAGTTAATTAAGGTAATTGAAAACATGTTAGACTTTTGGAAATCTGCAATAGGATTAGTTTCCATGATTATTGGAATATTACTTTTTATCTGGATTACAAGAAAAAGATTAAAAGGAGAGAAAGGGGAATATGGTGCGCACATAGACATATATACAGGGGCATTGCTATTATTTCTTGTAGGATTGGTAATGTTCGTAGGAGAATTAATGAAACTTTAGTTACGATGTTTGTAATACCATTCATTATAGAAATATTTTCATAAATAAAAAGCATGAAAGCACAACAAATTGTAATATGGCAGGGCGGGGTTCGGTGGTAAGCCAACTTCCCCTCGCAAATACAACTAAGAACACATAAAAAAAATAAACAATCCCGGCACCAAATTACAATACAGCCATTAACTTGCACCCACATTCAGCATAAACAAAACCACACAACATCAACGAATAAGTAAACAAAATGAGAACACTATTTTTATCGATCGTATTGCTTTTTGCCAACCAGTTATACGCTCAGGATTTCGACAAACTAATGGTAAACCGGCCCGTCGACTGCTCCGACATATCGTATAACAGCGGCGTGTATATTTTAAAATACCTGCAGGAAGGCAAAATCGATTCGGCCCAAAGTATTATCCGCTATTGGGAAGAAAAATGCGGCGAACGCGAACCTGTTTTCCGCGCAAAAATACTGTTGGCATTAAACGAAGGCACATTTACCGACTCCCTACTAAACGAAGGTACAATGAGCCATATTTACAACTACAAAAGCAGGATGGATATGATTCGGAACTCCAGCTATTACACCTACGACGAATATAAATCGTACTTTGGGTTTACACCTCCGGGGCAGGAATTCGACCAGAAAACCCAAGCCATTGCAAAGTCGTTAAGCAAAAAATACAACCACGAAAGCACAGAATACATATTGGCCGAATTTTATAGCGGAGCCGTTGATTCCATATTTCTGCGCCTGCAGAATAGCCCTGAACAGGAATCGCTGTTGGCCGAAAAATACAACGCAGAGGTAGAGAAATACCTGAAAAAAGGCGAATTTCATATGGCATGGATAACCGGTGTGTGGTTACCTACCGGCGATTTAACCACCCTGGGAGCACACCCCGAATTGGGTTTTCAGATGGGAGCGAAACGTGGTAAAATGAATTACGATTTTACCTTGTTGATTAAGTTTTTGAGTGCAGCAAACGAATACACGGCCTACCGCGACAAAATGCCCGAAGTTACAGATGACTTTTTTGGCGGGTACATTGGCGTTGATGTAGGACGAGATATTTATGCCAACAACGGCCATGAGTTTCAGCTAACCGGGGGAATTGCGTTGGATGGATTTGATGCCTTGGAAGGAGACGAAGACCTGGATATTGACCCGGAATCGACCTTTACGTACAACTTTAATTTTGGCCTGGGATACCGGTACTACATTACCAATTCGTTCTATATCGGGCTAAAGGCAAAATACAATATTGTTGATTACTCGATAAACGATGTTACCGATTTTAACAGCAATCCGGTAACCATTCATTTAACCATTGGTGGTGTAAACAATATATTCAGGAATAGTAATTTAGAAGCGCTTGGCTACAAACTCCGGAAATAAAGATATTGCAACGCATTCAGAAACAATACTTACCACATGCAAAAGCAAAAAAAAGCCACATCCTAAAATGTGGCTTTGCAATTATTTAGCTTCTTTATCTGCTTTTATTAACCAATAGAGTCCCTTCACCCCGATCTTTATATCGTCGAGCTTAAAGAGCACCAATATCTTTTCGGTGTAGGCAACAATCCCCCATCCTACTGCCAGGTAGAAAAACCAGGTGTAAAACCCAAACACAAACAATACAAAAAAGAATACACTTTGCACGTATCCGGCCGATACTGCTGAATACAAATGCAGGCCGGGTATCTTTCCAAACCGTGCAAACGATACAATGTAGCTCACCACAAACAATCCCAGGAAAAGAAACAGGAACCAGCTGTGTGGTTCAATATCGGTCCATTTAAATACAAACAGCCCAAGTATTGCCATGGCATAAGTACAAATGTCGGCCAGGTTATCTAAGGCTGCGCCAAAATGTGTTTGCTGTTTCAGGTAGCGCGCCAGGTTTCCGTCGGCCACATCGCTAACCAAACTAATACAAAGCAACCATACAAACAACGATTCGTTGCCCACAAGAGCCGCATAAAGTATTACCGGAAACGCTAACAAACGATACAAACTAATGGCATTGGGCAAGTTGATAATGTTCTCGCCGCGTACGTATATTTTCTTCATAATTATATTAAAAGTAAAGTATAAGCAAATTGAGTGTAAACCTAAAACTTAGTTGTTGCAATAGCAAGTTTATACCGCAGCTTTTACATGATTTACCTCATCTTCCGAATCACCTGAAAGGAAATAGGTAAGCATGCGGTGAATCGATTCGGCACTAACCTGGCTTACTTCTTCTTTAACAATCGAATCGAGGTTGGTGGTATCGAACGAAATATTGGTATCGATATAAGCGCCGGTAAACGACATCCCGATGGCCATAATGCGTTCGAGCGAGTTCATTTGCTCTTTCTCCAAATGCATATCGGGCACTAAAGTTACGGGCATTAAACTGCTGATGCTATCGAGAATATTTGCGTTTTTCACCGAATGTTTGGCAATCATATTCAAAATAACCGGAACATTGTCGGTCCTCACTGCGCTCATTAAATAGGTAACTACCGTATCAATTGGAATAAGGTTTTGTGTCGATTCGGGATCAACTTTTAAACGAATTACACTTCCGGGGTATTTTTTTGCCAGGTTTTGTACACGTTTCGAGAAATCGAAAATTCCGTAATCGGTTTTCGTTACGCCGGTTTCATTGTTTCCAACCACCTGCGAAAGGCGCAAAATACAAGCGTTTAAGCCTTTGTTATCGATGTAATCTTTAATTACATTTTCGGCATAACGTTTCGATTGTTCGTAGTAATTACGGAATGCATCAATTTCGGCATTGTCGTAAAATTTTTCCTTAAACGATCCTTCAATTCGTCCGCACGAATAGGCTGTACTTACAAAAAAGAAACGTGATTCTTTTTCCGAATATTTCTGAAAAGTATTAACCGAGTTGGTTACCCCTTGTAAATTTGTTCCAAATATCTCCTCCTTCGATTTTATATCAAACTTTAAACTTGCTGCAAAGTGAAAGTAGTCGATGTTTCCACCAAAAATGGTTTGTAATTCGCTTTCCTGCAAGGCAAAATTTTCTTCAAACAACGAATAATCATGAACTTCAAGATTCGAGAAATCAACTTCTTTCCCGTTATTCATCTCTGTTAAGGCAGTTCGCACCCGCTCTTCGGCAGTGTATTTTTTGTTACTGCGCGCTAGTGCAACTACCTTGTAGTCCTCTAATAATAATTCGTTTATAAAATTTGAAGCAACATAACCGTTTGCTCCGTTTATAACAATTTTCTTCATGACGTAATATTTGATTCAGAGACTTCTTTCAGTCTCTAGTAAGCTATTTCAGTTTCCTTTTTTCTGTTTTCTATATACAAATTACTCCTTTTTTAAGAGAAATACCAGCTTCCGGGCTATGTTTTACATATTTACATTAAAAGTAAAAGTGTAACTGCAGCTCCTAGCGGGATAGTTAAATTGTCAGATCCGCGCCAACTTAACAATTCGGCGACAGTACTAACTACTGCTACAGCCAGACCAATGTAAAAGGTTTTTAAATCGAAAACACCTCTGTTAAAATACAAGGCTATCAGGCTGATAACAAAAGTGGTGATTAAAAATGCTCCCGATCCGAAAATTGATTTCCCGGTATCGATACCGAACAGTTTTATTTTATGATTGTTTGTTTTAAAGCTTATTCCAACAATGGCAGCCATTGGATCGCTAACTCCCAGAATCAACATTGGCAGAATAAAAATAAACTTGCTATCCAGTTTATCCGACATTAAAAATGTAAGGTAAATGGCTGCCGGCAATAAGTAGCTACCTATCGATTTTCGGTCGATATCGTGTATGGAGTTAAGTTGTTTGCTGAATTGTGTGATAAATAGTGCCGCAAAAAATATTAACGCTAACACAAAAACATACCAGTGACTTGAAAAAATATATGGAAAGGGAACCACAGCAATAGTTGCAGTAAAATGTGCAAACTTGCGCGTAAATTCGCCTTTTACTTTTAGCCTTCGGTAGTTAAGTTCGTTAAATGCCAGTAATAAAATTATTGCAATAAAATATACTACCGACAAGGTTATAGTGTTCCCCATAAAAATATTTTAGTCTCGGGTATTCAACCCGTTCAGTTATCTCTTGTAAACAAATTCTCAAAGTTATTGCAAGCTTAGTTGCACTTTTCTATTAATTGGCCGAACTGTTATTTTCCTCTCCTGAAATGCTGAAGTTAATAACCAATCATTAGAAAAAAAAATGTTACCCACGCTCCTCCGGCAATCAAACTATCAAACCGGTCAAGAAATCCTCCGTGGCCGGGAATGAGGTTACTGTAGTCTTTAACGCCAAATTTTCGTTTGTATAACGATGCTGCAATATCTCCTAAAAACGCAAACACAATTATTCCGAGCGTTAACCCGGCAACTACATACCATTTATCATCAAATAATCCGTGAAGAAAAAAGCCGCTTGCAAAAGCAAATAATCCTCCTCCCACTGTTCCTCCAATAGTTTTATTCGGGCTGATTTCGGGTGCAATTTTGGTTTTTCCCCACAATTGCCCTGAAATTTGGCTAAATGCATCGAAGATGGATAAAATTAGAAATGCAAAAAGTACCATTTCCTTTTCCATTGTTCCAAACATCCACAAGCCTGCCCCCAAAACGGCATAGATAAGTAAGGAAACGAAAACAAACCCTGATTGTTTAAACGCAGCGTTTTTATAAAGCCGTAATAGCTCGAAAGCGCCAACCAACAGTATTATTCCCACCAAAACCTGAAAAGCAACCGGCTTAACGGTTATACTAAAAAACAGGATATGGATGATTATAAAATAGGATATAAACTTTGTCCAGCTTTTGCGGGCAACAGCCTTCTCTTTTTTTCGGTTGATGAAATAGAAGCCAACTGCCCCCAACAAAAAATACGATAAAATGAATATGTATAGGATTAAAATCATGCTATCTGTTTACGATCATTAAAATTCCGATGGCTGCTACTACTGCAGCGTACAGGTACTGAACTTTTTTTTCCGACTTTCCGATTTTTGCTTTTGAAAAAAGTCGTGGCCCCAAAAATGCACCAATTACTGATCCTGCGGTTAAAAAGGCAATAAGCGTTAAATCAATGCTGCCAATCAAAAAATGTGCGCCTACCGCAAAAACAGTATTTACCAAAACCACAAGCAGCGATGTGCCCACAACCAGCTTTACCGGTAATCGCATCGAAAATAATCCGGCAATTATCGGAGCTGTTCCGCTGGTACCAAATGTTCCGGCAATCATTCCTGCCGTTAATCCAAAAAACGAACCTTTTCCAAATCGTATCGCTTTTAATTTTGAATTACTTCCAACGCCATTCTGTTCTTTCAGTTTTCGGGCTCCGTTAAAAAGCATATTCAAAGCAATTAAAATGGAGTAAATACCAAAAAGCAATTTTAGCTGTGGCCCCGAAATAAAATTTGTTAAGCGTGCACCAAGCAAAGCTCCAACAATTCCTGCCATTGAAAACAAACTACCGGTTCGCATGTCGATGTTTCCTTTGCGGTAGTGCCCCCACGAGCCAACAATACCAATGGGTAAAGTTGCTGCCAGCGATGTGGCCACCGCAGTATGTGCCGGAACGCCAATAATTAAAGTAAGAACGGGTAAAAAAAAGAATCCTCCGCCGCCACCCAACATCGTTCCGAAAAGACCAATTAAAAAGCCGATTATGGGAAGAAGCAGGTAGATATTTTCAAACGAAGAATAAAAAATCATAATATATTTTTACAGTTAGTCCAAATTTAAGAATAACAACTGAACTGCACTATTTAAAACCAGTTTCAAATAAAAAGACAAAGGTAAAGCTTAAAAATTTATGGTTAAGTGATACGAAACACAATGTCAAAACGGCCTATATTTTTTAACATCTATTAACAAACAAGTATCCAAAGTGTTTTTCGAAGCACCGGTAACGGTAAAAAACTGTTGTATTTTATCATAAAAAAACATACAAATTACTTTAACTTTGTTAACATGAAAACAATTTGGATTCTTCTCCTTTGCCTGGTTTCTGCGCTGTATTCGTGTAATAACAATGATTCGGAACCGGAAACACCAGCACAAAATATTACGATCTTCTTTGTTAACGATTCGCACGGGCAAATTGACAACTTTTCGAAGGTAAAACACATTGTTGATGAGGAAAAACTAAACTCAGATGTATTGCTGTTGAGCACCGGCGATATGTTTTCGGGAAATCCTGTTGTTGATAACTACCAACCAAAAGGTTATCCAATGATTAAGCTGATGAACGAGCTTGATTTTGATATAATGGCGCTCGGAAACCACGATTTTGATTATGGTCCTGAAATTCTGAAAGAACGAATAGACCAATCAGACTTTTCGTGGATTTGTGCCAATGCCACTGCAAAAAGTACCGAATATGTACAAACCGCAGCCTATCAAACCATCACAACCGGCGATCTGCGAATCACATTTCTGGGACTGCTGGAAACGCTTGGTTCTGATCATTTAACCATTCCATCGTCGCACCCCTGGCGTGTGCAAAACTATACTTTTACTGATGCATTGGATATGGTTGATGATTATTCAGATTTAAAACAACAGGAAAATGCCGATTTGTTTATTGCCTTGTCTCATTTAGGTGCTTATACCGATTTTCAACTTGCCGCAAACACCGGATTTTTCGATTTGATTATTGGTGGACACTCCCATTCCATTATCGACACGGTTTATCAGAATACACCAATTTACCAGGCAGATGCCTATCTTCATTATCTCGGAAAAATTGAGTTATCGGTGAAAAACCAAACACTCCAACATTCTGAATTCACATTAATAAACCTTGATACTTACAGTGCCGAAGACACACAAATAAAAGCTTTGGTTGACGAGTATAACGATTGGCCCGAGCTTTACGAAGAGATTGGATATTCTGCAGCTTTTCACTCGAAAATGGAAACCGGCTGCTTTTATACTGATGCCATAAAAACCTGGTTGAATGCCGATGTATCATTTCAAAATACGGGAGGCGTTCGGTCGCTATTGCCACTAGGAACCATTACCAAACGTCATATTTACGAAATATCGCCATTTAACAATGGCACCGTTATTTACCAAATGAGTGTTGCTGAGATCAAACGATTTTTAGCCGAATCAGGTTCGGGATTTTTCTACTCCGGAATTTTAATTGACAAAATCGACCGGGAAGTGGTTCTCTTTGATGAAGAAGGAAACTACCTCCGCGATGATGAAATACTGCGGGTGGGAATTAACGATTATATTCCGGCGGTTCATGCTCCCTATTTTCCTGAAGAACGCGAAGTGCAGCCACTAACAGCAGCAGAAACAATTATAAAGTTTATGGAAAACACTACAAGCCCGATTAATTACTCCGGCTGTTCACGTTATTTCAGGTACTGAAAATTTTGTAATTGAATTGCCATTGTGCCTACCTATAAAACGTTGTGAACAAACTTTATCATTATTATGTATCTTATTACGGTTTTAGGCGTCAAAAACATTGAATAAATAAATTATTACTTATGCAAAAACTAGCACTATTTATGATGTTTCTTGCGTTAGGCTTTTCGTCTTTCTCGCAGGAAACCAGATTACTGCGTCAACCCACACTTAGCGACACGCATGTTGCTTTTACTTATGGTGGCGACGTTTGGATCAGCGAATTAGCAACTAACCTTACTACCCGACTCACCAGTACCGGAGCAGTTGAAACTCAACCGTGTTTTTCTCCCGATGGAAAAACCATTGCATTCAGCTCAAACCGCTCTGGTGTAACATCTGTTTATACCGTTCCTGTTGAAGGAGGAACTCCTACGCGAATAACCTGGCACCCAAGCGGAGCAACAGTTAGAGGTTGGACGCCCGATGGCGAGAAAATTCTTTACACCTCTTTACGCGAAACGGCACCCAGTACTTTCGGACGCTTATGGACCATCTCAAAGGATGGAGGCCCGGCAAGCCTGCTTACCGAACAATTTGGTAACGACGGCTCTTTTTCTCCCGATGGAAAGAAAATTGTGATCGACCGCGTTTCGCGTTGGGATGTTGAATGGCGCGATTACCGTGGCGGGCAAAATAAACCACTCTTAATTGTCGATCTTAACGATTTTTCAGAAGAATTTATTCCGAATGAAAAAACAACCGATATTCATCCACTGTGGCTGGGCGACAAAATATACTTTATTTCCGATCTTGATTTTGTAGCCAATATCTGGTCGTATACTCCGGCAACAAAACAACTGGAGCAATTAACAACTTTTGAAGGCTCTGACGTAAAATGGCTCGATGGAAATGGCGACCAGCTTGTGTTTGAACGCGAAGGTTATTTGCACCTCATGAATCTAAACACAAAGAGCATTCAAAAACTTACCATTAACGTTGTAGGCGACTTTCCGTGGGCCGAGACAAAATGGGAAGATGTTAGTTCTTCAGCACGTTCAGCATCGCTTTCTCCAACCGGAAAACGTGCCATTTTTGAAGCACGCGGCGAAATATTTACCGTGCCGGAAGAACATGGCGACACCCGCAATATTACACAATCGTCAGCGGTTGCCGACCGGGCTCCCATCTGGTCTCCAAAAGGCGATAAACTGGCCTGGTTTTCGGATAAAGGCGGAGAAGGTTATGCCTTGCTTATTGCCAACCAAAACGGACTGGAAGAACCCAAAAGTATATCGATTGGCGAATCGAAACTGGGCTGGGAACCAATCTGGTCGCCCGATGGAAAATACATTGCATTTACCGACGATGATGTACGCATTCGCCTGGTAAACCTCGAGGAAGAAACCATTGAAACCATTGATATTGGAGGAAACAACCTGGAACGTGGAAGCATGGGACTCACCTGGTCGCCCGACTCAAAATGGCTTGCCTATGCAAAAGCTGCCGGCAATAATTTCAGACAAATAACAATTTGGTCGCTCCAGGATAAATCAATCCATAAAGTAACAAACACTTTTGCGGACGCCTTTTCACCGGCCTGGGACAAAGACAAAAAACATTTTTACTTTTTGGCAAGTACCGACCTTGCACTTGGTTCGGGCTGGGCAAATACCAGCTCGATGACTGCCAATGCCAACTACAGTGTTTATGCTGTTAATCTCCAAAAAGACGAGGATTCGCCATTTAAGTTAAAAAGCGACGAAGAAGAAGTTAAAAAAGAAACGGAAGATAAAGAATCGGCAAAAAAAGACGAAGAGGAAGCGGAAAAAAAAGATGAATCGATAAAGATTGATTTTGAAAATATTGCCGAGCGCACTATTCCGTTGCCAATGCCTAAAAGAAATTACCGCTTGTTAGTTACCGGCACCGAAGGAAGTGTGTTTGTTGCCGAATCGGTTCCAAATCAATCGGGTGTTACCATTCAGAAATTTACACTCGAAGATCAGGAGTCGAAAGAATTTGTTAGCGGAGCAAGAAGCATGACTGTATCAAACGACGGAAAAAAAATGTTGGCACGCGTTGGTCCGTCGTGGAAAATTATGGAGACAAGCGGAGCATCGGGCAAAGATGGTAAAACATTAAAAGTTAGCTTAAAAACCAAACTTGATCGTTCGCAGGAATGGATGCAGATATTTGAAGAAGCCTGGCGTTACGAACGTGATTATTTTTACGATCCAAACATGCACGGTAGAGACTGGGATGTGGTTCACGAACGCTATGCCCCGCTAATTCCGTTTGTAAAACACCGCGCTGACCTCACTTACATTCTCGACCAGATGAATGGCGAACTTTCTGTTGGTCATAGTTTTGTTATGGGCGGAGATTATCCGGATACAGAAAGTAATTTAGTTGGCATGCTGGGAGCAGATCTTGTGCCCGAAAATGGGGCATGGAAAATCGAGCGAATTTACAGCACCGAAAGCTGGAATCCGGAATTATCCAGTCCTTTAGAAGAGCCCGGTTTAAAAGTTGAAGAGGGCAATTACATTGTTGGTATAAACGGTAATGAAATGACCGATAGCGATAATCCGTTTAAGTTTTTAGATGGAACTTCGGGTGTACAAACCGTACTGCATATTAACGACAAAGCTGATTTTGAGAGTGCATGGACGGTTACGGTTGAGCCAATCCGAAGCGAAAATGCCTTGCGTCAACGTGCCTGGGTTGAAGATAACCGTAGAAAAGTTGATGAATTGTCGGACGGTAAACTGGCATACATTTGGGTGCCTAACACAAGTAATCCGGGATTTATTTCGTTTAACCGTTACTTTTTTGCACAACAAGATAAACTAGGTGCTGTAATTGACGAACGTTTTAACGGCGGTGGTTTATTAGACGACTATATGGTTGACTTAATGACCCGGAAATTGCGAGCAGCTCTAACAAACGAAGTTCCAAACGGTAAACCGTTCAAATTACCTGCCGGAATTTTGGGTCCAAAAGCATTGTTGATAAATGAAAAAGGCGGCTCTGGAGGAGATTTCTTCCCATGGGTATTTCGTCAGCAAAAAGCAGGGCCGCTAATTGGTTCAACAACCTGGGGAGGGCTTGTAAAATCATCGGTACATTACAGTTTGGTTGACGGTGGAGCCCTTACTGCTCCTGACAATGCAGTCTTCGATCCGATTAATAACAAATGGATTGCTGAAAATAAAGGTGTTGCTCCGGACATTGAAGTTCAGCAAGACACCAAATCGCTTGAAGCAAGAAAAGACCCTCAATTGGAACGTGCTGTTAAAGAAGTACTAAAAATGGTGGAAGAACAAGGAGTAAAAGAAGTTACACCACCACCCTTTCCAACTCCGGCAGTTAAAAAATAGAACAAAATAAATAGCATAAAAAAATTCCGCTTCAAGTTGAAGCGGAATTTTTTATGTAATAACAATTCTAAAATCCGTGTTTACTATTTATTCATTAAGCCAATTACATTAGCCGCCATTACCGAAATTCCGGTTTCAATGGTATTTTCGTAGTCAGGGTTCAACTGTGGCGAGTGCAACGGAAATGGTGCTTCACCAGCAGCATTTAATCGTTGCATTTCCCCGGGGCTTGTACTTCCCAGCCAAATTAAACAAATCGGCACGTCTTCTTTTGTTAGTCCGTATTTTCCGAAATCTTCGCCAACCATTTCGGGCTGTGTTTCAATAATATTGGATTTGCCAATAATCTCTCCGGCAAATTCAGCCACTGCCGCACTCAAATCATCATCGTTTAACACAGGCGGCGTATTCACTTCAAAAACATCAACAAAAGGTAATTTATCTTCGGGCACGCCTGCAGTTCTGGCTGCATTTGCGCTAATCCGTTTTATCGATGTAATAACCTTCTCGATTGTTTCTTCGGAAAAATACCGAAGTGTAAGCTGCATTTTAACTTCATCGGGAATTATATTGGGACGTGTACCACCATGAATTGAACCAACCGTAACTACAGCAGGTTCAGTAGGACTCAATTCGCGGCTAACAATGGTTTGTAGATCACTTACTATCCGCGATGAGATCACAATAGGATCGATACATTTTTGCGGATAAGCGCCATGGCCCCCTTTTCCATAAACGGTTATTTCAACCGTTTTTACACCGGCAAAAACCGGTCCTCCACGCAAACCAATCTGCCCGGTTTCCAACTCCGGATTAATGTGGTAGGCCAATGCATAATCGGGTGTGGGAAATTTTGAAAAAAGGCCGGCCTCAATTGCTTGTCCGGCACCTCCACTATATTCTTCAGCCTGCTGCGCAATTACCATTAGTGTACCTTTCCAATGCTCTTTCAGGGCAACCAGCGTTCGTAAAGTCCCTGTCCAGGTCGACATATGGATATCGTGCCCGCAGGCATGCATTACCGCTACCTGTTTACCATCCAGGTCTGCCATTTTTTTACTGGCAAAAGGCAAACCGGTATTTTCTTCAATTGGAAGTGCATCCATATCAGTGCGCAAAAATATTGTTGGCCCATCGCCATTTTTATAAATGCCCACAACACTGTTGCCTGCAAACTTCTCGCTTACCTCAAAACCAATATCGGTGAGTTCTTTGGCCATCCGGGCCGATGTTTCAAACTCCTGAAAAGACAACTCAGGATTTTCGTGCAAATGTTTGCAGAGTTCCAAAGCATACGCGGTTTGCTTTTTGGCTTCTTGTTTAACTAGGTTACTAACTTGTGCAAATACACTTGAATGGAAAACAAAAACGGAAAGGAGAAAAATTATTCTTCGCATTGGTGCAATTTTTATTAAAACGCTGAAAAAGTAAAGAAAGTTTCTGATATCAAAACAAGGATGTTATGAAATTTAACGATATAAAAAAAGTGATTGACTTTTGAAGACAACCACTTTTTATTTTTCTAAACTATTATTTCATTTATAAAAAGCTTAGCGTTAATGTCAGGTAGAAACTCCTTCCGGGCGAGTATATAGGCCGTGCTTCAACGCTTCGAACCGAACGTGCTAAATGCTCGTAATAGGCTTCATCAAATAAGTTCTGTACACCTCCGGTAGCTGAAAAAACATCGTTTATTAACCACGAAATTTTTGCATCGACCACACTAAAAGCGGGTGTTTCATTTTCGCCATACGAAGTGGCAATACGATCCTGTTTCATGGCATGTCTGAATAGCAACTCAGGTTTTACAGCACCATTTGCAAAATCGCCCATCAACCTGTAATGAAACTCCATCGGAGGAATTTCAGGTAAAGGTTCATCCAACTCCTGGTCTTGTCCGCGTGTGTAAACCAAGCCCAAATCATGACTCAGGAAAGAACTAAACTGTTGTGTCCAGTTTACTTCAAAACCGGTCATTAAAGCTTTTTTAATGTTTACAAACTGCCGAACACCCGGTGAGGTCATCATTGCAGGCGTCAGGTCTTCCCGAATTTCAGACGAAATATAATCGCGTAAAACCGATGTAAACAGATTAACATTTATGTTTGTGCGTTCTGTTTGGTAACGAAATACCAAATCGAGCTGATTATTGGTCTCCGGATCAAGGTCAGGATTTCCTAGCATCTCATAAGGATCGAGACCAATAGGAAACTGATTGATGTATCGTTCCGCAATTCCCGGGCTGCGTGTTGCCATCCCCATCCATAATCCAAGCGAGATATTTTCGTTAAACAAACGTGTTCCACCAACACTCAACGAAGGGTGTACATGCGATGTTTCCAGGTCGGAATAAATACTCTCGAAACGCGGATCAGGATTATTTGCTTTTGCTGAATTTATATCTAAACGGGCAGAAACCACAAACTGAAATCCGGGTTGTGCAATGTGCCATTCACCAAAAAGTCCGGTCCGTTTAATCTCTGCATCCTGCCACACATTATCTGTCAGCACATTTCCGGCCATTGGTCCCATTAACATCGTTCGCTCCCGATACCCGTCGGCCGATTCAAAACGATAATCAGCTCCGGCAAATACATAACTTTTATCAAAATCAAAACGCATTTCACTACGTCCACCGTAGTTTCGGGTTTTGGCATCGGTTATGGCGTCAACCGAACGCGGTTCAATCACTTTATCGTAATTGTCCATCAGGTGATCTACCATTGTTCCGTAAACACTCGTGTTCCATGCTGTAAGCACTTTATCGTAAAAAACGGCCGAGTGACTTGCATTTATCAACCAGGTGTTGTCTTCGCGTAAATCCATTGGCAAGGCCGGAAAATCGACATCTTTTGCAATATTATTCGATACCAGAACACCAATGTTTTGTGTTTGACTGAGTTTTACACCAAGCTTACCTCCCCAGTTTAAGCGGTTAAAGCGGGCAGCAATATCAACGCCTTCTCCGTCGGTGTAATCATCGCCGGTAGAATAGGCTCCAAACATTCGAAAATCAACTTTCGATCCTGAAACGCCGGCAACTGCTTCAGTTCTGAAAATGTTGCCATTACTCTCGTAACTGGTTCCAAGGCGCCCAACCGGTGTTGACTTTTCTTTAAATTCGGGCGAAGTACTTTTAAAATTTATGGTTCCGCCAAAAACATTCCCGTAACGTAAACTGTGCGGTCCTTTTAATACTTCTGCTTCCGAAATCATATTAATAGGAATTTGGCTGGCCGCCGGATCCATTCGGTTTGGGCAAGCTGCCGAGGCTGTCTGGCTGCCGTCGAGCACCAGGTTAATCTGGTCGTACTTAAATCCCCGAAGTACCGGATCAAATCCATACGCACCGCTCTTACGAATAGTTGAAATTGCGGAAACCGACTCGAGCAAATTGCCGGCATCGTGTGCCAGTTTATTCTGCATCGTAAACTTCAGCTTTCGTTTATCACCAACCGTTGGGTGCACCAAAACCACCGTGGCCGGCAAATAGGTCGACGATTGATTCAACTCAATAGTTCCTTGTTCTGCGAACGTTTCAACTTCATCGGCACTAAAAGCAACTTTGCCGTATTGCAAGTGCGACAAAAACAATTGGGTTCCTTCAGTAAGCGTCAATACAATGTTTCCTGCTTTATCCGAAAATCCGCGATTATTATCGTATTGATAATGTACATCGGGAATTTCTGCCCCTGTTTTTTTGTCAGTTATTTTAATTGTTTTTTCCTGCGAATAGGCTGTATGTACCAATAGCAGTAATACCAATACATATACCATCTTTATTCCGGAATTGTATAAGATCTTTCTCATTCCAAAAATGATTTATTAAGGTTTTGAATAAGTAATGTGGGGTTAAATTTTAACTGGTTTGGGCAGGAGGATGAAAGACCTTAAATAGATTTTGAAATGAGTATTTAGGAAGAATTTTGCCTGTTAAATTTTCTTTGCCGGAATATATCGCTAAATCAATTCCTGATAATGGAACACAAAAATCAATATTTTGCTTTTCGTTTTGTTGTGGAGGAAGCTCCTTTTTCTGCTCATCCTGTTCGTGCATTCTTTTTTCTAACTGGCAGCAACCTTTACAAGTCGATCCCTCAACATCCTTTTCAATACACAAATTTTTTGCAATATAATCCTGGTTGATTTTAAACGAAAATAAAATCAAAAGTTCAGAAAACTGAAACATAAATACAGCACATATTATTGCAAAAGAAATCAGGTATTTCACTTATGCCAGTTGATTTTTTTCAAAGTTACTAATTTAACGTCCATCATAATCAAAAGTTCATATCCTTAACAGCGGTCAGCAATTTGCCTACCGGCAATCATCTTTCATCTCTTCTATTTTAAGGCTTTTACACCTTTAAAAACAGCATCCCGAGGCTGCAATATGCAGTTATGTTCACCATAAAATCTATATTTTTACAGCAAGTTTACAAACCTTTAAAAAGCAAAAAATGGAACACAATCTGTGGTATGACGAAGATACTAAGGTCATACATTTACAATTTACACGCGATTACCTAACAACCGACATTCCAGATATTAGAAGCAAGATGAATGAGCTAATTGGTGATATACCGCATCGTCAAATGTGTATTCACATCAGCAAAACAGCTAAAGTTGAAAATCGCGAAACCCGTGAACAGTCCAACCAACTGTTAAAAGAGTTTGAAATATCGCATGTTGCCTTTATCGGAGGTAGCGCCGCCAACCGAATGATTGCAAAAGTAATGCTGAAAACCGGGGCACTGAAAATTCAGGGCGATTTTTTCAAAACAGTTGACGAAGGAGTAAATTGGTTAATCAGTAAACGATAAATTATGTCAGAAAAAATAGTATTCGAAAAAGCTAAAGAAAGAATTGAGCACATTGAGGACGTATTATCATCGGTTGCCGCCGGAGACCTTGATGTTAGAATCGAAGCAGAAATTGAAGATGACTTAACCGGAGTAGAGGAAGCAATTAATATTTTAATTGAAGACTTAACCTACGAGTTAAAACAAAGCAAGAAAATGCGCGAAGAGCTGGAAGAAAAGCTTTCAAAAATTGAAGACCAGCAAAAAACAATAATGCGCCAGCAAGACGACCTACTGGAACTTTCGAGCCCGGTAACAAAAGTTTGGGACAACATTCTTATTCTTCCGGTAATTGGTACACTTGATAGTCAGCGCGCACAAATAATGATGGAAAACCTGCTGCAAAAAATTGTTGATACCGGATGTACCATGTCGATTTTAGATATCACCGGTGTTCCAACGGTTGATACACAGGTTGCCAACCACTTATTAAAAACTGTAACATCAGCACGATTACTGGGTGCCGACTGTATAATTTCAGGCATCAGTCCTGCAATTGCTCAAACAATCGTTCACCTGGGTATCGACCTCTCGGTTATTCGAACAAAAGCCACCTTGCAAGATGCCATGATTTATGCCATGAGAAAAAACAACCAGCTTACCGATGGCAAAATCAAATCAGACCATATACATGAAACCGAAGAAACTGAATAGGGCATGAACATCGATTTACACGAAAAGAAAATACCCATAATAAAAATTCGCGACTTCCTGATTGTTTCCATCCAGGTAGATATGCACGATAAGCTGGCTATTCAGCTACAATCGCAAATACTCGAGGAGATTGAAAAAACCGGTGCCAAAGGGGTGCTAATCGATATTTCAGTACTCGAAATGGTCGATTCATTTATCGGTCGTATGTTATCAGGAATGGCATCAATGGCCGCCATTATGGATGCTGCTGTAGTTATCGTTGATATGCAACCGGCTGTAGCCATTACGTTAGTTGAACTGGGATTAGAAATGCCGGGTGTTGATACGGCACTAAACATGGAAAAAGGTATAGAAATGCTGGAAGAACGCCTCTCAAACTATAACAATTTATAAAAGGAGGTGCCCATGAACGAAATTAGTTTCGACAATAATTGGGAACAACTCGGCAAATATCCTATCGTTACAGAACACGACATTGTAAAAATCAGGCAACTTGTTCGACATCATGCCAAAGAGGCACACATGGGAATTGTTGAACAAACACGAATAACAACAGCTGTTTCAGAACTGTTTCGGAATATGTTTAACTACGCCGGAGGTGGTGAAGTTGTAATTGAACGAGGAGACGTTGATGGTAAAAATGCGCTGATTGTTACGTGTATTGACGAAGGACCAGGAATTGAAGACCTTGAACTGGCAATGAGCGATGGCTACACGTCGGGAATGGGAATGGGATACGGACTACCGGGAACCAAACGTTTAGTTGATCGTTTTGAAATCCAATCGGAAAAAGATAAAGGCACTATTGTGAGGGTTATGAAATGGAGATAATTCGCGAGCAAATACTAACATTGCAAATTGAGCATGAATCAGACATTGGGGTAAGTCGACGCAAATCGGTGAGCCTGGCAAAACAACTTGGTTTTGATGATGTTAAAACCGGCGAGATTGCAATTATGGTAACCGAACTTGTTACCAACGTATTAAAACACGGAGGAAGAAAAGGCAAGATTTTGGTATGCGAATTAAAAACCAACGAAGGACAAAAAGCCATTGAAGTATGGTGTTGCGACTCGGGACCGGGAATACCTGATATTGAAAAAGCCATTAAAGATGGATTTTCAAATAAAGTATCTTTGGGTATAGGATTGGGCTCCATTCGTCGTTTTTCCGATGTATTCGAGATCAATCCGGAACACACTCCGTTTATCGATGATAATGTACTTAACGGATTAGAAACCTACAATACTTGTATAAGAACGCTAAAATGGGTACCAAGTAAAAAGTGGATTGGCACCAACCGTTCCATCAGTATTGGTGCAGCATCGCGAGGCAAACCCGGAGAAAAATTAAATGGCGATTGTTATGTGGTTAATCATATTTCTCCGACTAAAACAGTTGCCGCCGTTATCGACGGACTGGGACATGGCAAAGAAGCACATTTAGCCTCTCAGCTTGCACGCGAGCAAATTGTGCTAAAAGCCAACCAACCGGTAGATATGTTGCTGCAACACATGAATGCTGGTACACGAGGCACGCGCGGGTTAGTAGCTTCAATAGTTTCTATTGACACTGATAATAACAAAATGCAATTTAGCGGAATAGGAAATATTGAAGGTTTTATTGTTAGTTCAAACGAAAAAAAGAACCTGCTTTCATACGGAGGAATAATAGGGCATAATATGCGAACACCACGCGTGTTCGAATATAGTTTTTCACCCGGCGATTATATATGCCTGTCATCAGATGGAATTACATCGAGGTGGCGGCACGAAGATTTTAACTGGAAAGAACATCCGCAAAGCATAGCCGAAAATTTAATAACGAATTACGCACGAAACAATGACGACGCTACCATTCTTATCATCCGCTACGATACATAATGTGGGTACGCTTGTGGTTCAGTTCGAGTCTGACGTAGTTCGGGCAAGAAACCTGGCCTCGCTTTTGGCACAAGAAACCAAATTTGATAAAACCACATGCATTAGAATTGGTACGGCCGTATCCGAACTCAGCCGAAACATAATTGAACATGCAGGCAGAGGCACTATTGAGTTTATGCTTGCTGAACGCAAAAGTAAAAGTACGGGTATTGTTATCGTTTTTAAAGATAAAGGGAATGGTATAAACGATCTGCATCTCATTCAGTCGGGTAATTACCGCTCTAAAACCGGCATGGGCGTGGGATTAAGTGGCTCGCAGCGTTTAATGGACGAATTTGATATTAAAACCGGACCGGATACCGGAACCATAATTACAACTGCAAAATGGCTTCCACACTTTTCGCGTCAAGTGGAAGGGAAGCGCATCATAGAAATAAAAGAGGCTTTTGAGAAAACAATTGAACGTGGTGATTCAAGCATGGTCGACACTATCAATTCTCAGAACAATGAGTTGGTTTTTCTTTTGCGTAAACTGCAAGAACGCAACGATGAAATAGAGACTATGAACCAGGAACTGGAAGAGACCAACAAAGGAGTTGTTGCCCTTAACCGAGAACTGGAAGATAAGGCCATTGCCATTGAAAAAGCAAAACAGGAAGCCATTCAGGCCAACCGGGCAAAAAGTGAATTTCTTGCCAACATGAGCCACGAAATAAGAACACCGATGAATGCAATCCTGGGGTTTGCCGAAATTATGGAATCAAAAATTGAAGACGATGCTCTAAAACAATATGCATCAGCTATTTCTTCAAGCGGCTCTGCCCTACTCAGCATTATTAACGATATTCTTGATCTCTCAAAAATTGAGGCCGGAAAAACAGAGCTTAACTATCACGCAGTTAAGTTACAAACGTTATTAAACGATGTGGCCCAGATTTTCAGGCATAAAGCCGATGAGAAACAAATTGAGTTTATTATTGAAGTTCAGGAATCGGTTCCAACAGCAATTATTATCGATGATGTTCGCTTACGACAAATACTGATAAACCTGGTTGGGAATGCCATAAAATTTACCGAAAGCGGATTTGTTAAACTTAAAGTTATACAAGAAGAAACAAGCGAAAACCAGGATAAGCGCAAGCTACATTTTATGGTGCAGGACTCCGGAATAGGTATCGACAAAAACCAGCAACAATTAATATTTGGCGCTTTTGAACAACAAAAAAATCAGAATATCAATAAATACGGAGGAACTGGACTAGGATTAACCATTACCAAACGCCTGGTTGATATGATGAACGGAGAAATATGGGTTGAAAGCGAAACGGAAAAAGGAAGTACTTTTCATGTTGTTTTAAACGAAGTAGAAGTTGGAAGCATTGATCAGCCCAAAGATCAAACCGTTGCTGAAAAAAGTTCTCTGCAGTTCGATCCGGCAACTATCTTGATTGTTGATGACATACCAACCAACCGGAAACTTGTAAAAACATTCTTGAAAGATTTCAATTTTACAGTTAACTGTGCACGAAACGGCGAAGAAGCCATTAATGCTGTAAAAGAAATTCATCCGGATGTAATATTAATGGACATAAAAATGCCCGTTATGGATGGATTTACGGCAACAGAACTTTTAAAAAGCAATACGAAATACAAGCACATTCCGATCATTGCTTTCACCGCATCAGCACTAAAAGAAGAGATTGAAGAAATTCGCAAATCCAGTTTTGATGGCTACCTGCAAAAACCATTTACACGTAAAAAAATTATAGCCGAACTTGCTAAAGTACTCAAGCACAAAATTAGCGAAAAACAAAAGGCAGAATCCGCTGAACAAACCACACCATACGATGAATCTGATGAAAACACACATATCTTCTCAGAAGAATTTTTAGCTATCCTGAATAATCAACTCTACCGCGAGTGGGCAACCGTAAAAGATACATTTATACTGAGCGAAATAAATGATTTTGCTAAAATTTGTGTTACTAACGGCGAAAAATACAATGCCAAACATTTGATTAACTGGGGACTGAAAATTCAAAAACAAATTGTAAATTTAGACATGGAACACCTGCCAGTTACAATAAAAGACTTTGAAAAAATCTGGCAACAGTTTAATGCAACTAACAAAGAATCTGGAATATACAATGATGCAAAATAAGAAACCGGTAATACTAATTGTAGACGATGTCCCAAAAAACATTCAGGTGCTGGGCACCTTATTGGCAAAATTTAAGTGCGAGCTCGCTGTTGCAATGAATGGCCAACAAGCCCTTGATACCGTTGAAAAAGTTAAGCCTGATTTAATTCTGCTTGACGTTATGATGCCAATTATGGATGGTCATGAAACATGCAGAAGATTAAAGAGTAACGAAGCCACAAAAGATATTCCGGTCATATTTCTTTCGGCAAAAACTGAAACCGAAGACATTGTTGAAGGATTTAAACTTGGTGCTGTTGATTACATAACAAAACCATTTATTGGCAAAGAACTGGCCGCCCGGGTCAGAACACACTTAACATTGCGCCAAACGCAGCAAACACTTAGCGAAGAAGTACACTCAAAAAATAAGTTTTTTTCCATCATGTCTCACGACTTGCGTGGAGCTTTTGGTATCATTACCAACTTTGTTCAGCTCATTCAGGAAGGGGGCGATTTTCTTACCACCGAAGAAAAAGAAGAGCTTTTAAACGATATTCAAACAACATCGGCAAATACCTTAGATCTTCTGGAGAATCTGCTGAAATGGGCGCGTTCTCAAACCGGAGCGATAAAATTCTCGCCCGAGAAATTACCGCTGGCATGTATTTTTGATGAGATTAACAGAAACCACACCAACATTGCACAAGCCAAAGAAATTAAAATTACATCATCAACTAAAGAGGATATTGAAGTGTACGGCGACCGGAACATGATTCTCCTAATACTTCGTAACCTGGTATCGAATGCCATAAAATTCACCCAAAAAGGCGGGCAAATATCTATCTCGGCAGAAAAAGCTGAAGAAATGGTAAAAGTTGTTGTGGCCGACACGGGTATTGGTATTGATGAAGATAAAGTGAAAAACCTGTTTTCAATTGATTCGAAAACAACATCAACCGGAACAGCCAACGAACAAGGCCACGGCCTGGGACTTGTTTTGTGTAAGGAATTTGTAAAAATTAATAATGGCCAGATTGGAATAGAAAGCATACCTGGAAAAGGAACAAAGGTGTGGTTTACACTACCGGTTCAGTCTTTAGCAGATGACAAAAGTTAATCTGCATATAAAAGGCACCCAACTTATTTTAATATTTGCATTCTACCAAAACTGCTAAACTTTTAAGTTCCATTTCCTTGAGTTGTTTGATCTTTACTTTATCAAGATTTAAAATCAATCCGGATTACTTCACCAACATATCCTCAACCAAATGTAACTGATGCAAAGTCTTCATCGCCTCGCAACTGTTACGCATACGTGTTCTGACTTCAAGTGCTTCTTCCGGCAATTTATTTTCTGCCTCTTCCCACGCTTTTTTGTTGGGCCACTGCGCATAAGCAATGTAACTGTTCTCTTCGGCGAGGTGAAGTCTCGACCCCAATCCTCCCGCAAAATCGCGAAACATTTTGGTGAGTTCTTTCCAGTCTGCCTCAAACAGTTTCTCAGATCCTTTTTTAACCTGAAATGAATAAATTACACTAAACATCATTCTCAAATCATTAATTTATTAACTAAGTAGCTTTTTCGAAATCGCAGGTATTGATTGAAATTACCGGAACATACGGAAACAGTTTTTCAATTCAGCGATATTTTTTACAGATAAATTTCTTTTTTGCTCATTCGTCCTTCCTTCCATAAGGTTTCCAAAAATATGTATGAAAGTATCATTAGTACTTCCAACAATATAATAATGAAAAGGATTAAGACGCACTTTAAATATTTTTCCATGAAACTGTTTGCATGAAGCTACTGCCACAAAAACTTTTTATCGCCAAGCATCAATTTTTAGGAAATCGGACGTTGAGCATTAAAATACTAAACTTACAGGAAAATAAATCATTATAATGAGAATCAAAGACATAACGAATAGCAACTTTTCCCGCGAAATCGCCGATTCAGAAAAAGAATCTGAATTATTAAGAATAATTAATAGAATAAATATCTTTGCACCGGATTGGGAGATGTTATGGGAGGTTAAAACCTAACAGCCTGTTATGGTTTTATTCATCACTAATTAATTCCTTTCCGGAGTTCTATAAAATGAATAGATATAACTTCTACGGGGCTGACTGGTTTTGACAGCGGGTAGAAGAGACAGGTAAGCATGTCGGGTTTTGGTTGTTGACCCGTAAAAAATAATAATCAAAACCATAATTGGCGAAAATAATTACGCTCTTGCTGCGTAACCGAATTACAGTAGGTTAACTGCTTAATCCCGATGCAAGGCATTGGGACAAGACATCGCCCGGATGCTGATGCTTTGAAGCGGTCCGAATCGGCGGTGCAAATAAATCGAAGCTAGCATAAACGAAGCTCTGGCGTTTTTGCGAAATTAAAAGAGATAAGGTAGTAGTTGGTGGCTTTGATCCGGCTGCTATTCGAAAATTAAGTCAGAGATAAACATGTAGAAAGCTTGTAGCTTCCTCGTTTGGACGCGGGTTCGACTCCCGCCAGCTCCACCCAACGGGGGATTTCATCAAATTTGTTGTAATCCCCTTTTTTGTATCCTCTCAAATCCCTTGCTATTTCAGGGATAAAGGTAAAAAAGGTATTGATTCTTGCTGTTCGAACTCGATCCAATTCTCGGTTGTAGTAAATTCCTTCTGGGAATAAAAGATTTTGAAAAATCTTCTTCCCGTTTAAGTCGCTGAAGTCCCACAGTTTCATAGGGTTCCGACATAAATCAACCGCATAATTCACTACTTTTTTAAGGTTCGAACTATATCCACCAACTTTATTTAATTCTTGTTCAATTGCAAAACATTCCTTTTCGTATTTATTTCTAAATTTATCGTATAAAGTTCGATCTATTTCACCAATAACGAAACGTTCTTCAATAGCATCTACCCTCCTTCTTGTTTCTGTCAATCTCAATTTTAACGCCCTGGCATCATCTAATTGATTTTTGAAGAAACCGGTCATTTGTTCTTCCAGTTGAACTTTGATAATTGAAGTCGTTTCGGGATCAATTTGGAACATGTTTAATATGTTACGGAATAGATCATGCATAGTTTTTGCACTTCTATTTACATTACATCCTTTTGATCTGCATTTATAATAATATAAATCGTTCTTTTTTACCTTATAGCCTGTAATTGAACTACCACATTTTTCACACTTTGTAAACACCTTTAAAGGCAGGTTTTCACTATCCATATCATGAACAAAGCCATGTACCCGTTTCTCATTTCTGATATTATTCGCTTCCAAAAATAATTTCTTTGAGATAAGTGGGGTATGTTTGCCTTCTACTACTTTATCAGGAATGAGTTTACTTACAATCAAACCACAATAGAAAGGATTAATAAATAGCTCATGTAGTTTTTTATCAGTGATATTTACTCCAAGTTTTTGAAGTTTTCGTACAATTTCAATATTAGGCAATTCATGGTATGCTTTCCATTCAAATGCTTTTTTGAGAATTTTACCCTCTTTATTAATGATAATTTGGCGTTCTGTGGCTTTACTTCCCTTATTTAAAACGTCATAACCACGAGGTGGTTTCCAAACCCAATAGCCTTTCATTAGCATTTCACGCATGCCGGTAACAACCTTATCGCGTCTGAGTTCGTTATCCATTTGCCCAAACAGGAATAGTATTTTTTGCTGGAAAGAACCAGATGGTGTAGTCGGGTCAAGCTCCTGAGTTGTAGCTAAAGTTATTACGCCGTACTTTTTAAGTAGTTCATCGGCAATAGATGCACCGTTGATTCCAGAACGAGAAAATCTTTCGTAGGAATAAACAATCACATAGCTGATATTTTTTGATCTCTTTACAAAGGTTAACATCCGATTGAATTCTTTTCGGTCATCGGTTTTTGCTGATTCGTAAGTACCACCAAAATAGCCAACCACGTTTAAACCACGTTTGTTCGCATAAATCTCACAATATCTTTTTTGGGAAGCAAGACTAGTATTGTCTTCTTGGTCAGCGGATGATACACGTGTGTAGATTACAGCATTATTTCCCTCATGAAATTTCTTTGGAGCTTGTGGAGCAAATTGTTTAAACAGGCTTAAATCATTCATGACTTGAAGAATTTTATAATGGACAGGGATAATAATCCTAAAAAGATGCGAAAATATCCAATACTAATGCCGTTATTTTTTCAACATGAAAGCTTTCAATATCAGTAAAGCAATCGTTTCCGAATCTTTAATAAGCTTTTCATAATCAGAAGACGTCAAATCTTTGTATTTAGGAATAGAACGTATTTTCTCCAATGAGAGTCTCTTTTTAACTCTTTCGGTAGCTTCTTCAATACTTCTATTTTCGTTTTTCTGCATAGTTTAAATCACCATCTAACATCATGGTTAGTGGGTAATATCAAACGTATACAATTTCGAACAAGTCTTGAGCAGCAATGCTCTTCTGGCGGTCAAAGACTTTATATGTCTTTAATTGTGATAAATATTTCCTTGTGACGCTTTTTCTACAATCTGTATCTCTCGGAAAAATATCAAAAATAGCTAGTGAATAAAATTATTTAATGTCTTAGCTCTGTTGCACACTATGTATTGTACTTCTATATTAAATATTGGTCGCCTTTCATTTTTAGAATTATTTCACAGTCAACAAAACCGTCCCATAGGAAAAACGTCCACTTTCCGGTACCAGTAGTAAAACCTTATTATCTACTTTTAGCATTTCTGTTTTGCATAGATCATCCAACGCGGCAAAAATGGAAGCAGAAGCGATATTTCCAATCTCAGTAAGATTGGTGAACCACTTGTTCGTCCCCAGATCCAAACCTCTGGCTTCAATTCCTTCAGCAAGCTTCCCGTAAAAAAACATGCTTGAGACATGAGGGATCACATAGTCAACGTCCTTCGGATCAAGGTTATATTTTTTCAGACAATATTCCAGGTGGTCAACCCAGTATCGGATAATATTTGGTTTTAGCAAGCGAATATCCTGCTTAACGGTCATAACCGAGCGATTGATAAGTTCCCGGCTTTCAAATTCTTTCCAACTGGTGAGTTCTCCATCTTCACGAAGTTCAGCTCCCATAAACATGCAGGT
Source organism: uncultured Draconibacterium sp. (assembly GCF_963676815.1). NCBI lineage: Bacteria > Pseudomonadati > Bacteroidota > Bacteroidia > Marinilabiliales > Prolixibacteraceae > Draconibacterium > uncultured Draconibacterium sp. The sequence continues at coordinate 5,984,423 of NZ_OY781365.1, forward strand.
GGGCAGTTCATTAGCATAGGAAGTCATTTCAATCCATTCGACTTTGAATGAAATTCCATTCTCGCTCTTTTTGTCAGAGAGTAATACCGAACTGGCGCCATCACTAAGCATAAAGCGCAGAAAATCTTTTTCAAAAGCCATGTATGGATCTTTTCCGACTTGTGAGCAATGCTCATACTCTTCTTCGTAGTTTTTTGACAATAAAGTTGGAGAGGCGAGTTCTGAAGTAGAACAAATTGCTTTTGATGAAACACCGGACAAAACAGATAGGTAAGCCGTTTTAAAAGCCTGCAGGCAGGTAAGACATACTCCCGAAGCGGAATACAGTTCCATAGGCCTGTTTTTCATTAGTCCGTGAACCATCGATGCATGGGAAGGCAACAACTGATCAGGATTGCCTGTGGCACATGCCAATACATCAATATCTTCCGGAATTTTCTCATCAGGAAACAATTTCTTTATGGAACGGAATGCCAGCTCTGCATTGGTGTGGGTAATTTTTTGCTTTTTATCCAAAGCATAGTACCTGGATTTTATTCCGTTTTGTTTTAATACTATACGCCTTACTCTTGACGGTTTTGAATTGATCAAACCAAGATATTGTTCCATATCTTCGTTTTCGACGGGTGAATTGGGCAAAAATTTGCTGACGGATGAGATGTAAACATTTTTATTCATAACAATAAATTATAATGGTTGGTATGTAAAAGTAAGTAAAAATTTACATACAATTGTTATGAATGACTTAGGATTTTAATTTTATTTGCTGGTAAATGGTTTGATAAAGTGTAAACAATTCCTCTGTATTAAGCCCGTACAAAAGGCATCTGTCGAATGCCAGCCCTAGAAAACAACTTCGAAAAAGAGTTGCATAATACTTGGTATCTACAGCCTTTATTTCTTTATTCTTTATTGCCCCGGATATCACTTTTTCCCACAGGTTTATCTCCTCAATTGAGTTACGTGTCATAATCTCAGAAAAGTTGGGATAGATTCGAGCTGCCTGGAGATAAAGAGAAAAATACTGCTTGTAAATATTGACAACAGAGATGGATAGCATTCTGGACATAGTGGTATTTATACCACTGACATACAGCCTAATAAACTGCTCAAGAGAAATATTGTCATCAAATTTGAATTTCACAGAAGGATCTTGTGTTTTGATCAGATAGGTGCCTATTACCTCGTTAAATATTTCTTCTTTATTTTTAAAAAAATAGAATATTGCCCCTCTTGTTTTCCCGACTGCATTTTCCAAATCGGAAATACTTACTTTTTCATAATTATTATTCAGGAATAATTTAAAAGCCTCTTCAATAATTCTTTCTTTTGTTGTCATAACAATGTAGATCTAATGCTAACAAACTTACGTAAAAAGGATGATTAAGCAAATGAAACAGTCATTTTTATGATTGGAAATATCATTTGGTATTGCGAACCATTTTTTTGTTTGGATTATTTTTTCATATATTTACATACCGCATATATGGTATTTTATTGGACGCTATGCATACATTATTTGTGCTAAGTGACGTGCCTTTGGCATGCACCGCAGCAGTAAATATTCGTAAAGATGACTTCCTGAAAAAATTATAATTGAATGGACGAACAACCTGAGAGTCTCTGGCGATACGACAGGATTATTAACCGTTAACTACCTGGTTATATGCTATAGTACACTGAAAAGCTTGCTTAATATACACCATTTAAATCTATACCATGCGAGACAGAATTATTCATAAGGATGGTAGAGCACTATATGATGAAACGCAGAATGATTTCAGGAAAAGAGCGTGGCATGTATTTTATATTCGCCCACGCAATGAACGAATTGCGAAACAGATTCTCGCTAATCATGGTTATGAAGTCTTCTGTCCTGCAATCCATGAAACAAGACAATGGAAAAACAGACAACGAAAAAAGATCTGGTTCCCGCTATTCCCCAATTACTTATTTGTCTTTACTTATCACCATGAAATATATACCATTCGAAGAATATCTCAGGTTGTAAACTTCGTTTCTTTTGCCGGGAAACCATCCACAATAACGGTAAAGGAGGTAGATGGAATACGGAAAATGCTGGAAATGGGGAATGTGATTACAGTAGAAAATCAATTCTCCGGTGGAGAACATGTACGAATTGTTTCCGGTCCATTAAAAGGACATGAAGGAATTCTGGTAAAACGACGAAATAGAAGCCGGTTTGGTATTCGCCTGAAAGCCATCAGCCACTCAGTATTTATCGATATATGCCAATCAGACCTCGAGAAACTTAAAAAAGCACATTAATAAATTTGAGCTCCCTGACTTAAGCGACGTCGATATACTCACAATATTACAATTACTCTTTTTTGAAGAGACATTTAAACCTTATTATTTTAATCTAAACTCCTAAAAACGTTAACTATGGAAAAACACAGCTTATATGATGTTATTTTTAAAATGAGGCCCCTGCCTAAAAAGCTTACCGAACAGTCTTATGTGGATGCACTTATTGCAGCAATTAACGAGCGGCTGACCATAACCGAGCACAGATACCGGTCATTGTTGCTTAACACCGGACACACATCAGATTATATGTATTTTGTAGAGAAAGGTCTAGCCCGGTGCTTTTCTTTTGACGTTCATACCGGGAGGGAGCTCACTTCCATTCTTTGGAAAGAACATAGTATTGTTTGTGATCCGGTGAGTTTTTTCCAGCGTAAGAAATCAGATGTTAATATTGAAGTGATGCCGGGAAGTTTGTTACTCTCCATATCCTACCGCCAGCTTCAGGAAATATACAGTTCTTTCCCGGAAGCGAGTGTTTTTGAACGTTGTGTTTCCCTTCAGTATGTTTACTTTTTTGCCCAAAGATCCCGGCAATTGGCGGTGAACTCTCCCTGGGAAAGGTACCTGCATTTATTGACAACTCATCCGGGTATCGAATTAAAAGTATCCAAGGATATCATAGCATCTTATTTGAACATAGCCCCACAGTCACTAAGTAGGATGCTTCGAAAGAAAGGACATCCTTGAATGTTCCGCAGTTTTGATTTCATCTTATAGGATGATCAGTTGCAATTATTCCCTTTTTGAATTCTGATTCTTTACGAGTGCCCCATCATTCGGTTAAGATTTTTTTTGATCCGGGTTCTTTCATTTGTTAATACAGGTTCAGACGAATGCCCCGGCACAACTGTACCTTTGTAAATGTATTGAGGCTAAAACATGACCTCAAATATTTACCGGGAGAACGGTATGTATACATCAACCACTAAGTGTCAAATAACCTGAATATTACATTCTCCCGCAAAATGACCTTTAAAACAAACAAATTTTCAGCTATGAAAAAGCTCCATCCAAAACACTTTACAATTCTGGTTCCACTCTCCTCCTATTTATATATCCTGCTTTTTGTGTATGCCGGGATTAGCAAATTGCTGGACTATGAAAACTTCACTGTACAGTTAGCACAGTCGCCATTACTAAGCGCACATGCCGGCGTGGTTGCACCTGCTGTAATATGCATGGAATTTATTCTGGTCGCATTATTGATCTTTAGAAAGACTCGTCTAACAGGTCTTTATGGATCATTCTTTCTAATGATCGCTTTTACGATCTATATTTATCTGATCCTTAATTACAGCGATTTTGTTCCCTGTTCGTGTGGAGGTATCATTGAGAAGATGAACTGGACGGAACATATGATTTTTAATATAGCGTTTGTCATTTTGGCTCTTTTTGCAATTGTACTTTCTGAAAAAGAGAAGCACACCCCAAAACACGTTGTGCTTTTAAAAACATCATTGCCTTCATTACTGGCAGTTGGTGTTGTTGTGGGGCTCTTTTTATCATCTGAGCATATCATAAAAAAAGAAAACAACTTTATTCGCCGGTTTGGCCAACATCCCATTCGCGATGAAAAGACATTCGATCTGGGTGTAAACTCCTATTATTTTGCCGGTATGGCCGATGGGAAAATCTATTTGGGAAATTATACAGCCCCCTTAGTGTTAACCCAAGTGGATACTTCTTTGACAACGATAATGCCGGCTAAATTAGAGATTGACGATGCTAACCTTCCATTTCGTTCAATAAGAATACAAGTAGAAGCTCCTTATTTTTATGTATATGATGGTAATATTCCGATAATATACAGAGGAAAGCTGGGCGATTCGCAAGCCCGGACAATTAGTTTTGAAGACTGCTATTTTTCTCAATTGCAGGTAATAGACTCTGTTAATTTTGCCTTCAGGGCACAAAGCAGAAGTACCAAATCACAGGTATTGGGAAGGCTCAGTCTTGACCGGGAGCCTAAAGTAACCCTTAACTATGGATTGCTGGAAAAACAGATAGATGGAATGTTTGATACAGATGGTAGGTTGCTTCGTGATAACAGCACCGGAGAACTGGCTTACATCTATAGCTACCGTAACGAAATTCTGGTCATGGACAAGGAACTACAACTTCTGCAAAAACTTCATACCATTGATACCATATCCCATGCTCAGGTGCAAGTACGAAGGCTATCTGACGGAAGACATAAATTAGGTGCACCTCCACTACAGGTAAATAAGACATCCGTGCTGTATAAACAAGTACTGTTTAATGAATCTATGCTAATGGGAAAATATGAGTCCCGAAAGGCATGGCAACAAGCGGCCATTATTGACATGTACAGTACCGGAAAGCAAGAGTATTTGGGCAGTTTCTATATATACCACCGCGGGGAAAATAAAATGTCTCAAATGCTTGCCTCAGATAATTATCTATTTGTATTACGTGGCAGTGAAATCGTGCGCTACCGTTTTGCGCAAGCGGTGACAGCGAATTTCAAAACGGGGGAAGCTGAAAACCCAAAACAGAGTAAGCAATAATTCAAATTTTTAATTATGAAAAATTTAAAAAGCCTTATTTTACCCGCTGCTATTATATTGATAGGAGCCGGTGCCGCTCTTGCAACTAACGTTGCAAAAAATTCGGATAATGGTTTGCAATCCGGATTTTATATCGATAGCTCCACTGGAGACTGTCGGGAATCTCCCGAAACGTGTACCTCCATACCTGGAGATTTATGTACCTGGGATGATGGTTCAACTATCCACAGTTTGTTCGAGGATGGAACTGAGTGTACAGTTTCATTGTACAAACCTGCGAATTGAGAAAGAAAGGGGATACCACATGGGTACCCCCTTCCTTCTGTTTTATTAGTAAACAATATCTTCCCTTTCTATTGTATTTTTCAAAACCTTACTGGATAAATGTCCTGTATGTTTTTTTCCGTTTCTGACCTACAATAATAGGAGGTCAATTGAGTCTTTTATTAATCCATTCGATGTCTGTATTTCCTTTCAGAAAGTAATCGAACCAATCCAGAATTCTACTTGTCAGGTCGTATTGTGCCCGTTTTTTTTGCAAGCCATGCCCTTCTCCCTCGTAAAACAGCGCTACCACATCTTTTTTGTTCCTGCGCAGGGCGTTGTAAAAGGCCATGCTGTGGTCGCTGGTTACATTTGGGTCTTCCAAACCTGACCATAACAACACCGGGGCATTTACTTTGTCGGCCTCATAAATAGGAGTGTTTGCGAGATACAATGCTTTATTCTCCCAAAAAGCTACACCCAGTTTATACATATTAGCTTCTATCCTTACATAATCCGGGAAAAAGAAATTATAATTGAAAGCATTGGCAGCCCAAACAATGTCACTATGCCCAGAGCCGGAAACATAAGTGGCAAAACGGTTAGACCGGGTAGCAATAAAGTCGGTTTCATAACCGCCAAAGGAATGCCCGATTAAGCCAATTCTGTTTTTATCGATTAAGGGATTGCCGACTAAAGCATCCAAAGCATGGTTAACACAATCCAGCGCATCCATACCAGGCCCGTCTTTCCCCTGTATAACAATGTCGGGCAGATACACAAAGTACCCGTTTTCAATAAGCAAGCGCATATTAAACCCGAGTCCGTTATAATAAAACGGATATGGATACCGATTTGAAAGGCTACGCTGTTTCTGATATATGTGCACCACCATCGGGTATTTTAGGGAAGGATTATAGTTTGCCGGATAATACAAAACACCTTTCAGAGGAATACTGTCGCTGTTGGTGTAGGAAACAATTTCCTGTTTCATGGACAAAACTGCTTTGTCGGCCTTGTTACTTTGATAAATAACCTGTTTCTTTTTCCCCATTTCTTTATAAACCAAGCGTGGCGGCTGATTGTAATTCTCTTCGGTATAGCTGAAACAGTTGTACGTACTATTATAAACCAGGTTTTGGATGCGTTTGCCTGTTGGCGCGATAACCGTATCCTGCCTGCCATTTTGCCACAATATATAAGCACTCGTGTTTTCCCGGGCATTATATAGTTTAAGCAACAAAGCTTTCTCAGGATTAATTATATTTTCGGAAAAATCAGGGCTCGTCATCGTGTTGCGTGATGTCCCGTTCAGGATGGTAACCTGGTATCCCTCAAAATGACAAAATTGAACGGGCTCTTCTTCCACTGCCAGGTTGTGACGCCACAGTCCGCCTTCGCCTTCGAACAGAACCGTGTCAGTGCCTGTTACAAAACAGGGGGCATTTAACTTACTGTTGACGATCGTTCTTTTAGTGCCGGTGGGGATATGATATACAGACCATGCTTGTTTTTTCTGGGACAAAGCATACCTTCCATCGGGGGATGTGTAAAGATTCCGGAATGTGGTATCCATCAGTGTATAACAATCTTTCTGCCGGTCGTAAACGTTTACCTTATACCGGGGAGGTTGGGTGTAGTATTGAAAATGATAAGGGTCAAGACTCAGGAAATAACGACTACTTCCGATGTTTACATTTTTAGTTAGTTGATCGTCTCCGATTCGCTGCACCCTTTTTTGCTTAGGCTGCCACACATAACAGTTATCCTTAATTGGAAAGAATTTCAGTTTTAGTCCTTTTTCGTTTCCGTACCAGATATCAACCGGGGAGTCGCTTCCTTTTTTGCGTGGCATTCTAAGTTTTAAGAAATAGCTACTACTCTCCGGTATTATTTCAATAAATCCCTTTTGAAAGTTTAAGGGTAAAATTTCTTTTAATGGGTAAGTTATTTTATTGCTAAAATCCAGGTAAACGATTTCCTGGCAATCATTCTCAGGTACTTGTTCACAGATAATGATCCCCTGTTCTCCTGTGGCAATCTCCAGAGAGATAATTTTATGCGTAGTTTCATATACTTTTTCTGTGGATTCTCCTTTTAATAGCAGAACTTCATACCTGTTTTCTCCGTTGTCTGTAAGGACATAAATATGGTTGCCGCCTGTGGGATAAAACCGGGTCACATGATTTGCAGCATTAATCAAATCCCCCCTGTTATTGCGCAGTTCAAACCTGTTGTTATGCTCCTGGTTGTAATGTAGTAGGAAATTCCCGTTGCCGCTTAAGGATTGTATGCTTTTTACACCTTTATAGAAAGTGCCGGATTGTTTGTCCAGGTCAAGCAGCTCGGTTTGCCATTCATACTGTAATAATAAGTGATTGTTATCAACAAACACCACTTTCCATACGTTTTGCCTGTATCCCACAATACTGTGGTTCACAGGATCACGGAGGTCGAACAAGATTAGGGTGTCTTTCTTCATATCACTTCTATTCCACACGGGCATCCAACTACGCTTGCGTATTGTCAGCCAGTTGCCGTCTTCGGACATTACAGTACCGCTAATATTATGTGATGCTTCATTAGCAATCCGGGACAGGCTGTCGTGTCTGCTTTGTGCAGTTAATTCCCGGCCTGTCAGAAGCAACAGAACCGGGAATATGAAAAAAATTGCAGCTTTCATGCGTTAATAACTTGTGTTTTGAGGGTTGAGATTCGGATTTAATAATAATTCGTTTTGGGGTAATGGCCATACCTGCATATAATCTTCCCAGTTCGTTTTTACCGCGCTTAATTCATTCAAGTATCCTGTCCGTTTCAGGTCAAGGAAACGGTGTCCGGCCTCGGTAAAGAATTCACGGCGCTTTTCTGCCAACAGTTCATTGATGAAATCCTCGCCAGATGATGAGGTAAGCGCAGTCAGTCCGGCTCTTTCGCGGGTAGCATTCAAATAAGGTAAAGCTTCATTCTGCCGGTTTTGTCTAATCAGCGCTTCGGCCATAATAAAATAGGGCTCTGCCAAGCGAAAAACAACGGAGTATTCATTGTCATTCGCCCCATTATCCTTGTTTTTGTATTTAAACGGCCGGTACCACAATTCATCATCAAAAGATACTTCGGCCATCCATTTCTGTCTACGCAGGTCGTTATTATCAAAGGAATTGACCAGATCAGGTGCCAGCGTATAAGCACTGGGGGCCGCGTCGGTAAAATAGTAAAAAGAGGCTTCTTCGGTGGCATCTCCATCGTTTTCCGGTTCCAATTGCCAGAGAATATGCTCGCCCGTTTTATGAAATACTTCGTTGATATCCTCCTCAAACTCGTATAAGGGCGATTGTAGAATTGTGTTTGCTGTTTGTTCTGCAAGTTCCCATTCTTCCCTGAGCAGATAAATACGGGCCAGCAGCAGTTGTGCTGCCTTTCGGTTCAGGTAAATGCGTTCTGGATCACGGTATTCATCCTCTAAAAGCGAAACGGCTTCTGTTACATCGGTTTCCAGTTGTTCCAATACTGCCGTAGTAGCTGTTTTAGTTAGATTACGATTGTATTCATAATCCAGACTAGTAGAATAAGGAATAGCGCCAAAAAACTGTTGCAGATAATAATAAATGAGGGAACGGATAAGCAGGGCTTCTCCCATAATTTGATTCTTTTCGGTATCAGAAAGTTTTGTTGAATGTGCTGCTCCATAAATAATGGAATTGGCATAATAGACCTGCCCGTAGGCGGTATTCCATATATTTGAAATAACCGTATTGGTTTCCTGTTGCTGGTTTCTGTAAATATCCAGTATCCCGTCTTGGTCATTGGTATAGCAATCCAAATCATCGGTGTAAGAAGCCAGTAAGGTTCCGGCAGTATAAAATCCGGCACCTGTAACTATTGATCCGTCGCGCAATTCGGCATATAAGCCTGCAAGAGCTGCATTTGCGGTTTCCTGGCTTTCAAATACCTGTTCGGTGCCCAGCTGGTTAGTCGGGGCGTCAATTTCAACTAATTCTTCGCAGGCTGTCAGCAGAAATGCACCGAAGCAAAACAATAAATATATTTTTTTCATGATTCTATGTTTTTAAAAGTTAAGTTGTAGGCCAAAAGACCAGGTTCTTAGTGGTGGTAAAAAACCGGTCGAGAAAAATTCCGGGTCAAGCCCAAAATAATCAGTGAAGGTCAGCAGGTTTTGTCCCTGTACATACAGCCTTATATCCTGTACTTTTTTGTAAACAGGTAAACGATAGCTGAGCTGCATGTTTTTTAAGCGGATAAAAGAAGCATCGCTAATGGTGGCTGTACTGTTTTTGAAGTACCTTAGCACCTTGTTTTTCTGTGCGTCGGCTCCGGAGGTATAGGCCATATACCGGCCGTCGGGATTAGATTCCGACCATACATCCAGAACTTCTACAGGCTGGTTGTTCATCGTACCCGGATTCAGCATTAAAGCATTGTAGTTACTTTGCCGTTGTTTTACAAACTGGAACAAAAAAGAGAAATCCCATCGTTTATAAGCCAACTGGTTCGTCCAGCCGCCGAAGTACTTTATCCCTACATCTTCAATTACCTGATTATCGTCGGGGGAGCTTATATTGCCATCATCATTATAATCGGTAAAAGTATAGAGGCCGGTTTCGGGATCGATGCCTTCGTAATTATAAACTTTTTTAATGGAGACAGGATGGCCCACCTCGTAGGAGTTGGCGTAGGTGGAACCTTCTATACCGGGGAATTCCACCAGCTTGTTATCTGGAAAACTGATATTAAAATCACTAACCCAACGGAAATCCTTTGTTTGGATTGGCGTGGTGTTGAGTTCGAACTCTGTACCTTTGTTTTCTACTGTAGCAGGCAGGTTAGCCTGTATTGAACTAAAGCCTGTAGTGGCCGGCAATGGAATACCTACCAACTGGTTGCCTGAACGATTCCGGTACCAAACTGCAGAAAAGTGAACACGGTCGTTTAAAAAACCGGTTTCCAGCGCTACTTCCAGCTTGGTGGTTTTTTCCCAGCTAAAATAAGGGTTATACAGCCGGGAAGGGTAAAGCGAAGAACTGCCGCCGTAGCTGGTACTGCTGAGCGTATAGGTATCCAGATACTGGTAATCGCCGATCAGGTCGTTGCCGGTAGTCCCGTAGCTCGCCCTCAGCTTCCCGAAATTAAACCACGTACTGTTTTTTAAAAAGTTTTCTTCGCTAAACAACCAGGCAGCTCCCACAGCGCCGAAACTGGCAAAACGGTTGTTAGTCCCGAAACGGCTGGAACCGTCACGCCGCCCGGTAAGGTTTACGATATACCGTTTTTTGTATTGATAATTTACCCGCCCGAATACGGCGAAATAGCGGTATTGGGTTTCCATATCCTTTTGCACCGAGACAGTATTGGCTGCTTCCAGATTGGTAATAAGCGCATTGCTTTCAAACCCATAGCCAAATAGCTGCAATGAGGTTTTGTCCCGCTGTTGATAAGTGCTTCCGGCCAGCAGGTCGAATTCATGATTCCCATACTTTTGTTTGTAGTTCAACTGGGGTTCTACAAGGTAGGAGAACAAACGATTTTGGCTCTTATAAGCTACAGATCTGGCGGGCGTTATACCAAAGGCCGGGTTATACCTGGTATTGGGAGACAGCAGTAATTCTTCGGAGCCTTGTTGGTTGATTCCGCCATTTAGTTTTATATAAACTGCCGGTAACAATTCGTAAGCCATATTCATATTAAGGTTAATCGTTTTCACATCGCTTGAATAGGTGGCCTCGTATGCAGCTACCGGGTTGTTAAAGGTTTTGTTTTCCCAGTTCAGGCTGCCGTTATCCTGATAGAGTACCGGAGCGTTTGGGCTTAAGGTCAGCGCTTTGCTGGTGATGTCGGCTTGTACCAGGTTGTTGGACTGATCCGAAAACAAAGTGCTGGCATTTAGAATAAATTTATTGTCCTTCGACCGGTGATTCAGGTTCCAGTTCAGGTTATTGGTTTTGTATTTGAAACCCTTGCCGTAAACCGTGCTTTGTTCGCTATGGCTGCCACTGATAAGAAAGCGCGTGGTTTGACTGCCCCCGTTTACCGATAGTTGAATATTCGAGTTGGTGGCTGTTTCGCCAATGAGCTCTTCCTGCCAGTCGGTGTAACGTTTTTCGTCCCAGGTGCCATTTACATCATAAGCATTGACCGGGTAGTTCGAAAGGCCATCGTTAGCATAAGCCTGGCGGCGCATATCCAGGTACTGTTCCGTATTCATCAGTTCCATTTTATTGGCTATGCGGCTAATCCCGTAACTGCTGTTAATACTAAAAACGGTTTTACCACCCGCTTTCCCTTTTTTGGTGGTAACCAGAATTACTCCGTTGGCACCGCGGGAACCATAGATGGCCGTGGCATCGGCATCCTTTAAAATTTCGATGCTCTCAATATCATTTGGATTGATGGCGTTGAGCGGACTGGTTTCTCCGTGTGGTAGTATTGCTCCGGAAAGTGAAGAACTGCTTTCAGCGCTTACCGGGACTCCATCGATAATGTACATTGGGTAGTTGCCTGCACGGCGCAGGCTGTTAACACCGCGTATCTGGATGTTGTATCCACCGCCGGGTACTCCGCTGCCCTGGATAATATTAACGCCGGCCATGCGTCCCTGTACTGCCGACAGTACATTATTTACAGGCTGGTTTTCGATCTCTTTAAATGCCACAGTAGAGATACTACCGGTACGTTCGCGTTCTTTTACAGTATAGTAACCGGCATTTACAGTTACTTCTGATAATGTGGTAATGTCTTCCTGCAGCTGTACATCTACCAGTGAACGTCCATTTACAGGAATTTCTTTGGTTTTAAAACCGATAAAGGAAAAGGAAAGTACTGCGTTAGAAGGTACTTCTTTTAGGAGGTACAGACCATCGTCTTTAGTAATCGTACCGGTTGATGTCGTTTCTTTAAGCACCACGTTGACACCGGGCAGTGGTTGGTCATTCTGGTCTGTCACCCGACCGGTAACCGTAATCGTTTGTGCGTAGGCGTGGCCGGAGAACAATAGAATGGGAATACAAAAGATAAATAATAGCTTAAGCTTTGTGCCCATGCCTTTTACTATTTTGGACACGGGACGCAATAATGCAGCGAAATAGCTTTTAAAATTTTGCATAAAAATTTATTTTAAGATTGGGTAATAAGGTTGAATCCTATGAGGTTAGGATTGGTATGTGGATCGTGAAGGGTTGGTGTTTCACGATTTATAGGAAGTCATTCCTCACTCGGGTGATTTAATTTTGTTTTGGTACAGGCTATGGTGCCGGCTGAAGAAAAATACCAAACTCATGTAGGAAAGTGTAGATGCAAAACTGAATAGCTTTTGCCGTTTCCCTGGCTTGTTGTTGACTATTTGAGGAATCGCAAAACGATCAAAGCATTTCCGGAAAATCAGACACACTCGGGTATAATTTTCCTTGTATGGAAAGTTTTTCATAAATTTCGATGTTAATTGATGGTTAGAATTAATTAACGACCAAGCCTGCTACACGTCGCCAAACTGTTGTAGCGGGCTTAAAACTTGTTCTCTGTTTATTTTGTCATAGGCATTTTGTTTTATGATATAAGTGTATTTACGCAGCATCATGCCAGTGGATAAGCATGATGTAAGCCGGAAAGCTGAGTTGAATTATATAACGCCAGAAATTAAATGAAAAAAAGCGCGGACTCAACTTACCGACCTGAGGTACTGGTATACCTTGCAACGATAAGCGAGCCCACGCCTAGGTCGTGAGCCTCTTTATGCTTATGATCTCGTTGCAAAAGAAAATTACCAGTTTTCAGATCGAGATTCTAAGCGAAAGCTTCTAATATTTTAACTATCGAAGGTTCGCAAAATTATATAATTGCAATGCAATTCTTTACAAAGATAAAAATATTTTCATCAATTCGGATTTCAGTCCGAATTATTTGTTTTTATATCGGTTTTATTTGTTTTTATGAAAACCGCAAATAGAAAGATTGTCGAATTTATCAGAGATAACTGGGTTATTCCTGCTGATAATAACAGTCTTTTTGCAAAAGAGCATTTTATTGATGAAAAAACTGTTCGTCGAATAAAAGAAGATAACGATTATCAAATATCACTTATAACAATAATGAGAATTTGTGAGGCAAGAAATTTAAAACTTTACGAATTCTTCAACTTGGTTGGAATCTAAATAATTGGCTCTTCATCCCTGGCAAAATTTAGCGGGTAGTATTTCATTTTTCATCTATTTTTCACAGATCACCCGCAACAGTATGGCTATCAATAAACAAGAGTTGTTTTCTTTTATTATTATGCTAACTTTATACTCCGAATAAAAACCATAGCCGTTGAGTACGTACTCTGAAAAAAGATATTAAGCATAATAAGTGTTGTTATACCCCCTTTTGGGGCGGATAAGAACACTTTCCCATGTGCTACAAGCGATATAACAACAATGATGATGCTTACCAGTTTGTCCGTCATGTTAAACCGTCCTACACTAATTGAAAATAAATGAGAGTTGAAGAACATATAAGAGACTATTTAGCTGACAACCTTGACTTTATTTCGAAGGATTTAAAACTTATTCAGAAAGAGTATTATTTACCCGCAAAAATAGGTGCTAAAGGTTATATAGACATTCTTGCCAAAGACAATTTCAATAATTTTGTAATAATTGAGATAAAACGTTCTGAACAGGCAGCCAGACAAACAATTAACGAACTTCTTAAATATCAAGGATTAATAAAACAACTTTATAAGGCACAAGAGAGCGAAATAAAATTAGTTATTGTTTCGACTGTTTGGAATGAACTCATTGTTCCATTCTCAGAAATTTATAATGACGTCTTTATATCTGGCTATAAATTGGAAATTAACTCACAAAATATTCCTAAATCAATTAATTCGGTTTCCCCAATTGAACCCACCTCACTTGAACGAAAAATATCACCGTCACAGACTGTTGAGCTTTTTTACACAGAAGCTAAAAGAGAAAAATTTCTAAATATTTTAAAATCCAAATTACAGAAAATTGGAATAGATGATTTTGTATTAGTTAAACTAAATAGCAATGGTTCAAATCCAAGAATCGTTTTCCCATTTGCTGTATACTTTGCATTTCAAAGACAAACAATGTCAAGGAATTATGAAATTCTACCAAACCTAGACAAGGAAATAGATGAGATTGAATTTGAGGATGAAGACCACAAACTTAGATATATTGATGAGCTTATATATATCAAAATTGATATTTATAAAGACCACGACTCAATGGAGTCCTCAGACCCAGTAAAATTTACATATATCATAAACAGCGGACAATGGGATATAATTAAAATTGATAAAAATGGGATTTTCTCAAATGATCCTAGGATCTCTGATGAACAGATTTTGAATGAGATTAAAGGTTATGACGGCGAAAATGATGTAAAATATTTAGATTTTACAGATTCAAAGAATTCTAAAAAACTTGAAAAAATACAGAATAATCTTAAAAAGAGTCTTCAATGGAATAAAAAGCTCCAAAAACATGTAGACCATATCCTAAACTTTTCTAAATCAAAAAGTGACACTTTTAAAATAGCAATTGAAATATTTTACCCACGCTCATTATTTGATGCAGTTTGGAGATTATATACAACAGCTGACCCAGGATATATGCCTATTTATAATATTGTAATAATATTTAATAGTTCTAATCAAATATATCATTACAGTGGAGAACTAGCTTGGAATGGCAAATCAGTAAACACTCAAAAAGTGCTAGAAAAAATTACGAATGATGAACCATTTTTCACTTTTTCCCAATGCGTAAATGGGTCCTTTGATAAGGAACTATTAAAACTAATGAATCTCAAATTTGTAAATCATCAAGACAAGATTTTAAATGGAAAAACCACACATAGCAAGCAAATAAAACTACGTCAAAATGAATTTGTCAATGACTATAAAAAATATCACGATTTTGATTCGTACTTCACAGCAAATGACGAATTGATGAGTGGAATAACATACATGTATAAAGAGTACACAAATTATTAAAACACGAACGCACAACAAAGTGCCATATTGCATAGCGGGGTTTGGTGGTGCGCCAACTGCGTATTCTCATTTCGCAGTTCCATGTTCTTCGGACAGGAACGCTCTTCGAAATCTGCTTCGACAACATGTACCAACCTTTAGTGCCAATTTAACAAATGACAGATAACCAAATAAATATAGACGGATATAGTCTTGTTAGCAAACTTTCACTTAAAGAAGTTGAAATTGTAAAAGATGCTTCTACAAAACTTGACAAGATCAAAGGAGTATCTGAGATATTAGATTTGAGCGACAGAATTTTAAATTATGTTGAGGATACTTGTGATGCTTATGGTTCAACTATTTCGAAATTTATTCATTTGGGTGATAAAAAATTAGGGTTAGAAATAGAAGATTATAAAAGTCTACAAAAAATTGCAACAAACTTATTAGACATAGAATTCATATATAGGAGAGCTGATTTGAAATTCTTAGAAAACAAATGCTTTGATTGGTTAATAGATATTTACAAAAACAATCAAGCGAAAATGGATCTTATTGTATTCATTTATGAAAGTATTGAAGCTGATCTAAAGGACTATGAATTTAATTTTAAAATCAATGCCATTGGAATTGAAGAGTCATTTAATATTGGTTTTGTAGAAATATACCATTTGGATGAAGATAAATTAGAAAATGAATATCTACAGTTAAGTAGTAGATTTTCAACTTCAAGAGATGAATTCAATGACATTTTTAAACGGTTTAAAGATAGAATCATTGCTAAAATTAAAGTCAATGCTATTAAATCTCGTGCCCAAGAAATCGCAAAAAGTGAAGTAAAACTAGCAATCAATGCACTTAGGTGTTTCCTTATTTATGAATCACTTGATTTCACAACCCAGATTCTATATTTAGATTTTAATTCTGCTGGTTACAATAACTCCGACTTTCTAGTAAAAGATTGCAATGAAAATTCTGTGGAGTTCAATTTTAATCAGAATCACGGAGCAGCCCCGACTATCATTAATCAAACTAATTACAATTCATACCAAAAACTTGGACTTAAGAAAATTAATGAATTCCTAATTGGGGAAAGGAGCACAGAACTAAGCATTTTGGTTGAAAATTCAATTAATCAATTTGGGGAGGTTATTTCAACACGAGACTTGCACAATAGAGTTGTTAGGTTGATTTCTTTTTTTGAAAGCATTATTGTCCCTAAAACGAACACCAAGGCAAAAGGTCAAATGTATTTAAAGAACAAAGTTCTAGTTAAAATACCGTATTCAAGCTCAGAGAGAACAAGACAGATTATTAATAATTTCTACGATATCAGAGATAAGTTTTTACATAATAGGATTGTTAAGCCAATAGACTTGGCTGAATTATTCGAATTTCAAAAACTAGGATTAGTACTTTTATTAAATATTGTAGAATTAAATAAAAAAATGAGTTCAATTGCTGAAGTATTGGATTACTTTGAAATAAAATAAGAACTTAGGTTTTGTATATTGCAGTGCGGGTTTCTGCAAACGTGTTGCCCCTGCTCCTTTCTCGACCATTTTTGTCGGTCAACAAAAACGCTCTTCGAATTCCGCACCGTCAACATACAATTTTTCGTTACATGCGTATTTTTCAATTTCTAAATTAATCATCAATTATCTTGACTGATTTTTGCTGTTTTGTTTTCCAATATGCAACTCCTCCATGATGAGAGCAAGCTCCCCGGCCAGTAGCAGTACTATGGGTCCCATCTCTGCATACAGCTCCGGTTCTAACGGTGTAATAGCTAATTTGGCATTTTCCTTTTTTCAAACTTGGAGCAGCAACATAGCCAGTAGTTCCTTCGAAATTAACTTGATACCATCCTGAATTAACGGTATCGTTTACAATGATAACATTGTCATAAATTTCCAACTTATCAATGATTTCAGATTTTGTGTTTGGCTCTGTTCTAAAATTGAGAATTTTAGTATTTACATGATAAGCTTTTCCAACTTGCCCAAGTGCCATTAACGGCACTAGTGCCAGGAAGATTAAAAGTAGCTTTTTCATAATGTTCGGTTTTAATTGTTACTAAAAAGCAACATAAAAGTAATCTATCGATTGGAATTTCCTATTTGAATTACGTTTTTTCCAGATATTGTTCACCGATTACCCACAACAGGATGTCTATCAGTCAACAAGTCTTGTTTTAATTCTTTATTATGCTAACTTTATACTCCTAATAAAAAACCTTAGCCGTTGAATACGTGCCCTGAAATAACAATAGAAAATATCTTAACAATAGTAAGTGTTGTTGTACCTCCATTTTGGGCGGATAACAGTACTTCGAAAAAGGATATAATGAATATGACATCGCTTGGTGATGTTATTAGTTAGGTGCTATATAAAAAAGATACTGATATGAACTACACTGAAATAAAGGAAATAGGTCAAGGAGGATTTGGAAAAGTTACTCACATTAAAAATGATAAGGATGAAGATTTTGCATTAAAAACATTTGATTTACATCCATCAATGGCTGGAATTTCTGAAATGGCAAAGAAACGGTTTGTAAAAGAGGCTATTTATCAGCAGCAAATAGTTCATCCAAATATTGTTAAGATTCATTCTGTATTTGCAAATGAAGAGCCTCCATATTATATAATGGAACTAGCTGAGAATTCAATGTTTAATGATATTGGAAGTGGTGTTCTCAATAAGTCCAATTATTTGAATTGTATATACGACATAATGGCTGGACTTGAAGAAATGCATAATTATGGAATGTTTCATAGAGATTTAAAGCCTGGGAATGTTTTAAGATTCGAAGATCGATATGCAATAGGTGATTTTGGTTTAATTTCCTTAAATAAAACTGGAATTACGACGTTGACCAAGACAGGTATGTCTAAAACGTCTGATTTGTATACTGCACCAGAAATCACACAAGATTTAAAATATGCAAGTGTTCAATCTGATATATATTCTCTTGGTTGTATTCTACACGATTTTGTAGGGAATTCGCAGAGAATACCTTGTAATGAAATATCAGATTCTTCAAATTTTGGAGATTTATTACATGGTGCAACACGAATGGATCCATCAAGAAGATTCTCATCTGTTGCAAGTTTTAGAGAAGCCCTGAATTCAATTACACAACAAGTAGATGAAGTTAAGACAGAAATAGCAGAGGTAATAAAAGAAAAAATCGAAAAACCAGTTGAAGAATTTGATGAGAAGGATGTTTCTGATTTATCTGATTTTTTGAATTCGGATGTTGTTCAGGAAGAAAAGAATACAATACTATCAATTATTTCATTACAGCATATAGGAATAATTAATAATTACCCTAATCTATCTCCATATATTGCCAGATCGTATTTTAGTTTTGTAAGAAGTGGAGGATTTCAATGGGATTTTTGTGATACTTTAGCCAACAGAGTTTCGGAATTTATGAAGATAGGTTCGATAGACATAATTTCGGAAGGAATATTCGCCCTATTGTATATGGGTACAAATCATAATAGATGGTATGTTGAAAGAATTGCAGCTAGTTATCTAAAAGGAAATATTGAACCTAAATTACTTAGAAGAATTGAAATGGAGTGTAGAGTAGATGGAAATAAGTTTTGCACGGCATTTGATCATTTATTACATTCTATTAATGAAAGTTTGCAGAATTTTAATGACAGGATTCAAGAAGTATATAAGACAGTTTGTAGTTAAATGAATTATTATAAATACACAAATAAAGGTCCTAGAGAAAAAAATGAAGATTCACTCTATGTGGATGTCCATCATAATTCTGTATTTGCTTCAATAGCAGATGGTGTTGGCGGTTTACCTCATGGAGAAGTTGCTAGTAACTACGTGATAGGCAGGTTTGTAAACAATATTACAGCGGAAAACAAACTGAGTTTTAAGGAGCTATTAATTAAAACAAATAAAGAACTTGAAAAACTTGCAAAAGATGAGTTAAATGTAAATTTTATAGCGACAACCTTTTCTGGTTTATATGCAAACAGCAAAAAAATAAAAGGAATTCATATTGGAGATAGTCGGGTTATATTAATTAGGGATGGCGCTATTAGAAACCTTACAACTGATCATAGTGAATTAGGAAGGTTGATTAGAGAAAAAAAAATAACTCAAAAAGAAAGCAAAAACTATATCAGAAAAAATATTATTGAATATGTTTTGGGTAATACGGAGTATTTTAAATTCATGGAATTTGACATCGAATCTAAACCAAATGATCGTTTAATAATTAGTACAGATGGTTTTCATGAATCGATTACTGATGAGATAATTCTTAGAATTTCTAATAAGTATAAATCTTTAAAAGAAGTTCATAGAAGATTAATAATTGAAGTTGAAAATAGGGTCCTTCGAGATAATACTTCGTTTATATGTATTGAGATATAAAAATACAGCACCTAGTGTGTATAATTCGTAAAGGGTTCAGAGTTTTTCGAACGTTATCATCCGCATCATTTTTGGGTGGTAACTTGATAGTCTTGAAGCCCGCAATCCCATACGAAATAATACATTTAACGTTGTGCGTCATTGGAATGAGGGGCTACAAAAATTCGATTAGACTGAACAGACTCAGACATTTAAATATAAAAATGCAAGAGATATTTATCTAATACATATGATTTGTAAATTTGAAGATTAACCAAACTATATACTTAAAACCCTTAAAATTATGGGAGGCAATGCTGGAATAAGAGGCTATATAATTCAAACTATTATTTGTTTATTAGATGCTCTAGAAAAAGACAACCAATGGATTTCTGTAACACTAGAACCCCTTGATGAATCTGAAAAAGTTGATATTAGATGGAAATACCCCAATGATATTGTAAAACTAAGTCAGGTAAAATCTTCCGAGAATGTTATCAAGTACCGCTCTGCGTGCCAATGGTGTAAAGACTTAGAGACACATTCCCCCAATGCGACAGACTATGAATTGCTTTTAATCGGAAATGTTGATGACAAAATTCTTGATGCAAAAAAAATAAATAATGTAAAGATTGGTGAAATCAAGCCTCTTAACACTGATTTTTTAATCGACCAAGCATCTACAAAGATTGACAGATACTATGAAGGTAAGAATAAAATAAAAATTTCTTCACAAGTTAGAGAGCTTATTGTCAAAGCTCTAACTTTAGAATTTGGAGCAAGTTCAATTGTAGGAAAAGAAATAATAAGAGATGAATTTGATTCATTATTATTAAACTGGATTAGTGCAGTAGAAAATCAAATAGAAATTAATCCTTTTACATCTTTAGCCCCTCCTACAGAAAACAAAAAGACACCTATTAATCAGCGAATTGTAAAAAAAATATTAGAGCTTATTGGTTGGCATCAATTCGGAGAAAATTATGGTGTTGATGTATATAATGAAAAAATAGATGATAAAGAACTGCATTCAATCGACTTTTATGGTAATTTCGAAAGTAAGTTAAAGGAAAATTCTGGCGATTATTTAATGATTTCATCCTTACACTCACTTAGCTATCCGAACTCATCAAAGCAAGAAATATCTAAATATCTAAATGATACAAGTTTCGTGTATGCTGATTTTGAGGAAAAGAATAAGATACCATTGAAAAGATACGACTCTACCGATGTTTACAGTTTATTATTTTGGTTTTCGACAAATAATAGGGAATTAGATTTTGACTTTATTCATCACACAAAAGAAAATTACAAACGAACTTTATTAAATGAAAACATCACTTATTTCTTAATAGATAATAATAAAGCTACTTTTTTGATTAGCTGTATTACAACTGCAAAAAATTACAGACCCGATATTCCAGTAAAATTTGCTTACCCAATTACAGAAGCAAATCAAAGTCCTCATAGAATTGGAGAAAGAGGATTTAAATTACCAACTCATTTTATTAACTCTTCTGTATTACCTCTTACAAAAGAAGATAAAAACAAAATAAGTTTTCTTTTATTTTGTTCGGATTCATTCTCGCCAGAAGCATTAAAGAAACTAATATGGTTAACAATTAGCTTAACTAGTGGCTATGGCAATGAATACATACTCTATTTTCCTGATTATAATGAAGATAATGACAAAAATGAAGCCTTAGAAATCATTCGTTCTTTTAATGAAGATTTGTTAGATGAAAAGATTCGAATTCGGAAATACAATAGTATTGATATCGACGCTTTAGATTCTTTGGCTGATACAAAAACTATTACTTTAAAAAATGAAAATTACAATGAAAATGAAGAAAGTTCTTCAGTTAATGAAAAACTCTTAAATGAAGCTTTTATAAATATGCTTCCTTATGGTAGCATATTAAAACCATTTTTAAAAACAGATGCAATCACTGCAAATGATATTAAATTCTTCTTAGCGAAGAAAGGTATTTACACTAAAAATGCAGATATAAAATCGCTAATTGATTTAATGACATCTTTATTATTCAGTCCAAAGGAACTTGAAGACTTTAAATCATATATTGATATAAAAGGAAAAACAGTTAACACAACCGATGAATTCTTTAATATAAAACAAGATGCTCCTTTAGAAACGGTATTTCAAGGAATTAAAATTAACATAGACAATATTACAGATGATTTGAATGTAAAAATTGTCAATTCAGACGAATTTAAAATTGAGTCTAATTCAAAAAAGGATGAATATAAAATCACCTTAATAACAGAAACAAAAGACGCAACAAGTAGTTTATTAGTTAATACGAAGCCAGGCAAAGCAGAAGTTGTCATTAAAAAGAAAGATAATCAATTAGTTGTAGTAACTGAAAATACAATTAGTAAAACAGATAAATATGTAGCCAATAGATTAAGAAGAATCATTGAAAACGAATTTAAGAGAGTTGATTTTATTGAAGAAGATAAAATAAAAGTAATGTTCAAAAACTTTAAATCGAATACAGAACGGGTTAATTTTTTACTTAGTTTTAGTAATATTTCTTCGTCAATTATGTTTCACGATGCAGACATCCAATCAATTAAATTCAAATTTGACGAAAACACTGAAATTCCAGAATTGTACCAAGACAAAGCAGACAAAGATTTGATTATTAATTTTGAAGGGAAAGGATTAAAAACATTGGCGGAACTTAGTGAATTAGAAGCAAAAGAATCTATTTTTCTAGAAGAAATGAGAATACTATATCGTTTTAATCATTTAAATATTAAAAACGGTTTGTATAAAGTTACATTCAATTTCTCCAATGCGTTAAAAAATAAACCTGAATTTGATGGAGTATTTAAAACATCTCCATATTTAATTAAAACAAATGACATCAAATTACTATCTAGCATTAGCAATCTAGAAAAAGCATTAGCGAAAGAAATTGAAAATTTAAAACTCGAAAAACTAAAACTTTTTAATATAATAAGATGATTGATTTTACAGAAATAAAACTTGACTCTATATACATTCATCAAGTAGGTAATAAATTAAGAGATGAAGGAATAAAAACTTCAAATAAAAACTTAATTTTTGAGAATGAAGACACTAAAAAATATTTATTAAAGTATTTTTTATCATCATTTAATGGGAACGAAATATATAATTTTCATTATTCAACAGATTTGAATCTTAATGATACATACATTTTTGCAAAGAAGATTTTTGCCAATCCTGAAAATATTTATGATATATCAATTGATATTTCTAAACATTTATATGATAAATCATCTCATCCAAAAATAAATGGCGGAGAATTTTCTGTATGTTATTTCAAAGATTGTGTATTTGACGGACAAAAAACTGATGCCATTGGGTTATTTAAATCTGAGAATAAAGACATTTTCTTAAAACTAAATTCAGTTCAAATTAGACACGAAAGTGGTATAAATATTAATAAACTTGACAAAGGTTGTTTAATATTTAACCTTAATGCAGAAGAGGGATATAAAGTTTGCATTGTTGACTCAAATAAATCAAAAGACACTCAATATTGGATTGATGAATTTTTATCTATAAAACCGGCGAGTGATAATTATCATTATACAAAAGATTTTCTATCTATAACTAAAAACTTTGTAGCAAAGCAATTAGATGAACAATTTGAAATAAGTAAAGCAGATAAAATTGACATATTAAATAGGTCTGTTGACTATTTTAAAAACAATGAAACATTCGACAAACAAAGTTTTGAAAAAGAGATTTTTAAAGACAATAGCGTAATTGAATCCTTTAGAAAATTTGACCAAGCATATAGAGAAGAAAACGAAGTTGAACTTTCTAATAATTTTCAAATATCAAGTCAAGCAGTAAAAAAGCAAGCGAGAGTATTTAAAAGCGTTCTAAAATTAGATAAGAATTTCCATATCTACATCCACGGACACAAAGAATTGATTGAACAAGGGATTGATGAAAATGGGCGAAAATTCTACAAAATATATTACGAAAACGAATCCTAATTAAAACAAATAGAACAACGAACGCACAACCAAGAACTGAGCTTAAAACCAAATAAAAACCCATAATTTCTCTTTTAAAACAACCTGTTTTTGGGGGACTCCGCTCGCGGCTCCAGAAACTTTGGGATGTAATCGTTGTTCAATTCGGCAGAATTGAAGCCGTTCTTTGGAGCTGTTCAGTTTATTCTATAGATTCCATAAAAAAGATGTCGCCATGGCCGGTAGGGACCTAAAAGATGTTATTCAAAAATAAAAGACCGCAACATAATAGACTTACGGTCTAATATTCCAAGATATGTTCACTTTTTTACCCAGTATGACATGGGCGACTACAGTAATAACAACCGTTTACCTGGCTGTAATAACTTTTCGCTGCTTTTACCGCCTCAGCGCAATTTGTAAAAGAACCTAAGTAAATTCGGTTCTCTGCTGCTGGTAAGTAAGAACAACTACCGGTATGTACTTCATGATCGCCATTAGCCTGAGCATTTTTGTTTACATAGTAAAAAGCCATTGTCTTTCAGTTTTTTGGTTATAAAAAATGATTTGTAAATAATCTGAAAATATGAAGAAAGTTTAAAACATATTCCAGTGACGTGAGATCACTCGTTGGAAGTCAGATCAGTTTCAAGTTCAACCGTTAGCGATTGTTTTTAATATCGAAATTAATATTTCGTTTTTCTCACTGAGAAAGAGCATTTGTTCAGAGAGTCCCTTTCTCAATAACAGTGCCACAACCTATTGTGAAATGATTCTGCCATAATTTCATTGAAAGTGATCTTAATCTGCATTAAATGAGGTGACTAATTGACAGTAGTAGATTCTTTAGATAATTGCTTTTTTAGAGAGATGTCAAAGTCGTTTTCACTGTTGGAAGCTCTGGAGTGTAA
Source organism: uncultured Draconibacterium sp. (assembly GCF_963676815.1). Taxonomy (NCBI): domain Bacteria; kingdom Pseudomonadati; phylum Bacteroidota; class Bacteroidia; order Marinilabiliales; family Prolixibacteraceae; genus Draconibacterium; species uncultured Draconibacterium sp. The sequence goes on from NZ_OY781365.1 coordinate 6,008,842, forward strand.
AAAATATGATGTAAATTAGGCTGTCTCAAAAAACAGTTAAAAGTTGATAAAAAAATATCATGACAATAGATGATCTTACAAAAAAATACATTGAAGATTAATGAATTAAGAATATGGAAGGAAATAAATCTCAAATAGTTATATATCAAACTTCTGATGGACTAACAAAAATTGATGTTCGATTGGAAAACGAGACTGTTTGGCTAACACAAGAGCAAATTGCAAATCTTTTCGGTAAAGCCAAATCGACAATAAACGAGCATATAAAAAACGTTTTCAAAGAAGGAGAACTTATAGAAAGTGAAGTTTCACAGAAATTCGGAATTTCCGAATTTCAGCAAAAAGCACCAATTCATTATAATCTTGATGTTATAATCTCTGTTGGCTATCGTGTAAAATCTCCGCAAGGCACTCAATTTCGTATTTGGGCAACAAAGCGCATACACGAGTACATTGTAAAGGGTTTTACGATGGACGATGAACGCCTGAAACAACACGGTGCTCGTTCACGATACTTCGAGGAACTTTTACAACGCATTAGAGACATTCGAAGTAGTGAAAGAAATTTCTACCAGAAAGTAACTGATATATATGCCACAAGTATTGACTATAAAAAGGATGATGAACAAACTAAACTATTTTTTGCAACCGTTCAAAATAAAATGCACTATGCTGTTCATGGGTTGACCGCTGCCGAAATGATTAAAAACAGAGTTGATGCATCTAAACCATTTCTCGGCTTAACCAACTTCAAAGGAAATTATATCACACAAAAAGATGTTGGGATAGCAAAAAACTATCTTTCGGAAGATGAGCTTAAACAATTGAACTTAATCGTTACATTATATCTTGACTTTGCTGAATTGCAAGCAACTAATGGACGTTTAATGAAAATGAATGATTGGATTCAAAAATTGGATGACTTCTTAAAAATTAGTGAGAAAGAGTTATTGAAAGATGCAGGAACTGTAAGCCATAAGCAAGCAATTGAAAAAGCTAATGAAGAATACAAAAAATATAGAGAGACGGAGGATAAGAAATACATCTCTGACTTTGACAGGGAGATGAAAAAGCTAATAGACGAAAATAAGAAGAAAAAGTAAGCCATCCTCCGCTAGCAATGATCGCAGATCGATGCACAATCCGGCAGAATTGAATCCGTTCTTTTCCACCTGTTCCCCAATAATAGGAGACCAGAAAATGAATAACCAAATCTGAGGATAGATACCTTATGCCCTCAGCATCCTGGTGGGATTATGCCAATTCAGGGGCGTATTTCACTACATTTTGCTTTGCAGATTATAGCTAGTAATTGTCCGTTTAATAGTCTTTTGAGCTTTTGCCGGATGACGAATTTATTCCGTGCCAATCCTGGTACGTTCACGCTCCTGTAGCACACATTTGTACGCTCGCGATCAAATAATCATAATTGTTCCGCTAATCCAACCAGACTAAAATACTTTTTACATGTATTATCTTTTAAAACCCAATTTCCGCTTGTTACAGTTTTGGCGGGTGCTATCGAGGTACCTGTTTGTGGCAAGCGGAGAACCTGCGGTCAGGCCTTTGCCGGGAGAAGTCCTGCGCAAGGGGTAGTCAATTATTTTTTATTTCAATTTTTACTCCACGATGCTGCATCTGCGGCTTTACCCCATCAATTTACCGGATATTACTTTTATCGCTTCCCGCTGTTTGGTTTCGAACAGAGGTAGAGGAGGTTATTGCCTGGTTTTTTGGGGATGGCCGGCGGTACGGGGAGATTTTATAAATTTAAAAACAACAAATTATGTCGATATTATATTCAAAAATTCAACGGGTGAACCCACGCAACCCACAAGCCGACCGGAAATGGTACCTGGTGCCCAACCGCGTGGAACAAAAAACAGAAAAGGAGATTGCCGAAGCATTGAGTAAAAACACCACCTTAAGCCGTGGTGAAGCGGCCCTGGTAGTAGATGAGCTGCAAGCCGTGATCCAGAATTCCCTGCTTGATGGCTATTCGGTGCAAATGGGCGACTGGGGCTCGTTTCAGCTAACGTTTAACTGCACCGGCACGGATACCGAAGCGGAATGTACGGCCGATAAAATTACCTCGGTCAACATCCGTTTCCGCCCCGGCAAACAGATGAAAGAAGCCCTTTCTAAAGCAACTTTTGTGGCTCGTTAGTGGCTACTTAATCCTTTACCATCACAACCTCCCGACCGTTTGTTGGGAGGTTGCTACCCGGAATTCAACAAAGACTTTTCCGAAAATCTTCTTGATGAAGTTTGGAATTCTTCTTCATGTTTTAGAAGAAAGTTCTTTATGAATTATTTCGGTTGGACTTGTGCCACATGAATCGTTAGATTCATTAGGAGTGCTGATTATAAGCACCATTTTTTCGAATAAAATCTTAAGCCTCTACCCCATTCAGATATTTACTCACCAATCAAAAACTATAATTTATGCTTGAATACATTACTAACCTGCGTAAACAGACCGATGAATTAATAGAGAGTATTGAGTCATCGAATACCAATGTCTTAAAAAAATCGCTCGAAGCATCGCGAGTGCTTGCTGAATCGTTTGACAAACTAAAACAATTTATTCTTTCTTATAAATTTCGGGACGAAATGGAAGAGATTACCTTTTTTAAAGAGATTAAACCGAAATTTTGTTACCGCTTAATTTATTACCGAAAAATCTACAACATCGAAATGAACCGCCCTGCAGGAGCCAACAAACAAAAGGAGTATCTCTCCGAACAGTTGAATGAGATTAATAAATACAACGTTAAGAGGCTGGATTTTATTCGTTATTACCGTTCGGGGGCTTCTCATCTTGATTCCCTATATTTTCTTCGAGGAAAGATGGATACCGAACAGTACCTGGAAACCTTCTATTTCGAATTGGATCCCAATTTTTCAACAAACTGCGATTTTAAGGTTGCAAAAATATTATCAAACGATATGTTATCAGCTTATCTGATGCATGAAATAGAGCTGTTAAATACTAGCGGATTAACGCCATTTCATTTTGGCTTCCCTGCTACCAAACTCACATGGAAAGGAACAAAAACAGAATTGATGGAACAGCTTTACTCATGGGATAGTGATAATTCTTTCGGCGATGTCCCCCTAACACAATTATCCGATTACATCCAAAAAGTTTTTAATATCCAGTTGGATAAAAACCTATCGCGTTCATTTAGCGATATGAAAATCCGAAATGTCCCTACCCCATTTCTTGACAACTTAAAAAATGCTCTGTTAAAACGAATGGGACGTAAATCTGAATAATTATACCGAGTAAGTATTCATAATAATTGAAGTTAACTTGCTAAAAATCACAACACTCTAAACACTGTTTATCTGGACCTTATACCCATCACCAAAAGAAAAATGATACCGAGTTCCTGATCATTAATACTCCTTGCTCTTAAGTTTACGGTAATTTTAAAAGTTACCGAAATGTATATCGACCAAAAATATTTTGATTCGTGGATGAATCGACTAACAAGTCAACTGGAGAAAATTGGTCGTAAAATTGATCGTCAGGACAATTCCATTACACCAAAAATTGATGATGAGGTTTTACTTGATAATCAGGATCTATGTCTTTTACTAAAAGTAAGCCAACGAACCTTACAACGTTTTCGCACTTCCGGGAAACTACCTTATCGATTAATTGGGAGAAAAGTTTACTATCTGGAATCGGATGTTACTAATTTTATTCATGATGGATTTCCTAAGAAATTGTAACCGGCTCTTTACTTTATAATTTATTCATTTAAACAAGATTAGAAAGAATGTATATATGTCGAAGATCCAGAATGATTGAGGCTTCATCTGATTCTTAAACTATTCTCGCTACATGTTAATCTTTGCTGATATAAACTTTATTCAAAAGTAAAAATTGAATCGACACGTTTATGCAGTGAATTATATCTTTTTAACTTCTGACCTGCATACATTTAATCCTTTAAGTATTTTTTGAATTTTTCTCCGTAAAACTTCTTTTTCAATAGGTTTTGAAATGTAATCATTACATCCTGCATCAAGCACTTTCTCTCTGTCTCCGAAAAGGGCAAAGGCAGTTTGTGCAATGATAATTACATCTTTGTTAAATTTTCTGATCTCACGGGTTGCTTCATAGCCATTCATTTCTGGCATTTGAATATCCATCAGAATTAAATCAATATCGGTATTAGCTCGGCAAACTTCAACGGCCTTAATTCCATTTTCTGCTTCCAAAATCTCATCAGCATAACCATTAATAAGAAGAGTAAGATATTTTCGTGAGATTTTATCGTCTTCAGCAATTAATATTTTCAATTTATTGGTTATAGATTTCATATTTTTATAATTCAAGAAAATTTTATTGTCGTTAATTGATTTTTCATCTGATTTACCTGCTACCGGCATGGTAAAATAAAATGTTGAGCCTAAACCTTCTTCACTTTCTACCCAAATTCTTCCTCCTAGCATTTCAACATACGATTTGCAAATAGCCAGTCCTAATCCTGATCCCTCAAAACCCCTTGTATCTTCAATGTCAGCTTGTTCAAATCGGTTAAAGATAGCCTCCTTGCGATTTGTCGGAATACCTATTCCTGTATCTTTAACGTAAAACTCCGCTTCTGAACCGATTAAATGACAGCCAATGGTAATGTCTCCCGATTCAGTATACTTTATCGCATTCTTAATAAGGTTAGTGAGTATGGAATCCATTTTATTTCGGTCGGTTAAAAGCTTGTGTTCGGATATGGGCAATAGCTCTTTTACTACTAGTTGTATTCCTTTCTTTTGAGCTTCAGGGGTAAAAAAACGAACCAATTCTTCAATCCGTTCATTCACAAAAATAAGTTCCTTTTTAACAATAGCCAGGCCCGCCTCAATCTTTGAAATTTCTACGATATCGTTCACTGTATTCAACATACGTTGCCCGCTTTGCTGGACAATATTAATATAGTTTTCCTTTTGCTCACTACTCAAATCTGGTTCTAAAAGAAGCGTGAAAAACCAAGAATACCACTCATGGGAGTACGTATTTCATGACTCATATTGGCCAGAAAAGCTGATTTTAGCCGGTCACTTTCTTCCGCCTTATCTTTTGCATCAACCAAATCGTTATAAATTTTTTTCTTGTCAGTAATATCATTGATTAAAACCAGACGGGCATCATTTCCATTGAACGTGATTTGGTGAGAATAAATCTCTACATCGATGATGGTACCATCTTTTTTGCAATGTTTCCACTCTCCGGAGTTGCTTTAATAAACCGGTTTCACTGGATTATTTATATTTTCGGTGCTTTCCTTGTATTTACGGGAATAAAAATGGCTGTTAAACAAGACGAATCCATTGAACCTGATAAAAATCCGATTGTGCGTTTGTTTAAGCGATTTTTCCCGGTTACAGATAAGATGTATGATGGAAAATTTTTCGTTAAATTGAATAATGCAAAACTGGTGGCAACACCCCTTTTTATTGTATTGCTTGTTATTGAATTTACCGACCTTATTTTTGCCGTTGATTCAATACCGGCAATACTTGCTATCTCAACAGATACATTTATTGTTTTCACGTCCAATGTCTTCGCCATATTGGGATTACGGGCATTATATTTTGCCTTGGCAGGAATTAGCCGAATGTTCTATTTTCTCAAATATGGATTGGCGGTTATACTTGTGTTTGTGGGTGTAAAAATGTTGATTGCCGATTTATATAAAATACCGATATCTTATTCGTTAATTACAATTGCTGCGATTCTTTTTCTGTCTGTAATAATTTCAGTTCTTTCGGTAGAAAGAATTAGTGATAAACAATAAATAGCCTAGAAGAAAAATTTTAAAATTGTATTCCAGATTTGATGCATGACAATCACGAAACATGGTTGTTTGTGAAGAATTAGAATAAACAACTTTTCTTATCAGAATATTTACCTTAGGTATTACAATTGGTCAAGAACCTCCAAGATTTAAGGCGCGTACATTGATCTAAAATATTTTGATTCCTGGATGAACCGGGTAACAAACCAAATTGTGCATCTCCATCGAAAAATTGACCGTCAGGATAACTCAATAACGCCTAAAATTGATGATGAGATTTTAGGGGAGATAAAATGGATTTTAGATGGAAATTTTAACTTTATTTGGTTCATTATCAATATAACTATGTTGTATTTTTCGCTCCAAACCGGCTAATTCAGCTTTTAGATCTTTTAATTCACCTTCTTTTCTCCAGGCACTATTCACCACTTCGTCCAACACCGGAATATCTTTCCCTGCATTTTCTGCATACTTTTTATGGTTATCAATCAAATACGGAATCCGTTCCATGGCTTTGAAAAAGCTACTGCTTGCCAACTTCGGATCTTTGGCAATATGACCGTTGTTGTGTGTATATTTTAATCCACTGTTCCCCTCTATGAAAAACCGGTTTTCTTTAAAATCAAAACCGTCTTTCATACTTGCCTCTGTTTTTACCAGGATTGAAAAGCCATACAAATTGCCGATTCTTCTATATTCATTATCTGTCCTAATCGTCTCACTAATTTCATTAAGTCTGGCACCTACAAGTTTAGGGCTCGAACCGTTCACTCCGTCAATTTTTATCGCATTAATGCTATTTCCCGATTCATCCTTTTGGAGAGCACCATTAAATGTTGTCCAATCAGACTGCATTTTTGCAATTATCCCCTGATGTGATGCAATACTCTGATGAATATCTTCCAGTCGAAAACGAGCTGTTGACTTACTTCTGTTAAAAGCTTGTCGTTCGCTTTCCATTGCAGCTATACGTTTCTCCAATTTAGCCTTTTCCAATAAATCTGTATTTCCTGAAAGAATGGCCACATACTCTGAAAAGTTCATGCCTGATTTTTCATCCAGACTACCTTCATCGATGGTTCGTTTCCCCAGGTTATTGGTTTTCAGTTGCTGAATAAAAAGTTGTTTGTTGTGCAGCAGATTAAACTTGTAGGAATCGAGACTCTTTTCAACAGCGTAAATAATTACATCCACCTTATTATCGGCAACTAGCTTCGCAATTTCATTTCCTTTGCGGATTGCCCTTCCCTCCCGCTGCTCCAGATCCGATGGTCGCCATGGAGAATCCAGATGATGCAGAGCCACTGCCCTTTTCTGTGCATTAACACCTGTTCCCAACATATCGGTCGATCCAAACAGTACACGAATCCGCCCCTCGTTCATCGCAGCAATTAGGGTTTTTCTGGCTTTCTCGGTTTTTGCTTCCTGGATAAAACGTATTTCGTGTGCCGGGATATGGTAATCTTCAACAAGTTTTCTTTTTATCTCGCTGTAAGGCGTCCATTCTCCGGGTTTGTAGGTTCCCAAATCAGAGAACACAAACTGTGTTCCTTTATATTCGTCAAACTTTTCGTAGTAGGCGTGTATCTGCGATGCACAATGCGATGCTTTATTATCAATGTGATCATCATAATGCGGGCTGATCATCCGCATATCCAGAGACATTTTCCGGGCATAGTTGGTCGCAATCAGCATTTTTGCCTTTTCTTCTCTTTCCGATAAAGGTGGTCTGCCCAATAAAGTTGCATCGCCATTTTTAGCAAAAGCAACAAGTTTTTTAATAAACTCTTCCTGTTGCGGAGTTGGTGGAATATTATGCAGAACTTCTACTTTTTCTGGCCGGTCAATTCCGATGTCTTTTGCTGTCCGATAATCGGTAATTTCATTATAAAATGCTGCCAGTTCCGGTACTTTTATAAAATAACGGAAACGTTCTTTCTGTACAATCTCGTTGGTTACCGAAAATTCATAGTCAGTGGTCTTTTTTGCATAGACCGCCGCCCAGGCGTCAAAGGTTTTTATCTGCTGGCGTTCCAATTCTTTTGGACGAAGGTATTTAAACAATAGAAATAACTCTGTCAATGAATTTGATATGGTTGTTCCCGACAAAAAAGTTGCTCCCAAATCTTTACCTGTTCGTTCCTGTATGGTTCGAATGGCAAACAACATGTTTAAAGCACGCTGGCTTCCCTGTGGATGTCCCATGCCTGCCACCCGATCGTGACGTGTATTAAACATCAGATTTTTAAACCGGTGGCTTTCATCTACAAAAAGATGATCAATGCCCATCATCTTAAAATCAACTACATTGTCTTTTCTGTTTTCAATGTCATGGGCGATGGTTTTTAGTTTGACCTCAAGGTTTTGTTGACGCTTTAATAATCCCTTTAACATTCCCCTTGAGATTTCGCCTCCTTGTCTTTTTTCCACCTCAAGGTTTTCTTCAACACTATCCAACTCTGCCTGCAAAATTTGTTTTTGAACTTCTGGAGATTGAGGTATCATTCCAAATTGGTCGTGGGTAAGAATAATAGCGTCCCAGGAATTGTTTTTAATGTCATTAAATATCTTGATTCGTTTTGATGGAGTAAAATCCTGCTTACCCGGATAAAGCAATTTTGCATAAGGGTATGCCGTCCGAAATGTTTGTGCGATTTCGTGGATATTGGCTTTTAATCCAACAATCATTGGTTTATTGGCCAGTTTCAGTCGTTTCATTTCATAAGCACCGCAACACATTATTAATGTTTTCCCGGCTCCAACTTCGTGATCACAAATACCGCCTCCGTTTTGTTTTAGCATCCAAACGGCATCTTTCTGACTGTTATACAAACCTTCTATACCCAGTGCCTTTAAATCGAGATTTGGGAAAATTTGATGCGAACCATCGTAATTTGGCCGCACATAGCAATTGAAAGTATTGTTGTATAAATCGCTCAAATCCTGTTTAAATTCCGATTTCTGTTCGTTTAGCCAATCTGAAAATCCATTTCTTATTTCGTCAATCTTACTATTGGCTAGCTGGATGGCTTCGCTGTCTTTAACCTTTACTTCTTTGTCGCCAACCATTATTCTTTTGGTAATGTTTGGAGTAGTATTCACTAAAGCATGTTTCAATAGCGCAATTCCATCGTAGCTGCGACTCTGCGATCTTACGGCATACTTTTCGTAAATATTGGCGTTTGTAAATTGGTTTTTTACCGAAAATTCATCCACTGATGGCGAATAATGAATATCAACCACTGTTTTAAACAAGTGGCTGGTATATTGTCCATAGATGTGTGCCGGTATCCAACGCTCACCAAAATTGAAATCAAGTTCATCAAAGGCAATAGGTTTTGGAATTGCATTTTGCAATACTTTAAGCGACTCCTGTGAGGCTTCATCGTTTGGATGATTTTTTAGATAGTCTTCTATCTTTTGTGCTTTTTCAACAACATTCCCGGCAACAAAACGGTCTGCAACTTCATAATTCTTTATAAGCGGGTTGTAATAGATTCGTCCGTGGAGCTCGCCAACCAGTTCCTCTCTGCTCTTTCCATCCAGCAGAGATAACATATAATCGGTTTGTACTTCACCAAATTTATTTAACGCTGTAGCGAGGGCTTCTTCCGGTGTTTCTACCTGTTCCAGTTCATGGGCATTAAAAGCAACTGGCTGTGTGAGAATATCTGCTTTGACAAATTCGCCATTCCCCCCTCGTTCCAATGCCAAAACCTCGTTGGCTGACGGATCCATTTTAATCAATCCAAGATTTTTCGGATCGTTTAACTGGCCGTAATTCCTAACAAACTCATCGTAATGCTTGTTAAGCACTTGCCGGGTTCCCTTATCTTCCTGTTGCAAATCGACTTCATTTTGATAAAGCTTTTGATAGACATCCCTGAGCTGTATAAATAAAAATGCTTTGGTTTCCTGCTGAGAACTTAAATGTAGCCGTTTAAAAGTTCCCCCACTTTCATTCCAGTCCTTTAGGTAGCCTAACTGATTATTGTCTTTTACTAACGAACCTTTTTTATAATGTGCCCGTAACTCTCCTGAATAATTTCTTTCGTTTGGTAACGTTGCTATTTTATCGTTTTGGGGAATCCTATTTACTTTTGCAGTATTAAACAGGTTTAATTGTCTGCCCTTTGTTTTTACCGGTTTTCGCCGTCTGCTATTATTTGTCTGGGTACGTTCCTCCTGACTAAAACCAAAGAGATCATACAAGCTTTGAGGAGCCTCTTTTTTGGGTGGAACAGTAGAACTCCTGTTTTTCGAAAGACCAACTGATATGCTTTTCGTATCTACTTTGTGAAACAACACAATATTAAGTCTTGCCTTTAGATCAGATTCCAGCATCTTTTTCAGGTCAGTTGCAATTCCTGGAATTCCACCTTCATGAATGAATACTTGTGCCGGTTTTCCGTAAGGATCAGTATGGATAAATCCCCTGGTATGAATGATTCGCTGGAGGTCGTTGAAATAAGCATTATTATAAACTCCACTGGAATATTTTTCACTTTGTACAAAAGTCTTTTCTTGCTGAGTTTGTTTTCTTTTTTGATTGTCTTTTTGCAGGATTACCAGATCACTTCCAACTTCCGTTCCTGCATAATCTTTAAACAGGTTGTTGGGTAAACGGATAGCAGAAACCAGATTCGCATGTTCCATTAAGTATTTGCGAATCGCTTCGTTTTTGGGCGAGTTCATTACTCCCTGGGAAGTAATAAAAGCCAGTACCCCACCATCCTTTAAGACATCAACTCCTTTTAGAAAAAAGTAATTATGAATACTTCTGCTCGCCTGTTGTTTAACTTTATCTGCGTTTTTTAAATACGCAATATCAAACGCGGCCACGTCTCCAAAGGGAATATTGGAGGAAACAACATCGAAGTGATTATTAAAGCTGGATTCGATTTCTTCAAAACCTTCAGTTCGAATTTTATCTTTCGGATAAAGTTGACTCAAGATTTTGCCTGTAAGCAAATCCTTTTCAAAGCCTGTTGTTGTTTGATTCTCGTTCTGATTTTTAAACGCTGAGATAAATTCACCTAACCCGGCTGAAGGATCAAGAAAACGGGAGACTTCAAGTTGGTTGTTTTTAAATGCTTCCGATATTGTATTGACAATTTCAGGAGGAGTATAAAAAGCACTTAGGATGGAATTTTTCAGACTATTTGTATATAGCTTGTATTGTTGCGCGCTTTTTGAGTTTCTCTTTAAAACATCATGTAATTCCATAACCGCTGGAAACAATCCCACTTCGGAATCGGGCCACCGGGCAATATCCGACAGATTTTCTACCGGATTAAGAATACATTTTAAAGCCCCGAAACCGGAATATTGTTTCAGGGCTTTTGTTTCTTCTGCCGTCGGATTTCGATTTTCTTTCTCTAATCGAAAGCAAAGCTTAATGGCTTCAATATTTGCACGCAGGTGCTGTTCTTTATTAAAGCTCATGTTCTTCCAGCCAGATTTCGATAGCTCCGGTTAGCTCCGTGTACAAATCGTTGAACTCAGAGCTAAAAGCAAACTCATCATTTAGCCTGTATTTTTCAAAAACCGGAACTGCTTCCGGCAAAAACCGAACGGCAAACTCTTTGGCTTCTTCCAATGGGATTATTCCCGGGAACTCATTCCAAATAATGGTTACAAGGGTATCGTGTTTTGAAAAGTGAAGCCCTTTGTACAACTCTTTATGCGCCAGTTCTTCTGCTTCCTGATGATTGTGCCCGTTTTTAACAGCTTGCGAGTAGCATTCTGCAGCAAGATCGCTTCGGGTATTCAGAAGGTCGTTATCATCAGTTAACTCGGGATGACTTTCGTATAAAAAGTGAAGTAAAGACAACTTAAACCACGAGAGTCCTGTTGGTATTGTTTTCATGACTTTGATATTTGAATTTTAAAATAGTGAAGACGTGAGGTGGGAAAAACAAGCGCCCGGAATTTTCCGAACGCTTTGATAAAATGAAAATTCGATTGAATTGAGTCTTACATCGAGTGCGATTTGACCCGGTTTCGTTTTGTTGTTTGTTGACGATCAGACGGATTTACCTGATCCTTTTTCAGCGGCTCCTTTACATCTTTGGTCGCCTCATTGGTTTTTCCTTCTGAGTTTACCGCTACCTGGGTTTTGCTCTTGTTATCGGGTATCACTTCTGCACCTTTGGTTTGAGCTTTATCAGGATTCCATTTGTAAAAGTCCAGCTTGCCTTTTTCGTCGTTGACCTTTATGTAAGCGTTAAATTCCTCACCTTTTTTGTCTTTCATCCCGGCAACATAGATGGTTTCCCGTTTTTCCAGTTTCTGTTGCTGGTCTTCGGTAAGTTCCTTTCCCAAAAGAGAATTGGGAATACGCACCTGTTTTTGTTCGTTTTGGTTTTGCTCCTGTTTTTGCTGGTTATCAAACCGGAAACCAATGCCCCGTTTATCGGCGTCAATTTGCAGGTGGGCATTAAACTCTTTGCCGCTTCGTGCTGTCATTCCTCCCACATAAATCGAGCGCCCTTCAGCCAGTTCTTTCTTTTGGTTTTCATCGAGTTGAACGCCTTTAATTTCATCAGGGATTTTTATTTTATCTGCCCGTGCGGCAACAAGTTCGTTAGTGAGTTTATCAATGGATAAAAATACAGGGGTGGGCTCTCCCTCTTTGTACTGCGGATGGATAATCCGACCGGCATTACCGGTTTTCATCAGATTTTGTTTATCCTCATCAGTCAGAGTGACTCCAAAATAAGGACGGTCGAGCTCTGGATTGTTGCGAACCGCATGAACAGCTAATTTAAAATCACCATTTTCGTCCTGACGAAATGCCAGCCGGGCATCGGTTCGGATGTTCAGGTTATCGGTTTTAATGGTAATCGGAATCAAACCTGGTGACTTCTGGTAGTTTAACATGGGCTCAAGATTCTTTGTGTTTTTTAGAAAATCTTTTGAGACACCCAACATTTCCAATTGCGACCAGTCAACTTTGTTCTCATCTATCAGATTGGGACGTTTGTCCTGTGTTTGTTCTTTCGAAAAATCATCGGGTATTACCTCGTGCTTTTCCAGCATTTCTTTGTTGGACGGGGTATCCGGTTTCTTTAACATCTTTTCCAGAACGGTTGCTGTCTTCTCCACCAGGTTGGCCGGTACTTTGAAAAACTGAAAATCGGTGGGATTTTTATACTGTCGATTGAAATTGGTGAAGAAGTTCTCCAGCGGATTGCTGTGCCGGTCGATTTTCAGGAAACTACCTGCATTGGCTTGTTTGGGAGCCTGTGTTTTTAGCTTTCCCTTTTCATCAAAACCACTTACGGCTTTTAGTTTGTTTTCGTTTTTCTCTTTAACCAGTAATATTTCCTGGTCATTGTTTTTTTGTTCCATGATACATTTCTTTTAATGATTTAAAAGCGAATGTATCGTTGATTGGCCTTAATTCTGTTAGGCTGGAAGTATTTGGCTTTGATTGGGTGGAGGTGGCGTAATTGCTCAAAATTCTATCTTGAAAATTACAGGATAGCCATACTACGTCCTTGTGTGAGGTGAGGAAAAACTTATCTTTGAACTGTTATGACCAAAGATGAATTAATTGAACAACTTGCTTCCCTGGAATGGGAAGATTTTGAGGCGAAAGCCGCCAAAAGTGAATTACCAAAATCTATTTGGGAGACGGTATCGGCATTTTCAAATACCAGTGGCGGTTGGATTGTTTTAGGCGTAAAAGAAAAAGGCAATAGCTTTGAAATTACCGGCGTTAAAAATGGAGAAAAACTGGAGCAGGATTTTATTAATACGCTGCGAGGAACCAAGTTCAATGTTTTTATAAGCACAAAACAGGAGTTATACCAATTCGATGATAAAATAGTTTTGGCATTTTATGTACCTGTTCACAAAAACAAACCCGTCTATTTTAATCATCAGGGCAATACCTTTATCCGCCGTGGAAGTGCCGATCAAAGAGCATCGCAGGAAGAAATAGACAGCATGTTACGCGACAGAGCCTTTGGATCAAAAACAGCAGAAACAGCACCGGAAACAAATCGCGACAGTTTGAGTAATACCTCATTAAACAGGTATCGCGATTATATGGCACGATTTAATCCAAATGCGAGCTACACCCGTTTTGACGAAGATGAGTTCTTGAATAAGCTTCGCATTATGGAAAATGGGAAATGTACTTTTGCCGGATTGCTAATGTTTGGCAAACGTGACGCAATAGAAAAACATTTTCCCGATTTCCGCATCGATTTAGTTGAAATCCCGGGAACCTCTTACGCTGATGCCAAACATACTTATACTTTTCGAATGGAAGAACAAGAGAACCTTTGGGAATATTACTTTGAATGTTTTCATCGCTTAAAATAAAAAGTTGATGTAAAATTTTCACTGACAGCAGAAGGATTTGGTCAGGAATTATCTCCGGGACTGGAAAGTATCCGTGAGGCTTTGGTCAATATGCTAATGCACACCGACTACTTCTCGCCTGCTTGTCCTCGTGTACGCATTTTCACAAATCACATTGAGTTTTATAATCCGGGCGGACTCCCAAAACCCTTTGAGGAACTTAAAGGGAAAGATATTTCTCTCCCCCGAAATCCGATCATGGCCAAGCTTTTTCGCATGGTGAAACTGGCCGAGAATATAGGTTTTGGACTGGATAAAATTGATACGAACTGGAAAGCATACAATTCCACAGTACCGGATTATCAGATTGAATTTGATTCGGTTGTTGTCGATTTTAAAATGGAGGCCGATGAGCGTGTTGAACAAGTGTCGGGGAAAACGTCGGGAAAAATGTCGGGGAAAACGTCGGGGAAAATTCTGGAGCTTGTCAAAGAGAACAAATACATCTCCATTCCTGAAATGGCTGAAATCATTGGTGTGTCGGAGCGTTCCATTGAAAGAAACATTGAAAATCTGAAGAAAGATGGATTTTTATCACGAATTGGTCCGGCAAAGGGTGGGTATTGGAAAGCAACGGAGTGATAAATAGAAAACTGTTTACACCTCCGAAATTCGGTATGGTGCCTCATCTAATATTGGCCCCATTCTTTCGGTAGGATGAAACTAGTCCTCCAAAGATTTACCCTCTGGAATAAAATAAGCGTAGATATCTTGACGTTTAAGAAACGACATAAACATATCTTTATCACCATCAATACAAGTTTTCCAATTTTAACGCCGCAATAATACACATCTTCTCCATTGTGTTTAAAACTCTGTATACGTTCTATATTATCGTAATCCTTTTCGGTAGGTTCACGGTCTAACACATTTTAGTATTTGGTTATGAATAAGAAAAAAAACTAATTTAAGATTGTACTGAAAAGTGGAAGCTAACACTGGTAACGGCAATCTGCCTAGATAGTAAATTAAGCCGTTGAGATTTCGTTCTTTTTAAAGTAAGCGACCCAAATAAATCTTTCAAAGTAAAAGGTTTAGACACTCTGACATAAATTGTATGTTAGGTAAGGGATTACAGAGAGTATCACTATCGACCGTTACGCCATAACTTGATAAAAGCTGCGATGACCGAATCGCTGAAACCTCTATGGAATATACAAAACCTAGCGATTGAATCTTACTAAACTTACTTTGTCGGAAAATACATTGTAACAATAGCTCCTCCCTGATCCGAATTCTCTGCAGAAATTTTAGACTGATGGGCATCCAAAATAAGTTTAACCAGATATAAGCTCAATCCAATATTTTGGTCGATATGTTGCTGTCCATAACCAAAGGGTTTAAAAATGTTGTGAAGTGCTTGTTCACTAAATCCCGGACCATGGTCTTCTATTGATACTATCAAATTTTCATAATCATTATTAATTGTTATTTCTATTATCGAGTTAGCAGGTGAATAATTAAGTGCATTTTCAATTATACATTTAAATCCATCTAACAACAAGTTGTGATCCGCTATAATGTCTGTTTTGGATGTCAGTTTTTTAAATTCTAAACGAATTGACTTATTTTTGAATATTTCACTAGAGAATGCTTCAGCCTCACTAATAATGCTGACTACGTTTAGTTTTTCAGGAGAAAATTTGTATTTTTTTGCCCTTAATGAGGTTATAAGTGTTGCTGTATGCGCAAAACGGAGTAGTCTGTTTGATGAGAATTCTAATAAATCGATATATTCTAGTAAGTCCTCAGAATCAATTAAGCTTTTTAAAATATCTGTAAATCCAATTATTCCATTTAATGGAGTGCGTAACTCATGGCTTACTAAATTTAAAAATTCACTTTTTGCCGTGTCTAGTTGCTTTAGTTCGTTGTATGCTTCACTTAATTCTTTTGTTTTTAAATCTACTTCTATTTGTAGCCATTTATTTACATTTGTAAGTTTCTCCTTGCTTTTTTTAAGTTCAAGATGCGTTTTAACCCTTGCTTTTAGTTCTTCATCATTAAAAGGTTTTGTAATATAGTCTTGTCCTCCGACTCTAAAACCATTTACAATACTTTCAATATCGGTTTTGGCGGTTAGAAATATAATCGGAATGTCATTAAAACTTTTTTCTTTTCGGATCGCTTCACAAACCTGAAAACCATTTATTTTAGGCATCATAACATCCAAAAGTATTAAATCAAACTTTTCAGCCTTAATCCAGCTTATTGCATCGTATCCATCTGTGGTGTATTCTATTTCATATAAGTCTGATAATGTATTGGCCAGAACCTGAATATTTTTTTCATTATCATCTACAATAAAGATTTTACTATTTTTCATTTTAAAAATTTTTAGGATTATGCATTTCGTTAAATCAGGAAGTTTTCAGAATTTCATCATAGAAGTCAATAAAACTGTTTGTAATCTGTTCAATAGAAGAAACATTAAATGATTTTATTGCTATTGAAAGTTTTTCGCCAGTTATACTAAATGATTCCAAGCCCTGTTGTATGCCAAAAGAAATAAGTTTTTTGCTTAGCGCACTTGTTGCTTTGTGTGATTTTCTATTTCTTAATACTTCAACTGTATTCTTAAATTCAGATTTAAAATCAAGCAGTTGATTATTTTCCAGTTTGGCAGCATTAAACAGAACTGGTTCCAAATTTTCTTTAGCTGTCGTTTGTAGTTTGTTTTTTTTGTAGGGCAAATACTTAATTAACACGAATAATAATTTGTCAGAGTCTATTGGCTTGTAAAGCACATCATCAAACTTGTTTTCTGTATTTTTTATATGCACCGATGCGGTAACCGCAATTATTGGAGTTTCTCTAAATTGTGACATTTTACGCAACCGAGCAATGGCTTCATTACCATCTATCTCAGGCATTTTTATATCCATTAGTATTAGGTTTGGTTCAACTTCAATACTCTTTTGTATCCCCTCTAAACCATTCTTTGCTTCAAAAATTTTCAGATTACTATCTATCAAAAAGCTTTTGATCAAAGTTCTGTTTCTTTCAATGTCATCAACCACCAACACCTTTGATCCTTTAAATTTGATTTCATCAATTTTTAGAGCTGTTCTATTCTCCTTTTGTGGCAATTCTTTGCTTATTACAACGTTTTTCAATGTAAAATAAAAACAAGATCCCTCATTTAGTTGACTTTCAATTTTTATTTTACTTTTTAGCAGATTAACAATTTGACTGGATATAGCCAATCCTAAACCCGTCCCTCCATATTCTTTTGTTAATTGCCCTTCTTTCTGTTGAAAAGCCTGAAAGATTTTAAGCTGATCTTCAGGGCTTATACCAATACCTGAGTCTTCAACGGAGATATTGATATCGGCATCATTTTTTCTAATATTGTCGGTAGTAATTAATAGTTTTACATACCCTTCGGGGGTAAATTTAATAGCATTACTAATTAAATTGATCAGTACCTGTTTGGTTCGCAATTCGTCAAGAACGAGATATTCTGGTATATTTTTAGAAACTTCAACAATTAATTCAAGGTTTCTTTCTTTTGCCCGAATATCAAACAGTGTTTGAATTTCATCAGCCAGTAACTTTACGTTTACAGGTCCGGGTTGAATCGTAAGTTTTCCGGCTTCCAGCTTTGATAAGTCGAGAATATCATTAATTATTCTTAATAGTGTTTTACCACTTGACTTTATGGAGTCAACAAATTCTTTATGAACTGGATTTGTCACTTTTTTACTTAATAACTCAGAAAAGCCAATCACAGCATTCATTGGAGTACGGATTTCGTGACTCATATTAGCAAGGAATTCCGATTTAATTTTTGAAGCTTTTTCCGCCTCCTCTTTGCTTACCAAAATGATTTTATTAGCCTCCTCTAGTTCTAAAGTTCTTTCTTTTACTTTTTCTTCCAGCCCTTCATTCAATTTTATTATTTCATGTTCTATTCTTTTCTTTTCAGTTATTTCCTCGGTAAACATTATTATGCCGCCAATTTTATTCATTTCAGTGTACCATGGGTGTATTTCCCAACGAATCCAATTCTCTGAACCATCTGCTCTTACAAATTTTTCTTCTGCCCTTTTCAAGGTTTCACCATTTAAGCAACGCTGATGGTGTTTTTTCCATTCCTGTTTCCCTTCATTAATCTCCGGAAATATTTCGTAATGGCTTTTACCAATAATATCTTTCCCAACAATATGATAGTCGATGTACCATTGATCGCTGGCTGCCAGATACTTTATTTCTCTATCGAACATAGCAACGGCATTTGGCGCTTGTTTTATAAATAAATACCACCGCCGTTCCCGTTCTTTTAACGTCTTTTCAAATAATATTTTTTCTGTAATATCTCGACCTTCCGGTATAATAAATGTCACTTTTCCTTGCTCATCAAATACAGGCTGAAGTGACAAATCTATGGTGACTCGGTTATTGTTTGCTGTGTCGCCTTCAATTTCAAACCTAATAAATTTCCCTTTAGCCGCAACTTCAACAGCTTGTTTGATCTTTTGTTTTCGCTTATCTGCCCCCCACCAAGGGCCATCCCAAAACTTTTTGTTTTTCAAATCGTCAATTGAAGTTTGGGTAAGTGTCAAGGTAGTCTTATTAATTTCGATAATAGCACCATCAGGTTTTAGTAAACCAATAAACTGCGATTGATTATCGAATAAAGCTTTAAACTTTTGTTCGCTTTCTTTGATCTTTTGTTCTGTAATTTTCTTTTCACTAATATCGCGAATGGCAGATGAGATCAAAACTCCGGCATTGGTCATAATCGGGCTAAGACTTACTGTAACAGGGAATTGCTCATTGGTTCTTTTTAAACCTGTAAATTCTTTTCCCTCTCCCATTTCCCGAACAGTTGGTTTTTTGACGTAGTTACTTCTTAATTGTGCATGATTTCGAGAGTTACCCGGTATGAGAATTTCAATTTTTTTGCCAATCAGTTCTTGTGCTTCATATTGAAACATTTTTTCGGCATTATGATTCACCATTTCAATCTCACCATCGGTATTGGTAATTATCATTCCATCAGGAGCAGAGGCTAATAAATCTTTGAACTTTTGATCCTGTACTTTTTCTTCGGTAATATCTTTGATGATTTCGATGATTTGTTCCGTGTCTTTGTTTTCATTCAAAATTGGATATCCGCTTATTTTGTAGTAACGTTTTGTAAGATTTTCATCTATTGTTTTTACTTCAACAGTTTGACTTACTCTGTTAGCAATAATTCTATTTCTTAATTCATCAATTTTATCTTTGTTCGTTGAAAATAAGGTGTTTTGGCTAAAACTTCCTCCTTCATAGATTTCGTATTTATTGGCAATTATATTTGCCATATAAATGTTGTTGTTTGCGGGTCCTATAACATAAAAAGGTTCGGAAATTGAATTGATGACATCGTATAAGAATATATTCTTATCAATGATTGTTTTCTTTGCTTTTCTTGCATTCGTTCTATATTTCGTTACAATATATGCGATTAAAAAAGAAAGGATTATGAGTATTCCAACAGGAAGGTAGAATCTGGATTGAATCTCTTTGTTTAGTGTTTCTATTTTAGAATTTGATACAAAGGATACAATTTTCCAATATTCATCGGTCGCATAATATTTCAGATTTTCGTAACTGGCATTTGAGGCTATTTGTTTAAATGTTAGTGTTTTAAATGTAAACAACCCTGCTGGTGTTAAAAACTGCCCTTCCTCGTCATTTGAGATACGTTTCCAGGCTTCAGGGTAATAATTGGTGTATTTTTTATCTTTTCTGGTTTCGAACAAAAAACCCCAGTTATCTTCCTGATTGGGTGAGATTAAAAAGTACCCATTGGGTTCCAATACGTGGATCCGACTAATACTATTAACATTTAATGCTTTTATTCTTTCAATTAAATCGTTCCCTAAATAATTGGTGAGTATAACGCCACAAAATTCATCATCACAGTTAAAAACCCTTGTCCCGATCCTTAATACTGGTTTATAAGGAATTTCTATTTTCTTGTTTTCAATATTTAAATCAAATTTTGAGAAATACAATTCACCTTTTGCTAATTTTTTTACTTCTTGAAAATAGTATCTATCCGATTTATCCTGAAGAATACTATCGGCTACAATTTCAGGCTCCCCATTATTATAATTTATCCTTAACTTTTCTTTTCCATTTTTATCAATAAACCTGATTTGGTCGTACAAGCCTTTATGATAAATGTATTGACGAAAATTAAGTTTTAAAATATCGAAAGTAATGTCGTTCTCACATCCATAGCTTTCAACCGATGCAACCATATCACTTAATAGGAGCACATCTCTTGAAATAAATGAAAAATCGTTTATAATTTCGTTGATTTGTAAATTGAGTTTTTTTGTTTCGGTATCTTGTAAACTTTTGACGCTCACGTTCTTTTCAATAACAAAAATAACTATGGATATTGATAAAATGGATAAAATGAAACAAAAAGAAAGTACAGAAAAGTAGGTAATCGGTTTTTGTAAAAATTTCGTATTAAATTTTGATTGACTATCCATAGTGTATGTGTTTTATTATAAGGAATAAATATAATAAATTCTATTATTATGATTTATTGACTATTAAGTACTATTGTAGCACTGATGCTGTTCTGATATTACCGCTAACTTGTAAGCAGTATCACCAAGTAATGTTATTTTCATTTATCTCAATGCTAAAGATAATGTTATTCTTCTAAATCAAGGGAATAACAATACTTATTATGGTTACTGTTTTTTTGTTAATGGCGGGTTTAGCCCCAAGACCTTACCTCATGCGGTTTTCTAAGTGCAAAACAATTTTCTCATCGCTATAACTCACTGATTACAGGCTTCCTGCAGCCGTGTAATTGGCCAGCAAACTTTGTGGATGGATTGCCGCAGCACTGCAAATGGCAAAAAATTTTTCTTAGCCCCCTCCTGCAGCCGTGTAGCATGCCTGCAAATTTGCTTAGCCCTCCCATGCAGCTGTGTAACTACGATTAATTTTTGTGAGACCCACCTCGCAGCATTGCAACAGGCAAAAAATTTTCATGAGACCCCCTACGCAGTTTTGCAGCAGGGGTAAAATTTTCGTTAGACCGCATCCGTAGTATTGCAACATGGGCAAAATTCTTGTGCAACCAGTGTAACACAACTGCAGCCAGCAAACAAAACAGATGGCACATAGTCCGTATTATTGTGGTGGGTTAAATGAATATTAGTGTTCATCGGCGCTGTAAGATTTTGGGTAATTATTCCCATGCCCTGGCATTTCTCAAATCGCATTTTCAACCACACCGCTGCTCATGATTCGCAGTTTCCCGGTGGATTGAAACTGCTCAATCGAAAAGCCTTTGGCATTGCACGGCAAAAGAATCCCTTGCATTTTATTTCAGGATACATTTGCCTTCTGCCCGCACGTTAAAATTCAGATTACTGTTCCTGTGCCTACGGAAACTTCATTCCGGGAAGTTCTTCCGAGCCTACCCGGAACACTCCCTGCATTCAGTAACCTCCGGCACCGCACACAAGAGAAAGGCTTTCATTTCCTTTCATTCACCCTGTTCTCACAGACCTCTTTTCTGTACATTCAAACCTTACACTTGTTTTTGCCTCCCCCTAATTTAGAATTGTAGCTTACTGACTTTTAAAAAAATACAGTTATCAATTTATAGATTCTTCTTTCCCGCATCCAATTTAAGAATGTGCTTTCCGTCCGGCCCTTGTTGTTCTGTTGGCAAAATAAAGACCGTGTTTTTGGAGCCTGCAAGTTCAGGCCTGCAGTTTTGCAGAAAATCTCCAACCTCCTGGCGTCGAATAGTATTTCCTGCAAAAAACTTGCAGGTCCAACACTCCTTTTTTAACCGGGCCACAAAACAACAACGACCGACCCGATGGAAAAACGCATAATCTTAAACGAATGAAATATGGAAAAGAAGAATAGAAATAAATATTTTGAAAATGTAAGTAAAGAAAAACAAAACTCACTCTCCTCCGGAATCCGCATAGGTGAGTTTGGAATTGTTTTTGTATTGCTTATAACATCACAATTATCAACCTTTTAAAACTGCCCAAATGAGAGAAAAAGTTAACAAACTACCGTTTCGATGGATTTTCAGAATCATTATTATCGTACTGGCTTCTTATATTACCGGATTAAGTTTCTGGTATTGTTTACTGGCTTATATCGCAATTTTATTCCTGATTGAATTTGCTAAAAATATGATCGTTGTTATCCTTGGTATTGCCATAGTTGTTGCAGTAAGCCTAGCTATGTTTTTTGGATTGATAGCGCTTTAATTATTCATAAGAATCGTTTTAACACCTCATAATGCAGAGCCGTATAGCCCTGCTTCTTTTTTCATGAGCCTGTGCGGTTAAAAAGAAGCAAAAAACCTTCTTAATGGATCCTGTTGATAAAGATTGATCCCTTAATTTTAATCGCAAAAATACAGGAGTAGCATGGACAAACAACAAGGTTAAATCCGCTGGATTTGATTCAGAATCTTCCTTTTAGTTCCTAAAACTAAAAGCGTATTCCGAATCAAAACCTTGCCTGAAGTCCCTGCTATCCTGTGAATAGTAAGCAATAAAATTATTGTTTAACAATTTAAAGCTTACTGTTATGAAAATTGATTATTTCAAAGTTTCCGAGATTAAAGTGTCTTATACTGACAAAGTAAAAGCATCAGAAAGACCTCAAATTGGCGCATCAAAAGATGCGGCTCATATTTTCAAATACATTTTTAAAGATTGTATTCAGCACCATGAAGAGTTTTATGTAATGCTGTTAAATCGTGGCAATAAAGTTCTTGGAGTATCCTGTATTTCAAAAGGTGGAATTTCCGGGACTGTTGTCGATGTAAAAATAATTCTGCAACTGGCTTTAAAAGCAAACGCATCTTCATTGATTGTTTCTCATAATCACCCCAGCGGAAACCTTACCGCCAGCGCGGCTGATGTAAAAATTACAGAAAAACTGAAAAACGCATGTCAGCTTATTGATCTAAGTCTTTTGGACCATCTGATCGTTACAGATGAAAGCTATCTGAGTTTTGCTGATGATGGATTGTTATAAATCCATTTCATAGAAAACAAGGGCTACTCGCATTGAGTAGCCCTTGTTTTTTTGTGTTCCATGTCTGACTTATATTTTCCCAACATTTTTCGCTTTTACCAGATCCTTGTTCTTTACAATAAAACGCTGGTGTCTCCCCCCATTCTTTTCAAATAGCTCAACTACTAATTCCTTTTTGTCTGGTATCGTAAATGATACGAAAACAAAAACAGTTGTTTCGTGAGAATTGCCATCAATAGAAGTCAGGTTATTAAAAGCACGAACCGGCTTTATAACCGTCTCCTGAATGGCTGTTCTTTTAGCTACCTTCTTGTCCACTACTTTGAACGTTAGAAAATCAATTTCAAATGGAATGTCAGAACAATTTTCCAACTCGGTGCGAAAGTAAATCATACCATTCTGACTGTACAGGCCGGTTAATGCAAACCCAATTCCAAACTGATTGCTATTGATATTTTTGATCTGTTTCTTCCTGATCCCGTAAATTTTCTCCATAGCTAATTGAATGTTCTGTGGTGTTTTGTTTCCAAGCTCAGCGAGTTGGATTTCCACCGAATTGTCCGGCTGGTTTCCTAATTTGTATTCATGCAGGAAATCTTTCATTTCGATATTCAACTTTGCAGGATTTTCGGCATAGTTGACAATAAACGAATAAAAACTGCCCTCGTCGGTTATTACCGAAAAGTTGGTTTCTTCTGTAAAATCCTTTACTGAAGCTTTTACCCGGACCACATTTTCTGCACCATCGGCTTTCCCCGCTATGATATTTGAAGAACCAAGATCGATATAGCTTATAGCTGCCGGGAATAGAATATGGACAGTTTTATTGTAGGTTACTTCAATATTGTAGGATGAAATTACCCTGTCTTTGGGAATGACTTTGGTGTACTGGTTTTGAGCAAAAAGTGAAAAGTTGCTAAGTAGTATTATCGCGAATAATATTTGTTTCATGACGTATGATTTTAAGTGAATGAATTGTATTTTATTTGGCGGGCATGAGCAATATCCGGTGCCCTGCTTTTAGGGTTACTTTTGTGGTTCGAAGTTTTTTGGAAACATACTGCGATGTCCCTTGTATAAAACTTCGCCCCACATCAGCTGCCAATTGTTCACCTGCAGTTGTCCCTTGGTTTATGCTAATGCTTGTCCCGGCATCGCGTCCCATGGTAGCGGTAATTTCCTTTAAAGCACTGACCTCAACCGAACCGGGAATAAACAAGCCAGGCTGTCCATCGGTGTCGTAAGCTGTGAGTTGCACCGGAATGATATTACCCTTTTGTTCCAGGGAATTGATAAAAATATGTAAACGTTCTCCCTGTATCCGGGCAATACCTGTAATCAGGGCATTCTTTTGAAAATAATGGCCTCCGGTTTTAATGGCCTCCAGTAAGCGTAACTGTACATTTTGCCCGTTAACCAGTTTCTGGGTACTGTTTACACAGGCATTAATGGTATTACGTTCTGTAATTTCCTGCTTGCCCTCTGCCGAAATAAATGAATAGTTTCGGGGTTGTGAGACTTGCTTTAGAAATACCGAGTCAGAAACCGTTTGTTGCAATGCCGTTGCTGTACTTTTTGTTGAGACCTGAACTGGCCTGACTATCTTCTCATCTGTTTGCAGGTTGGCCGGTTGGTCAGTTGTAGGAACAGTTGTTCCTGGTTGCGCTGGCGCCTTGTCCGGCATATACTTGGCTGCCATCTGGTATGATTTTTCCATCAATAGGAGTTGTTCATCAATACTGTTGTCTTGCTCCTTTTCAGCCAGTTGCTGCTTCAAAGCTTCAAGCTCTGCTTTTAGCTTTTCATTTTCAGGATTCGCCTTTGGTTTTTCGTAAAAGCTGCCCAAGGTGTTGTTTATATTGTTGTAAGCAGAAGCGGAATGCTGAATTGCCCGTTTTGGGTGCTCGCTTCCCGAATATTTTTCAGGCAAGTTTGTTTCTGCTTTTGCAGAAGAAAGTATATCAAATTTCGCTGGTTCATCCTTTTGAATCATCGATGAAAACTCATCCAGCGAACGCACCGGCTTTTGCTGAAAAAGCGCTGCCTGCTCGAAGGCGTTGATTTTATCCTTCAGCAGATCCTCTTCCTGAGGTAATGGGATCTCGGTATTTAATCCAATTACTGTTTTGTTTTCCTCTTTGTCCGATGGCTTAAATATCAGCCACAGGCTTGCCCCAAAAACAAGGAACATCAAAGCAAATACCGCGTATTTCTTAAGCATCTGCTTTTGTCCAGGCTTCAGGAGTGTTTTATTGTTTTTGTCCATCTGTTAAATCTTTTAATTGATTAATGATACTGTCTTGTGGTAAGTCAAGTGGGATGATGTGTTCAATCCGAAACAGATCCTTTACTTCCGGATCCCGGAACGAATTCCATAGCACAAAAGCAAAAAGAAGCGTAAACAAAACGCACATCCCTAAAACCACCATTCTTCGTTTTTTCTCAGGAATTCTGTCACAACTCCCTTTAAGTTTATCCCGGCTAAGCCGTTTGAACTCCGAAAATCTGTTTTTCATGATTACCTTGTTACCGTTTGAATATCGTTGTTCTGTACTACCTCGAAGTTCTCCACGGTAAAACCATGTGGGTTATTATCGCTGCGAACCGAGTTGATTAGACTGCACCTTGTCACCAGATTTCGCTCCGTGATGTTACTTTCGCGGATAATCACCTGACGGGCATAGGTTGATGCCGTATACGGATAGTTCATAAAATCAACGACCACACTATCTACTTGCAGCGTTTGGTTGATATTACCAGATATAATCCGGTTGAAATAGCCTTTTTCTAGCAGGTCCTTGTAATAGGTGTACACGCTTTTATCTGCCAGAAACATGGCCCGGTTGATATTGGATTCAATGGCATTTTTATCGGGCGAAAGCGTAAAAAACAGCTCATGAAAACGCCGGATATGTTCCCGCGCCTCCACCGGTCTGTTTTGTGCCAGATCCTGTGAAAGGGCAAGAATCAAGGATTTTCCTTTGTCCAGTACATAGATCTTTTGTCGTTGTTTTTCTGCAAAGCTATAGGCACTGAACACTGAATAACCGGACATGCCTGCACAGAGCAGGATAAACACTATCCCGAAAAAACGGATCTGCCTAAAGCTTGTTTCAATATTTTTTAATGATTTAAATTCCATAATTATCTTGTGATTAATTTTTCATTAGTTTTCCTGTCATATTTCCGGCTGATGCACCGGCAACACCTGCAGCCATTGACGCAGTTTTTCCTGCCGACGATGTCACGTTCTTACCATAATTCCCCATACCTCCGGCCATGATGATCCATCCGGCAACGGTTGGAATAGTGAAATACCCGATGATGCCAATAATCATAAATACAATGTAAACGCCGTTGGAAGCTTCGACTGAATACGTAGCATCGGCCTGTAGTTTATCAATATCGGCTTGTAACATCAGCACCTGGATACGGGCAAGAATGGAGCTGAACAAATCGGAAACCGGTAACCAGAGGTACACGGAGATATACCGCGAGAACCATTGCGTCATGGTGGACTGAAAGCCATCGTAAATACTGATGGCAAAGGCAATCGGACCAAGTATGGACAATACGATCAGAAAAAAGGTGCGGATGGTATCAATAACCAATGCCGCTGCCTGAAACAGCAATTCCAGAATTTCCCGAAAAAAATCGCGGATATTCTTTTTCATGTTGTACAAACTGCGCTCGATATACATCCCGGACATGGTTGCCAGATCAGACGGACTCCAGCCCAATTCTTCCAGCTGCTTGTCAAATTCTTCGTTACTGACCAGGTATGCTGTTTCCGGATTTCGTTTCATGGCTTCTACCTCCAGATCCTCTTTTAAATCGCGGTACTTTCCCATATCAAAAGTCTGTGCTACCAGCATCTGGTTGGTACCAACAACAATGGGGCTCAACACCACATTGATCGTTCCCAAAACAAAACTGGGGAAAAACATGATACAGAGACCGATGGCAAAGGGACGTAGGAGCGGGTAAACATCAATGGGCTCGGTGCGTGACAGCGACTGCCACACACGCGAAGCCACATAAAACAATGCCCCCAATCCCGCAATGCCTTTTGCCACTCCTGCCATGCTGCTGCACAAGGGCGTCATCTCAAGATAGAGACTGCGTAAGATCTGATGTAGGTTATCAAAATCCATTACCAGTATCTTTCGCTTGAATCACCATACAACGCCAGCATCCTTTCCGTATCGCCTTTCTTTTGTGCCCTCAGGTACGAAACAGCAATGTTTTTATTGGTGTAATAGCTTACCAGATTCCTGTAATGTTTTATTGAATCGTAAACACTATCAATCACGTCCATTCGCTCTTTGTCAGTCAGCGAAAGTGTACTGGCATTGACAATGCCTTTCAGATCATTCAGCAGGTAGGCGCTTTCTTCCAGTAGTTTGGTATAGCCAAAGGCAATTGCCCCCAGCTCTTCCAACGAATAGTTTTCATCCTGCAACATCCGCTGGTAAGCATTGATATAAATGTCGGTAATCTCTCCAACCATTAAAATGGTTTGCTGTACTTTTCGGGCATCTTTTACCAGGTTGTTTACGGCCTTTAATGCATCGTAATAGGCCTTGCCCTGTTCATAGACCTTTTTTACTTCCTTGAAGTTTTTGATCACATTGGAAACGGTACTGGAGGTTTGGATAATCTCCTTGGCCGAATTGGCAATACTTGTTGCTGTATTAATCGGATCGTTTACCACCCACTGGGCTTTCAGATTTAACGAACCAAATATGATCAGCAGCCCGGCTATAACTAATTTTGTTTTCATTTTCTTATTGATTTGAATAATTATGAGTTTCGTTTGCTTGCCGCCAGTTGTTTGATGGCAAGCTCAATATTCCCGTCTAATTGTTCGGTTAAACGGGTAAGTTCCAGTTTCTCGGTTTCTTCGGTGGTGTAAGTGTAGTATTCCTCCAAAGAGACTTCGGTAGCATAAACCGCAGATTGTACACCTCCCAAACCAATCCACACCTCTTTATACAGGCGTTGCGGGTGATTGGCAAGGTTGATGGAGAGAATCTGCGATTTTTCTTTTTCAGTCAGACCAAGCAGCTCCTGAATGGAAGCAAACTTGTTCATGTATTTACGCTGGTCGAGCAGAATCTTACAATCAGAGTTATTGATGATACTTTCCTTTACGATTTCTGAAGCGATAATGTCATCCACTTCCTGTGTTACGACAATGGCCTCACCGAAGAACTTGCGTACGGTTTTAAACAAATATTTGATGTACTCCGCCATTCCTTCTTTGGCAATGGCTTTGTCGAGTAGGTCAGCGGCATTACTGCCGCTTTCCCCTCTAAGAACCGTACGTGAGAGTTTCCCCTCATACGGCTCAAGCAACTCAAAACTTTTATATGTAAATAGAAGCCGGCTCATTAACCTCTGTTTTTTAATTGGTCATATCTCCTGCGGCAACTGTCGTGGACAAGGTTTCTTACAATTTTGCCTTTGGCGTACTTTTCAGTAACGCCCCAGGACATTTCCTTGTCGATAGGATTGCCACAGAGTGGACATATACGCTGTTGTTTTTCCCAGATGTATAGCAATGATTTACGCCCTTGCAGGGTTTGCAGCATTTTGTAGGTTACCCTTTTTTCAAAATATGCTGTCCAGCTTGGGTCGAAAGGATTGGCATCGGATTTAATCTTCACATGTCTTGTAATTTTCGTATCGTACAGTCTTTTTAGTGTAATTCTGTCTTGATAGTTGTTACGGTCAAAACAGGCAGAAAAACACCAGTTCCTGTTTTTGATACGGGTGAAGTATTTGTTCACAATCCAGTACTTCCCTTTCTTCGGATGGCGGCGTTTCGCCCATTGCCACAATTTCTGGAATATCAGGTAATCAGCTTTCCTGAAAGTATCGGATGCTACACTGTGTTTATAATAGTTTACCCAACCAGTTATTACGGGATTTAGTAACCTGATAAGGGATTCCTGCTTACAGGCTTTATTGGAATCAATAATATCCCTCACTTTGGTCATAAACCTTTTCAAACTTTCTTTTGACGGTTTGGTTAGAAGCGTGCCTTTGTACTTACGGATGTTGAAACCGAGAAAATCAAACCCATCATCGATGTGGGTTATCTTCGTTTTTTCTTCGGAAAGGGTAAGCCCCCGTGCCTGAAGAAACTCACGCACGATAGGTAATATCTCTTGTTCCAACATTTCCTTGGTTCTGCCAGTGATAATAAAATCATCGGCATACCTTACTACATTGACTTTAGGGAAATAGGTCTGACCGTTAACGGTTCTCCTTTTGTACTTCTCCCTAAGTGTCGCTTCCAATCCGTCAAGTGCCATATTAGCAAGAGTCGGGGAAATAATACCTCCTTGTGGTGTTCCTTCATGTGTTGGGAACAATTCCTTATTGAAAACAAAACCGCATTGTAACCATTTTTTCAAAACCTGTTTATCCATCGGGATATGGTTTAGCAGCCAATCATGGCTGATATGGTCGAAACAGGCTTTAATGTCGCCCTCCAAAATCCATTGGGCTGACGAACCTTTGCCTAAATCGCAGAAACATGCATCAATTGCATCTGCTGTGTTGCGCTCCTTACGGAAACCGTAAGAGTTTTTATCGGCAGTAGTTTCTGCAACAGGTTCCAGTGCCATTAAATAAAGTGCCTGCATTGCGCGGTCTTTCATTGTCGGAATCCCCAAGGGGCGTAATTTTCCGTTTTTCTTTTTAATATGAATCCGTCTTAACGGCTGGGGTTGGTAGCCCCGTCTTTTCAGGTCATAAATTGCCTGAAACTTAGCGTTGGATGTTGCCCATACAACATGGTCAACACCTGATGTCCTTTTACCTTTATTAGAGGTAACCCGTTTAATTGCCAATGCTTTGGCAAAGAACGAGTGTGTCAGCGTCCATTGTAAAGCTTTCACTTTACCATGTCTGCCTTCATTTAGAGCCTTTACAATACGCGCTTGTAGCTTTTTAACCGCCATTTCACAACTGTTCCAGTCAATGCTTTCCCAGTTGTTCCATGTTTGGTCAGTAGATGCACACGATGTTGTTAAATCGTTCATTTGCTTTTCTTCTTTTAAAAGTTCTAAAAGTTTCTTGTAAAGAGTTACCATGCGGAAGTCTGCCCACTTTCGTGTGGGGTCATGTTTCAACCCCTATCCGCTTCATTACAAAGCAGCATTCGCTTTTTCCGCGTTCCTATACCCGCATTCCATTCGGCTTCCCTTACGGTCTGCTTACCCCGAAAACGGGGAGAAATACGGGCTTACCATGTTCCGTATAAATGACAAAAGAATGGGTTAGAATCCGTCTATCCACCGGCAGCGCTTTGTTCGTGTAACCCCAGCGTGGAAAAGGTTATCCGGCTGCATCCCTTTTGGGTTAGAGCCTAATCAGTATCGTTTGGCTCATTCGAAGTTACGATGTTTAAGCAACGGTTCACAATATGTTATTCATACCATTCAGCCTTGTTCCCACATTGTTTGATACTAACAATGGTTGCCTTCCCCTCGCAGTTCAGACTCCTCCTTTCGGAAGGGCTACGTTGTCAGGATAGCTTCACACAATTTGGTTACCTACTCTTGCATGTATCCATAGGCTACTGTTGACGAAACAACAGGTTCAATCAGGCTGCCGCACGTTTGCAGCAGTCAGTAAAACATTCATTTATACGACTTTCATGTCGCACCCAGGCCTCTTCCACCAGTATCATCTTACGGATACCTTTTAATCGCCTCATTTTATTGATGAAGGCTTCCATAATAATGATAGTCACAATGGGGAAAAGTACTTTATGATCCTTTATATTATCCAGTTCGAAAACGATAAAACGTTTGTTCAGCAAATCCATTTGTTTGTCTGAATTCAGCAGGTAATCGTATTCTCCACCCCGGTAATAAGGTTCCAGTACATTCAGGAAATTGGCTACATCAAAGTCCTTTTCGCGCACCTTTTTCGATTGGAGTAACTCCGTGTACTCATCGCGCACAAACTCAAAAAAGGTATTAAAAGACGGAGCCACCTTCCCGTCCGATTTTAACTTTTCGATATACAGGCTAACCGCATTTGACAGTGCCACCTCTTCGGAACGTGTGGGTGCCTCATCCTCACTTTTCCAGAGGGTAAGGATCAGCGTTTTTATGCTTTCTCTTTTTTCAATGTCAAACACACCATCGTCGGTGTAAAACGGATTAAATGCAATCGGGTTATCCTCGGTATACGTAAAATAAACCCCGTCTTCGCCCCTGGTTTTATAATGTATTAAATCGCATAAACCTTTGTAGCTGTTTCCAGTATCGACCAGAAGAACATGTGTTCCCTGCTCGTAATATTGCCGTACCATATGGTTGGTAAAAAAGGATTTTCCGCTGCCAGAAGGACCTAGAATAAACTTGTTCCGGTTGGTAATTATTCCTTTTTTCATCGGTAGGTCTGAAATATCCAGATGCAAAGGTTTACCTGTTAAACGGTCCACCATTTTTATGCCTACCGGCGATAGTGAACTTTGGTAGTTGGTTTCACTGGTAAAAAAGCACAAAGCCTGTTCGGTAAACGTGTAAAACGATTCTTCTGATGGGAAATCTGCTGCATTGCCGGGAATGCCTGCCCAATACAGGGTTGGAACATCAACAGTGTTATAACGTGGTTTGCATTCCATCAGGGCAATTTGCGAGCCCACATCGTTTTTAATTTGGCGTAGCTCTTCGGATCTGTCACTCCATGCCAGTACATTGCAATGCATGCGAACCGAAACCAATCCTTTGCTGTGTGCTTCATTCAGGTATTCGTCCAACCATTGTTTATTAATCTGGTTGGCACGGCTGTAGCTGGAAAGCGAATGCATATTACGCGCCATTTTCTCGAATCGGGCGAGATTGGCAGTATGGTCGTCGATAAAAATGTACTGATTGTAGATATGGTTGCACGGCAACAGCAAACCTATCGGAGCGGCATACGAAAGCAAACAGGAACTCCGGTCTGTCGAAAGTTTTTCGTAACGGCTTTCCGTTGATACTTTTGCTGGCAGATCGTCTAAATCGGAAAGCGTATGAAGTATCAGCGAATTGTCACCGATTTTCAGTTCTCCTGCATTTAAAGTAAGATCTTTTAAAACATTGTTATGCCCGTGGGAAAGTGAAAAATACTTTTCCACTATTCCCTCATGGGCATCAGTCCCGGTAATCTGATCGGCTGTTAAACGCCTGAGTTTTATAAAATCGCTATCGTTAACGATTTGCTCAAACTGGTTTACAGCTTCAACAAAACGCAGAACTGTTTCCTTATTTTTTATCTCTTTGGGCACGATAAATCCCCTGCCCAGTGTACTAAAAGTACTTTGTTGTTTGCTGCGTTCCTTTGTTGTTTTGGTGAGTAACAAATAACAGGTATGGTTTAAATACGGACGTTCGTTAAAGTGCCGTTCAAACGAAGAACTTAAAAAACTTAAATCCTGTTGTGGCTTTTCGGTTTTGTAGTTCTCTTTAATGTACCAATCCTGTTTATGCACTATGGAATAGTCGGGCAAAACCTTAATTGCCTTATTCCATACCGAGTGCATGGCTTCGTATTCATCCGTTGTAACCGTAAATAGCTCCGGGAGCTTTACCTCAAAAGCAATGGTTATACCAGCATCTTTGCTGATAATACACCCCTGCTCCACTGCAAGTAACGGAAACCGGCTCTCCAAAGTGGCAGCTTTTAGTGTGTTTCTCATACTGCCTCCTTTCTGTTGGTTTTGAACAAACGGGGAATACTTCGGCGGTTGATTATCCGGCGTGGGAAATTATATGTTGCCTGTAATTTCATTAGCCCGTAACGCCCGAATTTTCTGTTTAAAGTAAATGTGAGCCAGACAACCACAAATGCCAGAACAAGACCTGTAAAAATACAGGCCCATTGGTTGATACCGGCCAGGTACATTACTATGAAGACCACGAATGTACCCAGCAGGCCTCCTGCAAAAATAAACAGGTACTGGCTTTGCAGACCTTTAAACTCGGCGGGTTTATTTACCCCTTTGTTGATGGAATACACTGCCATAGCTTACAGGAAGAAGGAACGTAAAATAGTGGCGGCAACAATCAGGAAAATACAGGCACCAAACCAGGCAGCTGCGGTTTTCCCTGTGTCGGGATCGCCACTTGAAAATTTACTATACACTTTTACGCCACCGATCAATCCCACAATGGCACCGATGGCATAAATAAGTTTTGTTGCCGGATCGAAATACGAAGTGACCATATTGGTGGCTTCGGTGATTCCGGCAGAGCCATCGCCCTGAGCAAAAATGGCAGTTGCCAAAAAGGTGAAGAATAAGGTGATGGATATTTTATATGAATTGATTTGTTTCATAGCATTTTGTTTTTGCTCCCCGGTCCCCCGGACCAGAGACTGTTTAACTTTGATTTTTTGAATGAGGTGTGGTGAATACCACTCTGGGAAAGATCAAATTTTACCCGTAGTCTTTTTCTTTCATGAGCATACCATTTAGTTCGTATTCAGACAGCAGGTTTGCTGCCTTTGAACCAAATGTATGGGCTTAAAAGCTGGGGGAAATAAAGTTGGATGTAAGTGGTTGTTTGTGGCGGTGTTTGGCGTTGGTGAATGATCATCCATGACTCAATACAATACCCCATATCCAAGTATCAATAAAGGATTCTATTGGGGGATTATCTGGATATTACATTGAGCTTTTTATTGGATATGATGAGAGATCTATATATTTCTAAAATAGAATAGAAACTTATCATTTCTGATATTTATAATTTATGAAGGAGAGGAGTATTATTTATTGTTTTTGACGATCTCATTAAACTTCCGGTTATAATTATCGGATTCCAGAAATACGTAACACCTTTCACCTTTTATAACCTCACCTTTAAATTGTTGATAAAATGAATTTTTCGGGTCTGATTTTGATTTTCGTTTAGTCCCATTAATATCAAATAGATTGGTTATGGAATCTGAGACCAATTTCCTTTCACCATCTTTTACGTTTGGAATCCATCCCTTTTTACTTAACTCTAAAAATAGTTCACACAACTCTTGCTGAGAACCTAACCATTCTATGGATTTATTCTTATTATTAACCAGAGTAATTTTACTTGAAGTTCCTAACAAAGTCTCAATATCTGGAT
This sequence comes from uncultured Draconibacterium sp., assembly GCF_963676815.1. NCBI lineage: Bacteria > Pseudomonadati > Bacteroidota > Bacteroidia > Marinilabiliales > Prolixibacteraceae > Draconibacterium > uncultured Draconibacterium sp. The sequence continues at coordinate 6,043,184 of NZ_OY781365.1, forward strand.
TTAAAACCATTAAACGAGCTTCTATAAATTCGATAAGCATTTCAGTTATAATATCTGCAATTTTTTTTGTTAGCTGAATTCCCCAGAAAACACTTAATTGTATTGAATCGTCAGACAATATACTTTTGTAAAGTTTTAATAAATTTTTTAATATAATTGATTCATCCTTCACTCCATAAAAGAAGTGAAGCTTCTTCGTATTTTTTAAATATCTCTCGTACCAAAAGATTAATTCATGAAAACAGTCTTGCACATATTCATATATCAACCACTCATCACCTTCACGTATCTCAGGCTTGGCAAATCTTTCCTTTACTTTCTCTATGATTGAGTTTTTTATAATCCCATCAGAAGATATCTCATTGTACAAGTCAAACAGTTCTCTTGTATAAATTGACATGCCAATGGATTGCGATTGAGGCTCTACGTGATAAGGAAATGTACGAAATATCTCATTAAATCTTAGCGTAATATTCTCTTTGGAGAAGTCATGAATAGAATTTTTCCTTATTAACCATACCTTCTTTTCGTAGCTAGTTAATTCCTTATTGATTCGGTCTAAATCATCTGAAAAATGGTCGTATTCTGTAATCATTTTTTTATTTCAAAATAAATATAAATGTTTCAGTGGTGCAATTACGGCCGACTTACGGTAAGTCAAACTATAACTGCGGAAAGTTTTATTTAACCTTTAAAATTTATTCCGACGGGACTTTTTCTGGGATAAAAGTTAGTTAATTGCATAGGAGTTATTTATTGCCTCCGTCGGGGTTCTTCCAATCTCCCAAGGATAAACAGATAGAAAACCATACTCAACACTAACTGAGTTTCTCTTTTTTTTGGTATCAGAAAGGTTTGACACAAACATTACATCATATCTTGTTTTAAAGGTTTTATCAATACTATAAACAATACACGGATCTACAATTGCTGGCGAACGATCTTGCCCATGAATATGACCAAATTGCCATTTATTTAGCTCTACCTCTGTTCTTTGAACGCGAGGCAATGGTTTTATTCCTTTTACCTGAAGGCTCTTTTTTTGAAATAATGATTCAATTTTAGAATCAAATTCAACAACTTGGGCAAGGGACATTTCAATTAAGGTCAGAATATTCTCCTTATATGCTTTCTTTTTTGATTTGATACCAGTATTAACCCTTTTGACCATCATCATATAAAAAACGAATTCGTCAAACAAATAGTTAATTGTTCTTTCTGTAACAACTTCCCAGTTATATAAATCATCTGACCGAAGAAAATCCACACCGAGCGGTTCTGTGAAGGCTACTTGGTGCTTCTTCTTTTGATACCTATATATTGGCTCACCATTAGACCATAGGTCTATCTCGAACATTTTAAAAACGTATCTATTAGCCAAGAATTTATTGAGTTCAACTTTATATTCCATATTGCCAATTATTTTATAATTACTTAAGCATAAAATTGCACTATTTAAAGCAATGATACATTACAAACCTTTTGGTACTTTTCAACATTTGGCAAATGTGTTACCTGGTTTGTTCTTAGAAACGAATAATCCGAAATTTCTTTTAACGAACAAACTCTCCAATATCAAATCCATCAACGCCATAGTCGGACACAGGGTCATCATTATACCCCAACCTACCCAAATGCAAATCAATTAAACCGGAAATCCGCTTTTGATAGTTTTCAGAAGTTGAAGCCAGTTGCTCTACCCAATCGGTATTTTTATTTTCATAGAGCAACTTCCCGGTTTGGGATGGTTTTTCCGGGTGCTCATTTTCAACCTCGGTAACTACCTCCATCATTTCTTCAAAAGTTAGATCAACTGAAGAACCGTTGGCAATGCCAAGCTCTTCCAATTCTTCATCGAGTTCAACTTTCTCATAATCCAGAGCGACTTCAATATCGAGCTTACCTGTGGAATTTGAAGCGGATTGACTTATTCTATCCGTATTCAAAACGAAGGTGCTTTTGCCAATAATTCCACTATCATCTGATGGAATGCTTTCTCTTTTTCCATTAGCAGAAGTAGCCGGAGGACTACTCCAATTTTTTAAGAAAATACGAAGCAGGATTATTAACCCCACTATTACAACAAATTCAATCATAACTTCTGCTTTGAGTTAAAAAATGCCTTCATTGTTTTCGTTATATCGTTTGACGATTTCGGCCTGAAATTCGTCAAAATGATGTGTGAGCACATTATCGATATAATTATAAATCGAAATCTCGTCCTTGCCGATCACTCGGATGATTTGCTGGATCCTTTTGTGGTATTCCTGACGGATGGGAACATTCTTTCCGAAACGCGCTTTCGTTTTGGAATCTGAAAGAAAAAGCTCATCATAAGCCTGATTTGTCTGTTTCTTTTTTGCAACAGTTGTTGGCTTTTTCTCCTTCGCCTTTCCTGCCTCCGGTTTTTCATTATGAATAGTGGAGATTATAAATTCTTCATCGATCTCGTCGGGATTATATTTTTTTCGTGCCATGTCTATTATTGTTTAATGGTTTTTAGGATTTCATCAGCCAATGTAATCAGGTTACTTCCTTTTAAAAGGCTATTGTGAGCCGGAAAAAGTGTTGAGCGAAATACAGGTTTGTGCCCGGAAGTGAGCTCCCTGCGAAAACGTTTTGAATCGGGCACAAATGTTTTTAGAATATTTAAGCCCAACTCGCCGATTACATTTTCATACACATCGTAGAGTTCGTTTTTCTCCCTCCCATCAACCATATTCCAAATCAGAAACAAACCTTTGATATCACTTTTCCCAACGCTAATCAGATTTTCATTCAACATAGTGGCAAATTTCAGTGTGCTTTCCATAACCACGCGGTCGGCACTAACCGGCGAAAAAATATAATCCATTCCGCCCAGTGTTTTTACCACACCTCGGCTGTTTAAAGTTCCCGGGAGATCGAAAAATATCATATCGGGCTGAACCGTAGCACCATCGATCAGATTTTCTGCGACATCAATGGCATCTTCGGGCATACTTTTTTCAACCGGGTATGCCTTTCGCTTTATGGTGGTAAATTGTTTGTAGGCCAATTGTTTGTAATAGTTATCCTTCATCACCTGTTCCATATCGCGCTGGCGCATTTCGGCAATACTGTGCTGCGGATAATCACAATCCACCACTGCAATTTCCAAGCCTTTTACATAGTGCAGGTAACTCGACATTAAAACGGTAAAAGCTGTTTTTCCAACACCTCCTTTCTGTGTGCTGAATGCAATAAATAATGTTTCTTTTTCCATGACCTTTGTTTTTTTGATTAGTAAATTATTTCTATAGTTATTCAATCGAATAGGATAATGTCTGAATCAATAATCGATTAATGAGTTGTGTAAATGAGTTTGTGTTGCAATGTTTGATTAATGAACTGTTGTAACGTTTCAACGTTGAAATATTGAAACCCATCAACTCTTCATTGTTGCATTATTTAACTATTCAATTCTTTGCCAAAATCAGGTTTTTAATATTTCGTTTGCAACTTGTTTCATTCCCATTTTATTTATTCCGACTAACATATCTCTGCTTACACCAACCATTAAATAATCCATTATTTCCCTGGTCAAATGAACAAATAAAAAGCTGTTAAAACCGTTCTTTTTAGAGGCCTGGAAGTACTTGGCCTTCTCTGACAGCATTTGGCCTATTTCGGTATAATTAGAATTCAAAACACCCATTTTACCTTTGTTTCCAACAATTTTTAAGAGTAAAAACATGATCGACAAAACGGCTACGCACTATAACTTTTATGGTAACGCTACAAGGTGTGCACTGGCACACGGCAAGTTGTGTTTTGAGTAACTCAAAACGTTCCGAGCAACTCGGAACCACTTGCCCCGTTGGGGAAAATCATCACTCCGAAGTCGTGTGATTTTTGATAAGAATTCTGGTAATGATTAATGCTTTAATACAATAAGATGGGAACAGAAAAACGAAGAAATAGACACAAAGGAGGACGTAAACCGAAAAAAGATCCATGTATACATCGTTATGCAATTAGCCTAAATGATGTTGACAATGCACGATTTCTTGCTCTTTTCGATGCATCGGGAATGGAAGTTAAAGCACATTTTATTACTGCCTGCATTTTTGACAAGCCCGTTAAAGTGGTAAAAATCGATAAGGGATCGATGGATTATTATATGCGTCTGACCTCCCTTTATTCGCAATTCAGGGCGATCGGCGTGAATTACAATCAGGTTACCAAAGCAATAAAAAACAACTTTTCGGAGAAAAAGGCACTGGCTTTTCTTTCCCAACTACAAAAAGCAACTTTTCAATTGGTTGCGATAAACCAGAAAATACTGGAATTAACCAAAGAATTTGAAGAGAGATGGTTGCAAAAATAAGTTCAGGAAGTTCGATTTATAGTGCATTGGTGTACAATCACGATAAGCTAAAAAAGGATATTGCTACTGTTTTAATGGTCAGCAAAATGATTGAACCTATTGATGGAAAGTATTCCATTGGCTTATGCACGCGTTCTTTTGAACCGTATTTAAGTGCCAATAAACGAACCGAAAATCCGGTTATTCATATTTCATTAAATCCCGATCCAAAGGATAAGCTAAACGATGAACAATTCTCTCAGATGGCTGAACAATACATGGAAAAACTGGGCTATGGAAATCAACCCTACATAGTGTACAAACATGAAGACATTGACCGCCATCATTTGCATATTGTTTCTGTAAAAATTGATGAAACGGGGAAAATGATACGGGACAATTTTCAGCACCGTTTATCCATGCGAATTTGTCGGGAACTGGAGCAGTATTTTGGTTTAACTCCTGCCAATGAAAAAGAAAAGAAAGGAGTTTACAGCTTAAAACCAGTTGAATTCGAAAAGGGGAATCTGAAACAGCAAATTGCAAATGTAGTTCGTCCATTATCCGGTAAATGGAACTTTCAATCGTTTAATGAATACAAGGCCTTGCTTTCAATATATAATGTTGACGCAACTGAAGTAAGAGGAGAAAAACACGGAAAACCATTTCATGGAATTGTTTATGCGGCGCTGGACAATAAAGGAGAAGTATTTGGTAATCCGATCAAGTCATCAAAATTTGGAAAATCAACGAGTCATGAAGCCCTTCTGTCGCAAATAGATAAGTCTAAAGAACAGATCAAAAATAGAAAGCTAAAAGATCGCCCCAGGGAAGTTATCTCCAAGGTATTTCGTAAAAGTGAGAATCGAAAAGACTTCGAAGACCAATTACTCAAACAAGGTATTTCGGTTCTGTTTCGGGAGAATGATTCAGGGCGCATTTACGGTGCAACCTTTATCGATCACAAGCAAAAGTTTGTGTTCAACGGTTCTCGTCTGGGTAAAGAATTTTCTGCCAATGTTTTTAATGAACGATTTGGCGTAGAAAACACTACGGATAAACAAATTAATTCACAAGACCAAGGCCATTCAGGATTTCCTGATAAAAGAGTCTCAGGCATTGAAAATCTGGCCGGATTGTTCGGCATGGAGGCTCTTGGCGAAGACTACCAGGAGGAAGCTTTCATTAGAAGAATGAGACGAAAGAAAAGAAAAAAACGAAAAAGCTAAGCTATGCAAAACGAAGATGATGTGAGAGCCCTTGCAAAAATAATTGAGCTAATCAGGGCAGTAAGTATCCTCATTTTAATATTTCATATTTACTGGTTTTGTTACGAGATCCTAGTTGAGTTTCATGCAACAGTTGGCATCATCGATAAAATTCTGCTGAATTTTCAGAAATATACCGAAATTTTCTCTTCGCCGTTTTGGTCGAAGATGGCAAGTTTTGTTTTGCTGGCTATTTCCTGTCTGGGCATACGAGGTGTAAAAACAGAGAAGGTAACCTGGACCAAGATTATGATATTTCTCGTTATCGGATTAGGTTTCTATTTCTTTAATGGTTTTATACTGAAGCTTCAAACCTCGTTAATAGCAAAAAGTATTCTTTACATTTTATCGTTGTCAATTGGATATATCCTGCTTTTGAAATCGGGATTATGGATGAGTCGTTTGTTAAAAAATAACCTGATGCAGGATGTTTTTAACGACGAAAATGAGTCGTTTATGCAGGAAATGCAATTAATGGAGAATGAATACTCTGTAAACCTCCCCACACGGTTTAAGCATAAGGGAACAGATTACGATGGCTGGATTAATGTGGTGAATCCTTTCCGGGCAAGTATTGTCTTGGGTACTCCGGGAAGCGGAAAATCTTATGCCATTGTAAATAATTACATAAGGCAGCAAATTCAGAAGGGTTTCAGCATGTATATTTACGATTTTAAGTTTGACGACCTGAGCGTGATTGCCTACAATACACTATTAAAAAACATACATAGATACGATGTACCTCCGAAATTTTATGTGATAAATTTTGATGACCCGGAACGCAGTCATCGCTGTAATCCCATTGCTCCTGAATTTATGACCGATATCGCCGATGCTTATGAATCGGCTTATACGATCATGTTGAACCTGAACAAAACCTGGATTCAGAAACAAGGCGACTTTTTTGTTGAATCGCCAATTATTCTTTTGGCTGCAATTATTTGGTACCTGAAGATTTATAAAAACGGAAAGTATTGCACTTTTCCCCATGCAGTTGAATTCTTAAATAAAAAGTATGCTGATATTTTTACCATTCTGACTTCATATCCAGAATTGGAAAATTACCTCTCACCTTTCATGGATGCCTGGGAAGGCGGAGCACAAGATCAGCTGCAGGGGCAGATTGCCAGTGCTAAAATCCCATTGTCAAGGATGATTTCTCCTCAACTTTATTGGGTGATGTCTGGCAACGATTTTACTCTGGACATCAATAATCCCAAAGAACCAAAAATCCTTTGTGTTGGAAATAATCCGGACCGCCAGAACATTTACTCTGCAGCACTGGGATTATATAATTCTCGCATCGTAAAACTCATCAATAAAAAGGGACAGTTAAAAAGCTCCGTAATTATTGATGAGCTACCGACTATATATTTTCGTGGATTGGATAATTTGATTGCAACTGCACGAAGCAATAAAGTTGCGGTTTGTTTGGGATTTCAGGATTTTTCGCAGCTAAACCGGGATTATGGAGACAAGGAAGCAAAGGTTGTTATGAATACCGTTGGAAATATATTTAGTGGCCAGGTGGTTGGTGAAACTGCCAAAACTTTATCGGAACGGTTTGGGAAAGTACTTCAAAAACGCCAGTCGATGACCATTAACCGGCAGGACAAATCCACTTCTATTAACACTCAGGTGGACACCTTAATTCCGGCATCAAAAATTAGTAACCTTACACAAGGGACTTTTGTGGGGGCCGTTTCCGACAACTTTGACGAACGTATTGAGCAAAAGATTTTTCATGCAGAAATTGTCGTTGATAATGAGAAAGTGGCCAGAGAAACAAAAAATTATAAGCCAATCCCTGTTATTACAAACTTTACCGATAAAGACGGAAAAAACCAGCTTCAACAAGAAATTAATTTCAATTATTCACGCATCAAAAGTGAAACGGCACAAATTGTAACGGAAGAATTGAATAGGATAAAAAATGACCCTGGATTGGGGCATTTGCTTAAAAATTAGTACTCAAATCCTAATCAAGACTTATATTGCCAATTAATGTTCAATTCTTTTCAATACAAACATAGAATCATAATATCATTAAACTATGACATAAATAAAAAATACCGAATCTATTAGCACTCGATATTCTTCTACTCCGCACTATTTGAGATGATCCTTAAATTCGCCAGGCTAATTATCTCTTTTTACTTGGCTTCAAAGATGGATGATTTGAAGGTGTATCCTTATTATCTCTTCTTCTTCTATCTAACGTACCATCATTCTTTTTGGGTTTTGGTCCAGGCTTTATTGCAGTAATCATATCCGTTAATTTTACCCTAACTGGCGGGTCGCCTATAAACATATTCTAAATGTAACAATTTCAGGATTGTTTACCAAGATAGCAACATTCATTATTGCATCATCAATTATTCATTTTTACCATTCCCAGTTGCTTATTCGTTAATTTGAAATCATTGGTAATTCCCTCTGGTGCAAATATTCTAAATCCTTATGAGAATTTTTGAAAATTAAATTTGGAGTTCTATTAGGTTATCTTATTGACTGTTAATCGATGTTGTTATTTATCTATTTCTAGGTGAGTCACTATTAAAAAAAAATTGGATCATAACCTATAAAGATCTTTCAAATACATTAACCATTGATACGAGATCATTTGATTCTTCCTCGATCCAATGTTTTTTTGCAATTAATTCTCTAATCAATATTTTGGCCTCATCACTGTAATAATCCGAATTTTCCATCAAACCGGAAAATGGCAAGTGATATAACCAATCGCTTTTATGATTTTTAGAATAGACTGTTTTGGCAGCATTAACTGCTGACGGGAACAAAAGCTTAATCTGGGGTATCTTCTCCATAATGCCTTGATAAATATGTAAGCCATGATAATCCCAATCACAAGAATAATAGATTGGCAAATTTATTGCTGGTAAATGATCGAGCTTTTTAATATTGTTTCCTCCTACATACCAAAGCCAAATGTTGTTTTCTCTGGCAATGTCTGGGTATAACAAGAAATCAATATTTTCGCATAACACAATGAGTTCTGGCAATTTGCAATCAAGCACTATTCTGTATTGTTGATCTTTAGGATCTGAACCTTGAAAATTTTCGAGTCCCAGAATATTAAGTATCGCTTTTTCTAAAGAAGAATCGGGAACAAGGTATTTTGAATCATCAAAGAAATCAGTAGAAAACTTTTTCCTACTGTATTGATTTGTGAGTATCTGCTCTTTTTGTTCAGCAATAAGCATAAGTACTCTAATATCTCGTTCTTTATAATTAGATTGTGGTTTTAGAAACGAATGTTGGGCAAAAAAATCTTGATACTCCGAAAAGTCTTTTTTGTGCCGATTCTCATAGTATTGATCAAATCCAGGAGCCGGAATTAACACCTTTGTATTTGCATATCTATGATCCAGGAAGCCTTTGTCGTCAAACAGATGTTTGATGTAAGGATGCAATTGAACTTTGGCTGAGCTTTGGCGCTTAGTGTAAATGTCATTTAGGGCTTTTAGTTCCCTCCAAGATAGGTTCTCGTTCATTTTTCTGCTACATTTTGATTGATGAATGATTCAATGTCCTCAACAGGAGCACCATCTGAGAAAATACCCAATGGAGGAACATAACTTGATTCATCAGCCAGATTATTTTCATTCATGATGTAGATATACTGTTCACCTTCAAGAATATCACCGGCTGTTTCTATCGACATAGAGACAATCTGGTATTGTTCTTTTCTGGCTAATTTGTGCAACATGTCATAATTTCCACCTAACCCTTCAGCTTCATCAATTGGCATAATACGTAGTCCCTTTCTCTCTTCTGTTTCGATAAGAGATAATCTTGCCAGTCCAAGTAGTGCATTTGCGGTATAAGTTTGTCCATTACTTCCTGCATTAGACTCCCCGCTATCCAGTTTCAAATCAAAATCAAGGTCAAAATAAGATTTTGGATTCAGCAGGTCCTCAGGAGTAACCTTACTACTTCCTCCTGCAGCTTGAAATGCTTTTATCATCATTTTTGAAATATCTACTTCTTGCTTTAATCCTTCAAAAAGCCCTACATTAATCAATGCTTCATCCAACTGCTTTCGGAAAGGAGACATCCATTTGTCCGGGTAGTCCGTCGACTTTCTATGTTTTATTGAAGCTTTATTGCCTCCCGTGATAGCATGATTTTTATTTCTTAAATAGGTATCAATACCATTTATCTTTGCCAGGTACTGATTATAGGTTTTGTAGACTTCAGAGAAAACCCGTTTTAAAATTTCGACCTTTCTAGAACCAATTTCCTGAATGTCACGGGTTAGTTTCGTCAAACGTTCGGCTATACGCTCTTGAATAAGTGAAGGATCAATTTTTGGACTATCAAATACAGTAGGGAGTAGCTTATGAGCTAACATTCCCACTAAATAATCACATAATTGATCTGGTTCATTGGTTGATTTCTTAATGTGATCATAACTAGTTTGGAATGTTAACTTAGCATGGTCATATCTGCTTTTGAGACTTTCATCTCCTTTGTCAGGATTTTGGTTTACAGATTGGTTTTCAGAGAAATCAAAGTCTTTTTTGAAAATTGACAAATACTCCTGCTTGACATCTTTTAACATGTCTTTGGCATGAGTTAACTTCTTTGTTAATTCATTTCTCAGGTTCTCTGTTTCTATATGCTCTTTTGCTCGACTGGCTTTTAAGCTATATATTTCAATAAAGTCAACATTTTCAGAGAAAAGCTCATTCCTGATTAGTTCAACATTAATTTCTTTTAAAGCAATACCCTCTAATTCTGACCTAATATCTCTAATGGATTTTTCTTTGCTTACTATTTCCTGCTCAATGTTAAGGACGTTTAGATTCTTGATTTTGAGTTGATTTAACAACTGTTCTATCTCTCTTTCGATGGCTTCAATTTTGCCTTTTTTTTGCTTTTGCTCACTTAAGTAATTTGTGTATTCCTGTTTAACATTTTCATACGTCTCATATATCTTTTCTTTTACACTGAACAACTTAATATGCTGGTCAAACTCTTCTTGCGGCAGAGACGCTGCATGTGATGGAGTAAAGCCTAACACCTCATCCCTTTTCTTATATAAGTTAACAGCCTGCTTTAGGCCTCCGAAACTATGCAAGACTTCTTTGAGTTGACTAAAGGTGTCTTTTTGTTCGATAAATGAATCAAGATGCTCTTTAATGCCTGTATTAATACTTGTTAATTGGGAAGATAATTCATCAATATCCGGGGTGTCAAGTAATAATCTTTCGGGTGTATATTCAATGTATTCATACACACCATCCAAATCAATCCAAAATCCGTTCTTTGTTTGATGTTTAATATCCAGATTATCAAATAGCTCTTTAGGGAAAGGGAGAAACCTGTTTTGTTGATTGGCTTCAGGTTCTTTACGAGGAAATTGCTGAAAATGAACCAACACACTTTCAACTTCATGAGATAAAGGAAACGTAAGATTATCTTTAGCCCAGACAGCAAGTGAATTTACATTCCTTAAATCAGAAAAAACTGAAAGCGATTTTAATGAATTAATTTTATCCTCCAGTTCTTTCATTTCTGCCGTAAATCGCATCTGTTGATTTTCAAAGTCAGAATACCATTTTGAAGCTTCAAAAGTATCTACTTGTCCCTGTTGTTCCAGATGTTCAATAAAACGAGTAAGTGTCTCTTTTTGATTAACTTTTTCTCGTTCACTTTTATACCAACTTTTTATCTTACTAAAATCATTATTATTAATGGCCAACCATCTTTCCACTTCTTCAACAGCCTGCTTTTCTTTTTTCGCTTTGTCAAGCTTTAGTTCTAGGGTAACTTCTTTATCCTTATTCTCTCCATCTTCTTTTTCAATGTCTTGAAGCTGCGTATTCAAATCTTTAATCTTATGAAAAGCATCTATTTTAAGACGCGCTTCTTTTTGATCAATCAATAAGTTTTTACATGTGCTTATACTATATTGAGCTTGTGCATCGGTAAGTTTCTTCTCTAGATTATCACATTGATTTTTCCAATACCAACCCTTTTGCGTAAAATAGTCCTGCTCAAGAGTTTTATATGTAGTATCCAGTTCCAGAATATCATCTATGTCTGACTGCTTCTTATTGATTAGTTCAATCTCAGCCATATAGCGCTGATGCTCGTGATAATCGTTATTGATGGCACTAACTTCTTCCTGATATTTTTGCATCAACTTGTTTTGATCGTCATCTCCAAACAAAAACCTTTTTAATGAAGCTGAATCGGTTTTAAATCCTTTGCCTCTTGAAAAAGAACGAAGGATACTTGCATAACTTTCCAGGGTTTTATCTTTATTCAGATCCAGTGATAATAGCTCGTTATCATATAATAACTGATGGTATTTTTTCCATGACAACTGTTTCAATTTAAGGTCTGTCAGCTTGTCTTCTAGTATTTCAATTGGTAATATTTTATCATCAATCAATAAGTCATGATAAGAGACTGGATGGGAAAGAGGAATAAGTTTGTCATCCCAGCTAAATCCGGCCTGTATTATAAATGCCTGCACCTTATTATGAGAACTTTCGATATAGGAGCCCAGAACAAGGTATTTATCGTGGTGCACTTTAACATTCAGAAATATATATCCGATCCCATGTTGCCGACCTTTGGGTTCAAGCACCATTCCTTTAGGCTCGCGAGACTTATTGCTATCCGTTGAGGATTTATAAACACGTGAACCAACCAGAATCAACTGTATCATATCCGCCACCATGCTCTTGCCACTGCCGCTTTCTCCACTAAAATCAGTACGATATGGGTGAAATAAGTAATCGCAGTTATAATGTTGCTTAATTCCGATTGTAGAAAGGCTGTGTATTAATGGGAAATTATCTGTCATTTTTCAAGTTCTTTAGTAATTCATCAACACCCAAAATTTGAGGTTGATACAACAGTCTCAGCCGCTCAAATGATGGCATGTAACGAAATCGATCCTTATCCTGTTCGTCATCCCAAGCAATCCACCCCAGTTCATTAAACTTCTCAAATGCTTTTTTTATAACTCCACCTATTTTATCTTCATTTAAATCAGAGCTTTTATCATTCATAGCATCTGCTATCAGTTTTTGCAAAGCCTCTCTCTCTTCTTCATATTCTGAAAAAAGCAGATTTGTAAAATCAGACACTCTGTCAAGTTCAATATTGCCGTCAAGTTTAAATAGCTTAAAGAACAACATGCCTATAATAATGTGCTCTGTTTTGAGATATTCTCTGTGATCACCAAGTATATTTCCACGGCTTCCTTCTTCAAAATCTATAAAATAGTAGGTATCAAATTCGCTTCCTGATTTATCAAGAACAACCTTGTAAATTTCGTCATAGTAAAGTTTGAGGCTGTCATAGTTTCGTCCAATAAATCGAAATAACTCACCGGGAAGTGGATAGTCTCGCTGAATGTGTACGCCGCTTCGAAGCATATAATCTATTTTTGCAAAAACCTGATCAGCTTTCTTATCTGTTAAAAAATCAAGCCGGGTTACTTCCTTTGTATTTTCATTTTCCATATGCAAACGTTTGGTATACTTTCATCTATGGACTCTTCTGATAATATATCGACTTCCAATGTTGGTTCTTTCAAACTTTGTCTCACTAACCGATGCGCAGTTTTAACTGCAATAACAAGGTTCCTGTTCTCTTCTTTTAATATGTGGAAAAAGAAAGAGGAGAAATCTAAAGCACCTTTATCTTTAATTTCATTAAAGGCGACTTTTGTCCAATAAGCCACTCGGTCCTTTTCATGTTTCCATGCCTTTGTTTTTTCAATGAGCTTTTGACGTCTTTCTACATCAATTTTTCTTGGAGATACTTCAACTGGTGGTTTAGGCCCAATTTCTCTTAAAGGAACAATAGTGAAATGAGGCACAAATTGATTATTTGATATTTGCTTTTTAGGCACTCCTTTGGGCAATTGCAGCAGTTTTTTGTTATCATTTTTTGAATATTTAGAGTAGGTAAGCAACACGTCTAAAAATTGCTCTGTTTTCCTATCAAAGTCACGTTGATTAAAATCATAAATGAATTCTCTTATCCGTGGCTTAATCTTCTCGATACGATTACTTACTTGTTCTAAGTGAGAGCGAACCTGATCGTTAAAATTCATGACTCTTTGAATATCAGTCAAATTATCTCCGTCTTGTTGTCTTTCCAGAATTTCCGTTAACAAATCATCGATGTCGTAAGTCGTTTGGAAGGCTCTTTTTAATTCAATAGCCTGTTGTTTAATCGTTTCAAGACTAATGTCTATTTCAATGATAGTTTGGACAATACCTTTGCCGTTGCGGTTATGCTTTATTTCTCTTTTAAATTCCTTTACAGATTCATTTACTTGCTGATCAAGAATTTCAACTTGTTCTCCAAGTTTTGTATGACGGAGATCAAAATGATCTTCAATCCATTGTCTGAAACCTCCATCTGCTGTTACAGCTTCCTGCAATCGAATGTACATCTCATCAAACCACCGTTTGATTTTGGCCGGACTATAACTGTCTTCAAGGCGTTTGTGGATTCTTTTGCAAAACTCAACTCCATAAGGTTTAAACCGGTAAACTTTCTTAATTCCGTCACGCCACAGAAAATAATCCTGCAATCTTAAAATAATGTTGTTGTTGCGCTCAATCTCTATTCGTGAAGAACCTTGTCCCAGATCCTTTAATGTTTTATTTATGACACGAATTATATCGTCTTCCCTAAAATCACCCTCTCCGTATTTGTCATATAAAGATAGCAAGATCAGCCCCTCATTTTTTTGTGGGATCAAGCGATCGTAATAATCTTTTGCTTCTCTATATAAGTCAAATCCTTCCATTTATATCATTGATTCTTCAAAGTGTCCTAATTTACAATTTCGATTTCGTCTTCAGTAAACCACCCATTCTCCAGAACCGTATCCTTCACAGCCTTTATATCATCAGTATATGCAACTATTGTCAAGCTATCCTTTGCCCTGCTACAAGCAACATAAAAGAGGCGATTCGTTTTATCAATTCCTGTTTCCTTACCTTCATCAATATTTTTCCTGTCATTAGGACTCATATCCTTGGCGCCAAATAGCTTGTCATAACTAAATGATTTACCATTGGCTTCCTCATCATCAATAATAACCATTACTCTTTCATATTCTAGTCCTTTAACTCCCTGATGAGTACCAAATTTGGAGCTTTCAGATAAATACTCATTGTAATTTTTTACTTGAGAAAATGGACTCAATAAAGCTTCACCCCATGCGATTAACAGGTCATCAGGATTTTTATCTTCATTTTCAACGGAGTCATCCTTCTCGACTGAACTTGAAGCAATCGGTAGCAGGCTTTCTGGAATCGGGAATAACCCTGTTTGATAGACATTCTTTAAAACATCCAAAAGAGTTGGTTCATTTTTGGCAAACAATGAAAAAAGAGAAGCTAAAGCCTCATTGGCTTCTTTAATATTTTTTACTTGATCTGGATTCTTTATCAATTCTTCTTTTTTTAGAAATCGACTATGTTTCTTTATAATTCTGGCAATCTCGAATTTTTCATTCTTATTATGAGCTTCTACTAAAGGCAAAATTATTTGAGTGAAAAAATTAACACTTCCTAATGATCCGTCTAGTAATCCGGTTTTTAATCTCCCCACTTTATACAATGGCTCAAAGAAGGTTAAAAATCCCATCCGCCTTGCAGCCATATGGTGTTCAAGAATAAGGGTTTTTATTTCATAATCATCTGATTGAGTAGACCACTTTATATCATTAGTTATATCAGACATTTTGTTGGCAACTAATTTTTCAACCTCCGTTTTATCCAGCCCTCTTTCACAAATAAAAAACCTAACAAAGCCCTCATCCTTTTCGACTCGTGATATTTGTTCCTGACCATCTACATCTTTTCTGATGTTATTTATTAAGGTTATAATGCGTTTGTTTGAACGGTGATTCATCTGTTTTGCTGGCTGAATCATATCTGCAGGTAGATTACGCCCAAGATTCTCTTTACCATCGAAGTATATTCTTTGCATTGTATCTCCAAAAAGTCCTAATGAAAATGAATCTTGATTTTTTGATTGCAACAGAAAAAATGCATCAATAAGTTCTTTTTTTGTATCCTGACTTTCATCGATTAATACAATCGGGTATTTACAAATAAGCAAATCTCGCATTAAGCTTTTAGTATTAATAAAGAAAGCGGCAATACTGATTACTTCAGAATGGTTTAGCGAGTCTTTGGTTGTGTTGTCCCCGTTAGGGTTATAGGTAAATCTTACAATCCGGTCTAAATACTGAACGCGTTTTTGCTTTGATTCTATTTTTTTAGCTCTTTCAATAGAAGTTTTATTCTGGAGGTTTCTACTTTTACTCTGCTGTCCTTCTAAGTCTGAGATCTCATCTTGAAGGTTTTCTCTCAACCATTGCTTAATATCGAGAGTAAAAGTTTTTATTAAATCCCAAGCAAAACTATGTATTGTACTTACATGAAATATGGAACTATGTTTCAACCGATGGTTTATTTCGTCAGCAGCAGCATTAGTATAGGTTATTGTAGCAATTTTTTTCCGTTCCAAACGAAATTGCTTTCCATAACTGTGTTCGAACTTCTCTAATACATTTACCAATGACCTTGTTTTCCCCGAACCTGCTCCAGCAAAAAGGAAAAAACTTTTTGGGGACTCTAGTTTTAAACATTCGAATATTATATCATCAACACTGTTGTCAATATTATTGTCATTAATCTGAGAACTCATGATTTAGAAATTTGGTTAAGCGATAATTCAGTGCTTTTGTTTAACAACTTTTCCTCCAGCCAACCTAAGCCTTGTTTGATGTATAATGGTGTTTCTAATTTATTTGGCTCTTCAAGGAATAACAGTTCAAGTGCAAAGTCAGCCTTTTTTACACTCTTTGCGGTTATAGCTTCATACATTTTCCGGGCTCCCTCGTTAATATCAGGCTCCATAGAAGCTTTATACATTTTCTTTATTAATCCGGTAGCTCCTGAAAATGCCTTAAATAAAGTCTGGTTTTCCATTACCAATGAATCTTCAAATGTGTATGGATGTACTTCAGTTCTAATCTCTTGTTCGCCTAATATAATTGGTATCTGATAAGCAACTTTGATAGGCAAAGATTTATGACATTTGTTTTCCTCTGGTAGTTCTACAAGTTTATCAAGGTCATCTTCATTCGGAAGCCAATTCTTTAATGTATCATTTCCCGTTTTGTATCCTTTCTTCTTTTCGGGCTGAATTTTATTCCATCTTCCACTTTCCTCTTTTTTGTATATAGAATCTATATCTGTAATTATTAAGGAAATTACTCCCAGGCTCTCTATCAAAGGTTTAAGTCTATGAGCATGACTACCGCCAATTTCCAAAATCGAAATATAGCAGTTACTCAAATTTTTATGTTTTTTTATGAAATAAGGAACCAGCATTCTTTCAACAGGGCCTTCAACAAGAATAACGGCATCTGCAAAAAAGACATCACAATGAGTAGTTTTTAGATATCTTATCGCAAAACGAGTTGTGTCATCTTCTGTTCCGAAAGTTTCGGAAAGATTAATAACTGTAGAAGTATTAATTTCTCCATTATTCGCAATATTCCGCTTGAAATACCTGAGCGATGTTAAATCTACTTCATGGGCAATATGATTAGAATGCGTACTTATTACCAACTGTGTTGAGAACCTGCTACTGTCTTTTAGGTTTGCATTATTTCTCAGCACATTATACGCTTGGTTAATAAATACCTGTTGCACCTGGGCGTGTAAATGAGCCTCCGGTTCTTCTATCAAAACTAAATGTAATGGTTCGAAATCATTATCAGGATTTTCGGATGTTCGTTTGTAACTCTTACCAACCTGCATCCACTCATCTCTAAATCGAATAAGCTTAAATATTATCGAAATAAGATTTTGATAGCCTAGGCCATTGTACTTTTCCGGCAAACTCAGTTCAGGATGATTTTCATCTAAACTATATTGAACTGAAGATTCATGATTTAAACTTTCAACTGTATTAAATTTACTAGATAAAGTAATTTTGGGATTACCAAAACCTGGATAGTTTAATAACTCTAGTTCTCCCAATGAACTTTTAAAACTATCCTTTAAGTTGGTGTCAAATATCTTCTTCGCTTCTTGTATTGCTGCCAGCGCATTTACATCATTTGGTGTTGGATTTTCAAATGGATCAAGATGTTTATCATAGTAATCTCTTAATTGACTCGATAGGTTTTTAATATTTGAAGATTCTGTTTCTTCAGGATTTGTTCCCGAAAATCTACGCTGTGCATTGATAATGTCGACTTTTATTAGCCCGTTGAATGCTTCAGATTCTAATGGAATACCATTCTCAGGCAGCTTTTGTATATCATTATTAAGATCTGGATTTAAAAGATAAGTTTTAACTGAAAAAAAGTTATTAATCCTTATATCCAGAAAGTCCCACATATCTTTAGGCCACATTTTAAAATCACCATTTTTAGATTTTCGGGAACTGACGATTGCTTGAGAGCTTTCTATTTTATCAATAAACTCTAAATATAACTCTTCAATATTGGTGGGTTCATAACGTAGTCTAACGCCTAATAAACCACCTGCCCAATCCAATGTGGGAATCAAATGATGAACATAGTGTAATTCATTTGGCTCGACATCTAACCAAACATCAATTGAGGGAAGAAAATCCTCCCAGTTTTTCAAAGAAAGATCAATTTCTTCATCCTTTTGTGCATTTATCCATTTTTCCCCAATTGAATTAATATCTTTCCAATTCGAAAGCGTAAAATCCTTTGCGGTGAACTTGGATTTTGCTTTAAAAAATAATATTAAAGCATCCATTGCGCTTGTTTTGCCACTATTATTAGCACCTACTAACAAGGTCTCCTTTAAAGAGAATTCAATTCGACATTTTTTTAGTTTTCTGAAGTTTAAGACATCTATAAATTTAATGTTCATTTTTTAGTTTTTTGTTCATAATTAATCAGGATGATATCTACGACATTAATATTTAGATAAATAAAGAGAGGTTTCTTGATTTATAAATGTTTGTTTATTGGGACTAGAAATATAACAAAATATAATTTAATATCATTGGTTGTGTTTTTCAATGAAAATATGCGGGTTCAATGATTGATATATAATGTTCTGGATAAAGCCAGACACTCGCCGGGTGAAATCAATTTATAATTTTATATAAATGCGGGACTTTGTGGCATCAATCATATTTAATATTCATGAATCGAATCAACAACATCTCCATTGATTCCTCCCCTCTCATCTAAATAGTATAAACCGGAGAGTGCATGTTCGAAATTTACTCTCGGCAAGGAATGTCCATTAAGTATTTGCTTTTCTCCATGTATTATCCAAACTAATTTGAGTCCCGTTTTACGTAAAATTTCCAATAAATAATCTTTTCGAACCAAAAGACAAGAAGGCCCTTTTTCATAAACACAGGGGTCAAAACAAACCAGTTCTCCACTTTTATTTTGGTATTGCCCTTCTTCTCTGGCTGCTTTCAAATCAAATGAAATAGCAGAAGAAGGTTTTAAATAGATGATTTTATCCTCTTTGGAACAGTCAAATTCTTCCTCCCACATAAAATAGGATGTTGTTTTAAAGCCTTTCCCGAATACCTTTCGAGTGTCCGGATCTTCCAGCTCAACAGGCAATGCCTCTCCTCCATAATACTGGCTTGTTTCGAAAAAAGACCACCCAGGAGACCAAAGATACTCTCTACTGAAAAGTTCATAACGACTATGGGAGTCTATTGACCACAACCACCTTTTCTTTTGGGACTTGGAAGAATGTATCTGAATCATTTTTTTTAGCGTGTTGGGTTTTACCAACATTGAACTCACATCAAGCCAAATCCTTCTTTTAGTAGTTTGCCACTTATCTTCTCCTCTCTTCCTGGGTTCAACCCAATCAGGATGTATGTCAAGATTTATCCATTCATCTCCATTACTATCAGTAACAACAAGATGGTCCCAAACTTTAGGAAAATCCTCTTTTTTCATCCACAACTCAGCACCATCTTTCCAGTTACTATATGGCAAATTAAGCCACCATGGCGGCATAGAACTGTCAATAGTACTATCTTTTAATGTTTTACTGATAATCATCGTTGGATCGTAGTCTCGAATATATGGTACCCATGGGCCATCATATTGCATTAATTTCTTCTTATTTCCCCAATAAGATTCATCCGGCATTTCAAAATTATCAGCTACCATGGCCAATATTTCATAAAAAACTATCCACTGATATTTTTTACCGATTCTTTCCAAATGCCCACTTTCCCTACCTGAACCTTGGCTTGAATCGAACTCACTGAACACTTCAGGATCATAACCAAGCTCAAATATTTTCTGAACAGCGAGATTGCTAAGTTTATCGTAGTCAACATTCCAATGACTTAAGGCACTTTGAAAAGTATATCGGCCAAAATCACCATATCCGCCTGTTTTACGTCCATATTCAGTAGTCATAGAACGAAGAATAGCAGTAGCTCCCCATTTTTTTCCTCCATAATTTCCATCTTCTCCTTCAGGATCATACATCCTATCTACTTCCTCTATTGTTGGGCAAGATTCAGGTAAATCACTTTTATAGGGAGGTCTGAACTTATTCATATCTACCTGCACATCTAATTTTAGATGAATTGCATATTCAATTATTCCTCTTGCATAATCTCGTAGTAGGATATGTGGGAAAACCTTTTCTTTCGTGAAAATTTGGTCATAAGTATATTGACTTAAGTCAGCAATACCGTCATGATCATTGGTTCTAAGCGTACATCCATAGGCTACAGCAAATAAACGTTCATAAATATAGGGATCATTTACTCCCTCAAACTGTTTTAAAACCTGAAGAAGCACAGGTATATTATCTTGCAACAAACACACCATCGCGTTTGATGCACCATCTCTCAGATATCTATTACTACTTGCCAAGAACCAACTTAATAAAACTGAGGCAAGCCTAATCGATTCATCACTCAATTGTTTCTCAATAGAGTCGTCCCAAGCCCAATCTATCAATCGTTTTACCGAGTTTGAATGATATTCCTCACCATATTTATCTTGCAACCAGATAGTCCACCAGGAATCTCTTTCGGGGAGAGACATACCCCAAAGCATGTTATGTAATTTATCTGCATTAAAATAAAATTCCGGTCGGATTGCTAGAGCAATGGAAACATCCAAAAAATAGAAAAACCAATCTTGCCTTTTCCCCAATACATCATTCACGTAACTACGCGAATTTTCCCCAATAGTATCTGATCTTCTCCATGTTAAACTGTCTATAAAAGCATAGGCTATTGAATACTCATGAGCAGCATAGGGAGCAACCTCATGAAGTTCTTTCCCTATTCTTTCTGGAACTTGAATAGAAAGCGCTTCAATAAGGTTTTGATCATAAAAGGCACCATGGCGGTTTTCGACAATTTCTCTTAGAATCCCATGCTCAAATGATTCTTTGGGATTCGATTCATCTAAATATTTATCCAATAGTGCCGAGACCATTAAGTGATCTTGAAATCGCTGATAAGCGAAATGAATTCCATAGTAGTAATCGTTTTCTTTTTTCCAGTACAAATTTTCATTTAGTACGTTCTCTGAAATTATTCGTTTTAAGTACTGGGTGTCACGATTACCACACTTGCCCTGAAATTTTGAATTCACAATCTCACTTCCCGTTTCATAGGGGATATGATCAGAGTTCAACTCAAGTATCTTAACCAGTATTTCGTCAACGGAATTCTGCATCAGTTTAAGTCTAACATCATAGTCTAATTCATCTGGTTGTGAAAGCTTTTCTTCTACACTCTCAAGAAAATAACTTATAATCATAGTTATTCCTTCATAACCTTCCGGAATCTCAGAGAGACCTCTTTTTTCGAGCCCTTCACAAAAGAGCTTCAAGAACAACGGGTTCTGAAACTCTGGATGAAGCATCGGAGAACTAGGTGGCGTTATTTTATAGTGTTTAAAGAAATGATATGATGCATGATATTCAACTCCTTCAAAACCAGGATGCGCTATCCTTGATGCAACCGTTTTATCAATGGAATTTTCCGGCGCTATTAGCTTATCGAATGGAGTTCGGATACTCATTACGAGCCCTAACCAAGGATAAGATTCAAAAGAGCGAACAAAGGAACGTAATCGCTTAGGCCATACTCTTCTTCCGCTTCCTTCATTAATAGCGTCAATAACCAAAAGAATACGGCTCTGCTTGTTTTCTCCCATGGCATTTAATGCCCCTAAAAAAACTTCTTCGTTGTGATTAAATCGAAGTTGATTATTTAAGATTTGTGTCCAAGGTTGTTCATCGGTAACAAAATTTTCACCCAACAACAATAGACTATTTTTTCCTCGGCCCTCTCTTTCTTGAACGAAGTCAGCTAAAGAATGTGATTTTCCTTGTCCAGCTGGCCCCAACAAAATTAATATCGGATTATTTGCGGTTTGACATACAACAGAATTCAAATAGTTGATGAATCTGTCTATCGCTCGTGAAAAGTTGCTAATAGAATTTAATTCATTACCATAAGGTCGAAAATAATAATCAATTTTCTTCCCCTTAGATTTTTTTTCCTCTTCTTCGCGTAACCGCCAGAAAATACCGTCTATTTTATCTACTGATTTTTTAGCTATTAATAACGCCTGCTTTACTTTATCAAATAATAGAATTTCAATTCCTTCCAAAACGAGAGATTCGTATTCTGTACGAAATTTTCGTATCGAGTCCCTTAATTTTTGCCCTTCTTTCTCTATATCCTCATTTTGGATTTTAACATCAATTTTCCTGTATTTATCCAGCAACTCATCATATTCACCATCTATTTGACGAACAAACCGATCACCTCTCTCCAGACCATCAAATTGACGAATAAAGGGTAATTCAAAGTTTAATTCTGGAGTATATCTTCCTCCAAGTGCGTCAATACTTTCTTGATTTTTCCTTTTAAACCAATCATCAGAAAGTTCTTCCTGGTTAAAAAAATAGTAAAGCATCCCTTCATTTTCCCGCTTACTAAGTCTGACTTCAAGCTCATGTTTTCCCCAATATTCGAAGGAAACATTCATTCCTTTTTTTAAAGCATAAGCTTTCCATTTTTCTACAAATTCATTCCATTTCTGAAGCATTGATTTACCACGCCCTTTTCCGTCTGGTCTGTCAACTGGGATAGCTATATAATATTTAGCAAGCGTAGGGTGATTATCTATTGCATTTTTGGTTGATTCCTCCACCTGTGACCATTCAGAAGCCTTTAAACTTCTAACGAAATATTTGGCTTGCCAACAATGAATTTTTCCATCATTTAATTCCCAAAAGCATTCTTTGCCTCCGTCAGGTTTGCCTATTCTTACAAAATTTTTTGTATTTGGGATAGTTTCTTTTCGAGCCAATTGACACACCAATTCTTCGAAGCCTTCTCGTTGTCCATCGATAGCAGCTATATTATTCCAGTTAATATTCATAGAAGTTATAGTTCAAGCTTGGATTTTACTTTCATTCATAAAAGTAAAAAATTCTGAAAGATCTTATGTACTTGCGGATATCTTTAATTTTGGTAAATCGAAGTTTTTATACAACCTGATTAAATCCATGAGAAAGATAATATTAAAGGTGAATTTGATAATTTGTGTTATAATCTGATGGCATCGCAGGAACAACGCACCGAGCTTTTGAAAATCTTTACCGATACTCATTCTTCACCTCATGAGTATTTTCAATTAAAACCGGAGTTCTTTCGCTTTGAGATTTTAACAGCAGAGATTCAGAAGATTATCACTGACAATAATATTGATCCATCATTAAAAAAGTTTTTCCGAATACAGAGCTATATAGACGATATACCTGCTGAACTATTAGAGGTTATTATCGGATAGTTTTTGGGAAATCAATGGCATTAATTACGGTAAACTCTAATCGAATTTATCATGGGAAAAAAAGATTCGTTATTGCGCATGAATTAGTTCATTTTGAGATGCACCGTCATTTAGTGCCGATACATCATGATACAGATGCCACGCCAGAATACTTTAAGAATGGTCATCAAGAAACAGATGCTAATGAATTTATATCTGAGCTATTAATGCCGAAACTATTATTTGAAAAAGAATGCTCTGTGAAAAAGTTCAGTCCAGATCTTTTAAGATATTTGGCAGATAGATTTTAAATAAGTACATCATCGGTCGCATACAAATACTTTGAATTACGAGATCATCCGATTTGCTTATTTTATTCGCATAACAATCGGGTAAAATAATGGAAACGCCCAAGATGGATATCCACATTTAATTAATGATCGGACTAGATTGACTCCGCCAGAAGATTCAGTAGCCGCCGACTTTTTCGGGAAACAAAAATTTTACAATAAAGAACAAAGTAAACAACAGATATGGAAATCTACCTGGTTTGAGTTGAAGCACTGAGATAATGATACTGATTTTAAGTTCTATGAATATTGTATCATTACACCAACATATAACACTGTTTTAAGTATAGTTTGGGAGGAGCTTTAACTTACGCGCTCATTGGCCAT
Organism: uncultured Draconibacterium sp.; assembly: GCF_963676815.1. NCBI lineage: Bacteria > Pseudomonadati > Bacteroidota > Bacteroidia > Marinilabiliales > Prolixibacteraceae > Draconibacterium > uncultured Draconibacterium sp. The sequence continues at coordinate 6,067,313 of NZ_OY781365.1, forward strand.
AATTAATCCATATTAAAAATAACTGAATAACTGACTGCCATAGCATTATAATTTGAGTCCTTTTTTATGCGTCTCGGCGCTCATAAACTTCAACACAGCATCAAAATCGTCCGATAAAAAGTTCGACACCTCCCCCCTTGAGTCCACTTTTTTACATACAATTTTCAATCAAAAAACATTAAAGCACTGTAATCCAGTGATTTTTGTTTTTGCAACATACCAAACAGAACCATATAAAACCATATTTTAGGTGAACAATTAGGTGAACAAAATTTGAATCACAATTTGTTCACCAATTAGACCTCAAAATACTATATAACAACCGTTTACAACGGTTGAAATTTTGCATTTTAAATATTATTTTATTAATTTTAGTGAACAAATTTCAATGTTATTGACGATGGAAAATTTCAACACCTACAATCTAGCATTCGTCCTCCGAAAATCAAGAAAGAACAATGAAGGCAAATCCCCTGTATACATGAGGATTACAGTTAATGGACAGCGAGCAGAAGTTTCTATTAAAAGAAATATACATACAGACAATTGGGAAAATAAAGCTTGCAAAGCTAAGGGTTATAAAAGCGAGGTTAAACAACTCAATCAATATTTGGAAACGCTAAAAGCTTTAATGAATGATTACCACACGGAAATGGTAAAAATGGGTGAAGAAATCACAGCACAGAGCCTTAAAAATAAATTTCTCGGCATTTCAGAAGACAGAAGAATGCTGATTGAAGTTTTTGAATATCACAATCACCAATTAAAAGAATTGGAAGGGACAAATTATGCATCAGCAACGATTAAACGATATACAACTACTTTGGATCACATAAAAGCCTTCCTGGTGTTTAAGTATCAACTTAACGATATTCCTCTAAACCGTTTAAAATATTCTTTTATCACTGACCTAGAACATTATTTCAAAGTAACCAGAAAGTGCAACCATAACACAACAATTAAATACATTAAGAACTTTAGAAAAGTAATTAACCTGGCCATTAAAAATGAATGGCTGTCAAAAGATCCTTTTGCAAAATTTCAAGCTAAGATAGTAGAAGTAAAACGAGAGTATTTACTAAAGGATGAATTAAAAAATATCGAAGATTTAAACCTTGCATTTCCGCGTCTGGATATTGTACGTGATATTTTTGTTTTTTCATGTTACTCGGGACTAGCCTATGTAGATGTTGCAAATCTTACTAAAAACAATATTCGATTGGGTATTGACGGTGACTTATGGATTATCACTGAACGCACCAAGACAAAGAGTCAATCAAATATACCACTCCTGCCCAAAGCTCATGAGCTAATAAAAAAATACAGCAGGTACCCGAACAAGAAAACAGAAGATCACATCTTCCCTATTTTCACAAATCAAAGAATGAATGCTTATTTAAAAGAAATTGCCGATTTAGCATCTGTGGACAAAAATCTGACTTTCCATATTGCAAGACATACATTCGCAACAACAGTAACACTGGCTAATGGTGTACCAATTGAATCAATAAGTTCAATGTTAGGCCATAAGAGTATCCGAACAACTCAGATTTATTCAAAGGTCATTAATGCAAAAATTAGTGAGGATATGGATAAGCTTAAAAGAAAATTAAGTTGAACTAACAGTGTCATTAGCATTATAATAATCATCAATTCATTGAGAGAGAACCTGATTTGCTTTTCAACTTCCTCAAAAATAACCATATATGATTATCAGTAGCTTAAGAACCAATGGTACAAACATGGCACAAAATAATCATCTATTTTTCTACGCCACATCGGTATCATCTCCGTTCTCAAAACAACAAAAATACTTAAGAAAAACCGGAATAGCATCATTTTAGTTTTAAATGATCTTGTTTCGTTGATGAATATTTTGAAATAAAATTCCGGAGCCTGATGCAAAAGTCAACCTTTTCTTCATTAGATACCAAATTAGTAAACAAAAGAGGTGACAATGAATTTGACAGTACCAGCAGAATTAATTAAAAACAAATGTAAATTAACCATTTTAAGCAAGGCTATTATGAAATAAGAAACCTTATTAATTATGAACTTCAGATTTAAGGGCTTTTATTTAAAAAGTTGTAACGTAATTTTAAGTATTCAAAAACAGTGCTCTCATATTAAAACATGAACCTCCGTTCTTTAATTCAAATTGCGGTAAGCATTCGGCGTTTGTCCCGTAGCTTTTTTAAACATCCTGTTAAAATGCTGAGGCGATTTATATCCCAGTTCATAAGCAATTTCTGAAATACTTTTTCCTGTATCGAAGATGCGTTCTTTTGCTACACTGATTAATTTTAATTGTATGTGTTCCTGGGCTGATTTACCGGTTTCCTTTTTTAAGGTATCGCCTAAATAGTTCGCTGATAGATGGAGCAAGTTGGCAAAATAGGCAACCGTAGGCAAACCAGATTCTTTGGTTTTATATGAGTGAAGATAATCGTTAAGCAAGGTATCGAAACGGGTTAATATACTCTGATTTACATTTTTACGGGTAATAAACTGCCTGTCGTAAAATCGGATGCAGTAATTCAGGAATAGTTCAATATTTGAAATCACCAGGTTTGCTGTGTGTTTATCCATATTTTGATGTAACTCATAATCAATTTTGTTGAAGCAATCTAAAATGATCTCCCTTTCCTTAATTGAAAGATGTAAGGCTTCGTTCACATCGTATGAAAAAAATGCGTAATCGTGGATTTTCTTGCCCAACGAAGTACCTAAAATAAAATCAGGATGGAATACTAATGCCTTTCCTTGTGGCTGATATTGATAATCCTTATTTTCTCCGATAACCTGGTTTGGAGCCAGGAATATAAGTGTGCCCTCGTCATAATCGTAATAATTACATCCATAACGAAGATCACCACAGTTTATCTCTTTAAAAAAGATGGTATAAAAGCCATAGCTGAGCCGCCTGGCTTTCCGTGGATCTGCTTTTGATAAATCTACAATGCCTACCAAAGGATGCATGGTTTCATTGTTATTAAACAGATTATATTCTTTGATCGTGTCAAATTTTAGGATCTCTTCCATCGCAATAAATTCAAATTTCGCTACACAAATTTACTCTTAATTTATTCATAATTAAACCCGAACAAGGCAAATCCGTAATCTTGGTTATAACTGCCGTAATATGTATACAAACATTGAACATTACATCAGCGATATTTGTAAAGTGATTAGTTTACAGATTATTATAATCAATTAAAAGAGCAATAAAATGAAAAAGATTTTGACAGTTTGCATCGTAGTTTGTGTTTTTGCATTTAGCTCCTGCCAAAATACAGATAATTCCAGTCAGGGTAAAATTTCCGAAACTCAGACCGAACCAATTTTTCCAAAAGGAGAGAAAATAACGAACAATAATTTTGTAGGAACAGCCTGGCTGGAAGGATTGTTGGCTGCCGATAGTTTAAACCACATAGCAGTAGGCAACGTAGTTTTTGAACCCGGAGCAAGGTCAAACTGGCACACGCATCCTGATGGCCAGATTCTGATTTGCCTTGATGGCGTAGGTTATTATCAGGAAAAAGGTAGTCCGATCAGGGTGGTAAATAAAGGTGAAGTGGTTAATATCAGACCTAATATCCTGCATTGGCATGGTGCAAGTGTCGACACTGAGTTTGTTCAGTTGGCTATTACCAGCCGCTTGAAAGGTGCGACGGAATGGTCCGGCCCGGTTAGCGATGAAGATTACCTGTCGCTGAAACAGTGACTATAAAGTAAGAATAAAACCAATATCAATATTACTTATAATCTTTACTATGAATCGAAGGACGATTGTGATCATAAAACAAATCATAAAAACCAGTATTTCTTTACTGGCACTACTTTTTCTTACATTTTCTCTATTTGCTCAGGATTACGGAAGAGCGATACGCGTAAATTACATCACCGAACCGATAAAATTGGATGGAATTTTAGATGAAGCAGCATGGCAACAAGCTGATAAAGAAGGAGATTTCTGGCAATTTTTCCCAACCGATACAGCACGAGCAAAGTATCCTACTGAATTTATGTTAGTGTACAATGATCATTTTCTATACATAGGAGTACGGGGCGAAGCATCTTCAGAGAAATATGTAGTTTCTTCCTTGCGTCGCGATTTCAGAGGAACAACCAGTGATAATGTAAGCCTGATGTTTGATACATTTAAGGATGGAAATACCGCCTTTCTTTTCGGTATGACTCCTTATGGAGTTCAACGTGAAGCCTTTATTTCTCAGGGTGGAGCTGCAGCCGGATTTAATGCCAACTGGGACCAGAAATGGCAACTGGAAAGCAAAATAAATGATGGCTATTTTATTCTTGAAGCAGCCATACCGTTTTCCTCAATCAAGTTCAGAGAAGGGGATACAGAATGGAGGATGCAGTGTTATCGCTGGGATATTGGAGCCAACGAACAAAGTGCGTGGGCACATGTGCCGCAAAACCAGTTGCTTTCAAGCCTGGCCTTCATGAATACGATGGAATTTGAAAAGCCACTGGGAAAATCGCGTACTCCTTTTTCTGTTATTCCGTATATAAATACACTGGCATCGAAAGATTTTGAGTTAGGAACTACCGATAGTAAACTGAAGTTTGGAGGCGATGCAAAAATTCCTATCGGAAACAGTATGAACCTGGATATTACAATCAATCCGGATTTTTCGAACACTGAAGTGGATGCCATTTTTACCAACCTTACCCGTTTTGAAGTTTTCTTACCGGAAAAGAGACAGTTTTTTATAGATAACAGCGATCTGTTCGGAAGCTTCGGTAGCAGTAGTGATGCCAATCCGTTCTTTTCGCGAAGAATTGGGTTGGCGCGTAACAGTGCCGGTAACACCATCGAAAACAGGATTGTAGGTGGCGTGCGTTTAAGCGGAAAGCTAAATGAAGACTGGCGTTTAGGATTTCTAAATGTACAAACCGACGAAGACGTTGATAATGGTATTGCATCAAATAACAATATGATGCTGGCAGTTCAGCGGAAAATGTTTGCACGCTCCAATATCGGATTCTTTGCAATTAACCGACAGGCCTTTAAAGATTACGATTTTCTGGATAGTAGTAAAGTATATAACCGTGTTGTTGGATTGGATTATAACCTTGCCTCCGCCAACGATAAATGGACTGGTAAATTCTTCCTTCATAAATCATTTCAACCTAATGATTCAAAGGGCAATCTGGCATCGCAGGCTTATCTCGTTTTTAACACACGTAAATGGCGGTTGTCCAGTGATTTTGTATATGTGAATGAGGATTTTACATCTGACCTTGGATTTATACCGAGAAGAGATATTTTTAAGATTGGGAATTCTGTAACCCGCACTTTCTACCCCTCAAACGGGATTATCAATTCAAATGCTTTTCGTTTGCTTTCGTTACGGTGGTTACGGCCAAGTCTGGATTTAAAACAAACTGACTACGAAAATACCTTTAGCTGGACTGCCTTATTTAAAAACTCGGCAGAAATGGAATTAAGCCTTGTAAATAATTACATTTATCTGTTTAACGATTTCGATCCAACCCGAACGCCGGGAGCAGTACCTCTTCCGGGGAACCGGAGCTATACTTTTAATCAATTCCAGGGTACTTATCAATCGAATTTGGCTAATTTGTTTACCTACAATTTTGAAACTACTCTTGGCGAGTTTTACAACGGTAGTATTTATTCTGTTGGTGGCGAAGTAGCCTATCGTGTGCAACCATGGGCAACATTTAGCGTGGCCTTTAACTACGATGGCATTCGCTTGCCCGATTCACATGCAGATGCTGATATTTGGCTGCTTTCACCAAAAGCGGATATAACTTTTAGTAAATCTTTATTCTGGTCGACGCTGGTTCAATACAGCAACCAAAGAAGCAATCTAGGTATTAATTCACGTCTTCAGTGGCGTTTTGCTCCTTTGTCGGATTTGCACCTTGTATATAACGACAATTACATTACAGATAATTTCAGACCTCGATTCCGGTCAATTAATTTGAAATTGACATACTGGTTGAATATATAAAACTCATCAAAATTCCAACATCCGTAATTATTGCACTCAATTCCGTAATTTGTATAAAAACCGTTTAATAACAGTACCTTACCTTTGATTTATAAAAATTATAACGCATAGAAAATGGAAATTCAACATCGTAAACCTGTACGTTTTATTAACACCTCACAATCTATTGGAAAACACGTAAATCTGTTGCAAATACTTTTAGTGTTTTTGATTGTGAGCCTGGCATCTTGCGTGGCAACAAATAATGAAAATCAAACAGATGAAAATCTAATACTTATTAAAGACCAGGGAAGTTTTGCTGTTGGAGGTACCGTAAAAGAAAATCCGGGAACATTCAATACAATAACACGCGGCCCTGAAGGACAGACTTTTCATGGCGATCACGCTTATGTCTTTTATCAGGTTCCTGCTGATGCACATCAATACCCTTTGGTAATGTGGCATGGCATTGGGCAGTTCTCAAAAACTTTTGAAACAACACCGGATGGTAGAGACGGATTTCAGAACCTGTTTCTGCGGAAAAAGTATAGCGTGTATTTGTTGGATCAGCCACGCAGGGGAAACGCAGCCCGAAGTATGGCTGAAGGTACAATCATACCAACTCCGGATGAGCAATTTTGGTTTAATACTTTCCGAGTAGGTGAATGGCCCAACTTTTTCCCTGGAGTTCAATTCGCTCAGGATGAAGAAACACTCAATCAGTATTTCCGGCAAATGGTACCCAATGTTGGCCCAATCGATATTGGAGTAAATGTTGATGCTGTTTCAGCATTGTTCGATAAAATAGGGGATGGTATTCTTGTGTCACATTCACATTCAGGAGGAATGGGATGGTTAACGGCTATTAAAAATCAGAATATAAAAGCAGTTGTCTCTTATGAACCCGGCAGTGGTTTTGTATTTCCTGAAGGAGAAGTGCCTGATCCAATTGATAACTCTGCAGGACCGCTGGTACCATCAACTGTTTCAATGGAAGATTTTATGAAACTCACCAAAATTCCGATCATTATTTATTATGGTGATTTTATTCCTGAAACACCTGATCCCAATCCGGGAACCGATGGGTGGCGTGCAAGGCTTGAAATGGCAAGAATATGGAGAGATGTTGTAAATAAGCACGGAGGTGATGTAACAGTTATTCATTTGCCGGAAATAGGAATTAAAGGCAACACTCACTTTCCCTTTTCAGATTTAAATAATGTAGAAATAGCTGACCTGATGGAAGATTGGTTGATCGAAAAGGGACTTGATAAATAATACAGTTTAAAAAGAAGATGAAAACAGTAAAATTAAATAATGGTGTAGAAATGCCAATCCTTGGTTTTGGCGTATTTCAAATTGCCAATCAGGAAGAATGTGAAAAAAGTGTTCTTAATGCAATTGAAACAGGTTATCGCTTAATCGATACAGCTTCGTCTTACATGAATGAAATTGCTGTAGGAAATGCGATAAAAGAAAGTGGAGTTTCAAGGGAAGCTATGTTTGTTACATCAAAATTATGGGTTCAGCATACCGGCTACGAAAACACAAAAATATCTTTCGAAAGTTCATTGAAAAAACTTCAGCTCGATTACCTCGATTTATATCTCATTCATCAACCTTATGGAGATGTGCACGGATCGTGGAGAGCTATGGAAGAATTGTATAAAGAAGGAAGAGTAAGAGCCCTTGGTATCAGCAATTTTCAACCAGACAGAGTTATGGACATGATTACATTCAATGAAATTACTCCGATGGTGAATCAGATTGAAACACATCCTTTCAATCAGCAAGTTGAAACACAGAAGTTCCTCACTGAAAACGGTGTTCAAATGGAATCGTGGGGACCTTTTGCTGAAGGAAAGAATAATCTTTTCGGCAATGAATTATTAGCTAAAATTGGGGCAATGTATAATAAATCTGTAGCCCAGGTTGTGCTTCGTTGGTTGATTCAAAGAGGTGTAGTTGCAATTCCAAAATCAGTACGTAAAGAAAGAATGGAAGAGAACTTCAACATTTTTGATTTTGAATTAAGTGCTGAAGACTTTGAACGGATCGCAACGCTGGATATGAAAACCAGCAGCTTTTTTGATCATCGTGATCCGGCTATGGTAAAATGGATGGGAGAACGAAAACTTGATATTTAATTTGTGAATAGAAAGAATTATGCAAAAAAGAAAATTAGGAAACAGTGGACTTGAAGTTTCTTCCATTGGATTGGGCTGTATGGGAATGAGTTGGTCTTATGGGCCGGCCAAGAATAAAAAAGAAATGATTTCACTTATACAAAGAGCTTTTGAAAAAGGGGTAACTTTTTTTGACACAGCCGAAGTTTATGGTCCATTTCTAAATGAAGAACTTATAGGTGAAGCACTAACTCCTTTTCGGGAACAAGTACAAATTGCAACTAAGTTTGGCTTTGCAGCAGGATCTGAAGACAATAACCGCTGGTCAGTATTAAATAGTCAGCCCAAGCATATTAAAAAGGTTGTTGAAGGTTCACTTAAAAGACTCAAAGTTGAAGTAATTGATCTTTATTACCAGCATCGTTTAGATCCGAATGTTCCGATCGAAGATGTTGCAGGAACCGTTCAGGATTTAATTAAAGAAGGAAAAGTAAAATACTTTGGTCTTTCGGAAGTAGGCGCTCAGACAATTCGTAGGGCAAACGCCGTTCAGCAAGTCACTGCCGTGCAAAGTGAGTATTCGCTTTGGTGGCGAGAGCCGGAACAGACAATATTACCAACACTAGAAGAGTTGGTAATTGGATTTGTACCGTTTAGTCCACTCGGAAAAGGCTTTCTTACTGGGAAAATTGACGAAAAAACCAATTTTGATAAATCAGATTTTCGAAATACTGTTCCCCGTTTTTCTGAAGAGAATAGAAAAGCAAATCAGGCACTGGTAGATCTGCTTGGTGAAATTGCCAAAGAAAAGAATGCAACTTCGGCACAAATCGCATTGGCATGGTTACTAGCTCAAAAAACCTGGATTGTTCCCATACCAGGTACGACAAAATTGCACAGACTTGAAGAAAATCTTGGAGCAGCAGAAGTTACTTTAACGAATGATGATTTGAACCAAATCAACATTGCGCTTTCAAAAATTGATGTACATGGTGCGCGTTATTCGGAACAGAATCAAAAGATGGTTAATCGTTAGCTAAGGAAGAGTAAACATGAAACGGAAAATAAGAAATCAAGTTTTAATAATTATGGTAATGACAACAAGCCTTATTGCAGTTGGTCAAAACAAGATTGAAAATCCGTTCGGTCTTGTATATAAAGATGCCATAACTGAAAATAAATCAGGCGAAGTAAATATTCATCCGGTTAGCTATGACCTGAACGGTATTGAAATAGCTGCCAATGTTTACACACCAGCTAATTATGATCCTTCAAAAAGTTATCCTGCGGTGGTAGTTGCTCTTCCAAACGGAGGAGTTAAAGAACAAGTAGCTGGATTATATGCACAGCGTTTGGCAGAATCGGGTTACATTACAATTGCTGCCGATGCATCGTACCAGGGAGCCAGTGGTGGTAAACCCCGTAACGTGGATAAACCCGCCAACCGTATTAATGACATTCGCGGAATGGCAGATTATCTTACTCAATATGCTGGTGTAAATGCTGAACAACTTGGTGTATTGGGAGTTTGTGGCGGCGGTGGTTATACACTGGCTGCAGCACAAACCGATAAGCGATTTAAGGCAGTGGCAACACTAAGTATGTTTAATTCAGGTATTGTAAGAAAAAATGGATTCAGGGATTCTCAGTTAGAAACGATTCAGGAGCGGTTAAAACAAGCCTCTGATGCCCGTGCACAGGAAGCAGCAGGAGGAGAAGTGCTCTATGCTGCCAACACGGTAGCAAGCGATAAAGTTGCTGATAAAATGCCCTTTGATCTTTATCGTGAAGGACATTATTATTACCACAGAACCCATGCTCATCCAAACTCTACTTTTCGATACACCATGAGCAGTTTGCTCGATTTGATGGCATTTGATGCAACTTCAAATATGGACTTAATCAATCAGCCTTTGTTAATGATGGCCGGAAGCAAAGCAGACACCTACTATATGACTGAGGATGCTTTTAAAAAAGCTACCGGAACTACAGAAAAGGAATTATTCCTGATACCGGGAGCCACGCATATTCAAACCTATTATGTTCCTGAATATGTCGAGCAGGCAATGAATAAATTGAACGAATTTTTTGGGGAAAATTTATAAAAAGTGTAACTAATAAAAACAGATATTATGAGATTCAAACTTATCGGACTAATTGTACTACTTTCATGGGGACAGTACTCATTCGCTCAAGATACAGATGCGAAACGTGAAATCATTCAGCTTTCAAAAGACAAATGGCAATGGATGTCAGATAAAAATGTCGATGAGTTAAGTAAACTCTTTCACCAAAAAGCCGAGTTTGTTCACATGGGTGGGCACTGGGGAACAGAACAGGAACTTGCCATCATTAAAAGTGGTGGAATTTGGTACAAAAAGGCTGACATACACGAAGTATCGGTTAATATTATCGATAATACTGCCATTCTTTTAAACCGAATTGATCTGCTTGCTGTGGTTGGCAGAAATGAAGTTACCAATCCATTTGAAGTTACCGAAGTTTATATAAAACAAGACGGTAAATGGATGCTTGGGGCACTTTCATTCACTCGATTAATGACTCCCGGAGATCATTAACAAAATCAATCAAAAAACTAAAGCAAATCGAACAAAATGAAAAACTTACTAGTCGGATTTCTTTCTTTTCTATTGGCAATATCAATAGATGTGCAATCGGCATCTGGAAATACAAAGCAGACTTCCGGGCCAGAAGTAAAAACAAAATCAGGTGTTGTTAGAGGTGTTACTGAAGGCGATGTCTCCAGTTTCAAGGGAATTCCTTTTGCAGCACCTCCCGTTGGCGAATTTCGCTGGCGTCCGCCACAACCGGTAGAAGCCTGGGAAGGAGTTCGCGATGCTTCAGAATTTGGTCCTACTTGTGCCGCAGTAGGCTGGGGTGCTGCTGCGGGAACCATCCAGCAAGGTTCATCAGAAGATTGCCTTTACCTCAATATATGGACTCCTGCCACTGCCAAAGAGGGAGCAAAATTGCCTGTTATGGTTTGGATTCATGGTGGTGGTTTTACAGGAGGCAGCGGTAATACAAACGGAGCTGGATTTGCCAAACAAGGCGTGATCCTGGGTTCAATGAATTATCGTCTGGGACGCCTTGGTCATTTTGCTTTCCCTGCATTGAGTGCAGAGCGTCCTGAAGAAGCTAAAGGCAGTTATGCTTTTATGGACCAGATTGCTGCATTGAAATGGGTACAGGAAAATATTTCTGCTTTTGGAGGCGATCCAAATAATGTAACCATTTTTGGCTTCTCTGCAGGCGGTGTTTCTGTACACTCACTTCTTACGATCCCAACAGCTAGCGGTCTTTTCCATAAGGCAATCGGTCATTCAAGCGGTGGACGCGACGGAGTTCTTACCGGCAGACCAATGAATAAGGAAAATGCTGATGCACTTTACCCGGTTTCAGCCGAAACGATTGGGATAAATTTTGCTAAAATGCATGGTATTGAAGGAACTGATGCAGAAGCACTGGCTAAACTTCGTGCCCTTCCTGTTGTCAAAATTGTTGGGGGTGGAGAGACTGATGGACAGGGAGGTCCGCGTATTTATCCAGGCCCGATTCTGGACGGGAAGTTTGTAGTAGAAACTGCCGAAAGTGCATACAATGCAGGCAGACAGGCAAAAGTTCCGCTGATGATCGGAAACAACAGTGCCGAAATTGGCGGAAGTTTCGTTAATTCAAGCACAACAAAAGAAGAACTTTTCGCTCTGTTCGGTGATTTGGAGAATGAGGCAAAAGCAGCTTACGATCCGGATGGAACCAAAGAATTCGCAGAGGTGCAGGCACGATTTAATACCGACTGGGTTTGGGCTGAACCGGCCCGGTTTTCCGCAAGAGCCTTTACAGCCATTGGTGAACCAGCCTACATTTTCCTGTTTGATTATGTGCCTTCTTACATGAAAGAAAGAGCGCCCTATGGTCCCGGACATGGAACCGATATTTCTTTTGCATTCGATATTCTTGGGGAAGGAGGAGGTTTCGGGCCACCACCAACTCCGACAGCAGAAGACCAGGATGTAGCCCGGACAATGAATGCTTACTGGGTTAACTTTGCAAAAACAGGTGATCCGAATGGTGAGGGATTGCCGAATTGGCCGTTAAATAAACCCGAAACGAACCAGATCCTCGAATTTCAGCGTGATGGCAAAGTTGTTGGCGAGACTGATCCTACGAAAGCACGACTGGATGTTATTGGAAACGCCAGTCAAATTGACCACCCCAGGCCAATTTAAATTGACCATCGACGCCGGAGCAAATTGACCACCGACCATTTTCAACAAAAAAGAGAACGTTTTTCTTCTGTCAGATTACAACAAATTTACTGTTTTTTTATTCACTATAAATGTTTCGTTTTTTTCTCATCGATTCCCCCATCAGCTCAATCCTGTGCGATTGATGGATCAACCGGTCAAGTATGGCATCGGCAATCGTTTTTTCCCCGATTATTTCATACCACTTACTAACGGGCAGTTGTGATGTAACAATCATTGAGCCACTATTGTGCCTGTCTTCAATTAACTCTAACAGAGCTATCCGGTTTTGGCTATCTAAGGGTTGCAGACCAAAATCATCGAGTATTATTAACTGATGCCTGGCCATTTTTGCAAGTTCTTTAAGATAAGATCCATCGGCTTTTGCCATTTTTAGTTTAGAAAACAGTTTTGTTGTATTAAAGTACAAAACCCTGTATCCCTCAATACAGGCCTGATACCCTAAGGCTGTCGCAATATAACTTTTGCCGGCACCGGTGCTGCCCGATATTAATACATTCTCGTTTTTATTAATAAAATCGCATTCAGCCAGTCTTAACAGTTTTGTCCGATCGATATTTCTTGCATGTTCGTACACCACGTTTTCAATGGTTGCTTTATAGTGGAACCTTGCATTTTTTATCAATCGCTCTATCTTTCGGTTGTTGCGATCGTCCCACTCGGCATCTGTTATCATCGATACAAACTGGTCGATGGTGTAATCATCGGTTTTACCCGTTTCGATAGCTGTTTTAAAAGCCCCATGCATACCATGGAGCTTCATCTGTTTCATTCGTGTTAATGTTACTTCGTTCATTGTTTTTTACTTTATCAGTTGTAATATTTTCCTCCCCTTATATTGTTATGAAAAGGAAGTTCAGGTTCGTCCGGTGTTTCATCGTCAAGTTTATCCAACCCTTTTTCCAGTATCTTTTGTATGATTTTGTAGTTGTAAACCTGATGTTCCAATGCACGTTTACACGCATTGGCAAGCCTTTCTTCTCCCACCTTTTTAGCAAAAGCCAATACGCCCATACAGCTTTTATAGGATTGTTCAGGGTGTTGTTTTCTTTCCAGCACATTGATTATAAATTCCTTTACACTTTCGTCAATTGAAGCTGCCCAGTTGATAAAACGCTGCGGTGTCCAGTCGGTAACAAACTGGTGTGTTGTTGCCAGGTGGTCTTTGTTTGTGGTGTAGAAGTATTTACGTCCATCTCTTTTGTGCAAAGCTATGCGGTTGTATTTATGGTATATTTCAACGGTTTTTGATGTAAACACCAGCTTTACCTTCTTCTTTAAATATTGGCAGGGAACACTGTAATAATGCTTGTCTTTGCTTAACAGCACGTGCCCGTTCATGGCTACGGTGGCTATTGCTATTTCTTTAATCTCGTATTTTTCTACAGGCAATGCGGTAAGCTTGTCTTTTTCGTCTTCAACGAATAATTGATACCGGGACGTTGGCCTGCCAGTCAGCTTTTTGTTGTTGTGTTTATCCAGCTCGTCCCAAATGGCATTATTTAGCTCGTCTAAACTATAAAAGCTTTTGCCGCGCAAGGCCGGATATATTCTTTGGTACAGTATCTTAACTGCCCCTTCTGCCAGAGACTTGTCCCGGGGACGGTAAGCCCGGGCCGGAAGAACTGTTGTGCCATAGTGTTCGGCAAAGTCCATAAACGTTTCGTTAATGGTAGGTTCAAACCGGCTGCTTTTGGTTACGGCAGACTTTAGGTTATCAGGGACAATAGCTGCAGGAACTCCCCCGTAAAAGTGCAGTGCATTTTCAACCGAAGCAACAAAGTCTTCTTTTTGTTGGCTCGGTGAGGCTTCTGCATAGGTGTATTGACTGGCCCCCAGTATGGCAACAAAAAACTGTACCTCTTCAATCTCGCCTGTTTCTTTATTGATAACTTCAAGGGTTTTGCCAGCGTAGTCAATAAACATCTTATCGCCTGCTTTATGCTCCATATGCATTACCGGGTTAACCTTTTTACTCCAACGCAGGTAGTGGGCTTTAAACTGGCTTAGTTTTAGCCCATCGGGATGTTTTGCATAATATTCTTCCCACATCAGCTGTTTGGTAACGCCGGTCTTTTTTAGTTCGCGCTCCATGTAGGGAAAGAAGTTATAAACCTTTTTTAGCTTGGGGGAAAGAACATCTTCGGTATCCCTGCTAAAGATCTTTTCCAGCTCGGAATCACTCTTTTTATCAATATCATCAATTGTAAGGTTTAATACCTTGTATAGAGCGATATACTTCTTAACGGTGTTACGTGAGAGGCCCAGGTACCTACTGATAAATTGTTTTGCTTTTCCCTGGTGGTGCAACTGAATGACTTTTCTTACTTTACTCATGTCGATTAATTTATTAGCCATGTTTTCATATTAATTTGTTTAAATCAGTATGAAATTATGGCTTCGACAGAAGTAAAATCAATCTCTTTTGATGGGTGGTCACTTTAGTCCGGCGCAGGTGGTCACTTTGCTCCGGCACGGGGTGGTCAGTTTAAACTGGCGAGGGTGGTCATTTTATTCCGGCCTTGGGTGGTCACTTTGACCGTTTTTTCCACATTACTTCGCGAATAATAAGTAAATAGGCTGCAAACTGATTGTTGTCGGGAAGCACATCCTGGCTGGCCGGTAGTCCGTTTACAATCTCGGATAAGCGGAAAAATACATTTTCCAACTCAACTGCCGGCACATTGATCTGTTTGCCTTTTTTAGAAGTATTAAACGCAAGATTTGCAATTTGAACAGCGATTGAATCGTTGGAATATAAAACAGAATCGTCCTTAAATAAATCCTGAACCGGGACGAGTGTCTCTTCAGTAAAGTTTATTGCGCGATCAATTTCATCGCTTGTTGGCGGGAATTCGCTAAAAAATCGGTCTGCAAGAAACTTGTCACCCAGCTCTAAAGCAGTTGCAACTGTATGCTCTTCAATACTTTTCAGTTGTGTGGCACTTCCGGTTATAGATAACTGAATCATTGTTATAATCCTTGCTTGTTGTTTATTTCTAAATTCGTAATGATCTGAAGTTCTATCGAAGGCTGATCATTGCGTTATAATAATCCTTTATCCGACAATACCTTTTTAATGGTTTCATGTTTTTTCCAAAAACGATCTTCAATTTTCTGATTAGTTCGGTGATAATCCGGATTATTTTTTAATGGTTTCATGATAGGATCTTTAGGCTCGAAAACTAAAATCCAGTACTGGTAATTATCCTGTGTTGCAAAAATCCTGAGTTGTTCCAAAGCTTCCTCGTATTTTCCCTCATAAGCATACATAACTGCCATGCTCGCACTTTTATAAATCGATTTATCGTTATTGCAATACGCCTTATAACTATCAAAAAACTTAGCGGCCTGCTCCTTCAATCCCATTTTTTGGTAAACCCAGGCAATTTTAACATCCTCCTGCGGATAAATATTCAGTCCGTATTTATCGCGGGCATCAACAAACTTTTCGAAATAATAATAGGCACTGTCATAGTCTTCCTCGAAATAATAAACTTTTGCCACTTCCTGCAAAAGGTCCAGGCGGGCAGTATCCTTGTGCCACTCGTTAAGCATCAATTTTTTGGTCCGCTCCGCATCGCCGTCTTTAGCGTACAAAATATAAGTTTTCACCAGCGGTGAATAATAATTATCGGGATTATAATCCAGCGATTTATTAATATAAGTAGCCGCCTCATCAACAAAACCATTTTGAATAAGCGCATTACTCAAGTGCAAATAGATGAAACTTTTACCAATAGAATCGTTCGCTGCAATATCGAGCTGAATACCTTTTAGCGCGTACTCCAGGTATTTTGCAGTATTCGGAATTACACGGGCATATAAATCGGCCAGCATCTGCACCACCGCCGACGAGTTGGGATTGTACTCCAGTGCTTTTTCAAGGTGCGGTAAAGCCAGGCTGTACTCCTCCATTTGCATGTAGTAAAGTGCTTTGGCAATCAAACTTTCAGCCGAACGCGAATCGTAAAGCAGGGCCTTATCTGCAAAATTATTAATTTGCTCAGTATATTGTTTTTCTTTTTGGTTTACATCTATAAAATAATACGAAATAGCCACATTTGCATAAGCGAGTGCAAACTGATCATCCTCATCTATCGCTTTCTCAAACAAGGAAATTGCCTTCTTTAAATTCTCTTCCGTTCGGTTGTAATACAAGTTTAGTGCCTGCAGATAATAATCGTATGCCTCCAAATTATCGGTCGGTATTTTCTCAATTTGTTTTAATTCTGCGGGAGTTACAACAGCCTGAATGGCATCGGCAATTTTACGGGCCACTTCATTCTGAAGCTCAAATACATCATCCACTTCACGGCTGTATTGCTCGCCCCAAATTGGTCGGTCGGTAGCTGCTTCAATCAACTGGATATTGAGTAAAACCTGGTTTCCAAAACGTTGGCCACTTCCCTCCACCAGATAATTTACATTCAACTCTTCTGCAATTTCGGGAATACCAAAATCCGTATCCCGATACTTTGCTACCGAAGTTCGGCTTACAACGCGCAGGTCGCCAATTTTCTGCAGGTTGTTCAATGTCGATTCCATCAGTCCGTTTACAAAATACAGGTTCAGCGAATCGCTGCTTTCGTTTACAAAAGGTAACACGGCAATCGATTTTTCCAACTCAACCCGAGATTCATCTTTTCTACTGAAAAACAAAACAGACAGCACAATTACTACAAGAGTCATCGCCCCAATCGCATACCATTGGTATTTTTTGAAACCACTTTCTTGAACATTTTCGTTCTCTTCCGGTAAAAATCCTTTCCGCACTTCGCCGGGAGAAAAACCATACTGTTCACGAAAACATTTGATGAAGTACGAAGTGTTTCCAAAACCAACCTGGTACGAAATCTCAGCAACTGTTAACGAGGTTTGCTTCAACATTTCCAGACCTTTTGTAACACGAACCTGACGAATAAACTGACTTACCGAAAGCTGGGTATGTGTTTTTATTTTTCGGAGTAAACTGGAACGACTCATATTCATAAGATCGGCCAGTTCGGAAACGCCAAATTGCTCATTCGAGATATTCTCCAGAATCTTCGCTTCCGCTTTTTCGATAAAATCTGCTCCAAAAATTGAGGTGTCTGACATGCTAATTTTAATTATCCCGAAAGTAGAAAAATTTACGAAAACGAATACCTAAAAAAGCCCGTTTGCTTCAAATGTGGCATTATTGCATCATAATTTTCATACCCGATTCAAACTTAACACTTATCGCTGCATATGGTTTAAATCAAGCCTTTGCGAATCGCACATCTTTGTACAAACAATTTTTAAAAACAAAATTTAAAATTTTTAAATGATGAAAACATTAAAAAGAAATTCAATGAAAAAAGTAGTAAGTATCTCATTCATTTTCCTGTTATTATTATCTGCGTGTGCAAATTCGGGAAGTAATAATACGGAAAATAGTACAACGGCAAATTCAGTAGTTGAGAAACCCAAAATCGATATGCAGATGGCAATAATGTCAAACAACATTGAAGCCATAAAACAACACATTGAGGCAGGCAGCGATATAAATTTGAAAGACCAGATGAGTGGTTCAACACCTCT
Organism: uncultured Draconibacterium sp.; assembly: GCF_963676815.1. Classification (NCBI taxonomy): domain Bacteria; kingdom Pseudomonadati; phylum Bacteroidota; class Bacteroidia; order Marinilabiliales; family Prolixibacteraceae; genus Draconibacterium; species uncultured Draconibacterium sp. The sequence goes on from NZ_OY781365.1 coordinate 6,085,277, forward strand.
AATTACGGCCGTATCGTTTGGCAGAAAAGAAATTACCAAAGCACTTATTGAAGCAGGTGCCGATTTAAACCTGAAGAACAACGATGGATCCACTGCTTTGCATTCTGCCGCTTTCTTTTGCCACATCGAAATTGTGCAAATGTTACTCGACGCCAAGGCCGACAAAACCTTGAAAAATAATTTCGGTGCTACTGCCCGCGAATCGGTTCTGGCTCCTTTTGCTGATATGAAGCCTATTTACGAAATGATGCAGCAACAACTTGAGCCACTTGGCATAACAATAGATTTAGCCGAAGTAGAAAAGAACCGCCCGGTAGTTGCCATGATGTTACAGTAAAAATAAAACGTACTCATTCGCCTTCGGCACTTCCCCTTCCGACGGGGAAATGTCGAATGGAGGAGGGTAAAACGACAAGATTCAAAGTCATTCATTAAAACAATTACAACAATGAAAACAAAAAGAAGATACGATATTGATTGGTTGCGCGTGTTGGCGATCGGATTATTGCTAATCTACCACATTGCCATCGTTTTTCAACCGTGGGCCATGTTTATTGGCTTTATAAAAAGCAACGAAAGCCTTGAAAATTTATGGAAACCCATGACACTGTTAAATGTCTGGCGCATTCCGCTTCTATTTTATGTTTCGGGAATGGGCTTATATTTTGCCATGAGAAAAAGAAACTATGCGCAGTTACTTGGCGAACGTACCCGCCGGATTCTGGTCCCGCTGATTTTTGGGGCGCTGGCTATCTCTCCGCTGCATTTTATCATTTTTCAGAAGTTCTACAATTTACCAATGAGTTACTACCCACACATGGGGCATTTATGGTTCCTCGGAAACATCTTTATTTATGTACTGGTATTAACTCCGTTGTTTTTTTACCTGATGAAAAATAACGAAGGTAAATTCAGAAAAGCACTATCTGTTTTAATGAAAAATCCATTGGGACCTTTGTCGTTATCCCTATTTTTTATTGCGGAAGCTCTGTTGGTAAAACCACAAATTTTCTCGGTTTACGCCGAAACGTGGCATGGCTTTTTCCTTGGCCTGCTTGCATTCTTCTTTGGCTTTCTGTTTGTTTACAGCGGCCCGATTTTTTGGCAAACCATTTCGAAATGGAAATGGCTGTACATCGGTTTAGCACTTGTATTATACATCGTTCGGTTGCTGGTATTCGAAACCACTTCTCCAAACTATCTCATGTCCATCGAATCAAATTGCTGGATTTTAGGCCTATTCGGTCTGGGCTACAAATACTTAAACAAACCAAGTGCCGTACTCAGTTATTTAAGCCAGGCCGCTTATCCGGTTTATATAATCCATATGTTTGCATTATATGCAGGATCGTTGATTATTTTGCCATTGGATTTACCTGCAATAACCAAATTCTTAGCGATTACGGGGTTTACTTTTGCCACCTGTTTTATCATTTATGAATTCATGATCAGAAGGATTGGTTTTATGAGGCCGCTGTTTGGGTTAAAAGCGAATTTCAAAAAGGTTGGTGTCTTGCAACTTCAAAACAAAAATTTATGAACAAGATAATTGCAGTTATATTAGTCACACTAAACCTGTTTTCTTATGCACAGGGAGATTACAAGGTGAAGTCATTTACTACTTCTGGAAATCATGATGCCATTACCATTCTGCCTGACGGTAAAAAGTTTATTGCCGAAAGTTCAGGCTCACTTGATTTGTGGGACATAGATTCCGGCAAAAAGGTTAAAACCTATACAAGGTCAGGAAGTCACAATGCAATTGCAGTTTTACCTGATGGGAAAAGGTTTATTGCTGAAAGTTCAGGATCGCTCGATTTATGGGATATTGATTCCGGCAGAAAGATTCGAACCTATACAAAGTCAGGAAGTCACAATGCTATTGCAGTTTTGCCCGACGGGAAAAGGTTTATTGCAGAAAGTTCAGGATCGCTCGATTTATGGGATATTGAATCAGGAGAAAAGATTCGAACCTATACAAAGTCGGGAAGCCACAATGCTATTGCAGTTCTGCCTGATGGGAAAAGATTTATTGCAGGAAGCTCGGGGTCGCTCGATTTATGGAATATCGAATAAATATCATGTATATCTGCACCGAACTATTACATTGCAGAAACGTTATGTAAATTATTATAATTCTCTATCCATACATACTATGAAAAAGAAACAAACACTATTAATATTCAGAATAATGTTACTAACCGGAACCGCCATCTCACTATTTTTTGTGCCATGGTTATTGCTCAGAATCATGCTTTCTCCAATACCGAATACTGTTCAGGAACAACTAGACAAAAGCATAAAATACGGTTTTGATGGTATAATTGTATATGTTGACCAGGCCGGAAAAGAACCTGCATTCTATGCAGCCGGATACAATAACAGGGAGAACAAAATACCTGCCGATCCGCATTCATTATTCAAAATTGCAAGCATCAGCAAGCTCTATGATGCAGTTGCCATTACAAAACTGGTAAGCGACGGACGATTGTCGCTGGACAAAACTCTGGCAGATTACTTTCCGGAATTACTCGGCAGAATAGAAAACGCCGACAAGATCACCCTGAGAATGATGGTGCAACACCGCAGCGGAATTCCGAATTTAACCGACACACCTAACTTTTGGGCAGAACCACCCTCGAGCAGCGAGGAAGCGCTTGAACTTATACTTGATTTACCGGCCGACTTTGAACCCAACAAAAAGTACAGGTATTCGAACTCCAATTATTTGTTGATATCGATGCTAATTGAAAAAGTTACAGGAGAAGATACTTTTCATACGATTAAAAAGAAAATTCTGGATCCGCTTGGTCTGAAAAACACTTTTGGAGGGATAACTGAGGAAAACATCGACGATGTAATGAGTGGATATTATGTTGGGATTGAAGAGGATATTAAAGCTGGTGATTACGGAACAAAACTTACTTCGATGGTTGCAAGTGCTGAAGATGTTGGCATTTTTCTTCGGGCGCTAAACGATGGCTCTGTTTTTAACGAAGGTGAACAGGAGATCTATTCCTCCATTTATGTATACGATCACACCGGATTAATGCCGGGTTATATGAGCATTGCCAAATACCACAAAGACATCGACACGGTTGTTGTACAATTTGTAAATACCACCGATTTTCAAGGACTACACTGGAGTGTGATGGAAATAGTTTATCGTAGGATTGTGAAAATTGTCAGAAAAAATAGTCATTCGTAAATTGTAGTTCTCCTGTTTATAATAACGCCTAAAACATGCTATACCATGATTAGATTTTTCCGAAAAATACGTTTAAAACTATTGAATGAAAACAAAATTGGGCAATATTTAAAGTATGCAATTGGAGAAATTGTTTTGGTGGTGATTGGAATTTTAATTGCTGTTCAAATCAATAATTGGAACCAAAACAGAAAAGACGATCAAATACTTAATGAATATCTCATAAAAATAAAATCACACACGCTGGAGGATATTCGAAAGCTTGATACAGTTACCGTTTACAGAACGCAATTGGCAGAAATATGCAAAAAAGCCCGTATCCGGATTTTAGATAAAACAGAAGATGAAGATCTTATTCTTTTTATGTCGTGTGGAGTAGCATTCGCTGATTATTATTTTAAGCCAAGTACCGGAGGATACGAAGCCTTGAAAAATTCGCGCTATTTTGGAAAAATTAATAACACGGCACTCGATTCGCTTTTAACCCGATACCATGGTTTAGTAAGCGACATTGCTGAAAACGAAAAAAGTTATAATGATTATGTTGTATACCAGGAGGCGCATTTATCAACACAATTCGATAGATCATTAATTCTGGCTTCGGCGTTTTTACCGCAAGATTCGCTAAACAATCGCGCCACACCCATGTCAGAATATTACGAAGATTTTGCTGAATATACATCCTCTGCCCCATTTCGAAATGTTATTGGATTAGCCGCTTTTCAATTTGATGCTATGGTTGATCAATACAATCAATTAAAAAATGCCGGCAAAGAAGTAATCAAAGAAATCGATGCAATTACCAGTAAATAGTTTCAATACCTCAAATTAATAAACACCACATTACTTTGCTAACTCATAACTATAATGTAAAGTATAACTGTTAAATTCATTTAAACCCAAGTTGGCTCCATAAAAAATGGCAGGATTTTCATTGGAATTCCTGCCATTTTTTAAATGTATGAGTTTTTAATTTCTACTTGTAAACCATATTCAAAGCAGCGCCGATAATTCCGGCGTTGTTTTGCATTTCGGCAGGAACTACAGGCGTATCAAGATCAATACAATCCTCAAACTTATCCATCTTTTTGCTTACACCACCACCAATAATAAACAGGTTTGGATTAAACATTTTATCGTAATAATCCAGCGCTTTATTAAAACGACTACCCCATTCTTCCCACGACAAATCTTTTCTTTTGCGCACCGAATCAGCCGAATAACGTTCAATGGTTTTTCCTTTAAATTCAAGATGCCCCAATTCAAGGTTTGGAACCAGGTGTTTGTCAACAAAAATCACGGTGCCAATTCCGGTGCCAACAGTAAGTAAAAATACCATTCCTTTTTCTTTGGCTCCGGCACCAAAATGGATTTCGGCAATCCCGGCGGCATCAGCATCGTTAACACATTCCACTTCGCAACCGGTTTTTTCTGATAGTTGTTTATTGACTTCTTGTCCGATCCAACTTTTATCGATGTTTGCTGCAGTTAGCATTACACCGTTTTTCACAACTGCGGGAACACCAACACCAACTTTTCCTTTCCAGTTAAAATGCTCGGTAAGCTGTGCCATTACTTCTGCAACAGCATCAGGTGTTGCAGGTTGCGGAGTTTCAATACGGTGTCGTTCCGTAACCAATTCACCGGTTTTGGTATCCACAATTGCTCCTTTAATTCCCGATCCGCCAAAATCAATTCCAAGTACTTCCATTTTTTAGTGTTTTTGATCCTCTAATTTACAATAATCATTTAGTTACGTTGCAAAGATTTTTATTTAAGCTTGAATCAGAGCTTATTTCTCAGGCAAAATTATGAGTCACGCAAATGTCGCAGATGTGCGCAGAAAAAACTTTCACCCAATTGGGTGAAAGAAAATCAGCGGTTATCTGCGGTATCAGCGTGAGATAACAAAAGCTTACGAGTTTAGGTTAGGAAACCGACAGTGCAAAAAAAAGCGAATCCCCTTTCGGAAATCCGCTACAATCTCTTTTAAATATTTTCTATAATTGATAAAGTTCGTCTGCCCGAATCAATTCGGTTTTATGCTTTTGCAACATTTCCACACAGTGTTCCACTCGAGTCGGTCGAATAACGGTAACGGCTCCTTCATCTTTCATCGAGAAGGCATACATGTATTCGATAAACACTTCTTCTTTTTGCAGAATGTCCAGCAGTTTGCTCAAACTTCCCGGCTGATTGGGTGTTTTTGCCAAAACAACATCGGTAGTTTTTACCGAAAACTCGTTTTCTTTTAGCACCGTGCATGCCTTATCCGGATCGGAAACGATCATGCGCAGAATTCCAAAATCCGAGGTATCGGCAATGGTAAACGCCGACAGGTTTATTCCGGCATCCGCCAGTATTTTTGTCACTTCGTTTAATCGTCCTGACTTGTTCTCTAAAAAAACAGATACTTGTTTTATGATCATGGCTTTAGATTTTACGGTTATCGATTACACGTTTTGCTTTTCCGGCAGTACGTTCAATGGTTTTTGGTTCCACCAGTTTCACATCAACTGAAATCCCCAACGTACTTTGAATATTGTGCGTTATTTTCTTTTTTAGTTTCTCCAGTTCGCGAACTTCATCAGAAAAGAACTGCTCCTGCACTTCCACCATCAATTTCAGCACATCCAAAGTTCCTTCGCGCTCCACAATTAGCAGGTAGTGCGGTTCGGTTTCGCTCATTTCAAGCAATACACTTTCAATTTGCGACGGGAATACATTTACCCCGCGAATGATCAGCATATCATCCGAGCGACCTTTACATTTTTCCATGCGCACCAGTGTACGGCCGCATTCACATTTATCGTAGATCAGTCGGGTAAGATCGCGGGTACGATAGCGTAAAATAGGAATTCCCTCTTTGGTGATCGTTGAAAATACCAACTCTCCCACTTCGCCCGGCTCAACCGGTTGCAGTGTTTCCGTATCCAGAATTTCGGGAATAAAATGGTCTTCGTTAACGTGCATCCCTACCTGGTGCTCGCACTCGCAAGAAACTCCGGGTCCGATCACTTCACTCAGACCATAAATATCGATAGCTTTCAACTTCAGTTTAGCTTCAATCTCTTTGCGCATGCTTTCGCTCCAGGGCTCGGCACCAAAAATACCTACCCGTAATTTCAGCTCTTCCGGATCGATGCCCATTTCCTGCATTACTTCGGCTAAAAACAAAGCATAGGATGGCGTACACGCAATAACCGACGAGCCAAAATCCTGCATCAGCTGAATTTGTTTTTGGGTATTTCCACCCGAAATAGGTATTACAGTTGCTCCAAGATTTTCGGTTCCGTAATGCAATCCCAAACCGCCGGTGAACAGTCCGTAACCATAAGCCACCTGCACAATATCGTTACGTGTAACGCCCGACATACACAGTGATCGGGTAACTACTTCGGCCCACATACTCAGGTCGTTTCGGGTGTAACCCACAACAGTTGGTTTTCCTGTAGTTCCCGAGCTGGCGTGTACACGAACAATTTCGCTCATGGGCACTGTAAACATTCCAAACGGGTAATTATCGCGCAGATCGGTTTTGTTGGTAAACGGCAGGTTTTTCAAATCTTCCACCGAACGCACATCACCGGGCAGCATGTCAATTTCCTGCATTTTTGCCCGGTAGCTTGGTATATTGTGGTAAATCCGCTGAACGGTTTGTTTCAACCGTTCGCTCTGAACAGCGGCCATCTCATCACGAGAGGCGCATTCTATCTTTTCATTCCAAATCATAAAATTTAGTTGATCTTAGTAACTGTAAGCAATTTATATTTTCATTTTATTATTCGTCTTTTCCACTTATACTTTGGAATAATTTCCTTAAATAGCTGGTGTTATTCGCGTCAATTATTCCTTGTTTAAGTTAAAAACCCTTCATAATAATTCTAAAAAATAATTTCCTAACAGCTACTTTAGTTTTACATGTTGTTTTATTCTACAATCGGGCGTTTTTACAACAGCTATTTCCCGTACACGACCTTGTCTTCAAGGATTTTTACATGGTTGATCTCCAGACGACGAACGGCCTCCAATACATCGGGTACTTCAAGTAACAGCACAGCCATGTTACTTTCGGCAATCAGGCGTGTATAGGCAGTCTCTATGTGAATTCCGGCACGTGCGATCTTCACCAGAATCTCATCCAAACCACCTGCTTCATCTTTCATTTCAAGTGCAATCACCTCTTTCATAGCCACAGAATTTCCGTGATCGGCAAGAATCTTATAGGCTTCATCCGGCTGATCCACCAGCAAACTTAATACGCCCCATCCGTGCGCCATATTATTTAAAGTTAGCGTACGAATGTTGATTCCTTCCTTTTTCAACAACGCGGTAATCGCCTCAAAATGGGTGATCTTGTTCTCAAGAAAAACAGATATTTCAAATGCCATAATTGTAGTTTTTTAGTTTATTCAACATGGTTTCCGTAAAAATAAAGTTTATTAGGTAAACATTCACCAACGGAAATCATATTTTCAATTCACTCAAAACCTGTTCCACTATTTAATTCCGTGGAAACAGCTTGCCAAATGCTCGTCGGACGTTTTTTGCGTAAACAACGAAACAGCGATCAGCACCACTATCGATACCGGCATGGCAATTACCATCGGATCGATAATCATCCACGGAAATTCGGTTGCCAACGATGGCTTACCAAACAATGCCTGGCAAATTCCGAGCGGCTCCGATTCTTTGGCATGCATAAACGCCAGGGCAAAAGCACTTGCCAGCAAACCGGTTATAATACTCCAGATTGCGGCTGTTTTTGTTACCCTCTTCCAGTACAAGGCGGCAAAATAAACCGGGAGAAAAGCCGCAGCACAAATGCCAAAGAAAATGGCTGTTCCGCGGGCGATAATACTTCCGGGCAGTTTATACCCTATAATGATACTGATTATGATAGCCACGATGATCGAAATTTTCGACAGCATCATGGAATTGAATTTCTTACTCGGAAATACGTTCTCGATAAAATCGCGTCCCAGCGAAGTTCCCATAGCATGAAACTGCGAACTTAATGTTGACATACCGGCTGATAACAGTGCCAGCATAAACAGATAGACAAACCACTCGGGCATGGCAGCATTAATGTATTCCGGGATAATTAAGTCGACATTGCCTTGTGCAAACTGAACAGCAAGTTGTCCCGATTCGTTGTGGAAATACACATTGGTTAGTGCTCCAACAGTAAAAATAAAACCGGTTGCTACAAAAATGAAAATACCACCGATTAACACCGCGCGGTTTAATTCGCGGTTACTTTTTACGGTCATAAAACGCACGATAAGTTGTGGTTGTGCCAATACGCCAACGCCAACTCCCAAAATAATATTGGTTGTTAAGGCCCACCACCATGCCGAATTCATTTTCGGAAATACGGTCCAGCCTTCATGGCCGGCAGCTTTCAGGTTATCTGGCACCATATCAACCATGTTGGTAAGTGCATGATGCGCAGCACTGACTCCTCCCAGTTTCTGATAAGTAACTATCAGCAGGAAAAACAAACTCAGGAACATGATACTTCCCTGCAATGCATCGGTGTACATCACGCCTTTTAATCCTCCGGCAATTACATACGCCGCAATTATAATGGAGAAGAAAGTGAGTGCCAGCGAGAAATCGATCTCGAAAATACTTTCGATAAAACGAGCGCCACCAATCAAAACAACGGCAGCATAAAGCGGCATCGAGATAAAAATTACCGCACCACTGATAATTTGAATTTTTTTTGATTGAAATCGGTTACCCAAGAATTCAGGAAAAGTATGTGCATCGAGGTTGTGCCCCATTTTTCGGGTAACGCGCCCAAAAAATATAAAAGCAATAAAGACACCCACAATAATGTTCAGCGCCGTTAGCCAGATCAGGCCCATTCCGTACACTCCGGCAATTCCGCCAAAACCAATAATGGCCGAGGTAGAAATAAATGTAGCTCCATACGACATGGCCATCACAAACGGGTGAATATCTCTTCCGGCAAGCAAATAATCTTTTGCCGATTTTGTTTGACTGTAGCCCCGGTATCCGAGGTAAGCAATTACTAAAAGGTAGATTACAACTACCAATCCCAGTGTAAATGTGTTCATAGCAGTTGTTTTAAATTTCGTCTTTTAAATGTTCGTCTTTTTCTTCCCAATCCAGATCGCGCTGAATTTCGTCGGTACTGGTTTCCATTCCTTTATTCCAGTTTAATGCCCCGTACACCACACAGGCGATTAAACCTACCACAGACAAAAGGTAGCCGAGAATAATCCCGGGATCGTTGATTCCTAGCATAAGTTTTTTAGTTTTTTGGTTGAGTATTTTTATTAACTGGTTCCGTAAACGGTTTGGTCGTCGATGATTTGTACGCCTTGTTTTTCCAGCTTTTTTATCGATTCGGCATAATCATCAACATTCAATATCAGAATAGCTTTTTGTTTTTCGGTAATTACGCGGCCAATTGCATTATCGAAATTCACTTCGGCCTTTGCCACTTCCATCAGCAGATCGTCAAGGCCTCCTGCTTCATCGCGCATTTCGAGTGCAATTACTTTACGCAGTGCCACCGACACACCTTTTTCAGAAAGTGCATCTTTTGCTTTTATCGGATCGTTGACAATCAGATTCAAAATTCCCCAGCCGTTTGCCGTATCGTTTATTGCCATCGAACGAATATTGATTTGAGCTTCTTTCAGCACTTTTGTTATCCGTTCGAAATGACCGATTTTGTTTTCGAGAAAAATTGATACTTCGTAAGCCATAGTTTTAGTTTCAAGTTTTTAGATTCAAGTTTCAAGTTTGTGCTAACTCAGTTCACTGCTAACTGCGACTGTCAACTAATTTAAAAGTCCGTTTTTCCGATTGTCGGTAACACGAATCGCTTTTCCTTCCGATTTTGGAATAGAACCGGCTTCCACGAGTTTTACGATCGGTTTAGCCAGTACTTCGTCTCGGATCTGGCGGGTGATCGTATTGCTCAAGCTATTCAGGCGTTTAATATCTCCCCTGAACCAGTCTGATTTTACTTCCACTTCCACCACCATTTCGTCGGCGCCGTTCATAGTCTCCAACGTGATCATATAATCCGATCCCACTTCAGGAATTTTCATCAGTACACCTTCGATTTGCATCGGGAAAACGTTACAGCCCTTAATAATAAACATATCATCAGAACGGCCGGTAATTCGGTCGATACGGCGATGTGTCCGTCCACATTCGCATTCTCCCGGAATAATTCGGGTAATATCGCGGGTTCGGTAACGAATTAAAGGCATTGCTTCACGATCGAGCGTTGTCATTACCAACTCCCCATATTCGCCATCGGGAACAGGTTGCAGCGTTTCCGGGTCGATAATTTCCACTATATACGAATCTTCCCAAATGTGCAGACCATTTTGATGCGTGCATTCAAAAGCCACACCCGGTCCGTTCATTTCCGAAAGTCCAAAAGAATTGAAAGCACGTACACCATACATTTCTTCAATACGTTTGCGTTGCGCATCGGTGTGTGGCTCGGCACCAATTACCAGCGTTTTTAGCTGTGTATCTTTTTTCGGATCCAGACCTTCAGCCTCAAAAACTTCGTACAAACGTCCCAAATAACTGGGTATTGCATGTGCTGCGGTTGTACCATAATCGCGCATCAGTTTAATCTGACGCAGGCTGTTTCCTGCTCCTGCAGGAATACTTAATGCTCCAAGCGTTTCAATACCGTACTGAAAACCCAATCCGCCCGTAAACAGTCCGTAACCGCAGATATTCTGAAATACATCGGTATCGAGAATGCCCGCGCAAAACAGCGAGCGCGCCATAAGATTTGCCCACGATTTCAGATCGTGTCGGTTATGAAAAATTACCGTCGGATTTCCGGTCGTTCCACTCGAACTGTGTAAACGGATAATATCCTTTTTCGGCAAACCTAAAAAGCCATACGGGAAATGATCGCGCAGATTCTGTTTGGTGGTAAAAGGCAATTCGGTAATCTGCGAAACGTCTTTTATTGCACCCGGTTTTATATTCTTTTTGCTGTACAATTCGCCATAAAAAGGCGATTGACAAGCGCTCTCTATTGTCTTATTCAGTCGTTCAACCTGCAATTTCTGCAAGTCTTTCTTCCCCAGAGTCTCAAACTCCTCCTGCCAAAATTCCTGCGCCATGCTCTAAAAATTATACGTCAGCATTAACAGAATTCGGTGGTTGGTAGCGTTTACAGTATCGTCGTAAAGTCCGTCGGAGAAATCAAATGTTCCGGTTCCGTAGTCAGCCGAATCAATTTCATACTCTGCTACAAAACGCAGATTTTTATAGTTGTACGCGTAATACGGAGCGATACGAAATGTCTGTTTCATGGTTGGCATCAAACCTTTCGTTTTTGCAGCTCCATCAAAATTATACAGGGCATCTTTGGTTCCGAAATTCGTAGACATTCCGGCAAAAAATCCCAGTTGTTTTTGGGTTCCGTAAACCACATTCACCAAAGTAGATGAAGTTGTATAATTAGTGTAAGTCATTCCTCCCGTAGCTGCATCGTACGATTTTACGCCGTAACCACCAATCATAAGCATATTCGTCAGGTTCTGTCCCACCATTTCTTTTACCAAAAAGAACCACTTGTCTTTTTTGTAACCCGCGTAACTCATTACTGCATAACTTGTATTCAGCTCATCGCTCTGATATTTCCCGGCGGTACCTTCAGTTACATCAATAGGTTTTATTGCATTAAACTGACCTGCAATTCCGAGACTCATGCCGTTATCGTTGTAATATAAACCGGCCACCAATTCCGGGATTCCGGCATTACGTTTTGCCAGGTTCTTGCTGTTGGTATTGGGAACATCGTAAAAGCCGGCCGAACAATACTGCTGCTCGTACAAAGCGGTTAACGAAAGAGTGGTTTTTGCGCCAAGTTTGTAATCGAAATCGATTTGTGGCGAACGGTTAAACGGATTATACGGACTACCGGTATTCAGTCCACCAACCTGCGGAAAGAAAGCACCGCTGCCGTTCCACATTGGATGCCAGGTTTGACCAATAAGTAACGATGATTTCTCCCAATCGAGTTTTACATATGCTTTTCGCAAACGCAATACTTCGGGATACTCGCTAACAATACCGGCAAAATCGGTCTCAAAATTTGCAGATGATCGGGCACCTAAAATTTCAGGCCCGGTGATGTTAAAACCAAAACGGCTTGCCATAGCCGTAAAACCATGAATGCCTTGCTGGTTGAGGTCGTTCCCTTCGGCATCTAATCCTTTGTAAAGCGGAAAAAGATAAAAGTTGTCCTGCGCGGCATTAAGTCCTTTATACGAATCGTAATAATACTCGCTTCGGATAAATCCGTAAAGTTCGATTGATGATTTTTTTGCCGAGACTTTGTTGTCGTCCTGTGCCGTGACAAAAATGGAAATTAGACACAAAATAGCTGTTAGTGATAAATATTTTTTCATACTATTAAAATTGTTTGTTTTTAGTGGTATAGTATGGAACTCGCAGGTATTTTAATAATCCTCTTGGGTGTAATGTTTTACATGCTCGTTTCATTGCGGAAATGATTAGTTGTTTTTTGTTGATTGAAAAATGATTGTATACCCGAAGTCAGCGAATCAGCCCTTCGGGTAAAAACAGAAGTAATCTAATAAGAAATAATATGTTGCTGTCTTAAACACGAGGCTCAAAATTAGCAATTTTACAGGCCTGCCCAAGGTTGCACTTACAATTTGAATCCCAAAAGGGCTTATTTATTTTGATTTCAAACTAGACATAAAAAAACCCATTCGCGAACAATTGTCCGGAACGGGTTTCTTATAATGGTTATGAAATTTTCTATTTGTTTGCCAAAGCGAATTCCAAACCGGCTTTAAAAGCTTTTCGGTTCATTTCAACAACGGCCTCGCCCTTTCTACTGAAAATATGTGCTATTCCAGCTTCAATTTTTTCCGGTTCAATATTCAAAAATGGAGTAGCTGCACCCAACATCACCACATTCGAAGCACGTTTATTGCCAATTTCTGCAGCAATTTTATCAGCATCGATGGCTACAAAACGTGGCTGTTTTTCAATTTCTGCCAAAACAGCATCCACATCCGGGTAATTTGGGATATTGATAAAAGGAGTGGTATTGGTTACCACATAACCTTCGGGCGAAAGAAATGGCAGGTAACGCAGCGCTTCCATCGGCTCCACCGAAAGAATAAGATCGGCTTTTCCCTGTGGAATTAAATCGGCAGCAATCTCACTGTCGGCAATACGCAGGTGCGACTGCACTGCCCCACCACGCTGGCTCATTCCGTGAGTTTCGGCCTGTTTCAGAAACAAATTATCGCTAATGGCTGCATCACCAATAATCGATGCGATGGAAAGAATTCCCTGTCCGCCAACTCCGGCTAATATAATATCTGTCTTCATTTCTTCTTATTTATTGGGGTTATCTTTCATTTTCTTTGCTTTGCGCAATCGTTTTGCCGCTGCCTGAATACACTCGCGACGGAAAACAATTACCGAAACACCTTCGTAAGCAATTTCCTCTTCGAAAGTCTGCACCATCAGATCGTGGTATTTTTTCAGCGGTGTTAACACACGAATATGATTCGGATCGACACCAACACCGGTACAAATGCTTTCGATCTTTCCGAGTGCCGAAGAATCCTGACCGCCGGTCATCGATACCGATTCATTATCCGAAATAACAACCACGATATTTGCCTCATCGTTAACGGCATCAAGCAAACCGGTAATTCCGGAGTGCGTGAAAGTAGAATCGCCTATAACAGCCACGGCAGGAATCAAACCGGCATCGGCAGCACCTTTTGCCATAGTTACCGAAGCGCCCATATCAACACACGAGTAAATACTTTTATATGGCGGCAAAGCACCCAGCGTATAACAACCGATGTCGGAGAACACGCGCCCTTTGGTGTATTTATCCAACGATTCGTTTAAAGCTTTGTACATATCCTGGTGCCCGCATCCCTGGCACAATGCCGGCGGACGATTTACCACCAGTTCCGGTACATCGGCACCAAGCTGTGTTTCTTTACCTAGTGCTTTTGCAACAAGGTCGGCGTTCAGTTCGCCATCGCGTGGCAAAGCACCACTTAAACGCCCAGAAACCTGAATATCCTTTTTAAACGCTGCTTTTATATGCTCTTCCACCACCGGATAACCTTCTTCAAGCACCAGTACTTCTTCGCAATGTTTGGCCATTTTATCCAAAAACTTTTGCGGAACCGGGTACTGCGAAAGTTTCAGCACGGTATACGGGCAATCGTCTTTCGGATAATTTTCCTTAAGGTAATTGTAGGCAATACCACAGGCAATAATTCCAAAGCTTTTGTCTTCGCCTTTGATGTATTCGTTGTATTTCGATTTTTTAGCTGTCTTCTCAAACTGCTCCTGTTTTTCGAGCAGGCCTTTGTACCGTCTTCGGGCAATAGCCGGCAATAAAACAAACTGACTTGGATCAGATGGTAAAACCATGTCGTTTTCAGGCAGTACCTCGCTGCGAACCACACCGGCACGCGAGTGCGCCAAACGCGTAGTGATACGCACCATTACCGGCACTTCCAGTTTTTCTGACAGTTCAAAACCTTCGCGAACCATATCGTACGCTTCCTGCTGGTTGCTGGGCTCCAGAATCGGAATCATGGCAAACTTGCCGTAGAAACGCGAATCCTGCTCGTTTTGTGATGAGTGCATCGATGGATCGTCGGCAACAGTTACTACCAAACCACCGTTAATTCCGGTAATTGCTGAATTAATAAAAGCATCGGCAGCCACGTTCAAACCCACATGTTTCATACAAACCATGCTGCGTTTTCCGGCGTACGACATTCCCAAAGCAGCTTCGTAAGCTGTTTTTTCGTTGGCCGACCATTTGCTGCGAATGCCTTTTTCCTGTGCCAGTTCATTCTCCTGAATAAACTCCGTTATTTCTGTGGAAGGAGTTCCGGGATAGGCATAAACCCCTGAAATTCCGCCATCAATGGCTCCCTGGCCAATGGCTTCAACTCCTAAGAATAGATTCTTTTGCATTTTGGTTTAATTTTCGAAGCCAACAAAAGTATTAATTTGAGATTTTTATGCAATTAGGATTGTCATGTTTTGTCTTTATAATCAATATAAATTAGCTTTCATTCACAACTTGACGCGAAAAAAACGATGTCCTCACTTTGTACCAATTGTTACAACACATGTTGCAAACCTTGAACATATTTGCGGAAGAAAAACGACACTATGGCCCGAAAAAGACTGATAAAAACCTTTAAGAAACTACATAAATGGCCCGCAATCATCATTGCATTTATTGCCATTCTTTTTGCAGCATCGGGAATTGTAATGAACCACCGGCAGTTCTTTTCCGGTGTTGATGTTTCCCGAAACCTGCTGCCCAAAAATTATCATTATAAAAACTGGAACCTGGCGGCAGTTCGTAGCTCCGTTCAGCTAGAAGATGCCCTGTTAATGTATGGCAATATCGGTGTATGGAAATCGGATGACGATCTGAAATCGTTTGAAGATTTTAACCGGGGATTTCCAAAAGGAATAGATAACCGGAAGATATATTCCATTGTTTCCTTTAACGATGTACTTTTTGCCGGAACACACCTTGGTTTGTATAAACGAGGCAAAACAGAAGACGGCTGGCATAAACTGGAACTTCCGGTGGAAAAAGAACGTATTGCCGACCTGGAAATAAAAGACGACAAATTACTGGTGCTCACCCGTAACTATTTACTGGAGAGTACCAACGGACAAAATTTCAGAAAAATACAATTGCCGAATCCGGTAAACTATCACCGCAAAACAGGCTTGTTTAATACCTTTTGGGAATTGCACAGCGGCGAGTTATTCGGACTGGCAGGTAAACTGTTTGTCGATTTGCTGGGACTGGTCACCATTTTGCTTTCGGTAACCGGGCTGCTGCACTTTTTCTTTCCGAAATGGATAAAACGAAGGAAGAGAAAAGCAAAAAACACAACGAGTTTAGTAAACTCCAAAAAGAAAAATCTGCACTGGCACAATGTGGTGGGTTATGTGTTTGCCATCTTTCTGCTTATCAATACTTTTTCGGGGATGCACTTGCGACCACCACTGTTGATTGCCATTGCCAGTAAACAGGTGGATATATTTCCGGGCACGCACCTCGACAGCCCCAATCCGTGGTTCGACAAACTGCGACGCATACACTGGGACGACTCCAACCGACGGTATATTTTCTCCACTGCTGATGGATTCTTTTTTGCTGACGAAAACCTTAGTGAAAAACTTATCCCTGCCCCATCGCAACCACCGGTAAGTGTTATGGGCTGTAATGTACTGGAGCCAATTGGCGAAAATTACCTGATGGTAGGATCGTTTAGCGGCATGTTTGTTTGGAACCCGCAAACCGGGATGGTTGCCGACTTTTTTACCGGGCAGCCCTACCACACTCCGCAAGGAATGGCACGCCCCATTGGTGCTAACACGGTTGCCGGTTTTGTACAATCGGGGAACAAAAGCTGGTGGTTCGATTACAACGCCGGTGCCATCGAACTCAATGCACAAAACGAAAAAAGTGCGTTTACAGCCATGCCCGAAGAAATTCGCAAAGCTTCGCCCATGTCGTTATGGAACGTGTCGCTGGAAGTCCACACCGGACGCATTTTCGAACATCTCGTTGGTAGTTTTTATATTCTGTTTGTACCGCTGGCAGGCATTTGTTTTATGCTGGTAATCATCAGCGGCTTTTTCCTGTGGTGGATGGTGTTTCGTAAAAAACAAAAAAAGCAAAGCTAGCAACCGTGAGCATCATTATAATTTTTGAGTAACCAGTATCCAAAATCAAGCATCCAGCATCAAGTATCTTCTTTTACTACAAGCTTATAATTTCTGATTATATTAGCCTCCCATAAAATCTGTCGAATTATGGATTACATCAACATCAATAAAAAACTGTGGAACGCGAAGACCGATATTCATTATCAATCGGATTTTTATGCTGTTGATGATTTTCTGAAAGGAAAAGATTCGTTGAATCCAATTGAACTTGAATTGTTGGGAAATATCGAGGGGAAAAACATTCTTCACCTGCAGTGCCATTTTGGACAGGATACGATTTCGCTGGCTCGGCACGGTGCGAAGGTTACCGGAGTCGATTTTTCGGAAAAGGCCATTGAAAAAGCCCGGCAACTGAATGAGCAGCTGGGAACAGATGCGCGGTTTATTCAAAGCGACGTGTATAAACTCCCCGAAATACTGGACGAAAAATTTGATATCGTTTATACTTCGTACGGCGTAATTGGCTGGCTTCCCGACATGAAAAAGTGGGCAGCGCTTATCGAACATTTTTTAAAACCCGGCGGCCAACTGGTGTTTGTGGAGTTTCATCCCATTGTTTGGATGTTTAGCTACGATTTTAAGCGCGTGGAGTTCGACTATATGGAATCGGAAGCGATTGTGGAAGAACTGGAAGGTACCTACACCAACAAAGATGCAGCGATAAAAGAAAAATCGGTGTGCTGGAACCACGGCCTCAGCACGGTTATTGATTCGCTGATAAAAGCCGGCCTTACCCTTACCGACTTTAGAGAATACAACTACTCGCCCTACGATTGCCTCGACAATTTAATTGAAGTTGAAAAAGGGAAATATAAAGTTAAAGGGCTGGAAAATAAGTTTCCGTTGGTTTATTCGCTTGTAGCGGTTAAAAGCTAAATAACAGTACATACACGTCTGTCGCAGTTATTATTGTTTAGCTGCTTTTAAATTAATCCCAAATAAAGTGGAATAAAAATTGCTGTAAGCTGTTGAAAATAAAACAGAACTGTTAATACAACCAGTCAAACTACAACTTTTAAACCATGAAAAATATCCCTTCTTTGAGCACATTAATAATTTGCCTTTGCTTTACTCAGGCCTGCAATTCGAAGCTCCCCAACCAATCTATTGACCAGGAACAAAAAGAAAAAAATCATAAACAGGAAAGACTCAAAGCAATCAAGAATAAACTTCTTTCTGATCAGAATTGTATTATTTACGACTCTACCCAGGTATTTAACTCATTGGAAGATTTCTTAAAGTTGGAACGATTTGTAGGCAAAGTGGTTTATCTTGATTTTTGGGGAACAGGCTGCAAACCCTGTATTAAAGAATTTGCCTATTTACCTGATCTTAAAAAGAAATTCAAGAATGAGCCTGTTGAATATGTGTACGTCACCACTTATCGCAAAAAAGAATCTGATTCATTTTATTCAAAAACATGGCGGGCACTGATAGAAAAACACAAATTGACAGGTGTAAACCTTCGGATTTCCAACGATGCAAAACTTCGTTTTTATGAAAGACACAGAAATATTGTTGATCCG
The DNA here is from genome assembly GCF_963676815.1 of uncultured Draconibacterium sp. NCBI lineage: Bacteria > Pseudomonadati > Bacteroidota > Bacteroidia > Marinilabiliales > Prolixibacteraceae > Draconibacterium > uncultured Draconibacterium sp. The sequence goes on from NZ_OY781365.1 coordinate 6,103,811, forward strand.
GAATGGGCACATATAGTTCCTGTTTACCTTCTCATTAATAAAGAGGGAACAGTTATAAACTATGTTGCGCCAAGGCCTTCCAGTAAGGAAATCTTATATGCAGAAATACAGGAAATGCTTGTTAATTGATGCCCCTTCCAAATGAAGGTTATTCCTGAAATAATTTGGAAATCGTTGGGCAATTATAAGCCAACACTCATTGCTCCAACTACAATTAACTCGTTTCACTTCCCTGATTTGGGTTACATATTATTTATGTATACTTTTAGTCGAGCTTTTACCCGGCGACACAGGAAGAAGATTCATTGCAGTTGAGCGCGCCCCGAAAAAAAACAATTAACCGTTTCTAAATATTTATAAACGTGTATAAATGCTTACAAACGAATACAATACTAAAAATAAACCATTTACGAAGAAACTAAAAAACTGATGCTATAAGCGATATAAGTGTAATACATATACACATACGTTAGGCACAATAATGAACAACTTGATAATAACCAATAAAACAAAATAATATGGAACAAACACAATCAATTGAGAATCTCATTAATGATATAGATAAAGAACAATCTGTGCTTCCAGAATTTCAACGCGATTTCGTTTGGGAAGAAATGAAGACACTTGATTTATTTGATTCAATTGTAAAAGATATTTTTATTGGTGCTATTATTTATGGAATTCCTTCTTTTGAAATAACAACAAGAGAAATTGACACAAGAGAAAGAAAGAGGAAAGGAAAAAAAAGGAAGTCGTTAACCACTAGACATTTTTCTAAAGAAAGAATCCTTGACCTTCAAAAACTTGACAAAGGAAAATTCAAATTAATATTAGACGGTCAGCAAAGAATTACTTCAATTTACAGAGCAATAAAGGGTATTGATAATATCTATTTTATCCGCAAGAAAGATTCTGAACTGGATGAAGAAGTACTGGCTAAAAAGCCGGCAGAAAGAAAATTAGAAGAATTGTTGTATTGCTTTGATACAGGCGAAGATGACAACAGACTTTCCATTCAGTTATGTGATGTATGGAAAATTATGAAAGAAGATTATTTGGAAGAAGAAATAAAAGATGATTTTTTTAAACCAACCGCATATTATACGTCCAATTTTGATGACGAGGATTTTAATGAAAAACTTGAATTTCGTTCATTCTTGTCGTTAAAAAGTAAAATATCAGACCTGTTTAAAGCAGAAAAACTTCTTTCATACTATCTCCTTGATATGTCATTAGATAAATTTGTTCTTTTCTTCGAAAGGAGCAATAGTCGTGGAGTTCAACTAAATTTCATTGACATATTAACTGCTAAACTTTATGAAGGATTCAATTTAAAAGAAAAACTCAAAGAATTCGAGAAAGAATACAGTGAGGTTGATATTATTCCAGAACTTATAGTTCGTGCAATTGCATACATGATTAGTAAAGAAAGATTTATAAAGTATGGCAAAAGCATTGAAATACATAGAACATTTATTCTAACTGAATTAAACTCGGAACATTTCAATACTCATTGGGATTCTGTTGTGAAATGGTATAAAAATGCTTTAGATTTCTTGTATAAAAACAACTTCATTCTCAGCCAAAGTTGGATTCCTTATCCTAACATGCTAATACCTTTAATAATATTCCAAAAAGAACTTAATAATGGCTTTGACCAAATGACAGAGTCACAGTCAATGTTCATAAAACAATGGTATTGGTCATCAATTTTCTCTCAAAGGTACACCGGGTCGTCAAACGAAAAAATCATACAAGATTCTAATGTTCTTTCTATTATTTCTGATTCTGAAAATAAAATTACGGACAGAACATATTTTAATAAACTATTTAAATCGGTACTTAATTCTCCTCAAGATTTATTCTCTTATTCAAAGAAACAGAATGCGATTTACAAAGGGATATTGAACTTTGTAAACTACTCTGTTAAAGGATATCTAGACTGGAATAATACAAATAGGATTAACTTTAATTCGGACATTGATGACCACCATATCTTCCCAAAGGATTATATTCTTAAAAAGAGCAGTGAAGATAGCGAGGAAAGAGATTTTATTGACTGCGTTGTAAATAGGACTTTAATTCCCAAAATCACAAATATTAAAATTGGCAATAAAGCACCTTCCATTTACATGCAAGAAATAAAAAACGATAAAAATGAATCTTTGGAGGAGAGTTTAAAATCTCATTATATTGAGACAGATATAATTAATGGAGGTTATGATAATGACTTTGTATTCTTTCTTGAGTATAGAGCTGATGAAATATACAAGGCTCTTGATAATAAAGTATTCAGTCAGAATGATGAAGTAAAAAAGCGATTCTACATAGAACCTGTCTGGGATAAATCAATTTCGGTGTTTGCAAGATATTATAAAACAGAAGTTAATGGTAGTTTTAATCCTAAGTCAGGGTCTTTGTCATACAACGGGAAACTATATGACTCTCCTTCAGGAGCTGGTATTCAAGCTAAGATTGACATTGGTGCACCAGAGGATACAACAGTTAATGGCTGGAGATTTTGGAAATTCATTGACCCAACAACTAACGAAGAAAAATATATCTCAGAACTAAGAGAAATGAGTGTGGAACAAAATTACAGTGCATAACAAAAGCTATATGTAATGCGGGATACAGCGAGTAATTCAATCGCAGTTCTTCGCATCAACACCGCCAATTCGTCTTTGACGATTTGGCTATAAAAACAAAAACGTGAATAAACGAATTGGCTCAGTGGCAGCTTGAATGTGAAGCGTTTCAAAGTCCCGCACTCCACATGGCCAAACCGTTACAAAAAATCAATCTCCAATATTTCCTTATTGGGCGTTGCTCATTAAAGTTATTAAAACCAACAATCCACTATTCTCAAGCCTTTCAGGAGCAATTTACAAACTCAAATAAGTTGGGTAGAGCCCTTCTACCCAAGGGAATCAGCCTTCTACCCTAAGGAATCATAGAGATTTCCTAAAGAATTGCTTTAATTACTTAGGTAATATCTATGAAGGACAAGGGAATTGTTCTTCTTACCCGGGGAATAATGATACTTCCTAAAAGGATTATATCGGTTCCCTATTCTTTTGACAATGCCGTTTTAATTGCTGCTACCGTTTTGGGCGAATTACCCACAAAAAGATTTCCGTCGATTTCAAAAACCGGGCGTTTCAAAAAAGTGTATTCCAGTAACAACAGTTTTTTATAATCGGCATCGGTTTTTACCGGGTTGGTTTCAAGAGCAGCTTTTAATTTCCGGGCGCGTTTGTTTATTAATGCTTCGTAGCTTTTTGTATGAGCATACATTCGTTCAACTTGCTCGTCAGTTACCGCATCGGTTTTAATATCCTGCTTCACAAAACTATCTTCAACCTTTACTTCTTTCATTATTCGTTTGCAGGTATCGCAGGTGGACAGGTAATATACTTTTCGTTTCATTCGCTTTCTTTTTAGTGACCGAAAGATAAATATTTACCTTGTCTTTTCAGACGGAAAATACTTTTTCTCCCGAAGTTTCGGGACTAAAAAAGGATTCAAAAATGTCACCGCTGACGAATAAATGTCTTACGCCCTATCGGGCAGATTTTACTATTTGTCTTAACACAAATAGTAAACACAAAAGTCAAGGCTGCGCCCACTTCACTCGGAAAAGCTACGCGATGCCGGCTAAAATTCCTGAAACTCCCCCCGAAACTTCGGGGCTCCTCAAACATTAGTAATTTTTACGCCTTCCCCCCTTGTTTTCCGGCTCACCGGACGAGGCCAAGCTCTGATGTAGCTGTCGTTACTTCAAGCGAACGGCCTCTTTTGGTCTTTCCTCGGAGTTGAAATAAAATCTTAGAGAGAGCGGGAAGCTCCGAAGAAATGAGGAGATCACCCGGCCGAACTTAGGTTTTATAAAAACGAAGAGGAAGATCAAAAGTAGCCTTGACTTTTTTGTATCGTTTTTGTGTCAAGACAAAAATGATGGCCGCCGGCAGGCAGATTTATCACGGAAAGTGTAATAATTAAAAAGTAACTTATAAAATGAATCCTACTTCTCACAACTCAACACCATAGGCAAGTGTTTTCCACCATTAGCATCCTGTTTAAAGTTGGCGTAAAAATGAATGTTTCGGAAACCGGCTTTTTCCAAAAGTGTTTTTAATGTTTTGCTTTTAAGTGCCAGCAAAGGAGTTTCGTTCGATACTATTCGGTTGATGGCTTTAATCTCCAGATCGGTTTGAAAACCGACCAACTCAGAATCATCAGCAAAATTATATCGACGTACAAAGCGGATGTTTTCAGAATCGATGATTGGCAGAGCTTCAACCGGCTCACTACAAATATAGTCGTAGTTCAGCAGTTGGATCAACAATTGTCCGCCTGGTTTTAATACGGTTTTGGCACCTTCAAGCATCTGCAACACAAGTTCTTCCGAATTAAGGTGCACCAGGGTATTACCAAAACACAAAATGGCATCAAAATGCTGCGGGCTAAAATCCTGCGCCAGTTCCAACATATTTCCCTGCTGAAAAGTTAGCTTTTCGTGTTTCTTGTTGCCAATGGCTTGCTCCAACAAATCTTCATTCAAGTCTATTCCTGTAACTTCTGCCCCACCCGATGCCAGCTGAAACGCCAGTTCGCCGGTGGCACAACCAATATCCAGAATTTGTTTTCCGTGCAGTTCACCAAGCTTGTTTTGCACAAACTTCAGTTGCATAGGATTAAACGGAAAGATCTCGGAATAATACTTTGAAATGGAGGTGTAGAACGTATTTTGTGTATCGTGCATGTACAAATTTACAAATATTGCTCAACAATATTTTTTACTTCATGGGCCGGGCGCACGCCCATACCGCTCCACTTCAGTTCGCCGTCTTTAAACAACATCAGCGTTGGAATGCTTCGTATCTGATATTTCGAAGCAATATTCGGGTTGCGGTCAACATCCACCTTAATGATCTTGATATTTTCTTTCAGCTCGGCTTTCACCTCTTTCAAAATAGCCGGCATTTGTTTGCACGGACCACACCAATCGGCATAAAAGTCGACCAAAACCGGACGCTTACAATTGATAATATTTTTGAATTTAGCTATCATTCTGTTCTGCTCTTTTTTTGCGCTTTACAATAAAATCGTTTATTGCATCGCCCAATAAATAACCAACAGCAGCTCCCCACAAAGTACTCCAGTACCACACCGATTTAATGGGGCAGGTACCGCTTAAACATCCCACATATTTCCAGTAAAGGAAACCTCCAATGGCACCAACTACCAATAAAATCAGGGCCAGCTGCTTTTCTTTTATAATCTTTTTCATGTGTACTACAACTTTGAAACAACGACAAGCACATTTAGTTTTTAAATAAACATTGAAAAAAATGATTGGGAATAGATTTCGCCGAAATCATAACTTTAAGGAAATATAAACCTCGGCGAAAACGGCTACTTTTGCCCGCTTTAGAAAATAGTATGTGGGCATTATTTGGTTTGGCATCGGCCTTGTTTCTGGGCATTTACGACATTTTTAAAAAGCAATCGGTTAACGGCAATGCGGTTATGCCCGTATTGTTTTTTTCAACCGTTGCCAGCACATTGCTGTTTACCCCTTTTATTATTTTATCGTTTAAATCGCCCGAGCTGTTGGCCAACACCGGTTTATTTGTACCCAAACTTACGGCTACCGAACATCTTCAGGTGTTGCTAAAATCGGCTATTGTTGTGTCGAGCTGGGTGCTTGCCTTTTTTGCACTGAAACACCTGCCCATTACTATTGTTGCGCCTATCCGGGCTACCGGTCCGCTTTGGACACTCATCGGCGCCCTCATCATTTTTCACGAACGATTGAATGTTTACCAGTGGATTGGAATTGCCATCACCCTGGTATTTTTCTACCTGTTCTCCACCGCAGGAAAAGCAGAAGGCATCCATTTTAAACGCAACAAATGGATTTATTTTATTGTTGCCGGCACGCTGCTTGGCGCGTGCAGCGGATTATACGACAAATTTATTTTACAGCGAATTGATCGTGTGGCGGTACAGGCCTGGTTTTCGGTTTACCAGGTGGTAATTCTGCTCCCCTTTGTTTTGCTGAACGAGAAAATAAGGAAACGCAAGAACATCCATTTCCAGTGGCGCTGGACAATTCCGCTTATCGGGCTGTTTTTGGTCATTGCCGACTACCTCTACTTTTATGCCCTCAGCAACGAGGATGCACTGATATCGGTAATCTCTGCATTACGCCGCGGAAGTGTTTTGGTAGCTTTTGTAATTGGCGGCTTGCTGTTTAAAGAACAAAACCTGAAAAAGAAAGGTGCCTACCTTGTTGGAATTCTTACCGGTATTTTGCTGATTACTTTGGGAACGGTGTTGTAAGATTTGCCACTAGCTTCTAGTCGCGAGCCGCGAGTTGAAAGATTGATTGCAGATTGAGGGACATTGAAAATAGATAGATGTTTAAAGTAGAAAGTGTTCCATTTAAACTTCTTACTCGAAACTCGGAGCTAGCGGCTCGCAGTTGATAAAAACAAAAAAGGCCTCCCACAAATTGCAGAAAGCCTTTCTTAAATATTTTGTATTCAATTAGAATTTAAACGTCAGTCCTACTCCAAACGATTCCATAAACTGTAAAGCTGGTGCCGGAAATCCGGCTGGATCTTCTCCCTGAATTTTAACATCATTATCGTAAATCATTTGGGTAATCAGGTTGGCCGACAAGTAATCGTTCACCTTCATTATGATCTTAAATGTCCAGTCGATATCGATGTTTTTAGGCTCATCAAGATAATTCGAGAAAAGGTCAACCTTGGTATCGAGCGTTACATTTTTCATAATATCTTTTTTAAGCTGCGCTTTAACGGTAGCTCCCATTTCTGCCCGTAAATTATTCCCGGGCTCAACACCAAAGGCTCCTTCAGCAGCCAAATCATCGTCGGTTACAAAAGTAAGTTTTCCCGAAACAGGTGCCATCATAACCGAAAGTACATCAGTTTTATAGTCCATACCAACACCAAAAGTAAGGTAACCCGGTGCCATAAATTTTGAAATGGCATTATCAGTATCCGGGTAATTATATCCTTTTGCAAATTGCGATTTAAAGTTTAATAAACCCGCATAATTCCAGTTTCCGCTGGCCTCGATACCCAATTTCGAACTGATATCGATTTTATCGTCAGACTTTCGCACCTTCTGGTCTTCTTCTTTCAAAAATCCATAACGGAAATCGAAACTATTGTCCCAGCTCAATTTATCTTTTTTATAATTGGCAGCGTAGTTAAACATCATCACCCCCGACATTGAACTCTTTCCTCCGGCAGCCCAATTGCTTAACGATACCTGTGCGAAATTAAATGTAGCATTTCCGCTTGTGGTCCACAGCGTATCTTTTTTCTCTTGTTGCGCAAATGCCAGTGCAGGAATAATAAAAAGTAGAATAAGTAATTTTTTCATGTTTTTTTGTTTGGTAATTTTTTCAAATCTCAAATTTGGAATTAGAACAAAGGTCGGAAAAAAAAGTTTGTAACCATAAAAAAAGTCCCTTGAACCGAATAACAAAAGTTATCCGGCCAAGGGATCATTCTACCCAATTTAAGCCAGTTTAAAACTGAAGCTTATCTTCTATTTTCATCATTTCATCCTTGCTCATGCGGGGCATGGCAACAATTGTTAATAACATACTGTGCGAGGGATATTCAACAAGCAATGCCGATCCATCCTCTTCTGAAAGGTCGCCATATCGGTAATTTCTGTTGCCACTTCCAAATCGTTGTAACGATTTAAATTCGGCATCATCTTTATCCACGTTTCTATCGGCTTGCATTGTAATGGCAATGGTTTGCGTTCCCTTAATAAAAGTAGCTACATAAATTCCATCAGAATTAGCCGTAGCAAACGACTGATACCCGGCTATCTCGCAATTTTCAATAACTTCGGTAAACTCGTCGAAATCATAATTAACCGGCATTATATCTTCGTCTTCATCCTCAAAATCATCCATATCTCCCATTTCACCAAAAGCCGACATTAATCCCCCCAGTCCTTGTTGCTGCTGTTGTTCGGAGATGCTTTCGAAATCAACACCTGTGGGAGGATTAAATTTAGATGAAGCAACTTTTGTATTAGGATCAAAATCAACAAAATTTTCATTGGCTTCAATACCCATTATTTTTGCTTCGGTTTTTAAAGGAACACCTTTATATATCCACGATTTTGCACCCATTAATTTAATTATTTCGCACGTGTAGGCGCCAAGTTTTTCAGTACCCAGCTTTTTACCCCCCAGTTGCTCCAGCAATTCATCGGCAAAATCCTGTTGCTCTTGTTCGGTCATTTCGCTGGCAAAATCCTGCGCATCCTGGTAATACGGCATTGTTCCGTTTGTTCCGGTGCCTTCAATATAATCGGCTACCCAAAACTTATCTTTTACCAAAACTGTGCACATATCTTTTTCTTCCGTATTTTTAATACCAAACATTTTTGTTGTGGTTGTTGACTTTTCGCGCTCGCAACTTTTCAGGCCATAGTCGTCCCACCAAAGTTCTTTTGTTCCTGTTGTATTTCCGGTAAGCTCGTATTTTATGTAGCCCGATTTTATGGCATATTTTTTTGCTTCCTGGGCAAAACCGTTTAAGCTAATAATAGCCAAAACCAGGATTATTATCTTTTTCATTTTATGATATTGTTTAGAGCAGGTTGTATAAATGTGGGAAATAAAGTGTGCAAGTTGATTAAAGGAAGAGGTTTTTCAAAAAAAAAATTTCCTGTCCAACCTCTTCCAATCATTCTACGTTATATGTCTATATTCCGAATAAAATTTTGGCACCAATGCGCAGGTAGCCACCATCGCTAACGGTATATTTAATTTCGGGAGCAATAGCCAACTTGTCTGATGTTGCAATATTTAAACCTAAACCAAGATTTAAGCCGACGTCAGAACCGGAGGCATCTACATCGAGATCATACGAGCCAAACTCGCCCATATCAATGGTTCCTCCATCGTAATCGAAGCTCCAAAAAGTAATGTTTAATCCGCCAATTGCATAAAGGCTTCCAATGTTTTCCAATTCGGTAAGGTTGTAGTTGGCATCAAAATCAAGTGCCGACCATTTTACATAGTCCTTTTCGAAGAAATAGGTGAACGAGGGTGCCGCACTCCATTTTTCATCAAAAGAATAGTGACCGTTTGCACTGATACCAATAGTGTTAATGTCGCTTCCGTACCAAAGACCGCCGCCAACACTAATTTGGGCCTGCGATTTAGTAACTACAAAAAACAGAGAAACAATTAAAAGTGTTCTTAAGAGTGTTTTCATTTTTAAAAATTAAATGGTTAATAATGATTTTGTTTTATAAATAATTGAATTTGAGGCAATCAATCCTCAAAAAAGCTATTTTAATATGTTTTGGCGTTTTATCCTTCCAATAAGTTTTCGAGCAATCCGCCACGCTCGCCTTTATTGGCATTTGAACCTCCGGGAGACAGCTGATCGATTAACTTGCTAATTGGCATTGACTGTAACCAAACTTTTCCGGTGCCCCGAAGCGTAGCAAGGAATAATCCTTCGCCACCAAACACCATCGATTTAAGTCCGCCTGCCTGCTCGATGCTAAAGTCGATTCCTTCCTGAAACCCAACAACACAACCGGTATCCACACGCAGTGTTTCGCCATTCAGTTCATGTTCAATCAAAGTTCCGCCGGCATGAATAAATGCTCGTCCATCGCCTTGTAGTTTTTGCAGAATAAATCCTTCGCCACCAAAAAATCCGGCTCCTAAACGACGGTTAAAATGCATGCTTATTTTTGTTCCCAGAGCAGCACATAAAAACGCATCGCGTTGCACAATTACTTTTCCTCCCAACTCATTCAACTCAAGCGGAACAATGGTTCCGGGATACGGAGCGGCAAAAGCTACATGGCTTTTTCCCATTCCGCGATGTGTAAAATGAGTGATAAAGATTGATTCTCCGGCGATTTTTCGCGAAGCTGCAGATAACAGCTTTCCAAAAAGTCCTTTATCAGGTTCTGATCCGTCGCCCATTTTTGTTTGAAAGTCGATACCGTCTTTCATGTATAACATTGCTCCGGCTTCGGCAATTACGGTTTCATTTGGGTCGAGTTCAATTTCTACGTATTGAATATCATGACCGCCAATTTTGTAATCTACTTCATGTGAATTCATAGTTTCTATTTTTTTTGATAATTAATTCGCTCCCTGCTATTGCCTGAATTACCGTCCGAATACAAATCGTTTTACCAGGTTGAAAACCATTAAAACGGCAAGAACACAAAAAAGCAGTGGCAACTTTAATAACACACCTAACAGCAATCCGGTTCCCGGTTCAAGCACTGCAGAATTCGGAAATTCGGGATCGTAATGTACGGTAACGCTTGTTCCGTTGGCATATTTTCTCAGTGTTTTTTTCACACTGCTTTTTGAACTGGTTGATCCGTCGAGTGTTCGAATACCCGAAGAGTTGTACGTTTTACCATCGACAGTATAATCGTACTGAACACTTGCCGAATACATATCCTTTCCTTCGTTATTGCGGGTTTTATTCAACTCCGAAAGTGTTATTACTCCACGCGTTGTAGGCCATTCTTTAGCCGCTTCAGCTTCCTCGGCAATTGGCTTGGTTAAATACTGCCAACTTAAAAGTCCAACCACAAAAAATACAATGGCAAAAACGAGTGTTCCCAGTGGTGATTGAGTTTTTCGCATGGTGTTTGCTTATTGATTTTTAGGATTAGCTCCATATTCGTTACTTCCGGGAGCACTATCGCCAACAAACAGAATAATAAGCCAGATTGCACCAATAATAGGGATTAAGGCAATCAACAACATCCAGCCGCTTCTGCCTGTGTCGTGCAAACGCCTTGCACCAACTGCTAAACCAGGTATTAGCATAAGCACTGCGTACAATCCACCAATAGCACCCCATGTTCCGAAAATTGTATCCAAAACTGCGGCAGCCGCTGAGAAAATAATGTTGAAAAGAATAAACATCCAATACTCTTTTCTTCGTGCACGACCATTAAAGTCGGCATACTGTTTTAATACTTTTAAATACCAATACATCGATTAAATTTTTATTTGATTTTAGTTTTTGGTTGCTAAATCTAGAATTTCACAAATTCAACCCTGCGGTTGTTGGCTTTACCTTCGGCAGTTGTATTTTCGGCAATTGGTGTACTTTCGCCAAAACCTTTGCTGGTTAAGCGGTCAGCAGCAATTCCCATTGAAATAAGTTGATCCATTACTGTTTTTGCACGTTGCTCCGAAAGGGTTTGATTTTTGGCATCGTCGCCATCGCTATCGGTGTGGCCTTCAACACTGAATTTTAGGTCAGGTTGCTTTTGCATCAATTCAAAAATCTTATTGATTGGGCCCATACTTTCGGGTTTCAATGTGGCTTTATTAACATCGAAACGAATGCCGTTTACAATAATTTTTCCATCAGAAAGAACACGGTCGTAATATTTTACGCCGCCTTTAGCTATGCGAAAATTTTTAATGTATTGTAAATCTTCGGGTTTATCTGCAGAATAGCCATCCATTTGCACTGTTATTCCTGAAGGATTTCCAACGCATCGTGGCACATTTATTAATCGAGTGTCGTCGATATATACTTTCAATTTTCCTTTAGTATAGGCAATCGAGAAATGTCTCCATCCTCCGTGTTCGCTACTATTGCTTTTAACTCCGGGCAAAGCACCTTCTGTGTCTATTTTAGATAAACTAACTGAATTTATATAAAACGTTATTGTTTCATTATCATTATATCTTTGGTTTTTCTCATCCCAAAAATAAACCCATAAACGCCTTGCGTATCCTGGGCGGAAATAAGCGTCCATTTCAACCGTAAATACTTCAGGCAAGTAATCTTCTTTTGCATTTTCAAGGTAAGGCATAATTGTACCTCCCTGCGGAAAAGCAATAACGTTTTCACCATTTACATTCACAATTTCAGAATTACCTTCATGTAAATCCCATCGGCTTGGAAATTCGCCATTTTCTTCCATAATGTCGGGGCCATCTTCGAAAATTACCTCATCGCCGGGAACAAAATCGAACCTACTCCACTGAACATTCATTGTTGGAGCAGTTTCAGGGCTGCCAGATGCATTAGCATTGGTTGTTTCAGCGTTCTGGTTCTGGTTTTCCGAGGAAGCATTATCGTTGTCTTCTTCTTTTTTCTTCTTTTTTTTGCCAAAAAGGCTTCCAATTCCTTCTTCAATTTTGTCGAAACCTTTGTCAATTCCTTTATCGATTTTTCGATTTACTCTTTTGGTTCCTTGTTTTTCAGCTTCCTCCTGAACATTTTTAACCTGTGCTGTTGTGCAAAGCGCACTAAAGGTTAAAATTAGTGCGAATAGAATAGTAAAACTTCGTGTCATGGTAGAATGATTTTTGTTTTATTTTTTCAAATTTATACCAAGTGTTTCTGGCAAATTAGGATTAAAGTGAATCTGCTGTATTCAGATTTGAATTCGTGTTATTTTTTCCAAAAAGTGTTTAATCTCCTGTTTCCGTTCAGGGCTGATCGAAAAAACCCGGCCATTATCCAGCAGAATTTCCGGCCCTTCAATACGTTGCAACTTGCTCACATATTGCCCGTTTACAAGACAATTATCTTGCGGCTGAAAAAAATCTGCACGATTAATTTTCTTACGAATTCCCTCAATCGGTAAGTCGATACTAAGTTGCTCTCCGCTCTGTAAACTCACTGTTGTTTTAGCGTTGGTTTGTTGGCAAAACACAATATCATCAACCTCAATTATATAAAAGTGATTTGGTGTTGACAGTACAATTTTCGAGTCGTGCGATTGCATAATTGCTTGCATTGATTTTTACTGCAAGTAAGTGCTTAATTGTTTCTAATTTTGATAAAATTTGAAAGTGCCGGGCATCTGTTTGAAAACGCATTGCAAATAATAGAAATACGTTTACAGCTTTTCCAGCTGATCGAAAATTAATTGTTTTCGCCGCGTTGAAATAGGAATTTCGGCACCGTTGGTCATGATTATAAAACCGCCATCGGTTTTGTCAATTTTTATGATGGAGTTTAGATTTACCAAAAACGATTGATGTGGTCGCAAAAAATCATAATCAGCAAATAGTTCTGCAAACTCTTTAATACTTTTTGATACGGTAATTTCCTTTTTGTTGTGAAGAAAAAAGGTGGTGTAACTGTTGTCGCTTTTGCAATAAATAATTTCCTCAACAGCCACCAGGTGCATGGCATCAGAGGTGCGTAAAACCACCTTTTTACAGCTATTATTGTAATTGGTGTGTGCCAGTAAATTTTCGGTTTGAATTCCGGAATTATTTTTACCCAATTGTTCTATTGCACACTGAATTGCCGCACAAAATTCGTATTCATTTACCGGTTTCAGAATATAATCGATAGCGCTGAACTTAATGGCTTTTATAGCATATTGGTTAAATGCAGTTATAAATACTGGCCTGAAATTGTATGGTTTGCACTTTTGAAGCACCTGAAAACAATTGCCATCTTCCAGTTCAATATCGCACAAAACCAAATCGGGCTTTTCTGTTTTTATTAAAGTAACAGCCTCGTCAACGCGCCCTGCTTCGCCTACTATTTCCACATCCGGAAAATTATCGACAAGCAACATGCGGTTTATCTCTCTTAAGTTAAGTTCATCTTCAATAATTACAGTACGTATCATGCTTATAAGGGTATAATTATTTTTACTTCTGTTCCGCTTTGCAAGGAATCTGTTTCACTTAAATCGGTAATAAAAAAGCGTATTTCTTTTTTGTATTTTTTTGACAAAACGACCTGTCTTTCTCTAAAAATTTCCATCGACATGGAACGATGAGCTTTCGACTCTTTTTTATTTTTTATTTGCTTATTTATTCCACAACCGTTATCTCGCACCACCACATGCAAATCGTCTTCCACTTCGTTAAAACTTAACACTAAATCACCGGCATAATCAATATTCCGAAGCCCGTGTTTTACGGCATTCTCAACAAAAGGCTGTACCAACATAGGTGGTATTTTAACAAATTCAGTATCAATATTTTTATCTACATCAATGGTGTAAGTAAAATTATTTTTTCCACGTATCTGTTCCAATTCAAGGTAATTTTTCAGCAATTCCACTTCGTCCGAAAGCAAAATAAATTCTTCGGCCGATTGCTCAAGAATTGAACGTGTTAAACGGGCAAAATTTCCCAAATAAGAGGCTGCCTTTTTTGTCTCGTTTTTGTACATAAAATTCTGGATGCTTCCAAGGGCATTAAACAAAAAATGCGGATTCATTTGCGAACGCAGTAATTGTTGCCGCAACTGAATGAGATGCAAATCGTTCTCGCGTTTGTTCTTAAAATACAACAAAGCACCAACTGCAAAAAGCAGCAATAAAACTACCGAAACTGCCAGGTAAACAATACGCTCCTGCTGCCGAATCAGATTTTCGGCCTGAAGCAAGGCTATTTGCTGTTCCTTTTTTTCGGTTTGGTATTGCATTTCTAAATCGGCAATGGCGGTGCGAACATCCTGGCTTCGTATTGAATCCTGGTAAACATGCAACGAATCGTTCCACCGGTACGCTTCATCAAAGTTCTTTAATCGAAAATTTGCCTCGTATAAAAATTTTAAACTTTTTAATCGTTCGGCACTATAAAAATCCAGTTCCGGTCGGTTTATATTTTTTAAGGCCAGATTTAAAGCCAGCAACGGTTTATCAAGGCTCAGGTATAAATCGGCTTTACAATTATCGCTAAAAATACTGTCGTACATCGTTTGGTCGGCATAAGCATCCGACTCTACCACCAACTCAAGTGCAGTTTCGTACTCACCCTGCTCCTGGTAAATTAAAGCACTGTTAATTAATGCTGTATTTATTCCTTGATTAAAACCATTTTCTTCGCAAAATATCTTTAAGGTATCGTAATAGGCCAGCGCTTTTTCGTACTGTAATCGTTGTTGTGCCACTCCCCCCAAACCATTGTAAATTTTTGCAATATCGCTAACCGAGGCGCATCCTTCTTCATCCTTTTTTGAATACGCTAAATTGATGTACTCCTCGCGTTTAGCCAAATCTTCGGTTTCTTTAAAAATATTGCTCATGGCCATATAATGATAGCAAATACGAACCCAGTCGCCCTCCGATTCTTTTATTTTTAGTGAATTTAGTCCGTATTTAATCGCATTTTTATAATCGCCCGAAAAGTTAAAATTCTCTGCCAGGTTCATACTTATTTTTGCAATCTGAGAATAATCGTCGGTGAGTTCGGCATGATCGAGGGCTAATTTGTACGTTTTTGTCGAACGATCCATATCTCCCTGCATCAGGTAGTTGGTTGCCACATAATTTCCAATTCGGCCAATTTTTTCGTGGGCGTTCACATTTATGGCAATGTGCAATGCTTTTTCCATTTGCTCAGTTGATCCATCCATATCTCCATTTTCATCCAGGTAAACCCCAAGATCATAAATCGCATCAATTTTGCTTACACTGTCGCTTGCTTCTTCAACTAACATTTGGTAATGCACTAAAAGCGAATCGGAATTTTGTTGTCCAAAACAACTCCCCCAACAGGCAAAAGAAACTACAAGCAATTGTAATCGCAGAAAATTATTTTTAATACGGAAACAGTGTGTAAGGATTATTTTTGCAATTGGGTTTTTCACTTATCTCTAAAATTGTATATGATTCAGATGTTCACGAAGATAGTGAAATATAGTTCATATAACATAATTTTCCATATCCTTTTATTCATTCAAATGTTGATAGTCAATAAACTTGCGGCATATTTTGCACTATTTACATACTTGTGACTATAAGTAAATTTTCGTATCTTTTTTTCTTTAACCGATCGGTTGTACTAAAACGGTTTAATAAAAAACCATCCCCGCACTATTTGGCACGACAGCTTATTTTAGGGAAATTTTAAGCGACCAAATAGTTATTTATTCCCTGGTTCCCGGCACTCAATTTAATTGAAACAGAAAAATTGAGTACCTATATTTTACTCGCTCCAAACGTATTTCAAAATATTATTTAACCACAAAATCTCATGAAAATGAAAAAATTATTCATCATCTTTTTCTTATTTCCACTTTTTGTGCATGCGCAATTATCTCCCCAAAATGCTGGAACCGATCTTGAAGCCCTTGCAGAAAACATTGTAAATCAATGCGCCGACATTCAAACTGATGAAATCGTATTTATCAATGGAAATGCAAGGGATATTGAATTGCTTGAAAACATTGCTGTTAATGTTCGCAAAAACGGAGCATTCCCAATGCTAACTGTAAGTAGCGATCGTTTAACCCGGAAAATGTTCACCGAAGTTCCGGAGAAATATGATACGCAATATCCAAAACTTAACATGGAAGTTGTTAAAATGATAACAACTCAAATAAACGTTACTTCGAGCGATACCCCGGGTTTGCTAGCAGATATTCCGCCCGAACGTTTTGCAGTAAGGAATAAAGCACAAAAACCGGTAAACGATCTTTATCGTGAAAGTTCAATAAAATCGGTGCAACTGGGTAATGGATTATATCCTACTAAAAACCGGGCAGAACAATTTGAAGTGCCGGTTGATCAATTGGCAAAAATGTTTTGGGATGGCATAAATATGGATTATAACCAACTAACGACAATTGGTGAAAAGCTTTCAAAAAAGCTAACTGCCGGAAATACACTGAATATAACTCATGATAACGGAACCAATCTCAGTGTAAAAGTAACCGACTGCAAACCTCTTATCAGCGATGGCAAAGTATCGGCCGATAAACCGGGAAGTGCAGGCAGAGCTGTTTACCTGCCGGCTGGCGAAGTATTTTTTGCTCCTGTTCCCGGCACTGCCAATGGAACTTTGGTCTTGGATCATTTCAGGTTTAGAGGGCAATCTATTGAAGTACTAAAATTAGTCTTTAAAGATGGGAAACTAACTTCAATGAGCGCCAATTCTGACATTGCAGTGTTAAAAGAATACTATGATGCACAGGATAATCTATTAGCTGAGTTTTCACTGATCGATTTTGGTATTAACCCGAAAATAACCGTTCCGAAAGGAAGCAAACTTTACTCTTATGTTCCGGCCAGTACCATAACGCTGGGAATTGGTAATAATTTTTGGGCAAATGGAGATAACAATTCAAATGCAGGAATTCAATTTCACTTAACAGGGAGCACCGTAACCATTGATAACACAGCAATTATTAATGAAGGCAAACTGATAAACTAACAGAATTGCTCTTTATTTAAAATCATAAATACCCGCCGTTAAGGTGGGTATTTTTTTTGCATATAAATCTTAAAGAAATCGTTTGCAATTAACTTCGTCAGCAATTTGGTAATTGCCATCTAAAATCAACACCTTCATTTCATTGGCAAAATAAGGCGCCAGCATCACACCTTTTGTTCCCAGGCCATTAAATACAAAAACATGTTCATGCTGCGGGTGTTTCCCAAGCACAGGTCTACGGTCGATAACGGTTGGCCGCACGCCTGCCCAATGCTGTTCAATCGAAAAATCAACATGAATAAGGTCTTTTAAACGATCGACAATTGAGTTTTTACCGTCTTCTGTTGGAATATCCGTCAGGTCTTTCCACTCGTATGTTGATCCGACTTTAAAACGATGATCGCCGATTGGCAAAACGAAAACACGCCGATTAATGATATATTCTTCCGAAAGATCGGGCGCATAAATCTGCAACACCTCCCCTTTTGCGGGTTGCAAACGAATAAAATCAAACAGCGGATGTGTTTTTAAATAATGTCCCTCACAAAACACAATTTTATTGAACTGAATATTCTGAAAAACACGATTTTCAAAATCGTTTCCATCAACAGAAAAATCAGCTTCAATCAACATTCCCTTTTGCTGAAAATATCGTTTGGCGGCATCAAGGAAAAGACCCGTTTTTAAATAACCCGATCCTTTTACAATTCCATAAGCGTTAGATTTGAAAACGTGGTCAACCGGACTGCTTTCACAAATTTTCTCAATAAACGGCGCAAACCTTTCGTCGGATTTTCGTTCGTGCCACAGTGCTGTTTCCTGCTCCGACAGCGGTTTTATCATGGGCAAATCAAAATAAAAACGTTCTCCCAGTAATTCTTCCAAAACTCGATAACGTTTTTTCATTACCGGCAACAGCTCGTCAACCATCCAGCTTTTGGTCATGCGTTTAAACACCAGCGGATTTACCATACCTGCCGCCACACGCGTTGCCGTACTTTTTTTCGGATTGTTAACGATACAAACATCCACACCGGCCAAATGTAACTCAATAGCCAGCAATGTACCTGCCAATCCTTGTCCAACGATTAAAACTTCAATCTTTTTCATTTTATCGAGAGCTTTTTGGCAGCTTCATTAACATCTTCAACCGGCAAGTTGCAGGTACCGTTTTTACATACATAAATCAAATCACGGGATTGATCGAACCGGTCTTTTAACAATGCAACTTCACTCTCCTGTTCGGCAAATGTCCAAAGCACATGCGGATAAAAACCTTTTTGTAATTTATCAATCAACAAGCGAGAATTGATTCCACAAACCGCCACCTCAAAATAAGGTGCCGTTAATTTCAAAAGCAGTGTTCCCCAGTTGGCATAGGCCATCGGGTAATTGGTAAAATGCGGCGTAATGTATTGCAACATCTTTTTTGCCGTTTCCAGAAACTCTGGTTTTCCATGCATTAAATACAGACGATGCAGATTGTTGGCCATTACCGAATTGGCTGCCGGAATTACATTGTCTTCTTTCTGAAAATGATTTATTATTACCGCGTCGGCATTAAAACGATTGAAATAGAAAAGTCGCTTTTCTTTTTCATAAAAATGGGCAAAAACATACTCCACCAATTTATCGGCCAGTGCTAACCACTTTTCATCACCTGAGACCTCATAAAGTGCAAGAAACGCCTCAATCAACAAGGCATAATCTTCCAGAAATGCATCGATGGATGTAAAGTCATTTTTCCAACTATGGTAAAGTTGACCATCCTCTCTTATCAGGTTATTCTCGATAAAGTCAGCATTTTTAAATGCCAAACTCAAAAACTCCTCGTTGCCAAAAGCCTTATAAGCGTCCGCCACTCCTTTTAACATCAGTGCATTCCACGAAGTAAGTGTTTTGTCATCCAACCCGGGACGCACACGTTTGCTTCGTGCTTTTAACAAAGCGTATTTCCATTTTCCAACTTTTACCTCGAGCTGATTTAAACTCAATCCATGCTTTTCGGCAAATGCTTCATTTGAACGATCCCGAAGGAGTATGTAATTATTGTGCTCCCAAAATCCTTTACCATTTACATTGTAATAGTCGGCAAACAAATTATACTCTTCTCCTAAAACTTCCAGCAGTTCATCCTTTCGCCATACATAAAACTTTCCTTCTTCGCCTTCGCTGTCGGCATCTAACGACGAATAAAAAGCACCACTTTCATCCATCAACTCACGTTCAACAAAAGCAATGGTTTCATAAACCACGGTTTTAAACTCTTCATTTTTAAAATGCTGATATGCTTTTGAATACACGCTGATCAACTGCCCGTTATCATATAACATCTTCTCAAAATGCGGCACTTTCCATTTATCATCCACCGAATAACGTGCAAAACCGCCACCCACCTGATCGTAAATGCCACCGCGGGCCATTTTTTGCAAAGTCGTTTCAACAAAATCGAGCACAGCATCATCAGAATTCACAAATCCATAGTACAACAGAAAATCAAGATTTACCGGCATCGGGAATTTCGGAGCGCCGGCTCTTCCGCCTTCCTCGTAATCAAAATGTCTTTTCCAGCCGTTAACACCGTTTTGCAATAGTCCCCGGCTAAACGGCACCTCCTCCTCCACTTCGGGCATTAACGATACCTGATGAATTCCCTCCTGCAACTGCGCAGCAAATTCTTCTGCTTTACTCTTTTTTCCCTTGTAGAATGCTGCAATTGTTTTCAGGTTCTCCACCCAGGTTTCCTTTGGGAAATAGGTTCCTCCCCAAATTGGACGTCCATCAGGCAAAGCAATTACGTTTAACGGCCAGCCGCCCTGCTGCCCCATCAGCTGAACCGCACTCATATAATAATGGTCCACATCGGGGCGCTCTTCACGATCGACTTTAATGCAGACAAAATTTTCATTCATTACCGCAGCTACCCGTTCGTCCTCAAAACTTTCGTGCTCCATAACATGGCACCAGTGACAGGCAGCGTAACCAATACTCACCAAAATAAGTTTGTCTTCGGCTTTTGCCTTTGTAATCAGTTCTTCGCTCCAGGCCTGCCAGTTTACAGGATTATGAGCATGTTGTAAAAGATATGGCGATGTGGCGTCTATCAACGCATTTGTATATGGCATAATCAAAATAATTGTTTTTAAACAAGCTGTTTTTCAGCCTCATTCTGTTTCAAAACGGCTGTTTTCAGAAGAACAATAAAACCCGGAATTGGTTCCCTTTACTTTGAATTTGAGATCTTCTGCATGACAAAGGTCATTTGGATTTTTAATATGATAGCTACTTTTGCAAACACAAATCCTACTAAGAAATTAGGACACAACATCAAACAAAAAATAAAAATCCCGGTCTGGACGCCGGGATTTTTTTATGTCATAAAGTTTTCTCTGAATCTTTTGAATGAAATTTACTTCGTACACAAAAAAGTTTCACGCAGATTTCGCAGAAAAGCGCAGATGAAAACTAAATGTTTTTCTGAAATCTGCGATAATTAGCGAAATCTGCGTGAAAAAGTTTTCTGGTTAGAATATTGCGAAACGTTCATTTAAATGCAGTTTACCTCACGCTCCAGCGAAACGCCAAACTTTTCTTCCACCGATTTACAAATTTCTTCCGAAAGTGAATAAATCTCTTTGCCGGTAGCATTGCCATAATTTACTATGACCAGCGCCTGTTGTTCGTGTACTCCGGCATCGCCAATGCGTTTACCTTTCCAACCAGCTTGTTCAATAAGCCAGCCTGCTGCCAGTTTTATCTTGCCCTCTCCTCCCGGATAAACAGGAATCTCCGGATATCTTGATTTGATTTGCGCCGCCAGCACAACATCCACCACCGGATTTTTAAAGAAACTTCCGGCATTTCCCAGCTCTTTTACATCGGGTAATTTTGAGGAGCGGATTTCGATAACTGCTTCCCGAATATTGCGGAGATTGGCTTCTCCCTTTTCTTTTACCTTTTCTTCCAGCTGTCCGTAGCCAAGATTGAATTCGGGGAATTTATCCAATCGGAAAATCACAGAAGTAATGATAAACCGGTTTTTCAGGTAGCTTTTAAAAACACTGTTCCGGTAAGCAAAGCCACATTCGGTAGCCGGATACTCAACCGGACAACCTTTTTCCAGGTCGAAACCTTTTACTTTTTCAACCAAACGGCAAACCTCTTGTCCGTAAGCGCCAATATTTTGTACCGGCGTAGCCCCTACTTTTCCGGGTATCAACGATAGATTTTCAGCACCACCCAATCCCTGGTTTACGACAAATTCTACAAATTCATCCCAAACTTCGCCAGCGCCCACTTCAAACCATTCATGATTGCGGTCTTCCCAAACCGAATTCATTCCGGGCACATTTGGATTAATTACCAAGCCGTCAAAATCATTCATAAACAAAATATTACTGCCCTCTCCCAAAACAATCAGCTTCTCCTCTTGCCAGCTTTTATTGGAATTCAGAAAAACCTGCAGGTCTTCCAGTTCGGTAAATTCGAAATAATATTTTGCTTTGGCGTCGATGCCAAATGTATTGTGTGCCTTTAGCGAATGATTTTCTGAAAAGCGGATCATAGAATAAATTTTGCGCAAAGATAAAAGGTGAAACGATTAATGATGAAAGATTAAGGATTAATTTGCCTGCAATGCTTTAATGCGAAAATGCTTAAATTACAAAATTGCTAAACTGATAAATTGTAAAATTTTATTCAAAGAACACCACCAACTTATACCCACTTATGCCAATTGTATTTTGCAAACTGCCTATTAAACCACTTAATATCAGTCCTACCATTCTCTGTGAACCTCTGAGTCTTCTCTGGGCAACTCTGTGGTAAAACATTTTGAAAGGGAATTGAGGCTACAACAAGAATCTTCCAACTTCGCGCTTCGGGCTTCTTACTTTTTCTATCTTTACAACAAAATCATTTCATTTACTTGAAGCGCAAAAAGCAAATAATTGTTTCTGTTACCAACGATCTGGTTGCCGACAACCGGGTGCACAAAGTGTGCACATCGCTGGAAGAAATGGGACTCGATGTTTTGCTGGTTGGCCGGAAATTAAAAAACAGCCAGCCGCTCACCCGAAGCTACCAGACTCACCGAATGCGTTTGCTTCTTTCAAAAGGTGCTTGTTTTTATGCCGAATACAATTTCCGATTGTTTCTGTTATTACTTTTCCGAAAAGCCGATGTTTTACTGGCTAACGATCTGGATGCGCTTGCTGCCAATTACCTGGCTTCAAAAATCAAACGATCGGCACTTGTTTACGATAGCCACGAATATTTTACTGAAGTTCCGGAATTAATTGGACGCCCGCGGGTCAAGCACATTTGGGAGTGGCTGGAAGGTAAAATGCTTCCTAATTTAAAACACTGTTACACGGTTTGCGATTCGATTGCAGCTGTTTACAATGAAAAATATGGCGTGCCGTTTCAAGTTGTCAGGAACATTCCTACTTCAAAAAATACGGTTCAACTCAACAAAAAAGAAAATCAGCAAAAGGTCATTCTTTACCAGGGTGCTGTAAATATTGGTCGCGGACTGGAGCAAGCAATAAAAGCCATGTATTTTATTGAAGGCGCACAACTCGTAATTGCCGGCGACGGCGATATTAAAGGGCAACTGGAGGAATTGGTACGCACAGAAAAACTGGAAGATAAAGTACGTTTTACCGGCCGGCTTACCATTGAAGAACTGGCAAAACTAACGCCAACTGCCGATCTGGGGTTATCGATTGAAGAAGACCTGGGCCTGAATTATCGTTTCGCCCTACCCAATAAATTATTTGATTACATAAGATCCGGAGTTCCTATGTTGATAAGCGATTTGCCGGAAATGAAAGCCATTGTTGAAAAATACAATATTGGCGCTATCAGTAATTCGCACGATCCGAAAGAACTGGCAAATGCCATTAATGAAGCCTTGAATAATTCAGATAAACGAGAAAGCTGGAAAACGAACCTTGTTCAGGCATCGAACGAACTAACGTGGGAAAATGAAGCGGAAGTTTTGAAAGGTATTTTTGCCGAATTTCTGTAAAAACAGAAAACAATATTACACATTTTTCTCCAGCAGATTTTCAAACTCAATTTCGTCGGTATTTTTTGCCGAATCGTGTAATTTTCCATTGGCACAAACCAGTGTTCGCGCAGGCTTTTTGGCTATTGCAGCATAATCGTGCGTGGCCATCAAAATGGTCTTTCCATCGTTGTTTAACTGGATAAATAAGTCAAGAATATCTTCCGATGTTTCCGGATCGAGATTTCCGGTAGGCTCATCGGCCAGAATAATATCAGCATGATTCAAAATGGCACGAGCAATAACTACACGCTGCTGTTCACCACCACTTAACTGGTGCGGCATTTTTTCCTTTTTATGCAACATTCCAACACGCTCGAGCACTTCATCAACGCGGTTTTCAATTTCCAGCTTGTTCTTCCAACCGGTAGCTTTTAATACAAAAGACAGGTTCGCATATACATTCCGGTCGGTAAGCAAACGGAAATCCTGAAAAACAACACCCAGCCGCCTTCTCAACTGAGGGACATTGCGTTTTTTTAATCCAACCAAATCAAAATCCAACACAGTTCCCGAGCCAAATTCCAGTGGCAACTCGGCGTTCAGCGTTTTTATGAGGCTGGTTTTTCCGGTTCCCACTTTTCCAACCACATAAATAAACTCGCCTTCCTGCACTTCAACATCAACACCCGAAAGAATCAGGTTATCGTACTGGTAAATGCTGGCATCGAGCAACTTTATGACTGTTTTTTTGTCCATAAAAAATGTGTTGCAACTAAAATAGTTCGAAATTTCTTACCCACATATATAATAAAGGAAAGAAATAAACAGTTTTTTGTTAAGAATTACAAGCATTAACGGCAGTTTAGCAAACAGGGAATAGCTATTTTAGTTGGTCAATTGTAAAAAGTAAGCCAGCTAATGGTTTGAAACAATTAATTCATTTAAAACAAAGAGAATAAAGCATGAGAACGATACAAATTTTGTTATCTCTTTTTATCATTATTGGTTCTTTTCAGCAAGTCGGGGCACAGGAAACGGCTTATTTCGATAATGTGAGAAAGGATATCGACATCGCCAAGGAACTCTACAACAAAGGAAAATACATTTCAACTTACCGGCAATTTGAGAAAATTCAGAAACGTGTTGAGCCTAAATCGGAATTGTATTCCGAGGCCGAATATTTCAAAGCAGTTTCGGCACTTCACGCCGGTTACCGCTCGGGCGACAAGCTGATCCGTACTTTTGTTGAAACCTATCCTGATAGTCCGTACATGAACAGCGCGCAATTCAACCTGGGGAAAAACCAGTTTGAAAAACGACAATATTCGCTGGCGGTTCGCACCTTTGCAAAAGTCGATCGCAGCGACCTGTCGGAAAACGAGCGCATTGAATTGCAGTACCAAAACGGATTTGCCAACCTTGAGCAGGGAAACACTGATGTTGCCTACCGCGAGTTTATGGCCATCCGAAACACCAACAATTTATACAGCAAACCAGCCACTTACTACTGTGCACACATTCAGTATTTAAATGAAGATTACGATGCTGCGTTGGAAGGTTTTACGGCGCTAAACAATGATCCTGCTTATTCGCAGGTAATTCCGTTGTACGTGAGCCATATTTACTACAAACAGAAGAAATACAATGAGGTAGTTAATTACACCACTTCGATTATCGACGATGTGCAGGAAGAGCACCAAACCGAATTATCGAAGATTGTTGGCGATTCGTATTTTCATTTGCGTCAGTACGAAAATGCGATTCCGTACCTCGAGAAATATTTTGAAACATCAGGGACAAAAACACGCGAAGAAAATTATATTCTGGGTTTTTGTTATTACCACACCAGCAAATATGCCGAAGCTACCGAATTATTGCAAAAAGCAGCTACCGGCGAAGATGAAATGACTCAAAACGCCTATTATCACCTGGCCGATTGTTTTATTAAACTCGATGAAAAGGAAAAAGCAAAAACGGCTTACAACGCGGCTTCGGAATTTGATTTTAATCCAGACATAAAAGAAGATGCGTTATTCAGTTACGCCAAATTAACGTACGAGCTTTCGTACTCTCCTTTTAACGAAACCATAAAAGCTTTCGACCGTTATATTGCCGAATATCCGAATTCGCCAAAAAATGCCGAAGCCTACGAAATTCTGGTAGAAGTATACATGGTAACTAAAAACTACAAAGACGCCATCGAGTCGATTGAGAAAATACAAAACAAAACACCCGATATAAGGAAAGCCTACCATCGTGTAACATTTTACCGCGGGTTGGAGCTCTTCAATAACCTGATGTACAACGAGGCGATCGAGAATTTCGACCTGTCGCTGGCCAACGGAAGTTACAGCAACGAAATAAAAGCGCGAGCGCTTTACTGGAAGTCGGAAGCTCTGTACCGTTTGGGCGATTACAACAATTCAATTGCGTCGTACAACCAGTTCGCACGAAGTTCATCATCGGCAAACGATGCTGAAGTTTTGAGCGCCGACTACAACATAGCTTATGCTTACCTGAAAACCGACAACAAAGAAGCGGCGCAACAACATTTCAGTCAGTATGTAAAGAAAATGCAGGGCAAACGAACTCCTAAAATTGCCGATGCCTACAACCGGATCGGTGATTATTATTTCGCGAATACAAACTATGCACAGGCCATCGCTAATTACGAACGTGCCTACAACATAAAAATGCTGGAAGCCGATTACGCACTGCTGCAAATTGCATTTTGCCAGGGACTTCAGCGCAAACAGCAAGACAAGATTAACAACCTGAACCTGTTGTTACGCGAGTTTCCGGAGTCGGATTACTACGATGATGCTTTATATGAACTGGGGCGCGCGAACGAACGACTGGGTAATAATTTCGAGGCCGTTCGCCAGTACCAGGAGATTGTTGAAAACCATCCGAACAGTAATTACTACCGCAATGCATTATTACAGCTCGGTTTGGTAAATTACAACAACGGCGACTTTAATAAAGCACTGCGCCAGTACAAAGAAGTGGCCGAAAATTACAAAGGTACTCCTGAAGCCAACTCTGCACTGCAGGGAATAAAAAACTGTTACGTGGAACTGAATGATGTGGATGCCTATTTCGCCTACGTAAAACGCTTGGGTGGCGATGTTAGCGTTAGTGCATCAGAGCAGGATCAGCTGACCTACTCGGCTGCAGAACGTGTTTATATGGCCGGAAACGAAGATGCCGATGTTCAGTTGCAACAGTATTTGAATCAATATCCGAACGGCGCATACATTACAAATGCGCATTTCTACCTGGCAGAAAATAAATACAAAGAAGGAAACTACGAAGAAGCCAATTCGCATTACTCGTTTGTAGCCAACCAACCCGATAACATTTTTACAGAGCAGGCACTTGCACGCGCATCGGAGCTGACATACAACGCCGGCGACTACAACACCGCGCTTGATCTGTTTAATCGCCTGGAGGAAAAATCAACCGGGAAATGGAATTCGCTTCGTGCAAATACAGGACAAATGCGCTGCCATCTCATAAATAAGAATTATCAACTAGTAATTGTTGCTGCCGAAAAAGTAAATAAATCAGATGTAGCCAACGAAGCATTGAAAAAGGAAACCGATTATGCCATTGGAAAATCGAACTACGAACTGGGTAATTTAAGCTCGGCAATTAGTCCGTTGCGCGATGTGGCTAAAGACACCAAACTGGAACAGGGGGCTGAAGCCAAATACCTGCTGACTGAAATTTACTACCGCGATAATAACAAGGCAAAAGCCGAGGAAGAAATTGTTGATTTTATCGACAAGGGAACGCCGTATACTTATTGGCTGGGTAAAGCCTTTTTGTTGCTGGCCAGCATTTACGAAGATGGTGGCGACCAGTTTCAGGCAAAACATACTTTGAAAAGCCTTGCTGAAAACTACAACAACGACAACGACGGAATAAAAGCCGAAGCGCAACAACGTCTGGATGTTATTCTGGCTAAAGAAGCGCAGGAACAACAAAATGCGGTCGACAGTTCGTTCCAAATGGAAA
Source organism: uncultured Draconibacterium sp. (assembly GCF_963676815.1). Taxonomy (NCBI): domain Bacteria; kingdom Pseudomonadati; phylum Bacteroidota; class Bacteroidia; order Marinilabiliales; family Prolixibacteraceae; genus Draconibacterium; species uncultured Draconibacterium sp. Next base: position 6,131,047 of record NZ_OY781365.1, read on the forward strand.
TTAAACAAAACTAAAAATGCACAACATGTTCAAAACAGCTCGATATATTTTCACCTTACTGCTACTTGGCACTGCCGTTTTTGCACAGGCACAACAAGACACCACGCTGACAAAAGAAGTTGAGGTTACAAAAGCATACAAACCAACACTTTCTGATGCCAATAAACTAAACAGTATGCCCACTATTGACGAAACGGAGCACCAGAAGCCAACCTTTAATTACAGCATTAACAGTCAACCTGTTTTTAGCACATTTTCGGTGAATCCGTTAAAAGCAGCCATTGTTGAAACATCGCAGAATAAAGATAACGGCTACGGTTTGGTTCGTGCCGGCCTGGGAACCACTTTCCGCCCGTATGGCGAAGTATTCTTTAACAATCAGAATTCGAAGAACTCCTTGTTTGGTATTCATGCCATGCACCTATCGTCGTTTGATGATATTGAACTGGAAGGCGGCAACAAAGTGGATGCACCGTTTATGAAAAACGAGGTTGACCTTTTTGTAAAACACCTTTTCCGTGACAATGTACTGTCAGTGAATCTTGACTTTAAACACGATGCATTTAACTACTACGGTTATCCTTTAACTGCCGTTCCTGATCCGCTGCTGGAAGACGATCAAACAATAAATTATTTCGACACCAAACAGTCGTTTGCAAAAGGCGGCATCAATATCGGTTTGAAAAACCCGACAGCAGAATACGACGATGCAACTATTGGATTTGATTTTACCTACCATTATTTTGGTACGAAAACCGATCATCGCGAGCATTATGCCAACTTTGTTTTGGATGTGCAACAACCAATGATTACCGGCGTTGGACTGCTCGAAGGTGGCGTTTTATACACACAAGCCAGCGATATTTACCCTCAAAACGACTCAACCACCGGCAACCGTTCGCAGATTATTATTCACGCCAAACCGGCCTGGTTTATTGGCGACGAAACTGCAAATATTACACTCGGTGTAAATACGTGGTTTGCCATGGTTTCTGATGAAGATACTGAAGCAAAGATTTCTCCAAATGTACGTGCCAACTGGGCACCGGTTCCGGAACTGATAAGTCTGTATGCCGGAATTGACGGTGATTACATCAGCAATTACTATTCAAAAATTGCATACGAAAACCCATTTATCGATCCGGAACACGATGTAATGAATTCGTTCCAAAAATTCCGCTTTTATGGCGGTTTCGATGGCAAATTCTCGAAAAAGACGAACTTTAAAATTTCGGCAGAATATGCCATGATCGATAATCAGCCATTTTATTACCTGAACGAATCGTTATATCTCGATCCGGCATACAATCCTGCCCCAACGATTGTCGATAACACATTTAAGGTTTTATATGACAATATCGACCGCTTAAAACTGAATGCGGAAGTATTTCACGCCTCGTCAGATAAAGTTGACTTAACGGCATCGGTAAATTACTACAACTATAAACTCGACGAGCAGGAAGAAGCCTGGAACCTCCCTACCTGGGATGCCAATTTAAATATTGGATACAAAGTAAACGAGCAACTTAGTTTGTCGGCCGATATCTTTTTAATGGGAGAAAGAAAAGCATTGCTAATTGCATCACCTGACCCACTTTCAAGTGCCGGTCCGATATATCATTCGGAGAACCTCGATGCAGCCTTCGACCTCAACGTAAAAGGCAACTACCAGATAACCAATCAATTTTCGGTGTTTGCTCAACTCAACAACTTTGGTTTTCAAAAATATCAACGCTGGTTCGGATACCCGGTACAAAGCTTTAATATGCTGGCCGGAATAAGTTATTCGTTTTAACCGGCATCAATCAATCAATTCGGTTAAAGGGAGGCAAAAGCTTCCCTTTTTTATCTCCTTTCAATACACAAATATAAGTTTTGAACGGTCGAGAGAAATGATCAATATTCAATAACAAATAACCAACAGAACAATATAAAACAGAAAATAGATTTGGGTTGAATATTGGCAATCGAAAATTGGATATTTTACATCCAATATGATGATAAACGAAGTCATTATTTCAAAGTAAACACGAGAATAAAAGCGCGTTTTTCAGGTCCGATTTGCAACGAAATAAAAACCTACTGCTACACCCTCATTCTGAGGTTAATATCTTGTTGAAAAATAAGGTCTTTTAACACTTCAAAAACAGCTGTTTTCTGCCTATTTTTTATATATTTGTGACGTGATTATCAGATCATTTTTAAAGCAAGATAAGAACTTGAAAATCAACTAGTTTTCTTCGAGAAGTTTTAAAGAATTTTTTGCGGGGAAAACTATTTTATTTTAGAGGATTTAATTTTAACAAACAGAGATGAGCGAAATTGAAAAAAATAACCTTCAAAGCAACGGAAACGGAAACTACGGAGCAGATAGTATCCAGGTGCTTGAAGGTTTGGAAGCAGTAAGGAAGCGCCCTGCCATGTATATTGGCGACGTGAACGAAAAAGGTTTGCACCACCTGGTTTATGAGGTGGTAGATAACTCAATCGATGAAGCGCTGGCCGGCTACTGTAACAACATTGAAGTTATAATTCATGAAAATAATTCCATCACCGTAAAAGATGATGGGCGTGGTATTCCCACCGAAAAACACTCAAAAGAAAATAAATCGGCACTGGAGGTTGTAATGACCGTACTGCATGCCGGTGGTAAATTCGATAAAGATTCATACAAGGTTTCGGGTGGTTTACACGGTGTGGGTGTTTCGTGTGTTAACGCACTTTCTACCTACCTGAAAGCCGAAGTGCACCGCGACGGAAAAATTCATGTGCAGGAATACTCTACCGGAAAGCCAAAAGGCGATGTACAGGTTGTTGGCGAAACCGATAAAACCGGAACATTTGTAACTTTTGTGCCCGATGACAGCATTTTCCTGACAACAGAATATAAATACGAAATTCTGGCAGCGCGTTTGCGCGAGCTGGCGTTCCTGAATGCAGGAATAAAATTGAAGATCATTGACGAACGTGTTGTTGAAGAAGACGGTTCATACAAATCAGAAGATTATTTCTCGGAAGAGGGTTTGAAAGAGTTTGTTGAGTTTTTAGATACAACCCGCGAAAAACTGATTGAAGAAGTTGTGCATATTACCACCGAGAAAAATGATATACCGGTAGAAATTGCATTGCAGTACAATACATCATTCTCCGAAAATATTCACTCGTATGTGAATAACATTAACACAATTGAAGGAGGAACGCATTTAACCGGCTTTAGACGTGGTTTAACACGTACCCTGAAAAACTATGCCGACCAAAGCGGAATGCTCCAGAAACTGAAATTTGACATCAGTGGCGACGATTTTCGTGAAGGATTAACAGCAATTATTTCGGTAAAAGTTGCCGAACCACAATTCGAGGGGCAGACAAAAACAAAACTGGGTAACTCAGAAGTAAGTTTGTCGGTTGACCAGGCTACCAGCGAAGCACTGCAAAACTATTTGGAAGAAAATCCAAAGGCTGCAAAACAAATTGTACAGAAAGTAATTCTGGCAGCACAGGCTCGTCATGCGGCACGTAAAGCCCGCGAAATGGTGCAACGTAAAAACGCCCTTTCAGGTGGAGGTTTGCCAGGTAAACTTAGCGACTGTTCGGAAAAAGATCCTGCTCAATGCGAAGTTTTCCTTGTCGAGGGAGACTCGGCAGGTGGTACGGCAAAACAAGGTCGCGACCGCAGAACACAAGCCATCCTGCCATTGCGTGGTAAAATCCTGAACGTAGAAAAAGCCATGCAACACAAAATCTTTGAAAACGAAGAGATTAAAAATATTTTCACCGCTTTGGGAGTAACCATTGGTACCGAAGAAGATTCGAAAGCGCTGAACATGGAAAAACTGAGGTATCACAAGATTGTGATCATGACCGATGCCGATGTGGACGGTAGCCACATTGCAACATTGATTATGACTTTCTTTTTCCGCTATATGAACGACCTGATTAAAAACGGGCACCTTTATATTGCAGCTCCGCCACTTTATTTGATAAAGAAAGGTAAGAGAGAGGCGTACGCATGGTCAGAAAAACAACGTCTGCAACTGATTGAAAAGTGGGCCGATGGTAACGAAAGTGCAGTACACACACAGCGTTACAAAGGTTTGGGAGAGATGAATGCAGAGCAACTTTGGTCAACTACCATGAACCCTGAGCAGCGCACACTGCAACAGGTAACCATTGAAAATGCTGCCGAAGCAGACCACATTTTCTCAATGCTTATGGGCGACGATGTACCACCACGCCGTAAGTTTATTGAAGACCACGCTACCTACGCAAATATTGATGCGTAATAAGTTTGAATAAAAAATGGCACAGTATTATTCTTGCTGCTGCCATACCTTATAAAATACGAGTTAAAAATCCGGGAAACAATCCCGGATTTTTTCGCTTTACTAAATCTAAAACGAAATTCATGAATATCTGTGTTTTCTGCTCATCAAGTAATGCTATTAACGATGCCTATTTTCATGCAGCTCAGCAAATGGGCGAGCAAATCGGGAAAAGAGGTCACAACTTAATAAATGGTGGCGCCAATGTTGGCCTTATGGAAACGGCCACCATTGCAGCAAGTAAAGCTGGCGCCAAAACGGTTGGTATTATTCCGGAACGAATGATTGGCCGCTCGCTGGCATCAAACAATTCACACGAAGTAATAATAACCGCTGACATGATGGAGCGCAAAGCACAAATGCGCGATATGTCGGATGCGTTTATTGCCTTGCCTGGAGGTTTTGGCACTCTCGAAGAAATACTTGAAGTTATTACGCTTCGGCAACTCTCCTACCACACCAAACCCATTGTTTTTGTAAATACCAATAATTTTTTCGACCATCTTTTTAAACAATTTGAGCTTTCGTATGTCGAATTATTTGCAAAAGATATTTACAGGCAATTATATTTTGTGGCAGAGACACCGGAAGAGGCCATGAATCACATTGAAAATTACGTTCCTGTTGAACTGGATACAAAGTGGTTTAAGGTTCCTCAAAAATAATTGAGGATTGTGTAATTATCTCCACGATAAATTGTCGTATAATTTGCACGTTCTGTCAAACAATACTGACATTGTTTCAGTAACTGAACTTTTTGTTTTCACTTTTTAACAATACTTGCTACGGGGTGTTAAATTATGCAAAATAGCGGTATTTGCGGGCAAGCAAAGAAAACAGTGGCAATAAATTTGCGTTCTTAATACCCTGAAAAAGAAAACGAGAACGTATTTTAAAATTTTAAGTTATGAAAAGAGTAGGAAGAATTTCGCTGACATTTTTACTTGTTATAGCAGGTGCGTTTGTAGGAGTTTGGGCTTACAGCACTTTTTTCAATAAGCCACAAGTAGTGACAGTAAAAGAAGAACCAGCAGCACAATTTGTTAATTTACCCGCAAACAGCGAGCAACAGTTACCCGATTTAACTTTTGCCGCCGAAAAATCAATACATGCAGTGGTACACATTGCAACGCAATCCGTTCGTACCGGGCAATGGTCTAGCGGAAATCCGTTTTTAGATGAGTTTTTTGGTTTTCAGCAAAGAGAGCCACAGGTTCAGCAAGGTTTTGGTTCGGGAGTAATTATGTCGGATGATGGTTTTATAATTACCAATAATCATGTTATTGATAATGCACAAAACATAAAGGTAATATTAAACGATAAGCGCGAATTTGAAGCGCGTTTAGTAGGAACCGATCCGTCAACCGATATCGCACTATTAAAAATTGATGCCGAAAATTTGCCGTATTTAACTTATGGCAATTCCGACAATTTAAAACTTGGCGAGTGGGTTTTGGCAGTAGGTAATCCGTTTAACCTTACATCAACCGTTACCGCCGGTATTATCAGTTCGCAAGGACGAAATCTGGGGATTAACCAGGATCAATACAAAATTGAGTCGTTTATTCAAACCGATGCAGCTGTAAATCCCGGAAACAGTGGAGGGGCACTGGTTAACCAGCAAGGAAACCTGGTTGGAATCAACACAGCAATTGCCTCACGTACCGGATCATACACCGGATATTCTTTTGCAGTGCCAGTGTCGATTGTAAAAAAAGTTGTTGAAGATTTAAAAGAATTTGGAGAGGTACAACGTGCATTATTAGGCGTTAATATTGGTGATGTAAATGCAGAAATTGCTGAAAAACTGAACCTTGACAAGGTTGAAGGTGTTTATATAGGTGGAGTCGTTGAAAACGGAGCTGCCAACGAAGCCGGCATAAAAGAAGAAGATGTAATCATCAGTGTAGATGGAGATAAAGTAAAAACAGCAGCCGAGCTACAGGAAAAAGTTAGTCAGTACCGTCCGGGCGACAACGTAGATATTGTTGTAATTAGGGACAATGAAAAGAAACAATTTACCGTTACCTTACGTAACAAACACGGCGACACACAAATTGTACGCGACAACACAACCGTACTAGGCGCTGAGTTTGAAGCAGTGAGCAACAGTGTTAAAGAAGACTTGGGAATCAGAAACGGCATCATGATTACCAGTTTGAAAAAAGGAAAACTAAAGGATGCCGGTCTCGAAAAAGGTTTTATTATTACCTCGGTAAACAAAAAACCTATATACGAGGTATCAGATTTTAAGAGAGAAGTTGGAAATGCGAGAGGAGGAATATTGGTTGAAGGAGTTTATCCGAATGGAGAATCAGCATATTATGTTTTTGGCGTAGAACGCTAACATTCTAAGATTTTTACCTTTAACTTTGTATTAACATCAAAATACGATGCGCTTTCTCCTTGACCATTAGTATTTAATGTTCTATATTTGCACGATTTTTTAAGGATTATATATGAGACAACTAAAGATCACAAAGTCAATCACTAACCGTGAAAGTGCCTCTTTAGATAAGTATTTGCAGGAAATTGGTAAAGAAGAGCTGATTACTGTAGAGGAGGAAGTGGAATTAGCACAGCGGATTAAAAAAGGCGATCAGGCGGCTTTGGAGAAATTAACAAGAGCAAACCTTCGATTTGTTGTATCGGTGGCAAAGCAGTACCAAAACCAGGGACTTAGCTTACCCGATTTAATTAACGAAGGAAACCTTGGTTTGATTAAAGCAGCCGAAAAGTTCGACGAAACCCGCGGTTTCAAGTTCATTTCTTACGCAGTATGGTGGATTCGCCAATCTATTCTTCAAGCGCTTGCAGAGCAGTCGCGTATCGTTCGTTTGCCACTGAACCAGGTAGGTTCGCTGAATAAGATCAATAAAGCTTATTCAAAATTTGAGCAAGAACACGAACGTAAACCGTCGCCTGAAGAGTTAGCTGAAACATTAGAGCTGCCTGCTGATAAGGTTTCGGATACTTTAAGAGTATCAGGAAGACATGTATCGGTTGATGCACCATTTGTTGATGGTGAAGATAACAGTCTTCTTGACGTATTGGTGAACAACGATTCGCCAAATGCCGACAAAAGCCTTATCAACGAATCTTTGGCTAGAGAAATTTTCCGCGCATTAGCAACTTTGACTGAGCGAGAAAGTGACATCATTAAACTGTTTTTTGGCATAGGGTGCCAGGAAATGACATTGGAGGAAATCGGTGAACGATTTGGATTAACCCGCGAAAGGGTAAGGCAGATAAAAGAAAAGGCTATCAGACGATTAAGACATACATCGCGTAGCAAATTATTAAAATCATATCTGGGCTAAGAAGAAAAAAGAAAGGTTGTCATTATAAAATGGCAACCTTTTTTATTTTATCTAGTCGAGTGGGATCTCAACAACATCAGACTTTTCCCCCGCAGTACTTTCTTCAACTTTACTCTCCCCTTCATCTTCATTATTCTTATTTGTACTTTTTGTTGCAATTAATGCCCAGGCCATTATTAAACTGGTAGCTATAATTACAACAAATAATACAGCGGCTTCAAACCTCTCGGCTCTTAGCGACTCGGGAATGGCAAAAAACAATAGGATGGTAATTAGTCCTTTTGGTGCTATAAATGTCTGCGGAAGAGGTGAATCCTTTCGTTCAACAAGATAAAATAAGCCAAACCTAAGCACATAAGTAACGGCAAGAAAAATCACACTAATCAACCAAACTTTCCAGGTAAACAACGAAGCAATAGGTAAAGTCATACCAAATACTACAAAGAAGAACGTACGAACTAAAAAGGCTGTTTCTGTGGTAATCATTTTAAACTGATCAAAAACACCATCAATTCTTGAATCGTTTAACCACTTGCGGAGACGACCAAAAAGCAATACTTTGTAGTTACGCAGCAGCAAACCAAACATTAAAATGATTATTAATGATGACAGATGGAACATTTTTCCAACGGCATAAAGTAAAACCAACACTGCCAAAAACAGGAAGAACTTTGCATCGCCTTTTATATTCTGAATAATGTAGAGCAAACCGTAACACAACACCAGCGAAATAATAAGCGTAAGAACAATATTGCTTCCTATTGCAAAACTCAGCTGACGCATTCCTTCAACATTCAGGTTTTCAATAATCATGTAAAACACCATAATTCCCAGGATATCGGAAAAAGTGCTTTCGTATATAAGAAACTCTTTCTTGTATTTTGTAAGATTTGCAACACTGGGAATAATTATAGCACTGCTCATTATTGAAAGTGGTAATGCATAAACCAACGCCGGTAAAAAGTTAATTTCAGGTATAAAAAACTGAATTATAAATGAAAGTGAGACGGCTGTTAAGCCTAACGATAAAGAAGCAATGGTGAATGATTTCCATATTATCGGCCAGTTCTCTTTCTTTAACTCCAAATCAAGAGCCGCTTCCAGAACAATCATTATTAATCCAACAATTCCGAGTACTTCAAGCGCCCAAAAATAATCGGGCTCCATGTCGAAGTAACTCATTAATTGCTGTACCCCAACCCCCATCAATATTAAAATCAACACGCTAGGTACATTGGTTTTCCGCGAAAACATATTGGTGAAAAATGAAAATATAATAATGACACAAAGGCCAATTAAAAACAGGTATGCATTCATATATTGATTCTTTTGTTCAGTTTACAAAAAAATATATTAAATTGTAAAAACTAATCAACTTTTCTAACAAAATGGCCGCATCATCCCGAAAACCATCAATTTTTATTTTTATTCTGTTATTTATAGCGTGCAATGAAACAACTCCTGTTAAAACAACTACAACCATCGAATTTCCAAAAGGTTTTACAGAAGAATTCGATGCTATAAACACAATATGTCATCAAACTTTAAACGAGGTAATTATAGACTTAAGTAACGACGAAAATATTCATATAATTTTTTCACTTTCCGGACTTGAAGTAGGCACCTACGCCATAAACTCAGACTATTCATTTTATAGTCTTTTTACCGATTTTTCCAGTAATAAGTTTGCTGCAACAGCAGTTTTTGATATTAATGACCGTAAATTTTATGCAACAAGTGGAGATATTGTAATTACAGAAATTACAGCCGAGAGCATGAGTGGGTATTACGAATTGCTGGGCTATTCCAGAGACTCGTATGATATACAGATATATATTAAGCATGGAACGATTTCTAATGTACCAATTCATAAAATACAGTACGGAGAAATTTCGGATTACGAGGAGAACCAATACAAAACAGTAAAAATTGGAGAACAAACATGGATGGCTGAAGATCTTCGCTCCACATTGTATTCTGATGGAACTCCAATAACAGATTTCTATCTTTACCCAAATGGAATTTTTGAGAACCAAACTAACGTTTATTATACATGGAATGCAGCGAATAAAATCAATCAGGATGTATGCCCATCCGGTTGGCATATTCCCACAAACGAAGAATGGCAAACTTTGATTGATTATTCAGATCAACTAAACGAAAGCGGAGATAAAAAACTAAAAACAAAAACAGGTTGGGGATACATTGAATATAATGCACCACCTAAAGTAAATTACAACACAAACAGCAGTGGTTTTACCATATGTCCCAATGGCTATGTAAGAGGAGGCGATACTTACTGGATTGCGAAAAAATATACTGGCGCTTACTGGACAAGTGAAATAGAAATAGCAGAAACAGATACCTTTTATTTATATCGCTCTTTTTATCAACTTGGAGAATACAACTCCTGGCCCAGAACAGACGATGCACTAGAAGGAAGAGCGGTGAGATGCATTAAAGATCAATAAATTGAGGTGCTATAATTTGGTTCTTGTTAATTTCCTAGTTTATAAATTCGTTCCATTAATTGCCATTTTTCATCAGCTGTTGCCGTTTCAGAAGTTTGCTGAAATTGCGAGACATAAGCTTCCCATTCAGTCTGCCGTGGCTTTTCGGCCAGTTCTTTCATCGCTGCATCATGATCAAAACCCGGAATGGTATCCATAATCATAAACAAGCGATTATCTGCAATGTAAATTTCCATATCAACAATACCAATCTTGCGCATACCTTGGGTAATTTCATGCCAAACTGCACCGGGTTCATGAACTTTTTTATACTGCTCAATCAACTCCGGATTGTCTTCCAGCTTCAAGGTTTTACAGTAGCGTTTGTATTTCATTTTATTGCGCTTTTTTTAATGCGTTATATGTTCGTTTACCATAAATTGCGATTATAACAAAACAGATAAAAGGCAAAACAAACGAAAAATTCACTGCCGGAAGTGGACCGATTGTTCCCTGATCAATAATTAATCCCTGAATTGGTGGCATTAATGCCCCACCAACAATTGCCATTACCAAACCTGCGGCGCCAAGCGTAGCATCGTCTCCAACATCTTCCAGCGCAATTCCGTAAATGGTAGGGAACATCAGCGACATAAAAGCTGATGTGGCCACAAGTAAATAAAGCCCCATCATTCCCTGAATTAAAATTACGCCAGTTGTAGTACATATTCCTCCAATGGCAAAAAGCAACAGCATATAACGGGCATTCAGGTATTTCATTAAAAAGGTACTGATAAAACGACTTGCGATAAAAATGGCCATTGCAACGATGTTGTAATTCTGAGCCTGAGCTTTGGGAATACCCAAATTATCGGCATACTGAATAATGAATGTCCAGCACATAATTTGTGCTCCCACATAAAATACCTGTGCAATTACCCCTTCGCGGTAAATTTTGTTTCGGAATAACCTTTTTGCCGAGTGCCACGGATGAATTTCATGATCGGCACTTTCGCGTTTAGGCATTTTGGCCAGAACAATTATTACAAGCATAACAATTACAACAAAGCCGAGGATTACGTAGGGATCGCGAATAACTGCCAGGTCGTTTGTACGAACTACTGCTTTTTCAGCATCGTTTAAAGTATTGAATACGAGATTACCGGCATCATCTCGTCTATCCGACTCTAGCGCCGACAGAATAAGTTTTGAGGCAACAAACATTCCCAAAATCGATCCCATGGGGTTAAACGACTGTGCGAGATTTAATCGCCGGGTTGCTGTTGCCGGATCTCCCATCGATAAAATATAAGGGTTAGCCGTTGTTTCTAAAAATGCCAAACCAAAAGTGAGGATATAAAGTGATACCAGGAAAAATCCGAAAATTTCGTACTGTGCAGCCGGGTAAAATAATAATGCGCCAACGGCATATAACGCCAGTCCAATAATAATTCCGATTTTGTAGGAGTATCGTTTAATAATTAGTGCAGCCGGAATAGCCATTGTGGCATAACCGCCATAAAATGCAAACTGCACCATAGCTGCTTTGGCATTCGATATTTCCATTACCGTTTGAAATGCGGCCACCATTGGATTGGTCAAATCGTTGGCAAATCCCCAAAGTGCAAACAAACAGGTTATTAGTATAAACGGGACAAGAATTTTCTTGTCCACCACAATTGATTTAGTTTTGTTCATTGGTTTAATAGTTTTACTAAACCACTGCAAAAGTAGTAGTTAGTATAGGTTTAGTAATTTGCCAGGCAGATTTTGCCGACAAAGATTTTATAGGTATTCCAACTTATTTTTAGCTTTTAATTCTTCAACAATTTTCTTAATGTCCTCGGCATTATCGCGCTTACAAACCAAAGTGGTATTTCCATCGCGCACAACAATTACATCATCTAAACCAACAACAGCAACAAGCCCATCGTCGGTAGATACGTATGAGTTTTTAGAATCCAGAAAGATGGCCTCTCCCATTCCTGCATTGCCATTCTCATCCTTTTTATCGGTTTGATAAACCGACTCCCAACTTCCCAAATCGTTCCAATCGAAATTTCCTTCAACCAGGAAAATATTTTTTGCATGCTCCATAATACCATAATCAACCGAAATACTTTCAACAGCTCGGTAAATGGTGTCCAGCGTTTCCGGATAGCTTGGGTTCCCAAAATCAGCCTGAATTTTACGCAAATCGGCATACAACTCAGGGGCAAATTCTTCAACCGCTTTCAGAAAAACTGATACTTTAAAAACAAATAATCCGCTATTCCAGTAAAAACCACCTTGCTTCAGATAATCCGCAGCAGTTGCTTCATCCGGTTTTTCAACAAAACGTTCAACTTTAAACTGCTTTATTTTTTCATTACCTGTAATATCCTCAGCGGTTTGTACATAACCGTAACCCGTTGCCGGATAAGTTGGTGTTATACCAAGTGTTACGATACCATCGCGTTCGTTTGCAATTTTAGCGGCTGCCAAAACAGTACTTTCAAACAAAGTATTATTTGTAATTAAATGATCAGAAGGTGAAACAACCATCACGCCATCCGGATTTTCGCGTTCGGCATACATGGCCGCCAAACCAATACATGGCAGGGTATTTCTGCCAATCGGTTCGTAAATCAGGTTTTCTTTAGGCAACATTGGTGTTTGCTTCTCCAGCACTTTTGCCTGTGTTGCACTTGATACAATGTAAATGTTTTCTTGTTTAGTGAAAGTTGCAAATCGTTCAATTGTGTCCTGAAGTAGCGATTTGTCGCCAAAGATATTTAGATATTGTTTCGGTTTCACCGTTTTACTTCGAGGCCAGAATCGTGTTCCCGATCCACCGGCCATGATTAGAGTATACAGATCTTTCATATGATTTCAATTGTAAGTTTATCAAATTGCAGGATAAAATGAACCGAGCATTTTTACGAGTATCAACGTACATTTCCGCTCATTTTATGCTAAAATTTATTTTTGATTTGCAATGTAATAAATTGCCCTGACAAGCCACGGCAAGATGGAGGTTTAAATTTCAGAAATTCTTCAGATTCTCGAAGCCAGCTTATTACTTAACAGGATTGTATTCTTTTGCCTCAATCTCGCCATTGGCAACACGAAGCGCATTTACTGCCAAAGCTTCCAGTTCATCTTCTCCCGGATAAACAAAAACTTCAGATATAAATCCTGTTTTATTTCGAATGTAGTTCTCCAGATGTTTATTGTATGCCATACCGCCGGTTAACAAAATACCATCTACTTTTCCGCTAAGTACGACCGCCATTTCACCGATCATTTTTGCCACCTGATAAAACAGGGCTTCCTGAACGGTTTTAGCTTTCTCATCATTCTGCTCCACGCGCTTTTCCACTTCCAATGCATCGTTGGTGCCCAGGTAAGCCACAAAACCACCTTCGCCAACCACCATTCTTCGGATTTGTTCCTGCGAAAATTTACCACTAAAGCAAAGATCAATAAGCTGACCAACCGGCAATGTTCCCGAACGTTCCGGGCTAAAAGGCCCTTCGCCATCCAAGGCATTATTTACATCGATAACACGGCCGTTTTTATGCGCTCCAACCGAAATCCCGCCACCAAGGTGAGCAACAATCAAACACATGTGGTTATAATTTTTGGCCATTTTATTTGCATGCAAACGCGCTGTTGCCTTTTGATTTAGTGCATGGAAAATTGACTGTCGTTTAAAACGCGGATGTCCGGCCAAACGTGCCACTTCATCCATTTCGTCGGTTACTACCGGGTCGGCAATATAAGCTTTTGCATTCGGAATTTGCAAAGCAATATAATCGGCCAACATTCCGCCCAAATTACTGGCATGGTGCCCCATTATTCCTTCGCGCAAATGATCGAGCATTAGATTATTAACTTTGTAAACGCCCGATTCCAATGGATAAGTAAGCCCACCACGGCCGATAATATACTTAATGGCATCCACTTCAATGCCTTCATCAACCAAAGCTTCGATGATCACTCCTTTTCGAAAAGCAAACTGATCGATTATATTTTTATATCGAAGCAGTTGCTCCAGCGGATGCCGAATAGTTTTGGTAAAAACACATTCCGTTTCGTTATAAACAGCAAATTTGGTGGAGGTAGATCCCGGATTTATTGCAAGAACCTGATGCATATTATAATTACGTTATACTTGCCTGATAACTTACAATTGATGCAAGTGCCACAGAATTTAACTTTGTTTTTCTACTGTCTCCGCGCGACGAAACCACAACAGGTACTTTAGCGCCGGCAATAATTCCCGACATTTCAGCTTTTGCCAGTTTTGAGTTTGCTTTGTAAAAAACGTTGGCTGCATCAATATTCGGAAACAATAAACAATCTGCATCGCCTGCAACCGGCGAAGTAAATCCTTTTATTTCAGCCGATTCGGAATTTATGGCAACATCGAGTGCCATTGGCCCATCAACCAAACCACCTTCAATTTGACCGTGCTCCGACATTTTTGCAATTGTAGCACCATCCATACACGATTGAATGGAAATTATGATTTGCTCGGTAGGTGCAATTATTGCAACTTTTGGCTGTTTTACACCCAACGACTTTGCAGCACAAATAAGATAGTCTGTCATCAATATCTTCTGTTTCAAATCAGGATATGGCAACACTGCCGCATCGCTAAAGACAAGCAGTTTATGGTAATTCGGATTATCCATCACCGAAACATGACTTAATGTACCTTTTGATGGTACAAGGTTGTATTCTTTCTTTAACAAAGCCCGCATAAACTTATCGGTCGATACCATTCCTTTCATCAACACGTCGGCTTTATCTTCGTGTATTAATTCCACTGCTTTTTCGGTAGCTTCATTAATCGATTTTGTATGATAAATCTGATAATCCGCAACATCGATTCCCAGCTTTTTGCACGATTCTTCTATAATCGTTTTATCACCGGTAATAATTGGAGTAACAAACCCCAGCTCAACAGCATCGTGCATCGCCTCCAATGTGCTTACATCAACACCATTAACGGCTACAACTCTTTTCGGAGGTTGATTTTTTACTACTTCAAGAAGTTCAGTAAAATTATTAATTCTCATCGTTTGTTATTTTAGTTCGAAGTTACGGCTCACAACGCTCACAAGCGATAACTTTTCTCAGATTTTTTTATGTTGTAAACCACACCAAAAAATTTTATACTTAGAATTAGTATTCAGCGATTTACGTTTTAATAAGAATCTGAAATAATTTGGCCGGTAAAATTTGATTTTTGCCATTTCTCAATTTTATCTGAAATCTGTGCATTTCTCTATTCCGAAATTGACCGTTGGTGAACCTTACAAAATATAAATGTGTTTAAATAGAGTGAATTCTATTAAAAATAGGGAAAATCCTTGTCTAAATCAAAACTAAATCAATGTTTTACAATCATTAACATGGTGTTTTACAATATATCAAAATCTTTCCTTCAAAAAATATTTTATACTACTTTCAAAAGCTGTAATATTAAGTTGTTTGTACATGTTCAACTTGATTTCAAATCTACCGTACTTCGTATACTCATTTTTCTTCGACAAGTCATCCGAAGTAGATCTGCCTGCTAAAAGCAAAAACATTTTTTTACCGGGAACATACCGTGCACCAGGCATTTAATTTGGGCTCCTGTGGAAATTGCAGGGCCAACATTATACTCGACATTTTATTCTTGAATCATTTTATTAATTAACCAAAAGATAGCTGCGATGGAACATAAAATCACAAGTTTAGCCGAGTACTTTCAAAAGTACAAGGAAAGTGTGGCTGACCCCGATAATTTTTGGGGGAAAATAGCCGAAAGCCATTATTGGCAAAAGAAATGGGACCAGGTTCTTGATTACAAATTTGATGGAGATGGCGCCCCCGATGTAAATTGGTTTGTAAATGGCAAACTGAACATCACCGAAAATATTTTTGAACGCAACATGTTTGAAAGAAAAGACCAGGTTGCGCTTATTTGGGAGCCCAACGACCCAAAAGAACCGGAAATAAAACTAACCTATGGTGAATTATTCGAAAAAGTAAAACAGTTTGCTAACGGACTAAAAAAAATCGGGGTTGAAAAAGGCGACCGAGTTGCACTTTATTTGCCAATGGTACCCGAGTTGGCCATTGCCATGCTAGCCTGCGCCCGGATCGGAGCCATTCATTCCATTGTATTTGCAGGATTTTCGGCTACAGCTTTAGCCGATCGTGTAAACGATGCAGAGGCAAAAGCCGTTATTACTTCCGATGGTGGTTTCCGCGGAACAAAATCGATTCCGTTGAAAAATATTGTTGACGAAGCTTTGGAAAACTGTCCGTCGGTACAAACATCTGTTGTTTTAAAACGAACAGAAGAAGAAATAAACTGGGTTGATGGAAGAGACATTTGGTGGCACGATTTGATTGCTGATGTTGATAGCGACAATAAAGCAGAAACAATGGATGCCGAAGATGTGCTGTTTATTCTTTACACTTCTGGCTCAACCGGTAAACCAAAAGGAGTTGTACACACAACCGGTGGTTACATGGTTTATGCTGAATACACGTTTAAAAATGTATTTCAATATAGCGATGGCGATGTATATTGGTGTACTGCCGATATTGGTTGGGTAACCGGTCACTCGTATATTGTTTACGGCCCGCTGTTAACCGGAGCAACTTCAGTTATGTTTGAGGGTGTTCCCACCTGGCCCGATGCCGGCCGTTTCTGGGAAATTGTTGACAAATACAAGATCAACCAGTTTTATACCGCACCAACCGCAATTCGTGCATTGGTAGCCCAAGGCGATGAGTGGGTAACCAAATACGACCTGAGTTCGCTAAAAGTTCTCGGTACCGTAGGAGAACCCATTAACGAAGAAGCCTGGCGCTGGTACCACGATTTAGTTGGAAAAGGCCGCTGCCCAATTGTTGATACCTGGTGGCAAACCGAAACCGGTGGAATAATGATTACACCGCTGGCAGGAATAACACCTACCAAGCCTTCGCTGGCTACCTTACCGTTACCGGGAATTCAACCCGTTTTGCTCGATCATGAAGGAAACGAACTGAAAGGCAACAGTGTAGAAGGAATTTTGTGTATGAAACACCCATGGCCGGGAATGTTGCGCACCACCTGGGGCGACCACAAAAGATGCTATCAAACGTATTTTGCTTCTTTCCCGGGCTACTACTTAACCGGCGATGGAGCAAAACGCGACGAAGAAGGTTATTACCGGATCATCGGCCGTATTGATGATGTAATCAATGTTTCGGGGCACCGCATTGGAACTGCCGAAGTTGAAGATGCCATTAACCAACACCCAAAAGTTGTTGAATCGGCAGTAGTTGGTTATCCGCATGATATTAAAGGAGCTGGTATTTATGCTTATGTAATCTGCGAAGATATGACCGATGCAGAACTGGAGAATATAGAAGCCGAAATTAAGGCAACGGTTAACAAATTCATCGGGCCAATTGCCAAACCCGATAAAATACAGATTGTTAGCGGCTTGCCCAAAACCAGATCTGGTAAAATTATGCGGCGCATTTTACGTAAAATCGGTGAAGGCGATGCTACCAACCTTGGCGACACATCAACATTACTCGACCCTGGAGTAGTTGAAGAAATAATAGACGGAGCAAAAGTTGAAGTGAAACGCTAATCACATACAAACAGACATTTTCGCAAGGAAGTGTCTGTTTTTCTTTTTAATCAACCTTTAATTCAATAGTAGAATCAACCTGACTAGTAGTAAAATGCTCATTTTCAAGCAAAGCATTTTATCAATTATTGCTTGTTACCAAAAAATCAAAATGATGTAAACAATGAAAAAATGAAAGGATTAAAAATTACTAACCGATGGATTGTAGTAGTAGGAGCCATTTTAATACAATTAGCTCTTGGCGCTATTTATGCCTGGTCGGTATTTACCGCATTATTAACCGAGCCCAACGGCGATTACGGCTTTTCGGCCACACAAACCGCGTGGGTATTTTCTATTGGACTAGCCACATTTGCCGTGGTAATGGTTTTTGCCGGGAAATGGCAAGCCAAATCAGGGCCAACAATTGTAGCATTAAGCGGAGGTTTAGTGTTAGGTGCCGGATATATTCTGGGCGGAATATTTGGAAGTTCATTTCTCGCTCAACTCTTGTTTATTGGCGTAATGGGAGGTGCAGGAATTGGACTCGCTTATGTTGTGCCAATTGCTGTTGGCGTAAAATGGTTTCCCGACAAAAAAGGTCTTATAACCGGGTTGGCAGTGGCCGGTTTTGGCTTTGGCGCCACAATTTGGGTAAAACTTGCCGGCTCGTGGTTTGGTGGTTTGCTAAATACCAGCAACGCATTCGGGCTGCCGGCAGTTCAGAGTGTATTTGTTATTTACGGAATTGTTTTCGCCATAATGGTTGTGCTGGGCTCGCTCGTAATGGTAAATCCTCCCGCAGGATACAAACCTGAAGGTTGGAATCCGCCTGTCGATCACACAGCAAAAACATCCGGTGGAGTTGAATTTGACTCCAGCCACATGCTTCGTACAAAACAATTTTATGCCATTTGGGTAGTATTCATTTTTTCCGCACTGGCCGGGTTAATGGTTATTTATTGCATAAAACTATTCGGTATTGATGCACTGGAATATAACGGAATTAAAAATGCCGGAGTAATAACCGGAACAGCAATGGCATGGTACGCCATTTTTAACGGAATGGGACGAATTATTTGGGGAATGATATCCGATAAACTCGGACGCCAAAGAGCCATATTTTTTATGACCCTTTTTCAGGGAGTTATTATGTTGATGATTTACCATATTTTTATTCGTATGGGAGTAACCGCCGGTTTTATTGCAAGCGCTTGTATAATAGGTTTCAATTTTGGCGGAAACTTTGCATTGTTTCCAGCAATTACTGCCGACTTTTTTGGAAATAATACCGTGGGGAAAAACTATGGATGGATGTTTACAGCCTATGGTTTTGCCGGAATTGCAGGCCCCCAACTTGCCGGGCATTTTAAAGATTCGGCAGACGCATCATCAGGACCGATAGTTTGGATGGCTCCATTTATTATTGCCGGAGTTGCCTGTTTAATTGGTAGTGTTATAATCTTACTTACTAAACCACCAAAATAAAGATATTAAAGAAAGCGTCTGCAAAGGCGCTTTTTTTGTTTACAGGTGCTGTTTTAGCCTTTGCATGCTTTAAAACACGGCATTTTATTATTGTTTTACAGCATACTTTATCTGCCAATTTCACCAACAAAACCTGTAACTCGCTTATTCAATTATCATTACACTTGCATAAGAAACAAACCCCCATTTCAATAACATTTTAGAACTTGGTATTTTTTCATGAAATTTATAACGTAAATATTCCAGCTTTTAGGAACTACCAACAGCTGATGCCCGATTTAAACCAAAAAACGAAGAAAAATGGCTATTAAGAAACTCGACAGTATTTTCCGACCGAAACGAATTGCTTTGGTTGGAGTTTCAAATAATCCCGACAGTGTTGGAGGGATCACTTTAAGAAATTTAGTGGGAGGAGGTTTTAACGGAGTGGTATATCCGGTAAATCCGCGGCGTGAGGCTGTTTTTGGAATTCCTTGTTACCCCGATGTGAAAAGCTTGCCCAAAACACCCGACCTGGCGGTTATAATGACCGCAGCAGAAGCTGTTCCGCAATTGGTACAAGAATGTGGAGAAGCCGGAATACACGGTGTTATAATCATGTCAGCCGGTTTTAAAGAATCGGGCGAAGAAGGTAAAAACCTTGAAGGACAGGTAAAAATTGTAAAGTCGAATTTTCCCGACATGCGAATTATCGGCCCCAACTGCCTTGGAATTTTAGTTCCGGGATTAAACATGAATGTCAGTTTCGCATCAACAATGCCTAAAAAGGGGCATGTTGCATTTATTTCGCAATCGGGCGCTCTTTGTACTTCTGTTCTCGATTGGGCCTACGAATCAAATATCGGGTTCTCTAATTTTGTTTCCATTGGTAACTCCATGGACGTTAGTTTTGGCGATCTTATCGATTATTTTGGCCAGGATCCGAATACAAAATCCATTGTACTTTATGTCGAATCAATTGTAAATGCCCGTACCTTTATGTCGGCAGCACGCGCCTTTTCGCGCGAAAAGCCGATTATCGTGTACAAGTCAGGACGATTCCCTGAATCTGCTGCTGCTGCAGCTTCGCACACCGGAGCAATGGCCTCAGAGGATTCGGTTTACGATGCAGTTTTCCGAAGAGCAGGCCTGGCAAGGGTTTTCGACTTTGGAAACATTTTCGATTTTACCGATTTAGTGGGCCGCAAACGAATTCCCAAAGGAAACCGACTGGCCATTGTTACAAATGCCGGTGGTCCGGGTGTTATGGCAACCGATTCGCTCCTTTCGCTTGGGGGTAGTCTTGTAAAATTATCGGATGACACCATGCAGAAACTGAACGATTATTTACCTCCGTACTGGTCGCATGGCAACCCGGTTGATGTACTTGGAGATGCCACCCCACAACGATTTGCTCGAGCTACCGAAATCGTTCTTGAAGATAAAGAGGTAGATGCCGTTTTAGTGTTGCTCACCCCCCAGGCAATGACTAACCCAACGGCCACTGCACAGGCCATTGCCGACATGTCGAAAAATACCACAAAATCAATAATGACATCGTGGTTGGGTGGCGCTGCAATGCATGAAGGCATTCAAATCCTAAACCAAAACGGCATATCGAATTACCCGGCACCGGAGCAGGCCATCCGCGCATTTATGACACTTTCTGATTATTCAGAAAATCAGCAAATATTATACGAAACACCCCGCGAGGTACCGGTTTCATTCCAGTACGACAGAAACGAACTACGTCAGAAATACCTGACACAGGTTTTTCCAAAAGCTAAAGTTCTGAATGAAGACGACTCGAAAATGCTGGTGAACGATTATGGTATCGACACCACTCACCCTACCCCGGCATCCACCGAAGATGACGCCGTAAAAATTGCAGAAGCAAAAGGCTACCCGGTGGTATTGAAAATTTATTCGCCCGATATCATTCATAAATCAGATGTTGGCGGTGTTGCTCTTAATATTGAAAACGAAGAAATGGTGCGGGCAACTTTCCGCAACATGATACGAACTGCTGCTGAAAAACGCCCCGATGCCACGATTGAAGGCGTTACAGTACAGAAAATGGTTGATACACGCGACGGTATCGAGCTGATTGTTGGAACAAAAAAAGACCCGGTATTCGGAACTGTTATGTTAGTTGGAATGGGCGGAACAACTGCCGAGCTGTTTAAAGATCAGCGTTTGGAGTTTCCTCCGCTAAACGAGCACCTGGCACGGCAAATGCTAAAATCGCTAAAGATTTATCCGCTACTAAAAGGCTGGCGTGGCGATGCACCTAAAAACATCGATAAATTGATCGAAGTACTTATTCGCATGTCGTACTTGGCAGCCGATTATCCTGAAATTGAAGAGCTCGACATCAATCCGCTAATCGTTACACCGAACGATGTAATTGCACTCGACGCCCGCATTGTTGTTGATGAAGAACTGCTGACAACACCGGTGAAAGAATACTCGCACCTGGTTATGCGTCCGTATCCTGAAAGTTTGATAAAAGAAGCTGAATTGCGTGATGGAACGCCAATAACACTTCGTCCTATTCGGCCGGAAGACGAACCGATGTGGCTTGAATTATTAGGCAGCTGTTCGAAAGAATCCATCTACCACCGTTTCCGTTACGATTTCTATTTCGATTCGCACGAAGTGGCTTCGCAATTCTGTTTTATTGATTATGACCGTGAAATTGCCATTGTTGCCGAACACGAAAAAGAAGATGGTAATAAAGAACTCATCGGTGTTGGACGACTGATTGCCGACCCTGATGTAGAAATAATGGAATATGCAGTACTGATTACGGATAAATGGCAAAAAAAGGAGCTTGGTTTTACCTTAACCAGTTACTGCCTGGAAATTGCCAAATCGCGGGGAATTAAAAAGCTGGCAGCCGAAACCACCCGCGATAATAAACCGATGATATCTGTTTTCAGAAAATTAAATTTTAAAATTCGCTTTAACGAAGACACCACAGTTTCGGTAAACAAGGAGCTGGAACAAGAATAAAAACCTTTTAGTAAAAATATTGTTATCTCCCGGTAAACAGCATCGTTTCCGGGAGTTTTAAATTTATGAGTTCTACTAAACTAACAAAATCACTGATCGATAAACTTTGGCAGGCATCATACCTTATCCGCAAAGCGAAGTATGCCGTGGCGTTTACCGGTGCAGGAATTTCTGTTGAAAGTGGAATCCCTCCTTTTCGTGGCGAAAATGGACTTTGGAATACAACCCACCCCATTTTTCTCGAGATTGAATATTTTCAGAAAAAACCGCTGCAATCGTGGAAAAAAATAAAAGAAATATTTTACGATAGTCTGGGCGATGCCGAACCAAATATTGCCCATATTATGCTGGCCAAGATGGAAGAGCGTAGCTTTGTGGAAACCGTAATTACACAAAACATCGATCATTTGCACCAAAAAGCCGGAAGTAAGTATGTTTATGAATTGCATGGCACTTACAAACAGTTAATTTGTACCGAATGTAGCTCGGAATACGACATGAGTTTTGCGGATATGAACTACCTCCCTCCCACTTGTTTTGTATGTAAAGGCATTTTAAAACCCGATATGGTATTTTTTAACGAACCCATTCCGGCATTTGCAAAAAAACGCTCGTTCGAAGAAGCGGCCAAAGCCGATGTTTTGTTGATAATAGGTACCAATGCCGAAGTTTTACCGGCAGCCGAAATTCCGGTTGTTGCCAAAAACAATGGTGCTAAAATTATAGAAATCAATATCAAACCTTCTCATTTTACAAACACGGTTACCGACATTTTTCTTGAAATGAAAGCTACCGAGGCAATGGGCGAACTGGGCAGATTACTGTACCTATAAATTATCATTGCTGTTTTCAAAAATTATGTCTACAATTAAACTCCATTTTCAAATTAGGCTATATGTAACGAGCATGTAAAACAGTAAGCCAAAAGAATTGTTACAATACATGCGAGTTACATATTATACCACTTAAAACATATAATTAAATAGTATGAATAAAATTGTATCAAAAACATTATCACTGATTTTATTATTTGTATTTGCAGCAGCAGTTTATGCAAAAGACGATTCGCGGTTGCTGCGTTATCCTGATATCAATAACGAATTAGTGGCATTTGTTTATGCCGGCGATATCTGGACAGTCAACTCAAACGGTGGCGATGCCACAAGATTAACATCCCACGAAGGGCTTGAGTTGTTCCCTAAAATATCTCCTGATGGAAAACTTATTGCGTTTTCTGCCGAATATTCAGGCACGCGCCAGGTTTATGTTATGCCTGCCGAAGGAGGAACACCAAAACAATTAACGTACTACAACTCGGTAGGAATGATGCCGCCCAGAGGTGGATTCGATAATGTGGTGCTCGACTGGACTCCCGACAGTAAAAATATTTTGATTCGCGGTAACCGCACCATTTGGGGACAGCGAAACGGGAAATATTTCCTCGTTAACATTGAAGGTGGGCTGGAAAAACCATTGCAGATTATTAATGGTGGTTTTGCCACTTTATCGCCCGATGCAACGAAACTTTGTTTTACGCCGGTTGACCGGGAGTTCCGTTCGTGGAAAAGATACAAAGGCGGCCGTGCTACCGAACTTTGGATTTACGATCTGAAAAAAGACATTTCGGAGCAGATTACCGATTTTAAGGGTTCCGACCAGTGGCCGACTTGGTTTGGCAATGAAATTTTCTTTGCTTCGGATCGCGACCTGAAATTCAATATTTACAGTTATAACACAGAAACGAAAGAAGTAGAACAAATCACTAATTTTTCTGATTTTGATGTGATGTGGCCATCGGGTGAAAACGGACAGATTGTGTTTGAAAACGGCGGGTACATTTATAAAACGAACCTGGAAAACGGAGAAACTACAAAACTTACTGTTAACCTGCATTTCGATAACCCAAACCTGTTGCCTTATTTCAAAAATGTAGCCGATAATATTCATAGTTACAGTGTTTCGCCAACTGCAAAACGTGCTTTATTTGATGCTCGTGGTGACATTTTTTCGGTTCCGGCAGAAAAAGGAGTTACCGAGAATTTAACCAACACGCAAGGTGTTCGTGAAATTTATCCGCAGTGGTCGCCAAACGGAAAATATATTTCGTATTATTCAGACGAAAGCGGCGAATACGAGATTTACCTATTAGAGAATAAAGATGGTGCCACTCCGGAACAAATTACCAAAAATTCAGCGGCATGGAAATACGACAGCGAGTGGTCGCCAAACAGCAAATACATGGTTTATTCTGACCGCACTTTAAACCTGAAACTGCTGAACGTTGAAACAAAAAAAGAAGTTACGATTGACCATGCTGCACAAAGCGAGATTCGTTCTTATAATTTCTCGTCTGATTCGAAATGGATTACTTATACCAAAGAAGCAGCAAACGGGCAAACGGCGATTTGGGTGTACAACGTTGAAAACGGAAATACAATTCAGCTAACCGACGACCGTTTTAACGATTACTCTCCTGTTTTTTCAACTGATGGAGAATACTTATTCTTCCTGTCGGACCGCGATTTCAACCTCGATTTTTCAAGCTTTGAGTTTAGCTATGTATACAATAATTCTACGCGCATTTACGCGATGATATTGCAAAAAGATGGCGAGAATATATTCAAATTCGAGAACGATGTTGAGCCGGTAAAATCAGACGAAGAAAAAACGGAAGACAAAGGCAATGCTGAAAAGAATAATGACGTGGTAATTGATTTTGAAAACATTAATCAGCGCATTATCGCTCTTCCTCTTAATTCGGGTGATTACCGGAATTTGCTGGCCGTTAATGATGGTGTAATGTACATTAGTAATGGAAAATTGCAACGTTACAACTTAAAAGACCGAAAAGAAGAAACCATATTGGAAGGCGCTCGGCAAGCTATTCTTTCTGCCGATAGAGAATCAATTTTATACCGCTCGGGAAGGGATTTTGCCATTGCAAAAATAAAACCCGGAATAAAATCGGGAGATGGTAAATTGAACCTTGATAACCTTGAAATGAAGATCGACCCTCAACTGGAATGGGCACAAATTTACAAAGACGGCTGGCGCATTTTCCGCGACTACTTCTATGTAAATA
This sequence comes from uncultured Draconibacterium sp., assembly GCF_963676815.1. NCBI lineage: Bacteria > Pseudomonadati > Bacteroidota > Bacteroidia > Marinilabiliales > Prolixibacteraceae > Draconibacterium > uncultured Draconibacterium sp. The sequence continues at coordinate 6,156,313 of NZ_OY781365.1, forward strand.
ATATGCACGGTGTTGACTGGAAAGCGGTAAAAGAAAACTATCAGCAGTTGCTGCCTTATGTGGGACACCGCGCTGATCTGGACTACCTTTTCCACGAAATTATTTCTGAAGCAAATGCAGGGCACGCTTATGCCAACTGGGGCGATTTTAAACAGGTAAAACGTGTTGAAGGCGGTCTTTTAGGCGCTGTACTAACGGCCGATAAAAAAGCCGGACGTTATAAAATTTCGCGGATTTATGAAGGTCAGAACTGGAATGAATCACTTCGTTCGCCCTTAACTGAACAGGGAATTGATGTTAACGAAGGCGACTACATTATTAGCATAAACGGTAAAAATATTACAACCGCCGAAAATCCGTACCTGGCTCTGGAAAACACAGCCGGTAAACGAATCGAGATAAAAGTAAACGCTGAACCTCAAACAGACGGAGCGCGCTCATCGATGATAAAACTGATTTCAAGTGAGCAAAATTTACGTTATTACAATTGGGTACTCGAAAGACGTGCAATGGTTGACAAACTTTCGGGCGGACGCATTGGTTATATCCACGTGCCAAATACGGCCGTTGAAGGAAACCGCGAGCTTTTTAAAGGAATGTACGCCTACCACAACAAAGAGGCGCTGATTATTGACGACCGCTACAACGGTGGTGGATTTATTCCAGATGTTATGGCCGATCTGCTCGACCGAAAAACACTAAGCTATTGGCAAAGAAATGGCTTAACACCAATGAAAACACCGGCCATTGCGCACGACGGGCCAAAAGCAATGTTGATAAACGGTTATTCCTCGTCGGGTGGCGATGCTTTTCCTTACTATTTCAAAAAGAAAGGTCTGGGAACTTTGATTGGAACCAGAACCTGGGGAGGTTTGGTTGGAATTTCGGGAAATGCCGAATTGGTTGACGGCGGTTACATTTCTGTTCCACGCTTCGGTATTTTTAACGACCAGGGCGAATGGATTATTGAAGGTATTGGCGTTTCGCCGGATATTAAAGTTGTAGACCGACCTGAACAACTGGCCAAAGGTGAAGACCCGGGAATAGAAAAAGCCGTTGAGGTACTACTGAAAGAACTACAGGAAAATCCGGTTAAAAAAGTTGAAGCACCTGCTCCTCCTAACCGTTCAAAATGGCATGAAGAATAATTGATGATATTGGAACGCTGATGATGCCAACTTTACTGATAATCGCTGAAAATTACTAGCAAGAATCACATTAATCCGCGTCATCTGCGTTCCATTTCTTTAAAATTCTATATTTGCCCCTGCAAACTGATTTTACGCAAAATGAGAAAACCTTACCTGTTACTACTTCTGATTCCACTCGTTCTTTTTTCGTGTTCGTCGGGGAAAAAAGCACTTCAGCGTGGCGATTATTATCAAGCCATTTCAAAAGCTATTGAACGATTAAAATCAAATCCAACCAACGATAAAGCACTTGAAGTATTAAAAGACGGATATCCTATGGCTGTTGAATGGTCGCAGGAAGAAATTGACCAGACACTTACATCAAACGAAGCCTTTAAATGGGAACGCACCATTTCGATTATGAACCGGGTGAACCAAATGAGCGAGCAGATTAGAAGTACTCCGGCAGCCCGCAAAATATTCCCCGATCCCAAATCATACGGTTCGGAATTAAATATGGCCCACGAAAAAGCTGCAGAAGACCGTTACCAGGCCGGATTGCATTTTATGGAACAAGAATCGCGCGAAAGTGCCCGAACCGCATATGATCATTTCGAAAGAGCCGACCAGTGGATTTCGGGCTATAAAGATACGCATGAAAAGATGGCTATTGCTAAAGAACTGGCAACTGTTAATGTAGTGGTTGAAGCCGTTACGGTGCGTACAAAAAAATACCAGCTTAGTTCCGAATTTTTCTATAACCAGGTATTTGAATATCTAAATAACAAATTTCCTTCGTACGGTTTTGTAAACTTTTTTTCGCCCAAACAGGCAGAAAACTTTGAGTTAAATCCGGATTTTGTTGTACGTATGGAATTTTACGATTTCTCGGTGGGCAACCTTATTCGAAACGAAAAAGAAGAGAGTTTGGCAAAACGTGTTCGGGTTCCGGTAACCGATTCAACATTTGTTACAAAAACATACCGCGCCAAATTAAAAACATATACCGACGAAGTAATTTCGGGCGGCCGGTTGAATTACCGAATTGTCGATTTTCAGAACGACAAATTAATGCGCGACAATCTGATTCCGGGCTCATTTACCTGGGTAAATCAGTATGCAATTTTTGCTGGCGACGAAGAAGCTTTAAGCGATGAACAATACGCACTTACACAACAAAAAGCCATTCCTTTGCCTGCTCATCAGGATTTGTTTATCGAGTTTACAAGGCCAATATACAAGCAACTTACCGACGAGTTGTACAACTATTTTAGGCGCTATCGGTAATTAAAATCTATTTTTTTAACGTTAGCGTACCTTTCCAATTGTGATGCGAGTTTGGATCGAGAGAACTGTTATAATCATCAGTAGTCCCTCCTCCTGAGGCTCCTTCAAAACGGCCGGTTCCGCCAGTAAAAACAAACGGATCGCGCCAGTACGATGTCACAAATTCAGGATGATCTGCTGTTCTTCCTTCAATAACTTTACCATTGCAGGAGAAAAAAAGCGAATCACCATTTTCCGACACCAGAAATGAATGAGTTGGAGCATATTCTCCTTCAGGGCCGCATGCACAAAAATTAAAAGTACCTGAAATGTTACCCAACTCGGTGGCTGTTCCTTCAAAATTTACTACCACTCTACATTCAAAACCATCGGGGCAGTCTTTAACTTCCTCTCCTGTATACACATTCGCATATTCACCAGTAAAATTAGCCTCAAAAGGTTGACTGTTTTTGTTTGAACAGGAGAACAAAAGTACGCTGCAAAAGAAGATTGTAAGAAAAACTCTGATTGTATTCATAATTGTGATTTTTAATATTTACAATTACGCATCGATGAGAAATTAGATACAATAGAAAAGAAACAGGGGTTATCACTATGTGCCTTATAATAGCAGCAAAATTTTTGCTGCCGAATTTTTCACCTGTTTGTTGTGATTACGATCTGTCTCACAGATAAAACCCGTTTTAAGTATATTTAACCAATTAAAAAACAATAGCCAAAATGAAAGCAGCTGTTCTTACGAAATACAACAGGGTTGAATGGAAAGATGTTGAAGAACCGGCTTGCAAACCCGGTGAAGTTCTTATAAAAGTAAACTTTGCTTGTATTTGCGGCAGCGATCAACATATTCACTCCGGAGAGTTTCATCCGCGTACTACTCTTCCGTTGATAATGGGCCACGAGTTTGGTGGTGTAATAACCGAGGTGGGCGAAGGAGTTAGCGGCTGGCAGGTAGGCGATAAAGTTGCTCCCGACCCGATTATATGGTGTGGTAAATGTCCGGCATGTTTAAAAGGCCATTTCCCGGCATGTACCAGTTTAAAACTCATTGGCATTGATGTAGACGGCGGATTTTGCGAATATGTTTCGCTGCCTCAGTCGATGTTGTATAAAGTTCCTGCAAATATTCCCGATGAGCACGTGGCGCTGGTTGAAGTTTTAAGTATTGGCTGCCACGCCAAAAACCGCGCAAACGTGCAGAAAAACGATAGCATTGTTATTTGGGGATCGGGGAAAATTGGTTTGTGTATTTTACAAGCCATACGTACTGTTACCGACAATAAAGTTTTTATGGTCGATATTCTTGACGACCGTTTGGCAATAGGGCCTATATATTACGACAATGTAATTCCGATCAATGCCCGAAAAGAAGATCCGGTTGAACGCATAAAACAAGAAACAGATGGCAATGGTGTTGATATTGCTTTTGAAGCGGTTGGTCATCCCGAAGAAATTGAAAATGGCATAAATCCTGTAACAGGTTGCATTCGGGCGATTACTGGTGGAGGAAAAGTTTGTGTTTTAGGATTATCTGCTGAACCTACTTCTGTTGTTTTTCGCGAACTGATATGGAAAGAAGGAACCATCGTAACTTCGCGTGTTAGCCACGGCGAAGTTGCAGAAGCGATTGAACTTCTGAAAAATAACAGGTTAAAACCAGAGGCACTTATTTCTCAGATTCTCCCTGGGTCGAAAACACAAAAGGGTTTTGAGCTTTTGAAAGAAAATCCGGCTGAAAACATTAAGATTCTGCTTGATTTTAATGCGTTTAAATAAAAATTCCTTTGGTAATTTAAACTTACAGAAGTCGCAAAATTTGTATGACATATTATAAACTATTACTAAATTTGTGCTTTTCGAACTGCTATGACAACTACAAATAAATTCAACCAACTGAAAGCCCAACTCGATGGCGATCTTTTTTTCGATAACGTTCAGCGAGTACTCTACTCTACCGATGCGTCGCAATACAAAGAAATGCCGCTGGCCGTTACCAAGCCCAAAAACAAAGCCGATATAAAAAAGATTATTGCCTTTGCTCGCGAGAACAATACCAATATTATTCCTCGTGGAGCAGGTACTTCATTGGCCGGTCAGGTGGTTGGAAATGGAATTGTTGTCGATGTTTCAAAATACATGAACAAAATTCTCGATTTCAACAAAGAGAAGAATTATGTAATTGTTGAGCCAGGTGTTGTTTTGGCAGAACTGAACCTTTTTTTGGCTGAACATGGTATGCAATTCGGACCGGAAACATCAACTGCCAACCGCTGTGTTATTGGCGGTATGCTGGGAAATAATTCATGTGGCTTGCACTCGTTGGTTTACGGCAGTGTACGCGAGCATATTTTGGAAGTTGATGCTATATTAAGCGACGGCTCGGAAACCACATTTAAAGAATTAAGCAAGGAAGAATTTCAGGAAAAACTAAATGGTAATCCCAATCAACAGGAAAAAGCCATTTATCAGAATATCAACAACTTGCTATCAGACAAACATAACAAGGAAGAGATTCTTAAAAATTTTCCCGATCCCAAATTAACCCGCCGAAATATGGGGTACGCAATTGATGAATTGATGTATACTGATCCGTTTACCGACGGTGGTGGGAAATTTAATTTCTGCAAACTTTTGGCTGGTTCAGAGGGAACGCTGGCATTCTCAACCAAAATTAAGTTGAATGTTATTCCGTTGCCACCAAAGTTTAAAGGACTGGTTTGCGCGCATTTTGAAACATTGGAAGAATCGCTGCTGGCTAACCTGATTGCCTTGAAGTATAAACCAACGGCCATTGAATTAATGGACGATCCGGTAATGCAGGCTGCCAAACAAAACATCGAGCAGGCGAAAAACCGCTTTTTTGTAAAAGGCGATCCGGGCGCGATGCTCATGATCGAATTTTCGTTTGAGACCGAAAAAGAATTAACCGAAACAGCCGCCGCACTGGAAAAAGAACTAAAAGAAGCCGGTTTGGGATACCATTATCCACTGGTAACCGGTGCCGATAAAATTAAACGTGTTTGGTCGCTACGAACTGCCGGACTCGGACTACTGGCCAATATACCGGGCGACAGAAAAGGAGTGCCGGGAATTGAAGATACTGCAGTACATCCTGAAAACCTGCCCGATTATGTTGCCGACATAAAAGTTGTATTGAAAAAACTGGGTTTAGATAGCGTATTCTATGCGCACATTGCCACCGGCGAAATTCACTTCCGACCACTAATTAATTTCAAAGATCCAAATGATGTTGAGCTTTTCAACACGCTAATGAATGAAGTGGCGGCGCTGGTAAAAAAATACCGCGGATCGATGAGTGGTGAACACGGCGATGGACGGGCACGTGGCAAATTCATTCCGTTTATGCTTGGCGACAAGTGCTACGAAATGGTAAAATCGGTAAAAAAAGCCTGGGATCCCGATAATATTTTTAACCCCGGAAAAATTGTTGATACACCTCCAATTACCGAAAGTTTAAGGGTAATTCCGGGTAAAGCAATTCCTGAAACTGAAACGTATTTTGATTTTTCGAAAAATAAAGGCTATTTCCGCAGTATTGAAAAATGTAACGGATCGGGCGATTGCCGAAAAAGTGAAGTAATTGGCGGCACCCTCTGTCCCACTTTTATGGCCACCCGCGACGAAGATAAAAGCACCCGCGGACGTGCCAATATTCTGCGCGAGTTTCTTTACCATAACGATAAAAAGAACCTTTTCGACCACCAGGAAATTTACGATATTTTAAGTCTTTGTATTTCTTGTAAAGCTTGTAAAAGCGAGTGTCCGAGTAATGTAGATATGGCGAAATTGAAGGCCGAATTCCTGCAAAATTATTATGATCTGCACGGCGTTCCAATTCGCTCTCGATTAATTGGTTACCTACCGCGTTTAAACAAACTGGCAATGGTTTTCCGCCCGATATCTAATTTTTTAATGAGCACCTCGTTATTAAAAAGTGCTATCGGATTTTCAACCTTGCGTACGCTGCCTCCACTTTCAAAAATTACCTTAAACCGTTGGGTTGAAAACGGCACACCAAAACCGGAACAGGAAACAAAAGGCAAAATTTACCTTTTTAACGATGAATTTACCAATTACAACGAAAGTGATATTGGTATAAAAGCTATTTTGCTGCTTACCAAATTAGGTTACGAAGTTAAAATTCCGCAAACCAAAGAAAGTGGACGAACTTTCCTGTCGAAAGGAATGGTACGTACTTCGAAAAAAGTTGCCACAGAAAATATCAACCTGCTAAAGGATATTATTACAGACGAAACACCGCTGGTTGGAATCGAACCTTCAGCCATTCTTGCTTTCCGCGATGAATACCCCGAGTTAGTAGAAAAAGACCTGCAGCCGTCTGCCGAAAAGCTGGCAAAAAATGCACTTCTTTTTGAAGAATTTATTGCCGCCGAAATTGAAAAGGGAAATATTACAGATGAAAATTTTACGGCCGAAGAACAACATATTTTATTGCACGGACATTGCCAGCAAAAAGCAGTGGCCTCAACCGAACCTTCGAAGAAAATGCTGTCGCTGCCAAAGAATTATTTTGTAAAAGAAATTCCATCGGGATGTTGTGGTATGGCTGGCTCATTTGGCTACGAAAAAGAGCATTACGAATTGTCGATGCAGATTGGAGAAATGGTACTTTTCCCTGCCGTTCGAAAAGCAAATAACGATTATATTATATCGGCACCGGGAACATCGTGTCGTCACCATATTAAAGATGGAACGGGAAAAATAGCTTTACATCCGGTAGAAGTATTATATAATGCATTGGTAAAATAGTACACTAAATCAGCAAACAAAATACCCTTACTCCTGTTCCTTATCAAATAAAAGTGAAAACATGAACGATTTTTGGAATCAGAGATATAGCGCCACAGAATACGCTTACGGCGAATCACCAAATGAATTTTTAAAGCAGGAACTACCTACAGTAAAACCGGGAAAAATATTATTTCCGGCTGAAGGAGAAGGTAGAAATGCCGTTTTTGCAGCATCGTTAGGTTGGGATGTAACAGCATTCGACCCTAGTATTGAAGGAAAAAGAAAAGCACAGGAGCTTGCAGATAAACATAATGTTACAATCAATTACAAGGTTACCGATTACCATAACGTAAATTTTCAGGAAAATTATTTCGATTGTATCTGTTTAACTTATGCTCACATGCCAGAGCATATGCGTAATAAGGTTCATAATAAGCTAGCATCTTATTTAAAAAGTGGTGGCTTGCTTTTTTTGGAGGGATTTTCGAAAGAACAAATCAATTATAACACTGGCGGACCGAAAGATATTGGTTTTCTTTTTGATGAAAAGGAACTCAAAAACGATTTTGCCAATTTTAGTAAAATCGACACGAAAAAATCAGAAGTACATTTGAATGAAGGCCTCTACCACCGCGGCTTAGCATCAATTATCAGATTAAAAGCAACAAAGTAATCCACATCGCGTTCCTTTCCTTAAAAAGTAAATAATTAAAACTACTTACAATAAAGTTAAACAATTTAGCATTGTTAAACGTATAGTATTTACAATCAGAACTTTCGACTGAGTAAAAAACCGCGCATTTGGGAAATGTGTTTTTAGAAAAGAATCAAAAGTTTTAATTTTACTTAAAATTAAGAAAGAGGAAGAAAAAAGAGTTTCAATTTTTTGTTTACAAGCAGGTATTTATTTATACTTGCACACGATTTCGAAAGAAAATCACCCTCCTCGTCAATTGTTCCAAGATTTTTTCAACAATTATTAATCGAGAAAAGTTATAACAATAGTATAATGTATGATATTTTAGAACTGAACAAGAAACTTGTTCCTGAATTAAAAGAGATCGCTAAAGAGCTCAAAATTAAACGTGTAGAATCCTACAAAAAGCAGGATCTTATTTATAAAATTTTAGATACCCAAGCCGTTCTTGAAGCTGAAAACAAAGGCCAAAAGAATTCTCCTAAAGAAGAAAAAGGAGGAAGTGGGAATCGCAAAAAACAATCAGAAAGAAATCCGCAAAATAACGATGAACCCCGCCGTTCAAAACGACCTCGACAAAGAGTTGAGACCGTAAAACGCGAAAAAGTGGGATCAGGTCCGAAAAAGAAACATGGCGATAAAAAAGACGATAATGTTCAAACGCGCCAAGATCAGATTAAAGCCATAATTAAAGGTTTTAACAGAGACAAATCGTCGGACGACGCGAAGCAACAAAACGTTGAGAACAATGCTAAAAAAGAGGAACCCAAAGAAGCTCCTCAACCACCACAACAAGACAAACAAACTCAGGAAAACAAGCAAGAACAGCAACAACCTGAGGTAAAAGCTCAACAACCAAAAGAGCAACAACAGCAACAACGTGGTGGCCAGCAAAGACATCAACAACAGCCTCAGCAAAATCAGCAAAGACAAAATAACAGCGGAAAAGACGACCGACAAAGACACCAAAACAGAAATCAACAAAACCAACAGGGAAATCGCCAAAAACAACGTCAATTCGAGTTTGAAGGCATTATAACCAACACCGGAGTTTTAGAGATTTTGGCAGATGGTTACGGTTTCTTACGTTCGTCGGACTACAATTATTTGAACTCGCCTGACGATATTTATGTATCGCAATCGCAGATAAAACTTTTTGGATTAAAAACAGGAGATACTGTAAAAGGTACTGTTCGTCCACCAAAAGAAGGTGAAAAATATTTCCCGCTGATTAAAGTTTTGGAGATTAACGGACGCAGCCCCGAATTTATTCGCGACCGCGTACCATTTGATCACCTAACTCCTTTATTTCCTGACGAAAAATTTAATTTAACAGGAAATGGTCACGACAACATCTCGACACGAGTTGTAGATATGTTTGCACCAATTGGTAAAGGACAACGTGGTTTGATTGTTGCCCAGCCAAAAACCGGTAAAACCGTATTACTGAAAGAGATTGCCAACGCAATTGCAGCCAACCATCCCGAGGTTTATATGATCGTATTACTGATCGACGAACGTCCGGAAGAGGTTACCGATATGGCACGCAGCGTGCACGCTGAAGTAATTGCATCAACTTTTGATGAGCCGGCAGACAAGCACGTAAAAGTGGCAAACATTGTACTGGAAAAAGCAAAACGTTTAACCGAATGTGGCCACGATGTGGTTATCCTGTTAGACTCAATTACACGTTTGGCCCGTGCATACAACACTGTTCAACCTGCATCGGGTAAAGTACTTTCGGGTGGTGTTGACGCCAATGCTTTACATAAACCAAAACGTTTCTTTGGTGCTGCACGAAACATTGAAGAAGGCGGTTCATTAACAATTATGGCTACGGCACTTACCGAAACCGGATCGAAAATGGACGAGGTTATTTTTGAAGAGTTTAAAGGTACCGGTAACATGGAACTGCAACTCGACAGAAAACTGTCAAACAAGCGTATCTTCCCTTCTGTGGATATTCCAACATCGAGTACCCGTCGCGAAGACCTGCTCTTCTCGAAAGATGTTCTCGACAAACTATGGATATTACGCAACTACCTTGGCGATATGAATTCGTTGGAAGCAATGGAATTTATGAAAACAAGACTGATGCGCACCTCAAGTATCGAAGAATTTCTTGCTTCGATGAACGATGGATAGTCAATAAAAAAATCATTATAAAAAAAGCAGGTTCAGTTTTTGAACCTGCTTTTTTATTGACTTGGCATCAACATACTATTCAATCCTATTTCAACCCTTTATTAAAATTAAAAGTATTCGAAGGCTGAATTTGCTCCGAACGCATAATACGGCTTTTTACCGTTTTGGCCCGGTGTTTTGAAACCGGCTCGTAACTCAAATCAATTAAAAACCGGTAAAATCCATTCTTTTTAAGTTTATTTTTTGATTGCGAAATTGAAACCGGAACCTGTGGAACAATTGATGTAATTCCATTTCGTCGAAAACGCTGCAACTTTATGTTCATATCGTCCACCAACTCATCGTTGCCTTCTTTTATGGCAATGGGCATTCGCGAATGGAAAAGCTCGGGATAGAAATAAACCGGCACAATTCCATCTTTGTGCGACAATGAAAACAGCGTTTCAAAATCAATTTCCTGCGGATATGAAAACATACTAACTCTTTCGTTTTTTATAAAACAGGCGGCAGCATCATTAAAAACATACACATTTTCGTTGGCAATAATCCGGCACTTTGGCGGAATCAGATCCAACTGCGAAATATGGCTGACAACAAAATTCTGCAATCCGCATTTTACCATTCGGGCAATCAGCTCGCGGTAGAATTGTAAGGCATCTTGTTGAATAAATTTCGGCAGTTCGACATATATTTTCTCTTTGAATTTTTGAATAAACGGCACCTCCGGATTAAAGCGACTCCACGTAATTTTTGAAAAAGCCAGGAACAAACCTTCCATTTCATTCAGGTTCATTTTTTTCAGCCACTCCATTGAGTTGATGCGAAAATAAAACTCTTCTTTACGGCCACTTTCCTTGCCTTTCAATGCACTTAATATCTTTTGTTTGTGTCCGTATTTTAGCTGCTTAAAATGAGCATTTGTATCTTCCAGTTTCGATGGAAACTTAACATCGCTAATCCCCGCCAAATAAACTTCGCTGTTTGATTTTACCTGCTTTCCGCCCGAATGAATTTTAAACAAACCATTCTCTTCGGTTACTTCACGTACCTTTATGGTTTCCTGTTTTTCGGTGCCCGTAATATGAAAACGCAGTCGAAAACCCGGTTCAATATTCATTTGCGAGCTTAACCAGATATTCTCCCCTTTAATCCGATTTACTTTTCCGAGGTAAACACCGGCAACTGTTTTTTCGGCAATAGCTCTATTTACATCTTTCCCCATGAAGTAGGCCGTTTTCTCGCGACCAAAATCAAGCGATAAAAGTTCTTTTGCCTTATCAATTTGTTCAGGTTCGTCAAGCGCAGTTCGGTAGGCTTGCGCCACCCGGTAGGTGTATTCGCCCGATTTCATGCGCCCCTCCACTTTTAAACTGCTCACTCCCATTTTGGCAAAACGGGTAACCAAATCAATTTGCTGATTATCTTTTAGATTAAAGAGAAACTGTTGCGTATTTTTCGAAGTATAAGTGCGTCGGCACGGCTGTGTACAAAGTCCACGATTGGCTCCCCTGCCCCCTGCATAACTGCTGTAAAGACACATTCCGGAAAAAGAATAACAGAGCGCCCCATGGATAAAAACTTCGGTTTCAACCTTACTTTTTTTGCATATTTTAGTGAGCTCGCGTAAAGTAAGTTCGCGGGCCAAAACAACTCGTTCAATCCCTTTTTTATGCGCATAATTGGCTCCGGTTGAATTATGAATTCCCATTTGGGTGCTGGCATGCAACACCAAATTAGGGAAATAAGTTCGTGCAATATAAAAAACGCCCCAATCCTGGATGATCACTCCGTTAACACCTGCCTGGTTCAAAAAATTCAGGTAATCAAGTAATTCCTTAATTTCATTATTTTTTATTACCGTATTCAAGGTAATGTAAACCTGAATGTTCTTCTTTTTAGCTTCTTTCAGGATTGTAATAAGCTGCCCGTTAGTAAAGTTCTTCGCCCTTCCGCGCGCATTAAATTGTTTTAATCCCATGAAAATTGCATCGGCTCCACCACGCATAGCGGCATAAAATGATTCTGGATTTCCAACGGGTAAAAGAAGTTCCGGTTTCTGCATAATCTATTTTCGGGCAAAATTAGCAATAATAAATTTTAACTATCTCAAATTATTTAGCACTTTTGAAAACATAAACTTAAGGAATGAAAACAATAGGACTGGTTGGTGGAACAGGCTGGGTATCGTCGCAGGAATACTACAAAATCATTAACGAAACCGTAAATAAAAACCAGGGAGGTCTTACTTTTCCTGAAATTATTTTGTACTCGGTAAATTACGGCGACATTAATGCCTGCAACCAGGAAAACGACCGCCATGGTGTGTATACCATTGTAAAAAATGCCAGCGAAACAGTTTGCAACGCGGGTGCCGATTTTATTGCGCTTTGTGCCAACACCCTTCACTTTACATACGAACAGCTACAAACTGAAATTGATGTTCCGATTATACATATTGCCGATGCTACAGTCGCTGCAATAAAAGCAAAAGGAATAAAAAAAGTTGGACTGCTTGGAACGCGTGATACAATGGAACTCGACTTCTATATAAAACGATTAGCTGAGCAGAAAATTGAAGTTATTGTGCCCGAAAAGCCCGAACGTGAATTTATTCATTACTCTATTATGAATGAACTGTTGAAAGAGTTTTTTCTACCTGAAACAAAAACCGGATTTTTGGCAATAATGAATAAACTTGCCGAGAAAGGAGCTGAAGGCATAATTCTTGGTTGTACAGAAATACCGTTGCTGGTTAATCAGGATGATTTTGAAAAACCACTTTTTAGTACACTGGAACTTCATGCAAAAGCCATTGCAGAATTTGCAATTACAAATGAATAACATTACAATTACAGATAAATTATCAGCCATGAAAAAATACATTCTTCTCTTCGCAGTAGTACTCCTTTCCTCTACAGGAATTTTTGCGCAAAGCGTTTACGATATGCGTAACGCCATAGATTTTTTTGAATCGAATAAAATGCAACGTGGCGAGTACCGTAACACCCTTACAGAAAAGGATATTGATGGTTCGCCCTATTTTAACGATGAATTTAAGAAGGGTACAATTTTTACTTATCAGAAAATTCAGTACAACGATATTCCATTACGCTATAATATTTATAACGACGAAATGGAGTTTCAAACGCCTGACGATGAGATTTTGGCCATTGCCGCACCAGAAATTGTGGAAAAAGCGGTTGTTGGAGAAAATACATTCTCGAATATACCTTATAAACTCAGCAACAAAGTAAAACGTGCCTATTTTATCCTGTTGGTCGATGGTAAGGTTAGTTTATATGCACGTCCGGAGGTGCTTTATCAAAAGCCCAAAGAGGCTGCTGCATACAAAGAGCCGGAACCTGCAAAATTTATAAAACGTCCTGATTCTTATTACTTGCGGTCAAATCAGCAGGCTGCAGTTAAAATTGAATCGAGAAAAGATTTACAGAATTTCTTTCCCGATCATAAAAGAGCAATTGAAGATTTTATAAAAGAGAACAGAATAAAACATAACAAAGAAGACAAAATGCGCGAATTAGTGGTTTACTATAACTCGCTTCAGTAAACACTATTTTTCACACAACATCACCCTTTATAAACCACTAATTATCAACCCAATAAACTTCAACAAGCAACATCAATCAATGCATTGAATAAAGGTGATCGCACAAATTAGCAACAGGTAATTGTTGTCGTTTTAAAGCCATCTTCAAAAAAAATATACCAAAACAAAAAATTTTTCAGTAACGTATGCAACATTGAAATATTGCCATCGTCATTGAATCAGAAAATTAAGAGTTTGAATACACTTTATAAAAATATTCATCAGGAGATCATCGATCAGTGCAGGGAAGGAAGTCAGAAGGCACAATTCCAGCTGTACAAGCTTTACTACAAAGCCATGTTCAGTGTAAGCCTGCGGATCGTAAATGATCAGATGGAAGCCGAAGATGTAATGCAGGAAGCCTTTTTAAGTGCATTTAAAAAGATTGATTCTTATAAGGGTGAAGTTAGTTTCGGCGCATGGTTAAAGCGTATTGTTGTAAACCGTTCATTGGATTATTTAAAAAAACGAAAAGTACAATTTGAAGAGGTAAACGAGCGTACCACACAAATTGCCGAGTTCCAAATGGATACACGCGAGCTGGATGCAAAAGTGCTAAAACAAGCTATCCAGGAATTATCCGATGGTTACCGGATTGTGTTAAGCCTCTACCTTATTGAAGGTTACGACCACGAAGAGATCAGCCAGATTTTGGGCATATCGAATTCAGCTTCGAGAACCCAACTGCTGAGAGCAAAAAATAAGTTACGAGATATACTGAAAGGGAAGGAAATATTTTCATACAATTAAGAAAATGGAAAAGAAAGATAACATAGAAAAACTGATACTGGAAAACATTGATGCGTTAAACGATAACGAACCAATGGATGGCCACTTTGCACGATTTGAAGCAAAACTTACTGAGCAAAATAAAGCGAAAAGAACAATAAGTTTGAACCTTATTTTACGAGTTGCTGCTGCCATTGTGTTCGTATTTTTGGCAACCAACCAGGCATTTATCTATTTTTCGCCTGATAACCAGGGAATTTTTAATTCTAAACAAAAATCGCCAAGCATTACGCTGGCATCTATTTCGCCCGAATATCAGGAAGTTGAATACTATTACACCAGTTCGATAAACACCGGTATTGAGCAATGGAACAAATGGATTGATGAAGGTTTGATTTCGGAAGATGAACAAACTATGATGAACGATGAGTTAGCAGAGTTTGAAACACTTTACAAAAACCTGCAAACAGATTTGGCAGCCAATCCAAACGACGAGCGTGTAATAAACGCAATGTTAGAGTATTATCAGGCTAAGCTTAGTGTAATTAATATAATCATTACCAAATTAGAAGAAGTACAACAGAAAACACAAGAATTTGAACAGGAAACAACGGCCATATAAAAAAAATGGATGGAAATAATTAATAGTAAAAATTAAAACCAGAATAAAATGAAGGCATTAAAAAGAATTGCAGCACTGTTTATCATCGGCGTTTTAGTAGCCGGAACAACAGTATTTGCTGAGGAAAAAACAAAAGAGTACCATGAATCGTGGTTAAACAATGAGGTATCGGCGTTGGAAATTGACAACCGCTTTGGCGAAGTTAAAATCAACAATACAGAAGGAGACTCAGTAATTGTGCATGTTAAAATAACCGTTGAAGCACCCAACGAAGGAAAAGCCGACGAGTTACTTGAATTGATTGAGGTCAACATCAGAAAATCGGGCAGTTTAGTAAAGGCGGTAACCGATATTGAAAAGAATTTTAAAAGTAACCGGCGTTTTAGCATTGATTACGAAGTGAATATTCCTTCGGATAAAGACCTGAAGATAAACAACAAATACGGTAATACCATAGTTGGGAGACTTACCGGAAACGGCGAGTTCATTTGTAAATACGGTAATTTTACAGCTTATGAACTAACGACACCGGAAAGCGGCACGCTTAACTTATCGCTGGCCTACGGAAACGCAAATATTGGCCAAGTTTCGCACATGGATGTTGAGGTAAGTTACTCGCCCATTGATATTGAAGAAGCCACGTCGTTAAAAATCGAATCGAAATACTCAAACATCAGCGTTGAAGAATGTAAAGATGTAGTTATCGAATCGAAATACGACAAATTTAAGTTTGAAGAACTGGAGACCTTGGCAGCAGAAATAAAATACACCAATATAAAAATTGAAGAACTGGCAAAAAGCTTAATAGTAGAATCGGGTTACGGTGGTATTAAAGTTGACGAAGTTGGACCAGGCTTCGACTTTATCGACATAACAAACAGCTACGGACAAATATCACTCGGACTTGACGATGCCAGTTACTCGCTTGATGCCAGTTGCGATTACTGCGGAGTTTCGTATCCTGAAGATGAATTTATGGGAAACCGCATAAAAGATAACCACACCAGTACTGTTGTTGGGAAAGTTGGTAAAGGCGAAGGTGGTAAAGTAACCGTTAAAAGTAGATATGGTGATATTAAGCTCGACGATTAAGATCATCATCTAATCTGAGTTTGATTAAAAAACTCAGTTTAGAACAACATAATTTCAAACCGTTGGCAATTCGTTGTCAGCGGTTTTTTATGCTCGCATAGTAGCCCAGCTTATACAAATCGAAATAAAACAGAGACGGACGATTACCATTTAAGTTTGACTCCATTTTACTGCGATATTTTCGAAATATCCGCCCAACAAAACGCGAAGGAATAATAAATGTTATCTGGCTGTATTTTCGTAAAAAGTTAACTTGCCGAAAAAACATTCTGTCGCCATCAAGCAACTCCTCTCCTATTTTTTTCAAATTCTCGAGGGCCAAACAACTCTTTTTCAAAAAAGCCTGAGCACTTTCAAGGCCGGTATGTTCCAACGGATTATCGATATGAAATATCTCTACGCCGGCACAATATAAATCGTACCCCAAAAGTGTATCTTCGTGCCCGTATTCGCGCAATTCTTCTCTAAAGTGCACCTGATTAAAAAGCTCCTTTGCAATAAAAAAATTATTGGAAGTTATAATAAAACCTTTGCTTTGGTTTCGTGCTGATGCCGATACCGCCTCGCGTTTCGTTCCGTATGTCCAGCGTAATAATTTTTCCGAATCAGCCGGTTTTTGTTTTGAATAGGCTGTTCCGCCACACAAAACACGATTTGCTGTTTTATGCTCCAGGTAATTTTTCAGGTAATCGGGTTTTATAACTTTCGAGTCTGCATCAATAAACAACAACCAATCGAAAACCGATTCAGCCCCCATCTTATTACGGATGGAAGCCCGCCCGAGATTCTTTTCCATCTCCTTATAAACAACATTAGCCTTGCTTTTAACAATGCGGTTTAACGATTTAAAAATCTCATCCGAGCCATCATCATAAACCCTTATTTCAAAATCAATCGATAATTTTGTTGCCTGATTATAAAGCTCGTTAACCAAATCAATAACTTCAACGTTATATACCGGGATATTTACCGAAAGCATATTTTTTATTTACAGGGCTTGAATTTACAACATTTCGCGTTCAAAACAATTATTCTGTAAACAAGTCATTTTGTGTAATTATTTTAATTTTATCACTTTATTTTAAATTGCTTATGACACGATTACTGTTTTTGTTTTTTATAATTTTTAGCTTTCAGATTAGCGCACAAAACTATCGTATACAGGTTCAGCTTGACGGAGCTCCAAATAAAACGGTTCAGCTTGCCTATCACTACCTTGGTAAAATATATGCTGCCGATAAAACCACTTTAGACGAAAACGGACAAGGCACTTTTTCCGGCGATAGTCTTTTAGCGCAAGGTTTGTATAAAATTTTGGTGGATAAAGACCATCATTTCGACTTTTTATTGGGAGCCGACCAGGATTTTAAATTAAGCAACTCAACTTTTGATGGCGCCGATTCGAAAATAGTAGGTTCTGAAGAATCAGAAGCGTTTATCGATTACATGATTTTTTTACGCGACCTGCAACAACAAAGTGCATCGTTAAACGAAGCTTATAAAAATGCTAATGATGCAGAAAGAAGCAAAATTACAGAACAACGCGAGGCGCTAAATACAAAAATGCATGATTACTGGTTGACCGTAGATAAGAAGTTCCCCGACTCATTTTTATACAAATTTATTACGGCCAACTATGTTCCTGCTCTCGATGAATCAACACTTCCGAAAGAAGTTGCAGAGAACGACTCGTTGTTACTTTTGGCTAAATTTAACTACCAACAAAAGCACTATTGGGATTATTTTGATTACACCGACGAACGTTATCTTTATACGCCTTTTTATAAAACAAAACTTGAAACGTGGTTTACCAAAGTGCTTTACCCGGAATACGATTCGGTAAAACCGTATGTTTACAAATTCATTGAAGATGTAAAACCCAGTAAACGTATTTTTCAATTTGCTACATCCTATTTTCTGAATAGCAGTATTAACAGCAACATAATGGGAATGGATGCGCTGTTTATCGATATTGCCCGCGATTATTATTTGAGTGGTGAAGCTTTTTGGGCTTCAGAAGAATCACTAGAAGCCATTCGCGAAAATGTGCTTTTTATACAAGATAATCTTATTGGACAAATTGCTCCCGACCTTACACTTGAAAGTTTCGATGGAGAGTTTATAAACCTGCACCAAATTGAATCGAAATTAACAGCTGTACTCATTTACGAACCCAATTGCTCGCACTGCAAAGTTTTTGTTCCCGAATTTTATAAAGAGGTTTATTTGCCATACAAAGACAAAGGACTCACCGTTTTTGCCATTTATTCGATGGATGACAAAGAAGAATGGGCAGAATTTCTCACCAAACACAATATGTTCGACTGGATTAATGTGTGGGACGAGCATCACTCTTCGCGTTTTAAAATTAAATACGATGCCCGAAAAACACCGGGGATTTACCTGCTTGATGAAAACAAAAAAATTATAGGTAAAAAAATGACCGTTGAGCAATTAAAAGAAATAATTCCTATTGAATTGAACTAACAATCATTTAAACCTGTTATCTTGAATAAAATTGCAGGAATATGAATGAACAATTCAGTAAAAACGATATTTTACAACGTCAGTACGACTGGGGTAACGGAATTATTCGCATTGGTAAAATTTATACCGAAAAAGGTGATTATGTAAAAGCAGCCAAAGAACACATTGCCGACCTTTACGGTTACGGAGAAAGTAAAGTACTTTTTAAGCCAACAAAAGCCACCGATCCGCAATTTAGAGCAGGCAAAGAAGAGGCGCTTTCATATTTTGTTGGCGGAAACAACAAATTTCCTGAGGACCAAGGATTTGCTCTTCAACCCTGGGAAAAGGTACGTTTTGAAGTGCACGATTTTATAGCAAACTTTAAACAGGCTATAGTTATGGGAAACTACTTTTTTATTGATGCCAATGGAGCGGAAACAAAAGTAGAATACACGATGGGTTTTTTCAGAGCCGCCGACAACTCGTTAAAACTAAATCTGCACCATTCTTCATTCCCTTTCAAACCGGAATAGCCCGAATAAGCTTATTACCACGGCACAAACGAAATTTTTCGGGTAACAAAAGAATCTCCATACGGAAAACGAACAAAATAAACGCCGGGCGTTTTGCCAAGCAAATTAAGTTTTACACGGTAAGTATCGGCATTTGAAACCGAAGTTCTCATCTCCTGCCCTACTAAATTGTAAACCGTAACATCCTCCGGATTTATTGTTTTATCCGACTCAAGCGTTAACTCTCCTGCTGTAGGATTCGGATAAATCCAAACATTTTCAGGCTGCTCAACAATAGGAGTATCTGTAATAACACGGTAATTACAAGCAATCAGTTCCATCACATTTACCATTGCATAATTTTGCGTATTTAACGACGCAAAACTTTCCCAGCTACCGCTTTGTCGTAGATAAAGATGATTAGCGGCATTATCATATTCGCGCAACGATTGATAAATAGCAAAAGTATCGGCTGGTTGAATGTTGCTTAATTCGAAACCAACAAAAAAAGTGTCGGCAGGTTCTACCATTTGGTCAAAGCCTACAAAATTCATCGCATCTTCGGCCCAGTTATCTATGGTAACTACCTTACTGTAAATCAATTCTTCAGGCACACTATTTCCATTGTATACTTTTACTGTAATTCGGCTATTGTTATTGTTAGTAACCAATTTACCCACTCCAAATGCAACACCATCCAGTATTTCATTTCCATCAATTGAATAACGCTCCACAATCTCTGTTATGCCTGCCGAATTACTTCCTCCCCAATAGCCCGAAGTTTCGCCTGAAATTGTTATGGCAATATTTCCATGCTCATCAGTATCATTCAAATGCGTAAATGCATTACACAAATCGTTATTTGTATTGAATTGTTTTCCGCTTAAAGATAGAACTCCTGTTTGATTAGGATCGAGCCAGTGTTTCAACTGTTTTGTTGTGTCTGAACTGTAATCCCATTGCATCGAAAAACGTGCATAAAAATCGTTCACCGGATTACCACATAAGGCAGCTCCTCCCGACAATGTTCCAATCAACTGTTCTTCCATATTAAACAGTGCTCCACCAGACGATCCTTGTTCAGTAACCCCCTCATCCCATCGTAAAATATTTAAAGAACCGTTTGAAGGATTTTTTATCGATGGCGAAGTAAATGTTGCATAATCAGGGGCATCATAATCAAACGAAACTTTTTTAACATCTCCCATTGGATGATGAATACTTACTGTTGAGTCGGGCAATCCCGGCGATCGATCCCACCCTGCATAATACGGTCTGAAATCTGGTGGCGGCATATCATCCAGTTCTACCAGAGCAAAATCCAAACTATCATAATGCGCTTTCATTATTGCACCTGACAGTGAATGAATAGGGTCCCCATCTAAAGGAGCACAGTATGGACTTTCGTAATTGAATGTAAATACTGTTAATTCGGCCAAACCTTCATCAAACTTATTTAATAGATCCGTGTAACAATGTGATGCTGATAATACATAAGGCCTTTCATCCTCAGAAGTATTATTCATTAAAGTACCACTACATACCCTAAATCCATTAACAATTAACCTGCAAACAGCATCTTTTACCTGTGTCCACCGATCGCCAATTTCACAATTAACATCAATATTACAATCTCCGGCAGTTTCTCCCTGAATTGGACGACGATCAAATTTCAGAACGCCCATAAAATCATGATTCACATTTATAATATGAAAATCAGATGGAGTTCCCTCACTCTCCGGAACTTCGTATTGAACGGTAATCCGCTCTCCTGCAACAGGCGCAACAGCAAACTTATTCGACTGTTTGTTATTTCTTGCAGTAAACGCCCCCAGGTAATGATTTTTCTCTTCGTTAAAAATGAACAGGCGCCCTTTCTCGTTAAGTTTAAAATCGTTGAAAATAAGGTTAAGCGAATAAGCTTTTTTCGATTCAATAGTGATTTGCCAAACATTAAATCCGGCATTGGTAGAATACCACACACCTGAGTTTGCCGGACTAAAATCAACATTATAAGTATGGGCAAAAGTTAAAGCTTTCAACTTATTAGCCGGTGCATTATTCCTGGCAATCGTTTCATCAATAACACTTTGTTTTAATGTTGGTAATATCACAACCGACTTTTCTGCACTTTTTAGGGTAACTACCTGCAACGGAAATCCACCTTCCGAAAGTTGGGCACTTACCGAATTACAAACAAAAATCAGCAAAATTAAAACAGGAATATAGAAACGCATCGTATAAACGGTTTTTGCAGGATATGTATAATTAATTTGCGCGTAAATTACGTATTTTTTAATCAATTTATGTCAATCGCGAAACTTTTCAACAAAAACTCAAGTAATGTGTTTTATATTGCACATAACCATAACTAATAAAAAATAATTATGAAAAAGTCATTCTCAATTTTCGCTGCATTTTTCTTTATGCTAACTATTGTAGCCTGGGGAACCAACAAACCCACCAAAACAAATGCAATGCCCGACGATGTGAAAGCAGTAATTGAAAACTCGTGCTTCGGCTGTCATAATACCGATTCAAGAAATGAAGACGGTAAAAAAGAGCTGGATTTTAATAAACTCGACAGTCTTTCGAAAATTAAAATGATAAGTACCTACAAAGAAATTGGTGAAGTACTTGAAAAAAATGAAATGCCACCAAAAAAATTTCTGGAAAGATTTCCTGATAAAGCATTAAGTGAAGATCATAAACAACTGTTATTGGATTGGTCGAAAAAAGAAGCCGAGGCCTTGGTTAAAGGAATGTAATATGCGCCGAATACTTCGATTCTTATTAATAACATTGCTGCTTGTTTTTGTCGTTATTCAGTTTTTTCAAACCGAAAAAAATAACGAAGAAATAAGCAGCAATCATATTTTTAACCAGGAAGAAGTTCCTGAGAACATACGTAATATACTTACGAATGCGTGTTTAGATTGCCACTCGAACACAACAAATTACTGGTGGTACAATCACATTGCCCCGGTATCGTGGATGGTGGCAGATCATATAAACGAAGGAAAATCAGAACTTAATTTTTCGGAATGGGCAAACATGGATATTTTTGAAAAAATTACAATTCTGGAAGAAATTTGCCAGGAAACAGAACGGAAATCGATGCCGTTAAAATCTTATCGTGCTATCCACCCGAAAGCGAAATTAAGTGACGAACAGATTGCGGAGCTCTGCAACTGGACCACAAAACTTGCCGAAGAATTGCTTGCAAACGCCGCCGGCGAATAAGTTTTTACTAAAACTCTCATAAATATTATCTTTACCCAAAACAGGAAAAAATGAAAGTTTTGGTAATGTATATTGACGAGTTTTCGTACCAGCCGGCACGCAAAAATCTCGACGAAGTGGAAGATATTACGGAAGGTGCTGCATTTTCTGATTCGATACTGGCCTTTATTCAGGTAGAAGAAAGCGATGAAGAGAAAGATGTAAAAAGCCAGGAAAAAAAACTGGTTAATCATTTAAAATGGACCGCCCGAAAAAACAATTGCAAGAGTGTAATTCTTCACTCGTTCGCTCACCTTTCGGAATCGAAAGCATCGGTTGATTTTACCAAAGAACTTTTCGATCTGGCAGAGAAACGACTGCAAAACGCCGATTTTACAACAGCACAAACACCATTTGGTTATTTCCTCGATTTGAATATTAAAGCGCCTGGATTTTCTTTAGCACGAATTTGGGCAACACTTTAGACGGTTTAAATATTAGTGAAAAGGATTAAATAATCGAGGCTTTATTCTATCATTCGGTGTTGTATTTCCAAATCTGATTTCGCATAAATAAATTCACCTATCTTTGCCGAAAATTAGTATACATGAAATTCGAGGAATATTCCATATCGAACACCATAAAAACCAACCTTGCAAAAAACGGATTCCGTCGTCCTACCGACATTCAGTTTAAAGCAATTCCTCCCGTTTTAAGAGGCGAAGATGTTTTGGCCATTGCTCAAACCGGAACAGGAAAAACTGCGGCTTTTGCTATTCCGGTAATTCACAACATTCAACAGGCCAAGTTAAGTCAACATGTTCAGGGAATAAGCTGCCTTGTTATGGTTCCAACTCACGAGTTGGCAAAACAGATCAACGAGGTGTTTGTTTCCATTTCAAAAAATACAGGTGTGAAAACTACCGTAATTATTGGTGGTGTTGATCAGGATCCTCAAATCGACCGATTAAAAAGCGGAACCGACGTTTTGGTTGCTACACCCGGTCGCTTGTTCGATTTGGTTAGCCAGGGCCATCTAAAGCTTCATGGTGTAAAAACCTTGATACTGGACGAAGCCGATCATATGCTCGACCTTGGTTTTATCAACGATATTAACGATTTGATTCGTTTTCTTCCTTCAAAGCGACAAACCTTGTTTTTTTCGGCCACTATAAATAAAAAGATCAAAAAGCTGGCCTATTCATTGGTTAATAAGCCAATTCGCATTCAAATTTCGCCTAAAAATCCGGTAGCAAAAACCATCGAGCACCAGGTTGCCTTTATTGAAATGGATGATAAAAGAGCTTTTCTTGAACGCTTGGTTGATGAAAATCCCAATGCCAAAATTCTGGCTTTTGTGCGCACAAAAGTACGTGCCGAACGTGTGAAAAAAGCGATGGCTCGTGTTGAAATTGAAAGCGACACCATTCATAGTGATAAAGACCAAACAGAACGTGACCAAACAATGACACGTTTTAAAAGTGGTGCACTTAAATTACTGATTGCAACTGATGTAAGTGCCCGTGGAATTGATATTCCTAATGTTGATTTTGTGGTTAATTACGACCTGCCCGAAGTAGCCGAAAACTACGTTCACCGCGTAGGACGAACCGGTCGTGGAAACCAAAAAGGTAAAGCTGTTTCTTTCTGCAGTGCCGAAGAACGTGAGATACTGGACGAAATTGAAAGCTTTTTGGGGAAAGACATTCATCGACTCGAAATTGAAAAAAAGGACTACAAAGAGACTTTGGATTTTACAAAAGACACCGATTACAACTGGCAAAAGTTGATGCGCGAAAACGAACGCGAATTAAAAGAGGTGAAAAAGAAGAAGAAAAAGAAAAAGTAAAGGTTATCACTTACCTTCTATTTTATGCATGACAATATTACGCAGCTCTGCGGTTGTCATCCAGGTACATATTCCAAACGGTTTTGAAAGTGAAACTTCCGGCCGGATACTCAATTTGTGACCGGCATAATAAAATTCAACCAGTTTTCCTTCGTCAATCCAGGCGCTGATATTCGTTTCTGAAACCCGCAGCCGGATAGTATACCAAACCTCCTTTTCAAAGTTCTTTAGCACCTGAGTTTCGTTCTCCGAAGCATCGTTACCATCAATAGTGCTCAATCCTACAACCGGGCCTCCCCATCCTCCTACAACCAACGAGCAATAATTTTCGTTTACGGGGAAAGTAAGTCCACAGAAAAAGTCGTTTCCGACCATTTTGCGGGCTTCCAGTTGTACTTCGTAATTTACTTTTGGGAAAGTATCGGTCCAGGTAATTCCACTGCATCCATCGCCATAATTAATAACGATACTTCCCTCCATAACCTTTACCGGACCTTCAGTTCCGAATGAGGTTACTTCCCAGTTTTCGAGTGTATTTCCGTTAAATAAGGCTTGCCAGCCTTCGGGAACGTTGGGCGTATATTGTTGGTTTTGTTCTGCGCCTTTTTTTGCTGAATAATTGCAAGAAGAACATAAAGTTATGAAAGCGCACAAAAAACAAACGAAAACATATCCTGAACGAGCCATTTTTATTTAAAATTACGAAAGATACAGCTCTCTTCAAAAAAAACTGGCCCCACCAAAAAGGCGGAGCCAGCTTCGAAATTATATGATCGTCTGTTTTTATTGATTCTTTAGATAATCGCTTTCATTGATTCCATTGCCTCTCGCAATTCGGCGCCAATAATTTCAACATCGTGATAACGAATTTCATCATTAATATCGATAAGCTCTTTGTTATCCACGTGCCCGTCTTTTCCTTCGTTAAAGTTTTTGCCAATAATATTGGTATCAACTTTTTTCATAAAATCAGCCAATAGCGGCTTGCAGGCATGATCGAAAAGATAACAACCGTATTCTGCAGTATCCGAAATTGTACGGTTCATCTCAAACAGCTTTTTGCGTGCAATTGTGTTGGCAATCAGCGGAGTTTCATGTAACGACTCGTAATAAGCCGATTCTTCTTTAATTCCTGATTCTGTCATTACTTCAAATGCCAGTTCAACACCCGATTTCACAAAAGCCACCATTAATGTTCCGTTATCGAAATACTCTTGCTCGCTAATCTCAACGTCGCCAGCCGGAGTTTTTTCAAAAGCAGTTTCTCCTGTTGCTGCACGCCATCCCAACAAGTTTTTATCATCGTTCGCCCAGTCTTCCATCATGGTCGACGAGAATTCTCCTGACATGATATCATCCATATGTTTTTCGAACAACGGACGCATAATCTCTTTCAGTTCTTCTGAAAGTTTGTAAGCTTCAATTTTTGCAGGATTCGACAAGCGATCCATCATATTAGTGATTCCGCCAAGTTTCAATGCTTCGGTAATTGTTTCCCAACCGTATTGAACCAATTTTGATGCGTAACCTGCATCAATCCCTTTTTCAACCATTTTATCAAAACTCAGGATAGAACCGGTTTGCAGTAAACCACAAAGAATAGTTTGCTCACCCATCAAGTCTGATTTTACTTCGGCAACAAACGACGAAAGTAAAACACCGGCTTTATGACCACCTGTACCAACTGCATAAGCTTTTGCAATTTCCAAACCATCGCCGTTAGGATCGTTTTCGCGGTGAACTGCAATTAAAGTAGGTACACCAAATCCGCGTACATACTCAGCACGTACTTCTGAACCAGGAGATTTTGGAGCCACCATTATTACAGTAATATCATCGCGAATCTGCATTCCTTCTTCAACGATATTAAAACCATGTGAGTAGGCCAGACAGGCACCTTTTTTCATCAAAGGCACTACTTTATTAACTACCGGTGTGTGTTGTTTATCCGGAGTAAGATTCAATACCAAATCAGCCTTTGGTACCAATTCTTCGAAAGTACCTACTTCAAAACCATTTTCGGTAGCGTTTACAAACGATGCACGTTTCTCATCAATTGCCGTCTGACGCAAGGCGTAAGCTACGTTCAATCCGCTGTCGCGCAGGTTTAAGCCCTGGTTTAATCCCTGAGCACCGCAGCCCAATACTACAATTTGTTTTCCTTTTAGTTTTTCAACTCCGTCTGCAAATTCCGACTCATCCATAAAGTCGCATTTTCCCAACTGGTCTAACTGAAGACGAAGCGGCAATGTATTGAAATAATTTTCCATGATATTTTATTTTACAATTAATAAACTTTAGAGCTACTGCATTTCTCATCTCGTACCCAAATGCATAAAGCTGAATACAAAGCAACAAAATTTCTGTAAGCCTGAAATGTAAAATTACATGAATTTTAGGTAATTTTCATGGATTTGGGTTTTAACCCTGTTTAATGCACTAAAATTACACCACTAATTTTCAACAGTTTAAACACCATCAAGAATATGGAATTTTACCACTATTAGAGCGATTGCGATCGAAACTGCAGTGGCGACAAGCCAACTTCGCGCTTAAAAAATTTAGCAAAATAACTTTGATCCGGAAAGTTCATTTTTGTGGCAATTTCGGAAACGCCGAGATTGGTATGCACCAACAGGCGTTTGATTTCGATAATCTGTTTCGATTTAATAATCTGCGATGATGTTTTCCCTGTAAGTTGATTTACCGTTTGCGTTAAATGATTTGGCGTTAGTGCCATAATATCGGCATACTGCGCCACCGAAAGGTTTTCGTGAAAATGCTCCTCGAGCAACTGAAAGAATTTTTTTACAACAATGTGTCCTTTTCCTTTCCATTTGTTTTCGTCATACGGATACAGCGATGCACAGCTTGTTAAAATCAAATCGAGAACCGAACGCAGAATTTCAATGGAATAACCTTCGGGTTTACGAATTTCATTAACACCTTTTCGGAATAAACTTTCAAGGAAAAGCTTATCATTTGTGTCAGTTAACAAAAGTGGCGGGTTATCTTGCCGAATTGTGAAAAAGAAAGGAAACTCTATCAATCGGTTTGGGTTTCGTTGATTAAGAAGATAAAAATCAGCGGTAAAAATAAAAATGAATCCCTCAATATCATGCGAGAACTCGATTTTATGAGCTTGTCCCGGCGACATAAAAAAGATGCAAGGCGGCTCAATGTCGTATTTGTTACCATCAATAACATGCGATCCGCTCCCCTTTTCAAGGTACAAAACCTCAAAAAAATCGTGACGGTGCGGGTACTTAACTGCAAAATGCCGGTTGGCATCAAATACTTCAACCTGAAACTGCTGGCTGGCACGTTCTTCAGAACTAAAGTTATGCAAGCTGTAAACCGGTAAATTTTCAGATCCCTTTTTCACAAATTATTACACTGGTATATATACGAGTTACTAATCATCAAATTTCATTGTATAGCCCAGCGATAAACGAAGTGTCCTGGTTTTGGCTTCCTGGGTTTCAATTTGTGCAATATCAGCCAGTCCATAATCGTACGAAACGCAAATATTCAGGCCATTATGCATCAGAAATCCAACTTTGCCCGAAACGCCATAATCCAAACGTTTATAGTCTCCTTCGCTGCCCCATGCAACGGTTTCGGAACTACTGGTTGATTCTGCGCCATTGAATTGAAAAGTTATCGATTCATTTCCAAATAATCCGGCACCGGCAAAACCACCAGCACCAACATATATTTTATTTAACGACCTAAACCGATAAATGTATTTCAAATAAACAGGTACATCAACAAAGTAAAGCGTTGTTTTATTATTATGATGATAATTCTCTTCTTCCAATTTTTGATGGTAACCTTTTGTTTCGAACAGCAAGCCTCCTTCAACGGCAATTTCCTGAGAACGATCTTTGTCTAAAACATATTCATATAGTGCGCCAATATTCATTCCATAAAGTGGTTTAAACGAATCTTCAAGGTCTGTATCGGTTTCGCCGAATTTCATATCGGTTGACGCCATATTGGCACCACCAAAAAAAGTAACTGATGGGTACTGTGCCATCACAGAAATGGCGCTAAACATAAAAAAGGCTATACACAAAATCGATGCGGTTCTTTTCATGGTAATTAACTTAAAATTGGGTTTATAAATAGTTGTGGAAAGATATAAAATTTTATTAAAACATGAGAACATGCTTTTATTGAGATTATTGTAACAAAGCCCAAATTTTAAGGAAAACAAAAAAGCAGCCTTGTGAGCTGCTTTTGCGGTGACGACGAGACTCGAACTCGCGACCTCCGGCGTGACAGGCCGGCATTCTAACCAACTGAACTACGCCACCAAAAAATTGATGTTCTAAACTTTTTTATTAAAAAAATAAGCGGTGACGACGAGACTCGAACTCGCGACCTCCGGCGTGACAGGCCGGCATTCTAACCAACTGAACTACGCCACCGTTTTTTTAGAACTTTTACCTTTTCAACCGGCTTGAAGCCCTTTGCAAAGGTGATGCAAATATATACTTTCTTTTTTTACCTGCAATACAAAAAAATATTTTTTTGATTTTTTGTTCATGTCGCTGAATATCAACACAATAAGGCAACATACAAACCTATATTTTTACTAAATGATTCATATCTAGCTCCTTTTCTCCACTCCAGCGATAAGCTAAAAGCGATTTTGTACCTGCAACACACGAATCAACGCAACAAACATTGTGTTTTATTATGTACGGACCTGCCCCTCTGCAGTAGTGTCCAAAGAAAACAATCGGGGCATCATCGGGGTAAGGAAAGGTTTTTGGAATAATTTCAGTTGGGATGGTATAAGCCGGCATCGAGAACTTACTTTCAAACGACGCATCTTTAAAAGTCATTCCTTCCAGGTTATCCCACCACCGAATTCGAAAAGAACGAGGCGAAACACCTTTATTACTTATCACTCTTATGTCTGACGGAAATTTTAGGTTCACACCTTTAGTAAGTCGCCATACACTTTTTGCCTCTTCTGAACTTGACTTTTTATAAACTTTACGAAAAACCTTTTTCCTTATTCTGCCATCTTCATATAAAGTATCCGCTACTTTAATAGCGTCTTCACACCAACAAGCGTGTACAATCCTTATCTCGCCCAAATCGAGATAAAGTGGTAATGTGCGCATCCACCTTAATTGTTCATCCAATTCTTTCGATCCTGCTGAATATTCATTAATCGTTTTAAAAAGCGACAAAAAATATTTACTGGGTTTTGAAATGATTGATCTTCCCTCTTTATCCTTCAAATGATAAATAATGGCATTTAGCTCATGATTTCCAAGTATCGCATATGCATTGCCTCTTTCAACCATTGCTTTAATTATCCTTATGGTTTTTCTGATCTCTGGTCCACGATTAATAAAATCGCCCACAAAAATGGCTTTACGCGCTGGATGCGAATAACTACCATTCGTTTTTTGGTATCCCATTTCAAGCAGAAGCTTTTTAAGCTTGACTGCATAACCATGAACATCGCCAATAATGTCGTACATACTAACCTGATTAAGCTGTGCTAAAATAAAAAAAAGTGTATGCAACACATAACAATCCGAACGTTGATTTATTTATAGCATAAAAAAGCCATCCGTCAGCTGGCGGATGGCTTTCCGGGATAATCCCGAATTGATATTTAAATCCCGAACAAGTCGGATTTTAATTTCTACTACAATTTAACGCTTTCGGCACGTTTAAGTACTTTACTACCAATTGTTGCATAGAAGAACAGGTATGCTAATCCGAGGAATGGTACCCAGTACGAAGGCTGGAATCCTAATCCGTCGGCCACAGCATTCTGTACCAAAGGAAGCAATCCACCACCTACTACAAGTGTCATAAAAATACCTGAAGCAGCAGCAACATATTTACCCAAACCTTCAACAGCAAGGTTAAAAATACCACCCCACATAATTGATGTACAAAGTCCTACTAAAACAAGTAGCATGGCGTTAATTGGCACTTGTGCAAAAGCAAATGACATTGAACTACCTTGTGCCTGGAATACCGGCATACTTACTACAGTTGACGTAGGTAAAATAATTGCTAAAAGAACTAATATCATTCCAACGAATGAAGCAAAAGTTAACATGGTTTTACTTGATACCGTGCTACCGATTGATGCACCAACCAAACGACCAACAAGCATAAGCAACCAATATGTACCGGCCACCGAACCGGCAGTACCGGCATCAATTGCAATAGCGGCATTTGGATCTGTTAACCAGAAAATCAGTGTTCCAGGTACTCCAACTTCAACACCTACGTATACAAAAATACCGATAGCTCCGAAAATAAAGTGACGGAATTGCATAGCACCTGACATCAAACTTTTTAATGATTCTGATGCAGCACTAACGTGAGGTTCAGGAATATTTACTGCCAACAGTACAAAGAAAGCCAAAGCAAAAATACCTAATGCAATGTACATTACTGGGAAAATATCGGTGATTCGGGCATTAGCTACTTGTGATCCAATTAAAATACCTACAAAAGCAGGAGTAAAAGTTGCCATTACCGAGTTGAATGAACCTCCAACCTGGATTAACTGGTTTCCTTTGTTTCCTTCTCCACCAAGGGTATTAAGCATTGGGTTTACAACAGTGTTTAACAAAGTCATTGAAAAACCTGCAACAAATGCACCAATCAGGTAAACAGTAAATGCCATTGATTCGCTTGAGTGGCCCGATAGATATTGAATTCCAACACCCACAAAACCAACTGCAATCGCAATTAAAGCAGTCTTTTTATAACCAATTTTTTGAAGTAAAAGACCACCAGGAATTCCCATTACGGCGTAGGCAATAAAGTTTGCGGCATTACCCATCATTCCCTGGAAATTACTTGCACCGAACTGCGACTTAAGCACAACACCCATTGGAGCTGCCAAATTGGTAACAAATGCAATCATACCAAACAGCAGAATCATCATGATAATAGGTACTGTGTAATTTTGTTTTTTAGCTTCCATAATAATTTTATTGATTTAAGTAATTAATAATTAATTCTTTTTGAAATGAGTCTTCGGTAAATCCCGTAATCTTTTAGCAGCGCCTTCTGCCGTAATATCACGCTGTGGGGTTCCAAGCATTTCGTAACCAACCATAAATTTTTTAACCGTTGCTGAACGCAATAATGGCGGATAAAAATGCATATGTAAATGCCATTCCGGATGGTCTTCGCCATCGGTTGGCGCCTGGTGCAAACCTGCAGAATAAGCAAACGATGTTTCAAACAGGTTATCGTACATAACGGTTAATTTTTTGTAGATATCTGCTAAGTCGGTTCGCTCATCGTCGGTTAATTCCAAAATATTCTGTACTGGCCGCTTACTAACTATCATTGCCTCAAACGGCCAAACCGCCCAAAAAGGAATGAGAGCCACAAACGAATCATTCTCGTCGAGCAAACGTTCTTTCTTTTCCAATTCGGCATTTACATAGTCGAGCAACATGGTGCGGCCATGCTTATCAAAATATGTTTTTTGTGTTTTGCACTCTTTTGCCGGTTCGGTAGGAATTCCTTTTGATGACCAAATCTGCCCATGAGGGTGCGGATTTGAACATCCCATAATTGCGCCTTTGTTCTCAAATATCTGAACGTAATTAATCGTTGGATTTTCACCCAGTTCTGTATATTGCTCACACCACAAGTCGACTACTTTACGAATATCGGCTACTTCCATTTCCGGAATCGTAAGGCTGTGATCTTCGCTAAAGCAAATTACCTTACAGATACCGCTTTCGCTCTGTGCCTGAAATAATTCGCCGTCATCAATACCTCCCTCTGGAGTATCGGTAAGCAATGCACTAAAATCGTTGGTAAAAACAAAGGTTCCCTTGTAATCAGGGTTAATTTTTCCTCCGGCTCTTTCGTTACCTGCGCAGAGGTAACAATTCGGATCATATTTAGGTCGTTCTTCAACAACCGGTTTTTCAACCTGTCCCTGCCATGGTCTTTTCGCCCGGTGTGGCGACACTAAAATCCAATCGCCATTTAGTGGGTTATATCTTTTATGAGGATGGTCTTCTATATTAAAACTCATCTGAATGATTATGTCAGTTATAATTTAGGTCGAAAAACTAACTTATCCCGACTCTGGAATCGGGATAAGTTAAATATTCGGCCTCAAAGTTAAAATATCAAATGAAATAGTGAACAATTAAGAAGTTTTTTTTCGCACTATCTTTTTGCCACTACTGGTGTTGCTGCGTAGTTCTATAAGTCAAGTTTTACAGAACCTTTGGAGCGGATAAACAATTTATGACAAGTACCTTTTCCATAAACATGTTCTAAAACTTCCACATATTTATCCAACTTATCTTGTGGTACAAAAGCCTGAATTGTACCTCCGAAACCACCACCATGAACACGCCATGCTCCGCTTCCCTTCAGCACCATTTCGCTTAGTGCAAGACCAAGTGAAACTACCTGTTCGTCTTTGTGTACAATATCATAAATGTTCTGGTTGTACATATACGAACTGTATCCCGATTCAACAACCATATCAAGGAAAGCATTAAAGTCGTTGTTTTCCAGCGCTTCAACCTGTTTTACAACACGTGCATTGTCGCCCTGGAAGTGATATGCGCGAAGAATCGCACGATCGCCTGTTTTCTCACGAATTTCAGGAATCTTTTCTACGATCTGCTCCAAAGTAACTTCGCGAAGTACATTTGCGCCTAATTCGGCAGCAACCGATTTCATTTCAGTAGGAAGCGATGCGTACTCTGCCTGAGATGCAGGATCGTCGTGACCACCACCAACATCAGTTATAACCAATGAAAATCCTGTTGAAACGAAATCAAAATCAACTTCTTTCACAATCGGGTTGGCCGGATCTTTAAAGTCAATCGTAATCAATCCACCAACCGAACAAGCTGTTTGATCCATTAATCCACAAGGTTTTCCGAAATAGTTGTTTTCGCTCCACTGACCGATGATTGCATTTTCAACAGCATCCATTTTACCATCGTTAAAAAGCTCGCTAAAAATTGCGCCAATCAGTACTTCGAATGATGCAGAAGAACTTAAGCCCGAACCTTTTGGCACACGCCCTTCAATACATGCATCGAAACCACCAATTTCGTAACCATTCTCTTTCATTTTTGCGGCAATACCTTTTACCAGCGAGGTGGAAGTATAAAACTCAGACTCGTCCGGTTGAAAATCACTGAGTTCTACCTGGAATTCAGGATAACCTGCCGATTTAATACGAACGGTATTTGTTCCGTTTTTGGCTGCAACTGCAATATTATCGAGGTTTACGGCACCTGCCAAAACGCGGCCGTAGTTATGATCGGTGTGGTTTCCGCCAATTTCTGTACGTCCGGGTGAACTAAACAACGAAACATCGTCGGCTCCAAATGTTTTTTCAAACTCTCCCATCACCTCTGCATAACGATCTGCCTGAACTTTTAATTCGGCAAAATCACTGCCGTACAACTCCTTAAATAACGGGTTATCTCCCCCGTTAATTTTTTCATTTAATGTACTAATTTTAGTCATAATCTGTTATTGATTTATATTACTTTAATTTCTATTTTTCAACTGGTAGGTACTGGTGGGTACAAATATAGTTTTTAAAGCCAGCTACAGACCCCTCGAAAAGATGTTGCACAACAGATTTAACATTTATAAACTATTCCTGA
Organism: uncultured Draconibacterium sp.; assembly: GCF_963676815.1. Taxonomy (NCBI): domain Bacteria; kingdom Pseudomonadati; phylum Bacteroidota; class Bacteroidia; order Marinilabiliales; family Prolixibacteraceae; genus Draconibacterium; species uncultured Draconibacterium sp. The sequence goes on from NZ_OY781365.1 coordinate 6,190,103, forward strand.
CAATCATTTGCGCTTTGTTACGAACCTGCGATCTGTCGCGCGTTACAACCATATTGGCAAGTGTTTTTCCCATTTCCGTAAAATCGGTTGAAATGGTTGTTATACCACCCGAAACCACTTCTTTTAACATAGTGTCGTTAAAGGAAACTATGCCAAATTTTTTACCCAGTTTAAACTTACAATATTTGGCAATTTTCACCATTTCAACCAAGTCGCGGTCCGAAATTAGGAAGTAAGCTTCCCACAACGATGGTTTCACACCAGTGAGCGATTTTACAATCTCGTACTTAAAATCATTTTCCTCACAAAAACGCTGAAATCCCTCCGAACGCTCTGCCGGTTCTTTTCCGCCCGGATTTACGAATACTAACTTCCGGTACTTTTCAATCATCTCCTTTCCTGCAACCAAAGCGTCGTAAAAATCCTGCTCAAAATCCTGGTAAACCACCGGGTAGCGTGTTAGTTCAGGTTTCAAACGATCGATAATATAAACGCGGTCTTCAGGTAATTTTGATAATAAGTGCCCCGTATTGTCAAAAGTGGCCGGCATTATTAAATACGATGTATAGTTACCAATACTTTCGGTAATCAGATTTTTAAATACCTTATAATTAAAATGATGAAAATATACTTCAACCGTTGCCTTGCCTTTAAACGAATTTATCAGGGAATTATACAAGTCCTCTTTAAATGCATTTAACTCGTCGAATAATACAAAAACACGTTCTTCAACTTTTATTTCAGTGCTGGCAATGTAATACCCTTTTCCGGGCTGACTTTTCAAAATGCCTTTCGACTTTAGTTCGTTAAAAGCAAACATCACCGTATCGCGGCTAAGATTAAACTCCGAACAAATCTCATTAATCGAAGGAACCTTATCTCCTTTTTTTAAACGTCTTTTTTCAATTGATTTTAGCACCGAATCGATTATCTGGCGATATTTCGGCACCGATGACTTTGGATTGATTGAAATTACTCTGGTTCTTGGCATTTAGTTAAGCTTTACACAAAAATAGTAGTTTTTTATTACAAAATGATGTTTTAAAACACCACCAGTACCTACCAGTTAATATTCTGATTTTTCGCATTTTTGTTCGGCAAAATTTGTAGTGCAGTTATTTACCACAAAATTGAGCTACAAATAAATCATAACAAATGTTACAAAACTGTAAAACGACTTTATTTTTTAACCAAAGCTAAAATATAATACCCGGCTTTAATAACTTTGGAGAAAAATTCAGGAAAAAACAGTAAAATAGCACACAGTAACACATAAAAAGTGGGCAGGCAGAAAATCGAATTTAGCTGCTTTTACAAAAATGCAAATTAGAAAAAACAAAGTATAATGAAGATAACAACAAAAACTTTTGGGACATTAAAAGATGGTCGCGAAGCACAGCTTTTTACCCTCACCAACGACACACTAAAAATAAATATAACCAATTACGGCGCCATTATTACCGCAATTGACATGCCGAATAAAAATGGCTCCATTCAGAATATTGTTTGTGGTTTCGATAAACTTGAAACCTATCAAAGCGAAGAGTACCTGGCATCATGCCCCTACTTTGGAGCCATAATTGGCCGATTTGGCAACCGGATTGCAAAAGGACATCTCGAGATTGAAGGTAAGACATACGAAATGGCAATTAATAACGGACCAAACCATTTGCATGGAGGAATAGAAGGGTTTGATAAAAAATTATTTGATGCCGAAATTATTGAGTCCGAAAACGAAGTTGGCGTTAAATTAAGCTACATGAGTGCTGATGGCGAAGAAAATTATCCGGGAAATCTAAAAGTAACCTGTATATATACGCTAAACGAGAACAATGATCTGGGCATTCAATATTATGCCGAAACTGACAAAACAACTGTGGTTAACCTTACAAACCACAGTTACTTCAATTTAACCGGAGGAAAAGACAATATCCTAAACCATGAACTGGAGCTTAATGCAACCAAAATGACAGCCATGGTTGAGCAAATACCAACCGGAAAAATTACCCCGGTAGTTGGTACTGTTTACGATTTTACCTCGCCTAAAAAGATTAATGCCGAAGGTTTGGAAATGGGCTACGACGATAACTTTGTTTTTGACAACGAAGACGGAGATCTGATTTTGGCCGGTACACTAAGCGAAGAAACCAGTGGCCGTAAAATTGAGGTTTACACCACACAACCGGGAATGCAGGTTTACACCGGTTATTGGATTCCGGAATTTACCATTGATGGCAAAAAGAAATTCGGAAGCTACGCCGGAATTGCACTGGAAACCCAACATTATCCTGATTCGGTACATCACCCAAAATTTCCGACAACGGAATTAAAACCCGGAGAAATTTACGATCAGAAAACGATCTACAAATTTATAACAGAATAACAGAAGTGCCCGAAAGGGCATTTTTTATGCTTACAAGCAAAAAACAACTTAACAGATTTTTTATACTTTTGGATACAAACGAATGTAAAAGAAATCCTGATTAAATTAACTTTTGTAATTACCTATGAAAACCATTGTTGAACTTTTTGAAACCGCTGTTGCTAACTACCCCGACAATCCTTATCTGTGGGAAAAGACCAAAGGAGAATACCAGCCTACAACTTACAAACAAACACGCGAAAAGGTTTTAGATCTTGCTGCCGGACTCATTCAGTTGGGTTTCAAAAAAGGCGACCGGGCCGCATTAATTGCCGATGGCCGCAACGATTGGATCATTAGTGAACTGGGGATGCTTTATGCCGGGGGTATTAACGTGCCACTCTCTATTCGTTTACAAAACAACGAGCTTGCTTTCCGCATAAACCACAGTGGAAGTAAATATATTTTTGTATCGAAATTACATGCTGCAAAAGTTGAGGAGATTCGTGATGAGTTGCCGGAACTGGAGAAAGTAGTTTACATTGACGGAAAAGAAAATCCGGGTGAAAACGATATTGATTACAAAGAATTGGTTGCTGCCGGAGCTAAATTCAGAAAAGAAAATACCGACTTAACGGAACAGGTATGGAAAGGAATTGAGCCAAACGATGTAGCAAATATATCTTATACTTCAGGAACCACTGCCGACCCGAAAGGTATTATGCTTACCCACCTGAATTACGCGGCCAATGTGGTACAGTCAAATTCATTGCTCGATCTGCAGTCAGAATGGATAACACTGGCAATTCTGCCGTGGGATCATGCATTTGCACACACCACCTGCTTGTATGTGTTTATGTACAAAGGTGCCAGTATTGCATCGGTTGAAATTGGCAACTCGCCAATGGAAACACTTCGAAATATTCCGAAAAATATACAGGAGATTAAGCCAACGCTTATGATGAGTGTTCCGGCTTACTCAAAAACATTCCGGAAAAACATTGAAGCAGGCATTCGTAAAAAAGGAGAATTCCTGTTTAAAGTTTTCCAGTTTGCCTTAAAAGTTGCTTATGCGCACAACGGCTATGGCAACAACCGCGGCAAAGGCTGGCGTTTCTTTTTAAAGCCGCTTTACTGGTTATTTGACCATGTATTATTTGCCAAAGTTCGTGATGGTTTTGGGGGCAACCTGAAATTCTTCATTGGAGGTGGTGCCTTGCTCGATGTTGAATTGCAACGTTTCTTCTATGCCGTTGGTCTTCCCATTTGCCAGGGTTACGGTCTTACTGAATCTGCTCCCGTTATTTCGTCAAATGTTCCGCACGATGTTGTTTTTGGATCATCGGGAAAACTGGTTAAAAACCTGGAAATAAAAATTCTGGACGATAAAGGCAATGAACTACCTGTAGGACAGAAAGGCGAGATTGTTGTGAAAGGTGACAATGTAATGAAAGGCTATTGGAATAACCCAACTGCCACTGCCGAAACTTTGAAAGACGGCTGGCTGCACACCGGCGATATGGGCTACATGGGAAAAGACGACTTCCTTTATGTACTGGGACGGTTTAAAAGTCTGCTAATTGGTAACGATGGCGAAAAATACAGCCCTGAAGGTATTGAAGAGGCACTTGTCGACCAGTCGCCATACATCCAACAGGTAATGCTTTACAACAATCAAAATGCATATACCTCCGGAATGGTTGTGCCCGACATGGAAGCCATAAACCGTGAGCTGAAAAATCGCAGCATCGAAAAAGGAAGTGATGAAGCTGCAAAAACTGCAATCGAAATTATTCAGAAAGAGATTAACGAATATAAAAAAGGCGGCAAATATGAAGGCACTTTCCCTGAGCGCTGGCTACCTGCCACCGTTGCCATACTGCCGGAGGCGTTTACTACTGAAAACAAAATGCTGAACGCCACCATGAAAATGGTTCGCGACAAAGTTACAGCACACTTTGCCAAAGAATTGGAATTTCTGTACACATCCGGAGCCAAAAATATAGTTAACGAGATGAATATTGAGGCTGTAAAAAACTGGATGAAATAAATTGAATTATGATTTTCGATTAACGAATACTGCTTTGCGATTGAAAAATACAAACGGTCTTTTTCTTAAATCTGAAATCAGTATTCGTTAATCAGTATTCAATATTCTCCGCTATTCTTCAACAAAATACCGTAGTTGATCCAACATAATCGGCACGTCGTCTTTATCTATTCCCAGACCAGTTAAATAATGCAGGTCTTCGTGGAAAACCTCGAAAAACTCACGCTCGGTAAATTCTGTTTTTACAATCGACTGTTTGTAATAATCCAGCGCCTCTTTTCGTTTTCCCAAACACCACTGCACATGCCCCATATTCATCAGGTCGTGTTTATTGGGGCTGGCATCAAGCAGTTTTTTGAAATATTTCTCTGCCTGCTCAAACTTACCGGCAACCAACGAACACCAGCCAATTGGCTTCCACACCTTTTTATTGTCAGGCATCAAATATTCAACCTTGAAATAGGTTTTTAAAGCCTCCTCAAAACGATCAAGCTCCAGCAAACAGTGACCAATATTCAGCTGAACATTTAAATTCTCTTCATCCAGTAATTCAACCTCGCGGTAATACTCCAGCGCTTTTTTCGGCTGTTTTAAATTGCGGTAACACAATGCTATTTTATTGAGGTTCCACTTTTTGTTCAACTCAAACAGCTCTGCACTTTTATAAGCTTTCAGAGCCTGATCAAAATCGCCAAGCTTTTGATAACAGTAGCCGAGTTTTTGGTACAATTCCCCGCTTTTCTCCTCACTCAACAAGTAATTAAATACTTCGGCGGCCTCGTTGTAATAGTTTTTCGAAAAATAGTATTCAGCAATATTTCGAACAATGCTGGCATCTTCTTTCAGCGTTTCGCCCAGCGTTTGTTTGTTATGAAAATCGAAATGCCAGTTAAAAATATCTTCAAAATCAGTTTTGCGCGGATACAATTTGAAAAAGCGGTACAAATCCTGGATATACAGATTTGAAATATAAGCTGCTTTTTTCCCCGGATCAGTCAACTCTTCATCGTTTTTCAGTTCATCAAACTGCTGCATTTCTGCTTTTAATCCTTCAGCCATAAACTCGCGGTTTTCGGCCGGAATATTTTGCAAACTAAAGCAAAACGAATACTTATCGGAATTACACAAAACCGGAGCTGCATCAATGGCTTTTAGAAACTGGTCGGTAACCGAATCGGCACGATTTACCACAAAATCAATCTCAGGATTTTTGGTAAAGAATGGCATAAACCAGTTGGCAAATTCGCTAAAGAACGGGAACATTTTTAGCATGGCAAACGAGCTCATAAAAACATCAGCTCCTTCCATTTGAAGCTCCGAAAACTCCTCTATTTTATTCATCAAACCCGGCGAATCTTCAAAAATCTTTTCCCACTCGGGATTTTCATCGTCGCCAAGTATGTCGTCCATCAAACTGTCGAGATTGATCTTATCCTTCAAATTCGGACTTATCTTTATCATTTCCGGCATGATCTCGTCGGTGATCTTTTTCTGAATCTTTTCCGTCTCCTTACTTCTGATTAGCTGTATTATAACCTGTTCAAGATTTTGTTTGAAGTCAGGATTTTCATTCAGTAGTTTCAGTCGACCGGTTATCGACGGATAATACGACAAACGACTGTCGTAACGATAAAAACCAATGAGCAAACCAACAATTGCCCGCTGATTGATTTCGGGCAGCTCGTGTTCGTAAGCATCAAAAAGTACCGAAAATTTGGCCTCGTCGAAATAACGAAGCAAACTCATCAGCAGCGCCGAAACGATAAACGACTTATACGATTTCTCGATCAGCTCGCTATTTAAAAGGGCCTTTAAAAATGCACGGTGCTCATCGTTTAACGCATTCTGAAACCATACAAAATAAAACAAGGTCACCATTTTTTGCTGATGATCGCGCGCGCTAATGCGTTTCGATGATCGTTGTACATCGGCATCATCAACCAACGAAACCAGCTGTTCCTGCAAATAAAAATCTTCCAGTTCATCCAGAAGTGTATTAAATTGAAGTGTTGGTTTATACCCGCGTTTTTTCTCGTAAGTAACCGTTGACGACATTTTCAATCGTAGCTCATCATAAATTTTGTCGCAAAGCTCGAAAACCGATACAATCAGCTTCCGGTAAACTTTTTGTCGCTCCGGATCCTGAATTCCTTCAACCGTATATTTTAACATGTAGCTGTAGTTCTGCTCCAGGTTGCGCCATTCATCAAGGTGAATGAGCAATCCGCTTTCATGAATCAGACTCCCCAGCAGATCGAAAGCAGGTTTTAATTTCCGCTCAGCCAGGTGCTGGCAGATGGTATCGTATTTTATTTTTAGCTCTTTATCGTTCATAGCTTATCAAAGTTACAAAGACAAAAGTTTATCAAAAAGCTTTCCAAGAATTGTTATCGGCGGATTTGTCGCAAAACGTGCTTTTGGGCTGACAAAGTTTCAAAAAGAGCGTCCTGCGGGAATATTTCCCGTCCTGCTAACTTTTATAACGTCCTGCGCCACTTTTGCAGAATCCTGCAGGATATCCTGGCGTCCTGCGACTGTTTTATGAATTCCTGCAACACTTTTGGACGTCCTGCAATACCATTTAGCTCTCCGGCACCGCAGGAAAGGATAAAACTGATGCAAGACGGTATAGATCTCTGCAGGGTGGTCAGAAAGTATGCAGGACTATTTAGATCCTTGCAGAAAGGATAAATTCATTACAGGAATAAAAAAGCTATGACCTTAGCAACTTGGAACCGCTTAGCGCTTACATAAAGAATGAAGGACGTTAACTACATCAAATAAAATATACAGTAGATCATCCCTAAATTAAAACCGGAATGACACAACTCCGCACCCCAAATCGAATTTGAGAGCTTTTTCATTTGAAAAAAGAGTACACTTACAATAAACATGCTCATCACCCAAATCAACGCCGGAACAAAATAAAAATTCCATTTCCCATTTATAAATACTAACCCAAAATGAGAAATATGTGTTAAAGCAAAAGCCAAACTATCAATAACAGACGCTTTTCTGTCACCAATCGAATTTGCAAAACTACCGTGAACTATACCCCGAAAAAACAATTCTTCTCCAATTGGGCTGAAAGTCATTCCAGTAATTGCCATGATTATAAACATTACCTTTTGGGCTTGGGCTGAGATACCAGCTGGAATATTATATGACTTTCCAATATATTCATACCAATTTTCATAAGTATTACCAAATAAACCCACACCTAAGTATTGCAGTAGAAAGCTAAAAACAATACCAGAAATCAATGCCAAAAATAGAATCTGATTTTTTTTGGTTCTCCTTATTCCAATCTTTCTCAAACCATGCCTATTGAGAAATACAAAAGGTATAATTGCAGAAACGAACATTACTAAACCAATCAGGCTGTAATTACCTGTCTCGTTAGCTTTAAGTACCAAAACAAAACGGGGAATACAAATTATAAGCAATAAGAATAATCCAAACTTACAGTTGAACTTAAATAGTCGGCTCCAGAAACCTCTTAATTCGTTTTGCATTGGAATTTCTTTTACAACGAATACAACTTATTCCTTTTCTTTAATCCCAAACTTAGCATCAACCTTTACAAACGGCAGCACCAAAAAGATCGGGATGGTACAGATCATTACCCAAACAAAGAAACTCTGGTAACCGATTATTTCCTGTAACCAGCCACTCAGCATTCCCGGAATCATCATTCCCAGCGCCATAAAACCGGTTGTGATAGCGTAGTGGGCTGTTTTGTGTTTTCCTTCCGAAACGTAAATAGAGAAAAGCATATAGGCCGTAAATCCAAAACCATAGCCAAACTGCTCAATCACAACCGCAGCTGAAATCCACCATAACGATGTTGGATTAAACAACGACAGCAGCAAATAACAAAGATTGGGAAGGTTAATGGCCAGCGCCATCCACCACAGCCAGTGTTTTAGGCCTTTGCGTGAGGCTACAATTCCGCCTAAAATACCGCCAATCGTGAGCGCGATCATTCCGGCGGTTCCGTATACCAAACCAAGATCGCCGGTAGTAATTCCCAGTCCTCCGGCTTCGCGGGCATCAAGCAAAAACGGCGAGGCCATTTTCACCAGCTGCGATTCGGCCAGTCGGTACAACAAAAGGAACAGCATAATCGAAACGATCTCCTTTTTCCGGAAAAAGGCGGCGAAGGTTTCGAAAAATTCGCCCATCACACTTTTGCCTTCAGTTTTGTTGGCAACATCGCTGGCCGGATGCGGCAATGCAAACCTGTGATACAACGAAAAGGCCACAAACAATACGGCTATACAAGCCATAACCACCAGCCAGGCAAAGCGTATATTTCCCGAGCGACCAACAAAAGTTGTCTGCGTGGCTTTCTTCAGCTTCGGATCGAGCTGAACAACAGCAAAAGCAGGTTTACCCCAGTTGGTTTCGTTAAATACGTAACGGTAAGTCTGCACCAGTTTTATGCTGGCATCGCCTTTTTCGTAACCAAAATTCAGCACCACTTCTTCGCCAGCTTCGGGCTTTGTTGACAGCTGAATTGGAATGATGGCCAGGTTTCCAACTTCCGAACTCAGGTCAACTGTCTCTTTATTGAATTTTTCTTTCAGTGTTTCTTTTAAAGGTGTAGACACTTTTCTAGTCCACCAGCCGGCATCTTTTGTAGCCACCGGAGTTTCGCTGGCATAAAAGTTATTCTGAATATTCCAGTCATCCACTCTTTTCTTTAGTTCAGCCGCCTGATCTTTTGTTACCAAACCGATAGGCACTTTTAACTCTTCCTCCGACACAAAATATATATCGCCAGCTTCGTGCAATTGTTGGTAGCTTTCAGGATTAAACGAAATTTCCTGAACGGGAATATTCTGAGCCGTAATAGTTACTTCAAGCGGTTCCAAACCTGTTGCAGTTTCCAAAGCTCCGGCAAGAATTACCAAAAGTCCCTGCCCCGTTAGCATGGCAAAGCGGTAAAAGGTACTTCTTATGCCCACAAAAAACGACTGATCGCCCTGCGACAAACCCAGCATATAAAAACCATCGGCAGCAATGTCGTGTGTTGCCGAGCTAAAGGCCAGCAACCAGAAAAACGCCAGCGTGTATTGGAAGAAGTTGCTGACAGGAATGGTAAATGCTACACCGGCCAACCCAACACCAACCACCAATTGCATAATCACAATCCAAAAACGTTTGGTTTTCAGCAAATCCACAATCGGACTCCACAAGGGTTTAATCACCCACGGCAAATACAGCCAGCTGGTGTACAAAGCGATGTCGGTATTTGATATGCCCAGCCGTTTGTACATGATCACCGAGAGGGTCATTACAATTACATAGGGTAATCCTTCTGCAAAATAAAGTGTGGGAATCCAAAACCAGGGATTGCGTTGTGTTTTTGTTTTAGCCATGTTGGTTGATCGGTTTATTTGTTGAAATCTATGGTAATCCATTAAAATGATATCCTTTTGCCTGCAAGCGTTCAATCAATTCTTCCAAACGAAGATAAAATTTATCTGTCCTTTTTTCTTCAGTTCCGGGATGAATCAGCATAATTACGCCATTTAGTCCCCGCTCCTCCTCCATCTGAAAGATGCTTTCTAAGATTTCATCAGAAGACATATAATTCGCCATATCAGGAGTCGTATAATCTGCATTGCTTCGTATTCCTGGCGAAAAGTTAACGGTTGTCAGGCCAAGTGCATCAGCCCAGTTTACCGTCGCCAAGTTGTACCATTCGTAAGGCGGCAGAAACCAGCTTGCATTTTCACTGTCGATTCCAAATTGCTGCAAAGCCTTATAGTTTTCTTTCAAATCCTGTTCAAAAGTATTCCGGTTAACAAGCAGCGAATCCCGCTTGGTCCAGTCGCAATACAACAGATGTTTATCAGAATGCGCGCCCACATAATGTCCGTTTTTAATCACTTTTTTTATGAGTGATTGAAATTGTTTGTCGCGCAAAAAGTCGCCGGTAAAAAAGAACGATGCCTTGCAATCCTTTTTGTCAAGCGTCTTTAAAATATGTTCAGCACCTTCAGCTTTATCGTGTGCCGAAAACACCAGGTAAATATTTTTTTCTGCAGGCTGAATGTAACGGATAGCTCCCTGTGCATCTTTTTTATACTCTTCCTGCTGATCACTCCCCATTTTTTCCATTGCCGATAAATAGTAACTCAGACTTGCCGTTCCGTCCATGGTGGGTTCGTTCGATGAATAATCACCCAAATCATCGTGGTAAACCGCTTTGCCCTTGTTAAAGGCTTCAAACGGATCGGGTTGCTGAATTTCAATACCGATAAGTCCTGAAAAAATGGAATTATAAACCGGTCCGTCAACCAGTCCTCCATAAGTGGTTTCACCCAAAATTTTGGTGAAGGATGAATGCGGCTCTTGTGGATTATCACCTCCTGCCGGCAAACCACAGATCATGCTAGTTCCCCACGGATTACAACCAAAAAGCCAGTCGCGCAAGGCAGCTTCCATTTCGGCAAATGATCGGTCGCCGGTTATTTCATCGTAAGCACGAGCCTGCGTAATAGCTGCTGCCACCAAATTGTTTGAGCACCAGATAAAAGGAATACCATTCAGGAAAGGATCATCTTTCCCCCGATCGTAAAGATGCGTTAATCCCTGCTTTAAATAAGTTGCAAAAGTTTCATCCTTTTCGGCCAGCTTAACATGCCCAAGATTTACGAATGGGTAAAACTGATAATGACGCGCAAAACCTGTCGACATCCAGGGTGTAACACTCTCAACACTACCCCATTTTTTGGCTTCGGTTAAGTAATAAGCATCACCGGTTAACTGATATAAAGTTGTGGCTGCCAATTCAAGGTCATCCACATAATTGGCTTCCTCGTAAAAATATGGCGACACATTACAAGCTGTTTGACATGCTCCCAAATCACTCAATGCAAACGTGTAAGCTTCGGCAGCTTTAGCTGCTATTTGTTTGGCGAACTCCGGGTAATGTTCTTTCATCATCATCGCTCCCAAAGCAAATGCCGATGCATATTTTGCTGCACTCGACGAAACACCGGTCGTGCGGTTTTTATGTTCCGCCAGCCCCTGCGGTTTTCCGGTAACAAAATACACCGGGCGGTAAGTTCCTTCCAGTCCGTAGCTCACCGTATCATTATTGGGCAAACGATACCCGCGGTGGTCTCTGTCATCGGCAATCTGGTTATACATCTCTCCTGCCGAGGGATTCATTTTTACCATCCAGTCGAGGCCCCATTTTGCTTCATCCAGAATGTCGGGAATTCCGTTTGTTCCGGATTCACCGTTCTCCCGGAAATCATCTTTAAAAACGGCAGGATTCTGCTCGTAGGCATACAACAACTGATAAGTAGCGTTGGCCGAAGTTGTAAGATATTGCAGGTAATCAGAAGCATCGTGCCAGCCACCAGTCACATCAATTTTCTGCCCCGTTTTCGTTGGATGATCCACAATAATTCCATCGTGCAAATGACAAGAATCTTTTAAATAAGGATTGTAACCACAACGTTGTTGGCGCATATAATTCAGCAGAAAATCTGCTGTTCCTTCGTATACATCAGGTGCTATTTGAAAAGCCGGCGAATGTGTATCACCTAGTTGAATGTAATAACCGCCGCGCTTTGTTACCGCTGAAAAATCAAGGCGAAAAGCGGTTGCCATTCCCCAATCGGTGCCATCAACTTGCTTTACTTCTGCCTCATAAACCAGTTTATCGTTTAAAGCATCAAACACCTGGAACTGTTCGGCGTTTTCCGCTTCGGTTGAAAGAAAAACAGTCACCTTTACTGACTGCGGCAAGTAGCCCAATTGATTGACACGAATAACTTTTTGTTGCGCAAAAACACATGCAACAACAAACACCAGAACAAATGAGAGAAACGCCCGTTTGGTCATGCTAGTATCGTTTTTCCAGGTCTATATTTTTAAAATAATGATTCAGAATTTCGTCGTATTTATAGCCTTTGTGGCCCATTACGGCAGCACCGATCTGGCACAATCCAACACCATGTCCCCAGCCGGCTCCCTGCAAAATAATCTTACCGGGCACACCATCAACAACATCCTCTTTTTCCACCAGAAATGCCGAGCTGTATAAATGCGACTCGCTCAGCCACCTGCGGATTTCCAGTTCTTTTCCAACTGTTAACGTCTTTTTCGAACCAACAATTTTTAGTTTTATCAATCGTCCTGAAACGCCTCGTTCAACCGGGATCATATCCAGGATCTTTCCAAAATCGTGTCCCGATCGTTTTAAAATCAAGGCAGAGAGTTCATCCTGACTGTACTCTACTGTCCAGCGGTAAAAATCATTAGCGGTCCAGTCGTATTCGTTCAGCACCTGTTTCAGCACCTCTTCATCATCGGTGTTACAAAACGCTTCAGGAGCATTTTTTAGCCACGGAACGGCATTTTCTTCCAGTGTCAAATCAGTTTCGAAACCTTTGGGTGGCACCGGATTATCAATCACCGCCGTTAAATACGGATGATTTACAGGTTCCCAGCAATTTTCGAAAAGCTCGGCAATACCGCCACAACATTTCGAGAAACGTGCATCGCAAATCACACCATTATATGCAAGTACTACGCCGGCCGTTTCGTTTACCGCCTTCACCACATTCGGATTGTGCGAACGCGTTGTTCCCTGGTAGCGCTGGCAATGATCGTCGGCACAAACATGAAAATTCGTATGATCTTCGCGGTCGTACCACTTAATGTATTCATCGTCAGTTTCAAAAGTGCTTTCGTAGGTTTCTCCGGCATCGGTTAGTTTATCCTGCTTTTCGGTTTGTGCAATTAACCAGCTACGCGAAATTATAGCGTGCGCCTTCAAAAGATCAAGTGAACTTTGGGCACTCATTTCCGACGAAATTACACTGATCAGGTAATCTTCAATCGAAAGAATATTTACAGCTGTAATTTGTCCTTCTTCGATGATAAATTTCAAAGCCCCCTGAAATTTCTGATCTTCCTTTTGCTCCCAATGAAAATTTACACCGATGGTTACATCTTTTAATTCAAACTCCGAGTTATCCTTGTCTAGCGGCATAAAATATAATTTATCGCCACTGATTTCTGAGTCGGCAAGCTGCAGCGTTTCATTTTCGAAACGTACTGTTCCATCGCCCGAAAAAGTATGTTTTGTACCCACCAGCTGGTATTCGCCGTGAAGTTTAAAATCGATTTTATCGGCACTCATTATGCCTACATGAATATTGGGACTGCTCATTGTTTAAGTTTTGTAGTTAGTTTATCAAATTGGTCGACAGGCAATAAAACCTGTTTTAGTATACTTTCTATATCGGCTTTCTCGATCTTCAAAAAATCTTTTTCCTGTGGAGTAATTAACACTCCTCCCATGTCAACCGAAGCCGGACTGATAAGAATATTCTCTTTGCCATCGGCAAAATACTGCGACGGACGATGCAATGCGCGTGGAAAAACCAGAATCCTCCATACTCCATTGATATAACGGGTAAGAATATTTAGCATCGGTTCCTCTTCACTTTCTTGATTTTCAAGCTCTGAATAAATGAATGCAAATGCATTAATCATGTACATTTTACTCGCTGATTCCAATACAAAAAAGTTGCGAAGTCCATCTTTTATGGCACAGTAATTCACATTGTCTTTTACCCATATATCACCGTATTTTTCCTTTAATGCGGTCATTTCATCATCAATGGGCATAAAACCTTTATTGCCTGCCTGAAAATGAAAATGGTCAGGTGCCGAAGCGCCACACTTTGGACCGTTATAAAACAAGGTAAAACCTTCCATAGCCTGCGCCAGATCAAGCATATTGCCAAAATTTCCTTTTATCTGCTGTGGTGTGTGCGTAAAAGCCGGAATGGTAAAATGTTCGGGAAATATCGGGAATGGATTTACCAACACCTCATACTCACCAAAAGTTACTCCACGCTGCTCTACTGGCCGATTTGCAGCACATAAAAAACACGGGCGCGCTTCAATCGACTTTTTATCAACTTTGGCTGCCGATGAAACAATTCGTCCGGGATTGAACTGAACTTTTACCGTAAATCCATCAAACTGAAATTCGCGAACCTGAACATTCTCCAGTCCGACGAAGTTTTTCCCGGCTAATTCCCATTCCTTTTTCTGATCGGTAAGGAGTTGTTTTATTTCTGTTGAAATTGAATTCATTTGCGATTTTTCTTCTGGCGAGCCTTTAATTCGATCGTCCTGATACGGTCTTTGTAGGTATTATGCGAATTCATTTTTACAATATCAAGTGCAGCATCCGAGTTATCGTCCCAGCGGCGGCAGAGGTACAAATTATCGTAAATACGACCGATCTGGTAATTTCTTGAAATAGCCAAACCAACAGCGTAATCTTCCCCGTAACTGGTATTCGGAATTTTTACATCGCGTAATACCGGCGTATAAAAAGCACGTGGTGCACCCAGACCGTTAATGCGCAAGGCATTGTTTTTACCGTTGTCCGGCGTCCATTCTTTGTGATCGATAATACCCGGTGGTATTTCTTCCAAATCGAAATTCACCAGCTGATAGGTTCCCACAACCATCGCACATTTTTCCGTGTCGAAAACATCGACCACTTTTTGCAGCGTATTTTCATCTTTATAAATATCATCGCTGTCGAGCTGCATAGCAATCATTCCGCAACGCGAATCGTGAACACCAAGGTTCCAGCATCCGCCAATTCCAAGATCTTCCCGCACCGGGATAATGTGTACCACGCGATCATCTTTTTCTGCAAAAGATTGAATAATCGAAGTGGTTTTATCGGTAGAATGATTGTCGATAACGATCAGGTTAAAATCGAAATTCGTTTTTTGCATTAGTACCGATTCTATCGCATCAGCAATAGTTTTCTCACGGTTTCGCACCGGAATAACCACCGACGCTTTTTTCCCAAAAGACTTTTCATCCAGTTCCACCGACGTAAAATCAGGACTGATCCACGCCCCCACATCTTTTAAGTGTTCGGTTGCCGCTTGTTCCATTTCAACCTGCACCTGGCGGTTTTTCGGATCTACATAATCAAATATTTTCTGACCGCTTTTGCGGTTATCAGTTTCATCAATGGTATATAAAAACTCAGGAATACGGAACAATTCGCCTTGCTGCGCCACTTTTAAACGGAGGTAATACATTCCGGCATGTTCAAAATCCTGTGTCATATTTTTTACAGCCGCTTGAAATGCACCGGCTTTGTACAACACCAGCGGACCAAAATTAAAGTCGTCGCGCAAACTTCCTTCCTGGTAATCGATCACCGGATGCGTTGCCAACTTTCCTTCTTTCACCTCGTAATAATCGGAATACACCTTAACAGCGCTTGTTAATTCTGCGGTGTCCACCATACGTTCGATGGCAAATTGTCCCAGTTTTACGGCTGTTACTTTTGTCAGCAACAAAACGTAATCCACATCTTCCGCCAAAACAGCCATTTGTTTTACTGTTGCTGTAGTTGTCAACGAATCAAAAGAAAAAGCTTCTGCCTTTTCACCGGCTTCTTTGACCACATTTTCGGGTAAAAATATTTTATTTACTGATGGATTGGCCTGCAGTTCCCCAATCATTTCCGCCACTTGCGACCAGGCTGCAGCGGGTACGAAACAGTTAATTTTCGTCATTATTTAAGTCTCTTAATCATTTAACATTTTTAATATTTCGCGCATTATCGTATCGCGCTCGCTCTGCCCTTTTATGCTTTCAAAAGGAAATCCCAGCACAAGCGATTTGTGCTTGTTTTCGTAATAAACGCCTGCACTGATTCCGTTTTCACCATAGCGAAAAATCGTTTTCCCGTTTTTATCAAATGCCTCAATTCCATCGGGTGCTTCAACCGGGTATTGCTCCAGGTTGTAATCGGTGTTGAACGCTCCTGTAAAGTTAGTATTTGAAATCACGGAATAAAACTGTCCGGTTTTTACCGCATGATCGGTTCGAAATTTAAACCCAAACAGATTTCCGATCCTTTCTTTTTGCATTTTATCTTTTGGAATTTCTGAGCCCACATAAGCACCCGACATAAAAATGTTTCCGCCATTTTCAGCGTATTCTGCAAGTGCATTTATCATTTTTTCGGTGTAGATTTCGAAGTACACAGTTGAATCTTTGCCGGGTAACAACGTTTGTTTCTCTTCACCATAAAGCAAATCAACCAATTTGTAGTTTTGAAGATTGATCAGTCCGTCTTCAACAGCTTCATCACTCGAGGTTACGAAACTATAATCACTGGCCAACAAACTTTTTCCGTGCATCATTGAAAAATCGAATGTATTCCCCCTGAAGATGGATGTTTCCAAATCGGCATAACTTGCGCCAAAACCAGGACTATCATCATCTAACCAAACAGATTCACGCTCAAAATCATACTGATCGCCGGTGGTCGACACATCGTATCCATAAGCCACACCATGATCGAGGAAACGCCATACACCTGCCAATGTATCGGTTTCAAAAATAGCCGGACCATCAATGCGATCAAAACCATTTACGATCAACACTTCACCTTTGCTGTTTTCTGCAATTCCTACCGCCACCGTTTCTGATGGAAAACTTTCGCCACCTGCATTTACAGCCGTTACCCGAAACCCATAAACTTTCCCGGGCTCCAGATCGGTGAGCGTAATTTCCGGTTCTGTTATCAGGGTGCCGTTATCAAAACCATTCTCGCCAACTCGTTTATACACCATATATTTATCAGGAACAGCAGTTGGCTCCAATTCATCAATTACAGGTTGCCACGATAATTTCACCATATTTCCATTTTCAAACCGGGCATTTAAATGATCAACCGGCAAAGGCTGCACGACATATTCCTGCCCGTTTTGCGATGTAATAAAACGCAACATTCCTTTGTAAATGGCGCGCGAAACATCAAAACGAAATTGTGGATTCAGCACATATTTTATATCCTCCAGATTTTGGTGCGACAATAATTCGAGCAACATGGTCGGTACCTGCGGACGATAAGCTTCGCTGTACTGCGAGTTCCACATTCCACGCCGAGTCCAATCGCTTTTATACACGGCATTTATATCTTTTACAATTTGTGTTTGTATCAAGTCGGTCAAATCGCGTGAGGCATATTTCGATTGTCCGTCTGGAAAAACAGAAGTATCTCTGTCGGTTGAATAGATGCCCAAAGTACCCACTATTTTATTGTCAGGAAGAATTCCGGCATCGGTATGAAATGCAAAAGCCAGATCGATGGGGATTTCCAGGCCCGGAGCCATTCGGTTTTTTGTCGGGCCAAACGGCGCTCCCATTAACCAGTCTACCCACTCACCACGACTCATGTAATCGTCTTTATAATCATCTTCGCCATTGTGCAAATTCCACACCAGCGTGTCGGGTGCTCCGGAATATTGCAGGTTGTACCGGGCACCTTCATAAAAACGGGCAAGTCCGCCTGGTCTGCCGTCACGAACGATATTTCCCATTCCTCCGCCAAAACGAACCGCATCAGCCGAGAAAGTTTTTCCCTCGCCTTCAGGGGCAATCAACTCAACTTTAGCTGCCTTTTTATCTTTTCCTGCATTGAAATAAAATTTATCGAGATAAATCCAGGTTCCGTAACCCATTCTCTGGTCAACCAGAAAATCAGTCACACCTCCTGAATGGGTTACACGATAAGTCACCAATCCGTCTCCTTTTGCGTACGAAACATAAACACCGTACTCGCCCGCCTCGGGGAAATCAGGAATGTAAGTGGCAACATTGTCTTTATTTCTGCTTTCAAATCGAATGGCGGTTCCTTCGTGAAAAGGATTTGCAGTTCCATGAATCAACTCAGAATATTCAAACCCTTTTTCCCAATTGATACGTTTTCGTGGTTTTTTGAATTTGCTTTTCCCTGTCGATTGATCGTTATCAACAACCACTTCGTTAATTTGCCAGTCGCGTTCGCGTGCATTAAAAACATTGGCACCGGCTTTTTCCAGCATTGGTATAATAAACGGGATGACAAACGAACTTGGTGAAATATCTTCGAGATTGGTAAACAAACGTGCCCGTTGCCATTCCCAACGGTCGCGGGCGGATTCGTAATACCAACCATGACTGTTCCACATGGCAATATTTGCTCCATCAAGACCTTGAGAAATAGAATACGGACGAAACTTCATAACAACATTTCCACGTTTCCGCTCTTTTGAAGTTAACCTGTCTTTATCTACAGATATTTCATTTCTATAATAGTTGGGGACCAATTCTTCTAAAGCCAATTGGTTGGCCCAGATTTTTAGCGGATGTATTTGCAAAGAATCGGGTAAAACACTCCGTATTGAATCGTAAACTGCCGGTAAACTATATTCGCGAAAAGGCATTTCGGCCAAAGCTTTATTAAAAAACAAATTCAGCGTGTCGTTAGCTGGTGAAAAACAGGCCGTATCAAGTGACACTTTTTTGCCGTTTTGGTAGTTTTCATTTCCACTATAAAAGCTGGCACTGTTTTTCTGATTGAACAAGCTATTTAATTGTAACTTCAGGCTATCCGTCTGCTGTGCTGCAATCGAAGAATGACAAAGAATAAAAAACAAGAAAAACAGGCAGCACACCACATTCTTGTAAAAATTTAGGATTTTTGATTTAGCCAGGTTTAAGTTCTTCATAATTTTTTCCGACTAAGATTGTGGGAACAAATGTAGGCAAAATTTGTATTACATATTACAAATTCAAAAAAGATTTTGTAGATTTGCATCAGAAAATTTCTGAAACTAAAATCAATACCGTCAGAATGATCGTAATAGCAGATAGTGGCTCATCAAAAACCGATTGGTTATTTTTAAGTTCTGAAAATGAATTCAGCATCAACTCTTCGGGTATCAATCCATTCTTTCAACAAACCGAAGAAATTTACGCCACTCTATCCACTACATTTAAAACTGTTGAGAAAGCAGAAGTAAGCAAAGTATTTTTTTACGGGGCCGGTTGTATAAAAGACAAAACCGATTACATTGTTGCCGATGCACTTAAAAAGTTATTTACCAACGCGTTGGTGTTTGTTGAAGACGATATTTTGGGTGCAGCACGTGCGTTATTGGGAAAATCATCGGGTATAGCCTGTATATTAGGAACAGGAACTAACTCGTGCCTTTACAACGGATCGGAGATTGTAGATAAAGTCCCTACGCTTGGTTTTATTTTGGGCGACGAAGGAAGCGGTGCCTACCTAGGAAAACTTTTTATAAACGACTATTTCAAACGCGCCATTCCTGAAGACCTGAAACAAAAAATGGAAAGCGAACTACACCTGGAACTGGCAGATGTTTTAAACGCTGTTTATCGACAGGAATATCCAAGTCGCTACCTGGCTAAATTTTCTGCATTTCTTGGCATTAACAGAAATCATATCTACGTGCAAAACCTAATAAAAAGAAGTTTTACCGATTTCTTTTTCAAAAATATTGAGCGCTATAACGACTACAAAAACTACAGTGTAAATTTCGTTGGTAGCATTGCTTACCACTATTCAGACCTGTTAAAAGAAGTCGCATTTAACAGAAATATTAAAATAGGAAACATTATTGACAAGCCGATTGACGGGCTAAAAAAATATCATAGCAATTATTAAAATGAGGATCACAGAATCATCATCACTATACGACAACCTCGATAAAATGACAGTTGAAGAACTGTTAACCGGAATAAACAACGAGGATGCAAAAATACATGTTGCAGTACAAAAAGAAATTCCACAAATTGAAAAACTGGTTACCCAACTTGTTGAGCGCATAAAAGCAGGTGGCCGCCTGTTTTATTTGGGCGCCGGAACGAGCGGACGTTTGGGAATTCTGGATGCATCGGAAATACCACCAACTTACGGCATGCCCGATGGCGTTGTTATTGGCCTTATTGCAGGCGGCGACCGTGCCATTCGGAAAGCAGTTGAGGCAGCAGAAGACAATATTCATGGCGGATGGGAAGATCTACAGAAATTCCATGTTAACGAAAAGGATACCATAGTTGGAATCGCTGCATCAGGAGGCACTCCTTATGTTATTGGTGCATTACAGGATGGCAACAAAAACGGGCTGCTTACCGCTTGTATTACCTGCAACCCTGATTCGGAAATTGCAAAAGTCGCCAAAATTGCAATAGAACCAATTGTTGGCCCAGAGTTTGTTACCGGAAGTACACGCATGAAAGCTGGGACAGCACAAAAAATGGTGCTGAATATGATCACAACCTCGCTGATGATAAAACTGGGTCGTGTAAAAGGAAACAAGATGGTTGATATGCAACTGACAAATAAAAAGCTTGTTGAGCGGGGATCGAAAATGATTGTAGATGAACTAGGTATTGAATTTGATGAAGCCCAACGACTATTACTTTTACACGGATCAGTTAGAGAGGTAATAGAAAATTACAGAAAATAAAATATAAATATCTGCAGAAATGTAGATCTTATACTATGCGAAAGATAGAAGAACCGTTTGCTGCACAATCAGTTTAGCGGTTCTTTTTTTTTTGATGCAATGTCGCTAAAAATCAATGTCTTTTCACACCTATTCCAGACAAATCGGTTAAAGTAACTTTCCCGTCGATTACTTTCATTCCTTCAAAAATATCATTGCTAATCAACAATGCTCCATCTAAATCAGCCCAGTCGCAAAGCGGCGACAATTGCGATGCTGCCGATATCGCACACGAGGTTTCGGTCATACACCCCAACATTACTTTCATATCGAGTGCACGAGCCACATCAACCATTTTTTTAGCTTCACGCATTCCGGTACTTTTCATCAGCTTAATGTTTATCCCGGAATAAACATCTTTAAATTTCGGAATATCATGAATACGCTGAAAAGCTTCGTCAGCAATGGTTGGCAGTGGACTATGTTCCGTTAGCCATGCCATATCATCAACCAGTTCTTTTGGCATGGGCTGCTCAACAAATACGATTCCCTGTTCATCCATCCAATGAATCATTTCGAGGGCTTTGTATTTGTCTGTCCAGCCTTGGTTTACGTCAACACATAATGGCACGTCGGTAACCGATCGAATGGTCTCAATCAATTCTTTATCATTATCGCGCCCCATTTTAACCTTCAGCATTTTAAACTCGGCGGCTTCTTTGGTTTTTTCAATTATCACATCGCGCGTATCAATGCCAATTGTATAGGTGGTATATGGTGTGTCTTCTGGTTTTAGCCCCCATATTTTATACCAGGGCTGGCCTAGCATTTTGCCCACCAAGTCGTGCAAAGCAATATCGATACAGGCTTTTGCTGCCCGGTTTCCCGGCTCCAGTTTATCTAAATATTGCAGAATTTCTTCCATACTGAACGGATCGTTAAAACCCGACAAATCAACTTTTTTCAGAAAGCGGGCGACTGTTTCGTGCGATTCGCCTAAGTATGGCGGCATCGAAGCCTCTCCATATCCAACCAAACCGTCGTGTTCCAACTCCACCAACATAACAGGTGTGGTTGTGCGCGAACTCGTGGCTAGTGTAAACGTGTGTTTTAACTGAAGTTCAAAAGGTTTAAAATGTAATTTCATCTGCAATACTTTTGATATTATTCCGGCAAAACCTGTTTGAAAAAAGCATTGTCAACTACCCACTCAATTCCGTTTCCGTCGATGTTGTTTATGACACGTCGCGCGCGTACAAAACCTTTTTCGTAATGTTCCGTGTACTTTTCGCTGTTACCGTCGAGATTATTGATGCGCACTTTCCCTGATGCGTGGATAAACTCCTGATTGCCTAAACACAAGCCAACATGTGTCACTCTTTCTTTTTGGTCGGCAGTGGCTTTTCGTCCAAAAAACACCAGATCTCCGGGCTCTAATTTTTCATATCCATTTTGGGTATCAACCATTTCTCCATACAAAGTTTGCTGGGATGCATCGCGCTGCAGAATCATTCCGTGATTGTAATAAACTGATTTTACGAACCCACTGCAATCAACCATTTTTGCCGAAGTGCCGCCCCACAAATACGGAACACCCATAAATTTTTTGGCGGTTTTCAATACATCTTCTGCGGCTACACTTTTGTTGTACCAAATATCCAAGTCAACACATTCATCTTTCTTTACAAATGCTTCGCGACCATCAGCCAGAAGCATTTTATAAAATTCTCCTGTTTCATCAACAATACTTAACAAATTGTCCAAAACCAAATCGATCTCAACGTTTGAATTTGCTTCCGGCCCGCTATAAGCAAAACCATACTGTTGTTTATAAAGTACTTTTTTTAAGGCTTTCCACTCCGCCAGTTCAGCATTGGTCTTTGGTGCTATTCCGGCACCATCAACCCAGCCAAAATAACGATCGGGTGTTTGAACCAAATACCAGCCATCTTCTTCATGATACACCTTAACGGGTGTTCCCATTATCGATTGTGTCAACATCTCGGCCGAATGCCTTGAAGTGCTGCGGATATTGCAAACCGAAAGCGTTACAATAGCCCACGGATTTTCTTTGTAAGTTTCATCCGGAAAAAGATTAACGGAAAAATTAATGCCATTTTCACCTGCAAATGTTTTCAAAGCATCAAAAGTACTTTTCGATACGGTAGCTCCGCTAATTTCCAATCCATCATCTTTCGCAACAACTTCTACATTACAGTAAGCTAAACGCTTATCTTTAATTTGCTGATCAATCAACTGATCAACTTGTTGTTGAATTTTCGGATTTTGTGGCTGAGTACAGGATGTCATAATCGAAAATAATAGAATAATAATTAGATTACATTTCATTGCGCTACATGATTTGTATTACATATTACAAATATAAGTTTTATAGGAGTATTTCCTAAGAATCACAATAGTAAATCCCCATCAATAAGCTTAAGATACAAATTAGTTATGAGCAGCTGGCAAATATTCGAAATCAAGATGATAATCCCATGTATCGAAATACAGGTTACCACCCTCCCACTCCAGCTCTCCACGCTGAAAATCAAAAGGTTCGCTTCTGTAAAACTTTTTAGGAGGAACCAGTTCGCGTGCAAAATCGTCGTTTACCACCAATCGGTAACAATCCAGCCCGTTCATGTAAAACTCCTTTATGCGCTTGTCTTCCGAATTAATTAGTTTAAACGATGGATCAACAGGTACCCAACCAACGCCTTCATAGTACACTTCGGCCCAGTCGTGCAGGTTTTTAGTTTGCGGCAATAAATACCAGCCACTTTGCCATTTGCAGGGAATTCCGAGGCTGCGTGCCATACTTAAAAACAAGAAGGTTTGCATACCGCAATCGCCATGCATATTTTCGAGCACATAGCAGGGAATACAAGGCATAACGGAATATTCGAGCGCTCCTGCCCAGGGGATATTATCGTTTATCCAATAATAGATAAGTTCGACTTGTTTTACCGGATTTTTCTCTTCGCCCACAATGATGCCTGCCAATGATTTTATCTGGTCGTTAAACACAATGTGCGGCAAACGCTCAGCAGTATACTTTTTGTATAGCTCCGAAGTTTTATTGTATGATTGTACATCTTCCGTTTTGATATCGAACCATTGTGCTGCCGTTTCAAAAATATAGGAGATTCTGAAAACCGTTTTCTCATCCTGAACAGCTTGTTTCTCCATATAAACTGTTCTCTGTAAAGCTTCGTTCGGAGCAATTGTATAATCTTCCTGACTGGCTTCCAGAAATTCAACATGTGGCAAACGTTGTGAACCGGTTCGCGGATAAGGTAACCAACATTTCACCACCTCTCCTGCCGGCACGGCATTGGCATCCAAGGCGATTGTATAATTTACCTTTATACGTTGCTGATTAAATGGTACTCGCGGCTCAACCGATTTTTCAAACCATTGCGGAATAACTGTTTGCTGAAAATCCTCAACACCATCATATGTTTTGCCGGATATTTCTTCCTTAATCTTTCCGGCAGCCTCGTTTAACCGAAAAAAATTACTGACTGCTCTTGAAAAATATCGTTTCTCGCCATCGATAACGCGCATTTCCAACTGCCTCGCCTGTTCCCAGGTATCCAAATCCTCGTCTGTTATATCAGGAAAATATTCTCGCAGTTGTTCTTTTACTTCGGCACGTGTATATGGAAATTCTTTGCGAAGACGACTGATCGTTTCCAATTGAATTTGAAATTGCTCATTGGCAGAATTCTCAAGAAGTTTTTCTTTTAGAATACTTTCAGCTTCACTGAATTTTCCTTGCGATAAATATGTTTGAAAATCGAACAACTCCTCATTTCTATTTTGACAGGAACAAACTGCAATAAGCAAAAAAATAAAAAATGATTTTCGTAAAAACGTCATTTTTGATTACTAGTAGGAATTGTGTAAATATTTCTGATAAATTTCCATGGTGCGGTGCAAATGAACTTTCATCAACTCTGCTGCCTCATCACCTTTTTGTTTGTTAATTACATCAAATATTTTCAGGTGATATTCAAGCGTAATATCCTTCTCTCCTTCCACATTAGCATAAATCAGGTTTCGCATACGTGGTAAAAGAGAATAGATTGGCTCCATCGAAATCTGAACAATCGGGTTATGCGTAGCCTTTGCTATTAACAGGTGGAATTTATTATCTAAATCGGCCTCCATTTGAATATTATCCGGATTACAGATTTTAAATGCTTCAATATTTTCCTGAATATCGCTTAAATCATTTTGAGTACGTTGTTTGGCAGCCAAACTTGCAATTTCAGGCTCAAACAACCGGCGTACTTCAATAATTTGCGCAATCAGGTTATGATCGAACTGCATGTCGTAATACAAATTCAGGTTTTTAATTGCATCATCAATTTGCAGACCGGTTACTGTCATTCCGCTACCTTTTGTAATTTCAATAAGTCCGCGGGCACTTAGCCTACGCAACGCTTCGCGCAAAGCAGTACGGCTAACGCCAAACGATTCACACAACTCCCTTTCTGTTGGTAATTTCGATCCTACAGGAAGTTTTTTTTCACGAATGGCAGCTTCAAGCCTACGCTCAATTTTCTGACTCAATGTGAGTTTACTACCAATTTTCCTAAAGACTTCGTCCATCAAATATAATTTTAGTAAACAGGTACTTTTCTATAAATTGTCCTATGTATTACAAATGTAGTATTTTAAAAGTAACTATTCTGCGATATGCTTTTTAACACGCTTCAAAATACAGCTAATTGCTAGCATACTGATTAATAAACCATTGCGTTTTGGAATAAAAACCCACCTCTGAAAAGCTTGCGACACAATAATTTTTTAGTACTTTAAACGTCCTTAAAACATCAATCTTTCTCGCCATGACAAAGTTGTACATTACATTGTTATTCCTTTCATTCTCGGTTGTATTAACAGCACAAACTTCGCAATACTCAGATGCTGATATATTAAATCAAAACAAACCTGAACGAGTTGAATGGTTCCGCGATTTGGGATTTGGAATGTTTATTCATTTTAGTTTCGACAGCCAGTTGGGAATTGTAATTAGCCACTCGATGGTTGGTGCATCAGATGATTACCTTGATCGATATATTAACGAACTTCCGAAAACCTTTAATCCGAATAATTTTGATGTAGATGAAATAGCAACACTGGCCAAGCTTGCCGGAATGAAATACGTTGTTTTTACAGCAAAACACCACTCCGGTTTTTGCATGTGGGACACCGAAACCACCGATTTCAATATCACAAACACACCTTACGAAAAAGATATTCTTGATGAATATGTACAGGCAGTTCGCAACGCAGGTTTGGCAGTAGGAATTTATTTTTCTCCTGAAGACTTTCATTTCCTGCACGAAAACGGATTGGAAGTACGTCGGACCAATATTAACGATATCCCACATCACCTTATGAAAAAATACCTGGAGTTAAACGAACTTCAAACCATTGAGTTGATGGCAAAATATGGCGATATCGATATTTTGTTTTACGATGGTGGTGAAGGTCCGTTGGTTGAAAAGTGCAAACAAGTGGCCTGGGAACTGCATCCGGATGTTGTGGTTACGCGTGGCGCAATGATTACTCAGGAACAGACGATACCCGGAACCACGTTAACCGATCCGTGGGAAGCTTGCCTGACTATGGGAACGCAGTGGGCCTACAAACCGGCAAACGAAAATTACAAATCCGGGAAACGCCTTTTGGAGATTCTTATAGAAACCAGGGCCAAAGGCGGTAACCAGCTGCTAAACGTTGGCCCGAAGCCAAATGGAGAGCTGCCGGAAGAACAAGAAGCTCGTTTACGCGAAATAGCTGCATGGAATTTTGTGAATGGCGAAGCAATTGAAGCAACTTCTCCATGGATTATTCCGAACGAAGAAAATGTATGGTTTACCTGGAAACCCAAAGAAAAAACGCTTTATGCAATATTGACACAACAACCCGATTGGCCGCGTGGCGAGCGACGCGAGTTTATTTTACACTCCGTTAAAAGTACTGCCTACACAAAAGTTGAAGTATTAGGCCAATCGGATAAACGAATTGAATACCAACCCGAAACGGATGCTCAAACCTATTACGAACAAAAAGATAATGGTTTATACCTATCGTGTGTGCGGGCACAACGGCTTTATAACAACCACAGCTGGAACTATCCTGTTGTTCTAAAAATTACAAATGCTGAGCCGGCATTTATGCCGCCAAGTGTATTAACTGAAGAAGCCCAATTAGTGCAAACCGGCGGAACTACCTACATCCAATTTAATGGTAAGATTACTGATTACGGAGACAGCAAAGACTTGAAAGTATTTTTTCAATATCGTCCGCTTCCCGGGTTTACAAATCAGTTAGGTACACAAGAATGGAACGAAACAAAATTCTTAGAAATAGAAAACGACTCCATTCAATATAAACTCCCGGCAAAGAGTAAAAATATTACCTACCAGTACCGAACGGTTGCAAAACTCCCAGAAGCCTTTATTTACGGGCAATACAAGAACTTTGCGCTTTAAAGTTAAAAAACTATTTTCAAAAAAATATTTGATTTTACAAATACGTTTTCTACCTTTAAATTAATTAAACTAAAACTAACGTATTAATCAAGCAGACTTATAAGTCGGCTTATACTACAATGCTAAACGAAAAAAAAACTAAGCTACTCATTTCGCAAGGTAACTCCAAGCGCTTCAAGTACCTTATGGAAGCAACATCTGACGAACTTCTTCAGTTTGCTTTAAGTTTTGTCCGCAACCAGGAAATTGCCGAAGAACTTGTTAGTGACGTTTTTGTAAAAATCTGGCACAAACGGGCCGAACTTCCAACCATTCAAAATATTAAATCTTATCTTTTTATATCGGTTAAAAACAGTTGTTTGTCGCATTTGCGAAAAATGAAAAACAACAAAATAATTCTGATCGACGAGTACACCGATTTTCTTTTTCCAATGGTTGAGAAGAAAGATGATGATTCGATTGAAAAGGAACAATTAAAACGGATTTATAAAGCCATTGAGGAACTTCCGCCAAAATGCCGCGAGGCTTTTACCCTGGCAAAAATAAATGGTTTTAAACACCGCGAAATTGCCGAGATAATGAATATTTCAGAGAAAACAGTTAATAACCACCTTGTGACTGCACTAAAAAAGATTATTGATTCTCTGGGTATTGAAAAGAAATCAAAATTGGCCGGTTCGCGATTTAAGCAGGCTAGTTTATTCTGATTAAACATACCAAAGAAAGGTTGGTGAAAATGTTTTTTTGCTTTCAACACAAAATTTATTCAACTTCTGAAAAATTTTCTCTGCAGAGCTAGGTATTCTTTATATTACAAACGTCGTTTAGGATAGAACGATCTAAAATGACGAACAAAGACAATATTCACGAGCTCATTGTCAAAAAGCTGACAGAGACGATTAGCGACGAAGAAGAAATGCTTCTCGACAATGGGCTTAGTAACAATATAAAAACAAAAAAAAGCTTTTCTACTGTAAAAGTTTTTTGGGATAAGTATTTTCCGGGTTCAAAAAAACATTCAATAATCGAGCAAACTGAAAAAAAGCTCGGATTGACATATCAGGAAAAACCTCATTCTTTTAAATGGAAAAGTTTGGCTATTGCTGTTTCAGTATTACTTGTGGCTACTTTAGCATTCTCAACCTTTTACATAATAAAACACCGCCAAGTTACCACTCTCAATGAATACAGTTGTCATGCTGAAGAAATTAAAACAGTAACCTTGAGCGACGGTACAAAGGTCTGGCTAAATTCATCATCGCTTCTAATTGCAAGCGAACCATTTATTGGCGACAAAAGAGAAGTGACACTTTTTGGGGAAGCCTATTTTGAGGTTGCGCACGACGACGAGAAACCTTTTATTGTTGAAACCCCCAACCTGAAAACAAAAGTTCTGGGTACACACTTTAATGTTGTTGCTTATCCAACCGACGAGGTACACGAAATCTCTTTATACGAAGGGAAAGTAGAGCTTAAACCAAATATTAACGACAAGCATGCCATGTTAATGCCTGGCGACCGCGCCTATTTCAACATGAATACAGGGAATTTGAAGCTGGTACATACTGATCTGGGAAAACCTGCACAATGGCGCGATGGTATTCTGAGATTCTACGATGAAGATTTGTTTAGCATTACCAAAAAGCTGGAACGCCACTTTTACACCCGGATATTTATTGCCGACTCCGCCATTGGAAAACTTAAATACTCAGGGGAATTTGAAGAAGAATCTCTCGACAGAATTCTGAACCTACTAAGCTCTGCCAAAGCATTCGAATACAAAAAAAATGATAACGGAATAATTATAGAATCGAAAAAATAGAAAATTAACACAACATGAAAAATTAAAAATTTAAAGCAAAAATCTTCTTTTGGGTCTGATCAACTCTACAACAAGAAGATTAAGAATGAACTAAATTTTATTGTTTAACAAACTAAACTATTATTGTATGGAAAAATGCATTAATGTTAAGCTTTCCCGTTCATCGGGAATGCTGCAAAAGCTTCGCCGGGTAACAACTGCCACCATGGCATTATTACTGGCGTTTGTAATTAGTGTACAGGCCAGCACTTATTCTGAGACAGTCAAGTTTGACTTAAAGATGAAGAAGGCCAGCCTAAAAGAAGTATTTCAAACTATCACTGACCAAAGTGAATTTAAGTTTGTTTACAACAACGACGTTGTAAACGACAACCAAAAAGTTTCGGTATCAACCGAGGATGCACGTGTTGAAGAAATTTTAGACGAAATCTTACCTCAACACAACCTCGACTACAAAGTTGTAGACCGCCAGGTTATTATCTACCCGGCCGAAGCAGAATCTAAAGTACCGTCCTCCGATGCCCGACAAGAAAAAACAATCACTGGTAAGGTTGTTGATTCTGAAGGATTTCCTCTTCCCGGAGTATCAATTGTAGTTAAAGGTACTACCACTGGTATTGTTACCAACCCAGATGGAGAATACACGCTCAGCGTTCCTGAGGATGCACAAGTACTTGTTTTCTCTTTTGTTGGAATGCGTCAGGAGGAAGTAATTATTGGTAACAAAACAACAATTGACGTAACACTGGAAGCTGAAGCCATTGGTTTAGAAGAAGTTGTTGCAATTGGTTACGGTACCGAGAAAAAAGCTACCATTACGGGTTCTGTTGCAGGAGTAAAAGGTGAAGACCTGAAAAAATCACCGGCACTGAACATATCAAATAACCTGGTTGGTAGAACTCCCGGATTAATTGCCTTGAACCGTTCGGGAGAACCCGGATATGATGGATCTGACCTCCTGATTCGTGGATCGAACACACTAAACGATAACACTCCGCTTGTTGTTGTTGATGGTATTACAGGCCGCGACATGAACCGTATCGACCCTGCTGACATTGAAAGTGTATCAATACTTAAAGATGCTTCGGCAGCAATTTACGGAGCACAGGCAGCAAACGGTGTAATCCTCATCACCACTAAACGTGGTAAAATTGGTAAACCTACCATTACCGTTAACATGAACCAGGGTTTTAACCAACCAACACGTGTTCCTGATATGGCTGATGCGGCTACTTATGCTGAAATGATCAACGAAATAAACATCTATCGCGATCGCGATCCGATTTATACAGATGATGATCTTCAGAAATACCGCGATGGCTCAGCACCATGGACTCATCCAAATACCGACTGGTACGATGCAACATTTAAAACATGGTCGCCTCAAACTTATGGAAACATTTCAATCAGTGGAGGTTCGCAGGAAATGCGCTATTATGTTTCAATGGGTGCCAATCACCAGGATGGTATATACGAAAATTCGGCAACTAGTTATAATCAATACGACTTCCGTGCCAATTTAGATGGAAAAGTAAGTGAACACATCAATTTTGCAGTTGATGTTTCAGGACGCCAAGAGAACAGGAATTTTCCAACTCGTTCTGCAGGTGCTATTTTCCGTATGTTGATGCGTGGAAAACCAAACTTGCCTGCTTATTGGCCCGATGGAACTCCAGGACCAGACATTGAATATGGCGACAATCCGGTTGTTATTGTTACCGACGAAACCGGTTACAATAAAGATACCCGCTACATATTCGATAGTAATATGAAACTTGATATTGAGATTCCTTGGGTAAGAGGCTTAACATTAACAGCCAATGCCGCTATCGACAAGCGGATGCGCAAAGACAAGGTATTCCAAAAAGGTTGGTATTTATATTCATGGGATTATGAGACATACGGTGATGACGGTAACCCTGCATTGATAAAAGGGAAAAGAGGTTTCGATGATCCTCGCTTGCGTCAGGAATTCCGCGACCAGCAAAATATTACTTTAAACGGTTTGTTGAATTATGAAACAACCATTGGCGAAGACCATAACCTAAAAGTTTTAGCCGGTATAGAACGATTTAAAGGTGATGAAATGAATTTCTGGGCATACCGTCGTTATTTTGTTACCGACCAGATTGACCAGATGTTTGCCGGAGGCGACCTGGAAAAAGACAATTCAGGATCGGCAAGTGAAACGGCTCGACTGAACTATTTTGGTAGGGTTAACTATCGATTAAAAGATAAATACCTGGCTGAATTTGTATGGCGTTACGACGGCTCGTACATCTTCCCTGAAGACAGCCGCTTTGGTTTCTTCCCCGGCATTTCGTTAGGATGGCGTATTTCGGAAGAAAATTTCTGGAAAGAAAACTTAGGTTTTATTGAAAGCTTTAAGTTGCGTGCATCTATCGGACAAACCGGTAACGATCGAATCGACCCATTCCAGTTTATGTCATCATATGGATTCAACTCAAATGGCTGGACCTATATCTTCAACGAATCAGTTGAAAGCAAGGTATTAACAGAAAGTCGTATTCCGAACCCGGCAGTAACCTGGGAAATTGCAACACAGAAAAACATTGGTATCGACGGTCAGATGCTGGATGGCAAACTCTACTTCGAGGCTGACTATTTCCACAACTTCCGTGAAGATATTCTTTGGTGGAGAAATGCTTCTGTACCGGAATCAACAGGTTTATCATTACCTCGTGAAAACATTGGTGAAGTTGTTAACCAGGGTTTCGAATTTAATGTATCCTATCGCGATAACATTGGTGATTTTAGTTACCAGGTTGGAATAAACGGTGGTTATCAGAAAAACCGGATCGAATTCTGGGATGAAACACCGGGAATTCCTGATTACCAAAAATCAACAGGAAAACCGATGGATACTGATCTGTATTACGAAACTGACGGAATTTTCCATACCCAGGCAGAGGTTGATGCTTACCCACACTGGGCAGGCGCTCGCCCGGGCGATGTAAAATTTGTTGATGTTAACGACGATGGTGCAATTGATGGACTTGACCGTGTACGTATCGACAAAAACAACATTCCTCGTTTCCAGGGTGGTGTTACTGCTAACCTGGCATATAAAAACTTCGACCTTGCTATGTTGTTCCAGGGAGCATTCGGAGCAGTTCAGTATATCGACACTGAATCGGGTGAAATTGGGAACTTCCTACAGTTTTATGCCGAAGACCGCTGGACTCCGGAAAATCCTGATGGAAGCACACCAAGAGCTTGGAACCGTAATGAAGAATACTGGAGAAATAACCAAAACACTTATTTCTTAAGATCAACCGACTATGTTCGACTGAAGAACCTCGAATTAGGTTATAATTTCAGTCCAAATGTTTGCTCTCGCCTGGGCGTTGATGCATTGCGTTTGTACTTCAACGGTGCTAACCTGTTCGTCTTCGATAGTTTTGATGTATTCGACCCTGAAGGGGACAGTGCATCAGGCCAGTCTTATCCGCAAAACAGAACGATTAATGCTGGTGTAACCGTAACCTTTTAAAAAGTAGAATTATGAAGAAAATAACATATATTTTAGGATTATTACTTCTTGTAGTTACATCCTGCAATCAAGATTTTCTTGATAAAAAACCTTTGGATGAATATTCCGAGGTAGATGTGTGGAGCGATCCGGCCCTGATTGAAACCTTTGTAAACAATTTCTATCGCGAAGTTGGACACTCATGGGATATCGATATGCAGGCTTCTTATGTAGATGAAGGACACTTTACACCTGACTGGGGAGTAAGTAACTTTAATAAAAGTTTGCTTACAACCGACGACATTCCGGGCTGGGAAGTAGATTGGTTTGGTACTGCAACCATTCAGCGCTTGTGGGGACCAATGTACAAAGCCATACGTGCCACTAATATCTTTTTCAGTAAGATTGATGAAGTGGTGATGGATGATCAGGATATGAAAGACAGACTAACCGGAGAGACTTATTTCTGGAGAGCTTATTACTACCATTACCTGACTGCGTTATACGGCGGTGTTCCAATAATTAAAGATCCTTACAGCCTTTCAGATGAATTTGAAGTAGCACGTAATACATATGCCGAATGTATCGACTTTATTGTAAGCGATTTGGATGCAGCGGCCGCTTTATTGCCAGTAAGCTATGATGGCGATAACAAAGGACGTGCAACAAGAGGTGCTGCACTTACATTAAAAGCCAGAGTTTTATTGTATGCAGCAAGCGATCTGCATAATGGCTATAATGCTAATGGCTACTCAAATGTTGAGTTAATTGGTTATACTGGTGGCAGCCAAACTGACCGATGGACAGCCGCTAAAAATGCAGCAAAAGCTGTTATCGACATGGGCGAATACAGTCTTGCATATCCAAATCCGGCTAATGCCGAAGAGGCGACTGCAAACTATACCGCTTATTTCACTTCAAAAGGAGAAAGCGAAGATATTTTCCTGAGGTACTATTTGGCCAAAACCGATGAAAACTGGGACAACTATCACCCGGGAATTCACAACGGACCAAATGGGTATCACAACTGGGGGAACAACACTCCTGTAGGTAATTTGGTTGATGCATTTGAAATGGAGGACGGAACTGCTTTTGACTGGGACAATCCGGAACAAAAGGCCGACCCTTACGGAATATTTGATGGACAGCGTCGTGATCCACGTTTCTATGCAAATGTATTATATGATGGAGCACGATGGAGAGCCCGTCCTACCGACGTAGCAAATATTGATCCGATCGGTATAATTCAAACCGGAAAATGGCAATTGAGTTCAGATCCAGATGATCTTCGTCATGGATTAGATACCCGCCAGGGACCGATTGAAGACTGGAACGGTGGACGTACCGGCTACTACCTGCGAAAAGGTATTGTTAAAGATATTGATGCACAGTTTACAAAACAGGAAGTACCATGGCGCTACATGCGTTTGGGTGAAGTGTACCTGAATTACGCCGAAGCTTGTATTGAACTTGGCGAAGATGATGAAGCTAAAAAATACATCAATATGATTCGTCAGCGTGCAGGAATGCCCGACATTACTGAAACCGGCGAAGAGTTGAAAGCTCGTTACCGTAACGAAAGAAGAATTGAACTCATGTATGAAGAACATCGTTTCTTCGATGTACGCCGCTGGTTAATTGGCGATGAAGCTTATGGCGATACCTACGCTGTTGACGTATTCTATGGTTGGGAAGATGGCGCTACTGCAACACAACCAACATACGAACCGTGGGTATACGAAGAACGTGCGTGGGATGACAAGTGTTACTTCTTCCCGATTAAGCGCGATGAAATGAACAAGAACAGTCTATTAATCCAGAATCCTGGATACTAATAATAGTTTGGTTAGATTTAAAGGCCGGCTCTTTTGAGTCGGCCTTTTTTGTTGATGCGCGAAAGCACCAAGTTGGTCGTTGGGAAGCAATTGTTGGCTTGCAAAAGCACCAAGTTGGTCGTCGGGAAGCAATTGTTGGAGAACAAAAACAGCCAAGTGCGGATAACAAAAAAGGAATGGCAATTACAATACCATTCCTTTTCAGTAATTATATAAAAGTAAATCTTTACTCTTCAATGATCAACACATCCCATGGGGCAATATAAAGCTCTTCTCCATTGTTTATCGGCTCATCAGTTATCAACTCCGTCCCGTTTCCATGTTCGTAAGTAAACGATTTTGCATCCGATGAATAATTGTAATAGTAATGAATAGTATTCCCCATTTCATTTACACCTGATTTGGCAATTACCGGCCAGTGTAATTTCTGATCTACGCCCTGAACTTCTGCACGATCAAGACTCTGCTGAATGATCTTTTCCTGGATTGCATCAGAAACCATGCAGCCTTCGTATAATAAAGTTCCGTCGCCATATTCATTAAGCGTAATTGCCGGATACTCCTGAAAATATTTATGATCGTAAAAAGCAAGTGGTTTTGCAGTTTCCAACAAAAGATACTCGGCCCAGGTATGAACTTTGTTTTCATCATCGCCAACGTTAAAAGGATCGTCTTTCAATTCAAGACTCTTAATGTTTGAAAACTCTTGGTAATAAAAACCACAAACATCTTTTAATGGACCGGGCGCCAACATCGGGCGTACCATCGAATTCTCGTCGGCGAAACCACTTTTAAACTGCATAATAATGTGGCCACCATTGGTAACATAGTTTTTGATTTTATTCAGCAACGCATCGGTAGCAATGTACAGCGAAGGAACAATTACCAGGTCGTAGTTTTCAAACGCAGCATCTTCAGGAAAAATAAAATCGACCCCCACATTATTCTGGTACAGAATTTTATGAAACTGCCCCACCAGCGTATTTCGGTAGTAATCGTTTTCAGTTGGCCCCCATGCCGATCCTCCCTGATCGAATGGCATAAAATTCAAGGCATCATTTGAATCGTGGCTAAACAAAATCGCCACCTTGTTTTCCTTTTTCAGGTTGACCAGTTTTTTACCGATACGTTCCAGTTCATGAGCTGTTTTTGACACTTCTGCATACGCCCGATTGGGTTTCAGGTCGTGCGATAAAACACCTTTCCAGTAGGTTTCCTGTCCGTAGTGAATTGAGTGCCAATGCCAGTACTCTACCATATTTGCACCTGAACCAAGATGTGCATACACATTTTGCCGCATCTGCCCCGGATAAGGTGGCTGTTGAATGCGGGAGTTCCAACCGATGGTTTGCGCATTGGTCTCGGTTATCAGGTAGTTTTTGCCATTTTTCACCGAGCGGAAGTAATCGCCGGCAAAAGCAATTTCATTCCCGGTAAGGTCGTCTTGCTGACCATGATATACATTAACTGCCATCATATCCATCAATTTGGCGCTTTCGTGCTGGTCGATATCCTGCACCGATGGCATAAAACAGTGCATTATAAACTGGTCGTCGCTTTTGTACTCCTGCACTATGGCCGATTGCCACTTTAAAAAATCGGCCACCGCCTTGCGGTTAAAACGCTCCCATTCCAATTTATAAGCGGTGTTTGTAATTCCATCGCGCGTTGCCAGTTCTTCCCAGCTGTCAATGGTCATTCCCCAGTAATTAAGGCCCCATATTTTATTTAGGTTTTCCGGAGTTTTGAATTTCTTTTTCAGATGATTAACAAAAGCCACATTAAAATCGTAATTATTCACTCCGCGCGAAGTGGCTTCGTTATCCACCTGAAATCCAATCACTCCCGGATGTTGCGCCAGGTTCTCCATCATTTTTCGGATAACCCGTTCGCAGTAAAACAAGTAGGTAGGATTGGTAATGTTCATATTTTGCCTGATTCCGTAGTAAGCTTTTTCACCTTTCTGGTAATCAAGTAAAACTTCGGGATGTTTGTACCACAACCAGGCGGGAATGGAATACGTTGGTGTACCAAGAATTACTTTTATACCGGCGTCATACATTTTATCGATTATCCGTTTCATATACGAAAAATCGAATTCACCTTCGCGTTGCTCGTACAAACTCCAGGTTGATTCGCCAACACGTACAACTGAAATCCCGGCTTCTTTCATCATCCGGATATCTTCATCAAGCCGCTCAGAAGGCATGTACTCATGGTAATATGCCACACCATAAAGTATATTGTCAAATTTTTCGGGCTGCGAAAAACCGGAGAGTGCCACCGTTAAAAACAGCAGCGTTAAAAAGAATTGTTTAACCATGATTGTCTATTTTAATTTTGATGTTTTAATTATCGCCACCCCGCTTGGTTTCAATCAATACTACTCCGTTTGCCCCCTGCGATCCATAAGCTGCTGCCGAAGCATCTTTTAAAATGGTAATTGACTTTACATTGTAAGGTGGAATTCCGGCAATGGAATAACCCCGGGCAACTCCGTCAATAACAATGAGTGCACCGTTACCGGCTCCAAAAGTTTCGTTGCCTCTAACAATTACTTCCCCATTTCTAACGGTTACGCCGGAAAAACGACCGGCAATTGCACGTTCTAAAGTTGGATACCTCGAATAATCAACCTCTTCATTATCCAGAGACGACATGGCAAAGAGTTTTTCACTTGCCTTTACATGCCCCTGACCGATTGCCAGCTCTTTGTTGTAATCGCCCTTTTTCAATTTCAAATTAACGAGGATAAATTTATTGTTCCCTTCAACCTTAACTTTTTGTTTTCCAAACCCTCGTGCCGATATTACAATCTTATCTTCACTTTGACAAAATACCTGAAAATACCCCAGCGTATCAGACAAAGCCTGTTTGTCGGAACTGGCTACCTCTATTACAGCTTTCATCAGCGGAATACTGTCAAAGGTAGTAACTCGTCCTTGCAACAGTCTTTCCTGAGCAGTTCCGGCCAAATTAAAAGCCCAAACACTAAATAGGAGAATTGATATATTTTTCATGACGGTTTAATTCGTTTAAGTGACTGTGACTAATAAAGTGCTCACGCAGAAGTAGCGCAGAGCAAAATCTTATCAATCTGCTATTGATAAAGACGTTAAATAAAAGAAAGTTAACTATCCGAATCGACAGAAAAATATTTTCTATTTAAAAAAGACATAATACCAGTAGGTATTCGAATAGCGAGCAAGTGCTTTTTGAGCTCGCTGTTTATCGCTTCTGTTTTCCATAAAAATCTGGAAAAACTCCCTGAATTGCCTTTTGGTTGGCTCGCTAACAGATAAATACCGAGTATCAGGCAGATCTCCCATATCTAAAAGTGAATAACTGGCTACCGCCTCTTCCACATTTTTAGGTATTCTCTTGTATCCCGCTTTTTCCATTACCGGAAGCATTTCAGCTAGCGCCACAACATCTTTTTGTAGCATAAGCCTGGCCAGTTTGTATTCCAGTGCCGGAATATTCATAGAATCAGCTTCAACAATAGATTCAAGATCAATCAACGGATTGTCTGAATGCACAAAAAAATCGACTTTCGTATCCAGCATGCGTCTTCTCCCCAGCTCGGGATGTACAGCAATTGCTTTATCGTTGAATAACAGCGCCTGGAATGCTTTAGCTTCTTTACGGTGAAAAAACGTGCGTCCAAGCACTGAAATATATTTTTCGGCAACTTTATAATTCCCTTTAATCAATTCTGTTTTAATCAGCATTTTCAAAACTTCGGGCGAATTCCCTTTCATTACCATATATTCGTACGCCCAACGTTGAGCTTCATTAATCATTCCCACAGCGTAATAAAAATAACCACCCCGCTCCAACACATTAGTTACTAATTCCCATTTCAAAAACAAGCTGTTCCCATTTGAACTTTGAGGGAAATGAAAAAAAGAATTACTTAACCGACCAGTTTCAGCTAAAGCCACATTATTTAGAAAAGCGGTTAAAGTATTTTTCGTTGGAAATTGCATATTGAATTCAATCAGCTCATCATATTTTTGCTCGTAAAATAATTTCTCAGCATGAAAATAGTGTTTACTTTTTTCATCAATATTCTGAAAAGCAACGATAACCAACAACACCAAAATCAGATAGGGTGAAAGTCCGCCTAACTTTATCTTCCTGATTTTTATTCGTTCGATTGCATTAATTCTAATTCTTGCAAGTACCTGAACGAATAGCAATAGAAAAGCTGTCACGCCAAACAGTACAACCTGCCCACCGATACCAGTTTCCGAAAACGGAAATACCAGTAGCGAATCTGTGGTATAGAAAAACAGAAACTCTTTTCCGATCCAAAAGAAAAATCCAAGACCGATCCAACTCAACATCGCCTTCAACCAGCTTTTTTGGTATAGGAAATAAATGGTTAACAAGCCGAGCAACAAATAAGAAAAACTACCAAATAGAAAATATACAACGGGAAGTTCCACTACTACTAACCACTGATATTTAGGTTTGTTAATTATAA
Organism: uncultured Draconibacterium sp.; assembly: GCF_963676815.1. Taxonomy (NCBI): domain Bacteria; kingdom Pseudomonadati; phylum Bacteroidota; class Bacteroidia; order Marinilabiliales; family Prolixibacteraceae; genus Draconibacterium; species uncultured Draconibacterium sp. Next base: position 6,228,988 of record NZ_OY781365.1, read on the forward strand.
GTCCCAAAAATAGCAGTAGCTGAAACAAAATACCAAGGTTATTTATTGCCTGATACTGGTAATTGGTTTGCAGATAAAAAAGTAAGGCGCCCGCTAAAAATGGCACAAACAGAAAATTTTCTGCACCCAATTGTTTTCCGATTCGGGAGATCAGCCAAATAATGAGTAATATTTGAGAACTCACTATAAAAGCTCCAAGCAAAGGATAGAAATAGAGTGCCATTTGCAACTTCCCCAAATACTCCATAAATCCGCCAGGCTGATCGAGGTGCTGTTTTAGGAAAGAAAAAGACAATTGAAACAAGGATGACTTTTCCTGGTAAAAGAAAATATAGTCGGTAAAACTGTGAAGAAAAACTATTGCGAACAGAAACAGCAACACGACAGGGAAAAAGCGAAATATTATTTTGGATTTATTTGGAACAGAATTCATTTCAATAGATTTAGTTAGATGCCCATTGCACTTGTATGCCTTCTTTATTAGCAGCTTCCCGAATTTCACCCGGCGTAAGATCAACATCCGTTTTTGCAAACTCAGAGATATTAAATGTTTTTACAAAATCCCTGTAAAATCCGGGATCTTCCTGTGGCAAAACAAACGGCTTGCTTGTTTCGCCGTCTTCATCAACAAACGAAATATACGGCCGGGCCGTTAATCCATCGCCACGTTTACTGCTAAAAACAAGCCATTTACTATTCGTCGACCAGCTGTGGTAACTTTCGTTAAAATCACTGTTGTTCCCGCATTTTTCAACTTGTAAACTTTTCATATCCATCGAATATAGATCGGCCTCTTTATGCCATATCGAAAAGTTACCATAATCGTGCAAAGTAAAGATTAACACATTTCCGGCCGGCGATATCCGCGGAAAGGAAACGCTCTTCCCTATGCCCGTAGCGTCGAACACCAACTCAGGTTCTGAGAATTTTCGCTGCTCCGGATCGAATGCAACACGGTACAAATCATATTTAATATCCTTGTAATCGTAATTCTCGGCAATTTGAGCAGCACGGCAGAAATACAGAAACCGTCCATCGGGCGACCATTCCGGGTAAGTATCCATAAATTGCTTTTCCGGGTCAACAGGCACCTGCATTATTTCATTTTTATCCACGTCGTACATTACCAACGAAGAGTTCAGATCAGAAACCTCGATCTTTTTGTTCTCCATGGAATGAAACTGCTGAACCACCTTATTGGAAGAGAATGCTACATATTTCCCCGACGGATGCCAGCGCGGATACACAGCCCCATTTTGCATTTCTTTGGTTTTCAGGTTTACTTTTTTCAAATCGCCATCTTCAACAAAATAAGTACCACCCAAATTACCGCGCATGTGAAACATAAAATCATCCGCATTCTGGTTATTAAAAGCATGGCAGTTCACACAGTTTTGCCCAACAACGTTGTTTTGAATAACTGTCTTTTCCTTAAAACTCTCGAGGCTTCGCTGTACAATGCTCAATTCAGTCCAGCTTTCATACCCCGGATACAACAAACGGTAATACAAAAACGGATCAACTTTTTCGGAAGAAACAGTATTGCTGAAAACCGGATATTGAATCCACTTTCCTTCTTTCTTAACTGAGATTTGGTAGCTAATTTTTGCTCCCAGATTTTCGCCAAGAAGATTTTTCCATTTCTTTTCTGATAATCGAAACTTACCATCCCGCGATGAAACAGCTATACTTTCCGCCTTTTCTCCGGAAATATTCAAATAATAAGCATCTCCTTCTTCTTCAACCAAAAAATTAAGAGGAGCAATATTCGCAGGAATTGTTACATCTGTATAGTCGGGATAAATTTTTATCGGATCACTATTTTTTAGAATTTCCCCTTTTGGCTTTGATACACAGGAGAATAAAAATAACAAACCAATAAGGAATATTGAATGGTAGCGTAGGTTCATTGTTAGTTTTATGTTTGCGTTTATTGCAAAGCCTGAAATTAATAAAATCATTCAAAATACGCTCGTTAAACACGCGGGAAAAATTGACAGATTTGCAATCAAAACAATTACAATTCAGAAGTAAATCTTCATATATGTTTAAAATTCGTTCAAATTCCAAGATTTTAATTTCAATTCGTTTTGAGAATAAATTTTAATTTTTACATTTGCTTCATCGTTACAAAAATTATGAAAATTTTATCTATCAATATTATTGTCCTACTCGTTGTCATTCTTGGAAGTTCTGAGAAAGGTCATTAATTTGTATAGATACTAAAGATATTTATAAGCCTTTCTCAAAACAGAGAAAGGCTTTTTTAATGTTAAAACAGACAGTAAAAGACAAATAAGTATGCAGAATACATTACGAAGCAACACAACCACACAGGGCCGCAGAATGGCCGGGGCAAGAAGCCTTTGGAGAGCTAACGGAATGAAAGAAGAACACTTTGGAAAACCGTTGATCGCAATTGTCAACTCGTTCACACAGTTTGTTCCGGGGCATGTTCATTTACACGAAATTGGCCAGTATGTAAAAAGTTTAATTGAGAAAGAAGGCTATTTTGCTGCTGAATTTAACACCATTGCCATCGACGATGGAATTGCAATGGGCCACGACGGGATGTTATATTCGCTTCCGTCGCGCGATGTGATTGCCGACAGTGTTGAATACATGTGTAATGCACACAAAGTGGATGCGATGGTTTGTATCTCGAACTGCGATAAAATAACTCCGGGAATGATGATGGGCGCTATGCGCCTGAATATTCCGGCGGTATTTGTTTCGGGCGGTCCAATGGAAGCCGGCGAAGTTGATGATAAATTCCTCGACCTTGTTGATGCTATGGTTATGGCTGCCGACACAAAAATTGATGATTCGTACGTACAAAAAGTGGAAGAAAACGCTTGTCCTACCTGCGGATCGTGCTCGGGAATGTTCACTGCAAACTCGATGAACTGTTTGGCCGAGGCAATTGGTTTGGCACTTCCCGGAAACGGAACGATTGTAGCCACACACGCCAACAGAAAGAAACTTTTTGAAGAAGCTGCACAAAAGATTATTGCAGCAACAAAAGCTTATTATTTCGAAGGCGACGATTCGGTACTTCCAAGAAGTATTGGTACGCGCGATGCCTTTTTAAATGCAATGAAACTGGATATCGCCATGGGTGGATCGACCAACACGGTACTTCACCTGCTGGCTATTGCACACGAAGCCGAAGTTAGCTTCACAATGCAAGATATTGACCAGCTTTCGCGCATTACACCGAACCTGTGTAAAGTTGCACCAAACGGCCATTATCATATTCAGGATGTAAACCGCGCCGGTGGAATTCTTGGTATTTTGGGCGAATTGGAAAAAGGAGGTTTGATGGAAACCAACGTTTCTCGTATCGACGGGAGAACATTGGCAGAAGCCATTGCCGAATACGATATTAAACGAGATACTGTTACGGAAGATGCCATAAACCGATTCAAATCGGCTCCAGGCGGAGGTCGCAACCTGGTTATGGGATCGCAGCAAAGCGTTTACAAAGAATTGGACGAAGACCGTGCCAATGGCTGTATCCGCGACTTTGAAAACGCCTACAACAAAGACGGCGGTTTAGCTGTTCTATTCGGTAATATCGCCGAAAAAGGATGTATTGTAAAAACTGCAGGTGTTGATCCGTCAATCTTCAAATTCACTGGAACAGCGAAGGTTTTTGACTCACAGGATGATGCAGTAAACGGTATTCTTGGCGATGAAGTTCAAAAAGGTGATGTTATTGTTATTCGTTTCGAAGGGCCAAAAGGTGGTCCGGGTATGCAGGAAATGCTCTACCCTACTTCGTACCTGAAATCGATGCAACTGGATAAACATTGTGCACTGATTACGGACGGACGTTTCTCAGGCGGAACATCAGGATTGTCAATCGGCCACGTTTCTCCTGAAGCAGCAGGCGGCGGAGCAATTGCACTGATTCGCAACAACGACAAAATTGCCATCGATATTACCGAGCGCTCAATTAACCTTGTAATTTCTGATGAAGAATTGCAAAAACGCCGTGACGAAGAAGAGGCTAAAGGAGGAAAAGCCTGGAAACCTGCAACGCGAGTCCGTAATGTCTCGAAAGCGCTAAAAGCTTATGCAAGCCTCGTTTCATCGGCCGACATGGGAGCCGTAAGATTAATTGACTAATTGAATAACAAAGAATAAATAAAGAACAAACAGATAGCCGGTATCATAGCACCGGCATAAAAAATAAACAGTATGACAGCAAAAAAAGTTACCGGTTCACAAGCATTGATTCTGTCGCTTATGGAAGAAGGGGTGGATACTATTTTCGGCTATCCCGGCGGTGCAATTATGCCCGTTTACGATGCGTTGTATGACTTTGACAAAGAAGTAAAACATATCTTAACACGCCACGAGCAGGGAGCCATTCATGGTGCCCAGGGCTATGCCCGCGTCACAGGAAAACCTGGAATTGTTTTTGCAACTTCAGGCCCGGGAGCAACTAACCTTATGACGGGAATTGCCGATGCAATGATTGACTCTACTCCATTGGTTTGTATAACCGGACAAGTAGCCGAGCCGCTACTTGGAACTGATGCGTTCCAGGAATCGGATATAGTGGGAATGTCAATTCCTGTTACTAAGTGGAACTACCAAATAACCACGCCCGAAGAAATTCCGGGTGTAATTGCACAGGCTTTTTATATAGCTACAACAGGCCGTCCGGGTCCGGTTTTAATTGATGTTACAAAAGACGCACAATTTGGTGAACTGGAATACAAATACGAGAAGTGTAAAAAAATTCGCAGTTATGTGCCGGAACAAAATATCGATCCACACCAGATTAAAGCTGCTGCCGACTTAATAAACGAGGCTAAAAAACCATTGCTGTTTGTTGGTCAGGGAATTATTATCAGCCACGCTGAAGAAGAAGTTCAAGCTTTTATCGAAAAGACCGGAATTCCAGCAGCCTGGACCTTGTTAGGACTTTCTGCTCTGCCAACCGATCATCCACTGAATGTTGGAATGTTGGGAATGCACGGAAACTACGGACCGAATAAACTGACCAACGAAGCCGACCTGATTATTGCTGTGGGAATGCGTTTTGACGACCGCGTTACCGGTAAGGTTAGTGAATATGCTAAAAAGGCCAAGATCATTCATATTGAGATTGATCCGGCAGAAATTGATAAGATCATAAAAACAGACGTGAGCGTTTTGGGTGATGCAAAAAAAGCCTTAAAAATGCTTATCGACAATGTAAATCCTAATAATCACGAAAACTGGCATAACGAATTTAAAAAATGCGATGCCATTGAAAACGAAAAGGTTATCCAGAAAGACCTTTACCCAACAAAACCGGGATTAACAATGGGTGAAGCCGTTAGAATAGTGTCAGAAAAAACAAATAATGAGGCTGTTCTTGTTACCGATGTTGGTCAGCACCAAATGATTGCACAACGTTATTTTGGATTCAAAAAATCAAGAAGTAATGTAACCTCTGGAGGTTTGGGAACAATGGGATTTTGCTTACCGGCAGCAATGGGAGCACAACTTGGAGCGCCCGACCGTACTGTTGTAGGTATAGTTGGCGATGGTGGTTTCCAAATGACTATTCAGGAATTGGGAACAATTGCACAAAACAGGTTGCCGGTTAAAATCATGTTGCTGAACAACAACTTCCTTGGAATGGTACGTCAGTGGCAGCAGTTATTCTTCGAGAAGCGCTATTCGTTTACCGAATTGCATAATCCTGATTTCATTACAATTGGTAAAGGATTTGGTATTCCTGGCCACACAGTTGACAAACGCGAGGATCTGGATGCAAGTATCCAAAAAATGCTCGACCATGATGGTCCTTATTTATTGGAGGTAAAAATTGAGAAAGAAGACAATGTGTTCCCAATGGTTCCAACGGGTGCATCAGTTTCCGATGTAATTTTAGAGCCTTAAATTCGGATTTTGAATAACGAAAAAAGTTGAAAAAATGAGAAAAGAATATATCCTTACAGTTTATTCTGAAAACCACATTGGTCTTTTAACCAGGATCACAAACGTTTTCACACGTAGAAAAACAAATATCGACAGTCTTACTGTATCAGAGTCGGCTTTGCAGGGCATTTACAAATTCACAATAGTGGTGCACTGTACCGATGCAATGGCAATAAAACTGGTTAGCCAGATTGAAAAGCAAATTGATGTATTAAAAGCTTTCTATCACACCAATGCTGAAATGATCTTTCAGGAAATTGCGTTGTACAAAGTTCCAATCGAGCCGATTTACGAAAGCGATACCATTGAGACAATCGTTCGTAAAGCAGGTGCCCGTATTCTTGAGATTACCAAAGATTATGTGGTAATTGAAAAGACCGGCCACAAGGAAGATACACAAGCGCTTTTCGAAGAATTAAACCAATTTAAGGTAATGCAGTTTATCCGCTCGGGAAGAGTAGCAATAACGCGCGACCCAATCGAGCGTTTATCCGAATTCCTGAAAGAACGCGATGCGTTTTTAACAAGTTTAGATTAAAAAATCTATAGTCCAAAACTACCTGCCCGTCAGTTTTTCTGACGGGCTTTTTTATTTTCCATAATGCACCCTTTTCGATATACGAATCAGGGATTATCTGAAAATCCGATGAAATTCCATTTTTTGACGACACCAAATAAATTGTTATTTCTGCCTGCCGGCGGCCATACTATTTGGCTTGATCCAAATAGTATGCACAAAGATCAAGGCTCCTTTTGATTTTCCCCTACATTCTCATAAAACCTAAATTCGGACGGGTGATCTCCTCGATTCCTCGGAGCTTCCCGCTCTCACTAAGGTTTTATTTCAATTTCGGGCTAAAACCCAAAGAGGCCGTCCACTAATGTAACGTTAGCTCATCCGAGCATGGCCTCGACCGGTGAGCCGGAAAACAAGCGGTGACGGCGTTAAAAAATTACTGATGTCTGAGGAGGTACGACGAGTTTCAGGAATTTTAGCCGGCATAGCGTAGCTTTTCCGAACAAAGTGGGCGCAGCCTTGGCTTTTCTGTCTACTCTTTGGGCTAAGCCAAAGAGTAGAATCCGCCTGATAAGGCAAAAGAAAGTTTATTTTGCATATGGTATGATTCATTAATCAAATTAGGATCATTATATGTTTTCTTCTCCACCAGAATTTATACGTAATCTAATCATCCTCAATCTTAAATATTTTATTAATGTGCAAGATTATATCATTTGTCATACAAATTCATTAAAAAGAATTATCACCTTTGCAAAAACAGCACAACTACAATGAACCTTATAATCGACAAGATTGATATCTATCAATCTCCCATCAAATTAAAAGAACCTTTTGTTATTTCATTAGGACCAATGTATTACGCCCAAAATGTCATTGTTGTCATCCACACAAACCAAGGTATAACGGGCTTTGGCGAATGTAGTCCGTTTATGACCATTAACGGCGAAAGCATGGAAACATGCTTTATTGTCGGGCAGTATCTGGCCCAGGTTTTAAAAGGTAAAAACCCGGAAGACATTGAGGCATGCACACATGCAATGGATAAAACCATCTATGGCAATTCGAGCATAAAAAGTGCTTTCGACATGGCGTTGTATGACATCTCAGCACAAAAGGCAGGTGTACCGCTTTACCAATTCCTTGGAGGACAGAATAACAAGGAAATGCAAATTGATTATACGGTAAGTCTCACCAACCCGGAAAAGATGGCTGCTGACGCCAAACGTATTATTGAAAATGGTTTTGAGATCGTAAAAGTAAAACTTGGCCACTCGAAAGAGCAGGATGTTGAAAGCATAAAAAGAATACGCGAGGCGATTGGTCCGAAAATTCCGATCCGTTTAGATGCAAACCAGGGCTGGAAAACTGAGGAAGCGCTGGATATCTTAAAAGCGCTGACACCTTATAAAATACAACATTGCGAAGAACCTATTCCACGATGGGATTACATGGCACTGCCCGAAATCAGACGATTCAGCCCTATTCCGATAATGGCCGACGAAACCTGCTGCGATCATATTGACGCAAAACGCCTGATTGACATGTATGCCTGCGATTTGATCAATATAAAACTAAGTAAATCAGGTGGTATTTTTAAAGCATTGAAGATTGTGAAATTTGCCAAAGCTGCAAAAATGGAAATTCAGGTTGGTGGTTTTCTTGAAACACGATTGGGATTTACGGCAGCAGCCCATTTTGCCCTTTCGTCAAAAAACATTGTTTATTACGATTTTGATACGCCGCTAATGATGGAAGAAGATCCGGTTGAAGGCGGAATTCTTTATAGAGAAAAAGGCAAAATTACCATTACTGAAACAGCTGGATTAGGCGCCAGCATTAATCAAGATTTTTTGTTGGGACTAAAGAGAATTACCATTTAAAGGATTACGGTAACAAAGATTTCTCAAAATAATCAATATCAGTAACCTGCTCTCTGCATTATTATCCACTTAAAAAAATTCCTTAGTTTTCATTAACTTTGATTGAGAACAATAAAACAGCTAATGAAAACAAATTGGATAACATTTATATTTCTTTTAGTTCTTTGGGGACCTACTCCATCGGGAATAGCAAATGCCCAATCGCCGTTCACTCGTCAGGATACAACGCCGTTAAGCGATCAGATAGAAGAAATTACCATCACCGCTTTTCGTTCGCCGTATAATATTTTTAATACCCCGGCACCGGTTAACTTGCTGCTACCCGAGCAGTTGGAATCCGGCGATGCACTCACTCCGATTGATGCCTTGAACCGAATTCCGGGAGTTTTAATGCATCACGGAACATTTAACACCAACCGACTTACCATTCGCGGTATTGGTTCGCGAACGCCATACGGTACCAACAAAATAAAAGCCTATTTTGGAGAAATACCTTTAACTACAGGCGACGGAGAAACAGTTTTAGAAGACCTTGAAAACTCTGCTATTCAGCGCGTTGAAATCATAAAAGGGCCCTCTTCCAGTTTATATGGTGCCGGTCTTGCCGGAGTGTTGTTATTTCATCCGAAAACAGTTGCAAAAGATTTTGTTCAAAACAAAACAACTTTGGCTTCATTTGGTACCTACAAAAACACACTTTCAGCGGGAGTTAATTCGGATAAATTACAAATTTACACCCTCGGTTCTTTACTGTCAGGAGACGGTTATCGCGAAAATAATTCAACAAAACGTGGCAATGTGCTCATAAATTCAGTATACAATTTCTCCAACCGCTCGAACCTACAGGTTCTGGTAAAAGCAACAAAAATGAAAGGCTACATACCGAGCTCTCTCGACATGGAAACTTTTCAAAACAATCCAGAAAGTGCCGCTTCAAACTGGCTTGGAGTTGAAGGTTTTGAGGAATATACAACCTCGCAATTGGGTATATCGTTTAACCGGTTTACATTTAACAACGGCAAAATATCGGTTGGCGTTTTCGGAAGTACCCGCAACCTTGATGAGCTGCGCCCCTTTAACCGCCTGAAAGAATCATCTGATTATATTGGCTGGCGTGCTTACATTCAGAAAGTTATTGCCACAACAGATTTTCGCTTAGTTACTACGACCGGTTTCGAAATGTTTCGTGAAACTTATGACTGGCAAACATTCGGGAACAACGACAATCAGCTACTTTCTGATAACAACGAAAAACGGCAATACGAAAATCTCTTTGTTCAGTTGGAATCAAACATTAAAGAGCGGGTTTTTATTTCTGCCGGGTTAAACGGAAACCTCACGCGATTTAAATACACCGATCATTTTACCGAAAATGGTGACCAGTCGGGTAACCGAAGTTATAAACCGGTTTTGTCGCCACGTTTGGGAGTAAACGTTCTTTTGAATGACGAAAATTCTGTGTTTGGAAATATCAGTCATGGTTTCTCAACACCTTCATTCGAAGAAACTTTAATGCCAGAAGGGAGCATCAATCCCGACATAAAACCGGAATCGGGATGGAGTTTTGAAACGGGATTCAGAACACAAATCACCAATCGTTTTAAACTTTCAGCAAGTTACTACCGAATTTATGTCGACAACCTGCTGGTAGCACACCGCACAGGCGAAGATGCTTATGTGGGTGTTAATGCCGGCCAATCGGTGCACCCCGGTTTTGAGGCTGAATTTACATGGGTGACCATTACCCACAATAAAGATCCTTTACTTACCATGTATGGGAGTGCCACATTAGCCAACTTTCATTTTAACGATTTTGTAAATATGGGAACCGACTATTCAGGCAATCTTCTTCCCGGAACTGCGAAAGAAACTTTTAGCGTTGGCACAAACCTGATTCCCATTAATAATCTATCGATAAGCGGCTGGTACCGTTATAACGGGAAAATGCCTGTTGACGATGCCAATTCCACTTTTTCCGATGCGTTTGGTTTAACAAATGTCGAAATCAGTTACAAGGGAAAAAAAGGAAACTTTAAGTTCGATGTGCGCGGAGGTGTTCAAAACATCTTTGACATCCATTATGCGTCAATGCTGGCTGTTAATGCACCATCATTTGGCGGCAATCCTCCACGGTATTACTATCCCGG